>NZ_LPXO01000006.1 GCF_001482405.1 Pseudoponticoccus marisrubri
CCCCAAAACCCACGCCAGACCACCCCTCAAACCCACCATTCCCCGACTCGCCCGAACTTATCCACAAACTCACCCACAGACTCACACCAAAAACCCCGACAAGACAGGCGAGCCAACCGGGACTCAGGCCCGGACAAACCGGCCAAACAGACGACCAAAACGAAGGCGAAGGGACAGCAGGCCCAGAATCGCGGCCAGGTACAGCAAGGGCTCCAGCTGGAAGCCCTTTGACAGCATGAGGTAATGCACGCCCCCCAGCAGCACCGCGCCATAGGTCAGCTTGTGCAATTGCCGCCAGCGCGGCCCCAGCCGGCGCACCGCCCAGTTGTTCGAGGTCAGCGCCAGCGGAATCAGGAGACCGAAACCGGCCATGCCGATGGTGATGTAGGGGCGCTTGAGAATGTCGGCCCAGATCTGCGCCGCGATCTGCACGTCCAGCACCAGCCAGACCAGCAGGTGCAGCGTGACATAGAAGAAGGCCATCAGCCCGATGGCTCGCCGGAACCGCAGCAGGTTCACCCCGAGATGTCGGCGCAGCGGCGTGATGCAGAGTCCCGCGATCAGCAATTGCAGGGCCATCTCCCCCAGCAGATGTTCCAGCGTGCGCACGGGCTCTACCCCCAACGCTCCCGTCATGCCCTGCCAGACATAATAGGGGGCCGGCAGGAAGAGCAGCAGGTAGAGGATCCATGTGGGCACGCGGCGCGCCGCGCCGTTCAGCCGGTCGGTCAGGGTCATGACGTCAGCCGCTCAGAAGTTTTCACGCAGATCCATGCCCTCGTAAAGGCTGGCCACCTCGTCCTCGTAGCCGTTGAACATCAGCGTGGGCTGACGCTCCACCTGCAACCGGCCGAGGAGGCCGCCACCGCCCGAACCGATCACCCGCTCGGTCGCCTGGCTCCAGCGCGGATGGTCCACGTTCGGGTTCACGTTGGAATAGAAGCCGTACTCGCTGGGCTGGCTCTTGTTCCACGAGGTGGGCGGCTGTTCATCGGTCAGGGTGATGCGCACCACCGACTTGATCGACTTGAAGCCGTATTTCCACGGCACCACCAGCCGCAGCGGCGCGCCGTTCTGGTTGGGAATGTCGCGCCCGTAGATGCCGGTGGCCATGATGGTCAGCGGGTGGCGCGCCTCGTCCAGCCGCAGCCCCTCGACATAGGGCCAGTCCAGCACGGGGAAGCGCACGCCCGGCATTTCCTCGGGGCGGTAGGCGGTCTCGAAGGCGACATAGCGCGCCTCGGGCTTGACGCCGGCAAGGTCCAGCAGGTCGGCCAGTTCGAACCCGTTCCACGGCACCACCATCGACCAGGCCTCGACGCAGCGCAGGCGGTAGATGCGCTCCTCGACACTCATCTGGCTCATGATGTCGGCAAAGGCGTAATCGCCGGGCTTGTCGACCATGCCGTCGATCGTCACGGACCACGGCTCGGTCGTCAGCATGTGCGCGTTGCGCTTGGGATCGTCCTTGCGCGTGCCGAACTCGTAGAAATTGTTGTAGGAGGTGATGTCCTCCCAGCTGTTGGGCTCCAGCGCATCCTGCGCCTGCGCGCGGCCGGGAAGCCCGGCGATCCCCAGCCCCGCGGCCCCGATGCCGAGGCCCGCCAGCACCCGGCGGCGGTTCAGAAAGACCGCTTCGGGCGTGGCGTCGGCGCGGGTCAGGTCGTTCTTCCAGCGATAGGCCATGGGATGCTCCTCTTGTCCGGCGTTGACGGAAAGATAAGCGGGCGGCGCGGCGCCTCAAACAAAAGCCTTCTCACGTTGGCGTGGCGGGGCTGAAACAGTTGCCGCCTACTCGGCCGCAGCCTCGGGCGGCGGGGCCAGCTTCACCGACGGGTAGAGCTCGTTCATCTGGACCGAGCTGCCATCGTCGCGCACCAGCCGCACATGGCGCCGCCGCATCAGCCGCGGCTCGGCCACGCCGACGGAATGGGCGATGGTCTCGACCTCGTTGATGATCGAGCGCGCGTAATTGGCGACACGGATGTATTTCTCGTCCGGCACCAGCCCGCGCTGCAGGTGGCGGTCATGGGTGGTCACGCCCGAGGGGCAGGTGTTGCGGTCGCATTTCAGCGCCTGGATGCAGCCCAGGGCGAACATGAAGCCGCGCGCCGAGACGACGAAATCCGCGCCTGCGCAGATCGCCCAGGCCGCGTCCGAGGGGTTCACCAGCTTGGCCGAGGCGATCATGCGGATGCGGTCATGCATGCCGAAGCGGTCGCGCAGGTCGACCATGCGCACCAGCGCCTCGCGCAGGGGCATGCCGACAAGGTCAATCAGCGGCATGGGCGCCGCGCCGGTGCCGCCCTCGCCCCCGTCGATGGTGATGAAGTCGGGCGCGCTTTCGACCCCGCGTTCCTGGATGAGCTCGAAGAAGGCGATCCACGGATCGGAGGAGCCGAGGCAGGTCTTGATGCCCACCGGCTTGCCCGTCACGTCCCGCACGTGGTTGATCAGGTCCAGCAGGTCGCCGAAATCGTCGACCTCGCGGTGGCGGTTGGGCGAGATGCCGTCCTCGCCGGGTTTGAGCCCGCGGATCGCCGCGATCTCGGGCGTGATCTTGGCGGCGGGCAGGATGCCGCCCTTGCCCGGCTTGGCGCCCTGGCTCAGCTTGATCTCGAACATCTTCACCTGTGGATGCGCCGCGACCTCGCGCAGCTTCTCGTCACACAGGTTGCCGGCTGCGTCGCGCACGCCGAACTTGGCAGTGCCGATCTGGTAGACGATGTCGCAGCCGCCCTCGAGGTGATAGGGCGACAGCCCCCCTTCCCCGGTATTCATCCAGATCCCCGCCTCCTTGGCACCACGCGACAGCGCCTGCACCGCGGGTTTCGAGATGGCGCCGTAGGACATGCCCGAGATGTTGAAGATCGACCGCGCGGAAAAGGGGTCGCGCGCATGCGGCCCGATCACCATCGGCTCGGTCGAGGCGTACTGGTCGTCCAGCGGCGGAAAGACCGCGTTCATGAAGATCGGCGTGCCCGGCACGTTCAGGTTCCGGGTCGAGCCGAAGGCCACCGTGTTGCCCTTGCCTTTGGTGGCGCGCGCCACCCAGTTGCGCTGGGCCCGGTTGAACGGCATCTCCTCGCGGTCCATGGCAAAGAAATACTGGCGAAAGAACTCGCCCAGCTCGGTGAACAGGTGGCGGAACCGCCCAATCACCGGGTAGTTGCGCCGGATCGCGTCCGAGGTCTGCGACTTGTCGATGAAGTAGAACGCGATGACCAGCGCTGTCGCGACGCCGATCAGAAAGACGAACAAGAGCGCAAGGTATTGCAGCGCCGCCATTGCATATTCCATATGCCACCCCCCGAATGTGTTGATTTGCCTCAAGGGCAAACCGGCTGTCTTCGCCTACTGTGCCATCATGACGGACCGATGGCAGCCCCCTTGCACGGTCCTCGCGAAGGGAGAGAGGACATGAGACATCCATTGGCCGCCGCCGCGCTGTGCCTTGCCGCGACCGCGGCGAGCGCGGGCGACGTCATCACCTATGACACGGACCAGAGCTTTGACGACGTGATCTTCGGGCTGGAAAGCGCGATCCTCGACGAGGGACTGGTGATCGACAGCGTCAGCCATACCGGCGCCATGCTGGAGCGCACCCGCGCCGATCTCGGCTCGGAGGTGGTGCTGTTCGAGGCGGCCGACATCTACAGCTTCTGTTCGGCCAAGATCTCGCGCGCGGTGATGGAGGCCGACCCGATGAACATCCGGTTCTGCCCCTATGACATCTTCGTCTTCGTCCGCCCTGACACGCCGGACACCACGACGATCGGCTTCCAGGCCTTTCCCGAGGGCCCGATGAAGCAGGTCGAGGCGCTTCTGGACGGAATTGCACGGGCCGCGATCGGCCTGGATTGACGCCGCGGCGCATTTTTCTATCACGAAGTTTTCATTCGAAAAATCCGGGGCGCCGCGCTTAGCGGCGCCCCGGTCCGCGTCAAGCCCGTCTCACGCGGATTCGATGCTGATCCATATCCTCCGAGGGCCCGTAACCCTCGCAACGTTTCAATCGTGAAACGTGTGAAATGGAGGACTATTGATGCTTCGCAGAACCTACCTCGCCCTGACCGCCGCAACGTTCCTCGCGACCCCGGCCCTGGCCGGTGGCCACTCGATGGACATCGTCGACACGGCCGCGAACGCAGGTACGTTCGAGACGCTGCTCGCCGCGGCCACCGCGGCCGGCCTCGTGGACACGCTCAAGAGCGAAGGCCCCTTCACCGTCTTCGCCCCGACCGATGAAGCCTTTGCCGCACTGCCCGAGGGCACCGTCGACACGCTGCTGATGCCCGAGAACAAGGACCAGCTGACCGCCGTGCTGACCTATCACGTGGTCCCGGGCAAGGTGATGTCGTCCGACCTGTCGAACAACATGATGGCGACCACCGTGCAGGGCAGCGACGTGACCATCATGACCGAAGGCGGTGTGACCGTCGACGGTGCGAACGTCGTGCAGGCCGATATCGAGGCCTCGAACGGCGTGATTCACGTGATCGACGGCGTGATCCTGCCGGAATAACGGCAACAATTTCTGACGGAGGCGGGCATTGTCCCGCCTTCGCTTCTAATGAGACGGCGCATTGCGGCAATTCCGACCGGATCAGCCCGCTTTGCGCCGTTTTCTTTGCACATTTCCCACCCGCGGCGTAGTCTTTCATTAACCAACAAAAGACCAAGACGAGGCGGTGATACGGGCGGACGGCCTTTCGGCAATCTGGGTGTTGGGGCGACACCACGAGGATTGAACGAAGGACTCTGCCATGCCGATGCAATTCGGAACTTCCGGGGATGACAGCCTGTACGGCACGCTGACCCGGGACATCATTTCCCTGCTCGGGGGCAATGACTATTATATGGGCGACAACGGCGCCGACTATATCGAGGGCGGCGAAGGAAACGACACGCTGCTGGGCGGCAACGGCAGCGACGAGATATTCGGGAACGGCGGCGACGACGAGCTGATCGGGGCCTGTGGCCATGACAGCCTTTATGGCGGTACCGGGAACGATCTGCTGGACGGTGGCAACGCCGATGACATGCTATTTGGCGGCACCGGCAATGACACGCTCTTCGGCGGCAACAACAATGATTATCTTTATGGCGGCAACGACAACGACCGCCTGAATGGTGGACAGGACAGCGACACACTGGTCGGAAGCACCGGCGACGACACTCTGATCGGCGGCAAGGGCGACGATCTCCAGACCGGCGGGTCGGGAGCGGATGTTTTCGTCATCGATGGCTGGCAAACGGGAAACGACACGATCACCGATTTCGAGGTCGGCACCGATACCATCGACCTGACCACGATCGGGATATGGGACATTGCCAATTTGCAGATCGATGACATAGGCGGGTCGGCACGAATCGCCCTCGGCAATGGCAACACCCTGATATTGGACGACGTCGCGCCCAATGCGCTCTCGAACAGCGACTTTGAGCTGGTTGCGGCACCCGATCCGCTCGACGCGACCGGAGGAGGCGACCGTCTGCACGGAACAGGCGGCGCAGACTTGGTCGAAGCCAAGAGCGGCAGCGATCGCGTCTGGGGCTATGGCGGCGATGACAATATCGCGGGCGGCACCGGGCGGGACACACTTCGTGGGGGGTCGGGGGACGATACCATTTCCGGCGGATCGGGACAGGACAAGATCTACGGCGAGGACGGTAACGACCGCCTTGCGGGGAACGCGGACAACGACCTGATCTTCGGAGGGGCCGGCGATGACGACATCGATGGCGGCAACAAGAACGACCGTCTCTACGGCGAAGACGGCAATGACACGATGTTCGGTGACAATGGCAACGACAAGATCTGCGGCGGCAACGGCGCAGACGAGATGAGCGGCGGCGGCGGCAAGGACACGATGCAGGGGGGAAACGGCGCAGACACAATCGACGGCGGGGGCAATACCGACATCCTGACCGGCGGCGCGGATGCCGACCTGTTCGTCTTTGCCAGCCGCTCCAACCACGACACCATCACCGATTTCACCGATGGCGAGGACCTGATCGACCTGTCGGGCTATGCGTCCGAGGGGATCACCGGGTTCGGCGATCTGACCGTGACCCAGGTGGGCGCGGATGCGGTCGTCGCGCTGGCGGGCGACAACAGCATCACGCTGCAGAACGTCTCGGCCGCGGATATCGACGCGTCCGACTTCCTGTTCTGACGCTGCCCCAATCCGTCGTTAACCATTATGGCACAACGGCCCGCCCCGCAGGCGGGCCGTTTCCTTTGCAGAAACCACCGCCTTGCCATGGCCGCAAACGACCGGGGCCGCGCCCGCCCAAGCCAGAATCTTTCGCAGTATTAACCATTTCCGACCCCCGCCGCGCCATGCCGCGCCGCTAACGCTGGGTCAGGACGGGTACGTTCCGCTGTCCCTCAGGGGCCGCCCGCCGGATACGCAACCTAACGAGCGAAAGCGACCACATGGCAATCATCAACGAAACGAGCGACTCGAATATCAACGCATGGGCGACAGGCTCCTTCAGCATCGGCTTCGATGACACTTTCACCGGCACGATCGGGGGGCTGGACACGCAGGACGGCATCAACCTGCCCGTGCTGGAAGGCGGCAAGACCTACACGATCACGGCAACGGTCGACGACATCTCGGGCTTCCACGCGCTGGTCGTGGTCAACCCGATGAACTTCCACTCTTTCGGGTATCACCTGACCGATGGCGTGCCGCACACCCAGGGCCAGCAGATGCACTACACCGGATTCCTGCAGCTCGAGGATATCCGCGTCGACGGCAACACGATCGAGATGGATTTCACGCCGACCAACACGCAGTGGTTCTCGCTGGCGATCCAGGGGGACGCGCTCCAGCCCAACGAATCCTACTCGATCCAGATCGCCGAGGCCGATCCCTACCAGGTCACCGAAGAGGCCGATGACGTGACCGGCCTGCCCACCGCGGATGACGTGAACCTGCTGGGCGGCGATGACACGATGGTCGCGAATGGCGGCGATGACAGCGTCTTCGGCCAGGCCGGCAATGACGAGATCACCGGCGGGGACGGCAACGACCAGCTGAACGGCGGCGCAGATGACGACCTGCTCTCGGGCGACGCGGGCAATGACACGGTGCTGGGCGGCCAGGGCGACGACTCGCTCTCGGGCGGGGCCGACAATGACAGCGTGAATGGCGGCGACGGGGCCGACACGCTCGAAGGTGGCGATGGCGACGACATGCTGGTCGGCGGCAAGGATGGCGACGTGGTGGATGCCGGCGCAGGCGCTGACACGCTCGAGGGCGGTCTTGGCAATGACACGATGACCGGCGGCAGCGGCGCGGACCTGTTCGTCATCGTGCCCGGCGCCGGGCAGGACCTGATCACCGATTTCCAAAGCGGCACCGACCAGATCGACGTCACCCGGCTAGGCATTTCCTCGCTGTCCGAGATGACGATCACCGATGACGGTACCGACACGGTGGTGGATTTCGGCGGCGGCAACACACTGAAACTGGCCAACACGCTGGCGGCCGATCTGGACGCCGCGGATTTCGGCATGGTGGCCGACCCGATCACCGGCACCGCGGGCAATGACAAGCTGACCGGCACCGGTTCCGACGACGTGATCTCTGCCGGGGACGGGCGCGACAAGGTCGCGGGCGGCGCCGGCAACGACGCGCTCGACGGCGGCGATGACAAGGACACGCTGACCGGCGGCGCGGGCGACGACACGATCCTCGGCGGCCAGGGCAATGACAAGATCAACGGGGATGCGGGCGCCGACAGCCTCGATGGCGGGCACCGCAACGACGTGATCTCGGGCGGCGACGGCGATGACGTGCTGCTGGGCGGCAACGGCAATGACAAGCTCTTTGGCGATGCCGGCGCCGACACGATCGAGGGCGGGCGCGGCCGCGACCTGCTGACCGGCGGCTCAGAGGCCGACAGCTTCGTCTTCGGCACCAAGGCCGGCGACGACACGATCACCGATTTCGAGGATGGCGTGGACGTGATCGACCTGACCGGTCTTGCAGGGGCGGGCATCACCGGCTTCGGCGACCTGACGGTCACGCAGGTCGGCGCGAACGTGGTCATCGACCTCGACGCCAACAATGACCTGACGCTGCTGAACATGTCGGCGGGGGATCTCGACGCCTCGGACTTCCTCTTCTGAGCAACCGACGGCCGATCCGACTGGTGCGCACAGGCCCCCGCGGGAGACCGCGGGGGCCTTGGCATTGACCCGGCCCGGCCAAAACCAAGGCCACGCACAAACCGGCGGCAGGCGACACGATCTCGCGATAAGGGGAACGGGGCGCGCTTCCGATGCATTGCCAGATGCGGTAGCCCGTGCCTGCGGGCGCGCCATCGGGCCCCGCGCGGGTCGACAGTGCAAGGATCAGGACCATGAGCGAGACCACCGAACGGCTGTCCTTCGACACGGACAAGGGCGCATCGCGCTCGACTTGGATCGCCGCCGCGCTGGTGCTGGCCATCACGGCCTGGATGGGCAGCGGCTTCATCCTGCCCTCGGAGGAGGCGCAGACCCCGGGCGAGGGTGGCAACGGCGCCGCACCGGTGGCGGTCACCGTCACGCCCTCGCAGGCCGAGCCGGTGACACTCTGGTTCCAGGCCGAGGGGCAGGCCCTGCCCGACCGCGACACCTCGATCCGGGCCGAGGCCTCGGGCGACGTGGCCGAGGTGCTGGTCTCCAAGGGCGCAGACGTGACCGGTGGCGCGGTGATCGCGCGGCTCTCCGCCCGGCGGGCCGAGGCCGACCTGACCCGCGCGCGCGAAGAGCTGGCCCGGGCGCAGCGCGAGTTCGACAACGCCTCCGAACTGCTCGACCGCGGCGTGGCCACGGCCGACCGCGTCAGCCAGGCCCGCGCCACGCTGGCCGCCGCCGAGGCTTCGGTCGCCGCGGCCGAGGACGCGATCGAATCGCTCGAGGTCACCGCGCCCTTTGCCGGCCGGATCGAGACGCTGACGCTGGATCCCGGCGAATTCGTGCAGGCCGGCGCCGAGGTCGGGCGCATCGTCGACAACCGCCCGCTGACCGTCGCCATCCAGGTGCCGCAGCAGGCGCTGGGGCGGCTGCGGAACGGGCAGACGGCGCGGGTGAGCTTCATCACCGGCGAAGAGCGCGAGGGCACGGTCAGTTTCGTCGGCACCTCGGCCAGCGCCGAGACCCGCACCTTCCTGGCCGAGATCGACGTGCCCAATTCCGACGGCGCCATCCCCGCCGGCATCTCGGCCGAGATCCGCATTCCCACCGGCGAGGCCGAAGCGCATTTCGTCCAGCCCTCGACCGTCTCGCTCAGCCCCGAGGGGCGGCTGGGCATCAAGGCCGTGGATGACGCGGACATGGTCACCTTTCACCCGATCGAGATCGTGCGCGCCGAGATCGGCGGGCTCTGGGTCACCGGGCTGCCCGACATGGCGCGGATCATCACCGTGGGCCAGGGCTTCGTGAACGAGGGCGAGACGGTCGACCCGTCGCAGGCGCCCGACCGCGCCGGCCAGGGGGGCTGAGCCATGAACACGCTGATCGACGCCGCCTTCTCGCGCATGCGCGTGGTCCTGATGGCGCTGCTGACCATCCTGGGCGTCGGCGCCTATGCCTATGTCTCGATCCCGAAAGAGGCCAATCCCGAGGTGCCGCTGCCTTTGGTCTATGTCTCGACCGGGCTGGAGGGGATCAGCCCGGTGGATGCCGAACGGCTGCTGATCGAGCCGATGGAGGCCGAGTTTGCCGCCATCACCGGGCTGGAGAAGATCGAGAGCCACGCCTCGGAGGGCTTTGCCAGCGTGCAGCTGGAATTCACGCCCGGCGGCGATATCGACGAGGCGCTGGACAAGGTGCGCGAGGCCGCCGACCGGGTCGAGGGCGACCTGCCCGAGGATGCCTATGACCTGACCATCACCGAGATCAACACCGCGCTCTTCCCGATCATCACCGCCATCATCTCTGGCCCCGTGCCCGAGCGCACGCTGAACGATCTTGCCGACGAGGCGCAGGAGACCATCGAGGGGCTGGCCGGCGTGCTCGAGGTCGATATCGGCGGCGCGCGCGACGAGTTCCTCGAGGTGCTGATCGACCCCACGGTCTTCCAGACCTACAATCTCAGCTTCGACGAGCTGATCGGCCAGCTGCAGCGCAACAACCGGCTGATCGCGGCCGGCGCGATCGAGACCGGCGGCGGGCGCATCGTGCTGAAGGTGCCCGGGCTGATCGAGGACCTGCAGGACGTGATGGAGATCCCGGTCAAGGTGCGTGGCGACGCGGTGGTCACCTTCGAGGACGTGGCCACGATCCGCCGCACCTTCGACGACCCCACGGGCTTTGCCCGGATCGACGGCCAGCCGGCGCTGGCGCTCGAGGTCAAGAAACGCTCGGGCGCGAACATCATCGACACGGTCGCCGCCACCAAATCCGCGCTGGCGGAAATGCGTGCCGAATGGCCCGACAGCGTGCAGATCACCTACCTGCAGGACCAGTCCGAGCAGGTCGAGACGCTGCTGTCCGATCTCGAGGCGAACGTGATCGCCGCCGTGATCCTCGTGATGATCGTGGTGGTCTTCGCGCTGGGGCTGCGCTCGGCCATCCTGGTCGGTCTGGCGATTCCCGGTGCCTTCCTCGCCGGGGTCACCGCGCTCTGGGCGATGGGCTACACGATGAACATCGTGGTGCTGTTCTCGCTGATCCTCGTGGTGGGGATGCTGGTAGACGGCGCCATCGTCACGACCGAGCTGGCCGACCGCCGCCTGCAGGAGGGCGCCGGCCCCCGCGCCGCCTATGCCGCCGCGGCCAAGCGCATGGCCTGGCCGATCATCGCCTCGACCGCCACCACGCTCAGCGTTTTCTTCCCGCTGCTGTTCTGGACCGGGATGGTGGGCGAGTTCATGAAGTTCCTGCCGATCACCGTGATCCTGACGCTCTTTGCCTCGCTCTTCATGGCGCTGGTCTTCATCCCCGTCCTCGGCGGGCTGATCGGCACGCGCCAGCCTCAGACCGCCGCCGCCAAGCGCGCGCTGCACGATGCCGAACAGGGCGATCCGCGCCGCATCGGCGGGCTGACCGGGCGCTACGTGCGGCTGCTGCAATGGGCGATCCTGCGCCCCGGCGCCACCGTCCTGCTGGCACTGGCGCTGCTGCTGGGGGGCTTTGGCCTCTATGGCCAGTTCGGCAAGGGGCTGAGCTTCTTCCCCTCGGTCGAGCCGGAATTCATGCAGGTGCAGGTCCGCGCGCGCGACAATTTCTCGATCTACGAACGCGACCGGCTGGTGCGCCGGGTGGAGCAGCGCCTGCTGGACTATCCCGAGATCGCCACCGTCTATGCCCGCTCGACCATGAGCGCGGGACAGGGCGACGAGGAGACCATCGGCACGCTGCAGCTGGAGCTGACCGACTGGGACACGCGCCGCCCCGCCGCCGAGATCGGCGCCGAGATCCGCGCCGACGTGGCCGACATCGCCGGCATCGACGTGCAGGTCCAGACCGAAAGCGGCGGGCCCACCAGCGGCAAGCCCGTCAACCTGCAACTGGCCGCGCGCAACCCCGCGGTGCAGGCCGACGCGGTCGAGCAGGTGCTGGCGCTGATGGAACGGATCGGCGGTTTCACCGACGTGACCGACACCCGCCCGCTGCCGGGGGTCGAGGTCTCGATCCTCGTGGACCGCGCCGAGGCCGCGCGCTACGGCGCCGATGTCAGCCTGCTGGGCCAGGCGGTGCAGCTGCTGACCCAGGGCATCGCGGTGGCCGATTACCGCCCCGGCGACGCCGATGGCGAGCTGGACATCCGCGTGCGCTTCCCGGCCGAGGACCGCTCGCTGGCCGAGCTGAGCAGCCTGCGGGTGCCGACCACCTCCGGTCTCGTGCCGATCTCGAACTTCGTCACCTTCGCGCCCTCGGAGCGCACTGGCACGATCACCCGCATCGACGAGAGCCGCGTGGTCACGATCGAGGCCAATGTCGCCCCCGGCCTGCTGGTCAATGACCAGATCACCGCGCTGCAATCCGCGCTGGACGAGGCCGATCTGCCCGAGGGCGTCAGCTACAGCTTTGCCGGCGAGGCCGAGGACCAGGCCGAGACCATGGCCTTCCTGATCGGCGCCTTCGTCGCCGCGATCCTGCTGATGCTGGTGATCCTCGTTCTGCAGTTCAACTCGTTCTACCAGGCCTTCGTGGTGATGAGCGCCATCGTCTTCTCCGTGGCCGGCGTGCTCTTGGGGCTGATCGTGACGGGCCGGCCCTTCGGCGTGGTCATGGGCGGCATCGGGGTGATCGCGCTGGCGGGGATCGTGGTGAACAACAACATCGTTCTGATCGACACGTTCAACGACCTGCGCCGCGGCGGTATGCCTGCCCGCGAGGCCGCCCTGCGCACCGGCGCACAACGCCTGCGGCCGGTGGTGCTGACCTCGGTCACCACGGCGCTGGGGCTGATGCCCATGGTGCTGGGCGCCAACCTGAACTTCTTCACGCGCGAGATCGTCTTCGGCGCGCCCTCGACCCAGTACTGGACCGAACTGTCCAGCGCCATCGTCGGCGGGCTCGTCGTGGCGACGCTGCTGACGCTGGTCCTGACCCCGGCCATGCTGATGCTGGGCGAACGCCTGCCCCGGCGGGCGCGCCGGGACGAGACCGCCGAGGCGCCGGCCTGACAGGAATGACAACCGCGACGGGACAATGAAAAAGGCCCGCCGGGTTCGGCGGGCCTTTCGCGTGTCGGGCGGGGGTCAGTGCACCACAGCATCGTCCGGCTTGGGCCGGTTGGTGGCGCCGACCCGGTCGCCGATGATCAGGCCATCGGCGCCGGCGCTGACCACCACCGTGTCGTCGTCGGTGACGTCCCCAGCCAGCATCATCTCGGCCAGCGGGTTCTGCAGCGCGTTCTGGATCACGCGCTTCAGCGGGCGGGCCCCGAAGACCGGGTCATAGCCCTCGTTGGCCAGCCAGTGCCGCGCATCGGCGTCCAGCTCCAGCCGGATCTTGCGCGCCGCCAGCCGCTTGAGCAGCCGCGCCATCTGGATGTCGACGATGCCGTCCATGTCGCCGCGCTTGAGCCGGTCGAAGATGATCGTCTCGTCCAGCCGGTTCAGGAACTCGGGCCGGAAATGCGCCCGCACCGCGTCCATCACGTCGCGCCGTGCCTGGCTGCTGTCCGCCCCCTCGGGCAGTTGCGACAGCGCCTGCGAGCCGAGGTTAGAGGTCAGCACGATCAGCGTTTGCTTGAAATCGACCGTGCGCCCCTGGCCATCGGTCAGCACCCCGTCATCGAGCACCTGCAACAGCACGTTGAACACGTCCGGATGCGCCTTTTCGACCTCGTCGAACAGCACGACCTGGTAGGGCCGGCGCCGCACCGCCTCGGTCAGGACACCGCCCTCGTCATAGCCGACATAGCCCGGGGGCGCCCCGATCAGCCGCGCGACCGAGTGCTTCTCCATGAATTCCGACATGTCGATGCGCACCATGGCGGCATCGTCGTCGAACAGGAACTCGGCCACGGCCTTGGTCAGCTCGGTCTTGCCGACACCGGTCGGGCCGAGGAAGAGAAACGAGCCCAGCGGCCGGTTCTCGTCGTTCAGCCCGGCACGCGCACGACGCACCGCGTTGGCCACCGCCTTGACGGCCTGGTCCTGGCCGACCACGCGGCGATGCAGGTCATCCTCCATCCGCAGCAGCTTCTCGCGCTCGCCCTCCAGCATCTTGGAGGTCGGAATACCGGTCCAGCGCTCGACCACATGGGCGATCTGTTCCGGGCGGACGGCCTCTTCGACCATCAGCTCGTCATCCGCCTCTTCAGCCGCGGCCAGCTGCTTTTCCAGCCCCGGGATGATGCCGTAGGACAGCTCGCCCGCGCGGGCGAGATTGCCCTCGCGCTTGGCATGGTCCAGCTCCACCCGGGCGCGGTCCAGCTGCTCCTTCAGCTCGCGGGCCGAAGCCAGCTTGTCACGCTCCGCTTGCCATTGCGCGGTCATCTGCGAGGATTGCTCCTGCAGGTCGGCAAGGTCCTTCTCCAGCTTGGCGAGCCGGTCCTTCGAGGCCTGGTCATCCTCCAGCCGCAGCGCCTCGACCTCGATCTGCTTCTGCAGGATGTCGCGGTCCAGCGCGTCCAGCTCCTCGGGCTTGCTGTCCACCTCCATGCGCAGGCGGCTGGCCGCCTCGTCCATCAGGTCGATCGCCTTGTCCGGCAGGAACCGGTCGGTGATGTAGCGGTGCGACAGCGTCGCCGCCGAGACCAGCGCCGAGTCCGAGATCCGCACGCCGTGGTGCAGCTCGTATTTCTCCTTGATCCCACGCAGGATGCTGATCGTGTCCTCGACCGTCGGCTCCTCGACCATGACCGGCTGAAAGCGCCGCGCCAGCGCCGCGTCCTTCTCGACATGCTTGCGGTATTCGTCCAGCGTGGTCGCACCGACGCAGTGCAGCTCGCCCCGGGCCAGCGCCGGTTTCAGCAGGTTCGAGGCGTCCATCGCCCCGTCCGCCTTGCCCGCGCCCACCAGCGTGTGCATCTCGTCGATGAACAGGATGATCTCGCCGGCCGCGGCCTCGATCTCCTTCAGGATGGCCTTCAGCCGCTCCTCGAACTCGCCGCGATATTTGGCGCCGGCAATCAGCGCGCCCATGTCGAGCGCCATCAGCCGCTTGTTGCGCAGGCTTTCCGGCACGTCGCCATCGACGATGCGCAGCGCCAGCCCCTCGGCGATGGCCGTCTTGCCGACGCCGGGTTCGCCGATCAGCACCGGGTTGTTCTTGGTCCGGCGCGACAGCACCTGCATGGCGCGGCGGATCTCCTCGTCACGGCCGATGATCGGGTCGATCTTGCCCTGCTCGGCGCGCTCGGTCAGGTCCAGCGCGTATTTCTTCAGCGCGTCATAACCCTCCTCGGCATTCGCCGTGTCGGCGGTGCGGCCCTTGCGGATGTCGTTGATCGCCTCGTTCAGCGCCTGCGGCGTGACGCGACCGGCCTCCAGAGCCTCTTTCGCGGGGCTCTTGACCATGGCCAGCGCCATCAGCATGCGCTCGACCGGGACAAAGCTGTCCCCCGCCTTGGTGGCGATCTTCTCGGCCTCGTCCAGTACCTTGCCGGTGGCCGAATCCAGGTAGACCTGCCCGGCATCGCCCGAGACCTTGGGGATCTTGGCCAGCTTGGTGTCCAGCACCTGCACGACGCGCGCAGCATCGGCGCCGGCCGCCCCGATCAGGTTCGAGGCCAGCCCCTGGTCGTCGTCCATCAACGCCTTGAGCAGGTGTTCGGGGGCCAGTTTCTGGTGGCTCTCGCGCATCGCGATGGTCTGGGCCGCCTGAATGAAGCCGCGCGACCGTTCGGTGAACTTCTCCAAGTTCATCACTTTCTCCTTCCGTTCAAGCGCCCCGCTGTCCTGTCCGCGCCTGCTGGTGCAGCACGCGACGCCTCGGGGCCTCGCGATCAAGATGGCGGCGCGCCCGGCCCGGTTCAAGACCCGGGCGTTGCAAATTCGCAACATGCATCTCCATCGAATCTTAAGCCCCGGCTGCAAGGGTCCGGCGCGGATGGAGGGCCAGGCCATGTATGTCAGGAAGATCGAGATCGCGGGGTTCGAGGGCGGGGCGCGCGCCGGGGCGGTCACGCTGGTCGCGGGACGGCTGCGGGTGCAAATCCCGCTGACGCTACCGCGCCAGGTCGAGATCGTCGAGACACGCCACCGCCTCATGGTGCTGGCCCAGGCCCTGCGCCAGGCCCGGCGGGTGCCAGATCTCGGCGGCGGGGGTCGGCTGCGCTTTGCCCCGGGCGTTCTGCCGGCCGAGCTGCGCAAGCCCCCGCCGCGCCGGGCACCCCCTGTCACGTCGGCGCGTCCATGACTGGGCGCCCGGACCGTTGGCGCCTATCCTGCCCGCATGACCCCGCTCTACCGACTGCTCACCGTCACCGGACACGCGCCGTTCGGGCCGCCCGGGACACTGGCGCTGTTTCCCGACTTCCCCGAACGGCTGTGGCCGAGGCATGGCCATGGCGGCCGGGCCTTTCCTTGCGTTCTGGTCCGGCCGGACGGCGCACGGCAGGACGCGCGGTTCCGCCTGCACGGGATGGAGTTCATGATCGGCCCGGGGCAGGACGTGGACCTTGGCGCGCGGCTCTTCGTGGCGCTGCAAGGGCAAGGCGCGGCGGACGCCCCGCTCGGCACGCATCTGTTGAGTCCGGACGAGGACTGCGCCCTGCGCCTTGCGCCGTCGCTGGAGCCGTGGCGCGGCTGAGCTTGCGTGCGCGGGGCGGACGTCCTAAGCAGCCACAACCGCGCAAGAGGAGCCCGCCCATGTCCGATGACCGCCTGATCGTCGCCCTCGATGTTCCCGATGTGCTCAGCGGGCTGGACCTTGTCGGACGGCTGGGGGACGAGGTGTCGTTCTACAAGATCGGGCTGGGCATGCTGACCGGCGGCGGGCTGGCGCTGGCAAACGAGCTCAAGGGCGAATACGGCAAGCGCATCTTCCTCGACATGAAGCTGTTCGACATCGGCGCCACGGTCGAGGCCGCGGTGCGCGGGCTGGCCCAGTTCGATCTCGACTTCCTGACCGTGCATGGCGATCCGCACGTGGTGCGCGCGGCCAAGCAGGGCGCGGCGGGCAGCGATGTCAAGATTCTCGCGGTGACCATCCTGACCTCGCTGGACCGCGACGACCTCGACGCCGCGATGATCGAGGCGGGCGACATTCCCGACCTGGTCGCGACCCGCGCCGGCCGCGCCTTCGAGGCCGGCGCCGACGGCGTGATCGCCTCGCCCAACGAGGCGGCGCTGATCCGCGCCCTGCCCGAGGCGGAGGGCCGGCTGATCGTCACCCCCGGCGTGCGCCCGGTGGGCGCCGAGACCGGCGACCAGAAACGCATCGCGACCCCGGCGCAGGCGATCCGTGACGGCGCCGACCACGTCGTCGTGGGCCGCCCGATCCACCGTGCCGCCGATCCGCGCGCCGCGGCACAGGGCATCCTTGCCGAACTGGCCTCGCCGCAGGCGCGCCAGGCCAACCGGACCGCGTGACCGCGCCGGGCCTTGGGCGGAAATGCGCGCAAGGTCGGGTTTTTCCCCGTCGACAGATCGCGCCTGCCTCTCGACACTGCGGAACTCTGACACCATCTGGCAGTTATCCACAGGATGACCCAAGTGGACCGCTCTTCAGGAGGCATGAGCATGGCGCACAACACGCCGCAGATCGGAACGATCACCTACAACGCCGCCGAGGCCTGCTTCGAGGCCCTCGTCACCCTGCACACCGCCACCGGGCTGCAGCGTATCGCCGCCAGCTGCGACGCACCGCTGACCGCCAGCGAGGACCGGATCGAGAACGCGCTCTGGGCCGATGCGCTGGCACGGGCCGACGACCCCGCGGTGCTGCGCTCGCAAATCGAGACCGTGGAGCTGCCGCAGGCGGCCTGACCACCGCACGCGGGCCTAGAGCGTCTTCGCCAGCCCGCGCAGCTCGAATTTCTGGATCTTGCCCGTCGAGGTCTTGGGCAATTCCCGGAACACCACGGTCTTGGGAGTCTTGAACCCGGCCAGCCGCTCACGCGCATAGGCGATCAGCTCCGCCTCGGTCGCGTCATGACCGTCCTTCAGCTCGACGAAGGCGCAGGGCACCTCACCCCACTTCTCGTCCGGCTTGGCCACCACGGCGCAAAGCAGCACCGCGTCATGGCCCATCAGGCAGCTTTCGACCTCGACCGACGAGATGTTCTCGCCGCCCGAGATGATGATGTCCTTGGCCCGGTCGGCGATCTGCACGTAGCCGTCGGGATGGTGCACGGCGATGTCGCCGGAATGGAAATAACCGCCGGCAAAGGCCTCCTGCGTGGCCTTGGGGTTCTTGAAATACCCTTTCATCACGCCGTTGCCGCGGAACATGATCTCGCCCTTGGCCTCGCCGTCGCGCGGAATGTCGGCCAGCGCCTCGTCCGTGACGCGCACTTCTTCCATGAAGGGCATGGCCACGCCCTGCCGCGCCTTGATCGCGGCGCGGTCGGCGCCCTGCAGCGGCTCCCATTCGGCCTTCCACGTGCATTCCGTGGCAGGCCCGTAGACTTCGGTCAGCCCGTAGACCTGCGTGACGTTGAAGCCCATCGGCTCGATCTTGGCCAGGGTCGCCGGCGCGGGCGGCGCGCCGGCGGTGAAGACCTCGACCACGTGATCGAAGTTGCGGCGCTGCTCGGCCGGCGCGTTGACCAGCATGTTCAGCACGATGGGCGCTCCGCCGAAATGGGTCACCCCCTCGTCGGCAATGGCGTCGAAGATGGCCGGCGCGGTGATGTCGCGGCAGCAGACCACGGTCCCGCCCAGCGCCGGCATCATCCAGGTGTGGCACCAGCCGTTGCAGTGGAACAGCGGCACGATGGTCAGGTAGACCGGGTTCAGCGTCATCCGCCAGCTGAGCACCTGCCCCATGGCGTTCAGGTAGGCGCCGCGATGGTGATAGACCACGCCCTTGGGCCGCCCCGTCGTGCCCGAGGTATAGTTGAGCGCAAGGCTCTCCCACTCATCCTGCGGCATGTGCCAGACAAACTCCGGATCGCCGCCAGCCAGGAAATCCTCGTATTGCGGATAGTCCGAATGGCGATGCACGCCGGCAAAATCGTCGGGCACCTCGATCACCTGCGGCGCCGCGGACTCCATCCGCTCGATCGCCTCGGCCAGAGTGGGCAGGAACTGCGTGTCGCAGAGCACCAGCCTGGCCTCGCCGTGATCGAGGATATAGGCCACCGTGTCGGGATCCAGCCGCGTGTTGATCGCGTTCAGCACCGCGCCGCAGGCCGGCACGCCGAAATGCGCCTCGGCCTGGGCGGGGATGTTGGGCAGGATCGTCGCCACCACGTCGCCCGGGGCCACGCCCGCGCCCGCCAGCGCCGAGGCCAGCCGCGTGACCCGCTCGACATATTCGGCATAGCTCTTGCGATGTGGCCCGTAAAGCACCGCCGGGTGGTCGGGCCAGATCTGCACCGCGCGTTTCAGGAAGGACAGCGGCGTCAGCGGCGTGTAATTCGCCTCGGTCCTGTCCAGACCGGTTTCATCCCTCAACCATCCCATCTCGCGCGCTCCCCTGCCCGGCACATCCCGAGGATAATGGACAAGCCGGGCCCTCGTGAAAAGGGGGGCCGTGCCGCGCGCTCACCCCTTGCGCAGCAGCTCGGGGTTGATGACGTGGATCGGCGCGCCCGCGGCATAGGCCGCCACTTCCTCGAAGATGTCCGAGAACTGGTTATCGAACTCGTCCTCGGTGACAAAGCCGATATGCGGGGTGCAGATCAGGTTGGGATGCGACAACAGCGGGTCAGACGGGTCGGTCTGCGGCTCGGTGTCGAACACGTCCACCGCCGCCATACCCGGGCGCCCGGCCTCCAGCGCCGCCAGCAGCGCGCCGGGTTGCACCAGCCCCGCGCGCGAGGTGTTCACGAAGACCGCCCCGGGCGCCATCCGGCCCAGGTCCTCGGCCGTGACGATGCCGCGCGTCTCGGGCGTCAGCCGCACGTGGATCGAGACGATGTCGCTGCGGGCGAAGAAATCGGCGCGGCTCTCGGCCACGCTCTCGCCCTCGGCCTGCGCACGCACCCGCCCGGCCTCGGAGCCCCACCATATCACGTCCATCCCGAAGGCGCGGGCATAGCCGGCCACAGCCCGCGCGATGCGCCCGACCCCGTAGAGCCCCAGCACCCGGCCGCGCAGCGTCTTGCCGACACCCATCTGCCACTGCCCCGCCTTGGCCGAGGCCATCTGCTGCGGGATCTGCCGCATCGCCGCCAGCATCAGCGCAAAGGTCAGCTCGGCCGCGGCGTAATTCGCCCCGTCCTGCGGCTTTTTCGAACAGAACAGCACCTCGTGATCGGTGCAGGCGGCCACGTCCACATGCGGATAGGCGCCCCGCTGGGCGATCAATTGCAGCTTCGGCAGGCGCTCCAGCAGGCTGCGGGTGATCGCCGTGCGCTCACGGAAGAGCACCAGCGCCTCGGCCTCGGCCAGCCGCGCGGCCAGCGTGTCCTCATCCGGCGCGGCATCGGTCCAGACGGTCACGTCATGCCCGTCGAGCAACCGGAAACAGGGCAGCCCCCGCAACGTGTCGAACCAGTCGTCGAGAATATGAACCTTCATGCGCGCCCCCTCACCCGGGCCCAGCGCCCATGGTCACCAAACCACCCCGCGCCGACGGCATCAAGGTGGTGGCCCGTTCTTCATCGTGCACCGTAGGGGGCGCGCAGGACCATGATGCCAAGCCACAGGCTGGTTTTAACTTGACTGTTTCAATCAGCATTGGAATAGTTGATGGAAATGATCGGAAACAGTCCCACGCCACCCGAGAGGCAGCCGGCGACGCAGTTGCAGACGAGGCCCGCATGCGCGACAGACCCGACCTTTTCGCACCTGAACAGGCGTATCGCCAAGGGGAGCAAGCCTGCTGGCGCGATGCGCTCAAGCAGGCGGTGGACCTGGTGGCGCCGCCCGACTTTCCGCTCGAATCGCTGATCGACCGTATCGAGGCGCGGCCATGAGCCATATGGACCGCACCCCGCCCGAGGCGCAGCGCCGCGACCCCGTGGACCGGCTGCCCGTGCATGATGCTCGCGCGCTTGTCGGGGGCGAGGGGCTGGCCCGGATCATCCTCGACGATGCGGTCTACACGCTGCGCATCACCCATGCAGGCAAGCTGATCCTGACCAAGTGACAGCGCGCACGGGGAATGTCCTCTCCCGCACGCGCCGCGCCTGACCGGTGTCGCCACGGGCGGCCGGCTGCGCTAGGGTGCCGAAAAGAGAGGACATCATGGCGCACTGGCTCAAGAACCCCCATCGCGGCACGCCGATCCCCGGGCTGGAGCCGCTGCCCTCCACCGACGCGCAGGCGGTGGCCGACAGCCTCGCCGCCTGCCCGGCCCACGCCCCCACGCCACTGACAGAGGCCCCCGGGATTGCGGCCGCGGCCGGGGTCGCCTCGGTCCATGTCAAGGACGAGCGGGGGCGCATGGGGCTGGGCAGTTTCAAGGCGCTCGGCGCCGCCTATGTCATCGCGCATGCGGCGCAGGAGGCGGCCCCCGCGGGGCCGGACGGCACCACGCTGGCCGGGCACACCTATGTCACGGCCAGCGCGGGCAATCACGGCATGTCGGTCGCGGCCGGGGCGGGGATCTTCGGTGCGCGGGCGGTGATCTACCTGTCCGAGACCGTGCCCGAGAGCTTTGCCGCCCGGCTGCGGGACAAGGGGGCAGAGGTCGTGCGCGAGGGCGCCACCTACGAGGACAGCATGGCCGCCGCCGAGCGCGCCGCCGAAGACAAGGGCTGGACCCTGCTCTCGGACAGTTCATGGCCCGGCTATACAGACCTGCCGCACCGGTTGATGGAAGGCTACCTGCAGCTTGCCGCCGAGGCCGCCGAACAGATCGGCACGCCGCCCACCCATGTCCTGCTGCAGGCCGGGGTGGGCGGGCTGGCCGCTGCGGTGGCCGCCCATGCGCGGCAGGTCTGGGGCGACGCGCCCACCATCCTCGTGGTGGAACCCGAGGCTGCGCCCGCGCTGATGGAAAGCCTGCGCGCGGGCCGGGTCTGCGACACGGCGGGGCCGGTCTCGACCATGGGGCGGCTGGATTGCAAGACGCCCTCGATGATCGCGCTGGCCGGGCTGTCACGGGATGCGGACCTGGCCGTCACGGTGACGGATGACGCGGTCGCCGCCGCCCTGCCGGCCCTCGCAAGGGACGGGTTCGAAACCACGCCCTCGGGCGGGGCGGGGCTGGCGGCGCTGCTGGACGGGCTTCCCGGTCTCGATGCCGACAGCCGCGTGCTGGCCTTCGTGACCGAGATGCCCGATGGCTGACTGGGCCCCGCCCCTGCCGCCGGCCGCGTTCGAGGCGCGCGCCGCCGCATTGCAGGCGCGCATGGGCCATGACGGGATCGACGCGCTGCTGCTGACCACGCCGGCGGATGTCTTCTATGTCACGGGCTTCCTGACCCGGTTCTGGGAAAGCCCGGCGCGCCCGTGGTTCGTCCTCCTGCCCGCTTCGGGCGGCCCGGTCGCGGTGATCCCGGCCATCGGCGCGCCGCTGATGCGGCGCTGCCACGCGGAGGTGATCCGCACATGGCCCAGCCCGGACCCGGAGGATGACGGGGTGAGCCTGTTGACCGAGACCCTGGCCGGGCTGGTGTCTGAGGGCGGCCGGATCGGCCTGCCCATGGGGCTCGAGACGCATCTGCGCGCCCCGCTCGGCACCTATCACGCGGTGCGGGACGCGCTGGCGCCGCGCCGCTTCGTCGATGCGACGGCCACGGTCCAGCGGGTGCGCGAGATCAAGTCCGAACCTGAGGTCGCCCTGATCCGCGAGGCCTGCGCCATTGCCGGGCGGGCCATCGACCGCGTGCCCGACATTGCCGGGCCCGGCACGCCACTCGATGCCGTCTTCCGCGCCTTCCAGTCGGCCCTGCTGGAGGAAGGCGCCGAATGGGTGTCCTACGTGGCGGGCGGCGCGGGGCCGGAGGGCTACGCAGACGTGATCTCGCCCGCCGATGCGCGCCCCTTGGCCCCGGGCGACGTGCTGATGCTGGACACCGGCGCCGTGCGGCAGGGCTATTTCTGCGATTTCGACCGCAACTGGTCGGTCGGCCCGCCCTCGGACGCGGTGCGCCGGGCGCAGGACGCGCTATATGCCGCGACCGAGGCCGCGCTGGACCAGCTGCGCCCCGGCATGACCGCGCGCGACGCGCATGCGATCCTGTCCGAGACCACGCGCGCCCATGGCGCCACGCCCTGCGAGGGGCGGCTGGGCCACGGGCTGGGCATCACCCTGACCGAGTGGCCCTCCTTCACGCCGCGCGACGACACGCCCCTGCGCGAGAACATGGTGCTGACGCTGGAGCCCTCGGCCGAGACCGTGCCCGGCCGCATCCTCTGCCACGAGGAAAACATCGTGCTGCGCGCGGACGGGCCGGAGCTGCTGTCGCCGCGCGCCCCCGCGACGCTGCCGGAACTGGGGACATGAGCCGGCCCTATACGCTCGTCTCGGTGCCGCAGCCCGTGACGCTGGGCTTGATCGTGCTGCAGGTCGACGAGACGGTCGAGCAGGACATGCGCCACCTGTTCCCGCCGGGCGAGGTGGCGCTGCATGTCACGCGCATCCCCTCGGGCGCGGACCTGACGCCCGAGACCATCGCCGACATGGCGGCCGCCCTGCCCGCCGCGGCGGCGCTGCTGCCGGCGGCCGCCTCTTTCGACGCGATCGCCTATGCCTGCACCTCGGGCACGCGGCTGAGCGGCGCGGCGCGGGTGGGCGAGTTGATCCGCAGCGCCTGCGGCACGCGCGCGGTCACCAACCCGATGACCGGCACGCTGGCCGCGCTGGCGGCGCTGGAGGTGCGCCGAGTCGCCGTCGTCTCGCCCTATATCGCGGCGGTGGCGCAGCCGATCTGCGACGGGCTGGCCGAGGCCGGCCATCTCGTGACCCACGCCATCAGCTTTGGCGAACAGGTCGAGGCGCGGGTGGCGCGGATCGCCCCCGCCTCGATCCTCGAGGCGGTGCTGGAGGCCGGACAGGCACCGGGGACCGAGGCGGTCTTCGTCTCCTGCACCAACCTGCGCGCGCTGGAGATCGTGGCCGAGGCCGAGGCCGCGCTGGGCCTGCCGGTGGTCACCAGCAACCTTGCATTGGGCTGGCACATGGCGCGGCTGTCGGGGCGGCGGCTGCCCGAGGGCGCGCCGGGACGGCTGGCCCGGCTCTGAGGCTCAGACCCGCGCCTCGGCCTGCATCGCCTGCGCCCCGTCGCCCCGCGCGGCCCAGAGATCCATGCCCCCCTCGACCCGCCGGCCCGCGATCGTGAAGGGCGCCATGCCGGCCAGCGGCGCGGTGCCGCGGAAGGAAAAGCGGCGCAAGGGCTGGCCCAGGCTGCGCGTGGCGAGATCGGCCAGCAAGGTCGCCGTCAGCGGCCCGTGAAAGACCAGCCCCTCATAGCCCTCGACCTGCCGGGCATAATCCACGTCGTAGTGGATGCGGTGGCCGTTGAAGGTCAGCGCCGAGTAGCGGAACAGCATGACCTGCGTCGGCTGCACCGTCTCTGTCACCTCGGCCCCCTCGGGCGCACGGGGCGGCACGGGCGCGGGCGCCGCCGGGTCAGGGTCGGCGCGGTAGACGATGTCATGTTCCTCGGTCAGCGCCACCTGCCCGCCCGTCAGGATCTCGTGGCGCACAGTCACGAAACAGAGCGGCCCCGACCGGCCCGATTTCTCGGTCACGTCCAGGATGGTCGAGCGTTTGACCGCCGCCTGCCCCAGCACCAGCGGCGCGGCAAAGTCCAGCCGCCCGCCGGCCCACATGCGCCGCGGCAGGTCCACCGGCGGCAGGAAGCCGCCGCGTTTGGGATGCGCGTCGCGGCCCAGCCCGCTGGCCGGCACCGCCTCGAGGAAATAGAGCCAGTGCCAGAGCGGTGGCAGCGCGTCGCCCTCGGCCAGCGAGGGCGTCCGGTCCAGCGTCGCCTGCATGAAGCGCGCGGGCCGGGGCAGAATCACGTCGTGATGCTCTTCGGTCCGGCCGATCCAGTCCGTCAGCTCCGCCACGGCTCAGCCCTCCATCGGTTCGATCAGCTGCGGCCCGCGGGCGCGGTTGGAGTTGACCTCGACCGGCACGCGATGCCAGCGCAAGCTGCCCTCGGGCGCGGGCTGCATCAGCGTGGCCGCGCCCTTGCCCTCTTCGCCCAGCCACTTGGCCCAGTCGGCGCGCTCCAGCACCACGGGCATGCGGTGATGGATGGCCGACATCTCGTCACTGGCGGCGCAGGTCACGATGGCGCAGGTGCGGTGCTCTTCCTCCTCACGCGACCAGTCCTGCCAGATCCCGGCAAAGACCAGCGGGTCGCCGTCCCGGCGCGTGATGTACCAGGGCAGGCGGTTGTCCTGGCCATCCTTGGTCCATTCGAAAAAGCCGCTGGCCGGGACGAGGCAGCGCCGCTCGCGGCAGGCGGATCTGAAGGCGGGTTTCTCGGCCACCGTCTCGGCACGGGCATTGATCAGCAGCGGGCCGTCATTGGGTTTCTTGTACCAATGCGGGATGAAGCCCCAGCGCATCGCCGCCAGCCGCCGCTGCCCGTCAAGGGTATGGGCCACGTGGATGCGGTTGGTGGGGCAGACATTGTAATTGGGCACCTCGGGCAGGTCGTTGGCCGGCACCGCCTCGAACATCTGCGCCATGGCATCGGGCGGCAGGGTGATGGCGAACCGTCCGCACATGACCGCTCAGCCCTTGCCGAGGCCGGAATAGAGCAGCAGGCCCCAGGACGCCAGCTCGCGCTCGAGCTTCATCCAGTGGCTGCCAAAGGTCAGCGCGTCCATGCCCGCCCCGGCCGCGATCTGGGACAGGCTGCGCACGCCGTCGATCCCGGCGATCAGCGGCGCGGCCTCGCGCGGGAGCCGCAGGCTGGTCTTGATCCCGTGCAGGGTCAGCGGCACGGTGCCGACCTGCGCCACCTCCTGCGCCAGCCGCGCCGCGGGGGCGCCGCGCAGATGCGGGATCAGCGCGCGGTTGGTGGCCGTGGCCGGTTTGCGCATGTCCTCGGACGGTACGGCATAGCCGACATGCAGCTTGATGACGCCGCGCAGCTTCTCGGCCGCGCCCATCGCCTGGGCCTCGCCCAGCCCCTCGGGGCGGATCTTCGTCAGCCGCGACAGGTCATAAAGCGCAGGCGTGCAGAAGCTCTGCAGCCGCCACCCGGTCTCGTCCATGATCGTCAGCAGCTCGGGCGCGGTGAAGGCCCGGTCCTGCCCGTGCAGCAGCAGGTCGTAGAACCCCGCATCGCTGGCCTTGTGATCCACGAGGTTGCTGTTGACGGCAAAGGGATGCCCCTCGGGCAGATCGCGCACCAGCCCGCGCGCGGCCTTCAGCCGCTCCTTGGGCGACAGGCCGGCAAAGAGCGTGTCGAAGGCTTGCTGCAACGGGTATACGCCGGACCGCCCGTAAGGCGCGTAGACCATGAAGCCCAGCCCGCCGCCGGGCGCCAGCGCCGCGCGCAGCGCCCGGAACCCCGCCGCCGGGTCGGGCAGGTGATGCAGCACGCCGCAGCAGTCGATATAGTCGAACTGGCCATACTCGGCCGCATCGAGCAGCGAGCCGGTCTCGAAGCGGATCATGTCCAGCTTGCGCACCTTGGCGCGCGCCTCGGCCACCTTGCGCGAGGCGCCGGACAGGTCGAGATAGGTGATCTCGGCCGGGCGCTTGTGATGCGCCAGCACCGTGGCCAGCTGGATCAGCCCGTCGCCGGTGCCGCCGCCGGCCACCAGCACGCGCAGCGGCTGTGACCAGTCGCGCTGGCCGGCAAACAGGAAATGGTCGATCTCGTGCGGATGCGAGGGCGAGCCGGTGATCAGGCGCTTCTTCTCGTCCTTGGGATCACGTTCGGGATAGGGATAGGCTTCGTATTGTTCCTGGACCGTGACCATCGGGCGCCCTCTTCGATCTTCGGCGCGACAGTGGCACGGCCCCGCGGCAATGTCCAAGCTCAGCCGCGCGATTTCGCAAGGTCGAGCCGCGTTTGCAGCACCGCGATCTCGGACAGGATCTGCGCACGGCGGTCCCGGTCCGCCGTGTCGCGCAGGGTCTCGCGCAGCCGGGCCAGCTCGCGGCTGAGGGTGACCGCCTCGGGCACGGCGCCGTTCTGCTTCAGGATCCGCCCCATGATCGAGCTGTCGGGATCGTCCTCGCGCGGCAGCGGCTTGCCCGCGCCGGGCAGGTTGTCGAAGGCGCCCTCCTTCTCGGCGGCGCGGATCCGTGCGGTGATGAGGTCGATCAACGGATGGTCCATGGCGGCCACGATACGGCGGGTCGGCGCCGTGGGAAAGGCCCCGGGCGCCCGACCGCTTGAAACGCGCCCCTTTTCACGGCAAAGAAGGCCCGTCTTACCCCCTCCCCGTTCGGAACCTTTGATGGCCAAGCTTTACCACGTTCCCCTGTCACCGTTCTGCCGCAAGGTCCGCCTGTCGCTGGCTGAAAAGAAGATCGAGTGCGAGCTGGTCGAGGAGCGCTACTGGGAGAAGGACCCCGATTTCCTGCGCCGCAACCCCGCCGCCAAGGTGCCGGTGCTGCGCATCGACGGCAAGATCATGGCCGAATCCGGGGCGATCTGCGAATGGATCGAGGAGAAGTATCCCGACCCGCCGCTGATGCCGCGCTCGGCCGATGCGCGGTTCGAGGTGCGCCGGCTGGTGTCGTGGTTCGACGACAAGTTCCACCACGAGGTGACGTCGAAACTGCTCTACGAGCGGGTGAACAAGAAGGTGATGAAGGCGGGTTTCCCGGATTCGGGAAACGTGAAATCCGGCGCCAAGGCGATCAAGTACCATCTGGATTACATGGCATGGCTGCTGGATCACCGCCGCTGGCTGGCCGGCGATGCCATGACGCTGGCCGATTTCGCCGCCGCCGCGCACCTGTCGGCGCTGGACTATATCTCGGACGTGGACTGGAACCGCTCCGAAGTGGTCAAGGACTGGTACGCCAAGATCAAGTCGCGCCCGGCCTTCCGCAACATCCTTGCCGACCAGGTGCCGGGCTTTCCGCCACCGGCGCATTATGCCGATCTCGACTTCTGAGACCGCACCGGACCCGCTGTCGCTGAAGTCCCGGCTTCTGGCAGAGGCGCGGCAGGTGGGCTTTGCCGGGGCCCGCCTCTGCCGGCCCGGCGACGTGCCCCAGGTGATGGACCGGCTGCGCGCCTTTCTCGCCCGCGGCTATCACGGGCAGATGGGCTGGCTGGCCGAGCGCGCGCATTGGCGCGGCGATCCGACCGCGCTCTGGCCCGAGGCGCGGTCCGTCCTGATGCTGGCCGAGAATTACGGCCCCGACCATGACCCGCTGGACGTGCTGGGCCAGCGCGACCGCGCCGCGATCTCGGTCTACGCGCAGAACCGCGACTATCACGACGTGGTCAAGAAACGCCTGAAACGGCTGGGCCGCTGGCTGATCGCCGAAGCCGAGGCCAAGACGGGCGAGGCGCCGCAGATCAAGGTCTTTGTCGACACCGCGCCGGTGCCGGAAAAGGCGCTGGCGCAGGCGGCGGGCCTGGGCTGGCAGGGCAAGCACACCAACCTCGTCAGCCGCGAGCTGGGCTCCTGGCTGTTCCTCGGCGCGATCTTCACCACGCTGGAGCTGCCCCCCGACGCGGCCGAGACCGATCACTGCGGATCCTGCCGCAAATGCCTGGATATCTGCCCGACCGACGCCTTCCCGGCGCCCTACCAGCTGGATGCGCGGCGCTGCATTTCCTACCTGACGATCGAGCATCGCGGCCCGGTAGACGCGGCGCTGCGGCCGGGGCTGGGCAACCGGATCTATGGCTGCGACGACTGCCTGGCCGTCTGCCCGTGGAACAAGTTCGCCCGCCGCGCCGAAGAGGTGAAATACCACGCCCGCGACGATCTGCGCGCGCCGGCTTTGGCCGAACTGGCCAAGCTGGACGATGCCGGGTTCCGCGCGCACTTCTCGGGCTCGCCCATCAAGCGGATCGGGCGCGACCGTTTCGTGCGCAACGTCGCCTACGCGATCGGCAATTCCACGGATCCCTCCCTGACCGGGGCGGTGCAGCCGCTTTGCGAAGATGATGATGCGGCGGTGGCCGATGCGGCCCGCTGGGCCGTCGGGCGCCTCAAGGCGCTTTGACGGGCGCTGAGCTGCCATCCCAGCGCCCGGAGCGCCGGCCCGCAATTCCTTGGGAGAAAAAGGGCTGTCACTCACCGGTTACATGGCAGCGCGCACCGATCCGCGCAAGCCCGGCGCAAGGCAACGTGAGGACAGCCGCTGCCGGGTTTGATTTACGCCGCCAAACACCATCTATTATGGCAAGATAGACGCGCCCGCCGGGCGCAGGCGATCGGAGGATGCACATGGCAAAATACGAACGACGGCCGGAGGTTATCGAAAGCCTGACCCCCGAGCAGTTCCACGTCACCCAGCGCTCGGGCACCGAGCGGCCGGGCACCGGCGAATATTTGCACAACAAGGCCGCCGGGATCTACGTGGACGTGGTCTCGGGCGAGCCGCTCTTCGCCTCGGCCGCGAAATACGAATCGGGCTGCGGCTGGCCGAGCTTCGTCAAACCCATCGAACCTGACAATATTGTCGAGCTGCGCGACACCAGCCACGGCATGATCCGCACCGAGGTCCGCTCGGCCCATGGCGACAGCCACCTGGGCCATGTCTTTCCCGACGGGCCGAGCGATCGGGGCGGGCTGCGCTACTGCATCAACTCGGCCGCGCTGCGCTTCATCGCGCGCGAGGACATGGAGGCCGAGGGCTATGGCCAGTATATCGACCAGGTCGAGGACGTGGAATGACATCCGACCGCGCCGGTCTGCGGGCAGAGCTGTTCCGCATGCTGGACGACGAGACGGGCATCCGCTCGACCCGGTCAAGCTGGGGGCGGATCGCCGCCCTCGGTGACCGCGACGACCTGGCGCTGGTGTTCTCGGTCTCCGAGGACAAGGTGTCGGTCTACATGAAGGCCCGGACCGAAGCGGCGTCCCACTGGGTGACCTGCCATGCCGACGCGCTGACCGCGGCGCTTGGCACGGTCATGGGTCAGGGAAGCGGACAGGCGGCCAAGGGCTACCTGTTCAGGAAGGACAATCGGAACGCCTGTCTTGCCCTGCGGCGCACCTGGCCGGAAGCAATCCGCTTCTTCCAGGTCCAGTTCGCAAGGTTCGATCAGGCCATTCGTCAACTGGAGGACGTGACATGACAACCGAACGCGCCGTATTGGCCGGGGGCTGCTTCTGGGGCATGCAGGAATTGATCCGCAAGCTGCCCGGGGTCAAGGACACCCGCGTGGGCTATACCGGCGGGGACGTGAAGAACGCCACCTACCGCAACCACGGCACCCATGCCGAGGGGATCGAGATCCTGTTCGACCCCGAAACGATCAGCTATCGCAAGATCCTCGAGGTCTTTTTTCAGATCCACGACCCCACCACGCTGAACCGGCAGGGCAACGATATCGGCATGTCCTACCGCTCGGCCATCTACTACGTGGACGAGGACCAGCGGCAGGTCGCGCTGGACACGATTGCCGATGTCGAGGCCTCGGGCCACTGGCCAGGCAAGGTCGTGACTGAGGTCGAACCGGTGGGTGATTTCTGGGAGGCCGAGCCCGAGCACCAGGATTACCTGCAGCGCTATCCCGGCGGCTATACCTGCCACTTCCCGCGCGCCGACTGGGTGCTGCCGCGGCGCGACGCGGCCGAGTGACCGCATCCCGGGGGGGTGGCGCCCTCGCCCCCCGGCGATCCATGCAACCGTGCAGAAGCGGTGAACGCCCCTTCGGGATGGGCGCGAAGGGTGGTCTGCCCTATGATCCGGCCATCAGCGGGAACGGAGCTTGACCATGGCCGACGCCACTTTCTGGGACCGGATCGCGGATCGCTATGCCGCGCGGCAGGTCAGCGACCCGCAAGCCTATGCCGACACGCTCGACCGGGTGCGCCACTGGCTGCGCCCGGAATGGGACGTGCTGGAACTGGGCTGCGGCACCGGGACCACGGCGCTGGCGCTCGTTGGCGGGGTGCGGCGCATGACCGCCACCGACCTGTCGCCCGCCATGATCGAGATCGCCCGCGCCAAGCCGGACTGCCCCGCCTCGCTGCGCTTCGAGGTCGCCGGGGCTGCCGACGCGATCCGGCCAGGCACGCATGACGCGATCCTCGCCTTCAACCTGCTGCACCTCGTGACCGACCTGCCCGACCTTCTGGGCACGATCCGGCAGGGGCTGCGGCCGGGCGGGATGTTCCTCTCCAAGACGCCCTGCATTGCCGGCAAGCATCACTACCGTCCGCTCATCGCGGCCTTGCAGCTTTTCGGCAAGGCACCGCGGCCGATCCATTTCCTGTCGACCGCGGGGCTGGAGCAGCAGATCGCCACCGCCGGGTTCGAGATCGTCGAGACCGGCGACTACCCCGCGCGCCCGCCCAGCCGGCTGGTCGTGGCCCGCGTGCCCTGAACCTCAGAGATCCATGCGGAAATAGAGCATGTGGGGACGCAGTTCGGGGAAGGTATTGGCCGTGCTGCTTTCGGGATAGCGGTCGATCTCGCGGAAGCCCAGCGAGCGGTAGAGCGCCTGCATCGCCGCGGTATGCCTCAGCGTATCGACAAGGATCGTCTTCAGCCCCATGGCGCGCGCCTCGTCCAACCGCCGCTCCACCAGCGCACGGCCCAGCCCGGTGCCGCGCGCCTCGGGCCGCACGAAGAGCCGCTTGAGCTCGCCCCGTGCGCCGGGCAGTGCCGAGAGCGTGCCGCAGCCCAGCCAGCGGCCATCCGGCGCGACGCCGATGCAGATGCGCCCGCGCGGCGGCAGGAAGTCGTCGACATGGTCCCAGAAATCCTGCACCGGCACGGCCGGCGGCACATCCGGCCCGCCCAGCGCCACCAGCCCCGCGACGATGTCGACATAGTAGTCATGCAGCAAGGCGGACATGCGCGCATGGTCCGGCCGGGTCTCGGGCATGAGGAGTCGGAACGCCATGACGACAGGATAGCCGCCGGGCGCGGTTGGGGAAGCCTGTTTCGACAGGCGCAACCCGGCCCCCGTGACGCCACGTTTCAAGGTGACAGCGCGGCCGCGGGCGTGTGAGGGTCGGCGCCACGCAAGGGAGGCGCGCGACCATGACCCGATACCCGCATATGCTGGCCCCGCTGGACCTGGGCTTCACGACGCTGAAGAACCGTGTGCTGATGGGCTCGATGCACACCAATCTCGAGGAACGCGGCGACTGGAACCGGGTGGCCGAGTTCTACGCCACGCGCGCCCGCGGCGGTGTCGGGCTGATGGTGACCGGCGGCATGGCCCCCAACCCCGAGGGCGGGGTCTTTCCTGGGGCGGCGGGGCTTTATACCACGCAGGACATCGCCAACCACCGGGTCGTGACCGACCGGGTGCACGCGGCGGATGGCAAGATCGCCATGCAGATCCTGCACGCGGGCCGCTATGCCTATGGCCCCGACTGCGTGGCGCCTTCGCCGGTGAAATCCCCCATCTCGCCCTTCCCGCCCAGGGAACTGGACGAGGCCGGGATCGAGAAGCAGATCGCCGATATCGCGACCGCCGCGGCCCGCGCGCGCGAAGCGGGCTATGACGGGGTCGAGGTGATGGGCTCCGAGGGGTATTTCCTGAACCAATTCCTCGTCACCCACACGAACAAGCGCACCGATCGCTGGGGCGGCTCCTACGAGAACCGGATGCGACTGCCGGTCGAGGTGGTGCGCCGCGTGCGCGAGGCGGTGGGCGACGATTTCATCGTGATCTACCGGCTGTCCATGATCGACCTCGTGCCCAACGGCTCGACCCATGACGAGGTGGTGCAGCTGGCGCAGGCCGTCGAGGCGGCCGGTGCCACGATCCTGAACACCGGGATCGGCTGGCACGAGGCGCGCGTGCCCACCATCGCGACATCGGTGCCGCGCGCGGCCTTTGCCTGGGTGACGAAAAAGCTGATGGGCAAGGTGGGCGTGCCGCTGATCACCTCGAACCGGATCAACACGCCCGAGGTCGCCGAGGAGGTGCTGGCCGAGGGCTGCGCCGACATGGTCAGCCTCGCGCGTCCCTTCCTCGCAGATGCGGAGTTCGTGGCCAAGGCGCAGGCCGGGCGGGCCGAGACGATCGCGCCCTGCATCGCCTGCAACCAGGCCTGTCTCGATCATACCTTCGCCGGCAAGGTGTCCTCCTGCCTCGTGAACCCGCGCGCGGGCTTCGAGACCGAGCTGGTGGTGACCCCGGCCGAGACCGCGCGCCGCATCGCCGTGGTGGGGGCGGGCCCGGCGGGGCTGGCCGCCGCCCTGACCGCGGCCGAGCGCGGCCACGCGGTCACGCTCTACGACAAGGCGGCACGGATCGGCGGGCAGCTCAACATGGCGCGCCGCATTCCCGGCAAGGAGGAGTTCCACGGGCTGGTCGACTGGTTCGAGACCATGCTGGCCGAGCGCGGCGTGACCTGCGCGCTGGAGACAGAGGCCGGGGCCGCCGATCTGGCCGGGTTCGACGCGGTGGTGATCGCCACGGGCGTGCGCCCGCGCGATCCGCAGATCCCCGGGCAGGACGGGCCGAACGTGCTGGGCTATGCCGAGGTGCTGGCCGGCGGCGCGCCGGTCGGGCCCCGCGTGGCGGTGGTGGGCGCCGGCGGGATCGGCTTCGACGTGGCGGAATTCCTTGTCCATGACGGCGAGAGCGCGACCGAGAGCCTGCCAGAGTGGATGCGCGAATGGGGCGTGACCGACCCGGATGCGGCGCGTTCGGGCCTGGCCCCCGAGGGTCCGCAGCCCGGCCCGCCCGCGCGGCAGGTGACGCTCTTGCAGCGCAAGGCCGAGAAGCCCGGCAAGCGGCTGGGCAAGACCACCGGCTGGATCCACCGCGCCGGGCTGCAGATGAAGGGCGTCACCATGAAGGCCGGCGTAAATTACGAGCGCATCGATGTTCAGGGGCTGCATATTTCCCATGGCGAGGCGCGCGAGCGGCCCGAGCTGATCGCCTGCGACACGGTGGTGCTCTGCGCCGGGCAGGTCCCGGAGCGGGCGCTGGCCGACGCGCTGGAGGCGCAGGGCGTCGCGGTGCATGTCATCGGCGGCGCCGACGTGGCGGCCGAGCTGGATGCAAAGCGCGCCATCGACCAGGGCACGCGGCTGGCCGCCACTCTCTGACCGGCCGCGGGGCTGTTACCGGCCGGTGCGGCCTGCGGCCGCGCAGGATATCTCGCCCTCTGCCTGCGGCAGACGGGGCTCGGGCCGCGCGTGGCCACCGCCTGCGCTTCTTTCGGAACCCAGCGCCCGTGGCGGTGTTGGGACGGCAGAGACGGGCCGCGTGCCCGTGACCCATCGTTTTCGAAAGGAGGCCGACATGCCCAGCATTGCCGAGTCCAAGATCCTCATCATCTCAACCCATGGTTTCGAACAGTCGGAGCTGGAATTCCCGCGTGACCAGCTGCGCGCCAAGGGCGCCGAAGTCCACGTGGCCACGCTGGACGGCAAGGCGATCAAGGGCTGGGAAGGCAGCGACTGGGGCCGTGAGGCTGAGGCCGACCTGAAGGTCGCCGATGCCGATCCCACGCAATACGACGCGCTTGTAATTCCCGGCGGCCAGATCAACCCCGACCTGCTGCGTGTCGAGGACAGCGTGATCGCGCTGGTGCGCGCCTTTGCCAAGGAAGGCAAGGTCATCGCCGCCGTGTGCCACGGACCGTGGGTGCTGATCGAGGCCGACATCGTGGCCGGCCGCGAGATGACGGCCTATCCGTCGATCCGCACCGATCTGAAAAACGCCGGCGCCCGTGTGATGGACGAGCCCGTCATCGCCGACAGCGGCATCGTGACCAGCCGCAACCCGAACGATCTGAAGGATTTCGTCTCGAAGATCGTCGAGGAGGTCGAGGAAGGCCGCCACAACCGCAAGGCGGCGTAACGGCGTCCGCCTATTGAAATAGCATCATTGACAGGCCCCCGGTGGCATCGCCGCCGGGGGCCTTTTTGCTGTGCGATGCGCTCGCTGCGTGCGTCGCCCGCTCCCTGCGTGAGCGAGGGGTTTGGTCGTGCGGGCCGCCGGCCAACGCAAAGAGGCCCAAGACAGCCGGACCCGGCCGATAGCCCAAGCTTAAGCGCGGACCTATTCCACCGTCACGGTGATGTGCTCCGAAGCGATCGGCGGATCATGGGGCACGTGGAAATGATCGCCCATCACCAGCTGCAGCGTATGCGTGCCCGCGGGCAGGTCGAGCGTCACCTCGGTCTGGCCGCCCCCGAAATGCCGGTGGTTGTCATCCGAGGGGATGCCCGTCTCCATCAAGGCCTCGTCGCCCTCGGCCTCGCCCAGTGGCGGGCGGTTGACGAAGACATGGTGATGGCCGGTATTCTCGGCCTCGACCCCGGCCGGGGCCACGCCCATGCCGCTCAGCCCAAACCGCACGGTCACCGGGGCCGAGACGGTGGCGCCATCCTCGAGCCCGATGAAATAGACCGAGGCCTCTTCGGGGGCGGGCGTGCGCTCGGCCAGCGCGGCGGTGGAGACGAGCGCGCCGATGGCCAGCGCGGACAGGAACGGTTTCATGATCGGATCCTCCCAAGCTCGGGGCATCAACCTGCCCCAAGGGAAAGATAGCACGCCACGGCCCCGCAGCCAGCACGCGCCGGCGCCGTTGTTTCGACCTGCCGGACAGCCGCTGCATTTCCCCTTTATTGTCGGCCCCCTGCCAAAGTTGCGCCCCAGTCTGCCGCCATACCGGTCTGCAAAGAAACGACGACACGAGGAGCCGGGAATGGACCGACTGACCGAGATGGAGGCCTTTGCGACCGTGGTGGACCAGGGCGGCTTCACCGATGCGGCCAAGAAGATGGGCATCTCCAAGTCCGCCGTGTCCAAGCATGTCTCGTCGCTCGAGGCACGTCTGGGCGCGCGGCTGCTGAACCGGACCACGCGGCGCGTCTCGCCGACCGAGATCGGGCTGGCCTATTACGACCGCGCCCGGCGCGTGCTCAACGATGCCGGCGAGGCCGACGCGCTGGTCACCTCGATGCAATCGGCGCCGTCCGGGCTCTTGCGGATCAGCGTGGCCACGGATTTCGGCGTGAACCACCTGTCGCCGGTGCTCGGCGATTTCCTGGCCGAGTTCCCCGACATCACGGTGAACATGGTACTGAACAACCGCTACGTGGAGCTGATCTCGGAAGGGTTCGACATGGCGGTGCGCATCGGCGAGCTGGAGGACAGCACGCTGCGCGCCCGCAAGCTGACCGAGACGACCAAGCGGATGATCGCCTCGCCCGCCTATTTCGAACGTTTCGGCCGCCCGCAGCGGATCGACGACCTGAACGAACACAAGCTGCTGCATTATTCCAACCAGTCCTCGGGCAATGTCTGGAAGCTGACCGCCCCCTCGGGCGAGAAGCGGCAGGTGCGCACCGCCGGCTGGCTGACGGTCAATGACGGGCAATCGCTGCTCAATGCCTGCATCGGCGGGCTGGGCATCGCCTACCTGCCCTCCTTCCTGTTCCATGATGCCATGCAGCAGGGGCTGGTCGAGGACGTGATCCCGGACCTGCCCGTCGAGACGCAGGGCATCTATGCCGTCTACCCGCCGGGCCGCTTCACCCAGCCCAAGGTACGCGCCTTCATCGACTTCCTCGTGCATGCCTTTGCCGAGAAGGGCCCGCAGGCCTGGTAGCCCGCCCCCGTTGTTCTTCCCCAGCCTGTCTCCAGGCCACCTCGCCCCGGCTCGCGCCGGGGTTTTCTTTTGCCGATCCGCGGAAACGGTTTCTCAACGCGGCCATGGCAGGCTGCGCGCATCCTGAACCGGGATTTCTTCGAGGTGAGCATGCAGAATGCAGGCCGCGCCGCGCTGGCGCTGATATGTCTTGTCTTCCTGTCCGGGCGCGCCGCGCTGGCCGAGCCGGTCTCGGTCTTCCTCTCGGCCGCCGCCGCGGGGCGCGCGCCGCTGGTCGACCTGTCCGGTGCACCGGCGGCCAGCACGCAGGCCAGCCTGTTCAGCGGGCGGGGCGCGGGTTCGCTCTTTGCACCGGTGCAGCCGCGTGCGCCGGCATCGCAGGGTCTGCGCGCCACGCTGGCGTCCGGGGATCCGGTGGCCCGGCTGCGCAGCCTGATCGCCTCGGCCGAGGCCGGCGCCAAGGGCTATGACGCGGTGCAATACGGCGCCACGCGGCGCCCGGACCGACCGCCGACAGCGATGACCATCGGCGAGATCTATGAATGGATCCGCGAGACCCCGGGTCAGCCCCACGCGATCGGCCGCTACCAGTTCATTCCGCCCACCCTGCGCCGGCTGGTCAGGGCCGAGGGGCTCTCGACCACGGCGCGCTTCTCGCCGGCCGTGCAGGACCGGCTGGCCGACCGCCTGCTGGCAGAGGCCGGAATGGCCGCTTTCCGCGGCGGCACCCTGTCGCGCCACGCCTTCATGCACAACCTGTCCAAGATCTGGGCCGGCCTGCCGACCGCGTCCGGCAAGTCCTACTACCACGGCTATGCCGGCAACAAGGCCACGATGAGCTGGGACCGGTTCGACCGGGAAATGGCGCGCATCTTTCCGGGCTGAACAGCCAGGTCCGGGCGGCAAGCCGCTTCGAAGCGGCTTGGATCAAGCGGCTTCGAAGCCGCTTTCCACGCGATTTTCAAATCGCGTCAGCAAGACCTTTCGAAAGGTCTTGCCGCCACGCACCAAGGTCATGGCAGGCATGCGACCCGCCCGGCAAGCGCGATCCCGTCGGGTGACAGGCGGCAGCCGATACAAAGCGCTTCGACCCCCGCCTCGCGGGCACGTGCGAAGGCCGCGGAATAGGCCGGGTCCAGGTCGGCCGCGACTGCGAAGCGGTCACAATCGGTGCGCTGCAGGACGTAGAGCATCACGGCACGGTGACCCTGTGCCACCATCGCCTCAAGCTCGGCGAGGTGCCGCGCACCGCGTGACGTCACGCTGTCGGGAAACTCGGCCAGCCCCTCCTGACGGGACAGGGTCACCGACTTGACCTCGACATAGGCCGCGCGCCGCATCGGGTCCGTCAGCAGGAAATCGACGCGGCTCCTCTCGCCGAAACGCACTTCGGGCCGGACCTTCTCATACCCCTCCAGCCCCGGCACCGCGCCCGCCGCAAGCGCTCGGCGCAGCAGTCGGTTCGGCACGCCCGTATCGACCCCGACGAAATGACCATCCGGCAATTCCACCAGCCGCCAGGCCCAATCGAGCTTCTTGCGCGGGTCGTCATTCAGCTCCAGCCAGATCCGCTGGCCCGGCTCTGCCAGGCCCAGCATGGATCCGGGGTTCGCCACATGGGCCACGACCTCGCGCCCGTCCTCAAGGCGGCACTCCGAGAGGAAACGCTTGTAGCGGCGCAAAAGGATGGCTGGTATCAGCGGGGTTTGAAAGCGCATCATCGCGGCCCTATACCTGTTCCACGCATGCGAACCAAGGAGATGCCGCCGATGCCGAATCCCACCGCCGCCATGCTGGTGATCGGAGACGAGATCCTTTCGGGCCGGACCCGGGACGCCAACATGCATTACCTGGCCGGCGAGTTCACCAAGCACGGTGTCGATCTGCGCGAGGTGCGCATCGTCAGCGACGACCGCCCAGCCATCGTAGCGGCGCTCAATGCGCTGCGCGACGCGCATGACCTGGTGGTGACCTCGGGCGGGATCGGGCCGACCCATGACGACATCACCGCCGATTGCGTGGCCGAGGCCTTCGGCGTGGGCATCGATGTGCGCGCCGATGCGCGCGCCGTGCTCGAGGCGCATTACGAACGCCAGGGCACGCAGATCAACGAGGCGCGCCTGCGCATGGCCCGCATCCCCGACGGCGCCACGCTGATCGACAACCCGGTCTCGGCCGCGCCCGGCTTTTCGCTGGGCAACGTGCATGTGATGGCCGGGGTGCCGGCGATCTTCCAGGCCATGGTGGCCAGCCTGCTGCCGCATGTCACCGGCGGGCAGCCGCTGCTCAGCCAGAACCTGCGCATCCAGCGCGGCGAGGGCGACATCGCGGGCCCGCTGCGCGTGCTCGCCGAGGAGTTCGACGACCTGCAATTCGGCTCCTACCCGTTCCAGAAGGACGGGGCCTTCGGCGCCAATATCGTGATCCGCGGCACCGATGGCGCCCGGATCGACGCCGCCATGGCCCGGCTTTCCGCCGCCTTCCCCGAATAAGCGGACCCGGTCATGACCGCGCCGGACCTGCCCCGCCTCTTCGCCACGCTGGACGCCACCTGGCCCGCGGCGACGCAGGTCTCGGCCGGGCCCTGGTGCCTGCGCGAGGGGCGCGGCGGCGGCAAGCGCGTCTCGGCCACCACCGCACGCGGGCCGTGGCGCGACGATGATCTGGGCGCGGCCGAGACCGCCATGCGGCTGATGGGCCAGCCGGCGCTCTTCATGATCCGGCCGGGCGACGAGGATCTCGACCGCGCGCTGGACCGCGCCGGCTATGACCTGATCGACCCGGTCAATCTCTGGCTCTGCCCGATCGACCGGCTGACCGACCGGCGCCTGCCGCCGGTCACCGCCTTCACCATCTGGGAGCCGCTGGCGATCATGCGCGAGCTTTGGGAGGCCGGCGGCATCGACGCAGCCCGCCAGAACGTGATGGAGCGTACCGCGCCGCCCAAGACGGGGCTCTTCGGGCGGGTCAGCGACAAGCCCGCCGGGGTGGGCTTCTGCGCGCTGCATGACGGGATCGCCATGGTGCACGCGCTCGAGATTGCGCCGCAGCACCGCGCCAAGGGGCTGGGTGCCTGGATGATGCGCTGCGCCGCGCACTGGGCGCTGCGCAAGGGCGCGCGCTGGATGTCGGTGCAGGCCACCGAGGCAAATGTGGCGGCGAACGGGCTTTATGCCGCCTTGCAGATGGAGAAGGTGGGCGGGTACCACTACCGTATCCTGCAACCCGCCGAAAGCGAGGACACGTGACAGACGATCTGCCCACCGCGCTCAACCTGCCCATGGTGGACCCGCTGCCGCCCGAGACGCAGAAATATTTCGACATCTGCCAGGAGAAGCTGGGCATGGTGCCGAACGTGCTCAAGGCGCATGCCTTCGACATCGACAAGCTGAACGCCTTCACCGCGCTCTACAACGAGCTGATGCTGGCCGAGAGCGGGCTGAGCAAGCTCGAACGCGAGATGATCGCCGTGGTCGTGTCGTCGGTGAACCGCTGCTACTACTGCCTGACGGCGCATGGCGCCGCGGTGCGCGCACTCTCGGGCGATCCCGCCCTGGGCGAGATGCTGGTGATGAACTGGCGCGTGGCCGACCTGACGCATCGCCAGCGCAGCATGCTGTTCTTCGTCGAGAAGATGACCCGCGCCTCCTCCGAGATCGCCGAGTTCGACCGCGAGGCGCTGCGCGACGCGGGGTTCTCCGAGCGCGACATCTGGGACATCGCCAACGTGGCGGGGTTCTTCAACATGACCAACCGCGTGGCCAGCGCCACCGCGATGCGCCCCAACGACGCCTATCACGGGCAGGCGCGCTAGCCCCTTGCCGGCCGGTCGGATCCCGCGCGGGCAAGGCCCTTCGAAGGGCCTTGGTCAACGCGTTTGCAAACGCGTTGGGAAAGCGGTTTCGAAACCGCTTCTGCAAGCCGCTTCGAAGCGGCTTGCCACCGTGGCCACCGCGCTCTGCATATCGACCGGCGCGCCGCTTGCACAGGATCTCGCCCTGCCTGCGGATGCCGAGCGCAGCTTTGCCACCACGCAGGATCCGGGCGTCTACCTGCTGCCCGTCGGCCCGTGGCGCGCGGGCGAGGGCCTGCCGACCCGCCGGATCGAGGGCGCGGTCCGGGTCGAAGCCTGGCGCATCGACGGCACCGGCCTGACACCGTTTCAGCTGGTCCAGCCGCTGCGCGATGCGCTGGTCGCGGCGGGCTATGACATCGTGCTCGACTGCGCGGCCCGGACCTGCGGCGGGTTCGACTTCCGCTTTGCCACCACCGTGCTGCCGGCGCCCGAGATGTTCGTCGACCTCGCGCGCTATCATTTCGTCTCGGCGCTGGCGCCGCAGGGGGCCATCTCGCTGCTCGCCAGCCGCGACTCCGGCAAGGCCTATGTGCAGATCATCCGCGCGGGCGGCGCCGCCTCCGGGGGCGACACAAGCGCCGACGCGCCCCCCGCCCCGCCCGCGCGAAAGGGAGACATCATCGCGGCGCTGGAGAGCGCGGGGCATGTCATCCTCGACGATCTCGTCTTCCAGACAGGCGCCGCGGCACTGGGGGACGACCGGGTCGCCTCGCTGGATGCGCTGGCCGCCTACCTGCAGGACAACCCCGCCCGCCGCGTGCTTTTCGTGGGCCATACCGATGCCGTGGGCTCGCTCGAGGGCAACCAGGCCCTATCACGCCGGCGTGCGCAGGCGGCCGTGGCCTATCTGCGCGACCGCCACGCCATCCCCGACAGCCAGATCGGCGCCGCCGGGGTCGGCTACCTGTCGCCGGTGGCCAGCAACCTGACCGAAGCCGGGCGCGAGGCCAACCGCCGGGTCGAGGCGGTGCTCATCTCGACGGAGTAGCGTGGCGCGCGGTTCCATGGCAGACTGGGCCCGGAGGAGCCCGCATGACCTGGACCGCCCCGGCCACGGTCAAGCTGCTTTCGGGCGGCAACCCGCAGATCCCGAAAGGCACGGGCGAGGCACCGGTGCAGGCCTATATCGCGCATATACCGGGCTGGAAACGCCCGCTGGGCGAGACGCTCGACCGGCTGATCACAGAAACGGTTCCCGAGGTGCAGAAGGCAGTCAAGTGGAACTCGCCCTTCTACGGCTGCAACGGGATCCACTGGTTCCTCTCCTTTCACTGTTTCACCAGGTACGTGAAGGTGACCTTCCTGAACGGGACCGACCTCGCACCCCGCCCGCCCGGGCGCTCGAAACACCCGAAGGTCCGCTATCTCGACATTCACGAGACGCCGGGGCTGGACATGCCGCAATTCGTGGACTGGGTCGGACAGGCCGCCCGGCTGCCCGGAGAGCGGCTCTAGGCCGAGGCCTCCGGCGGGAGTATTTGGAGAAAGATGAAAGGCGCGCGACCCTGCTTTCATCTTTCCGAAAATACTCAGATCCACGATCTCCAAAATCGCAATCGCCCGAGCAAAGGGCGGAGGTCGAAACCTCCGGACCCCGTGCGGGGCACGCGCGGCACTGGAACCGCGCGTGCCGAGGGGCGGGTCACTCCTTCACGGTGATCCGGCCATCGGTATAGGGCTGGTAGGGCGCGTTCTCGGCCAGGTACTCGGCGGTCACGTCGGCGAGGTCGGGGCCGTAATCATAGGCATTCTCGGCGTCACGGAACATGCCGTAGCCGTCACCGCCATTGCGCACGTAGTTGTTGGAGACCACGCCATAGGTCTGCTCGGGGTCGAGCGGCGCGCCACCGATCCTGACATCCGAGATCCGGCTGCCCGGCTCCTGGCCCAGGTCCACTGTGAAGGACATGCCCGCGACCTGCGGGAAGCGGCCGGCGCCGTCGGCGACCTGGCCGACACCGTTTTCCAGCGCCTCGAGCAGCGTGGCGCCGCTGACCTGGAAGGTCGACAGCGTGTTCTGGAAGGGCAGCACGGTGATCACCTCGCCCATGGTGACCTCGCCCGCGTCGATCGAGGCGCGCAGCCCGCCGCCGTTCTGGATCGCGACGTCGATGCCCTGGTCCTTCACCCGGGCCAGCATGGCATCGGCGACGAGGTTGCCCATGGTGCATTCCATCGCCCGGCAGACCGCGCGGTCGCCGTTGATCGCCTCGGCCGCCTCGGCCACGACGCGGGTCTTCATCTCCTCGATGGGACCGGCGAGCTCGGCCACCCGGGCGACGATCTCCTCGTCCTCTTCCACCGAGGCGTCCAGCAGGATGGTGTCGCCCGAGGCCTCGGTCACGTTGCCCGCGTCATCGAAGGTCAGCACGAGATGGCCCACATACTTGGAATAGGCATAGGCCTGCACCACGGGCACGTCGCCCACCATGGTCGGGTAGGCCATGGCCCCCTCTTCGGTGTTCGAGAACAGCGTGTGCGAGTGGCCGCCGACCACGAGGTCGACACCGGCGACCGATTCGGCGATCTCCATGTCCTTGCGCACGCCCACATGGGTCAGCGCGATGATCTTGTCGACGCCCTCGGATTGCAGCGTCTCGACATCGGCGCGCAGGCTCTCGATCTCGTCCTGGAAGATCACCGCCTCGCCGGGCGAGGAGGTCTCGGCCGTGTCGGTGGCCAGCGCCGAGATGATGCCGATGCGCGCGCCGCCCACCTCGATCACCGCGTGGTTGTCCAGCTTGCCCGACAGCACGTTGGACTGGCTGACATCGAGATTGCCCGAGATCACCGGGAAGGAGACACCGTCCAGCAGCTTGACCAGCCCCTCGGGGCCGTCGTCGAATTCGTGGTTGCCCACGGCCATGACGTCGAAGCCGATCTTCTCCATCATCTCGATTTCGACATCGCCCTTGTAGGTCGTGTACATCAGCGAGCCCTGGTACTGGTCGCCGGCATCCAGCACGAGCACGTTCTCGCCGGACAGCTCCTCGCGCAGCTCGGCGATCTTGGTGGCTACGCGGGCGTAGCCGCCAAAGCACTCGCCCGCGGCATTGTCCTCGGCGCCGCAGGTCGAATCATACTTGTTGATCGGCTCGATGCGGCTGTGCAGGTCGTTGATGTGGATGACGTGCAAGGTGTAGTCGGCCTGCGCGGTCCCGGCCATCAGGGCCAGGGCGGCGGTGCCGGTCATCAGGAGACGCGACATGGAAATTCCCTCTCTGTGGATCGACGTTATACCTCAGCAGACCCCGGCGCGCGCCGAGAGTCAAAGCCTGACGTGACCTCTGGCAGGGATTCGTGACGCCACCATGACGGCGGCGGCTTGACCGCGGGCAGAGGGCGCGGCATCACCGCAGCCATGCTGATTTACAAGATCCTGCGCGCCGCGGAATGGCAGGCGCTGCGTGACGCGGGCGAGACCCGCGGCGCGCCGGTCGACATCGCCGATGGCTACATCCACTTCTCGACCGCCGAGCAGGCGCGCGAGACGGCGGCCAAGCATTTCGCCGGCGATGACGGCCTGTTCCTTGCCGCGCTCGAGACCGACCGCATGGGCGATCCCCTGCGCTGGGAGCCCTCGCGCGGGGGCGCGCTCTTCCCGCATCTCTACGGACCTCTGCGGCTGGCGGACGTGGTCTGGTGCCAGCCCCTGCCGCTGGAGGACGGGGCGCATCGCTTTCCCGACGGGTTCGCATGAACCTGTTCGAACGTGCCGGCATGGTGCTTCTGCGCCGGATGGACCCCGAGGCGGCGCATGGGCTGGCGCTGCAGGCGCTGCGCGCCGGGGCCGCCGCGGCGCCCGGGCTGGTCACCTCCGCGCGGCTGCGCACGCAGGTCGCAGGGCTGAACCTGCCCAACCCGGTCGGGCTGGCGGCAGGGTTCGACAAGAACGCCACCGCGCTACAGGGGCTGTCGCGCGCCGGGTTCGGCTTCGTCGAGGTGGGCGCCGCCACGCCGCGGCCGCAGCCGGGCAACCCGCGCCCGCGGCTCTTCCGCCTGACCGAGGACGCCGCCGCGATCAACCGGTTCGGCTTCAACAATGACGGGATGGAGGCGATTGCCGGCCGGCTGGCCACGCGCCCGCGCGACCTTGTGCTGGGGCTGAACCTCGGCGCCAACAAGGACAGCCCCGACCGCGCGGCGGATTTCGCCGCGGTGCTGGCCCGCTGCGGTGCGCTGGTGGAGTTCGCCACGGTCAATGTCAGCTCGCCCAATACCGAGAAGCTGCGCGACCTGCAGGGCAAGGCGGCGCTGTCGGCGCTGCTGGCCGGGGTGATGGCGGAGCGCGACGGGCTGGAGCGGCCGATCCCGGTCTTTCTCAAGATCGCGCCGGATCTCGACACCGCGGCGCTGGAGGACGTGGCCGAGGTCGCGCTGGAAAGCGGCGTCTCGGGGGTGATCGCCACCAACACCACCCTGTCGCGGGTCGGGCTGCGCTCGCGCCATGCCGGCGAGGCGGGCGGGCTCTCCGGCCAGCCGCTCTTCGAGCGCGCGACCCGCGTGCTGGCGCAGCTCTCGACGCTGACCGAGGGGCGCCTGCCGTTGATCGGCGTGGGCGGGGTCGGCTCGGCCGAGCAGGCCTATGAAAAGATCCGCGCCGGGGCCTCGGCGGTGCAGCTCTACACCGCGCTGGTCTATGGCGGGCTGGGGCTGGGCGCCGAGATCGCGCGCGGTCTGGACGAGCTGCTGGCGCGGGACGGTTTTGCCAATGTCGCCGATGCGGTCGGCACGGGGCGCACGGCATGGACCTGATCCTCTGGCACAACCCGCGCTGCTCGAAAAGCCGCGCCGCGCTGGCGCTGCTGGAGGAGGCCGGCGCGCCGCTCACCCTGCGCCGCTACCTCGACGACCCGCCGACCGAGGCCGAGCTGCGGGCGCTGCAGAGCGCGCTGGACCTGCCCGCGATCGCGATGATGCGCCCGAAAGAGGCCGCCTTCCGCGAGATGGGCCTGTCGCGCGACATGGAGGACGCGACGCTGATCGCCGCCATGGCGCGGCAGCCGAAACTGATCGAGCGCCCGGTGCTGATCGCCGGGGAGCGCGCGGTGATCGGGCGGCCGCCCGAGCGCGTTCTGACGTTGCTTTAGGCTAGAGCCGCGGCACGGGCTGCGCGCTGCGGGCGGCCTCGACAAAGGCGCGGATCTTCGCGGCATCCTTGACGCCGCGCGCCGCCTCGACCCCGGAGGAGACGTCGACCTGCCGCGTGCCGGTCATCGCGATGGCCTCGGCCACGTTGTCGGCGGTCAGCCCGCCGGCCAGCATCCACGGCCTGGCAAAGCGCCGCCCGGCCACCAGCCGCCAGTCGAAGGAGAGCCCGTTGCCGCCGGGCAACGCCGCGTCGCGCGGAGGCTTGGCATCCACCAGCAGCTGGTCGGCCACCGCCTCATACTCCGCCAGCTGGCCGAGGTCCGCGGCATCGCGCAGCCCCACCGCCTTCATCACCGGCAGGCCGTGACGGGCGCGGAGCGCGGCCACGCGCTCGGGCGTCTCGGCGCCCTGCAATTGCAGCATGTCCAGCGGCACCGTGTCGACGATCCGGTCCAGCACGCGGTCCTCGGCATCGACCACCAGCGCCACCTTGGCCAGCCCGACCGGCGCCTCCTGCGCCAGCGCGCGGGCCTGCTCCGGGGTCACGTTGCGCGGGCTCTTCTCGAAGAAGACAAAGCCGCAATAGGCCGCGCCGGCCTCGGCCACCGCGACCACGTCCTCGGGCCGCGACAAGCCGCAGATCTTCACCCGGATGTCGCGCATCTGGAGCCTTTCCGAAATAGCGGGGCGCGCGCGCCCCCGGCGGTCAGCTGGACTGGTCGAGGATGGCCAGCACCTCGTCCTTGTCCTTGTCGCGCTCGGCCTGCGTCTTGCGCAGCTCGCGCTCCAGCTGGCGCACCTCGCCCTTGCGCTTCGCTGCCTCGCTGCGGTGCTTGAACTCGCGCAGCCATTCCCAGATGAAACCGATCAGCAGGCCCAGCACGATGCCGGCAAAGATCACGATGAAGAGCGGCAGCTCGACCGAGATCGCCAGCCATTCGATGCCCGGGAAGCTGGCCAGCCCCGAGGGCAGCGTGTTCAGCGTCACCGCGCCGCGATTGGCCAGGGCCAGCGTCACAAGGATCACGGCCAGCGCCGCCAGGAACGCATAACGAATGTAGCGCATCAGTTCATTTCCCGTTCAGTCGGTCCCGCAGCAGCTTGCCGGTCTTGAAGAAGGGCACGTGCTTTTCCTCGACCGCCACCGATTCCCCCGTACGGGGATTCCGGCCGATCCGCGCGTCCCGCTTCTTGACCGAAAACGCCCCGAAGCCCCGCAACTCGACCCGGTCGCCCCGGGCCATGGCATTGGTGATCTCTTCGAAGATCGTGTTCACGATCCTCTCCACGTCACGCTGATACAGATGCGGGTTCTCGTCCGCAATCTTCTGGATCAGTTCCGATCTGATCATGACACGCTATCCCCCGATGCCGCGATACCCGGTCCTTGTCGGACTATACGCGCAGAGAGGTGTTTCGGAAACAGTGCTTCTCGGGGAAAACGTATAGTTTGCAGCGCTTTGCATCCGCGAATCGCGCAAACGCCCTTTGCGGCCGCATCCGGCGCGCCGATCCCGCCCCCTGCCAGCAGGCCGGCAAGGCACGATTCGGCCCCCTGCCGCGGCGCGGCGCCGCGGTCCGAGGAGGCATGTCGCAGGACATGGGGGCGGCCCCGGGCGGGGCTACTGGCAGACGGCCACGAACTCCGTCCGGCCGCGCCGGTCGGTGTCGCGGGGCTGGAAATAGACCAGCCCCATGCCGCCCTCGACACAGGCCTGCGCGGCGCGTTCGCGCACCTCGTTGGCGCTCCAGGCGTCGCCGAACCGGCCCCGCAACTGGCTCTGGCCCTGCACGGTCACGGCCCGCATCTCCAGCGACAGCCCACCGGGCGAGGGCGCGCTTGGCGCCTGCGCCAGCCCCGCGACGGGCAGGACGACAAGGCCCGCCCCCAGCATCACGGCACGGAAGGTCTTCATCTGCATCAACTCCAGCTTTTCCCATGGCTGGACGAGCTAAGCAAAATCCCGGCCGCCGGGCGAGCGGATTCTGCCCCGCCCCGCATCACGATCGCCTCACCACACGGCCACGAAAAAGGGGCCCCGCCTGCGCGGGACCCCCTTGATCTGTCAGTGCCTTGACGGCGGGCGGGCTCAGTTGTCGCCCTTGAGCGCCGCGCCAAGGATGTCGCCCAGCGACGCACCCGAATCGGAGGAGCCATACTGCTGCACGGCTTCCTTTTCCTCGGCGATCTCGCGCGCCTTGATCGACAGGCCCAGGCGGCGGGTCTTCATGTCGATATTGGTGACGCGGACATCCACCTTGTCGCCGACCGAGAAACGCTCGGGGCGCTGCTCGGAGCGGTCACGCGACAGGTCGGAGCGGCGGATGAAGGACTTCATGCCCTCGTATTCCACCTCGATGCCGCCATCCTCGATCGCGGTGACCTCGACGGTCACGATCGAGCCACGGCGCACGCCGCCGGTCGCCTCGGCGAACTTGTCGCCGCCCAGCGCCTTGATCGACAGCGAGATGCGCTCCTTCTCGGTATCCACCTCGGAGACCACCGCCTGCACGATGTCGCCCTTGCGGTATTCCTGGATCGCTTCCTCGCCGCGCTGGTCCCAGCTCAGGTCGGACAGGTGCACCATGCCGTCGATATCGCCTTCGAGACCGATGAACAGGCCGAACTCGGTGATGTTCTTGACCTCGCCCTCGACCTGCGTGCCCTCGGGATGGGTCTCGGAGAAGACTTCCCACGGGTTGCGCATGGTCTGCTTGAGACCCAGCGACACGCGGCGCTTGGCCGGGTCGATCTCGAGCACCATGACGTCGACTTCCTGGCTGGTCGAGACGATCTTGCCGGGATGCACGTTCTTCTTGGTCCAGGACATTTCCGAGACGTGGACCAGGCCCTCGACACCGGGTTCCAGCTCCACGAAGGCGCCGTAATCGGTGATGTTGGTCACGCGGCCCTTGTGGACCGAGGCCAGCGGGTACTTGACGCCCACCAGGTCCCACGGATCTTCCTGCAGCTGCTTCATGCCCAGGCTGATGCGGTGGGTTTCCTTGTTGATCTTGATGACCTGGACCTTGACGGTCTCGCCGATCGACAGGATCTCGGACGGGTGGTTGACCCGGCGCCACGCCATGTCGGTGACGTGCAGCAGGCCGTCGACACCGCCGAGATCGACGAAGGCGCCGTATTCGGTGATGTTCTTGACCACGCCGTCAACGGCATCGCCTTCCTGCAGCTTCGCGATGACCTCGGCGCGCTGCTCGGCACGGCTCTCTTCCAGGATGGCGCGGCGCGACACGACGATATTGCCGCGGCGGCGATCCATCTTGAGGATCTGGAAGGGCTGCTTGAGACCCATCAGCGGGCCGGCGTCGCGCACCGGGCGCACATCGACCTGGCTGCCCGGCAGGAAGGCCACGGCACCGCCCAGATCGACGGTGAAGCCACCCTTGACCCGGCCGAAGATCGCACCCTCGACGCGGGCGTCGTCGGCATAGGCCTTCTCGAGACGGTCCCACGCGGCTTCGCGGCGGGCCATCTCGCGGCTGATGACGGCTTCGCCACGGGCGTTCTCGGCGGCGCGAAGATAGACCTCGACCTCGTCGCCGACGCCGACATCGGGCGCTTCACCGGGTTCTGCGAATTCCTTGAGTTCGACGCGGCCTTCCATCTTGTAGCCGACATCGATGATGGCCTGGCCCGCTTCGATCGCGATGACCTTGCCCTTGACGACAGTGCCCTCGTCGGGCGTGTCCATTTCGAGGCTTTCATTCAGGAGGGCCTCGAACTCCTCCATGCTTGCGTTTGCCATATGGCTGTTCGGTTCCTTTTCAAACATTATGCTGGCCGGGCGGTTGTCTCCGCCGGTCTGGGGTGCCGTCCGCGCGCGGGCGCGCGATCCGTTTGGTCACGTGGCCTGCCGCAAAACAAAGAGGGCCGGTGAATTCCCGACCCTGCTCGCTCCTCGTTCGCGGCCTCTGGTGCCTTGTCGACAGCGCGCTCTTTAACGCCTGAGAGGGCGCATGGCAAGCCCCCAAGGCCCTTCGGACCGCGCCCGGAGCGCGTCATGGACGCATTCGGCGCGCCCTGCCCTGCCCTCTGCCCGGCCCTGCGGCAAGTCGGGTTTTCCCGCCCGCGCCCCCGGGCGCGGGTCGGGAATGCCGCCATACCGGGCAGGCCGCGCACGTGCCAGGGTGGCGCCATTACGAAGGACCCTTTTCAGGAGATGCAGAGAGATGATGACCGTCGAGGACGATTTCCGCTTCAACCCCGTGCCGATGGCCGAGCTGGAGGATCCGATGGACAGCGGCACGGCGTATTACGATCCCGACACCCTTTACGGCGGCTCGGGGCATGACACGATGGTCTGGCCTTCCGACATCGTGGAGGCGCCCGCGGAAGAATACGTGCTGGCCGAGGAGCACCGGCCGACCGACGATCATCTCTATCTCGAGATGGGCTGAGCCGACCGGGCCGGGGCGCGCGTGGCGGCGTCGCGGTCGAGTATTTTTGGAAAGATGAAAGGGCGGGGCTACTGGAAACAGTCGGCGCGGCCATCCGCGGCAATGGTCGCGGCCCCGTCCATGATGGCGCGGGCGCGGCGCTGGACGAAGCTCGAGGGTTGCGAGGCGCTGCGCCGCTTGGGGCTGGGCAGCACCGCGGCGAGCAGCGCGGCCTGCCGGGGCGAGAGCGCCTCGGGGGAGGTGCCGAAATGGTGGCGCGCCGCGGCCTTCACGCCGAATACGCCCTCGTCGAACTCGGCCACGTTGAGATAGACCTCGAGGATGCGGCGCTTGGACCAGACCGCCTCGACCGCCGGGGTGATCAGCGCCTCGAGCGCCTTGCGCACATAGCTGCGCGCCTGCCAGAGATAGACGTTCTTGACCACCTGCTGGCTGATCGTGCTGCCGCCGCGGGCGGCGCCCTCCTCGATGGCGGCGCGGATCGCGTCCATGTCGAAGCCCCAATGGGTGCAGAAATTCGCATCCTCGGCCGCGACCACCGCGCGCAGCATCACCGGCGCCACGTCCTCCACCGCGACCCAGTCCTGCGCCACCGCGCCAAGCCGCCGTTCCTCGGACCAGATCGTGTGGGTGGTGGGCGGGTCGACCAGCTTGAACAGCAGCACCGCCGACAGCATCAGCATCCCGGCCACCAGCGCCAGCCGCAGCCCCTGCCGCAGCAACCAGCGGCCCGGGCGGAAGCGCCGGGGGGAGGGCCGGGCGGCCCTGGACTTGCCGGCCGGCTTGCGCCGGGATTTCGAAGCGGTCTTTGTTGCCATGCCATCTCATACACCGCGGGCGGGCTGCCGCAAAGCAGGCGGGCCGGGCAGCGCGACAAGGGCGCCTGCCCGGTCCCGTGCAAACACGACACTCGGAACCTGACCATGGTCACTGACGGGGTACAGCCGTCAACCATCTACGGACGTCCTTATCCTGCCATGGCGATCGGGCGGCAATGCGGGCGGATCGTGGCGGGATCCGGGCATTTGCCGCCGCGTCACTCGCGCGCGTCCAGGTCATGATGCACGGTCAGGCAATTGCCGCAGAGATCGGCCTGGGTGAACTGGCGCAGCCCCCAGGGCATGTCCCGTGGCGGGCCGTCGGGCGCGGCGCCGCGCGCCTCCCAGTCGCGCCAGACCGCGTCCACGTCCTCGGCGAAGATCCAGGCCGCGCCGCCGGGCCGGGCGGATTGGCGCAGGAAGAGGATGCACTCGCCCAGCGTCACGGCGCCGATCCGGCCGGCATGGTTATGCCAGCCGATCTGAAAGCCCAGTCGTTTGTGATACCAGAGCTGCGCGCGGAACACGTCGCGCACCGGCAGCTCGGGCACCGCGGCCGAGAGGCGCAGGGGCCGGCCCCCGGATGGCCAAGGGCCCGGGACAACGCCCGGGCCCTCGGGAGTGTCCTGCGACACCGGCCTATTCCGCCGGCACCGCCAGGTCATCCTCGATGCCCAGCGGGTGCGGGATCTTGTCCAGCATCTCGCGCGGGCAGACCTGCAGGAAGTTGTCCTTCTCGATGTCCCAGTTCTGCAGGATGTCCTCGGCCTTGCGGCTCTTGGTCTCGGCGAAATGGCGTTCGATCAGGCCCTTGAGCTCGGCCTCCCATTCAGGCGTGGTCACCTTGCAGGTCACGAGGCTTTCCATGTTCATCATGTCCGGCGCCTGCCCCTCGGGATCGTAGAGATAGGCCATGCCCCCGGTCATGCCGGCGCCGAAATTGGCCCCGATCCGGCCGAGGATCACCGCCACGCCGCCGGTCATGTATTCGCACCCGTTCGAGCCGCAGCCCTCGACCACCACGCGCGCGCCCGAGTTGCGCACGGCAAAGCGCTCACCCGCCTTGCCGGCGGCAAAGAGGTGGCCGTCCGTGGCGCCGTAGAGCACGGTGTTGCCGATGATCGTGTTCTCGGACGCGGCCAGCGGGCTGACCAGCGGCGGGCGCACGACGATCAGACCGCCCGACAGGCCCTTGCCCACGTAGTCATTGGCATCGCCCGACACTTCGAGCTTGAGCCCCGGGGCCGCGAAGGCCCCCAGCGACTGGCCGGCGCTGCCGGTCAGCTTGACATGCAGGTGGTCGGGCTGCAGCGCGTTGCGCATGCCGAACTTGCGCACGATATGGCTCGAGACGCGAGTGCCCACGGTGCGGTGCGTGTTCATCACCGCGTAGGAGAGCTGCATCTTCTCGCCATCTTGCAGGAAGCGGGCGGCATCGCGCACGATCTCGGCATCCAGCGTGTCGCGCACCGGGTTGCGCGGCCGGTCGCGGTTGTACTCGATCTCGTCCGAGCCGTCGACGCGGATCAGCAGCGGGTTGAGGTCCAGATCGTCGAGATGCTCGGCCCCGCGGCTGACCTGGCTGAGCAGGTCGGCCCGGCCGATCACCTCGTCCAACGAGCGGGCGCCGATCTCGGCCAGGATCTCGCGCACCTCCTGGGCGTAGAAGGTGATCAGGTTGACCACCTTGTCGGCATTGCCGGTGAACTTGGCGCGCAGCGCCTCGTCCTGCGTGCAGACACCGACCGGGCAGGTGTTGGACTGGCACTGGCGCACCATGATGCAGCCCATGGCGATCAGCGCGGCGGTGCCGATGCCGTATTCCTCGGCCCCCAGCATCGCGGCCATGACGATGTCGCGCCCGGTGCGCAGCCCGCCATCGGTGCGCAGCACCACGCGGTCGCGCAGGTTGTTCATCGCCAGCACCTGGTGCGCCTCGGTCAGGCCCATCTCCCAGGGCAGGCCGGCATATTTGATGCTGGTCGCCGGGCTGGCGCCGGTGCCGCCATTATGGCCCGAGATCAGGATCACGTCGGCCTCGGCCTTGGCCACACCCGCGGCAATGGTGCCCACGCCCGACGAGGCCACCAGCTTGACCGTCACCTTCACGGTCGGGTTGATCTGCTTGAGATCGTAGATCAGCTGGGCAAGGTCCTCGATCGAGTAGATGTCATGGTGCGGCGGAGGCGAGATCAGCGTCACGCCCTTGGTCGAATGCCGCAGACGCGCGATCAGGTCTGTGACCTTCATCCCCGGCAGCTGGCCGCCCTCGCCCGGCTTGGCGCCCTGGGCGACCTTGATCTCAAGCTCTTCGCAGTGGTTGAGATACTCGGCGGTCACGCCGAAGCGGCCCGAGGCCACCTGCTTGATCTTGGCCGAGGGGTTGTCGCCATTGGGCTCGGGCACGAAATGCGCCGGATCCTCGCCGCCCTCACCCGAATCGGACTTGGCGCCGATGCGGTTCATGGCGACGTTCAGCGTCTTGTGCGCTTCGGGGCTGAGCGCGCCCAGCGACATGCCGGGCGTGACGAAACGCTTGCGGATCGAGGTGATGCTCTCGACCTCCTCGATGGGGATCGACTTGCCCAGGGGCTTGATCGCCAGCAGGTCGCGCAGGTGGATCGGCGGGTTGGCCTGCATCGCGTTGGAATACTGCTTCCACATCTCGAAGCTGGCACGGTCGCAGGCCGCCTGCATCAGGTGCATGACCTGCGCGCCCCAGGCATGGGTCTCGCCCGATTTGCGCATCTTGTAGAAGCCGCCGATCGGCAGCACGTCGCGCCCGCCGCGGAAGCCCAGCGCGTGGATCTCTTCGGCCTTCTTCTGGATGCCGCTGACGCCGATGCCCGAGATCCGGCTGATCATGCCGGGGAAATACTCGGCGCACATGGCGCGGCTCAGGCCCACCGCCTCGAAGTTCAGCCCGCCGCGATAGGACGAGATCACGCTGATGCCCATCTTGGACATGATCTTGAGCAGGCCCTGGTCGATCGCCTCGCGGTAGCGTGCCATGGCGGTGGTCAGGTCCATCTCCAGCAGGCCGCGCCCGATCCGGTCGGCCAGGCTGTCCTCGGCCAGGTAGGGGTTCACGATGGTCGCGCCCGCGCCGATCAGCACGGCGAAGTAATGCGGGTCGATGCATTCCGCCGCCCGCACGTTGAGCGAGCAGAAGGTCCGCAGCCCCTTGCGCGTCAGGTGGCTGTGCACCGCGCTGGTGGCCAGGATCATCGGCATCGCCACCCGGTCGGGGCCGCAATGCTCGTCGGTCAGGATGATGTGGCCGGCGCCCGAGCGCACGGCATCCTCGGCCTCCGAGCGGATCCGCTCCAGCCCCAGCCGCAGCGCGCCCTCGCCGGGGGCGAAGGTGCAGTCGATCTCGGTGCAGGGCGCGTTGAAATGCTCCTTCAGCGCCTCGAACTGGGCATTGCCCACGAAGGGCGTGTCCAGCACCAGGATCTCGGTCTGGGCGCTGCTTTCATCCAGCACGTTCTTGAGATTGCCGAAACGCGTCTTGAGCGACATGACGCGGAATTCGCGCAGGCTGTCGATCGGCGGGTTGGTCACCTGGCTGAAGTTCTGGCGGAAATAATGCGACAGCGGGCGATAGCGCTTGGACAGCACGGCCGAGGGCGTGTCGTCGCCCATCGAGGCCACGACCTCCTTGGCATCCTCCACCATGGGCGACAGGACGCTTTCCAGCTCCTCGATCGTGTAGCCGGCGGCGATCTGGCGGCGGCGCAGCTCGGCCCCGTCGAAGAGCGGCGTCTCGGTCAGCGCGGCCAGCGGCTCGTCCAGCTCGGTGATCTTGCCGACCCATTCGCCGAAAGGCAGCGCAGAGGCCAGTCGGTCCTTGATCTCGACATCGTGGTAGAGCTTGCCCTCCTTCATGTCGACGGCGATCATCTGGCCCGGGCCCAGCGCGCCCTTCTCGCGCACCGTGGCCTCGTCCGTCGGCACCATGCCCACCTCGGAGCCCGCGATCAGCATGCCGTCGCCGGTCACGACGTAGCGCATCGGCCGCAGCCCGTTGCGGTCCAGCCCGCCGCAGACCCAGCGCCCGTCGGTCATGGCCAGCGCCGCGGGGCCGTCCCAGGGCTCCATCACCGAGTTGCAGTAGGAATACATGTCGCGCCAGGATTGCGGCAGCTCGACCGCCTGCTTGGACCAGGATTCCGGCACCAGCATGGTCTTGGCCATGGGCGCGTTGCGGCCCGCGCGCACCAGCACCTCGAACACCGAATCGAGCGCGGCCGAGTCGGAGGACCCGTTGGCGATGATCGGCTTGATGTCCTCGGCCATGTCACCGAAGGCCGCGTGGGCCATGCGGATCTCGTGGCTCTTCATCCAGTTGGTGTTGCCCTTCAGCGTGTTGATCTCGCCGTTATGGGCCAGCATCCGGAAGGGCTGTGCCAGCCACCATTGCGGAAAGGTATTGGTGGAATAGCGCTGGTGGTAGATCGCGAAGGAGGACTCGAACCGTTCGTCCTGCAGGTCGGGATAGAATTCCGACACCTGCTCGGCCAGCATCATGCCCTTGTAGATGATCGACCGGCAGGACAGCGAGGCGATATAGAGCCCGGTGATCCCGGCCGCGCCGGCGGCCTTCTCGATCCGGCGGCGAATGACGTACAGCTCGCGCTCGAAGGTTTCCTCGTCCACGCCCTTGGCGTTCGAGATCAGGATCTGCTCGATCTCGGGCCGCGTGGCATTGGCCTTCTCGCCCAGGCAGTCGACATTCACCGGCACGTGGCGCCAGCCATAGATGTAGTGGCCCATGCGCAGCACTTCGGTCTCGACGATGGTCCGGCAGGCCTCCTGCGCGCCGAAATCGGTGCGCGGCAGAAAGACCTGCCCCACCGCGATCAGCTCGTCCTTGCGCGGGTCGTGGCCGGTGCGCTGGATCTGGTCGTAGAAGAAGGGCACCGGGATCTGCACATGTATGCCCGCGCCGTCGCCGGTCATGCCGTCCGCATCCACCGCGCCGCGGTGCCAGATCGCCTTGAGCGCGGTGATCCCCGCCTCCACGACGCTGCGCGACGGCTTGCCGTCCAGGCTGACGGTCAGGCCCACCCCGCAGGAGGAATGCTCCTCGCTTTCATGGTAGAGGCCGTTTTCCGACATCCACTTGCGCTTGGTTTCCTCGGCGCGCGCCCAATCGGTGTCAAACTTCGTCATCGCGGAAACTCCCTTCCTCAGCGACCGTCGCGCCTCTGCGCGGCCCGGCCCGTGTTGCACCGCGCCGCAAGCAGATCCCGCGCCGCGCCTGTGTTGTTCGTCTCATCTAGCCCGTGCATCGCCGCTGCCCTCATCCCACCGGGGCGTCCTCGTCGAGCACAGAAAATTTCGCCACGCACTCGGCCCGGGTCAGCAGCGTGTGCGTCTCCTGACCGGAATAGGCAAAGCTGTCGGGCTTGTGGTCGATAAAGATCTGGTGGGCGATCTCGAACCCGTTCGGATCGTCGAAGACGCCGATGGGCAGTTCGGTGCTGCCGAACCACTCGCCCTCCATCGTCACGCGAAAGAACAGCCCCGTGCCGCAGCGCGTGCAGAAGCCGCGTTCGGCCCAGTGGCTGGAGGCGAAGCGGCCAAGATAGGTCTCGTCCTCCCAGGTCACGTTCTCGGTGGGCACGGACACTTCGATCAGTGCCGAGCCGGTCCAGCGGCGGCACATCTCGCAATGGCAGACGCCGCAGGTGGCCGGCACGTCGCGCGCGGTGAAACGCACCGCGCCGCACATGCAGCCTCCGCTCCGGTCCCGTGTGGTGTCAGACATCCTTAACGCTTCGCTCCCTGCGGGTCAGTGCCGCTGACCCTTCCCGTGCCGCCCGCCTTGGCGGGCGATGGCGGCATGGCCTGCGTGACCGTTTCGTACGAACCGGCAGACTTGCTGCCCGAACCGTACGAAACGGACGGTTCCCTCACTCGGCCGCCACCGCGCTGCCGCGAGTCGCCAGATCACTCAGAACGGCCTCGGCGCAATCGCGCCCGTCGCGGATCGCCCAGACCACGAGGCTCGCGCCGCGCACGATGTCGCCGATCGCATAGACCCCCTCCATGGCGGTGCGGCCCGAGGTGAACTCGGCCTTGATCGTGCCCCAGCGGGTCACTTCCAGCTCGGGCTGGCCCCAGAGCGTCGGCAGCTCCTCGGGCTCGAAGCCCAGCGCCTTGATGACAAGGTCGGCCGGCTCTTCGTAGTCGGAGCCTTCAATGATTTCAGGCGTCTGGCGGCCCGTCGCGTCCGGCGCGCCCAGCCGCATCTTCTGCACGACCACGGCATTGACCGGCTCGCCCTTGAAGCCCTTGGGCGCGGTCAGCCACTCGAAGACGACGCCCTCCTCCTCGGCGTTCTGCACCTCGCGCTGGCTGCCCGGCATGTTGGCGCGGTCGCGGCGATAAAGGCACTTGACGCTCTTCGCGCCCTGCCGGATCGCCGTGCGCACGCAGTCCATCGCCGTATCGCCGCCCCCGATCACCACGACATTCTTGCCCTTGGCGTTCAGCGTGCCGCTTTCGAAGGCCTCGACCGTGTCGCCGAAATTCGACGCCCGGTTCGACGCGGTCAGGTAGTCCAGCGCCTTGACGATACCGTCGGCGCCCGCACCCGGCCCGCCCAGGTCACGCGACTTGTAGACGCCGGTCGCGATGATGACCGCATCATGTTGTGCCCGGATCTCGTCGAAGGACAGGTCCTCGCCCACGTTGCAGTTCAGGCGGAAGCGCACGCCGCCGGCCTCGAGCTGCTCGTTGCGGCGCATGACGATGGGCTTTTCCAGCTTGAAGCCGGGGATGCCGTAGGTCAGCAGCCCGCCCGCGCGGTCATAGCGGTCATAGACCGTGACCTGCACGCCGGCGCGGCGCAGCATGTCGGCCGCCGCCAGCCCGCCCGGGCCGGCACCGATGATGCCCACGCTCTCGCGGCGCTCCTCGACCGGGGCGATGGGCTTGACCCAGCCTTCCTCCCAGGCGGTGTCGGTGATGTATTTCTCGACCGCGCCGATGGTGACCGTGCCGTGGCCCGACTGCTCGATGACGCAATTGCCCTCGCACAGGCGGTCCTGCGGGCAGATCCGGCCACAGATCTCGGGGAAGGTGTTGGTCGCCTGGCTGACCTCGTAGGCTTCCTGAAGCCGCCCCGTCGCGGTCAGGCGCAGCCAGTCGGGGATGTTGTTGTGCAGCGGGCAGTGGCTCTGGCAATAGGGCACGCCGCACTGGCTGCAGCGGGCGGACTGCTCCTTGGCCTTCTGGTCGGCGTACTCTGCGTAAATCTCGCCGAAATCCTTGTTGCGCACGTTGGCGTCGCGCTTCTCGGGCATCTCGCGGTCGACGGACACGAATTTCAGCATCGGCTGTTTGGCCATGGTCACGGTGCCTTTCGGGGAAGTGAGCGTATCGGCGCCTGCTTTACACAAGCCCGCACGCGAATAAAAGTCAGACGTGCTGACCTAAATGCGAGTTTTCGACACTCGGGCGGGATTATTTGCCCGGCTCGCGTCAAATTTTATGGCCAGATCGGACCCAAATCGGGGGCTTTCCTCGTTTCGTCAAATCCGTATACCCGGCGCGACCCCAGCCGCCGGACACGTGACATGCCCCTGACCCAGCTTCTGATCCTCGCGCTGATCCAGGGCGTGACCGAGTTTCTCCCGATTTCCTCCTCCGGTCACCTGATTCTTTTGCCAAGCCTCACGGGGATGGAGGATCAGGGGCAGGTGATCGACGTTGCCGTGCATGTGGGCACACTTTTCGCCGTGATCCTGTTTTTCCGGCAGGACGTGAAGATCGCCGCGGCCGGCCTGCCCCGGCTTCTGCGCGGCAAACGCGACACCCCGGGCGCAAACCTTGCCTTCCTGCTGGTCATCGCCACGATCCCCGTGATCCTGGCGGGGCTCGTGCTCAAGCTGACGGGGCTGGACGATGCGCTGCGCTCGACCGCCGTGATCGGCTGGGCGATGCTGGTCTTCGGGCTGGTGCTCTACTGGGCCGACCGGACCGGCGGGCAGGACAAGACCGACCGCGACTGGACCCTGCGCGACGCCATCGTCATGGGGCTGTGGCAGGCGGTGGCGCTGATCCCGGGCACGTCACGATCGGGCATCACCATCACCGCGGCGCGGCAGCTGGGCTATGCCCGCGCCGACGGCGCCAAGCTGGCCATGCTGATGTCGATCCCCACGATCCTCGCCTCGGGCACGCTTCTGGGGCTGGAAGTGGCAGGCAGCGCCGATGCGCAGGCCGCCCGCGACGGCGCCATCGCCGCCGGGTTCGCCTTTGTCGCCGCGCTGGGGGCGCTCTGGCTGATGATGCGGCTGCTCCGCTCGGTCAGCTTCACGCCCTACGTGCTGTACCGCGTGGTGCTGGGCGGGGTGCTGCTCTGGATCGCCTATAGCTGAGCCGGTCAGACCCGATGATATGGCGCGCCAGCCAGGATCGAGGCCGCGCGATAAAGCTGTTCGGCCAGCATGACCCGCACCAGCATGTGCGGCCAGACCATCGGCCCGAAAGACAGCAGCAGGTCGGCCTCGGCCCGCAGCGCGGGCAGAACCCCGTCCGCCCCGCCGATCACGAAAGCGGCGCGCGGCATTCCCCTGTCACGCCAGGCGGCAAGCTGTGTGGCAAATTCCGGCGAGGGCATCTGGCGGCCGCGCTCGTCCAGGATGCACAGGGCGGCGCCGTCCGGTAGGGCGCGCCGGATCAGCGCGGCCTCGCCCTCCATGCCGCCGCCCTTGCGCTCGTCGATCTCGACAAGGTCCAGCGGACCCAGCCCAAGCCCCCGCCCGGTCCGGTCGAACCGGGTGAGGTAATCATCGACCAGCGCCTTCTCGGGCCCCTTGCGCAGGCGCCCCACGGCGCAGAGCGTCACGCGCATGGCGGGCCTATTGGGGCGTGGCCGCGGTCTCGGCAGGCAGCCACATCTTCTCGAGCTGGTAGAACTCGCGCACTTCCGGGCGGAACACGTGCACGACCACGTCGCCCGCGTCGATCAGAACCCAGTCGCCGGTCTCCTTGCCCTCGGTCTTGCAGGACAGGCCCATCTGCGCCTTGAGTTCCTCGGACACGCGGTCCGAGATCGCGGCCACCTGCCGCGACGACCGCCCCGAGCAGATCACCATGTGATCGCAGACCGAGGACTTGCCGCGCAGATCGACCTGCACGACATCTTCGGCCTTGTTGTCGGAGAGGAGTTCCAGAACGGCCGCGAGGATCGCATCGCTCGTCGGGCCGGATCGGGTCATGGCCGTCATGGCCGGACCCCGCTCAGCGGCTGGCGCCGCACTCGCCATCGAAGACAGGACATCGTCCTCCTTTTCACGTCACGCCGCACAGGCCCCGGCGCAGGGCATGTCTCAAGATAGCATCGGCCCTGTGAAATCTCAATGTCACCAAGGTCGCGACCCGCCATCCTCCGCCGACGCGCCGCTTTGCGCGGCAGCTCCGGCGCAGGAGGACGCGGGCGCATTGGGCCCGCGTCAGGCGCCGTAGGGGATCCAGACCGTCTTGACCTCGGTCGCGGCGTCCAGGAAAGCGCGGCCCGGCGCGGCATGCCAGTCGCGCGCCCGGCCGTCATTGACCCAGCTGCGCTTGAGATTGCCGGCCGCTTCGCGCTCGATCACGCCCGACAGATCGGCCGAGGAGAAGGACCAGACCGCCTCCACGTCCATATGCGCGGCCAGCACCGGGGCCAGCTCGGCATGCGACCCGGTCAGGATGTTGACCACCCCGCCCGGCACGTCCGAGGTCTCGAGCACCTGGTAGAAATCCGTCGCCGCCAGCGGGTGCGGCTCGGAGGCGACCAGCACCACGCGGTTGCCCATGGCGATGGCCGGCGCCATGACCGACACGAAGCCCAGCAGCGGCGCCTCTTCGGGGCAGAGCGCGCCGATCACGCCGCAGGGCGCGCGCATGGCCAGTGCCACGCCGCGCAGCGGGACCGAGCGGACCTGCCCGTCGAACTTGTCCGCCCAGGCGGCATAGGTGAACAGCCGGTCCACCGCCGCATCCACCTCGGCCGCGCCGGTCGCCTCGCCCGACATCCGGTCGAGCCGGGCGGCAAATTCCTCGCGCCGCGCGGCCAGGTTCTCGCCCACGTAATACAGCACCTGCGCGCGCAGATGCGCCGTGGCCGCCGACCAGCCGGCCGCCCCGCGCGCCGCCTCGACGGCGTTGCGCACGTCCTTGCGATTGGCGATGGGTGCCTGCCCCACCAGCCGGCCCTGCGCGTCATGAACGTTGCGGGCATAGCCGCCATCGGGGCGCACCTGCTTGCCACCGATATAGAGCTTGGCGGTCCGGTCCACCGCCTGCGGCTCCACCGCGTCGCCCTGCGGCGCGGCGCGGGGCACCAGCGGCGCGGACGTCTCGGCCGGGCGGGTATAGGCCATCAGCCCCTCCCAGCCGCCCTCGCGGCCGAAACCGCTCTCGCGCAGCCCGCCGAACCCGGCGGCGGCATCGAACATGTTGGTGCCGTTGACCCAGATCACGCCCGCTTCCAGCTTGGGCGCCACGTCCAGCGCGGTGTTGATGTTCTCGGACCACACGCTGGCGGCCAGCCCGTAGCGCGTGTCATTGGCCAGCGCGATCGCCTCGGCGGGCGTGCGGAAGGTCGAGGCCACCAGCACCGGGCCGAAGATCTCCTCCTGCATCAGCGGATCGGCCGGCGACAGGCCCGAGATCAGCGTGGGCGGGTAGAAACAGCCCTCGGGCACCGGGCAATCGGCGCGGTACACCTCGCCGCCCGCGCCCTCGACCAGCGCCGCGATCCGGTCCTTCTGCACCGGGTCCACGATGGCGCCCACGTCGATGCACTTGTCCAGCGGATCACCCAGCCGCAACTTGTCCATCCGCGCGCGCAGGCGGGCCAGGAAACTCTCCGAGATCCCCTCCTGCACCAGCAGGCGCGAGCCGGCGCAGCAGACCTGCCCCTGGTTGAACCAGATCGCGTCCACCAACCCCTCGACCGCGCTGTCCAGGTCGGCATCCTCGAAGACCACGTAAGGCGACTTGCCGCCCAGCTCGAGCGTCAGCGCGATGCCGCGCCCGGCCGTGGCGGTCCGGATCCGCCGGCCCACCTCGGTCGAGCCGGTAAAGGCGATCTTGTCGACCTCGGCCGCCACGATCCGCTCGCCCACCGCGCCGTCCCCGGTGACGATGTTGACCACGCCCGCCGGCAGCCCGGCCTGGCGGCAGAGATCGGCAAAGCACAGCGCGGTCAGCGAGGTCCACTCGGCCGGTTTCAGCACCACCGTGTTGCCCATCGCCAGCGCCGGCGCGATCTTCCAGGCCAGCATCAGCAGCGGAAAGTTCCACGGCACGATCTGGCCGCAGACGCCATGCGCCACGCGGCCGGGCAGCTCTTCCTCCATCAGCTGCGCCATGCCGGCGTGATAGTAGAAATGCCGCTGGGCCAGCGGGATGTCGATGTCGCGGCTCTCGCGGATGGGCTTGCCGTTGTCCAGCGTCTCCAGAACGGCCAGCAGCCGGGCATGTTTCTGCATCAGCCGGGCCAGCGCATAGAGATAGCGCGCCCGTCCCGGCCCGCCCAGCGCCGCCCAGCCCGGCTGCGCCCGGCGCGCCGCGGCCACCGCGCTGTCCACATCGGCCTGGCTCGCCTGCGTCAACTCGGCCAGCACCTCGCCGGTGGCGGGGTTGCGGCTCTCGAACCCCTCGCTCGGCGCGGTGAAGGCGCCGTCGATGAAATGGCCGAAGCGCGCGCCCTGGTCGGTGATCCAGGCCAGCGCATCGCCCGCGCTCTCCGGCGCCGGTCCGTATTCCATGGTCTCGAAGATCTCCTTGACGCTCATGGCGCGGTGCCTCCCGACAGCAGGACGAGAACATAGGCCAGCCACAGCAGGGCCAGCCCCCAGCAAACATGCTGGATGCGTTTGGTGCGCCGGTGCAGCGCCGCGAAGGCCTGCAGGTCCCCGGTCGCCGCCCCGGCGGGCGGCTCGAATTCCGGCTCCGGGCCCAGCTGCCGCCGCGCCGGGGTGGACAGGTCGCGCACCGCGCGGCGCAGGCGCGACCGCCGCCAATGGCTCGACAGGATGACGATCAGCACCGCCACGCCGAACAGCACGTATTCGGGGCTCATCTGCATGGGCGCATCCCGGGCTTCTTCTCTTTCCAAATACTCATGACCCGCTCACCCCATGGCGTGACGCCAGGACGCGGAATAGGCCCCGGTCACGTGGTGCTCCAGCTGCCGCTCGATATCGCCCAGCAGGCTCGAGGCGCCGAAGCGGAACAGGTCCGGGCGCAGCCAGCGGTCGCCCAGCTCCTCCTTGACCAGCGCCAGGTAGGTCACCGCGTCCTTGGCCTTGGAGATGCCGCCCGCCGGCTTGTAGCCCACATGGATGCCGGTACGCTCGTGGTAGTCGCGGATCGCGCGCAGCATCACCAGGCTGACGGGCAGCGTGGCGTTGACGCTTTCCTTGCCGGTCGAGGTCTTGATGAAATCCGCCCCCGCCATCATGCAGACCAGCGAGGCGCGTGCCACGTTCTGCAGCGTGCCCAGCTCGCCCGTGGCAAGGATCGCCTTCACATGCGCCTCGCCGCAGGCGGCGCGGAAGGCGCGCATCTCGTCGTAAAGCCCCTGCCAGTCGCCGGTCAGCACCTTGCGGCGCGAGATCACGATGTCGATCTCGGCGGCGCCCGCCTGCACGCTCTCGCCGATCTCGGCCAGGCGCAGGTGGAAGGGCGACAGCCCGGCCGGGAACCCGGTCGAGACCGCCGCCACGGGGATTCCGGTGCCCTGCAGCGCCGCGACCGCCGGGGCGATCATGTCATGGTAGACGCAGACCGCGCCGACGGTCAGCCCGGGCAGGCCGATCGCGTCCAGCAGGTCGGCGCGCACCGGCTGGCGGGCCTTGGCGCAAAGCCGCGCGACCCGGCCCGGCGTGTCGTCGCCGGCCAGCGTGGTCAGGTCGATGCACGAGATGGCGCGCGCCAGCCAGGCCGCCTGGTGCGCCTTCTTCACGCTGCGCCGCCCGGGCAGCGTCGCGGCCCGGCGTTCGATGGCCGAGCGGTTGGCCCGGGCCGCGCGGACCCAGCCCATGTCGAGCTCCATGCCCGGATTGCGCGGCAGCTCGGTCTGCGGCACCGGCTGCAACCCGGTGGAGCCCTGGGACGTGGTGAGGGTCAAGGCAGTCTCCTCCTGACGCCGGAATTGCGGCGAGCCTGCCCTGCACGCGCCCCGAGTGCAAGACGGACGTCCCGGCAGCCCCTGCCCGGGTCGCCCTGAACCGGCCGCAGCGGCTGCCCGGAAAAGCGGCAGGGCGCGTGACATCGGGGCGCCCCGGGCTGTCTTTATTGCGATCAAGTCGCAACTGCATTGACTTCATGCGAATGACTCTCATATTCATCTGCAATGCACCGACGACCGTAACCAATGCGAGCCGACATGATGCTGACCCGACGACAGACCCTGGCCACCCTGGCCGCCCTGCCCCTGACCGGCACTCGTGCCCTGGCCGACACGCGGCTCGACCTCGTGGCCACGACCGGCATGGTGGCCGATGCCGCCCGCCGCGTGGGCGGTGACGCGGTCGAGGTGCAGGCGCTGATGGGCCCCGGGGTCGATCCGCACAGCTATCGCCAGACCCGCTCGGACATCGTGGCCATGACCCGCGCCGACATGGTGCTGTGGAACGGCCATTACCTCGAGGCGCAGCTCGAGGAGTTCCTGCTGAAGCTCGGCGAGCGCAACGCGGTCCATGCCGTGGCCGAGGCCACCCCGCAGGAGCTCCTCTTGCGCCATGCCGATTATGACGGGCGTGCCGATCCGCACCTGTGGATGGTGCCGGAGCTCTGGCGCCACGCGGTCGAGGGGATCCGGGACGCGCTTATCGAGGCACGCCCCGAGGCGGCGGCCAGCTTTACCGACAATGCCGAGAGCTACCTCGCCGAGATGGCCGAGATCGGCGCCTATGGGCGCCGCGTGCTGGACACCGTGCCGCAACAGGCCCGCGTGCTGGTCACCGCGCATGATGCCTTCGGTTATTTCGGCCGCGAATACGGCTACGAGGTGATGGGAATCCAGGGCATCTCGACCGAATCCGAGGCCGGGCTGCAGCGCATCGGCGCGCTGGTCGATACGCTGGTCTCGCGCGGGATCGGTGCGGTCTTCGTCGAAAGCTCGGTGTCCGACCGCAACGTGCGCGCCCTGATCGAGGGCGCGGCGGCGCAGGGCCACGAGGTGAAGATCGGCGGCGAGCTTTTCTCGGACGCGATGGGCCAGCCCGGCACCTATGAGGGCACCTATCTGGGCATGATCGACCACAACGTGACCACCATCGCGCGCGCGCTGGGGGGCGAGGCCCCGGCGGACGGCATGGTCGGCAAGCTTTCGGCGGGCAGCTGAGATGAGCCCCCTGGACCTTGTCACCGATCACGGCCAGCCGGTCCGCGAGGACCTGGGCCACCTGCCGCTGGCCCTGCGCGGCGTCACCGTCTCCTACGGGGCCGAGCCGGTGGTCTTCTCGGTCGACATGAGCGTCGCCCCCGGCGCCATGACCGCGATCATCGGGCCGAACGGCGCGGGCAAGTCGACGCTGCTCAAGGCGGCGCTGGGCGTGGTCAAGCCGCTGGCCGGCCGCGTCACCGCCTGGGGCGCGCCGCTGGCAAGCCAGCGGGCCCGCATCGCCTATGTGCCCCAGCGCGCCAGCGTCGACTGGGACTTCCCCACGCAGGTGCGCGACGTGGTGCTGATGGGGCTCTACCGCGAGCTGGGACTGCTGCGCCGCGTGCGGGCGCGCCATATGGACAAGGTCATGGCCTGTCTCGACCGCGTCGGCATGGCCGAGTTCGCCGATCGCCAGATCGGCCAGCTGTCGGGCGGCCAGCAGCAGCGCGTCTTCCTCGCACGGGCTTTGGCGCAGGAAGCCGATCTCTACCTGCTGGACGAACCCTTTGCCGGCGTGGACGCGGCGACCGAGGCGGCGATCATCGCCGTGCTGAAATCGCTGCGCGACGAGGGCAAGACCGTGGTCGCCGTGCATCACGACCTGTCCACGGTCGAGGCCTATTTCGACCGTGTCTTCCTGATCAACCGCCGCCGCATGGCCGAGGGCCCGGTGGCCGAGGCCTTCACCGACGAGACGCTGCGCGCCACCTATGGCGGGCGGCTGGGCGACGGGCTGGTGGCCCGCGCGGGCTGAGATGCTGCTCGACGCGCTGACCCTGCAACTGGGCTACAACGCCACGCTGGTTGCCATCGGCGCCACCATGCTGGGCGTGGCCGCCGGGGCGGTCGGCGCCTTCCTCTATCTTCGCAAGCGCGCGCTGGTCTCGGACGCGGTCAGCCACGCCACCCTGCCGGGGCTGGCGCTGGCCTTCCTCGTGCTGGTGGCGCTGGGTGGCGACGGGCGCCTGCTGCCTGTGCTGATGCTGGGCTCGGCGCTGTCCTCCTGGGTGGGGCTGTGGCTGGTCAGCTGGATGGGCCGTGCCACGCGGCTGAGCGAGGACGCGGCAATCGGCGCGGTCCTGTCGGTCTTCTTCGGCTTCGGCATCGTGCTGCTGACGGTGATCCAGACGCTTTCCGCCGGCCGGCAGGCCGGGTTGGAGGGGTTCCTTCTGGGCTCCACCGCCGGGATGCTGAGGGGCGACGCGCTGCTGATCGCGGCGGGCGGTGCGCTGGTGCTGGCCGCCACCTTCGTGCTGCGCCGGCCGCTGCTGATGATCGCCTTCGACGAGGGCCATGCCGAGGTGCAGGGGCTGAACGTGCGCGCGCTGGACCTGATGCTGATGACGCTGGTCATGGCGGTGACCGTGGTCGGGCTCAAGATCGTCGGGCTGATCCTGATCGTCGCGCTGCTGATCATCCCGCCCGTGGCCGCGCGTTTCTGGACCGAGGACGCCACCACGGTGGCGCTGCTCTCGGGGCTGTTCGGCGGCCTGTCCGGCTATGCCGGCGCAGCGCTGTCGGCCACGGCGCCGGACCTGCCCACCGGACCGATCATCGTGCTGATGGCTTTCGCGCTCTTCGCGGCCTCGCTCTTCTTCGCGCCCTCGCGCGGCATCCTGGCGGCCGCGCTGCGGCATCGTCGCCTGCAACACCGCGTCCACCTGCGTCAGGGCCTGCTGGCGCTGGCCCATGGCCAGCCAGTCTATGAAAGGCTGACGCAGCGCATGCTGCGCGATCACGGGCTGGTGCGCGCCGATGGCGTGGCCACCGAGGCCGGTCGCCGGGCCGCGGCCGCCGCCCTGCGCGACGAGGCCCGCTGGCAGGAGCTGCGCCGCGCCGACACCCTGTCCGAACTGGCACCGCGCGATGACGGGCTGACCCGGATCGAAGAGGTGCTGACCCGCGACCAGCTGGCCGAGCTGGACGCGCGCCTGACCCCGCGGGAGGCGCTGTGATGGGGGCGGAATTCGTCACGCTGTCGCTGACGCCGATCCTGATCGGCTGTTTCGCCGCCATGGCCTGTGCCCTGCCGGGGAATTTCCTGCTGTTGCGGCGCCAGTCGCTGATCGGCGACGCGATCAGCCACGTGGTGCTGCCGGGGATCGTGGTCGCCTTCCTCGTCACCGGGACGATCGCGGCGCTGCCGATGATGGCGGGCGCGGCGGGGGCGGCGCTGGTGTCGGTCCTGCTGATCGAGGCGATCCGCCGCTTCGGCAAGGTCGAATCGGGCGCCGCCATGGGCGTGGTCTTCACCGCCATGTTCGCCGGCGGCGTGCTGCTGCTGGAACAGACCGACACCTCGGGCGTGCATATCGACGTGGAACACGCGCTCTACGGCAATCTCGAAAGCCTGATCTGGCTGGACGCCACGGGCTGGGGCTCGCTGCTGGATCCGCTGGCGCTGGCCGGGCTGCCGCCCGAGGCGCTGCGCATGGCCGCGACCTTTGCCGTGGTGGCGGTGCTGACATGGCTGTTCTGGCGGCCGCTGAAACTGGCCACCTTCGACGAGGGCTTTGCCCGCGCGCTGGGCCTGCCCACCGACCTGATCGGGCTGGGAATCGTGGTCATGGCGGCGCTGGCCGCGGTGGCCGCCTTCGACGCGGTGGGCTCGATCATCGTCATCGCCATGTTCATCTGCCCGCCCGCTGCGGCGCGGCTGATGACCAACCGGCTGGAGGCGCAGATCGGGTGGTCCATGCTGTTCGCGCTGCTCTCGGCCATCCTGGGCTACGTGCTGGCCGGCTACGGCCCGCTCTGGCTGGGCGCCACGGCCTCGGTTTCGGCCGCGGGCATGATCGCCACGGTCTCGGGCGTGATCCTCGGCCTCGCCGCGCTCTTCGCCCCGCATCGCCGCGCCTGAGGCCCGGCACCGCCGCCAGATGTGATCGCGGCACGTGGCGGCAGGACTCGAAAAAGAACAAAACATGAACTATCCTGCGACCCATGTTCGCCGAGCTCTGCATCACCTCGAATTTCACCTTCCTCACCGGGGCCTCGCATCCCGAGGAATACATGGAGCGCGCCGCGCTGTCGGGCCTGTCGGCGATCGCCATCGCCGATGTGAACTCGGTCGCGGGAATCGTGCGGGCGCATACCCATGCGCGCGAGATCGCCCGGCAGGTGGCCGAGATCGACGCGCAGATCGCGCGCGAGGGGATCATCGGCCCGCCCTGCCCCGAGGGCCTGTCCGCCCCCGGCCTGCCGACGCGCAATGTGCCGCGGCTGATTCCCGCCACGCGGCTGGTCTTTGCCGAGGGGCTCGAGATGACCGCGCTGGCCGCCACCCGCACCGGCTGGGCGCGGCTCTGCCGGCTGATCTCGGCCGGGCGGCTCAGGACGCGGAAAGGGTCGTGCGAGCTGCACCTCTCCGACCTGCCGGACGACATGGGCGGGCTGCAGCTGATCCTGCACGCCCCGCCACATCCCGTGTCGGATCCGGACGCCTCGGATGGCTGGCTGCAACATGCCGAACGGCTGTCGCGCCGCCTCGCCGGGCAGATGCACCTGGCGCTCAGCCCGGTCTATGACGGGCAGGACCGCGCGCGGTTCGAGCGGCTGACCGCGCTGGCCTGCCACCTGACCCTGCCCACGGTGGCCAGCGCCGCGCCGATCCTGCATCACGGCCGCCGCCGCCGGCTGGCCGACGTGCTGACCGCGATCCGCACCCATCGCACCGTGCCCGAGCTGGGCCGCGACGCGCTGGCCAATGGCGAGCAGCGCCTGCGTTCCGAGGCCGAGATGCGCCGCCTGCTGGGCCCGCACGGGGCGGCGGTGGACCGGGCCGCCGCGCTGGCCGACAAGTGCCGCTTCGACATCGCCACGCTGCGCTACGAGTACCCGTCCGAGATCACCGACCGCGAGACCCCCACCGAACGGCTGGCCCGGCTGGCGCAAGAGGGGCTGGACTGGCGCTATCCGCAGGGCGCCCCCGACAAGGTGCGCGCGATGATGCAGCACGAGCTGACCTTGATCGCCAAGCTGAACTACGAGCCCTATTTCCTGACCGTGCGCGACATCGTGGCCTTTGCCCGGTCGCGCGGCATCCTGTGCCAGGGGCGCGGCTCGGCGGCGAACTCGGTGGTCTGCTACTGCCTCGGCGTGACCTCGGTCAGCCCCGAGATCGGCACCATGGTGTTCGAGCGCTTCGTCTCGGAGGCGCGCGACGAGCCGCCCGATATCGACGTGGATTTCGAGCACGAGCGCCGCGAGGAGGTGATCCAGCACATCTACGAGCGCTACGGCCGCCACCGTGCCGGGCTTTGTGCCACGGTGATTCATTACCGCGGCAAGCGCGCCATCCGCGAGGTCGGCGCCGCCATGGGCCTGTCCCAGGACACGATCGGCGCGCTGTCCAGCCAGCTCTGGGGGTTCTTCTCGACCAACGGGATGGAGACGCAGCGCCTGGCCGAGATCGGGCTCGACCCGGCCGACCGGCGGCTGCGCCAGACCATGGAGCTGATCCACGAGATCATCGGCTTCCCCCGCCACCTGTCCCAGCACGTGGGCGGTTTCGTCATCACCGAGGGCCGGCTGGACGAGCTGGTGCCGGTCGAGAACGCCACCATGGAGGGGCGCACGGTGATCTGCTGGGACAAGGACGATATCGACGCGCTGGGCATCCTCAAGGTCGACGTGCTCAGCCTCGGCATGCTGACCTGCATCCGCAAGGCCTTCGACCTGATCGCGCTGCATGGCGGGCCGCGCCACAGCCTGGCCACGCTGCCGCCCGAGGATCCCAAGGTCTATGACATGCTGTGCCGGGCCGACAGCATCGGCGTCTTCCAGGTGGAGAGCCGGGCGCAGATGAACTTCCTGCCGCGGATGCGGCCGCGCTGTTTCTACGACCTGGTGATCGAGGTGGCGATCATCCGCCCCGGCCCGATCCAGGGCGACATGGTGCACCCCTATATCCGCCGCCGCAACGGCGAGGAGAAGGTCAGCTTCCCCTCGGACGCGCTGGGCGAGGTTCTGGGCAAGACGCTGGGCGTGCCGCTGTTCCAGGAACAGGCGATGCAGATCGCCATCGTCGGCGCGGGCTTCACCCCGGAACAGGCCGACCGGCTGCGCCGCGCGCTGGCCACCTTCAAGAAACACGGCAATGTCAGCGAGTTCCGCACGCTGTTCCTGCGCGGCATGGCACAGAACGGCTATGACGCGGACTTCGCTGAGCGCTGCTTCAGCCAGATCGAGGGGTTCGGCTCCTACGGGTTTCCCGAAAGCCACGCGGCCAGCTTCGCGCTGCTGGTCTATGCCTCGGCCTGGATCAAGCACCACCATCCCGGCATCTTCGCCTGCGCGCTGCTCAATTCGCAGCCCATGGGGTTCTACGCCCCGGCGCAGATCGTGCGCGACGCGCGCGAGCACGGGGTGCGGGTCAAGCCGATCTGTATCAATCACAGCTACTGGGATAACGCGATGGAGCCGGACGAGACCGGCGGGCTGGCGCTGCGGCTGGGGTTCCGCCAGATCAAGGGGCTCTCCGAAGAGGACGCCACCTGGATCGCCAGCGCGCGCGGCAACGGCTATCGCTCGGTGCGCGACGTGTGGCGCCGCGCCGGGTTGGCGCCCGCGGTGCTGGCGCGGCTGGCCGAGGCGGATGTCTTTGCCGAGCTGGGCCTCGCCCGGCGCGAGGCGCTGTGGGAGGCCAAGGCCCTGACCAAGGGGCCCGACCTGCCGCTCTTCGCGCAGGATATCGACGGCGAGGCGATCCACGAGGCCGCCGCACAGCTGCCGCAGATGACCGAAGGCGAGGAGGTGGTCGAGGATTTCGTGGCCATGCGCCTGACCCTGCGCCGCCACCCCGTCGCCCTGCTGCGCCCGCTGCTGACCCCGGGCGCGGCCAGCCCCGACCCGGCGCCCGACGCGGGGCCGCCCGCCGGCTAACACGCGGGCCGGTCCAGGGCAGAGAGGACATCTGTTCCTTATGGCGCGGGCGTCAGCCCGGGCCGCGCCCGACCCTCCCCCCGGGAGGGCGCATTGGCGAAGTCGTATCCCGCACGCCCGACATGTGCGCTTTCGAGCACAGCGCCCCGACCGACCCCCGCAAAGCGCCCACCCAGGCTCGGGCGCGTCCCTTCGCGCCTGCCTCTCCCGTCAGCGCCTCACGGCAGGCGCAGCCAGCCCGGTGCCCAGCGGACCTCTTCCAGCCCGGCAAAGCGCGCCACGCGGGCCAGTTCCGCCTCCAGCCGCGCCTGCCGCCCCTCGCCCCAGCGCACGCCCCGTTCGGGCCAGAGCGCGGTGACATCCAGCGCGCCATCCGCGCGGTTGGCCACCATGTCGATACGCCCGACCAGCCGGTCGCCCTCCAGCAGCGGGAAGACGTAGTAGCCGTAGCGCCGCTTCTCGGCCGGGGTGAAGATCTCGATCCGGTAGTGAAAGCCGAACAGCCGCTCGGCCCGTGCGCGATCGCGCAAGACGGGATCGAAGGGGCTGAGCACGCGCATCCGGCCCGGCGGGCGCGGCGCCGCCTCGGCCCGCTCGCGCAGGAAGGGGAAGGCAAAGGCCCGGCGCAGGCTGCCATCGACCAGTTCGATCTCGACCGGCTCGATGCGCCCCGCCGCCTGCGCCCTCTCGCACCACGCGCGCACCTCGGCCGGGCGCAGCGTGTCCCAGAAGGCCGCGATCTCGCCATGCGTGGCAAAGCCCAGCCGCTCCAGCGCCGCGCGACACAGCCAGTCCACCGCCTCGCCATCCGAGGGACGCTGCGCGCGCAGCGGCTCGGGGATCACCCGCTCGCTCAGGTCATAGACCTTGCGGAACGCCTCGCGCCGGCTGACGGCCAGCCGCCCGGTGCGCCACAGGTATTCCAGCGCGGTCTTGGAGGGGTGCCAGTCCCACCAGCCGCCCGAGCGGCGCTCCTCGCCCTCGCCCACCTCGGCCGAGGAACAGGGCCCCTCGGTCTCGATCTGTGCCAGCACCGCGTCGATCTTCTCGGCAAAGCCCTCGCGGCGCCACTTCTCCCAGCGCGGCTGCAGCCGCGCGCGGTCCCGGTCGAAGCGCAGGTGCCAGTAGGGGTAGAATCCCATCGGGATCACCGCCGCGTCATGGGTCCAGTGCTCGAACAGCGCGCGGTCACGCTCGACCAGCGGGCGCAGGTTGGCGGGGCGGTAACTCTGCCGCCGGGCAAAGAGGATCATGTGATGCGCGCGCTCGACCGTGCGCACGCTGTCCACCTGAACGAAGCCCAGCCGCCCGATCAGCGCCGCCAGCGCATCGCCCCTGGCCGGCCCGGCGGGCGGCTCGCCCAGGGCATGGACGTGCAGGAACAGCCGGCGGGCAAGCGCATTGTCCAGCCGGACCGTCACCCGGTCAGCGGCGCTTGAGCGTGTCGCCGTAGGAAATGCGCGGGGCCAGTTCGATCACGCGCTCGACCTCGGCCTCGGGATCCTCGACCCGGGCCGAGATGATCTGCGCCGCCTTGGTGCCGATCTCGGTCCGGCAGGCATCCATCGTCGCCAGCTGCCGCGGCAGCCCCTGCAGCAGCTCGACCCCGTTGAACCCGGCCAGACCCACCTGCCCGGGGATGTCGACCCCGGCATCCATCAGGTGCAGCAGCCCGCCCGCGGCGATCATGTCATTGGAGTAGTAGAGAAAATCCAGCTCGGGCTCGCGCTCGAGGATCGTCTTGGTCATCTCGCGCCCCTTGGCCAGCGCCGAGCCGCCCGAGTAGAATTCCTGGTCCATCACCTCGACGCCCTCCTTGGCCAGCGCCTCGGTGAACCCCTCGAACCGTTTCCGCGCGCGGTGATCCAGCGGCATCTTGGTGCCCAGGAAGCCGATGTTCTGATACCCCTGCTTGAGGATCGCGCGCGCCATCTCGCGCCCGGCGCGGCGATGGCTGATGCCGACCGCGCAATCCACCGGCGTGCCGTCGGTGTCCATGATCTCGACCACCGGGATGCCGCTGGCCTTCATCATCGCCTTCGAGGCATCCGTGTGCTCCAGCCCCGCGATGATCACCCCCGAGGGCCGCCAGGACAGCATCTCGTAGAGCACGCGCTCTTCCTTCTCGGGCATGTAATCGGTCACGCCCACCACCGGTTGAAGGTCGGTCTCCTCCAGCACGGCCGAGATGCCCGACATGACCTCGGGGAACACCATGTTGCGCAGGCTGGGGATGATCACCGCCACGAGGTTCACCCGCTGGCTGGCCAGCGCGCCCGCGATCTTGTTGGGCACGTAGCCCAGCGCCTTGGCCGCCTCCATGACCTTCTCGCGCGTCGCCTGACTGACATCGCCACGGTTGCGCAGCACGCGGCTGACAGTCATTTCCGAGACGCCAGACGCCTCGGAGACATCGCGAAGGGTCAGCGGGCGGGGATCGTCGGAAGACACGGCGGGCAGCTCCTTTTCGGAAAGTCCCTGCAAGATAGGCGGCTTGCCCCCCGATGCGCAAGGCCACGCAGGCGATGGCGGCCATGTCTTCGGGGCGGGGTGGGGACTGGCTGGCAATTGAGCGTCGCGGGAGGCACCGACAGGTAACACCCATGCGCGCGGTCATTCGAGGCCCGCCGACGCGGGATGGCCAGGCGCCGCCCTCACACCACCTCGATCACCGACTTGTCGATGGCCAGCACGTAGCCGCGGCGGGCGATGTTCTTGACGAGCAGTTCGCTGACGATCTGGTTGCCCAGGCCGTCGCGCAGGCGCTTGATGCGGGTGGCGCCGGCGGCCTCGTCGCAATCGGCCTCGGCGCGGCCCGAGATCACCGCCTCGATCTGGCTGCCCGAGAGCATCTCGTCATCCAGGCGCGCCTCGGCCAGCACCGACAGCGTCTCCATCATCGCGTCGGTCAGCTTGAACCCCATCGTGTTGAGGTAGACCGTGTTCTCGTCGCGCGAGATGATGAGCGAGTTCACCTCGATGCCCGAGCGCTCGATCTGGGCCATGCGGCGGTTCAGCGCCACCAGCATCACCAGGAAGACCAGCGCCGCCACCAGCATCGCGGCCGAGAAGACCAGCAGCACGAAGATCACCATCCGGTAGCCCGACAGCACGTCGGCAAAGGCCGTGCCCGACTGGGCGAGGATCTCGAGCAGCTTGATCTCGGCCTGGCTGGTCAGGCTGGCATTCTCGACGAAGATCCGCTCGACCCGCGCGTTGAACGCGTTGGCATCGGGCAGGGTCAGCATCAGCAGCGCGCCGGCGAGCACCAGGATCGCCACGATGGCGGCGATGCCCAGCGCGACGATGCGGGTGCCGGAGCGGCGGCTTTCAGAAGCGGAGATAGTAGGGACCGGCATTGGCAATCATCTGGCTGGAGGGGGGCGTGGTGGACAGGCCGGTCACCGTCAGAAGCGTCCACCCCCCGGCGGCCACGCGGTCGGCGGCGATCTGCTGCGCGGCATTGGCCGAGGGGCAGCTGCCCCCGATCGCGAGGATGCCGTAATGCAGCCGCAGGGGGCTGTCCTGCTTGGCCTTGTACTCGACATAGCAGTCAGCCGCGGCCGCACCGGGCTGAGCCAGCGCCAGCGCGAGGAGGAGGGAGAAGAGGATCTGTTTCATGCGGCCAATCTGGTGGGGTCTTTCCGGAAAGACAATAACGGCAGGCAGTTGCGCGGCTGTTATCGGATAGCGGCACGACAGGCCGGGTCGCTATCCGATGACCTCGGGCGGATATTGCCCGATTCCGCGCCCGGCGGACAGTCTGGTTTCACCGACCCCGGGACGGCCCCGAAGACAGGCCCGGCCCGCGACCCGACCGCACGCCCACCCGCGTCCGAAAGGAGACCGATCATGTTGCGACACCCGCTCGCCCGCCTGCTGGCCGCCACGACCGTGGCCGCCACGCTCGCCGCCGCCCCGGCCCGCGCCGAAGACGACACGCTGAGGACGCTGGCCGGCGTCGCGGCCACCGCGCTCGTGCTGGGGGCGATCCTCGATCATGTGCAGGACGGCACGGTCGAGGCGCATCACACCGGCCGCAAGCACCACCATTACGGCGCCCGGAAGGGGTGGCACCGGCCCGCCCTGCCCCGCCATTGCATCCGCGCCGTGGGCCGGCACAAGACATGGCACGTGCTGGGCGGGCGCTGCCTGAAGCGGCACTACCCTGCCGCGCACCTGCTGCCCAAACGTTGCGCCCTGCGCGCCTGGCACAAGGGCCGGCACCGCACGGTCTACCGGATCGGCTGCCTGCGCCATAGCGGCTTTGTCCTGACCCGCCGGCACTGAGCCCCCTTCGCCTTCGAGCAGTCCGGCGGTCAACGCCGGCCCGGGGGATGCCCCGCCCCCGACCGCAGGGGTCCCGGCAACGGGGCCCCTGCGCGCCGTCCGAATGGCCCGGGGGCATGGACAGGCGGCCCCGGCGTGACTATCTACAGCGGCCATGGCCAAGACACCCAAGACAAACCCGAACTACAAGGTGATCGCCGAGAACCGGCGCGCGCGCTTCGATTACGCGATCGAAGACGATCTGGAATGCGGGATCGTGCTGGAAGGGTCCGAGGTGAAGTCGCTGCGCCAGAACACCTCGAACATCGCCGAGAGCTATGCCGCGGTCGAGAATGGCGAGCTGTGGCTGGTCAATGCCTATATCGCGCCTTACGAGCAGGCCATGTTCGGCCATGACGACCGGCGGCGGCGCAAGCTGCTCTGCTCCAAGCGCGAGCTGGCCCGGCTGTGGAACGAGACCCAGCGCAAGGGCATGACGCTTGTCCCGCTGGTGCTCTATTTCAACCACAAGGGCATCGCCAAGATCAAGATCGGCATCGCCAAGGGCAAGAAGACGGTGGACAAGCGCGCCACCGAGGCCAAGCGCGACTGGAACCGCCAGAAACAGCGCCTGCTGAAAGAGCGCGGCTGAGGGGAAACCGCCGCGCGGCTTCCCGTTACGTGGCCCGGCCAAGCCCGCTATCCCTGACCGCGTGCCGGCACGGACCGGCGCGTCATGCGGGGGACGCGGTTTGGACATTCTGCCCTTGATCATCCAGTTCATCGCGGGGCTGCTGGCCGGCGGGCTGGCCAGCCGGCATGTGGACCCCGTGGGCGGCGATCTGCTGCTGGGCGCGGCCTTCGGTGCGGCGGGTGGCGTCTGCGCCGGTGTCCTTCCCGGGCTGGGCGGGGGCGCGGTGTCGCTGCTCGGCGCGGTTGCCACGGTGCTCTGGGCCGGGCTGGGCGGCGCGCTGCTGGGTGCCGCGGGCGCGCGGCTGCGGATCCTCGTGACCCGCTAGCCGCGGGCGATCAAGGCCCGTTTGCGGCCGCCAGGATGCGCCTTGGCTTGCAAGCCGCCGTCCCGGCGCATAAGCACATGGCATCCATGAGCGACGACCGGGGTGAGAGCATGGCCGCAGACGATCCGAAAACGCTGGTTTCGACCGGGTGGCTGGCGCAGCATCTCAAGGACCCCGACCTGCGCATCCTCGATGCCAGCTGGTACCTGCCCGAGGCCGCGCGCGACCCCAAGGCCGAATACGCGGCGGCGCATATCCCCGGGGCCCGGTTCTTCGACATCGACGAGATCGCCGATCTGCGCTCGGACCTGCCGCACATGGCGCCGCCGGTCGAGAAGTTCATGTCGCGCATGCGCGCCATGGGCGTGGGCGACGGCCACCAGGTCGTGGTCTATGACGGGGCCGGGCTGATGTCGGCGGCGCGCGTCTGGTGGACCTTCAAGCTGATGGGCCATGACGACGTGGCGGTGCTGGATGGCGGCTTTCCCAAGTGGCAGGCCGAGGGCCGCCCGGTCGAGGACATGGCCCCCATGGTGCGCGACCGCCACATGACGGTGCGCCGGCAGAACCACCTGGTCCGGGATGTCACGCAGGTCTCGGCCGCCGCCAAGCTGCGCGATGTCGAGATCCTCGATGCCCGCAGTGCCCCGCGCTTCCGCGGCGAGGCGCCCGAGCCGCGCGAGGGGTTGCGCAGCGGGCACATTCCCGGCTCGCGCAACGTGCCCTTCCGCACCCTGCTGGAGGAGGACGGCACGATGAAGACGGCCGAGGATCTGCGCGCCGCCTTTGCCGCCGCCGGGGTCGATCTGGACCGGCCCGCGATCACCACCTGCGGCTCGGGCGTGACCGCCGCGATCCTGAACCTCGCGCTCGAACGGCTCGGCAAGACGGATCATTCCCTTTATGACGGGTCCTGGGCGGAATGGGGCGCCTTCCCGACCCTGCCCATCGCAACCGGAGACGACTGATGTTCGAACATCTCAAGGAACAGCCCGCCGACAAGATCCTCGCGCTGATGGAGGCCTTCAAGGCCGACCCGCGTGACAACAAGATCGACCTCGGCGTCGGCGTCTACAAGGATGCCGACGGCAACACGCCGATCATGGCCGCCATCAAGCAGGCCGAAAAGCAGCTCTGGGAGGCCGAGACCACCAAGTCCTATACCGGGCTGGCCGGCGATCCCGGCTTTGCCGACGCCATGGTGTCGCTGATCCTGGGCGAGGCGGTGCCGCGCGACACGGTGGCCGCGGCCGCGACGCCCGGCGGCACGGGCGCGGTGCGGCAGGCCTTCGACCTGGTGCGCATGGCCAACCCCAAGGCGCGCATCTTCGTCAGCGACCCGACCTGGCCCAACCACCTGTCGATCCTCAAGCACATGGGCATCGAGACCGTGGCCTACCGCTATTTCGACAACGAGACGCGGGCGGTGGATTTCGACGGCATGATGGCCGATCTGGCGCAGGTGACCGGCGATGACGTGGTGCTGCTGCATGGCTGCTGCCACAACCCCACCGGCGCGAACCTGAACCTGTCGCAATGGCGCGAGGTCGTGGCGCTGCTGAACGACAAGGGCGCGCTGCCCATGATCGACATCGCGTACCAGGGCTTCGGCGACGGGCTGGAAGAGGATGCGGCCGGCGTGCGGCTGGTCGCCTCGGAGACGCCGGAATGCCTGATCGCGGCCTCCTGCTCGAAGAATTTCGGCATCTACCGCGAACGCACCGGGCTGCTGATGGCGGTGGCGCGAGACGCGGACGGGCGCAAGCTCAACCAGGGCACGCTGAACTATCTCAACCGGCAGAACTATTCCTTCCCGCCCGATCACGGCGCGCGGCTGGTGACCATGGTGCTGAGCGATGCCGAGCTGCGCGCCAGCTGGCAAGCCGAGCTGGAAGAGATGCGCACCGGCATGCTGGCCCTGCGCGAGCAGCTGGCCACCGAGCTGCAGCGCCTGTCGGGATCGGACCGGTTCGGTTTCCTCGCCCAGCATCGCGGCATGTTCTCGCGGCTGGGGGCAACGCCCGAGCAGGTGGCGCGGATGCGTGAGGATCACGGCGTGTACATGGTGGGCGATTCCCGGCTGAACATCGCCGGTCTGAACCGCAACTCGGTCCCGATCCTGGCCGAGGCGATCGTGAAGACCGGGATCTGATCCAAAGGGGCGGGCCGTGCCGGCCCGCTCTGCTTGCCTCGTCCTCGGCCCTGCGGCCTCGGCCTCGCGCCCGTGGGACCGTGACGCACCGGATGCGCGGCGGGGCCGGTGGCACGGGTCGGATCCGCCAATGTCCGGAGCGCCGTGCCATGCGCGATTTCACCCGCTACGCCATCTACTACACCTTCCCGCCCGGCCCTCTGGCAGAGTTCGGCGCGGCCTGGCTGGGCTGGGACGCGGCACGCGGGCAGGAAGTGACCCCGCCCGAGATCGGCCCGCTGCCGCGGCCCGTCACGGAGCTGACCGCGACCCCGCGCAAATACGGGCTGCACGGCACGATCAAGCCGCCCTTTCAACTGGCCGAGGGCGCGCGGGCGGCCGATCTGCAGGCGGCCTTCCGGGCTTTCTGCGATACCCGTGCGCCCGTGATGCTGGACGGGCTGCGCCTGGCACGGATGGGCAGCTTCCTCGCGCTGATGCCCGAGGGTGAGACCGGGCCGCTGTCCGATCTCGCCGCGGCGGTCGTGGCCGGGCTGGACGCCTTTCGTTCGCCGCTGACCCCGGACGCGCTGGCCCGCCGGCGCCAAGCCCGGCTGACCGAGCGGCAGGAGGCGCTCTTGCTGCGCTGGGGCTACCCCCACGTGATGGAGGCGTTCCGCTTTCACGTCACGCTGACCGGCCGGCTGTCCCGCGCCGAGGCCGAGCAGACCCGCACCACCCTTGAGCCCGTCCTCGCCCCGCTGCTGCCCCGCCCCTTTGCCGTGGAGGCGCTGACCCTTTGCGGCGAGGATGGGACCGGCCGCTTTCACGAGATCGACCGGCGCAGTCTGGCCGGCTGATCCCCCCGCCCTGTCATTGGCGCGATACATTCCTTGGCTAGAGGGGACGGACCCGAAGCCTTCACGATGTCGAGCAGTCCAATGGCAAGCGCCCCCGCCTCCCTGCGCCTGACCGGCGCGACCGTCCTGCGGGACGGCGCGCTGCAGAAGCGCTCTGTCGCGATCGAGGACGGGCGCATCAGCAAGGGTCCCCTGCCCGAGGTCGACCTGCGCGGCTATTTCGTGATGCCGGGGCTGATCGACCTGCAGGGCACCGGGTTCGAACGGCATCTGCGCCTTGTGCCCGGCACGCCCCCCGGGCTGCGCCACGCCCTGCGCGCCACCGATCGCGAGGCTGCCGCCCATGGCATCACCACCGGCTGGCTGGCCCATCGCTGGAGCTGGGAGGACGGGCTGCACGGGCCGGTGCGGGCCGAGGCCTTTGCCCGCGCGCTGGACAGCTATCGGGGTGAGGCGCTGACCGATCTGCGCCTGCATATCCGCTGCGAGACGCACACCACCGCGACGGCCGACCGGCTGCTGGCCCTGGTGCGGCGCCACCCGGTGGGCTTTGTCACCTTCACCGACACGCTGCGCCGGGTCCGCGACCTGCTGCATGGCGATGCCGCGCCGCTGGCGCTGCTTGCGGCCGAGGCCGGCTGCGAGGTGACCGCCTATCGCGATGCCGCCCGCGAAGCGCTGCGGCAGAGACCCGAGGTGCCGCGCTATCTTTGCCGGCTGGCCGAGGCCTTCGACCTGCTGGGCGTCGCCTATGGCAGCCATGACGACGCCGATGGGGAGACGCGCGAGATGTACGCGATGATCGGTGCCAAGATCTGCGCCCTGCCCGCCCACCGATCGGCCGCCGCGCTGGCCCGCGCCGTGGGCGATCCGATCGTGCTGGGCGCGCCGGGCGTGGTCCACCCGCCGCTGGGCGCACCCTCGCCGCTGGACCTGGTCGAATCGCGGCTGGGCGATGCGCTGGTCTCGGCCCAGTCCTACCCGTCGCTGCCGCAGGCGGTCTTCGCGCTGGTCGATGCCGGGGTGCTGGACCTTGTGCGCGGCTGGCAGATGGTCTCCTCCACCCCGGCTGAGATCCTGCGCCTGTCCGATCGCGGGGTGATCGATTACGGCCGCCGCGCCGACCTGGCCATCGTGAATGCCCGAACCCGGTCGATCGAGGCGACAATCTGCGGCGGGCGGATCACGCATCTCGTGGGCGAGGCGGCGCAGCGTTTCCTCGGGGCCCGCGAAGCGGTGCGCCTTGCCGCGGAATGACCACAGGGTTTTTACGCCGGCTTAACACCGCTGTTACGAAACCCTTCTATGCATGCATTGTGAGTGTGACCGCACCCCGCGCCAGCCCAATTCATGGCCGGGACATATTCTTCGGTAGTTTCACGAGGCATTTCAGCACCAAACCGGGCGGTCTTCGGACCGCCCTTTTTCGTTTCCCGCCCTGAACCGCCATGCACCGCACGCGACGCGGCTATGCAGGATGCGGCCTTTTCGCCTCGTTCGGGCAGGCCTAATTTTGGGTCAGGGAGGATGACCTGTTCACAGAAAGAGGTATCCGATGGCACTTGCAGACACACATCACGAACCGCGCGGCAATCTCCTTGCGTCGTTCTTCGACCGCATCCTGAACGGAATGGCCTGGCTCGCCGAGCATGACAGCCGCCTGCGCCGCGCCGAGCGCCTGAACGCCATGTCCGACGAACAGCTGGCCAAGCTGGGCCTGAAGCGCCAGGACATCGTGCGCCACGTCTTTGGCGGCGCCTATTTCGTCTGACACCGAACGGCCCGGGCGCTGACGCCCAACCGATGCCGGACAACAAGACCGCATGCCCCAACGGGCGCGCGGTCTTTTTTTGTGCACCCCAAGGGCCAAGCAAAAAAAGGGCCGCCCCGGCTGGACGGCCCTTCTGTCTGCGGCGCAGGACCGTGATCAGTTCTGCGCGTAGAATTCGATGACGAGGTTCGGTTCCATGACGACCGGGTAGGGCACGTCGGACAGGCCGGGCATGCGCACGAAGGTTGCGGTCATCTTGGAGTGGTCGGCCTCGATATAGTCGGGCACGTCGCGTTCGGGCAGCTGGGTCGCCTCGATCAGCGCGGCCATCTGGCGCGACTTCTCGCGGACCTCGATGACGTCGCCTTCCTTGACGCGGTAGCTGGGGATGTTCACGCGCTTGCCGTTGACCAGCACATGGCCGTGGTTCACGAACTGGCGGGCGGCAAAGATGGTCGGCACGAACTTGGCGCGATAGACCACGGCGTCCAGGCGACGCTCCAGCAGGCCGATCAGCAGCTCACCGGTGTCGCCGCGCAGGCGCTCGGCCTCGGAATAGATACGGCGGAACTGCTTTTCGGTCAGGTCGCCGTAATAGCCCTTCAGCTTCTGCTTGGCGCGCAGCTGCAGGCCGAAATCGGACATCTTCTGCTTGCGGCGTTGACCGTGCTGGCCGGGGCCGTATTCGCGGCGGTTGACCGGCGACTTGGGGCGGCCCCAGATGTTTTCGCCCATGCGGCGGTCGATCTTGTACTTGGCAGTCGTGCGTTTGGTCACGGCTGATCTCCTTCGGTCATGGTTTCGAAGGGCGTTGTCCTCTCTCCGGAGTTTGCCGAAGCGACAGGGCATCCCCTTGCGGGGGCCACCAACACCAATGAGCGCGCGCTTATACAGGGCCCCGGGAGCGTGTCAAGCGGCGCGATCCGGGGCGCCGGGATCCGCCGCATTTTCCGAAAATGCGGAACATTAAGTGAACTTTAAACCTGCGCACGGCAGAGTGAGCGCATTCGTGGATGGAGGCTGACTTGACACGGAATCAACTGGAGCTGCCCGGCGGCGCACGCAATGCGCTCGAACACGCGGTCATGGCGCGCGATGCGACCGTGAAGGACATGGTGCGGCGCGCGATCCAGCACCGACAGGTCATGCTGGCCTTCCAGCCCGTGGTGCAGGCGCAGGCGCAGGACCGCATCGCCTTTCACGAGGGGCTGATCCGCGTGCTGGACGAAACCGGTCGAATCATCCCCGCGCGCGAGTTCATCACCACTGTCGAAGAGACCGAGCAGGGCCGCCTGCTGGACTGCATCGCCTTGGAAAAGGGGCTGGCCGAGCTGGCCCGCGTGCCCGAGTTGCGCTTGTCGATCAACATGTCGGCGCGCTCCATCGGCTACCGCAAGTGGATGCGCACGCTGACGCGCGGCATCACGCAGGACCCCACGATCGCCGAGCGGCTGATCCTCGAGATCACCGAAAGCTCGGCCATCACCGTGCCCGAGCTGGTCGTCTCCTTCATGAACGAGCTGCAGAAGAAGGGCATCACCTTCGCCATCGACGATTTCGGGGCCGGCTACACGGCGCTGCGCTACTTCAAGGAGTTCCGCTTCGACATCCTCAAGATCGACGGCACCTTCTCGCGCGGGATCGCCCGCGACGCCGACAACCAGGTGCTGGTGGCGGCCTTTGCCTCGGTGGCTGAGCAGTTCGACATGTTCACCGTGGCCGAATCCGTCGAGACGCCCGAGGATGCCGCGACGCTGGCGGCGCTGGGGCTCGACTGCCTGCAGGGCTATCTCTTCGCGGCGCCCACGGTGCGCCCGCCCTGGCGCGAGAGCGCGGAACGCAAGCAGGCCTGAGCCGACCATCCCCCGCGTCATGACTGAGACACCCTGTCCGGTTTGACTTAGCAGTCGAATGGCCTAGGACAGCGCCGACCCGCGCAGAGGAGTGGTTTCGCACGCTGTGGAATCGCGGTATGCCTTTGCGCACACGCATGGGCCTGGAGGACCACACATGACCAATGTCGTTATCGCAAGCGCTGCCCGCACCGCCGTCGGCAGCTTTGGCGGCTCGTTCGCAAACACGCCTGCCCATGACCTGGGTGCCGCGGTGCTGGAGGCGCTGGTCGCGCGCGCCGGCATCGAGAAGGGTGAGGTGTCCGAGACCATCCTGGGCCAGGTGCTGACCGCCGCGCAAGGTCAGAACCCCGCACGCCAGGCGCATATCAATGCCGGCCTGCCCAAGGAAAGCGCTGCCTGGGGCATCAACCAGGTCTGCGGCTCGGGCCTGCGGGCCGTGGCGCTTGGCGCGCAGCACATCATGCTGGGCGATGCCGCCATCGTCTGCGCCGGCGGGCAGGAGAACATGACCTTGTCGCCCCATGCCGCGCATCTGCGCGCCGGCCACAAGATGGGCGACATGAAATACATCGACACGATGATCCGCGACGGGCTGTGGGACGCGTTCAACGGCTACCACATGGGCAACACCGCCGAGAACGTAGCCGAGCAGTGGCAGATCAGCCGCGACCAGCAGGACGAGTTCGCGCTGGCCAGCCAGAACAAGGCCGAGGCCGCGCAGAAGGCCGGCCGCTTCGATGACGAGGTCGTGGCCTTCACCGTCAAGACCCGCAAGGGCGACATCGTGGTCGACAAGGACGAGTATATCCGCCACGGCGCCACGATCGAGGGCATGCAGAAGCTGCGCCCGGCCTTCGCCAAGGACGGCTCGGTCACCGCGGCCAACGCCTCGGGCCTGAACGACGGCGCCGCCGGCGCATTGCTGATGTCGGCCGACGAGGCCGAGAAGCGCGGGATCGAGCCACTGGCCCGCATCGCCTCCTACGCGACCGCCGGGCTCGACCCGTCGATCATGGGCGTGGGCCCGATCCATGCCAGCCGCAAGGCGCTCGACAAGGCCGGCTGGAAGGTCGAGGATCTCGACCTCGTCGAGGCGAACGAAGCCTTCGCCGCGCAGGCCTGCGCCGTGAACAAGGACATGGGCTGGGATCCGGCCATCGTGAACGTGAATGGCGGTGCCATCGCCATCGGCCACCCGATCGGCGCCTCGGGCGCCCGCGTCCTGAACACGCTGCTCTTCGAGATGAAGCGCCGCGACGCCAAGAAGGGCCTCGCCACGCTCTGCATCGGCGGCGGCATGGGCGTCGCGCTCTGCGTCGAACGTCCCTGACACGGCATGAGACGGGCCCTTCGGGGCCCGTTTTCGATCATGGCGACGATACCACGGGATCCAGACCAGCTGGTGTTTTCCGGCGGCGGGCTGCGCTGCTTCTGGCAGGGCGGGTTTCTGACCGGCCTCGGCAAACGCTATAGCTTTGCGCCGAAACGCGTGACCGGCGTTTCGGGCGGCGCGCTGGCCGGGGCGGCCTGGCTGTCGGGGACCGAGCATCGCCTGCTGGAGGAGATGTGCGCCGCCTTCGAGCAGCGCGACCACAATCTCGATCTCTTCGCGGCGGACGAGGACGGGATCACCCCGCATCAGCGGCTCTATTGCGACGTGGTCGCGCGGGTGCTGGATGACGCGGCCTGCCGCAAGGTGGCGGACGGGCCGCAGTTCCAGATCCAGATCGCGCACCCGCCCGGCACCGGCCACCCGACGCTGACCGGCACCGCGCTGGCCGCCGCCTACGAGGCGGAGCTGCACCTCGTCGGCTCGCCGCATTTCAACTGGGCCGAGAAGATGGGCCTGACCGCGCAGCTGGTCGACGCGAACCAGGCGGCGCGCGACGGGCGGCTGGTCGATCTCGTGAACGCCGCCGCGGTCATCCCGCCGGTCTTCGAGCCGCCGCTCTGGGACGGTCGCCGCGTGGTCGATGGCGGCATGGCCGACCAGGCGCCGATGCCTGACCCCGACCGGGGCGAGACGCTGATCCTGCTGACGCGGGACTACAAGCGCCTGCCCCGGATCCCGGGCCGCAGCTACATTTGCCCGGGCGAGGAGACGCCGGCCGACAAGATCGACTTCACCGATCCGCAGAAACTGCGGGACACCTGGGCGCTGGGTGAAGAGGATGCGCAACGATATCTGGAGGGGTGAGCGCAACTTTGTTGCGCTCAGGCGCCCAACGTGACTACAAACTTACCCAACAATGCCAGAACGGAGGACATCATGGCGAGAGTAGCACTTGTGACCGGCGGAAGCCGGGGGATCGGCGAGGCCATTTCCAAGGCCCTGAAAGCCGAAGGCTACGAGGTTGCCGCGACCTATGCCGGCAATGACGAGAAGGCCGCCAAATTCACCGAAGAGACCGGCATCAAGACCTACAAGTGGAATGTCGGCGACTATGCCGCCTCCAAGGCCGGGATCGAACAGGTCGAGGCCGATCTGGGCCCGATCGACGTGGTGGTCGCCAATGCCGGCATCACCCGCGACGCGGCCTTCCACAAGATGACCCCCGAGATGTGGAACGAGGTCATCGCCACCAACCTCACCGGCGTGTTCAACACGGTGCACCCGTGCTGGCCCGGCATGCGTGAGCGCGGCTTCGGCCGGATCATCGTGATCTCGTCGATCAACGGCCAGAAGGGCCAGGCCGGCCAGGTCAACTATGCCGCCACCAAGGCAGGCGACCTCGGCATCATCAAGAGCCTCGCGCAGGAAGGCGCGCGCAAGGGCATCACCGCCAATGCCGTCTGCCCGGGCTATATCGGCACCGAGATGGTGCGCGCGATCCCCGAGAAGGTCCTCAACGAGGTCATCATCCCGCAGATCCCCACCGGCCGCCTGGGCGAACCCGAAGAGATCGCGCGCTGCGTGACCTTCCTGGCCTCGGACGATGCGGGCTTCATCAACGGCTCGACCATCTCGGCCAACGGCGCGCAGTTCTTCTCCTGACCGCCGCGACCTGACGCTCTGGCAGCGCCCCGCCCTCTGCGCGGGGCGCTTTCGTATCCGGCGCCATCTGTGCACAGGCGCACCAAACCGCCGCGCGCATGCGGCTATCCTTGCAGGCACGAACATCCTACCTCTGCCGCGACAGCAAGAGGAGAGATGCCATGCTGACCCAGATCAACGGATTGCACCACGTGACCTCGCTGGCCAGCGGGGCGCGCAGCAACAATGACTTCTTCACCCGCGTGCTCGGCCTGCGCCGCGTCAAGAAAACGGTGAATTTCGACGCGCCGGATGTCTACCACCTGTATTACGGCGACGAGACGGGCTCGCCCGGCTCGGTCATGACCTATTTCCCCTTCCCCGGCGCGCGGCGCGGCCGGGCGGGAACCGGAGAGGTGGCGACCACGGGCTTTGCCGTGCCGCGCGACGCCCTGCCCTACTGGGAGACGCGGCTGGCCGAACACGGCGTCGCCGGGCTGGAGCGGCAGACGGTCCTGGGCGAATCGCGCCTGGCGTTTCGCGGACCCGATGGCGACGGTTTCGCGCTGGTGGCGGTCGAGGACGGGCGCGCGCCCTGGACCGGGACGGAGGTGCCCGAAGAGGTGGCGATTCGCGGTTTCCACTCGGTCGACATGCGGCTGTCCCCGCGCGGCGCGGGCGCCAGCGCCGAACTGCTGCGCTTCATGGGATATGAGGAGGGTGAGACACAGGGCGCGACGACGCGCTTCCGGGTGCCCGGTGCGGACGTGGCAGACGTGATCGACATCACGCAGACCGACGCGCCAGCGGCCGATCAGGGCGCCGGGAGCGTGCATCACGTCGCCTTTTCGGTGGCCGATCGCGCCGCGCAGCTGGAGGTGCGCAAGGCGCTGCTCGACACGGGCTACCAGGTCACCCCGGTGATCGACCGCGACTATTTCTGGGCGATCTATTTCCGCTCGCCCGGCGGCGTGTTGTTCGAAGTCGCCACGAACGAGCCCGGCTTCGACCGCGACGAGGATCTGGCGACTCTGGGCGCGGCGCTGAAGCTGCCCCGCCAGCACGCCCATCTGCGCGACCGGCTGGAACAGCTGCTGGAGCCGATCGAGGCGTGAGGATCCACGGCGCCCCCGCAGCCGCAATGGTTCGGGGGCGCCGCCGCGGGCCGACGGGCCCCGCACGGGGCCTGCGGCCTTGCGCGCCGGGCTCAGCCCCTGCGCGTGAAGAGGGCGGACCAGAACCCCGCCACGGCCGCGCCGCGGGCGGCGTGGGCGGCACGGATGGCTTCACGGTGGCGGCGGTCCATGGCGGCTTCGAGCACGGGTCTTCTCCTGGAACAGTTTTCCTTGACTGCCCCCTAGGTATGGCCGATCAGGTATTCAAACAAACGAGACTTCTGCAACGCCCGGTTAAGAATAACTGATCCGAGACCCGCCATGGCCGACCGCCTGCCGCCGCTGACCGCCCTGCGCGCCTTCGAGGCCGCGGCGCGCCACATGTCCTTTGCCAAGGCGGCGGAGGAGCTGAACGTGACGCCGGCCGCGCTGTCCTTCCAGATCAAGAACCTTGAGGAACAGCTGGGCCAGCCGGTCTTCCGCCGCCTGAACCGCGCGGTGGAGCTGACCGAGGCCGGGCGCGTGCTGGCCCCCGAGACGACCGAGGGGTTCGAGCGGCTGACCCGGGCCTGGCGCGCGGCCCGCCGGCTGCAACAGGCCCGCAGCCTTGCCGTGACGGCGGGGCCGGCCTTCACCGCCAAGTGCCTTGCGCCGCGGCTCTACAATTTCGCGCAGGCCCATCCCGAGATCGAGCTGCGCTTCGTCGCCGGGCTGCACATGATGGATTTCGACCGCGACGAGATCGACGTGGCCATCCGCTACGGCTATGGCGCCGACGAGGGGATGTACAGCCTGCACCTGATCGACGAGGGGATCACCCCGGTCATGCGGCCCGAGCTGGCCGAGCGCTTCCCGACACCCGCCAGCCTGGCCGAGGCGCCGCTGATCCAGGACGGCTCGCATGATTTCATGGATCCGCCGGCCGGCTGGGATGTCTGGTTCCGTGCCAACGGGCTGGGCGCGCCGCCCGTGCCCTCGACCCGGTTCTCGCAGGCCGATCACGCGCTGGATGCCACGCTGACCGGCAGCGGCATCGTGCTGACCCGCACCTCTCTGGCGCAGAGCTACCTCGCGACCGGCCAGCTGGTCGCGCCCTACGAGATCGCGCTGACCACGCGGGCGCGGTTCCGGTTCCTGTGCAAGCTGGGGGTGGAAAAGCGCCCGCAGGTCGCGGCCTTCCGCGACTGGCTGCTCTCTGAAATCCGGGCCTTGCCCACCGGGCTCGAGGGCAAGACGCTGGTGTCGGTATCGGATGTTCCGACGGCGGACCTGCCCTGACGGACAGGCCCGGGAGTGCGGCGCGGCCTAGTGGACCGGCTGCGCCTGGATACGCTCGATCTCCTCCTTGATCCTCAGCTTGCGCTTTTTCAGGTCCGCGATGTGCAGGTCGTCCACGCCGGGGGCGCGCTGCGCTTCCTCGACGGCGTCCGAGAGGGAACGATGCTTCTTCTTCAGTTCCTGCAAGTGCGAACTCAAGCTCATGGGGACCTCCTTTGCATGGGTGAGACCTGCAGTGCAGCACAGGATTCGCAACCTGTCACGCTGCAGCTGCACAATAATCTGACGAGTTTGTAACAAACCGGGCCGGTGCGGCGAAATTATGCCGGAAAGGGCAGGCCCGCCCCCTCCTGCATCACCGCGGCAAGGGGCGGCGTGTAGCGGCTGCCCGGTTCCTCGTGCCGGTCGCCCGCATGCAGCACGACAGGCGCGTGAAAGCGGAATGCGGCCCGCCCGTCCTTGCGCGCCCGCACCAGCACCAGCCGCGGCGGGCGGCCTTCGCGCGGCGCCAGCGGCAGCAGCTCCAGCGCGCCCAGATGCGCGGCGCAGGCCTCGAGCAGTTCGGGCAGGCGTTCGGCGCGCTGGATGAAGGTGGCAAAGCCGCGCGGCTTGAGCCGTTTCGCCGCCACCTGCACCCAGAGGGCCAGCGGCGTCTGCCCGGCCAGCGCGATCTCGCGGTCGGCGGCCTCGGCCCCGATGCGGCGGGCGGCCTCGAAATAAGGTGGGTTGGCGATCACGTGGTCAAAGCTCTCGGCCCGCAGCGCGCGCGGCAGGCAGGCGAGGTCGCCGGTCAGGATCTCGCCCTCCAGCCCGTTCTGGGCCAGGTTGCGCCGCGCCAATTCGGCATAGCCCGGTTGCAGCTCCAGCCCGACCAGCCGCAGATCCGGCACCCGTGTGCCCAGGCAGCACAGCGCCGGTGCCGCGCCGCAGCCCAGCTCCAGCACGCTCTGCCCCGGTCTGGCGGCGGTCGAGGCGGCCAGAAGCACCGGGTCGGTGCCCGCGCGATAGCCGCGGATCGGCTGCCACAGGCGCACCCGCCCGCCCAGCATCGCGTCGCAGCCCAGTTCGTCAGGGCCGAAAGGCTCAGTCCTCAAACCGCACCCCGTTCTCGCGCAGCACCCGGCGCGCCGCGTCGATCTCGGCACTGCGCACCATCAGTCGCCGCGGCAAGATGCCTATGGAGCCTTCCAGCACGCTCATGTTTACGTCCAACTCAAAGCTGTCTATACCCGCGTCGTCCAGAAGGGTCCGGGCCAGCGGGATCAGGGTGATGTCGTTGGTGCGCAGCAACTCTTCCATGGGAGCGATGTAAGGACAAGGCCGGCCGGATGTCGAGCCTTGCACGGGAGTGTGATGAGCTTGGACGAACCGCGCAGGAAGCCGCATGAACGCCTCGCCGAGATGCTGTCCGATGATCTGGGCCGCGTCGACGCGCTGATCCGCGAGCGCATGGCCTCGGAACACGCGCCGCGCATCCCCGAGGTGACCGCCCACCTGGTCGAGGCCGGGGGTAAGCGGCTGCGGCCGATGCTGACGCTCGCCTCGGCGCGGATGTGCGGCTATGACGGGCCCTACCACGTGCATCTCGCCGCGACGGTGGAGTTCATCCACACCGCGACCCTGCTGCATGACGACGTGGTGGACGAAAGCCGCAAGCGCCGCGGCCGGCCCACCGCGAACCTGCTCTGGGACAACAAGTCCAGCGTGTTGGTGGGCGACTACCTTTTCGCCCGTGCCTTCCAGCTGATGACCGAGACGGGCAATCTGCGCGTGCTGCGCATCCTGTCCGATGCCGCGGCCACCATTGCCGAGGGCGAGGTGCTGCAACTGACCGTGGCGCAGAACCTCTCCACCACCGAGGACACCTACCTGAAGGTGGTGCGCGGCAAGACGGCGGCGCTGTTCTCGGCCGCGACCGAGGTCGGCGGCGTGATCGCCGGGCGTCCCGATGACGAGGTGCGCGCCCTGTTCGACTATGGCGACGCGCTGGGGATCGCCTTCCAGATCGTCGACGACCTGCTGGATTACTGGGGCTCCGACGCGACCGGCAAGAATGTGGGCGACGATTTCCGCGAGCGCAAGCTGACCCTGCCGCTGATCAAGGCCGTGGCTGCGGGCGATGCCGAGGAGCGTACCTTCTGGACCCGCGTCATCGCCAAGGGCGACCAGCAGGAGGGCGATCTCGACCATGCGCTGACGCTGATGAACCGCCACGGCGCGCTGGAGGCGACGCGGCAGGACGCGCTGGCCTGGGCCGGCAAGGCCAAGAGCGCCATGACCAGCCTGCCGCCGTCCGAGATGCGCGACCTGCTGATCGACCTCAACGATTACGTCGTGGCCCGCGTCAGCTAGGCGCGGGGTCAGCCGATCAGCCGGCGGCGCAGTTCCGGGTCGGGCAGCGCGCACATGTCCGCCCGGCCCCACAGCCGGTAGCGGTTGCGCGCGATCCGCGCATAAAGTGCGTCACGCAACGGGGCGGGCACGACTGACAGCAGCCGCAGCGACTGCCACCGGCGCGAGAGGCGGGGAAACAGTCTCAGCACCGCGTCGAACCCGCCAAAGGCCCGGCCGTCGGAGAGCAGGATCCACGTGTCGGGATCGTCGGGATCAAGCCCCAGATGGGTCGCAAGGGCGCGCCCCAAGTCCGACTGGATCGTGGCAATACGCACCTCGTCCCGCCGGTCCAGCCGCGCGATCCGCCGCGCCGTGGCCGAGCAAAGCGCGCAGTCGCCATCCATGATGACCAGCATTCGCGCATCGTCGAATTCCGGCACTGCCGGATCCTGCTGCCATGAGAACGGGGTCGTTTGGCCGATACGCATGTGCCGTCTCCTTTCAGGCCATGAACTGCGCGCCGGCACCCGCTGGACAAGCCCTGCGACACGATGCCCACCCGGCGATACGGCCCCTATTCGGGCCTCCGCCCGTGCCGAACCCGTGAATTCCGACGGTCAGAAACCCTTCCTTCAGCGACTCGCCCCAAGATGAAGGGCGGTAGGGAGGGGGCAAACGTGAACCGGGCGTGACAGGCGCGCGCGGCCTAATTGCCTGCGCCGGTCGCCTTGCGGCCCGCCGCGCGGATCTGGCTGAGCGTCGCGCGCGGCGTCAGCGCCTCGGGCGAGATGTCCAGTTCCAGCAGCGCGCCGGTCTGCGACTCCATGGCCCGCGCAAAAGCCGCGGCGAAATCCTCCGTCCGCGCCACGTGCTCGGCATGGAACCCGTAAGAGCGCGCCAGCGCCACGAAATCGGGATTCTCCATCGAGGTGCCGGACACCCTGTCGGGATACTGGCGTTCCTGGTGGGCCCGGATCGTGCCGTAGATCCCGTTGTTCAGCACCAGCACGATGGGCTGCGCGCCGGCCTGCATGGCGCTGGCCATCTCGGGGCAGTTCATCTGGAAATCCCCGTCGCCCGCGAAACAGACGACACAGCGCTTCGGATCGGCGACCTTGGCCGCGATGGCCGCCGGCAGACCATAGCCCATGGCCCCCGACTGTGGCGCCAACAGCCGCGCCTGCGGGCCGAAGCGGAAGAACTTGTTGGGCCAGACCGCGAAATTCCCCGCTCCGTTGGTCAGCACGGCGTCCTCGGGCAGCACCTCCTGCAGATGTGCCATCACCGCCACCATGTCGACGGGCGAGGGCTGGGCCGGCGCGTCGAACCCCGCCTCGAAGGCAGCGCGCGCCTCGGCCCGCCACGCGGCCCAGGGGCCCTGCACCGGGCGGAGCGCCGCGGCAAAGGCGTTGGGCCCGGCCAACAGGCCAAGCGTCGGGCTGTAGATCTTGCCGATCTCGTTGTCCGAGGGGTGCACGTGCAGGATCTTCTGCCGCGCCACCGGCACGTCGAACAGCGTGTAGGCCCCGGTCGTCATCTCGCCGAAGCGGATATTCACCGCCAGGATCGTGTCCGCCTCGGCGATCAGCTTGCGCACATTGGGCGGCATGCCCACCCCGGCTTCGCCAGCATAGACGGGCGCATGGTTGTCGATCAGGTCGTTGTAGCGGAAGGCCGCGACGACGGGGATGTCCGAGGCCTCGGCAAAACCCTGCAGCGCCTGGCGCCCCGCCGCGCTCCAGTTGCAGCCGCCCAGGAGGATCAGCGGCCGTTCCGCGGCGGACAGCTCGGCCTGCAGCGCCTCCATGGCCTGCGGATGCGGCGCGGCCTCCCAGATCGGGGCGGGCGCGGTCAGGGGCGGCGTCTCGGTGTGCGACGACAGCATGTCCTCGGGCAAAGCCACGACCACCGGGCCCGGCCGCCCGGTCAGCGCGGTCTTCCACGCCCGGGCCAGCAGTTCGGGGATCCGCTCCACCTGGTCGATCTCGACCACCCATTTGGCCAGCGGGCCAAACATGGCGCGGTAATCGACCTCCTGGAAGGCCTCGCGCCCGCGCTGGTCGGTGCCCACCTGCCCGATGAAGAGCAGCATGGGCGCGCTGTCCTGCAGCGCCGTGTGCACCCCGATCGAGGCATTGGTGGCCCCCGGCCCGCGCGTGACCATGCAGATCCCCGGCGTACCGGTCAGCTTGCCCCAAGCCGCGGCCATGAAGGCCGCACCGCCTTCGTTGCGGCAGAGCACGTAATCCAGCTGGCCCGCCGTGTCGTGCAGCGCGTCCAGCACGGCGAGGTAGCTCTCTCCGGGCACGCCAAAACTCTTGCGTGCGCCGAGCGCGACGAGGCTGTCGACCAGAAGCTGGCCTCCGTGGCGGGTCATAGCGGTCTCCGTCCTTCGTGTCGGTTGACCGCACTAGACACCGGCGCAGGCCTAGACTGCAAGCAAGGCGCGGGGCAGCGGCGGGCCGATGCCCCGCCTAGCGCTTCTTCATCGCCGCCTTCAGCGCGGCCCCCAGCGCGCCGTCGCCCTGTTTGGTCTCCTTGTCGCGGTGTCCCTTGGGCGCGCCACCGCCCTTGCGTGCCGGCCCGCCCCGCGCCGGCCTGTCCGTCGACCCGTTGCCTGACTTGCCGCCACTGTCCTTGCGCATGGACAGGCCGATCCGCTTGCGCGCTACGTCCACTTCGGTCACGCGGACCGAAACCACGTCGCCCGCCTTGACCACCTCGTGCGGGTCCTTGACGAAGCGGTCGGCCAACTGGCTGACATGGACCAGCCCGTCCTGGTGCACGCCCACATCCACGAAGGCCCCGAAAGCCGCCACGTTCGTTACCGTGCCCTCCAGCCGCATGCCGGGCTTGAGATCCTTGATATCCTCGACCCCGTCGGCAAAGCGCGCGGTCTTGAACGAGGGGCGCGGGTCGCGGCCGGGCTTTTCCAGCTCGGCCAGGATGTCGCGCACCGTGGGCAGGCCGAAGCGGTCGTCGACGAAGCGCTCGGCCGACACGCCCTTCAGCGCCTCGGGGTGGCCCATGATCGCGCGGATATCGCGACCGCAGGCCGTCACGATGCGCCGCGCCACGTCATAGGCCTCGGGGTGGACCGAGGAGGCGTCCAGCGGCTCCTTGCCGTCGCGGATGCGCAAAAAGCCCGCGCATTGCTCGAACGCCTTGGGCCCCAGCCCCGGCACCTTGAGCAGCGCCTTGCGCGTCGGAAAGGCGCCGGTCTCGTCGCGATAGGCCACGACCGATTGTGCCAGCGACGGGCCCAGCCCGGCGACATGGGTCAGCAGCGGCGCCGAGGCAGTGTTCAGGTCGACGCCGACGGCGTTCACCGCGTCCTCGACCACCGCCTCCAGCGCCTGGCCCAGGCGCCGCTGGTCCACGTCGTGCTGGTACTGGCCGACGCCGATGCTCTTGGGTTCGATCTTGACCAGCTCGGCCAGCGGATCCTGCAGGCGCCGCGCGATCGACACCGCGCCGCGCAGCGACACGTCGAGATCGGGAAACTCGCGCGCGGCCAGTTCCGAGGCGGAATAGACCGAGGCGCCGGCCTCGGAGACCACCACCTTGGAGGGCGCGGCCACCCCCTGCGGCAGAAGCTTGAGCGTGTCGGCCACGAAACGCTCGGTCTCGCGGCTGGCCGTGCCATTGCCGATGGCGACCAGCGCCACGCCATGGCGGCGCACCAGCTCGATCACCTTGGCCTCGGCCCCGCGCAGGTCGCGCCGGGGCGCGAAGGGATAGAGCGTCGCCGTCTCGAGCAGCTTGCCGGTGGCATCCACCACCGCCGCCTTGACCCCGGTCCGGATGCCGGGATCCAACCCCAGCACCGGCTTGGCGCCCGCCGGCGCGGCCAGCAATAGATCCTTGAGGTTGCGAGCAAAGACCGCGATGGCGTCCTCGTGGGCGCGCTTGCGCAGCTCGCCCAGCAGGTCGACATACATCGACAGCGACAGCTTGATCCGCCAGGTCCAGGCAGCCGCGTCGCGCAGCCAGCGATCGCCCGGCCCGTCGCCCTTGATGCCCACGGCCTGCGCCACCATGCCCACGGCACGGGCCACGCCCTCCTCGGGCTCGGGCGCGATCTCGAGCGAGACGATCTCCTCGTTGGCGGCGCGCAGCAGCGCCAGCGCCCGGTGCGAGGGGATCTTGGACCAGGGCTCGCGATGGTCGAAATAATCCGAGAACTTCGCCCCCGCCTCTTCCTTGCCCGGCAGCACCCGGGCCGAGATCTGCGCCTCGTCGCGCATGAACTGGCGCAGTCGGCCCAGCAGGTCGGCATTCTCGGTCAGCTCTTCCGCCAAGATGTCGCGCGCGCCGTCCAGCGCGACCTTGACCGTCTCGACCTTGCCGCCCGTGTAGGCCGCGGCCAGCGCCTGCGGATCGGCGCCCCGGTCGGCCTGGATGCCGCGCAGCAGCGGCTCCAGCCCGTTCTCGCGCGCGATCATCGCCTTGGTGCGACGCTTGGGCTTGTAGGGCAGGTAGATGTCTTCCAGCGCCGCCTTGGTGTCGGCCTTGGCGATGGCACGGTCGAGCGCCTCGGTCAGCTTGCCCTGCTTGTCGATCTCGGCCCGGATCGTCTTGCGCCGGCTCTCCATCTCGCGGAGATAGCCCAGCCGGTCCGACAGCAGGCGCAGCTGCGTGTCATCCAGCCCGCCGGTCGCCTCCTTGCGGTAACGCGCGACGAAGGGCACCGTGGCGCCCCCGTCCAGCAGCGCAATCGCGGCCTCCACCTGCCGGGGCTTGGCGGCGATGTCCTGCGCGATGGTGCGGGAAATGCGGTCGGCAACCTGATCCAAGGGCGATCTCCTTCAGCTCGGGACCCCGGGTGTACCCCCGCCACCGTTTTCCGCCAAGCCCCAACTGGGGGTTGCGCGATGGCGCGCTTCCAGCGGTCAGACAGACGGGCTTGCAGCCGCGCGTCGCGCAGGTCGAGATTTTGGAAAACAGCACGCCAAGTTCCGCGTGGATCATCTCGAAGGCACGTTGAATGCTGTTTCCAGGACAAGCTATCGCATCGGCGATTTGGTCGGAGTGGCGAGATTCGAACTCACGGCCCCTGCCTCCCGAAGACAGTGCTCTACCAGGCTGAGCTACACTCCGACCGTGTCGCGCGGCTTAGCGGAGGCCGCGCGGTTTGGCAAGGCTCAATCGTCGTTTTTCGACCGCTTGAACAGATCGCGTCCGAAGAACTGCACGCGCGGCACGGTGCCCGTCTCGAAGCGCGAGCGGATCTGCAGCACCGGGGTGGCGGAGCTGGCGCTCTGGCGGCCTTCACGCAGCACGATGTAGACCCCGCTGGCGATGATGATGCCCGCGCCGGCGGCGGTCCAGAGATCGGGAAACTCGCCGAAGAACAGGGTGCCGTAGAGCGTCGCCCAGAGGATCTGGGAATACTGCATCGGCGCCACGATCACCGCCTCGCCGGAGCGATAGGCCATGATCACCAGCGCCGAGGCGATGAAGGCGAGGATCGACATGACGGCCAGCCCGCCCAGATGCAGGATCGGCATCGGCTCGTAGACCAGCGGCAGCGCCGCGCCCATCAGGATGAAATTGGCCAGCATCGGGTAGAGCAGCAGCACAACGCTGCGCTCGTCCTGCCCGATCTTGCGCACGATGACCGAGGCCAGCGCGCTGCCCGCCGCGGCGACCAGTGCGGCCATGTGGCCGAGACCCAGCTCGGTCGTGCCGGGGCGCAGCACCACGATCACCCCCACCAGCCCGACGATCACCGCGATCCAACGGCGCAGGCGCACCGTCTCGCCCAGGATGGGAATCGCGAGGATGGTGATCAGCAGCGGCGCGGCGAAGATGATGGCATAGACCTGCGCCAACGGCAGGACCGAGAAGGCGTAGAAGGCCGACAGCCCGGTCGCGATCGTGGCCACGGTCCGTGCCAGCACCCACCAGGGATGTACCGGGCGCAGGTGGCCCGGCTTGGCATCGCGGATCAGCATCAGCGTGACCAGCGGAAAGCCGAACAGCACGCTGAAGAAGACGATCTGGACCGGGTTGTAGCTTGCACCCAGCGACTTCACGATCACGTCGTGGGTCGAGAAGCTGCCGAACGCCAGAAGCGCCAGCAGCGCGCCGCGTGCATTGGGGGACATGACAGGGACCTGTGTTCACTGATGGCCGCACGCTAGCCACAGCGTGCGACCCGTTGCAAGGGCCGGACGCCCGTGCCCCCCCCCCTGCCCGCAGCCTCAGAGCGAGGCGTCGAGCGCCGCGACGATGGCATCGCCCATCTCGGCGGTCGAGACGGGCTGCGCGCCCTCCTCGCCCAGCAGGTCGGCCGTGCGCAGACCGTCGGCCAGCACTTTCTCGACCGCCTGCTCCAGGCGCGTCGCCTCGTCGCCGGCGTCGAAGCTGTAGCGCAGCGCCATGGCAAAGCTGAGGATGCAGGCGATCGGGTTGGCCTTTCCCTGGCCGGCGATGTCGGGGGCCGAGCCGTGCACCGGCTCGTAGAGCGCCTTGGGCCGGCCATTGGCCATGGGCGCGCCCAGGCTGGCCGAGGGCAGCATGCCCAGGCTGCCGGTCAGCATCGCGGCGGCATCCGACAGCAGGTCGCCGAACAGGTTGTCGGTCACGATCACGTCGAACTGCTTGGGCCAGCGGCACAGCTGCATGGCGCCGGCATCGGCATACATGTGGCTCAGCTCGACCTCGGGGTAGTCCTTGCCCACCTCGGTCACGACCTCGCGCCAGAGCACGCCCGATTCCATGACATTGGCCTTTTCCATCGAGCAGAGCTTGCGGTTGCGGCGCATGGCCAACTCGAAAGCATTGCGGGCGACGCGGTCGATCTCGGATTCGGTATAGCGTTGGGTGTTGATGCCGACGCGCTCGTTGCCGTCCTCGATGATGCCGCGCGGCTCGCCGAAATAGATGCCGCTGGTCAGCTCGCGCACGATGACGATGTCGAGCCCGGCCACCACGTCGCGCTTGAGCGACGAGAAATCGGCCAGCGCGTCAAAGCACTGGGCCGGGCGCAGGTTGGCGAACAGGTCCATCTCCTTGCGCAGGCGCAGCAGGCCGCGCTCGGGCTTCACGCTGAAATCCAGCGCGTCGTATTTCGGCCCGCCCACGGCGCCCAGCAGGACGGCGTCGACCTCTTGCGCCTTGGCCATGGTGGCATCGGTCAGCGGCGTGCCATGCGCGTCGTAGGCGCTGCCGCCCACGAGGTCCTCGCTCACGTCGAAGGCCATGTCCCGCTTGGTGCCGTACCAGTCGATGACCTTGCGCACCTCGGTCATGACCTCGGGGCCGATGCCGTCACCGGGCAGGATGAGAAGCGAGGGGTTGGACATGGGCGGACCTCCTGATTTCGTGATGGAACGGGGTTAGACCGCGGGTGTTGGCAGGTCAATGCGATCCATACGGGACACCAGAGGAGACCTGAATGCTGACCCCCACCCAACCCTTCCCCGCGCTCTCGCTGCCCACGCTGGACGGCAACGGTTTCGACACGTCGCGCGACCTTGGCCCGAACGGCGCGGTCGTGGTCTTCTACCGCGGGCTGCACTGCCCGATCTGCAAGACCCAGCTGGGCGAGATCGAGGGGCTGCTGGACAAAGCGGCCGAGCTGGACATCGCCGTCGTGGCGATCAGCGGCGACACCCGCGACAAGGCCCGGCAGACCGCCGAGGAGGCCGGCGCCAAGCAGTTGCGCATCGCGCATGACCTGTCGATGACAGAGGCGCGCGACTGGGGCCTGCACCTGTCACAGGCCCGCGAGGGTTCGTCCGAACCACCGCTCTTCAACGAGCCGGGCATCTTCTACCTGCTGCCCGACGGCACGGTCTATGCCAGCTGGGTGCAGTCCTTCCCCTTTGCCCGCCCGCCCTTCGAGGATGTGCTGGCCGCGGTCAAGTTCCGCCTGGACAAGGGTTACCCGCCGCGCGGCAGCTATACTGGCGCACTGGCCGAACATGACGGCGGCACCAAGCTCGAGGCGGTCGACGGCCCCAACGCCGCGGCCTACTGAGCCCACGGCATCAGCGGGCCAGCCCCTTGGTGGGCGCGTCCAAGACGCGCCTGCCGAAGGGTTGTGCCGCATCGCCGCCTGCCCAGCCCGCTGGGCAGGGGCATTCCGGGCAGAGGACGCTCGGCACTCACCCCGTCGCACCGGGCCTCCAGCTTGATCTTGCGCATCTCCTGCAATATCAGCCCTGACCGGGCGCGAGATGGCCCCAACTCCCGGCGCTGCGCTGGGGCGCGAGATTCGCGTCAAACGCATGGCGTGGTGGCCGGTGCAGCTCGCCCGTCCAATCTGACCCATGGCGCGGGAAATGCTGGAGATGCGGTATCTCTGGTCGAAACCGCATCATCTGAACGGTGAAACCATAGGCGCACTGCTGCCTGAGACCCCCATCACCCCGGTGGAGGAGGCTCCGGCTCGGGCAATTGGGACGGTTGTTCCGGCAGGACCAAGTCAACCCAGACAAGACCATGGGGCCCGGCCCCCTCTGCCGGCGAAGTGACACCGGCCCCGGCCACCCGCAATTGCCTGTCGGGCAGCACGTAGCTGACCCGCATCGGGCCCGTGCTGTCCCATGTCACCGTGGGCTGTCCGGGCAGCGGATCCTGCAGCCTCGGGTGGACCAGCAACCGCTGCGGGGCCGATCGGATCCCGTCTCCGCGCGCGGGGTCGAGGTTGAGATTGCCGATCACGGCAAAGGGCGCGTCCGGCGGCGTGCCCAGCCGGCCATCGATCACATGCGCCCAAAGCAGCACCTCGTCCCGGTTGCGCCGGCCATTCCGATCCTCGGGCCCGTCGAAGACCGGCGGCGTTGCCGCGAGCGTCAGCAGGTCGAGCGACCCGTCCGGCGTCTCCACCCGCAGATGCCAATGCGCGGCGCTGGACAGGCGCTGGATGTCATGGCCGAGATCGTCCGCGCGCATCGCGCTGTCCGGCAGGTCGCGCCAGAGCAGGCCTGAGAGATCCTGCATGGCGCGCAGCGGGTGGCGCGACAGCACAGCCATGCCGCCCTGTCCGGCAAACCAGCCGAAACCCTGCGCATCCCGCGGCCCGCCGCGCCGCCCGTCACCATCCAGGTCGCGGCCCGTCGCCCTACCGGTGTTGGGCCGCGCGGCGTAAACATGGCTGTATTCCAGCCCGAGCGCGAAAAGCCGGGATTGCAACAGGCCCAGCGCCACATGGCCCGCATCGTAGTCGATCTGTGTGAGCAGAAGGACATCGGCGCCCGTCTCGGCCAGCAGGTCGAGCCCCGGCACCGGATCCTCACCCGCCAGCGCCTTGACCAGCAACCCCGGCCCCTTGCGGCTGAAATCGCCATGCCAGGTGGCCAGCCGCAGCGTGTCGGCCACGGCCATGCAGGTCAGCAGGCCTAGAAGGAGTAGACTCAGGCCGCTTGTACGCGCGCCTGTGCATAGGCGCGGCGGCGCTTTTCCTCGATCAGGTCGGCGATGCGCATCAGGGCGACACCCCGCATGATCAGACTGGCCGGCAGGAAGGCCCATGCGCTCATCATCCAGATCATCGAATGCGGCGCGCCCAGCGAAACGGGCGTGCCATAGCTCGCGGCGAGTTTCAGGATCGCCGGAATCAGGAATGGCAGGAGAAACCCTAAAGCCACGTTAACATTGGCATCCCGCTTGAGCCGGTAGAGCACGTCTCCGCCCGCCGTCGGATCGAACAGCGGCAGGTTGACCCAGAAATTGAACGGGCCGCCCTGCAGCGGCCAGTCCAGCAGGCGCACCAGCGCCACGAAGCACAGAAGCGTCACCAGCGAGATGACATAGGCCAGCCCGGCATGGCTGCGGATCGCGTCGCGCAGCGCCTCGGGCGCGTCCTCGGGGCCGACCAGAACCATCAGCCGCACCGGCGAGAACGGGAAATCCATCGCTGCACCGACCTGCGCGCCGAAGGTGTAGAGCATCTCGGACAGCGCGTCGGCATGCGCCTCGCCGCGATTGATCAGGGTCAGCGCCAGCACCGTCGCGAACAGCGCGATGAACCGCATCCGGTTGAAGGGCGGGGCGTCGCGGAATTCAAGAAGCGATGGAAAATCAGAGACATACTCGACAAAGGTCAGCACGCCCGCGATCAGCGCCAGAAGCGCGACCATCTGTGCCGTGTCCGACGAGGCGCCGGGCAGCAGCACCACAGGCATTGCGATCAGCAATGCCACGAGTAACGCCCGTGCGGCGGCGGCCACGATACGCGTGATCACAGAACTGCCCTTTCGTTCCGGACGGTCGCGATACGATGCCGCGGCCTTGTTCCAGTCCGACACCGCCGATTGTGGCGGCATGCCTCATTATCGCCCAAGTTTTGCCCCTTTTCCCCGGCCGGCTCAACAGTGCGGGGTAGCCTCGGGGGAGATTCGGGCAAAAACGCGGTCGATCTGGTGCCCGAATGCATCGATTGCGAAGAAACTGCGCATCAAATTGTCAGGGCATGCCAATATCTTGTGGTCCGCTCTTCATCCACCACAAGCACAACAGGCGGCCCCGTGGAGCCGCCTGCCATCCTGTAGTTCCCGGGTAACAGGACCGGGCGTCTAGACCCAAGGACGGGCCTGCGAGGCCTGCGCCTCGAACGCGTCGATGGCCGGGGCCTTTTCCAGCGACAGGCCGATATCGTCGAGCCCGTTCATCAGGCAGTGTTTCTTGAACGGGTCGATCTCGAAGGCGAAGGTGTCGCCATCCGAGCTGGTCACCGTCTGCGCCTCGAGATCCACGGTCATCCGCGCGTTGGAGCCCTTCTCGGCGTCCTTCATCAGCACGTCGACCGCCTCTTGCGGCAGGACGATGGGCAGGATGCCGTTCTTGAAGCAGTTGTTGTAGAAGATATCGGCAAAGCTGGTCGAGATGACCGACTTGATGCCGAAATCCTTCAGCGCCCACGGCGCATGCTCGCGCGAGGAACCGCAGCCGAAATTGTCGCCGGCGACAAGGATCTCGGCGTCGCGATATTGCGGCTGGTTCAGCACGAAATCGGGGATCTCGTTGCCCTGCCGGTCATAGCGCATCTCGTCGAACAGGTTCACCCCCAGCCCCGAGCGCTTGATCGTCTTCAGGAATTTCTTGGGGATGATCATGTCGGTGTCGATATTGACCAGCGGCATGGGCGCCGCGATCCCGGTGAGCGTTTCGAACTTTTCCATCAGGTCCTCCTCAGGACAGGGTCATGCAGGGAAAGGCGGCGCGCCTGTGCAGGCACGCGCCGCCCCGGATCGGTATGTCGTCTTCCCGTCACGCGCGCAGGGTAGGGCTGTGCGGGAGTTTTCGGTGAAAGGACCGCGCGATGGCGACCTACAAGGCAGTGTTGATGCATGGCGAGCGTGGCGGCGAAGGGCGCTACAGCTTCGAGGCCGAGGATGGCGTGCTGGAACGCTCCACCCATGCGACGATGACCGCCTTCATGCAGCACCTGCAGGGCAAGCTGGAGCCGGCCCACATGGACTGGCGGCTGGATGGCGTGCTGCGCAATGACGACCTCGGGGTCATCACCGCGGCCGGCACGCTGATCTTCGACGCGGGCGACCGTCAGCCCTTTGTCTGCATGATCAACGAGGCCTGAACACAGCAAAAGACGGCGCCGGACAAAGCCCGGCACCGCCTTGATCGTGCAACGCGCCGCGTGGCTTACGCGGTGCGCGCGTCGTCCATGTTCGTGTCCAGCCGCGGGCGCAGCATCAGGAAGGCCACGCCGGTCGAAATCAGCTCGATCCCGAGCAGAATGCCCGGCACCGCGGCCGAGGCCTGCAGCAGGTTGAACGCGATCAGAAGCGCCAGCGCGACCGAGATCACGCCCGACAGCCCCATCATCCAGACGCTGTCCGCGCCGCGCCGCTGCCATGCGAGGTACAGCTGCATCACGCCCGAGGCGAGAAACAGCGCCCCCAGCACGATGGTCAGCGAGACCATGCCCGATAGCGGGTTGAACACGAAGCTGGCGCCCAGCAGCAGCTCGACCACCCCGAAAACGCCGTTCCATGCCCGGCTGTCCTTGCCCCGGAAGGCCGCGACCACGTGGAAGGCGCCCGCGAACAGAAACGCCCAGCCCACGATCAGCGTCGCGGTCAGCGAGGCCGCGAAGGGCAGCAACAAGGCCAGCACGCCCCCCACGATCAGCAGGATGCCGGATATCACCAATACGGTCCGATGACCCATGTCTCACCTCCGTCAGAAGAGTGTTGCATGGGCAACGCGGATCGGCGGGCCGGGGTTGCATCACGGCTACATCAGGTCCCGCACGTCGGTCAGCTTGCCGGTCACCGCGGCGGCGGCGGCCATGGCGGGCGAGACCAGGTGCGTGCGGCCCTTGTAGCCCTGCCGGCCCTCGAAATTGCGGTTCGAGGTCGACGCGCAGCGCTCGCCCTCGGACAGCTGGTCGGGGTTCATGGCAAGGCACATCGAGCAACCCGCAAGGCGCCATTCGAAGCCGGCCTCGCGGAACACGTCGGCCAGGCCCTCTTCCTCGGCCTGCGCCCGGACAAGGCCCGAACCCGGCACGACCATGGCGCGCATGCCATCCTTGACCTTCTTGCCCTTCAGGATCTGTGCCGCGGCGCGCAGGTCCTCGATCCGGCCATTTGTGCAGGAGCCGATGAACACCGTGTCGATCTCGATATCGCTGAGCTTCTGGCCCGGCTCCAGCCCCATATAGGCCAGCGCGCGCTTGGCCGCCTCGACCTTGCCGCCCGCAAAGCTTTCGGGTGCGGGCACTTCGGCAGTGATCGGCAGCACGTCCTCGGGCGAGGTGCCCCAGGTCACGACAGGCGCGATATCCTCTCCGCGGATGGTCACGACCTTGTCCCAATGCGCGTCGTCATCGGAATAGAGCGTCTTCCACCAGGCCAGCGCGGCCTCCCACTGGGCGCCCTTGGGGGCGTGCGGCCGGCCCTTGACGTAGTCGAAGGTGGTCTCGTCCGGGGCGATCAGCCCGGCGCGCGCGCCGCCCTCGATCGCCATGTTGCAGACGGTCATCCGGCCTTCCATCGACAGCGAGCGGATCGCCTCGCCGCAATACTCGATCACGTAGCCGGTGCCGCCGGCGGTGCCGGTGGCTCCGATCACCGACAAGGTGATGTCCTTGGCGGTCACGCCCGGCGCCAGCTGGCCGGTGATCTCGACCTTCATGTTCTTGGACTTCTTCTGGATCAGCGTCTGCGTGGCCAGCACGTGCTCGACCTCGGAGGTGCCGATGCCATGGGCCAGCGCGCCGAAGGCACCATGTGTGGCGGTGTGGCTGTCACCGCAGACGACCGTCATGCCCGGCAGGGTCCAGCCCTGTTCCGGCCCGACGATGTGCACGATGCCCTGCCGCACGTCCGAGACGGGGTAGTAGTGGATGCCGAATTCCTTGGCATTGGTGTCCAGCGCGGCCACCTGGATGCGGCTGTCCTCGGGCATCTGGTCGGGATTGTCGCGGCCATCCGTGGTGGGCACGTTGTGATCCGGCACGGCGATGGTCTTGTCCGGCGCGCGCACGGTGCGGCCCGCCATGCGCAGCCCTTCGAAGGCCTGCGGGCTGGTCACCTCGTGCACGAGGTGGCGATCGATATAAAGAAGGCTGGTGCCGTCTTCGTCCTCGTGGACGACATGGGCATCCCAGATCTTGTCATAGAGGGTCTTGGGGCACATTGGGGCTCTCCCGGTGCGAATATGTCAAGTTGGAGGCGTGACAGGTCACTGTCTGGCAAGGCCGCGCCTTCGGGGCGGGCGGCACGCAGCGCTTATAGACGGGCAAGCACCGTGAAGGTTGCGCCGTGAAAGCGTTCGCGCAGGCGGGCGCGGTCGCCGACATTGAGGAACTTTGCCATGGGCGGAGTTCATACAGTGCGGCGCCCTCCCGATCAAGCCCGGCGGATCCGGGCGACAGGCTCCGAGCGGGTCCGAAACCCGACCCGCGAAAAGAGTTCCGAAAAAAGTGAACCGGCCAGGGCCCAGCGACGTTTAATCTAAAAAAGGAGGTCGCATGCGAAGCTCGTTGAATGTCGTGAACCTGTGCCTGATGGCCGTCCTGCTGGCCGCTGCGCTGACCGTGCAAGGCGTCGAGCGCGACATTCTCTACGTGCAGGTGCCTTGAGCAGCGCGATCCCGGCGCTCAACCCTTCTCCCAAAGGTCGGTGGACAGGTATTTCAGCCCGCTATCGCAGATGACGATCGCCACCGTGCCGTCCCGTTCCGGGCCGCGCAGCAATTGCAGCGCTCCGGCGAGATTCGCGCCAGCCGAGTAGCCGCCGAAAATCCCCTCCAGCCGAGCCAGCGCCCGCGCCCCCTCGCGCGCCGCGTCGCCGCTGACGGCCAGGTGCCCGGCCAGCGGCACACCCTCCAGATGGGTCAGCGCGCGCATCGCATAGCCGCCGCCCTGGATCGGGTGGTCGGCTTGGACCACTGCCTTGCCGGCCAGAACTTGCGCGCCCTCGGGCTCTACCGCGTAGCAGCGCACCCCGCGCGGCCCCAGCGCCCGCGCCACGCCCGCCAGCGTGCCGCCCGAGCCGGCGAAATCGCAGAACGCCGTGACCGTGCCGCCCGACTGCTCCCAGATCTCTGGGCCGGTGCCGTCCTCATGCGCGGCGGGGTTGCCGGGATGGGCGAACTGGTCGGCACGAAAGGCGCCCCGTTCGACCGTCAGCCGCCGCGCCGCGTCTTCCACCAGTGCAAGGTCCGCACCAGTCACCTGCCCGGGCACGCCGCCCGGGGCCTGTTCGACGATCACCACCTCGGCCCCGAGGCTGCGCATCATGCGCGCCCGCTCGATCGAGTTGCCGGCGCTCATCACCGCGATGAACGGATGCCCCAGCACGCCGCAGACAATGGCCAGCCCGGTGCCCATGTTGCCCGAGGTCAGCTCCACCACCGGCTGACCGGGGGCCAGCGTACCCTTGGCCCGGACGCGCTCGATCATGGTCCGCGCGGCGCGGTCCTTCTTTGAAAAGCCCGGCTGCAGGTGGTCGAGCTTGGCGAGGATACGCCCCTCGACCCCCTCGGCGGCGGCAATGCGGGACAGGTCGACCAGCGGCGTCGCGCCGATGGCCTCGATGACGGAAGACAGGATCATGGCGCGACGCTGCGGCCCCGTCACGTCCCTGTCAAGCCGGGCGCCTCAGCCGACGACCTCACCGATCAGCATCTGCGGCGTGGTGTCGGTGAAATTGGGAATGTCCTTCAGCAGCGGCCCCGCCTTGCCCAGCGCCGCCTGCATCGCAGCCTCGTCAGGAAAGACCATGGTGGCCACCGCGTGATAGCCCGGCGGGGTCTCGGGCCCGCCGGCCACCCCCTTCGTGACCACGATCTGCTGCATCAGGTCGCCCCAAGCCTCCTGAACCATCTTCATGTGGGTGCCGACGTAATAGTCATGGTCGAACGTGCTGCCATCGCTGGCTGGGTAGAGCACCTGGACACTTGCGGACATGGATTCGGCCTTCCTTGATTGACGCCAGGTCAGCCTAGCACGCCCGTTAGCGCAAAGCGTGAAGTTTCGTCACGTCCCCGGCGGCTGACAAGCCCTGCGCGGGCGGCGCATAGTGGCGCCGATCATCGAGTCGAGGAGGACAGTGACATGACAGACGAGATCGTCATTCTGGGCGGGGCACGCACCGCCATCGGTACGTTCGGCGGCCGCCTGGCCGGCACGCCGCCGATCGACCTGGGCGCGGCCGCCGCGAAAGCCGCGCTGGAGCGCGCCGGGGTCGAGGGTGGCCAGATCGGCCATGTCACCTTCGGCCATGTCATCAACACCGAGCCGCGCGACATGTACCTGTCCCGCGTCGCCGCGATGCAGGCCGGCGTGCCCGAGACGACGCCCGCGATGAACGTGAACCGGCTCTGCGGCTCGGGCGCGCAGGCCATCGTCTCGGCGGTCCAGAACCTCGCGCTGGGCGATTGCGATTTCGCGCTGGCCGGTGGCGCCGAGAGCATGTCACGCGCGCCCTTCATCATCCCCGACCAGCGCTGGGGCGCCAAGATGGGCGATGTGCGCACGCTGGACATGATGCTGGGCGCGCTCAACTGCCCGTTCGGCACCGGCCACATGGGGGTCACGGCCGAGAATGTCTCGGATGAGCATGACATCACCCGCGAGGCGCAGGACGCCTTTGCGCTGGAAAGCCAGACCCGCGCCGCCCGCGCCATCGAGGAGGGCCGCTTTGCCGAGCAGATCACGCCGGTCGAGGTGCGCGTGAAGCGCGACATGGTGCCTTTCGAGGTGGACGAACACCCCAAGGCCACCACCGCCGAGGCACTGGCCGGGCTGCGCACCGTCTTCCGCAAGGACGGCACCGTGACGGCAGGCAACGCCTCGGGCATCAATGACGGCGCCGCGGCGCTGGTGCTGGCCCGTGGCGAGGCCGCCGAGAAGGCGGGCCTGACCCCGCGCGCCCGGGTGCTGGGCTATGCCCATGCCGGCGTGCGCCCCGAGGTAATGGGCATCGGCCCGGTCCCGGCGGTCGAGGCGCTGCTCAAGCGCACGGGGCTGGGTGTGGGTGATTTCGACGTGATCGAATCGAACGAGGCCTTCGCCGCGCAGGCGCTTGCGGTCAACAAGGGGCTCGGCCTCGATCCGGCAAAGGTGAACCCCAATGGCGGCGCCATCGCGCTCGGCCACCCCGTCGGCGCCACGGGCGCGATCATCACCGTCAAGGCGCTCTACGAGCTGGAGCGCATCGGCGGACGCAAGGCGCTGATCACCATGTGCATCGGCGGCGGCCAAGGCATCGCGTTGGCAATCGAACGCGTCTGACGCGCCGCTCCGTCCCGTCGCGCGGGATGTCGACGCCTGTGATGAGTATTTGGAGAAAGATGAAAGAGACAGGAACAGTCTTTCATCTTTCCGAAAATACTCACTGCCTCGCGTCCCGCAGGCGCGTCGGTTCGGTCAGCGGAGCTCGATCGACACCCGGCCGGCCTGCCCGGCGGAATCGACCACCGAGAGGGTCGTGAAGCCGCGGCCGGGCAGCGGGGCGAGGAATTCCGGGCGGCGCAGTCCCGTGGCGAGCACCGCCCCATCGGCCAGAAGCGTGTAGGGCGGCGTGCCGCCGCGCAGCTTGACGGGAATGCCCGCACCATCGGCCTGCAGACGGGCGCCTGCGGGCGGGAAGGTCAGCTGCAGGGCCGGGGTCGCGTCCCGCAGGCCGAAGCGCTTCAGCGGCTCGGGCAGCTGCGGGTGGCTGACGATCAGCGTCTCGGGCGGGGGCGGCGGCAGCGGCGCGGGACGCAGCCGGGCACGGCCCAGCGCCTCGAAGAGGAGCGGCGCGGCGAGGTCGCCGCCGAAGGCGCCCGGCACCGGCGTGCCGTCCGGGCGTCCGATCCAGACCCCGGCCACGTGCTGCCCGTCCCAACCCAGCGTCCAGGCATCGCGATGCCCGTAGGAGGTGCCGGTCTTGTAGGCCACGCGGCCGGGTCTTCCTGCGGCGGGCGGTGGGGCCAGGTCGGAGAGGATCTTGCCCACCTGCCAGGACGCGGCCCTGTCGAGAACGCGGGATGGGTGGCCGGCCGGATCGGCTTGGCGCCAGCGCAGGGGCAGGGCCTCGCCGCCGCGGGCCATCATGGCATAGAGCTGCACCATTTCTTCCAGCGTCACGCCAACCCCGCCAAGGCTCAGCGCCAGTCCCGGGGCGCCGCCCTGCAGCCCGGGCTGCACCCCGCTCTCCCGCAGCGCGGCCATCAGGTGCGCCGGGCCCAGCGCCTCGGTCAGGCGGACCACGGGGATGTTCAGCGACAGTTGCAGCGCGCGGCGGACCGGCAGCTCGCCCCGGTAGGTGCCGTCGAAATTGCCCGGCGCGTAGCTGCCGAACTGCACCGGCGTGTCGAGGATCAGCGTTTCGGGATGGGCCAGCCCGCGTTCGAAGGCCAGCGCGTAGACCAGTGGTTTCAGCGTCGATCCGGGCGAGCGCTGCGCCGTCGTCATGTCGACGAAGCCCTGCCCCAGCGTCGCGGTATAGTCGGGCGAGCCGACCGAGGCGAGGATCTCGCCGCTCTGGTGGTCGGCCAGCACGATGGCCATGGAGAGCCGCGGATCGCGCCCCTGCATGGCGCGGCGGGCGAGGTCCTCCATGCTGCGCTGCAGCTCGGCCGAAAGCGTCAGGTCGTGCCGGCCCGGGCCCAGCGCCAGCGCGCGGTCGGCCATGTGGGGGGCCAGCTGCGGCATGGGCTGGCGGCCGAGCGGCGCCGGGTCGAGCTGGTCGGAGCACGCGGCCGAAAGCGGGATCACCCCGTCGCGCGCCATGCGCAGCAGCACCCGGTTGCGCGCTTGCCGCGCGGCCTCGGGGTGGCGGTCGGGGCGGCGGCTCTCAGGCGCCTGCGGCAGGGCGACCAGCAGCGCCGCCTCGGCCGGGGTGAGGCGCGCGGGCTCCTTGCCCAGCCAGACCAGCGCGGCGGCGCGCAGCCCCTCGATATTGCCACCATAGGGTGCCAGCTGCAGGTAGAGGGCGAGGATCTCGTCCTTGTCCAGCCGCCCCTCCAGCGCGAGCGCGAGCCGCATCTGGCGCAGCTTGCCGTCCCAGCGCCCGGTGCTGCCATCCTCGAGCAGGCGCGCCACCTGCATGGTCAGGGTCGAGGCGCCCGAGACGATCCGCCCGTGGCGCAGAGCCTGGAAAGCCGCGCGCAGCGTCGCCACGGGATCGACCCCGGCATGGCTGCGGAAGCGCTTGTCCTCGTAGGCGATCAGCATCTCGTAGAAGAGCGGATCGACCTGGTCGGGCGACAGCGCCATGCGCCAGATCCCGTCCTCGATCGTGTAGGCGCGCAGCAACGTGCCGTCGCGGTCGCGGATCTCGGGCGAGGTGGCGTGGACCAGCACCGGGATCTCGGTCGCGGCGATCCAGTCTTCGGTGCGGTCGCGGACGAATGCCACGCACCACAGCAGCAGCACCAGCGCGACCAGCCGTGTCACGACGCCGCCTCCCAGAGGCCCGGATAGGTGGTGACGAAGCCTTGCGCATCCACGGCGAGATGCGTCCGGTAACCGCTTTCCCGCGCCTCGTAGGCCACTAGCCCGCCGCGCTCGCGCGTGTAGCTCTGGGTCAGGATCCCGACCTGCGGGCCCGGCAGGCGCAGCCAGGCGGCGCGGGTGGACAGGCGGCCGACCTCGGGCAGGCGGCGCAGCGGCATCAGGTTGGTGGCCGGGGTAAAGCCCAGGTCCACGTCCTCGGCCCCGTCCAGCTGAGGCTGGGCCGTGTCGTTCAGCTGCCACGTACCGGTCGGGTCGCGCAGCAGACGCCAGCCCACCGCGCCACCGCCATATTCGCCCGAGATGTCGGCGCTGGTGGTGCGCCAGTCGCCATCCGTGCGCACCACGTAATCGAGCGCGGCCCAGCCCGTCCCGTCGCGGAACCGGGCATGGCCCACCAGCATCCAGCCCGCGCCCAGCCGCGCAAGGCGGCACTTGTCCTCGCCATCGCGGTCCAGCGCGCGCCATTGCATGGTGGCGATCGTCTCGCCACTCATGGGGTGATCGTCACGGATCCCGAGGCCGTGGTGGCGCGGTATTCGGGGCGGTACATGTCCTCGACCAGCGCGGCCGGGTGGTGGAAGGTGCCGGGCGAGACGGCGCGCAGCACATAGGCCAGCCGGATCGGGTCATCGCCAGACTGGTCCACCGCGGCGATGAAGCGGTCGGTGCGGAACTCGGCATGTTCCGCCCGGGCGGGCTCCAGCCAGTCCAGCGCCCGCAGGTCGCCGGCGCGCAGCAGGTTGGGGTTGTCGATCTCGAACCCGGCAGGCAGCGCGTCATCGACGATCAGCCGGGCGCGGGCCTCCTCGGCCGGGCGCACAGTCAGCACCGCGACCAGCCGCGTGCCAGCGGCCACGGGGCCATCGACCGCCTCGCCCTCCATCGTGTAATAGGCCCGCTCCAGCGCGTAGCCATAGCCCGTCGCCTCGATATTGCCCTCGGGCTGGCCCAGCGTGGTCAGCGTGACCGGCGTGGGACCCTGGCCGGTATTGGTCAGGGTCATCGGCTCCAGCCCCGCGGCCTGCAGGCGCCGCACGAAGGGCCCGGTCAGCGCCTCGCCCTCCAGCTCCAGCCCCGAGACCGACGGGTCCTGCACCATGGCATGCGCGGCCAGCAGCGCCCAGGCCTGCTCCTGCGTCGAGAGCGGCCGCGTCGCCGAAGAGATGCGCTGCACCAGCGCCTCGGTCTCGACGGCGTTGGAGCGCGCCTCGACCGCCAGAGACAGTACGCCCGCGGCATCGCGCAGCCGGCTGCCGTAATCGGCGCGGTAGACCTGCGCGTCGGGCGTGCCGCGCGCGGCAAGGCGGTTGGCCGCCTTGCGGAACAGGGCATCGGCGCGCGGCTGGTCGCCATACATGGCCAGTGCCGCGCCCAGCTGCGCCTGCGCCAGCGGGGTCGACAGCGCGTCGGCCTTCTCGTCGGCATAATAGCGCAGATCCCCCATCGCCGCGGCGCCCTCGCGCGCCAGCACCAGCAGCGCATAGGCGATATCCTCGCCCCCCGTGTCGAAATCGGGGGCATAGGCGATGCGGTTCTTCAGGTTGTCCATGGCGTTCTGGAAGGCAGGCCCCGGCACGTCATGCCCGGCGGCGCGCGCGCGGGACAGGAAATCGCTGACATAGGCGTCCAGCCAGAAATCCCCCGAATAGGCGCCCCAGAGCCCGAAGGCCCCGTTCGGCGCCTGCCGCGCGAGGATCTGCGTGATCGACTGCGCGACGCGCAGGTCCATCCGGTCCTTGCCGCCCAGGCCCAGCGGCTCGGTGATCGCGGACATGTAGAGCAGCGGCAGCGCCTGCGAGGTCACCTGCTCGGTGCAGCCATAGGGGTAGCGGTCGAGCGCGGCCAGCAGCCCGGGCGCATCGAACCGCGCCAGCGGCCCGGCCGAGACCAGCGCGCTGGCGCCGCCCTCGCGGAACCCGGCAAAGATCTCGCGATCCAGCGTCAGGCTCTGGCCCGGGGCAAGCGACAGGCGCCGCGTCGTGCCGATGGCGGGATCGTTGGCGCGCACGCCCAGCGTCAGCGACTTGGTCAGGCGCTGCCCGTCCGGCGTGGTCAGCGCGATCTCGATCGCGTGGTCGCCCTCGGCCCCGGCGGTCAGCGGCAGGTCGAAGGCCAGCTTGCCGCCGGCCTCCAGCGTGACCGCCTCGGGCAGCGCGCCGGTGTCGAGCGTCACGCCCGTGGCCGTCACCTCCAGCGGCATCGTCCCGCCCGGTCCCTTGGCATGGGTCAGCTCCAGGTGCAGGCGGCTGTCATCCCCGGGGGCCAGGAATCGCGGCATCGCGGCCGTCAGCACCACCGGGTCGCGCACCAGCACTTCGGCCTCGGCCCCGCCCACGGCGCTGTCGGACCAGGCCACGGCCATCAGCCGCACCGTGCCGTTGAAATCGGGCATGTCGAAGGCCAGCTCGGCCCGGCCGGAGGCATCCACCGTGACCGGCCCCTCGAAGAAGGCGACCAGTTCCTCGGTCGGCGGCGGGCTTTGCAGGCGCATCCCGGCCCCACCATCCCCGCCCGAGCGGATCGTGCCCATCGCGCCGTTCATGCCGTCGATCAGCCGACCATAAATGTCGCGGATCTCGACCCCCAGCCGGCGCTGGCCGAAATAATACCCAGAGGGATCGGGGCTGTCGAAACCGGTCAGGTTGAGGATCCCCAGATCGACCGCGGCCACGGTCACATGGGCCTGATCGCCCTCGCCCAGCCCGTCGATCTGCACCGCGGCGCGCAGCGTCTGGCGCGGGGCGGCCTCGGCGGGCGCATCGAAGCTGACCGAGAGCTTGCGCTCGCCCGGATCCACCGCGGCATGGGCCAGACCCAGCGCGCGGGCCGGGTTCTGGCCCTGCGCCAGGTCCATCGGCCGGATCACCTGCGCGGTGACATAGACGCCCGCGCCCCATTCCTCGGTCACGGGCAGCGCCAAGGTGGTCTCGCCCTCGGGCACCTCGACCGTCTGCATCGAGATCACGCGGTCGGCCATCACCGTCACCAGCGCGCGGCCTGCGTAGCGCGGCACCATGCGCAGCGTGGCGGTGTCGCCCGGCGCATAGGCCTCGGCATCCAGCGACAGCTCCAGCATGTCGGGCGACTCCGTCGCGTCCGCCGGTGCGTACCAGCCGGCCGAGAAGGCGGCCGAGGCGGCGACATAGGCGCCGTCGGTGCGCTCGACCACGATCTCGTAGGCGCCCCAGTCCACGTCGCCCGCGACGCGCAGCGGCGTCTCGCCCAGCGTGCCGGTGCCGCGGGCGACGGTGGTGCGGGTGGTCATCGGCTCCCAGTACCAGCTGCCATATTGCTGGTACCACTGGTAGCGCGTGCGCACCCGGTTGATCTGCCAGCTGACCTCCATCGCCTGCGGCTGCAGGTCCGGGCCCAGCGCGATCAGGTCGAACCCGGCCTCGGCCCCTTCGGGCAGCACGTCTTCAAAGGCCGGGCGGATGCCGATCATCGGCGCCGGCGCGGCGACGGGGCGGGTGATCTCGCGCTCGACCGGGCGGCCCGAGGCCTCGGCCAGACGCAGCGTGACGCGGGCGCGCATCGGGCGGCCCTCGGCGTCGAGATCGGGCATCGGCAGGTCCAGCGCGGCATGCCCCTGCGCATCGGTCACCAGATCGGCAGGAAAGCTCTCCGTCCGCACAGCACGCCGCGCGTCATGCCGCCCGAAGCTGTAACGCGGGAAGCTGTCCAGCGTGGTCTGCGTGGCCAGCTGCAGCTCGCCCTCGATCGACAGGTCGGCCCCCGGCGCGCCGAACAGGTAGCGCGCATCGACCGACAGCGGCGGCGGAGCCAGCGGGTTGATCGGCCCGTCGGGCAGCGACAGGTCGAAATCGATCCGCTCGGGAACGAAATCCTCGACCAGCAGGGTCTGCGAGGCCAGCGCCTCGGCATCGGGATCGGCAAAGACCGCCAGCCGCCAGGTGCCGCGCGGGGCCGACCCCGCCACCGGCAGGGCAAAGACATGCCCGCCCGCGCGCCCGCCATCCGAGACATGGCGCGAATATTCGACCCCGTCGGGGCGCGACAGGATGGCGATCAGCGGCACGTCGGGCACCGCTCGTGCCTTGGCATCGCGCAGCAGGGCGGTGGCGTGGATCACCTCGCCCGCGCGGTAGGCGCCGCGATCGGTGGTCAGGAACGTGTCGAGCGGCCCGGCCGGCGCGCGCCCGGCGACACCGCGATCGGACAGGTCGAAGGCCGGGTCGGTCAGCGACAGGAAGGCCATGTCCGTCTCGCCGCGCTTGGCGATCACCAGCGCGGGGGCCGAGCCGGCATCGCCGCGCAGCAGGCCGGGATCGAACCGCGCCAGCCCCGCGGCATCGGTGGTGGCGGTGCCCAGCACCCGGTTGGCCGAAGCCAGCAGCTCGACCTCGAGCCCCTCGATCGGCGCGGCATCACCCAGGTCGCGGGCGACCACGGTCAGCCCGTCGGTGCCCTGCATCGTGGTCAGGCCGATATCGGAGAGGATGAACCATTGCGTCGCGCGCGCGCGGTCACGCCCCTCGCCCGGCTCGATTGCGGTCAGCGCATAGACCCCGGCGGGCAGATCGCCCAGCGCCTCGCCGATGGGCAGGCGGGTCAGCATGTCGGCGTTCAGCCGGTTCTCGACCTCGCCGGTGCCGCGCCAGACCTCCTCGGCGATGTCCTCGCCGAAATAGCTCTCGTCGTAGCGGTTCAGCGGCCGGCCGAAATAGTTGTCCTGCATGGAGCGGATCAGGTTGCGGTCCGACACGCGGCGCAGGATCAGCTCCACCTCGGACAGGTTCACCGTCTCGATCGGCAGGCCGGCATCGGCGGTGCGCGGCAGCACGTAGGCCCGCCCGGGGAACGAGACCGAGGGCGCGCGGTCGCGCACGTAGGCGGTGATCTCGGTCTCGCGCACCAGTTCTTCGCCGCTCTCGGCCGGCAGGCGCGAGCGGAAGGTCACCGTGTAGCGCCCGCCATGTTCCACGCCCGAGATGCAGATCCGCTGCTCCTCGGCGCTGACGGCCAACCGCGGGTCGGGCAGCCGCACATAGGGCGCGTAATCCTGCCCGGCGCGGATCAGCGGTTCCGAGAACTCGGCACAGATGCGCGGATCGGCACTGTCGGCCTCGACCACGTGCTCGCGGATGCGAAAGCCGTACTTGCCGATGGCCTCGTCCAGCAGCGCGGTCACCTCGGGCGTAGCCGAGATCCGCTCGGCCAGCCGCAGCGCGGGGATCATGTCGCGCCCGCGCCCCTCGGCTTCGAGCATCCGCGCCAGGGTGAAGAGCGCCTCGACCCGCGGCACGTCGCCCTCGGCCCGCAGGTAGGCATTGATCGCGCCAAGAAAGGCCCGCGTGCGGTAGCGGCGTTTCTGGTTCGAGGGCGCGTCCGCGACATAGGCCATGGACCAGTCCGCATATTGCTGCCAATGCGCGCCGTCATCGGTCTGCGCCAGCGCCGCGCCGGTCCAGTGGATGGCGCCGCTCTGGTTGCCGCGGTCGCGGTTCTCGTCGGCGGCGTTCAGCAGCGCCTCGGGCGACCATTGCCCGCCGCCATGCCGCACCGCCAGCGCCGCGGCCTCGTCCCGCGCGCGGCGCAGGTCTCTATCAGACAGGAAGTCCAGCTCGGCGCGCCGGGTCTGCGCCAGCTCCAGCCGCTCGGCCCCGGCCTCGACCACGATGGCCGATATCGCGCCCTCATAAGCCTGCCGGTCCGAGACCGAGGATTTCGGGAAACACGCGGCCGAGCGCTTGTTGAAGGTGAAGGCCCGGCAGGCCGGGTCGTTCAGGCAAACCCTCTGGCAGGCCTCCAGCGTGGTATCGAAGAGCGTTTGCAGATCCGCGCCGTAGAAATCCACGTCGCGCGTGACCACGAGGCGCCGGTCGGGCACGACATCCTGTGCAGGATCCTGTGCGGGGGCCGAGGTCGCCGCGACAAGGCCCGCGACGAGGGCGAGTACAAAACGACGCATCCAAAAGCTCCTTCCGATCAATGGTCTTCATGCTGCCACGCGGTCCCGTGGGTGACAAGGATTCGAACCTTAAACCCTTGTTCACGACAACCGGGCAAAACTGCCGCGGAATCGCGGAGGACCGGCATGGAGCTTGCCGACAAACTGGCCGAGGAGCGGCGCGCGCGGCTTGCCGCGGAACGCCTGCTTGCGCAGAAGCAGGCAGAGCTGTTCGAGGCCAACCGCAAGCTGGGCCAGCACGCGCTGCAACTCAGCCACGAAATCAAGGAGACCCGCAGCCAGGTCGCCGTCGTCCGGGACGAGAACCTGCGCGTGCGCCACCAGCTGGGCCAGGCCACCCAGCAGATCGAGGTGGTCACCGACCAACTGCTCAAGGCGCTGCAGACGATCCGTGACGGCTTTGCCATGTTCGACGCCTTGGGCCGGCTGGAACTGGCCAACCCCGCCTACCTGTCGGTCTTCGACGGGCTCGAGACGATCGGCCCCGGGGCCAGCTATTCGCACGTGCTGCAGATGCTCGTCGAAGAGGGGATCGTGAACCTGCAGGGCGAAGCCGGGCCCGACTGGGCGGCGCGCATGCTGGCGCGTTGGCAGTCGGACCCGATCCCCGACGAGGTGCTGCGCCTGTGGAACGGCCGCTTCGTCAAGCTCCAGGACCGGCACCTGCCCGATGGCGGGGTGGTCTCGCTGGGAATCGACATCACCGAGCTGATGCGCATGTGGTCCGCGGTCGAGGAGCTGCCCGACGGGTTCGTGATCTTCGACGCAGAGGACCGGCTGCTGATGTGCAACGAACCCTACCGCCAGCTCTACAGCCAGAGCGCGCCCGCGATGGTGCCCGGCGCCAGCTTCGAGGAGATCCTGCGCTACGGGCTGGAGCGCGGGCAATATGCCGATGCCATCGGGCGCGAGGAGGAGTGGCTGGAGAAACGGCTGGCGCAGCACCGCATCCCGCGCACCGAGCTGGAGCAGAAGCTGGATGACGGCCGCTGGGTCCGCGTCTTCGAGCGCGAGACCTCGGATGGCGGTCGCGCCGGGCTGCGCATCGACATCACCCAGACCAAGGAGGACCAGGCCCGCCTGAAAGAGGCGATGATCCGGGCCGAGGCGGCCAACCGCGCCAAGTCCGCCTTCCTCGCCAACATGAGCCACGAGATCCGCACCCCCATGAACGGCGTCGTCGGCATGGCCGACCTGATGCGCGAGACAGAGCTGACCGAGGAGCAGGCGCTTTATGTCGACACGATCCGCTCCTCGGGCGAGGCGCTGCTGGTCATCATCAACGACATCCTCGACTACTCCAAGATCGAGGCCGACAAGCTGCAGCTGCATCCCGAACCCTTCGACCTGGAACGCGCGGTGCACGAGGTGGTCATGCTGCTGCAACCCTCGGCGCGCGACAAGGACATCGCGCTGCTGGTGGATTACGACATGTTCCTGCCCACGCGGTTCGTGGGCGATCCCGGACGCATCCGCCAGATCCTGACCAACCTGCTGGGCAACGCGGTCAAGTTCACCGTGGACGGCCATGTCATGGTCCGCGTCACCGGCGTGATGGAACGCGACGGCGGCACCTCGATCCACCTCACCGTCGAGGATACCGGCATCGGCATTCCGGCCGACAAGGTCGATCACGTCTTCGGCGAGTTCAACCAGGTCGAGGATGAGCGCAACCGCCAGTTCGAGGGGACCGGGCTGGGCCTGACCATCACGCGGCGGCTGGTCGAGCTGATGGGGGGCGAGGTCTGGGTCGAGTCCGAGCCCGGCCGCGGCAGCTGTTTCGGTCTGCGCATCCAGCTGCCCGCGGACGAGCCGATCAAGTATGAAAGCGCGCAGTTGCCCGAGGCGCTGAAACAGGTGCTGGTGGTCGACGATCACGGCGCCAACCGGCAGATCCTGTCCAAGCAGCTGGCGATCCTCGGGCTGCAGACCGCCTTCTGCACCACCGGCGCCGAGGCGCTGGACCGCATGCACCCGCCGCCGGACGTGGTGCTGATCGACCAGGACCTGCCCGACATGACGGGCCAGGACCTGGTGGCGCAACTGCGCCAGGCCGGGGCCGCGATCCCGGTCATCCTGCTTTGCGACAATCCCGGCCATCTCGAACGCCGCCCCGGGGCCGAGGTGCAGGCGGTGCTGCAGAAACCCGCGCCGCGGCGCGCGCTGTTCGACGCGCTGGAGGCCGTGGGCCCCGGCCTCTCCCCCGCCGTCCCCGACAGCGCCGCGCCCGACGCGCCCGACCCGCAAGCGGCGGAAGAACCGGCCCGGCTCGACGTGCTGCTGGCCGAGGACAACCGCACCAACCAGCTGGTCTTTCGCAAGATGATCAAGGAATTCGCGATCGAGCTGCGGGTCGCCAATAACGGGATCGAGGCGGTCGAGGCCTTCCGCGACCGCCGTCCCGACCTGATCTTCATGGACATCTCGATGCCGCGCATGGATGGCAAACAGGCCACGCGCGAGATCCGCCGCATCGAGGGCGATGGCCCGCATGTGCCCATCGTGGCGGTGACCGCGCATGCCATGGCCGGCGACCGTGAAGGGGTGCTGACCGCCGGTCTGGACGATTACCTGACCAAGCCGCTGCGCAAGGCCGAGTTGGCCGAGAAGATCACCACCTATGGCGGGCAGCGCATGGCGCAGATGGCCTCATGACACGGGCGCCTCGGCGCGGCGCAGGAAGGCCGGCCGCCCCGGCGCCGACAGGTCCTCGGCATAGCCATAGCCGCCCAGGTCGAAATCCTGCAGCGCCTCGGGATCGTTCAGCCGGTTCTGCACGATGAAGCGCGCCATCGCGCCGCGGGCCCGCTTGGCGTAGAAGCTGACGATGCGCGGCCCCTTGGGGCCGTCCTCGTAGAATTGCGGCGTGATCACGGGCATGGCCAGCGCCTCCTGCGGCACGGCGCCAAAATATTCCTGGCTGGCACAGTTGACCAGCACGCGCGCGCCCACCTCCGCGGCCTGCGCGTTCAGCGCCTTGGCCAGGCTGTCGCCCCAATAGGCATAGAGGTTGGCGCCGCGCCGCGTCTTCAGCCGCGAGCCCATTTCCAGCCGGTAGGCCTGGATCGCGTCGAGCGGGCGCAGCACGCCATACAGCCCCGACAGGATGCGCAGGTGCCCCTGCGCCCAGTCCAGCTCCTCGGGATCGAGCGAGCCCGCCTCGAGCCCTTGGTAGGTGTCGCCGGCAAAGGCCAGCGCCGCGGGGCGCAGGTCCTCGGCGCCGGGCGTGTCCGAGAAGGCGCGGAACCGGTCGCGGTTCAGCTTGGCCAGGTCGTCGCTCAGCGACATCAGCCCCTTGAGATCGCCCAGCGTCAGGTTGCGCATGGTCCGCGCCAGCCGCTGCGCATCCGCCTCGAATTCGGGCTGCGTCATCGCGACATCGCGTTCCTGCCAGTCCAGCTTCTTCGCCGGAGAGATCACAACCAGCATCCCGTGCCCCTTTTTTCGTCTGCGTCTGTCCTGTGGGCGCCCGCTTTGGCGCGCCGCGTTCAGCGGTGACCTAGTCCGCCGCGCGCAGAACGTCCAGAAAAGCCGCGCCGAAGCGTTCGGCGCGCCGCTCTCCCAGGATCCGCTCGACCGTCTCGGGCGAGTCCGGCCGCGTCTCGGCCAGCCGCGCCAGCAGCGCCGCCGAGCAGGAGAGCGGCTTTTCCGTGCCGTCGGCGCCGCGCAGCAGCGCGGCCTGCGCCTGCATCAGCCCGTCATAGACCGAGCCCGCACCGCGCGCCGCCAGCTTGCGGCGCCTTGGGCTGGCCTCGACCCCCTCGCCGGTCAGCACCTCGAGGAAGGCGGTGCCGTAGCGCTCCAGCTTCTTGGCGCCGATGCCGCTGATGCGGGCCATGTCGTCCAGCGAGGCGGGGCGCGTCTCGGCCATCTCGATCAGCGTGCGGTCGGGAAAGATCACGTAGGCCGGCACGCGCGCGGCCTCGGCCAGCGCGCGGCGCTTGGCCTTGAGCGCCGAGAGCATCGGCGCGTTCTCGTCCGAGACCAGCGCGCGCACCGCCGGCCGGCGCTCCGAGGCGCGGGCCAGCACGTCGCGGCGCAGCTCGATGCTTTCCTCGCCGCGCAGGATGGGGCGGGCCCGCTCGGTCATGACCAGCGCGCCGTGACGCTCGGGATCGGGGCGCATCAGGTCGCGGCCCATCATCTGGCGGAACACGGCCTGCCACTGGCCGCGCGAAAGGTCCTTGCCGACGCCGAACGTGGGCAGGCTTTCATGGCCACGCTGCCGCGTCTTGTCGGTCTCGCGGCCGAGCAGGATGTCGATCAGGTGACCGGCGCCAAAGCTCTCGCCCGTGCGCAGTGCCGCCGACAGCGCCTTGCGCACCGCCTCGGTGCCGTCGAACAGCTCGGGCGGGCTGTCGCAGAGATCGCAATTGCCGCAGGGCGGCGCGGCCTCGTCGAAATAGGCCAAGAGGCTCTGGCGGCGGCAGGACAGCGCCTCGGCCAGCCCCAGAAGCGCGTTCAGCCGCCCGTGATCGGCGGCGCGCCGCTCCGGCGGAGCCAGCCCCTCGTCGATCTGGGAGCGGCGCAGGCGGATATCCTCGGGTCCGTAGAGGGTCAGCGTCTCGGCCGGGGCGCCGTCGCGGCCGGCGCGGCCGATCTCCTGGTAATAGGCCTCGATCGACTTGGGCAGATCGGCATGCGCCACCCAGCGGATGTCGGGCTTGTCGACCCCCATGCCGAAGGCCACGGTCGCCACCACGATCAGCCCGTCCTCGTTGGCAAAGCGCTCCTCGACCGCGCGACGATCCTGCGCCTCCATCCCGCCATGATAGTGACAGGCGCTGTGCCCGTCCTCGCGCAGCGCGCGCGCGATCCCCTCGGTCTTGGCGCGGGTGCCGCAATAGACGATGCCCGACTGGCCGCGCCGCGCATCGGCAAAGGCCATGACCTGCTTGCGCGGGCTGTCTTTGGGTTGGAAGGCGAGGTGGATGTTGGGCCGGTCGAAGCCGCGCAGGAAGGTGCGCGGCGCCGCGCCGTCGAACAGGCGGGTGACCATCTCGGCCCGGGTGTCCAGATCGGCCGTGGCCGTGAAGGCGGCCAGCGGTACGTCCAGCGCGCGGCGCAGCTCGCCGATGCGCAGGTAGTCGGGGCGGAAATCATGGCCCCACTGGCTGACGCAATGCGCCTCGTCCACGGCGATCAGCGACACGCCCGCCTGATGCAGCATGCGCTGCGTTCCGCCATTGGCCAGCCGTTCGGGCGCAAGGTAGAGCAGCTTGCAATCGCCCGCGCGCAGCATGTCCCAGACGGCGTCGGTTTCTTCCTGGGTGTTGCCGCTGGTCAATGCGCCGGCGGCGACCCCCGCCTCGCGCAGCCCGCGCACCTGGTCGCGCATCAGCGCGATCAGCGGCGAGATCACCACCGTGACCCCGGGCCGCAGCAGCGCGGGCAGCTGGAAGCACAGTGACTTGCCACCACCGGTGGGCATGATGGCCAGCACGTTCTCGCCCGCGGCCACGGCCTCGACGATCTCGCCCTGGCCCGGGCGGAACGCGTCGAAGCCGAAGATATCCTTGAGAAGCGCCTCGGCCGGCGCGGCATCGCGGGGCATGGGAAACCTGTCGATTTATCTAGATCTGCTCTGATCCGGACAATCACATACCAAGATTCGGTGAATCAAGTCCCATTGCCGGGGAAAACCGCCCCCGGCCCCCGGCTGCGACAGGATGCGCGGTACGGCGCCGTCAGAAGAAGACCGCGGCGTTGTTCTGCAGGATGATCCGCAGCGCAAAGACCACGATCAGCGCGATCAGCGGCGCAAGGTCCAGCCCGCCGGTGGGCGGCAGGATCTGGCGGATCTTGTTGTAGGCCGGCTCGAGGATGCGGCTCAGCCCGTCCCAGATCTGGGCCACGATGGGCTGGCGCAGGTTCAGCACCTGGAAGTTGATCAGCCAGCTCATGATCACGTGGGCGATGATAATGAACCAGACGATGTCGAGGATCAGCATCAGGATCTGGAACAGCGACTGCATCTTGCGGGCCTTTCGATAATGGCGTCGACGCACACCTAAGCGCGGCATGCCCCAAGGGCAAGCCTGCCGCAAGGTTGCGGTTGACGCGGGCGCCGCGGCGCAGCATCGCGGGACGGACAAGGAGGTGGCGAATGTACCCTTTCATCCGGATGTTCCACGCCCTGCGCAAGGCCCGGCGCAGCCCGCCCGCCGGGCTCTTCGACACGCATGTCTCGCATCACTATTGCTGGCCCTGGGATCTGGACCCGTGGGTCGAGCTGAACAATGGCCGCACGCTGACGCTGTATGATCTCGGGCGCATCCCGATGGCCGCGCGCACCGGGCTGGCCGACGTCTTGCGGCGCGAGGGCTGGGGCATGACGGTGGCAGGGCTTGCCATCCGCTATCGCCGCCGGGTGCGCATGTTCGACCGGCTCGAAATCCATTCGCGCCTGATCGGCTGGGACCGGCGGTTCCTCTATGTCGAACACAGCATGTGGAAGTCGAACGGCGAGTGCGCCAACCAGGCGGTGCTGCGCTCCGCCGCGACGGGGCCGGGCGGGATCGTGCCGCCCGAGCGGGTGCTGGAGGCCATGGGCCGCGCGGGCGCCGCGTCGCCCGCCCTGCCCGACTGGGTCGCGGCCTGGAGCGCCGCCGAGGACATGCGCCCCTGGCCGCCCGAACGCGCCGGCACGTGACGCCCGCGTGATAATGCCGGCCCCGCCCTTGCCACAGGGCGGCCCGCGGGGTTCTATCGCGCGAGCAGAAAAGGGGCCGGCATGAGTGAACCGAGCAAGCGGCAACGCGTCTGGGGCTGGATGTTCTTCGACTGGGCCCAGCAGCCCTATGCCACGCTGGGGCTGACCTTCATCTTCGCGCCCTATTTCGCCTCGGTCGCGGCCGAACGCTTTGCCACCGGCCCCGGGGACATGGCGCAGGCCGGCGCGCAGGCGCAAAGCCTGTGGTCGGCGGCGCAGACGGTCGCGGGTCTGGTCATCGCCTTCTCGGCGCCGTTCCTGGGCGCCTATGCCGATGCCTCGGGGCGCAAGAAGCCGTGGTTCATCGTCTTCGTGGCCACCGCCGCGCTCTGTGCGCTGTCGCTCTGGGGGCTGACACCGGACGGCGCCACGCTCTACCCGATGCTGGCGCTGTTCTGGATCGGCTTCGTCGCCTCGGAATCCGCCTTCAACCTGAACAACGCGATCCTGCCCTCGCTTGGCGACCGGAGCGAGGTCGGCAAGATCAGCGGCAGCGCGGCGGCCTTCGGCTATTGGGGCGGGGTGCTGGCGCTGTTCCTGATGCTGCTCTTCTTCGCCGAGAATGACGGCGGCACCACGCTGATCGGGCTCGACCCCGCCTTCGGCCTCGATGCCGAGGCACGCGAGGGCACGCGCTTCGTGGGCCCCTTCATCGCGCTGTGGTTCGTACTGTTTTCGATCCCCTTCTTCGCCTGGACCAAGGATCCGCCCGACACGGGCCGGGCGCGCCCGGCCTTCCCGGTGGTGCTGGCCACGCTCTGGGCCAGCCTGCGCGACGTGGCGGCGCGCCCCTCGGCCCGCGCCTTCCTGCTGGGCTCGATGTTCTACCGCGACGGGCTGACCGCGCTCTATGCCTATGGAGGGATCTATGCCGGCCGCGTGCTTGGCTGGGACATCATCCAGATCGGCGTCTTCGGCATCATCGCCGCGATCACTGCGGCCATCCTCAGTTGGCTGGGCGGCAAGGCCGATGCGCGCTACGGCCCCAAACCGGTGATCCGCCTGTGCATCTGGGTGCTGGTCGCGGTGGGCTGCGTGATCGTGGGCATGTCGCGGCAAAGCCTGTTCGGCGTGCCGCTGCCCGAGGGCTCGGCCCTGCCCGACGTGGTCTTCTTTATCTGCGGCGCGCTGATTGGCGGCATGGGCGGCATCCTCTATTCCGCCTCGCGCTCGTTGATGACGCGGCATTGCCGCACGGGCCGCGAGGCCGAGGATTTCGGCCTCTTCGCCCTGACCGGCCGGGCCACCGCCTTTCTCGCCCCGGCGCTGATCACCCTGTTCACCGTGCTGACCCAGAGCATCCAGCTGGGTTTCCTGCCCGTCATCGCGCTTTTCTTGATCGGGCTGTTTCTGCTACGCTGGGTGCACCCACTCGGAGATCGCGCCTAATGTTCCGTACCCTGTTTCTCTGTGCCCTGATCGGCACCCTTGCGGCCTGCGGCGGCGGCCCGCGTGACATATCCGGCGCCCGCATGCCCGATGCGCGCCCGCTGGACCCGGTGCTGTCCTCGAAGGAGGCCAAGCAGCTCTTCGGCGCGCAGCGCGACGGCTCGCCCCAGCGCGCGGCACCGATCGGCGGCTATGCCAAGGGCTGCCTCGCCGGCGGCGTGCAACTGGCCGAGACCGGGCCCACCTGGCAGGCCATGCGGCTCGGCCGCAACCGCAACTGGGGCCATCCCGAACTGATCGACTACGTGCAGAAGCTCAGCCGCAAGGCCGCGCAGCAGCCCGGCTGGAACGGGCTCTATATCGGCGACATGAGCCAGCCGCGCGGTGGGCCGATGCTGACCGGGCATCGCAGCCACCAGATCGGGCTCGATGTCGATATCTGGATGAAGCCGGCCAATGACCTGACCCTGTCCGAGCGCGCGCGCGAGAACATCTCGTCGATCTCCACGCGCCGCTCCTCGGGTGCCTTCACCAACAACAACTGGACCCGCGCCCATCACGAGATCCTCAAGGCCGCGGCCAGCGATCCGCGCGTGGCCCGCATCTTCGTCTTTCCCGGCGCCAAGGTGCGCATGTGCAAGGACGAGACGGGCGATCGCGCCTGGCTGCGCAAGATCCGGCCCTGGTGGGGACATCACTACCATTTCCACGTCCGGCTGAGCTGTCCGCGGGGGGCTGTCGGCTGCGTCGACCAGGCCGCGCCGCCGCCCGGCGACGGCTGCGCCGATGCGCAGAAATGGGTGGACAACATTCTAAACCCGCCGCCGCCCAAGCCGCGCGACCCCAACGCGCCCGCCCCGCAGCCCCGGCGCGAGCTGCGCCTCGGCGACCTGCCGCGGCAATGCGCCGACGTGCTCGCCGCGAACTGAGGGACCGGATCCGTGCCGATGCTCTGGGGCCGCCTCGCGGCCCTCTGCCTGCTGATGCCCGCCTGCTATGCCGGCCCGGCGCCCGATGCGCTGACGGGCGGGCCGGCCTATGTGGGCAGCTACACCTGGCCCGCCGCGGCGCATGATCTGGGCGGCTTCTCGGGGCTCGAGGTCACCGAGGACGGCACCGGCTTCACCGTGATCAGCGACCGCAGCGGCCGCATCACCGGCCGCTTCCGGCGCGAGAACGGCACCATCACCGGGATCGAAGCCGGCCCGCCGGCCCCGCTGACCCGTCCCGACGGCACGCCCCTGACCGGCTGGCGCGGCGATTCCGAGGGGCTGGCCACCGGCAGCGACGGCACCGCCTATATCTCCTTCGAGGGCGATCACCGGGTTTGGGCCTATCCCGATTTCGACGCCGCCACGCCCTTGGCCCGCCCCGAGGCCTTCACCAGGCTGCAGGGCAATTCCGGCTTCGAGGCACTGGCCATCGACGCGCAGGGCCGGCTCTTTGCCATCCCCGAACGCTCGGGCGCGCTCAGCCGCCCCTTCCCGGTCTGGCGCTACGCAGATGGGCGCTGGGAGCAGCCCTTCACCCTGTCCCGCAGCGGCAATTTCCTGCCCGTGGGCGCCGATTTCGGCCCCGACGGCGCGCTCTACCTGCTGGAGCGGACCTTCACAGGGCTGGGCTTCCGCACCCGCATCCGGCGCTTCACGATTGACGGTGACCGCGTCGCAAAGGAAGAGACCCTGCTCACCACGCCGCTATTGCGGCATGACAATCTCGAAGGGATCGCGGTCTGGCAGGACCCGACCGGCGCGCTGCGCCTGACCCTGGTTTCGGACGACAATTTCCGCGCCCTGCAACGCACCGAGTTCGTCGAGTACCGCCTGCCGCGCTGAGCCTCTTGCGCCGCGCCGCCGCGCCCTGTACCGACACGCCGTCCGGTCGCCACCGGGCCAAGTCCCCGCAACCTTGCAAAAACGGGTCACCATGACACGCACATACCTTCCCGGCATCCTTGCCATGGCCGCCATCGTGCTGGCCTCCAACATCCTCGTCCAGTTCCTCTTCGGCCAATGGCTGACCTGGGGCGCCTTCACCTACCCGCTGGCCTTCCTCGTCACAGACCTGATGAACCGGCTCTACGGGCCACGCGCGGCACGCCGCGTGGTCTTTGCCGGTTTCGTGACCGGCGTGATCTGCTCGCTGATCGGCACGCAGATCATGCTGCAGGGCGACGGCTTCACCTACCCCGCGGTCACGCTGCGCATCGCGCTTGGCTCGGGTCTCGCCTTCCTGACGGCCCAGCTGCTCGACGTGGCGATCTTCGACCGGCTGCGCGCCGGCGCCTGGTGGCGCGCCCCGCTGGCCTCGACGCTGATCGGCTCCTCGCTCGACACCGCGCTGTTCTTCTTCATCGCCTTCTCCGCCACGCTGGGCGGGCTCGAGCCCTCCAACGACGTGTCCTGGGCAAACGAGACCTTGCCGCTGCTCGGCACCGGGCCGCAGGCCCCGCTCTGGATGTCGCTGGCGCTGGCCGACTGGCTGGTCAAGCTCAGCCTCGCCCTGCTCGCGCTGGTCCCGTTCCGGCTGATCGTCAAGCGGGCAGGCGGCGGGCAAATTTTCGCCTGAGTGCAGAAAACGCTTTGTGGTCAGGGCCAGCCGTGGCACCTTGATCTTGCGTTTTCAACAGCTGAAAGGAGGTGATCCAGTGTCGAGAGAAGCATTGGAGAAAGGTGTCGGAACAGTTCGGGAGCATGCGATCTAGGGCAGCCCCAAGGGCGCAGCCCCCGAATTGGCAGAGCCTAACCGGCCCCGCCTCCGAATTCTCGAAGGGCCGCCTGACCGGGCGGCCCTTTTCACGTGAGGACCCCATGCTCAGGATCAATGACCGCATCGCCATCGAGGATTGGGAACTGACCGAGCAGTTCATCCGCGCCTCGGGCCCCGGCGGGCAGAATGTCAACAAGGTCTCCAGCGCCGTCGAGCTGCGCTTCGAGGCCGAGCGCTCACCCAACCTGCCCGGGCCGGTCAAGGCGCGGCTGCGCAAGCTCGCCGGCCGCCGCTGGACCCGCGACGGCGCGCTCGTCCTGCAGGTCGACGAGACCCGCAGCCAGGCCCGCAACCGCGAGATCGCCCGCGACCGCCTGGCCGAGCTGATCACCAGGGCGCTGGAGAAACCCAAGCGCCGCATCCCCACGCGCCCCACGCTCGGCTCCAAGAAACGCCGCCTGAAGGACAAGAAGGTCCGGGGCGAGGTCAAATCCCTGCGCGGCCGCGTCGACCCCGGGGACTGACCGCCCTTTCATCTTTCCCGAAATACTCCCGCCGGAGGCACCCGCCGCTCGCCACGCGCCCAGCCACCCGGCACGTCGCGTCACGCAGGCCACAAGCCCCGCAGCCCCGGCCCGAAGGAAGGGGCGAGAGACCCTGCGCGGCGCAGCCGCACCGCGTGACAGCTCAGAACCGGTCGAGCAGCCGTTCGAGGTAGTCGCGCTCCACCTCGGGGCGGTCGGCCTCGCCCGAGCGCTTGCGCAGCTCGCCCAGAAGCTCCTCGGCCCGGCGATAGACATCCTCGCCCTGCAGCAGCCCCTCGTCGGTGCCGACCCGGCCCGTCGTGCCCGAGTTGCGCCCCAGCGGGTCGCGCTGTTCGCGCGGATCGCCGCCCTCGGCAAAACCCTGCTCGCCGGCGCGCTGCTGTTGCTGCTCGTTCATCGCCTCGCCAAGGTTGCGCATGCCCTCGCGCAACGCCTCCATGGCGCGGCTCTGCTGGTCGATCGCCTCGGCCAGGTCGCCGCCGCGCAGCGCGCGTTCGGCGCCATCCATGGCCTCGTCGGCCCGGCCCAGCGCCTCGCCGGCGCGCTCGCCCGCTTCCGAGCCCTGCCCCGGCAGGTTGCGCCGCTGGCGATTCAGCTCGTCGCGCAGGGCGCGCTGCCGGTCGGCCAGGCTCTCTTCCAGCAACTGGCCGCCGCCCGGCTGTTCGCCGCGCTCGCCGCCCTGCCCCTGTCCGGGCTGCTGGCCCGGCTGGCCCTGCCCGGGCTGGCGCTGGCCCTGTTGCCCCTGCCCTTGCTGGCCGGGGTTGAACTGCTCCTGAAGGTCGCGGAACGCCTCGTCGGACAGGCCCTGCTGCTCGCGCAGCGTATCGGCCAGCCCTTCCATGGCCTGCTCGCCGGGCGATTGCCCGCCCTGGCCCTGGCCTTGCGTGACCTGCATGTTCTCCATCATCTGGCGCAGCTGTTCCAGCGCCTCCATGGCCTCGGCCATGCGCCCCTGCTCCATCAGCTCCTGGATGCGGTCCATCATGCGCTGCAGGTCGTCCTGGGACATCTCCATCATGTCCTGCGGGTTCATCTGCTGCTGCATGTCGGGGTTCTGCTCGGCCTGCTGTTGCTGCTGGCGGCCCAGCTGGCGCAGGTAATCCTGCGTCGCCTCGCGCAGCTCCTGCATCAGCTCGGCGATCTCCTGGTCCGACGCCCCGTTGCGCATCGCCTCCTGCAGCCGGTCCTGCGCCCGTTGCAACCGCTCCAGCGCATCCTGCAGGTCGCCTTCCTCCAGCTCGATGGCAAGGTCCCAGAGCGCTTGCGCCAGCGCCTCCTGCTGCTCATCGGTCAGCCCGTAGCGCGCCAGCCGCTCCATGCGCAGCAACAGGCCGCGCAGGCGCAAGTACTGCACCTCGCTGCGGAACAGGTCGCCCTGCCGGTTGGTCAGGGCGCGCAGCACCTGCCCGATCATCGGCGCATTGTCGCGGTTCCACAGCAGCGCCTGGCGCTGCTCGATCACCGCCGCGGCCAGCGGGTCGAAGAAGCGCCGCCCGGGCAGGTCGAGGATCTCGGGCTCGGACAGTCCGCGCTGGCCGCGCGCATCCTCGACGCTCAGTTCCAGCCGCACCGGCAGGTTGGCCCAGGGATGCTGCGAGAAATTCGCCACCAGCGATTCCTCGAATTCCGCCCGGTCGCCGGTCACCGGCATCGGCAGCGCCACGGTCAGGTCATCGCGCGGCTCGGGCGCAATGGCACGGCCATAACGGCGATCCACCTCGGACAGGGCCAGAACGATGCGCGCCTCGCCGGCGACGACACCATGGTCATCCGCCGCGGTGAAGGGAATCTGCGCCTCGCCCTCGTAGCTTGTCTCGATCCCGCCGCCGCGCGCCACTTCCGGCGCGTCGTCTGGGATCATGGCGATTTGCCAGACCCGCCCGCCGGGCCCATCCACGGCCAGCTGGCCCGAGCGGACCACCTCAAAATCCTGCGCCGTCTCCTGCGCCATCTCGTCCGACATGACGGGCCGGCCCGAGACGCTCTCGTCGACGCTGAGCGCGCCCACCTCGCCATACATGCGCAGCGTGATCTGCGCGCCTTCCGGCACGTCCAGCGCCGGGGCCGTGATGTCGTTGAGATAGACCGAGGGCAGGCCGGTATAGCCCGGCGGCTGCATCCAGCCCTCCCAGGACGGGCCCTGCGCAAGATCCGGCCCCCCGGCCCCCATCGAGGTGACCGAGCCCACCCGCATGAACGAGCCGAAGATCAGCGCCACGGTCAGCACCAGCAGCGCGGCATAGCGCAGCGCAAAGGGATCGGCGCGGGACTGGTCGAGATCGGGCGGCACCGGGCGGGCCGATTCCAGACGTTTCGTCATGCGGGCGCGATGCGCCTCCCACACGGCGGCCGAGGCGGCATCGCCTGCCCCCACCGCCTGCCGGTCGAGCAGCGTCTGGAAAGGCCGGCCCGGCAGGGTCGCGTCCACCCGCTCCACCGCCGCGCGGCGGCGCGGCCAGCGAAAGCGCCGCGCGCCCCGGACGGCAAGGACCAGCGCCGCAACCAGCGCCACGCCACCCACGGCCCAGACCGTCTCGACCGCGACAAGCTCGTGCAGGCCCAGCAGCAGAGCCCCCATCACCACGCAGAGAACCGACCAGAGCGGCCAGAAGGCACGCGCGGCGCGCTCCGCGATCATCCCCACCTGCGTCAGGGTCAGGGTCTCGCCCAGCCTGTCACGCAAACGGGGGGTCAGGGTCGGTCGGTCGGCCATGGCGCGCTCCTATCCGGTCGCTCCGGGCCGCACGCGACCTAGAGCCATTCGGGGATGGTATCGCGGTTGATCATGTCGTCAAAGGTCGGGCGCTTGCGAATGACCGAGAATTGATCGCCCCGCACCAGCACCTCGGGCACCAGCGGCCGGGTGTTGTACTCGCTTGCCATGACCGCGCCATAGGCCCCGGCCGAACGGAAAGCGACCAGGTCCCCGGCCGCCAGGGGCGGCATCGGGCGGCCCTTGGCAAAGGTGTCGCCGCTCTCGCAGACCGGACCCACGATGTCATAGGGCGCCAGCTCCTGCCCGGGCGCGGGTTCGATCACGGGCACGATATCGTGATGCGCCTCGTACATGGCCGGCCGGATCAGGTCGTTCATCGCGCCGTCGAGAATCAGGAAGTCGCGCCCCTCGCCCTGTTTCACGTAGATCACCCGGCTGACCAGCAGCCCGGCATTGCCGACGATCAGACGGCCGGGCTCGATCTCGATCTCGCAACCCAGATGCCCCACGGTCCGACGGATCAACGCGCCGTAATCGGTGGGCAGCGGCGGTGCCTCGTTCGAGCGCGCATAGGGAATGCCCAGCCCGCCGCCCAGGTCCAGCCGCGTGATCTCGTGCCCGTCTGCGCGCAAGGCCTCCGTCAGCTCGGCCACGCGGGTATAGGCCAGCTCGAAAGGCTCCAGCTGCGTCAGCTGGCTGCCGATATGCACATCGATGCCCACCACCTTGATCCCCGGCAGGCGCGCCGCCTCGGCATAGACGTCGCGGGCGCGCGCGATCGGGATGCCGAACTTGTTCTCCGACTTGCCGGTGGCGATCTTGGCATGGGTCTTGGCGTCCACGTCCGGGTTCACCCGCACGGTGATCGGCGCCGTCACGCCCAGCGACGTCGCCACCTGCGAGATCACCCGCAGCTCGGGTTCGCTCTCGACATTGAACTGCCGCAGCCCGCCCTCAAGTGCCGCACGAATTTCCTCGGCCGTCTTGCCGACCCCGGAAAACACGATCCGCTCCCCCGGCACGCCGGCAGCGCGGGCGCGGGCATATTCCCCGCCCGAGACCACGTCCATCCCTGCGCCCTCGGCGGCCAGCGTCTTCAGGATCGCCTGGTTCGAGGCCGCCTTCATCGCGTAGCAGACCAGATGCGGCCCCCAGGACAACGCCTCGTCGAACAGTCGGAAATGGCGCACCAGGGTGGCGGTGGAATAGAGGTAGAATGGTGTGCCCACGGCGACCGCGATCTCGTGCACCGGCACGTCCTCGGCAAACAGCCTGCCGTCACGATAGAGGAAATGATCCATGGCCCGTCTCTCCGGTCGCTCGCCGCGTCGCCCTATCCCAGCTGCGCGCGGCTTGGAAGGTCAGAATTGGGGCTCTGCCCCAAACCCCGGAGTATTTGCAAAGAGAAGAAACCCTGACACGCCCTGCTGCTTCTTCTCTTTCACAAATACTCAAATCCGTCAGACGGGCCGGGAGCGGAACCAGAGATAGAGCGGCAGGCCGCAGCTGACCCCGATGCAGAACGTGGCCGGGATGGCCAGCAGGGCCGGCCAGTTGCGGCGCACCGCGACCTCGGCCAGGATCCACAGTGTGAGCACCACCGCGGTGATGGTCAGGTCCCAGGTCAGGCCGCGCGTGCTGTCATTCACATACCAAGCGTCGATCAGCTGCGACAGGCTCCAGCCATTGGCGGCCATGTAGGACAGGAAGTAGTACATCGGGTGCACCGCGCCCCAGAGCGAGAGCGCGAGCCAGAGATGCCGCAGCCTCATCCGGTGATCCCGAACTCGGCCGTCCCGGTGATCGAGATGCCGGGCTTCTCGGGGCGTTCGGGCTCGCCATCGGCGCCGCAGGCCGCGAGGGCGAGAATGGCAAGCAGGGCGAACGCTCTCATTCCAGGATTTCCTTCCAGCGGGCCACCTGTTGCCGCACGCGGGCCGGGGCGGTGCCGCCGTAGCTGGTGCGCGAGGCGACCGAGTTGTGCACGCCCAGCACGTCGAACACATCGTTCGTGATCGTGTCCTTCACCGATACCATCTCCTCCAGCGTGAGCTCGGACAGGTCGCATCCCTTGCGCTCGGCCATGGCCACGAGGCTGCCGGTCACGTGATGCGCCTCGCGGAAGGGTAGCCCGGTTTCGCGCACGAGCCAGTCTGCCAGATCGGTCGCGGTGGAGAAACCGGCCGCGGCGGCCGCTTCGAGCGCGGAGGTATTGGCCGACATGTCGCGCACCATCCCCTCCATCGCGGCCAGTGCCAGCATCCAGTTGTCGGCGGCGTCGAAGACCTGTTCCTTGTCCTCCTGCATGTCCTTGGAATAGGCCAAGGGCAGACCTTTCATCACCATCATCAGCGCCACGTTGGCGCCGAAAATGCGGCCGATCTTGGCGCGGATCAGCTCGGCCGCGTCGGGGTTCTTCTTCTGCGGCATGATCGAGGAGCCGGTGGAGAAACGGTCCGACAGGGTGACGAAACGGAACTGGGCCGAGGACCAGATCACCAGCTCCTCGGCGAAGCGCGACAGGTGCATGGCGCTGATCGAGGCGACCGAGAGGAATTCCAGCGCGAAATCGCGCGCCGAGACGGCGTCGAGCGAGTTCGCCATGGGCCGGTCGAAGCCCAGCGCCTGAGCTGTCATCTCGCGATCCACGGGAAAGCCGGTGCCGGCCAGCGCCGCGGCACCCAGCGGGCTTTCGTTCATCCGGGCACGCGCGTCGCGCACCCGCGACAGGTCGCGGCCGAACATCTCGACATAGGCCATCATGTGATGGCCCCAGGTCACCGGCTGCGCGGTCTGCAAATGGGTGAAGCCGGGCATCACCCAGTCGGCCCCGGCCTCGGCCTGCGCCAGCAGCGCCCGGATCAGCGCGACCAGCCCGGCATCGGCGGCGTCCAGCTGGTCGCGCACCCAGAGGCGGAAATCGGTGGCCACCTGGTCGTTGCGCGAGCGCCCGGTATGCAGCCGGCCTGCCGCGTCGCCGATCAGCTCCTTCAGGCGCGCCTCGACATTCATGTGGATGTCTTCCAGCGCGGTGGAGAATTCGAAGGACCCGTCCTCGATCTCTGACAAGACCGTGAGCAATCCTTCCCGGATCGCCTTGGCGTCGCTATCACTTAGGATGCCCGTGGCGGCCAGCATGGCGGCATGGGCCCTCGACCCGGCGATGTCCTGCGCCGCCAGCCGCTTGTCGAACCCGATGGAGGCATTGATCGCCTCCATGATCGCATCCGGTCCGGCGGCAAAGCGGCCGCCCCACATCTGGTTCGAGGAAGTGTCCGACATCTGGCTATCCTTCGGAGGGATGATGAAACGTCTTGGTTCCGCGCTGCTCTATACCGCCCTTCTGGCGCTTGCAAATCCGGCGGTCGCCGATGTGGACGCGGCCAGGGCCGCCGCGACCGGGGACATGAAGAAACTCGTCTTCCATGCCGCGCCCAAGCCGGTCTCGGACGCGGGTTTCATCAGCTTCGAGGGCGATCCCCTGACGCTGTCCGAGTGGGAGGGCAAGTGGCTGGTGCTGAACTTCTGGGCAACCTGGTGTGCGCCCTGCCGCAAGGAGATGCCGATGCTGGCCGACCTGCAAGCCGAGCGCGGCGGCGAGGGGTTCGAGGTGCTGACCATCGCCACCTCGCGCAACCCGCCGGCCAAGATGAAGGCCTTCTTCGACGAGATCGGCGTCGAGAACCTGCCGCTGCACCGCGACCCAAACTCGGCCATGGCGCGACAGCTGGGCGTGCTGGGCCTGCCGGTCACGCTGATCATCTCGCCCGAGGGCGAGGAAGTGGCGCGGCTGACCGGCGATGCAGACTGGTCCTCGGACGCGACACGCGCGGTGCTGGACGCGCTGGCCGGCGCCGAGGGGTGAGACCCCGCCCGGCCGGGCTCTGGGCCGGACCGGCGACATGCCCTATCCTTGCGCCACAGCTTCGGCACACGGAGGGAGACGGCTCGCATGATTGCCTATGTTACGGTCGGGGCCGATGACCTGCCCCGCGCGAGGCGGTTCTATGACGCATTTCTGCCTGCGCTGGACTACGGGCTGAGCGAAGGGCCCGAGGGGCTGAGCTATACGCTGCCCATCCCGCCCGGCCAGGCGCCGGTGCTGCCGGATTTCTACGTCAAGCCGACCTTTGACGGGCGCCCGGCCTCGGCCGGCAATGGCGCCATGGTCGCCTTCGAGGCGCGCAACCAGGAACAGGTGTGCGAACTGCACGCGGCCGCGCTGGCCGCGGGCGGCACTGAAGAGGGGCAGCCGGGGTTCCGGGCCGCCTATGGCCCGCGCTTCTTTGTGGGCTACCTGCGCGATCCGCAGGGCAACAAGATCGCGCTGTTCTCCAGCAATCCAGACGACCCGGCACGGGACGGCTAGCGGCGCGCACGGAGCCCGAGGCCGGGTATTCCCAACTTCCCCGGGTGTTCGATTTGGGGCATCCTGTCATCGCGGCGTCGCGGTTTTCGGCCAGTGTTGCATTTGCGCAATTATCACGCGCCCGTGAGCGCCCATATTAATAGTATACAACAGCATACAAAAACAGGACCTGATGATCGAGACATTCCTGAGCCCCGCCTATTTTCCCTTCACCCTGTCACTCGCGCTGCTGTTCGGGCTGCTGGTGCTGGAACTGGTCTTCGCGATCCTGGGCGGGACCTTGCTGGGCGCCGGGGGCGAAGGAATTGAGGGGCCGGACCTGGACGGGCCCGACCTTGGCGATCTCGACATCGACGCGGATCTCGACATCGATTTCGACGGGCTCGACGCCGATCCGGGGGATTTCGAACTGGCCGGTTTCGACGAGCTGGACGCCGAGGCGCCGGCCGCGGCCGGGGGCGGCGGTCTGGCCGCGTGGCTGGGCTTCGGCAAGATGCCGGCGCTGATCTGGCTGGCCTCGGTGCTGATGGGCTTCGGCCTGTCGGGCTATGCGCTGCAATCGGCGCTGTCGGGGCTGCTGGGCGGGCCGCTCACCCCTTGGCTGGTGGGCCCCGTGGCGCTGGCCGCCGGGATCTGGTTCGCCCGCGCCTTCGGCACGCTGTTTGCGCGCATCCTGCCCAAGACCGAGACCGAGGCGCTCTCCGAACGCCACCTTGGCCGCCGCGCCGGGGTGGTCACGCAAGGCACCGCCGCGCGCGGCCGTCCCGCCGAGGTGCGCGTCACCGACCGCTACGGCAACAGCCATTACCTGCGCGCCGAGCCGCTGCGCGACGAGGCACGCATCGCGCAGGGCACCGAGGTTCTGGTGCTGCGCCACCGATTGCAGGGCGGCTATCTTCTGGTGCCCCTGTCTGACTGAATTCATTCACCCATTGCGAGGACCCCCATGGACAATCTGACCGTACTCATCGCCGCCGTCGTGGCCTTCCTGGCATTCCTGCTGCTGATCGGGCTGGTGCTGGCCCGGCTCTACCGCCGCGCCACGCGCGAGGTCACGCTGGTGCGCACCGGCGCTGGCGGCAAGAAGGTGATCATGGATGGCGGCACGCTGGTCGTGCCCCTGCTGCACGAGATCTCGCCGGTGAACATGAAGACCCTGCGGCTCGAGGTGAAGCGCGACAAGGAAGCGGCGCTGATCACCAAGGACCGGATGCGCGTCGACGTGGGCGTCGAATTCTATGTTTCGGTCAGCCCCACCGAGGAGGGCGTCGCCCGCGCCGCCCAGACGCTGGGCAGCCGTACCTTCGATGTCGAGCAGCTGCGCGAGATGATCGAGGGCAAGCTGATCGACGGCCTGCGCGCCGTGGCCGCGCAGATGACCATGGACCAGCTGCACGAGAACCGCGCCGATTTCGTGCAGGAGGTGCAGAACACCGTCTCGGAGGACCTGACCAAGAACGGCCTGTCGCTGGAATCGGTCTCGCTCACCGCGCTGGACCAGACGCCCTTCGAGGACCTGGACGAGAACAACGCCTTCAACGCGGTCGGCATGCGGCGCCTGGCCGAGGTGATCTCGAATTCCAAGAAGGAGCGCGCCCAGATCGACGCAGAGGCCGAGGTCGCCGTGCGCCGCGCCGCCATGGAAGCGCAGCGCCAGAAACTGTCGATCGAGCAGGACGAGCAGCAGGCCGAGATCGAGCAGATCCAGCGCGTTCAGACCATGCGCGCCGCGCAGGAGGCCGAGATCGCCGCCCGCCGCGAGGATGCCCAGCGCGAGACCGAGCGCGCCCGCATCGCCCGCGAAGAGGCCATCCGCAGCGCCGAGATTGCCCGCGAGCGCACCCTGCGCGAATCCGAGATCAGCAAGGAGCGCGATCTCGAGGTGGCCGAGCAGGAGCGCCAGGTGATCATCGCCCAGAAATCCGAGGAGGAGAGCCGCGCGCGCGCCAGCGCCGACCTCGCCCGGGCCGAGGCGACCAAGGCGATGGAGGCAGTCACCACCGCCAAGGAAGTGGCCGAGGCCGAGCGCCTCAAGCAGATCGCCCTGATCGAGGCCGCCCGCGAGGCCGAGCGCGCCGCGACCCGGGTCCGGCTCGAGGCGCAGGCCGAGAAGGAGGCCGCCGCCGACCGTGCCGAGGCCCGCCGCGAGGAGGCGCAGGCCGAGGCCGACGCGATCACCATCCGCGCCGAGGCCAAGAAGCGCGACATGCTGGCCGAAGCCGAGGGCACGCGCGCCATCACCGATGCCGAGAACGCGCTGTCCGATGCGCTGATCGAGATGAAGGTGGCGCTGGCCCGGCTGGAGGCGATGCCCAAAATCATGGCCGAGGCGGTGCGCCCGGCCGAGAAGATCGATTCGATCCGCATCCACCAGGTCTCGGGCCTGAACGGCGCGGGCGGGGCCGGCGGCAACGGTGCCGACAAGGCGCCGGTGAACCAGGCGCTCGACTCGATCATGGGCATGGCAGTGCAGATGCCCGCACTGAAGAAGCTGGGCGACGAGCTGGGCCTGTCCATGGATGGCAGCCTCGCGGGGCTGACCGGCCGCGACGACAGCGCCGAAACCCCGGCCGAGCCCCCGCGCGGCGAGACGCCCGAAGCGCTCAACTGACACGGGCCGGGCGGGCCGGTGCCCGCCCCCTGCCCGACTTGTCAGCGCGTCACAGCCACCATTGGTCGATCTCGGCGATGTCGTCATCCGACCAGCCGAAATGATGCGCGAACTCGTGCACCACCACATGCGCGATCAGCGCGTCCAGGGTCACGTCGCCCCGGGCGCGCCATTCGTCGAGGATCGGCTCGCGGAACAGCCAGACCGTGTCGGGAAAGGGCGCCGGGTCGCTGAAGGATTTCTGCGTCAGCGGCACCCCGTCATAGAGCCCGGTCAGCTCCAGCGGATCCTCCATGCCCAGATCGTCAAGGAAATGCCGGGGCGGCCAGTCCTCGACCCGCAGCAGCACGTCCTGCGCCCCGCGCGCGAAGGGCGCGGGAAAACTCTGCCGGGCCTGTTCGGCCACGGCGTAAAATCGCTCGGCCCCGGTGTTGTCCATGTGGCCAGATATGCCCCCTGCACGCGGCAAGGGGAAGGGGCGAGCCGACGCTTGAGCCATACGCCGTCGGGGCTTCACACGGATCTTGGGGGTTTCTTCACCGACTCGCCCCAGAATGAAGGGCGGTCGGGAGGGGGAAACTTGCCAAAGGCTCAAGGCAGCGCGCGGTCATCCCAGAGGATAGCTTGCCAGCACCTCGTGCTGCGCGCCGTCGCGATGCAGGGTCGAGGCGGTCAGCGCGACCGCGCCGCACGCATAGGGGCCCAGCTTGACCGGGGCGAGGGTCTGCAGCAGCGCGCCGGCATCCGCCCGCCCCGACAGGCGCGCCACGGTGACATGCGGGCGGAACCGGCGCCGCTGCATCGCCACGCCTGCACCGCGCACACGGGCCGCGACACGTGCGTGCAGATCGGCCAGGTCCGGCCCGCCCTCGGCGCCCAGCGCCACCGCCTGCCCGTGCCGGCCGCCGAACACCTCGGCCCCTGCCAGCGCCAGCGCGACCTGCGGCGCGCGCAGGCTGCGCAGCGCCTCGTCCAGCGGCTCCAGTGCGTCCTCGGGCTGGTCGCCCAGGAAGGCCAGCGTCAGGTGCAGGTTCTCGACCGGCACGGCCCGCCCGGCGGGCAGCCGGTCCTGCACGGCGGCCACCGCGTCCAGCGCGGGCTCGGGCAGGGTCAGGGCAATGAACAGGCGCATCGGGCCCTACAGGCGCTCGACCACCGTCTCTTGCAGCAGACGGTCGTAATCGGGCTTGCGGCACAGCTGGGTGCCCTCGCTCATCACCGCGGCCGAGGCGGCAGCCGCCCCGCGGCGCAGCGCCTCTTCCTCGGACAGCCCCGCCGCAAGGCTCATGACAAAGCCGCCGACGAAACTGTCGCCCGCGCCGATGGCGCTGACCACGGTGGCGTTGGCGGCATTCACGAACCACAGCCCCTCGGCATTGGCCATGACCGAGCCGTCGGCGCCACGGGCGATGATCACCAGCTGCCCGGCACCGCGCTGGCGCAACTCCTCGGCGAAGGCGGCGCTTTCGGCCCGGGTCTCCAGTGCGCGGCCCGACAGGGCCTGCGCCTCGTGGCTGTCCATGCGCAGCACGGCGGGCATGGGCGCGGGCCCCTTGGCCTGCGCCTCCAGATGCGTACCGGACGTGTCGACCACCACCTGCCGCCCGGGGCCCAGCCGCTCGCAGACATGCGGGATGAAGCCCGGCCGCGCGCCCGGCGGCATGCTGCCCGACAGCACGATGATCGCGCGTTCCGGCGCCGCCGCGTCCAGCGCGTCCAGCATCGCGTCCAGCTGCGCCTGCGACCATTCCGGCCCGGACAGCACGAAGCGGTACTGCTGCCCGCTCGACTCGTCGGTCACCGCGAAACTGCGCCGCGTCTCGCCCGGGGCGGCCACGCGCACCAGTTCCAGTCCGCGCGCCTCGAGCAGCGCGCCCAGCGACTCGCCCGTGGGCCCGCCCAGCGCCACCAGCGCCCGCGCATGGCCGCCCAGCTGCACCACCGCGCGCGCCACGTTGACCCCGCCGCCGCCGGGCTCGGCCGTCTCGGGCCCGCAGCGCAGCTTGGGCCCGGGCTCGACCCGGGGCGCCGACGTGGCCAGGTCCAGCGCCGGATTCAGGGTGACGGTCAGGATCTCGGAACTTGCGGTCATGGGCACCTCTCTGAGGCCCTCACCATGACAAGCCGGCGCGGCGGGGGAAAGCCCGGAACTGGACAAATCCGCCGCCGTGTGAAAACACGCCGGCCATCCAGGAGGCCTGCCCATGACCGTCACCCGTTTCGCGCCCTCGCCCACCGGCTACATCCACGTGGGCAACCTGCGCACCGCGCTGTTCAACTACCTGATCGCCCGCAAGACCGGCGGCAATTTCGTGCTGCGGATCGACGACACCGATCCCGAGCGCAGCAAGGAGGCCTATGTCGACGCGATCAAGCAGGATCTCGAATGGCTGGGCCTTGGCTGGGACCGGATCGAGCGCCAGTCCCAGCGGCTGGACCGCTACGAGGACGCCGCCCAGCGCCTGCGCGACATGGGCCGCTTCTACGAGGCCTTCGAGACCCCGACCGAGCTGGACCTCAAGCGCAAGAAGCAGCTGAACATGGGCAAGCCGCCGGTCTATGACCGCGCCGCGCTGGCCCTGTCCGAGGCCGAGCGCGAGGCCCTGCGCGCCGAGCGCGGCCCCGGCGTCTGGCGCTTCAAGCTGGACCACGAGCGCATCACCTGGGAGGACGGCATCCTGGGCGAGGTCTCGATCGACGCGGCCAGCGTCAGCGACCCGGTGCTGATCCGCGCCGACGGGCAGTTCCTCTACACGCTGGCCTCGGTGGTGGATGATATCGAGATGGGCATCACCCATGTCGTGCGCGGCAATGACCACGTGACCAACACCGCCACGCAGATCCAGATGATCCGCGCGCTGGGCGGCACGCCGCCCGCCTTCGCGCATCACTCGCTGCTGACCGGCCCGCAGGGCGAGTCGCTGTCCAAGCGGCTGGGCACGCTGGCGCTGCGCGACCTGCGCGAGAACGGGATCGAACCCGAGGCGCTGCTGTCGCTGATGGCGCGGCTGGGCTCCAGCCAGCCGGTCGAGCTGCGCATGAGCCTCGACGAGATCGCCGAGGGGTTCGAGCTGTCGCAGTTCGGCTCGGCGCCGACCAAGTTCGATGTCGACGACCTGTACCCGCTGACCGCGCGCAAGCTGCACGCGCTGCCCTTTGACGCGGTGGCCGACGAGGTGGCCGCGCTGGGCGTGCCCGCCGACAAGGCCGAGCTGTTCTGGAAGGTCTGCCGCGAGAACGTCACCACCCGCAAGGATCTGGCGGCCTGGTGGGCGCTCTTCTCGCAAGGCGCCGAGCCCCTGGTCGCCGAGGAAGACCGCGCCTTCATCGCCGAGGCGATGGCGTTGCTGCCCGAGGCACCCTACGGCCCGGACACCTGGAAGACCTGGACCGACGCGGTGAAGGCGCAGACCGGGCGGAAGGGCAAGGCGCTGTTCATGCCGCTGCGCAAGGCCGTGACCGGGCAGGAGCGCGGCCCCGAGATGGCCGACGTGATGCCGCTGATGCAGCGCATCCCGGCGCGGGACATGGCGCAGGACTGACCCGGAAAGGCCCCCAAGGTCAGGCGGCGAAGCGGCTGCCCAGACGCGCCAGCGCGGCATCGACGATGGCGCGCACCTCGGGCTCGGGCCGGGTGGCGCGCACGTAGCGCGGCGCGGCGCGGTCATCGAGGATCGGCGCCTGCCAACCGGCCGTGGTGTCGAAGAACGCCTCGGCCCCGGCGCGCCCGTATTCCGCAAGATAGCCCTCGATCACCACGTCGAGATAGCTGAGCAGGATCGGGTTGTCCGGCCCCGGTGCGCGACCGCGCGCGGGCGAGACGGCATAGATCGCGATCTGCTCGGCCCGGGCTGCGTGGCGCACGTCGCCGGTGGCCTCGTGCCGCTCATAGGCGGCTTCGCGCAGGTCTAGCGCGGCCCAGCCCTCTTCCGGGACCGGCGCGATCAGCCCGTCGATCTCGCCTGCCGGATCGGCCACGGCGGTCAGGACGCAGAGGTCCCGCTCGGGCACCGCCCGCCAGGCCCGCCGCCAGCCGGACACGCGGGCGCGGTGCACCGGGGTGAAACCATGGGTCATGCGATTGACCAGGCTGCCATAGCCAAAGAAATATGCATGCTGCATGCGCCAAATATCGCTGCCGATTGACCCAAGTCAAACGCCCCGCCTCACGTTCCTGTCATAACACGGGGGTACCGACCCGTAAGGAGTGCGTGCCATGCGCGTGACCAAGAGAACCAATATCGCGATGCGTGTGCTGATGTTCTGTGCGGCCAATACCGGGCGGCTGGTGACCAAGCACGAGATCGCCGGGCGCTGCAACGCGTCCGAGAACCACCTTGCGCAGGTCATCAACCAGCTGGCACAGCTGGGCTACCTGCACACCCAGCGCGGCCGCAATGGCGGGCTGGCCCTGGCGCGGCCGGCCAGCGAGATCGTGATCGGCGACATCTTCCGCGATCTCGAGGCGCCGGTGCCGCTGGCCGAGTGCTTTGCCGACGTGGACAATACCTGCCCCTTGACCGAGGCCTGCCGCCTGCGCACCGCACTGACCGATGCGGCCAATGCCTTCTACGCGACGCTGGACCCGATCACGCTCGACGCGCTGATCTGCGACAATGCCCCCCTGATGACCATTCTCGCGCCACACGGGGCCTGCCGCGGCGGCGCGGCGGACAGCCCGCTTGTCAAGACGCCCGCCATCGACTAGCACTTGGCGGGCAAGACGGGAGAACCGGCCACGGCCGGTGCCGAAGGCGCAACCGCCCCGGAAACGCTCAGGCCCCTGGACCGTCCTGCAGGGAAGAACTCTGGAGAGAGGCGCCCGGCGCGCCCGCCGAAGGGATAACGATCTCAGGCGAAAGGACAGAGGGGGCATCAGGTGGCGCGGACGGTCCGCGCCCGGGATGCCCGGTCACGCGCAGCGCTCCGGGACGGCCGGAGGACGCATGGCAGACGACGCGACGGGCGAAACCGAACTCAAGCAGACCATCCTGAACGGGGTGCATCATGCGCAGGGCGCCAAGATGGTGCCCTTCGCGGGCTATGAAATGCCGGTGCAATACCCGGCGGGCGTGCTCAAGGAACACCTGCACACCCGCGAGGCCGCGGGCCTGTTCGATGTCAGCCACATGGGGCAGGTCGTGCTGCGCGGCCCCGAAATGGCCGCCGCGCTCGAGACGCTGGTGCCCGCCGATATCGTCGGCCTGCCCGAGGGGCGGCAGCGCTACGCGCTGTTCACCAACGAGGACGGCGGGATCGAGGATGACCTGATGGTCGCCAATCGCGGCGATCACCTGTTCTTGGTGGTCAATGCCGCGCGCAAAGCGCCCGACCTGGACCGGCTGCGCGCCGCGCTGGAGCCGCGCCGCATCACCGTCAAGCTGATCGAGACCCGCGCCCTGCTGGCGCTGCAGGGCCCGCAGGCGGTCGAGGTGCTGGCCGAACACTGCCCCGAGATCCGCGAGATGCGCTTCATGGACGTGGCCACGCTGCCGCTGGGCGGCGCGGAATGCTGGGTCTCGCGCTCGGGCTATACCGGCGAGGACGGGTTCGAGATCTCGGTCCCCGAGGCCGCGGCCGAGGACCTGGCCCGCAGCCTGCTGGGCGACGCCCGCGTGCTTCCCATCGGGCTGGGCGCGCGCGACAGCCTGCGGCTGGAGGCCGGGCTCTGCCTCTACGGCAACGATATCGACGCCACGACCACCCCGGTCGAGGCCGGGCTGGCCTGGTCGATCGGCAAGGCCCGCCGTCCCGGTGGCGCGCGCCCGGGCGGCTTTCCGGGGGGCGCGGCGATCCTGGACCAGATGGAGAGCGGCGCACCGCGCCGGCGCGTGGGCCTGCGCCCCGAGGGCCGCGCGCCCATGCGCGAGGGCGTGACGCTGTTTGCCGCCGAGACCGGCGGCACCCCGGTCGGAGAGATCACCTCGGGCGGGTTCGGGCCCAGCCTGGGCGGACCGGTGGCCATGGGCTACGTTCCGGCCGATATGGCCGGACCGGGCCAGCGCCTCTGGGGCGAGATGCGCGGCAAGCGCCGCCCGGTCGAGGTTGTGAAACTGCCCTTCGTGGCACAGGGATTCAAACGGTGAGGACAGGGAGACAGTCATGAGATTCACCGAAGAGCATGAATGGCTGGAGGTCGAGGACGACCTGGTCGTTGTGGGCATCACGCATTACGCGACCGAGCAGCTGGGCGACATCGTCTTTGTCGAGCTGCCCGACGAGGGCCGCGAGGTGACCAAGGATGACGAGGTCGTGGTGATCGAATCGGTCAAGGCCGCCTCGGACATCCTCGCCCCGCTGGATGGCGAGATCGTCGAGGTGAACGAGGCCATCGTCGAGGAGCCCGGCAAGATCAACGAGGACCCCGAGGGCGAGGCCTGGTTCTTCAAGATGAAGATCGCCGACCTGGGCGTGCTCGACGATTTCCTCGACGAGGCGGCCTACAAGAAGCTGATCTCCTGACGCCTGCGCTGGCCCGACCGGCGCGGCAGTCGAGTATTTGGAAAGAGAAGAAGCAGGGCGTTCCGCGATGACGGGGCGCCCGGCCAGATCCGGAGTTTCCGATGACCTACGAGCCCATCGACTACCTGCCCTATGATTTCGCGAACCGGCGCCATATCGGGCCCTCGCCCGACGAGATGGAGGCGATGTTCGACACGCTGGGCGTGCCGGATCTGGACACGCTGATCGACCAGACCGTGCCCGAGGCGATCCGGCAGGAGACGCCGCTCGATTTCGGAAAGGCGCTGTCGGAGCGGGAATTGCTGCACCGGATGCGGCAGGTCGCCGACCAGAACGAGGTGCTGACCTCGCTGATCGGGCAGGGCTATCACGGGACGGTCACGCCGCCGGCGATCCAGCGCAACATCCTCGAGAACCCGGCCTGGTACACGGCCTATACGCCCTACCAGCCCGAGATCAGCCAGGGCCGGCTGGAGGCGCTGCTGAACTACCAGACCATGGTCAGCGACCTGACCGGGCTGGAGATCGCCAATGCCTCGCTGCTGGACGAGGCGACCGCCTGCGCCGAGGCGATGACCATGGCGCAGCGTGTCGCCAAGTCGAAGGCGCGCGCCTTCTTCGTGGACGAGAACTGCCACCCGCAGAACATCGCGGTGATGCGCACCCGGGCCGAGCCGCTGGGCATCGAGCTGATCGTGGGCGCGCCCGACGCGCTGGATCCCGAGGCCGTATTCGGCGCGATCTTCCAGTACCCGGGCACGCATGGCCACCTGCGCGACCTGACCCCGCAGATGGAGGCGCTGCATGGCGCCAAGGCGGTGGGCATCGTCAGTGCCGACCCGATGGCGCTCTGCCTGCTGAAGGAGCCGGGCGCCATGGGGGTTGATATCGCCGTGGGCTCGACCCAGCGCTTCGGCGTGCCGATGGGCTATGGCGGCCCGCATGCGGCCTACATGGCCTGTCGCGACGCGTTCAAGCGCGCCATGCCGGGCCGTATCGTCGGCATCTCGGTGGACAGCCATGGCAACCGCGCCTACCGGCTGGCGCTGCAGACCCGCGAGCAGCATATCCGGCGCGAGAAGGCGACCTCGAATGTCTGCACCGCGCAGGCGCTGCTGGCCGTGATGGCCGGGTTCTACGCCGTGTTCCACGGGCCCAAGGGGCTGCGCGCCATCGCCCAGCGCATCCACCGCAAGACCGTGCGGCTGGCGCGCGGGCTCGAGGCGGCGGGCTTCAAGGTGGAGCCCGAAAGCTATTTCGACACGATCACCGTCAACGTGGGCCTGCTGCAGCGCGGCGTGCTGCAGGCGGCGCGGCGCGAAGGCGTCAACCTGCGCCGCGTGGGCACCGACCGCGTCGGCATCACGCTGGACGAGGTGACCCGCCCCGAGACCATCGAGGCGGTCTGGCGGGCCTTCGGGCTGGTGCGCCGCGACGATGCGCTGGACGCCGAATACCGCCTGCCCGAGGCGCTGATCCGCCAGACGCCCTACCTGCAGCATGACGTGTTCCACATGAACCGTGCCGAGACCGAGATGATGCGCTACATGCGCCGGCTGGCCGATCGCGACCTGGCGCTCGACCGGGCGATGATCCCGCTGGGCTCCTGCACGATGAAGCTCAACGCCGCGGCCGAGATGATGCCGATCTCCTGGCCGGAATTCGCCGCGCTGCACCCCTTCGCGCCGACCGACCAGGCGCGCGGCTATGCCACGCTGATCGAGGATCTCAGCGCCAAGCTCTGCACGATCACCGGCTATGACGCCTTCTCGATGCAGCCCAACTCGGGCGCGCAGGGCGAATATGCCGGGCTGCTGACGATCCGCGACTGGCAGGTCGCGCGCGGACAGGGCCACCGCAATGTCTGCCTGATCCCGGTCAACGCGCATGGCACCAACCCCGCCTCGGCCCACATGGTGGGCTGGACGGTGGTCGCGGTGAAATGCGACGAGATGGGCTCCATCGATCTCGCGGATTTCCGCGCCAAGGCCGAGAAACATGCCGACGCGCTGGCCGCCTGCATGATCACCTATCCCTCGACCCATGGCGTGTTCGAGGAAACCGTGCGCGAGGTCTGCGAGATCACCCATGCGCATGGCGGGCAGGTCTATATCGACGGCGCCAACATGAACGCCATGGTCGGGCTGTCGCGGCCGGGCGATCTCGGCGGCGATGTCAGCCATCTCAACCTCCACAAGACCTTCTGCATCCCGCATGGCGGCGGCGGGCCCGGCATGGGCCCGATCGGGGTCAAGGCGCATCTGGTACCGCACCTGCCCTCGCACCCGCTCGAGCCGGGCGTGGGCTCGGTCTCGGCGGCGCCCTATGGCTCGCCCTCGCTGCTGCCGATCTCCTGGGCCTATGTGCTGATGATGGGCGGCGAGGGCATGACCCAGGCGACCCGCGTGGCGATCCTGAACGCCAATTACATCGCCCGGCGGCTCGAGGGCGCCTATGACGTGCTCTATCGCGGCCATGCCGGACGGGTCGCGCATGAATGCATCCTCGACACGCGGCCCTTCGAGAAATCCGCCGGCATCACCGTCGAGGACATCGCCAAGCGGCTGATGGATGCGGGCTTCCACGCGCCCACGATGAGTTGGCCGGTCGCCGGCACGCTGATGGTCGAGCCCACGGAATCCGAGACCAAGGCCGAACTCGACCGGTTCTGCGATGCCATGCTGGCCATCCGCGAGGAGATCCGCGCCATCGAGGAGGGCCGGATGGACCGCGAGAGCAATCCGCTCAAGCTTGCCCCCCACACGATGGAGGATCTCGTCAAGGACTGGGACCGCCCCTACAGCCGCGAACAGGGCTGCTTCCCCCCGGGCGCCTTCCGGGTCGACAAGTACTGGCCGCCGGTCAACCGCGTCGACAATGTCTATGGCGACCGCAACCTCGTCTGCACCTGCCCGCCGATGAGCGAGCTGCCCGAGGCCGCGGAATAACGCTCCCCCGAACGCAAGACGGGCCGGGATCCACACCCCCGGCCCGCTTCTTCTCTTTCCAAATACTCAAGATCCAGCCGGATCAAGCCGCGCCACGACAGGTCCGGCGCGCGGCCGGTCACTCCGTCTCGATCAGGAAATCGAACACGTCGCGCACCCGGCCCCAGGTCGCCGCGTCGCAGACCGCCAGCAGGTGGCCCGAGCGCCGCTCGGCGCTGTAATCCGAGCCGTCCAGCATGGCCACGTGGCCGCCCGCGCGCTGGGTGATGAGCGCGCCGGCCGGGTGATCCCAGGCGGTCATCTTCGAGGCCAGCACGAAATCCACGTGTCCCTGCGCCAGCATGCGGTACTCGTGGCAGGCGCAGCGCAGCGTGTCGATGCGGCGGAAGCGCGGGAAGGTCGCGGCCATCTGGGCGCGTTTTTCGGCCGGGATCAGCGGCAGCGAGGCATAGCCCAGCAGATCCTCGACCGGACCGCCCTTCGAGGTGGCCAGCTTGCGCCGGACGCGCCGCGGCATCACCATCTCGGCGGCGCTCGCCTCGTCGGCCATGATGAAATCATCGTGGATCGGGTCGTAGAGCATCCCCATCACCGGCTTGCCGAAGCGCAGCATGGCGACCATCACGCCGAAGGTGGACAGCCCGTGCGCGTAGTTCCAGGTCCCGTCCACCGGGTCGATGGTGAAGCACAGCTCGGCCTCGGCGATCTTGTCCAGCACCTTGGGATTGTCCGAGGCATGCTCCTCGCCCACCACCAGCGCATGCGGGAACATGCCCAGGAGGCCGCGGGTGATCATCGCCTCCGCCTGCCGGTCGGCATCGGTGACCAGGTCCTGCGGCCCGGTCTTCTGGTCGATCTGGTGCCGGCCCAGCTGGCGGAAGCGCGGCAGGATCTCGGCCCGCGACGCGCGGCGGATCAGGCTGGTCAGCTGACTCCGCTGGGCATTGCTCAGCGGGGCGGTGATCGTCATCGGCAGGGTCTCGGTCATGGCAGGGTCTCGGCAGCAGCTGCGGTTGGCGCTGCCTTGCCAGCCCTTCCGGCCCAATTCAAGGTGACTATTCGCGCGCGCGAAGCACGGCGGCGGGCCGGGCGGCCAGCGGGCGCCACGCGAACAGCAGCCCCGCCGCCAGCGTGGCCAGCACGCCGCCCGCCACGATGCCCAGCGCCGAGCCCCAGATCACGGTGAAGGTGGTCTCCATGACGAAGGTGCTCACCGCCCAGCCGCCGGCGATCCCGGCGACGATGGCCACCACGCCAGCCGCCGCGCCCAGAAGCGCCGAGCGCAGCGCAAAGCTCTGCAGGATGCGCCCGCGCGCCGCGCCCAGCGTCTTGAGCAGCGCCGATTCGTAGGTCCGCGCCCCCTCGCCGGCCGCGGCGGCCCCGATCAGCACGAGGAACCCGGTCAGCAGCGTCGCTGCGGCCCCCCAGCGCACCGCGCCGGCGATCCCCTCCAGCAGGTCGCTGACCCGGTCGATGGCGTCGCGCACGCGGATCGCGGTGATGTTGGGATAGGCCCCGGCCAGATCGCGCAGGATCTGCGCCTCGGCCGCTTCCTCGGCATAGACGGTCGAGATGAAGGTATGCGGCGCGGCCTCGAGCGCGGCGGGGTTCATCGTCATGACAAAGCCGATCCCCGCGGTCGAGAAATCCACCTCGCGGAACGAGGTGATCGTGGCGGTGATGTCGCGGCCAAGGATGTTCACCGTGATCTCGTCGCCCAGTTGCAGCCCCATCTCGGCGCCTTCCTCGGCGGCAAAGCTGACCTGCGGCGGCCCGTCATAGTCTTTGGGCCACCACGTGCCCGCGGTGACCGTGGTGCGCGCATCGGGCGCGGCGGCATAGGTCACGCCGCGATCGCCGCGCAGCACCCAGTGCGGGCCGGCCACCTCTTCGGCGGGCTGGCCGTTGATGCGCGTGATGATGCCGCGCAGCATGGGCGCGCTGTCGATGCGGCTGACCGCCGGATCGCCTTCCAGCCGCTCGAGGTAGCCAGGCATCTGGTCCTTCTGGATGTCGACGAAGAAATAGGATGGCGCCACCTCGGGCAGGTCGCGCTGGATCGCGCCGCGCAGGTTGCCGTCGATCTGCCCGATCGCGGCCAGCACCGACAGGCCGAGCCCCAGCGACAGCACCACGGCCCCGGCGCTTTCGCCCGGGCCCCCGATGGCCGACAGCGCCCAGCGCCAGACCGGCCGGCCGCGCGCCGCGCGGGTCACGCGCCGGGCCAGCGCCCGGATCAGCCAGGCCGCCCCGGCCAGCACGACCAGCGCGCCGAGGATTCCACCCGCCGTCCAGAAGGTCAGCGCCGCGCTGCCCGACAGCAGCGCCGCAACGCCCACCAGCCCCGCCAGCAGCAGCGCCGTCGCCACCAGGTAACGCGGCGCGGGCAGCAGCCGCGCCCCGCCCAGCGCCTCGCGAAACAGGGTCGCGGCGCGCACATCCTCGGCCCGGGCCAGCGGCCAGAGCGTGAAGAGCAGCGCGGTCAGCACACCGTACAGCGCCGCCTCGGCCAGCGGCGCGGGATGCAGGCTGAACAGGGCCGGCACCGGCAGCGCCGCATTGATCATCGGGCCGAACAGCACCGGCACCAGCGCGCCCAGCACCAGCCCCAGCGCGATCCCCACCAGCGACAGCGCACCGATCTGCAGGAAATAGGTCTGGAAGATCACGTCGCGCGTGGCCCCCAGCGTGCGCAGCGTGGCGATCACGCCGGTCTTGCGCGCAAGGTAGGAGCGCACGGCCGAGGACACGCCGATGCCGCCCACGGCCAGCCCCGACAGGCCCACCAGCACGAGGAAACTGCCCAGCCGCTCGACGAACCGCGCGATGCCCGGGGCGCCGTTGCGCGCATCCCGCCAGCTGAGCCCGGTCTCCTCGAACCGCGCCCGCGCCTCGGCCTCGACCGCGTCAAGGTCGGTGCCCGGCGGCAGGACCATGCGGTACTCGGTCTCGAACAGCGTGCCGGTGGACAACAGCCCCGAGCCCTGCAGGTCCGCCGTCGCCACGATGGTGCGCGGCCCCAGCCCGAACCCGTCGCCCGCATCGTCGGGCTCGGATGTGATCACGGCGCGCAGGGTGAAGTCCTGCGTGCCCAGCCGGAAGCTGTCACCGGGCGCAAGACCCAGACGGTCGGCCAGCACCGGCGCCATCACGCCGCCCTGCCCTGCCAGCGCCTGCGACAGCGGCATCGGCGGGTCCAGCGTGATCTCGCCCAGAAGCGGATAGGCCGCGTCCACCGATTTCACCTGCGTCAGCCCGCGCTCGATCGCATCGCCCTCGCCCACCACGGCCATGGATCGGAAATCGGTGACCTCGGACACCTGCTCGGCCACGCTGTCCATCCAGGCACGCTCGGCCTCGGTGGCGAAGCGGTACGTGAATTCCGCCTGCGCATCGCCGCCCAGCAGGATGGCGCCCTGCTCCTCCAGCCCCGCCTCGATGGCCGAGCGGACCGAGCCGACCCCGGCAATCGCGGCCACGCCCAGCGCGAGGCAGGCCAGGAAGATCCGGAAGCCGCGCAGCCCGCCGCGCAGCTCGCGCCGGGCGAATTTCGCCGCGACCGACAGGCTCATTCCGCGGCCCTCAGCTCGGTTCCGGCCAGCCGCCCGTCATCCAGCCGCACCACGCGGTCGCAGCGCGCGGCCAGGTCGGGCGCGTGGGTGACCAGCACCAGCGTCGCGCCGTGGTCGCGGGTCAGCCCGAAGAGCAGCTCGATGATCGCGTCGCCATTGACCCCGTCAAGGTTGCCCGTCGGCTCGTCCGCCAGCAGGATGCCGGGCCGCGGCGCCAGGGCACGCGCCAGCGCCACGCGCTGCTGCTCGCCCCCCGACATCTGCGAGGGGTAATGATCGGCGCGCCCGCCCAGACCCACGGCCTCCAGCTCGGCCTGCGCGCGCTCGAACGCGTCGCGCTGCCCGGCCAGCTCCAGCGGCGTGGCCACGTTCTCCAGCGCGGTCATGGTCGGGATCAGGTGAAAGGACTGGAAGACCACGCCCATGTGATCGCGGCGGAACCGCGCCAGCGCATCCTCGTCCATCGCGGTCAGGTCCTGGCCCAGCGCATGCACCTGTCCGCCGGTCGCCCGCTCCAGCCCGCCCATCACCATCAGCAGAGAGGATTTGCCCGACCCCGAGGGCCCGACCAGCCCCAGGCTCTCGCCCCGCGCCACATCCAGCGAAATCCCGCGCAGGATCTCGACCATTCCGGCATTGCCCTGCAGGCTGAGCGTGACATCTTTGAGCGAGAGAACGGGATCGGTCATGAGAGGGGTCCGGGCATGTTTCGATGGATCACATATGGGCCGGGGGGCTGGCGCAACAAGGTCGCGGCCGGGCTTCTCTGCGTCGCGGCGGCGGGCGCCAACGCGGCCGAGCTGGACATTCTGGCACTGGGCGACAGCCTGACCCAGGGCTACGGGCTGATCGAGCAGGAGGGGCTGGTGCCGCAACTGCGGGCCTGGCTGGCCGAGCGCGGCCATGACGTGCGCGTCGTCAATGGCGGCGTGTCGGGCGACACCACCGCCGGCGGCCTTGCCCGGGTGGAATGGTCGCTCACCCCCGAGATCGACGCGATGATCGTCGCGCTGGGCGGCAACGACCTCTTGCGCGGCATCGACCCGGGCGTGGCGCGCGACAATCTCGAGGGCATTCTGAAAGTGGCCGAGGCGCAGGATGTCGAGGTCCTGCTCGTCGGCATGCAGGCGCCCGGCAATTACGGCCCCGAGTACAAGGCCGCTTTCGATTCGCTCTACCCCGACCTGGCCGAGCAATATGACACCCTGTATCTCGACAGCTTCTTCGCCGCGTTGGCCGAGGAAGGCGACGAGATGCCCGACATGGGCGCCTTCATGCAGCCCGACGGCATCCACCCCAACGCGCGCGGCGTGGCCCGGATCGTCGAGACGCTGGGCCCCGAGGTCGAGGCCCTGATCGCCCGCGCCGCGCCCGCGGGCTAGTTGGTCACTCCGGCAGCGGCGCGTCGAACCCGCGCCGCGCGATGCGGCTGGCCATGGCCAGCGCGCTGCAGGCAAAGCTGACCGAGAGATAGAGCGAGAACGCCGTCAGCGCGGACATGTCCATGAACAGCCACCCGACAAGCCCGCTGAAGAACCCCAAAACGCTGCCGAACAAGAATGCCATGAGTGCCATGCCCGTCTCCACCTGAACCCACTCTGCCGCGCAAATGCTTCGAAACCGTTAAAGTTGTCAAATCGGGCAAGAATACGTCACTGATCGGGTGAATTGCGGCGCCGGGCGATCAGACCCCGCGCAGCGCACGCCAGCCGAAACCGGGCAGGCGCAGCGCCATCTGCTGCATGATCGCGCCATACTCCGTCTCGCCCGCGAGAAGGCGCAGGTATTCGCCCCGCAGGCTGCGCGAGGCGCGGAAACTGCGGATGAAGGCGGGCCGCAGGTGCTCGCGGAACATGATGTGGCGCAGCAGGCCGGCCTGCCGCAAGCCGCGATGGATCGGCGCGAGCGCCCGGCCATAGCGGCGCAGCGCGCTGTCGGGATCGCCGGCCTCCAGCGCCGCCGTGGCAGCCTCGGCCGCCAGCGCGCCGCTTTTCAACGCATGGGCGATTCCCTCGCCGGTGATCGGGTCGACCAGCCCCGCGGCGTCACCCGCCAGCAGGACACGCCCGCGCCCCGGCACGGCGCGGAAATCGCCGAAAGGCAGGAACTGGCCCTTGACCGGCAGCTCCTCCGAGATGCCCAGCAGGTCCAGGTAGGAGCGCAGCGCGGCCTTCATGTCAGGGTTGCGCGCCATGACACCGCCCACGCCGATCGTGGTTCCGTCCGGTTTCGGGAATTGCCAGCCATAGCCCCAATTTGCGGCCCCGAAATCGATGCGCAGAGGCGCCTCGGGTGCGGCCCCCGGGCGCTCCACCTCGAGCGCGAAGCCGACGCGCGCCCGGTCGAAGGCCTGTCCGAAGAGCACCCGCGCCGTGGGGCTGTTCACGCCGTCGGCACCGATGATCAGGGGCGCACTCAGCAATTTCCCGCCCACGCGCACGCCCGGCGCGTCCAGTGACAACGCGCCCGCATGCCCGGTGCAATCCACCGCACCGGCTCCGATGGCCTCGGCCACCAATGCCGTGTCCAGCGCCCGACGCATGCCAAGATGCAGCGGCGGCGCGTCCTGCACCGTGCCAAGTTCGGCCCCGAAGGCATGAAAGGAGATACAGTCCCGCCGCTCCAGCGGGATGTCCGGCAGGACGCCGCCGAAAATATCGCGGTACTGCGTCAGCGCGCGCCCGGTGATACCGCCACCACAAAGCTTGTCTCGTGGAAAGCGGTGCTTGTCGACAAGCGCCACGCGCAGCCCGGATGTCACCCCGCGCATGGCAGCGGCCGCGCCGGCCGGGCCGGCCCCGATCACGATCAGATCGAAGGATGCCGAACCGGCCCGCGCGCGTTGGTTCACAGCACCGTGACTTTGGTCCCGATCGGGACGCGCTGGTACAGGTCCTTCACGTGCTCGTTCAGCATCCGGATGCACCCGTTCGAGACCGAGCGCCCGATGGATTGCGGGGCGGTCGTCCCGTGGATGCGGAAATACGTGTCGCGCCCGTTCTGGAAAAGATACATCGCGCGCGCCCCCAGCGGATTCTGCGGCCCGCCCGGCTGGACATAATCATTGTCCTTGAACCGCGCATAGGTGTCGGGTTCACGCTCGATCATCTCTTGCGTGGGACGCCAGGTCGGCCATTCCTTCTTGACCTGGATCACCGCTTCGCCGGTGAATTCCAGCCCGGCCTTGCCGACGCCGACGCCGTAGCGCATCGCCTGGCCCGGCGCCTCGACATAGTAGAGGAAATGAGCGCGCGGCAGGATCAGGATCTGGCCCGGGGCCAGGTCGCCCTTGATCTGGACGCGTTGCGGTTTGAATATCGGCTCGACTTCAAAGGCGCGGGCCGGCAGAGCCGCAGACACGGCAGCGGCCGACGCAGCGGCGATAAAGGTACGGCGCGTGAACATCTTGGCCCTCATCATGCAATTGCTCAGGGTCTGGATATCGCCCCGGAGTGTTTGAAAATCAATCCCGGGGGCGGGAGATCCCTTGTCACGACGGCGTGCAGGCCACACATATCGATTCCCATATGTGAATGGAGTCTGCCATGCCCCGCAAGATCACCTGCCTGTCCTGTGCCCGCACAAACCGCCTGCCCGATGACCGGCCCGCGGCGGCCGCGCGCTGCGGGGCCTGCGGGGCTGCGCTCTGGCAAGCCTCGCCGGTCGACATTGATGCCGAGACCCTTGCCAAGGCCGCGCGGGTCGACGAGGTGCCGCTGCTGGTCGATTTCTGGGCACCGTGGTGTGGGCCCTGCCGGATGATGGCGCCCGCGTTCGCCAACGCGGCCACGGACCTGCACGGTCGCGTGCGCTGCGCCAAGGTGGACACGCAGGCGCATCCCGCCGCCGCCACCGCGCAGGGGATTCGCGGCATCCCGACGCTGATCGCCTTTGCCGGCGGGCGCGAGTGCGGCCGCCAGTCCGGCGCGCTGCCCAAGGAGGCGATAACCGCGTTTGCCACCCGGCACCTCGCGTCGACCGGGTAGATCGGCCTATTCATCCGGCACATCCGCATTGCGCCCGGCCAGAACCACGCTGATCGTGTAAGCGGTCTCGGGCGTGAGACCGGCCATGATGTCGGCCGCGGCATTGGCGGGCATCCGCCCCAGGAACCCGGCGGCGAATCGCGGATCCATCTCCTCGAAGAGCGCGGCCGCCTGCTTGGGTTTCATGGTGGCATAGACATCGGTGAGTTGGGCAAGGTCATCTTCGGCGGCGGTCTGCGCCAGTGCCAGCGTGTCGCGCAGCTGCGACTCGGCCTGCGCCAGCGCCTGCATCCGCTCCTCGATTTCCGTCTCGGCGACGGAGAGGGCCTGCAGGCGCATGGCCAGAGCCTCCTCCCGGGCGCGCACCCGCGCCTCGCGCTGATCGAGCGCCTCGATGATGGGCAGGATATCGGCCTCGGCGATGATGCGGGGCGGCGGGGTGCCACTCCCTTCGGGGGCCGCGCCCGCCATGGGAGCGACCTGAGCCGCCGCATCGCCCTCGCCTTCGCGGGCAAAGGCCTCGCCCGCGCCGGTGGCGATTCGCAACACGGCCGAGGCCATGAGCAGCAGCCCGATCGTCGCCAGAGCACCGCGCGTGCGCCGCCTGCGCCGTGTCTTTGGAATCTTTCGATCAGTGGAACCGGCCATGATCGCCCCTCAGTTCCGCGGATGCCGGACAAAAACCGGGTCGGGCGAGTCGGTCTCCTGCCGCGGCGGGGGCGGCGCCGCACCGTTCTGCGGCAGGTCGTGCATCGAGGCCACTAGCAGCTCCAGCCGGCGGGCCACGTCCTCGGCCCGCTCGGTCAGCTCGCTGAGCGACTGTGTCGAATCGTTCGCGCTTTTGCGCGCCTGGCCCAGCGTCTTGGTCAGGTCGTCGACCTGCGCCGACAGCACCGCGACCGCGCCGCCGACCCCGTTCTCGAGATCGGTGAAGCGGGTCAGGCGCCGGGCCAGGATGAAACAGTAGAACCCCGCCCCCAAGGCGCCGGCCACCAGCAGGATATCGGCTATCAATTCCATGATCCTTCCCCCTCAGTTCAGGACGAATTCGAGCACGAGGAGATCGCGGACACGTCCCTCGCCCGCGACCAGCTTGACGCGCCGCAGCATCTGGCCGCGCAGCTTGATCAGCGCGCCCGGCGCCTCCAGGTCGGCGGGTTCCAGCGCGCGCAGGTAGCTGTTGAGCACGTCCTGCACGCGCGGCAGGATGGCCTCGACCTCGCTGCCATGCGCCTTGGGCACCTCGAGGCTGGCGCGGAAGCGCAGGTGGCTGAAGCGCGCCTGCGCGCCCAGCGAGATCACCAGCTGCGGCACCTCGACATAGACCACGTCCGGCAGGGCGATGGTCTCGACCTCGGCCTCGGGCGCGGCAGCGGGCTCCGCCGTCTCCACCGCAGCACCGCCCAGCAGCCCGGACTGCACCGCGAAGAACCCGCCCCCGCCTCCGGCCAGCGCCAGCACGACGCCGATGATCAGCGGCAGCTTCGATGGGCGGGGCGGGGCGGCCTCGCCCTCCGCGACGGTGGTGTCAGACATTCTCAACCTCTTTTCCGACCTGCGACCACTATGGGGGAAAGGGGCTAACCGATTGTTAAGTGGAATGGTCCAATCTCCGGCCAACCGAACAGAAGGTTTGGATCGGAGGACGATTTGCAGCAGATCCTGTCAAGCTGGAACGCATTGGGTGGCCGCCAGCGCATGGTGGTCATCGGCGCGACCCTCGCCATGACCCTTGCGGTCTTCGGCCTGTCGCGCATGGCCACTGCCCCCAACATGGCGCTGCTCTATGCAGGGCTGGAAAACGGCGCCGCGGGCGAGGTGGTGACCGCGCTCGAGGGGCGGAACGTGCCGTTCGACGTGCGCGGCGGCGCGATCTTCGTGCCCGAATCGGAGCGTGACGCGCTGCGCCTGACCCTGGCCAGCGAGGGGCTGCCCGCCAATGGCGGCCAGGGCTACGAGCTGCTTGATTCGCTGTCGGGCTTCGGCACGACCTCGCAGATGTTCGACGCCGCCTACTGGCGCGCCAAGGAGGGCGAGCTGGCGCGCACCATCGTGTCGAACCCGCAGATCGCCAGCGCCCGCGTGCATATCGCCAACAGCAGCGCGAATCCCTTCCAGCGGGATGTCTCGCCCTCGGCCTCGATCTCGGTCTCGACCACGGGCGGGGTGATCTCGGCCCAGCAGGCGCGCGCGTTGCGCTTCCTCGTGGCCTCGGCCGTACCCGGCATGACGCCCGAGGATGTCTCGGTGATCGACGGCAAGGGCGGCCTGATCGGCGCCGATGCCGAGGGCGGCGCCGGGCCCAGCGCCGATGACAAGGCGCTGGCGCTGCGCGACAGGGTGCAGCGGCTGGTCGAGGCGCGCGTCGGCACCGGCAATGCGGTGGTCGAGGTCAGCGTCGACACGGTCACCGAGAGCGAGCTGATCCGCGAGCGCAGTTTCGATCCCGAGGGGCGCGTGGTGGTCTCGACCGATACCGAGGAGATGACCGACCGGTCGCAGAATACCGGCGGCGGCGAGGTCACCGTGGCCTCGAACCTGCCCGATGGCGAGGCGGCCGGGCCCGAAAGCTCGACCTCGCAATCCTCCGAGACGCGCGAGCGGGTGAATTACGAGATCTCCGAGACCACGCGCGAGATCACCCGCGCCCCGGGTGCGATTCGCCGGCTGACCGTCGCGGTGCTGGTCAACGGCACGGTCGAGACCGCCGCCGATGGCAGCCAGTCCTTCGTGCCGCTGCCCGAGACCGAGCAGGCGGCGCTGCGTGATCTCGTGGCCTCGGCCGTGGGGTTCGACGAGGCGCGCGGCGACCAGATCACCATCCGCTCGCTGCCCTTCGAACGGGCCGAGGGGCTGGGCTCGGGCCCTGCCACGCCGGGGCTGTTTGCAGGCGGGATCAACATGATGCGGCTGATCCAGATGGGCGTGCTGGCGCTGGTGGCGCTGATCCTGGGGCTGTTCGTGGTGCGCCCGGTGCTGTCGCGGGCGCCCGACGCGGCGGCGCATGGCGCCCTGCCCGCGCCGGGCCGCGACGCGGCCCCGAGCGCCGCGCTGGATGGCGAGATCGAGCCCGAGGGCGGGTTCGACAACCTGCCCGTGCTGGCCGACCAACCGGATTTCAGTTCCATGGGCATGGCCGATTTCGACGCCCCGGCCGAAGAGGATCCGGTCGAACGGCTGCGCGGCCTGATCGCCGAGCGCAAGGACGAGACGGTCGAGATCCTGCGAAGCTGGCTCGAGGATGAGCGGGAGGAAGCACGATGACCCGCCTTGCCGACCTGCTGGAGGATTTCGCTGCACCGGGCGCCACCGCCCCGGCCGAGGCCGCCGGGCCGACCCTGGACGAGGCCGAAATCGAAGGTCAGAAGCTCGAATCCTTCGAGAACGGCTACCGCGCCGGGTGGGATGATGCGATCAAGTCGCAATCCGAGGACAAGTCGCGCATCTCCAGCGCCTTCGGCCAGCACCTGCAGGATCTCTCCTTCACCTATCACGAGGCCTACAGCCACGTGATGAACGCCATGGCGCCGCTGCTGGACGAGGTGGTCTGCACGATGCTGCCGCAGATCGCCCGCGCCACCCTGGGCGCCCATATCGCCGAGGAACTGCACGGGCTGGCGCGCGAGATCGGACAGCTCAGCGTGGTGGTCGCGGTCTCGCCCGCCAATGTCGAGGCGGTGGCGCCGCTGATCGACGGCCAGTTCGCCTTCCCGATCGAGCTGGTCGCGGATGACACGCTGGCCGAGGAACAGGCCGACATCCGCTTTGCCCATGTCGAGAAACAGATCGACCTCGGCGACCTGCAGCACGCGATCGCCGAAGCGGTGCGCGGCTTCGCCCATGACAACCGGAGGAAGGCGCATGGATAAGCCAGAGACAGAGACCCGCGGCACCGGCCAGACCCCGTTCACCGCCGTCCCGATCGAGATCACCGTCTCGGTCGGCCGCGCCCGCCCGCTGGTGCGCGAATTGCTGCAGCTGGGCGAGGGCTCGGTGCTGACGCTGGACAAGCAGCTGGACGACCCGGTGGAGCTCTACGTGGGCGACAAGCTGATCGGGATCGGCATCCTCGAGGTGGTCGAGGGCGACGGGCCGGGTCGGTTGGCGGTGCGCCTGACCGAGGTGGTCGACCTGCAGAGCCCGTCCTGATCATGGCCCCTCCGCGCCCTGCCGGCCGGCTTGCGCCTCGGCTGTTAACCACGATCCCCGCGCTCGCGCTGCTGCTCGTCGCGGGGCCGGCGGCGGCGCAGTCGGTCTCGATCGACCTTGGCGAGGGCGGCTCGGTCGCGGCGACCTCGGTGCAGCTGATCGCGCTGATCACGCTGCTCAGCCTCGCCCCCGGCATTGCCATCATGGTGACCTGCTTTCCCTTCATGGTCACCGTGCTGGCCATCCTGCGCCAGGCGGTGGGGTTGCAGCAATCGCCACCCAACATGCTGATCGTCAGCCTGGCGCTCTTTCTCACCTATTTCGTCATGGACCCGGTCTTCACCGAGGCCTGGCAGGAGGGGGTGCAGCCGCTCATGGACGAGCAGATCGATGTCGAGACGGCGGCGGTGAACACGCTGGCGCCGTTTCGCGACTTCATGGCCGGGCGCGCCGATCCCAGCACCTATGACGCCATGGCCGAGCTGCGCCCCGACGCCGCCGGCACCCGCCTTGCCCCCGAGGCGCCGCTCTCGGTGCTGGTGCCCAGCTTCATGCTGTCCGAGATCGCCCGCGCCTTCCAGGTAGGCTTCCTGATCTTCCTGCCCTTCCTGATCATCGACCTCGTGGTGGCGGCGGTGCTGATGTCCATGGGAATGATGATGGTGCCGCCGGCGATCGTCTCGCTGCCGTTCAAGCTGGCCTTCTTCGTGATCGCCGATGGCTGGTCGCTGCTCGCCGGCAGCCTCGTGCGCGGCTATTTCTGAGCGACGCGCCGCAGGGCTACGCCCCCGGCGCGATGCGGATCGTCGTGCGCTGGCGATAGGGCGCCTCGGGCCGGCACAGGATCGAGCCGAAACCCGGCGTGTTCAGCGCGTTGGGGAAATCCTGCGCCTCCACGCAGAAGCCGCCGAAGCGCCCATGGCTCTGCCCCGGCCAAGGGGGCGCGGCCTCGTCCAGCCAGTTCGAGCTGTAGAATTGCAGCCCCGGCCGGTCGGTCCAGAGCTCCAGCCGCATCCCGTCCGGGGCCTCAGCCGTCATCTGCGGGCCGGCCCCGGGATCCAGCGCATAGTTCAGGTCATAGCCCTCGCCCGCGGGATCGGCGGCCTCCAGCGTGCGCACCTGCCGGAAATCGAACCGCGTGCCGTCCACGGGCAGACGCTCGCCCGTCGGGATCAGCTTCTCATCATTGGGGGTGACGGCCGAGGCCGCGATGCGGAACGCGTGATCGCGCACCGTCTCGCCGCCCGAGAGGTTGAAATAGAGATGCTGCGCCATGTTCACCGGCGTCTCGCGATCGGGAACGGCGGTCATCTCCCAGGTCAGCGCGCCATCTTCCAGCGCCATGCGCACGGTGAAATCCACCGCGCCGGGATAGCCCATCTCCAGGTGCGGCGAATGCCGGCGCAGCACCACCGCGCGGTCGCCCTCGGGGTCCATCTCCCAATGCGACCAGCCCAGGCCGCCGGGCCCGCCATGGATATGCGTGCCGCCCTCGTTCGCCGGCAGGCGCCAGACCTGCCCGTCCAGCGTGAAGGCCGCGTCCGAGATGCGGTTGACCACGCGCCCCGCGACGATGCCCATGGATTTCGGGTTGGCGCGGTAGATCTCGGGATCGGGATAGCCCAGCACGACGCGCCGCCCCGCGACCTGCCAGTCCTGCACGGCGCAGCCGACGGACAGGACGGTGATGCGCACATCGCCCTCGCTCAGGATGTGGGACTGGATCGGGGGGGTCATGCGCGGCTCCTTCTGGTGTGACGCCCCAGCCCTAGCAGAGCCCGGGGCCTGCGTCACCGCGGACCGGGATCCTCGGGCAGATCGGAGGGTACATCCGCGTGCAGGTGCCGCTCGCCGCGCGCCCGCGCCAGCGCGATCTGCTTCTGCCGCTCGCGGAACCGCGCCTTGTCCTCGGCGCTGGTCTCGTCCACGCAGTGATGGCAGGACACGCCATGCTCGTAGGCCGGGTGGTCGCGATCCTCGGGCAGGATCGGCCGGCGGCAGGCATGGCAGAGCAGGTGCGGCCCCTCGCGCAACCCGTGCCCGACCGAGACGCGCCCGTCGAAGACGAAGCAGTCGCCCTGCCAGGTGCTCTCCGCCTCGGGCACCTCTTCAAGGTATTTCAGGATGCCACCCTTGAGGTGATAGACCTCCTCCACCCCCTGCGAGATCAGCCAGTTGGTCGATTTCTCGCAGCGGATCCCGCCGGTGCAGAACATCGCGATGCGCTTGTTGTGGAAGCGGTGCCGGTTGGCCTCCCACCAGGCGGGGAACTCGCCGAAAGAGGCCGTCTGCGGATCTACCGCGCCCTCGAAGGTGCCGATCGCGGTCTCGTAATCGTTGCGCGTGTCGATCACCGCCACGTCGGGGCTGCGGATCAGGTCGTTCCACTCCGACGGCGCCACGTAATGGCCGACCTGCGCGCGCGGGTCGACATCGGGCTGGCCCATGGTGACGATCTCGCGCTTCAGCCGCACCTTCATCCGGGCGAAGGGCCGGGTGCTGGCGGTGGACAGCTTCCACTCGATCCCGGCACAGCCCGGCAGGCCGCGCACGTGGTCCAGCAGCCGGTCGATCCCGGCGCGGGGGCCGGCCACGGTGCCGTTGATCCCCTCGCGCGCCAGAAGCAGCGTGCCGGTGATCGCCTCGGCCCGGCACAGCTCCAGCAGCGGGCCGCGCAGGGCGGCCGGGTCCTCGAACCGGGTGAAATGATAAAGCGCGCAGACAGTGAACATGTGCCGCAGATAGGCGCAGCCGCCCCCGCTTGCCAAGCCCCCAGGCTGCCGCACCCGGCTTGACCCCCCGGGACGCGCCCCCTACCCAAGGGGCAGACCAGCAGGAGACCCGCCATGCATGCGCTGATTGTGATCGACGTCCAGAACGATTTCTGCCCCGGCGGCGCGCTGGCCGTGGACGAGGGCGACCGGATCGTGCCCGGCATCAACGCCCTGATGGACGAGGCCGAGGCCGTGATCCTGACCCAGGACTGGCACCCGGCGGGGCATTCCTCCTTCGCCTCGCAGCACGAGGGCAAGGCGCCCCTGGAGATGACCGAGATGCCCTACGGCCCGCAGGTGCTCTGGCCCGACCATTGCGTGCAGGGCTCGCACGGGGCGGCCTTCCACGCCGCGCTGAACACCGACCGGGCCGAGATGATCGTGCGCAAGGGCTTCCGCCCCGGCATCGACAGCTATTCCGCCTTCTTCGAGAACGACCACGCCACGCCCACCGGGCTCGAGGGCTACCTGCGCACGCGCGGGATCGAGCGGCTGACCATGGTCGGGCTGGCCACGGATTTCTGCGTCAACTTCTCGGCCGTGGACGCGGCAAAGCTGGGCTTCGACACCACGGTGCGCACCGACCTGTGCCGCGCCATCGACCTCGACGGCTCGCTCAAGGCCGCGACCGAGGGCATGATCCAGGCCGGCGTCACGCTGGTCTGAGCCTTGTCTCACCGCGGCGCTGTCGCATAGCGTGACCGGCGCCGCCCCTGAACCCCTGCCCTCCCGGCGCGCGGCTGCGCCGGTCCCGAACCGGAAAGTCCCGCCATGGTCGACATCGCCACCCGCGTCTGGAATCACAAGTGGAAGATCGACCCGATCGTGCGGTCGCTGATCGACACGGATTTCTACAAGCTGCTGATGTGCCAGTCGGTGTTCCGCAACCACCGCGACACGGACGTGACCTTCAGCCTGATCAACCGCTCCACCCGCGTGCCGCTGGCCCGGCTGATCGACGAGGGCGAGCTGCGCGAACAGCTCGACCACATCCGCTCGCTCTCGCTGTCGCGCGGCGAAAGCACCTGGCTGCGCGGCAACACCTTCTACGGCAAGCGGCAGATGTTCCGCTCCGATTTCATGGAATGGTTCGAGGGGCTGCACCTGCCGGCCTACCATCTCGAACGCGTGGGCGATCAGTACGAGCTGACCTTCGAGGGAAAATGGCCCGAGGTCATGCTGTGGGAGATCCCGGCGCTCGCCACGCTGATGGAACTGCGCGGCCGCGCAGTGCTCAACGACATGGGCAGGTTCGAACTGCAGGTGCTCTATGCCCGCGCCATGACGCAGCTGTGGGAAAAGGTCGAACGGCTGCGCGGCGTGCCCGAGCTGCGCATCGCGGATTTCGGCACGAGGCGCCGGCACTCCTTCCTCTGGCAGGACTGGTGCGTGCAGGCCATGCTGGAAGGGCTGGGCCCCAGCTTCGTGGGCACCTCCAACTGCCTGATCGCAAAGAACCGCGACCTCGAGGCGATCGGCACCAACGCGCATGAACTGCCCATGGTCTATGCCGCGCTCGCCGGCGATGACGCCGCGCTCGCCCGCGCACCCTATGACGTGCTGGCCGACTGGCACGAGGAACATGACGGCAACCTGCGCATCATCCTGCCCGACACCTACGGCACCGAGGGCTTCCTCGCCCATGCGCCCGACTGGCTGGCCGGCTGGACCGGCATCCGCATCGACAGCGGCGACCCCGCCGCCGGCGCCGAGATCGCCATCCGCTGGTGGCAGGACCGCGGCGAGGACCCGCGCCAAAAACTGGTGATCTTCTCCGACGGGTTGGACGAGGAGAAGATCCTCGAACTCTACGCCCAGTTCTCGGACCGCGTGCGGGTCAGCTTCGGCTGGGGCACGCTGCTCACCAACGATTTCCGCGGCCTCGCCCCGAACGACGCGCTGGCCCCGTTCAGCCTCGTCTGCAAGGCCGTCAGCGCCGAGGGTCGCCCCACGGTCAAGCTGTCGGACAACCCCAACAAGGCCATGGGCCCCGAGGAGGAGATCGCCCGCTACAAGCGCGTCTTCGGCGTCGGCCGGCAGGACGCGCTGGAGGTGGTGGTCTGATCCCCCGGCCGGCCCGCGCGTGGCCGAGGCAGAAATGAGTATTTTCGGAAAGATGAAAGACAGGTGCCGCAAGAGCCCTTTCATCTTTCCCCAAATACCTCCGGGGGTGAGGCCGCAGGCCGAGGGGGCAGCGCCCCCTGCCCACCGCAAACACCCCGATCCGTCGGCAGGGGCTGTTTCCCGCTTTTCTTGAGGCCCGGGGCGCAGTAAGCACGGGGCCGCAAGGAGGGTGCCATGACCAGCATCAAACCCCAGCCGGGCCTCATGGATATTGCGCTCTATGTCGGCGGCAAATCCCATATCGACGGCGTGGCCAACGTGATCAAGCTCAGCTCGAACGAGAACCCGTTCGGGCCCAGCCCCGCCGCGCAGGAGGCGGTCAAGCGTTCGGTGCACGAGCTGCATCGCTACCCGTCCACCGACCATGCCGAGCTGCGCACGGCGATTGCCGAGGTGCACGGGCTGGAGGCCGACCGCATCATCTGCGGCGTCGGCTCGGACGAGATCATCACCCTGCTCTGCCAGGCCTATGCCGGGCCGGGCACCGAGGTCATCCATACCGAGCACGGCTTTGCCATGTACCGCATCTCGGCGCTGGCCGCCTCGGCCACCCCGGTCGAGGTGCGCGAACGCGAGCGTGTGACGGATGTCGATTCGATCCTCGATGCCTGCACCGAGGCGACACGGCTGGTCTTCATCGCCAACCCCAACAACCCCACCGGCACGATGATCGGCATGGCCGAGATCGAGCGGCTGGCCGAGGGCATTCCCGAGCAGTGCCTGCTGGTGCTGGACGGCGCCTATGCCGAGTATGTCGAGGGCTATGACGGGGGCGCGAGGCTGGTCGAGATGCGCGACAACGTGGTGATGACGCGCACCTTCTCCAAGCTCTACGGGCTGGGCGGACTGCGCATCGGCTGGGGCTATGCCCCGCGCGAGGTGATCGACGTGCTGATGCGGATCCGCGGGCCGTTCAACCTGTCCACCACCCAGCTGGCCGCGGCCGAGGCGGCGGTGCGCGACCGCGCCTATGCCGAGAAATGCCGCGACGAGAACACCCGCCTGCGGGCCTGGCTGGCCGAGGCGCTGGCCGAGCATGGCGTGCCCTGTGACACCTCGACCGCCAACTTCGTGCTGGCCCGGTTCGGCGACACCGAGGAGGCCGAGGCCTGCGACGCCTATCTCCAGGGCCAGGGGCTGATCGTGCGCAAGGTGGGGGGCTACAAGCTTCCCAACTGTCTGCGCATCTCGGTGGGGGACGAGGCCTCGTGCCGCCGCGTCGCCTATTGCATCGGGCAGTTCAAGGCCGGCGCGCGATGAGCGGCACGCCCCTCTATCCCCGGGTGGCGCTGATCGGGCTGGGGCTGATCGCCTCGTCGATGTTCTGGTCGGCGCGGCGCAGCGGGGCCATCGGCCATGTCGTGGGCTACGCACGCTCGGCCGAGACGCGCGAGACCGCGCGGCGCATCGGGCTCTGCGACAGCGTGGTCGACAGCGTCGCAGCGGCCGTGCGTGATGCCGACCTGGTGGTGCTGGCCACGCCGGTGGGCGCGATGGGCGCGGTCATGCAGGACATCGCGCCGCATCTGAAACCCGGCGCGCTGGTCACCGACGTGGGCTCGGTCAAGCGCCGGGTGATCGAGGACGTGACCCCGCACCTGCCCGCGGGCGTGGATTTCGTGGGCTCGCACCCGATGGCGGGCACCGAACATTCCGGGCCCGAGGCCGGCTTCGCCTCGCTCTTCGACAATCGCTGGTGCCTGATCGTGCCGGTCGAGGGGACGGACCCGGCGGTGATCGACCGGCTGGAGCGCTTCTGGCAGGCGCTGGGGGCCGAGACCGAGCGCATGGATGCCGACCATCACGACATGGTCTGCGCCGTGGTCAGCCATATCCCGCACCTGATCGCCTACACGATGGTGGGGGTGGCCGATGACCTGCGCCGCGTGTCGGACCGCGAGGTCATCAAGTTCTCGGCCGCGGGGTTTCGCGACTTCACCCGAATCGCCGCCAGCGACCCGACCATGTGGCGCGACGTCTTCCTGACCAACCGCGATGCCACGATCGAGGTGCTGGGCCGCTTCACCGAAGAGCTGTTTGCGCTGCAACGCGCCATCCGGACCGGCGATGGTGAGCAGCTTCACGCCTATTTCACCCGCACCCGCGCCATCCGTCGTAGCATTCTGGAGGCCGGACAGGATACGGATAAACCGGATTTCGGACGTGTCCATGTAGACCGGTGAGGTGTGATCCCGTGAGAAAGACCGCCCTTGTGCTCTGTGCCGCGCTTGCGCTGGCCGCCTGTGGAAACCGGGCCGAGCGGCCCGATCTCGGCGAAACCGGCGCCATGTCGCTGCTCAACCGGACGCTGGGCCGCGAGGCGGCGGCGCCCGAGGGCGGCGGGCTTTGCGGCGACCCGATGCTGGTGGGCGAGGTGGCCGGCCCGGTGGACGGGCGCGGCGCCTGCGGGATCGACAGCGCGGTGCGGCTGCGGGCCGTGGGTGACGTGCAGCTCAGCCAGGCGGCGCTGATCGACTGCACCACGGCCAAGGCGCTCAAGACCTGGCTGGACACCGGCGCCAAACCGGCCATCGGTACGCGCGGCGGTGGAATTTCTCGCCTGCGGGTGGCGGCGCATTACGCCTGCCGCACGCGCAACCACCAGAAGGGGGCGAAACTCTCCGAGCACGGGCGCGGCCGCGCGATCGACATCTCGCTGATCCGGCTGGTGGACGGCACCTCGATCTCGGTGCTGGAAGGCTGGAACACCAAGCGCGACGGTCCGGCGCTGCGCAAGATGCACGCGGCCGCCTGCGGCCCCTTCGGCACGGTGCTGGGCCCCGAATCGGACCGGTTCCACAAGGATCATTTCCACTTCGACACCGCGCGCCACCGCGGCGGCAGCTACTGCCGGTAGGGTCTGCGGGAAGGCCCTTCGGAAAACGCGTTCGGAACGCGTTTGCCAAGCGGTTTGCAAACCGCTTGAACCAAGCCGCTTCGAAGCGGCTTCCCCGCGCAGGCTCAGGACTCGGCGCCCGGGCGTTCCGTCCGTCCGGTCTGCTCGAAGGGCAGACGGCCCTGCGGCGCCGCCGGTCTGAACGCCACCGGCTCCACCACCCGGCACTCGGCGCCCGGCGGCGTCGGCGTGGGCACATGCTTGCTGCATTCCGCGAGCGCCCGGCGGGCCGAGGCCTCGAACCCCGCACCGTCCCAGCCCAGCCCCCAGGCCCCGTCCATCGACACGGCCAGCGCCTTGGGCCCGGTCACGGTCTTCATCCGCTCGACCCCGTCCAGCACCGTCGAGGTGGCGACCAGCGCCAACTCGTCGCGGACCCCCTCCAGCGCCATCACCGCGTAGATCTCGCAATCGGGCGCGTGCCGGCCGCAGACCTTCAGCGCCTCGCGCTTGGCATAATCGATGCTCAGGTAGCCCCGCGCCCAGCCATAGGCGCCATCGGGCGAGACCGCAAACGCCCCCATGTGGCTCTGCTCGCTGGTGAAATTCGTCCACCCCTCCTCGGCCGAGGAGACGCGCGGCAGGTCCATGCCGGGGGTGAAGCGCATCTCGAACGGGGTCTCCACCACCTGAAGCGGCTGGGCCTGCTGGGCCGCGGCCGGGCCGGCCAGCCCCAGCACAAGGGCCACAATCGCGGAGGACAGGCAGGAAAGGGATCGTGTATCAATCATGGCGGCAACCGTTTGCAAGGCAATCGGCCGCCAGTATGCCACGCTTTCGGCGCCCTGTAACGCCCTTGCCGGGTCGGGTATTCCTCAGCCCGTCCCGCCGGGATCGCGCCAGCGGTTCACGATCGGGTAGCGCCGGTCGAGCCAGAAGGCCCGCGGCGTCAGCCGCACGCCCGGCGCCGACTGGAACCGCTTGTACTCGCTGATATAGAGCAGGTGCTCGACCTTCTTCGCATCGGCCCGGTCGAACCCGGCGGCCACGCAATCCTCGATCGAGCCGTCGCGATCCACGAGGATCTCGAGGATCGCGTCCAGCACCGGGTAGTCGGGCAGGCTGTCGCTGTCCTTCTGGTCGGCGCGCAGCTCGGCCGAGGGCGGCTTGGTGATGATCCGCTCGGGGATCACCGTACCTGCCGGGCCGGCCATCCAGTCGCGGTGCTGGGCGTTGCGCCAGCGGCAGGTCTCGAAGACGCGGGTCTTGTAGAGATCCTTGATCGGATTGTAGCCGCCGGCCATGTCGCCGTAGATCGTGGCATAGCCCACAGCCACCTCGGACTTGTTGCCGGTGGTCAGCAGCATCTCTCCGAACTTGTTGGACAGCGCCATCAGCAGCAGCCCGCGCAGGCGCGACTGCAGGTTTTCCTCGGTCAGGTCCTCGGCCCGGCCCGCGAAGAGCGGCGCCAGCGTGGCCGTCACCGCCGCGCGCGACTCGGCGATCGGCACGTAATCATAGTGGCAGCCCAGCGCCTTGGCGCAGGCCTCGGCATCCTCCAGCGAGGCGGGCGAGGTGTATTCCGAGGGCAGCATCACGCAGCGCACGTTCTCGGCGCCCAGCGCATCCACCGCGATCGTGGCGACCAGCGCGGAATCGATGCCGCCGGACAGGCCCAGCAGCACGCGGCCGAAGCCGGTCTTGCCGCAATAGTCGCGCAGCGACTCGACCATGGCGCGGTAATCCTGCTCCCAGGCGTCGGGATGGGGCGTGAACGGCCCGTTCATCGCCCGCCAGCCATCCGCCCCGCGCTCAAGGTCCACATGAGTCACCACCGCGTCAAAGACCGGCAGTTGCACCGCGATCTGCCCGCCCGGGTTCAGCACGAAGGACCCGCCGTCAAAGACCTGGTCGTCCTGCCCGCCCACCATGTTCAGGTAGACCAGCGGCAGGCCGGTCTCGACCACGCGGGCCACCATGTGGTTCAGCCGCGTCTCATACTTGCCGCGGTAATAGGGCGAGCCGTTGGGCACCAGCAGGAACTCCGCCCCGGTCTCGGCCAGCGTCTCGGCCACGTCCTCATGCCAGGCATCCTCGCAGATGGGCGAGCCAATGCGCGTGTCGCCCACCGCATAGGGCCCGGCGACGGGCCCGCTGTCGAAGATGCGCACCTCGTCGAACACGGTCTCGTTGGGCAGGTGATGCTTGAGCACCCGGCTGACCACGCGCCCGCCGCGGCAGACATGGTAGGCGTTGAAAAGCTCGGTGCCCTCGATCCAGGGCCCGCCCACGGCCAGCGCCGGGCCATCGGCACAGTCCCGCGCCAGCGCCTCGATCACCTCGATCGCATGGGCGTGGAAGGCGGGCTTCATCACCAGGTCCTGCGCGTTGTAGCCGGTGATGAACATCTCGGGCAGCGCCACGAGGTCGGCGCCCGCATCGCGCCCCTGCGCCCAGGCGTCGCGCGCCTTGGCGGCATTGCCGGCAAGGTCGCCGACCACGGGGTTCAGTTGTGCCAGTGTCAGGCGGAACCGGTCGGTCATCGCGCTGCGCCCCTTCTCTGCATCTCTCCGGCGACATAGCAGAAGCGGCCGGGGATGAAAGCCCAAGCGGCCCGAAGCGGTTTCGCCCTTGCCCCCGCCAAGCGCCTACGGTCATGTGGAAGTGCCTGAAAGAACCGGGAAACCCGCCATGCACAGCCCCCGCCCCCGCGTGCCCGCCTGTCTGCTTGCCGCCTGTTTGCTGGGCAGCGCGATCGCGGCCACCCCCGCCGAGGCCGCGTCCAAGACCTATCCCAGCGGTGCCGTCTACGAGGGCGAGATGTCGGGCGGCAAACCCCATGGCCAAGGCGTGATCCTCTTTCCCGACGGAAAGAGCCGCTACGAAGGCGCCTTCCGTGACGGCGCCTTGCAGGGCTATGGCCGGATCATCGACGCGACCGGCGCGATCACCTACGAAGGCCACGTGGTCGGTGGCCTGCGCAACGGGACCGGCCGGGCCTTCTACGCGACCAGCACCTATGAGGGCAGCTTCGCGGATGACAAGCGGCACGGCAAGGGCACCCTGCGCGGCGATGACGGTTATGTCTACACGGGCGACTGGCAGGCCGGCCAGCGCCATGGCACCGGGCGCGAGACACTGGGCGATGGCGGCATCTACGAAGGCGAATTCCGCGCCGACACGTGGCACGGCACCGGGCGTTTCACCTTTCCCGACGGCGCGGTCTATGCGGGCCGGTTCACCGCCGGCACCGCCACCGGGCGCGGCCGGCTGACCCATGCCGACGGCACCGTGCAGGAGGGGCTGTTCGCCGATTTCCGCTATCTCGGCCCCGCCGACTAGCGCCGGCCGCCCCGGTCGGCGGCCCGTCCGCGCGGATGATCGGCGCGGCGGGGAAAGAGATTGCCCCTGTGCCCCGGCTCCTCTAGTCTTTGTCAAGACAAGAGAAAACCGCGCAACCGGACAGTCAATGGCATGAAAATCGCTGGTACCGTCACCGCTGCCGTCGTGGCCTTCATGGGTCTCGCCGCGCTCGCGCAGGAAGAAGGCGAGGTCCAGACCAAGCAATACGATGATGGCGGGGTCTACGAGGGCACGTTCCAGAACGGGTTGCAGCACGGCACCGGCACCTACCGGCTGCCCAATGGCTACGAATATACCGGCGAATGGGTCGAGGGCGAGATCAAGGGCGAGGGCGTTGCGCGCTTCCCCAACGGCTCGGTCTACGAGGGCCAGTTCGCCAAGGGCAAGCCCGAGGGCGTGGGCAAGATCATCTTCGCCGATGGCGGCACCTATGAGGGCACGTGGCTGGACGGCAAGATCACCGGACAGGGCGTCGCGGTCTATGCCAATGGCGTGCGCTACGAAGGCTCCTTCCGCAACGCGCTGCACCACGGCCGCGGCGTGATGACCGCGCCCAACGGCTATGTCTATGACGGGCAGTGGGTGAACGGGGTCAAGGAAGGCCGCGCCACGATCACCTATCCCGACGGTTCGGTCTACGAGGGCCAGGTCGCCGATGGCGAGCGCGACGGCGAGGGCAAGCTGACCATGCCCGACGACCTGGTCTACGAAGGCACCTGGCGCGAGGGGCAGATCGACGGGCGCGGCCGGCTGGTCCAGCCCAATGGCGACATCTACGAGGGCCAGCTGGTCGACGGCCGCCGCGAAGGGCGCGGCAAGGTGACCTACGAGAATGGCGACATCTACGAGGGCGAGTTCAACAACGACCAGCGCCATGGCGAGGGGACGTTCATCGGCACGGATGGTTACCGCTACGAAGGCAACTGGATCACCGGCCAGATCGAGGGCCAGGGCAAGGTCACCTATCCCGACGGCTCGGTCTACGAGGGCGAGTTCAAGGGCGATCTCGCCAATGGCACCGGCAAGATCACCTATCCCGACGGCGCCACCTACGCCGGCGACTGGGTCGACGGCGTGATCCAGGGCGAGGGCATCGCCACCTATCCCAACGGGATGGTCTACGAGGGCAGCTTCGAGAATGCCCGCAATGACGGGTTCGGCGTCATGACCTATCCCGATGGCTACCGCTACGAGGGCGACTGGCAGGACGGGCAGCGCCACGGCACCGGCCGCGCGGTCTATCCCGACGGCACCGTCTACGAGGGCCAGTTCCGCGAGGGCCAGCGCCATGGCGAGGGCGCCATCGCCATGCCCACCGGCTTCCGCTACGAGGGCGACTGGGTGCGCGGCGAGATCAACGGCGAAGGTATTGCCGTCTACGCCAATGGCGACGTCTACGAAGGCACCTTCCGCAATGGCAAGCGGCAGGGCGAGGGCACGATGCGCTATGCCAGCGGCGAACAGGCCACGGGCGAATGGCTGAACGGCGCGCTCGCCCGCCCGACCGAGGTGACCGATCCCGAGGCCGAGGCACAGGATACGCCCGAGACGCCCGACGGCCCCGCGCCCGCCGAGGAGGCAACCGACCCCGCTGAGTGACCGCGCGCCCCGTCTGCTAGCCCGCCCTGCCCCATGGGCCGGGCCCGCATGCCGCGGTCGCGATACCGCCAGACTGACGCGAAAATCTGAAGAAGCCGTTACCGAACACGCGTTTCGGCGAAATCCCTGCCCGAAACGTACGAAACGGACAGGCCTACACCGTCTCGCCCGCGCTCATCCGTTCGAGAAAATCCTCGGCCTCGGACAGCACGGTCCGCCGCTTTTCCTCGCTCATCCGGTCCCATGTCGCGTACATCTGGCCCATCCGCGGATTGCCCGAAAAGCGCTCGCGATGGCGATCCAGGAAATGCCAGTAAAGCAGGTTGAACGGGCAGGCCTGCGCGCCGGTCTTGTCCTTGACCCGGTAGTGGCACTGCCCGCAATGATCCGACATCTTGTGGATGTAATTTCCCGAGGAAATATAAGGCTTTGAGGCGATGATCCCGCCATCGGCGAACTGGCTCATTCCCACCGTGTTGGGTGCCTCGACCCATTCGAACGCGTCGATATAGACCCGCAGGTACCACTCATGCACCTCGAACGGGTCGATCCCGGCCAGCAGCGCGAAATTCCCCGTCACCATCAATCGCTGGATATGGTGGGCATAGGCCTCTTCCTCGGTCTGCCGCACCGCCTGGCCCACGCAGCGCATCCGCGTCTCGGCGCCCCAGTAGAGCGGCGGAAGTTTTCGCTGTTGATTCAACTTGTTGCGGCGCGGATAGTCGGGACCTTCGCGGAAATAGATACCGCGCACATATTCCCGCCAGCCGATGATCTGGCGGATGAACCCCTCGGCCGCGTTGATCGGCACGTCACCGTTTTTGTACGCCTCTTCAACGGCCTGGCAGACCTCCAGCGGGTCCAGCAACCCGATATGCATGTAGGCCGAGAGCAGCGAGTGATAGAGGAAGCGATTGTCGTCCAGCATCGCGTCCTGGTAATCGCCGAATTCCGGCAGCGCATGTTTCACGAAATGCGTCAGCGCGCGCCGCGCCTGCCCCGGCTCGGTGGCAAAGTGGAACGGGCGTAACTGCCCGAAACTGTTGCCGAAACGCGCCTCGACAAGGTCCAGAACCTCCTCGGTGACCGCGTCGGGGGTGAACTGCATCGGACCGCCGAAATCGATCTCGTCCGGGGCAGGCTTGCGGTTGTCATGGTCGAAATTCCACTTGCCGCCCTCGGGCTCTTCGCCATCCATGAGCAAGCCGGTACGCTTGCGCATCTCTCGATAGAAATACTCCATCCGCAACGATTTGCGCCCCTTGGCCCAACGCTCGAACATGTCATGCGAGGCGACGAAACGGTCATCCTCGACCATGTGCAGCTTGAGCGGCATGTCCTGCAGCGCCTCGATCAGCCGCCACTCGCCCGGCTCGGTCGCGATCACCTCGGAGGCGCCGGTCTCGTCGGCGCGCCGCAAAAGCTCGCCCGGGATCGAGCCGGTATTCTCGGTATCGTCCAGCTGCGAATAGCGCACATCCCAGCCATCCTCTTGAAGGTGTTGGGAAAACTTGCGCATGGCGGCCAGGATCAGGGCGATCTTCTTGGGGTGGTGCTGCACGTAGGAGGTCTCGTCCGCGACCTCGGCCATGACCACGATATCATGCGCGCGGTCGGCCTGTTTAAGCGCCGCGATCCCCTCGGACAGCTGGTCGCCCAGCACCAGGACAAGCCGGCTCACCACGGGATCTCCTTGCCGGCATAATCGTAGAAGCCGCCGCTGTCGGCCGGCTCCAACCCCTTGATGACATTGATCAAACGCTCGGCCGCGTGGTCCGGCGTGACCGAGGGGTGGCGGCCCAGATATTTCTCGGTAAAGGCGGTCGCGACGGTGCCGGGATGCAGGCAGGCGCAGATCAGCTCCTTGTGGGTGCGCCCCAGTTCGACCGCGGCACCGTGGATCAGCTGGTTCAGCGCCGCCTTGGCGGTGCGGTAGCTGTACCAGCCGCCCAGCCGGTTGTCCCCGATCGAGCCCACGCGCGCCGAGAGCACCGCGAAGACGGCCCGCCGGTCGCGCGGCAGCAACGGCACAGCATGTTTCAACACCAGCGCGGGGCCGGCCGCGTTCAGCGCGAACTGGTCCATCATCGCCTTGGGCGTCAGCGCGGACAGCGCCTTTTCCGGCGCGCCGCCGTCGATCTCGAGCGCGCCGGTCGCCACGAAAATCAGGTCATACGTGTCGTCCAGCGCCGAGAAACAGCGCTTTATGCTGGCCTCGTCGGTGAGGTCCAGCCCATGTGTCGAGCGCGCAAGCCCGGTGACCAGCGTGCCCTCGTCCCGCAGCGCCGTGGCCAGCGCACGGCCGATCCCGCCGCTGGCGCCGATGATCAGTGCATTTTTCATGACGCGGAATTAGCGTCGCCCCGCAGCGCTTCAAGAGCTTTGCCGCGGCGCCGCCGCCCCGACATCCTCGCGCGCGATCGAGACGGTTTTTATCACGGCATGACAAGGGGTTCCGGGCGCCAGCCCCAGCGCCTCGGCCGAGCGTCGCGTGACCCGGGCAAGGATGCGGCCGGCCGCCGTGTCCAGCGTGACCAGCGCGCCCGGCCCCTCGCCCGCGCGCACCGCGTCGATGCGGCCGGGCAGGATGTTGAGCGCCGACAGGCCGCGTGGCGCCTCGCGCGACAGGATGACGTCCTGCGCCGCCACGCGCACCCGGACCAGCGTGCCCGGCGCCTGCGCCACGCGGGGCAGGAACAGGCGCTGGCCGCCCGCCTCCAGCTCGGTCAGCCCGTCCTCGTGATGGGTGCGGATGCGGGCCTGCAGCACGGCACCCACGCCGCGGATGCCCGCCGGGGTCACGGCGGGATCGCTCAGCACCTCGGCCGCGGGGCCGCAGCGGATCACGCGGCCCGCCTCCAGCACGACGACGGTCGAGGCCAGCCGCGCCACCTCGCCCGGGGCGTGGCTGACATAGAGGATGGGGGTGCGGGTGACCTCGCGCAGGCGTTCGAAATAGGGCAGGATCTCGGCCTTGCGCGGCTCGTCCAGCGCGGCCAGCGGCTCATCGGCCAGGATCAACGCGGGGTTGGCCAGCAGCGCCCGGCCGATGGCGACGCGCTGCTTCTCGCCCCCCGACAGGGCGGCAGGGCGGCGGGAGAGCAGCGCCCCGATCCCCAGCATCCCGACCACGTCGTCAAGGCGCGGCGCGCCTTCGCACGGGGCGAAGCGGCGCCCGTAGAGCAGGTTCTGCCGCACGGTGAGATGCGGGAAAAGACGTGCATCCTGAAAGACATAGCCAACGCGGCGGCGATGCGGCGGGCGCCAGATGCCCCGCGCGGTATCGACCAGCACCGTGCCGTCGACCGCGATGCGCCCGCTTTGCGGCCGCAACAGCCCGGCCACCGCATTGACCAGCGTCGTCTTGCCCGAACCCGAACGGCCGAAGAGCACGGTCAGCCCCTCGGTTGCGGAAAATTCCGCTTGCAGGTGGAAATCACCCAGCCGGTGATCCAGCGCGACGTCCAGCCCGCGATCCTGCGCGCCGCTCATGTGCCCGCGATCCTGCGCGCGACGCGCTGCGACAGCCATTCCGACAGCAGAAGCGCGCTCATCGCCACGGCCACGGCGACCAGCACCAGCCGCAGCGCGGCCGCCTCGCCGCCGGGCACCTGCAGGAAGGCATAGATCGCCGAGGGCAGCGTCTGGGTCTGGCCGGGAATGTTCGAGACGAAGGTGATCGTGGCCCCGAACTCGCCCATCGCCTTGGCAAAGGCGAGGATCGCCCCGGTCAGCACGCCGGGCAGGATCAGCGGCAGGGTGACGGTGGCAAAGACCACGCCGCGCGAGGCGCCCAGCGTGGCGGCGGCCTCTTCCAGCCGCGTGTCCACCGCCTCGATCGACAGGCGCATGGCGCGCACCATCAGCGGAAAGCCCATGATCCCAGCCGCCAGCGCGGCCCCTGTCCAGCGAAAGGCGAAGGTGATGCCCAGGTCCTGCAGGAAGGCACCCAGCGGCGCCCGCGTGCCCAGCACCGCCAGCAGAAGGTAGCCCGTCACCACGGGCGGCAGGATCAGCGGCAAGTGCACCAGCCCGTTGAGCAACTGCTTGCCGGGGAAACGCCAGCGCGCCAGCGCGTAGGCGGTGAACAGGCCCAGCGGCAGGGCGACCAGCGTCGCCCAGAAAGAGACGCGCAGCGACAGGGCCACGGCGCGCCATTCCTCGGGGCCGAGCCAGCCCATGGCTCAGGGCCGCTCCAGCACGGCAAAGCCCTGCGCGGCAAAGATTGCGGCGGCCGACTCTCCCTGCAGGTAGGCAAGGAAGGCGTCCACATCGGCCCCCTCGCGCAGCGCCGCGACCGGGTAGCGGATCGGCGGGTGGGTGTCGGCGGCAAAGACATGGCGCACCGCGACGCGCGGCTCGGCCTGCGCATCAGTGGCATAGGTGATGCCCAGCGGCGCCTCGCCCAGGGCCACCAGCGCCAGCGCAGCGCGGACATTGTCGGCCTGCGCCACGCGATCCGACAGTTCGCCCCAAAGGCCCAGCGACTCCAGCGCCGCCCTGCCGTAGATCCCCGCCGGCACGGCGTCGACCAGCGCCATGGCCAGCCGGCGCTGGCCCAGCGAGGTGGCGATCTCATCGGGCGGCAGGGGCCCGGCGCCCGCCGGCCCGATCAGCACCAGCCGGTTCGAGAGCAGGTCGACCCGCGTGCCCGGTACCAGCAGCCCGTCGCGGTCGAGCACGTCCATCCACAGCGTGTTGGCCGAAATGTAGAGATCGGCCGGCGCGCCGTACTGGATCTGTCGCGCCAGCGCCGAAGAGCCCGCGTAGGACAGCGTGACCTGCGTGCCCGTCTGCGCGGCATAGCCCTTTGCCACGGCGTCCAGCGCGGTCTTGAGGCTGGCCGCGGCGAAGACGGTCACCGGCTCGGCCCGGGCCGGCAGCGACAGCGCGAGCCCGCAGAGCCAGAGCAACGCGGCGGGCAGAAGGCGAAAGCGAAACCAAGTCATCCTGCGCCCTGCATGGCACGGGCCGGCGCTCCGCGCCAGAGCCCCGACGCCGCGGTCACGTGCGCGTCAGCCCCTTGCGCATCGCCGCCATGTCCAGGTCGCAGGACACGAAGACCGCGCCGGCATCGATGCATTCCCGCGCAAAGACCGGGTCCAGCGTCAGCACGCCGGGCGGCTGGCCCGCACCGCGGATCCGCTTGATCGCCGAGAGGACGGCAGATTTGACCTCGGGCGCGCCGGGCTGGCCGGGCAGGCCCATGCTGGCGGCCAGATCGGCCGGGCCGACAAAGATGCCGTCGATCCCCGGCACCGCGGCGATGGCGTCGATCCGGGCAAGCGCGGCCTCGGTCTCGACCTGCACCAGCAGGCAGATCTCGTCGCGGGCGGTGGCATGGTAACCGGCGACCTGCCCGTAGCCTGTCGCCCGCGTCAGCCCGGCCACGCCGCGGATGCCCGCCGGCGGGTAGGTCACGGCGGCGACCGCCTCTGCCGCCTCCTCGGCGGTCTGCACGTAGGGGATCAGCAGCGTCTGCGCGCCGATATCCAGCAGGCGCTTGATCTCGGCCGCGTTCAGGTGGCTAGGCCGGACCAGCGGGCTGACCGGGTGCGGCGCGACAGCCTGCAGCAGCGACAGCACGCTCGCCACGTCGTTCGGCGCATGCTCGCAGTCGAAAAGCATCCAGTCATAGCCGCAGGTGGCCAGCATCTCGGCGGCCAGCGGGTCGCGCAGGGCGCACCAGATGCCATGCTGGACCTCCATCCGGCGCAGCGCGGCCTTGAAGCTGTTGGGTTTCAGGTCTGCCATGATCTCCCCCGATCCGGGCGCCGCGGGCCGCGCGGCGCAGATGGCACCGGGCGGGGCGGTCGCCTCTCCGGTCACTGCTCTCTGCATAAGCGGCTTTGTGGCAGGGATAAAGCCATGCGCGGATGTCCGGGCACGGAAGGTGCGACAGATTGTCGGAACCCTTGCCGCCAAGCCCGCGTTGATCAGCCGACAAACATGCGGGGACGGGCGCCGGACGGCACATGAGGGCCTCGCGATCAACAAGCGGACGGGAAGATATCATGGCGACGACAGACTCCGACACCTTGCCCGACGCGATGCGCGAGAAAGCCTCGGCCGTGGCCGGGGATGCCCGCGACATGGCGCATGAGAAAGCCGACGAGACCGTCGGCGCGGCCCGGGACCGCGCGCAGGACGAGCTGCGCTCGGCGCGCTCGGCCACCGATGCGGCGGCCGAGGAACTGCCCGAAGGATCGCTTCAGGCCGAGGCGCTGTCGCAGGCCTCGGGCCTGCTCGACACGGCCGTGGCCTCGCTCAACGACGTGGATTTCGACACGCTGGCGCAGGATGTCTCGCATTTCGCACGACGCAACCCGCTGCTGTTTCTCGGCGGTGCCGCGCTCGCGGGCTTTGCCGCGGCCCGGTTCCTGAAGGCCGGTGACGGCAGCACGGCGCGCCGCGCGCCAACGCAGGATCCGTGGAGCGGGCATGTCGTCCAACGGGGGGACCGCTCGTGACCCAGCCCGACCCGGATCCGACCCTGCGCGACGCGCCGGACATCCTGGGCGAGGCGATGACCCATGTCACCGGGCTGATCCGCGCCGAGGCCGCGCTGGCCCGGAGCGAGATCGCCGCCGGCTTGACCAAGATGCGCCACGGTGCCGTCCTGATCGCCGTCGCCGCGCTGGTCGGGCTGGCCGCGGTTCACGCGCTGGCCGCCGCCCTGGCTCTGGCGCTGATTGCCCTCGGCCTGCCGCCGCTGGCGGCCACCGCGCTGGTGGCGCTGCTGCTGGTCGCAGCCTGCGCCGGACTGGCGCTGATGGGGCGCAAACGCCTGAACACCGATGCGCTCGTGCCCGAACAGGCGCTGCGCAACATCGAGAAAGACATTCGATCCGCACGGGAGATGACCCATGGCTGAGACCCACGCACATGATCTGGACCGCAAGGCCGCGCATCACCGCAGCGAGCTGAGCCGGACGCTCGGCCGCCTGACCGAGGCCGTGAACCCCGCGCGCACCGGCGCGGATGCCGTTTCCGGCGCCGCCTCGCTCGGCCATGACGCGATTGGCACGGTCACCCGCGCGGTCAGCCGCAACCCGGTTGCGGCGCTATTGGTCGGCGCCGGGGCGGCCATGCTGCTGACCAAGTCCGAGCCGCGCCGCGGCGACGGGCCGAATGCCGATCCCACGGCCCCGCCCCTGACGGAGCCGGGCTTCGACGACCGTGTCGCGGCCGCCGATCGCAGCCTGCAGCGCGAGGCCGCGCTGAACGCGCGCGAGGCGCAGCCCACGCCGCCCGATTCCGACTATCTCGAGGCGCTGGTCGATGCCGGGCTCGAAAAGCTGGGCCCGGAGGCGCGCGCCCGTATCATCGACGCCCGCCGCCGCGCCATCGCGGCGCAGCGCGACATCGAACGGCAGGCCGCGCGGATCAAGGCGCGCGCCCGGCAGAGCCACCAGGATCAGCCTCTGATGACCGGCGCGCTGGCGCTGGGGATCGGCGCGGTGATCGGCGGGCTCTTGCCCTCGACCAAGCGCGAGACCCAGCTGATGGGCGCCAAGCGCGACCAGCTGTTCCAGCATGCCGAGGCGCTGCTGCACGAGGAGCTCGACCAGCTGAAGACCCGCACCGACGCCGCCATGCAGGCCGGCGTGTCCAGCGCGCGCCGGGAATTCGCCGACGATGCAGCGCAGTGACCCCAGCGACGCGCCGCCGCGCGTCCATATCTCGGGCACGGTCACCTGGCTTCTGGCCATCATCGCGGGCCTGCTGTCAATCACGGCCCTGCGTCTGGCGCAGGACCTGCTGGCGCCCATCGCGCTGGGGCTGGTCTGCTCGGTCGTGCTGGGCCCGCCCCTGACCCGGCTCGCTAGGATGGGCGTGCCGCGCGGCATCAACGCGACCGGCGCGCTCCTGGCCAGCATCGGGGTCTTCGTGCTGATGGTCGCGGCCATCGGCCCGATCATCGGCAAGCTGATGCAGGTGCTGCCCCAGATCGAGCGCGAGGCACAATGGTGGTTCCGCAAGGCCTCGAACACGTTGCGGGGGCTGGATATCGACATGGACCGCACCATCGCCGAGGAAGGCGAGGAAGCGGTCAAGGACGCGGTCCCGAACCTGATCGAGGCGCTCTGGCTGGCACCCAACTTCATGGGCCAGTTCCTGATCTTCGCCGGCACGCTGTTCTTCTTCCTGCTGACCCGTGACGAGATCTACGACAAGCTGGCAAGCTTCGAGACGCATATGCGCCGGGCCGACCGCGCCGTGTCGCATTATTTCGTCACCGTGACGATGATCAACGCCTGCCTGGGCGGTGCCACGGCGGGGGCGATGATGCTGATCGGCCTGCCCAGCCCGATGCTCTGGGGGTTTGCCGCCTTTATCCTGAATTTCCTGCTCTACCTCGGCCCGATCGCGATGATCTGCGCGCTGGCCATCGCCGGCATGACGCAGTTCACCGGGATCCAGTCGGTGCTGCCGCCGGTGGCGTTCCTCTGCCTCAACCTGACCGAGGCGCAATTCGCCACGCCGACACTGGTGGGCCAGCGGCTCAAGATCAATCCGCTGGCGGTGTTCCTGTCGATCATCTTCGGGCTCTGGCTCTGGGGACCTCTGGGCAGCATCATCGCGCTGCCGGCCATGATCTGGATCGGCGCCTTCTTCGGACGGATCGGCGCCGAGACGCCCGGGGCCGAGCCCGCCGAGGACACGACCGTCCCGGAGACGGCAAAGACTGCCACCTGACCCTGCACGGGAACCCCTGAACATGTTGATGCGTTGTGACTGCATGACCGAACCTCGATCCGCGGCGTTTCGGCCGCTGCCCCACGCCACCACGACGACCGGAGACCCGCGGCTGTGCGGTGTCGAGATCGAGTTCGGCGGCATGACCGAAATCGGCGCGGCCGAGGTCACGCAACGCCTGCTGGGCGGCACGATCGACGAGACCGGGCCGCGCCACCTCATCCTGCGCGACAGCGAGATCGGGGATGTCGGCATCGAGCTGGACACCGCGCTGCGCAAGGCCGACATGGCCGTGGTCAATGCGGGGCTGGACATGGCGCGCGGCCTGGTCCCGGTCGAGATCATCTCGGCCCCGCTGGACACCGACGGGATGGAACGGTTGGATGCGTTGCGCGATGCGCTGCGGCAGGCCGGCGCCACCGGGTCGCGTGACGGCGTACTGTTGGGCTTCGGCATCCACCTGAACCCAGCCGTCGTGGCGCCGGACGATCCGGTGACCCTGTCGACGATCCTGGCCTACGGCTTGCTCGAGGACTGGATGCGCGCGCATTGGGACCTGGACGGCACGCGCCGCCTTCTGCCCTTCGTCGACCCCTGGCCGCGGCGGCTGGTCGACGATCTGGTGGCCGAGGCACCCGAGGATCTGACCGCGCTGCGCCGGATCTATGCGCGCCACACCCATAGCCGCAATCACGGGCTGGACCTGATGCCGCTCTTTGCCCATGCAGATCCGGACGGTTTTGCCGAGGATTTCCCGTCGCCCGGCAAGACTTCGGCCCGGCCCACCTTTCACTTCCGCCTGCCCGATTGCCGCATCGACGAACCCGCCTGGTCGCTGGCCGAACCGTGGGAGATGTGGCGCAAGGTGGAATGCGCTGCGGGCGACAAGGCGCTGATGGGCTGCCTGCGCACCGCCTGGCGCATCAACCGCGACAAGTGGATGAACGGGCGCAGCGACTGGGTGCGCACCGTCTCCGAGATCCTCGAGGAAACCGCCAAGGAGGCCGGCGCATGAGCCGACCCAGAATTGGCGTCACCACGTCGCGCAAGTCGGGGTGGCGCATCTTTCCGCTGGTCAACCTGAACCTCTGGCTGACCGGGGGGCGGGGCACGCGCTGGGGCGCCGGTCGCCCCGCGGATCTCGACAGCGTCGACGGCATCATCATCGGGGGTGGCGATGACATCTCGCCCGAGCTGTATGGCGGCCGGCTGGAACTGGCCGCGCAGTTGAACCCGGAACGGGACGCCTTTGAACGCGAGCTGGCCGAGCAGGCGCTGAAGCGCAACATCCCCGTGCTGGGCATCTGCCGCGGCGCGCAGATGCTGAACGTGGCCCTCGGCGGCACGCTGGACCAGGACGCGTGGCAGACATACGGGATGGAGGACAAGATCAAGACCATCCTGCCCCGCCGCCCCGTGCTGATCGAGCCGGAGACTCATCTTGCCCGCATCGCCGGCGAGACGCCCATGCGGGTCAACGCGCTGCACACGCAGGCGGTGGACCGGCTGGGTGAGGGGCTGCGCATCGGGGCGCGCGACCGGGCCGGGATGGTGCAAGCGGTCGAACGCACCTGCGATCCCTTTGCGCTGGGTGTGCAATGGCACCCCGAGCACCTGTTCTACGCCCATCGCCAGCGCCGCATCTTTCGCGCGCTGGTCACCGCCGCGGGCGCCTATGCCGAGCAGCGCGAGCAATCGGGCGCCGTGATGGCCGATACCGTCACGCCTGCGCGCGCCGGACCCTGATTGTTTCGATAGCTCGGCCGAGAGATGCGCCGCCCCTTCGGGCGGCGCTTTTGCGTGTCAATCGCCCACCATCGTCTCGCCCAGCGTGTCGGCCTTGACCGCGCCGCGCTCGCCCATGGGGCGTTCAGGCCCGGTGGTGCTGTCCCGGCGGGTCTGCGCCTCCAGCTCGGCATCGGCCTGCGCGCCCAGCAGCACGATATAGGCGCTCAGCCACATCCAGGTCAGCAGCACGATCACGCCCCCCAGCGCGCCGAAGGTCTCGTTATAGGTGCCGAAGGACTGCACGTAACGGCTGAACCCGATGCTGCCGGCCACCCAGAGCGTACAGGCCAGCGCCGCACCGGGCGTCAGCCAGCGCCAGCGGGCCGCGCTGCGGTTTGGGCCGAACCGGTAGAGCGCGGCGATGCCCACCACGCCCAATGCGAAGAGGACCGGCCAGCGGATCAGCATCAGCACGCTGACGATGGTCGGGTTCTGGCTGACCAGCGCCACGATCGCCGGGATCGCGGCGACCACGATGGCCGAGACCATCAGCCCCAGCATCATCGCCAGGGTCAGCCCCAAGGTCAGCAGCTTGAGCATGAAGAAGCCGCGCTCTTCCTTCTCCTCGTAGATGACGTTCAGCCCGGCGATGAAATTTTCGACCGCGCGCGAGGCGGAGAAGAGCGCCAGCCCCGTAGCCAGAAGCGCGGCAAGGCTGAGGCTGCTCTGGTCCGAGCCGACCACGTCGTCGAGCTGGCCCAGAAGGATGTCCGCCGCCTGCGGCGGCAGCAGCGTCGCCACCGTGTCGGAGAACTCGACCAGCATCTCGGGGTCGACCAGCATGCCCGAGACCGCGACCAGCGCGGTGATTCCCGGAAAGACCGAGAGCAGCCCGTAGAAGGCGATGCCGGCGGCGAGCAGGCCGATATTGCGCTCTCCGAGCTTTCCGTAGATGCGCCAGAGAATGTCCAGGTATCCACGTGGCGGGATGTTCAACGGGGTGCGTGCCTCTCGTCCGCGGGCCATGATCTCTCCATCCATGTCTTCCGGTCAGTACTCGAACGTCGCCCGGCCGCGAAACCCCCGGCCGGGCGCACCGTCAGGCTGCGCGGGAGACGCCACCGGAGGGTGCGAAATCATGCTGGGTGAAGACCAGCTCCAGCCTGAACCCCGCCTCGGAACGGTCGACCTTGACCTGCCCTTCCAGCTGGCTGACGAAGGCGCGCATCAGGCGGTTGCCCAGCCCATCCTCGCTGGGGGTCTCGTCCTCGGCCGGGCGCACGGGCGTGCCGGCGCTGTTCTCGATCACCAGACGGGCCTTGCGGTCCTCGACCGAGAGGGTCACGGCGATCCATGGTTTGCCCTCGGACGGATGGCCGACATATTTCTGCGCGTTGGTCATCGCCTCGGCCAGGTACATCGACAGCGGCACGGCCTGGTCGGGGAACAGCTCCAGCGGCGCGAGGTCGGTGCGGATCTCGACCTCGGAATTGTCCGAGGGCCCCGAGATATCCGAGACCATGGCGGCGATCAGCTCGGCCACGTCCACGGTCGCCATCTCCGGCTTGGTGTAGAGCGTTCGGTGCAGGATGGCGAGCCCGCGCACCCGCTGCTGCAGGCTGGCCAGCATGCGCCGCGCCTCAGGCGTGCGGGCGGACCGTGCCTGCATGTTCATGATCGAGGCGATCAGTTGCAGGTTGTTCTTCACCCGGTGATGCACCTCGCGCAGCAGCACCTCCTTGTCGCGCAGGTCCTGTTCCTGCTGCGCCTCGGCATGGGACAGCAAAAGCACCATCTTGTTGAACGCGCGTTCGGTGTCCTTCAGCTCTTCCGGCGGGTTGTCCAGCTCCAGCTGGCCGCCCTTGAGCTTGCCCAGCGCGTATTGGCGCATGGCACGCCGCAGCGCCGACATGTGCCGAATCACCAGCCGCTGCACGCCGAAATAGGCCACGCAAACCCCGACGATCCACATGAGCCCGGGGAAGATCAGCGGCATCCAGTTGCGTTCTTGCCAACCGCTGTCAAAGGCTGAAGACACGTCGAGACTGCCCACCACGGCGACATTGCCCGGGATCATCTGGCTGACCGCAAACAGCCGCGTCTCGCCATTGCCGGCCTCGGAGATGAAGGTCTGCCCGATGCGGTTGACCAGCTCATCCACCGTACGGCCGGCCGGCAGGTGCTGCGCGGCCCCGTCCAGCGGGGTCGAGGCGGCCAACACGTTGCCATTGGCCGTGATCGTGGCCAGGAAGAAGCCCCCCTCTTCCGAGGTGGTGGGCATCAGGGCCTCGGCATAGCTGTGCGGGATCGAGATGATGATGTAGCCCAGAACCGTGTCGCCATCGCGCACAGGCAGGCTGGAGACGATCACCGTCTCGCCGGTGATGGCACCGGCGGGGCTTACCTCGACGAAGGGGCCGTCATTCTCGACGATGCTGGCAAACATGGGCCGGTCGGCCACGCTGATCGGATCGCCCATGGACTGGCAGTCCAGCAGTCCGTCGGGTTTCACGAATCCGGCAAAGATCGACTGGGGGAACGCCTCGACGAAACGCTCCATCACGGCGTCGCATTGATCGGGCTCGATCGAACGCACGACAGCGCCGAGCGCCTGCGCGGCACCCAGCGCTTCCTGAATCAGCTCCCGCTCTTCCGAGGCCGCGGCGACCGTGCGTTCCATGAGCGACGCGCGCCCGACATTGCGCGCCTCGGCCAGGACGGCCTGCGTCTGGTAGAGCGAGATGAGACCCAGCGGCAAGAGGGCAAGCGTCAGCAGCGCAACCAGCTGAAAGGACAGGCTGCGCAGCCGACTGAACCGCACCGTCATGAAGGCTCCCGTCTCACGCTGCCGAAGGATTCGCGGCCACGATCCCTGCCGTGACGATATCCGTCGCCTCGAGCACCTCGTCGTCGTTCAGCTGCATCAGCTCGGCCAGGCGGCTGCGTGCCCGGTTCACCCGGCTCTTGATCGTGCCGACGGCGACGCCACAGATCTCGGCGGCTTCCTCGTAGGAATGTCCCCCGGCCCCCACCAGCACCAGTGCCTCGCGCTGTTCGGCATTCAGCGTCTCGAACGCCTGGTTGAAGTCACGCATCTGCAGCCGACCATCATGATGCGGCTTGTTCGACAGGCCCGCAGACAGCGCGCCATCGCTGTCCTGCACCTCGCGCTTGTGCTTGCGGTGATAGGAATACAGCGTGTTGCGCAGGATCGTGAACAGCCAAGCCCGCATGTTGGTGCCGGCCTCGAACTTGTCGATATTCGTCCACGCCTTGACCAGCGCATCCTGCACGATGTCGTCGGCCAGCGCCGAGTTGCGCGTCAGGCTCATGGCGAAGGCCCGCATGGCGCCGATATGCTCGACGATTTCGTCTCTGGGATCACCGCTCATCGGCGTGCTCCTGTACGGGACTGCCGTCCTGATCGGCGGCCTTGAGACGGGCCAGCAGGTCGGTGAACCTGTCGGGCACGTCCTCGTTGAGGGTCTCTTCGTAGGCCCGCTTCAGGTTCGCATCAATTTCCTGCTGCAACTTTGATGTTCTCGCGTTGTTCGACATGGGGTGCTCTGTGGGTGCTCTATTTGAGTTCGTCTTTTTCGCGCATTATCTGGAACCAAACGCGGAAACCGACGTTGGGTTCCCGGCAATTGCAAAAAAACAGGACGGATCTGAACATGAACGGCACCTCCAGGGACCTCGCCTCCAAAGTCGGTGACAACCTGCCCTTCCTTCGGCGCTATGCGCGCGCGCTGACGGGTTCTCAGGTCAGCGGGGACAACTACGCGATGGCCGCTCTCGAAGCGATCCTGAGCGATCCTCACTCGTATGATGACAGTCTGGCCCCGAAGACGGCGCTGTTCAAGGTATTCCACAGCATCTGGTCGACCAGCGGTGCCGCCTTGGCCGATGACGAGGATGGGCTGCGCTCCAAGGCGCAGGAACACCTGGCCAAGCTGACCACCGGCACGCGCGAGGCGCTGCTGCTGCACACGATCGAGGAATTTCCCTACGCCGACATCGCCCATATCATGAGCGTGTCCTCGACCGAGGCCAAGCAGCTGGTCGATATCGCCATCGACGAGATGTCGCGCTCGCTGTCGGGCCGCGTCATGATCATCGAGGACGAGACGATCATCGCCGTGGACCTTGAGGGCATCGTTGCCGACATGGGCCACAAGATCACCGGCGTCGCCCGGACCGAGACCGCCGCGCTGGAACTGGCCGAGGCCGAGAAGCCCGACATGATCCTGTCGGACATCCAGCTGGCCGACAATTCCAGCGGCATCGACGCGGTGAACCGCATCCTCAAGACGCATGGCGACCTGCCCGTGATCTTCATCACCGCCTTCCCCGAGCGTCTGCTGACCGGCGAGGGGCCTGAGCCGGCCTTCCTGATCTCCAAGCCCTATTCCGAGGACCAGGTCCGCTCGGCCGTCAGCCAGGCGATGTTCTTCTCTTCGACCGAGACGCTGCGCGCCTGATCGCCGCGCAGCCCGTTTGCGTAGAGAAAAATGCCCGGGGTTTGTCGGCCCCGGGCTTTTTCGTGTCCGGACAGGCGTCGCGGTCACGACTTCCCGATCGCGCGCAGCATCCAGGCGGCCTGCTCGTGGAAGGCGCTGCGCTCGGTCGCCAGATCCTCGGTGACCGGATCCTTGCGACCTTCGACCAGGTCGACGATGGCATGCAGCCGGTGCGCTAGCTTCTCGTGATCGCTGGCCAGATCCTCGATCATATCGGCGGCGCTCAGCGGTCCGGCCCGGTCCTCGACGCGCGAGCGGGCGACGATGTCGGCCATGCTCTGCGGCGCCAGCTCTCCCAGCGCGCGGATGCGCTCGGCCAGCTCGTCCGCGGCGGCGAACATGTTCTCGTACTGCTCCTCGGTCAGCTTGTGGATCGAGTAGAACAGTGGCCCCTCGACGTTCCAGTGATAGGCATGGGTCTTGAAGGTCAGCCGGTAGGTGTCGGCCAACGCGTCGGACAGGCCCGAGGCGATCACCTGCGTGTCACGAACGCCGGTCGAGACGTCGTCGGTACTGGGAACAACAGTCAGTGCGTCTTTCATGTCAGATCTCCCTTTTGGCGGACTCAACGGGCGTGCGGCGGGTGAGTTCCGCCAAAAGGTTCCGATGCGTCACCTGAGCTGCGCGACCCGGCGTCGCGGTCAGATGATCCCCTGCGCCGAGATCGCCTGCGCGAGACGGCGGTAACCGGCGACATTGGCGCCGCGCACATAGTCGATGCCGCCCGGTTCGCGGCCCTCTTCGGCCACCCGCGCATGCAGGTCGCGCATGATGACGCAAAGCTCGCGGTCGACCTCCTCGGCGGACATGAACTGGCGATGGCTCATCTGGCTCATCTCCAACCCGCTGACGGCGACACCGCCCGCATTGGCCGCCTTGCCGGGCGCATAGGCCAGACCGGCGCCGGTCACGATCTCGACCGCCTCGGCGGTCAGCGGCATGTTCGCCCCTTCGGCCACCAGCCGCGTGCCACCATCGACCAGCTGCCGCGCCATGTCGGCATCCAGCTCGTTCTGGGTGGCGCAGGGCAGCGCGATCTCGGGCGCGATCTCCCACGGGACGGCGCCGGGTTTGAACTGCAGGCCCAGCCCGTCGGGCGGGGTGTCGATGCCGCGCCCCGCGGCCTTCTGACCCTGCACCCAGGCGATCGCCTCCTGCCCCATGCCGTCGGGCGCAAAAAGCGTGCCCGAGGTATCCGACAGCGTCTGCACGCAGGCGCGCTGCTGCACGGCCTTCTCGGCCGCATGGCTGGCCACGTTGCCCTTGCCGGAGATGGCGATCCGCTTGCCGGCTAGATCCTCGCCCTGCTCGGCCAACATGCGCTCGACGAAATAGATCAGCCCGTAGCCCGTGGCCTCGACCCGCATGGCCGAGCCGCCATAGCTCAGCCCCTTGCCGGTCAGCGCGCCCTGATAGGCGCCCGCCAGCTGCCGGTAGGCGCCGAAGAGCCAGCCGATCTCTTTCGTGCCCACGTTGATGTCGCCGGCCGGCACGTCCTTGTCGGGGCCGATATGCGGGGCCAGCGCGCGCATCAGCGCATGGCAAAAACGCATGATCTCGGCATCGCTGCGCCCCTTGGGATCGAAATCCGCACCGCCCTTGGCGCCGCCCAGCGGCAAACCGGTCAGCGCATTCTTGAAACATTGCTCGAAAGCGAGAAACTTCAGCGTGTCCAGATCCACCGCCGGGTGAAAGCGCAGACCGCCCTTGTAGGGCCCGATCGCGTTCGAAGCCTGTACCCGCCAAGCGCGGTTGATCTGCACCTTGCCGTCGTCATCCTCCCACGTGATGCGGAAAGACAGGATGCGGTCGGGCTCGACCAGCCGTGCCAGAACCCGCGCGGCGGCAAAGCTTGGGTCGTTCTTTTCCACGGTCAGCACGTGGCGCGCGACCTCTTCGACGGCCTGCAGGAACAGCGTCTCGCCCTTCGTGCAATGGCCCATTTCGGTCATGAAGCTTTCGACCAGCGCGTCGCGTCTGTCCATGGTGTCTCCTGTCATGTTCAGCTGCGCGACATAGCGCGCCGGGGCGCGCCGTCAGGTCCGGTCGCGGGTCAGGCGCACGATCAGCGCGACCACGAAGAGCGCGAGAAACAGAAAGAACAGGATCTGCGCGATCCCGGCCGACGCCGTTGCGATGCCCCCGAACCCGAACAGCCCGGCGATCAGCGCAACGGCCAGAAACATCAGTGCCCAGTACAGCATGACCGCCTCCTTGCGTTGCATGCGATTACCGCAGTCAACGAGGTGCGGAACCGGAAGTTCCGTCGGGAACAATCGGTCGCAGGTCCGTGTTTGTCGGGTGACAATCAAGGAGGTATCCCATGTCCAATGCGGAACTGAGCAAGACCGACTCGATGGAAAAGGACGCCCCGCGCCAGCCCGGCCGGGTCGGGGCGCTGCGCGACAAGGCGTCGGACACCTACGAGGCGGCCAGCGAGCGCGTGCGCGAAAGCGCCGGGCAGACCCGCGATGCCGCTGCCGACCAGGTGGATTACGGCCGCGTGCTGGCCGCCGAGGCGCATGACGACCTGTCGCGCATCGTGCAGCGCAACCCTGTCATGGCGCTCGCCGGCGCCGCGGGTCTGGGCGTGCTGATCGGGCTGGCCATCAAGCAGAAGGCCTGAGCGCGCCTTGGGATCAGAATCCCAGCGCGTTCAGCACCTGGTTGACCGCCCGGTCGGTGAACGGCCTCTGGAGGGTCGCGATCCCGCGGCCCTCTTCGCCGCGGCTGTCACGCACGCGGAGCAGGCCGACACCGGATCTCACGGCCTGCGCCTCGCAGGCGTCAGCGCCCGGCAGGGACGCATCCGCCGCGATGATCGCAAGATCGATTTGGGGCTGCATGGCCTTCAATTCGTCGATCATCTCTTCCGGCGATCTGACGAGGTCGATCCGCCGGAAACCGCGCCGCTGCAGCGCGTCACGCAAATCCTCTGCTTCCAACATGTTGTGAGACAATAGCACGGCCCGTGTGCTGGCCCGCGCCGGTGTCGCGAAATCTATGGTCGTCGTTGTCATGGGGCAGTGAGTGTCACGAATCGGATCCGCCTGCATTAAACCAAGACATAGGACACGCCCAGAATGAAAATCGATTGCGCCACGTGCCCCCTGCGCCAGCTGGAGTTGTTCCTGCCCATGTCGTCCAAGGAAGTGGCGTTCATGAAACGGTTCAAGACCGGCGAGTTCGCGGCGCAGCCCGGCACCGAGATCCTGGCCGAGGACGCATCCTCCAGCCAGCTCTTCACCGTGCTGTCGGGAATGGGGCTGCGCTCCAAGACGCTGCCCAACGGGCGACGGCAGGTGGTGGGCTTCGTGCTGCCCGGCGATTTCGTGGGACTGCAATCGGGCGTGATGGACGCGATGCGCCACTCGGTCGAGGCGACGACGCGCATGGTGCTCTGCGTCTTCAACCGCTCAGACCTGTGGCAGCTGTTCGAGCAGCAGCCGGAGCGCGCCTTCGACCTGACCTACCTGGCGGCCAGTGAAGAGCATTTGCTGGGCGAGGCCCTGCAGGCGCTGGGGCAGATGACTGCCGAGGAAAAGATTTCATGGGCGCTTGGCAAGCTCTACATGCGGCTCAGCGCGCTTGGCCAATGCCGCGAGAACGCGGTCCCCCTGCCCTACAAGCAGCAGGACCTGGCCGATGCGCTGGGCCTGTCACTGGTGCACACAAACAAGACGCTCGCCAAGCTGCGCGAGAAGCAGATCGCCAGCTGGTCCGGCGGGACGCTGATCGTGCATGATCGCGATGAGCTTTATGCGATGGGCCATCTCGACCGGCAGCATGCGCGCCCCCGGCCGTTGATCTGATCTATGACTTGGCGCGCGGTCCGAACAGCAGCCAGGCGATGAAGCCCAGAAGCGGCAGAAGCACGACGAACAGGCACCAGAGTACCTTCTTGCCGGTACTGGCGCGCGACCCCACGATCGAGACCAGCGCCCAGATATCCAGAACCAGCAGGATGAAGCCGCCGATCCCGGTGATTTCCAAGCTCATGTTGCGTCTCCCTGCGTTGCTGCCACGGTCCCGCCCGGTCTAGTCCGCATCGCGCTGGTCCCGCAAGGCATCGATGAGCTCGTCCTTGGTCATGTCCGAGCGCCCCTCGATCTCGAGCTCCTGCGCGCGGTCATAGAGTTCATCCTTGGTCCAGTCCTCGTAGGGTGGCGCCTTGCCGCCCTTCTTCGACGGGTTCTGGCTGGAATTGGCCTGCGCATTGGCGATCCGCGCCGCGGCGCCCTTGGAATAGCCATCCTCGCGCAGCGACTCGTAGGTCTCTTCATCCTTGATGCTGGGCCGATCGTTCCTGGCCATGCTGCCCCCGTCTCCATCGTTTCATCGCAGCGAGAACGCGGATCGGGTGTCAGGGGTTCCGTGCCTTCGGCGATGCCGGCGCGCGGGCATCGGGCCGAAGGCGACGCCCGATCAGTCGCCGTCGCCGTAGACCGGCGGGTCCTCGTAGATCGACCAGCCGAAATCGCGGTCGGTTTCGGGAAGGTCGTCCTCTCTTTCGCGCAGCCGGACATGGACCTGCGCCATGAAATGGGCGGTGATCGGCGCGGTCAGGAAGAGGAAGAGCGTGATCATCACCTCGTGAAAGGACACCTGCCCCTTGACCAGAAGGAAATACAGCATCGAGGCGATCAGCACGCTGCCCACCCCCACGGTCGAAGCCTTGGTGGGCGCGTGCAGCCGCTGCATGCAGTCGCGCAGCTTGAGCAGCCCGTAGGAGCCGACCAGCCCGAAGATGCCGCCGATGACAAGGAAGGCCGAGATCACGATTTCTGCCAGCATGGGGGCCTCCTCACTCGATGATGTCGCCGCGCAGGATGAAGCGGCAATAGGCGACGGTCGACACGAACCCCACCATGGCCACCAGCATCGAGGCTTCGAAATAGACCGCCGTTCCCTTCGAGATGCCGAACAGCACCAGCAGGGCGATGACATTGATCACCATCGTGTCCAGCGCAAGGATCCGGTCGGCCCGGCCCGGGCCCCGCACGATGCGCCACAGGTTGAACAGAAGGCCCGCACCGAAACAGGTCAGGGCAAAGATCAGCGCGTATTCGATCATTGGAAGATCTCCATCAGCCGTCGTTCATAGCGCGATTTGATCGTGTCCCGGATCTCTTCCGGGTCGTCGGTGTGCAGGCAATGGACCAGCAGGCTGCCGCCATCGGCCGAGAGCAGCGCGGTCAGCGTGCCCGGCGTCAGGGTGATCGTGCCGGCCAGCACGGTGATCGCCTCGGGCGAGGTCAGGTCCAGCGGGATGGTGACCCAGTGCGAGCGGATCTTGGCATTGGGCTTGAACAGCACGATGACCGCCACCTCGACATTGGCGACGATGATGTCCCAGACCACCACGGCCACGTAGTCCAGCGTGCGCCACGGGCGCTTCAGGCGCGGTCGACCGGGCCAGTAGGCCGAGGTCAGGATCGGCACGGCGATGCCGAGAAAGCCGCCCAGAAGCAGGTTGCCCAGCGTCACCTTGTTGACCAGCACGATCCAGACGATGACCAGCGTCAGGCTCAGCAGCGGATGGGGGAAGATGCGTTTGACCATGTTCAATGCTCCTCGCCCGCGTCATGCGCCGCGTCCGTGTCGCCATCCGCGGAAGGCTCGTCCAGCGGCGGGATCTCGGGCTCGGCCAGCACCGCCTCGATATAGGCGGAGGCATCGAAGAGCTCGGCCGCGGCGCCCTCGGCATAGCGGGTCATCGGCCCGGCAAAGACCGCGAGCCCGCCCAGGATGGCCAGCGCCATGATGCTGGGCGCCGCCTCGGCCACGCCGACGGGCTGCGGGCCGGCCACCTCGGTCACCGCCTCGGCAGTGTCGGGCGCAGGCGTGTCGGTCTGCGCGGTGGATTTCCAGAACAGCACGCTGCCCGCCCGGGCAAAACCCACGATCGTCAGGAGCGAGCCGGCCAGGATCGCCGTCCAGGTCAGCGCGATCGTGTCGGGGTCGCGCAGCGTGTCCATCACCAGCAGCTTGCCGAGGAACCCGCTGAGCGGTGGCATGCCGGCCATGGCGATGGCCCCCCCGAAGAACAGCGCCGCGAACAGCCCGTTCTGCACGGTGGGCGCCTCGGCGCGCAGGAAGTCCGACCCGCGGCGGGTCAGCACCAGATCGGCGACCAAGAAGAGCGCCGCGGCGGCAAAGGTCGAATGCACAAGGTAGTAGAGCGCGGCGGTCGTGGCCTCGGGGGTAAAGGCCGCGACGGCGACCATCAGCGTGCCCATGGACCCCACGACCGAGAAGGCCAGCAGGGAGGACAGGCGCCGTGCGCCCAGCACGCCGAAGGCCCCCAGCGCGATGGTCACGATGGCCGCGGGGTAGAGCCAGGTGGAGACCAGCCCCTCGGTCGCGCCGGTGCCCGGCCCGAAGACGGTGGTGTGGATGCGCAGGATCGCGTAGGCGCCCACCTTGGTCATGATGGCAAACAGCGCGGCCACGGGCGCCGGCGCGTTGGCATAGGTCGCCGGCAGCCAGAAATGCACCGGGAAGAGCGCGGCCTTGATGGCAAAGACCACCAGAAGCAGGATCGCGGCGACACGGATCAGCGCGGTCTCGCCCGGGTCCATGGCCTGCACCTTCACCGCCAGGTCGCCGATGTTCAGCGTGCCGGTCGTGGCGTAAAGCGTGCCGAGCGCGAAAAGGAACAGGGTCGAGCCGGCAAGGTTCATCACCACGTATTGCAGGCCGGCCTGCAGCCGCACCTTGCCGCCCGAGTGGATCATCAGCCCGTAGGAGGCAATCAGCAGCACTTCGAAGAAGACGAACAGGTTGAACGCGTCGCCGGTCAGGAAGGCGCCGCAGATCCCCATCAGCTGGAACTGGAACAGCGCGTGGAAATGCCGCCCGCGATTGTCCCAGCCGGTGGCGATGGCGTGCCACAGCACCAGCAGGGCCAGCACCGCGGTCAGCAGCACCATCATCGCCGAAAGCCGGTCCAGCACGAGAACGATGCCGAAGGGCGCGGGCCAGTTGCCCAGGTTGTAGACCTGCACCCCGCCATCGGCGGCCAGCACGGCCAGCCCCAGCGCGATAGCGGCCAGCGCCACCGTGCCTGCGGCCGAGGCGACCCGCGCCAGCGAGATGTCGTGGCGCATGACGAAGGCGATGATCGGGGCCAGGAGCGCCGGCAGCACGACCGGCGCGATGATCCAGTGGTTCATGCGCCGCTCTCCTTCTCGGCGGGATCCGGGCTCTCGACGTCGATGCTGTCGTCACCGGCCTCCAGGTAGGCGCCCAGCGCGAACATCACCAGCACCGCGGTCATCCCGAACGAGATCACGATGGCGGTCAGCACCAGCGCCTGCGGCAGCGGGTCGGTATAGCTGGCCTCGCCATAGGGGTTCAGGATCGGCGCGGCGTCGATCGCCAGCCGGCCGGTGGAGAACAGGAACAGGTTCACCGCGTAGGACAGCAGCGCCAGGCCCAGGATCACCGGGAAGGCGCGCAGGCGCAGGATCAGGTAGACCCCGGCGGCGGTCAGCGTACCGACGGAGCTGGCCACAAGAATTTCCATGTCACTCTGCCTTCTTCCTGAGGGATTCGACCGCGCGTGAGGGGTCGTAGCCCATCGGTTCCTTGTTCACCGTCTCGCCGGCATGGCGTGCCATGCGGGACAGGCTGTAGAGCATCAGCATCACCGCGCCGAGCACGCAGAGGAACACGCCCAGGTCGAACAGCGCCGCGGTGGCCAGTTCGAACTCCTCGATCGGTTCGAGATGCACGTAGCCGAAGGCGCTGGTCAGGAAGGGCCGCCCGGCCAGCCACGCGCCGGCGCCGGTCAGCCCGGCCACCAGCACGCCCAGCCCGATCAGCGTGTGATACTTGATCTTCTGGCGCCGCGTGGTCCAGGCAAAGCCCGAGGCCATGTACTGCATCAGCAGCGCGATCGACACGACAAGCCCCGCGACGAAGCCGCCCCCCGGCTGGTTGTGCCCGCGCAGGAAGATGTAGACCCCCACCATGATCGCGATGGGCAGCATCAGCCGCGTCACCACCACCATCATCAGCGGGTGCCGGTCGCGCGACCGGTCGAGATCATAGCTGGAATTGCGCAGTCGCGCACCGGCCGGCCCCGAGAGCAGCGCCTCCATCAGGGCAAAGATCGCAAGGCCCGCGATGCCCAGCACGATGATCTCGCCATAGGTGTCGTAGCCCCGGAAATCCACGAGGATCACGTTGACCACGTTCGTGCCGCCGCCGCCCTTGTAGGAGTTGGCCAGGTGATAGGCCGAGATGCTGTCGAAATCGCGCATCATGAAGGCGAAAGCCAGCAGCCCCACGGCCAGGCCCGCCGCCACGGCCACCACCGCGTCCGAGCCGATCCGCAGCCCGGTGCTTTCGGCCGGCGTCTCCTTGGGCAGGAAATGCAGCGCCAGCAGCAGCAGCATGATCGTCACCGTCTCGACCGAGATCTGCGTCAGCGCGAGGTCCGGCGCCGAGAGGTAGACGAAACCGGCCGAGACCATCAGCCCGACCACGCCGATCACCACCAGCGCCAGGAAGCGCTGCCGGTGCAGGATCACCACGGTCGCCGTGGCGATGATCAGCAGCAGCCAGCCGAAGAAGACCGGGATCGGCACGGGCAGCATCTCGCGCGTGGGCGCGCCCAGCGCACCGCCCTGGTAGGCGGCAAAGCCCACGATCACCGTGGCGGTGACGAAATAGGCGAGGTAGCGGCTGATGGCGCCGTTGTGCAGCGCCTCGCTGATGCCGCGCGTCCAGCGGACCACCGTCGCGACCAGCCCGTCGAAGATCACCTTGGCCTCGGGGCGCGGCGCGGCGATCCACGCCCGGTCCAGCGGCCGGTGCAGCGCCAGCAGCACCGCGCCGCCCAGGATCGCGCCCACCGACATGAAGAGCGCCGGATTGATGCCGTGCCAGATCTTCAGATAGGGCTTGGTCTCGGCGCCCGTGACGGCATTGGCCGCCATCTTGACCACCGGCTCGGCCAGGAAGGGCGCAATGCCGATCACGACCACCAGCACGGCCAGCAGCGCCGGGGCGGCATACATGCCGAAGGGCGGGTCATGCGGGTGATGGGGATAGTCGTCGCGCACCGGCCCGCCGAAGACGTGGAAGATGAAGCGCAACGAATAGGCAACCGAGAACAGCGCCCCCAGCGTGGCCAGCGCCGGCACGATCCACGGGTTCTGGAACCAGTAGGTGTGCGAGGCCTCCTCCAGCATCATCTCCTTAGAGATGAAGCCGTTGAACAGCGGGATGCCGGCCATGGACAGCGCCGCCACCGTCCCGATCGTCGCCGTGACCGGCATCAGCCGGGCCAGCCCACCCAGCCGCTTGATGTCGCGGGTATGCGCCTCGTGGTCGACGATACCGGCGGTCATGAAGAGCGCCGCCTTGAAGGTCAGGTGGTTGATGATGTGGAACACCGCCGCGATGGCCGCCGCCTTGGTGCCGAAGCCCAGAAGCATGGTCAGCAGGCCCAGGTGGCTGACGGTCGAGAAGGCCAGCAGTGCCTTCAGGTCGTCCTTGAACAACGCGATCACCGCGCCCAGCACCATGGTGATCAGCCCGACCGTGGCCACGAGGTAGAACCAGATCTCTGTCCCCGCCAGCGCCGGCCACATGCGCGCCATCAGGAAGACGCCGGCCTTCACCATGGTGGCCGAATGCAGGTAGGCCGAGACCGGGGTCGGCGCGGCCATGGCATGCGGCAACCAGAAATGGAACGGGAACTGCGCCGACTTGGTGAAGGCCCCCAGCAGGATCAGGATCAGCGCGGGCACATACCAGTCCGACGCCTTGATCTGGTCGCCGGCGGCGAGGATGTCGGTCAGGTTGTAGCTGCCCACGATATTGCCGAGGATCAGCATCCCGCCGATCATCGCCAGCCCGCCGGCCCCGGTCACCGCCAGCGCCATGCGCGCGCCCTGCCGCCCTTCGGGCAGGTGTTTCCAGTAGCCGATCAGCAGGAAGGAGGACAGCGAGGTCAGTTCCCAGAAGACCAGAAGCAGCAGGATGTTGTCCGACAGCACGATGCCCAGCATCGCGCCCTGGAACAGCAGCAGGTAGGTGTAGAACTGACCCATCGGGTCGTCCTTGGACAGGTAGAACCGCGCGTAGAGCGTGATCAGCAGACCGACGCCCAGGATCATCACCGCAAAGAGCAGCCCCAGCCCGTCGAGAAAGAAGCTCGCGCTCAGCCCCAGCTGCGGCAGCCAGGCGATCTCGGCCGTGTAGACCTCGCCCCGCATCACGCCGGGCGCGAGGATCAACAGCATGACCAGCGCAAGGAAAGTCGGCAGGGCGGTGAAGGTGGCACAGGCCGTCCGCCCCGCCCGGATCATCAGGCCCGGCACCAGCGCGCCGAGGAACGGCAATAGCGAGATGATCGGGAGGAAGCTGCTGTCGATGCTCATGCGCCACTCTGCCAAGTCCAGGATCATGGTTTTGTCAACAAACCTGGCCTGAAATGCAACGCGGTTTTCGGAAATTCACACGGATCCGTGCCCCGAAACCAACCCATGCCCCCTGCCCGGGCCCTGGCGCCGCGCAGGCGTGTGCCGAACTCCGTCTGGCACGCCAGCCCGACCCTGTCACAGCACGCCCTCACGCCCCCCGGATGACCGATCCGCCTCGATTCGCAGGCGGCGGCCGAACGGCGCCGTCTCAGGCGACGCGGGCCTCGGCGAGGGTGATGGCCTCGAAGGGGCGCAGCACCTTGAGGCCGGCGCGAGTGTGTTCGGGCATCAGGTTGTGCGGCACGTCGGCCAGCAGCGTCTGGGACAGCTGGTCGCGGCGGCGGCGCAGGCGGCCGACATAGAGGCTTTCCAGCCCCGCCCCAGCGCCGACCAGCTGGGCATGGCCGGGCAGCAGCAGGTGGTGGTAGCGCACCCGGCGCAGCCCCTCCTCGTAGACCGCGGCGAACCCGTTCACGAGGCTCAGCGCCGGGATCAGCACCGCGCTCCGGCCGAACAGGTACTCGACCTCGGTGCCGCCGATCACCAGCCGCTGGTAGGGCGCCACGACAAGATCGCGCTGCAGCCCGAAATAGGGCGCGCGCAGGCGGATCGGCTGGAACGAGCCCAGCGCCGGCACCTGCCGTGTCACCCGGTGCAGCACGGGCACCAGCTCGCCCGACCATGTGCGCACCGTGTCGCCGCAGCGCAGGTCCCCGACCGGGCGATAGCCCTCGCCGGTCAGCACCGGCACCTGAGCCACCAGCGACGGCATCGGCCCGACCGGCTCGATCTCGTCGGAGACGGCGAAGAACAGCACGTCGTCATCCTTCTGGCAGAGCTGCGGGCGCCGGGTCAGCGTGTAGATGTCTTCCAGCAGCAGCGGCGGCGGCGGCGGGGTCTGCTGCACCACCACCGTGTCGCTTTCGGGCCGCTCAACCGCCACCCGGCCCCAGCGCGCCTCGCTGTCCCAGGTGAAGGTCACGCGCAGCACGTCGGTGCGCGCCTCGTGACGGTGCTGCAGCACCGTGTGGAACACCTCGTCGCCCTGACTCATCACCAGCACGATGCCGCCGCCGGGCACCGCGCGGAACGAGATCGCGCCGGGCCAGGGGTGCAGGCGGTCATAGGACAGCAGCGTCTGCGGCCGCCCGTCGGGCGACAGGCGGGTCTCGATCAGGATCGAGCCGCGCGGCATCAGCGTGTCGCGGGTGGTCCCGAATGCATCCGGGCAGACCCAGCCGTCGCCCTTGCCCGAGATCGCGATCCAGCTCATGCGGCGCGCCCCCCGCGCAGCAACGCGGCCTCGTGCCGGCGCAGGATGCGGCGCGCGGCCGGGCCGTAGCCCGCGCCGGTGGCCGGGTCGAGCTCGGGGAAGAGCGCCACGATCTCCTCCAGCGTCTCGCGCGCGAAGACCGAGGCGGTCTGCGGCCCGGGCAGGAAACTTTCGCTGAGCAACCCGTTGGCACGGATGATCTCGTGCCGGTCGAAGAGCAGGTGCACATAAGTCACCTGGCCGCCCTCGACCACGCGGATCGACTGGCCGTTGACGAGGTGCCGGGCCGCGGCCAGCACCTCGGGATCCTCGAAGAGCAGATGCGCCATCACGTCCTGCACGAGGATCCGGTGCTGCGGCGAGACGCGCAGCGCATCGTGATCGCCCATCGCCCCGGCCGAGATCTGCACCGGCGCGAAATCGCCCGTCGCGGCGACGGTGCGCTGGCCGATCCAGCGCAGCGGCTGCGGGCCGCGGTCGCGCGTCTCGACAAGGTCGCCGGGGCGCAACGTCTCGACCGGGCGCGGCCCCGCGACCGTGTCGATCAGCGTGCCGGCCACGAAACAGGGCACCGACTCGACCGTGACATAGCCCACATCCGTCTGCCCGGTGGAGCTGGCGACGGTGTAGGTGTAATTGATCGTCTCCTCGTCGCCATCGCCCAGCACGCTCATCGTGCCATCGGCGTTCAGGGTGACTTGCTGGCCGGTGTTCAGCGTGACCGTGTCCCCGGCCGAGACCGCAATGCCGTTGATATGGGTGATGCTCAGCGTGCCGCCAGTGGCGTTGTCATCATTGGCCAGCGCGTCCAGCGTGCTGCTGCCGGTCGGGTTCACGGTGACCTGGTCGGATTGCGCGACCAGCGTGGTCTGCACCGAATCCGCCGCGATCAGCAGGTTGGAATCGTATTGCGTGTCCAGCACATCCGCCACGCCGATCCGGATCGAGTTCACCTGCCCCGGGTTGACCGGGATGGTCAGGGTCATGGTGACGGTGAACCCGTCCATCTCGGTATTGTACTGGTCGTCGGTGTTGTCGACGAAGAGGTTCTCGTTCGTGCTGTCGTTGACGTTGCGCGGGTCGACATCGCCGTCGCCGATCTCGACATCGACCTGCGTGCCGTTGATCCAGACGCCGACGAAATCCTGGTAGAGCGAGGTCTGGTACTCGGGATATTCCTCGGACGAGAAGACGAACTGCATCGTCATCGTGTCGCCGGTCGGGATGAAGTCGATGTCCATGTAGGACGCGTCATAGGTGTTGGCGCCGGCGGCCGCGTTGAAATCGCTCTGGTTGTTCGGCCCCGAGGTGTTGGTCGAGGTGTCGGTGTTCTGGTTGGAATCGTCGGAGTTCCACCACCACCACCGGCTGGCGCTGTTGGTGAAATCCGCGGCCCGGCCGGTCGACAGGATCACCCCGGTATCGGAGGGCGCCACGCCGGGCGAGGTGTCCAGCCCGTCGCTGTAGATCCCCGAGGACCGGCCATCCCCGGTATAAGAGGCCGAGACGATCGTGACCCCGTCGCCCATGATGGTCTGGGCCATCTGGGTGGCGGTGGCATTGGTGTTGATGGGCAGTTCACTGGGCGCGACCATGCCGGTTCCTTGCGATCTGCGAGGCATGGGGACACAGCACCGCGGACACCGGTCTGGGGACCGGCGATGCGGGGGGCTGCGGGATATGACTGCTCGCCTGCCTCGGCGTTCTTGTTTGACTTGTGGATAACACGCGGCGGCGGTCCTGTTAACGGATTGTTTACGCTGACCTCCCGGCAGCGCCCCGGTCTTGATGCAATTGCGCCACATTTGCGCTTGCCGCCGCGCCGGGCTAGCCAAGACCAGCCCCGCCCGCAAAGGAGACGCCCATGCCCCTCGATCCGGCCGACCTGACCGCCCGCCTTGTCCGCTGCCCCTCGGTCACGCCGGAGGATGGCGGCGCCCTGCCCCTGCTGCAGGAGGCGCTGGACCAGGCGGGGTTCGCCTGCACCCGGGTGGACCGCAACGGCATCGCCAACCTTTTCGCCCGCTGGGGCGAGAAGGGCGCGGCGCGCAGCTTCGGCTTCAACGGCCATACCGACGTGGTGCCCGTGGGCCGGCGCGAGGACTGGACCCACGATCCCTTCGGCGCCGAGATCGTGGACGGGATGCTCTACGGGCGCGGCGCGACGGACATGAAATCGGGCGTCGCCGCCTTTGTCGCCGCGGCGGTGGATTTCGTCACCGAGACGCCGCCCGAGGGGGCCGTGATCCTCGCCATCACCGGCGACGAGGAAGGCGAGTCCACCGATGGCACGCTGGCGCTGCTGGACTGGATGGCGGCCGAGGGCGAGCGGATGACCGATTGCCTCGTGGGCGAGCCGACCTCGCCCGATTTCATGGGGCAGATGATCAAGATCGGCCGGCGCGGGTCGCTCAACGCCTGGCTGACCGTGCGGGGCACGCAGGGCCATTCCGCCTATCCGCATCGCGCGCTGAACCCGATCCCGGCGATGGCGCGACTGGTCGACCGGCTCTCGGCGCACGAGCTGGACCGAGGCACCGCGCATTTCGACCCTTCGACGCTGGCGGTGGTGACCATGGACACCGGCAACGCGGCCACCAACGTGATCCCGGCCGAGACGCGCGCCTGCCTGAACATCCGCTTCAACGACAGCCATAGCGGCGCGTCCCTGACGGACTGGCTGCGCAGCGAGGCGGCCGCCAACGACGCAGCGTTCGGCACGACCACCGAGGTCACGGTGAAGATCTCGGGCGAGAGCTTTCTGACGCCGCCGGGCCCGCTGTCGGATCTCGTCACGCAGGCCGTCGCGGCCGAGACCGGCGTGACGCCGGAGCTGTCGACCACGGGCGGCACCTCGGATGCGCGCTTCGTCAAGGATCACTGCCCGGTGGTCGAGTTCGGGCTGGTCGGCAAGACGATGCACGCGGTGGACGAGCGCGTGGAGGTGGCGCAGATCCACCAGCTCAAGGCGATCTACGGCCGCATCCTGCGGGACTATTTTGCCTGAGCGCACGCTGATCGTGATGCTCAAGGCGCCGCGCCCGGGCCGGGTCAAGACGCGGCTTGGCCGCGAGATCGGCCATGTGGCAGCGGCCTGGTGGTTCCGGCACCAGTCGGCGCAGCTGCTGCGCCGGCTGCGCGACCCGCGCTGGCGGCTCGTGCTGGCGGTGGCGCCGGACCGCGAGGGGATGGCCTTCCGGGGCTGGCCCGCCGACCTGCCCCGGATTCCGCAGGGGCCGGGCGACCTGGGCCGACGCATGGCGCGTGCCCTGGCCGCCACCCCGCCCGGCCCCGCCTGCCTCGTGGGCGCCGACATCCCCGGCATCGACCGCACCGCGATCTGGCGCGCCTTCCGCGCGCTGGGGCCGAATGACGTGGTCTTCGGGCCGGCCGAGGATGGCGGCTACTGGCTGGTGGGGGTGCGCAACCGCGTGCCACGGGGCCTGTTCCGCGGCACGCGCTGGTCTACGCGGCATGCGCTGGCCGACAGCATCGCCTCGGTCCCCGATGCACGGGTCGGGCTGGTCGACAGGTTGCGGGACGTGGACAGGGCCGCCGACCTGAAGACGCGGTGACGGGCCCCTCGGGGCCGGGCGCGCGCCGGGCCGGAGGCCGGGGAGGCCGGCCGCGCTTGGCATGAGTATTTGGAAAGAGAAGAAGCCAGGGGCGCGCGCGGCAGGTCGGCTTTCGGCATGACGCGGCCCGGGGCGCGTGCTAGGGGTCGGGCATGACACAGCTGCCCACCAAATCCCAGATCCTCGAGTGGATCTCCGAGAACCCGACCCAGACCTCGAAGCGCGAGATCGCCAAGGCCTTCGGCATCAAGGGCGCGGACCGGATCGACCTGAAGCGGCTGCTCAAGGAGCTGGAGGCCGAGGGCCACCTGGAGAAGCGCAAGAAGACCTATCGCGATCCCGACCGGCTGCCGCCGGTCAGCGTGCTGCAGGTCAAGGCGCCCAATGACCAGGGCGACCTGTTCGCGCAGCCGCTGGAATGGCATGGCGAGGGGGTGGAGCCGGTGGTGCTGATCGTGCCGCGCGCCAGCGATCCGGCGCTGGGGGAGGGCGACCGCATCCTGGCCCGGCTGCAGGTGGTGCACGAGGAGGATCACAATTACGAGGCCCGACTGATCCGGCGCATCGGCGCCTCGCCCCGCCGGGTGGTGGGGATCTTCCGCAAGGGCGCCGAGGGCGGGCGGATCCTGCCGATCGACAAGGGTTCGGACAAGGAATGGCAGGTCGCCGCGGATGCCGCGGGCGGCGCTCGGGATGGCGAACTGGTCGAGGCCGAGCAGGCCGGGCCCAAATCCCGCCTTGGCCTGCCGCGGGCGCGCATCGTGCTGCGGCTGGGCGACCCGTCCGAGCCCAAGGCGGTGTCGCTGATCGCCATCCACCAGCACGGCATTCCCGACGATTTCCCGCCCGAGGTGCTGGCCGAGGCGGATGGCATGAAACCCGCCGGGCTGAAGGGGCGCGAGGACCTGCGCGACATGCCGCTGGTCACCATCGACCCTTGGGACGCGCGCGACCATGACGACGCGGTGCTGGCCCAGCCCGATGACGATCCGAAGAACCCCGGCGGCTTTGTCCTCTGGGTCGCGATCGCCGACGTGGCGCATTACGTCACCCCGGGCTCGAAGATCGATGTCGAGGCGCGCAAGCGGGGCAATTCCTCGTATTTCCCCGATCGCGTGGTGCCGATGCTGCCCGACCGGCTGTCGGGCGATCTCTGCTCGCTGCATGAAGGCGTGCCGCGGGCCTGCATCGCGGTGCGCATGGTGATCGATGCCGAGGGCAACAAGCGGTCGCACCGTTTCGTGCGCGGGCTGATGCGCTCGCCGGCCTCGCTCAGCTATCAGCAGGTGCAGGCGGCCATGGACGGCACCCCGGACGAGCGCACCGGACCGCTGCTGGAGCCGGTGATCCGCCCCCTCTTCGGCGCCTACAAGGCGCTGGCCGCCGCGCGCGACCGCCGCCAGCCGCTGGATCTCGACCTGCCCGAGCGCAAGGTGGTGCTGACCGAGGAGGGCAAGGTCGAGAGCGTGGATTTCGTCGAGCGGCTGGATGCGCATCGGCTGATCGAGGACTTCATGGTGCTGGCCAACGTGGCCGCCGCCGAGACGCTGATCGCCAAGAAGACTCCGCTTCTGTTCCGCGTGCACGAGGAGCCGCCGGCCGACAAGCTGGAGAGCCTGCGCGACACGGCCGAGGCGGCGGGGCTGGTGCTGGCCAAGGGGCAGGTGCTGAAGACCCGGCATCTCAACCGCCTGCTGCATGACGCCGCCGGCGGCGACGAGGCCGAGCTGATCAACCTCGCCACGCTGCGCAGCATGACGCAGGCCTACTACAGCCCCAAGAATTTCGGGCATTTCGGCCTTGCGCTGCAGAACTACGCGCATTTCACTTCGCCCATCCGGCGCTATGCCGACCTTGTCGTGCACCGGGCGCTGATCACCGCGCATGGCTGGGGGCCGGACGGGCTGAGCCAGCAGGATCTCGAGACGCTGGAGAGCACGGCCCAGCATATCTCGGATACCGAGCGACGCAGCATGATGGCCGAGCGCGACACGACCGACCGCTATCTCGCCGCCTATCTCAGCGACCGGCTGGGGGCCGAGTTCACCGGCCGCGTGTCGGGCATCGCCAAGTTCGGGCTCTTCGTGAAGCTGGACGAGACCGGCGCCGACGGGCTGGTGCCGATCAGCACGCTGGGCAACGAGTATTTCCATTTCGACCGCGATGCCGGCACGCTGATGGGGGCCGATTCGGGCCGGATCATCGGGCTGGGCCAGCGCGCGCGGGTCAAGCTGGTCGAGGCCGCGCCGGTGACCGGCGGCATCGCCTTCGAGCTGCTGGAGCTGGATGACGAGACCGTCGAACAGGGCGGCCGCCGCCGCGTGTCGCGCGGGCGCAAGCCGGGCCGCAACGGTCCCTCACCCCGGCGCAAGCCCGCCAAGGCCCAGAAGAAGGACGCCAAGACCCGTCGCAAGGTCTCGCGCCAGCGCCGCGCCAAGCCCTGAGCGAGGCCAATGCGCGGGGCCTTGCCGCCCCGATTTGACGCCTTCGCACAGGCTGCGTTTCGCGCTATGATGGTGCAAAACAAGACGAGCAGTCGGAAGAATCCATGAACAGATCTCTTGTGCCCTGGGCGCTTTGCGCGGCCATGGGGGTAGGACCGGTTTGCGCCGGTACGGTCGAGGTGTCGCTGCGTCCCAAGGCGCGGCCGGTGGCGGTGGCGGTCGAGGAAATCGTCGGCCGCGCGGTGATGATGCCGGATTTCACGGTGGCGCCCGCGCGTTCGCTACGGCCGCGGGCGCGCCCGGCGGCGCTGCTGCCGAAGGTCGACGGGGTCGATGGCACCGAGGCGGGGTTCCGCGCCTGGACGCGCGACTTCCGGCCCCGTGCCCTGCGGCAGGGAATCTCGGCCCGGGTCTTCGACGCGGCCTTTGCCGGCGTGCGGTTCGACCCGCGCGTGGTGGCGCGCGACCGCAGCCAGTCGGAGTTCTCCAAGACGATCTGGGACTATCTCGACAGCGCGGTGTCCGACACCCGCGTGTCCAACGGGCGCGCCGCGCTGCGCCGCCACGGCCCGCTGCTGAACCGGATCGAGGCGCGCTACGGCGTCGAGAAGGAGGTCGTGCTGGCGGTCTGGGGGATGGAGACCAACTACGGCAGCTTCCGCGGCGAGGACAACGTGATCCGCTCCATGGCCTCGCTGGCTTATGACGGGCGGCGCGCGCGGTTCTTCGAGACGCAGCTGGTCGCGGCACTGCGCATCCTGCAATCGGGCGACACGACGCCTGCGCGGATGAAGGGCTCGTGGGCAGGCGCGATGGGCCACACCCAGTTCATGCCCACCTCGTTCGAAGCGCTTGCGGTGGATTTCACCGGCGACGGGCGGCGCGACATCTGGGGCGAGGACCCGGCCGATGCGCTGGCCTCCACCGCGAATTACCTGGCCCGGAACGGCTGGGTGCGCGGGCTGCCCTGGGGGGTCGAGGTGCAGCTGCCGCGCGGCTTCGATTACGGGCTGGTGGGCAGCAAGACGAAACGCATGCCCTCGGCCTGGGCGCGGCTGGGCGTGACCGGGATGGATGGCCGCCCGGTGCGCGATTTCGGCAGCGCGCGACTGTTCCTGCCGGCTGGCCACAAGGGCGCGGCCTTCCTGGTGTTCAAGAATTTCGACGTGATCCGACGCTACAACCCGGCCGACGCCTACGCGATGGGCGTGGGCCACCTGGCCGAGCGGATCGCCGGCGGCCCGAAGATCCGCGGCGGCTGGCCCCGCGACGACCGCGCCCTGACCCGGGCCGAGCGGATGGAGTTGCAGCGCCGCCTGACCGCGGCGGGCTTCAACACGCACGGGGTGGATGCCCGGATCGGCCCGCGCACCGTCGCAGCCCTGCGCGCTTTCCAGCGGTCACGGGGGCTGGTGCCGGACGGCCATGCCTCGCTCGATGTGTTGAAGCGGCTGCGCTAGGGGCCGCCCCGAGCGCAGCGGTTCGACCTCATCCCACCGGATTGCCGCGGCAAGAGGACATGGCGATCGGCAACAAGCGGGCAGCGGCGGTCACGCGTGCGGCGCGGGTCGTGCCCCCGAGGGGAGCGGCCCCGAATGGGCGCGAGTGAGCACCGTCAGGCGCATTTTCGTTGCCAGACCTCGAACCGCAAGCGGACCGGGCCTTGGGCACACTCAAGCTCGGATCTCGGCGTCTGTCCGCGTGTCGGCGCCAATGCCCCGTGTCCCAGCGTCCAGCGAACCCAGTTGGACGGGTGGGACGGATCGCGGACCGGGTCCGCTGCCCAGTCCCGTGCGTGCGCGAGTTCGTCATGCAGGCGATTGTCGAACCGGTCGCTGGCGAAATCGCCGGCATTCGCGCGCTCGGCCAGCCTGTCGAACGCGCGGAACAGAGTCTGGTCGTCGGCGCCATAGCTGTGGCCCCGCCCCTCGCGAAATGCCGATTGATACGCCGCGGCGCTGTAGCTGAAGAAGAGTTCCAGGGCGGTCCCCCGGTCCAGCCGCGGATGGTGGGCCATGGCCTCGATCAGTCCGCCACAGTCGATGTCGCACAATCCGCAGGCAATCACGTGCAGGTCGTCGGCCGTCAGGCCTGCGATCTTCTCGGCCGCGCTTTGCCTTGTGTGGCCCTAGATGGCAAATAGCTGAGTTTTGCGCCAGCGCTCTCGGGCCTGACGGGTCTCGGCCGTTTCGAGTTTCGGCCGGGGCCGCGCCTTGGGGGCACCCTTGGGCATTGCGATCTCGGGGCGCAGGTCGCCCAGTTCGTTTGTGACCCGGATCAGGCTTCCCATGAGTAACGGATCGCCGCGCGCGGCGAGGCGCAGGAAATAGCGGAAGAGATCGGGGGGCAGGTGGTGGCCGGCCCAGCACGCGATGATATAGGCCCCTAACGGGCCGCTGATCGTTTTCGGATCGTTCTGGTAAGGCTCGTGTTCCTTGATCTTGTCATAGAAACTGGCGCGCAGCGGGTTGCCCCCCGTTTGCGCGGCGCGCCGGCCCTTTTCGAAATCCGCGCGCCAATGCGTGACCGCGACACCGATGAGGATCTGCAACGCCTTGCGCGGGCGGGCATGGGACAGGAGACGCGCGAGGAAGATATTCATGTGGGGCTGTCCTTCGGGTTCGGGGCCTACAGATCGCCCCGGACCCTGACCGCCGAATCGGGCGGCAATCCGGCAAGGGCCGGACAACTCCGCGAAGGGCGGAAGGCTCAGCTGCCGAACCCCGCCAGCGCCTGGAAGTCCATCGTTTCCAGCAGCATGCGCACGAGGTCGAGATCGCCCTCGCCCTGCACCAGCACGCGGTTGCCCACCAGCGCCATCAGCTGGTCGTCCTGCGCGGCAAAGCGCTGGCGGTTGATGCGTTCGACCTTCAGACCCATCATCGAGGCATTGCTGATCATGGCGGACATGCTCGACACCATCGGGTTGTCTGCCATGAGGGTGATCTTGACGCTCTCGCCGCCCGGACCGTCATACTCCGCCTCGGCCCCGACACCGCCGCCCATCATGGCCAGCCCCGCATTCATCTCGGAGTTCACCGCGCGCGACCACCCCTCGGGCGCGGCGGGCAGGAAGGCGCCGAGGCTGTCGGTCTTCATCTCGAGAAGGCGCTGGCGGGCGAAGTCCAGCTCGTCCAGCGCGTACTGGATATCGCCCTCTTCATAGGCGTCGATGGCCGATTGCAGCGTGTCGGTCACCTCGTCGGCCGAGACGAGGGTCGGACAGGCAAGGGCCGCGACAAGCACGAGGATGCGGGGCATGGGGATCTCCGTTTGCTGTTTTTGCCATCGTGGCAAGCGCGGCGCGATCCGGCAAGGCCGGGAAAATCCCGCCTTGACCGGGGCGCCGCCCCGCCCCACCTGCCTTGTGTGATCACCGCCCTGCTTCTTCCGACCCTTGCCCTGATGGCGCTGGCCGTGCTGGTCACGCGCGGCATCGAGGCGTTGGTGCCGGAAAGCCCGGCCGGGCTGGCCGCGATCGCGGTGCTCTCGAGCCTGGCGCTCTGGCTTCTGTCGGCTGCCGGCTTTGCCGGGCTCTACCTGATCCGGGACGCGCAGATCGCCGTGGTGCTGGGCGCGGCGCCGCAGGCCGGGCTGCGGCATTTCCTGGGCCTGGGCGCCAAGGCCGCGCTGATCTGGGCACCGCTGGTGCTGCTGGTCGTGGCCACCGCCCCGCGCCGCTGGAAAACCGCCACGTGGTAGCTTGATTTTCGGGCGCCGCCCCGGTCTGGTGACAGCAGGAGGCGAAGATGCTGGCACTTGCACGATTTCTGGTCCTGGGCTTCGTCGTGCTGACGGTGGTCTACGGATCGCTCTGGTTCTACCTGCGCGCCAACCGCCGCGAGCAGCTGGAGCGCATGTGGGAAACCGACCCGCAGGGTCTGCCGCAAAAGGATTTCATCCAGCTCGGGCTTGCCTATCACGACCGGTTGCGCCATCGCTTCCTCATCATAACGGTATATGTCATACCACTGAGCCTCGTGACCCTGATCGTCTACCTGACCAATTTCCACTGAAAGGCCGACCGCCATGGTTTATGTCAAATGGACCTTCATCGCCCTGTTCTGGCTGATCGTTCTGGCCTTCCTGCATTACACGCTGCCGCAGCACGACATCGCGCGGATCACCGACACCTATGAAAAGCGCATCGACCCCGGCGAGAATCGCTGGTTCTGGGCGCAGGCCGAGGTGGGCAACAACCCCGATACCGGCAGCCGCGATGTCTTCTTCATCCAGACGCGGCAGGCCGATGGCGACGTGATGGTCTATCGCAACGAGGATACGGGCTGGGGCTGGCCGCCCTATTTCAAGTTCGACACCTCCAACCTGCAGGCCGAGGCCAACGACCTGCGCTCGGATGCCGACAACCCACGCTGGGTGGCGATCCGGCATTACGGCTGGCGCAACGAGTTCATCTCGATCTTCCCCAATGCCGTCTCGGTGCGCCCGGTGGCCGGCCCGGACGTGACGATCATCCCGTGGATCAGCATCGCGATCCTCGTGACGCTGGCGGCGGCCTTCTGGGCCATCTGGGTGCGCTGGACCCGCTTCTGGAACCGCCGCGTGGACCCGGTGCTCGACAGCGCCGGCGACCGCGCCCGCGACGCCGGAGACGGCGTCCGAGGCCTGTTCTCGCGCAAGTCGAAGTAAAGCGGGGCCGGGACCGGCGCGACCCCGTCAATACCTGACAGCGCGTCCGACTGCCCGCGCTCACACGGCCCGTGCCGCTGGGTGAACCGGCACCGGGCGGTTGGCGCGTTGGCCGGCCCAGACCGCGCCGAGGACGATGATCGCGCCGAGCGCCTGGATCGGGGTCAGGGCCTGGCCCAGCACGATCCAGCCCAGGGCGACCGCGGTCACCGGGCTCATCATGCCCAGCATCGAGACGGCCCCCGGCTCCAGCCGTGCGACACCGCGAAACCACAGCGCGTAGGTGGCCGCGGCGCCGACCAGGCCCAGCCAGGCCAGCCCGGCGAGGTTCAGCGGCGTAAGTGGCGGCAGCGGCGGCTCGACCAGCAGGGCCAGCGGCAGCAGGATCAGCCCGCCGGCGGTCAGCTGCCACGCGGTGAAGCTCAGTGCCGAGACCGGGGGCTGCCACTTGCGGCTGAGCACGGTGCCTGCCGCCATCGACGCCGCGCCGCCCAGCCCGGCTGCGACGCCCAGCGGGTCGAGCGCGGCCTCGGGGCCGATCAGCAGCAGTGCCACGCCCAGCACGCCGGTCGCGGCGGCCACCACCGCACCGGCCCGGACCGGCGTGCCCAGCCAGCCGCGCGCCATGGCGATGACCATCATCGCCTGCAGTGCGCCCAACGTCGCCGCCACGCCGCCGGGCAGGCGATAGGCCGCCACGAAGAGCAGGACCCAGAACAGCGCGAAGTTGAAGCTGCCCAGCAGCATCGCCCGGCCCAGCCAGGCGCGGGGCGGCAGGCAGCGGGTCAGCGCCAGCAGCAACAGCCCTGCCGGCAGCGCGCGCAACGCCGCCAGCGTGATCGGATAGCCGGCAGGCAGCGCCTCGGTCGTCACGAGGTAGGTGCTGCCCCAGACCGCCGGGGCGAGTGCCGTGAGCAGCGTGTCGGTGACGCGTGTCATCTTTGGCCTCCGCGTCGCTGCCAGAGCGGCAGTAGGTCGAGGCGCGGCCTGTCCGCGCAACGCTCGAGGCCGATATCGCGCAGCAGGTGCGGTGGCAGGTCGCCCGCCGGGCAGCGCCCGACCACGCGCATGGACCGCCGGACACGGCGAAGAACTCTTTCAAACATGGGAATCTCCTTTCAGGCGGCCAGCCGCAGCGCGGCGCGCAGTTGTGCGGCCAGGTCGGCGCGGGGCCCGTTGACGAGGCGCGTGCCGGTCTCGCGCACGATCAGCGTGGGCACGGCCCGCACCTGCAGGCTGCGCGCCGCCTGCCTGTCGGCCGCGACGGCGCGCGCCGTCTCGGGCGCCTCCAGCAGCCGGGCAAAGGCCGCGGCCTCGAAGCCCTGCGCCACGGCGAGTTGCAGCACCGTTTCCGGATCGGCGATGTTGCGCGCCTCGGACAGATGCGCGCGTTGCAGGCGGTCGAACATGTCCCAGTGCCCCTCTTGCCCGCCCAGCCGCTCGGCCGCCTTGCAGCCCAGCGCCGCGACCTGCCCGTGGGGGTAGTCGAACGGCGCGGCGCGCATCGCCTCGATGTTCACCAGCGCGGGCCGATCGCTGACCTGCCGGCAGGCGGCCCAATGGTCGAGGATCGTGGCGCGCGCCGCTGCGGGGCTGCCCCAGCGGGCCGCCATCTCGGCGCGGCTGGCCTGCAGCACGAAGCTGCGGTGGCGGATGTCGAGATCGAACTCCTTTGCCAGGCTGCGCATCCGGGACGAGATGTTGAAGCACCAGCAGCAGACCACGTCATGGAAGAAGTCGAGTGTCAGCCGGGGCATCATGCGGCCTCCGCGTGCAGGGCGACCCCGGCCAGGCGGCCGGCGATCCGGGCCACATGCGCCCCCTGGAAGCGCGCGCCGGCCAGGTCCGTCTCGGTCGGGTGGCGCGCGCCATCCGCCCCCGCGATCGTGCCCGCACCGTAGGGCGCGCCGCCGATCACGGCATGGGCCTCGGTCTGGCCGGCAAAGCTGTAGGGCATGCCGACGATCAGCATTCCGAAATGCTGCAGCGGGATCTGCGTGGTCAGCAGCGTCGCCTCGTGCCCGCCATGCTGCGAGCCGGTGGAGGCGAAGACCGCCCCAACCTTGCCGACCAGCGCGTTGCGCGCCCAGAGCCCGCCCGCCTGGTCGAGAAAGGCCTTCATCTGCCCGGCCATCATGCCGAACAGGGTCGGCGTGCCAAGGATGACAGCATCATAGTCGGCCAGGTCCGCCGGTGTCGCCACCGGCGTGGCATCCTCGATGAAGCCGGCTTTCTGCCGAATCGCGTCGGGCACGGTCTCGGGCACGCGGCGCAGGTCGACGCGGGTGCCGGGCACGCTTTCTGCGCCCTGGGCCTCGGCCTGTGCAAGCGCGCGCACATGGCCATAGCTGGAATAGTAGAGAACAAGAACGCGGGTCATGGGATCCTCTCGGGCTGTCGGTTGCGATGCCGGGAAGATCGGTCAGACGGCGCGCCGGAATAACCGGGCCATGCGCACAACACTCTTTACGCTGGCTGAAGAATGTCAGCCGGACAGGGCCGGGCGGAGGTGGTCGAGAAAGGCCGAGACCCGCGCATCCATGCCCAGCCGCGAGGCGGTCACGGCAAAGATCTCGGGCGCGGGCAGCTCCCAGTCGGGCAGGATGCGCACCAGCGCGCCGCTTTGCTCGGCCGGGTCCGAGACGAAATCGGGCAGCGTGCCCAGCCCGTGCCCCGCGATCAGCAGGTCGCGCAGCACAAGGCTGTTGCCCACGCGCACCCGAGGATCGAGCGTCACCGTCATGCGGCCGTCCGGCCCGTGCAGCGCCCAGCTGGTCAGGTGATCGGCCAGCAGGAACCCCACCACCCGGTGCTGCGCAAGATCCCCGGGGGTCTCGGGCGTCCCTGCGCGCGCAAGATAGCCGGGCGCGGCAAAGATCCTCTGCCGCATGGTGCCGATCCGCCGCGCCACCAGCACGGAATCGGGCAGGCCGGGCCGGATGCGGATCGACAGGTCGAACCCGCCTTCGACCATGTCGACCACCCGGTCATCCATCGACAGTGTCAGCCGCAGTTCCGGATGGGCGTCGAGAAAACCCGGCAGCATCGGCGCGATCACCATCTGCCCGAACGAGGATGAGGCGTTCACCCGCAGATGGCCGCGCACCGCGCCGGCCCCCTCGCGGATCCGCGCCTCCACCCCTGTCACGGCGTCGAGAATGCCCGTCGCCTCCTCGTAATAGAGCCGCCCGGCATCGGTCAGCGACATGGCGCGGGTGCTGCGGGTCAGGAGCGTGGTGCCCAGGCTCTCTTCCAGCAGCTTGACCTCACGGCTCAACAGCGCCGGTGACACGCCCAGATCCTCCGCCGCCCGCGCAAAACTGCCCCGCTCGACGATCCGCTGGAAGGCACGCATGACGGATAGCTTGTCCATGTCGGTCTTGTCCCTGCCCGCCTCTGTCGCGGCCACGATGTGGGAATAGCACGTGGCGCATGCGGCCGCGACACGCAGCGCGGGCGAAATGCCGCTCCGCCCAGCCTCCGCACCACACGGGCGCGACCTGCCCCCTCCACATCCCGGCCCGCGGCTGATACAGCTTGCGCGACACAGCCGGAGGCGCATTTCCATGACCAAACCCGTCATCCTGACCATTCTCGACGGCTGGGGCCTGCGTGACGAGACCGAGAACAACGCACCGGCGCTGGCCGATACGCCCACGATCGACCGTCTCATGGCCAACTGCCCGCATGCCACGCTGGTCACCCACGGCCCGGATGTGGGCCTGCCCAGCGGGCAGATGGGCAATTCCGAAGTTGGCCACACCAATATCGGCGCCGGCCGCGTGGTGGCCATGGATCTGGGCCAGATCGACCTCGCCATCGAGGACGGCTCCTTCTTCGAGAACACGGCCATCCTCGATTTCGCCAAGACCCTGAAGGCCGCCGGCGGGCGCGCGCATCTGGCCGGGCTGACCTCCGAGGGCGGGGTGCATGCCCATGTCAGCCACATGATCGCCGCGGCCAAGCTGCTGACCGACCAGGGGGTCGAGGTCGTTCTGCACGTGCTCACCGATGGCCGCGACACCGACCCGAAATGCGCCGGCCAATCGGTCGAGGCGCTCGACGCCGCCTTGGGCGACAGCGCCACCATCGCCACCGTCACGGGGCGCTACTTCGCCATGGACCGCGACAACCGCTGGGACCGGGTGGAGAAGGCCTATCGCGCCATCGTCGACGGCACCTCCGAGGCCGATCCGCAGCCCGATGCGCACAAGGCGATCGAGGCCGCCTATGCGCGGGGCGAGAGTGACGAGTTCATCAAGGCCACGGTGATCGACGGCTATGCCGGCATGGCCGAGGGCGACGGGCTGTTCTTTCTCAACTTCCGCGGCGACCGCGCGCGCGAGATCCTCGCCGCCATTGGCGCGCCGGAGTTCGACGGGTTCGCGCGCACGCCCCCGAAACTCTCCGCCATGCTGGGCATGGTCGAGTATTCCGACGCGCATAACGCCTACATGACCACCGCCTTCCCCAAGCGCGAGATCGTCAACACGCTGGGCGAATGGGTGGCCAAGCAGGGCCGCAGCCAGTTCCGGCTTGCCGAGACCGAAAAATACCCCCACGTGACCTTCTTCCTCAATGGCGGCAAGGAAACGCCGGAGCCGCACGAGGACAGGTACATGCCGAAATCGCCCGGCGTGGCGACCTATGACCTCCAGCCCGAGATGTCGGCCGCCGAGGTGACCGAGAAATTCGTGGCCGCGATCGAACAGGGTTATGACCTGATCGTGGTCAACTACGCCAACCCCGACATGGTCGGCCATACCGGCGATCTCTACGCCGCCATCAAGGCCTGCGAGGCGGTGGATGCCGGGCTGGGGCAGGTCGTGGACACGTTGGAACGGTTGGGCGGCGCGCTGCTGGTGATCGCCGATCACGGCAATTGCGAAACCATGGTCGACCCCGAGACCGGCGGCCCGCACACGGCCCACACCACCAACCTCGTCCCGGTCATCCTCTACGGTGGCCCCGACGGCGCGCAGCTGGCCGATGGGCGGCTGGCCGATGTGGCCCCGACCCTGCTCGAGCTCATGGAACTGCCCCAGCCTCAGGAGATGACAGGCCGGTCACTGATCAGGCCGGGGGGCTGATGCGCCGGCCCGATCTTTCATCTTTCCGGAAATACTCCGGGGGGCCCGCAGGGCGGGGGCAGCGCCCCCTCCGACGTGTGGTCCTGGCGGGGGTCGCGGGGCTCTGCCTCGCCCTCGCCGCCCCGGTGAGCGGCCCGGTGGCCGCCCGGCAGGCCGGCGACGCGGCGCGGGACGCGGCCGAGGCGCTCGAGGCCGCCTCGGTGCTGCTCGACACCGCCGACAGCGCACGCGACCGGGTGGCGGCGCTGACCGACACGGTGCGCGCCTTCGAGGACGGGCTCGCCGCCATGCGCGAGGGGCTGCGCGACGCGGCCATCCGCGAGACCGAGCTGACCCGCCGTCTTGCCGCGCAAGAGGAAGAGGTCGCCCAGCTTCTCGGCGTGTTGACCGCGCTCGGCAACCGCGCACAGCCCGAGACGCTGCTGCATCCGCAGGGCCCGCTGGGCACGGCCCGGTCGGGCATGCTGGTGGCCGCGGTGACCCCGGGGCTGGCGGCGCAGGCCGCCGCGCTGCGCGCCGATCTCGAAGAGGTCACCGCGCTGCGCCAGCTGCAACAGAACGCCGCCCGCACGCTCGAGGAGGGGCTGTCGGGCGTGCAGAACGCGCGCACCGCGCTCAGCCAGGCCATTGCCGATCGCACCGACCTGCCGCGCCGCTTCACCGAGGACCCGGTCCAGACCGAGATCCTGATCGCCGCGACCGAGACGCTGCAGGGCTTTGCCTCGGGGCTCAGCCAGATCGGCGAGGGGGCCGAGGCCGACCCGCTGCCGCCCATCGGCGACCGCAAGGGGCTCTTGCCGCTGCCCGTACGCGGGGTGCTGATCCGCGGCGCGGGCGAGGCCGACGCGGCCGGCGTCACCCGGCCCGGCATCGTGCTGGCGACGCGGCCGCAGGCCCTGGTCACCACGCCCACCGCCGCCACGATCCGCTATAACGGCCCGCTGCTGGACTATGGCCTCGTCTCGATCCTCGAGCCGCAGGCCGGGCTGCTCTTCGTGCTGGCCGGGCTCGAGGCGGTCTACGGCTCCGCCGGCGAGGTGCTGCCCGCCGGCAGTCCGGTCGGGCTGATGGGCGGCGCGGATCCGCAGGCCGGCGACGTCGTCTCACCTTCCGGTGAAGGGGGTGGCGCCGGGCGTTCGGAAACGCTCTATATGGAAGTCAGGCAGGGCGATCAGCCCGTGGACCCGCTGGACTGGTTCACAACCGATTGAGGGAAGAGAGACCGACATGCAGAAATTCGTGATGGCCGCCCTGGGCGGCACGCTGGCCTCGGTGGTTGCGACCACCCAATTCGTCGGGCCCTTGCTGGCGCAAGAGGAGAACCGGCCCTCCAGCGTCTACGAACAGCTCGATCTCTTCGGCGACATCTTCGAGCGCATCCGCGCGCAATATGTCGAGGAAGTGGACGAATCCGAGCTGATCGAGGCCGCGATCAACGGGATGCTGACCTCGCTTGACCCGCATTCCAGCTACCTCGCCCCCGATGATGCCGCCGACATGCGGGTGCAGACCCGCGGCGAGTTCGGCGGGCTGGGCATCGAGGTCACGCAGGAAGAAGGCTTCGTCAAGGTGGTCTCGCCCATCGATGGCACCCCGGCCGATTCCGCCGGGATCGAGGCGGGCGATTTCATCACCCATGTCGACGGCGAGTCGGTGCTGGGCCTGACGCTGGACGAGGCGGTGGACCTGATGCGCGGCCCCGTGGGCTCCGAGATCATCATCACCGTGGTGCGCGAGGGCGTGGAAGAGCCCTTCGACGTCTCGATCATCCGCGACACGATCAAGCTGACCGCCGTGCGTTCGCGCGTCGAGGGCGAGACTGTGGTGCTGCGCGTGACCACCTTCAACGACCAGACCTATCCCAATCTCGCCGAGGGGCTGGCCGAGCAGGTCGAGGAAGCCGGCGGCATGGACTCGGTGAACGGCTTCGTGCTGGACCTGCGCAACAATCCCGGCGGGCTGCTGAACCAGGCGATCAAGGTGTCGGATGCCTTCCTCGAGGCAGGCGAGATCGTCTCGACCCGCGGCCGCGACCCGGCCGATGGCGACCGCCACAATGCCACGCCCGGCGACCTTGCCGAGGGCAAGCCGCTGGTCGTGCTGATCAATGGCGGCTCCGCCTCCGCCTCGGAAATCGTCGCCGGCGCCCTTCAGGACCATCGCCGCGCCATCGTCGTGGGCACCAAGTCCTTCGGCAAGGGCTCGGTCCAGACGGTGATGCCGCTGCGCGGAGATGGCGCGATGCGCCTGACCACGGCGCGCTACTACACGCCCTCCGGCCGCTCGATCCAGGCGCTGGGCGTCTCGCCCGACATCGTGGTCGAACAGCCGCGCCGCGATCCCAATGCCGAGGAAGACGCCGATTCGCAGGATCCCTTCGCCCGCTCCGAGGCCGATCTGCGCGGCCGGCTCGACAACGACTCGCTGAGCGAGGAGGAGGTCCGCCAGATCGAGGAGGACCGCGCCAAGGCCGAGGCCGCCGCCAAGCTGCGCGAAGAGGATTACCAGCTGGCCTATGCGATCGACATCCTCAAGGGCCTGTCGGCGCTGGGCGACCGCGACTGATCCGGCCTGTCCGATTGAAACAACCCGCAGGGGCCGTCACATCCGTGGCGGCCCCTTTTGCGTGGGCCCCGCTTCTTTCCCCGCGGAAGCGATCGCGCTAGACCTGCGGGCAACCCTGTTCCCCTTATCGCGAGCGCCCCATGACCCGAGCCCTGACCGCCGAAGAGATCGCCAAGCTGCCCTATCGCCGCAATGTCGGCGTGATGCTCGTCAATGCCGCGGGCCACGCCTTTGTCGGCCAGCGCATCGACAGCGAGACCCCGGCCTGGCAGATGCCGCAGGGCGGCATCGACAAGGGCGAGGACCCGCGCGAGGCGGCACTGCGCGAGTTGGAGGAAGAGACCGGCGTGTCGCGCGACCTCGTCACCGTCGAGGCCGAGACGCCGGACTGGATCGCCTATGACCTGCCGCACGAGATCGTTCCGCGAATCTGGAAAGGGCGCTACAAGGGACAGGAGCAGAAATGGTTCCTGTTGCGGTTTCACGGCACCGATGACCAGGTGCGGCTGGATGCGGACGATCACCAGGAGTTTTCCGAATGGTGCTGGCTGCCGCCCAAGGATGTCGTCGCCCAGATCGTCCCGTTCAAGCGGCCCGTCTACGAGCGGGTGATCGACATATTCCGGGAGTATCTCTAGATGCGCAGCCTTGCCCTTCTCCTCGCCCTTCTGGCCTCCGGTCCCGCCCATGCGCTCAGCTGCATCGGCGGCGACATCGCCAGTGCCTTCCTTTCCGCCGACGAAAGCCCCGACCCCTGGGTGGTGATCGACGGGCGGCTCAGCTTCGATGCCGCCCTGTTGCCGAAGGGCACGTTCGACGAGGGGGCGGAGGCTGCGGGGCCGACCGAGATCCCGGCCCGGATCGCCGGCCGGTCGCTGGGGCGGGAGGGGTTCAAGCAGCCCTTCGACCAGCCGGTGACGCTGCGGGTCAGCTGCGCCGGGCCATGGTGCGGCAGCGCCACCGACGCCGCCCGCTATGTCGCCTTCCTCAAGCGCACGGCCGAGGGCTACATGGCCTTTGCCGGCCCCTGCGGCGGCCACCTCTTCCAGGCGCCCACGGAGGAACAGAAACAGATCGTCGTCACCTGTTTCAACGGCGGGCCCTGCCAACCGGCCGAGTTCTGAGCGGCAAGCCGCTTCGAAGCGGCTTGTCCAAGCGCTTTCCAAAGCGCTTGAGGAACGCGTTTGCAAACGCGTTGACCAAGGCCTTTCGAAAGGCCTTGGCCCTGCCCGACTTCGTAAGTGCGATTGCTGACCCATGCGACGGAGCCTCGTTTCGTACGAAGGCGGCATTCGTCCTCATGCAGATCCACCGGCCACGTCAGCAGACCTTGCCAGGTCACGACCCGCCCGGTTTCAGCCACAGCTTGTAGTGCAGCACCACGCGGTCGTGGCGGGCGCGGTCGAGCTTGGCGCGGAACAGCGCATAGGCGCGTTGCGGGTCGGTGTGGTCGGCCCAGTTGCGGCCCGCCTCGTCGGCGCCGAGGATTTCCCAGCCGATGTCGCGGGGCGGCTCGCGGAAGGCCGGCGCGCAGGCCTCCATCATCGCGACACCCTCGCCGAAGGCCAGCCCGTAGCGGGCCAGCGCATCAGCCTGGCCCGCCCTGAGCCAGGGCGAGCCGTCTCCGCTCTGCGCGGCCCGCCGCCACGCCGCCAGCATGTCGGCCGGCGGGCGCGGGACGGGCGCGAGCAGATCGATATCCATCCTGTCAGACGCTCAGGCAGACATATTTCATCTCGAGGAAATCCTCGATGCCGTGATGGCTGCCCTCGCGGCCGAGGCCGGATTGCTTGACGCCGCCGAACGGCGCGACCTCGGTCGAGATGATGCCGGTGTTGACGCCGACGATGCCATATTCCAGTGCCTCGGCCACCTTGTAGACGCGGCTGAGATCCTTGGCGTAGAAATACGAGGCCAGGCCGAAGATCGTGTCATTGGCCAGCGCGATCACGTCATCCTCGTCCTCGAACTTGAAGAGCGGCGCCAGCGGGCCGAAGGTTTCCTCGGTCGCGAAGGCCATCTCCTGCGTGGCGCCGGTGACGATGGTGGGGTGGATGTAATTGCCCGTGCCCTCGGCCTGCTCGCCGCCCAGGATCACCTCGGCGCCCTTGGACTTGGCGTCGGCGATGTGCTCCAGCACCTTGTCCACGGCATCGGCATTGATCAGCGGGCCAAGCTGCGTACCGTCCTTCAGGCCATCGCCGACCTTCATCTGGCCGACCTTCTCGGCCAGTTTCTTGGCGAAGGCGTCATAGACCCCGGCCTGCACGTAGATCCGGTTGGCGCAGACGCAGGTCTGGCCGTTGTTGCGGAACTTGCACATGATCGCGCCCTCGACCGCGGCGTCGAGATCGGCGTCGTCGAACACGATGAAAGGTGCGTTGCCGCCCAGCTCCATCGAGCATTTCATGACCTGGTCGGCGGCCTGCTTGAGCAGGATGCGCCCCACCTCGGTCGAGCCGGTGAAGGTCAGCTTGCGGACCTTGGGGTTCTCGCAGAATTCCTTGCCGATCTGCGAGGCCGAGGAGGAGGTGACGATGTTGAACACGCCCGCCGGGATGCCCGCGCGCTCGGCCAGCACGGCCAGCACTGTGGCAGAGAGCGGCGTCTCCTTGGCGGGGCGGCCGACAAAACTGCAGCCCGCGGCCAGCGCCGGCGCGGCCTTGCGGGTGATCATGGCGGTGGGGAAGTTCCACGGCGTGATCGAGGCGGCCACGCCGATCGGCTGCTTCATCACCGTGATGCGCTTGTCGCGCTGGTGCCCGGGGATGGTCTCGCCGTAGATGCGCTTGGCCTCTTCGCCGAAGAACTCGATGAAGCTCGCACCGTAGCCGATCTCGCCCTTGGCCTCGGCCAGCGGCTTGCCCTGTTCGGCGGTCATGATCGTGGCCAAGTCATCCTGGTTCTCGATCATCAGGTCGAACCATTTGCGCATGACGCCGGCGCGCTCCTTGCCGGTCCACTTGGCCCACTCCTTCTGCGCGACATAAGCGGCGTCGATCGCGGCGGCGGCCTCGTCGCGGCTCAGGTCCGCCACCTCGGCGATCACGTCGCCGCGGGCGGGGTTGGTCACGTCGAACGTGCCCTGACCGGTCTGCCACTGCCCGTTCACGTAAGCCCGCGTTTCCAGCAGGGAGGGGTCCTTGAGGAGCGATTTGAGGTTCGTCGACTGGTCTAGCATGGTGTCCTCGCTATGCTTAGAAGTTGGCATCATGGAAACCACCTGATGCCGTGAAAGTACAGACCTGCCGGAGCCGACACATGGATCTCGACGACGCCTACGCCAATGCCCCCTACATTCCCGACGCGGCCGCGTTTCCGCCGCGCTGGGCCAGCGCGGCCGAGGCGTATCGCATGCGGATGTCGGTCTCCGGCAAGGCGCGTCTGGGGGTGATGTACGGTCATGGAACGCGGCAGGCCATGGATCTGTTCCTGCCCGATGGCCCGCCGGCGGGGCTGGCCGTCTTCGTGCATGGCGGCTACTGGCTGAAATTCGACCGCTCGGACTGGTCGCATCTGGCCGAGGGCGCGCGGGCGCGCGGCTGGGCCGTGGCGCTGCCCTCCTACGATCTTTGCCCGCGGGTGCGCATCGGCGACATCACCCGGCAGGTGGCGCAGGCGATCAGCGTCGCCGCGCAGGAGGTGCCGGGCCCGATCCGGCTGGCCGGGCATTCCGCAGGCGGGCATCTCGTGGCGCGCATGACGGCGCCGGGCGTGCTGGGCGACAGCGTGGCGCAGCGGCTGGCCCATGTCATGGCGATCTCGCCCGTGGCCGACCTGCGCCCGCTGCGCGAGACCGCGATGAACCGCGATCTCAAGATCGACGGGGCCGAGGCGCAGGCCGAAAGCCCGGTGCTCGCGCCGCGCCCGGCGGTGCCCGTCTCGGTCTGGGTCGGGGCCGAGGAACGGCCCGTCTTCCTCGAACAGGCCGCGGCGCTGGCCAACGCTTGGCAGGCAGGCCACGTGATCGACCCCGGGCGGCACCATTTCGACGTGATCGACGCGCTGGCCGATCCCGACAGCGCCATGCTGCGCCGCTGGCTGGACCTCTGAGCCCGAAACCTTCCGCAAGGTCAAGGTTTCCGGGTAGGGTTTCCAAGGATTGCCGCCCGGCCTGCGTCCAAGTCACAAGATGCGCATGGATGTGAGCGACGAAACCCTGGCCCGGGCGGCGGCTGATGGCGACCGGCAGGCCTTTGCGGCCCTGGTCGGGCGGGTCTATGACCGGGTCTATGCCTATGCCTACCGCGTGACCGGCAGCAAGGCCGATGCCGAGGATCTGGCACAGGACATCTGCGCCGCCCTGCCGGTCAAGCTGAAGGGCTGGCGCGGCGAGGCACGGGTGACCACCTGGCTCTACCGCATCACCGTCAACGCCGCGCGAGACCGGTTCCGGCGGCAGGCCAGTTTCGCCCGCGCCGCCGATGGCTGGGGCGACTGGGAACTGGCGCGCCGCGCCGAGGCGGCCGAGACGGCCGAGCGGGTCGACTGGCTGCACGCGGCGATGACGGCGCTGAACCGCGACCTGCGCGAGACGCTGGCGCTGGTGCTTGACGGGGTCAGCCATGGCGAGGCCGCATCCATCCTCGGGATCTCCGAGGGCACGGTCAGCTGGCGCATCTCGGAGGCGAAGAAGAGGCTGCGGGCCATCCGGGCGGCCGAGGCCGAGGAGACGAAGGCATGAGCGACGAGTTCGACGATCTGAAGCGCGCCTGGGACGACGCGACGCCCGCGCCCGACCCCGCGCGCCGGGCCGAGGCGCTTGCGCTGGCGATGAAAAACTTCGACCGGCTCCAAGAAACCGAAGAGACCGCGCGTCAGACCTCCGAAGCCCCGAAGACGGGGCCTTTCAGAGGAGTACGACAGATGATCGCCCAGTTCTCGACCCGCGGGATCCTGACCGCCACCACCGCCCTGGCCGCCGTTGCGCTGGTCGCCGTGCTGCCCGTGCTGCGCGACACGCCCGATGCGCCGTCGAACGGCGTGCTGGACATGTTCTCGCCCGGCGCGGATGCGCCCGTGCCGAGCACCACGACCAGCGCCCCTCAGCCGCAACTCGCGCCGCCGGCCGAAAGCATGGTGAAACGCGCCCCCGACCCGGTCGCGCCTGCCGCCGATCCGGCGCCCTCGGCGGGGCGCGCGCATAACGCGGCGAACCCTCCGGTCGCCCGTCCGATGAACCGGGCCGCCAACACCCAGTCCGGCGGACTCATGAGCCTGTCGCCGGAAGGCGGCAGCCCGGGGCAGTTGCTGGGCCTGCCCGCCGACACCCGACCGCTGTCCGAGGCCACGAGTGACCGCTTCCCCGAGGTGGAGGCCAACGGGCTGAAGGTCACGGTCGAGGAGCCGGTCTCGACATTCTCGATCGACGTGGACACGGCCTCGTGGTCGATGCTGCGCAATTACCTGAGCAACGGGCAGCTGCCCCCGGACGGCGCGGTGCGGATCGAGGAGATGGTGAACTATTTCACCTATGACTACCCGGCGCCGGAGGGCGAGGTGCCCTTTGCGACCAGTGTCGGGGTCACCGACACGCCGTGGCGGGAGGGCACGCAGATCGTGCATATCGGCCTGCAGGGCGCGCTGCCGGCCGAGCGTCCGCCGATGAACCTCGTCTTCCTGATCGACACGTCGGGCAGCATGAACCAGCCCAACAAGCTGCCGCTGCTCAAGCAGAGCTTCCGGCTGATGCTCGGCCAGCTGACCGAGGCGGACAGCGTCTCGATCGTCACCTATGCCGGCAGCGCGGGCCGCGTGCTGGACCCCACGCCCGCCACCGACCGCGACACCATTCTTGCCGCGCTCGACCGGCTGGAGGCCGGCGGCAGCACCGCCGGGCAGGCCGGGCTGCAACAGGCCTATGCCACGGCCCAGGAGATGTCTGAGGCGGGCGAGGTCAGCCGCGTGATCCTGGCCACGGATGGCGATTTCAACGTCGGCATCAGCGATCCCGACGACCTCGAGGCCTTCATCGCCGACAAGCGCGAGGACGGCACCTACCTGTCCGTGCTGGGCTTTGGCCGGGGCAACCTGAACGACGCAGGGATGCAGGCGCTGGCGCAGGCGGGCAACGGCATGGCGGCCTATATCGACACGCTGGCCGAGGCGCAGAAGGTGCTGGTGGACCAGCTGACCGGCGCGCTGGTGCCCATTGCCGACGACGTGAAGATCCAGGTGGAGTTCAACCCCGCCGCGGTCGCCGAGTACCGGCTGATCGGCTACGAGACCCGGGCGCTGAACCGCGAGGATTTCAACAATGACCGCGTGGATGCCGGCGAGATCGGCGCCGGCCACCAGGTCACCGCGCTCTACGAGATCACGCCCGTGGGCTCGGACGCGCGGCTGACCGACCCGCTGCGCTACAGCGCTGCGGCCCCGGCCGGCGAGACGGACGAGCTGGGCTTCTTGCGGCTGCGCTACAAGGCGCCGGGTGAGGCGGAGAGCCGGCTGATCGAGACACCCATCGCGGCCGATGCCGAACCGCTGGCCGAGGCCGATTTCGCGCTGGCCATCGCCGGGTTCGGCCAGATCCTGCGCGGCTCGGACCTGATCGGGTCGTGGAGCATGGGCGATGCCATTGCGCTGGCGCAGGGCGCGCGCGGCACCGATCCCTATGGCTACCGGCAAGAGGCGATCACGCTGATGCGCCTGGCCGAAAGTCTGGACCGGTAAACCGCCCCTCTGCGCCCCCTGCCCGCCGGGACAGGGGGCGCGGACCTGCCGCAAGGTCACCCGCATCGCGCGGTTTAACCTCAGCGTCACGGAACTGTCATCCTGCCGTTACCGAGCGGCCCCAGTGAGGTCCCCGAACCAATTGACAGGGGACCCACATGCATTTCCGCACGATTTGCCTGACCAGCGCGCTGGCGCTGAGCGCCGCGACCGCCCATGCCGGCGCGCATGGCGAGATGAATTTCAACCGCATCGCCTCGTTCGCGACCGTGTCCAACATGGCCGAGGGCGAAGACACCTCGCGCGAGACCTCGGCCGAGATCATCGCCGCGACCGCGGATGGCATGACGCTGGTCTATACCGACAGCCCGCTGGGTGTGCTGGGCCGCATCGACATCACCGACCCCGCCAACCCGCAGCCCTTGGGCAACATCGCCCTGGGCGGCGAGCCGACCGCGGTGGGCATTGCCGGCGGCATGGCCATCGTGGGCGTCAACACCTCCGCCTCCTACACCGACCCCTCGGGCTACCTGGCGGCGATCAACATCGATGACGGCTCCGAGGCCGAGCAATGCGACCTGGGCGGCCAGCCCGACAGTGTCGCGATCGCCAAGGATGGCAGCTTTGCCGCCGTGGCCATCGAGAACGAGCGCGACGAAGACCTGGGCGATGGCCGCGTCGGCCAGATGCCCGCGGGCTTTCTCGTCAAGGTCGGCCTGACCGCCGAGGGCCTGCCCGATTGCGACACGCTGCAGAAGATCGAGCTGACCGGTCTGGCCGATGTGGCACCCGAGGATCCCGAGCCCGAATTCGTCGACATCAATGCGCTGGGCGAGGTCGTCGTCTCGCTGCAGGAAAACAACCACATGGTCGTGGTCGGCGCCGATGGCAGCGTGATGAGCCATTTCTCGGCCGGTGCGGTCGACCTCGAGGGGATCGACACCACCGAGGAAGGCGCGCTGACCTTCACCGACAGCCAGTCCGGCGTGGTGCGCGAACCCGATGCGGTCAAGTGGCTGGATGACAACCACTTCGCCACCGCGAACGAGGGCGACATGGATGGCGGCTCGCGCGGGTGGACGATCTTCCACAAGGACGGAACGGTCGTCTACGAATCCGGCACCAGCTTTGAGCGGGCGCTGATCGAGATCGGCCACTACCCCGAGGAACGCTCGGGCAACAAGGGTGTCGAGCCCGAGTCGATCGAGACCGCCACCTTCGGCGACACACCGATGGTCTTCGTGGGCTCCGAGCGCGGCTCGGTCGTGGGGGTCTATGACGTGACCGACCCGACCGCCCCGGTGCTCAAGCAACTGCTGCCCTCGGGCATCGGGCCGGAGGGCTATGTCGCCCTGCCCGAGCGCAACCTGCTGGTCTCGGCCAACGAGGTCGGCGATGCGGGTCCGAACGCCCATGTCATGCTGTTCGAATATGCCGAGGGCGCGGCCAGCTACCCGCAGCTGACCTCGGCCGGCGCGGATGAGCTGATCGGCTGGGGCGCGATCTCGGGCATGGTCGCCGGCGAGAACGGCATCGTCTACGCGGTCAATGACAGCTTCTACGGCATGCAGCCGACCATCTTCACCATCGACACCACGCAGAGCCCGGCGCGGATCACCGATGCGCTGCGCATCACCCGCGAAGGCGCGCCGGCCCAGCTGATGGACATGGAAGGTATCGCGCTGGACGGTGACGGCGGGTTCTACGTCGCCTCCGAGGGCCGGCTGGACCGCGGCATCCTGCACGCGATCCACCACGTCTCGGCGGAGGGCGAGATCGAAGAGACCATCCCCTTCCCCAAGGGCATCATGGCCGTGGAACGCCGCTGGGCCGCCGAGGGCGTGGCCAAGGTGGGCGACACGCTCTGGGTGGCGATCCAGCGTGAGTTCGACGACGACCCCGAGAACCACACCAAGCTGCTCGCCTATAACCTCGAAAGCGGCGAATGGGGCGCCGTGCACTATCCCAAGGAAGCGGCCGAGAGCGGCTGGGTCGGGCTGTCCGAGATCACCGCGCATGACGATCACGTCTACCTGATCGAGCGCGACAACAAGTTCTCGGACGCGCAGGTCAAGCAGATCACCCGCGTCTCGGTCGACCAGCTCACGCCGGCGCCCATCGGCTCCGAGCTGCCGGTGGTCGAGAAGGAAGTGGTCTATGACCTGATCCCCGACCTGAAGGCACAGGGCGGCTACGTGGTCGACAAGGTCGAGGGGCTGGCCATCTTCGAGGACGGCACCACCTGGGTGTCGACCGACAATGACGGTGTCGATGACAGCTCGGGCGAGACCTTCTTCTGGACTGTCCAGTTCTGATTTCGGTCGCGTGACCAAACTGGCGCCCCGCGGCTTCCGCGGGGCGTTTTCCGTTTGCGGGGCTCAGCGGGGGGCGTCCTCCAGCAGGCCGGGCAGCATCTCGGCCAGCAGGTCCCAGACCAGCCGCACCCGCGGGCTGGTGCGCAGTTCGCGATGAGCGACCAGCCAGACCGGGTAGGTGAAGGCCGGCTCGGGCAGCACGCGGCGCATCCGCGGATCGGCATCGCCCAGCCCGCAGGGCCCCACGCCGATGCCCAGCCCGGCGCAGGCCAGTTCCCAATGCACCGGGTGGCTGCTGCCCATCGCGGGGAAATTCGCCTCGGTCACGGCGATGCCGTGCCGCACCAACGCATCGATGAAGGTCTTGTTGTCGTCGAAGCCCACGAAATCGGCGCGCGCCAGTTCGGCCTCGGTCGCGACCGGGCCCAGCCGCGCCAGGTAGTCGGGCGTCGCGTAGAAAGAGGCGCGGTCCTCGGCCACCCGCTTGCCGATCAGGTCGGGTTGGTCGGGCCGGGCGTTGCGGATCGCGATATCGGCCTCGCGCCGCTTGAGGTCGCGGATCTGGTTCGAGGCGACGACCTCGACCGAGATGCCCGGCGCCTCGTCGCGCAGCCGCCGCAGGATCGGGGGCATCAGCCATTGCGAGTAGATCTCGGAGGCGGTCACCGCCACGTGCCCCTCGACCGTCTCGGCCTGTCCGCTGGCCGCCAGCGAGACCGAGGCCGCCGCCTCGCCCATCAGCCGCACGTGATCGACCAGCAGCGCGCCGGTCCGGGTCAGCACCAGCCCGCGGCCGACCCGTTCGAACAGGGTCACGCCCAGCTCTTCCTCAAGCGCCGCGACCTGCCGGCCCAGTGTCGGCTGGGTCATGTTGAGCGCGCGCGCCGCTGCCGAGAGCGAGCCCTCTTCCGCGGTGACCAGAAAGGCCCGCGCGCGGTTCCAGTCGAAAGTGACAGAGCGCCAATCCATGCGTTCATGCATGGGATCTATCAGCATAGAGTCAATATCCCGACGCCCATGCATGGCGTATTTTCCTGGTATTCGAAACGCGACGGGAAAGGACAGGACATGCAAGCAGCAATCTACACGGCCTATGGCGCGGCCGACCAGGTGAGAGTGACGCAGCGCCCCGTCCCCGCGCCCGGCGCGAAAGAGGTGCTGATCCGGGTCGGCGCCGCCGCGCTGACCACGGCCGACTGGCGGCTGCGCGCCTCGGCCTTTCCCGGGATGCTCTGGCTGCCCGGACGGCTGATGACCGGGCTCTTCGCCCCGAAACAGCAGGTGCTGGGCAACTCGATGGCGGGTACGGTGGTGGCGGTCGGCGCAGCGGTGACGCGGTTCTCGGTCGGGCAGCGGGTCTTCGGCTTTGTCGGCCATGGCGCCCATGCCGAGTATCTCGCCGTCTCGGAAGAAGCCGCGCTGGTTCCGACGCCCGAGGCGCTGGACGATGCCGGGGCCGCCGCGCTGCCTTTCGGCGCGCTCTCGGCGCTGGTCTTCCTGCGCGACGTGGCGCAGCTGGCGACCGGGCAGCACGTGCTGATCGTGGGCGCCTCGGGCGGCGTGGGGGCCTATGCCACCCAGATCGCCCGGGCCATGGGTGCGCATGTCACGGCGGTGGCCGGGCCGGGGCGCGACGCGGCGCTGCGCGGGCTGGGGGCCCACCGGGTCATCGACTACCGGCAGGAGGATCCCGACGCGGCGCGCGCGGCCTATGACGTGGTGCTCGACACGGTCGGCGCGACCTCGTGGCGGCAGATGCGCCGCGCGATCAGGCCGGGCGGGGTCTACGTGCCGCTCAACTTCACCCAGCGCGAGATCTGGCACGCGCTGCGCGCGAAGCTGACCGGCGGGCCGCGCGTGGCGCTGGCCGTCAGTGGCGACACGGCCGAGGACCTGGCCGAGATCACCGCCATGGTGCAGGCCGGCACCCTGCGCCCGGTGATCGACAGCCGCTTTCCGCTGGCCCGGATCGCAGAGGCCCATGCCAAGGTCGAAAGCCGCCACGCCCTGGGCACCGTGGTGATCGACATGGCGGATGCGGCCAGCCCCGCCCGCGCCGCGTAAGTGACGCATGAAAAAGGCCCCGGGAACATCCCGGGGCCCGCACTCTGAACCGGAAACGCGTGATCAGTTCACGGTTTCGGCGTCCACCACGTCCTTCTCGACCGCCGAGGTGTTCGGCTTGGCGATGGCGATCCGACGCGGCTTCAGCGCCTCGGGGATCTCGCGCTTGAGGTCGATATGCAGCATGCCGTTTTCATGCACGGCGCCTTCGACACGCACGTGATCGGCAAGGTGGAAGCGGCGCTCGAAGGCGCGAGTGGCGATGCCGCGATGCAGGTAGGTCTTGGCGTCGCGCTCGTCCGACTTGCGGGCCGACACGACAAGGGCCTGTTCCTTGACCTCGACGGAGAGGTCGTCATCCGAGAACCCGGCCACGGCGATCGAGATGCGATAGGCATCATCGGCCGTCTTCTCGATATTGTAGGGCGGATAGCCCGGCTGGGCGTTCTCGCTGGCCAGAACGCGGTCCATCATCTCGGCCACCTGGTCGAAGCCGACAGTGGCGCGGTAGAGCGGGGCAAGATCGAAATGTCGCATGGAATCCTCCTTTGAGCGATACCTGTTTGCTTGCGGCGCCTTCCCTGCGGGACAGGCGTCTTTGCGGTGCCGGGACCCGGTCTGTGGCGTCCCGACACCGCCTATTTGGGCAATGTCCGGCGCGTTTCAAGAGGGGAATTCGCGCCTTACGGCCGGACGAAACGGGCGCCGGTCTCGTTGCGCTGCCCGGCATCCAGCCGACGCGCGCCGATGCTGATCTTGGGGCGCGCGGCGTCGCGGCGCAGCCGGCCCATCAGCACGGCCACATGCGTGTGCAGCCGCATCCCGAAGGCCGCCTTGCCGCCATCCTGCATGCGCCCCAGCGCCGAGATCACCGACAGGATGCGCATCCGCCCGTCGACCGAGACAAAGACCGGCGCGCCGGACGAGCCGAAGGTGACATCGCAGTCGAAGGCCAGCACCCCGTCGCTGTACTCGGCCGTCAGGTCGCAGCTGCGTTCGCGCGACAGCACCTCTTCGCGCCCCTGCCCGTAAGAGACCACGCTGACCCGCGTGCCGGCGCGGCTGGACTGGTGCACGCGGAAGGGATCGGCCTCGGCACTGACCACCGCGCGGTCCAGCCGCAGGAGCGCCACGTCATTGGCGATCATCGTGCCGTTCAGCTGGCCCCCGGCGCTGTCGCGGAAGCCAGAGGCGGCAAGCCAGCGCACCACCTTGCGGTCGGCGATGGACTGGCCGCGGTGATAGCCCGCGCGAAAGCCGATCCGTGCCGCGGGGATCGGCCGGCCCGTGTCGTCGAACAGGCAATGCGCCGCGGTCAGCACCACGTCGCGCGCGATCAGCGTACCGGTGCAGAACCCGTCGCCGGTCTCGACCCGGCCCACCGCCTCCCAGCCCAGAAGTTCGCCGCGCTGGTCCATCCGGTCGAACACCGCCTGTGCCCGGGACGGGGCCGGCAGGCCGGCCAGCAGCAGCGCCGCGAGATATGTCAGGGCTTTATGAATTTGGCCCCCGTTTCCCGGCGGCTGCCCGCCGGCATGCGCTCCAGCCCCGCGCCGGGATCGCCCTGCCGCGCCAGTGCCAGCTTCACGATCTGCAGCGGGCCGTCCAGATCCGTGGCCAGCGAGACCGGCGCGCCGTTCGCCTCGGCCTTGGCCGAGACGACCGAGACGATGCGCGGGGTGCCTTCGAGGTCGAAGCGGAACACGGGCGAGCCGGATGCGCCGAAATCCACCGCGCAGGACAGTACCAGCATGCCCGACTGGCGCGCCATGACACGGCAGAGATCCTGCAGCGCGGGCGCCTCGGAGCGATCATGCGCGTAGGAGACCACCCCGACCGAAGCGCCGGCCTCGGGCGCGGCCTCGGTCGCGAAGGGCAGGATGGTGGTGTTGCGGATCGGGTGCTGCAGCTCGATCAGCGCGAGGTCGGTGCCCACCCGCGCGACATCGGCCGCTTCGGCAAAGACGTAGTCGGGATGCGGCACCGCCTTGCGAATGCGCCGGTAGGCCGCCGCGCGACCGTTGCGCCAGCCGGCCAGGAACTGGATGTCATCGACCGGCACGCGCGCCCCGGTGCCGGGATCATACAGGCAATGCGCCGCGGTCAGCACCAGTTCGGGCGCGATCAGCGCGCCGGTGCAGAAGGCCTCGCCCGCGATTTCCAGCCGGCCGACCGCCTCCCAGGCGCGGCCATCCTGGTTGCTTTCCATGGTGAACAGGCCCTGGGCGCCGGCAGCCGCCGCCCAGACCCAAAGGCCTACCGCCAGTATTGCGCGCACGTCTTGTCCCTCGATGCCCCCGGTTTGGATCGGATTTATCCAAACTCTTAGGCAAAATTAGGGCAGAGGCGCCTCGATCAGCTTGGCTGGCCCAGCGCGCGTGGCCGCGGCCCCCCGGTCGCCCAGTCCAGCAGCTCGACGCTGTGCACCACGGGAATCTCCGTGCCCGAGCCGATCTGCATCATGCAGCCGATATTGCCCGCGGCGATCACGTCCGGCGCCTTGACCTCGAGCGTGCGGACCTTGCGCTCCTTCAGCTGCTTCGAGATCTCGGGCTGCATCAGGTTGTAGGTCCCGGCCGAGCCGCAGCACAGGTGGCTGTCGGCGGGCTCCACGACCTCGAAACCGGCGCGTTTCAGCAGGTCCTTGGGGGCGGACTTGATCTTCTGGCCGTGCTGCAGCGAGCAGGCCGCGTGATAGGCGACCTTGAGGCCCTGCGGCGCGCCCTCGGGGATCTCCAGCGTCTTGAGCAGCTCGCTCACATCCATGGCGATGCCGGCCACCCGCTCGGCCTGGTCGGCCAGCCTGGTGTTGCGGAACATGTGGCCGTAATCCTTCACCGTGGTGCCGCAGCCCGAGGTGTTGATGACCACGGCATCCAGCCCGTCGCCCTCGATCTCGGCGGTCCAGGCGCGGATGTTCTTCTCGGCGGTGGCGTGGCTTTCGTCGGTCTTGCCCATGTGATGGGTCAGCGCGCCGCAGCAGCCCGCGCCCTTCGCGACCACCACCTCGCAGCCCAGCCGCGTCAGCAGGCGGATCGTGGCATCGTTGATATCGGTGTTCAGCGCCCGCTGGGCGCAGCCGGTCATCAGCGCCACGCGCTTGCGCCGCGGGCCCTTGGCGGGAAAGCTCTGCGGGTCGTCGTTGCGGCTGACCGGCGGGATCTGCTTCGGCGCCATCTCGAGCATGGCGCGCAGCCGGGCATCGGGCATCAGCCTCGCGAACGGCCGGCCGATCTTGGCGCCCAGCAGGGCCACGCGGAACCGCGTGGGATAGGGCAGGATGCGGGCCAGCACCCAGCGCAGGGCGCGGTCGGACCACGGGCGGTCATAATGTTTCTCGATATAGTCCCGCGCGTGGTCCACGAGATGCATGTAATGCACGCCCGAGGGGCAGGTCGTCATGCAGGCGAGGCAGGACAGGCAGCGGTCGATATGCTTGACCGTCTTCTCGTCGGGCACGCGCTCGTTCTCGAGCATGTCCTTGATCAGATAGATGCGGCCGCGCGGGCTGTCCAGCTCGTCGCCCAGCACCTGGTAGGTCGGGCAGGTCGCGGTGCAGAAACCGCAATGCACGCAGGTGCGCAGGATCTGGTTGGCCCGGGCGGTGCCCGGATCCTTCAGTTGATCATCGGTGAAATTGGTTTGCATGTCAGACCATCATTCGGGCCGTGGCCAGTCCGAACCACGGCAGTGTCGTTGCCATCAGCGCCACGATCGTGACCCAGCGATGCAGGCGCGGCCCGCTGGCACGACGGCGCAGCGCCATCGCGACCATGGCGATGGCCAGCACCCAGGCCAGCCAGAGCATCGCCAGCGAGCCCGCGGCCGAGCGGCCCTGCAGCGCGAGCGCTGCCGCCATGGTCAGCGCCATCGCGACGGCCAGCGCGCCCAGGGTCCGGACGCCATGCGGCAGACGCAGCAGCAGGGCGCAAAGCAGCGGCCCGCCGACAAAGGTCATGCCGAAGGCGATCAGGACCGGTGGCGCCATCAGACGAGGATCCCGGGGTTCAGGATGCCCCGCGGGTCGAAGCGCTGTTTGAGCCCGCGCGACAGCGCAGCGATCGCCGCGGGCTGCGGCTGGAACATGGGCAGATCGCCCGTGCCGCGCACCTGCGTGGCGTACCCGTCATAGGCGCCCAGCCGTTCGCGCGCATCGGTGCCGGCGGGCAGCAGCGCCCAGATCAGCCCGCCCGCCCAGTCGAAGAGCTGCGCCTCGGCCTGCAGCCGCAGGGCCAGTTCCGGCGCGTCCGAGGGCTTGCACGAGATGCGCCAGACATCGCCGTCCCGGCCGTGCAGCTTGTCCACGTCGCGCACCCGGCGCCATGTGTCGGCCACCGCCTCGGGGTCGCTTTCGACGCGCACCTCGTGCAGGCCGAACATGGCCTGCAGCGCGGAGGCGCGATAGGCGACCGACTGGGCAAACCCCTCGATCCGCAGCATGGTGACCGGCTGGCCCGCCGCGCTCTCGGGGTCATGCGCCGCGCCGGTGATCTCGTAGGGTGAGCCCATGGCCTCGGCCATCAGCTGCACCGCCTGTGCCACGTCCAGCCCGTCGACCAAAAGGCAGGCGGCGGCCTCGGGGCGGGGCAACACCTTGAGGCTGACCTCGCTCAGCGCGCCGAGGCTGCCCCAACTGCCGGTCATCAGCTTGACGAGGTCATAACCGGTGACGTTCTTCATCACCCGACCGCCATTTTTGATCACGGTGCCCATGCCGTCGACGAAGCGCACGCCAAGCATGTAGTCGCGGCAGGCGCCGGCCTGCAGACGGCGCGGCCCGCTGACATTGCCGGCGACCACGCCGCCGATCGTCGGCGCGCCGGAGGTCCCCAGCAGCCCGCGAGGATCCATCGGCTCGAAGGGCAGGCGCTGGCCCTCGGCGCGCAGCGCGGCCTCGATCTCGTCCAGCGGCGTGCCGGCCTGCGCGGCCAGCGTCAGCGCGCCGGGTTCGTAGAGCGTGATGCCCGACAGGCCGCGCGTGTCCAGCACGTCGCCGTCGCAGGTCACGCCGCGCGTACCACCGCCCTGCAGGCAGAGCGGGCCCTTCGCGTCGCGGACCGCCTCAGCCAGTTGCGCCTCGGTTTCGGGCGCAAGGCCCGGCTTGTTCATCGTCTCGATCGCCAAACCGCTCTACTCCGCCGCCAGCGCCGACATGCGGCGGGCTTCCGAGGCGGCCAGCGGAAACACCTTGGCCGGGTTCAGAAGCCATTTGTCGTCGAACACGTCCTTGACCGCCATCTGCGCCTCCAGGTCGTCGGGCGCGTATTGGTCGACCATCAGGTCGCGCTTCTCGATGCCGACGCCATGTTCGCCGGTCAGGCAACCGCCCACCTCGACGCAGAGCTTGAGGATCTCGGCGCCCAGCGCCTCGCATTTCTCCAGCTGCCCGGGCGCGTTGGCATCGAACAGGATCAGCGGGTGCATGTTGCCGTCACCGGCATGAAAGACATTGGCGACCTCCAGCCCGTATTCGCCCGACAGCTCACCGATGCGGCGCAGCACGTAGGGCAGTTCCGAGACCGGAATCGTGCCGTCGAGGCACATGTAGTCGTTGATGTTGCCCATGGCGCCGAAGGCCGATTTGCGGCCCAGCCAGATGCGCGCGGCCTCATCGGCATCCTTCGCCTCGCGCAGCTCGACCGGGTCATGGCGCCGGGCGATCTGCAGGATCAGGCCCAGTTGCTCGTCGATCTCGGCCTCGGATCCCTCGACCTCGACGATCAGCAGCGCCTCGCAATCGGGATAGCCGGCCTTGGCAAAATCCTCGGTGGCGCGGATGCAGGGGCGGTCCATGAATTCGATCGCCACGGGCAGCAGCCCCGCCTTGATGATGTCGGACACGCAGGCACCGGCGACCTCGTTGCTGTCAAAGCCCATCAGCACCGGGCGCGCGCCCTCGGGCTTGCGCAGGATGCGCAGCGTCGCCTCGGTGACCACGCCCAGCTGCCCCTCGGAGCCGCAGATCAGGCCCAGAAGGTCCAGGCCACCGGAATCGAGATGCGCGCCGCCGATCTCGACCACGGTGCCGTCCATCTGCACCATGGTCACGCCCAGCAGGTTGTTGGTCGTGACGCCGTATTTCAGGCAATGCGCCCCGCCCGAGTTCATGGCGATATTGCCGGCGATGGCGCAGGCCAGCTGCGAGGACGGGTCGGGGGCATAGAAGAAATCATTCTCTTCGACCGCGCCGGTGACGCTGAGATTGGTGCGGCCGGTCTGCACCCGGATCACCCGGTTGTCGTAATCGGTCTCGAGCACCGCGTTCATCCGCGCGACGCCCAGGATCACCGAATCCGCGGTGGGCAGCGCGCCGCCGGCCAGCGAGGTGCCGGCCCCGCGCGGCACCACGGGCACGCCCTCTTCGTGGCAGATCCGCAGCACCGCGGCGACCTCCTCGGTCGTGGCGGGCAGCACGGCCGCCAGAGGCGGGCAGCGATAGGCGGTCAGCGCGTCGCATTCATAGGCCCGCGTCTCGGCCGGGTCGTGGATCACCGCATCGGCGGGCAGGACGGACAGCAGCCGTTCGACGATCCGCGCCTTGCGGGTCAGAACCGTGCTGTCGGGTGCGGGCATTTGCATGGGTCACCTCCCTTGGACGTGGGACACGTCCGAATTGGTAAAGTTATATTACCAAAACGCCCCATGAGCGAGTCATGATTGACCTGCGGCCCTGCGGCATCTTGCACTTCTCCCATCCCGATTGAATGGTGCGCCCATGGACTGGGTCAAGATCATTCATCTTCTTTGCGTCATGGGCTGGATGACCTCCATCTTTGCCGTGCCGCGCGCGCTGATCTACTGGCGGCGCGAATGGGACCGGATCGGAGAGTTCGGCCCGCTGGGCGACCTGACGGTGCGGCTCTACCGCTTTTCCGCCGGTCTGGCGGTGATCGCGCTGGGCACCGGGCTGTGGTTGGGCTGGTTCTGGGGCTGGCCCGTTTGGGTGCATGTCAAGCTGGCGCTGGTGGCTCTGCTGGCCGCGCATTACCTGTGGACCGGGCATCTGGTGCTGCGCGCCCGCAAGGGTCAGTTCGGCGAAAGCGACACCTACCTGCGCGTGTTCAACGAGATCAGCGTGATCGGCACCATCGCGATCCTCTGGGTCGTCGTGGTCAAGCCGTTCTGAATGGCCTGGGCCGGGCTGCTTGACCCGTTCGGGGCGTGGGACGTGGCCGCGCTGGCGGTGCTGATGGTCGCGTGGATCGGGTCGAGCCTGCTGATCGAGCACCCGCCCCGGCGCCGTCCCTCGACCTCGAACCTGATGGCCGGGTATCGCCGGCTCTGGATGGCCGAGTTCATCACCCGCGACCCGCGCATCTTCGACAGCCAGATCGTCGGCAACCTGCGGCAGGGTACCGCCTTCTTCGCCTCGGCCAGCATGATCGCCATCGGCGGGGGTTTTGCCCTGCTGGGCAATGCCGATCTGCTGCGCGACGCGGCGCAGGACCTGGTGCAGGAAGCGGATCCGGTGATCGTGTGGGAGATCAAGCTGATCCTGATGCAGGTCTTCGCGATCAACGCCTTCCTGAAATTCGTCTGGTCGCACCGGCTGTTCGGCTATTGCGCGGTGCTGATGGCGGCGGTGCCCAACGACCCGGCCGATCCCGCGGCGCGGCCCCGCGCGGCCAAGGCGGCCGAAATCAACATCACCGCGGCCAAGGGGTACAATCGCGGGCTGCGCTCGGTCTATTTCGGCATCGCCTCGGCGGCGTGGCTGGCCGGGGCCGTGCCGCTGATCGTGACCAGCCTGTTCACGCTGGCGGTGATCCTGCGGCGCGAGTTCACCTCGGCCTCGCGCGCGGTGCTGCTGGAGGACAGCGACCGCGCGGCTTCGTGAGTGCCCGTGCCCCGCGGTCTTGCTAGTCTGACCCCATGCGGTTCCTGATTCCCTTGCTCGCGCTTGCGGGCCCCGCCCTGGCCGAGCCCCCCGTGATCGAGGCGGTCGAAGCCGTACCGGACGGGGATGGCTGGCGCGTCTCCGTCACCCTGTCCCATCCCGATACCGGTTGGGATCACTATGCCGATGGCTGGCGGATCGAGGATGACGCGGGCCATGACCTTGGCACCCGCGTGCTGCACCATCCGCATGTGAACGAACAGCCCTTCACCCGGTCGCTGCGCTTGGCGTTAGAGGGCGACGGGCCGTTCCACGTCCGCGCGCGCTGCAGCGTCGATGGCTGGTCCGAAACGCGCGTACCGCTGGTCCTGCCCGACTAGCCGGGACTCAGCTGCGGCCTTCGCGCAGCCAGGCCCCCACGATCAGCCCAGAGGCCAGCAGCAGCACCAGCCAGGACGGCAGGATCGGCGTCTGGCGCACGTCCAGCGTCTCGTAGGCGTCGCGCGGGGTAAGCCCGATCCAGCCGCGACCCGCCGCGGGACGACCGGCCCGCACATTGCGGATGGTGGGCACGCCCTCTTCCAGCCGCGGGATGCCACCGCCGACCCGATCGATCACCGGCTCCAGCGCAGCGCCGCTGGCGATAGTCTGCTCGAACTCGCGCGGGGCGGCGGGGCCAAGGCCCACCACGGTGGACAGATCGCCCTCTTCCAGCCGGTAGAGCCCGATCTCGGGGCCGTCAAACACGGCCTCGAAGCGGCCCGGGCTGACCTCCTCGAGCTGGATCTCCTCGGTACCGCCATCGGGGCGCGTGATCGTCACCGACCCGATCTCGCGGTCGAGCGAGCGGCGGATGATGCGCATGGACTGGCCCGAGGGCTCGGCCCAGAGCGCCTCTTCCTCGAGCTCGGGTTCCTTCATCATCCAGTGTGCCAGCCGCCGCAGAAGGTCGAGCTGAGGGCCGCCGCCCTCGAAGCCGCGGTTCCACAGCCAGGCGTGGTCCGAGGCCAGGAGCGCCACGCGCCCCTCGCCCACGCGGTCGAGCACCAGAAGGGGGCGGTCCTCGACCCCGGCCATGACCACGTCGCCCTGCACCGGGTCGACCTCGATCTGGCGCAGCCAGCGGCCCCATGTCTCGGCGCCCTGCAGCCCGGCAGTCACCGGGTGCCGCTCGCCCAGCTCGGTCACGGCGGGGCGATAGCCCTCTTCCACGACGCGGGCCGTGGGCTCGGCCGGCAGGATGTCGGCCAGCGGCGAGCGGTAGATCGAATCGGCAGAGGCGAAATCCGGCCCCGCCGCCACCAGCACGGCGCCGCCGCCCTCGACATAGTTGCGCACGTTGTCGAGATAGATCGCCGGCAGGATGCCGCGCCGCTTGTAGCGGTCGAAGATGATCAGGTCGAAGTCGTCGATCTTCTCGAGAAACAGTTCGCGCGTGGGGAAGGCGATCAGCGACAGCTCACCCACGGGGACGCCGTCCTGCTTCTCGGGCGGGCGCAGGATGGTGAAATGCACCAGGTCGACCGAGCTGTCGGATTTCAGCAGGTTGCGCCATGTGCGTCCGCCGGCATGCGGCTCGCCCGAGACCAGCAACACGCGCAGCCGGTCGCGCACGCCGTTGATCTGCACCAGCGCGGTATTGTTGCGGTCGGTCAGCTCGCCCTCGGCCTCGGGCACGGTGAACTCGATCACGTTCAGCCCGCCATGCGGCAGGGTGACGGGCAGGCTCAGATCCTCGCCGATGGGCACGGTGAAGCGCTCGGGTTCGGCCCCGTCGACCGAGATCAGGATCTCAGTCCGGCTGTCGCCCGGGGCGGCCCCGTCATCCTCGATGCGCAGGGTCAGCTCGACCTCTTCGTCGAGGATGGCAAAGGCGGGGGCGTTCTGCACGATCAGGCGCCGGTCCCAGTCGCTTTCCTTGCCCGTCAGCAGCAGGTGCATGGGCGCGGGCAGGTCCGGCGCGCGTTCGAGGTCGTGCAGCCGCCCGTCCGACAGCAGCAGGATCCCCGCGATGCGCCCGCGCGGCTCTTCGGCCAGCGCGTTGGACAGGGCGGTCATCAGCTGGGTGCCGGCATCGCCCTCGGCGTCGCCCACCGGGATGCGGCGGATCTCGGTATTGGGGCGCGCGGCCAGCGTGGATTCCAGCTGATCGGCCGCCGCGCTGGTCACGCCGGCGCGCTCGGCCAGCCGCTGGCTGGCGCTCTCATCCACCAGCATCAGCACGATGTCGTTCAGGGTTGCGCGCTCTTCCTGCTGGAAGGAGGGCTGCGCCAGCGCGCCGATCAGGACCACGGCGGCCAGCCCGCGCAGGGCCCAGCCCGACAGGCCGCGCCACAGCGCCAGCGCCACGCCGGACAGCGCCAGCACGGCCAGCACCACGATGGCCGCCCAGGGCAGCAGCGGGTCAAAGACGATCTGTCCGGTCATTGTCCCAGCCTGTCCAGCAAAGCGGGCACGTGCACCTGGTCGGATTTGTAATTGCCGGTCAGCACATGCATCACGAGGTTGACGCCGAAGCGATAGGCGATCTCGCGCTGCCGCTCGCCGGTAAAGCCGCTGCCCAGCTGGACCAGCGGGTTGCCGCGGGGGTCCACGGCCCAGGCCGAGGCCCAGTCATTGCCGCCGATCACCACCGGGGTGACATTGTCGTTGAGGTCGCGGAAGGGCATGCCCTCGATCAGCTCGGCATCGGGCGGCGCGGCCTCGACCCAGACCTGCCGACCGGCATAGCGGCCGGGGAAATCCTGCAGCAGGTAGAAGGTGCGCGTCAGCACGTGGTCCTGCGGCACCGGCTCCAGCGGCGGGATGTCCAGCGGAGCGGCCAGCTGTTGCAGCTTGCGCCCGTTGGGCGTGGCCGCCCCGAAGCCCGCGATGTCGGCATCGCGCGTGTCGAAGACGATCATCCCGCCCGAGCGCAGGTAGGTGTTCAACTTGGCATAGGCCTCGCCCGACGGGGTGGGCTGGTCGGGCGTCACCGGCCAGTAGAGCAGCGGGTAGAAGGCCAGCTCGTCGGTCTCGAGATCGACGCCCATCGGGTCGGCGGGCTCGACCGAGGTACGGAAGAACAGCGTGTCGGACAGACCGCGCAGCCCGGCCGCGGCCATGTCGTCCAGCGCGGCATCGCCGGTCAGCACATGGGCCAGAACGACCTCGGAGGTGGCCGCCAGCGCCTGCGCATCGCCGCCCGTGGGCGGGGCCTCCTGCGCGCGGCCGGCCTCGGGCACCAGCGCAAGGGCCAGCAGGACGGTCGCGGCGACCCGGGCGCCGCGCAGCCGGCCCGACAGCGCCAGCGAGGCCACGACATCGGCCAAGAGCAGCGCGATGGACAGGCCCAGCAGCCAGCCGGCCAGCGGGCGTTCCTGCGGGCGGAAGAGCCCCTCGACGGTGATGCGCTCGGGCCAGGCCATGGGTTGCAGCTCCGTCTGTTCGGTGACGACATTGCGGGCAAGGCTGCGTTCCTCGCCCTGGTAGAGGCCGGGGCGCAGGTCGGGGCCCAGCGCCGCCTCGATCAGCTCCGGCCCGTCGACGCCGGGCAATGTGCCCGCATCCTGCGGCCGGCCAAAGGCGTCGAGCACCGAGACCGGCTGCCAGATTGTGCCCTCCATCTCGGTCATGTCCGGCGTCGCGGTGGCCGAGGAGACGGCCAGCCGCTCCAGCATCTGCACGAAGAGCCCCGAGAGCGGCAGGCTCGACCACTCGGCATTTGCGGTGACGTGGAACAGCACGACCTGCCCCTGCCCGATGCGCTTGCGCGTGACCAGCGGCGTGCCGTCGGTCAGCTGCGCGATCACCCGGTCGGCCAGCGTGGGATCGGGCTGCGCCATGACCTGGCTGTTGACGGTCACGTCGTCGGGGATGTCCAGCCCGTGAAAGGGGCTGTCCTCGGGGAAGGGTGCCAGCGCCTTGGGTTCGCCCCAGCTCATGGCGCCGCCCACGGTGCGCCCGCCGGCGCGCAGGCGCACGGGCATCAGCGCATCTTCGCGGTCGCGGCTGACATCCGAAGCGGCCAGACGCGGCCCGGCAAAGCGCAGCAGCATGCCGCCGGCCTCAAGCCACTCGGTCACGGCCTCTTCCTCGGTGGCCGACAGCGTGGCCACATCGGCCAGCACGATCACGTCCGGGTTGGCAGGCAGCACATCCTCGAGCGACCCGTCCAGAAGGTCGGCGGCGGGCACCAGTGCCTTTTCGAGGTAATGCAGCGGCGAGAGCAGTTCGAGCCCCTCGCGATCCTCACGCCCGGCGATCAGCGCCACCTCGCGGCGGCGCAGACTGTCATCGGAGAGCGAGACGGCGCCGGCGCTGCGGATCCCCTCGATCTCCAGCCGGTCGATGCGGGCGCGCAGCTCGGCCGGGATGGCGATCTCGGTCTGCGCGTCGCGCGCGCCGGCCTCGAAGGCGACGGGCACGCGGACCAGCGTGGCCGGGTTGCCGGCCGGGTCGCGCCCCTCGGCGGCCAGCGTGACCTCGGTGGCGGGGCCCTCGTGCAGGCGGCGCAGGGTGACGGACAGGTTGCCATCCTCGACGATGGCGGGGTTCAGGGCATAGACGCTGCGCCCGGCCTCGAAGACGGTGACCTCGCCCCGCTCCTCCAGCGCCGAGAGCAGCGCGTCACGTTCCGGCCGGTCCAGCCCGTCCGACATCCAGTAGCTGTCGAAATCGCCTTCGGGCAGCAGCGCGACGGCCCGCTCGATGCTGCCGGCATCGGGCTGCCATGGCTCGGGCGCCAGCCCGGTCAGCCGCGTGCGCACCACGTCGGCGGACAGGAACTGCACTTCCTGCGGGTCGGTCAGGCGCAGGATCGCCACGGGGCGCGCCTCGCGGTCGGCGCGGGCCAGCAGCCCCTCCAGCGCCGCGGTGCGCGCGCGCCAGTCGCCCGCCGAGGCCCAGCTGGCATCCATCACCACCAGCAACGGCCCGGTCCCCGCCGCCTCACGATCCTCGTCGGGATTCAACACGGGACCGGCCAGCCCGATGATCACCGCCGCCACGGCCAGCATGCGCAGCAGCAACAGCCACCACGGCGTGCGATCGGTGACCTGCTCCTCGTCCTTGAGGCCCAAAAGCAGCACCACCCCGGGAAACATCCGCCGGATCGGCGCGGGAGGCACCGCGCGCAGTATGACCCAGAGGATGGGCAGGGCCAGCAGGCCCAGAAGCAGCCAGGGGGTGGTGAAGCCGATCAGGCCGAACAAGGTCATCCGTGGCCTCCATCAAGGGCGCGATAGACCCAGAGCAGGGCCGATTGCGCCGTTGCGTCCGTGTGATGCACGAAATGCTGCCAGCCGGTCACCCGGCACAGCGCGTCGAGCCGCGCCTTCCGCTCGGCCAGCCGTTGCAGGTAGCGCGGCCGCAGCTCGCCCGCCTTGAGCGTCTCGTGCGCGAGCGTGTGGCCCACGCTTTCGAAAATGGTGCGCCCCTGGAAGGGAAAGGCCTCTTCGCTGGGGTCCAGCACCTGCAGCAGCACGCCGCGCACGCCGCGATCGGCCGCCTTGGTCAGCGCCGCCTCGACCGGGGCGATGTCGCCCAGGAAATCCGAGACGAAGACGGCGCGTGCATGGGGCAGCATGCCCCGCGCCTCGGGCTCGGCGTAATCGTCCTCGCCCTCCTCGCTCAGCATCTCGGCCAGCCGCAGCATCTGCATGTCGCCGCGGCGCGGGGGCAGTTTCCAGCCGGTCAGCCCCACCCGCTCGCCACCGCGGATCAGCAGCACGGCCGTGGCCAGCGCGATCAGCCGCGCGCGGTCGGACTTGGTGGGCAGACCCTTGTCGCCGGCAAAGCGCATCGACGCGCCGGGATCGACCCAGAGCTGCACGCTCTGCGCGATCTGCCATTCGCGTTCGCGCACGAACTGCTCGTCCCCGCGGGCCGAGCGGCGCCAGTCGATCTGGCGATAGCTGTCGCCGGCGCGCAGCGGCCGGTACTGCCAGAAATTGTCGCCCAGCCCGGCGCGCCGCCGGCCGTGTTCACCCAGCAGTACCGTGCCGGCCAACTGCTCGGCACGGGCGAGAAGGGCGGGAAAACGGCTGGCTTCTTCCTGGGCGCGGGAGCGGAGCTGGGCGACCTCGGCTGTCACGCCGCGGCCTCGGTGGCGGCCATGCCGCCCGCGACCTCGTCGATCAGCTTGCCCAGATCCTCGCCGCGGGCGCGGGCCGAGAAGGTGAGCGCCATGCGGTGCACCAGAACGGGCCGCGCCATGTCCAGCACGTCCTCGGGCGAGGGCGCAAGACGGCCCTGCAGCAGGGCCCGGGCGCGGACGGTCATCATCAGCGCCTGCGCGGCGCGCGGGCCGGGGCCCCAGGCCACCATGTCGCGCACCACCTCGGGGGCCGAGGGATCGTCGGGGCGGAAGGCGCGCACGAGGTCGAGGATCATCTCGACCACCGCATCGCCCACGGGCATGCGCCGCAGCAGATGCTGCGCATCGATCAGCGCGGGCCCGTCGAAGACCTGGTGGGCCTGCGCATCCTCGGTGCCGGTGGTGGCCAGCAGGATGTCCTTTTCGGTGCCGCGATCGGGATAGGCCACGTCGATCTGCACGAGGAAACGGTCAAGCTGGGCCTCGGGCAGCGGGTAGGTGCCCTCCTGCTCGATCGGGTTCTGCGTGGCCAGCACGTGGAACGGCGCCTCGAGCCCGCGGGTCTCGCCGGCGACAGTGACGACCTTTTCCTGCATGGCCTGCAGCAGGGCCGATTGCGTGCGCGGGCTGGCGCGGTTGATCTCGTCGGCCATCAGCAGCTGGCAGAAGATCGGCCCCTCGATGAACTTGAAGGCGCGGCTGCCATCGGTGCCTGTCTCGAGCACCTCGGAACCCAGAATGTCAGCCGGCATCAGGTCGGGCGTGAACTGGATGCGGTTGCCGTTCAGCCCCATCACGGTCGACAGCGTCTCGACCAGGCGGGTCTTGCCCAGCCCCGGCAGGCCGATCAGAAGGGCGTGCCCGCCGCAAAGCAGCGCCGAAAGCGTCAGGTCCACGACCCGTTCCTGACCGATGAAGCGTGCGGTGATCGACTGCTTGGCCTCTGCCAGCTTGGCTTCCAGCGCCTCGATGTCGGCGACCAGATTTTCGGCGTCGGCCATGTCATCTCTCCGTTGATGCCTACATATTAGGTAGGAGTGTATCTCGCGCATCGGAAATGGCAAAAGAACTATGGTTGGACAAAAAATCGTGACCCCCACCGCAGACGATCTTGCCGCCTCGGCGCGCAATGCGTCATCGAAAGGTCTGCCGCCCGTGCATGACTGGAACCCGCCCTTCTGCGGCGATCTGGACATGCGCATCGCGCGGGACGGCACGTGGTTCTACCTGGGCACGCCCATCGGGCGCTTCGGACTGGTCAAGCTGTTCTCGTCGATCCTGCGCAAGGATGGCGACCGCTACTTCCTTGTCACGCCGGTCGAAAAGGTCGGCATCACAGTCGATGACGCGCCCTTCGTGGCGGTCGATTTCGAGGCCGACGGCGACGGCGCAGCGCAGGTGCTGACCTTCCACACCCATGTGGGCGACCGGGCCGTCGCGGGGCCCGATCACCCGATCCGGGTTGAGCGCGACCCCGAGACCGGCGAGCCCTCGCCTTACGTGCTGGTCCGCGACCGGCTGGAGGCGCTGATCGACCGCAAGTCCTTCTATCGGCTGGTGGATATCGGCGCGCATCACGAGGGCTGGTTCGGGCTGTGGTCCTCGGGCCGGTTCTTCCCGATCATCCCGTCGGACGAACTGCCCTGAGCCCGCGCCGCCAGAGCCGGCCCCCTGGCGGGCGGTCACGCAATCGCGACTTGAATTCACATTCCGCAGTCAAGATATGAGTGGTCGACCCGAGATGAGAAGGACCCTGCCATGATCCCGCCCCGCTTCGCCCCCGTCGCCTTTGCTTTCCTGCTGTCCGGCATCATGTCGCTGCTGGTCTCGGGCGTGGCGACCTTCCGGGCCGCCGGGCTGGCGCCGGATTTCCCGGCGCTCTGGGGTGGCGCTTGGCTGTCCAGCTGGGCGCTGGCCTTCCCGATCGTGCTGGTCGTGGCCCCGGCCGTGCGCCGGCTGGTCGAGCGGATGACGCGCAAGCCCGCCTGAACGATCAGTCGCCCAGCTTGGCGTGCACCTCGTCCAGGTCGATCTCGCCCACCGGCATCTTGTTGGAGGGGTCGTCGAAGTCGTACTTGAACAGCTTGAAATCGCGCCAGTAGATTTCCTTGATCAGGTGCATCGACAGGTCGTCGAAATAGTCCTCGACCGGGTGCGCGCGCTTGGGGCCGTGCCCCTCGGATTCGTTGAAGCGCGGGATGGCCGACAGGTCGACCGCATGCGGCGTGTCGACCGCATCCAGCACCTGCCGCATGCCGTCATTGAAGGTCTCGGTCCAGAAAATCTTGTTGTAGCGCCCGCCATTGACGATGAAGGTCGAGACATGGCCCGACATGGCAGACCAGTGGATGTCCGGCTCCATCGGGCGGCGCCAGCGGATCGTGTCGCGCACGAAGAGCAGGAAGCGGCGAAAGCTGCGGACCTGGTCGAATTCCTGCTTGCCGTCCTCGCCGCCGACCTCGATGCCGTATTTCTGGATCAGCAGCGGCACGAGATTGCCGCGATAGCGGCGCCCGTTGCGTTGAATGCCGCAGATCTTGTCGAAGAAGCTGGACAGGATGCGTGTATAAGGGTTGCGCACGCAGGTGAACGCGTAGGAGGAGCGGGTCTTGACGTTGGCCTTGATCGCCGACTGGCTGTCCTCGCGCGCCCACTTGTGCAGCCCGTGGGTGGCGTCGTGGATGTCGCCGTCGTAGAACTCTCCGTGATCGGAGTAAAACATGATCTGGCCGATGGTCGAACAGGCGCATTTCGGGACGACCCGATACACCATGCTCTCGCTCTCGGTCATCCAAGTACCTGGAAAACCCATGCCCGATGTCCCCGGTCTGCCCGCGCCCGTGTTGTTTTCGGCGTCATACCCGCTTCAAAAAACCAAAGAAAGCAGGTTTATTCAACGCCCGTTCACCTCTATCAAAGTAAACAATCAGGCAAAACTAGGGCAGATCGTGCGCTGAATGGCAAAAATTGCCTTCATATTGCTGTGTCACAAGGATCCTGACGCCATCATCAAGCAGGCGCAGAGCCTGACGGCCGTGGGCGACTACATCTCGATCCATTTCGACGCCCGCGCCCGGCCCGAAGCCTACAAGCGCGTGCGCGACGGGCTGGCCGAGAACCCCAATGTCTGTTTCGCCCACAAGCGGATCAAATGCGGCTGGGGCGAGTGGAGCCTGGTGGAGGCGACGATCTACGCCGTGCAATCGGCGGTCGAGGCCTTCCCCCGCGCCACGCATTTCTACATGCTGTCGGGCGACTGCATGGCGATCAAGTCCGCGGAATACGCGCATGAATTCCTCGACCGGCGCGATTGCGACTATGTCGAGAGCTTCGATTACTTCAAGTCCGACTGGATCAAGACCGGCTGGAAGGAAGAACGGCTGATCTACCGCCACTGGTTCAACGAACGTACTCAGAAGCGGCGCTTCTATGCCATGTTCGAGCTGCAGAAGCGGCTGGGCCTGACCCGCGAGATTCCCCGCGATATCGAGGTCATGATCGGCTCGCAATGGTGGTGCCTGCGGCGGCGCACGATCGAATGGATTCTCGACTTCATCCGCGACCGGCCCGACGTGATGCGCTTCTTCGCCACGACCTGGATCCCCGACGAGACCTTCTTCCAGACCCTCGTGCGGCATCTCGTACCCGAGAACGAGATCGAGAACCGCACGCTGACCTTCCTGATGTTCTCGGATTACGGCATGCCGGTGGTCTTCTACAACGACCATTACGACCTGCTGCTGAGCCAGGATTTCCTGTTCGCCCGCAAGATCAGCCCCGAAGCGACCGAGCTGCGCCGACGGCTGGGTGTTCTCTACTCGTCGCAGGGCGCGCGGTTCCAGATCTCGAACGAGGGGCGATCGCTCTTCAAGTTCCTGACCGGCAAGGGCCGCATCGGGCGCCGCTTCGCGCCGCGCTTCTGGGAAACCGAGAGCAGCCTGGGCCGCGAGCGCGAGATGCTGATCGTCGTGTGCAAGAAATGGCACGTGGCCAAGCGCCTGCTGGAGCGCATCCGGCAGATGACCAACATCCCCTGCATCGAGTACCTGTTCAACGAGGAAAGCTGCCCGCTGCCCGACCTGGGCGGCATCCAGTCGACCATGGGCAAGCGCCATCGCCACCGCCGCGCGCTGATGCGCATGCTGTTCGACTATTACGAAAGCGACCGGCTGGTCGTCTGCATGGACCCCGCCAATCTCGACCTGCTCGAGGATTTCGGCCGCGATCGCTCGGTCACGCGGATGCTCGAGGTCGAATGCCAGTTCTCCGACGCCTACCTGATCGGCCACGCCATGCGCGTCGGGCTGGCCGGCGACCGCACCCCCTACGAGACGATCCAGCGGCTGCTGCCCACGGTGCGCAACGACATGATCCACGAAAGCGACCGGATCCGCGACGCCAATTTCGAGTTCCACAGCCGCATGCGCGAGATCGACCCGCCCGAGGTCAATGCCCGCGCCGTGGCCGAGTTCCTGACCGTGCCCGAGGCCACGGCGCAGGAGATCGTGCAGCTCGACCACCTCTTCGCCGACTAGGGTCGCGGTTGCACCGGACGCGGTTTTCGGCCTTCATGGCGCGCGACACGCAACCTTCCCGCAATGCGAGGGGCCATGGCCTATACCTATGACGACCAGAACATCTTTGCGAAGATCCTGCGCAAGGAGATCCCCAACGACACCGTGCTGGAGACCGAGCACAGCCTCGCCTTTCGCGACATCCGCCCGCAGGCGCCGCTGCACGTGCTGGTGATCCCCAAGGGCCCCTACGTGACCTTCGACCATTTCGCGCAAGAGGCCTCCGAGGCCGAGATCGTCGATTACGTGCGCGCGGTGGGCGAGGTCTGCCGGAGGGAAGGCGTGGCCGAGGACGGGTGGCGCCTGATCTCCAATGCCGGCCGGGACGGCGTGCAGGAGGTGCCGCATCTCCATGTGCACGTGCTGGCCGGCCGCGGCCTGGGCCGCATGCTCGAGCGCGGCTGACCCGCCTCCTGGCACGCGGCGCGCGCTGGTGCGCGCACAGGATATCTTGTCGTCGGCCTCCGGCCGTCTCCTCGGGGCCGCCCGTGGCCCCCGCAGACCATGACCACGGGTCAACCCGCGTGGCCCGGTCGGGACGCCCCTTTCATCTTTCCGGCAAATACTCCCGCCGGAGGCGTCCCCACCCTATCAAGAAGACGAACGCTCAGGCGCTCTCGCGGGTCAGCGACAGGAAGACATCCTCCAGGTCGGCCTGTTCGGTGCGCACGTCGCGGATCACCACGCCCGCCTCGCGCACCGCGTCCAGCACCGCGGCGGCCGGGATCTCGGAGGCGTTGTAGCTGAGCGCCAGCGTGCCGTCCGCACGCTGCTCGACCTCGATCCCCGGCGCCTGCGGCAGGGTGGCCGGGCGGTCCTGCGGCTGGATCACCATGGTCTTGGCATCCAGCTGGCCCAGCAGGTTGGTGGTCGAATCCTGCGCCACCAGCGTGCCGTGGTTGATGATGGCGATCTCGTCGCACATTTCCTCGGCCTCCTCGAGGTAATGCGTGGTCAGGATGATCGTCATGCCGCGCTCGCGGTTCAGCATGCGGACATTGTCCCACAGCATGCGGCGCAGCTCGATATCGACGCCGGCCGTGGGCTCGTCCAGCACCAGCACCTGCGGGTGATGCACCAGCGCCTTGGCCAGAAGCAGGCGCCGGCGCATGCCGCCCGACAGCGTGCGGGCATAGGCCTCGGCCTTGTCGGCCAGCCCCACCATCTCGAGGATCTCGTCCGAGCGGCGCTGCGCCTTGGGCACGCCGTAGAGCCCCGCCTGCACCTCCAGCGCGCCGCGCGGGGTGAAGAACGGGTCGAGGTTCAGTTCCTGCGGCATCACGCCGATGGCCGCACGGCTTTGGCGGGGGTTGCGATCCTGGTCCCAGCCCCAGATCGACACCTGCCCCGCGCTCTTGATCACCAGCCCGGCCAGGATGTTGATCAGGGTCGACTTGCCGGCCCCGTTGGGCCCCAGCAGGCCGAAGACCGACCCGGCCGGCACGTCCAGGTCGATGCCGCGCAGCGCCTGCTTACCGCCGGAATATGTCTTGGTCAGCCCGGTGATGGAAATTGCCGCATCCGCCAAATGCTTGCCCCCTGCCTTTGCTTTGGTCATAACGCAGATAGACCGATGCGTGCAGAAAGGGAACCGACTGCCATGGCCACCGACGCGCCCGAGACCAAGATCGTCGACAGTTACCGGATCGCCTGCGACGGGGGCGAAGGCGCGCTTGGCCACCCCCGCGTCTGGCTGCAGATCCCGCTCGAGACCGGCTGGGTCGAATGCCCCTATTGCGATGCCAAATACGTGCATCGCGATTTCGAGGGCAAGGTCTGAGCTGTCAGTAACACAGCACCGTATCGGCCGAGACCGCCTGCGCGACCAACGCGTCCGGCATGGCGAAGCGTGCGTCATACCCCGCCAGCAGGGTGTCATCATAGCCGCGCGCCTTGGCCGACATGCCCGACAGCAGGAAACTGGCTCCGGCCTCCTTCAGGCCGGCCAGGTGATCACCCACCCGCCCGGTGCCCGTGCCGGTCACATCGGCGTGATCGGGCGACAGCAGGTGCACCGCGTCACCGGCCAGGAACAGCGTGACGGCATGCCCCTCGCGCAAGCCGGTCAGCGCGACCAGCAGGCCAAGCGCGGCCTTGGTGGGGTTTTCGGGGCCGGTATGGACATGCACGAGCATCTGCGCCATCGGGACATCCTTTCACTGGAAACGTGCGACGCAGCCTAGCACGCGTCCCGATTCCCCGGAACGCCGCGATAGCGGCGCGCGTCGCGCTGGAAGCCGGCGCAACATCGTGTCAGAACCGGAACGGTCAGCAACAAGGGAGTGCGCCATGGCCTTCGGCAAGGGGTGTCATCTGCATCTGATCGACGGATCGGCCTATATCTTTCGCGCGTTCCACGCGCTGCCGCCGCTGTCGCGCAAGTCCGACGGTCTGCCCATCGGCGCCGTCTCGGGCTTCTGCAACATGCTGCAACGCTATGTCGAGGGGAACACCGGGCCCGACGCGCCGACCCATGTGGCGGTGGTCTTCGACAAGGGCAGCCACACGTTCCGCAACGATCTCTACGACCAGTACAAGGCCAATCGGGACGAGATGCCCGAGGATCTGCGCCCGCAGATCCCGCTGACCCGCCGCGCCACCGAGGCCTTCAACATCGCCTGCAAGGAGATCGAGGGCTTTGAGGCCGACGATATCATGGCGACGCTGGCCTGCCAGGCGCGCGAGGCCGGCGGGCGGGTGACGCTGCTGTCCTCGGACAAGGACCTGATGCAGCTGGTGGGCGACGGCGTCGAGATGCTGGACCCGATGAAGAACAAGCGCATCGACCGCGAGGGCGTGATGGAGAAGTTCGGCGTGGCGCCCGACCGCGTGGTCGACGTGCAGGCACTGGCCGGCGATTCGGTCGACAACGTGCCCGGCGCGCCCGGGATCGGCATCAAGACCGCGGCGCTGCTGATCAACGAGTTCGGCTCGCTCGAAGAGCTGCTGGACCGTGCCGAGGAGATCAAGCAGCCCAAGCGCCGCCAGACGCTGATCGAGAAACGCGACCAGATCGAGCTGTCAAAGAAGCTGGTGCAGCTGGATCACGGGATGGAGCTGCCCTTCACGCTGGACGATCTGGAAGTGCGCGACCCCGATCCCGAGACGCTGCTGGGCTTTCTGACCGAGATGGAGTTCCGCACGCTGACCAAACGGATTTCCGAGAAGATGGGGGTCGAGGCGCCGGTCATCCCTGACACCACGCCCGACGGCGCCAATCCCTCCGAGGCCGCGCCCGACTGGCCCGCCATCGACCCCGAGGCTTATGAATGGGTGCGCGACATGGACGCGCTGGAGCGCTGGATCACGCAGGCCCATGAGCGCGGCTGGGTCGCGGTGGATACCGAGACGACGGGGCTGAACGAGATGACCTGCGACCTCGTGGGTATCTCGCTGGCCATCGAGCCGGGCAAGGCCTGCTACGTGCCGCTGATCCACAAGGCTTCGGGCTCCGACGACCTCTTCGGCGGCGACGACCTGGCCGAGGGGCAGATCGGGCTGGAGACGGCGCTGGACGCGCTGCGCCCGCTGCTGGAGGATCCGGCCGTGATGAAGATCGGCCAGAACATGAAATACGATGCCAAGGTGTTTGCGCGCTACGGCATCGCCATCGCGCCGATCGACGACACGATGCTGATGTCCTACGCGATGAATGCCGGTCAGCACGGGCACGGCATGGACACGCTGTCCGAGCGCTACCTGTCGCACAGCCCGATCCCGATCAAGGAGCTGCTGGGCTCGGGCAAGAAGATGATCACCTTCGACCGGGTGCCCATCGCCGACGCGGTGAAATACGCCGCCGAGGATGCCGACATCACGCTGCGCCTGTGGAAGACCTTCAAGCCGCAGCTGCACAAGGCCCGGGTGACCCGCGTCTACGAGGGGCTGGAGCGCCCGCTGGTTCCGGTCCTGGCGCAGATGGAACGCACCGGCATCAAGGTGGATCGCGATACGCTGTCGCGCATGTCCGGTGCCTTTGCCCAGAAGATGGCGCAGCTGGAGGAAGAGATCCACGAACTGGCCGGCGAGAGCTTCAACGTCGGCAGTCCCAAGCAGCTGGGCGAGATCCTGTTCGACAAGATGGGGCTCGAGGGTGGCAAGAAGGGCAAGACCGGCGCCTATGCCACCGGGGCCGACATCCTCGAAGACCTCGCCACCGAGCATGACCTGCCGGCGCGGGTGCTGGACTGGCGGCAGGTCTCCAAGCTGAAATCGACTTACACCGATGCGCTGCAGGAGCATATCAACCCCGAGACCGGGCGGGTGCATACCTCCTACAGCATCGCGGGGGCCAATACCGGGCGGCTCGCCTCGAACGATCCCAACCTGCAGAACATCCCGGTGCGCAGCGAAGAGGGGCGCCGCATCCGCGAGGCCTTTGTCGCCGAAGAGGGCAAGGTGCTCGTCAGCCTTGACTATTCACAGATCGAGCTGCGCATCCTGGCACAGATGGCCGACCTGCCCGCGCTCAAGGACGCATTCCGGCAGGGCCATGACATCCACGCCATGACCGCGTCCGAGATGTTCAACGTGCCGCTGGACGAGATGACATCCGACATCCGCCGGCAAGCCAAGGCAATCAATTTCGGGGTGATCTACGGCATCTCGGGCTTCGGCCTGGCGCGCAACCTGCGCATTCCGCGGGCCGAGGCGCAGGGCTTCATCGACCGGTATTTCGAGCGCTTCCCCGGCATCAAGACCTACATGGACGACACGATCGCCTTCGCCAAGGAGCACAAGCGGGTCGAGACGCTGTTCGGACGGCAGATCCACACGCCCGAGATCTCGGCCAAGGGCCCGCGGGCGGGTTTTGCCCGGCGCGCCGCGATCAACGCGCCGATCCAGGGCACCGCCGCCGACATCATCCGCCGCGCCATGGTGCGCATGCCCGGTGCCATCGCCGACCTGCCCGCCAAGATGCTGCTGCAGGTGCATGACGAATTGCTGTTCGAGGTCGAGAGCGGCGCCGTGGATGACCTGATCGGCACCGCCAAGGAGGTCATGGAAGGCGCCGCTGCCCCGGTGGTGCATCTCGACGTGCCACTGGTGGTGGATGCGGGACAGGGCGCCAACTGGGCCGAGGCGCACTAGCCTCGCGCGCGGGCGGCCTCGGCGATGCTGCGCAGGTCGCCCATCAGCTCGTCCAGCAGCTTGGCGCTGCGCTCGTTGGTCAGCCGGCCATCCGCGTCCCATTGCTGCCCAGTCTGGCCGATGAAGACCTCGGGCCCGGGCAGCAGGCGGGGGCGGAACGGGTTGAGGCAGAGCCGCGCCATGTTCTGCGACCGCTCGCCCCCGGCCCGCCCGGCCGCGGCCGAGACCAGCGCGACGGGCTTGTCGCGCCACGGGTTGCCCTCGGTCCGGCTGATCCAGTCCAGCGCGTTCTTGAGCACGCCGGGAATGCCCTTGTTGTATTCCGGCGTGGCGATCACGACGGCATCGGCCTTTGCGATCTGGCGGGCCAGCGTCGTGACCGGCCCCGGGATGCCGGGATCGTCCTCCAGATCCTGATCAAATAGCGGAAAGCGGATATCGGCATCGATGAAATCGGCCGGGCCGAAGCGCCGCACGGCCTCCATCATCAGCAGCCGGTTGGTCGAGGCGGCGCGCAGCGCGCCGCAGATGCCCAAGAGGGTCAGATCGCTCATGTCGGGGTCTCCTGATCGGTTTGCCCATCAGCTACAACGCAACAGCGCCGCGGCAAGCCGCGGCGCTGCATCAGGTTCTGTGCGCGGATGCGCGGAACGTCAGGCGTTGGGCAGAATCACGATCTCGACCCGGCGGTTCTGTGCCTTGCCCTCGGGCGTCAGGTTGGACGCGATGGGCGCATCCTCGCCACGGCCGATGATCTGCAGGCGCGAGGACGGCACGCCCTCGTTGATCATGACATTGGCGACCGAGCGCGCACGGCGCTGCGACAGGTCGAGGTTGTAGGCCGCGTCACCGTCGCTGTCGGTATGGCCTACGACCTGCGCGGTGGTGTTGGGATAGGCCAGCAGGCTCTGTGCAACGTCGCGGATGTCGCCCACGAGGCCCGGACGCAGGTCGGCGCTGTCGGTGGCGAACAGGATGTCCTGCGGCATGGTCACGATCAGGCGGTCGCCGGTGTTGCGGATCGAGGTGTCCGACCCCAGCTGCTGGCGCAGCTCGGCTTCCTGCTTGTCCAGCTGGTTGCCGATGGCGGCACCCGCCGCGGCACCGACCAGTGCGCCGGCCACGGTGGCGCGGTTGCGCTCGCCCCGGTCATTGCCGCCGGCCAGACGACCGGCCACGGCGCCGGTGGCTGCGCCGATCAGCGCGCCCTGCTTGGCCTTCTGGTTCGGATCGCCCTCGAAGGGGCCGCCGGTGGTGCAGGCGCCCAGCCCAAGGGCGGCGACCATGCTCAGGATCAGGGATTTGCGTGCTCGGCTCATGATGTCCTCTCTCGCCTCGTCTGTCTCGCCCGTTCCGCGGGCATTGGATTTGTGGGACCACATATGCCCGCGCGCCGGGGCAGCGTCACGTGCAAAATCGGCAAGCCCCCGCCCATGGCGGGAAGACGCCGATCCTGCCCCACGTCCAAGGGACTAACGCCGTGGAAGCATTGAGGTTCCCGCGCGGAACATGTCGCAGGACGTGGCGCTCAGGCCTCCAGCCGGGCCGACTCCCAGGCCAGGATCGCACGCTTGACGGGCAGACCCCAGTGATAGCCGCCCAGCCCCCCCGACTTGCGCAGCGCGCGGTGGCAGGGGATCAGGTAGCTGATCGGGTTGCGCCCCACCGCCGTACCCACGGCGCGCACCGCGCGGGGGTGGTCGATGGCCTGCGCGATCTCGGAATAGGTGGTCACGTGGCCCGAGGGGATTTGCATCAGCGCCTCCCAGACCTTGATCTGGAACGGCGCCCCGATCAGGAACAGCGGCACCGGCCCGTCCTGCCGCGCGCCAAAGGCGGCCTGCACCCAGGGGCGCAGCGGTTCGGGATCCTCGGTGAAATGCGCCCCCGGCCAGCGGCCGGCGAGGTCCTGCATCGCCTCTTCCTCGGTTGTGTCCGCCGCGAAGGCGATGCCGCAGATGCCCTTGTCGGTGCCCATGACCAGCGCCGGGCCGAAGGGGCTGTCGAACCAGCCCCAGCGGATGGTCAGCCCCGCGCCCTGCCGCGCGAAGGCGCCGGGGCTCATCGCCTCCCAGCGCAGGAACAGGTCATGCAACCGCCCGCCGCCCGACAGGCCCGTGGCATGCGCGGTCTCCAGCGTGGTGAAGCGCTGCGCCAGCAGCGCCTTGGCATGGCTCAGCGTCAGGTATTGCTGGTAGCGCTTGGGCGAGACGCCGGCCCACTGGCTGAACAGGCGCTGGAAATGCGCCGCGCTCATGCCCATCTCGGCCGCGATCTCGTCCAGCGTGGCCTGCGGGCCCAGCCTGTCCACCGCCGCGATGGCGCGGGCCATGACGTGGTAGTGATAGCTTTGCGTGTCGTCCCTGGGCATGGCGTCTCTCCGGTTGCCGCGCCAATCTACCGGGCGCCGCCCTGCGCCGCGACCCGGATGTTGCGCAAGCCGCGCAAGCGCGCGATTTCCCCGGCGCCGGGCCTGTCGCGGGCTTGCGGGGACCGGGCGGGCGTTGCATGACAGGCCATGGCCAAGCAGCTCGACTATCACACCCTGCGCGAGATCTTCACCCGCTTCCAGTCGGTCGAGCCCGAACCGAAGGGCGAGCTGAACCATGTCAACGCCTACACGCTGGTCGTGGCCGTCGCGTTGTCGGCACAGGCCACCGATGCCGGGGTGAACAAGGCGACAGAACGGCTCTTTGCCGTGGCCGACACGCCGCAGAAGATGCTGGAACTCGGCGAAGAGGGCGTGACCGAGTACATCAAGACCATCGGGCTCTACCGCAACAAGGCGAAGAATGTCATCAAGCTGAGCCGCATGCTGGTCGAGCACTATGGCGGCGAGGTGCCCTGTTCGCGCGCCGCGCTGGAAAGCCTGCCCGGCGTCGGGCGCAAGACCGCCAACGTGGTGCTGAACATGTGGTGGGGCCATCCCGCGCAGGCGGTGGACACCCATATCTTTCGCGTCGGCAACCGCACCGGGATCTGCCCCGGCAAGGACGTGGTCGCCACCGAGCGCGCCATCGAGGATCACGTGCCGGTGGATTTCCAGCGCCACGCGCATCACTGGCTGATCCTGCACGGGCGCTATACCTGCGTGGCGCGCAAACCCAAATGCAAGGCCTGCCTGATCGCCGATCTGTGCCGGTTCGAGGAAAAGACGGAATGAAGAGATACAAGGTTGTCGGCATCGGCAATGCCATCGTGGACGTGCTGTCGCGGGCCGAGGATACCTTCCTCGTTCACATGGGGATCGAGAAGGGCATCATGCAGCTGATCGAGCGCGAGCGCGCCGAGACGCTTTACGGCGCGATGGAGAACCGCGTGCAGGCCCCCGGGGGATCGGTCGCCAACACGCTGGCCGGGCTGGGCAGCCTCGGCCTGCCAACCGCCTTCATCGGGCGGGTGCATGACGACGCGCTGGGCCGTTTCTATGCCGACGCCATGGCCAAGGACGGCACGGATTTCGTCAACCCGCCCGTGCCGGGGGGCGAGCTGCCGACCTCGCGCTCGATGATCTTCGTCTCGCCCGATGGCGAGCGGTCGATGAACACCTATCTGGGCATCTCGGCCGAGCTGGGCCCCGACGACGTGGCCGAGGACGTGGCCAGCGCAGCCGAGATCGTGTTCCTCGAAGGCTATCTTTTTGACAAGGACAAGGGAAAGGACGCCTTCCTGCGCGCGGCCCGCACCTGCCGGGCGGCCGGGGGCAAGGCCGGGATCGCGATCTCGGACCCGTTCTGCGTGGAACGCCACCGCGCCGATTTCCTGCGCCTGATCGAGGACGAGATGGATTACGTGATCGGCAACGAGGCCGAGATCCGCTCGCTCTACCAGAATGACGACCTCGACGCCGATCTTGCAGCGGTCTCTTCGATCTGCCCGCTGGTGGTCTGCACCCGGTCGGGCGACGGGGTGACCATCCTGCACGAGGGCAGGCGCACCGACATTCCCGTCACCAAGATCGTGCCGGTCGATGCCACGGGCGCCGGGGACCAGTTCGCCGCAGGCTTCCTCTACGGGCTGGCCACCGGGGCCGACATGAAGACCGCCGGCGAGATGGGCTGCGTTGCGGCTTCGGAGGTGATCAGCCACATGGGCCCGCGCCCCGAGGCCAACCTGCAGGCGCTTTTCCGCCAGAAGGGCCTGATTTAACGGCGGCCTTACGCGCTATTCACGCCCCCGCCCTATCGCGGGCCGGGGCGTGCGGGATAGGCTGCCGGCACGAGGACCCGTGCCGGAGCCGATCTGATGACCCGCTATATCGTGCTGCGCGATACGGCCGGCGCGTGGCGCAGGCCCGAGATCCCGCTCGAGGCGAAATGCGCCCGGATCGCCCCGGATGCCCTCGCCGCGCCCGTGATCGACGCGCATGATTTCACCCCGGCCGAGCTGCGCGAGGCGGCGCGCGCGCCGAATTTCCTTGTGGTCAGCCCCGTCATCCCCACCCGCATCATCGGGCCCGAGCCGCTGGACGAGCTGCGCGCCGACGATGGCGTCGCGGGCTGGGGCATCGACGCGGTGGGCGCGCGCCCGCATGGCGCGGGCGGGGCCGGTGCTGCGCTTGCCCTGCTGGATACGGGGATTGACGCGGGCCACCCGGCCTTTGCCGGGCTGAGGATCGAGCCACGGGACTTCGCGGGCAGCGGGATCGAGGATGCCAATGGCCACGGCACCCACCTGGCCGGCACGGCGCTGGGGCGCGACGTGGCGGGGGAACGGATCGGCGTGGCGCCCGGGGTCGACCGGCTGGTCGTCGGCAAGGCGGTCAGCGATACCGGCCGGGGCGACTCGCAGGGGTTCCTGCAGGCCATGCTCTTTGCACTGGCGCGGCGCGTGGATGTGATCGGCTTTGCGCTGGCTTTCGATATCGGGCGGCTGGTCGAGGACCTGGTCGAGGCCGACTATCCGATCAGCCTCGCCAATGCCGCGGCGATCCATGCCTATCGCGGCAATCTGCGCATCTTCGAGACGTTGCTGCAGATGCAGGACCGTCCGCCGCTGATCCTGGGCGCGGTCGGCAATGACTGCCGGCGCACGATCTCGCCGGAGTTCGAGACCGGCCCCTCCTCGCCCGCGGCGGCGCGCAACGTACTGTCGGTGGGGGCGCTGGCGCCGGGGCCGCAAGGCCTGTGCCCCGCGCCCTTCTCGAATTGCGGGCCGGAACTGGTCGCGCCCGGGGTCGACGTGCGCTCGGCCGAGCCGGGGGGCGGGCTGCGGAGCATGCACAGCAGCTCGGCCGCGATGGCGCATGCGCTGGGGGTCGCAGGGCTCTGGGTGGCTGCCCTCCGTGCCACCGGTCAACCCACGGATGCGCGTCATGTCGCGGCTCGGCTGCTGGCCTCTGCCACGCGCGACGGGCTGGCCGGCGCGCCGTCGGTGATCGACGTGGGGCAGGGATTGGTGCAGGCGCCGCCGGTGGCGTGACCTAGGCCGAGTTCGCAATCTCGATCAGGTTGCCATCCGGGTCGCGCAGGTAGATCGACCGGATCGGCCCGGTGGCACCGCTGCGCCCGACCGGCCCCTCTTCGACTGGGACGGACTGCCCGGACAAGTGATCCATCCACGCCTCGATCGGCGTCGCGGAGAGGAAACACAGATCGGCCGACCCGGGCCGCGGATCGCGGGCCTTGGGGTCGAACTCCCGCCCCGCTTGGTGCAGGTTGATCTTCTGGTCGCCGAACCGCAGCGCCCGCCGCGTGCTGCCATCGGCGGCGGTAAAGTGCAGAACGGACATGCCGAGCACCCGCGCATAGAAGGCGCAGGTGGTCTCTATATCCGCCACGGTCAGGACCAGGTGGTCGAACCTTTCGAGCTGTGGAGGATCCGCCTCTGGCGCGCTGCTCAACGCCCGGTGCCGTGCAGCACGACCCGCACCGTCTCTGCCAGCACCCGCAGATCGGTGGCCAGCGACAGGGTGCGCAGATAGTCGGTGTCGAACATGGCCCGCTGCGAGAACGAGGATTCATTGCGGACCGACACCTGCCAGGTGCCGGTGATGCCCGGGCGCAGCGCGTAATAGGCGGTGCCGGGATAGATCTCTTTCTGGCAGGGCATCATCGGCCGTGGGCCGACCAGCGACATGTCCCCGATGAGCACGTTCCAAAGCTGCGGCAGCTCGTCGACCGACGTCTTGCGGATCAGCATTCCGATCCGGGTGATGCGCGGATCGAAGCGCAGCTTCTGGTCGCGGTCCCACTCGGCCCGGGCGGCGGGGTGGTCGGCGAGGTAGGCCTGCAGGCGCGCCTCGGCATCGGGCACCATGCTGCGCAGCTTGTACATGTCGAAGATGCGCCCGTTCCGACCGACGCGTTTCTGGACATAGAAGGGCGATTTGCCGTCCCGCGCGATCAGCAGGGCGAAAACCGCCGTGACGATCAGTATGGGCAGGGCGGCGACCAAGACCAGCGCGATATCCAGCAGGCGCTTGGCCACGTCGCGATACAGGACCGGGCGGTCTTCGGCGAAGACGGCTTCGTCGATCAGCGTTTCGATTCGCGCCGTTGGCAGCGGCGGGCGAAGTTGCAGTGTCAAGATGACCTCCCAAGTCATGCGTTGACGGGTGCTCGGGTCAGCAAGATCGGAGGATCCGAAGCGGTGGGACAAAGCTCCGCCGGTCCACCGCCGGGGGCGATGGGCAAGCCGGTCGGGCAGAGGCCCCGCTATGTCACCGTGAATGGCTCAGTTCAGATCGCAGCAGACTTACGTACCGTTTACTCCCAGGTGGAAGCACCAACCCCCCAGTGCCGTTGAAGCAAATTTGGACCGAATTTTGTTCAAATTGCTCGATGCGAATGTTTATGCCGGCGACGCGGCTATGCGTCAACGCTTGGAAACGGTCACAACCTGAGAGTGAAAAGTTACTGTATAACAGAGGGTTGAGTCGTGAACGCCCAATGTGGGTGTGATGCTGATTGGCGTCACCTCCAGCGGCGCGAATTCGGGCACCTGTTCAGCCCGCCCGACCGGAAAAGATCAGGAAACAATACACCTTTGCTGTCACTGTACACTGCGCCGGAATGCGAAACATTCGTCGCGTGACGCACGGAGCTGGCCGCGTAAATCGGCCGATCTGGCGCACAACCGTTCCGGTTTCGCGTGACAGCGGAAACAATACGAGACGCGGAACATTGCGCGGATCCCTGCCGAGCCCGCGGTTTCCGGAGGGCCGCCGCGCCGTGATGCGCGGGAAATGGCCGAATCCGGCCAATTGTCGCCGACAATCCAGAGACGACTAAAAAGCCTCACGAAATGTTACAGTGCGGGGATTGACGTGTATCCCGCCGTCCGAATCGCGTCCTGCAATGGCCCTTTTGGCGCCGCATTCTGCCCGAATCCCGCCCGGATTCGGGCGGCGCGGGGCGAATTGGGGCAAACCGGCCCCGGGGCGTGCAGTTGAAAGCCGGGCATGGCGGGGATATGTGCCAAGACAAACGACGCTGGGGGAAAGGCCGCACCGTGAGCCATCAAGTGCACAAGGGGGATCTGCCCGACGACCTCGACCTTGGTCCGGTCGTCGCCATCGACTGCGAGACCATGGGGCTCAACCCCCATCGCGACCGGCTTTGTGTCGTGCAGCTGTCGTCCGGCGACGGGACCGCGCATCTGGTCCAGGTCGAGAAGGGGCAGGACAGCGCGCCCAACCTCGAACGTCTGCTGGGTGATCCGAATGTGCTCAAGCTGTTCCATTTCGGCCGCTTCGACATTGCCGCCATGTATCACGCCTTTGGTGCGCTGGCCGCGCCGGTCTATTGCACCAAGATCGCGAGCCGCATGGTGCGGACCTATACCGACCGTCACGGGCTCAAGGCGCTGACGCAGGAATTGCTGGGCGTCGACATCTCGAAGCAGCAGCAATCCAGCGACTGGGGCGCCGAGACGCTGACAGATGCGCAGGTCGATTATGCCGCGTCGGACGTGCTCTACCTGCATCGATTGCGCGAGGCGCTGGACGTCAAGCTGGCCCGCGAAGGCCGGACCGCGCTGGCGCAGGCCTGTTTCGATTTCCTGCCGGCCCGTGCCCTGCTGGACCTCGAGGGCTGGCCGGACACCGACATCTTCGCGCATGCCTGAGCGGGGATGAGCCATGGCGCGGGCCGACGGATGGTATTCGCAGGTCATCGCATGGCTGAAGATCCTGCTTCCGCTGGTGGCGCTGGCATTGCTCTCGACGATCTTCCTGCTGTCGCGCAGCGCCGACCCGGTCAGCAGCGTGCCCTTTGCCGATGCTTTGGAACAGGGCGAGATCGAGCGCGAGAATGTCACCGCCCCCTATTATGCGGGCACCACCGCGCGCGGTGACATCCTGACCATGACCGCGCGATCCGCCCGCCCCGAGGGCGCGGGCCGGATTCTTGCCGAAACGCTGGAGGCACGGCTGCAACTGGCCGATGGCAGCGAGATCCGCCTCGATGCCGGCTCGGCCACGTTGCGTGACGAGGACCGGCGCGCCCGGCTGGAAGGCGGTGTTCAGGTCGCCAGTTCCAACGGCTACACCCTGACCACCGACGTGCTGATCACCGGGCTGGACGCGGTCGAGGCGGAAAGCGAAGGCCCCGTCGCCGGCGAAGGGCCCGCGGGCACGCTTGAGGCGGGGAAAATGCGCATTGTCCCGTCAGAGAGCGGAGAAGATGTGCAAATGCTGTTCACCGACGGCGTGAAAATGGTGTATCAGCCCCGCAAGGAAAAGGATGCTGCCCCATGATCCGCCCCATTCTCATCACCCTGGCGCTGGCCGGGCTGCCCGCGCTGGCCGCCGCGCAGGCACAGGTCGCCTTTGGCAGCCTGCAACAGGACACCAGCGCCCCGGTCGAGGTGACCGCCGATGCGCTGTCGGTCAACCAGTCGGACGGCACGGCGCTCTATACCGGGAATGTCATTATCGCGCAGGGCGAGATGCGGCTGGCCGCGCCGCGCGTGCTGGTCGTCTACGCCCAGGAGGCCGGGCGTATCGAGCGGCTGGAGGCCACGGGCGGCGTCACGCTGGTCAGCGGCGAAGAGGCGGCCGAGGCCGAGCGCGCCGATTACATGATCGAGCAGGGACAGGTCGTGATGCGCGGCAACGTGCTCTTGACGCAGGGGCCCAACGCGCTCACCTCCGAGCAGATGACGGTCAATCTCGATGACGGAACGGCGCAGCTGGCCGGGCGCGTGCGCACGGTGTTGCAGCAGGGCGGGGACAACTAGATGGCCCGCCCGGACCTGACCGTGACCGAAGGCGACAGCGGGTTGCGGGTCAACCACCTGCGCAAGAGCTATCGCAAGCGCGTTGTGATCCGCGACGTGACCATGCGGCTCGACCGGGGAGAGGTCGTGGCGCTTCTGGGCCCCAACGGCTCGGGCAAGACCACATCCTTCTACGCGATCGCCGGGCTGGTGAACCCCGAGGGCGGGCAGGTGCTGATCGACGGGCGCGACGCGACCTACCTGCCGATGTATCGCCGCGCGCGTCTGGGCATCGGCTACCTGCCGCAGGAGATGTCGATCTTTCGCGGCATGAGCGTCGAGGACAATATCTCGGCCGTGCTGGACATTGCCGAGCGTGACAGCCACCGCCGGCGCGAACGGCTCGAGGAGTTGCTGGGCGAATTCTCGATCGAGCATCTGCGCCGCGCCCCGGCGCTGGCCCTGTCGGGGGGCGAGCGTCGCCGAGTCGAGATCGCCCGCTGCCTGGCCGCGGATCCCAAATACCTGCTGCTGGACGAACCCTTTGCCGGGGTCGACCCGATCAGCGTGGGCGACATCCGCCACCTGGTCGCGGATCTCAAGACCCGCGGGATCGGCGTGCTGATCACCGACCACAACGTGCGCGAAACGCTCGAGATCGTGGACCGCGCCTATATCCTGCATGACGGGCGCGTGCTGATGTCGGGCACGCCCCAGGACGTGGTCCAGAACGAGAACGTGCGCCGCGTCTACCTGGGCGACAATTTCCGCTTCGGATGACGCGGGACGACGATAGTCTGTCCGGGTTTGCAGGAAAATTTGACCACGGTTTCGATTGACACGACCCCGTCTTCCGTTCCTGAATAGAGGGATGGCACCCACGTTCGCTGCATGTCTGACCGGCGTCCCCCTGCTCGTGCAGGACGGGCCATGGCAGGCCGGCCGCGCCGGCGGGCGTCTTTCCTGAACCGTTGCTGCATCTTCGCGGGGGCCCTGTCCCCCGGACAGCCGCGGTGCAAAAGAGAAAAGGATGCAAGATGCGCTATCAGATCACGGGCAAGCATATCGATGTCGGGGAAGCTTTGCAGACGCATGTGCGCAACGAGCTGGGCGAGGTGCTGGAGAAGTACGGCCAGCGCCCCACCGATGCCACTGTGATCTTTTCCAAGGCCGCGCACGAATTCCATTGCGAAGCCGTCGTGCACCTGTCCAGCGGGCTGAACGCTGCCGCCAAGGCGCATGCGACCGAGATCTATGCCGCCTTCGACGATTGCGTCGAGAAGATGGACAAGCAGCTGCGCCGCTACAAGCGCCGGCTCAAGGATCACCACAAGGATCGGACGGAACCTGTTGAACATATCGGGGCGTCTTCGTATATCCTCGCCGGCGAGCCGGAATCGGAGGAGGCGGAGCCCGATACGCTTCAGCCGATCATCGTCGCCGAAATGGAAACGAAGATCCCGTCACTGTCCGTTGGTGAAGCAGTGATGCAAATGCAACTGGCAGGGGCCCCCGTGCTCGTGTTCCGGAACGAGAAAAAAGACGGGGTGAATGTCGTGTATCGCCGGGAAGATGGCAATATCGGCTGGATCGATCCCTGAACGAGCGGGCCGCCCCGACAATACAGGCTGAGCATGAAATTTGTAGATCTCCTCAAGACAGAGGCCGTGAAGGTCGTTGCCTCCGCATCGAGCAAGAAGCGCCTGATGCACGACATTGCCGATGTGGCCGCCGGCGCCTATGGCCTGTCGGAGAGCGAGGTGTTCGAAGCCTTGATGGAGCGCGAAACGCTGGGGCCGACCGGTGTCGGCCACGGCGTGGCGCTGCCACATGCGCGCGTCTCGCAGCTGACCGAGGTGGTCGGCGTGTTCATCCTGCTGGAAAAGCCCATCGATTTCGATGCGATCGACCGCCAGCCAGTCGACGTGGTCTTTGCGCTCTTCGCCCCCGAAGAGGCGGGTGTGGAGCATCTCAAGGCCCTGGCCCTCGTGTCGCGCACGCTGCGCGAAGGCATGACCTGCGCCAAGCTCCGGGCCAATCCCGACCCGGCTACGCTCTACACGATCCTGACCGAGGTCGAGGGCGTGCAGGCCGCATGACAGCTATGCCCGGCCGTGGCGTGCTGAAGAAACGCGCTTGGGGCCTGGGACAAAAGTTTTCAGAAAAACTTTTGCAAATTTCTTTCTCAAGAAATTTGTGCCCGCAGCCGGGGTGTCAGGCCCAGTCGTCGAAACCGAACATGATGTAGTCGCGGGCATAGGCCTCGCGGGCCAGTGCCTCGATCCGGTCGTCGTAGATCTCGGCCAGCGCGAAGGGGGCCGAGATCGGGACCGGTTCGGGATCAGGCGGCGTGGGGTGCCCGACCTGCATGGCCAGCGCCGGCAGGTAGAGCGCCATCTCGTCTTCGCGAACGACCATGTCCGGCAGGGTAAACTCGCTCATCCCTTGCAGGCATTGCGCCTGTGTCGCCCAATGACCATCGACCCGCACGGCGGTCTGGCCCGAGAGATTGGCCTTCACCCAGCCCAGCCACGCGGTGAAGGCGGCGCGATGGGCGTTGACGTCGTAATCGTCGCCCGGCGCATCCTCGGGGATGGGCAGGTTATGTGCCCGCCGCAGCGTCTTGCGGATGCCTCGGAAGCTGCCCTTCTCCAGCGACAGGATCTTGCTGCAGAACGCCTCATGCGCGCGGGCGACCGGGTGGCGCAGCACGGTAAAGCTGCGATGGCCGGGCCGGTCGCGCTTCCAGGCCCGCAAGGAGCCTTGCGTGAAGTCGCGCGTCAGTGCGCCCGGGTCGACACCGTCAAGCGCGGCCAGCCAGGCGGCAATGGCGGGTTCCGGCCCGGAGCGGATCGGCATATAGAGCAGCGGCGTGCGGGCGGCGGCGACATATCCGGGCACGACCGGGCCGCGGCGCGGCTCGAAATTCGGAGTGCGCGCCAGGTTGAACCGGTCGAGCCGGGCCAGCGCCTGTTCCATCTGGTCGAAATTCGCGACCTTCTCGGCTGTGGGCTGCGGGTTCTGGCGCTTGAGCGCCGTGTTCAGGCTGCCCAGCCGGGAGCGCGCGCCCAGCCATTGCGCCAGCCCGTTCATCACGTCGACATCCTGCAGATCTTCGTAGGCGACATAGAAAGCCGTCTGCGCCGTGGTCTGCAGCGCGTTCATGATCCGGACCTGGAAGTCCTGCAGCTCGGCCAGGTGCGTCTCGAACTCGGCCGCATCAAAGACCGCGCGGGCATCCTTGCGCCTCTTCACATTGGTCAGCTTCCACTGGCCGGTGGCCTGCGCGATCTTCCAGCTGACATAGCTGTCGACGGGGTTGCGCGTCAGCACGATCTTGGCCACGCGCGGATCCGCCAACAGCGGCTCCAGCACGCGCGGGTCGTGATCGTGGAAATAGCGGAAGCCCCCGATCCCGCCGGGCGTCGCGTGGCGGATCTGGCCCAGCAGGCGCGTGGGATCGTGATCGCGTTCGACCTGGGTGATGCCCAGGATTTCCTCGGAATTGGGGTAGCCGATGAAATGCGGATTGAAGGCCTCGCCATGGCAGGTGATGCCGTCAAAGGCGTTCAGGTTGGCTTCGAGGAAATTGGAGCCTGTCCGCATCTCGGCAAAGATCACGAAACAGTCGAAACGATCGGACATGGGGGCCTAGTGCTTGACGAGATAGGGTTTGCGCCGCTGAGACTGCGCCGCGCGCGGCCCGGGGTCCACCGGAAAATCCCCCATCAGGTAGGGGTGCATGCCCTGGTTCTTGAGATTCTGCAGGAACTGCCCAAACCCGGCGAGATCTTCCAGCCGCGGCGCCTCGGCCAGCCGGCGCAGGCTCTTCTGGCCGATCTCGTCGATGATGACCTGCAGCGGCTCCATCGGGGCCTCGATGAATTCCGCCATGCTCCAGATCCGGATGCGGGCCTTGACGTCGGGGCTGCGCAGCGTGTCGAGCATGCTGTTCTCGATCTTCTGCAGCGCCGCGGCCTCGGTCCGGATATCGGCGAAATTGGCGTTGGACTTGAACAGCGGCACGGCCCAGGCGCCCGAGATCACGCTGATCTGGGCATTGGGATCGCGCGACATGTCCCACAGCACCTTTGGGTTGTCATGCGGGCCGTATTGGAAACACTGCCGCTCGCCGCGCGTGTTCCACAGCAGGTTGGTGAGAAAGGCCTTGGGGTTGTAGTCGCGCAGCGCGGCATTGTCCGAAAGCGCGCCGTTCAGAACGCTCTGGCCGCCAGCGAATTCCGCCCGCTCGGGCCCGAAGAGATGGCCGTGCACCTGCGCGCCGGTGGCGCGGGCCAGCCAGGATTCGAAGTCCTGGAACAGCTCGGAAAACCCCTGGAAGACCGAGTACTTGCCGGCGGTCACGCCGTTCTCCCAGCCGAGATTGGGAAAGCGCGACTGCATGTAGAGCCCGGCCCGCCCCCGGGTTCGCCGGTCGACCGCCTTGGCGAAGATGCGGTCGATCTTGCCGGGATTGGGCTCCTGCCGGGAGGTGGTGCCGTTCGGCTCGGACAGGAAGGCATCGTAGAGCCGGCCGGCATGCGGCCAGATCTTGCGCGCCACGAAACAGTCGGAGCGGCGCAGCAATTGCAGATGGTCGTCGTAGAAGATGTGCGGCTTGCCCTGGAAGTCGAACTTGGACAGGGTCAGCGAGCGGCTTTCGATATTGGTGGAATAGAGCCGCGACAGGGTCTGGAAATAGCTTTCATCCGGGATCCAGACCCGCCGGAAGTAGCGGTCGTATTTCGGGCGGTCCGGATCCTGCAGGATGGCCGAAAGGGTCTGGCGCGTCAGGCACCACCACTGGCTGCCCATATGCGGCACCAGCCCCTTGGGCACGCGTCGGCGGAACCCGATCTGGCGCTGGAACTCGACGAAGCGGTCGAAAAGATAGCGGTGCTTGCGCCAGGAAAACGGAAAATACATGGTGAAGCGTTCATGGTCGAGCCCGCCCACCGTCCAGGGCACGTCGGCCGTGGTGGCGCTTTCGATGAAGTCGGTGCGCGGCCGCATCGCCAGATATTCGACCAGCTCCTCGACCGGGCGCAGCGGCAGGCAGGCGCCGGAGGCGAGGTAGACATGGCGCACCTCCTCGAAGCGGTTGAGCATCAGCTCGGCCGCGTCCTGGCTGGCCGCGACCAGCCCCCAGGTCCCCCATTCGCAGCGATGGCGGCGCGAGAACAGGATCGAAGGGCAATCCGACAGGCTTTCGACAAACGCGTCGAAGGCGGGTTTCGGCACGATCCGGTCGACATGGATCACCACGGGACAGCCGCCCCGGGTCCAGTGGCGCGCCACCTCCTCGGCCCGGTTCAGCGCCGTGTGCACCAGCATCACGATGCCGACGGTCATGCCCAGTTCCCCTTGGACATGAGGCCGAGGATCTCGAGCTGGCGCCAGTTGATGTATTTCTCGGACCACTTGCACCAGAGATCGGGATTGTCGCGCACCGCCTCGGCATAGGCGGTGTATTCGCGGCTGGCGCCGTAATGCTGCTTGCGCGTGAGCTCTTCCTCGGCCTTCTCGGCAAAGGTGCTGAGGAACTTGGTGTGCAGCAGGATGCCGCTGGCCTTCTCGCCGCCCCATTCGTCGTAGACCTGGTTCAGCCCGCGCGGCAGCAGGTTGTGGGTCGACGAAACATAGGCATAGCGCCGGTCCCACTTGACCAGCGGGATCTTGTTCAGCGCCGGCGCCTTGGCCGGATCATCGGCAAAGAATACGCGCGCCCGCGGTCCACCCTGGATCCACAGATTGCCCAGCTGGCCGTTCCGGCTGATCGTGTAATTGCCCGCATCGAACCAGGACGCGATCTCCAGCGGGTCCTGGCCGGCGCTGTAGGGTTGCTGGTCCAGCCGCCCCTTGGGATACATGTCCAGCAGCATGGCCGAAAAGGACTTGATCGAGGAGGCATCCAGCCAGTCGGTCAGCGCACGCAGCGGGCGCGTGTCGCAGAACGGGTAGAGAAACAGCTCATCCGGGTCGACGGTCAGGATCCAGTGCCCATGGGCGTATTTCATCGACAGCCAGTTCAGCCAGTCGACGCCGAACCGGGCCCGCTTGTAGCTGGCCCGCGTCGTCCAGACCGACACGTCGGGCTGCCGCGCGAGATAGTCGAGCGAGCCATCCGCGCTGTCATTGTCCACGAAGAAGAAGTGGTTCACCCCCATCTCGCGGTAGTATTTCAGGAACCATGGCAGGCGCACGCCCTCGTTGCGCTGCGTGGAGAAGAGCAGGATGTCCCCGGGGCGGATATCGGCGGTGCGGTTGGCGACCGGGCGCAGGTCGCGACGCTTGCGAAAGGCACGGATGCGCCAGCGCCTGCGGCGAAGCCTCAACCGGTATGACTGCCATGCCCCCAATAGAGCGCCCCCTCTGTCCGCCCCCGAAGCCGGCGTTGTCCTGTTGGCGTGCTGCTATCAGATCAGGTTTAACACAGTCTTGAAATGCGCCTCCCATGTCGGGGGGGCGAATTCCCGGATCCGGTCGGCGGAGGCTGACTGCGCTGCCCGATCGTCCTTTGCCAGCATGCTTATGGTTGTTGCCCAAAGATACCTGTCCGTCACAGGGGCGTAAATGGGAATATCTTCCAGAATTTCTCGATAGATGGACAAATCGTTGCAGACCACCGGCACGCCCAGCGCGGCCGCCTCGATCGGGGGCAGGCCGTAGCCTTCTGCGAGGCTGGGAAACAGCACGCCGTTTGCGCCCTGCATCAGCGCGGCGATTTCCGAATCCGGGAGGCCGGGCAGCTCATGCACCCGCTCGGGCCTGGCATCCAGCCGCTCGAACACGGCCTCGTTGCGCCAGCCACGGCTGCCGCAGATCAGCAGATGGGCCGGCGCAACCTCCGGCCAGAGGTCCAGAAGGAAGGCGTGGTTCTTGCGCGGCTCGATCGTGCCCAGCGTCACGAAATAGGGCGCGCCCTGCCAGGGGCCGCGCGGCGCCACGCCGGGCACGGGCGGGTCGATACCCAGATGCGCGACGACACAGGGCGGCACGCGCCCGGCGCCGAGATGGCGCGTGATGTCGGCCTGTGTCTGGTACGAATTGCAGATCAGCAGATCGGCACGCCCGGCCGCACGCGTCAGGAAGCGGCGGAAGCGCAGCGCGGTCTCGGGGCGCTGGTATTCGGGCGCGTCCAGCGGGATCGTGTCGTGGATCAACACGGCGATGCGCGCCCCGACCCCCGTCAGGGCGGACAGCACCCGGTCGGTCAGGTTGGTATGCCCGGTATTGATGTAGTGCACGCCCTGCGGCAGGTGCCGACGCAGCATGCGCGACAGCCCGATGGGCAGGCATCGGTCGCGACAGATACGCCGCAGATCCGCCTCGGCCCGCGCGCGTGTCGGATCGAGGCCCCGCTTGATCCGTGACAGGCGATCCGGCGGCCCCCACCCGCCATGGGTCAGGCGGTCACGCAGTTGCGCACAGCCCGCCGCGTCCAGAAGGACAAAGCCCAGCGAGCTGCGTACCAGCCCGTAAAGCGGCCCCTCTTCCAGAAGCTGGCGAAGATAGGCGAACTCGACACGGTCGACGCCGGTCATGGGGCGCCCGGCCCGGCTGACCAGCCGGGTCAGGTCGAGCAGACGGGCCTCAGGCCTCGTAATGCCCATTCTTGTGCCAACGCCACGCGTCCGAGATCATCTGTTGCAGGGTGGAGCGTTCGGGCCGCCATCCCAGCTCCTCGCCGGCGCGGGTCGAGCCGGAGACCAGCTTGGTCGCATCCCCCGGACGACGTGGGCCTTCGGTGCAAGGCACCTCGGCATTGGTCACGTGCCCGGCCGCGTCGATCACCTCGCGGACCGAGAAGCCACGCCCGGTGCCAAGATTGAAGACGCGGCTTTTCTGCCCCTCTTCCAGCCATTTCAGCCCGGCCACATGCGCATCGACCAGATCGCAGACATGCACGTAGTCGCGGATGCAGGTGCCGTCCGCCGTGTCGTAATCGGTGCCGTGAATGGTCAGGGCCGGGCGCTTGCCGTCGATCGCGTCCAGCATGACCGGGATCAGGTGCGTCTCCGGGCGGTGATGCTCGCCCACCTCGCCATCGGGATCGGCGCCCGCCACGTTGAAATAGCGGAAGATCACGTGCCGCAGCCCGTGGGCTGCCTCGAAATCGCGCAGCATGTCCTCGATGGCACGCTTGGAGGCGCCGTAGGCGTTCAGCGGCAGCTGGGGCGTGTCCTCGTCCAGCACGACATTGTCATGCTCGCCATAGGTGGCGCAGGTCGAGGAGAAGACGAATTGCGTACAGCCCGCGGCGGCGGCGGCCTCGAGCAGCGTCAGCGACCCCTCGACATTGTTGCGCCAGTAGAGCCCGGGCTTGGCCATCGCCTCGCCCACGAGGCTGAGCGCGGCAAAGTGCATCACGGCCACGGGCTGCCACTTGGCAAAGACATCATCCAAACGCGCGCGATCGGTCAATTCGCCCGTTTCCAGCGGGCCGAATTTCACCGCGTCCCGCCAGCCGGTCGAGAGGTTGTCATAGGTCACGGGCGTGTATCCTGCCCGTGCCAATGTCTTGCAGGCGTGGCTGCCGATATAGCCGGCCCCGCCCGTCACCAATACTGTCGTCACGTGGTTATTCCGCTGCCTTGCGCGAGGACATCATCTCTTGCAGGTAGGCGTCGAGATCGTCGCGCAGATCATCGCGGGCCAGGCCGAAGGCCACCGTCGCCTGCAGGAAGCCGGCCTTGGAGCCGCAATCGAAACGCTGGCCGCGGAAGCGATAGCCGTAGACGCCGTTGTCCTCGTCGCCGATCTGCTGGGCGATGGCATCGGTCAGCTGGACCTCGCCACCGGCGCCCGATTTCATCTTGTTCAGGTTCCGGAAGATCTCGGAGGACAGGATGTAGCGACCGATCACGGCGAGGTTGGACGGGGCTTTTTCTGCCTCGGGCTTCTCGACCATGCCCTTGACCTTGACCATGCTGCCCATGTCCTCGGCCACGTCCAGCACACCGTAGGAGCTGATACGTTCCTGCGGAACTTCCATTGCCGCGACCATGTTGCCGCCGACCTCTTCATAGGCCTCGACCATCTGCTGCAGGCAGGGCTTTTCGGCGGCGATGACGTCATCGGGCAGGATGACGGCAAAGGGTTCGTTGTGGATCAGGCGCCGCGCGCACCAGACGGCATGGCCCAGCCCCAGTGCCTTGTGCTGGCGGATATAGGCGATGTCGCCGGAATCCATGTTGGTGCTCTTGAGCGTCTCCAGCAGCGCATCCTTGCCCTTGCGGCGCAACTCCTGCTCCAGCGTGGGGGCATGGTCGAAATAATCCTCGAGCGCGCTCTTGCCCCGCGAGGTGACGAAGATGAATTCCTTGATGCCGGCCGCGCGCGCTTCATCGATCGCGTACTGGATCAGGGGTCGGTCGACCAGCGTCATGATCTCCTTGGGAACCGACTTGGTGGCCGGCAGAAACCGGGTCCCCAGACCTGCGACCGGGAAAATGGCTTTCGTGACCTTCTTGCGCATCTGCCTACTCCTTGTTCCATCGTGGCGGCATCTTACACGAACGTTTATCGGCATGTGCCTGTTTCGTGCGAGCCTGGCGCGTCAATTTCAGTTTTTGTTGTGCCTTTTCTGACAACTCGTTTCCTGACCCGTCTTTACGTAACTCATGTGGCCGCGAACAGGGACGAGGCGCCGCATCTCGTCCTCGATGCGAGCGGAAAATCGCCAATAGCGGAAAAATGAAGCATCTCGACGGCTGCGCCCGAAGAGACCGCCGCTCTGCTCCCAGACACCGGTCGCGGTGAACCGCACCCTGTGGGGACGCGCGGTTGGTGAAAGCAGGAACAGCGTCACGGTTGCGCCATGGCCCACCATGTCCGCCGCCTGCGCGCGCAGCGTATCAGCCTGCCAACTGCGCCCGGCAAGCACCTCGTGCGGCGCGCCCGGCATCGCGCCGAAGTCCTGGAAGGCCGGCGGGTCGGGCAGTTCCGGCAGGGCGTCGATCTCGCGCTGCGCCCCCTCGTGCGCGCCCCGATCCAGCCCGGCCAGCAGGCGCATCACGTCATCCGGGGCCAGCGGCCCGCGTTGCATGGCGCGCAACAGGCGTGCCCGTTGCGCCGCGTGGAAGGTGGCCCAGGCCTCGGCGTGCTCGGATGCAGGGCAGTGCTTGCGCAGGAAAACCTGCTTGGAGGCCGCGATCTGGGAAAGGTCGCGCGGCGTCCGGTCGGGCGCGCGCCGCGGGCTTTCGGCAAAGCCGTGATGGACCTGCGCCAGCGGCACGATCGCCGTGGCCAGCCCGGCCTCGGCGATGCGCATGTTCAGGTCGGTCTCGTCAAGGTAGAAGGCAAAGGCAGGGTCGAAACCGCCAAGCCGGGCCAGCACCGCGCGCCGCACCGCCATGTTGGTGCCCTCGGTCTTGGTGGCACGCCCCGGGCCGGGGTCCGGGATGGCCGGATCTGTCCCGGCCAGCGCCAGCGCATGTGCCTCGCCCGTCTGGTCGATGCTGCGCGCCGTCCATTGAAAGGAAATCCCGTTGCGGCCGATGACGTACCCGCCCGCGGCCGCCACCTCGGGCCGGTCGAAGGGGCTTACGAGATGCCTCAGCCAGAGCGGTTCGGGCACGGCGTCATCGTCGATGAAGGCCACAAGTTCGCCCGCGGCCTGCGCAACTCCCAGATTGCGCGCCTGCGAGATATTGGGCCGGTCGAAGGGCACCAGCTTGATGCCGCCATTCTCCGGCCAGCCCCGCACGACGGCCTGCCCCTCGGGGCAGGCCACCACCACGACCTCCAGCGGCGCATAGTCGAGCTGGGCGATCCCGGCCACGCAGCGCGCAAGCGCCGCGGGGCGACCCCGGCTGACAACGACCACGCTGACCGGGCGGGCGGGCACCGGGGCTCAGCCTTCCTTCAGCTCCACCCCCGGCGCGTAGGCGATGAAGAACGGGTTGGCGAACCCGACCTTGCCATAGGCGAGCGCGGAGTGATCGTCGAAGCGCACGACCCGTCCGCCAGCCCCGTTCAGCACGGCATGACCGGCGGCGGTGTCCCACTCCATCGTGCGGCCCAGACGCGGATAGAGATCGGCCTCACCGGTCGCCACGAGACAGAATTTCAGCGAGGAGCCGGCGCTGGTCATGTCCTTGACCGCATACTTGTTGATATAGGCGTCGGTCGCCTCGTCGCGATGCGACTTGGAGGCCACGACCATCAGCGCCTCGTTGTCGGGCTCGCCCACCTTGATGGGGGTGGTTTCGCCGGGGGTGTCCTTGTCGAAGGGGCCGGTCTCCTCGACCGCGACGCCCACGCTGTCGGTGTAGAACATGCGCTCGCGCGCCGGGGCATAGACCACGCCGCGGGTCGGCACGCCATCCTCGACCAATGCGATGTTCACGGTGAAATCGCCGCGGCGGTTGACGAATTCCTTGGTGCCGTCCAGCGGATCGACGATCAGGAAGGTCAGCGCTTCGGTGTCATGGCTGTCGGCCTGCTCCTCGGTCACCAGCGCGACATCCGGAAAGGCCTCGCGCAGCCCGGCCGAGATCAGCGCGTCGGCAGCCTCGTCCGCGGCGGTGACCGGGCTCTCGTCGGACTTGGCGCGCACGTCGAAATCGTCGGAGTTGTAGATCTCCATGATCTTGTCGCCCGCCTCCAGCGCAAGGCGCCGCATGATCGGGGTCAGTTCGGAATAGTTCATGGGGCCGGCTCCTCTCCGCGACAGGCGCGGTTTCATTGATTTGAAAGCTCTCCCGACTTATGCTGCCGATTACAAAGAACGGCAAGCATGCCGCAGATCAGGCCGCGTATCGGAGCAGCGCCATCATGTTTCAGGTCACCGCCCCCCGGTCCCGGCTGGGATCCGCCCTCTATATTGCCGAGCTCGTCTATCACAACTCGGTCCGCGCAGTCCGAAAGACGCATGGCAACGCGTTCATGGCGATCTTCATGAACATGCTGCAGACGATCATCTTCGTGCTGGCCTTCGTGGTCATGTTCTCGATCCTGGGGCTGCGCGGCACGGCGATCCGGGGCGATTTCATCATCTACATCATGACCGGGGTCTTCCTGTTCATGACCCATACCAAGACGCTGGGCGCCGTCGCCGGGTCCGAGGGGCCGGCCAGCCCGATGATGCAGCATGCGCCGATGAACACCGCCATCGCCATCGCGGCGGCCATGGTCAGCACGCTCTACATCCAGATCCTGTCGCTTTTCGCGATCCTCTTCGTCTATGACGTGGCCTTCAATCCCTATGTCATGAGCGAGATCCACGACCCGATCGGCTGCATGGCCATGGTGCTGCTGTCTTGGTTCTCGGGGGCGGCGATCGGGCTGGTCTTCCTGGCCGCCAAGCCCTGGTTCCCCGAGCCGGTCAGCATCATCTCGACCATCTACCAGCGCGCCAACATGATCGCCTCGGGCAAGATGTTCGTGGCCAACACGCTGCCGCCCAAGATGCTGGTCATGTTCGACTGGAACCCGCTCTTCCACACGATCGACCAGTCGCGTGGCTACGCTTTCGTGGATTACAACCCCCGGAATTCCGACTGGGAATATGCCTTCTACCTGTCTATCATCCTGATCATGATTGGTCTCATGGGTGAATTTTACACCCGCAAACACGCATCTGCTTCCTGGAGTGCGCGACGATGATTAGACTGGCTGCCTTTTTCATGATCCTTGCAGGCGCCGTTGCGGCGCAGAACCTGCCGGCCCTCTACGACGTGACCGATGTCGCCTCGGACGACATCCTGAACGTGCGCAACCGGCCCAGTGCCAGTTCCACCGTGATCGGCACGCTGGCCTTCGATGCCCGCGGCGTCGAGGTGGTCGAGACGCAGGACAACTGGGGCCGGGTCAACGTGGACGGCGTGTCCGGCTGGGCCTCGATGCGTTTCCTTTCCCGCCAGCCCGACAGCGACCTGCCGCATGCGCTGCGCTTCGACTGTTTCGGGACCGAGCCGTTCTGGTCGCTGGAGGTGACGCAGGGCAACAGCGCGATCTTCTCGACGCCCGAGGGGCGGAGCAAGGCGTTCCGCATCGGCAATGTCACGACCGCCTCGGGCCGGCCCTTCCCGCATGCCGTTCTGGGCACCGCCCCGGGCGAGAACATCGCGCTGGTCGTCGGGCGCGAGATCTGCTCGGACGGGATGTCGGACAACCTGTTCGGTCATGACGGCACGGTCGTGCTCAGCGGGTATGACATGCAGGTCTATTCCGGCTGCTGTTCGGTGCAGGCCGACTGATGCGCGCGCTGGTCCTCGCGCTGCTGGTCGCCCTCTCTCCCCTCGCCGTCGCTGCCGACCCGGTGCTCTACCACGTGACCGATGTCGCGGCCGATGATGTCCTGAACATCCGGGCCGAGCCGCGCAGCGGCACCGAGATCCTTGGCGCGCTCGGCCCCGATGACCGGTATGTCGAGGTGCTGGAGCTGGACAGCTCGGGCAAGTGGGGGCTGGTGCGCGCGGGCGAGGCCGGCATGGGCTGGGTCTTCATGCGTTACATGGCCGCGGTGCCCGGCGCGACCTATCCGGACTGGCCGCATCTGCGCTGCTCGGGCAGCGAATACCCGTGGAGCTTCATTGTCACCCAGGGCGGTGCCGCGCAATACCGGGTGGGTTACGGCGAGCAGGGCTTTCTGCTGCAGGCCGGCAGCCTTGCCAGCGGGGGCGAACATCTCTTCGCACGGGGCGTGCTCGCTCGCGGCGAGGGCATCACCGTCACCGCCGCGATCCAGCCGGGCAGTTGCTCCAGCACAATGATCGACGCGGAATACGGGCTGCGCGGCGCGATCTGGGCGCTGACCGCCGAGGGCGAGCGCTTTCACAACGGCTGTTGCGTGCTCACCGCCCCGCCGGCGCAGTGACGACGCGCAGCGTCAGGTTGATGCGCCCGCCCTGCGGCAGCAGCGTGGACGAGCCGAAGCGGATCCGGTCCACCCCGTGATGGGCGAGGCGCGCGTCGCCGCCCATCACAACCACGTCGCCCGAACGCAGCCAGACCGTTTCCGTCCGGCCGCCGCGCGCCACGTTGCCCATGCGGAACAGCGCCTCGTCGCCCAGGCTGACCGACACCACCGGGCAGGACAGGTCGGCCTCGTCATGGTCCTGGTGCATCCCCATGCGCGCGCCTTCGCCGTACCAGTTGATCAGGCAGCACTCGGGCGCGCGATCGCAGCCGCTGACCGCGTCCCAGATGGCGCGCACCTCGGACGGAATCTCCGGCCAGGCCATGCCCTCGGGGTGGCGCGGCTCATAGCGATAGCCGCGCCGGTCGGTGATCCAGCCGAAATCGCCCGCGGCGCTCATGCGCACCGACATGGGCCGGCCACGCGGCGTCACGGGCTGCACCAGCGGTGCGGCGCGCAGGATCTCGCGCAGGCGCGCGACCAGTGCCTCCTGCGCGGCACGGTTCAGGAATTCGGGGTGGATCACGAAACCCTTGCGTTCGATCGGTGTCATCGACGGTCCTTCCTGCCATGGCAACTTGCAAGCAGCGGGGGTTTCCCGACAATTGCCGCACTCACGGCGCTTGCAGCACTCAATACCCCTCCTTATATACCCTCCGAACGCGCTGGCGGGACGTCTCGCCGGCCTCAAGAGATGCGGGGCAGGATGCCGAAACGGGTCCCCACGCCTCGTGACATCGCCTGACGAAAGATAAGGGATCGAAACCATGGGTAAAGTGATCGGAATCGACCTTGGCACCACGAACTCCTGCGTGGCCATCATGGATGGCAGCCAGGCCCGCGTGATCGAGAACGCGGAAGGTGCCCGGACGACACCCTCGATTGTCGCCTTCACCGACGACGAACGTCTTGTCGGCCAGCCGGCCAAGCGGCAGGCCGTGACCAACCCCGAAGCCACCATCTTCGCGGTCAAGCGCCTGATCGGGCGCCGCACCACCGATGCCGAGGTGACCAAGGACAAGGACATCGTCCCGTACAAGATCATCGATGGCGGCAATGGGGACGCATGGGTCGAGGCCCGTGGCGAGAAGTACAGCCCCAGCCAGATCTCGGCCTTCATCCTGCAGAAGATGAAGGAAACCGCCGAAAGCTATCTTGGCGAGGAAGTGACCGAAGCGGTCATCACCGTCCCGGCCTATTTCAACGACGCCCAGCGTCAGGCCACCAAGGACGCGGGCAAGATCGCCGGCCTGAACGTGCTGCGCATCATCAACGAGCCGACCGCCGCCGCGTTGGCCTATGGTCTGGACAAGAAGGACAGCAAGACGATCGCGGTCTACGACCTCGGCGGCGGCACCTTCGACGTGACCATCCTCGAGATCGATGACGGCCTGTTCGAGGTGAAGTCCACCAATGGTGACACCTTCCTTGGTGGTGAAGACTTCGACATGCGGATCGTCAACTACCTGGCGAGCGAGTTCAAGAAAGAGCACGGCGTCGACCTGACACAGGACAAGATGGCCCTGCAGCGCCTGAAAGAGGCCGCCGAGAAGGCCAAGATCGAGCTGTCCAGCGCCACCCAGACCGAGATCAACCAGCCGTTCATCTCGATGGGCTCGGGCGGCACGCCGCTGCACCTGGTGATGAAGCTGACCCGCGCCAAGCTGGAAAGCCTCGTCAACGACCTGATCAAGAACTCGATCAAGCCGTGCCAGGCCGCGCTCAAGGATGCCGGGCTGTCGACCACGGATATCGACGAGGTCGTGCTGGTCGGTGGCCAGACGCGCATGCCCAAGGTCTTCGAGGAAGTGACCAAGTTCTTCGGCAAGGAACCCCACAAGGGCGTGAACCCCGACGAGGTGGTCGCCATGGGCGCCGCCATCCAGGCCGGCGTGCTGCAGGGTGACGTCAAGGACGTGGTCCTGCTCGACGTGACGCCGCTGTCGCTGGGCATCGAGACGCTGGGCGGTGTCTTCACCCGCCTGATCGACCGGAACACCACGATCCCGACCAAGAAGTCCCAGGTCTTCTCGACCGCCGAGGACAACCAGTCGGCCGTGACGATCCGCGTCTTCCAGGGTGAGCGCGAGATGGCCTCGGACAACAAGATGCTGGGCCAGTTCAACCTTGAGGACATTCCGCCGGCCCCGCGCGGCATGCCCCAGATCGAGGTGACCTTCGACATCGACGCCAACGGCATCGTGTCGGTCAGCGCCAAGGACAAGGGCACCGGCAAGGAGCAGAAGATCACCATCCAGGCGTCGGGTGGCCTGTCGGATGACGATATCGAGCGGATGGTGAAGGAAGCCGAGGAGAACGCCGAGGCCGACAAGGAGCGCAAGGAGCTGGTCGAGGCCCGCAACCAGGCGGAAAGCCTGATCCATTCGACCGAGAAGTCGATCGAGGATCACGGCGACAAGGTCGATCCCTCCACCGTCGAGGCGATCGAGCTGGCCGTGGCCGCGCTCAAGGACGATCTCGAGAAGGACGACGTGACCGCCGAGAAGATCAAGTCGGGCATCCAGAACGTCACCGAAGCGGCGATGAAGCTGGGCGAGGCGATCTACAAGGCACAGGCCGAGGAAGGCGCCTCCGAAGGTCCGGCCGAGACCGACAACCCGTCGGGTGCGGCGGATGACGACGATATCGTAGATGCCGATTTCGAGGATCTCGACGACAACAAGCGGGCCTGAGGTCATAGCTTTCGGAACCAGTTTGGGGCCGGTCCGGACACCGGGCCGGCCCCTTGCGTTCCGAGACAAGGAGGACATACATGTCCAAGCGGGACTATTACGATGTGCTCGGCGTGGCCAAGGGGGCCTCGGCGGACGAGATCAAGAAGGCCTATCGCAAGAAGGCCAAGGAACTGCATCCCGACCGCAACGCGGACAATCCCAATGCCGAGGCGCAGTTCAAGGAAGCCAACGAGGCCTATGACGTCCTGAAGGACGCCGAGAAGAAGGCGGCCTATGATCGGTTCGGCCATGCCGCGTTCGAAGGCGGCATGGGCGGCGGTGGCGGGCGCCCCGGCGGCGGCTTCGGCGCCGGCCAGCAGGGCGATTTCGCCAGCGCTTTTTCCGACGTGTTCGACGACCTGTTCGGCGATTTCATGGGCGGCCGCCAAGGAGGGCGGCAGCGCGCCGCGCGCGGCGCGGATCTGCGCTACAACCTGCGCGTGACGCTGGAAGAGGCCTATAACGGGCTGCAGAAGACGATCAACGTGCCGACCTCGGTGCCCTGCGACGAGTGCAACGGCTCGGGCGCCGAGGGCGGGGCCGAGCCCACGACCTGCCCGACCTGTTCGGGCATGGGCAAGGTGCGCGCGACCCAAGGCTTCTTCACGGTGGAACGGACCTGCCCGACCTGTTCGGGACTGGGTCAGATCATCAAGAACCCCTGCAACAAGTGCGGCGGTGCGGGGCGCGTCCAGAAGGATCGTGCGCTGTCGGTGAACATCCCCGCCGGGGTCGAGACGGGCACGCGGATCCGGCTGGCCGGCGAAGGCGAAGCCGGCATGCGCGGCGGACCCCCGGGCGACCTCTACATCTTCATCGAGGTCTCGCCGCACAAGATCTTCGAGCGCGAAGGGACCGAGTTGCATTGCCGGGTGCCCGTGGCCATGACGGCGGCCGCTCTGGGCGGCGATATCGAGGTGCCGACCATCGATGGCGGCCGCTCTCGGGTCAAGATCCCCGCCGGCAGCCAGTCGGGACGGCAGATGCGCTTGCGCGGCAAGGGCATGCCCGCCCTGCGCGGCGGCGGCCATGGCGACATGTTCATCGAACTGGCCGTCGAAACGCCGGTCAATCTCAGCTCCAAGCAAAAGGAGCTGCTGCGCGAGTTCGAGGCGCTGAGCGATGACAACAACCCAGAAAGCTCCAGCTTCTTCAGCTCGGTCAAGCATTTCTGGGATTCGATGAAGGGGTGAATTGCCGAACCGAGCCTACGGGTTCGGTAACCGCTCCGCGGGAGCGGTCAGGTACTTTACGGTCGGAGACCGCACCGTACCGAGCCCTCGGGCTCGGTGACCGCTCCGGGAACCGGTGGGTCGTTAACCGGCTGCTAACCCGCCGCACGCCAAGATGCGGGCATGACCCGCATCAGGCATTTCTCCGACGCGCAACCGGCGCTCTTCCAAGGTGAGGAGGCCACCGCCGAACCGCTTGCGGCCGGCAGCAAGCTGCCCTCCTATATCCGCGATCATCGGGCGCGCCTGCGGGACCGCTTCCTGTCCGGTGGGCCCGAGGCACTGCCGGATTACGAAATGCTTGAGCTGGTCCTCTTCCGCGCCATCCCGCGCCGGGACGTGAAACCGCTGGCGCGGCAGCTTCTGGACAGTTTCGGCGACTTCAACGGCGTTTTGTCAGCCCCTGCCGCGCGCCTGCAGGAGGTCGACGGGGTCGGGCCGGCCGTGGTGACCGAACTCAAGATCGTCGAGGCCGCGGCGCACAGGCTGGCGCAATCTCGCGTTTTGAAGAAACACGTGGTCAGCAGTTGGGACGCCTTGCTCGACTACTGCCAGACCGCCATGGCCCATAACGAAATCGAGCAGTTCCGCGTGCTCTACCTCGACCGCAAGAACGTGCTCATCGCGGATGAGGCACAGGCCCGCGGGACCGTGGATCACGTGCCGGTCTACCCGCGCGAAGTCGTCAAGCGTGCGCTGGAGCTCAACGCCTCGGCGCTGATCCTCGTGCACAACCACCCTTCCGGTGATCCCACGCCCAGCGGGGCCGATATCGACATGACCGCCCAGATCCAGGCCGCGGCCGAAGCATTGGGCCTGACTTTGCACGACCACCTGGTGATCGGGCGGTCGCGTGAACTCAGCTTCCGCGCCGAAGGGCTGCTGTGAGCGCGCTCAACGGACCCAGATCTCGACGCGGCGATTCACCTGCCGTCCCCAGCGGCTGTCATCGCAGGCCATGGGCATGGCCTCGCCAAACGCCTCGGTCGCGATCTCGATACGGCCCAGTTCGGCTGTCTCGGCTGCCTGCTCCACCGCGTCCCGCACCGTCTGGGCCCTTTGGCGCGCGATCTCGAGATTCGCCGAGGCCGGGCCTTGCCCGTCGGAAAAGCCGACAAAGACGACCTGCCGCCCGTCATAGGCACCTGTTTCCAGCGCGCGAGCCAGTTGCATCACGTTGGACCGGGATTGCGCATCCAGCCGGGTCGCGCCGGCCTCGAACCGGAAGGAGGTGGTCAACCGCCGCATGCCCGACAGCGTCTCGACCATGCGCTGCAACTCGCGCAACCCGGCGCTGCCCTCGGCCACCGTGATCGCATTGGCAAAGCGGTCGCCCTGCAGGTCGATGGACACCTCCTCGGGCGCTTGGTCGACGAAGCCGGCCCGCCGGATCACGATCTGTGCCGGCGGCGAAGCGGTGAAGGCAAGGAATTCGCGCGCAAGCTTGGGCAGACGACGTGCCGGCAGGTAGATGAACATCGGCGCGGTGAGGGGGAAATCCTCGGTCTTGATGGTCCGCCGCGCGGCCCGCAAGGCAAATCCGCAGCGCCCGGTCAGCACCAGCGGCTTGGTGTTGCCGGTCTCGGCAAAGCTGGTCAGGCCCAGCCCGAACGGGTCGCGCGTGACGCCAAACGAGAGGTCCTCGTCGGTAGGATGTCGCTCGATCTGATCGGTCCAAGTGGCCTTGAGCGGGGAGAGGAAGCGATCCTCAAGGCTTTGCGCCAAGCCCGAACCCTCGGGCTTCAGGTGCAGGGTGATAGGCGCATCGACCCCGCCCAGCTGCCGCCAATTCGTGATCCGCCCGTCCAGCACGGCCGAGAGATCGGGCAACGAGATCGCGTCCACCGGGTTGCCGGGCGCCACGACCGGCACGATGGCGTCCAGCGCGATCACGTGCGAGCGGTTAGCCTGCGTCAGGTCACCCAGCCCCTCGGCCTCTGCGGCGGCGTTCTCCTCGGCGCGGATCTCGCGCACGGCCATGACGACGTCGGCCTCGTCGGCCAGCAGGTCGGCAAAGCCCTCGTCGGTCGTGCCGAGATGCATGTGGAAGCGGCCCACCACCGTGTCGTTGGCCGCATCGGCCAGCGCATAGGTGAAGCGGCGGTCATCCAGCGCCAGCCGGGTCGCAGTCAGCCCGTTGCGCAGGGCAAAGCCCTCGATCAGCGCGGGCAGCAGCACGCGGCCGATCGTGGCGGAGCCCGAGATCGTGACCTCGGCCACGTAATCGGTCAGGGAGGGGCAGCCCACGCCGTCGCAAAGCACGCCCGAGCCATCGACCGTCAGCTCGCCATATTGCGTCTCGATGCGATAGAACTGGCCGTCAAAGCCCAGAAGCGTGCCGGTCAGCTCGATGGCCCCGTCGCGCGACCGCAACGTGACGTCCTGGGCCCATGCCGCAAGGGGGCCGAGCACAACAAAAAGTGCGGCGAAGATCGCCGCACGGGTGGTCCACATGAGATGCCTGCCATCCTCGTGTTATCGTCCGGCGATCTTCATGTCTTCGACGAGGTTTTTCAACACCAGAAAGTCGCCAGTGCTGTCGCAGGCGGGGATATCCAGCGTCAGGTCGCGGACCCGCAGGCCCTCGGGGCCGCGCAGCTCCAGCGTCTGGGCCTCGACCGTCTGGTCGCAATTGGCCTCGGTCACCTCGGCCTCGACCGAGATCGCGATCTCGCCCTCGGTCCGAGCCGTGCCCGAGGGGAAGGAATAGATCTCGGCCAGCAGCGCCTTCGGCGCATCCGCCGCGCCGAGCCGGACAAGGAAGCCGCCTTCGCCGCGCGCCGCGGCAGCCAGGTCACCCGAGGCCGCAGCCCAGACATGGCCGTCGGTGAAATAGGCAGCGCCGTATTCGCGGGCGTGCAGCTGCAGCCCGGCGCCGCCGGTCCATTGTACGGCCACGCGGTCGTAGAAATCCAGCGAGGAGACCTCGAGCATGGCCATGGCGCCATCGCCATTGGCAAAGGACGCGATGAACACCGCCTGCTGCGCCAAGGCCGGCACCGAGAGCGACAGCGTGCCATCGGGCTGCACCGTCTCGGTGAACATCAGGCCCTGGTGGTGGAAGGTCACGCGCTCGCTGGCCTTGCAGGGGGCGGTCAGCGTGAGATCCGCCATCGCGCCGGCGGCGGGCTTGGCCACGAGCTCCACGCCGCAGTCGAAGCCTCCAGCGGCCGGGTTGCCCGGCAGATCGCCCAGCTCCGGCGTCTCGTCCTCCAGCGCGGCATCCACGGCGGCAAGCGTGACGGTCTGGTCCGGCAGAGCCTGGTCCTGCGCGGCATCCACCGGCAGGCGGGGCTGCACGGCCGACGAGGCCGGCTGGATGTCGGTCACGTCCAGCGCTTGGTCGGGGGCCGCGGCCGACTGGCCGGGCAGGGCCAGGCCGAACTGCATGACATAGCCGATGGCCAGCGCGCAGATCAGCGTCGCACCGCCGAGAATGTAGCTCTTGAAACGCGCCATTGGGGCCTCCTGTACTTACGGGTCAGAAGGCGGTATCGCCCGCGAACGTGGCAGGCGTGGGGCGGCGGCGCGAAACCATTGGGGCATCGCCCCGGTCCCGTGCCGCCGCCGGGCGATCATACGAGGCGCCCGTGGCAATGCTTGAACTTGAGCCCCGACCCGCAGGGGCAGGGATCGTTGCGGCCCGGATCGCCCCAGGTGCTGGGGTCGGTCTCGTCGAATCCGGCGATCAACGGCTCGGCCGGGGCACCGGCGCCGGACTGACCCCCATCGGGATCGGCCGGACCGGTCGGTTCGGCCGATTGCGCGGCGCGCTGCATCTCGGCCTGCTGCGCCATCAGCTGTTCCATCATCTTGCGCTGCTCGTCCTCGGTCATCGGACGGACCTGGCTGAGCTGCTGGGTGACGGTCTCGCGCAGGCTTTCGAGCATGTTTTCAAACAGCTGGAAGGCCTCGGACTTGTATTCGTTCAGCGGATCGCGCTGCGCATAGCCGCGGAAGCCCACGACCGAGCGCAGGTGCTCCAGCGTCAACAGGTGCTCGCGCCACTTGCTGTCGATGGTTTGCAGCAGGATCTGCTTCTCGATCTGGCGCATGGTCTCGGGGCCGAAGGCCTCGGCCTTCTCGGCCATCATCTTGTCCGACGCCTCGGCCAGCCGCTCGCGGATCACCTCCTGGTCGACGCCGTCCTCCTCGGCCCAGCCGATCACCGGCACGTCGATGCCCAGCTTCTCGAGGCAGGCGGCGTAGAGGCCCTGAACCTCCCACTGGTCGGCATAAGCCTTGGGCGGGGCGTAGGTGTCGACCAGCTCGTCCACCACCTCGTGGCGCATGTCGGTGACGATCTCGCTGAGATCCTCGGCTTCCATGATCTCGCGGCGCTGTGCGAAGATCACCTTGCGCTGGTCGTTCATCACGTCGTCGAACTTGAGCAGCTGTTTGCGGATGTCGAAGTTGCGCCCCTCGACCTTGGCCTGCGCGCGCTCGAGCGACTTGTTCACCCAGGGGTGCACGATCGCCTCGCCTTCCTTCATGCCGAGCTTGCCCAGCACGTTGTCCAGCCGGTCCGAGCCGAAGATGCGCATCAGGTCGTCTTCCAGCGACAGGAAGAAGGAGGACCGCCCCGGGTCACCCTGACGGCCCGAGCGGCCGCGCAGCTGGTTGTCGATGCGGCGGCTTTCGTGGCGTTCCGTGGCCAGAACGTAGAGCCCGCCCGCGTCGATCACGGCCTTCTCGTCATCGGCGTGCTGCGCCTCGATCTCGGCGCGGATCTCCTCGGGGTCCCGGTCGGGCGCGGCGGCGATGGCCTCCATGATCTGGAAGTCGAGATTGCCGCCCAGCTTGATGTCGGTGCCGCGGCCGGCCATGTTCGTGGCGATGGTTACCGCGCCCAGCTTGCCGGCATCGGCGACGATCTGCGCCTCTTTCTCGTGCTGGCGCGCGTTCAGCACGTTGTGCGGCAGCTTGGCCTCGGTCAGCAGGGTGCTGAGCATCTCGGATTTCTCGATCGAGGTGGTGCCGACGAGAACCGGCTGGCCCTTTTCATGCGCCTTGCGGATTTCCTCGACGATGGCGGTGAACTTCTCGCGCCCGGTGCGGAAGACCTGGTCATCCTCGTCGATACGCGCGATCGGCTTGTTGGTCGGCACCTCGACCACGCCCAGCCCGTAGATCTGGCCGAATTCCTCGGCCTCGGTGGTGGCGGTGCCGGTCATGCCGGACAGCTTGTCATACAGGCGGAAATAGTTCTGGAAGGTCACGCTGGCCAGCGTCACGTTCTCGGGCTGGATGTTGCAGCCCTCCTTGGCCTCGATCGCCTGGTGCAGACCGTCGGACAGGCGGCGGCCCGGCATCATGCGGCCGGTGAACTCGTCGATCAGGATCACCTCGCCGTCGCGGACGATATAGTCCTTGTCGCGCTGGAACAGTTTATGCGCGCGCAGGCCCTGGTTGACGTGGTGCACGACGGTGGTGGATTCGGGATCGTAGAGCGTCTGGCCCTCGGGCAACAGGTCGCGCGCGCGCAGCTGCTGTTCGAGATACTCGTTGCCCTCGTCGGTGAAGGTGACGTTGCGGGTCTTCTCGTCGATCTCGTAATGCGTGTCGTCCAGCTCGGGGATCAGCTTGTCGACCGAGACATAGAGCTCGGAGCGGTCCTGCGAGGGGCCCGATATGATCAGCGGGGTCCGCGCCTCGTCGATCAGGATGCTGTCCACCTCGTCCACGATCGCGAAGTAATGGTCGCGCTGGTAGATCTGGTTCAGCTCCGACTTCATGTTGTCGCGCAGGTAGTCGAAGCCCAGCTCGTTATTGGTGGCATAGGTGATGTCCGAGGCGTAGGCGGCCTGCTTCTCGTCATCGGGCTGGCGCGGGTACACCACGCCGCAGGTCATCCCCAGCGCGGCATAGACCTTGCCCATCCATTCGCTGTCGCGGCGGGCGAGATAGTCGTTCACGGTCACGATATGCACGCCGCGCCCGGTCAACGCGTTCAGGTAGGCGGGGAAGGTCGCGACCAGCGTCTTGCCCTCGCCGGTCTTCATCTCCGAGATATTGCCCTGGTGCAGGAAGATCCCGCCCATCAGCTGAACATCGAAGGCGCGCAGGCCCAAGGCGCGCTTGGCGGCCTCGCGGCAATTGGCAAAGGCCTCGGGCAGCAGGTCGTCCAGGCTCTCGCCCTTCTCGTGACGCTCCTTCAGCTCGGCGGTCTTGGCGATCAGCCCCGCGTCGTCCAGCTTTTCGAAGTCCGGCTCCAGCGCGTTGATCTTTGCCACCGTCGGACGGGTGGCCTTGACCTTGCGGTCATTCGGGGTGCCGAACACCTTTCGCGCGAGTTTTCCCAGCATGGCCTGACTTCTCTGTTCCCATCATCGTGTGCGGCATCTGCTTGCCCGCCTCGCACACAGCCCATATGACGGAACCCAAAAGACCGGCCTCGCAGAGCCTCCCGGGCATGTAAGGGGCAGGCTGAAAAGTGTCAACGCCGCGCCGTGGTGCGGCCCAGTCTGAAAGGACAATCAATGACAAATCGCTTCATGAAAGCCACCGTGACCGCGCTGTGCCTCGGTCTTGCCGCGCCCGCGCTGGCGCAGGACGAGACCGTTGGCCCGGACACCGTCGTGGCGACCGTGAACGGCACCGAGATCACCGTCGCGCACATGCTGATGGCCCGGGCCAGCCTGCCCGAGCAGTACCAGCAGCTGCCGGCCGACAATCTCTGGGACGGCATCCTGAACCAGCTGGTCCAGCAGGAGGTCCTGTCGCAGGATGACGCGGCCGAGGAAACCCTGCGCGTGCGCACCGCGCTGGACAACGAGCGCCGCTCGCTCATGGCCGGCGAGGTCATCGCGCAGGTGGCGCAGGACGCGGTCACGGACGAGGCCATCGCCGCCGCCTACGAGGCCGATTACGCCGATGCCGAGCAGGGGCTGGAATTCAACGCCTCGCACATCCTTGTCGAGAGCGAGGAAGAGGCGCAGGCCATCGTGCAGGAACTGGCCGATGGCGCCGATTTCGCCGAAACCGCGCGCGAGAAGTCGACCGGCCCGTCGGGGGCCAATGGCGGTGCGCTCAACTGGTTCAGCGCCGGCATGATGGTGCAGCCCTTCCAGGACGCGGTCGAGGCGCTGGAGGTCGGGCAGGTCTCCGACCCGGTCAAGACGCAGTTCGGCTGGCACGTGATCAAGCTGAACGAGACCCGGCCGATGGAGGCGCCCGCGCTCGAATCCGTGCGCGGCGAGATCGCCACGCAGCTGCAGCAGGAGGCCGTGACCTCCTATATCGAGACGCTGGTGGACGATGCCGAGATCACCCGCACCGGCGCGGCCGAGATCGACACCTCGGTCCTGGGCAACATGGGCCTGCTGGAAGAGTAATGGCCAAGCTCCCGCGCTCTCCGCTCGCCCCCGACCGGTTTCCGGACATGCCGGAGATCGGCGGGCTGCGGCTTGCCACCGTCGAGGCCGGCGTGCGCTATGCCGGGCGGCGGGACGTCATGCTGGCGCTGCTCGCTCCGGGCAGCGCCGTTGCGGGCGTCTTCACCCGTTCGGCCACGCGTTCGGCCAACGTGCTGGACTGCCAGCGCAAGATCGGGGCCGAGGCGGAGGGCGCGGGGGCGGCGATCCTCGTCAATTCCGGAAATTCCAACGCCTTCACCGGCCGCGCCGGCGAGGGCTCGGTGCAGGCAATCTGCACTGCCGTCTCTAAGGCGACCGGCCTGCCGCAGGCGCGCGTCTTCACCAGCGCCACGGGCGTGATCGGCGAGCGGCTGCCGCATGACCGGATCACCGACCGGATCGGCGCCCTGGTCAACGGGCTGGCCCCGGGCAAGCTGGGCGAGGCGGCCGAGGCGATCATGACCACCGACACCTTCCCCAAGGGGGCGGCGGCCGAGCTGGTCATCGACGGGCAGACCGTGCGCATCGCAGGGATCGCCAAGGGCTCGGGCATGATCGCGCCCGACATGGCCACGATGCTGGTCTACATCTTCACCGACGCCCGGATCGAACGGTCCCAGTTGCAGCAGATGCTGGGCGCGCTGAACGACCGGACCTTCAACAACATCACCGTGGACAGCGACACCTCGACCTCGGACACGCTTCTGATGGCGGCGACCGGTGCCTCGGGCGTCGATGTCACCGGGCATGACGGGTTCCGCGACGCGCTGCATGGCGTGATGCTGGACCTCGCCCACCAGGTGGTGCGCGACGGCGAAGGCGCGACCAAGTTCGTCACCGTTCAGGTGACCGGCGCGGCCTCGGATGCCGATGCGCGCACGCATGCGCTGGCCATCGCGAATTCGCCGCTGGTCAAGACGGCCATCGCCGGCGAGGACCCGAACTGGGGCCGTATCGTCATGGCCGTGGGCAAGTCCGGCGCGGCCGCCGATCGCGACCTGCTGACCATCCGCTTCGGCGACGTGCTGGTGGCCGAGAAGGGCTGGGTGGCCGAGAGCTACCGCGAGGAACAGGGCGCCGCGCAGATGAAACAGGCCGAGATCGAGATCGGCGTCGATATCGGGCTGGGCGCCGGGCAGGCGACCGTCTGGACCTGCGACCTCACCCATGGCTACATCTCGATCAACGCGGATTACAGGTCCTAGGGCGGCACGCCCATCCTGCGGGAGCATCACATGAAAACCGTACTGGTCTCTGCCGTCGCCCTGATCGACCCTGACGGGCGCATCCTTCTGGCACAGCGGCCCGAGGGCAAATCGATGGCCGGGCTCTGGGAATTTCCCGGCGGCAAGGTCGAGCCCGGCGAGACGCCCGAAGTGGCGCTGATCCGCGAGCTGCAGGAAGAACTTGGCATCGACACCTGGGCCAGTTGCCTGGCGCCGCTGACCTTCGCCTCGCACAGCTACGAGAATTTCCACCTGCTTATGCCGCTGTTTGCCTGCCGCAAGTGGCAGGGCACACCGGTCTCGGCCGAGGGGCAGGCGCTGAAATGGGTGCGGGCGAACCAGCTGCGCGACTACCCGATGCCCCCGGCGGACATTCCGCTGATTCCGATCCTGCGGGACTGGCTGTAAAGGGGCGGTCAGTTTTCGGGCAAACCGCGTCAGAATCGGGCAAAATGCCGGAGTCAATCAGGTTATTTGCAATGCTTAACGCATTAGTGAGCAAATACTGCATTTCCGTGACATGATTTACTCGATTTGTTAACCGACCCGCCATACCTTTCAATGACAAGACCATTGGGAGGATGAAACGTGCTGAAAACCGTACTTCTTGGAACCTGCGTCTCTGTTCAAGGCTTTCTGGAAAAGAAATTGCCGGACGGGCGCATCGTGGTGCGCGTAGGCGACCGCATGTTTACCGGCCGTCCGGTCGGTACCGCATGAGGCATCACATGCCCCGGTTCCAAGGGGTCTGACACCACGAACGAAAAAGCCCCCGTTACCGGGGGCTTTTGCTTATTCGGATCAAGCCGGTCTCAGTCCAGCGTTCGGGTGATCTCTTCACGCTCGAAGATCTCGATCACGTCGCCCTGGCGGATGTCCTCGTAGTTCTCGAAGGCCATGCCGCATTCCTGGCCGGACTGAACCTCGGCCACTTCGTCCTTGAAGCGCTTGAGCGTCTTCAGCGTGCCTTCGTGGATCACCACGTCGTCGCGCAGCAGGCGCACACCGGCCGACCGGCGGGCGATGCCCTCGGTCACGAGGCAGCCCGCGACCTTGCCGACGCCGGAGACCTTGAAGACCTCCTTGATCTCGGCATAGCCGATGAACTTCTCGCGGACTTCCTTGGACAGCAGGCCCGAGGCCGCCGCCTTCACGTCATCCACGAGGTCGTAGATCACGCTGTAATAGCGGATCTCGACGCCCTTCTGGTTCGCCGCGTTCCGGGCGGGTGCGTTGGCACGGACGTTGAAGCCGATCACCGGGCAGCCAGAGGCTTCGGCCAGGCCGATATCGGTCTCGGTGATGGCGCCGACGCCCGAGTGCAGCACGCGCACGCGCACCTCCTCGTTGCCGATCTTCTCCATCGCCTGCACGATCGCCTCGGACGAACCCTGCACGTCCGACTTGACGAGGATCGGCAGCTCCTTGACGTTCTCGTCTTCCTTGGCCTTCTGCAGCAGCTGGTCCAGCGTTGTCGCGGCGCCGGCCGCGGCGCGCTTCTCCTTGGCGAGGTTGGCGCGGTACTCGGCGATCTCGCGGGCTTGCGCCTCGGTCTCGACCACGTTGAGCACATCGCCGGCCTCGGGTGTGCCGTTCAGACCCAGCACCTCGACCGGCACGGACGGTCCGGCTTCCTTCACGCGCTCGCCCTTGTCGTTCATCAGGGCGCGCACCTTGCCGTACTGTTCGCCGACGACAAAGATGTCGCCCTGCTTCAGCGTGCCGTTCTGCACGAGGACCGTGGCAACGGGGCCGCGGCCCACGTCCAGCTGTGCCTCGATCACGGCGCCTTCGGCGGCCCGGTCGGGGTTTGCCTTGAGCTCGAGGATCTCGGCCTGCAGCGCAATCGCCTCCAGCAGCTCGTCCAGGCCCTTGCCCGAGATCGCCGAGACCTCGACATCCTGAACCTCGCCGGACATCTCCTCGACCACGATCTCGTGCTGGAGCAGGTCCGTGCGCACCTTGGTCGGGTTGGCGCTCGGCTTGTCGATCTTGTTGATCGCCACGATCATCGGCACTTCGGCCGCCTTGGCGTGGTTGATGGCTTCGACCGTCTGCGGCATCACGGCGTCATCCGCCGCCACGACCAGCACGACGATGTCGGTCACCTGTGCCCCGCGCGAGCGCATCGAGGTGAAGGCCGCGTGGCCCGGCGTGTCGAGGAAGCTCAGCACCGCGCCACCCTCGGTCTGCACCTGGTAGGCGCCGATATGCTGGGTGATGCCGCCGGCCTCGCCCGAGGTCACGTTGGCGTTGCGGATCGCGTCGAGCAGCGAGGTCTTGCCGTGGTCCACGTGGCCCATGATGGTCACGACCGGCGGACGCGGCTTGAGATCCTCTTCCTTGTCCTCGGTCTGCTGGATGACATCCTCGACATCCGCGTCCGAGACACGCACGACCTTGTGGCCGAATTCCTCGATGATCAGCTCGGCCGTGTCGGCGTCGATCGACTGGTTCTGCGTCGCCATGATGCCGTTCTGCATCAGCGCCTTGACCACGTCGGCCACGCGCTCGGCCATCCGGTTGGCGAGTTCTGCCACCGCGATCGCCTCGGGCAGCTTGACCTCGCGCACAACCTTCTCGCGGTTCTGCGAGCCGCCCATGGCCTTCTGCCGCGCACGCTCCTGCTTGCGCTTCATCGCGGCGAGCGACTTCTGCCGGCCACCCTCGCCACCGGAGAGGGCCTGGTTCAGCGTCAGCTTGCCCGAGCGGCGACCACCATCGTCGCGCCCGCGACCCCGGCCGCGATCGTCGCGGTTGTCGGGCTGGTCGCGGCGCGGGGCCGGCTTGTCCTTGGGCTTGGGACGGCTGGCCGCGTCATCGGCCTTGGGCGCGGGCTGCGAGGCGGCAGCCGCGGCGGCTTTCGCCTTCTCTTCGGCCTCGCGCTTCTTGCGCTCTTCCTCTTCGGCCTTGGCCTTGGCACGTTCCTCGGCCTCGCGCTGCTCGCGCTCTTTCTGTTCCTTCTCGGCGCGCAGGCGCTCGCGCTCTTCGGCGCGGGCCTTTTCCTCGGCCTCGCGCTTGGCCTGTTCTTCGGCCTCGCGGGCCTTGGCGGCCTGCAGCGCTTTCAGACGGCGTTCCATCTCGGCATCGGAAATCCCGGCGGGGCGGTTCTTGCCGGACCCCGCGGGCCCCTGCCCACCGCCCGCACCCTTGCCGCCGCCGGCGCCCGGCTTGGGCACCACGACGCGCTTGCGCTTGGTTTCCACCACGACATTCTTGGTCCGCCCGTGGCTGAAGCTCTGCTTCACGCTGCCCGACCGCGGGCCACCACGCACACCCAATGTCTTCTTGCCGTCGTTATCGCTCATAAAGCTCTTTCATCCTTTCCGGCGACCCCTGCCGCCGCGATCCGCCCCGGACGCGCCAGTGCGTATACCCTTCAATCGGTGGGCTTCCTCTACAACACGCGAACTGAGTCCGCCAGCGCCAAGCGCCGCGTGTATCACAGTTTGTCGTCCGAAGGCCATCCCCAGTTCGTCCGCCGTGAGCCAGCCGATATAGTCGCCGCCATACGGCGTGCTCAGTTTCGACTTGCCGCGTTCCGACCCGTCTTCCGCCTGGATCAGGACCCGCGCCTCCTCCTTGAAGAGCCAGTCCTTGACCTTTTCGTACCCGGACACCGCGTCACCCGACTTGCGGGCCAGCGAGATCAGATCGACCACGCGGCGCGCCAGCATTTGCTCGACCAGTTCCGTCAGGCCGTCCGGAAGCCCGACCGGCTGCTTCATCGCACGCGAGAAGAGCCCCTTGGACGCCGCCTTCTCCAGCGCCGCCCGGTCAGCTGACACATATAGGCCACGTCCCGGAAGTTTTCCAGTCACATCCGGAACGATTCTGTTGTCGGGCCCCAGGACGAAGCGCAGCAGGGCCGATTTCGGCCGAACCTCGCCCGTGGCGATGCACTTGCGCTCGGGCCCTGCTTCGCGTGTCTTGGCCTGTCCGCCCCGGGTCATGATGCGCCTACTCTTCTTCCGCTTCCTCGGAGGCCGACTCGGTGTCGTCATCCTCGGTGGCCTCGGGCTCCAGCTCGGTCGGATCGACCCAGCCCAGCAGCACGCGGGCCGTCATCACCAAGTTCTGCGCCTCTTCCAGCCCGACCTCGAACTTCTCGAGCAGCCCGTCATCCTTGACGCGCTGTCCGTCCACGCTGGTCCAGCCGCCGGCCAGTTCCCAGTCGGCGCAGGTAGCGAAATCCTCGAGCGACTTGATGCCGTCCTCGGCCAGGGCCTCGAGCATCTGTGGGGTGAGCCCCTCAAAATTTACGAGGCTGTCCTCGACCCCCATCTCGCGGGCGCGTTCCAGCGCCTTGCGGGCTTGCTCTTCCAGAACGTCGCGGGCACGGGCCTGCAGTTCGTTGGCGGTGTCCTCGTCGACGCCGTCGATCACCAGCAGCTCGTCGAGCTCGACATAGGCGACCTCCTCGAGATTGGTGAAGCCCTCGGACACCAGCAGCTGGGCGAAGAACTCGTCAAGGTCCAGCGTGTCCATGAACAGCTTGGTGCGGTCCTCGAACTCGGCCTGGCGGCGCTTGGATTCCTCTTCCTCGGTCATGATGTCGATGTCGAGCCCGGTCAGCTGGCTGGCCAGCCGCACGTTCTGGCCGCGCCGGCCGATGGCCAGGCTCAGCTGCTCGTCGGGCACCACGACCTCGATTCGCTCGGCTTCCTCGTCGAGCACCACCTTCGACACCTCGGCCGGCTGCAGCGCGTTCACCAGGAAGGTCGGCACGTCCTCGTTCCACGGGATGATGTCGATCTTCTCGCCCTGAAGCTCGTTCACCACGGCCTGCACGCGGCTGCCGCGCATGCCGACACAGGCGCCGACCGGGTCGATGCCACTGTCATAGGAGATGACGGCGATCTTGGCGCGGCTGCCCGGGTCGCGGGCCACGGCCTTGATCTCGATGATGCCGTCGTAGATCTCGGGAACTTCCATCTTGAACAGCTCGGCCATGAATTCCGGCGCGGTGCGGCTGAGGAAGATCTGCGGCCCGCGGGTCTCGCGGCGCACATCCTTGATGTAGCAGCGGATCCGGTCCTGCGGGCGATAGGCCTCGCGGCCGATCTTCTCGTTGCGGCGCAGGATGGCTTCGCCCCGGCCCACGTCGACGATGACGTTGCCATATTCCTCGCGCTTGACCACGCCGTTGATGATCGTGCCCGCGCGATCCTTGAACTCGTCGTACTGGCGATCGCGCTCGGCCTCGCGGACCTTCTGCAGGATGACCTGCTTGGCGCTCTGCGCGGCGATCCGGCCCAGCTCGACCGGCGGCACCTCGTCGACGATCTCGTCGCCGATCCCGGGCAGGGCCGACTGGTCGATCTGGTCGCTGCCTTGGCCCTGCACCTTCAGCGCGAAGCGGCGGAAAGTCTCGTTGCGCGGCTCTTCGCCTTCCAGCTCGACCGTGCGCTTGGCGGCGGTCACGCTGACCGCGGGGCGCACCGGCTTGACCAGCTCGGCCGCCTGCGCGGGCGTCACTTCGGCCTGGTAGTTCTCAAGTTCGTCCTCGTCGACCACGGTGCGCACGCGGGTGAAGGTCGCGCGGCCGGTGCGCCGGTCGATCGAGACGCGGATGTCCATCTCGGCGCCGTAGCGGGACTTGGCCGCCCGGGCGAGGCTCTCTTCCATCGCCTCGACCACGAGGCCGGGGTCGATCATCTTCTCGCGCGCCACCGCCTCGGCGGTCTGCAAGAGCTCAAGCTGGTTAGCAGAGGTGATTGCCATTCTTCTTACTCCTCCTCGCGAGCCGTCTCGGCCTTGAGTTCGCGGTTCAATCGGTTGGCGCTGGCGCGCTGTTCAGTCTCCGGCCCGGGGCCGGTCAGTCCTCGTCCGGCGCGGATTCGGTCTCGATCGCGTCGTATTTCGTCTCGTCCACCTGCGCGGCCTTGCGCGCCTTCAGCATCTCGCGGATCAGCTCGTCGGTCATCACCAGCTTGGCATCGGTCAGCCAGTCGAACTGCAGCCCGATCGTGCCCTCGTCCAGATTGACCAGCACCTCGCTGCCCTCGATGCCCGCCAGCACGCCGCGGAATCGCTTGCGCCCGTCGATCATCTCGGCGGTTTCCAGCTTGGCCTCGTAGCCTTCGTAGGTGTCGAAATCCTTCAGCCGGGTCAGCGGCCGGTCGATTCCCGGCGACGAGACCTCCAGCGTGTAGGCGTCGACAAGCGGATCCTCGACATCCAGCACCGCGCTGACGGCGGTCGAGATATCGGCGCATTCATCCACCTCGATCCCGCCTTCGGGGCGTTCGGCCATGATCTGGAGCGTCGGCGTCTGGCCGCCCATCAGGCGGAGCCGCACCAGCTCGAAGCCCATGTCCTCGATCACGGGGCCGACGATTTCGGCCAGACGCTTGTCCATACCGGTCTTGGCGATCAGGTCGGTCATTCGGGTCCTGCCTTTCGGGCACAAAAAAACGGGCCAGCGGCCCGTTGCGTCATTACCGGAGGGCACCGGGAAGGCCCCGGCACGCCGCTGTTGAAGCGCATATAGGCGAGCGGCCCGCGCAGCGCAAGCAGATTCGCGCGACGGCCCTGCGCCCACCCGCGTCGGTCGGCAGGGTGGCGCCTGTCAGCTCGGGGCGCACCGATACGATCGCTCGCGTCTTGTATGGGCTCAACCCGGTCGATGGAGGAGGCACGCAATCCACCTGCCCGCTCAGCGCGCAACCGCTCGGCCACCTGAGCTTTGGCCGCATGGCTACGCCCGTAGGATCGCGCAGGGTCCCGGTTGTTTTTGGCACTCCTTGGGAACCAATCCTGCCTGTTTCATGTTCACACGACATCGTGCGCGCCTGCACACGCCTTCCCACACCAAATAGCTGAACCAAGCGGTTTACTTTGGTTGACCTGTGCCCTAACTGCCAGCCAGCCAAAGCCGCCAGAGGTTCATTGCCATGCGTCACGTCTTTCAAACCCTAGTCATTTTCCTGTCTCTTGCCGCGCCGGTCATGGCGCAGGAGGTCGCCAAGCCGGTCAAGCTCATGACGCTGAGCGCCGAGCCGGTGGTGCTGCAGCGCCAGTTCTTCGGACAGGTGCAGGCCCGGCAGACCGTCGATCTCGCCTTCCAGGTGGCCGGCCAGATCGAAGAGCTGGATGCCGAGGAAGGCACGCAGAAGGCCCGGGGTGACCTGATCGCGCGGCTCGATCTCGACCGGTTCGAGCGCGCCGTGGCGCAGGCGCAGGCCAGCTATGACAAGGCGGTGCGCGATGCCGAGCGGCTTCAGGCGCTCAGCGGGCAGGCCGCCTCGGAGGTGCAGGTCCGCGACGCCGAAACCCAGCTGCAACTGGCCGAGATCGCACTGGGGGATGCGCGCGACAATCTCGACCATGCCACGCTGCGCGCGCCCTTCGACGCGCTGGTGGCGCGCCGGCTGGTGGCGAATTACGCCACGGTCGCAGCCGGCACGCCGGTCGTCCGGCTGCATGACGTCTCCGAGATCCGGGTGGATATCGATGTGCCCGAGGTGCTGTTCCGCCAGGCCGGCGCCGGCGAGCAGGTGCAGTTCGAGGCGCAGCTGCCCGGCGACAGCGGCCGCTACCCGCTGGTGATGCGCGAATTCGAGACCGAGACCGCCTCGCTGGGCCAGACCTACACGATCACCCTGGCCTTCCAGGAAAGCCCCGGCGCCTTCGTCTTTCCCGGTGCCTCGGTCACGGTGCTGGCCCAGGCCGAGGGGGCGGTGCCCGACGGGATCGTCCTGCCCGAGACGGCGCTGGTCTACGACCCGGCCGGCGCGCCCGGCGTCATGGTCTACGAGGACGGCACCGTGCGCCGCACGCCGGTCGAGATCCGGCTGAGCGAGGATGGCCGCATCATGATGACCGAGGGGCCCGCGGATGGCACGCAGATCGTGCTGACCGGCGCCTCGCAGCTTACCGACGGGCAGTCGGTGCGTCCCTTCACCCGCATCGGGGAGTGAGCCCATGTCCATCGCGCGCGCGTCCATCGACAAGGCGCTGATCACCTGGATCCTGATGCTGTCCTGCCTGCTGGGCGGCATCTGGGGTTTTGCCACGATCGGCCGTCTCGAAGATCCGGCCTTCACAATCAAGAACGCCGTCATCATCACGCAATATCCCGGTGCCTCGGCCGAGCAGGTCGCGCGAGAGGTCTCGGAGCCGATCGAGTCCGAGATCCAGAAGATGGGCGAGATCGACTTCATCACCTCGTCCAACAAGCCCGGGGTCAGCCGGATCTCGGTCAATATCGAGTCGACCTATGACGGCAGTGAGCTGCCGGCGATCTGGACCAAGCTGCGCAACCGGGTGAAGGATGCCGAGCGCAACCTGCCCCCCGAGGCCGGCGAGCCCATCGTCAACGACACGTTCGGCGATGTCTACGGCGTGTTCTACGCGGTCACCGCGCCGGGCTTCACCGATGCCGAGGTGCACGAGATCGCCGAGTATTTCCGCCGCGAACTGCTGGCGGTCGAAGGCGTGGCGGACGTGGCGCTGGCCGGGCTGCCCTCCGAGGCGATCTATGTTGATGCCAACACCTCGATCACCACCAATCTGGGGATCGGGCCCAATACCATCGCCGGGGCGCTGTCGAACACCGATTCGCGCAGCGCGGCCGGCAGCGTGTCGCAGAACGGGCAGGACATCCGCATCCAGGCGCCCGAGGGCTCGGATACGGTGGACGAGATCGCCAACCTGACCATCGGCGTCGGCGGCGAGGTGATCGACCTGCTCGACCTCGCCACCGTGACCCGCGCCCGCGTGACCGAACCGACGGAGATCATCCGCTTCCAGGGGCAGGAGGCGTTCACGCTTGGCGTGGCCGGCAAGGCCGATCTGAACATCGTCGAGGTCGGCCAGCGCGCCGATGCCCGGCTGGACGAGATCATGCGCGACGTGCCCGCCGGGGTCGAGCTGCACCCGATCTACCAGCAGCATGTCGTCGTGGACGAGGCCTCCAACGCCTTCCTGCTGAACCTTGCCATGTCGGTCAGCATCGTGGTCATCGTGCTGGCACTGTTCATGGGCTGGCGGGCCGCGGTCGTCGTGGGGGTGACCCTGTTCCTGACCGTGGTCGGCACCGTCTTCCTGATGGCGATCTTCGGCATCGAGATGGAGCGCATCTCGCTGGGCGCGCTGATCATCGCCATGGGGATGCTGGTGGACAATGCCATCGTGGTGGCCGAGGGGATGCAGGGCGACATGGCCCGCGGCAAGTCGGCGCGCGACGCGGCCGAGGACGTGGCCTCCAAGACGCAGGTCCCGCTGCTGGGGGCGACCGTGATCGGCATCATGGCCTTTGCGGGGATCGGGCTGAGCCCCGACGCCACCGGGGAATTCCTGTTCTCGCTCTTTGCCGTGATCGGGATCTCGCTCCTGCTGTCCTGGATCCTCGCCATCACCGCCACGCCGCTTTTGGCGCATTACTTCTTCAAGACCGGCTCGGGCGAGGATCAGGACCAGTATGCCGGCCCGCTCTTCCGCGCCTACCGCGCCACGCTGGACTGGGCGCTGACCCTGCGCCACCTCGTGATCCTCGCACTGATCGGCGTGACGGTGCTGTGCTATATCGGTTTCGGACAGGTGAAACAGCAGTTTTTCCCCGACAGCAACACGCCGCTCTTCTACGTGCATTACAAGCTGCCGCAGGGCGCCGGCATCCAGCGCGTCTCCGAGGACATGGCCGAGGTCGAGGACTGGCTGGCCGCGCGCGACGAGGTGGTCTCGGTCGCGACCTTCATCGGCGGCGGGGCCACGCGCTTCATGCTGACCTACGCCCCCGAGGAGCAGCTGCCCACCTATGGCCACCTGATCATCCGCACCGAGACGCTGGAACAGATCCCGCAACTGCGCGCCGATCTCGAAGCCTTCGGCCGCGGTACGCTGACCGCGGGCGAGTTCCGGACCGAACGCCTGGCCTTCGGCCCGGGCGGCGGTGCACCCATCGCGGCGCGCTTCTCGGGGCCCGACCCGGTGGTGCTGCGCCGGCTGGCCGAGGAGGCGAGCCGCGCCATGGCCGAAGCCTCGGACCAGGTTCAGGATCTGCGCACCGACTGGCGCGAGCGCGAGCTGACCATCGTGCCCCGCTTCGCCGATGAACGCGCCAAGGCCGCCGGCGTCACGCGCGAGGATCTGGCCCAGTCGCTGCAACTGGGCACGGACGGGATCCAGGTCGGCTTCTACCGCGAGGGCGACCGGCTGATCCCGATCAAGATCCGCAGCGACAGCGCGCTCGAGGAGGGCAGCAACCACCTGGCCGACCTGCCAGTCTATTCCGCCGCCGGGCAGACCTACATCCCCGTGGCCCAGATCGTCGACGGCTTCGGATGGGAGGCGCAGAACACGCTGGTCCGCCGCCGCGACCGCGTGCCCACCATCACCGTGCAGGCCGGCGTGCCCGCCGGGGTCAACGCGGCCGCGGTCTTCACCGAGATCCGCGAGCCGGTCGAATCCATCGCGCTGCCCGAGGGCTATGCGCTGGAATGGGGCGGCGAGTACGAGAACTCCACCGAGGCGCAGGCCAGCCTCGGCCAGCAGCTGCCGCTGTCGCTGATCGTGATGGTGCTGATCTCGGTCCTGCTCTTCGGCACGATCCGGCAGCCGGTCATCATCTGGCTTCTGGTGCCGATGAGCGTGAACGGCGTGGCTTTGGGTCTACTCGGCACGGGGCTGCCCTTCTCCTTCACGGCACTGCTCGGGCTCCTCAGCCTGTCGGGGATGCTGATCAAGAACGGCATCGTGCTGGTCGAAGAGATCGACTTGGTGCGCGCCGATGGCGTGCCGTTCCGGCAGGCCATCCTCGACGCCAGCACCTCGCGTCTGCGCCCCGTCGTGCTGGCCGCGGCCACCACGATCCTTGGCATGGTCCCGCTGCTGGGCGACGCCTTCTTCGCCTCGATGGCGGTGACGATCATGGGCGGGCTGGGCTTTGCGTCGATCCTGACGCTCTTAGCCGCGCCGGTCTTCTATTTCAGCTTCTTCCCGAAGGCCCGAAAGGAAGACGCAAGCCGCCGCCGCGCGCCCGAGCCGGCGCCCGCTGCCGCCTAGAACGCCGGCTGAACAGCCCACCCCAGGCACCTGCGTGTCGGGGTGGGCCGGGGCCTACGCGGCGCCACCGGTTGCCCGAATCCCCCTCCCGCCACGTCATCCATCAAAGCATGACATTTCCATGAAAAAACTTCCCCGACACCCTTGCAGCCCCCGATCCCCAAGTGTACATCACCCTCACTGTCGCGGGGTGGAGCAGCCCGGTAGCTCGTCAGGCTCATAACCTGAAGGTCGTAGGTTCAAATCCTACCCCCGCAACCAAATTTAGCGAACAACTAGGTCCGCCAGCGTAAGCCCCGTCACCGGCGGGGTTCGCTGCTGTCAGCATATCAACAATGCTCCCGTCCAGCGTCAGCGTGTGTTCTCCGCTGGTTGCGTCGTAACGCACCGTAATCGCGTCGATTAGGTCATGGAATTCATCCGACGCGCGACTGGACACGCCTTCTTCGTTCCGCGTCGCCACCAAATTATCAATAAATGCCTGGTATAGTTCGGGGAGATTGTCGGGCAGGGGCACGGGTTCTGGGATCAGGAGTTCCCGTTCCGTCCTGGCGCGGTCGAGGTCCTTAGCCACCTGTTCGAGTTCCTTAAGGATCTCGTCTGCCGCAATCCCTCTCTTTACCGCCTCCATCAACGCGGCGCGCTCGCGCTCCAGCTTGCCAATGGTCTTATCCTTCACACGCAGGGCTTCGCCTGAGTCCTTTTGCTGCGCCTTCAACTGCGGCTCGAACGAAGCCACGAAGGACCGATAGGCTGCGTCTTGGAAAAGGTGATCGCGCAACTGACCCAACACGGCTTCTTCGGCAACAGAGACGAGCAACCCCGGCATACCGCCACAGATCGACGGTCTCTTCTCCTTGGCGTTGGCGCAGTAATAGCGCTTTGCGGAACCTGACCCTGCCACGGTCATGTTGCCGCCGCAGGACCCGCAACGCAGCAGCCCGGAAAGAAGGTAGTTGCGCCGACGAAGCGACTGACTGGCAGAAAGACCGTTCCGGTCATGTGCCTCCCGTTTGCCGCGCTTCTCTTGGAGGCTGTCCTGTCGGCTCTTCACCGCCGTCCATAGCGACTCGTCGATGATACGCAAATCGGGAACCTCGGACGTTTCCCATTCGGATCTCGGGTTGGGGCGGGACACACGCCGCCCAGTTGCGGGGTCTTTCCGATACGACAGCCGGTTCCAGACACGGCGACCGATGTAGAGTTCATTGTTCAGGATGCCGGTCCCGCGCTCTCGGTTGTCGTTGATCGTGTTCTGTTTCCAGGCCCCGCCCTTGCCGCGCCCGTCCCGGGGAGCGGGAATGCCGTCCTCATTCAGACCTGTCGCAATCTTCAAAGGGGATTTCCCCTCGGCGTATTCCCGGAAAATCCGCCGAACGATCAAGGCTTCCTCTTCATTGATTGCGAGTTCGCCTTTCCGGGGATTGCCGCCTTCGTCCTGCGGCACCTTGTAACCATAACTCAACCCGCCCGCGCTCATTCCATCCTGAACGCGACCCAAGAGTCCCCGCCGAGTCTTTGCGGCTTGAGCTTCCAGGAAAACTGCCGCGATGGTCGCGTTGAAACCAGCCTGGATGATATCAACCCGACCACGGTCGAGGGTATGGATATCGACATCATTGAACTTCGCATCCTTGAACAATCGTGCCGCGTGCTCTTGGTCCCTTGAAAGCCGATCGAGGCTTTCGGCCAGAATGATGTCGTATTCGCCCTTACTCAAAGCGGCGCGTAGGTCGCGATATCCAGGGCGATTGTCCGTTGCGCCCAAAATGCCGGAATCGTGGTAGTGCTGAACAACCTGCCAGCCTTTGCGCGCGGCCTCTCTTTCGCACAGCGTGATCTGATCGCGCACCGACTTGGGGTTCTGAAAGTCAGTCGAGTAGCGTGCGTAGATGGCTACGCGTAGGAGAGGTTTGACATTGATCATCTTCAACTCTTCGTCGATCTGCGGCGGAACTCAACGATGTGATCTTCGCCGTCGAGTGTCTAGGTCTCGCGTGGAGCGCAAAACTCCGAGAAGAATATGACCAGCGCTCCATATTGATGCCAGAATCATGCGGAATCGTAGGAGTGTTCCGTCCGGTGTTTCTGCCTTCGTCTTGCCCTCCCGGGCGACCCGCTTGGCGGCAACTTCGGCGATCAGGTCAATGAGTTTTGTGAGGTCCATCGCTTTCTCCTTTCCTCTTTGGGCGTTTAGCCAACCGAAGACGGCAAGGACCCGATGGCCCGAGCGATCACAGACCAGCACCAGCGCCCGCGTCGTGTTTGACGCGGGCGCATTCATTTTCGGATCGTACGACAGCGTGAGGAAATCCGTTTTCGGCGTGCTTCGTGCAGCGGAGCAGCGGCTTCCGCCCGCCGCTTGCGCACCGCTTCGTCGCACTGTGCGGCTTCCCTTCGAAGGGAAGCCCAATCGGTCTCTTCCTCTTCATCGGTGGGAATGCGCCAAAATCCATCCAAACCCGGAGGCCCAAGCAGGTCTTCGAGCACCTTTCGACCTGCCTCCACCGAGGCGCGCGCCGCCGCGAGGACAAAGCCTACTTCCTTGTCTATCACGGACAGGCCCCGTTCTCGCAGGTAGGCGACGATCTCGGGCATTTCGATTTCGTCTTCCTCGGCGGCTTTCTGCGGGTCTTTCAGGCGCAGCCCTTGAGACACCACGACGGCACGCTTGCCGAGTGTCGCTTGCGCGAACTCGACATAGAGCGCAGCGTTCCTATCCGCGTTATTGCCAACGGTGGCGGCTTGTTTCTCGCACCATTCTGCCTGCTTCATGTCCTCCGCCTGCTTCGCCGCTTCTGCCTTGGTTATCCAGATCGCGGCGCGATCCCAGCCGTCAATCGCCGCCCGACGCAGGTCCGCAGCCGTCTGGCCGCCGTCATGACTGCGACCTCGTTTGGCCGCCGCCGCCGTCGCTTCCGCAATCGACGCGAACCCGGACCCGACCTTCTTGAACGATGCGCTATGACGTGTTTTAATTTTGTACTTTTACTTGGCTACGCCCGCGAGGGTCATCGCGTAAGCCGCCGCAGAAACCGCATTCCCGGCAGGCCGCTTGTCGAGCGCCCGAGGCAAGACCGAGCCGCCCGCAGTCGTGATCGCTCGTGACCATCGCGCCAACACTCAATCGGCCACGGCTTCGCCGGTGCCGCCGTAAGGGCCAACGAGCAAAACCAGATGGAAGTGAAGATGCCATCCGTTACGACCGTGCGTCAGATCGTAACCACGCACATATTCAAGACCGCCAACAGCTTCCCGCTTCTTGGCAATCGCCTTGCCAGAGGTGAGCAGACCCCAGGCTTGTTGGAACATGGCAAAGGCATCGGAGAGTTTATTGCCGCGCTTGTGGCGAGCCGTCAGGGTAATGAGCCACGCACTCCACCCAGCTGCGACCAGTTTGTCGATCTGGGGCTTCAAGTTCTCCGCGCTTCAATGCGATGCGCGGTCCACAAACCGGGCAAAGCAACGGAGATGAACACCGCGAGACACCAATAATGCGGCCCGTGATCGTTCCCGCCTGCGGCCCTTCCTGAACAACGGCCCTGACTAGATCGGCGCGGCCTTCCAGTGTTTTCATCCCGCAGAGCGATACGGATTTTGCGCCTGCGTCCCGATGGAGATCGCGCGCCTTTGTGCGTTCGGTGTAGGCTTCGTAACCAGTGGTATTCCAAACCACTTTTTTCTGGCAGGTTTAGGCGGGTGAAGAGTTACTCCGTTATTGTCAAGACGGCCCACAGGAGGGGCCTCTTTTTGTTGTTCTGCGCGTATTGAACCGCCCGGCAGACCGGAGATTGGTGATGGCTGTTCTTTGAATCCAGCAGATTGAATCCCATTTGTTTCCTGCGGTGAGGGCATCTAGTCCAGTCCTTACTTTCCGGGGCGGGTGGCACCGCGCGACGAATTATTTCAAAGGCCGCCTACTTTTGGTGGCCTTTTCCATATTGCTCCCGGAGATGCCCTCTCCAAAAAAACGAGAGCATCACTTGGAAAAGCCGCTGCCGCTCACTCATTAGACGGCGGCCCTATTTGGCTTCGTAATCGTCGAAGCTTGCGTTCTCTTCCAGACGGTTTAGGCGATGCGTTCGGATTTACCGGAGGCGATTTCTCGACTTCTTCTTCATACCTTTCTTCAAATAAGCGAACTAGGATCAGGATTCATAACCAGTAGATGACGACTGCAGCGAGAGCGATGGCGGAGAGAAAGACCTTGGGGCAGCGGTCGTAGCGGGTCGCCACACGC
>NZ_LPXO01000007.1:5000-201113 GCF_001482405.1 Pseudoponticoccus marisrubri
TGGCGCAGGCACTGACCGATCTGGCCGGGGCCGAGGCACAATCCGCGTTGGGAACCCGGGCGCAGACGGCCCTGCGGCAGGACACCGACGTGGCGGGATTGACCGACACGATCCTCTCGCTGCTGCCGCCCTGCGACCGCGACACATATTGATACGCGCGCGCGCGAGGTTATGTTGAGGCTTCGCGACGAACGGAAGAGACAGATGATCCAGTACACGCTGAAATGCGCCGAGGGGCACCGCTTCGACAGCTGGTTCCAGTCGGCCAGCGCCTATGACAAGCTGCGCCGGGCGGGGCACGTCTCCTGTGCCGTGTGCGGATCGAGCGAGGTGGAAAAGGCGATGATGGCGCCGCGCGTCTCCTCGGGCGAGGCACAGCCGCCCGCCCCCGCCAAGACACCGCTGTCGCAACCCAAGTCCCCGGCCGAGCAGGCGCTGGCCGCGCTCAAGGCCCATGTCGAGAAAAACTCCGATTATGTCGGGCGCGATTTCGCCCGCGAGGCGCGCGCCATGCATGTGGGCGAGACGCCCGAGCGCCCGATCTGGGGCGAGGCCCGCGCCGACGAGGCCAAGGCACTGGCCGAGGAAGGCGTGCCCATCGCGCCCCTGCCCTTCACCCCGTCGCGGCGGAGCAACTGAGCCATGGCGACGGTCCTGATCACCGGCGCGGGCCGCGGCATCGGCGCCGCGCTGGACCGGGCGCTCAGCGCGCGGGGCGACACCGTTCTGGGCACGGCGCGCGACCATCCCGAATACCTGCAACTCGAAGTGACCGACCCGGCCTCGCACCGCGCGCTGGCGACGCAGCTGGAGGGGCGCGCGATCGACACGCTGGTCTGCAATGCCGGCATCTATCCCGACAAGGGCCAGAACCTCGCCGACGGCTTTCCCGCCGAGATGTGGGCGCAGACCTTCGCGGTGAACGTGACGGGCGTGTTCCTGACCGTCCAGGCGCTGTTGCCCAACCTGCAGCTTTCCGACACGCCGCGCATCGCCATCATCGGCTCTCAGATGGGCTCGGATACGCGCGCGCCGGGCGGCAGCTATATCTACCGCGCCTCCAAGGCGGCGGTGCTGAACCTCGGGCGCAACCTCGCCATGGATCTCAAAAACCTCGATATCGCGGTGGGCGTCTACCACCCGGGCTGGGTGCGCACCGACATGGGCGGCGAGACGGCCGAGATCTCGGTCGACGAGGCGGCAGAGGGGCTTGCGGCGCGCTTCGACGCGCTGTCGCTGCAGACTACCGGCTGTTTCGAGACCTGGGACGGGCGCGCACACCCGTTCTGACGCCACACCCGTCCCCCCCCTCTCGCCACCGCTGAGGGCCCGCCCCCGGGGCCCGCAACGGGGACGTTCCTGCAACAGCCCCCGCCCCCGCGTCACTTGCGCCCTTGCGCGCATGTTGCGTGCCGAGTAATGGCGCGACGATCAGACAGGTGAGACTGCCCATGCCCGTTCTCGTGATGAAATTCGGCGGCACTTCGGTCGCCACGCTGGACCGCATCCGCCGTGCCGCCAAGCGCGTCGGCGTCGAGGTGGCCAAGGGCTATGACGTGATCGTCATCGTCTCGGCCATGTCGGGCGAGACCAACAAGCTGGTGGGCTTCGTCGAAGAGACCTCGCCACTGTTCGACGCGCGCGAATACGATGCCGTCGTCTCCTCGGGCGAGAACGTGACCGCCGGGCTGATGGCGCTGACCCTGCAGGAGATGGACGTGCCGGCGCGGTCCTGGCAGGGCTGGCAGGTGCCGGTGCGCACCTCCGATGCCCATGCCAGCGCCCGGATCGAGGAAATCCCGCCCGAGAACATCACCGCCAAGTTCGCCGAGGGCATGAAGGTGGCCGTGGTCGCCGGCTTCCAGGGCATCAGCCCCGAGGGCCGCATCACAACGCTGGGTCGCGGCGGGTCGGACACCACCGCGGTGGCCTTTGCCGCGGCCTTCGGCGCCGAGCGCTGTGACATCTATACCGACGTGGACGGGGTCTACACCACCGACCCGCGGATCTGCGAGAAGGCCCGCAAGCTCGACCGCATCGCCTTCGAAGAGATGCTGGAACTGGCCAGCCTGGGCGCCAAGGTGCTGCAGACCCGCTCGGTCGAACTGGCCATGCGCTACAAGGTGCGGCTGCGGGTGCTGTCGAGTTTCGAGGAACAGTCCGACGAGGCGGGAACGCTCGTCTGCGACGAGGAGGACATCATGGAAAGCAATGTCGTGGCCGGTGTGGCCCATTCCCGCGACGAGGCCAAGATGACGCTCGTGTCGGTCGCCGACCGTCCGGGCATCGCCGCGGCGATCTTCTCGCCGCTGGCCGAGGCCGGCGTGAACGTCGACATGATCGTGCAGAACATCTCGGAAGACGGGCGCACAGACATGACCTTCTCCTGCCCCACCAACCAGGTGGCCCGGGCGGAAAAGGCGCTGGCCGCGGCCCGCGACGAGGGCGTGATCAATTTCGCCGAGGTGCTGGCCGATACCGGCGTGTGCAAGATCTCGGTCGTGGGCATCGGCATGCGCAGCCATGCCGGCGTGGCCGCCAAGATGTTCAAGGTTCTGGCCGACGAGGGCATCAACATCCAGGTCATCACCACCTCCGAGATCAAGATCTCGGTGCTGGTCGAGCGCAAGTACATGGAACTGGCCGTGCAGGCGCTGCACGACGCGTTCGAGCTCGACAAGGCCGGCTGAGACCCAGCACAGAAACGCGGACACGGGCCCGGCACAACCGGGCCGACACGCGCGCGCCGCGCCACCGGGCGGGCGCGCCGGGGATTGTTTCTTTCCCTCGCCCCGCCAACTCGCCTATAGCTGGTGCCCGAGCGCATGAAGGGAGTCGCGGCACGATGCCGACCAACACCGAATCCGAAAGCCGGAAGCTGCTCGGCCGCCTGCGCGACACCATGGCGGAAGAGGCCGCCGGACAGGCGCGGCTCGACAAGATCACCCACCTGACCGCCGATTCCATGGGCACCGAAGTGTGCTCGATCTACCTGTTCCGCGATGCCGAGACGCTGGAGCTCTGCGCCACGCAGGGTCTCAAGGCCGAGGCCGTGCACCAGACCCGCATGCGCCTGGGCGAAGGCCTGGTCGGCCGCGTCGCGCGCACCGGCACGCAGATCAACTCGGCCGATGCCCCGTCCGAGCCGGGCTTTCGCTACATGGCCGAGACCGGCGAGGAGATCTATTCCAGCTTCCTCGGTGTGCCGATCCAGCGGCTGGGCGAGAAGCTGGGCGTGCTGGTCGTGCAGTCCAAGCAGGCCCGGCAATATACCGAGGACGAGGTCTATGCGCTGGAAGTGGTCGCCATGGTGCTGGCCGAGATGGCCGAGCTGGGCGCCTTTGTCGGCGAAGGCGCGGCGCTCAAGGCGCGCCACACCCAGCCCGTCCTGTTCCGCGGCGGCACCGGGCAGGAAGGCGCGGCCATGGGGCAGGTCTGGCTGCACGAGCCGCGCGTGGTGGTCACCAACCTCGTCACCGACGATCCCGAGACCGAACGCCAGCGCCTGAACGAGGCGATCGAGCGTCTGCGCGTCAGCGTCGACCAGATGCTGGCCGGCGCCAATGGCGGCGACAGCGACCAGGTGCAGGTGCTGGAAGCCTACCGCATGTTCGCCAATTCCAAGGGCTGGCTGCGCCGCATGGAAGAGGACATCGCCCGCGGCCTGTCCGCCGAGGCGGCGGTCGAGAAGGAACAGAGCCAGGCCCGCGCCCGCATGGGCCAGGTGACCGACGCCTACCTGCGCGAGCGGCTGCACGATCTCGACGACCTGTCCAACCGGCTGCTGCGCAACCTGACCGGACAGGGCTCCGAGACCGGCTCGGAAATGCCGCCCGACCCGATCCTGATCGCCCGCAATATCGGCCCGGGCGAGCTGCTGGATTATGGCCGCAAGCTCAAGGGCGTGGTGCTCGAAGAGGGCTCGGTCGGCAGCCATGCCGCCATCGTCGCCCGCGCGCTGGCGATCCCGCTTGTGATCCATGCCAGCCGCATCACCGACGAGGCGCTGAACGGCGACCAGATCCTGGTCGATGGCGACCAGGGCATCGTGCACCTGCGCCCCGATGACAGCGTGGCCGCCGCCTTCCGTGACAAGATGGCGATGAAGGCCGAGGCGCAGGAACGCTATGCCTCGATCCGCGACACGCCCTGCACCAGCGCCGACGGGGTGCGCGTCACCCTGACCATGAATGCCGGGCTGATGGCCGACCTGCCCTCGCTCGAAAGCTCGGGCGCCGAGGGCGTGGGCCTCTTCCGGACCGAGTTGCAATTCCTGATCCGCAACAAGATGCCCAAGCGGACCGAGTTGGCGCAGCTTTACGCGCGGGTGCTGGACGCGGCGCAGGGAAAGCGCGTGGTCTTCCGCACGCTGGATATCGGCTCGGACAAGGTCCTGCCCTACATGAAGCCGCAGGACGAGCCGAACCCGGCGCTTGGCTGGCGCGCGATCCGGGTGGCACTGGACCGCCCCGGCGTGATGCGCATGCAGCTGCAGGCGCTGTTCCGCGCCGCCAATGGCCGGCCGCTCTCGATCATGTTCCCCTTCATCGCGCAGTACCAGGAATTCTCGCAGGCGCGCGAGGAGGTCGACAAGGTGCTGGCCCGCGAAAAGCGCCTTGGCCACGCCATCCCCGAGACGCTCGAGGTCGGCACGATGCTGGAGACGCCCAGCCTCGCCTTTGCCTCGCGCAAGTTCTTCGAGGAGGTCGAGTTCATCTCGATCGGGGGCAACGACCTCAAGCAGTTCTTCTTTGCCGCCGACCGCGAGAACGAGCGCGTGCGCCGCCGCTACGACATGCTCAACCTGTCCTTCCTGACCTTCCTCGAAGGCATCGTCGCGCGCTGCGCCGAAAGCGGCACGCGGCTGAGCTTCTGCGGCGAGGATGCCGGCCGCCCGATCGAGGCGCTCTGCCTTGCCGCGATCGGCATCCATTCGCTGTCCATGCGGCCGGCCTCCATCGGCCCGGTGAAAAGCCTGCTGCTGCGCACCCGGCTGGACGAGGTCAAGGCCGTGATCGACGAGGCCCGCGCCCGCGGCGACCAGTCGGTGCGCGAGGCCGTCATGCAGTACCTGCGCGACACCGGCTGAGCGCGAGCGGGCCGTGTCCCGCCTTTCAGATGGAATCACTCAAGGCGGCCGGACAGCCATTGCCCGGCCGAACCGGCCGTCATCGATGACCGGGGCCCGCGGCCCCGGCACATGGGCCGCTGTCAACGGATGGCACCGGCCCGGGCGGCCACGGCACCCAGACCGGCGCGCCGACACCCCACCCTTTCAGTCCATTGATATAAAACGGATTTCCCTGACGGTTATCCGAAAACACGCGCCCCGCGCCCCCTCGGACAGCGGATAACCGGCGCCCGATATTGAGCGCGACAGGGGTCTGGCCGCATCTCTGGATCACCGGTTCGGGCCACGACGCACCGCACCGGGCCAGAGCTTGAACACGCCCCGAAAGGGCACGGACACAAAGGACCAGACCATGAAATTCGCCAGCTTCATCAAATCGGCCTCCATCGTTTCCCTGATCGTCATCGGCGGCACCTCGGTTCAGGCCGGCGGCAACTCGGTCCGCCTCGACCAGTGGGGGCAGGACCACGCGATCGGCGCCTCGCAATACGGCAGCCGCAACCGTCTTAGCGTCGAGCAGAACGGCTATGCCAACACCACGATCAACATGCAGGACGGCCACCGCAACCGCACCGTCGTCGGCCAGCACGGCCGCCACAACGAGGCCTATGGCAACCAGCAGGGCCGCTGCAACGTCATGGGCATCGCCCAGTTCGGCCGCGGCAACCTGGCCGATGTCGACCAGCGCGGCCGCTGCAACGCCATCGGCGTGATCCAGTCGGGCCGCGGCAACACCGCCACGACCACCCAGCACGGCCGCGGCAATGTCACCGTGATCGTGCAGGACTGACCCGGCGCCTTGATGCGTGCCGCCACGCGGCACGCATCCGCCCCGCCTGCCCCACCCCCAGCCAGGAAGACCCCAAATGTCCCATCGCATTCCCACGCTTGCCGGCATCGCTGCCGTGCTGGCCACCCTCGGCGGGCTACAGCTTGGCGCCGCGACCGAGGGCGAGGACCTGCCCCGCTGCGCGCTGCAGATCGACACCGCACAGGGCATGCTGACCGCCCGCGCCGTGGCGCAAAGCCCCGAAGCCCTGTCCGGGCAGTACGACCTGACGCTGACGCGCCGCAATGCCGGCGGCAGCATCGACATGAGCCAGAGCGGCGCGTTCGAACTGCGCCCCGGCGAGACGGCCATCCTGAACGAGGCCGTGCTGAACGGCGACCCGCGCGACCTGAAGGCGCGGCTGACGCTGAAGACCGGCGGGCGCAGCCTGCGCTGCCCCGTGCTCGTGAACGGCACCCCGCAAGAGGAGATCTGATCCATGATCCGCAAGACCATTCTCGCCGCCCTGCTCTCGCTCATTGCCCTGCCGGCGCTGGCCGGCGGCCAGTACACGCTGCATGTCGGCCCGCGCAACGCCAAGGAAGCCGCCCAGATGCGCGCCATCATGCACCTGCATGACCTGCGCAACAGCACCCGCCCCAGCGGCGAGGTGATCCAGCACGGCACCGGCAATGCCGCCGGGCTGTTCCAGACCGGACCCGGACACCAGGCCACGATCGTCCAGCACGGCAAGAACCACGAGGGCAGCATCACCCAGACCGGGCGCAACAATTCCTACGCGCTCTACCAGTTCGGCAAGGGCACCACGGCCCATATCCGCCAGGATGGCGAGGGCCTGACGGGCATGACCATCCAACACGGCTGGTGATATCCCCCCGGCAGCCGCCCCATGCGGCTGCCGGCCCGTGCCGCGTCCGGGGGCCGGCCCGAAACCCAGCCCCCGACCCGGTCGCCCGGAACGATTGCAGAGAGCTGCCTTGAAATGCCCTGACGATTCCTATCCTGTCTGTAGCAAGAGTTCCGCAGGCCCCCGATCCGGAGGCCATGGCGGACAGGGTGATAGGTGAGGGCACGCATGGGCCGTTCCAGTCTGATCGGAGCAATCGGCCTCGGGGTCGCGGGGCTGGCCGTCGCCGGGGCCCTGCTCCTCTGGCCGCAAGGGGATGGCAGCGACGGCACCGCGGCGTTCACCGCCCCCGGGCTCGACCCGATGACGGTCGAGACGGCGCGCGCCAATTTCTTCGACCTGACCCCCGCGCTGCTGCTGGTCGTCTACGAGGCGTTCGCCCGCACCGACGAGGACGAGATCTATGACACGCTGGCCCGCGTCACCGATGGCGAGGCGCTGGAATATCTCTATCTCGAACGGGTCGGCGCCATGGCCGGGGGCGGGCTGGACGAGGCCGACCAGACGATCCACGAGATCAAGCTGCTCAATGCCCAGGTGCGCAACGAGGCCCGGGCGCTGGCCGTCGATGCCTCGTGGCAGGTGATCGGGACCGTGGGCCATGCCGAGCACCTGCATGTCCGCGGCAACACCTACAGCGCCGACCTGACCATCGCGCCGGTCGCGGATGCGTGGAAGATCACCGGCTTCACCCTGCGCGATGTCAACCGGGACGCGGCCGGCGAGACCTTTCTCGCGCCGCAGACGAACTGATGGTCGAGGTCGAGAACCTTGGCTTCGGCTATCGCGGCGGCTTCCGCCTGGCGATCCCGCAGCTGTCGCTGGCCGATGGCGAGAAGCTGGCCATCGTCGGGCCCAGCGGCAGCGGCAAGACCACGCTGCTGAACCTCGTGGCCGGGATCCTCGTGCCCGACAGCGGGCGCATCATCGTCGCGGGCACCGAGGTGACGGGCATGTCGGACGCCCTGCGCCGCCGCTTCCGCGCCAGCCGCATCGGCTTCGTCTTTCAGGATTTCGCGCTGCTCGACTATCTCTCGGCGCGGCAGAACATCCTCTACCCCTACCGCATCACCCCCGCACTTGTGCTGGATGCCGCCGCGCGCGACCGGGCCGAAGCGCTGGCCGAGGCCTGCGGCATCGGCGACAAGCTCGACCGCCACCCCGCCGCGCTCAGCCAGGGCGAACAGCAACGCGTCGCGATCTGCCGGGCGCTGGTCACGCGCCCCCGGCTGGTCCTGTCCGACGAGGCGACGGGCAATCTCGACCCCGACAGCAAGGCGCGCATCCTCGACCTGCTCTTCCGGCAGGCCGAAGAGGCCGGCGCCGCGGTGCTGGCGGTGACCCATGACCACGAGCTGCTGCCGCGCTTCGAACGCGTGCTGGACTTCGCGCAGTACCGGCAGGAGACCCCGGCATGAACGCGCTGTTCCTTGCCTATGCCTATCTGCGCTATCACTGGGCGCGCAGCGCGGTGCTGGTGGTGGTGGCGGCGCTGATCCTCTTCGTGCCGGCCGCGACGCAGATCCTGCTGTCGACCAGCGAACGCGCGCTGGTGGCCCGGGGCGAGGCGACGCCGCTGGTACTGGGCGCGCGCGGCTCCGAGCTCGACCTGACCATGTCGGCGCTTTATTTCTCGGACGAACGGCCCGACCCGATCCGCATGTCCCAGGTCGAGGCGATCTGGGACAGCGGGCTGGCCATGCCCCTGCCGCTGCACACGGCGTTTTCCTCGGGCGGGTTCCGGATCGTTGGCACGACGCTGGACTATTTCGGCTTCCGCGATCTCGAGGTGGCGCAGGGCCGCGGCCTGACCCTGCTGGGCGAGGCGGTGATCGGCGCCGAGGTGGCGCAGGCGCTGGACAAGGGCGTGGGCGACGCGCTGGTCTCGGCGCCCGAGAACCTGTTCGACCTCGACGGGGTCTACCCGCTGGAAATGCCCATCGTGGGCGTGCTGGCGCCCACCAACACCCCCGATGACAACGCGATCTTCGTCGACATCAAGACCGCCTGGGTGATCCAGGGGATCGGCCACGGTCACGAGGACGTGGTCACCGCCGCCGACATCGCCTCGGGCACCGATGCGCTGGCCAATGCGGCCGTGGTGCAATACCAGCGCATCACGCCCGAGAATATCGAGAGCTTCCATTTCCACGGCAGCCAGGACGACTTCCCCGCCTCCTCGGTGATCGTGGTGCCCAATGACACGCGCTCGGGCACCATCCTCAAGGGCCGCTATCTCGACCCCGAAAGCCCGACCCAGCTGGTCGAGCCGGCCGGGGTGATCCGCGGGCTGGTGGACCGGATCTTCCGCATCAAGACATTGCTGGACGTGGTCACGGCCATCATCGCCGTGGCCGCGCTGGCCGCGATCGGTTTGGCGGTCTTTCTCAGCTACCGGCTGCGCGCCGGCGAGATCGCCACCGCCGTCAAGCTGGGCGCGCGGCGCGGGATGGTGCTTCGGCTCTTGGCAGCAGAAACCGTCACGCTACTGTTTGTCGCAGGCGGTTTTGCCATGGCGGGCGCCGTGGTCGTCTCACGGAACGCGGAAAGCTGGGTCGGGTTCCTGCTGGCGCTCGGCTCGTGAACAGGTCTCGGACAAAGGATTTTTGCATGAAACGTCATCTTCTCTCGGCCACGCTGGCCGGCCTCGTCGCCGCCACCCCGGCGCTGGCCCATTACGGCATGATTATTCCCAGCGATCCGATGGTCAGCCAGGAAGACGGGCGCAGCGTCGGGCTGACCATGTCCTTCTCGCACCCGTTCGAGATGGACGGCATGATGCTCGACCGCCCGGTCGCCTTCAGCGTGACCCATGAGGGCGAGACGACCGACCTGCTGGGCAGCCTGCAGGAGGCGACGGTGATGGATGACGCGGGCTTCACGCTGGACTACCCGCTGGAGCGCCCGGGCACCTACATCTTTGCCATGGAGCCCCAGCCCTACTGGGAGCCGGCCGAGGATGCCTTCATCATCCACTACACCAAGACCTACGTGACCGCCTATGGCGATGACGAGGGCTGGGATACCGAGCTGGGCCTCAAGACCGAGATCGTGCCGCTGTCCAAGCCCTTTGGCCTGTGGGAAGGCAATGTCTTCCAGGGAATCGTCAAGATGGATGGCGAAGCCGTGCCCTATGCCGAGGTCGAGGTCGAGTTCCTGAACGACACCGCCGGCGCCACCGCCCCGGACGAGCTGATGATCACCCAGACCGTCAAGGCCGACGAGAACGGCGTCTTCACCTATGCGCCGCCGTCCGAGGGCTGGTGGGGCTTTGCCGCGCTCAACACCGCCGACTACACCCTCCCGCAAGAGGGCGAGGACAAGGCGGTCGAGCTGGGCGCCGTGATCTGGGTGCATTTCGAAGGCTGGACCGGGCAGTGATCCGCGCCGCCGCCCTAGCCGCCCTGCTGTCTGCCGCACCGATCGGTGCGGCAGCCCACCAGCTGGTCGTCTTCGCCTCGGTCGATTGCGAGACCGTGCTGGTCGAGGCGAAATTCTCCTCCGGCCGGGTCGCCCAGCAGGGCGAGGTGCGCGTTCTGGACGGCCAGAACACGCTGCTGACCACGCTGCCGCTGGCCGAAGATGGCACCGCGCGCATCCCGCTCGAGTCGCTGGACTATTCCGGCGGGCTGATGATCGAGGTGGATACCGGCGGGCATGACAATTACTGGATCCTGACCCCCGAGGACATCGCACGCAAATGCGGAAGCTGATCCCGACCACCACCCCGCGCCTGCTGCTTGCGGCGTTTCTTCTCCTGGCCGCCGGGGCCGCGATGGCGCAGGAGCGCGCGCGCATCGTCGCGGTGAACTACCCGCTGGCCTATTTCGCCGAGCGGCTGGCCGGGGACGCGGCCGAGGTGATCTACCCTGTGCCCGAGAGCGTCGACCCGTCCTTCTGGCGCCCCGCCATCGCCGATATCAGCACGGTGCAATCGGCCGACCTGATCCTGCTGAACGGTGCCGGCTTCGCCACGTGGGTGGACCGCGTGTCCCTGCCGCGCTCAAAGCTGGTGAACAGCTCGGACGGGCTGTCGGACCGGTTCATCTCGACCCAGAGCATCACCCACAGCCATGGCGACGGGGGCGAGCATTCGCACGAGGGCACCGCCGCCTATACCTGGCTCGACCCGGACCTGGCCATCGCCCAGGCCGAGGCCGTGGCCCGCGCCATGACGGCCCGTGGCCTCGCGCCCGCGGATGCGGTGCAGGACCGGCTGGACGCGCTGCGCAGTGAGCTGGAGACCCTCGATGCCGCCGCAGGCGATGCGCTGGCCGATGCCGGCACGGTGCCGATGATCGCCACCCATCCGCGCTACCAATATCTTGCGCGCGCCTACGGGCTGGACATCGCGGCGCTGGACTGGGACGCGGGCGCGACGCCCGATGCCGACCAGCTTCAGGCCCTGTCCGACCTCGCCGCCGAACGCGGTGCCCGCATCCTGATCTGGGAGGCCGACCCGGGTGCCGAGGCAATGACCGCCACCGACGAGTTGGGCCTGACCAGCGTGGTCTTCCCGCCGCTGGCCACCCCGCCGGAGGACGGCAGCTATCTCGAGGCCTTCCGCGCAGCCGTCACCGCGCTCGGCACAGCCGCCACCCCCTGACACTGCCCACGGGCTCAGCGGCCCGTGGCATAGACGCTGTTGGCCCAGGTGCCGCCGCAGATCTCGTCGGCCTTGCCGGTGCAGGGCATGTCGCAGGCCTCGGACGAGCCATAGCGGCCATAGTCGTTGTCGCAGAAGCAATGCGACGCGTACTGCGTCCCGGCATAGGCATAGCCCTCTGCCGCACAGGCCGCGATGCAGACCGCCGCGCTCATCGCCGGCCCTTCCATGATGAAGACGCTCAGATCGCGGTCGGCCTCGTCCTTGAAACAGCCCAGGTACTGCCCGGCCGTCGTCGCAGCGGGCGGCGGTGGCGGCGTGGTCGAACCGACAGCGCGCCCCGTGACCCGCAGAAAGCCCTGCCCGCCCGAGCCCGCGTTCTGGCAGATGCGCGGCGGGGTGACCGACAGGCTGTAGCTTCCGGCCGGCAGGGAGCGCCCCAGATCGAAGACCCCCTCGCACCATTCGGGCTGGTGGATGTCGCAGGCGCCGCGCCGGATCTGGCCCACCAGCACCGTGGCGCCGCGCCCATCATGGAAACTGGCCGGGGCGCTCTGCTGGCCCGCCGGCCAGTTGTACCAGGTGACCAGCTGCGACACCTCGGTGCCGGTGGCCAGCGTGAACGCCGCCTGCCCCGTCATCCCACAGGCGCCGCGGTTCCAGTTGTCGACCACCACCCCCTCTGCCACCGGCGCGGGCGCCTTGTAGCGCCATGTAAAATCCTCCGACAGGATCACGGTGCGCCCGTCCGGCGCAGTGGCCTCGAACTCGGCCGCGGCCGGGCCGGCCAGCACAAGGCAGATGCTCAGCAGTGCAACGATCGATCTCATGGAAACCCTCCCTCTCTTGCCGGGGCAAGGATGGCCCGGAGCGGACCGGCAGGGCCTTGATCTGCATCACGCCGGGCGCGGCGCGTGCTAGCGCCGCTTGCGCCGCCCCCCGGCGCTGCGCTTGTGGAATTCCGGCGGGCGCTTGGCGACCCAAGCCAGGAAGCCGGTCATGCGCGGATGGCTGCGCAGCGCCTCGACCGTGTTGACCTCGCGCGCCAGCTCGGCCTCGGTGAAGCGGGCATGGATCTCGTTGTGGCAGATCTGGTGCAGGCGCACGACAGGCCCGCCCTTGCCGCCCTTCAGCTTGGGCACGAGGTGATGCAGGCTCTGCCGGACCCCGGGCGGGATCGGGCGGCCGCAGAGCGGGCAGATCGGGTCGGTCATGTCTTGTGCCTTTCACGGGCTCGGGGCATGACAGTGGCGCACGCCCGCACAGGATCAAGCCCGGCATGAATTTCGACCTCGCCTCGCAGCCCGAGATCATCCAGCGCGGCGCCGCCTACGCGGTGCAGGGCTGGGACATTGCCAAGGGATGGCTGATGTCGCCCGCCGCCTGGTCGCAATTCGGCCTGCTGCTGGCTGCCTTCCTGCTGGCATGGTTGCTGACCCGCCGCCTGCGCCCGGCGATGGAACGCCTGCTGACCCCGCCGGCGGGGCGCAGCTCGCTGCTGGCCACGCTGCGCCGCTTCCTGCTGGTCTTCGTGCCGCTGCTGCTGCCGCTCCTGGCCTTCGCCTTCACCGCGATCGGCGAACAGGCCACGCGCGCGGTGTTCGGCACCGGGGCGGTGATCGCCTTCGGCAAGCGGCTCTTCCTGCTGCTGGCTGCCCGCATCCTCGTGCGCGAGATCGTCACCGACGGCTTTCTCAAGCTGCTGGGCCGGGTGATCCTGCTGCCGGTCATGGCGCTTTACGCGCTGGGGCTTCTGGACGTGGCCACGGCGCGGCTGAACGAGATGACCGTCAGCCTCGGCAATATCGAGTTCACCGTGATGGCGGTGATCCGCGGCGTGATCGCCGGGGCGATCCTGTTCTGGCTGGGGCGCTGGTCCAACGACCAGACCGGAAGCTACATCTCGAAACAGGACCAGATGCGCCCGGCCACGCGGCAACTGGCGGCCAAGGCGGCCGAGTTCACCATCTTCGCCGTCGCCTTCTTCCTGCTGCTCAACATCGTGGGCATCCCGCTGACCTCGCTGGCGGTGCTGTCGGGCGCGATCGGCGTGGGCCTGGGCTTCGGCCTGCAGAAGATCGCGTCGAACTACATCTCGGGCGTGATCCTGCTGCTGGAAGGGCAGGCCACGGTGGGCGATTTCGTCGAGCTGGACAACGGCATGGCCGGCACGATCGTGCAGACCACCGCCCGTGCCATGATCCTCGAGACCTATGACGGGCGCTGGATCGTCGTGCCGAACGAGGATTTCATCACCACCCGCGTGATCAACTATTCCGACCAGGGCTCCACCAACCGCTACGAGGTGCCCTTCTCGGTCAGCTACGACACCGACATCAACCGCGTCCCCCCGATCATCGAGGCCGCGGTCGCGACCCACCCCGACGTGCTGGACGACCCCTTCCCGCCCGATTGCGAGCTGCGCGGCTTCGGCGACTCGGGCGTCGAGTTCGCGGTCGAGTTCTGGGTCGCCGGGATCGATGACGGGCGGCACAAGTACAGCTCGGACGTGGGCTTCCTGATCTGGAACGCGCTGCGCGACAACGGGATCGAGATCCCCTACCCGCACCGCGTGGTCGAGCTGCGCCAGCCCGCCGAGACATGAGCGGCGCGCTGGTGATCGGCGCCGGGCCCGCCGGCCTGATGGCGGCCGATGCGCTCTCGGCGGCGGGCGTGCCGGTGACGCTGGCCGATGCCAAGCCCTCGGTCGCGCGCAAGTTCCTGATGGCCGGCAAATCCGGCCTGAACCTGACCAAGATGGCGCCGTTCGAGCACTTCCTCGCCGCCTATGGCGTGGCGGCCGGGCCGCTGAGGCCCATGCTGCAGGCCTTCGGGCCGGAGGCGGTGCGCGACTGGGCCGAGGGGCTGGGCCAGCCCTGTTTCACCGGCTCGACCGGGCGGCTTTTCCCATGCGCGATGAAGGCCTCGCCCCTGTTGCGGGCATGGCTGGCGCGGCTGGACGCACAGGGCGTGACGCGCCGCACGCGTTGGCGCTGGACCGGCTGGCAGGGTGACGCATCCCTGTTCGACACGCCTGGGGGCCCGGTCCGGCTGACCCCGCAGGTCACCGTGCTGGCCATGGGCGGGGCCAGCTGGGCGCGGCTCGGCTCGGACGGCGCCTGGGCCGGGGCGCTGCGCGACACGGGCCTGCCGGTGACGCCCTTCGCGCCCTCGAATGTCGGGATCGCGGTGGACTGGTCGTCCCATATGGCGCCGCATTTCGGTGCGCCGCTCAAGGGCATGGCGTTCCGCGCCGGGAGCCGCGTGTCGCGCGGCGAGGCGGTGCTCTCGGCGCGCGGGCTCGAGGGCGGCGGGCTCTACCCGCTGGCCCCGGCGCTGCGCGACGGCCATGCGCTGCGCATCGACCTCGCCCCCGATCTCGACACCGCCGCGCTGGCGGCGCGGCTCGACCGGCCGCGCGGCAAGCAGAGCCGGGCCAACATGCTGCGCAAGGCGCTTGGCCTGTCGCCGCAGGCGCGCGCGCTGATGAACGAATGCCTGCGCCCCCTGCCCGACGGCCCGCAGGCGCTGGCCGCGGCGCTCAAGGCGCTGCCGGTGCCGATGACCGGGCTGCGCCCGATGGACGAGGCGATCTCGACCGCCGGCGGTGTGCCCTTCGACGCGCTGGATGCGGGGCTGATGCTGCGCGCCCGCCCCGGCACGTTCTGCGCCGGCGAGATGCTGGACTGGGAGGCGCCCACCGGCGGCTACCTGCTGACCGGCTGCCTTGCCACCGGGCTCTGGGCCGGGCAGCACGCGGCCCGCTGGCTGGCCGCGTCCTAGTCGAAGCGCAGCACGACCCGGTCGGCCTCGGCCACGCGGCCACGCGCGCTCAGCCGGCCCGGATCGACGCCACGGTCGATCATCGCCGCGCGCAGCGCCTCGGCCCGGCGGCGGCTTTGCTGGCGGTTGAGCGCCGGCAGCGCGGCGCTGCCCATCTGCATCTCGATCTCGGCCGACAGATCCGCGAACCGCGTGCAGGCGCGCAGGATCGCCGCCATGCGGGCCAGCGGCCAGACCGCCTCGGGCGCGGGGCTCAGCGCGCCGGGTGCAAAGACCAGTTCGGGCAGCGTCGCACCCGCTGCGTTGCAGCTGTCGCGCGCAGGCGCAAAACCCGGCTCGGGCAACCAGAACCCGTCGACAAAGACCTGCCCCTCATCCCGCAGCACATGGGTGCGCCGCGTGCCCGACAAGGGCGCTACGGCGGCGCGAACGGTGACGCGCTCGGGCAGGTCCGCCGCGACCGGCGCAACCGGCACGCCCAGCGTCAGCTCCAGCGTGGCGCGCAGCGCGCCCGCCTCCAGTACCAGCTCGGCCCGATCCAGCAGCACCAGCCTCGGCGCGATCTCCTTCAGCAGGCGCAGCACGGCCGCGCCGTCGCCGGTGGGCGCCACGCGCACCGTGCCGCGCACGCGCTCCAGCCCCAGCGCCTCGGCCATGGCGCGCAGGGACAGCCCGGCCGGAAGCTTGCCCGTGACCGAGGCGCCCGCGCCCGCATCGTAGCGCAGGGTGAAGCCCGGCGGCGCGCCGTCATCGGCGAGGTCGACAGCCAGTGTCCCGACCCCGTCCAGCGCGCGCCGCGCCGCCTGTCGCGCGGCCGGATCCGCGGCCAGCCCTTCGACCCGCAGGCCGGTCGCGTCACGCTCGAGCACGCCGCGGCGCAGGCGGGTCAGCGCGTCCAGCCCGGCGCCCAGGGGCGCCCCCCAGTCGGCAAGGTCGGGATAGGGCGCATGCTCCAGTGTGACGGCCCCCAGCCCGGCTCCGGCCGCGTTGGCCAGCGCCGCGGGCGCGAAATCGCGCGGCACGCGCCCTTCCCAGGCCAGCGCCTGCCCGTCCCATGTCACGCGCAGCGCCAGCGGACCGCCGGGATCCTCGGGCACCAGCGCGTCATGCAGCGCGTAGCCCGGCGGCAGCGCCGCGCGCAGGTCGGCCAGCTGCGCCTGCACCCCGGCGCCCACCGGCCCGCCGCTAAGCGTCACCGTCCCCGGCGCGACGGACAGGCTGCCGCGCGGCAGCTGGGCAAAGACCGGCACCGCAGCGGCCACGGCCTGAGCAAAGCCGGGGCTGTCCAGCGGCAGGGGCGCGTGGCTCAGTTGCAGGTGCTGCGCCGGGCCCAGCGCGTCCAGCGCGGCCTTGTCGAAGCCGGGCGGCAGCTTGCCCCGGATCTCCAGCCCCAGCCGGTCCGAGCGGGTGACCAGCAGCGCGTAAGGCGTGCCGTCATCCACGGTGTCGAGGCTCAGCTCCGCCGCATAGCCCTCGGGCAGGTCGGCCAGCAGGGCCTGCACGGCGGCGCGGTCGTCCGGCAGATGCACCTGCCCCTCCAGCACCAGCGCCCGGTCGGTCAGCGCAAAGCGCCCCTCCAGCGTGATCGTCAGCGCCTTGGCCGCACGCAGGGCGACCGCGCTCCAGTCGGCATCGGGCACGCCGGCGCCAAGGGGCAGATCGGCCTCGGTGTCCAGCAGAGCCCCAAGCTCCGCCGCCAACCCGGCCTGCGGGACATGGCCCGACAGAGTCACGCCCTCGCTGTCCTTGACACCCGCCAGCACGAAAGGGGCCACCTGCGGCAGGACGGTCCAGTCGGCCACGACCTCCTCGACCCCGTCCAGCGCCTCCAGCGTCTCGACCAGCGCGGCGCCCTCGGCTGCGCTCTCGACCCGGCCCGTCGCGGTGATGGTGCGGCCCTCGACCGCGATCCGCACCGGGTGGCGGGCCTGGTAGACCGCGCCCTCGGCCGCGGCGCGGATGCCGGCGGCGACCAGCGCGTCCTCGTCGGGCACGCGGAACACGCCCAGCCCGACGACCGCGGCGATGATCGCCAGCATGGCCAGGATGTCGCGCATCGCCCCGGCCCTGTCGGCGTCAGATGGCGGCCTTGCGGCTCTCGTCGAGATAGATCTCGCGCAGGCGGCGCGCCTGCGGGCCCGGCGTGCCGTCGCCCAGCGCCACGCCGTCGATCTCGACCACCGGCATCACGAAGGTCGAGGCCGAGGTGATGAAGGCCTCGTCCGCGGCCTTGGCCTCGTCGATGGTGAAATTGCGCTCCTCGACCTCCATCTGGGCTTCACGCGCAAAGCGCAGCACCGCGGCGCGGGTGATGCCGTGCAGGATGTCGTTGGACAGGGCCCGGGTGACGATCCGGTTGCCCTTGATGAAATAGGCGTTGTTGCTGGTGCCCTCGGTGACATAGCCGTCCTCGATCATCCAGGCATCGTCGACCCCGGCCTTCTTGGCCATCATCTTGCCCATCGAGGGATAGAGCAGCTGCACCGTCTTGATGTCACGCCGCGCCCAGCGGGCATCCTCGATCGAGATCACGCGGATCCCGGTCCGGGCCGCCGGGCTGTCGGCCAGCCCCGGCTTGGACTGGGTGAACAGCACCAGCGTGGGCGCCACCTCCTCGGGGTCAGGGAAGACGAAGTCGCGATCGGGCGCCGCCCCGCGCGTGACCTGCAGGTAGACCAGCCCCTCCTCGATGCCGTTGAGCTCGACCAGCTTGCGGTGGATCTCCAGCAGCTCGTCGGGGGTGCAGGGCGCGCGCATGTCCAGCTCGTCCAGCGAGCGCTGCAGCCGCTTGGCGTGGCCTTCGAAATCCACCAGCTTGCCATCCAGCACGCTGGTCACCTCGTAGACGCCGTCGGCCATCAGGAAGGCCCGGTCGAAGATCGACACCTTGGCCTCGGTCTCGGGCAGGTACTCTCCGTTGACATAGACGGTGCGGGTCATGGTCATGCTCCTTGATGTGAAGAACCGGCGCGGCCAAAGGCAAGGCGGGCGCGGTCGTCTTAGAATGCGCCCCCGCGTGAGACAAGTTCGAAAGCCCGAGCGGGCGCCTGCGTCGCGCCCCTAGCCCCAGAGCGCCGGTGCGGGCGGGTGCACGCCATCGGCGTCGAAGCGCAGCGGCGCATCGCGATCCTCGGCCAGCAGCAGCGGGCCGTCCAGGTCGGTCACCGCGGCGCCCTGCGCCACCAGCACCGCCGGCGCCATGGCCAGCGAAGAGCCGACCATGCAGCCCACCATGACGCCATAGCCCGCCTCGCGGGCGGCGGCGCGCAGGGCCAGCGCCTCGGTCAGACCGCCGGTCTTGTCCAGCTTGATGTTCACCATGTCGTACTTGCCCGCCAGCCCCGGCAGCGAGGCGCGGTCATGGCAGCTCTCGTCGGCGCAGATCGGCACAGGGCGGTCCAGCCCGCGCAGCGCCTCGTCCTCGCCCGCCGGAAGGGGCTGTTCCACCAGCGCCACGCCCAGCCGCTGCAGATGCGGGGCCAGCTCGGCATAGACGGGCGCCGACCAGCCCTCGTTGGCATCCACGATGATCCGCGCCTCGGGCGCGCCGCGCCGCACGGCTTCCAGCCGGGGCATGTCATCCGGCGTGCCCAGCTTGATCTTGAGCAGCGGGCGATGCGCGTGGCGCCGCGCCGCGGCCTCCATGTCCTCAGGCGCGCCCAGCGACAGCGTGTAGGCGGTGATCTCGGGGCCCGGCGCGGGCAGGCCCGCCAGTTCCCAGACACGTTTGCCGGCGGCCTTGGCCTCCAGGTCCCAGAGCGCGCAATCCACCGCGTTGCGCGCCGCACCGGCCGGCAGCGCCTCCTGCAGGGCGGTGCGCGTGATCCCGTCGGGCAGCCCCGCGATCTGCCCGGTCACGCTGTCCAGCGTCTCGTCATACCGGGCATAGGGCACGCATTCGCCCTGCCCGGTCACGCCGTCGCGCGTGATGCGCACGGTCAGGACCTTTGCCTCGGTCCGGCTGCCGCGCGAGATCGTGAACGCCTCGGCCAGCCGGAACACGTCGCGGGTTACCTCGATGCCCATGGCGGCACCTCCTGTTGCGTCTTGCTGCGGAAAAGACCCGGCCATCGCCCTTGCGCGGCCGGGGCGGAGCGCCCTGCGGGACGGCGGGCGGGGCGAGGTGCCGCAGGCACGAGCGCCGTCCCGTCCGCCCCGCGCAGGGCCTCAGAGCTCGGCCAGCGCCGCGGCCAGCCGGTCGGCGCCGTGGCGGAACGGGTCCACCGTGGGCAGGCCCATGCGGTCCTCGATCTCGCGGCAATAGCGCTCGGCCTCGGCATCGCCCATGTGCTGGGTGTTGATCGACACGCCCACCACGCGGCAGTCGGGATTGCACACATGCGCCAGCTGCAGCGACAGGTCGCGCACCGCCTCCAGCGCCGGCAGACCGTAATCCGGCAGGCCGCGCATATGGGTGCGGGTCGGTTCGTGGCACAGCACCAGCGCATCGGGCTGCCCGCCATGGATCAGCGCCAGCGACACCCCCGAGAAGGAGACATGGTACAGGCTGCCCTGCCCCTCGATCACGTCCCAGTGGTCGGGATCGTTCTCGGGCGTCAGCCACTCGATCGAGCCGGCCATGAAATCGGCCACCACCGCGTCCAGCGGCACGCCGTCCCCGGTGATCAGGATGCCGGTCTGGCCGGTGGCGCGGAAGGTGGACTTCATGCCGCGCGCCCGCATCGCGGCGTCCAGCGCCAGCGTGGTGTACATCTTGCCGACCGAGCAGTCGGTGCCCACGGCCAGCACCCGCTTGCCGGCCCGCTTGCGCCCGTCCGCGATGGGATACTCCACCTCGGGCACGCGCACGTCATGCAGGCTGCGCCCGCACGCCTCGGCCACGGCGACGAGGTCGGGCTCGTCACGCAGCAGGTTGTGCAGCCCCGAGGCCAGGTCGAACCCTTCCTCCAGCGCCGCCACCAGCACCTTCTTCCAGGCCTGGCTGATCTTGCCGCCGCGGTTGGCCACGCCGATCACCAGCGTCTTGGCGCCGGCGGCCTTGGCCTGTTCCAGGGTCATGTCCTCCAGCTTGAGGTCGGCCTTGCAGCCCTCCATGCGCAGCTGGCCCACGCAGTTCTCGGGACGCCAGTCCCGGATGCCCTGTGCCACCTTGGCGGCCAGCCCATCCGGCGCGTCGCCCAGAAACAGCAGATACGGTGTCTCGATCATCGCGCTCTCCCTTGTCAGGTTTTGCGATACCATGCCTGCCCGGGTCCGGGAAAGGCTTCCGAAATCCGGCGCGCCCCCGCCCGATCCCGGGGGATCTGCCCGATTTTTCACCCTTTCTTCGAAGATCCATGCATGCGCCCGCCCGGGGCCCCGCGCCAATGACGGTCTTTTCGCTTGCGCAGCATTGCGCAATTTCATAACCCGTGGAGCGAGAAAAGCGCAACTTCCTTCCACGAGGCCAATCACATGTCCTTCCGCATCCAGCCCGCCGCGCCGGCCCGCCCCAATCGCTGCCAGCTTTTCGGCCCGGCCTCGAACACCAAGCTGCCGCCCAAGATGGCCGCATCGGCCGCCGACGTGATCAATATCGACCTCGAGGATTCGGTCGCGCCCTCGGACAAGGACATGGCCCGCAAGCTGGCGATCGAGGCGATCGGCGATGTCGACTGGGGCGCCAAGACCCTGTCGGTGCGCATCAACGGGCTGGACACGCCCTTCTGGTACCGCGACGTGGTGGACCTGCTGGAACAGGCCTCCGAGCGGCTCGACCAGATCATGATCCCCAAGGTGGGCTGCGCGGCCGACATCTACGCGGTGGATGCGCTGGTCACCGCGGTGGAACGCGCCAAGGGCCGGGCCAAGCCGATCAAGTTCGAGGTCATCATCGAGAGCGCCGCCGGCATCGCCCATGTAGAGGAGATCGCCGCCGCCAGCCCCCGGCTCGAGGCGATGAGCCTGGGCGCCGCGGATTTCGCGGCCTCGATGGGCATGGCCACCACCGGCATCGGCGGCACGCAGGAGAATTACTACATGATCCGCGAGGGGCAGAAGCACTGGTCGGACCCGTGGCACTGGGCGCAGGCCGCCATCGTCGCCGCCTGCCGCACCCATGGCGTGCTGCCGGTGGACGGACCCTTCGGCGATTTCTCGGATGATGACGGGTTCCGCGCCCAGGCGCTGCGCTCGGCCACGCTGGGCATGGTGGGCAAATGGGCGATCCATCCCAAGCAGGTGGCGCTGGCCAACGAGGTCTTCACCCCGACCGAGGAAGCGGTGGCCGATGCGCGCGCCATCCTTGCCGCCATGGAAGAGGCCAAGGCCCGCGGCGAGGGCGCGACCACTTACAAGGGCAAGCTGATCGACATCGCCTCGATCAAGCAGGCCGAGGTCATCGTGCGCCAGTCCGAGATGATCGCCGGCATGTGAGCCCGCCGTTTCGGACAATTCGGAGATTTGCGGCGCCGAAACGTACGAAACGTCCAGATCCGGGGGGCCCGTCGCGCCGCGCGGCGGGCCCGGCCGGTCAGGCGCGTTCATCCTTGGGCGAGCCCATGACCACGAAGGTGGTCAACGTGTTGACCTGCGGCAGCGCGCCGAGGATCTCGGTATGGAAATGCTTGTAGGCGGCGAGATCCGCCGCCTCGATCCGCAACAGGTATTCCACCGTCCCGGTCACGTTGTGACATTCGCGCACCTGCGGCGCCGCCTGCATCGCGGCCTCGAAAGCCTCCTGCGCGCGCTTGGTGTGCTGGCTGAGCCCCACGGTCAGGTAGGCGACGAAGCCGATGCCGGTCTTCTCCGGGCTGAGCACGGCGCGGTAGCCGCGGATCACGCCCGAACGCTCCAGCGCCGCTGTGCGCCGCAGGCAGGCCGAGGGCGACAGGCCCACCTGCTCGGACAGGGCGAGGTTGCTGAGCCGCCCGTCCCGGCTCAGCGCGCGCAATATCCTGCGGTCAATGTCGTCAAGATCGCTCATGAATTGCAAATCTAGCGAGTTTTCGCTGCATCTTGCAACCTTTCGCCACGCGGCCTGCGGCATCCCTATGCCATGACACCGGATCTTCTGCTTGCCCTCGCCCTGTTCTGTGCCGCCACGCTGTTCACGCCGGGGCCCAACAACCTGATGCTTATGGCCTCGGGCGCCAATTTCGGCCTGCGCCGTACCCTGCCGCACCTGATAGGGGTCGCCTTCGGCTTTCCGATGATGATCGTGCCGGTGGGCCTCGGCGTGATGCAGGTCTTCGATCTCTGGCCGCTTTCCTACCTGGCGCTGCGCATCGTCTCGGTCGCCTACCTGCTCTACCTGGCCTGGAAGATCGCCCATGCCGCCCCGCCGGCCGAGGCCGAGGCGGGCGCCAGCCCGCTGAGCTTCCTGCAGGCGGCCGGCTTCCAATGGGTCAACCCCAAGGCCTGGTCCATGGCGCTGGGGGCGATCACGCTTTACGCCGCGAGCCGCGACATCGGCGCGATCCTCTGGGTCGCGGGCACCTTCGCCGCGCTGGGGACGGTCTCGGCGGTGACCTGGACCCTGCTGGGCACCGGGGTGCGCCGCCTTCTGGCGCGGCCATCGCGGCTGCGTGCCTTCAACTGGACCATGGCGGCGCTGCTGGTCCTGTCCATGGCGCCGGTGCTGCTGGCCGGACGGGCCTGAGCGGTTTCGGATCGCTGACGCGATCCGACCGGCCGGGGGCTGCGCCCCCGGACCCCGCTTTCGAGTATTTTCGGAAAGATGAAAGCCGGGCGCGGCGGCGTCAGCGCAGGGGCAGGCAGATTTCGGTGACGAGATCCGCGGGCGCGGTGGTTGGGGGGGTCGTTGAGGTAGCGCTCGAAGGGCGGGCGATCGGCGGGTTCCTCGCCGCTGTCGGGCAGCCAGGTGCCGTAGAGCTGGTCCCAGGCGGCAGGCAGACCGGAATAGGGGCCCGTGAGCGTGAGCACGGCGTGGCGGCCGCCGGGGATCGTGACGGCATGCAGGTCCGAGGGCATGGCGACGTGGTCGCCCACGACGATGCCGGCTTCGGCGCGCAGCTGGTCCTCGGGCGTGTCGGCGGGCGAATCGAGGTAGATGCCGGCCATGCCGCGCGCCTCGGGCCAGAGATCGCGGGCCGCGAAGACCGCCGCCACCTGTTCGAAGGCGCGGCCGATCTTGTGATAGGCGCCGCCATGGGACAGCGCGGCAAGGCGCAGGGGGGCGAGGTCGCGGATCTCGATGGGCAGCATGGGGTCGGCTCCTGTCCTGGATGGTCTGCTTGGGTGGACCAGCGTGTCGGGCCGCGCCGCGGCGCGGAAGGCGCGCGGGCTCATCCCGTAGCGCGCCCGGAAGACGCGCGCGAAGCTTTGCGGGTTGTCGTAGCCCACGCGCCGGGCCACGGTCTCCTCTGGCCAGTCCGTCTGGACCAGCCAGACTGCCGCGCGATGGGTGCGCACACGGCGCACCGCCTCGGCGCAGGTCTCGCCGGTCATGGCATGGAACACCCGGTGCCAGTGGAAGCGCGACAGGGCCGCCACGTCGGCCAGCGCATCCAGCGACAGATCGCCATCGGGATGGTCGAAGATGTGTTGCAGCACGCGGCGGATGCGGGTTTCGTAGCTGTCGGACATGGGCGGGCAAGCGGCCTCTTGCGGCGGCTCATGCGCCCATCCAAGCACAGGACGCGCGACAAATCTTGCTGGAATGCCCCGCGATCGCCCTTTCGCCGCTTTGTTGCATTCGCCGGCGGGCGGCGCCATATAGCGGCGAGCATGACGGAGGCGCCGCGGATGACCCATTACCTCGACTTCGAAAAGCCCCTGGCCGAGATCGAAGGCAAGGCGGAAGAGCTGCGCGCCATGGCGCGGGGCACGTCCGAGATGGATGTCTCGGCCGAGGCGGCGGCGCTGGACCAGAAGGCAGCGCAGCTGCTCAAGGATCTTTATGCCAAACTGACGCCCTGGCGGAAATGCCAGGTGGCGCGCCATCCCGAGCGGCCGCATTGCAAGGATTACATCGAGGCGCTGTTCACCGAGTACATGCCGCTGGCGGGCGACCGGAACTTTGCCGAGGACGAGGCCGTGATGGGCGGGCTGGCCCGGTTCGAGGACCAACCCGTGGTGGTGATCGGCCACGAGAAGGGCCATGACACGGGCTCGCGGCTCAAGCGCAATTTCGGCATGGCCCGGCCCGAGGGCTATCGCAAGGCGGTGCGGCTGATGGACATGGCCGACCGGTTCGGCCTGCCGGTGGTCACGCTGGTGGACACGCCGGGCGCCTATCCCGGCAAGGGCGCCGAGGAGCGCGGCCAGTCCGAGGCGATCGCGCGCGCCACCGAGAAATGCCTGCAGATCGGCGTGCCGCTGGTCAGCGTGGTGATCGGCGAGGGCGGCTCGGGCGGGGCGGTGGCCTTTGCCACGGCCAACCGGGTGGCGATGCTGGAGCACTCGGTCTACTCGGTGATCTCGCCCGAGGGCTGTGCCTCTATCCTGTGGAAGGATGCCGAGAAGATGCGCGAGGCGGCCGAGGCGCTGCGCCTGACCGCGCAGGACCTGCTCAAGCTGGGCGTCTGCGACCGGGTCATCCCCGAGCCGCTGGGCGGGGCGCATCGCGCACCGGCCGACACCGTGGCCGCGGTGGGTGCCGCGATCGGGCAGATGCTGAGCGAGATGTCAGGCACGTCGCGGGCCGAGCTGGTGGCGGCGCGGCGGTCGAAATTCCTGGCCATCGGCTCCAAGGGGCTGGCGGCCTGATACGGGCGCGGCCCCGCGGCGTAACAAATCCCACATCCAAGTGACCGCATGTCAGGCGGTTGTGCAGTGACACGGCGCGCGCCTGCGACATAGTGCATCGCATGGAATTGCTGTTCGCATATGGCGCGGGTCTGCTGACCCTGATCAACCCCTGCGTGGTGCCGGTGCTGCCCATCGTCATCGCCACCGCCCTGCAGGCCAGCCGGCTGGGGCCGCTGGCCATGGCCGGCGGTCTGAGCCTGTCCTTCGTGACGCTGGGTGTCGGCGTCACCGCCTTCGGCCACCTGGTCGGGCTGGATATCGACACGATCGCCCGCGCGGGCGCCATTGTCATGGTGCTGTTCGGTCTGGCGCTGTTGCTGCCGCAGGCCGGCGCCGTGCTGGAGGGTGCCACGGCCGGGCTGGCGCGGCAGGCCGATGCGCGGCTGGACGATGTCGACCGCGAAGGCTTGCGCGGCCAGTTCCTGGGCGGGCTGCTGCTGGGCGCGGTCTGGAGCCCCTGCATCGGGCCGACGCTGGGCGGCGCCATCAGCCTGGCCAGCCAGGGCGAGAGCCTGGGCCGCGCCACGGCAATCATGATCTTCTTCGCGCTGGGGGTCTCGACCCTGATCCTTGGCCTCGCCTACGGAACGCGCGGCGCCATCGGGCGACACTCGGCACGGCTGCGCGCGCTGGCCGGGGTGGCGCGGCCGATCCTGGGCGTGACCTTTGTCGCGGTCGGGCTGGCGCTGTTCTTCCGCCTGCATCACGTGATCGAGGCCTGGCTGATCGGCGTCCTGCCGGCCTGGCTGATCGACCTCTCCGTTTCGCTTTGACCTTGTCCACGACCCAGAGGAGGCTTTTCATGGACCGCCGGACCTTTCTGACCCTGACCGCGGGCGCCTGCGCCCTGCCCTTCGCCGCCACGGCCGCGCCGATGGCCTACACGCCGGGGCTGGTGCAAGAGCGGCTGCAGGCGGGCGACACCGTGTTCCTCGACTTCAAGGCCGACTGGTGTTCGACCTGCGCCGCGCAGGAGCGCGTGATCAAGGCACTCAAGGACCAGAACCCCGATTACGAGGCCAACATCACCTTCATCGACGTGGACTGGGACGCGTTCGGCGATTCGGAACTGGCGACATCGCTGCGCATCCCGCGCCGCTCGACGCTGGTCGTGCTGAAGGGCGAGCAGGAGTTGGGCCGGCTGGTGGCGCAGACCTCGCAGAGCGCGATCAAGGGGCTGATGGACACGGCGCTTGGCGCCGCCGTCGGCTGAGCCGGGACAGGCCTCAGGGTGTTGCACTTCGCGACAGGCGGCGCAGCGCCCAGGCGGTGGTCAGCGGGCCGATCACCTCGAAGATCACCGTGGTCCCGATGGCGAGCGAGAGCAGGATCTCGCCCGCCTCGGGGAAATCCTGCGCGGCGACCAGCGCCATGCCCACGGCCACCCCGGCCTGCGACAGCAGCGCCGCGCCCGACAGCTGGCTTTCCCGCGCATCGAGCCCGCCCAGCCGGCCGCCCAGCCAGCCGCCCAGCAGGCGGCCGGCGATCCGCAGCACCACATAGGCCAGCCCCAGCCCGCCGATCGCCCAGAGCGCGGCAAGGTCCAGCGTGGCACCTGCCAGCAGGAAGAACAGCGCGAGGAAGGGCCACTCGATGCGCTCGATCTCGTGGAAGGCGTAGTCGTGGTGCAGGGCGCGGTTCACGATCACCGCCCCCGCCGTCATCCCCGCCAGCAGGTAGGAGACGTCCAGCCAGAGCGCCAGCCCGGCCGTCAGGAAGACCAGCCCCAGCGCCTCGACCTGCTGCGGCTCGCCTTCGCGGACCCGGCCGGTCAGCACCGCGCCGGGCAGCCCCAGCGCGAGCCCCAGCGCCAGCGCGCCGCCCAGCTCCCACAGGGCGCGCCAGAGATGGTCCAGCGACATGCCCTCGCCCCCCAGCGCCTGCGCGGCGACCAGCGCGAGCGCAAAGACGATCATGCCCCAGGCGTCGTCCACCGCCACCACGCCGCGCAGCGTCAGGGTGAAGCGCGTCTCGGCCCCGTGCTCGCGCAGCACCTCCTGCGTGGCGGCCGGGTCGGTCGCCGTTGCGATGGCGCCGGCGAGGATGGCCAATGGTGCGGCCACGCCCAGCAGCAGCAGCCCGCCGGTCACCACCGCCACCGTGGCCAGCACGATCCCCGCCGACAGCCACAGGATCGCGCGGCCATGGGCGCGCAGCGTCTCGGTGCGCAGCGTGCCGCCCAGCAGGAAGGCCACCATGGTCAGCGCGATGGTCGAGAGCGCATCGGCAAAGGGCAGCGCGCCGTTGCTGACCAGGCCCAGCCCGCCCTCGCCCACGGCCAGCCCCAACAGCAGCAGCAGGGTGACCCTTGGTACCCGCGTGCGCCGGCCCAGCGTGTCGGCGGCAAGCGCGGCCAGGAAGAGCGCGCCCAGTACGATGAAGATCTCGGCCAACCCGGTCACGGCGCCTAGCCCGCCAGCATGCGCAGACCCTGCGTGACGTCGGTGCGCACGGCAAGGCGCAGGCCGGGCTCGTCCCCGGCCTTGAGCGCGGCGATGATCAGGCGGTGATATTGCGGCGCCTCGGTGCGGCGCAGCCGGCCGTAGAGCGCGCGCATGGTGGGGCCCAGCTGCAGCCAGACCGTCTCGGCCATGGCCAGCATGGCGGGTGCCTGCGCGCGCAGGTAGAGCGTGCGGTGGAACTCAAGGTTGGTGCGGATATAGCCCACCGCGTCGCGGTTGCTGACCACGTCGGCAATGGCGCCATTGATGGTCTGCAAGCGGTCGATCAGCGCGATATGGGCCCGCGGCAGCGCGCGCGAGGCCAGCTCGACCTCGAGCAGGGCGCGCAGCTCGGCCAGCTCCTCGATCCGCTCGTTCGAGGGCTCGGGCGTCGAGACCCGCCCCGAAGAGCTCATCTGCAGCGCGCCCTCGGCCACCAGCCGGTTCACCGCCTCGCGCGCGGGCGTCATCGAGACGCCGAACTCGCGCCCCAACCCGCGCAGGGTCAGCGCCTCCCCGGGGCCGATCTGGCCGTGCATGATACGCGTGCGCAACCCGCGATAGACGCGGTCATGGGCCGAGACGGCGATTTCGGGCTTCACGGCAGCTTGCATGGCACCATCTGTGATCACGAATCCGCAGCCCGTCAATGGCGCCGTGACAGGGCTCAGCCCGCGTCGAAGCGGTAGCGGTGCAGTTCGTGCCCGTGGGCGCGCAGCCAGTTGCGCGACGGCTGCCAGTCGCCGTAGAGCGCGCGCACCTGGTCCCAGAAGGCGGCCGAGTGATTCATATGGCGCAGATGGGCGACCTCATGCGCGGCGACATAGTCCAGCACGCGCGGATCGGCGAGGATCAGCCGCCACGAGAACATCAGCCCGCCATCATGGGTGCACGACCCCCAGCGCGAGCGCGTGTCGCGCAGCGTCAGCCGGTCATAGCCGCGCCCCAGCCGGCCGGCATACAGGTCGCAGGCCTCCGACAGCCGGTCGCGCGCCCGCGCCCTGAGCCAGCCCTTGAGCCGCGCGGCGATGCGCGCCTCGGGCCCCGGCACCCAGAGCACGCCGTCGGCCTGCCGCACGCTGCGCCCCTGCCCCGGCCGGATCTCGTGCAGCGCCCCCTCGACCGGCAAGCGCGCGCCGGCGCGGATCGTCACGCTGCCCGGCTGGCGGGCAAGATGGCCGCGCAGCCAGTCCTCCTTCTCGCGCAGAAAGGCCACGCCCTGCGCCTCGGGCACGGCGTCCGGCAGGGTCAGCGTCACGCGCCCGTCCAGCTGCGAGATTCGCAGCGACAGGCGCCGCGCCCGGGCCGAGCGCCGCAGGTTGACCTCGATCGGAGGGTTGCCCGTCAGCCGGATCTGCCCCATATGCCCCTCAGCGTTGCCCATGCCGCCCGCGTCACCGCCAAAGGCTTTGACAGCTTTGTGCTCTTATGGCAGGGGACGCTGATTGTCGACAAGACTCAAGAGTTCGAAGGGGACCTCCCATGCCCAAGGAAGAATGGGGTACGAAACGCGTCTGCCCGACCACCGGCAAGCGCTTTTACGACCTCAACCGCGACCCGATCGTCAGCCCCTATACCGGCGAGGTGGTCAACCTCGATACCGGCAAGAAGAGCATGATCGCGGCCGACAGCGAAGACAAGGCGAAGAAGTCCAAGGACACCGGCAAGACCTCGGACGACCTGATCGACGACGATGATGTCGACGTGGATCTGGACGACGATGACGTGCTGGAAGACGACGAGGACGACAACGTCTCGCTCGACGACATCACCGACGTGTCCAACGAGGACGAGGAGAGCTGAGCTTTCCGCGACGGCGGGGTGAGAAAATCGCGATCCGGGGTGTTTTTTCCGCTTGAACCTCTCCCCGGCTTTGCGTAATCACCCCGACACGGCGCCGCTGGCGCCACCCAGGAGATGGGGCCTTAGCTCAGCTGGGAGAGCGCTACAATGGCATTGTAGAGGTCAGGGGTTCGATCCCCCTAGGCTCCACCATCCTCCTCCTACCCTTCCAATTCGATGCGGTCTCTGGCCTTCGGCTTGGCGTAACGTCACGCGGGTTGCCGGGCATTGCGCCCGATGACAGCGCCAAGGAGCTGCCGATCCGGGCACACGGCAACGCCCTCCCGCTCAATCACCCCCCTGACAGGAATGCCGCGAAATCGGCCACGTGCCGGCGCAGGACCGGGCCCGAGCGGTGCACGAGGTAATAGCCCTTGCCCGTCCGGTCGCGATGCGGGCCCAGCGGCGCGAGCGCCCCGGAACCGATCTCATCCTTCAGCAACGTGGCACTCGCCAGGGCAAGTCCCTCGCCCGCGATGGCGCGGCCGATGGTATGGCTGTAGGTCCGGCAGGGCTCCCGGCGCAGGCCCGACAGGATCGGCGGGTCGTGCCGCTTGAGCCAGACCTCCCAGTTGATCCAGTCCGGCGTGACGCGGTCGTAGTCCAGCAGGCACAGGCTCTGCGGATCGGCCTCGAAGCGGTCCCGGCAGGCCGGCGACAGTACGGGTGTCAGCACCTCGTCCATGAGCCGTTCGCCCTCCCACCCGTTGGGCGGCGCGGCGGCATAGATGATCGCCAGATCGTGGTCGTCCGAGAGCAGGGTCGCCGGATCGTCCGACACCACGGTCTCGACCGGGCAGGCGGCCGCGCCGATGGCAAAGGCCCGGATCCGCGGAAACAGCCAGAAGACTGAGACCGCGTTGTTCGCCGCGATTCGCACCGCCGGGCTTGCCGGCGCCCGCGCCCCCGCTAACGAGGCCTCGAGATAGTCGAGCGCCATGGCCACCGGCTCGGCCAGCTTGGCGCCGGTGGGCGTGGCGGCCAGGCTGCGCGCGCCGCGTTCGAACAGGGGCGTGCCAAGCCAGTCCTCGAGCTGCCGGATCCGTTTCGAGACCGCCGCCTGAGAGACATAGAGCTCGGACGAGGCCGCGGTGAACCCGCCATTGCGCATGACCGCGTCGAAGAAGACCAGCGTATCGAGCGGCGGCAGGGATTTGCGGGTGCGATGCATTCCTTTTGGTTATCCGGATGCAGGAGTTTTTCAAGCGTTTACGCAGGGCCACGAATAGCAGAGGTTGCGCTGAAGCTGCAGGAGGCCGTGACATGGCGACACTCGATTGGCACGCGGAGCGCAGCGATCTCTCCGGGATCGCCCTGCTCGACCGCGCCCCCGAAAGCGACGGCATCGACCTGCGGGCCGTGCGCCTCTACCGGCAGGCCCAGGTGCGCCGCGAGATGGCGCGCCACGGCGTAGATGCGGTGATCCTGTCTGACCCGGTCAACATCCGCTACGCCACCGGCGCGCGCAACATGCAGGTGTTTTCGCAGCGCAACGCGCCCTCGCGCTACCTGCTTCTGACGGAACACAGATCCATCCTCTTCGAATTCACCGGCTGCCTCCACCTGGCCGAAGGCTTCGAGACGATTGACGAGGTGCGCCCCGCCAGCACCGCCAGCTTCGTCGCGGCAGGCCCCGAGATCGCGGCCCGCGAAAAGGCCTGGGCCATCGAGATGACCGCGCTGATCACGGAACAAGTCGGACGCGGCGCCACCGTGGGGTTGGAGCGTCTGAACGCCGGCACCGCGATTGCGCTGCGGGACTGCGGGCTGAGTATCGTGGATGCGCAGCAGCCGGTAGAGATGGCCCGCGCCATCAAGTCGGAAGAAGAGATGAAATGCGTCAACGCCTCGCTCCGCGCGACCGAGGCCGGCGTGGCGAAACTGCGCGCCGCGATCCGCCCCGGCCTGACCGAGAACGAGCTCTGGTCCGTGCTGCACCAGTCGGTCATCGCGCAGAACGCGGATTATTGCGAGACGCGCCTGCTCAACGCCGGCGCGCGCACGAACCCGTGGTTCCAGGAAAGCTCTCCCCACGTGATCGGCGCAAACGAGCTGATCGCGCTTGATACGGACGTGGTCGGCTGCCACGGCTACTACTCGGATTTCTCGCGCACCTTCCATTCCGGCCCCGACAGGCCCGACGACACGCAGCGCGAGCTCTACAAGGTCGCCCATGAGCAGGTGCAACACAACATGGGCATCCTGAAACCCGGCATGAGCTTTCGCGACTATGCCGACCGCGCCTGGGACATCCCCGATAAATACTACGCCAATCGCTACTACCTCTCGGCCCATGGCTGCGGCATGACCGGCGAATACCCCTATCTCTACCACCGCGGCGACTTCCCCGATGCCGGCTATGACGGAGAGATCCTGCCCGGCATGACGCTCTGCGTCGAAAGCTATATCGGCGCGGAAGGCGGCAAGGAGGGCGTCAAGCTGGAGCAGCAGGTGCTGGTGACCGAAACCGGCATCGAACTCCTGTCGCGCTTCCCGTTCGAAGACGACCTGTTGCGGTAACGGGGGAGAACCGTGCGGGCGCTTGTGTCGGTTTCCGGTTGGTCGTTCGCGGGCTCACGCTCCTTCATCAAGCCTGAAACAACGGAAAGCTCACACCCAGCGCCCAGGCCAACACCAGCCCCAGGGCAAGGCCCGGGGCCAAAGGGCCGGTGCGGCGGGCGGCGTGGCGGCCCATCGTGCCGAAGACGAGGTAGAACAGCACGAGGACCGGGGCGATCATGATCAGGAAGAACAGCCCCTCGAAATCCAGCGCCACGGCAATGCCGAGCGAGGCGAGGAAACCCGCCCGGGCCAGCAGCCGCCCCACCGCCGACAGCCGCAGCGTCAGAGTCGCGTCGGCCAGCATGCAGGGCACCGCGCCGAGCGCCACGGCCGCGATGATCCAGAGCCGCTCGGGCGTGGGCCAGAAATTCGCCGCGTGGCGATCGAGCGAGAAACCGAAAACCGCGCAGGCCAGCAGAAGAAGCCCCAGCGCCGGCCATGACAGCCTGCCAAGGGACACACCGCAGGCGCGCAGCACAGCCAGCTGCACCGCCCCGAACAGCGCCATGTGCAGCGCCAGGTAGTCGGCAACAAGGACCGGCAAGACCGCGATCTCCAGCGGGGCGGCCACCAGCGGGGCCAGCAGGGTCGGCGCGGCCACTGCCAAGGCGACCTGCCCGCGGGTGAGACGGCCCGCGGGCAGCGGGTTCTCCGGCAGCAGGCGGCTCAGCGGCCGAAAGGACAGCACCAGCCCCGCCAGGAGCCCAAGGATGGCCCAGCCGGTCGGACGCATCGCGGTCTCGGTGCTGCGCCCGAAGACGTGGTTCAGCCAATCCAGCGCTGCCTGTCGGCCCACGCGGCTGTGCAGGATCGAGACATGCTCGGAATAGGGCGCGATGACGGCGCGCCGGATGTCGTCGCCTTGAGCGACGGTTTCGCCGGCCTCCGTCTCGGGGTCGCGCATGCGCAGTGTCTCGACGGCGAAGTCGCGCAGGCCCGGCTCCCAAGCGCCGGTGACGATCAGCAGGTCCGCGGGCGCCTCTGCGGTGATCTCGCGCGAGAAGGCCGAGAGCAGCACCAGCGGTCCGATATCCGACCGCGCCGCGGCCACACGGACCAGCACATCGGTCGCCATGGAATGCCCCAGCAGCGCCACGGGACCCTCTCCGGTCGCGACCGCGTCGATCACCTGCCCCACCTGCGCGACCAGCAGCTGCGTCGTGCCATCCTCCGCCGTGACATCGCCCGACATGGGCACGGGGTGGCGCCCATGGCCGAGGAAATCGAAAACATGCACGCGATAGCCCGCCCGGGCCAGCGGCAGCGCATAACCCTGCATCATCTGCTGCGAGCCCGCGAACCCGTGCGCCATCACCACCACCGGCCCGTCCGCGTCGGCGCGCTGATAGGCAGTGACGGGCGTCTGCCCCACGTCGAAGCGCGTGATCTCTACCCCGTGCCGCGCCACCTCCAGCACGGCGAGCGACAGCAGGATCATGAGCGCGGCGATGACAGGTCTCAGGGGCATGCCTGTGTCGAGTGTCCAGTAGCGGTGGTTGAGGGCGTGAATGTCACCCCAGAGGATAGGTCACATTTCGCGAATGTCCGGCAGCCCTCTCGCAACAAGCGCGCCTCTCTGCGACCCGCAGATGGTGCAACAGCATTTCAGGATTCGAGCATAGCTTGACTCAAGCGACGTCCGGCGTACGGCACCGGCCCGGCGCCCTTAGGCCGGATAACTCGGCGCTGCTGCTCCGTGGGCGTCCATGCTGCGGCGCGGGTGCGGGCTTGGGTGAGCTGTGCCGGGGTCAGGTCGCGTTCGAGATGGGTCTTCTGGATCTCGGCATCCTTGCTGCCCGCGGCGGCGGCGATCTCGTACCAGGTCATGGCGGTGACAAGGTCCTGCGGGGCGCCCTTGCCGTTCTCCAGCGCCCAAGCGAGGCTGATCTGGCCGAGGATATGGCCCGTCACGGCCGACTGGCGGTAGAGTTCGACGGCCCGCGCCTGGTTCTTCTCGACGCCGAAGCCGTGGAAATACAGCTGACCCAGCCGCGCCATCCCCTCGGGGTCGCCCTGATCAGCCGCGGCACGGTAGAGCGCGGCTGCGCGGGCCCGGTCCTTCCCGACACCGTCGCCGAAGAAATGCGCCCGGCCCAGCGCAACCAGCGCGGCGCTGTCCCCGGCGGCGGCGAGCGGTTCCAGGATCGCGATCGCGGCGGCATGATCGCCGCGCTGCTGCGCGGCACGGGCGGCGGCCACGGTCTCGGCGCGTGCCGGGGGCAGACCCGCCAGCGCGGCCAGCAGGACGAGGGCGGGCAGTATCCGGGGATCAATGCGCATGGTGGCCACCTGTCGGAGAACGGGTCATGCGCCAAGCCTAGCACGATGCCACGCGCGGCACCGGTCGGCATATCCCTACCCCGCGCGCTCAGCCCGCGATGCGCCGCAGGTAGGCTCCGTAATCCGTCTTGTGGAACATCTCGGCCCGCGCCAGCAGCGCCTCGCGGTCGATCCAGCCCTGGTCGAAGGCGATCTCTTCGGGGCAGCCGACCTGCTGGCCCTGCCGCTCGGACAGGGTGCGCACGAAATTGCCCGCATCGAGCAGCGAGCCATGCGTCCCGGTGTCGAGCCAGGCATAGCCCCGCCCCATCTGGCGCACGTTAAACGCGCCATCCGCCAGGTAGCTTTCCAGCAGCGAGGTGATCTCCAGCTCGCCCCGGGCAGAGGGCGTGACGGAGCGGGCGCGCTCGGGTGCGCTGCCGTCGAGGAAGTAGAGCCCGGTCACGGCATAGGGCGAGGGCGCGACCAGCGGCTTCTCGACGATGTGGCGCACCGTGCCGTCAGGGGCGAAATCGACCACGCCGTAGCGCTCGGGGTCCGCGACGCGGTAGCCGAAGACCGTGCCGCCCGTCTCTTGGGCATCGGCCGCCTGCAGCTGCTCGGGCAGGCCGTGGCCGAAGAAGATGTTGTCGCCCAGCACCATGGCCGAGGGTGCGCCGGCCAGGAAGGCCTCGGCCAGCAGGTAGGCCTGGGCCAGCCCGTCGGGCGAGGGTTGCACGACGTAATCCAGCGACAGCCCCCACTGCGCCCCGTCCCCCAGCGTGCGCTGGAACTGCTCCTGGTCCTGCGGCGTGGTGATGACGCAGATCTCGCGGATCCCCGTCAGCATCAGCACCGAAAGCGGGTAGTAGATCATCGGCTTGTCATAGACCGGCAGCAGCTGTTTCGACACGCCCATGGTGATCGGCCAGAGCCGCGTGCCCGAGCCGCCGGCGAGGATGATGCCCTTGCGTCGCGTCATGAAAGGTCCTTCAGAATGTCGGCGAGGCCCGCCTTCCAGTCCGAAGGGGTAATTCCGAAATCGGCCGTCAGTTTGGCGCAATCCAGTCGGGAATTGAGCGGTCGCGCCGCCGGCGTGGGATACTCGGCCGTTGGGATCTGGGTCACGGTCACGGCGCGCCCCGCCCGGGCAAGGATCTCTTCCGCGAAACCGGCCCAGCTGACGGCGGGCTGGCCCGCGAAATGATAGGTGCCGCCGCCCTGCCCCGCGACCATCGCCTGCGCCATGGTCCAGAGCGCGCGGGCGATGTCGGCGGCCGGGGTCGGCCCGCCCACCTGGTCATCCACGATGCGCAACTCTTCGCGGCTCTCGGAAAGGCGCAGCATCGTCCGGACGAAGTTGGATCCGTGCGCCGAGACCACCCATGAGGTGCGCAGGATCGCGTGGGGTCCACCGGCGGCGCGGATCGCCTCCTCTCCGGCCAGCTTGGAGCGGCCATAGGCGTTGAGCGGCCCGGTGGGTGCGTCCGGGGCCCAGGGCGTGTCGCCCGAGCCGTCGAAGACGTAATCGGTCGAGACATGCAGGAAGGGGATGCCCCGGTCGGCACAGGACCGCGCCATGGCGCCCGGCGTGGTGCCGTTGATCGTGGTGGCCAGCGGCTCTTCCGCCTCGGCCCGGTCCACGGCCGTGTAGGCGGCGGCGTTGATCACCACGTCCGGCGCGGTCTGGCCGATCATGCTGACGCAGGTCTCGGGATCCGTCAGGTCGGCCTCGTCCCGGCCCAGCCGGATCGCCTGCACCCCGTGAGGCGTGCGGCGATCGAGTTCGCGGGCGACCTGCCCGGTGGTGCCGAAGATCAAGGCCTTCATCACGTGCTCCTTTCCAGCGGGGCGGTGCCCAGGCGCTGGCCGACCCCATCCCGGGCCTGGAGCGCGCGCCACCAGGGCGCGTTGTCCAGGTACCAGCGCGCGGTCCGCTCCAGCCCTTCCTCCACGGTAACGGAAGGGCGCCAGCCCAGTTCCGTGCGGATCCGCGTCGGGTCGATGGCATAGCGCGCATCATGGCCGGGCCGGTCGGTCACGAAGGTGATGAGATCGGCATAAGGCCCCTCGGCACGCGGGGCCAACCGGTCGAGGATGCCGCAGAGCGTGCGCACGAGGTCGAGATTGCTGCGCTCGTTCTCGCCCCCGATATTGTAGCTGCGCCCCACCTGCCCCTGCGCGGCCACCAGCAGCAGCGCATCGGCGTGATCCTCGACGTAAAGCCAGTCCCGGATGTTCTCGCCCTGCCCATAGATCGGCAGGGGCTTGCCCGCCAGCGCGTTCAGGATGACCACGGGGATCAGCTTTTCGGGGAAGTGGTAGGGGCCGTAATTGTTGGAACAGTTGGTCAGCACCACCGGCAGGCCGTAAGTCTCGTGCCAGGCGCGCACCAGATGATCCGAAGACGCCTTGGAGGCCGAATAGGGCGAGCGCGGATCATAGGGCGTGTCCTCGGTGAACTTCACCGCAGGGTCGGCGGGCAGCGAGCCGAACACCTCGTCGGTCGAGACATGGTGGAAGCGGAAGCGCTCGGGCCGCCCCTCGGTCACCCAGTAGGCGCGCGCGGCCTCCAGAAGCGTGTAGGTGCCGGTGACATTGGTGTCGATGAAGGTGCCCGGCCCGTCGATCGACCGGTCCACGTGGCTTTCGGCAGCCAGGTGCAGGATCACGTCGGGGCGATGCTGGCCGAGGATCCGGTCCAGCGCGGCGCGGTCGCGGATATCGGCATGTTCGAACGTGTAGAGCGGATTGTCGGCCACCGAGGCCACGTTGTTGAGGCAGGCGGCATAGGTCAGCGCATCCAGATTGACCACCTCGTGCCCGCGCGCGACGGCCAGCCGCACCACGGCCGAGCCGATGAACCCGGCGCCGCCGGTGACAAGAAGCTTCATGCGGCCTCCCAGGCAAAGGGGCTGTCGAACGCGGCCAGCGCGGGCGCGGCGGCGTCCTTGTCGGACAGGACCGGCGGGCCGGTCAGCCCCCAGTCGATGCCGATATCGGGATCGTCGAAGCGCACCGCGCCGTCACACTCGGGCGCGTAGGTGTCGGTGCACTTGTAGAGGATCTCGGTCATCGGTTCTCGCGTGGCAAAGCCGTGCAGGAACCCCTCGGGGATCAGCAGCTGGCGGCCGTTCTCGAAGCTCAGCTCCACCCCGACCCAGCGGCCATAGGTGGGCGAGCCCGTGCGGATGTCGACCGCCACGTCGAAGAGCCGCCCGCGCCCGCAGCGGACCAGCTTGGCCTGCGCGTGCGGCGGGCTCTGGAAATGCAGGCCGCGCACGGTGTTCTCGGTCTCGCTGAGCGAGTGGTTGTCCTGCACGAAATCGTAATGCAGCCCGTGTTCGGCCATGCGCGCCTTGTTCCAGCTTTCGCTGAAGAAGCCGCGCGCGTCGCCGAAGCGCCGGGGCGTCAGGATCAGGACACCGGGAAGGTCGGTCTGGACTATCTGCACATCACGTCCCGTCGTTGCAAATGCCCCCGGCACCGGGCTTAGCGGATCGTGCCGCCGGGGGAAACGGGGTTTTGCCCGATGCGCCCGAGGTGTTGCGCCGACGCGCCGGACGGCCGCGCAGGGGCGTGCAGGCATTCGCCCCGTGCATGGCGGCCTGCGGTTGCCTTGCCCCGGGCCCGGGCGTAAGGCGCCGATGCAACAGGACGGAGAAGCGACATGGGTGTGTTCGAGCGGTATCTGAGCGTCTGGGTCGCGCTGGCCATGGCCGGCGGGATCGGGCTGGGACTGGTGGCGCCGGGGCTGGTGGGACTGATCGCGGGCGCCGAGGTCGCCAGCGTGAACCTCGTGGTGGCGGTGCTGATCTGGGCCATGGTCTACCCGATGATGGTGGGCGTGGACCCGAAATCGCTGAAGGACGTGGCCCGGCAGCCCAAGGGGTTGGCCATCACGCTGGTGGTGAACTGGCTGATCAAGCCTTTCACCATGGCCGCGCTGGGGGTGCTGTTCTTCGAGGGGATCTTCGCGCCGCTGCTGCAACCCGAAGAGGCCAGCCAGTACATTGCCGGGCTGATCCTGCTGGGCGCGGCCCCCTGCACCGCCATGGTCTTTGTCTGGTCGCATCTGACCCGCGGCGACGAGACCTACACGCTGTTGCAGGTCTCGGTGAACGACCTCGTGCTGGTGGTGGCCTATGCGCCCATCGTGGCCTTTCTGCTGGGCGTGACCGACATCGCGGTGCCGTGGCAGACGCTGGTCCTGTCGGCCGTGCTCTTCGTGGCGCTGCCGCTGGCCGCTGGCCTCTGGACCCGGGCCCGGCTGCGCGATCCCGCGCGGATCGAGGCCTTTCAGGGTCGGATCAAGCCGGTCTCGATCGTCGGGCTGATCGCCACGGTGGTGATCCTCTTCGCACTGCAGGGCGAGGTGATTCTCGACCGGCCGCTTGTCATCGTGCTGATCGCCGTGCCGATCCTGATCCAGAGCTACGGCATCTTCGCGCTCGCCTATGCCGCCGCTTGGGCGCTGAAGGTGCCGCACCGGATCGCGGCACCCTGCGCGCTGATCGGCACGTCGAACTTCTTCGAGCTGGCCGTGGCCGTGGCGATCTCGCTCTTCGGGCTGAACTCGGGCGCGGCACTGGCCACCGTGGTGGGCGTGCTGGTCGAGGTGCCGGTGATGCTGTCGCTGGTGGCGCTGGCGAACCGCACCCGGGCCCGCTTTGCCTGAAGACCCGGGCCGGGGGACGCCCCCCGGCCCGCTCAGACCAGCGCGCGGCGCAGCAGGTTCAGCCCGGCGATCAGCAGCACCAGCAGCGTGGCGCGCCGGAACGCGGCCTGGTCGATTCGCGCCCGCACAAGTCCGCCCAGCCACATGCCAAGGAAGGCCGGCGGCAGCAGCATCACCGACAGCCAGACCGTCTCTCGGTTGAGCACGCCCGAGCCCATATGCGCGACGGTCAGCGCCACGGCGCCCAGCCCGTAGATGACGCCCTGCACGCGCATCTGCTCGCTCTTCTCGGTGCCGAGCGCGGTCAGGTAGGCCACGGTGGGCGGCCCCCAGACCCCCGAGAAGCCGCCGATGAACCCCGCCAGCGCGGCGCAGCCCACCTCCCAGCCGCGATGCGCCGCAGCAAGACGCGGCTGCCAACCGAGCAGCTGCAGCACGGCGAAGAGGCAGATCGGGGCGCCGATCATCAGCAGCAGCACGTCCTGCGGCAGCCACGAGACCAGCTGCGCCGAGGCCAGCAGCATCGCCATCCCCACCAACAGGAAGACCCGGAAGCGCCGGATCGAGCCCAAAGCGGCCGCCGGGCCCTGCGCCAGCGCCTGCACGCCATTTGTCGCAAGCGTGGGCAGAATCAGCCCCGCAAGCGCCCATTCGGGCGAAATCAGGCTTCCGAGGCCCGAAACCAGCACCATGGGCATGGCGAAACCGACCATGCCCTTGACCGTGCCGGCCAGCAGCGCGACGCAAAGACACAAGGCAAGGACGGGGCCGGAAAACGGGGGGAGGACTTCGAGCATGTCCGCGCCATATCATGCGCCACAGGGACCTGCGTACCGAAATCGGCTGCGCAACAATTGAACACCGGTTCGGGCTCCTTTGTATTTTTGTTGCGCTGCGCGTGCGAAAGGACTAGGAGAACGGTAACCGCGAGAGAGGATGTGACGAATGCCCCATGACGGACAAGACCTGAACCTCGGCGATGCCCTTCTGGCCGACCTTCTGAGCCTGACACGGCAGAGCCTCGACCCGGTGGAGACCGTGTTCGAGACCGCCCGCGCCCGCGTGCGCGAGATGGTCAGCGCCGATGGCCGCGTGTCGGGCACACTGGTCGAGGCCCACCAGACCGCCGCGCATGGCCTGGCCTGGCTGGCCACCTACCGCGAAAGCCTGCGCCAGATGCAGGCCTGGGCCGAGCGGCTGGAGGCCGAGGGCACCTTCGGCGAGGTCGAGCAGCTGATCCACCAGATCGCCTTCGGCGAGTATCTCTGGCAGATCTATGGCGGCATCCAGATGAACCAGGGCGAGGTCGTGCGCCTGCAGGACATGGGGCTGGCGCAGGAGGACATGCGCGCGCTGATGTCCGACGCGGTGATGACCCTGACCCGGGGCGGCAACACGCAGGCCGCGCGGAGTCGGCTGGTCGAACTGATGCAGGAACGCGCCGCCGAGATCACCGTGGGCCGCAGCGGGCTGGATGACGAGCTGGAGATGATCCGCGAGCAGTTCCGCCGCTACGCCGTCGACAGGATCGAACCGCATGCCCATGAGTGGCACCTCAAGGACGAGCTGATCCCCCTCGAGGTGATCGAGGAACTGGCCGAGATGGGCGTGTTCGGCCTGACCATCCCCGAGAACCTCGGCGGTCTGGGCATGTCCAAGGCGTCGATGTGCGTGGTCTCCGAGGAACTGTCGCGCGGCTATATCGGCGTGGGCTCGCTGGGCACGCGCTCCGAGATCGCGGCCGAGCTGATCCTCGCCGGCGGCACGGATGAGCAGAAGGAAAAGTGGCTGCCCCAGCTGGCCAGCGGCGAGGTGCTGCCCACGGCGGTCTTCACCGAGCCGAATACCGGCTCGGATCTCGGCAGCCTGCGCACCCGGGCGGTCAAGGACGAGAACGGCGATTACAAGGTGACCGGCAACAAGACCTGGATCACCCATGCCGCGCGTACCCATGTGATGACGCTGCTGGCCCGCACCGACCCGTCCAGCGACGACTACAAGGGCCTGTCGATGTTCCTGGCCGAGAAGACGCCCGGCGACGATGCCAACCCCTTCCCCACCGAGGGCATGACCGGCGGCGAGATCGAGGTGCTGGGCTATCGCGGCATGAAGGAATACGAGCTGGGCTTCGACGGCTTCCACGTGAAGGGCGAGAACCTGTTGGGCGGCGAAGAGGGCAAGGGCTTCAAGCAGCTGATGGAGACCTTCGAATCGGCGCGCATCCAGACCGCGGCCCGCGCCATCGGCGTGGCGCAATCGGCGCTGGATGTCGGCATGCGCTACGCGCAGGACCGCAAGCAGTTCGGCAAATCCCTGATCGCCTTCCCGCGGGTCTCGGGCAAGCTGGCGATGATGGCGGTCGAGATCATGGTGGCCCGCCAGCTGACCTATTACTCGGCCTGGGAAAAGGATCACGGCCGGCGCTGCGATCTCGAGGCCGGGATGGCCAAGCTGCTGGGCGCCCGCGTGGCCTGGTCGGCGGCGGACAACGCGCTGCAAATCCATGGCGGCAACGGCTTCGCGCTGGAATACACCGTGTCGCGCATCCTCTGCGACGCCCGCATCCTGAACATCTTCGAGGGTGCCGCGGAAATCCAGGCACAGGTGATCGCACGCCGCCTGATGGCCTAGGCGATATCGGACGACGTCCAGTGGACGCCTTCCCCGCGGCACGCGGAAATCCAGGCCGAGGTCATCGCCCGCCGCCTGATGGCGTGCGCAAGAGACTGCTGCAAAAAAACGGATCAAAGGCGCCCCGCGGGGCGCCTTTTTTGTCGCCCCGCATTGCCCCGAAGTCACCAGCCGCAACTGATCCGGATCAAGGCCGGCGGTTCCCGCCCATGGTCTTGAAATCGTGAGACAACATCACGGAGGCTCGGATGAGCTACAAGGAGACGATATCGACCTTCCGCCCCAAGGTGCGGGAGTTCAACGCCGCGATCGGCGAGACGGCGACGGGGTTTGGCGCCATCGTGACCAGCCTGAAGGGCGACGGGGCATTGGATCACAAGCAGAAAGAGCTGATCGCGCTCGGCATCGCCGTGGCGATCCGCTGCGAGCCCTGCATCCTGTTCCATGTCGAGGCCCTGGTGCGGCTGGGCGCCACGCGCGACGAGATTGCCGAGACGCTGGCGGTCTGTGTCGAGATGGGCGGCGGGCCGGGCGTGATGTACGGCACCAAGGCGCTGGCCTGTTTCGACGAGCTCAAGGGCTGATCCGGGGCGCGGGCGCCGCAGACCACGCAGCGCCCCGCCCGACCCACATCCCGACATTGCCACCGGCGCGACAAAAACTCTTCCTCAAGAGTTTTGCAAATTTCATCCATGAAATTTGCCCGCGCCGGGTGGCGCCGTCCGGCCCCAGATCAGCCGCGCAGCGTGCCACCGGTGGCCTTGGTGACCTTCTCGACGATCTTCGCGGCGACGGCCTCGATCTCCTTCTCCTTCAGCGTCTTGTCCTTGGGCTGAAGGCGGACGGTCAGGGCGAGCGATTTCTTGCCCTCGCCGAGGCTGCCCCCGATGAACTCGTCGAAGACGCGCACATCCGCGATCAGGCCCTTGTCGGCCCCGGCCGCGGCATTGACCAGCGTCAGCGCCTCGACCTCCGAATCCACCACGAAGGCGAAATCGCGCTCGACCGGTTGCAGGTCATGCAGCTCCAGCGCCGGGCGGGTGGCACCGGCCTTGCGCGGCAGCGGCACCTCGGCCGGCCAGAGGGTGAAGCCCATGACCGGGCCCTTCACGTCCATCTCGCGCAGCACCTTGGGGTGCAGCTCGCCGAAGATGCCCAGCACCTTCTTGGGGCCGAGGCAGATCATGCCGTGCCGGCCCGGATGCCACCATTCGCGCGCGCCGCGCAGGATCTGCACCTTGGCGGGTGCCCCGATCGCGGCCAGAAGCGCCTCGGCATCGGCCTTGACGTCGAACACGTCCACGGGGCGCTGCGCGCCATGCACGTCCTTGGGCCCCGTCCGACCGACCAGCAGCCCCGACAGCAGCAGGTGCTGCTCGCCCGGCTCGCCGCCGTGGAAAGCGTGGCCCAGCTCGAACAGCGCCATGTCCATCTGGCCGCGCGCCTGGTTGCGGGCGGCGGCCTGCAGCAGGCCGGGCAGCAGCGCGGGGCGCATGTGGCTCATCTCGGAACTGATCGGGTTGGCCAGCATCGTCGCGTCATCGCCCCCACCGAACAGCGCGGCCGAGGCCCGGTCAATGAAGGTGTAAGTGACGCATTCGTCATAGCCCAGCGCCGCGGCGGTGCGGCGGGCCACCTGTTCGCGCTTCTGCAGCGGCGACAGGATCGGCCGGGGCACACCGGCCTGCGCGCGCGGCAGGGGCGTGCCCTGCAGCCGGGTCAGCGAGGCGATGCGGGCCACTTCCTCGACCAGGTCCGCCTCGCCCAGCACGTCGGGCCGCCACGAGGGCGGATGCGCCATGTCGCCCTCAAGGACAAAGCCCAGCGCCTCCAGCGTGGCGCGCTGCGTCTCGGCGGGGATCTCCATCCCCACCAGCGAGACCACGCGCGCCGGGTCCAGCCGGTAAGCGCGCCGGTCCTCGGGCACCGCGCCGGCCACCACGATCTCGGAGGCCTCGCCACCGCAGAGATCGAGGATCATCTGCGTCGCATCCTCCATGGCCTGCATGTTGTAGGCCGGGTCGATGCCACGCTCGTTGCGGTAGCGGGCATCCGAGTTGATCTTGAGCGCGCGGCCGGTATGGGCGATCTGGATCCGGTCCCAGACGGCGGCCTCGAGGAAGACATCCGTGGTCTCGAGCGTGGCACCGGTGGCGAGCCCGCCCATGATGCCGCCGATGGACTCGACGCCGCCCGCGTCCGAGATCACCACCTGCCCGTCGGAGAAGCTGTAGGTCTTCTCGTCAAGCCCGACCAGCGTGTCGCCCTCTTTGGCGCGGTGGATGCGCAGCCCGCCCTGCACCTTGGCCGCGTCGAAGACATGCAGCGGGCGGTTGCGGTCGAAGGTGAAGTAGTTCGTCACATCCACCAGCGCCGAGATCGGGCGCAGGCCGATGGCGCGCAGGCGCTGCTGCAGCCATTCCGGGCTGGGCCCGTTCGTCACGCCGCGGATCACGCGGCCGGCAAAGACATGGCAGCCGCCCTCGCCCTGCGTGTCGGCGTCGATCTCGACCTTGATCGGACAGGGGAAGCTGCCGGGGACCTGCGCAGTCTTCAGCGGCTTCAGCGTGCCTAGCCCGCGCGCGGCCAGGTCGCGGGCGATGCCATGCACGCCCAGAGCATCCTGCCGGTTGGGGGTGATGGCGATCTCGATCACCGGGTCGACCTTGGCGGGGTCGTTCTCGGCCAGCCAGTCGACGAAGCGCTGCCCGACCTCGCCCGAGGGCAGCTCGATGATGCCGGTATGCTCGTCCGAAAGCTCCAGCTCGCGCTCAGAGGCCATCATGCCGTGGCTTTCGACGCCGCGGATCTTGCCCACCGACAGGGTCACGTCGATGCCGGGCACGTAATCCCCGGGCTTGGCCAGCACCACGGTGATCCCTTCCCGCGCATTGGGCGCGCCGCAGACGATCTGCCTGTCGCCCTCGTCGGTCTCGACCATGCAGACGCGCAGCCGGTCGGCATCGGGGTGCTGCTCGGCCGAGCGCACGCGGGCCAGCGTGAAGGCCGAGAGCCGCGCCGCCGGGTTCTCGACGCCTTCCACCTCGAGGCCGAGGTCGGTCAGGGTCTCGGCGATCTCGTCGACGCCGGCACTGGTGTCGAGATGCTCTTTCAGCCAGGACAGGGTGAATTTCATGGCAGGCGGCCCTTCGTCGGAATTCCGGTTCGCGCGGGGCATAGCCGATTGCCCCGGCGGGGGAAAGGCCCGGGGCGCGGCTCAGGGATCGAGCCGGGCCGCCAGATCCTCGGCATCGCCCATCGCGGCCAGCTTCAGCTCGCGCACCAGACGCAGCGTGGGCTTGAGCGCGAAACAGGCCGAGCCCACCACGAAGAGCCAGATGCCGGGGGTCTTGGTGGCCTCCCAGAAGAACAGGATCGAGCCGGCGAGAAAGCACAGGGCGGCGATGAAATCGACGATCGTGTACGCGATCTCGAAGGCGGCATAGACCCGCTTGGCGCGCGGGGACTTGTTGCGGTTCTCGGCGTGAAACAGGGACATGGGCGCTCCGGTGTGTGGATCCGGGGATCCAACGCCGCAGCGCCCGATCGGTTGCGTGCCCGCCGTGGTGCAGCGGCTATTCCGACCAGGTCTCGGCCCGCAGGCTGTAGCTCAGCGGATCGAAGCAATCGCCCATGGTCAGCGTGAAGGAGGTCGGGAAGGCCGGCGTGTCGAAGCTGATCAGCGCCTGCCCCCAGTTGCGCGAGGGCGCGGCCCCGCCGGCCGAGAGCGCCATCTCGCAGAAGCCCGGCCCCTCGCCGAACCAGTAGGCGCGATGCGTGTGGCGGTTGTCGTAATTGCCGGCCAACCCGGGGATGTAGAGCATCGCGCGCTGCCCGCCGGGATGCCGGAAGGCGAACAGCGCCGCGCCGTCGATCTCGTCCTCGTAGGTGATGCGACCGTAATCCGAGGTCCAGATCTCGTCGGCGGCGGCGGGCGTGGCCAGAAGGGCGGCCAGGAAAAGCGTGCGAATCATGGGCTGTCTCCGAAATGCGATGCAAGACAGCCTGCCACGGATCCCGCGCCTGCGGGGCGGCCAATTCGGCCGGGTGGCGGAATACCCGACCCCGCGCCGGGCCCTAGCGGTTCAGCCCGCCGTGCAGCGTCGGCACGTCGAGGCCGGGGAAGCCGAAATGGCGCAGCCAGCGCAGGTCGCTGTCGAAGAAGGCGCGCAGGTCGGGGATGCCGTATTTCAGCATGGCGATCCGGTCGATGCCCATGCCGAAGGCAAAGCCCTGCCATTCGTTCGGGTCGATCCCGCCGGCCTCCAGCACCTTGGGGTGCACCATGCCCGAGCCCAGCACCTCGAGCCAGTCATCGCCCTCGCCCACCTTGACCTGGCCGCCCTGCCACGAACACTGGATGTCCACCTCGGCCGAGGGTTCGGTGAAGGGGAAATGCGAGGCGCGGAAGCGTGTCTTGACGCTGGTGCCGAAGAAGACCGAGAAGAACTCCTCGAGCACCCATTTCAGGTTCGCCATCGAGATGTCGCGGTCGATGGCCAGCCCCTCGATCTGGTGGAACATCGGCGTGTGCGTCTGGTCGTAATCGGCGCGGTAGACCCGGCCCGGCGCGATGATGCGGATCGGCGCGCCCTGCGCCTGCATCGAGCGGATCTGCACCGGCGAGGTATGGGTGCGCAGCACATGCGGGGCGCGGTTATCGCCCTCGGCGCGGTGCATGTAGAACGTGTCCATCTCGGCCCGCGCGGGGTGGTGCGACGGGATGTTCAGCGCATCGAAATTGTACCAGTCATCCTCGATCTGCGGGCCCTCGGCCACGGCAAAGCCCATGTCGGCGAAAATCGCGGTGCATTCCTCCCAGACCTGGCTGACCGGGTGGATGCTGCCCTGCCGGCGCGGGCGCGCGGGCAGCGTGACATCCAGCCACTCGCCCTTGAGCCGCTCTTCCAGCGCGGCATCGGCCAGCGCGGTCTTGCGGGCGGCCAGCGCGGCGTTGATCTCGTCCTTGAGCGCGTTGAGCCTTGGGCCCATGACCTGCCGCTCCTCGGGGGTCATCTTGCCCAGTTCGCGCATCTTGAGGCTGATCTCGCCCTTCTTGCCCACGGCCGCCACGCGCAGCTGCTCCAGCGCCGCCTCGTCGGCCGCCTCGGCGATGGCAGTGATGTACTTGTCGCGCAGATCGTCCATTTTCCGGGCTCCAGTTTGGTCGCCGACGGGTTAGCCGCGCCCCGGCGGGTTTGCAAGCGCTCCGGCGTACGGGGCTTGTCGGGCGCGGCCCCTGCCCCACCTTTGTCCTGTGCAAAGGAGACCCCCCATGCGCTGGCTCGTACCCGTCCTGTTCCTTGTCCTGAGCGCCTGCGGGCGCGGCGTGCCCGGCGACGCGCCGGTCGTCGTGGCCGGCGATTCGGTGATGGCATGGAACCGGGTGCAGGGCGGTTCTGTCGCCGACGGGCTGGAGCGGCTGCTGGAGGTGCAGGCCGGCGATGTCTCGCTGCCACTGGCGAGGGTCATGGACGGGCGCGGCGCGCTGAACATCCCCAACCAGCTGGAGGGGGTGGACGCGCCCTGGGTGGTGCTGAACGGCGGCGCCAACGACCTGGGCGTCGGCTGCACCGGCGGCAACAGCCGCGCCATCCTCGACCGGCTGATCGCGCAGGATGGCCGCTCGGGCGCGATCCCGCAGATGGTGGCCGAACAGCGCGCCCGCGGCTCGCGGGTGGTCTGGGTGGATTACTACACCTCGCCCCGCTACGCCGGCACCTCCTGCGTGCCGATCTATGACGAGATGGAGGACCGGCTGCGCCGCATGGCCGAGGCCGACCCGGGCGTGACGCTGGTCGACATGGGCGACGTTCTGCCCTCGTCGGACCTGTCGCTGTTCGCCAGCGACCGCATCCACCCCTCGGCCGCCGGCTCGGCCCGGATCGCACAGCTGGTCGCCGCGCATCTGCGCGATGTCGACCCCGAGCGCTTCGCGCCGGCCCGCTAGATCACAGCCCGGACATGAAAAAAGGGCGGCCTCTGTCAGAGACCGCCCTTCCGGATCCGTGTGGTGCCTGCGCGGCTCAGGCCGGCAGCGCGCCTTTCGCCTGCTCGACGATGGCGCCGAAGGCTTCGGGCTCGTGCACGGCGAGATCGGCCAGAACCTTGCGGTCGACCTCGATGCCGGCCAGCGTCAGGCCGTTGATGAAGCGCGAATAGGTCAGCGATTCGTCATGGCTGCGCACGGCTGCGTTGATCCGCTGGATCCACAGCGCGCGGAAATTGCGCTTGCGGTTCTTGCGGTCGCGCGTGGCGTACTGGTTGGCCTTGTCGACCGCCTGCGCCGCCACCTTGAAGGTGTTCTTGCGCCGGCCGTAATAGCCCTTGGCCGCCTTGGTGATCTTCTTGTGGCGCGCGTGGGTGACGGTTCCGCCTTTGACTCGGGACATGCGTAAATCCTCCTATCAGCGGTCGTAGGGCATGAACTGCTTGACGATCTTGGCGTCAGGCTCGGACATGACAGTGGTTCCGCGCGCGTTGCGGATGAATTTCTTGTGGCGCTTGATCATGCCGTGGCGCTTGCCGGCCTGGGCGGTGATCACCTTTCCGGTGGCGCTCACCTTGAAGCGCTTCTTGGCGCTCGACTTGGTCTTCATCTTGGGCATTTCGGGCTCCTGTCTTCTGGCGCGACTCGGCATGCCTCCGGGGCCGGCCGCGCGGTTGAGGGGCGCGTATAGGAAAGGCGGGCGGGAATGACAAGCCCTTTCGGGCGGGGAGGCGCAATCCGCTCAGTTCAGCAGGCGCGCGATCACGGTATAGATCGCCTCGGGCACCTGCGCCAGCGTGTAGCCGCCGGGTTTGCGCGTGACGGCCCAGCCGATCAGCGCGGCTGCCATCAGCGCGACGATGACGCCCGTCCAGGGCCTGCGCCGGTCGGCCCAGGCCGAGATCAGCGAGGGCACGGCCATCACCGCCAGCACGAGGCCGATGACAAGGGACACGTCCGGATCGAGATTCACCTTCTGCGCCCCCTGCCCTGTTGCCCGGTCCTGTTGCCCGGCCCCGAGGTTACTCGGGATCGGTGCGATAGATCAAACGCTCGTCGCAGGGCGCGACGCGCAGGATGTTGGTGGTGCCGGGCTCGTTGAAGGGCACGCCGGCGGTGACGACGATCTGGTCGTCGGTCGTGGCATAGCCCTCGGCCCGCGCCGCGCGGGCCGCGTTGACCACCGCCTGCTTGAAGCGCTCCAGCTCGCCCGTCATCACGCATTGCGTGCCCCAGGTCAGCGACAGCCGCCGTGCGGCGCCGCGCAGGCTGGTCATGGCGATGATCGGCACCCGCGGGCGTTCCCGCGCGACCAGCGCCGCGGTGGTCCCCGAGGAGGTGAAGCAGCAGATCGCCTTGATGTCGGTGGTCTCAGCGATCTCGCGGGCCGCGGCCACGATGCCGTCGGCGATCGTGTGGCGCTGCGCGGTGCGCGAGGCCTCGATGATCTCGGTATAAATGCTGTCGCTCTCGACCTCGATGGCGACGTTGTTCATCGTGCCGACCGCCTCGATCGGGTACTCGCCGGCCGCCGATTCCGCCGACAGCATGATCGCGTCGGCCCCCTCGTAGATCGCGTTCGACACGTCCGAGACCTCGGCCCGGGTGGGCATGGGCGACTCGATCATGCTCTCCAGCATCTGCGTGGCCACGATCACCGGCTTGGCCGCGGCGCGGCACTTGCGCACCAGCCGCTTCTGGATCGGCGGCACGTTCTGCACCGGCAGCTCGACGCCCAGGTCGCCCCGCGCCACCATGATCCCGTCCGAGACGGCCATGATCTCGTCGAAGGCCTTCACGGCCGAGGGTTTCTCGATCTTCGAGATGATCGCGGCGCGGCCGGCGCAGAGCGCGCGCGCCTCCTCGACATCGGCAGCGCGCTGCACGAAGGACAGCGCCAGCCAGTCCACGCCCAGCGCACAGACGAATTCCAGATCGCGGCGGTCCTTCTCGGACAGCGCTGCCACGGGCAGCACCACGTCGGGCACGTTCACGCCCTTGCGGTTCGAAATCGTGCCGCCGGTCACCACGGTGCAGTTGGCATGGTCCTTGCCGCAATCATCGACGCGCAGGCGGATCTTGCCGTCATTGACCAGCAGGTGCGCACCGGGTTCCAGCGCGGCGAAGATCTCGGGATGGGGCAGGTTCACGCGGGTCTTGTCGCCGGGCGCCTCGTCGAGATCGAGGCGGAAACGCTCGCCCCATTCCAGCTCTTCGGCCTCGTTGGCAAACGTGCCGACGCGCAGCTTGGGGCCCTGCAGGTCGGCGAGGATGGCGATCGGGCTGTCGAGGTCGCGCTCCACCTGGCGGATGATCTTGTGGCGGGCCTCGATCTCCTCGTGGCTGCCATGGCTCATGTTCAGCCGGAACACATCGGCGCCGGCCTCGTGCAGGGCGCGGATCATCTCGTAGGTGCTGGATGCCGGGCCAAGCGTGGCCACGATCTTGACTTTGCGGTCTCGTTTCATGTCTGTCCCTTCCTGCCACATGCAGGTTTCTGGCGGCGTCGCGGCCTTCTTCTGGCAGCGCGGCGGCCACAAGCCGCCGGCCGGCGGCGTTACCGCTAACGGCGCTCGCGTTATCGCGTATTTCCCTTCGCCGCGCAACTTGCTTATGTGTAGCCGAGCAGAGATGACGAGGCGATGACGTATTCCCCCTACCACATTGATGGCGCGGCGCGCGACAGCCGTTTTCTGATCACGTGCGACCATGCCTTCAACACGGTCCCGCCGGACCTTGGCGGCGATCTCGGCCTGCCGGTGGCCGACATGTGCCGCCACATCGCCTATGACGTGGGCGCCGCGGGCGTGGCGCGGGCGCTTGGCGCGGCGCTGGAGGCGCCGGTGCTGCTGTCCAACTTCTCGCGGCTGGTGATCGACCCGAATCGCGGCGAGGACGACCCGACCCTGCTGATGAAGCTCTATGACGGCTCGGTCATCCCGGGGAACCGCCATGCCGATGCGGCCGAGCGCGCGCGCCGGCTGGAGGCCTATTACCGTCCCTATCACGATGCGCTGGCGGACTTGGCCGGCCGGCGCGAGGACACGGTCATCGTCTCGGTGCATTCCTTCACGCGGCAGCTGCGCGGCCGGCCGTCGCGACCCTGGCATGTGGGCGTGCTCCACGCCTGGGACTCGCGCCTCTCCGACCCGCTGATCGCCGCGCTGGAGGCCGAGCCCGACCTGGTGGTGGGGCGCAACGAGCCCTATCCCGGCCACCTGCCGGGCGACGCGATCGACCGGCACGCGCTGCATCACGGGCGGTTGAACACGCTGCTGGAACTGCGCAACGACCTGATCGGGACCGAGGTGGCGCAGGCGCATTGGGGCGCCCGGCTGGCACCCTTGCTGCGCCACGCGCTGGCCCAGGTCCCGGACTGAGCAACCGGGGCCGCGACAGGCCCCAGACAAGGGAGGATCCCATGGACGACGCGACACGGACCGAACTCGAGGCGGCGGCCTTCCGCAGGCTGCAGCGCCACCTGATGGAAGACCGCAAGGACGTGCAGAACATCGACCTGATGAACCTCGCCGGGTTCTGCCGCAACTGCCTGAGCCGCTGGTACCAGGAGGCCGCCGCCGAACGCGGCATCGAGATGGGCAAGGACGAGGCGCGCGAGGTCTTCTACGGCATGCCCTACGACCAGTGGAAATCCGCCCACCAGACCGAGGCCAGCCCCGACCAGAAAGCCGCCTTCGACACCGCGTTCAAGGAAAACGTCACCGACAAGCAGTGACGCTGCCGCGCGCCGCCGGCCCACGGCGGCGCGTTACACGGCTCCGTCCCCAGGCTCGCCCGACGGGCTCAGCCCATCCCAAGCGCGGTCTTGTACATCTCCAGAACGGCCTCTTCCTCGGCGATGTCGTCGGCGTCGCGCTTGCGCAGGGCGATGACCTTGCGCATGACCTTGGTGTCGTAGCCGCGGCCCTTGGCCTCGGCCATCACCTCCTTGATCTGCTCGGCGATCTCCTTTTTCTCTTCTTCCAGCCGCTCGACGCGCTCGATGAACTGCTTCAGCTCGCCCGCGGCGACGCCGTAATTGTCGGGTGCGGAATCCTGCATATCCGGGGGTCTCCTGCCTGTGAGTGCTTCTAGCTACCCAAGCCCCGCGCGGCCATCAAGGGGTTGCGCCATGGCGGGCTCTGCTTTACCCGCAGGGCGCCGGAAGCGAGCGGGGAGCAGGGTGTATGGGATGGCTGATCTGGAGCGGGGCAGCGGTGTCCGTGGCTGGGCTCGCGGGGCTGATCTGGTGCATCTGGCAGGTCTGGACGGCGCGCCGCGCGCAGCTGCCCGACGAGGAGCTGCGCGCCCGGGTGCGCCGCGTCATGCCGATCAACATGGGCGCGCTGATGTTCTCGGTGCTGGGCCTGATGATGGTGATCCTGGGCATCTTCCTGGGCTGAGCCGCCAGGCCGGCCCGCGGGCCGGCGCCACCAGTCACAGGTCGTCGAAACTCTGACCGTACTTGACCAGCTCGGCCCAGGCGGGCTGCGGCTGCCAAAAATCGGCGTCGGGATGACCCAGCCGCTCGAGTGTCTTCATCACGCCGAAGACGCCCCAGAGGCTTACCGCCTTCATCACCCCGCCGCGCGGGCGCGGTAGGTCCAGCGCCAGCAGCGAGACCACGTCGAGATCCGAGGCCCGGCGCGCCATGCCCTCGGCCAGCAGGCGCGTGCCCTCGTTGGCCATCGCGCCGATCACCAGCCGGCGCAGGTCCTCGGCCGGCCATTTCACCGGCGCGCGCGCGGTGTCCAGATGGCGGGTCACGGCGGCGCTGGGACAGGCGACGCGCTGCTCCCAGTCATAGAAGCCCAGCCCCGCGACCCAGCCGGTGCGTCCCAGCCCGGCAATCTCGGCCGACCAGTTCGTGGCCCCTGCCCCGCGCTCGGCATGGGCCAGCGTCTCCAACCCGGCCATGTCGCGCGCCTTGAAGGGCGGGCGGGCCAGGCCCCAGTCCTCGAGCGCGGCGTCGATCGCATAGGGGTCGGCGCCAAGATCGACCAGCCCGTCGGCGGCCCGCTGCATCGCCGCGGCCAGCCGCCCGGCCAGGCTCTCGCCGGTCGAGCGGACATGGACAGGCACCTTGTGCAGCCGGTCGGCCAAGGCCAGAGCGGCGGCAAGGTCGCCGGGCGCACAGTCCGGCCCCTCGATGATCTCGACCAGCCGCGTGGCAAAGACCGGCGGCGCGAAACGCAGGCCCACCCGGTCGACGCGGCCGGCCATGGCGACCGCGCGCACCACGCCTTCGGGCGCGGGCACGTCGCCCTGCCCGCGTGCGGCGTGCAGGATGATGTCGGCACGGTCGGTCATCGCGGCGCTGTCGCCGATGCGCAGCCGGTCCAGCGCCTCGGCGCGGGCATCGGCATCTCGCCCCGCGGCCAGCAGGTCGCGCAGCTGCGCCTCGCCCTCGTGACGATGGGCGGTGTCGCGCATGCCCCAGTCGACGCACAGCCCGGCATTCAGCGCCGAGACGGCGATCTGCAGCGCCAGCGGCCCCGCGCCCAGCACGGCGACCCGCTCCATGCGGACCGGGGCGACCGGCGCGGCAAAGCCCCGTCGGGCCACGTGTTCGGCCACGAAGGCATGGCGCAGCGCGCGGGCCGCATCCGAGGCCAGCGTCGCCTCGAACGCGTCCTCCTCCATGGCCAGCCCGGCCTCGAAGGGCAGCAGCGCCGCCGCTTCGACAAGATGCACGATGCGGTGCGCGGCATCCTCGGGATCCCCGTCCAGACGCGCGCGATGGGCGGCCACCGCCGCCTGGAAGGCGACCGCGTCCTCCAGCCCGTCGCGACGCTCACTCAGCCGGCGCGTGGCGGGATCCTCGCCTGCCAGACGCGCGCAGAACTGCGCCGCGGCCATGCGCAGATCACCCGAGCAGACCGCGTCAACCAGCTGCTGGCCCGGCGCGCGGTCCACGGTCAGGATGCGCCCGCTCAGCATCATGTCGAGCGCCAGTTCCGCCCCTACCAGCCGCGGCAAGCGTTGCGTCGCGCCGGCCGAGGGGGTGAGCCCCATGCGGATCTCGGGCAGGCTGAGCCGGGTGCCCTGCAGGGCCAGCCGGTAATGCGCCGCCAGCGCCAGCTCCAGCCCGCCGCCGAACACCGTGCCCGACAACGCCGCGACCACCGGTGTCTCGCAGTAGGCCACGCGCTCGCAGAGATCGCGCAGAAAGGGCTCCTGTAGCCCGTCATCATATTCGTTCAGATCGGCCCCGGCGGGAAAGGTGCCGCCGCTGCCGATCAGGACGATGGCCTCGACCCCGTCCTCTTCCTCGGCGCGGTCCAGCGCCTCCATCAGGTCCTCGCGGATATCGCGGGACAGAGCGTTGACCGGCGGGTTGGCGATGCTCAGATACGCCACCCCGGCCGCCACCTCGTAGCCGACCCGTTCCGAGACCTGTTCACTTTGCCTGAAATGTTCGATCTGCCCGCTCATCCCGCCCGGCCCGGTGCCGGATCTGCCTGCCTGCTGCGCCGTTTTTCCGGCGTTTATGCGGGAATTAGACGCCAAAGCGGACGTTTTGGCAATTTTTTTGTCCACAGGCCTGTGGAAAACCGCGTGCAGCGTGTCGTTGCGGTCGCGCGGACACGGATCGGGGGCGGCCCTCCTCGCCGCCCCCGCCCCCGGGCGCTTCGCCCGACCGGTCCGCCGCGTCCCCTCGCAGGGCTCACCCCGCGGCGTCCGGCCGTGCGGGCCTCAGACCGGCATGTTGTCGAACTGGTCCTCGACGCGGCCATCGGTCCGCGCCTCGACCTCCTCGCGCGCCCAGGCCGGCACCTTGCCGCCATGGGTCTCGAGCTGGGTCACCACGTCCTCGAGCCGGTCGAGCACCGCCGGCCGGGCCTCGGCCTCGGCGATCAGCAGATCCTTGCGCAGCTCTTCGAGGCGAGTCTTCAGGTCTTCAAGCATGGTCTGTCCTCCATCTCTGCGGCCGGTCAGGCCGCTGTCGCGCACGTCCTGCACAACGGGGTCTCCGGCAACACGGCCAGCCGGTCCTGGGAAATCGTCTCGCCACAGCGCACGCAGGTGCCATAGGACCCGTCCGCCATGCGTTGCAGCGCGGCGCGGATGCGCGCCACCTCGGCCTGCCCGCTGACGCCGAGCCCTTCGAGAACCTCGTCGCCCTCGCGCTCGACCGCCATCTCTTCCCAGTCCTTCGAATGCGGCGCCTCCAGCGCGTCCTCAATCCCGTCAAGGCGCAGGCCAAGCTCGCGCAGGCGTTTGAAAAGAGCGCGTTTCTGTGCGTGGTGTGACATGGCTGCGGGCCTCCCAACCCGACATGGACACTTTGCCAAATTGTCGCGCCACAAGCATTGATGCAGGTCAATCGCGGATCGGACTTGAAACATATTCTATTTTGCGTATATGTGTCATCGAAACGGAGGACCCGACCAGATGAAACCAGACGTCACAGCCTTTTTCGACAACGCCACGAACACCATATCCTATGTCGTGCGCGACCCCAACGGAACGGCCTGCGCGATCATCGATTCCGTGCTGGATTTCGACTATGCCTCGGGTCGCACGGACACCCGCTCGGCCGATGCCGTGATCGCCTTCGTCAAGGAGAACGGGCTCGACTGCCAGTGGCTGCTCGAGACCCACGTCCATGCCGACCACCTCTCGGCCGCGCCCTACATCCAGGAGCGGCTGGGCGGCAAGATCGGCATCGGCGACCGCATCAAGATCGTGCAGGACACGTTCGGCAAGGTCTTCAACGAGGGCACCGAGTTCCAGCGCGACGGCTCGCAGTTCGACCAGCTCTTCGTCGAGGGCGACAGCTTCCATATCGGCCAGCTGCGCGGCGACGTGCTGCACACGCCCGGCCACACGCCGGCCTGCCTGACCTACGTGATCGGCGACGCGGCCTTCGTGGGCGACACGCTGTTCATGCCCGATTTCGGCACGGCGCGCTGCGACTTCCCGGGCGGATCGTCGGACACGCTCTACGATTCGGTTCAGAAGATCCTCGCCCTGCCGGACGAGACGCGCATCTTCGTGGGCCATGACTACAAGGCGCCGGGCCGCGACGACTATGCGTGGGAGACCACGGTGGGCGAGCAGAAGGCCGCGAACGTGCATGTCGGCGCGGGCAAGACCAAGGAAGATTTCGTGCAGATGCGCGACAGCCGCGACGCCACTCTGGCCATGCCCAAGCTGATCATCCCCTCGCTGCAGGTGAACATGCGCGCGGGCCAGATGCCGCCGGCCGACGAGCAGGGCGACGTCTTCCTCAAGGTGCCGGTCAACAAGATCTGACCGGCGGGCCTGCCCCCGGACCCGGGGGCGGGTGCCGCCCGGCGCGAGCGACATGCCCCGTGCGAACCGGGGCGTTCAGGACAAGAAAAGGAAACGAACCCATGCCAATCGACTGGATCTGGGGGCTGATCGGCGGTCTGCTGATCGGCACGGGCGGCGCTGTCTACCTGTTGGGCAACGGCCGCATCATGGGCGCCTCGGGCATCATCGGCGGTATCGTCGACGGCTCGGGCCGCGGCACGCTGTGGGAACGGCTGGTCTTCCTGGCCGGCGTCGCATTGCTGCCGGTGCTGCTGATGCCGGTCTACCGCGAGGTCGACACGCATATCACCGACAACATGGCCGTGCTGGTCGCGGCCGGGCTGCTGGTGGGGGTCGGCACGCGCATCGCCAATGGCTGCACCTCGGGCCACGGGGTCTGCGGCATGTCGCGCCTGTCGATCCGCGGCTTCGTCGCCACCGCCTGCTACATCCTCGCCGGCGGCGTCGGTGTCGTGCTGTTCCGCCACGTTCTGGGGGTGATCTGATGCTCAACCTGTTCATTGCATTCCTCGCCGGCGGCCTGTTCGGCGCCGGGCTCTTCGTCTCGGGCATGACCGACACCACCAAGGTGCAGGGCTGGCTGGACGTGTTCGGCAACTGGGACCCGACGCTGGCCTTCGTGATGGGCGGCGCCATGATCCCCATGGCCATCGCCTGGCTGATCCGGCGCCGGCGCGTGACCGCGCTGACCGGCGCCGCGCTGCCGCCCCCGCCCTCGCGCGAGATCGACAGCAAGCTGATCCTCGGCTCGGTGCTGTTCGGCATCGGCTGGGGGCTGGCCGGGCTCTGCCCGGGCCCCTCGATCGCGGCGCTGAGCTATGGCGGACCGGGGCTCTACGTCTTCCTTGCCGCGATGGCGGCGGGCATGGCCGTCGCGCCGCTGCTGCGCGCGCGGCTGGACAGGACGGTTCCGGCAGAGTAGGCGATTGTCATGGATATGCGCGAAATCACCCCCGTCTATCATGTCAGCCCGCAGATCTCGGTCGAGGACGTGGCAGAGATCAAGGAGGCGGGCATCCGCCTCGTGATCTGCAACCGCCCCGACGAGGAAGTGGCCCCCGACCAGCAGGCCGATGCGATCGGCGCGGCGGTCGAGGCGGCGGGGCTGGACTTTGCCCGGCTGCCGCTGACCCACCGCACGATGAATGCCGAGAACGTGTCGCGGCAGAGCGAGCTGATCGCCGGTGCCGAGGGCAAGGTCCTGGCCTATTGCGCCTCGGGCACCCGCTGCACCGTGGTCTGGGCGCTGGGGCATGTGGGCACGCTGGGCGTGGACGACACGCTGTCGGCCGCCGCGCAGGCCGGCTATGACCTCTCGGGCATGCGCCCGACGCTCGAGGCGCTGTCAAAGGTCTGAGCGCCCTATTCTTCGAAGTTCTCCTCGAAGTCGAAATCGAGCGACGCGGCCGAGAAATCCTCGGCCGGGTCGAGCCCGCCCAGCCCCGCCTGGGTCGCGGCGTGCACCCCCGAGAAATCGAATTCGGCCCCGGTGACGGGCAGGTCGAGCGGCGGCAGGTCCGGCAGGCTCTCGGCCTGCGCGGGGGTCGCGTCCTGTTTCGGCGGATCGGCCGGGGCCTCGGGCGGCGGCGCCTCCTCGCTCTCGCCCGCACGCTCCGACGGGTCCGCGGCCCGCTTGGGGGCGGGCCAGTCGAGACGGACCGCCCGCATCCCGTTCATCTGGCCCAGCCGTCCGCGCGCGACCATCTGCCCGCCGCCGGCGGTGATCTCGACCCGGCCCAGCGTATCCTGCGGCAGGTGCAGCAGGTCACCCGGTTGCAGGGTGCGCGCCCGGTTGAGCGGCAGGGTCAACCGCGTCAGCACCACGTCCAGCCGCGCCGGCACGCGGGCCAGCAACTCTTCGTGCGGGGCGCTGTCCGCGGCATCAGTACTGGCCGTGCCGGCCCGGCGCGGCCGTTCGGGCAGCACCACCGTCAACGGCCCGCGGCGGCGCCCCAGCGCCAGGTCCACCTCGGTCCGGAAGACACGGTAGCTGGCCGCGTCGAGCAGCAGGCCCGCGGCGCGCGCATCCTCGATCATGGCGCCGAAGCGATAGCCCTCGATCTGCGGATGCAGGGGATGATCCTCGAGATTGGCGGCCATGCGCTCCAGCGCGCCGTCGATCAGCGGGGCCATCATCGCCGCGTCGGTCTGGGTCAGGACGCGATCGGTATCGACCGGCATCTGCGTGACCTGCTGGATGGTCTGCACCTCGACCAGCCCGGTCATCACGGCGCGGTCGATCGCGGCCAGCCCCACCGCGCCCTCGGGCCCGTCCAGCAGCAGCAGCAGGTCATGCGGGCCCAGCCCCGCGATCACCCCGTCCTGGTCGCGCGTGTCGATGCCGACCGCCTGCGTGACCAGCGCCAGGTCCCAGAGCACGTCGGCCGTGCGCGACAGCGCCCGGCGCAGCGCCTTGGCCGGCGACATGCCGCGCGCATCGAACGCCCGTTGTGCCGCTTGTGCCTTCCGGCCCAATACGTCCTGTCGCGCCCCGTCAGCCATGCAGTCAAACGCCCGTCCTGTGCCACCTCGCCTTCGACTTATGGCGCGATTTGGTTACCAAGCTCTTTCGGCGCGCGGGAAATCCCGAAAGATCACTGCGCGGCCAGGGCCTGCGGCGCCGGCAGGATGACGCGGAAGGCCGCGCCGCGCTGGTCGGGCAGGTACAGGATCTCGCCGCCCAGCCGGGTCACGATCTGCCGGCAGATGGCCAGGCCCAGCCCCGCGCCGCCGGCCTTCATCTCGCCCACGCGGGCGAATTTCTCGAAGATCACGTCCTGCGCCTCGGGCGACACGCCCGAGCCGTTGTCGATGAAATCCACCACCAGCCCCTGCGCGTCGCTGCTGACGCGAATCTCGAGTTCGGGCTCGGCCGCGTCGCAATACTTGCGCGCATTGGCGATGAGGTTGATGAAGACCTGGCTCAGCCGTTCCAGGTCGGTGCGCAGCCAGACCTGCTCGGTGGTGCGGTCGCGGCGGATCGCCAGTGACCGGTCGCCCAGATCGGCCGAGACCGCCGCCACGGCGCGGTCCAGCACGTCCTCCAGCCGCCCCTCGGCCATGTCCAGCTTGACCTGCCCGTTCTCCAGCACGCTGAGATCCAGCAGGTCGTCCAGCAGGCGGGTCAGGCGGATCGCCTCGCCATGGATGATCGAGGCATAGCGGTTGCGATCGGCATCTCCCAGTTCCTCGGCATCGCGCAGGATCTCGGAGAAGGCCCGGATCGAGGTCATGGGCGTGCGCAGCTCGTGGCTGATCTGGCTGAGAAACGCATCCTTCTGCACCGACAGGCGGGTCATCTTGTCATTGGCCGCGCGCAGCTGGGCGGCTGTGCGGGCCAGCTCGTCGGACTGCGCCTTGAGCCGGGCGGAATACTCCATCATCTGCGCAGTCTCGTCGGCGACCGCCATCAGGTCCTCGACCGAGACGGCCATGCCCCCGGTGATCTGGCCCACCATGGCATGCGCCGTGGCCGCGCCGACCGAGCCCGACAGCTCGCGCTCCAGCGCCTGCAAAAAGGCCGGCGTGGGCTCGGGCAGGTGCCCCTCCAGCCCCTGCTCCTCGGCGGCGCGCTGGAACAGCGCCTGCGCCTCGCTCGCGCCCAGGATGCGCTGCGCCATGACCATCAGGTCCTCGCTCTGCGCGGTAGAATGCGACCAGCTGCGCGCGCTGCCGGGGGTCTGCTGGACATTGACGAACTGCGCGCCCTGCAACCGCTCCAGCGGGCTGGGAAAGCTCATCAGCGAGGCGGCGAAGAAGGCCAGCGTGTTGAGCGACAGGCTCCACAGCACGGCATGCAGCAGCGGGTCCAGCCCGTCGATGCCGAACAGCGCATGCGGGTTCAGCCAGGACAGGCCCAGCGGCCCGGTCTCGAAGAAGGGCTGCGGCAGTACCATGCCCGAGCCGAAGCTGGGCAGGTACAGCGTGTAGAGCCAGACAACAAAGCCCACGGTCAGCCCCGAGAGCGCGCCGATCCGCGTGGCCCCGCGCCAGAAGATCCCGCCCAGCATCGCGGGCAGCACCTGCGCGACGCCGGTGAAGGAGACGAGCCCGATCACGGCCAGCGCCTCGCCCCCGCCCGACACGGCATAATAAAGATAGCCAAGCAGCAGCACCCCGGCGATGGACAGCCGCCGCGACAGCAGCACCACGGCGCGCACATCGCCCGAGACGCTGGCCGCGCCCTCTTGCAGGCGCAACCAGATCGGCATGACGATGTGGTTCGATACCATGGTCGACAGCGCGATGGCCGCGACGATCACCATCGAGGTGGCCGAGCTGAAGCCGCCGAGGAAGGACAGCAACGCCAGCTGGTCCTGCCCGAAGGCCAGCGGCACGGTCAGCACGAAGAGATCGGGGTTCGATCCCTCGGGCAGCACGTCCAGCCCGACCACCGCGATGGGCACGATGAACAGGCTCATCATCATCAGGTAAAGCGGGAAGGCCCAGGCCGCCATGCGCAGCTGTTCGTCATTGTCGTTCTCGACCACCAGCACCTGGAACATGCGCGGCAGGCAGAGGAAGGCCGCGGCCGAAAGCAGCATCAGCCCGGCCCAGCGGCCGCCCGACACGTCCCAATGTCCGAGATCCGAGGCGTCGATCCGCTCCAGCACCTGACCGACCCCGCCGGCGATGCCCCAGACCACGAAGCCGCCCACCGCCAGCAGCGCGGCCAGCTTGACCACCGCCTCGACCGCGATGGCCATGACCACGCCGTGATGCCGCTCGTTCGCGTCAAGGTTGCGCGTGCCGAAGATCACCGTGAACACGGCCAACCCGGCGGCCACCCAGAAGGCAGTATAGCGCTCGTGCTCGGGCTGCGGCGCGGTCTGGGCGAAGACCTCGACCGACAGGGTCACCGATTGCAACTGCAGCGCGATATACGGGGTCGTGCCGATCACGGCGAGGATCGTGACGCCGATGCCCAGCAGGTTGGATTTGCCGTAGCGCGACGAGATCAGGTCGGCGACCGAGGTGATGCGCTGCGCCCGGCCGATCCGCACCAGCTTGCGCAGGATCCACCACCAGCCAATCAGCACGAGGCTGGGACCGAGATAGATCGTCAGGTATTCCAGCCCGTTGCGCACCGCGCTGCCCACCGCGCCGTAGAAGGTCCAGGCGGTGCAGTAGATCGACAGCGACAGGGTGTAGACGATGGGTGCGCGCAGCCAGCCGGTATGGCCGCGATAGGCGGCACGCTCGGCCACGAAGGCCACCGCGAAGAGCAGCGCCACGTAGGCGACCGAGATCGCCGCGAGCGCGTTGAGCGTGGTCACCGCGGCCGCTCCGTGCCGCCCGTTTCGATCGGGCGCGCGCGGCGCAGGGCAAAGATCATCGCCGCGGCACCGACCACCAGCCCGGCCCAGACGACGAAGAGATAGACCAGCGCCGTCGAGGTGGGCAGCGGCTCTTCGGGGATCAGCCAGAGCAGCGGGACGCACCACAGGAGCAGGCCCAGCAGCGGCAGCGCCCGCGCCGCGTCGACCAGCCGCCGGCGCCGATAGGTCTGCCGCTCGACGAAGAGCGGTCGGCGCGGGCCCGGCGCGGGATCGATGCTCATGACGGGGCGAGCGCCCGCACGGCGTCGAGCACCTCGGCATTGGAGAAGGGCTTGGTCATGAAGCGGCTCGCTCCGGCCCGCTCGGCCATCTCGCGGTCCTTGCTCTGGCCGCGCGCGGTCAGCATCAGCACCGGCAGGGCCTTGGTCTCGGGCGCCTCGCGCAGGTCGCGCAGGATGTCATAGCCCGACCGACCGGGCAGCATCACGTCGAGGATCAGGATGTCGGGATTGCGGGCGCGCACGACCTCGGCCGCATCCACGCCGTTGGAATGCGTGTCCACGCGCCAGCCCGCGCGGGACAGGATGAATCGGATGGCCTCGATGATATTCGGCTCGTCCTCGATCAGCAGAACATGCCCTGCCATGCATTCCCCCCATGTCCCGTCTGCGCGCCTCTTCTCCGGGGCCTCCGTCACGGGTTGGGGTGACTGTAGTCGCATTCCCGACGCGGTGTCAAAAAGCTGTTCCGCCGCAGGTGCACGCGCGCCCTACCCGCCGAGGATCGAGGGTTCGCGCCGGCCCGGACAGGGCGTGCGCGGACAGACCCGGCAGGCGACCCCGACCTCTTGCGGCGGGCCGGCAGGGGGTGTGGCGCCGCGCGCGCCCGCCGCCGCGCCGGGCCGTGGGCGCACCAGCATGTGCGCCTCGTAAAGCGGGTCGGCATTGACCGCGATCCGGCCCTGCGGCACGGCCACCGCCTCGGCCCAGAGCCCGTCGCCGGCGCGCCCGGGATGGATCACCGGCCCGGCCAGGATCACAAGCGGGCGGTTCAACGCCCGGTAGAGCGGCCAGAGCGGACAAGCCGCGCCGAACCGCGGCATCGGGAAATCGGCCACGGGTTTGCGGTAGACCAGCACGCCCGAGCCGTCGCAGATCGCCAGCCCGACCGGCGCGGGCAGCATGTCGGGCGGCAGCGCCGCCAGCCGCCGCATGACCTGCGCCGGGTCCGCCTGTAGGGCCTGCGCCAGCGCGGCCGGATCGGGGCCGTGCTCGGCCAGCGGCTCGGCCAGCCGGTCCAGCGGCAGCGCGGCGGCATCGGCGGCATAGCGGCGCAGCCAGCGGTCCAGCAGGGCGCGGGCCGGTGCCGAGAGCGTCTCGCCCATGCGGGCCAGCGGCCCCTCCACCTCGGCCCGGCCCTCCAGCTCGGGCACGTGGTGGCCGGCCGCCTCCAGCGCGGCGTCCAGCTCCTCCTGCGGGGCGCCGGTCTCGGTCGCGCCGGCATGGTCGGCCTCGAGATAGGTGACCAGCCCGCGGCTCGTCTCGGCCAGCCGCTCGCTGTCCTCGTGGATGTTGCGGTGGAACCGGGCCTGCCACTCGGCGTCGATCTCGCCCGGCTCGGCCAGGATCGAGGCGGTGGAATGGATCGCCGTGACAGTAGACAGCATCTCGTGGAGCGAGGCGGCGAGATGCGGGTCATGGGTCATCCGGTCGGTCAGGATCTCGACCGTGCGTTCCAGCGCCGCGACCCGGCCGCGCGTGTCCGACAGCAGCTGCGCCCAGCCGGGAAAGCGGCCGGCGAACTCGTCCACGCGGTCCAGCTCGGCGCCGCTGGCCTCGCTTTCCATGGCGGCCTCGCGCAGGGTCGAGATCAGCGCAGCCCCCGCCCCCTCGGTCAGCATGGTCGGATCGACCTGCAGGATCTCGGCGATGTCGAGCAGCAGCTTGCCCCCGATTCTGCGGCGGTTGTGCTCGATCAGATTGAGATAGGAGGCCGAAATACCCGCATTGCGGGCCAGCTCGGCCTGCTTCATGCCCCGCGCCACCCGCCTTTCGCGGATGCGCGAACCGGTCAGCGTGTCGCGCGGCAAAGCGATTCCCTTGCAGTATCAACGTGTTTCTGCGCCGCAATATAAACGCTTTTACAGAATACCAAAGGATACTTTTCACCGCTTCACAAAAAAAGCGTTGCGACAAAGGCGCTTGTTGCGAAATTTTCCGACCCGGCCGCATAGTGGATTTGCACGAAACGTGCCTGCGACGCGTCGTTGAGGAGCGGCGCCCGCATTTCACGAAACGGGAGGATTTCATGTCCAAGACGAACCTGACACGTCGTGGCGTACTCAGGACGGGTGCCGTGGCCGGCGCCGGTCTGGCGCTGCCGACCTACCTGTCGGCGGCCAGCCACTCGGGCTTTACCAACGCACCCGGCGACAGCACCGTCACGCTGGGCTTCAACGTGCCGCAGACCGGCCCCTATGCCGACGAGGGCGCCGACGAGCTGCGCGCCTACGAGCTGGCGGTCGAGCATCTGAACGGCGGCGGTGACGGCGGCATGCTGCCCACCTTCTCGTCCAAGGCGCTGGACGGCACCGGCATCCTGGGCCGCAAGGTCGAATACGTCACCGGCGACACGCAGACCAAGTCGGACGCCGCCCGCGCATCGGCCAAGTCGATGATCGAGAAGGACGGCGCGATCATGATCACCGGCGGCTCGTCCTCGGGCGTGGCCGTGGCCGTGCAGGCGCTCTGCCAGGAAGCCGGCGTGATCTTCATGGCCGGCCTGACCCATTCCAACGACACCACGGGCAAGGACAAGCGGGCCAACGGCTTCCGTCACTTCTTCAACTCGTACATGTCGGGCGCGGCGCTGGCGCCGATCCTGGCCGACAATTACGGCAATGACCGCAAGGCCTATCACCTGACCGCGGACTACAACTGGGGCTACACCACCGAGGAAGCCGTCCGGAACTCGACCGAGGCGCTTGGCTGGGAGACCGTGGCCGCGGTGAAGACCCCGCTGACCCAGACCGACTTCTCGTCCTACATCGCGCCGGTTCTGCAGTCGGGCGCCGACGTGCTGGTGCTGAACCACTACGGCGGCAACATGGTCAACTCGCTGACCAATGCCGTGCAGTTCGGCCTGCGCGACAAGCAGGTGAACGGCAAGAATTTCGAGATCATCGTGCCGCTCTACTCGCGCCTGATGGCCAAGGGGGCCGGTGCCAACGTCAAGGGCATCTTCGGCTCCACCAACTGGCACTGGTCGCTGCAGGACGAGGGCTCCAAGGCCTTCGTGAAATCCTTCGGCACCAAATACGGCTTCCCGCCGTCCCAGGCGGCGCATACCTGCTACGTGCAGACGCTGCTCTATGCCGATGCCGTGACGCGCGCGGGCTCGTTCAACCCCTGTGCGGTGGTCGAGGCGCTGGAAGGCTTCGAGTTCGACGGGCTGGGCAACGGCCCGACGCTCTACCGCGCCGAGGACCACCAGTGCTTCAAGGACGTGCTGGTCGTGAAGGGCAAGGAGAACCCGACCTCGGAGTTCGACCTGCTCGAAATCGTCGAGGTCACGCCGCGCGACCAGGTCACCTATGACCCGTCGATCTTCGGCGGCGAGCTGGGCACCTGCAACCCGGGCGCCTGATCCCTGTCGCAGGGTGGGCCTGACGCCCGCCCTGCACTCCGTCCGATCTGTCGACCCCGCCTGCGCGGGGTTCGCGCAATCCGTAACCCGACCGCAAGGGGTGCGACCATGGATGCATTGATCCTCCAAATTCTGAACGGGCTCGACAAGGGGTCGGCCTATGCGCTGATCGCCCTCGGGCTGACGCTCATCTTCGGCACGCTGGGCGTGGTGAATTTCGCGCATGGTGCGCTCTTCATGATCGGCGCCTTCTGCGCGGTCACGCTGAACCGGCTCTTCAACCTCAGCCACGAGGTCGAGGTTCCCGGCGAGACGGACTTCCTCGGCAACCCGCTGATGCGGGACGTGCCCTATCTCTACGATATCGTGGGAGAGAGCGCGGGCGCGGCGATCATCGACTGGTCCGTGCCGCTGGCCATCCTCTTCGCAATCCCGATCATGATCATCGTGGGCGTGATCATGGAGCGCGGCCTGATCAAGCATTTCTACAAGCGCCCCCATGCCGACCAGATCCTCGTCACCTTCGGCCTGGCCATCGTGCTGCAGGAAATCATCAAGTACTATTACGGCGCCAACCCGATCCCGACGCCCGCCCCGGATGCCTTCCGCGGCAGCTTCGACTTCGGCGCCATGATCGGCTTCGACCCGAACACGATCATCTATCCCTACTGGCGGCTGGTCTATTTCTGCTTCTCGGTGGTGATCATCGGCGCGGTCTTCGCCTTCCTGCAATTCACCACCTTCGGCATGGTGGTGCGCGCCGGCATGGCCGATCGCGAGACCGTGGGCCTGCTGGGCATCGACATCGACAAGCGCTTTACCATCATGTTCGGCCTTGCCGCCGCCGTCGCGGGCCTGGCGGGCGTCATGTACACCCCGATCAACTCGCCCAACTACCACATGGGCATGGACTTCCTCGTCCTCAGCTTCGTCGTGGTGGTCGTCGGCGGCATGGGCTCGCTGCCGGGCGCCGTGCTGGCGGGCTTCCTGCTGGGCATCCTCGAGAGCTTCGCCTCGATGCGCGAGGTCATCAACTTCGTTCCCGGCATCAACCAGGTCATCATCTACCTGGTCGCCATCATCATTCTGTTGACGCGTCCGCGGGGCCTGATGGGCCGCAAGGGCGTGATGGAGGACTGATCCATGTTCGGTCTCGAAAAGAAAGACGCCACCCTGCTGCTGCTGGTCGCCGCGCTGACCATCTTCGCCCCCTTCCTGCTGAACCCCTTCCCCGAGGGCAGCGCCATGGCGCAGTTCAACGCGGGCTACCCCGACCTGATGCAGCGCTTCGTGATCTTCGGCATCTTCGCCATCGGCTTCAACATCCTGTTCGGCCTGACCGGCTATCTCAGCTTCGGGCACGCCGCCTTCCTCGGCGTGGGCTCCTACGCGGCGGTGTGGATGTTCAAGCTTCTCAGCATGAACGTCCTGCCCGCCATCCTGCTGGCGGTGGTGATGTCGGGGCTCTTCGCGCTGCTGATCGGCTACATATCGCTGCGGCGCTCGGGGATCTACTTCTCGATCCTGACGCTGGCCTTCGCGCAGATGATGTTCGCCCTGGCCTACTCGGTGCTGACGCCGATCACCGGCGGCGAGACCGGGCTGCAGCTGGCGCTGAGCGATCCGCGCATCCTCGATGGCGGGACGGCCGACGGGAACCTGCCGGTGCCCGGGCTCTTCGGGCTGGAGATGCGCGACAGCGCGCAGCTGGAGCTGGGCGCCTGGGTCTTCACCTTCAACATCGGCTACTATTTCTGCGCCATCGTGATGCTGCTGGCCTTCTACCTGGCCATTCGCATCTTCCGTTCGCCCTTCGGCATGATGCTGCGTGCGATCAAGTCGAACCAGCAGCGGCTGAACTATACCGGTCTGAACCCCAAGCCCTACACGCTGGCCGCCTTCGTGATCTCGGGCATGTATGCCGGGCTGGCCGGCGCGCTGATGGCCTCGATGGACCCGCTGGCCGGCGCCGAGCGCATGTTCTGGACCGCCTCGGGCGAGGTCGTGCTGATGACCATCCTGGGCGGCGTGGGCACGCTGATCGGCCCGGTGCTGGGCGCGGGCGCGATCAAGTACATGGAGAACATCATCTCCAAGATCAATTCCGACATCCTGCATGGCTGGTTCGCCTTCCTGCCGGACGGGCTGGAGGACTTCATCGTCGCGGTGATCTACCCGTTCATCGGCAAGGGCTGGCACCTGACGCTGGGCCTGATCTTCATGGCCGTCGTGATCTTCCTGCCCGGCGGGCTGGTCGAGGGCGGACAACGCATCGCGCGGGCTTTCCGTCGCAAGAAGCCCGACACGCCGAAATCGGCCAAGACCGAACCTGCGGAATAAGGAGACAGGGCCATGGGAATTCTTGAAGTCAAGGATGTCGGCAAGCGGTTCGGCGGTCTGAAGGCGCTCAGCGACGTGAACCTCAGCGTGAAGGAGAACAGCTGCCACGCGATCATCGGGCCGAACGGCGCGGGCAAGTCCACCCTGCTGAACTGCCTGGTGGGCAAGCTGATCCCCGACACCGGCTCGGTCATGTTCGACGGGCAGAGCGTGCTGGGCCGCAGCCCGCACGAGATCAACCAGATGGGCATCAGCCGCGTGTTCCAGACCCCCGAGATCTTTGCCGATCTCACGGTGTTCGAGAACATGATGATCCCGCTCTTCGCCAAGCGCGACGGGGCCTACCGGCTGCATGCCTACGAATCGGTCTCGAACGAGCGCGCGCTGATCGAGGAGGCCGAGCGCATGCTCGACGACGTGAACATGCTGGACAAGCGCCACATGCACTCGGCGTCGATGTCGCGCGGCGACAAGCGCCGGCTCGAGATGGCGATGTGCCTCGTGCAGAACCCCAAGCTGCTGCTGCTGGACGAGCCCACCGCCGGCATGGCGCGCGCCGACACCAACAACACGATCGACCTGCTCAAGGAGATCAAGGCCAAGCGCGACATCACCATCGCCATCATCGAGCATGACATGCACGTGGTCTTCAGCCTGGCCGACCGGATTACCGTGCTGGCCCAGGGCACGCCGCTGGTCGAGGATGCGCCCGAGAACATCAAGGGACACCCCAAGGTCCAGGAAGCCTACCTGGGCGAGACGCACTGAACCCGCGCCGGGTGGGGATCATCCCCGCCCGACGCCTCCGCTTCACCCGTAGGGAGGGCCCACGCCCCGCCCGCCGCGAACGAAAGGGTCTGCCGACATGAACGTCCGCCCCGATTTCTCCAAGAACGCCAACATGGCCGAAACCGCCCCGGCCTTCCTCTCGGTCTGGGACATGCATTCCTATTACGGCGAGAGCTACATCGTGCAGGGCATCAGCTTCAACGTGCACGAGGGCGAGATCCTTGCCCTGCTGGGCCGCAACGGCGCCGGCAAGACCACCACGCTGCGCTCCATCGCCCGGCTGGACAATCCCCAGGTGCAGCGCGGCGAGATCTGGCTGGACCACGCGCCGCTGCACACGATGAAGGCGCACCAGGCCGCGGTGAACGGTCTGGGGCTGGTGCCCGAGGATCGCCGCATCATCCCCGGCCTGACCGTCGAGGAGAACCTCAAGCTGGCGCAGATCCAGCCGCCGATCGGCTGGTCGCTGGAACGCCTCTACGAGCTCTTCCCCCGGCTCGGCGAACGCCGTTTGCAGGAGGGCGTCACGCTGTCGGGTGGCGAGCAGCAGATGCTCTCTATCGCCCGCGCGCTGGCCCGCGACATCAAGGTGCTGCTGCTCGACGAACCCTATGAAGGACTGGCCCCGGTCATCGTGGACGAGATCGAGAAGACCCTGCGCCACATCAAGGAACAGGGCATGACCACGATCATCGTCGAACAGAACGCGGTGCGCGCGCTGCAGCTGGCCGACCGTGCGGTGATCCTCGACACCGGTTCCATCGTCTTTGACGGCAGCGCCGCCGAGGTGCTCGAGAACGAGAGCCTGCGGGCCGAGTACCTCGCGATCTGACCCTGCCCCGGCCCGCGCACGCTGCGGGCCGGTCGCCCCTCCCGGTGCGCGCGCCCCGACGGGGCTTGATTTCGAGAGCCGGGAGCGTTTCCCTGCCCGCGACAACAGGAGGAGCCCTCATGTCCAAGACCTACCCGCCATCCGAGAGTTTCACGAAATCTGCCCATATCGACGCGTCCGGGTATGATGCGGCCTATGCGCGGTCTGTGTCGGACCCCGAGGGGTTCTGGGCCGAGGAGGCGAAGCGGCTGGACTGGATCAAGGCGCCGAGCGAGATCCGCAATGTCGACTTCACGCTGGGCCAGGTCTCGATCGAGTGGTTCCGCGACGGCACGCTGAACGTCGCGGCTAACTGCATCGACCGCCATCTCGAGACGCGCGGCCAGCAGACCGCCATCATCTGGGAGCCCGACGACCCGAAGGAGCCCGCGCAGTCGATCTCCTATGCCGACCTGCACCGCCGCGTCTGCCGCATGGCCAACGTGCTCGAGAGCCTCGGCGTGCGCAAGGGCGACCGCGTCATCATCTACCTGCCGATGATCCCCGAGGCCGCCTATGCCATGCTGGCCTGCGCGCGCATCGGCGCCATCCATTCCATCGTCTTCGCCGGCTTCTCGCCCGACGCGCTGTCGGCCCGCATCAATGGCTGTGACGCCAAGGTCGTCATCACCGCCGACGAGGCGCCCCGCGGCGGCCGCAAGACCGCGCTGAAATCCAACACCGACAAGGCGCTGCTGCACTGCAAGGACAGCGTCAAGTGCCTGGTCGTCAAGCGCACCGGCGGCCAGACCACCTGGGTGGAGGGGCGCGATTACGACTACGCCGAGATGGCGCTGGAAGCCGGCGACTACTGCCGCCCGGTCGAGATGCAGGCCGAGGACCCGCTGTTCATCCTGTACACTTCCGGGTCAACGGGTCAGCCCAAGGGGGTTGTGCACACCACAGGTGGATATTTGGTTTACGCCGCCATGACCCACCAGGTCACCTTCGACTACCACGAGGGCGATGTCTATTGGTGCACGGCAGATGTTGGGTGGGTCACCGGGCACTCCTACATCATCTATGGGCCGCTCGCCAATGGCGCCACCACGCTGATGTTCGAGGGCGTGCCCACCTATCCCGATGCCAGCCGCTTCTGGCAGGTCTGCGAGAAGCATCGCGTGAACCAGTTCTACACCGCGCCGACGGCGATTCGCGCGCTGATGGGCCAGGGTGACGAATTCGTAACGAAATGCGATCTATCCTCGCTGCGACTCCTCGGCACGGTCGGGGAACCCATCAACCCGGAGGCGTGGAACTGGTACAATGATGTCGTGGGCGGCGGGCGCTGCCCGATCGTGGACACCTGGTGGCAGACCGAGACCGGCGGCCACCTGCTGACCCCCCTGCCCGGCGCGCATGCGCTGAAACCGGGCGCGGCGATGAAGCCGTTCTTCGGCGTGCAGCCCGTCGTGCTGGACCCGCAGACCGGCGAGGAGATCCACGACAACCCCACCGAGGGCGTGCTCTGCCTCAAGGACAGCTGGCCGGGCCAGATGCGCACCGTCTGGGGCGATCACGAACGGTTCGAGAAGACCTATTTCTCGGATTACAAGGGCTACTACTTCTCGGGTGACGGCTGTCGCCGGGATGCCGACGGCGATTACTGGATCACCGGCCGGGTCGATGACGTGATCAATGTCAGCGGCCACCGGATGGGCACCGCCGAGGTGGAATCGGCGCTGGTGGCGCATGAGAAGGTGGCCGAGGCCGCGGTGGTCGGCTACCCGCACGAGATCAAGGGCCAGGGCATCTATTGCTACGTGACCCTGATGGCCGGCGTCGAGGCCACTGACGAGCTGCGCAAGGAGCTGCGCAACTGGGTCCGCACCGAGATCGGCCCCATCGCCTCGCCCGACCTCATCCAGTGGGCCCCCGGCCTGCCCAAGACCCGCTCCGGCAAGATCATGCGCCGCATCCTGCGCAAGATCGCCGAGAACGACTATGGCAGCCTCGGAGACACCTCCACCCTCGCCGACCCATCCGTCGTCGACGACCTCATCGAAAACAGAATGAACAAGGGGTGAGCGCAATGGACGGAACCCAGATCCCCGCCACCGCCCCGGTCCTGATCCTGCTGGGGCCCCCGGGCGCCGGCAAGGGCACCCAGGCCCGCATGCTCGAAGAGCGTTTCGGCCTCGTGCAGCTGTCCACCGGTGACCTGCTGCGCGCCGCCGTGGCGCAGGGCACCGAGGCGGGCCTTCAGGCCAAGGCGGTCATGGAAGCAGGCGAGTTGGTCAGCGACGCGATCGTCATCGCGATCCTGCGCGACCGGCTGGCCGATCCCGACTGCGCCCGCGGCGTGATCCTGGACGGTTTCCCGCGCACCACGGTGCAGGCCGAGGCGCTGGACCGGCTGCTGGCCGAGAGCGGGCAGAAGATCGACGCGGCGGTCAGCCTCGAGGTCGACGATGCGGCGATGGTGACCCGGATCTCGGGGCGCTACACCTGCGCGGGCTGCGGCGAGGGCTATCACGACAGCTTCAAGCAGCCGCAGACCGAGGGCACCTGCGACAAGTGCGGCGGCACGGAGTTCAAGCGCCGCGCCGACGACAACGCCGAGACCGTGGCCAGCCGGCTGCAGGCCTACCACGCCCAGACCGCCCCGCTGATCGACTACTACGCCCGGGCGGGCGTGCTGACATCTGTCGATGCCATGGGCGAGATCGACGGCATCGCGGCGCGGCTCGCGGCCATCGTCGACGCCGCCACCGCCTGACACCGGGCGAGACGAACACCGCCCCCCGCGCACGGGGGGCGTGCTGCCCGACGGGCAGAGAGGAGACGCGTGTCCGGGAGGGCATGCTCAACGGAGGAAGAGGAGGACCCGCGACATGGCGGATCAAACATCACAAGGCGCGCACACCGCCGAAGGCGACAAGGCCTACTGGTCGGCCAATGTGCGTATCATTCTCATCAGCCTCGTCATCTGGGCGCTGGTGTCGTTCGGCTTCGGCATCCTGCTGCGGCCGTTGCTGTCGGGCATTGCCGTCGGCGGCACCGACCTGGGCTTCTGGTTCGCCCAGCAGGGGTCGATCATCGTCTTCCTGGCGCTGATCTTCTTCTACGCCTGGCGGATGAACAAGCTGGATAAAGAATTCGGCGTCGAGGAGGAGTGATCATGGATCAGTTTACCATCAACCTGCTGTTTGTGGGCGCCTCTTTCGCGCTCTACATCGGCATCGCGGTCTGGGCCCGTGCCGGTTCGACCTCGGAATTCTACGCCGCCGGGCGCGGCGTGCACCCGGTCACCAACGGCATGGCCACGGCGGCCGACTGGATGTCGGCGGCCTCGTTCATCTCGATGGCCGGCCTCATCGCCTTCACCGGCTATGACAACTCGACCTTCCTGATGGGTTGGACGGGCGGCTACGTGCTGCTGGCCCTGCTGCTGGCGCCCTACCTGCGCAAGTTCGGCAAGTTCACCGTGTCCGAGTTCATCGGCGACCGGTTCTACAGCCCGACCGCACGGCTCGTGGCGGTGATCTCGCTGCTGGTGGCCTCGCTGACCTACGTGATCGGCCAGATGACCGGCGTGGGCGTGGCCTTCGGCCGCTTCCTCGAGGTCTCGAACACGGCCGGCCTGCTGATCGGCGCCTGTGTGGTCTTCGCCTACGCGGTGTTCGGCGGCATGAAGGGCGTGACCTACACGCAGGTCGCGCAGTACGTCGTGCTGATCATGGCCTACACGATCCCGGCCGTGTTCATCTCGCTGCAGCTGACCGGCAACCCGATCCCGGGCCTGGGCCTGTTCGGCACCGACGTGGAGTCGGGCGTTCCGCTGCTGCAGAAGCTGGACCAGATCGTGGCCGAGCTGGGCTTCAACGAGTACACCGCCCATCACGGCGACACGTTCAACATGGTGCTCTTCACCCTGTCGCTGATGATCGGCACTGCCGGCCTGCCGCACGTGATCATGCGCTTCTTCACCGTGCCGCGCGTGGCCGATGCACGCTGGTCCGCCGGCTGGGCGCTGGTCTTCATCGCGCTGCTCTACCTGACGGCCCCGGCCGTGGGTGCGATGGCGCGCCTGAACATCACCGAGCAGTTCTGGCCGAACGGCACCGAGGGCCAGGCCGTCAGCGTCGAGACGATCGAGACCGACCCGGCCTATGACTGGATGGCCACCTGGCAGCAGACCGGCCTTCTGGGCTGGGAAGACAAGAACGGCGACGGCCGCATCCAGTACTACAACGATGCCTCGCCCGAGATGCAGGAACGTGCGGAAGCCGAAGGCTGGGCCGGCAACGAGCTGACCAACTTCAACCGCGACATCCTGGTGCTCGCCAACCCCGAGATCGCCAACCTGCCCAGCTGGGTGATCGGTCTGGTCGCCGCCGGTGGCCTTGCCGCCGCCCTGTCGACCGCGGCCGGCCTGCTGCTGGCGATCTCCTCGGCGGTCAGCCACGACCTGATGAAGGGCCAGCTGACCCCGGACATCAGCGAGAAGGGCGAACTGCTCTCGGCCCGGATCGCCATGGCCGTGGCCATCGCGGTGGCGACCTACCTGGGCCTCAACCCGCCGGGCTTCGCGGCCCAGACGGTGGCGCTGGCCTTCGGTCTGGCCGCGGCGTCGATCTTCCCGGCCCTGATGATGGGCATCTTCACCAAGGTGAACAACAAGGGCGCCGTCGCCGGCATGCTCTCGGGCCTGATCGTCACGCTGATCTACATCTTCCTGCACAAGGGCTGGTTCTTCATCCCCGACACCAACAGCTTCACCGATGCCGATCCGCTGCTTGGCACGATCAAGTCGACCAGCTTCGGTGCGGTGGGTGCGATGGTGAACTTCGCGGTGGCCTTCACCGTGTCGAAGATGACCACCCCGATTCCGGCCGAGATCGAGGAACTGGTGGAAAGCGTCCGTGTGCCTCGCGGTGCCGGCGCAGCCGCCGCCGACCACTGAAATGGGCACGGGCGGGCACGAATCCTGTGCCCGCCCTTTGCCAAGAGGTCCCGTTCCGCGTATGCGGGACGGGATTTTTCTTTTGTGACCGATCGGATGCGCCGCCCCCATGATCACCGGACATGTCTTCATCGCCACCAGCCTTGACGGCTACATCGCGCGCAAGGATCACGATCTCGACTGGCTCATGAAGCAGCCCGTGGCCGAGGATGACCACGGCTATGACGCCTTCTACGCGCGCATGGACGGGATCGTCATGGGCAGCGCCTCGTTCCGCAAGGTGCTGAGCTTTCCCGAATGGCCCTATGACAAGCCGGTGGTGGTGCTCAGCCAGACCCTGACCCCCGAAGACATCCCCGAGGCACTGGAGGACAGCGTACGCCTCACCCGCACTAGCCCGTCGCGGCTGATGGCGGCCTTGGCCGAAGAAGGCTGGCAGCGGGTCTACGTGGATGGCGGCCAGGTCATCCAGTCCTTCCTGCGCGCGGGGCTGATCGCCGAGATGACGGTGACCCGGGTGCCGATCCTGCTGGGCAGCGGCCGGCCGCTCTTCGGCCCGCTGGAGCAGGATCTCGACCTCGACCTGGTCGAGACGCGGGCCTTCCGCTCGGGCCTCGTCTCCTGCACCTACCGCGTGACACAGCCCGCCAAGGAGGCCTGACCGATGACGCTCGACCTGCCCGAACTGACCCGCTTCCTGTCGGCCGTGCACCCCTATGACGGGCTGGAGCCCGAGGCGCTGGGGGCGCTGATCCCCGCCTTCCGCCCGAAATCGCTGGCCGCCGGCCAGCAGATCTACGAGCTGGGCGACGCGCTGGAGGGGCTCTACCTGATCCATCACGGCGCGGTCGAGGTGCGCGACCAGAACGGCGCGCAGATCTCGATCCTGGGCCCGCGCAACTCCTTCGGCGAACGCGGGCTGGGGCGTGACGGCATCGCCGTGACCAGCGCCCGCACGCTCGAGGATACGTTGCTGCTGGTCCTGCCCAAGGCCGATTTCCTGCGCCTCGTCGAGACCGAGCCCGGCGTGGCGCGCTTCTTCGACCGCCAGCGCGGGCCGCGCCCCAAGCGCGCCGATCTCGCCACCAGCCGGGTCGAGACGCTGATGGCCACCACGCCGCTGACCTGCGCGCCCGACACCAGCGTGCAGGAGGCCGCGCGCCGCATGGCCGAAAAGCATGTCTCGTCGATCTGCGTGACCGAGGGCGACCGGTTGACGGGCATCGCCACGGTGCGCGACATGGCCTCCAAGGTGGTGGCGGGCGCCCTGCCCGCCGACACGTCCATCTCGGCCATCATGACGGTCGACCCGGTCACCCTGCCGCCCTCGGCGATCGGCTCGGACGTGCTGCACATGATGATGGAGCGCCGCATCGGCCACGTTCCCGTGGCCGAGAACGGGCAACTGCGCGGCATGGTCACCCAGACCGATCTGACGCGCTTCCAGGCGATGACCTCGGCCGAGCTGGTCTCGGAGATCGCGCAGGCCGACAGCGCCGCGGCAATGGCCCGCGTCACGGCACGCATCCCGCAGCTGCTGGTCCAGCTGGTGGCCAGCGGCAACCGCCACGAAGTGGTCACCCGGCTGATCACCGATATCGCCGACACCGCCACGCGGCGCCTGCTGGCGCTGGCCGAGGACAAGCTGGGCCCACCGCCCGTGCCCTATCTCTGGCTGGCCTGCGGCAGCCAGGGCCGGCAGGAACAGACCGGCGTCAGCGACCAGGACAACTGCCTGATGCTGGATGACGCGGTGACCGATGCGCAGATGCCCTATTTCGCGGATCTCGCGCGCTTCGTCTGCGACGGGCTGAACACCTGCGGCTACGTGCATTGCCCCGGCGACATGATGGCCACCAACACGCGCTGGCGCCAGCCGGTCCGGGTCTGGCGCAGCTATTTCCGCAACTGGATCGAGAAACCCTCGCCCGAGGCGCAGATGCTGGCCAGCGTGATGTTCGACCTGCGCCCGATCGGCGGGCAGAGCGCGCTCTTCGCCGATCTGCAGGCCGAGACGCTGGCCGCCGCGGCGAAGAACTCGATCTTCGTGGCGCACATGGTCTCCAACGCGCTCAAGCACACGCCGCCGCTGGGCCTGTTGCGCGGCTTCGCCACGATCCGCTCGGGCGAGCACAAGAACCGGCTGGACATGAAGCATAACGGCGTGGTGCCGGTGGTCGATCTCGGCCGGGTCTACGCGCTGCGCGGACAGCTGACCGCGGTCAACACCCGCGCCCGGCTCGAGGCGGCGGTGGGCGCGGGCGTGCTGAGCACCGCTGGCGGGCAGGACCTGCTCGATGCCTATGACCTGATCGCCGAGACGCGGCTGGAGCACCAGGCCCGGCAGATCAAGGGCGGCGCCGCGCCGGACAACTACCTTGCGCCGGCCGACCTGTCGGATTTTGAGCGAAGTCATTTGCGCGACGCCTTCGTCGTGGTCAAATCGCTGCAATCCGCGGTCGGTCACGGGAAAGGCATGCTGGGCTGAGGCGGAGAAATTCCTTGAGAAGGAATTTGCAAATCTTTTCCTCAAAAGATTTGCGCCGCCGGGAGGACAAAGGGGGGGAGAGATGTTTCTGGAACTGATCGCGGTCGTGGTGGCCGGGTTTGCCGGGGCGGGCGCCCTGATGCTGGTCGTGCGGCTGTCGGGCAATCGCCTGCCGCGCTGGCTGATCCCCATCGGCGCCGGGGCGGCGATGCTGGCCGCCGCCATCTCCAGCGAGTACAGCTGGTACAACCGCACGGCGGACACCCTTCCCGAGGGGCTGGAGGTCGCCCAGACCGTCGAAAGCCGCGCCTTCTGGCGACCCTGGACCTTCCTCTTCCCGATGACCGACCGCTTCGTCGCCGTGGATACCGGCAACCTGCGCGCCAACAGCACGCAGGAGGCGCTCTATCTCACCGATCTCTACTTCTTCGGCCGCTGGCAGACCGTGCAGGCGGTCGAGGTCATGGTGGATTGCGCGGCCGGGCGCCGGGCCGATCCGGCACTGGGCGACGGCTCGCCGCCGGTCTGGCGCGACGTGGGCGGGGACGACCCGATCGTCCGGACGGTCTGCGCGGAGGTCTGAGCCATGTCACGCCTCGGCCTGCGCCTGCGGATCTTCCTGTTCTTCTGCCTCATCGCGCTGGGGGGCACCGGGCTGGTGCTGGCCGCGCTCTATGCCGGCCACCAGCGCGCGCTGGCCACGACGGCCACCAACGGCTTCACCTTCGCCGCCATCCTCGCCAGTTTCGGGCTGGTCGCGCTCAGCGTCGGGATCTGGCTGCTCTTCGACGAGAACGTGGCCAAGCCGATCGAGCGGATCTCGGCCCAGATGCGCGCCCGCGCCCATGCCGGCGTCGCCACCGGGATCGACACCGAGGCGGCGCGCTATCTCGGCGATCTCGCCCCGGCCGCCTCGGCCGTCACTGCCGCGCTGTCGGACAGCGCCATGTCCACCGCCGAGCGCGTCGCCGCCGAGACCGAGCGGCTGACCGCCGAGAAGGCCCGGCTGACCGCGCTGCTGACCGAGATCCCGGTCGCCATGATCCTCGCCAACCCGCGCGACCAGATCGTGCTCTATGACGGCCAGGCCGCCGAGGTGCTTGCCGGACAGGCCGTGCCGCGGCTGAACGCGCCGCTGTCGGACTATTTCGACCCCGCCTGCCTCGTCGGCGCGCGGCGCAAGCTGGACCGCACCGGCAAGGAGGTGGCCTTCTCGCTGCGCGGCCATGATGCACGGCAGAGCTATGACGCGCGGATGAAACCGATGGAGGGCGGCGGCTACATGCTGGTGATCGACGCCGCCCATGCCGATATCGCCCCCGATGCCGCGCGCCCGCTGGTCTACGAGTTCGACCTCTTCGATCGCGATGCCGAGGCCGCGGTCGAGGACATGCCCCTGTCGCGCATGATCTACACGGTCTTCGACACCGAGACGACGGGCCTCCTGCCCCACAAGGACGAGATCGTGCAGATCGGGGCCGTGCGCGTGGTGCATGGCCGCATCGTCGAGGGCGAGGCGCTGGACATGCTGGTCGATCCCGGCCGCCCGATCCCGCCCGCCTCGACCCGGGTGCACAAGGTGAGCGACGCCATGGTCGCCGGGAAACCCGATATCGCCGAGGCCGGGCGCGTCTTCCACCGCTTCAGCCGCGACTCGGTGATCGTGGCGCATAACGCGCCCTTCGACATGGCCTTCCTGCACCGCCACAAGGGGCGCATAGGCGTCGACTGGGACAACCCCATCCTCGACACGGTGCTGCTCTCGGCCGTGGTCTTCGGCGCCTCAGAGACCCATACGCTCGACGCGCTCTGCGACCGGCTCGGCGTGACGATCCCCGAGAGGCTGCGCCATACCGCCCTCGGCGACGCGCAGGCCACCGCCGAGGTGCTGGTCCGCCTTCTGCCGATGCTCGAGGCGCGCGGCCTGACCACGTTCGGCGCGGTCCTCTCAGAAACCCGCCGCCACGGCCGGCTGCTGGAAGACCTGAACTGAGCTCGGCCGAGCTCTTGTTCCCCGCCGATGCAGCGTATGGCAATCGTTGGCGTTTGAGTATTTTTTGGAAAGATGAAAGGACCAAGAGCTCATGTCGTCTTTCATCTTTCTCCAAATACTCAACGGCGCAGCGGCCAGCCACACAGTGCCCCCTTGATCATGGGCGACAGTGATGTCGATCGCGTCTGGAAGCGCGATCAACCCGGCCGGAAGGCGCCCAGAGTCTGCCCGGTGGCCACGCATTCCAACAGCAGGGGCGAGATCTTCCAGGCGACGGGATCCTCGGCTTCGAGGGCGCGCAGGCGCTCGACCACATGGGGCGCGCCCAGCGTGTCGGCGTGGAACATCAGCCCGCCGCGCCAGCGGGGGAAGCCGTAGCCGAAGACGGTCACGAGGTCGATGTCGCGGGCCGATTGCGCGATGCCTTCGGACAGGATCTCCGCCGCCTCGTTGATCATGGCGAGCACCAGCCGCTCGCGGATCTCGTCGGCCGTGTAGTCGCGCCGGGCGACACCGGCGGCGCGCGCCGCGTTCTGCACCAGCTCGGCCACGGTCGGATCCTCGGCCTTGCCGCCGCCCTCGGGGTAGCTGTACCAGCCCGCGCCGGTCTTGCGACCGAGCCGGCCGCATTCGACCATCCGGTCGGCGATCGGGATATAGCGCCGGTTCGGGTCGCGCGTGGCATCCTGCCGGCGCCGGTTGGCAAAGGCGATGTCCAGCCCGGAGAGGTCCTGCGCCTCGTAGGGGCCCATGGCATAGCCGAATTCGACCATGGCGGCGTCGATCTCCCACGGGGTGGCGCCGTCCATCAGCACCGTGTCGGCCGCCTCGCGGTAGCGGGCGAGGATGCGGTTGCCGATGAACCCGTCGCAGACACCGGCCAGCACGGGCACCTTGCGCAGGTCGCGCCCCAGCGCGAAGCCGGTGGCCAGCGCGTGGTCCGAACTGCGCGCGGCACGCACGATCTCGAGCAGTTTCATGATATGCGCAGGGGCGAAGAAATGCAGGCCCAGCACGCGCGACGGGTCCGCGACGCAGGACGCGATCTCGTCGATATCGAGATAGGAGGTGTTGGTGGCCAGCACCGCGTCGGGGGGCAGGACCGCTTCGAGCCGCGAGAGCACGGCGTGCTTGACCTCCATGCTCTCGAAGGCGGCCTCGATGGCCAGGCCGGCCTGCGCCGCGGTGGCGTAATCGTCGCTGACGGTCAGCCGGGCGCGGCGGGCCTCGGCGCCCTCGGCATCGATCAGCCCGCGCTTGAGGCTGGCCGAGAGGATCTTCTCGACATTGGCGCGCGCGCGCTCCACGCCCGCGGCATCGGTCTCGAGCAGGGTGACGGTCTTTCCGGCATTGAGCAGCGCATAGGCGATCCCGGCCCCCATCGTGCCGCCCCCGACCACGGCGACGCGGTCGGTCGGGCCCGGTTGGGCGGTCAGCCAGTCCGGGGCCTTGGCGGCGCGCTCGGCGAAGAAGACATGGCGCAGGGCGCGGGCCTGGTCGCCCGTGCGCAGGTCGAGAAAGCTCTGGCGTTCGGCGGCCAGCCCGTCGGCCAGCGGGCGTGCGGCGGTGGCGGCGACCAGTTCGATGGCGCGTTGCGGCGCGATCTGCTGCGCCTGCTTGCGGGCGGCGGTGACGCGCGCGGCGGCCACGGCCGCGTCATCCGCCTCTGGCGCGGGCATGTCGCAGATGCGCTGCGCCGTCCCCAGCACGCCCGCGCCGAGCTCCAGCGCGGCGGTCACCGGATCGTCCGAGAGCGCATCGACCAGCCCCATGCGCTCGGCCGCCTCGGCGCTGACGGGCTTGCCCGTGGCGATCATGTCCAGCGCGGGCTTCATGCCGATCAGCCGCGGCAGGCGCTGCGTCCCGCCCGAGCCCGGCACCACGCCCAGCCCGACCTCGGGCAGGCCCAGCTGCACGCCGGGGCGCGCGATTCGGTAGCGGCAGGCCAGCGCCAGTTCGCAGCCGCCGCCCAGGGCCACGCCGTTGATCGCGGCGATCCACGGCACGGCGCATTGCTCGATCCCGGCCACGATGTCGTTGAGATGCGGTGCCACGGCGGGGGCGTCGAACTCGCGCGCATCCCCGCCCGCGGCAAAGGCGCGCCCGGCCCCGGTCAGGATGACGCGGGTCAGGCCCTCCTCCCCCGCCAGCCGGTCCAGCACGGATTGCAGACCCTCGCGCATGGCCAGCCCGATCGCGTTGACCGGGGGATTGTTCATCTCGACGAAAGCGGCCGCGCCCTCGCGGCGAAAACTGACGCTCATCTGCTGTCCTTTCCGTGTGTCGTCGCGCCCGGGCTCAGCGCTGCGGCATCCGCACGGCGGCATCCAGCCGGATCGTGGTGCCGTTGAGATAGGGGTTCTCGAGGATCTGGCAGACCATCTGCGCGTATTCCGCCGGGTCGCCCAGGCGGTGCGGGAAGGGGATGTTGGCCACGATGCCGGCGGTGGTCTCCTCGGGCAGGCCCATCATCATGGGCGTCTCGAACAGGCCCGGGGCGATCGCCATGACGCGCACGCCCTGCCGGGCCATGTCACGTGCGGCGGGCAGGCACATGGCGGCGATCGCGCCCTTGGAGGCGGCATAGGCCGCCTGCCCCACCTGCCCGTCCTGCCAGGCGATGCTGGCCGTGTTCACGATCACGCCGCGCTCGCCGCTTGCCAGCGGGTCGAGCGCCATCATCTCGCGCGCGGCATGGGACATGACGTAGAAGGTGCCCAGCAGGTTCACCCGGATGGTCTTCTCGAAAACCTCGGTGCCCAGCCGGCCCTCGCGCCCGACGATGCGGGCCGCGGGCGCGACCCCGGCGCAGTTCACCGCCACGCGCGGCGCGCCCAGCGTGTCGCGGATCTCGGTCACCGCCGCGGCGACCGACGCCTCGTCGCCCACATCCGTCTGCACTGCATGGCCGCCGATCTCGGACGCGACCTGCGCCGCGCCTGCCCCGTCGAAATCGAGGATCCCGACCCGCGCGCCCTCGGCCGCCAGCCGCCGCGCGGTGGCCGCGCCCAGACCGCTTGCCCCGCCCGTGACGATCGCCACCTGTCCGCCGATCTCCATCCGCTCTCCTTCCCGGCCGGGCCGCCCGCGGCGCCCGGCCCTGTCCGTTGTTGATGACCCCGCGCCCCGGCCCTAGCCGGGGATCAGGAACAGCGTGATCGCGGGGAACGCCACCAGCAGCACCACGCGCAGCAGGTCCGAGACCACGTAGTAGAGCACCGCGCTGTAGGTCTTGACCATGGGCGTTTCCGGATCCATCGCGTTGATCACGAAGAGGTTCATCCCCACCGGTGGCGTGATCAGCCCGACCTCGACCACGATCAGCACGAGAATGCCGAACCAGATCGCCACGTGCTCGGCCGACATGCCGAAATCCAGCGCCGAGATCACCGGAAAGAAGATCGGGATCGTCAACAGGATCATCGACAGGCTGTCCATGAAGCAGCCCAGCAGCAGGTAGATGACAAGGATCACCGCCAGCACCATGATCGGCGCGAGGCCCAGCTCCACCACCCAGTTGGACAGCTCCTGCGGCACCCGTGTGCGGGCCAGGAACAGGTTGTAGAAGGCCGCGCCCAGCACGATGAAGAAGATCATCGCGGACGAGCGCGCGGTGTCGGCAAAGCTGTCCAACAGGGTGCGGAAGGTCAGCCCGCCGCTGGCCAGCGCGATGATGCCGGTGCCCAGCGCGCCCACGGCGGCGCCCTCGGTGGGCGTGAAGATGCCGCCATAGATGCCGCCCACCACGGCGATGAAGACCAGCAGCACCGGCCAGACATCCAGCAGCGCCCGGATGCGCCCCGAGAAGGGCACCGGTTCCCGCACGCCGGCGCTGTCGGGATTCACGCGGACATAGATCGACACGGCGATCATGTAGCCCAGCGCCGCCAGCAGCCCGGGCACGAAGGCCGCGAGGAACAGCTTGGCGATGTTCTGCTCGGTCAGGATGGCATAGATCACCAGCACCACCGAGGGCGGGATCAGGATGCCCAGCGTGCCGCCCGCAGCGAGGGTGGCGGTCGAGAAGCCGCCCTCGTAGCCGTAGCGCTTGAGCTCGGGCAATGCGACGCGGCTCATGGTGGCGGCAGTGGCCAGCGAGCTGCCGCAGATCGCGCCGAAGCCCGCGCAGGCGCCGATCGCGGCCATGGCCACCCCGCCCTTGCGATGGCCCAGCCAGCTTTCGGCGGCCTTGAAGAGCGACTGGCTCATGCCGCCCAGCGTGGCGAAATAGCCCATCAGCAGGAACATCGGCACGATCGACAGCGAGTAGTTCGAGAAGGTCGAATAGGCCAGGTCCTTGAGCTGCGCCAGCGGCAGCCGGGCCGAGCCCATGACAAGGTAGAAGCCCACGAAGCCCGTGGTGAACATGGCCAGCCCGATCGGCACGCGCAGGAAGATCAGCAGCAGCAGTGCCGGGAAGGAATAGATTCCGATCTCGAGATTGCTCAATGGTTCGCTCCAAGCGCATCGGCGACGATGACGCGGCCGGTCAGAAGTTCGTAGAGCCGCACGACGGCCATGTAGACCGACACGATCGCGGCCGCGGTCGCACCCACGAGGCTGGCCGCGTAGGACCACCAGATCGGGAATTGCAGCAGCAGCGAGGTCTGCACCGCGCCGAAATCATTGGGCATCTTACGCTGCATGCCCGCGCCCAGCTGGACAGCGATCAGGATCAGCGCCCAGGCGAAGAGGATCGAGATCAGCGCCTCGAGCACCCGGTTGGCACCGCGCGGCAGCGCGTTGGTGAAGATGTCCACCGAGGCGTGGCCCGAGGTGATCTGGCAGAAGGGCAGGAAGGCGAAGATGCAGAAGGACATGCCGGCCTCGACCAGCTCGAAATCGCCGGGGATCGCGCCGATCCCGAGGTCGATCAGCCCCTGCGCAAGGCCGGGGACAAGCCCCATGACAAGGTCGGAATGCAGGCCCGAGTTCAGCGCCCGGCCGAGGATGGACAGGCAGGTGATCAAGATCAGCAGGGTCAGTACGGCGCCCCCCAGCAACGCCATGAAGCGGGCGATGCCGAAGACGAAGCGGTGCAGGCGATGCATGGCTGTGTCCCGGAAAGAAGGGCGGGGCCGAGGGCTGTGCCCGGGCCCCGCGTGTCAGGCTTACTGGTTGTAGGTGTCCATGGAGGGGTCGTACTCCTCCATCAAGGCCTTGGCCTGGTCGATCAGGGCCTGGCCGTCGATGCCGCGCCCCTCCATCTCGGCCACCCAGCTTTCGTAGATCGGGTTGACCAGCGTGTCCCAGGCCTCGGCCTCTTCCTCGGTCACCGTGACGATGTTGTTGCCCATCTCGACGGCAAGCTCGCGCGCCGGGCCGTCGGCATCGGCCTGCGTGCCGCCGGCGAAGATCGAGAAGGCCTGGCCGGAATGCGCGTCGATCACCGCCTGCAGGTCCTCGGGCAGGCTTTCATAGCGGTCCTTGTTCATCGCCAGAACGAAGGTCAGCGTATAGAGCGCCGCGCCCTCGAACTCGGTGTGGTTGTCGACCAGCTCGGGGATCTTCAGCGCGCTGGTGACTTCCCACGGGATCGTGGTGCCGTCGATCACGCCCTTGGACAGGCCCTCGGGGATCGCGGGCACCGGCATGCCGATCGGCTCGGCGCCGACGCGGTTCAGCAGGTCGTTCACCAGCCGCGAGCCACCGCGGATTTTCATGCCTTCGAGGTCCGAGGGCATGCTGACCGGCGCGTTGGTGTGGAACATCCCCGGGCCATGTACCCACGTGCCGATGATGTGCACGTCGGCAAACTCGCCATCCTTCATGTGCTCGTCGAACATGTTCCAGTAGGCGTAGGAGCCGGCGCGGGCATCCTCGACCATGAAGGGCAGCTCGAACACCTCGGTGGTGGGGAAGCGGCCCGGCGTGTAGCCGACCACGGTCCAGACGATGTCGGCGATGCCGTCGATCGCCTGGTCCATCAGCTCGGGCGGGGTGCCGCCCAGTTGCATGGCGGGAAAGCGCTCGATCTCGATGCGGCCCTCGGAGGCCTCTTCGACATTGTCCGCCCAGACATCGAGGATCTGCGTCGGCACGTTGGCCTGTGCCGGCAGGAACTGGTGCAGCGTCAGCGTGACGTCCTGCGCCGCGACGTTGGTCGTGGTCAGCGCCGTGGCCAGCGCGGCCCCGGCAACGCCCATGAGGGCTCTGCGTGTGGTCATGATTGTCCTCCCTGATGACAAGTTCCGGCGCCGGCGCTCAGGCTCGCGCGCCAAATGATGGTGCTGTTATCTCCCCGACAGGGGCTACGCGACGACACGCATTCTGCGCGTCTGCGCCCGTCGCGCAAGATCCGGATCTGGCTGTGATCATCGTCTCCTCCCGCGCGTGGTCCCCCACCAGCGTCGCCGCCACTCTATGGCAAATCGCGCGACATGTTGCAACAGTCTTCGATTTCCCGGCAATTTGTAACATGACGCGGGCCGTGCCGGGTAACGCGGCCTGGCGAATCCCGTCGTTCCGCATCTTGGCCACGCCAAGGCGGGATCGCCACCGTGTTAACGGTCACAGGCGTGCCGCAGGGGAAAACACGCAATCATGAGATGTTAGCGTGGGCCAATCCACACCCAAAGGGAGAGATGGCCGCGCCCCGGCTGCGGCGCGGCCGGGCTGGCCTAGCGGCCGTTCTTCGCGCGCCATTCCTTGAAAAGCGCCAGGTTTTCGTCCTGCGTGGCCGGGTAGAGCCCGATGATCGTGGCGCCGCCGCGCACCTGCTCGATCACGAAATCCTCGTAGGCGGTCATCTCGACCGCCTCCTCGGCCACCTCGTCGGCCAGGTGGGCGGGAATCACGATCACGCTGTCATCGTCGCCGACAAGGATGTCGCCGGGAAAGACCGGCGCGTCGCCGCAGCCGATCGGCACGTTGATGTCGATCGCCTCGTTGGTGGTCAGGTTGGTCGGGCTTGAGGGGCGCGCGTGATAGGCGGGCATGTCCAGCTGCCCGATATTCATCGCGTCGCGGAACCCGCCATCGGTGACCACCCCCGCCCCGCCGCGCATCATCAGCCGGGTGATCAGGATGTCGCCGGCGCTGGCGGCCGTGGCGCTCTTGCGGCTGTCCATGACGAAGACATGGCCCGGCGGGCAGGTCTCGATCGCCTTGCGCTGCGGGTGGTCGGGGTTGCGGAACTCGACCAGCTGGTTGCGGTCCTCGCGCGCGGGCATGTAGCGCAGCGTGAAGGCGGGCCCGACCATGTTGCGCCCCTTGGGCGCCACCGGCCGCACGTCCTGGATCACCTGGTGGCGCAACCCGCGCTTGTAGAGCGCCGTGGCCAGCGTGGCGACGGAGACCTGTTCGAGCTTGGCGCGCGTGGCGTCGGTGAGCGGGTGGTCGGTCATGGTGGGACATCCTTCGGTTGAGGGGCGGCGGGGGCCGCGTCTGCCGGGCCGGGTCAGGCGGCCTGCCCGCCCGGCCCCGGGATCATTTCAGCAATCCGTGGCGGGTCAGGAAATCGCGCAGCCGGCCCAGCTGCTCCTTCGAGAGCGGCCAGGCCGCGGGCGGGCGGGCGCCGCCGCACTCCTCGCCCATCAGCGACAGCGCCGCCTTGACGCCGGGCACGTTGGCGCCGCCCTGCTCCTCGGCGCGGATCTCCTCGAAGACTTGCATGCCGGCGATGAGGCTGCGCGCCTGCGCGTAATCCCCACCCTCCAGCGCGGCCGAGATCGCGACCGACCGTTCGGGCCAGACATTGATCAGCCCGCTGGTGAAACCGCGCGCGCCCACGGCGCAGAAGGCCGGCGCCCAGGTCTCGGCCAGACCGCCCACCCAGGCGACATGCTCCGGCGCGGCCGCCATCGCGGCCTTGAGCCTCATCGGGTTGGGCGTGGCCCATTTCACGCCGACCACCCCCGGCACGGCACAGAGCGCGGCGATGGTGTCGGTGCCGATCGCGTCGTTGCGCAGGTAGAGGATCAGCGGCAGCCCCTGCCCGGCCCGGCCGATCGCGGTGACGTAGTCGACCAGCCCGCGCGGCGCCACGAAGGGATCGGGCGGCTGGTGGATCATCAGCGCCGCCGCCCCGGCCTCGGCCGAGGCCTCGGCCAGGCGGCAGGCATCGCGGATGCCACGCCCGACCCCGGCCACCAGCGGCACGCGCCCGGCCACGTGGCCGGCCGCCGCCTGAATCATCGCGACGGCCTCGTCCATCGTCAGCCCGTAGAACTCGGAGGTGTTGCCATTGGCGGTCAGCAAATGCACCCCCGCCCCCACGGCGCGGTCCACGATGCCGGCCAGCCGCTCCGGCGCGATCTCGCCCGCGTCGTCGAACGGGGTCACGAGGATGCCCGAGACCCCGCGCAGCGCCGTGGCCAGATCGCTCATTCCGCCACCTCGAAGCTGCGTTTGCCCATCGCCTTCTGCACCTCGTAGATCGAGCCCTGCGTCGGCGCATCGGGCAGCGCCACGCGCATCGGGCAGGCCACCACCCGCGGCTCCAGCGTGGGCGCGCCGCAGAGCAGGCGCGAATCGAACTCCTCGATCCCCTCCCACCGGCCCTTGCCGCCGACGACCGGGAAGGCATCCGCCGCCATCATCTCGTAGAAGATGATCCGGCGGTCGCGGGTCGAGCGGTTGAGCGCCGAGCCATGCACGATGCGCGCATGGTGGATCGAGATCGACCCCGCCGGCCCCATCAGCGGCACGGCATCGGCCATGTCCAGCCCCGCGGCCTGAAGGTCGATCGCGCCGGCGAAGACCCCGTCATGGTGGTGATCGAAGACACCCGCGCGATGCGTGCCGGGGAAGACCATCAGCGGACCGTTCGCCTCGGTCATGTCGTCGACGATCAGCCCCACGGCGAGCACGTCATCGTTTGTGTAGGGATAGAAGGCCCAGTCCTGGTGCCATTCCACCGCCGCGCCGTAGCCCGCGCTCTTCATGTTGAGCTTGGTGGTCTGCAGGCGCAGGTCGGGTCCGATCAGGTCGCGCACCGGTGCAAGGATATGGTCCGAGCGCATCAGGTCGTCGATCACCTGCGACTGCGTATGCGGCAGCTTGACCCGGCGGATGCGCGGATCGGCGGGGCTGTGGCTGTCCTCGAGGTCGATCCGGTCATCCGAGGCGGTCATGCCCGCCGCCACGTCGCGGAACCGCGCGATCTCGTCCCGGATCTGCGCGATGATCTCCATCGGCACCCGGTTCTCCAACACGAGGTAGCCCTGGTCGCGGTAGAAGGCGACCTGTTCGGCACTCAGCACTTCGCTCATCCTGTCTCCTCCCCTTGTTTCCTTGGCACGGCGGCGCGGTCAGTTGATTTCCGGCTCGGGCACCGGCGCGCCGAACTCGGTGCGCAGGAAATCGAAATCGCAGCCCTTGTCGGCCTGCTCGATATGGCGCGAGAACATCCAGCCATAGCCCCGTTCGAAGCGCGGCGCGGGCGGGGTCCAGGCGGCGCGGCGCGCAGCCAGCTCCTCCTCGCTCAGCCGCACGTTCAGCGACCGGTTGGGGATGTCCAGCTCGATGATGTCGCCGGTCTCGATCAGGGCCAGCGGGCCGCCGACAAAGGCCTCGGGCGCGACATGCAGGATGCAGGCCCCGTAAGAGGTGCCCGACATGCGCGCATCCGACAGGCGCACCATGTCCCGATGACCCTGTTTCAGCAGCGCCTTGGGCATCGGGATCATGCCCCATTCCGGCATGCCCGGCCCGCCCTGCGGCCCGGCATTGCGCAGCACCATGACGCTGTCGGGGGTCATGGGGTAATCCTCGTCGTTGATGATCTCCTTCAGCTGGGCATAGCTGTCGGCGACGATGGCAGGGCCGGCATGCGTCTGGAAGCGCGCATCCATCGCGGCGGGCTTGATCACCGCCCCGTCGGGCGCGAGGTTGCCCTTGAGCACCGCCAGCGAGCCCTCGTGGTAGACCGGGTTGGACAGCGGCCGGATCACGTCGTCATTGAAGGTCTGCGCCCCGGCGATGTTCTCGCCCAGCGTCTTGCCGGTGACGGTCATCACTGACAGGTCCAGCTTGTCGCCCAGCTCGGTCATCAGCGCCGGCAGTCCGCCGGCGTAGAAGAAATCCTCCATCAGGTACTCACTGCCCGAGGGGCGCAGGTTGGCCAGCACAGGCGTGGTGCGCCCGATCGCGTCCAGATCGTCCAGCTCCAGCGGCACGCCGGCGCGGCGCGCCATGGCGATCAGGTGGATGATCGCGTTGGTCGAACAGCCCGTCGCCATGGCCACGGTGACCGCGTTGCGCGTGCTTGCGGGCGTCATGATCCTGTCGGGGGTCAGGTCCTCCCAGACCATCTCGACGATGCGGCGGCCGCAGGCGGCGGACATGCGCTTGTGGCCCGCATCCGGCGCCGGGATCGAGGAGGCGCCCGGCAGGGTCAGCCCCCAACCATCGGCGATCGACATCATGGTCGAGGCCGTGCCCATGGTCATGCAGGTGCCGTAGCTGCGCGCGATGCCGCCCTGCACCCCGTCCCATTCCGCCTTGCCGATCGTGCCGGCGCGGCGCTCGTCCCAGTATTTCCAGACATCGGTGCCGCTGCCCAGCTTCTGCCCGGCATAATTGCCGCGCAGCATGGCGCCGGCGGGCAGGTAAATGAAGGGCAGCCCCATCGAGGCCGCGCCCATGACCAGCGCCGGCGTGGACTTGTCGCAGCCGCCCATCAGCACCACCCCGTCGATCGGGTGCGAGCGCAGCGTCTCCTCGACCTCGATGGCGCCCATGTTGCGGTAGAGCATCGAGGTGGGTTTCAGGAACTGCTCCGAGAAGGAATGCACCGGCATCTCGACCGGCATGCCACCGGCCTGGTAGACGCCCTTCTTCACGAACTCGGCGCGGTCGCGCAGGTGGTGATGGCAAGGCGACAGGTCCGACCAGGTGTTGATGATCGCGATGATCGGCTTGCCTTCCCAGTCATCGCCGGACAGGCCCATCTGCATCGCACGAGAGCGATGCCCCATGGAGCGCAGATCGTCCGGCGCGAACCAGCGCGCCGAGCGCAGATCTTCATACGACTTGGTCATGACACCCCCTCAGGCAATCGGATCGGCAGGCCCACCTGCCCTGATGACTCGGTCGCCGATGCCGGGCCATCCCGCCCGGACCACACCGCGTCCCTTGCGCCAATTGATCCCCCGAGCGGCCGGAGGTCAACCACTCAGGGGATTTTCTGCCGGATTGGGTGCGTGGCGGGGGCGATGCACTGTTTCAGGGAACGCGCGCGAATTCGTATGATGACTGGCCATATGCAAGGATACAGGCCACGCCTGCACCATCACTAAATGCTTTTCTCGTCTGCGCCGTGCCGCCGCCTTGCCGGCCCAGCATGGAACGCCTGCGTGCCATGCGCAAGCAACCTTGCCGGCGTAGAGCTTTTCTCAGCCGGCCCGCGCAATTGCTGTAACAGCGAGCAGCAGCAGACCGGCGGCGGCGATGCAGGCCAGGGTGCGGACCGTGTTCCAGAAGGTCCAGCGCGGCAGGTAGGTGGCGCTCCAGTAGGCGTGCGTGTCGGGGTCGGTGGTCTCCATGCGGGCGAGGGTCTCGTTCATGGGCACGTTGCAGACCACCGTGACGCCGAAACAGCCCAGCAGGTAGACCAGCCCGGCCGCGGCCATCAGCGTGCCGGTGCGACCGCCAAGAACCAGCGCGCCCTGCGCGATCAGCAGGGCCGAGACGAGCGCCAGCCCGAGGAACAGGGTCATGAAGACCCAGCGAAAGACCTCGCGGTTGATGACCTGCATCGCCTCGGGGCCACCGCCGCTGCGCGCCAGCGCGCGCATCAGGAAATCCGAAAAGGCAAGAAACACGCCGCCGACCAGCGCGTAGGCGAGGACGGCAAGCTGCGAAACGGTGAGGACAAGCGGGGACATGGGGGCTCTCCCGTGGGGTTGGAGTTTCAGGGGCGGTTCGACCCGGCGCGAAACGGCGGCCGCGCCGGGCCCGGGATCAGGCGACGTCGCGCCAGGCGCCGGCCACGGCCGCATCGCGGGCGAACTCGGTGAAATCGCGGGGCGGACGGCCCAGGACCTGCTGCACGCCGTCACGGACCTGCGCGTTGCGCCCGTCCAGCGTCTCGCGCGCGATGCCGGTGAAGACATCGGCCACGAACTCGCCGCCCGCGCGGGCCACCTCGGCATGGAAGGCCTCGAAGCTGATCGGCACGTGCCGGATCGGGCGCCCGATCGCCGCCGAAAGCGCCACCGCCATGTCGGCAAAGCGCATCAGCCGCGGGCCCGTCAGCTCGTAGAGTTGGCCGCGATGGCGCGGCTCGTTCAGCGCCGCCACCGCGGCATCGGCGATATCCTCGACATCGAGGATGGGCTCGGCCACGTCGCCGCCGGGCATCGGCAGCAGGCCCGACAGGATCGGCGCGCGCAGGTAGCCTTCCGAGAAGTTCTGCGCGAACCAGGCGGCGCGCAGGATGGTGAAGGCGGGGCCGGCATTGCGCACCACCTCCTCGCCGAGCCGGGCATGATGCTCGCCGCGCCCTGACAGCAGGACAAGGTGCTCGACCCCGGCGTCGCGCGCCGTCTCGCAGAACGCCGAGAGCGTGTCGACGGCGCCCGGAAAGGCGAGGTCGGGAAAATAGGTGACATAGGCCGCGCGGACCCCGGAAAGTGCCGGCGCCCATGTCGCGGGGGCCTCCCAGTCGAACGGGATGGGGGCGCCCCGCGCACCGTGGCGCACGGGCAGGCCGCGCGCCTCGAGGCGGCGGACAACGCGGCGGCCGGTCTTGCCGGTGGCGCCGATGACGAGGATGGGGTCGGTCTGCATGGTCGTCTCCTTCGGGTCACTGTGATGCCCGATGGATAGCCGGCCGCGCCCCGGACGGTCTTGACCGGCCATGCCAGCCTTTTGACCGGTGCCGCCAAGGCGCGTTCAGCGCGGCGGATGCGCCCGGCGGTAGCTGGCCGGCGTGGTCCCCACCCAGCGCTTGAAGGCCCGGGTAAAGGCGCTCTGTTCCGAGAAGCCGGTCAGGAAGGCGACCTCGGCCAGCGAGTGCGTGGCATCGCCCAGCAGGCCCAGCGCAAGGTCGCGGCGGGTGGCCTCGGTCAGCGCCTGAAAGCTCATCCCGTGCTCCGACAGGCGCCGGTGGAACGAGCGCCCGCTGAGCCCTAGCCCCCGCGCGATCTCCTCCATGCGCGGCGGCCCGCCGCTCAGGCTCTGCGCGATGGCCTCGCGCGCCGCGGCCACCAGCGGCGGCTCTTCGGCGAGGGCCGACAGCTCGCTCTCGAGATGCGAGACGAGGTAGCGCGAGATCCCCTCATCCCCCAACCGGTTGGGCGCGGCCATGGTCTCGGGGTCAAAGAGCAGCGCATCCATCCCGGCGTCGAAACGCACGGGGCAGCCGAACCAGTCTTCATGCACGCCCCGCGCCGACGGCGCGGCATGGGCCACGCGCACCTCCAGCGGCACGACCGGGCCAGCGCTGATCTCGCGCGCCAGCGCCACGGTGGCCACCAGCGTCGTCTCGTTCGACAGGCGCAGCCCCAGCCGCCGCGCGCCGGGGCGGTGCAGCAGGTAGAGCACGCCCCGCGGATCGGGGCGCAGCTCGTAGCCCACCACGCCGGTCCAGAGCCGCGCATAGCGCACCACGCGCGACAGCGCGCCGTTCAGGTCTCGCGCGGCCTTCAGCGCCAGCCCCAGCGCGCCATACTCGTCGCAGCGCATGGACGCGCCCACACGCACGGGCAGATCGGTGGCGTCGACCTGCGCGGCGATCTGCTCCAGCAGGTCGTAATAGCGCGTTGCCGGCACCATCGTGCGCGGATCCCACGGCCCCGCCGGATCCAGCCCAAGCTGCCGCAGCAACGCGTCGCCATCCACCCCGGCCCCGGCCGCGGCGACCATCTTGCGCGCGAACAAAGAGGTCACGTAACCCATGCCCGGCACTCTAGGCAGCGCCGGTGCTCCGGCCAAGCGCCGGGGCAATTCTTGTGGGCCTTGCGCGCTGCACCGTGCTAGACCCGCTCGCAACAGATATCTCGGGAGGCGACCCATGACGGACGGGACACCCACTTTGCACATCCTGTGCGGCAAGATCGCCTCGGGCAAATCCACGCTGGCGGCCCTCCTTGGCGCGGCCCCTGCCACGGTCACGGTGGCCGAGGATGACTGGTTGAGCGCACTCTACCCCGACGAGATGCACGAGCTTGCGGATTACGTGCGCTGCTCGACCCGCCTGCGGCAGGTCATGGCACCCCATCTTGCGGCTTTGCTGCGCGCCGGTCTGTCGGTCGTGCTCGATTTTCCTGCCAACACGCCCGGCCAACGGAACTGGATGCGCGGGATCCTCGCCGACACCGGGGCCAACCACAGGCTGCACCTGCTCGACGTGCCGGATGACGTTTGCCTCGCGCGGCTGCAGGCACGCAATCGCTCAGGCGCACATCCTTTCTTGGTCAGCGACGCGCAATTCCATGCCGTCACACGGCATTTCGTCCGGCCGACCGCGGCGGAGGGCTTTGACATCGTCATCCATACGCCCGCAGGCTTCGCCGCGCCGGCCGGCTGAACGCCGCCTGTTCCCTACCGGTTGGCCCGGGCCAGCAGGCCGACCGCCATCAGACCGACGCCGATCACGAGGATGGCGGCCGGGGCGGCTTCGCCGAGCAGTTCGAGCGAGGCCTGCTCATGCACGCGGGTGGCCAGCGTGTCATAGTTGAAAGGCCGCAGCAGCAGCGTGGCGGGCAGCTCCTTGACGCAGTCGACGAAGACCAGCAGCAGTGCCGAGGCGATGGTGCCGCGCATCAGCGGGTAGTAGACCGCCGTCAGCACTTGCCCCTGGTTGCGCCCCAGCGAGCGCGCGGCCAAAGCGAGGTTGGGCGAGACCCGTCCCATCGCCGCATCCGCCGCGCCCTGCGCGATGGCGAAGAAACGCACGCAATAGGCCAGGATCAGCGCGAAGGCCGTGCCGGTCAGCATCAGCCCCGGATCCCAGCCGGTCCAGCCCAGCACCGTGTCTGCCAAGGCGTTGTCCAGCGCGGCCAGCGGGATCAGCAGCCCCACCGCCAGCACCGCGCCCGGCGCCGCATAGCCGATCGTGGTGACCGGCATCAGCAGGCGCGGCAGGCGCCGCCCCGAGATGCGCACCCCGTAGACGAGGAACACCGCCGCCAGCATGGTCACCACCGCCGCCGTGCCGCCGACGAAGAGCGTGTTCAGCCCGGCCTCCCACAGGTCGGGATCGGTCCAGTTCTCGGCATTGTCCAGCGCATGGGCCAGGATCACGCCCGTGGGCAGCACGAACCCGGCGGCGAAGGGGATCAGGCAGGCCAGCATGGCCAGCCAGCCGGCCCCGCCCGGCAGCGGCTGGCGCGCCACGGGGCGGAACCGGGTGGAGAGGTTGAAGAAGCGCATCTTGCGGCGTGACAGCTTCTCGATCATCACCAGCAGGATCACCAGCGTCAGCACCACGCTGGCGATCTGCGCCGCACCGCCGGCATTGTTGGCCTCGAGCCAGACGGTGAAGATCCCGGTTGTCAGCGTCTGCACCGCGAAATAATCCACCGTGCCGAAATCGTTCACCGTCTCCATCATCACGATGGCCACGCCCGCGGCGATGGCGGGGCGCGCCAGCGGCAGGCCCACGCGCCAGAACCGGCCGAAGGCGCCGGCGCCCAGCGATTGCGCCACCTCGTCGGCCGAGGCGGATTGCTCGCGGAACGCCGCGCGGCCCAGCAGGTAGACGTAAGGATAGAGCGCCGCCGACAGCACCAGGATCGCCGCGCCCATCGAGCGGATCTCGGGAAACCAGTAATCGCGCGCGCTCTGCCAGCCGAAGAGGTCCCGCAGCGCACCCTGCACCGGCCCGGCATATTCGAGGAAATCGACCAGCGCATAGGCGCCCACATAGGCCGGCACGCCCAGCGGCAGCAGCAGCAGCCATTCCAGCCAGCGCCGGCCGGGAAATTCGTAGCGCGACACGATCCAGGCCGCGCCCGTGCCCATGCAGGCGGTCAGCAGACCCACCCCGCCCATCAGGATCGCCGTGTTCCACAGGTAGCGCGGCAGCGTGGTCGAGATCAGGTGCGGCCAGATGTTCTCGCGCGGGAACAGAGCGATGCCCAGCACCGACAGGATCGGCGCCACCACGATCGCCGCGATCACCATGGCCCCGAGAGACCAGCGGCTGGGCAGAGCGATGCCGGGAGTTACGCGCTCGGACAGGGCCATGGGGCCTCCTATCGGGTGTTTTCCTCGCTGAAATAAGGGTTATAGTGCAGCCCCGAGGCAACAAAAACCCCGGAAAGCCCGTTTCATGCAGGTCATTCTTCACGCTGGCGTGCATTGCACCGACGAGGACAGGATCCTCAAATGCCTGCTGCGCAATGCCGACACGTGGCGCCACGAGGGCGTGGCGATCCCGGGGCCGTCGAAATTCCGCAAGCTGCTCTCCGAGACGCTGAACGTGATCGGCGCGGGCACGCCCAGCCCCGAGGCGCGCGGCGTGCTGCTCGACGCGATGCTGCAGGACGATCCCGCGACGGTGGACCGGCTGGTGCTGTGCCACGAGAACATCTTCTCGGTGCCCAAGCTGATGTTCGCCGGCGGGCTGGCCTATCGCCGCGCCGAGACGCGGGTGGCCGCGCTGCGGCAGATCTTTGTCGGCGACAATGTCGAGCTCTATCTCGGGCTGCGCGATCCGGCCACCTTCCTGCCCGCCGCCTTCGCCGCCACCCCGCACGAGGATTTCCAGACCTTCCTGTCCGGCGTGGACCCGATGCATTTCCGCTGGTCGCACCTGATCCGCCGGCTGCGGACCGAGGTCCCGGACGTGCCGATCACGCTCTGGGCAAACGAGGACACGCCGCTGATCTGGGGCCAGATCATCCGCGACATGGCCGGCATCGAGATGACGCGCAAGATCGTCGGCGCCTTCGACGTGTTCCAGCAGATCGTCAGCCCCGAGGGCATGCGCCGCTTCCGCGCCTTCCTCAAGGAAAACCCCACCATCAACGAGCGCCAGAAGCGCCGCGTCATGGCGGCCTTTCTCGACAAATACGCGCTGGAGGAGGCGATCGAGGAGGAGCTCGACCTGCCCGGCTGGGACGAGGCCTATGTCGACATGCTGACCGAGCTCTACGATGACGACCTCTACGAGCTCGACCACATGCAGGGCGTCACCGTCATCACGCCCTGAGCCCCGCGCGCCCGCAGGGCAGTTCCCGCAGATTCGGGTCTTGCGACCCCGCCCGCTTTCCCCTAAACGCACAAACACTGCACCCGTAGCTCAGCTGGATAGAGCGCTGCCCTCCGAAGGCAGAGGCCATAGGTTCGAATCCTATCGGGTGCGCCAGTCTCCATGGTTTACCGATTGACCGCATTACTCTGCCGTCCGGGTCAATGTGTCTGCGCGGGACAGGTGGGGGCTTCGCTGTTCCCAATGCGCCCGTAGGCCACGCCGAGCCGTCGACGGGTGTCCCGTGCGGTGTCGCTTGGCCATGAGAACCAGCGCCGCGCTCGCCTCGGCGCCGACAACCGGACCGTGGCCGCAGGCAAATGTCGAAACGGCGAAATCAACAGCAGAAACGTAGCTTCGGGCAGCAAGGGCTGTTGGCTTGGGACATAGGCTCTCGCTTGGCAAACAGGCGACGCCGCAAGCACCGCCCGTCGCCCCTGCCCGAGGGCGTCAGTCCACCATCCCGATGAGCTCGGCCATGCGGGATTTTGCCTTGCCGCGATGGGTGACCTCGGCGGCGGTGTCGAGGTTGACCGGCGCGCCGACCTGGATCAGCGCCACCATGCCCATGCCGTAATGCGGGGTGCACTTGACGCCGTAGAGCCCCTCCTCGGTCACGGTCAGCTCGAACGGGTCGTTGAACCTGGATCGGAACGCCTCGACCCCCTCGGGCAGCATGCCGTCGATGCTTTCGGCGTTGTGGCCGCTGTCGGTCGGCACGAAGCGCACGGTATCGCCGGGTGCGGCGCGCACGAAAGCCGGCTCGTAGACCATAACGCCCGCGTCGCCGCGATTGAGCATCCGGATCTCGAAGGTTTCGGCCGGGACCATGCCGGCGGCGAGGCACAGGCAGGCGGTCAGTATCGGTCTTGCAAACATCGCAAATGTCCTTTCGTCTTTGTCCGCGTGTTTCACCTGCCGCTCTTCTCGGCTAGGAGACCGGGCAGGACGTTGCTCTGAAACAAACTCGCGGCGGAAACCTTGCCCAAGCTTGACGAAAGCCTTCTGACCGGGCTGCCGCCCTTCTCGCGCCTCGGGCGCGCGCAGATCCGCGAGATCCTTTACCAGGCCGCCGTGCGCCGCTACGACGCCGAGACGGCGATCTTCCGCGAAGGGCACGAGGCCGACCGCTTCTTCCTGCTGCTCGACGGCTACCTGCGGGTGATCCGCACCACGCCGGGCGGTGACCAGATCATCGTGCTGCACATCTCGCCGGGACAGCTCTTCGGCATCGCGCCGGCCCTGCAGCGCGAGACCTACCCCGCCACGGCGATGACCGCGGCGGAGTCGATCGTTCTGTCCTGGCCGGTACGTCTCTGGCCCGTCTTCACCGAGCGCTACGACGGCTTTGCCAGCGAAAGCTACCGGACGCTCGGCGCGCGGCTGGGCCAGATCCAGCAGACGCTGACCGAGCTGGCCACCCAAGCGGTCGAGCGGCGCGTCGCCGCGGCGGTGCTGCGCATGGTCAACCAGAGCGGGCGCAAGACCGACCGGGGCATCGAGATCGCCTTTCCGGTCACGCGACAGAACATCTCGGACATGACGGGCACGACGCTGCACACGGTCAGCCGGCTGCTCTCGGGCTGGCAGCGTGACGGGATCGTGGAATCGAGCCGCCGGCACATCGTGGTGACCGATCCTCACCGGCTGATGCTGATCAGTACCGATCAGGACGACCGCCCGTGACGTGCCCCGCCTGCACCGCGCGGGCGACCTCGTTGCGAAACCCGTCCGCGTCCAGCGCGTAATCCCGCGCGGCATCGGCCAGCGTGTGGAACGGTGCGACCGGGCAGCCGGGGCACAGCATGCCGCGGTCGAGGAACGGGCGCGCGGCACAGGGGGCAGCGGCAAAGAGATCGGCCAGCGTCAGGTCGGGATCGTCAAGGGGCGGTCGGCGGCGCATGGGCTCTCTCCTTTGGCACCAATCCTGCGCGCCCCTTTCGCCCCCGTCTTTGCGCTTGCACAAAAAGCGGCCGCGCCGAGCGTCCTAGACATCTTGTATCCGAAACAGATCGTCGGGACCGCGACATGTCAGAATTACTAACCAAATCGCGGGCCAGGAACGTGTTCTACGGGGGATCCATATTCTTCGTCGTCGTGTTCGTGGCCCTGACGGCGGACAGCCACCGCCATATCACGCGCACCGCGACCTCGGGCATGGAGCTGAGCGACGCGGTGCGCCATGGCAAGCACGTGTGGGAACGGCATTCCTGCATCAACTGCCATACGCTGCATGGCGAGGGCGCCTATTTCGCCCCCGAGGTCGGCAACGTGATGACGCGCTGGGGCGTGCTGGACGAGCCCGAGATGGCTTACGAGATGCTGGACGCCTGGATGCAGGCTCAACCCTCGGGGATCGAGGGGCGCCGCCAGATGCCGCATTTCGAGATCACCGAGGAAGAGATGCGGGCGCTGTCCGAATTCCTGCGCTGGGCCGACCAGACCGACACCCAGAACTGGCCGCCCAACGACGCCGGCTGAGCCCCCGCGCGGGCCGACGGGGCGGGCTGCCCCGCGCATGGCCGCGCGTCGCAACAAGAGTGAGACCCGAGACATGAAATATCAATCGCAACAGGTGGCCTATGCCTATTTCGTGGCGGCCATGGCGCTGTTCGGCATCCAGGTGCTGGGCGGGCTGCTGCTGGGCTGGATCTACGTGTCGCCCAACACCCTGTCCGAGATTCTGCCCTTCAACATCGTGCGCATGATCCACACCAACGCGCTGATCGTCTGGCTGCTGCTGGGCTTCTTCGGCGCGGCCTATTACCTCGTCCCCGAGGAAAGCGAGCGCGAGATCTTCTCGGTCAGGCTCGCCTATTTCCAGCTGGCGATCCTGGTCGTGGGCACGCTGGGGGCCGTCGGCTCCTACCTGGTGGGCATCCATGGCGGGCGCGAGTTCCTCGAACAGCCGCTCTGGGTCAAATTCGGCATCCTGGTGGCCGCGGTCATCTTCCTGGTGAACGTGTCGCTGACCTTCCTTGCGGGGCGCAAGACGGCAATCACCAACATCCTGCTCATGGGGCTGTGGCTGCTGTGCCTGCTGTGGGTCTTCGCCTTCATCAACCCCGACAACCTGAGCCTGGACAAGATGTACTGGTGGATGGTCGTGCATCTCTGGGTCGAGGCGACCTGGGAGCTGGTCATGGCCGCGATCCTGGGCTTCCTGATGCTCAAGCTGACCGGCGTCGACCGCGAGGTGATCGAGAAATGGCTCTATGTCATCGTCGCCACGGCGCTCTTCTCGGGCATCCTCGGCACCGGGCACCATTTCTACTGGATCGGCACGCCGGGCTACTGGCAGTGGATCGGCTCTGTCTTCTCGACGCTCGAGGTGGTGCCATTCTTCGCGATGATGTCCTTCGCCTTCGTGATGGTCTGGAAGGGCCGCAAGAACCATCCCAACAAGGCCGCGCTGCTGTGGTCGCTGGGGTCCTCCACCGTCGCCTTCTTCGGCGCCGGCGTCTGGGGCTTCCTGCACACGCTGCACGGAGTGAACTTCTACACGCATGGCACACAGATCACCGCCGCGCATGGGCACCTGGCCTTCTACGGCGCCTATGTCGCCCTGAACCTCGCGATGTTCACCTATGCCATGCCGATCCTGCGGGGCCGCGAACCCTACAACCAGGTGCTGAACATGGCGTCCTTCTGGCTGATGACCGGTGGCATGGCCTTCATGACCTTCACGCTGACCTTCGCCGGCACGATTCAGACGCACATGCAGCGCATCGTGGGCGACTACTACATGCAGGTTCAGGACGAGCTTGGCCTCTTCTACATGATGCGCTTCGGCTCGGGCGTGGCCGTTGTCCTTGGCGCGCTGCTGTTCATCTACTCCATGCTCGTGGTGCGCCGCGAGGTCGTCAAACCCGGCCCCGTGGCCGTACCGGGAGAGTGATCCATGAAAGACCTTCAATCCCCCGACCTGCCCTTCTACCACGCGCAATCCGACGAATGCGCGGTGTTCGAGACGGCCCATGCCAACGGTCTGCCCCTTCTTCTGAGGGGGCCCACCGGCTGCGGCAAGACGCGCTTTGTCGAACACATGGCCGCCCGTCTTGGCCTGCCGCTGCACACGGTGGCCTGCCATGACGACCTGAGCGCCGCCGACCTGATCGGGCGCTACCTGCTGAAGGGCGGCGAGACCGTCTGGGTCGACGGGCCGCTGACCCGCGCGGTGCGCGAGGGCGGCTCTGTTATCTCGACGAGGTGGTCGAGGCGCGCAAGGACGTGACCGTTGTCCTGCACCCGCTGACCGACGACCGGCGCCGCCTGGTGATCGACCGCACGGGTGAGGAACTGGCGGCGCCCAATCCCTTCATGCTGGTGGCCAGCTACAACCCCGGCTACCAGAACATCCTGAAAAAGCTGAAACCCTCGACCCGGCAGCGCTTCGTCTCGATCGGGTTCGACTTCCCCTCCCCCGAGGTCGAGCGTCCCGTAGTGATGCGCGAAAGCGGACTGGACGAGGGTCGCGCCACCGCGCTGGTGCGGCTGGCCGGCCGGATCCGCGCCCTGTCGGGCCTCGATCTGGAGGAAGGCGTGTCGACCCGGCTGCTGATCTATGCCGCCACGATGATCGCCGGCGGCATGGCGGTCGAACGCGCTCTGGAGGCCGCCATCATCGCGCCGCTCAGCGACGATCCCGATACCCAGCAGGCGCTGCGCGACCTTGCTGCCGTGATCTACGGGTGAGCGCCATGCTGCACGTGCTCGACCTTATGGAGCCGGAGGAGACCGTCGGCAATCTCTGGCACGACATCGCCTCGCGCTGGGGCGCGGCAGAGGGCGACGCGGCTCGCGCGGTCGAACTGGCCGCGATCCGCCCCTCGGTCGCGGCGGTGTTCCGGGCCCTCGGCGGCGCGGCGGGGGTGGAGATCGCCCCTGCCCCGCTGGCGGGCTCGGATCATCGCCCCGACCGGCTGCGCCGGATCGGCACGCCGCGCGAACAGGCGCAGCTTGCCGATTTCGACGGCGACCGGCTGCGCCTGCCCCCGGTGATCGACACTTTTCCCACCCGCGCGTTGAACCGGGCCTGCTATCTGTGGCTGGCCGCGCTGGCCGCCTGCGTCGAGATCCCGGAGCGTGCCGCCGACCCGCTGGCCGCCGACCGGGCCGAGATCGCCGCGCTGGCCGCCGCCTCGGACCGCGCCTATGCCGCCTGCCCCGGCCTGCGCGCCGCGCATGAAACGTTGTGCCGGCTGATCGTGCAGGCGCGCCGCCGCACCGGACTGCCGCGCTGCGAGGCGGGGGTCGAACGACTGGTCCTCGGCGCGCTGGCCGGCACCTCGGAGGCCATCGACTGCCTGTCCGGCCCGGCCCCGCGCGGCTATCGCAGCTTTGCCCCGGTACCGATCTGGCCGCGCCTGCGCCCGCCCGCACGCGGCGGCAGGCCCGCCGCGGACGAGCCGCAGAGCCCCGGCGCCGCCCTCGCCATGCCCACCCGCAAGGATGCCCGCCGCGAGGCGCGCGAGCAGGCCAACCGGCGCGACAGCTTCATCATCCACCGCTTCGAATCCATCATGTCCTGGGCCGAGAGCCTGAATCTCAATCGCCTGGTGGATGACGACGACCAGGGCAACGCCGCCAAAGCGGTCGAGGACCAGGATCACCTGACCCTGTCGCAGAATGTCAAGCGCGCGGCGACGCGGCTGCGCCTGTCGCTGGACCTGTCTCCGCAGGATGCCGAGCACGAAAGGCTCGCCGGCCGCTTCACCTATCCCGAGTGGAATCGACGCAGCGGCAGCTACATGCCGGACCACACATGCGTGCTGGAACGCGAGGCACTGCCACGCGCCAGCTACACGCCCGATGCGAGGCTGGTCGCCCTGGTCAAGCGCCAGTTCGCGCCGATGCATCCGCGCCGCGTGATCCTGCCCCGGCAGATCGACGGGGACGAGCTGGACCTCGATGCCGTCGTCACCTCGCACACGGACCTGGCCTGCGGCCACGAGGGCAGCGACCGCGTCTGGCAAGCCAACCGGCCCATGGCGCGCGACCTCTCGGTGGCGATCCTGATGGATTGCTCGCGCTCGACCGAGGCCGCGCTCGGCGACAGCTCGGTGATCGAGGTGGCGCGCGAGGCGCTCTCGGCACTGGCCTGCGGCATCGAAACGGCGGGCGACCGGCTGGGCATCTGGGGCTTTTCCTCGCTGCGCCGCGACCGGGTCTTCCTGCACCGCGCCAAGGCCTTCGACACGCCCATGTCGGCCGAGGTGACCGCCCGGATCGGCGGGCTTGTCCCGGGTCACTACACGCGGCTGGGCGCGGCGGTCCGGCATGTCTCGGCGCAGTTGGCCGAGGAAGGCGCGACACGCCGCCTGCTGCTGGTGCTCACAGACGGCAAGCCCAACGACCTTGACCTTTACGAGGGCAGCCACGGGATCGAGGACAGCCGCATGGCCGTCCGCGAGGCCCGCGCCGCGGGCCAGGCGGTGCACGGCGTGATCGTGGAGCGCGACGGGCAGGACTGGTTCGCGCGCATCTTCGGCCGCGCCGGGTTCACCCTGCTGCCCCGTCCCGAGCGCCTGCCCCGGGCGCTGCCCGACATCTACCAGACCCTCACGATGGAGAGCTGACATGACACGCATCCCCCTTGCCGCCCTTTGCCTCGCGGCCTTGCCCCGGCCCGCCTTGGCCGAGGCCTTTGCCCGGCCGATCCCGCAACAGCAGACCGACACGGCCGAGTTCTGGTTCCTCATCGGCTCCATCGGCCTGCTGGTCGCTCTGGCGGCGGTACAATGGCTGGTCAGCAGGCGATGAGACCCTCGTGGCGTCTCTGTGCCGCGCTCTACCCGTTCGGGGCCGGCGCGATGGGGGTGAACCTGTTCTTCGCCTCGCTGATCTGGTCCTGGCTGGGCTGGCCGGTGCTGACACCGGTCGAGTCCGCGATTGGCGGGTTGGTGATCGGCTTGCCCGCCACCTATGCCTTTGCCCGCCACATCCGGCGGCTGATGTACAAGGCCGACGGCGCGTGACCGGGCAAGCGCCCCGCGCGGGCTTACCGCGCGAAGCTTGATCCGGCGCAAAGACCGCATCGTCCTACGGGGCCATACCGGGGCCATGACACAGATCGACCGCCTCAGAACCCTCGGCCTTTTCGACGCCCGGGTGCCCCGCTACACCTCCTACCCCACCGCGCCGGTCTTCACGCCCGAGATCGGCGCCGCGGCGCAGGCCCGCGCGCTGGCCGCACTGGACCCGGCCGAGCCGGTCTCGGTCTATATCCACATCCCCTTCTGCGAGCGGCTGTGCTGGTTCTGCGCCTGTCGCACACAGGGCACCTCGACCCTGACCCCGGTCGAGGCCTATATCGGCACGCTGGAGCAGGAGCTGGCGCTCTTGGCCAAGACCCTGCCAGCGGACCTGCGCATGGGGCGGATGCATTGGGGCGGCGGCACGCCCACCATCCTGCCGCCCGCGCTGATCCACCGGCTGGCGTCGGCCGTGACGGCGGTGATCCCGCCGACCGCGGATTGGGAGTTTTCGGTCGAGATCGACCCCACAATGGTGGATCGCGACAAGATCGCGGCGCTGGCCGAGGAGGGCATGACCCGCGCCAGCATCGGAATCCAGGATTTCGACCCGGTCGTGCAGGAGGCGATCGGCCGGATCCAGCCCTTCGAGGTGACGCGCGCCTGTGTCGACGACCTGCGCGCCGCGGGCATCCGCTCGCTCAACGCCGATCTCGTCTACGGGCTGCCGCACCAGGATGACGCGCGGCTGGATGACACGATAACCAAGGTGCTGGACCTCGCGCCCGACCGGATCGCGCTCTTCGGCTATGCCCATGTGCCGTGGATGTCCAAGCGCCAGAAGCTGATCGACGAGACCGCCTTGCCGCGCGAGCTCGACCGCTATTACCTGGCCGAGCTGGCCGCGGCGCGGTTCCGGCAGGCCGGGTTCGACAGTATCGGCATCGACCATTTCGCCCGCCCGACCGACGCGCTTGCCGAGGCCGCGCGCAGCGGCCACCTGCGGCGCAACTTCCAGGGCTACGTGGATGACCATTGCGCCACGCTGATCGGGCTCGGCGCCTCGTCGATCTCGCGGCTGCCCACGGGCTACGTCCAGAACGCCGCGGCCACGCCAGCCTATGTCCAGCGCATCGAGGCCGGGCAGCTGGCGGCCGCGCGTGGCCACGTGATGAGCGCCGAGGATCTGCTGCGCGCCCGCGCGATCGAGATGATCATGTGCGATTTCCGGCTCGACCTGGCCGCGCTGCGCGGCACCCACGGCGCCCTTGCCGACAGCCTGCGCCCCGAGATCGCGCTCGTCTCCGCGCGTTTCGGCGAGATGGTCGCGGTCACGCCCGACAGTGTCGAGATCCGCCCCGAGGGCCGCGCCCTGACCCGCATCATCGCCAGCCAGTTCGACGCCCACGCCCCCGAAGGCGCGCGCTTCAGTCAGGCCTCGTGACCGGGCAAGGGGCCGGCTTGGCGGTGACATGATCGCCGGCCGGTCCCGGGGGCCGGTTTGCCGGGTGGTTGGGGGCGTCCAAGGCCGATGCCTTACCAGCCTTCGGCACCGATGGCATTCTGGGGGAACCGATCGACAAGGATCGGTGCCGCGTGACAGTCCTTAAACAGGCGGGACGTTTAGGCCGTGGCAGGCGCGTCGATGCCCGCGAAAGCCTCTCGCAGGTCAAACGCTGCGTCCCGCCGCCCCCGCCCTCAGTCGCGCAGGAGGGGGCTGGTGAAGCCGGCGGGTTTCACGGCGAGCACGGGGCATTCGATGCTGTTGATGATGTTCTCGGCGGTGTTGCCGATGAAGACGCCGCTCATCCCGGTGCGCGCGACGGTGCCGATCACCACGAGGTCGGTGCCGGGCGCCCGGCTTTGCGCGCGGATCACCGTCTCGGGCGCGCCGCGCGCCCGGCGCGGCACCAGCCGCGGACCCGAGGCCGGGTCGAGCGTGGCCAGGAACCGGTCCATCGCGGCCTGGCGGGCGCCGAGGATCTCGTTGACATAGCGGTCGACGGACATGCGCGCATCATCGCCCCCCGAGAAGGCCCAGAGCATCCCCTCGCCCACCGCGTCCCAGGCATGCAGCACGGTGACCTCGGCCCCGTCGGCCGCGGCCACCTGCCGGGCGGTGGCGACCACGCGGCGGTTCAGATCGGCCAGCGTGTCGGGTTCGGCCGCGTCCGACAGGTCGAGATCCACCGCCGCGAGGATGCGGCGCGGGCGCGGCGGGGCCCCGGCGGTCTGCAGCCAGACCGGGCAGGGGCACTTGCGCAGCAGGTGCTGGTCGGTGCTGGCCAGCAGGAAGCGGGTGACGCCGGACAGCGGCTCGGCCGTCTTGACCACGAAATCGCAGCCGCTGCGCGCCACGTGGCGGATGATCTCGAGATAGGCCTTGCCGACCAGCACGCGCGGCTCGGCCGGCGGCTCGGGCATCCGGGCGGCCAGCTGCTCGCGCAGCCTGTCGCGCGCCTGCGCGACCCGCAGGGCCAGCAGGCGTTCGGGATCCTCGCCGGCCAGCCGGGCAAGGATGCGCAGGTCGGGCGGCGGCTCGACGCAGGTCACGGGCTCCAGCGCGGCGCCGTGCCGCTCGGCCAGCGCCAGCGCGCTGTCCAGCGCCACCGGGTCGGGGCCGTCCTCGACCATCACCAGGATCTTGCGGGGCGGGACCGTCATGTCGGCAACTCCTTCTGGCCGTCGGGATCGGGCAGGAGCGGCCCGGGCGCGCCGGCCGCGCCCGAGATCATCCGGGCGGCCGCCCGGGCCGCATCGCGATAGGGCATCAGGACGAGATCGGCACGCGCCGCCTGCAGCGCCGCCGCCGTGGCCTCGCGATGCGCGGCAACCGCGATCCGGCCCGCAAAGCCGCGCGCCCGCACCGCGCGCAGCAGCGCCTGGCGCGGGTCGTCATGGGTCAGCCCGGTGTCATGCTCGGGCACGGCCATCACCAGCCAGCGCCGCGATCTCGTAGAAGATGTAGCTCTCGAGTGCCGTGCCCATCGCGCTCCGCCCGCCGCCCTGCCAAAAAGTTGACGATTTCACTGCGGGATGCAAAGTCACAACTTGGTCAACGCTTGCACCGCGCCCCGCCGGGGCGGCAGGATCGGGGCCGATACGGCCAGGAACGGGAGATTAGACGGCTTTGCGCGACGCGACAGGAACACCGATCTGCGGCCCCGCCCGGCCCGGGCGCGGGGGCTGAGCCCGATGCAGGCGCTTCTGGCCGCCACGCCGCTTGCGGTGATCCTCGTGGCGATGGGGCTGATGCGGCGCTCGGCCGTGGTGGCGGGGCTCGCGGGGCTGGTCCTGGCCCTGGTACTGGCGCTGACGGCCTTTGCCGGAGCGGGCATCACCGCCCCGGCCCTGCTGGGCGGCGTCGCGGCCGAGGCCGGCCATTCCACCCTGACGATCCTGTGGATCATCCTGCCCGCGCTGGCGATCTACGAGTTCCAGAAACGCGCCGGCGCGATCGCGCGGATCAAGGACACGCTGGCCTCGCTGACCGATGACCGGCGCCTGCAGGCGATCCTGATCGCCTGGTTCTTCGGCCTGTTCATGGAGGGTGCGGCCGGGTTCGGCACCCCCGTGGCGCTGGCCGCGCCGCTGCTGGTGGGGCTGGGCTACGCGCCGCTGCGCGCCATCGTGCTGGCGCTGCTGGGCCATGCCGCGGGCGTCTCCTTCGGCGCGGTGGGCACGCCGGCGCTGGCCCAGCTGGAGGTTTCCGGCCTCGATCCCCGCGGGCTTGCCCTGGCCACCGCGGCGCTGCACGCGCTCTGCGGCCCGCTCCTGCTGACGATCATGGTGCGGCTGGCGGCCAGCGGGCCGCTCTCGCTGCGCGACATCGGCTGGACGGCGCTGGCCGCGGCCTGTTTCGCCCTGCCCTCGGTCGCGCTGGCCGCGCTGATCGGGCCCGAGCTGCCCACGCTGGCCGGGGCGCTGATCGGCGCGGCGGTCTTCGTGGCGCTGCTGCCGCGGCAGAGGGGCGGGCAGCTGGACGCCGGGGCGCTGCTGCGGGACCTCGCCCCCTACATGGTGATCCTCGCGCTGGTCCTGCTGACGCGGCTGGTGGGCCCGCTGCAGGCGCTGCTGTCGGGGCTGTCGCTGGACTGGCAGCTGGCGGGGCGCTTTTCCGGCGCGGTCCAGCCGCTCTACCATCCCGGCACCATGCTGGCCCTCGGGCTCTGCCTCGGCGCGCTTGCGACCGGGCGGGCCGGTCTGCTGGGGGCGTCGCTGCGCGCGGCGCTGGCCCGGCTGGTGCCGGTCGCGCTGGCGCTGCTGGTGATGCTGGCGCTGTCGCGGCTGATGGTGCATGCCGGGATGATCGCCACGCTGGCCAATGCCGCCGCCGGGATCGGAGCGGCCTGGCCGCTGGTGGCCCCCTTCGTCGGCGTGCTGGGCACCTTCATCACCGGCTCGGCCACGGCCTCCAACATCCTGTTCACCGAGCTGCAGCTGGACACCGCGGCACGGCTGGGCCACCCGGCCGCGCCGCTGGTGGCGGCGCAGGGCTTCGGCGCGGCCATCGGCAACATCATCGCGCCGCACAACATCATCGCCGGCAGCGCCACGGTCGGGCTGACCGGGCGCGAGGGCGAGGTGCTGACCCGCACCGTGCTGCCCTGCCTGCTCTACGGCCTGCTGGGCGGCGCCGCCATCCTGGCCACGCTGCCCCTGCTCTGAGCGCCCGACATCGCCAACTGCCCGCCCCGCGCGCGGGCGGGACGGAAAGGCGTCGATCCGGCGGGTTTGCGCGGTGCTGCCGATTTCCCCGGGCGGGAAAGCGGGGTAAAGCAGCGGAATGGACATCGTTCTCATCACCACCGTCATCGCGTCGCTCTTCCTGGTGATCGGCGCGGCCGAGCCGCTGGCGGCGCGGCTGCGCGTGCCCTACAGCGTGATCCTCGCCCTGCTCGGCATCCTGATCGGGGCGGGGGCGATCTTCTTCCTGCGCACCGAGCTGACGGACGCGCTGAACCCGGTGGCCGAGGCGATCCTGGGGCTGCCGATCCGGTCCAACGTCTTTCTCTATGTCTTCCTGCCGACGCTGCTCTTCCAGGCGACGCTGGGGATGAACCTGCGCCGGATGCTGGATGACTGGGTGCCGATCCTCGTGCTGGCCGTGGTGGCCGTCGTGGTGGCGACCTTCAGCGTCGGCTATGCGCTGTCCTGGACCAGCGCCCTGCCGCTGACCGCCTGCCTGCTGGTCGGCGCGATCGTGTCGACCACGGACCCGTCGGCTGTCGTCACGATCTTCCGCTCGCTCGCCGCGCCGCGCCGGCTGGCCCGGATCATCGAAGGCGAGAGCCTGCTGAACGACGCTGCCGCCATCGCGCTGTTCGGCCTCTTCATGGGCTTCGTGATGCTGGGCGTGCCCGATCCCGACCTGGGCGAGGCGCTGGCCCGCTTCCCAGTGCTGATCGCGGGCGGCGCGCTGGTGGGCTGGCTGGCGGCGCGGCTGGCGGTGCGGCTGATGGCGCTGTTCAACCGGCACGAGCTGGCGCAGATCTCGATCTCGGTCGCGCTGCCCTACCTGGCCTATATCGGGGCCGAGCAGAGCATCGGCGCCTCGGGCGTGATCGCGGTTGTGGCGGCGGGGCTGACGCTGAACCTGACCGGGCCGGGCCGGCTGCCGCCGCAGGCCTGGACCAACCTGCGCGAACTCTGGGAGGTGCTGGCGCATTGGGCCGGGGCGCTGATCTTCATCCTGGCCGCGCTGCTGATCCCGCGGCTGCTGGAATCGGTGCGGCTGGAGGATTTCCTGCTGGTGGGCGTGGTGATCCTTGCCGCGATCTCGGCCCGGGCGGTGATCCTGTTCGGGCTGCTGCCTCTGCTGACACGGCTGAAGCTGTCGCCCGCGGTCGAGCGGCCCTACCGCGTGGCCATCGTCTGGGGCGGTCTGCGCGGCGCGGTCACGCTGGCGCTGGCGCTGGCCGTGACCGAGAGCTTCCGGGTGCCCGATGACGTGCAGCGCGTGGTGGGCATCTTGGCCACCGGCTTCACCCTCTTCACTCTGATCGTGCAGGGCAGCACGCTGCGCTGGGTGATCACCCGGCTGGGGCTGGACCGGCTGTCGCCCCTCGACGAGGCGCTGTCGCGGCAGGTGGTCGCCGTCGCCCTGCAGACCGTGCGCGAGGACGTGGCCCGCACCACCGAGAATTACGAGCTCAACCGCGACACCGTGCGCTCCGAGGCCAAGCGCTTCGGCGAGCGGCTGGAGGCGGCGGTGAAATCGGCCGAGGAGAGCGAGGACATCCTCGACCGCGACCGGGTCACGCTGGGCCTGATCGCGCTGGCGGGGCACGAGCGCGACGCGATCCTCGCCCGCGTGCGCGAAAGGACGATCTCGGCGCGCATGGCCGAACAGGTGCTGTCGGATGCCGACCGGCTGATCGAGGGCACCCGCAGCCAGGGGCGCAGCGGCTACCAGCGCGCGGCCCGGCGCAGCGTCGCCTACGGGCGCGTGTTCCGGGCGGCGGTGCTGCTCAACAGCCGGCTGGGCATTCCGCACCCGCTGGCGCGGCTCACCGCCGACCGGTTCGAGCTGCTGCTGTCGCAGCGGCTGATCCTGCGCGATCTCGGCACCTTCATCGACGGGCGCATCCGGCGCATCCACGGCCGCCGCGTGGCCGAGCTGCTGCACGAATTGCTGGCGCGGCGGCTGGAAGCGGTCGAGACCGCGCTGAAAGGGTTGCGGCTGCAATATCCCGGCTATGCCGAGGAGCTCGAGCGCCGCTTCATCCGGCGCACCGCGCTGCGGCTGGAAGAGCGCGAATACAACATGATGCGCGAGGACGGGCTGATCGGCGCCGAGGTCTATACCGCGCTGATGCAGGACCTGACCGCGCGCCGGGCGGCGGCCGAGGACCGCCCCCGCCTCGACATCGCGCTGCAGCGGGCCGAGCTGGTGCGGCAGTTCCCGCTCTTTGCCGATCTCGACGCGGCGCGGATCCGGCGGCTGGGCCGGGCGCTCGACACCCGCTATGTCAACGCGGGCGACGTGATCCTGCAGAAGGACAGCCCGGTGCGCAGCGTGTTCTTCATCGCCTCGGGCGCGGTGGAACTCGAGACCGCCGGCCAGACCTGGCGCATGGGCCGGGGCGAGATGTTCGGCCAGATGGCGGTGCTGATGCGCCGCCCCCGCCGGGTCGAGGTCCGCGCCATCGCCCCCTCGACGCTCTTGGTGCTGGACGAGGCACGCTTCCGCCGCCTGCTCAACCGCAGCAAGGCGCTGCAGAAGGCGGTGCGGGCCAGCGCCGAGAAACGCGGCATCGCGCCCGACGACCTGTTCGACGGCACGGGCGACAGCCTGGTGGCCGAGAAGGCGCCCTGAGACCGGCCTGGCTCAGGCGGCCGGGTAGCGGTTGAAGACCTCCGCGCGGCCATCCCTTCGGATCAGGAAGACGTCATAGGCCTCGCGCGCGGTCTCGGGGCCCATGCCGGGCGAGCCATAGGGCATGCCGGGCACGGCAAGGCCCACCGCGTCGGGCCGCTCGGCCAGCAGGCGCCGGATGTCGGCGGCCGGCACGTGGCCCTCGATCATGTAGCCCGCGACCTGCCCGGTATGGCACGAGACCATGTTCGCCGGGATGCCGCTTGCCCGCTTGTGGCGCATCAGGCGCGCGGGTGAGCTGGGCGCGCTGGTCACGGCAAAGCCGTCACGGCGCAGGATATCGATCCAGGCGGCACAGCAGCCGCAATCCGGATCCTTCAGCACGTGGACCGCGGGACCGGTTCGGGCCTGCACGACGGCGGGCATGGCGGCGGGCATGGTGGCGGCAAAGCCCGCGGCGCAGGCCAGCAATTTGCGGCGTGTCAGGGTCATGGTCGCTCCTTTCAGGTCGAAACGGATGGTGTTGCGCGTCCGGCCGGTTGCGGTGCCTGGCGCGCTGCCTTCCCCGGTCCCTCCGGACGGAAGACCAGCAGGCGCAGCGCGTTCAGCGTGACCAGCACGGTGGCGCCGGTATCGGCGAGGATCGCGATCCACAATCCCGTGATACCGAACAGCGTGGTGACGAGAAAGACCGCCTTGAGCCCCAGCGCGATGGCGATGTTCTGGCGGATATTGGCCATGGTCGCACGTGCCAGCCGGATCTGGCCCGCCACGTCGGTCACGCGGTCGCGCAGGATCGCCGCATCCGCGGTCTCGAGCGCGACATCCGTGCCCGAGCCCATGGCAACGCCCACATGCGCGGCGGCCAGCGCGGGCGCGTCGTTGATCCCGTCGCCGATCATCATCACCCGTGCCCCTGCCGACAAGTTGCGGATCGCGGCAACCTTGTCTTCGGGCATCAGCTGCGCGCGATGCGCGATCCCCAGCCCCTCCGCGATAGCGGCAGCGGTGCGCGGGTTGTCGCCCGTCAGCATGACCGGCGCGAGCCCCATCGCACGCAGCTGCGCCACGCCCTCGGCCGCATCCGCGCGCGGCTCGTCACGCAACGCGATCAGCCCCTCTGCCCTGCCCGCGCGCTGCAGGATGACCACGGTCTTGCCCTCGGCCTCCAGCGCGGCGACACGGGCCTGAAACGCCGGATCGACTGGGCCACGCCCCTCCGCCAGGCGCGGCGCGCCGATGCGGATCGTCACCCCGTCGATCTCCGCCTCGGCCCCCAGCCCCGGAAGGGCCCGCGCGCCACTGGCCGGCGCCGCTGCGATACCGCGCCGGTCCGCCTCGGCACAGATCGCGCGGGCCAGCGGGTGGCTCGCCCCGCTCTCCACCCCGGCCGCAATTGCCAGCAGTGCCGCCTCGGTGCAGCGCTGCACGTGCAGGTCGGTCACGCGCGGGCGCCCGAGGGTCAGCGTTCCGGTCTTGTCGAAGGCGACATGGGTCGTCCGCGCAGCCGCCTCGATCACTGCGCCGCCCTTCATCAGCAACCCGTGGCGCGCCCCGGTCGACAGGGCGGCGGTGATCGCGGCCGGCACCGAGATCACCAGCGCGCAGGGGCAGCCGATCAGCAGCAGCGCCAGCGCGCGGTAGATCCATTCGCCCCAGTCCAGCCCGAAGGCCAGTGGCGGCACCACCGCCACCAGCAGCGCCGCCCCCACCACGGCGGGCATGTAGATCCGGCTGAACCGGTCGATGAACCGCTCGGTCGGGGCGCGCGCGCTTTCGGCCTCTTCGACCAGCCGCACGATGCGCGCGATCGTGTTGTCCGCCGCCGGCCGGGTGACGCGCACGCGCAGCAGCGCCTCGGCATTGATCGACCCGGCAAAGACCTCGGCGCCCGGCCCCTTGAAGCTCTGCACGCTCTCGCCCGTCACCGGGCTTTCATCGACGCCCGAGCGGCCCTCGATCACCTGCCCGTCACAGGGCACGCGGTCACCGGGGCGGACCTGCACGACCTGCCCCACCTGCAGCCTGTCGGCCGGCACTTCGCGCGTGGCCCCGCCCTGTTCCAGCCGCGCGGTGCGGGGCACGAGGCGGGACAGCGCGCGGATGCCGTCGCGCGCCTTGCCGGCCGAGATCCCCTCCAGCAGCTCGCCCACGGCAAAGAGGAAGACGACCAGCGCCGCCTCTTCCGGCGCGCCGATCACCAGCGCCCCGCTGGCCGCAATGGTCATCAGCATCTCGATCGTGAAGGGCATGCGCGCCCGCGCCATGGCCAGCGCCCGCCGCGCCACCGGCGCCAGCCCGATCAGCGTGGCCAGCACAAAGGCCCAATGCGCAAGCCCGCCCGGCAGCACCAGGTCTGCCCCCCAGGCCGCCGCCAGCAGCAGACCGGTGCCCAGCACAAGCCGGCCCTTCGGCGTGTCATGCCAGCGGGGTGCGGCCTGGGGCGGCTCGGGCACCTCCGGTTCGGGGTCAAGCGCGTCATCGGGCAGGACGAACCCGCCGGGTGGCCGCTCGGGCCGGGCGCCCTTGGGCGCGATGCCGAAGCCCACGCTCCGCACCGCCGCCTCGACCTGCGCGGGCGAGGTCTGCGCCTCGTCCAGCGTCAGGCGCAGACGCTCGGCCATGAAGGCGACGTCCACATCGGAGACGCCGGGCAGCCGGGCGACCGCGCCCCGCACCTTGGCCGCGCAAGCGCCGCAATCCATGCCCGTGACGCGCCAGTTCCGCTTCGCTGTGCCTTGTGCCGCCATGTCACTCTCCATTGCGATTCCCGGCCAGGCGACAGATATAGGAGCTACAGCGACTGTAGGTTCAAGCCCCGCCGGCACGGGATCCGCTGCAAAGGGCGCCTCGCGATCTGGAGAGAGACGACATGCTGACCATCGGCGCCCTCGGCAGGCGCACCGGCACCAAGGTGCAGACGATCCGCTACTACGAGCAGATCGGCCTGATGTCCCCGCCCGAGCGGACCGAGGGCGGGCAGCGGCGCTACGACACGGCCGCGCAGGACCGCTTGGCCTTCATCCGCCACTCGCGCGAGCTGGGCTTCTCGCTCGAGGCGATCCGCGAACTGCTGGAGCTGTCCGACAGCCCCGAGCGCTCCTGCGCGCAGGTCGACGCGGTGGCGCAGCGCCAGCTGAAGGAGGTGGAGGCCCGCATCGCACGGCTCGAGTCGCTGCGCCGCGAGCTGCGACGCATGATCTCCGAATGCCGCACCGACCGCGTCGCCGACTGCCGCATCCTCGAAGTCCTGCGCGACCACACCGAATGCCTCGCCGACCACGCACCGCCGGAGCGGTGAGGCGGTTTCGGGGCTGGCGGACGTTGCGCTGGCCGGGTGCAGGTCCCATTTGGTATGGCTTTGCCTGGTTGGCGAGGCATTCGACGTTTCTTCCAAGTTGGAAAACCGTCGACCACGTGCGAGGCAGTGAGAGCCTTGTACCCAACACACCGATTGACGCGACCGGTAGCATGAAGAGCCGCGACATGGACCGTATCTGTTGTCAGGGAAAACCCTCTAACGTGGGATTCAATCCGAAGCCAAAGGGCGGCAGCATGGCGCCAAAGCGGTGTCGAACCACAGAGGATCTGTGCACCCTACACAAAGAAATAGGACTGTCAGTATCGCTGGCTGATCTTGAAGAACATTCAGAGGAAAGTGGCAGCCCGTAGGGGAATCGAACCCCTCTTTCCAGGTTGAAAACCTGGCGTCCTAACCGATAGACGAACGGGCCAGCTGCTCTGTGAGCGGGTGTTTATGGAATCCGCGCGGGCCTTGCAAGCGGAAAATCGAGGTTTTTTCCTGCGGGTCGGGATTTTTTCCAACGGGGCTCCAGACCGCCCCGCCTGCACGGATCGCGCATTGAGATCAGCGGGTTAGCGGAACTGCCCTCACCCGGCCGGGGCGGCGTCGTCGAGGCGGAGCTGGGGGGCGCGGCGGCCGCCCCATTCATTGATCTCGAGCCGTCCGGCCAGGTGGAATCGCGCGCCGCCATGTTCGGCCAGCGCCTGTCCCAGCGGGGTGTCGAAGGCGCCGAAGCTGATCCCGTCCAGCCGGGCGCCCAGCCCGTCATCGCAGGCGATCTTCAGGTGGCCCGAGCCGACCTGCCGCGCATAGGCGATGCGCATGTCGGGCAGCACAAAACGTGGACCCGGCGCACCCTGCCCATACGGGCCCGCGCGCTCCAGCTGGTCGATCAGCTCGGCCGTGGCGGCGCCGGGCATCAGCATGCCGTCCAGCCGCAGGTCGGCCGCCCCGCCCTGCCCCGCGCCCTGTTTTTCGAGCAGCGCGGCGAGGCGTTCCATGGCGGGCTCCAGCGCGTCGCGCGCCACGGTCAGCCCGGCCGCCATGCGGTGGCCACCACCCTTCAGCAGCAATCCCTCGAAAGCCAGTTTCTGGATGCTGGCGCCCAGATCGACCCCGGCGATGGAGCGGCCCGAGCCCTTGCCCTCGGCCCCGTCCAGCCCGATCACGATAGCCGGGCGGTTGGTCATCTCCTTGAGGCGCGAGGCCACGATGCCGACGACCCCCGGGTGCCAGCCCTCGCCCGCGGCCCAGACCAGCGGCGCGTTCAGCCCGCGTGTCTCGGCCTGCGCCAGCGCGGCCTCGCGCACCGCGGTCTCGATCTCGCGCCGCTCGGTGTTCAGCTGATCAAGGCGCTGCGCCATGGCATCGGCCTCGTGCGGGCTTGTACAGGCCAATAGCCGCGCACCCAGATCGGCCTGCCCGATGCGGCCGCCGGCATTCACGCGCGGGCCCAGCACATAGCCCAGGTGGTAGGAGGACGGCGCGGTGTCGAGCCGCGCCACGTCGGCCAGCGCCACAAGGCCCGGCCGGGCGCGGCCGGCCATCACCTTCAGCCCCTGCCGCACCAGCGCGCGGTTCACGCCCTTCAGCGGTGCGACATCGGCCACGGTGGCCAGCGCCACGAGATCCAGCAGCGCCATCAGGTCGGGGCCGCGCGTGCCCGCCTCGCGCAGCTGGCGCCCGGCCTCGACCAGCACGAGAAAGACCACCGCGGCAGCGCAGAGATGGCCCAGCGTGCCGTCCTCGTCCTGCCGGTTGGGGTTCACCACGGCCACGCAGTCGGGCAGCGTCTCGCTGCCGAGGTGGTGGTCCAGCACGATCACGTCGGCGCCCTGCGCGGCGTCGATGGGCTCATGCGAGAGCGTGCCGCAATCGACGCAGATGATCAGGTCGTGCCGCGCGGCCAGGTCGCGCATGGCCGGCACGTTGGGGCCATAGCCCTCGTCGATGCGGTCGGGGATGTAGAGCGTCGCCTCGCGCCCCATCCGGCGCAGCCAGTCCAGCAGCAACGCCGCCGAGGCGCCACCATCCACGTCGTAATCGGCAAAGATGGCGATGCGTTCGCGCGCCCCCACGGCCCGCAGCAGCCGCGCCGCGGCCGGCTCCATGTCGCGCAGGGCGCGCGGGTCGGGCAGCAGGTCGCGCAGGCGGGGCTCGAGGAAGCCCTCGGTCTCTTCGGGGGGGACGCCCAGCCGGGCCAGCACGGCGCAGAGCGGCCGTGCGAGACCGGTGCGCTGCACCATGGCCTCGGCCTGGCGTTCGGTCTCGGCGCCGGGTCCGACCCAGCGCCGCCCGGTCAGGGAGCGCGCGACGCCGAGATAGCTCACGTCAGGGCTGCGCCCCCGTGGCGCGCGTATCCGGCTGCGGTCCGCAACCCGGCCCCGTCAGGAGGCACGTTCGAACGGGTTGCGGTAATGCATGCGCCGCACCGACCCGGTCTTGGAGCGCATCAGCACGGTCTCGGTCTCGACCCAGCCGATCTCGCGCTTGATCCCCGGCACGAGCGAGCCGTTGGTCACGCCGGTGGCGGCAAAGATCACGTGGTCGGTGACCATCTCGTCGCGGGCATAGATCTTGTCGAGATCAGTGATCCCCGCCTTGTCGGCGCGGCCGCGCTCGTCATCGTTGCGGAACAGCAGCCGGCCGTAGATCTGGCCGCCCATGCATTTCAGAGCGGCCGCTGCCAGCACACCCTCGGGCGCCCCGCCCGAGCCCATGTACATGTCGATGCCGGTCACCTGCGGCTCGGCGCAATGCATCACGCCAGCCACGTCGCCATCGGTGATCAGCCGGATGCCCGCCCCGGTGGAGCGGACCTCGGCGATCATGTCGGCATGGCGCGGCCGCTCGAGGATGCAGCAGGTGATGTCGCGCGGCTCGCAGCCCTTGGCCTTGGCCAGTGCCGCGACCCGCTCGGCCGGGGACATGTCCAGCGTCACCACGCCCTCGGGGTAGCCCGGGCCGATCGCCAGCTTGTCCATGTAGACATCGGGCGCGTGCAGCATCGAGCCGCGCGGGCCCATGGCGATCACGGTCAGCGCGTTGGGCATGTCCTTGGCGGTCAGCGTGGTGCCTTCGAGCGGGTCCAGCGCGATGTCCACCCCCGGGCCGCCGGCGCCCACTTCCTCGCCGATATAGAGCATCGGCGCCTCATCCCGCTCGCCCTCGCCGATCACCACGACGCCCGAGATCTCGAGCTTGTTCAGCTGCTCGCGCATGGCGTTGACCGCGGCCTGGTCGGCGGCCTTCTCGTCGCCGCGGCCGATCCAGTCGGCGCTGGCGATGGCGGCCTGTTCGGCGACGCGGGCGAGGCCCAGCGAAAGCATGCGGTCATTGAAATCCTTGGGCGTCGACATGGGGTCTTCCTTGAATGCGGGGGACGGTCGCGCCGATCTAGCCCAAGCGGCAGGCCGGCGGCAAGGCCGATGGCGCGACCGGGTCGCGCGATCGGCCCCGGGGTCAGACCTCCTCGATGCGAAGCGCCACCGGGCGCACGGCGACGACGCCGGTTTCCTGCATGGCCGACAAGGCCTTGTCCAGCGCCGCGCGGGTCGTCTTGTGGGTGACGATCAGCACCGGCGCGGTGGCCGCGGTGTGATCGTATTGCCGCATCCGGTTGATCGAGACGCCGGCCTCGCCCAGGGCGGTGGCCACCTTGGCCAGCGCGCCCGGCTTGTCCACCAGCCCCAGCCGCAGGTAGAACGGTGCGGGCAGCGTCGCCTGTGCGGTGTTGGTGGCCCGCAGCGCCGAGGCCGGCTGGCCGAAGGTCGAGGCGCGCAGGCCGCGCGCCACGTCCATCACGTCGCCCATCACCGCGCTGGCCGTGGGCCCCTCGCCCGCGCCGGCGCCGCGCATGACGATCTGGCCCACCTGGTCTCCCTCAAGCACCACCATGTTGGTGCCGCCCTGCAGCTGGCCCAGCGGCGAGCCGGCGGGCACAAGGCAGGGTGCCATGGACTGCTCCAGCCCGCGGCCCGTCATCCGCGTGACGCCCAGGAGCTTGATCTTGAAGCCCATGTCGGCGGCCTGCCGGATGTCGTCGATGGTGACATTGCCGATGCCTTCCAGCTCGACCCCGGCAAAATTGACCTGCGTGCCATAGGCGATCGCGGCCAGCAGCGACAGCTTGTGCCCGGCATCGATGCCGCCCACGTCCAGCTCGGGATCGGCCTCGAGAAAGCCCAGCGCGTCGGCCTCGGCAAAGGCCTCCTCGTAGGTCAGCCCGCCATCCTCCATCCGCGTCAGGATGTAGTTGCAGGTGCCGTTCATCACGCCCATGACGCGGGTGATCTCGTTGCCGGCCAGCCCCTCGGTCAGGGCCTTGATGACCGGGATGCCGCCGGCCACCGCCGCCTCGAAGCGCAGCACCGCGCCATTGGCCTCGGCCAGTTCGGCCAGCGCCTGCCCGTGATGGGCCAAAAGCGCCTTGTTGGCGGTGATCACGTCCTTGCCCGCCTTCAGCGCCGCCTCGGTCGCGGCCTTGGCCGGCCCGTCGCTGCCGCCCATCAGCTCGACGAAGACATCCACGTCGTCGCGGGTGGCCAGCGTGACGGGGTCGTCCTCCCAGGCATAGGCGCTCAGCGGCACGCCGCGATCCTTGTCGCGATGGCGCGCCGCGACGGCCGAGATGGTGATCTCGCGCCCGGCCCGCTCGGCCAGCAGCGCCGATTTCTGGCGGACGATCTTGACGACGCCGGCGCCGACGGTCCCAAGACCGGCAATACCGAGACGCAGGGGGTCGGACATGGGAGGGCTCCTTTTCGGGTGGGCAGCGTTGCGCCGTCGGTTATCCATATCCGGCCCCGGGTGCAACTGCCGCGGCGCGGCCCGAGGCCCCGGCGCGCTATTGCGCCCGCAGCGCGGCCGCTTTCTGGCGCAGCCGGGCCAGCCGCGCGGCGATCCCAGACTGCGGCGCCACCCGCGCCGCGCGCAGCCCGTCGGCCCGGGCGCGCAGTTGGCCCACGCGTCCCTGCACTTGGGCGCGGATCTCGGGCGTGGCGCGCGGCTCACTCCCCGCCAGCAGCCCCTCCAGCGGCACCAGCTGCGGATAGGGCGCCTCGGCCACGGCGGACGAAGTCGCCGCGTCCAGCTCGGGGAACTGGGTGCAGGCGGAGACGAGGCCGGCCAGGGCCAGCGGGATCAGCACGGGGCGCATCATGCCACCGTCTTGCCGCAGAAGCCGCGACCAGACAAGCCTGCGGGTTGATCTGAACGGTTGTTCAGTTAATCTGGCGCCATGGCACGAACCCAAGGCAGCCATTCCCACGTGACCGGGCCAAGGATCCGGCAGGCGGCGCTGCGGCTCTTCGCCCGGCACGGCTATGCGGCCGTCTCGATGCGCCAGATCGCGTCCGAGGTCGGGCTGCAGGCGGGGGCGCTCTACAATTACACGCCCGACAAGCAGGCGCTGCTCCTGTCGCTGATGACCGGCCATCTGGAGGATCTGCTGGCCCGCTCGGCCCGGGCCGAGGGGACGGGCCCGGCCGAGGCGCGGCTCGAGGCCTTCGTGCGCTTCCACATCGCCTATCACCTGGACCGGCCCGACGAGGTGTTCATCGCCTACATGGAGCTGCGAAATCTCGAGCCCGACCATTTCGCGCAAGTCGAGGCGCTGCGCCGGCGCTACGAGGACCGGCTCGAGGCGATCCTGGCCGCCGGGCGCGACGAGGGGGTCTTCGACGTGCCCGACACCAAGATCGCGACGCTGGCCGTGATCGCGATGCTGACCGGGGTCACGACCTGGTACCGCCCGGCGGGACGCCTGTCGGCCGACGCGGTGGCGGGCCTCTACTGGGACATGGTGCGCAAGACCGTCGCGGCCTGAGCGCGCGGGCCGGTCCGGGCGGCAAGGCCCTTCGAAGGGCCTTGCGCAACGCGGCGCGCGCCGCGTTCGACAAGCGGTTTGCAAACCGCTTGGACCAAGCCGCTTCGAAGCGGCTTGCCCCCCGTGGCCCGCTCAGCGCGTCTGCTGGATCGTCTCGAGATATTCCAGCAGCGCGACCAGCTTGCGCGGAGTCGGCGTCTGGATCCCGTCGCCGCTGTCGAAGGGCACGAGGTCGCCCTCCAGCAGCGCGCCGAATTCTGGCATCGACGGCCCCGCCAAGTCCGAGCGCGCGTAGCCGTCGATGATCGACATCACCCGCGCCCGCGGAAAGCTGTCACCGTTGCGCGCGCGGATCAGCGTCAGGTCCTTGGGCGGCTGGGACATGGCGCGCGCCATAGGCCCGCCCCCCTTGCCATCCTCGCCGTGACAGACAGCGCAATTCTCCATGAACAGCGCCCGCCCATCCTGCGGTCCCGGCATTTCTGCGGTTTCGGTACAGCCGGCCAGAACGGCCAGCCCGGCCAGTATGATTGCTGCGCGCATGTGCCTCTCCTGCGTCTTGTGCCGCCTTGTTCGCCCGCGCGGCGCCCCGGTGCAAGGGCTAACCCTGCAGGCCTTCGACATGCCGCATCAGCTCCAGCAACGGGCGCGGCGTCATCACCACGCGGCCATCCGGCGCGCGCCATTCGACCAGCTCGCCGCCCAGCAATGGGCCGAACTCCGGCATCGCGCCGCGGTGGAACTTGCCCGGGTAGCCGTGGATCTCGGTCAGCACGGCCTCGGTCGGGAACAGCCCGCCATGCCGCGCGCTGAGCGTGGTCAGGTCCGACGGCGCAACCGGAAGATCCGGGGCCAGCCGCCCGTCCCCCTGCCCGCCCGGCCCGTGGCACATGACACAATGCCCGGCATAGATCTCGGCCCCCGCGCCGGGATCGGCGGCAAAGGGCACCGCCGCCGGCACCGGTTCCTCCTGCTGCGCAAAGAAGCCGCAGGCCGACAGGGTCAGGGCCGCGCCGAGTGTCCATCGTTTCATCTCTCTGCTCCTGTCCCCGCAGCCGCGCTGCCCCGTGCGGCCGTTCTGCCACTGGCGCCCTTGCCGGAAGGGCTAGGGCGCATTTCGCATATCCGGGGGCGTGACAGCGCCCCGGTTGCCCGCCATTCTCGCCCCGATGCAACGAGAGGCCATAATGATTGATCCTGCCACCGCACAGCGCCTGTTGGAAGAGAATTTCGCCCCGTGGGTCCGAGCCCTGCGCCCCGAGGTGACCCGGATCGACGCCGAGGCCACGATCCTCGAGATCCCCGTGACCGACGAGATCGCACGCGTGGGCGGCATCGTCTGCGGCCAGGCGCTGGCCACGCTGGCCGATACGACCATGGTGCTGGCCTGCGCCGGACAGGCGGGGGACTTCTCGCCCGTGGCCACCACCACTCTCGAGACACGGTTCCTGTCGGCCGCCCGGGGCACAAGTGTGCGCTGCACTGCGCAGGTGATCCGCGCCGGGCGGCGCCTTGTCTTCGCCGAGGCCCGGCTGACCGACCTGCCCGGCGACAAACCGGTCGCCGCCGCCAGCGCCACCTTCATGCGGCCATGAGGGACCCGATGACCCAATACGCCCTGATCATGCTTGCCGCCGGGATCGGCATCCCGGTCCTGGCCGCGCTGAACGCCGCACTTGGAGTGCGGCTGGGCGCCCCCGTGGCCGCGGGTGTCATCCTGTTCTCGGTCGCCCTTCTGTCCACGCTGCTGGCCTGGGCGCTGCTGGGCCTGCCCAGCCTGGCCGCGGCCGGCACCGCGCCGCGCCACCTCTTCCTCGCCGGGGGGCTGGTGGCCTTCTACGTGCTGTCGATCACCTATATCGCGCCGCAGTTCGGGATCGGGAACGCGGTCTTCTTCGTGCTGCTCGGCCAGTTGGTCAGCGCCGCCGCGATCGACCATTTCGGCCTGTTCGGGGCACGGATCAGCCCGCTGAGTGCGACACGCGCGCTAGGGATCGCGGTCATGGCTTTGGGGGTCTGGATCACGCAGAAAGCGTGATCACCCCTCGCCGGCCAGCGCGTCTTGCCCTGTCCCGCCATGCGGCAGCCCGGATCCTGCGCGACGGCCTCGGCCAGCCCTGCCAGCCCGTCGAAGAAGCCCCGCTCGGCCGGGTGGATCAGCAGGAAATACTGGCCCAGATCATGCGGCGCGTCGTCCTGCGCCTTCAGGGGCGGCACCGCGCGGCTGGGCGCGGCGCCGCCCAGCGTGGCGGCGAGGATCTCGACCATCGGGCCAAGGCTTCCATAATTGAAGCCGCAATTCCTGACCAGCCGGGCGGCCAGCCTGACCTCGCAATGGGCAAGCGTCGGCATGGCTCCTCTTGCTCTCGCTCCACGCTTGGCGCGGGCGACGCAGCGCTCACGCCTGTTCGCGCGCGCCTTCGCGTAACAGCCCGTCTTCGAGCTGTACCACCCGATCCATGCGCGCGGCGAGCTCGAGATTATGCGTGGCGATCAGGGCCGAAAGACCGGTGTCCCGCACCACCTGCATCAGCGCCGCGAAAACGCGGTCCGAGGTGGCCGGGTCCAGGTTGCCGGTCGGCTCGTCGGCCAGCAAGAGCCGCGGCGCATTGGCCATGGCACGGCAGAAAGCGACGCGCTGCTGTTCGCCGCCGGACAGGGCGGCCGGCCGATGCCCCGCCCGGTCCGCGATGCCCACGCTGTCGAGCAACGCGCGCGCCCGCTCTCGCGCCGCAGCGCGCGCGGCCCCATTCGCCAGTTGCGGCAGCGCGATATTCTCCTCGGCAGTGAACTCCGGCAGCAGGTGGTGGAACTGGTAGACGAACCCGAGGGCAGAGCGCCGCATCGCCGTGCGCCGGCGGTCCGAGAGCGTGTCCATCCGCGCGCCGCCGATCTCGACCGTGCCGCCATCGGGCGTGTCCAGCAAACCGGCAATGTGCAGCAGCGTGGATTTCCCGGCGCCGGACGGGGCGACAAGCGCCACCACTTCTCCGGGATCGATCGACAGGGCTGCGCCCCGCAGGACCCGGACCTCGCCCGGCTTGCCCTTCTTGTAGGTCTTCTCGATCGCCGCAAGGCGCAACACGGGGTCCGTCACGCGATCCCCTCCCCGCCAGGCGCAGAAATTTCATCGATGAAATTTGCAAAATCCATGAATGGATTTTTCCAAGAATTTTCGAAAATTCTTGCTCGCCAGGTGTCACTCATAGCGCAGGGCCTCCACCGGGTTCAGCCGTGCTGCGCGTCGCGCCGGAAAAATGGTCACGATGAAGCTCAACCCCAGCGACAGCGCCACGGCGGACAGGACATCGCCGAATTGCAGCTTGGCCGGCAACGCATAGATTCCGCGGATCGACGGATCCCAGACCCCGCCGCCCGAGAGGTAGTTCACCATGGCGAAGATCGGGTCGATATAGATCGCAAACAGGCAGCCCAGCACAACGCCCAGCACCGTGCCGATCAGCCCCGTGAAGGCGCCGCAGATGAAGAAGACGCGCAGCACGGCGCCCTCGGTCAGTCCCATCGTGCGCAGGATGCCGATATCGCGGCCCTTGTTCTTGACCAGCATGATCAGGCCCGAGGTGATGTTCATGGCCGCGATCAGCACCAGCACCGACAGGATGACGAACATCACGTTGTCCTCGATCTCGAGCGCCCGCAGGAAGCCGCCGCTGGCATCCTGCCAGGTCCAGATCAGTGCGCCCGGCCCGGCCGCCCGCGCGATGGGCAGCGTGTAGTCCTCCACCGCCTCGGGGTCGTCCACGGTCACTTCCAACTCGTCCGCCACGCCATCGCGGTTGAAATAGAGCTGCGCCTCTTCGAAGGGCATGTAGACGCGCGTGCGGTCGATATCGTAGCGCCCGGCGGTGAAGATATGGGTCACCTCGTAGCTCTTGACCCGCGGACTGACCCCGAAAGCCGTCCGCACCCCGTCGGGCGAGATCAGCTTGACGTTGTCCCCCAGCCCGACGCCCAGGATCTGCGCCACGCCCGAGCCGATGGCGATGCCCTCGCCGAACCGGTCGAGATCCCCGCGCCCGGTCTCTGGATCGGCGATGCGCGGGATCTGCGCCAGATCCGCCCCCGAGATGCCGAACACCTCCACCCCCGCATTGTTGCCGCTGACCGTGGCCATGACCTGGCCCTTGACCAGCGGCGCGACGCGGGTCACGCCCGGCACGTCGCGCACCCGCTCGGCCATGGCATCATAGTCGGGCAGCGTCCGGGTGGGCCGGCCCGCCGCGTCGATGCGCTGCGCGTGGTAGACCGTGACATGGGCATTGGCGCCGAGGATCGTGTCGACAAACTCGGCCCGGAAGCCCGAGCGCACGGCCAGCGTGGCGATCAGGGCGAAGACCGCCAGCGTGATGCCCACGAGGCTGATCCAGGTCATCACCGACACGCCGCCCTCGGCCCGCTTGGCCCGCAGGTAGCGCCAGGCGATCATCCACTCGAACGGGGCGAAGGGGGGCGGTGTGCGGGCCATATCTGCCTCTGGCTTGCTGCTCGCGCGGAAACTGGCCTCTGGCGCGGCCGGGGTCAAGCGCCGGGGCCGTCGCCACCGCCCTGCGCGGTGTCGAATTGCAGCCGGTAGAGCTCGGCATAGGGGCCCGGGCGCGCGATCAGCTGCTCATGCGTGCCCTCGTCCACCACCCGTCCGTGATCCATGACGACGATGTGATCGGCATTGCGCACGGTCGAGAGCCGATGCGCGATCACCAGCGTGGTCCGCCCCTGTGCCAGCCGCTCCAGCGCCTCCTGCACCACCGCCTCGGACTGGGCATCCAGCGCGCTTGTCGCCTCGTCCAGCAGCAGCACCGGCGTGTCGCGCAGCAGCGCCCGCGCGATGGCGACGCGCTGCCGCTGGCCACCGGAGAGGTTGGAGCCACGTGGACCGGCTGGCGAGTCGAGCCCATGCTCCAGACGGGGAAGAAAATCCGTCACATGGGCGGCGTTCATCGCCGAGTCCAAGGCGGCACTATCGATGACCTGGTCGAGGACGATATTTTCGCGCAGGCTTTCATCGAACAACAGGCTTTCCTGACTGACCACCGAGATCAGTCCGCGTAGATCGGTAAGCCGAAGCTCTTCGACCAGAACATCCCCGATCATGACACGCCCCATCTGCGGATCGACCAGTCGGGTCAACAGATTGAACACCGTAGATTTCCCGGCACCTGAGGCGCCGACAAGGGCGGTCGTCTTGCCCGCTGCGGCCGTGAAGCTCAGGCCACGCAATACTTCCGTTCCGCCGAAGCAAAGGCGTACATCTTCTAATCTGACATCGGGAACGTGGTCCGGAACGGCAAGGGGGGTGGCCGGATCGCGCAGACGCGGCACGGTCTCGAGCAATTCCTTGATCCGCTCGATACTCGCCGCGGCCACCTGCCAGACCCCGCTGACGGCGCCCAGGCGACGGAGGGGTTCAAAGGCAAGGCCGATGGCGGTGAAGAAGGCCATGAAATCGCCAACTGTCTTCTGGCCTGACAAAATCTCGGAGCCGCCGTAATACAATACGCCCACGAAGCCGATCCCGGACATCAGGTCAATCAGTCCCGGCAAGGAGGCCTGTCCGGCTGCGGAACGCGTTTCGGCGCGAATCCGGGCACGGGTCAAGGCACGGTATTTCTCGGCCTGGTAGCGTTCCAGACCGTTCAGCTTGACCGGGACAATGCCATGAAAAACCTCGTTCAGCCGGGTAGACAGGCGCGCCGCGATATCGCGCACTTCGCGCGCGTTGCCGCGCACGAACCGTTGCAACAGGACTGACGGGCCGACAAGCAGCGGCGCGCCCACCAGCGCCACCAGCGTCCAGCGCCAGTCTATGGACAGCGCAACGCCGAACAGTGAGACGAGAGCCACCACGTCACGCCCTGCCCCCGTGATCAACGTATTCCAGACTTTCGCGATGGCGTTCACGTCACCCTCGACACGCTGGATCAGATAGCCAGGCCCGTGCTGCTGGTGAAACTCCTGGTCGAGCGACATCAGATGCGTCAGCAGGTCGAGGCGGATATCACCCATGGACATCTGCGACACGCGCGTCAGCAGGACCTTTTGCACCACGCTGGCCACGGCCCGGGTCACGAAGATACCCAGCACCACCAGCCCGACCCAGACCAGCGCATCGCGATCACCGCCGACGAAGACCTGGTCGAACATGGGCTTCATCATGTAGCTGAGACCACCGAACATCGCGCCCTCTATGGCCATGAAGACCATGGCCAGCACCATCAGTCCGGCATAGCGCCGCAGGTAGCCACGCCAGAGCCAGGCAAAGAGCCTTGGCCGTTCGCTCATTCCTGGCTCCCTGCCATAAGGTCTCGCGCCACCTCAATCTCGGGCCGGCGCGCGTCCCATGCCGCCTGAATCGGCTTGGCGCGGTACTCGTTCCGGATCCAGTCCTCGAACCCGATCTCGCCCAGCAAAAGCCGGGCCTCGTAGAGCCGAAGTACATAATCCTGCACGCCCGTCTTGGTGAAATCGAGATGGATATACTTCAGCCCCAGCTGCGCCTTCGCCTCGGACACCGGGGCATTCTCGAAGACCAGCAGGTAGGTCGCGGCCACGAAGCCCGCGCGGTCGGCGCCGGACTTGCAATGAAACATCATCGGCTTCTCGGCCGCGCGCAGCGCGTCGATCACCGCCAGGATGCGCGAGCGCGGCGCCGCCTCGCGGGCCCAGAGCTTGGCATTGACGAGCGTCATGCCCAGCGCCTCGACGCTCTCCTTCTCGAAGAGGTAATGGGCGTGCTTGTCCTCGCCGCGCAGGTTGATCACCGTGCGGATGCCCATGGCGGCGTATTTCTCGAACCGGCGATGGGTGGGCTGGTTCGACCGCCACACGCCCGGCGCCACGGGCCAGAAATTGGTCCAGACGCTGCGCAGGAAGGCATGGTCGAACAGGTTGTAATGCAGCAATGACCAGCGCCGCGCGGCCGGGTCGCTGATGTCCTTGCCGAAGGAATGCCGCAGACGCCGCTCGGCCGCGTCGATCTTGCTCATCAGTTTCGCCAGCATTCCCGGGGTCCCGTCATCTCAGGGGCGCGGTCTAGCGGCTGGGGCGTTCCCTGTCCAGCACAGCCACCGGCGCCTTGCCGCTTGCGGTGGCCGCCGGCACGGCTATCGTGGCGCGCAGACCGTTCCCGACCCGGAGAGACCCCGATGACGCTTGCCAATGGCCGCCGCCACATGGCCCTGCCCGGCCCGTCCGTGATGCCCGACCGCGTGCTGCAGGCCATGCATCGCCCCGCCCCCGACATCTATGACGGCGAGCTGCACGAGATGGTGGCCGGCATCCTGCCCGACCTGCGCGCGGTGGCCCGCACGCAGGGCCACGTTGCCATGTATATCGCCAACGGCCACGGCGCATGGGAGGCGGCGCTCGCCAACACCGTCGCCCCGGGCGGCCGCGTGCTGGTGCCCGCCACCGGGCGCTTCGGCCATGGCTGGGCCGAGATGGCGCGCGCCATGGGGATCGAGACCGAGCTGCTGGACCACGGCCCCGGCACCCCCATCGACCCCGACCGCGTGCGCGCCGCCTTGGCGGCCGATGCGGGCGCGCGGATCAAGGCGGTGCTGGTCACCCATGTGGACACCGCCTCCTCGGTCCTGTCCGAGATCGCGCCCCTGCGCGCCGTGCTGGACGAGTTGGGCCACCCCGCCCTGCTGATGGTGGATTGCGTGGCCTCGCTGGCCTGCGACCGCTACGAGATGGATGCCTGGGGCGCCGACGTGACCGTCGCCGGCTCGCAGAAGGGTCTGATGGTGCCGCCCGGGCTGGGCTTCGTCTTCTTCAACGACCGCGCGCAGGCCGCCCGCAAGGCGCTGCCGCGGGTCAGCCGCTACTGGGACTGGGCGCCACGGGCCGAGCCCGAGATGTTCTACCAGTATTTCGGCGGCACCGCCCCGACCCACCATGTCTACGGGCTGCGCGAAGCGCTGAACATGATCGGCGAGGAAGGGATCGAGGCGGTCTGGGCCCGGCACGAGACGCTGGCCAAGGCGATCTGGAGCGCGGCCGAGACCTGGGGCGCCGAGGGCGCCTTCCGCCTGAACGTGCCCGACCCCGCGCATCGCTCGCGCGCGGTCACCGCCGCCCGGCTCGACCCGCCCGATGGCAAGCGGCTGCGCGATTGGTGCACCAACGTGGCGGGGGTCACGCTGGGCATCGGGCTGGGCATGGAGACGCCGGCCGATCCGCAGGCCTCCGGCGCCTTCCGCTTCGGCCATATGGGGCATCTGAACGCGCATATGGTGCTGGGCCTGCTGGGCACGGTCGAGGCCGGCCTCACCGCGCTGCACATCCCGCATGGCACGGGCGGCGTCTCCGCCGCCGCCGCGACCCTGGCACGCGAAACCGGCGGCACGGCCCCCACCGACATCCGGCAAAGCGTCTACGCCTGACCCCACGCCCCCGGTCTTTCATCTTTCCCGAAATACTCCGGGGGCGCCCGAAGGGCGGAGGCAGCGCCCCCTCCCCCGGCCCGCCACAGGCGCACACATCTCGGCCAAATTCACCGCAACAGCGCCACGGCGCCGACCGACATCCACCAAAGCACCGACGCCTTGACCGAACACGCCTTTCATCTTTCCGAAAATACTCCGGGGGGCCCGAAGGGCGGGGGCAGCGCCCCCTCCCCGGCCCGCCACGGACGCAACCGTCTCAGCCGCGCTTGCGCCGGCGTAGCCGCTCCAGCCGCGAGATCAGGTGGTTAAGCACTGCGGCCAGGATCAGCACCGGTCCGATCCCGAAGAGCGACCAGAGCGCGACGAAGATCCACAGCAGGTTCACGAACAGCATCACGAGGCTGGCCTGCGTGTAATCCGCGACCCGTTTCGGATAGTGATCGTCCATCTGCCCACCTCCGCCTGCGACCATCCGTCACGAAGGACAGTAGCGCGCCGAACGCGCCTGTCGCGTCAAATTCGCAGGCGTCGGCGGATTTTCCCTCAGCCGGCGCCTTTCAGCGCATCACGCGCCTCGGCCAGAGCCTGCGGCAGGGTCTCTTCCAGCACCGCCATGTCCTCGGGGCGCCCGGCGGTGATGCGGATGCAGCGATCCTGCGGCGCGACGAAGGGCATGCGGACAAAGACCCCCTGCGCCACCAGCGCGGCCAGCACCGCGCGGGCATAGTCGCCATCCGCGCCGCAATCCACGGTGACGAAATTCGTGGCCGATGGCAGGGCGCGCAGGCCGTTTGCCTCGGCGATGCGGGCGATCTCGGCCTTGGACTGCGCCACCAGCCGCAGCACCTCGTCCAGCCATTCCTGGTCTTGCAGCGCGGCCAGCGCGCCGACCTGGGCCGGGCGGTTGATGCCGAAATGGTTGCGGATCTTGTCGAAGGCGCGGATCAGCCGCGGCGCGCCGAAGCCGTAGCCCAGCCGCGCGCCGGCCATGCCGTAGCCCTTCGAGAAGGTGCGCATGCGGATCAGCCTGGGGTCGTCCACCGGCAGGTCGGGGCTGGTGCCCTCGGGGGCGAACTCGACATAGGCCTCGTCCAGCACCAGCAGCGTGCCGTCGGGCAGGTCCTCCATCGCCGCCGCGATGGCGGCGCCGGAATGCCAGCTTCCCATCGGGTTGTCGGGGTTGGACAGGTAGACGATCTTGGCATCCACCTCGGCCGCCTTGGCAAAGAGCGCGGCGATATCCTCGTGATCGTTGCGATAGGGCACCTTGTGCAGCACGCCGCCATAGCCCGCCACGTGGTAGTTGAAGGTCGGGTAGGCCCCGTCCGAGGTCACCACCGCGTCGCCCGGCTCCACCAGCAGGCGCACCGTGTTGCCCAGAAGCCCGTCGATCCCCGAGCCCAGCACGATGTTCTCGGGCGTGCAGCGCAGCCGCGCGGCCAGCGCGTTCTTCAGGTCGTAATTCGTGGCATCGGCGTATTTCCAGACCTCGGCCACCTCGTCCTGCATCGCCGCGATGGCGAAGGGGGACGGGCCGAAGACAGATTCGTTGGCGCCCAGCCGGGCGCGGAACCGCGCGCCTTTCTGGCGTTCCTGCACCTCGGGGCCCACGAAGGGCACGGTTTCGGGCAGCGCGGCGATCAGGTCGGGATAGCGGGGTCCGGTCATGGCGCGCACTATGGCGATGCGGCGCGGCGGTGCAAGGGGTCAGCGACGATAGGCGCGGGCCAACACCTCGGGATCGGTTCCGGTCAGGTAGCGCAGCAGGGTGACAAGGTTGCGCGCGCCGCGTCGCAGCCAGCCCTGCCTCTGGTATTTTGCGGCCGAGGTGACGGCGATGGCGGGCAGGCCGTGCAGGCGGCCCCGCAGCGCGCGGGCCAGGGCCACGTCCTCCATCAGCGGGATGTCGGGATAGCCGCCCGCGGCCTCGTAGCTTTCCCGGTCGATCAGCAGCCCCTGGTCGCCATAGGGCAAGCCGAAGAGCCGCGCGCGCAGATTCGCCCAGCCCGCCACCAGCGCGGGCGCCGGGCCCGCGGCATCGAAACGCAGGCGGAAGTGATACGCCCCCGGCGTGGCCAGCGCGGCCAGCACTGCCGCGCTCCAACCCGGCGTCAGCCGCGTGTCGGCATGCAGCACCAGCAGCCAGCCGCCCTCGGCCGCGTCCACGCCGCGCCGCAGCTGCCCCCCGCGCGAGGCCGGGCCGGTTACGATGCGCGCGCCCGCCGCCTCGGCCAGCGCCAGCGTCGTATCACCTGATCCGCCATCGGTAATCACCAGCTCGCGGATCAGCCCCTCGCCCAGCCCCTCGGCCAGCGCCGACAGGCAGCCCGGCAGCTGGTCCGCCGCATTCAGCGTTGGGATGATGACGGAGATCGGAGCGCGCATGACCGGGCCCTGTAACTTCGCGGCAGAGGCCTCTATATGACAGCACAGGCGATGAAGGAAAGCGATGATGGCACATGACCGCACGGTGCTGCGGGTGACGGGCGCCGAGGCCGCGCCCTTCCTGCAGGACCTCGTGACCAATGACGTGGATCGGCTGAGCGACGGGCTTGTCTATGCCGCGCTGCTGACTGCGCAGGGCAAGTACCGGGCCGATTTCTTCCTCGTGCCCGATGGCGACGACATCCTGATCGACGTGGACGCGGCGCTGGCCGACGGGCTGGCCAAGGCGCTGGCCCTCTACAAGCTGCGCCGCAAGGTCGAGATCACGCCCACCGACCTGACCGTGACCCGCGGCACCGGGCCGGTGCCCGAGGGGGCCTTCGCCGATCCGCGCGATGCCTCCATGGGCTGGCGCGGCTATGCCGGGCAACCCGGCGACGACACCGATTTCGACGCGCGGCGCGTGGCGGCACTGGTGCCCGAAAGCGGGATCGAGCTGACGCCCGACACGTTCATCCTCGAAGCCGGATTCGAGCGTCTGAACGGCGTGGATTTCCGCAAGGGCTGCTATGTCGGGCAGGAGGTGACGGCGCGGATGAAGCACAAGACCGAGCTGCGCAAGGGGCTGGCCCGCGTCGCGGTCGAGGGGGCCGCGCCGGTCGGCACACCGATCGAGTCGGACGGCAAGGCGGCCGGCACGCTGTTCACCCAGTCCGGCGGACAGGCAATCGCCTACCTGCGCTATGACCGCGCCGGGCCGGCGATGCAGGCCGGCGACGCCCGCGTGGCCTATACGCCATGAGCTGGCGCGACGAGATCGAGTCGGTCTTCGGCGCCCCCGTGGCCGGGGCGACGCAGGTGCAGGGCGGTGACCTGAGCGACCTTCTGCGCGTCACGCTGCAGACCGGCCGCGTGCTGGCCGTCAAGCGCGGGCCTTACGTGGGCACCGAGGCCCGCATGCTGCGCGCCATGGCGCTGGCGGGCGCGGCCGTTCCGGACGTGCTGCATAATGGCGGCAGGCTGCTCTGCCTCGAATGGCTGGACGAGACCGCGCCCGCCGGGGCCGAGGCCTGGGCGGCGCTCGGCACCGGGCTGCGGCGGATGCATAACAGCCGCTCGGCGGACTACGGCTGGCCCGAGGATTACGCCTTTGGCGCGGTGGCGATCGAGAACGCGATGCTGCCCGACTGGCCCGGCTTCTGGGCCGAGCGGCGACTGGCCCCCTGCCTGCCCGCCCTGCCCGCGGATCTGGCGCGGCGGGTCGAGACGGTGATCGCCCGCCTGCCCGACCTGTTGCCCGCGCAGGTGGATGGCGCGCTGTTGCATGGCGATCTCTGGACCGGCAATGCGCTGTTCTCGGGCGAGGACGCCTACATGATCGACCCGGCCTGCTATCATGGCCATTCCGAGGTCGACCTTGCCATGCTTGAGCTGTTCGGCCAGCCGCCCGACAGCTTCTGGCGCGCCTACGGGCCGCTGGAACAGGGGCGCGATGCGCGCGTGCCCCTCTACCAGCTCTGGCCTGCGCTGGTGCATGTGCGCCTGTTCGGGGCGGGCTATCACGGCATGGCCGCGGGGCTGCTGGACCGGCTGGGCGCCTGAAGCCGCTTCTCGAAGAGCTCGACGGCGGGGGCAGCCCCCGCCTGCCGCATCAGCCCGGCCGAGGATGCGTTGAACACGTGCACGCGGGCGATCCAGCCGGTGCAACCCGCCGCGAGGCTCTCTGCCTCGAACCGCGCCACCAGCCGCCCGGCCAAGCCGCGCCGCCGCCAGATCGGCTCCACATGCACATGGTCGAGCACGGCAAGACGGCGGGGAGGCTCCAAAGCGCTGGCGGGCCGGTCCTCGATCCTCCACAGCAAGTAGCCGCGCGGCACCCCGTCCGTGACATAGAGCAGCGCCCGCGCGCCTTCGGCAAAGGCGGTCTCGAAGAACGCACGCAGCCCGGCCGCGTCGCCGCTGTCGTGGAACCGGTGCGGGACCTGCGTGGCATGCAGCGCGTTCAGCTCGCGCAGCATGGCGGCCAGCGCGGGGATGTCGTCCTGTGTGGCGGATCGGATCATGAAAAAGGCCTCCTGGCGTTGCGCCGGAGGCCTTGTCATCTGGTCATGTCGCTCGCCCGGCAGGTCGGGGGATTTGCGCGCGGGCCCCGAGGTCAGGCGCGCTCGGCATACTCCATGGTTTCGGTGTTCACGACGATGTCCTCGTCCTGCCCAACAAAGGGCGGCACGGTGATGCGCACGCCATTGTCCAGTACGGCGGGCTTGAAGCTGTTGGCCGCGGTCTGGCCCTTCACCACCGGCTCGGTCTCGGCGATCTTGCAGGTGACCTTCTGCGGCAGCGAGGCGTTCAGCGCCTCGTCCTCGTAGAACTCGACCTGGATCGTCATGCCGTCTTGCAGGAACGGGCGGCGGTCGCCGAGGATCTCGGCCGGCAGCTGCACCTGGTCGTAGGTCTCGGTGTCCATGAAGATGAGCAGTCCGGAATCCTCGTAGAGAAACTGCATGTCCTTCTGCTCGAGGCGCACGCGCTCGACCTTGTCGGCGCTGCGAAACCGCTCGTTCAGCTTGGAGCCGTTGCGCAGGTTGCGCAGCTCGACCTGTGCGAAGGCACCGCCCTTGCCGGGCTTGACGTGGTCCACCTTCACGGCCGCCCACAAGCCGTCATTATGCTCGAGCACGTTGCCGGGGCGGATCTCGTTACCGTTGATCTTGGGCATGTGGCACTTCCGTGGCGAAAGGTTGATGAAACTCTGCCGGCTCCTATATATCGCGCGATGCCCCCGTGCAAGACAACGATATCTCGTGTTGCAGGTGCAGCAAGATATGCGGAAACCGCATGGGTGCTATGCAATTTCGGGGTGTCCGAATCGAAGCGAATACGCCATAACCCGCGATACGCCGAGAAATACAAGAGCAATAATCGAAGGTCGAGATATGAAGGATTTCGTTGACGGCACAGCGTTCAATGCCGAACAGGGCAACCGTGCGCGCAAGTTGTTCGCTGCCGTTGTGCTGGCCGCTCTGGATGATGCCATTGCCGACGACAAGAAGTACGGCAACGGTCCGGAGCAGATCGCCCGCTGGGCCCGTTCGCGCGACGGGCGCGAAGTGCTGTCCTGCGCCGGCATCGACCCGAACGAGCGTGTCGTGTCGGGCCTGATGGAGTTCGTCTCCAAGGGTGTGCGGACCTCGGTCGCGCTGTCGCGCGAAGAGAGCGAGCGTCGCAACGCGGCGCAGCAGGCCGAAGCTGCCTGACCCGTTCGGGTCACTGGCCAACCATAAAAGACAGCTGCTGAAAAACGCGTCCCCAAGGGGGCGCGTTTTTCGTTATCCGGCTGTTGCGGGGTCCACGATGACGGGCGCCCGGCCCGTCAGTCGAATTCCTGGCTCATCAGCACGCGATGGATCTCGCGCCGGACCAGTTTGCGCACGTTGCGGGTGATGCGTTCCCCCAGCGCGCCCTGCAATTCCTGGCGCACGATATCGACCACCATCTCGCGCAGGACGGTCTCGTCGATCTCGAGCCCACCCTCTTCGGCGCTGGGGGCTGGCGGGGTTTCGTCCCGGTAGGTGGGCGCGGCCTCGTGCGTGACGCCCAGCCGCTCCATCGGATCGGGGGTGTGATCCTCCCATTCCAGCGCGGGCGCCGGGCGATGCACGAAAGAGGGCTTGGCCGGCTGCGGCTCATCCTCCCACTGCGCCTTCTGCCGGCCGACCAGCGTCTCGAGCGCGGCGATCTTGCTCTCCAGCGTCTCGGCCTGCGGCGCTTGCGCGTGAAGGGGCTGGGGCTCTTCCGTCGCGGTCTCGGGTTCGGGCTCCGGCTCCGCTGTCGCTTCAGGCTCGGGCGCCTCCTCGGCAGGATCGGTCAACTCGGGCGCATCCTCGACCGGATCGGTCAGATCGGACGCGTCCTCGGGATCCGCCTGCACCTCGTCAACGGGGGCCTCCTGCGCCTCTTCATGCGCTTCGGCGCTGTCATGCTCGGGCTCGGCGACGCGGGTCTCGCCCCAGTCGCTGACAGGGGCGGCATGCGCGGCCTCGGGCGTTGCGTCATCCTCTGCCGCCTGAGCGGCCTCGGCCTCGACCGCGTCGGTATAGGCCGCGATCTGGCCCAGCAGCGCGGCGGTCTCTTCTTCGCCATCCGAGACGGCCTCGGGCGTCTCGTCCGCCTCTTCGGCGTCGTCCTCCGCCTCCTCCTCGACCGCGTCGATCAGCGCGCGCGCCACTTCCTGCTCGACCAGCTGTTCCAGCGGCGAGCCGGGCGCGGGATCGTCCTGCGAGTCGGCGGGTTCGGGATTGGTGAGCAGAACCGGCTTCTGCACCGACTCGCGCGGCTCGGGCGGTGGCGCCTCGCTTGGAACCCGCAGCGACGGCTCCAGAACCAGCCGGTCAAGCTGGCGTGGCCGCGCGGCCGAGGCACCCTGTTTCGGGCGCGACTCTTCTGAAACGAGCCTGCGAATCGAGGACAGAACGTCCTCGATCTCCACATTCGTGACGGGGTCGGACATTTTTGTTTTTCCACTCTACCTCGCGGCAGAGTGTACCCGTGCCCGCGGCCTCACACAACAGACCGGCAAAAAACTAATCTTTTCCGAGGGCGCGCAGGACACGATCCAGCTCGCGCCCCTGCTTGCTCAGGCCGGCCGGCGCGTCCTTGACCAGATTGTAATAGGCGGCCGGGTCGTATTGCGGCACGCGCAGTTGCAGCTTGTCCGCCGTCAGCTGTCCGATCGTGGCCAGCACCTGATAGGCGGCGCGGGTCTCGTCCACCTGTGCCGAGATCAGGCTGGCGCGGGCGTCCAGCAGCTCCTGCTCGGCATCCAGCACGTCCAGCGTGGTGCGGGCACCCAGCTTGGCCTCTTCGCGCACCCCCTGGAAGGCGACCGTGGCGGCGCGCACCTGTTCGCGGAACGAATCGCGGCTGGCGCGGGCGACGCGCAGCTGCACATAGGCGTCGCCCACGTTCTGCTCCAGCTGGAAGCGCAGCACATGCAGCCCGGCGCGCGCCTGGTCGCGGTTGGCCATCGCCTCGCGCACGGCAGAGGCCAGCCCCCCGCCCTGGTAGATCGGCCCCTCGGCATTGAGCGAGATCGACCCGCCGCGCGAGAAGGTCCGGTCGTCGAAGCTCTCGGTGACGCCGTACTGGCCCTGCAGCGAGACGGTGGGCTTCTTGGCGCCCTCGGCGATCAGCACGCCCAGCTCGGCCGCCGCCACGCGGTGCCGCGCGGCCAGCATGTCGGGGTGCATGCGCACGGCCTGCGCCTTGGCCGCATCGACCGAGGCCGGCAGGCGCGGCAGCGTGCCCGGCGGGACCAGCCCGCCGGGGTAGCGACCCACGACGGCGCGGTATTCCTCGCGCGCCGAGACCAGCGCGCCCTCGGCCGCGGCCAGCGCGGATTGCGCCTGCGACAGGCGGGCCTCGGCCAGCGCCACGTCGGTCCGCGTCACCTCGCCCACCTCGAAACGGTCGCGCGCGGCGCGCACCTCCTGGCGGATCACGCGGATGTTGTTCTGGCGCAGCGACACGGTCTCGATCGCGCGGCGCACTTCCATGAAGGCAAAGACCGCGCGCAGCAGCACTTGCTGCTCGATCGCGACGAGGTCCGAGCGGGTCGCCAGCACGGTTTCCTTGGCCGCGTCGATCTGCAGCTTGTTGCGCCCGCCGTTGAACAGCACCAGCCGCGCGATCAGGTTGATCGAGGCGTCGTTGGTGGCGCTGCCGCGGGTCACCAGCTGCCCGGTCACCGCCGAAATCGTGCCCGTGCGGCCGAACTGCCGGCGGACATTGCCCGACCAGCTGATCACCGGGCGCAGCGCGGCCACCGCCTGGGCCACGCCCTCGTCCGCGGCGCGCAGCACGGCGCGGTTCTGTTCGATCAGCCCGCTATGTTCATAGGCCGAGGTCAGAGACTGGCCCAGCGTCTCGGCCTGCACCGACACGGCGGTTCCCATGGCGAGCGTCGCGATGGCGACCCCGCGCGTCACGTTCCTGCGAATACTGCCCAGCACCTCGTTCCCCCGCCTGTGCTGCCGCGTCACGTCAAAGCGCGAATTCTGCGGCCTGTTCGAACCCGTCCAGCACCGGCGCCGTGGCATTGAAGGCAAAGCGCCAGCTCATGGCCCCGTCCACCTTATGGCCCACGCGCACGATGCCAAGTTGATTTTCCATGAAGATCACGGCCATGCGACCGCCTTCCTTGAGCTGGTCGGTCAGCCCCTCGGGCAGCGCCTCGACCCCGCCCTCGACAAGGATCGCGTCATAGGGCCCGTGTTCGGCCGCGCCCGCAGTCAGCGCGCCGGTATGCAGCACGACATTGTCGGCATGGTGCTCGGACAGCAGGCTCTGCGCCTCGGTCGCGCGGTCGGCATCATCCTCGACGGCGACCACCGCCTCGGCGATGCGCGCGATGACCGCGGCGGAATAGCCCAGCCCCGTCCCGATATCGAGAACGAGGTCGCCATTGGTCAGGTTCAGCGCGTCCAGCATCTTGGCAAAGACCCGCGGGTCCAGAAGCACGCGATCCTCGCCCAGCGGCACATGCTCGCTCATATACGCCGCCTCGATCCGGTCGCGCGGCACGAAGGCCTCGCGCGGGACGGTCAGCATGGCGTCGATGATCGGGAATTCGGTGACGTCCGAGGGTCGGACCTGGGTATCGACCATCATGCGGCGGCGCGTGGCGAAGTCGCTCATCGACTAAACCCTTTCGTTCAGAAAACTGTGTTCGGTTTTGCCACAACTGTCCCGCCGCGGCAATGACCGTGCAGGCGCAAACTGACGCGGAGATGCACACATGTCGCTGTTTCGCGGGGCTTACGATCATCGGAGGTGTGTCGGTGGCTTGGACTTGCCGAGCCTGCGCGGGATGAATGTGCTTGTATCCGCCGCTCCGAACACCGGAACCGGTGTGCGGCGCCGTCAAGAAGGCGGTCCGATATGTGCTCGCTGCATCGGATCTGCGCCGTTAGACACCCAAAAAGCCATACGCCTCACGCCAGCACCAGTGCCAGCGCGACCCAGCCGGCGGTCTCCGAGGTCAGTTGCGCGGCGCCCAGCACGTCGCCGGTCTGGCCGCCGATGCGGGCGCGGGCACGCCAGCCGACAAGGGCGACCGTGACCAGCATGGCCAGCACCGGCCAGGGGCCGAGCGGCCAGAGCGCGGCCAGCACGCTCAGCCCGGCCACGACCTGCGCAGCCGGGCGGGGCCCGCCGGCCATCCGGCCCAGCCCGTCGGGCCGCGCGGGCGGCAGCGTCTCGAGCAGGGCGACCATGCCGGCCCGGCTGACCGACGCCATGGCGACAAAGGCCCCTGCCCCGGCGGCCGGGCCAAGCCCGCTCACCGCCACGGCCCAGAGCCCGGCCACCAGCCCCAGCGCCAGCACGCCGTAGCTGCCGATGCGGCTGTCCCGCATGATCTCGAGCGCATGGGCCCGGTCGCGCCCGCCGCCCAGCCCGTCGGCGCAATCGGCCAGCCCGTCGAAATGCAGCGCGCCGGTCAGCAGCGCCAGCGCCCCCAGCGCCAGCAGCGCCGCCAGCGCGGGCGCACCGCCCAGCGCCAGCGTCCCCGCGAAGACCACCCAGACCAGCCCGCCCAGCAGCGCGCCCACCAGCGGGAAGGCCCAGCGCGCGGCGTCCAGGCCCGGCACCGTCCCGCGCAGCTGTCCGGCCGGCAGGCGGGTCAGCAGCATCACCGCGACGCGGGCCTCGTCCCGCCGCGCGGCCAGCCAGCTCATCCGCCCGAGACCCCGGCCTCGGCAAAGGTGGCCATGCCGTTGTGGCATTCGAGCGCCGCGCGCAGCACGCCCAATGCTAGCGCCGCGCCCGAGCCCTCGCCCAGTGCCATGTCCAGCGACAGGACCGGGCGCAGGCCCATCGCGTCAAGCAGGCGGCGATGGCCCGGCTCGGCGCTGGCATGCCCGGCAAGGCAATGCGCCAGCAGCGCCGGATCGGCATCGAAGAGCGGCGCCACCGCGGCGGTGCAGATATAGCCGTCGAGCAGCACCGGGATCGCCCGCGCCCGCGCCTCGAGCACCGCGCCGCAGATCGCTGCCTGTTCGCGCCCGCCGAAGGCCGCCAGCAGGGTCAGACCCCGCGCGGCCTGGTGACGGGCGACGCCATCGGCCACGACCTCGGCCTTGCGTGCGCGCCCCGCGGCATCCGAGCCGGTGCCGCGCCCGACCCAATCGGCCGGCGCGCCGCCGAAGGTGGCACAAGCCAGCGCCGCGGCCACGGTGGAATTGCCGATTCCCATCTCGCCCAGCACCAGGACCTGCGCCGCGGGATCGACCGCCTCGGCGCCGGTCTTCATGGCGGCCAGCACCTCCTCGGGATCCATCGCCACGGCCTGCGAGAAATCGCGCGTCGGGCGGTCGAGATCCAAGGCATGCACCGACAGATCGGCCCCGGAGGCTCGGCAGAGCTGGTTGATCGCGGCGCCGCCGGCCTCGAAATTGGCCACCATCTGCGCGGTCACCGCCTGCGGGAAGGGGTTCACGCCCTGCGCGCAGATTCCGTGATTGCCGGCAAAGACCAGCGCCTGCGCGGTCTCGATCCGCGGCCGCTCGCTCCGCTGCCAGCCGGCCATGTGGATCGCCAGCTCTTCCAGCCGGCCCAGCGCGCCGGGGGGCTTGGTCAGGCTGTCCTGCCGGGCGCGCGCGGCCTCGGCGGCGGCGCTGTCGGCCTGCGGCAGCGTGGCGGCCAGCCCGGCCACCGCATCGAGCGTGGTGATGTCAGAAAGGATGGTCATGGGGTTTCACCTTCAGGGGTTGTCCGGCGACCGCCAGCCAGACCTCGTCGCAGGCCTCGGCCAGGGTCTGGTTGAGCCAGCCCGCCGCGTCGCGGAACTCGCGCGCCAGCCGGTTGTCGGGCACGATGCCGCTGCCGACCTCGTTGGTCACGAAGACCACCGGTGCGCTCTGGGCGTCCAGCAGCGCGGCCAGCCGGGTGCCCTCGGCCCGCCAGTCCGCCTCTGCCAGCATCAGGTTGGTCAGCCACAGCGTCAGGCAGTCAACCAGCCGCGGGTCGCCGCCATCGGTCTCGGCCAGCGCGGCGCAGAGATCGCGCGGCGCCGCGCGGTCGGTCCATTGCGCGCCGCGCCGGGCGCGATGGGCGGCGATGCGCTCTGCCATCTCGGCATCATGGGCCTCGGCCGTGGCGATATAGATCGCCCGCCCGGTGTCGCGCAGCGCGCGCCGCTCGGCCAGGGTCGACTTGCCCGAACGGGCGCCGCCGGTGATCAGTATCGACTTTTTCATGGCGCCGTGAAAAGCAGGTTGCGACGCAAAAGGAAAGTGGCAAGACCGGGTGCAGATGCAGGACTGGGCAGACGGGGCGCAATTGGTGGTGATACGCCACGCGCCCGCCATGCCGCGCGGGCGGCTCTACGGCCGGACCGATGCGGGGATCGCGTCGGATCTGGACCTGCCGCCGGGGATGCGCGCGGCGCTCGCCCGTGTGCCCGACCGCGTCAGCAGCCCCGCCCGGCGCTGCCGCGAGACCGCCGCGCTGCTCTGGCCCGGCGCGGAGATCGAGACCGACGCGCTGCTATGGGAGCAGGATTTCGGCGCCCATGACGGGCTGCCCTTCGAGGACCTGCCCGATCTGGGGCCGCTGAGCGGTGCGGCACTGGCCGACTACAGCGCCCCCGGCGGCGAAAGCTTTGCCGATCTCTGCGCCCGCACCGCGCCGGCCTTCGATGCCCATGCCCGCGCCGCGCACGAGGTCGGGGGACCGCGCGTACTGGTGGCCCATGCCGGGGTGGCACGCGCCGCGCTGGCCTGGCTTCTGGACGATCCCGTCACCGCTTTGCGATTCGAGATCGCGCCCCTGTCGGTCACCCGGCTGCGCGTCGGCCCCGAGGGCCCGGTCTCGGTGATCGAGGTCAACCGCACATGGGGCTGAGACACGGGACGCGCGACGGCTGGCTCACGGTCACCGTCGCCGGCCATTTCGGCGAGTGGCTGCAGGGGCTTTTCGGCCCCGAGCACGTTGTGGCGCTGGTCACCCTGCCCTGCCCGGCGCTTGCGGTGCGCAGCCGGCCCGACCGGCCGGCCGATCCGCCCTTTGCCCCCGACAGGCTGGCCGCGTTCGGCCGCGCGCTGGACCTGCCGCCGCCGCCCTGGCCCGGGCTGGACTGCGCCATGCCGCCCGGGGCGGGCGCCGGGGCCTCCACCGCGATGCTGGTCGCACTGGCGCGCGCCGGGGGCACACAAGCCACGCCCGACGCGCTGGCCCGCGCCTGCCTCGCGGTGGAAGGCGCCAGCGATCCGCTGATGCTGGAGGCGCCTGATGGTGTGCTCTGGGCCTCGCGCGCGGCGCGGGTGCTGACCCGCCTGCCCCCGCCGCCGCCCCTGCGGATCGTGGGCGGATTCTGGGGCGCGCCGGCGCCCACCGACCCGGCCGATACAGGGTTTCCCCCGATCGACGACCTCGTGCCGGGCTGGCAGGCCGCCTGCGAGACCCGCGACCGCGCGCGCTGCGCCGCGCTGGCCAGCCAGTCGGCGATGCGCTGCACCGCGCTCCGAGGCCCCGCAGACCCGATGGCCGAGCTGGCCCGCGCCACCGGCGCGCTGGGGCATGTGCGCGCGCATACCGGCTCGGCGCGCGGGCTGGTCCTGCCGCCCGAGCAGGAGGACGGCCCGGCCCGCACGGCGCTGGCCGAGGCCGGGCTGACCGGGATCCTCTCCTTCGTGACGGGGGCGGCATGAGCCTTGCTGCCATGATGCTGCTGGCGCTGGCGCTTGATCTGGCGCTGGGCTGGCCCGACCGGCTCTATGCGCGGATCGGCCACCCGGTCACCTGGATGGGCAGGCTGATCGAGGCGCTCGAGGCCCGGCTGAACCATGGCAGCCGCACCCGGCGGCTTCGCAGCGGCGCGCTGACATGCGCGCTCTGCGTGGCCGCGGCGGGGCTGCCGGCGCTGGCGGTTCAGCTCGCGCTGCCCTCGGGCTGGGTCGGCGTGATGCTGGGCGCGGTGCTGGCCTGGCCGCTGGTCGCGCTGCGCTCGATGCATGCGCATGTCGCCGCCGTCGCCCGGCCGCTGGTCGCGGGGGACGTGGCCGGCGCGCGCCGTGCCGTGGCGATGATCGTGGGCCGCGACCCCGCGCTGCTGGACGCGGCCGGCATCGCCCGCGCCGCCACCGAGAGCCTGGCCGAGAACACCTCGGACGGGATCGTCGCACCGGTCTTCTGGGGCGTGGTCGCGGGCCTGCCGGGGATCGCGGTCTACAAGGCGATCAACACGATGGATTCGATGATCGGCCATCGCGACTCGCGCTTCGAGGCCTTCGGCAAGGCGGCCGCACGGCTCGATGACGCGGTCAACTGGATCCCGGCGCGGCTGACCGGGCTGCTCTTCGCTTTGGCCTCCGGGCCCGGGCTGCGGAGGGCGCTCCATGTCATGGGGCGCGACGCCGGCGCCCATCGCTCGCCCAATGCCGGCTGGCCCGAGGGCGCCATGGCCGGCGCGCTGAACATCCGCCTCTCGGGCCCGCGCCGCTACGGCGACCGGATCGCCGACGAGCCCTGGCTCAACGCGCCCGCCCCCGACCCGAGCCCGCGCGATCTGTCCCGCGCGCTGGCGCTCTACCGGCGCGCGATGGGGGGGATGGCATTGCTCCTGATGGCACTGATCGTCGCCTGGAGCTGACTGCCACTCTGTCAGGTCGGCGCCGGACCGCGCGATCCTGTCATTCCCGCGCCACCCCGGTCCGCCTCAATACCCGCAGAACTCGGTCGTGGCGATGACCTCAGCGGCGCCGTTGGGCGCGGTAATCAGGTCGACATGGCCGTCATTGCGCAGGATGTCGACCAGCTCGCGCACCTGCTCGACATCGAAGCCCGCATCGGCAAGGGCCACCTCGGTCGGGGCGCTTTCCTCGAGCCGGCAGCCGCTGTCCTCGATATAGGTGAGCAGCGCCTCGGAGCGGCCGATCAGGTCGCGCGGGTGCAGGCCATGCGCGCCGCAGAGCAGCGACGACAGGTAGGCGGAGGGGCCGTCGAACTCGAGGAAACCATCCGTCTCCAGCAGGTCGGCGATATCGGCCGCGTCGTTCTCGGCCAACCCGTAATCGCGCAGGATGCCGGGCAGCTCGGCCTCGTAGAGCACGCAGGCGTTCTGGCGGAAGGCCAGCAGCACCTTGGTCATCGGCTCGCTGCGCTGCGAGGGGTCCATCACCCAGTGCAGGAACGGGTCCGGCGGGATGTAATCCGGCGGCACCTGCCCGGCCGGTTGCGGCGCCGGGGCGGCATTGCCGGCCGGCGGCGGAGGCAAGGCGGTGGCGGTCCGGGTTGCGGCTTGGGCTGCTGGCGGAGGCGGCATGCCCGTGGCGGTCTGGGTCGTTGCCTGGGCCGCTGGCGGGGGCGGCAATGCGGTGGCCGTTTGCGTCGCCGTCTGGTTCATCCGCGGCGGCGGGGGCATCGCCGTGGCCGTCTGGGTCGCCGTCTGGTTCATCCGAGGCGGTGGCGGCAGCGTGTCGGCCGTTTGCGTCGCCCTCTGGTTCATTCGTGGCGGCGGGGGCAGTGCGGCGGCAGCTTGCCTCCCGGCCTGGTTCATCCGCGGCGGCGGCGGCATCGCGGCAGCAGCTTGCGTCCCGGTCGGCGCCATCCGCGGCGGCGGCGGCAGCGTGCTGCCGGCCTGTGCCGGGACGCTCCAGCCGAGATGGCCCAGCGCGGCGACGTTCGGGCTGGCGCAGAGCTCGGCGCCCAGCCGGACTGCACGCTCGGCATGGGTGGCGCGGCCGCTCGTCACCCAGCCCGCGAGGATGCGTTCGGCCTGCGCCAGGGCGATGCCGGGGATGCGCGCGGCCTCGGCCCGGGTCAGGCGGCAGCCATGATCGCGGGCGGCCGCCAGCACCGCCGCCTCGGGCGCGGCCGTGCCCTGCGCCCCGCCCGGCCCCGGCAGGACAAGCGCCATCAGGGCGGCGGCGCAAAAGGCGCGCCGCGCGGTCAATCGATCCGTTCGCATCGTCAATTCCTTTCGGTCTGTCGGCCACCGCCGGACGCGGGTCACGAGACACATTGGAACCTGGCAAACACCCCGCATCCCAATGATGCGCGCGCGGCCCGTCGCGGGGCCCGTTGAAATATCCTTGGTCTTTCCCGGCAGGCGGGTCGGAAATCACTTGCCGCCGCGTCAGCCTAGCCTAGCGGCCCGGTTTCTCAAAGCGCGGATCGCACCCGCGCTAGAACGGATCCTCGCCGGCCTGCATCTCGATCAGCCGGCCCAGCGTGCGGTCGAAACTCTCGAAATCGGCGCCCAGCACGGATTCCAGCTTGGCCTGGAAGGCCGCGGCCAAGGGCAGCAACTCGCGCATCAGGGCGCGGCCTTCCTCGGTCAGGGTCAGGTGCACCAGCCGCCGGTCGCGCGCCTGCGGACGCTTGGCGATCAGGCCGCGGGATTCGAGCCGGCTGGCAGTGCGGCTGACCTTGGATTTCTCCATCACCACGGCGTTCTCGATATCGCGCACCGAGGCACCACCGGAATGGGCCAGGTGCACCAGCACGCGCCAGTCGGGGATCGAGATGCCGAAGCGGCTGCGATACTCGCGCGCGAGCCGCTCGCTGAGGAACTGTGCCGCGACCGCCGCGCGATAGGGGGTGAAACCGGTCAGGTCGAACTCGGGCAAGCCCTCCATGCCCGTTCCTGCGCCCTGCTCGCTGTCATCGTGCCCTGCCATGCGCGGGACATACGCAACCGGCCGCGCCGCGCCCAGCGAAAATTTCATTGCATATGCAACATTGCTGTGCCAGAACATCGCCAGCGAACCGGAGGAGACCCCATGAACACCATGCGCCACCCCAGTGGCCTGATTCAGGCCGACCGCGACACGGGGCTCACGCCGGGCTACATGCCGGGCTGGGCCAATGATTTCGAGACCGAGGCTCTGCCCGGCGCGCTGCCGCAGGGCATGAACAGCCCGCAGAAATGCAATTACGGCCTCTACGGCGAACAGCTCTCGGGCACGGCCTTTACCGCCAACCCGCCCGAGCGGACCTGGACCTATCGCATTCGCCCCTCGGTCAAGCATTCCGCGCGCTACACCCGGATCGACCTGCCCTACTGGGCCTCTGCGCCCAACGTGGACCCCGATGTCACCAGCCTGGGCCAGTACCGCTGGGACCCGGTGCCCCTGGGCGAGGACAGCCTGACCTGGCTGACCGGCATGCGCACCATGACCACCGCCGGCGACGTGAACACGCAGGTGGGCATGGCCGCGCATATCTACCTCGTGACCGAGAGCATGCAGGACGCCTATTTCTTCTCTGCCGACAGCGAGCTGCTGGTCGTGCCGCAGGAAGGCCGGCTGCGCTTCTGCACCGAGCTGGGGATCATCGACCTGGAGCCCAAGGAGATCGCGATCATCCCGCGCGGGCTGGTCTACCGGGTCGAGGTGCTCGAAGGCCCCTGCCGCGGCTTCGTCTGCGAGAATTACGGCCAGAAATTCGAGCTGCCGGGCCGCGGCCCGATCGGCGCCAACTGCATGGCCAATCCGCGCGACTTCAAGGCACCCGTGGCGGCCTTCGAGGATCGCGAGGTACCTTCGACCCTGACGATAAAGTGGTGCGGCCAGTTCCACGAGACGCAGATCCCGCAAAGCCCGCTGGACGTGGTGGCCTGGCACGGCAATTACGCGCCCTACAAATACGATCTGCGCAGCTACTGCCCGGTCGGCGCGATCCTCTTCGACCATCCCGACCCGTCGATCTTCACCGTGCTGACCGCCCCCTCGGGCGTTCCCGGCACGGCCAATATCGACTTCGTGCTGTTCCGCGAACGCTGGATGGTGGCCGAGGACACGTTCCGCCCGCCCTGGTACCACAAGAACATCATGTCCGAGCTGATGGGCAACATCTACGGCCAGTATGACGCCAAGCCCCAGGGCTTCGTGCCCGGGGGCATGAGCCTCCACAACATGATGATCCCGCACGGGCCCGACCGCAACGCCTTCGAGGGCGCGTCGAATGCCGATCTGGGTCCCGAGAAGCTGGACAATACCATGTCCTTCATGTTCGAAACCCGCTTCCCGCAGCACCTGACCGCCTTCGCCGGGAAAGAGGCACCGCTGCAGGACGACTATATCGACTGCTGGGACAGCCTCGAGAAGAAGTTCGACGGCACGCCCGGCCGGAAATGACCAGCCCCCCCGGGCGCAGGCACCGCCCCGCGCAGGCGGCCCCAAGGCCGCTGACACGGGCGCGGCGCGCGATCGCCCGGGGCGGACGGCCCGGCAGCGGCGGGGGCGGCCCCCCGCCCGGGACAGACATGGAAGGACAGCAATGCCCCTCAACCGCTCATGGGTCGCGTCGGCCAACACGCCCGACACCGACTTTCCGCTGAACAACCTGCCCTATGGCAGTTTCCGCGCCGAGGATGGCGAGCCGCATTGCGGCGTGGCCATCGGGGACATGATCCTCGACGCCACCGCGCTGGAACGCGACGACCTGCTGCGCGTCGAGGACGAGGACGAGGTGTTCTTCTTCGGCGACTGGACCGAGTTCATGGCGCTCGGCGCGCAGGCCTGGGACAGCTACCGCGCCGCGCTGACCGCGCTTCTGTCCGAGGACGCGGCCGAGCCCGAGGCGCTGGTGCCCTATCTGGTGCCGCAGGCCGGCACCACGATGCTGATGCCCTTCACCGTCGCGGAATATACCGATTTCTACGCCGGCAGGCATCACGCCACCAATGTGGGCACCATGTTCCGCGGGGCCGAGAACGCGCTGCCCGCCAACTGGCTGTCGATCCCGATCGGCTATAACGGGCGGGCCTCCTCGGTGGTGGTCTCGGGCACGCCGGTCACGCGGCCCTGGGGCCAGCTCAAGGGCCCCGAGGACGACCTGCCGCGTTTCGCCCCCTGCGCGCGCTTCGACCTCGAGCTCGAGATGGGCGCCATCGTCGGCCAGCCCTCCGAGGGCATGGTCGACGTGGCCCGGGCGGACGAGATGATCTTCGGCTACGTGCTGCTGAACGACTGGTCGGCGCGCGACATCCAGGCCTGGGAATACCAGCCGCTGGGCCCCTTCCAGGCCAAGGCGACCGCGACCACGATCAGCCCGTGGATCGTGCCCCGTGCCGCGCTGGAGCCGTTCCGCACCGCGACGCCCGCGCGCGAACGCCCGCTGCTGCCCTACCTGGCCGAACCGGGGCCCCTGCTCTACGACATCGCGCTCGAGGTCGCGCTTGCCCCAGAGGGCGGCGCCGAGACGGTGATCGCGCGGACCAACATGAACCAGCTCTACTATTCCGCCGCCCAGCAGCTCTGCCACCACACCACGTCAGGCTGCCCCATGCGGGTGGGCGACCTGCTCGGCTCCGGCACGATCTCGGGCCCCGACCGGGACAGCCGCGGCTCGCTGCTGGAGCTCAGCTGGGGCGGCAAGGAACCGCTGACGCTCGAGGGCGGCGAGACGCGCAGCTTCCTTCAGGATGGCGACACGCTGACCCTGCGCGGCGCGGCCACGGGCGATGGCTACCGGGTGGGGTTCGGGGACTGCACCGGCACGGTTCGCCCCGCCCCGTCCGATCCGCTCGCGCCATGAGCTTTCATCTTTCCACAAATACTCCCGCCGGAGGCGTCCACCCCGCACCCGGCCCGACCGACAAAGGACAGATCACATGACCAAGGCCTTCGCATCCGCCGGCGACATGGAAGACAAGCAGATCAGCTTCACGCAGATCGGCGAGGGGCTCTATGCCTTCACCGCCGAGGGCGACCCCAATACCGGCGTCATCATCGGTGATGACAGCGTGATGATCGTCGAGGCGCAGGCCACGCCGCGGCTGGCGCGCAAGGTGATCGAGTGCGTGCGCTCGGTGACCGACAAGCCCATCAGCCACCTGGTGATGACCCATTACCACGCGGTGCGCGTGCTGGGCGCCAGCGCCTATGGCGCGCGCGAGATCATCATGTCCGACACGGCCGCCGCGATGGTCGAGGAGCGCGGTCAGGAGGACTGGGAGAGCGAGTTCGATCGCTTCCCCCGCCTCTTCCAGGGCCACGAAGAAATCCCCGGCCTGACCCGCCCGACCACCACCTTCAGCGAGAGCATGACCGTCATGCTGGGCAAGCGCCGCGTCGACATCATGAAGCTCGGCCGCGCCCACACCGCGGGCGACGCGGTGATCTGGGTGCCCGACCAGGAAGTCATGTTCACCGGCGACATCGTCGAGTACCACTCGGCCTGCTATTGCGGCGACGGGCATTTCGGCGACTGGGAAGACACGCTGATGAACATCGCCGCCTTCGAGCCGCAGAGCATCGCGCCGGGCCGCGGCGACGCGCTTGTCGGACCCGAGAAGGTGGCCGAGGCGATCGCCAGCACCGCCGATTTCGTCAACTCGACCTACAAGCCCGTGGCCCGCATCGTCGCCCGTGGCGGCTCGCTGAAAGAGGCCTGGGACGCGGTGCGCGCCGAGTGCGACCCCAAGTTCAGCGACTACGCGATCTACGAACACTGCCTGCCCTTCAACGTGGCCCGCGCCTATGACGAGGCCCGCGGCATCGACACCCCCCGCATCTGGACTGCCGCCCGCGACAAGGAAATGTGGGCGGCTCTGCAGGGGTGAGCGCTGGTCCGCGCAGCGGCGATCTCTCCGGTGGAGAGATCGAGGCGCGAACGGGCGGAGCCCCGGCATGGCGCCGGTCCGCATAGCGGCGATCTCTCCGGTCGAGAGATCGAGCCGCGAACGGGCGGAGCCCCGGGGGACGAACCGGGCCGATCACGGGCGGCGCCCCGGACCATGAAGGATTTCCGCAGGGCGGGTCGGCGACCTGCCCTCGGCACGATCGCAAGAGGAGGAGAAGACCGTGCCCTTGGACGACCGCTACCAACTCGCCTTCCGGCTCTATCCCTATGAACGCTCGGCCGACCAGGACGCGGCCGCGCCCGTGCGCCACCCGGTCGTGGTGATGGGCGGCGGGCCCATCGGCATCGCCACCGCACTGGATCTGGGCCTGCAGGGCATCCCCGTCACCGTGCTGGACGATCACGAGGGGATCGGCATGGGCAGCCGCGCGATCTGCTTTGCCAAGCGCTGCCTCGAGATCGCCGACCGCTATGGCTGCGCGCAACCGATGCTGGACAAGGGCGTGGTCTGGAACCTCGGCAAGGTGTTCCACGAGGACCGCAAGGTCTACGAGTTCAACCTGCTGCCCGAAGAGGGCCACCGCTTCCCGGCCTTCATCAATCTCCAGCAGCCCTATTTCGAAAAATTCATGGTCGAGCGCGTCCGCGCGGCGCAGGCCGAGGGCGCGCCGATCGAGATCCGCGGCAAGAACCGGGTCGAGCGGATCGAGACGAAAGCCGACCACACCATCTTGCACATCGACACGCCCGAAGGCCCCTACACGATCCATGCCGACTGGCTGATCGGGGCGGATGGCGCCTCAAGCCCGCTGCGCGGCATGATGGGGCTCGATTTCGAGGGTCGCGTCTTCCAGGACAGCTTCCTGATCGCCGATATCCGCATGCTGTCCGACAGCTTCCCGACCGAGCGCTGGTTCTGGTTCGAACCCAGCCATGGCGCCGGCGCCTCCACCCTTCTGCACAAGCAGCCCGACGATGTCTGGCGGGTCGATTTCCAGATCGGCTGGGACGTGGACCGCGCCGAAGAGCTGAAGGAGGAGAATGTCCGCCGCCGGCTGGACGCGATGCTGGGCGGCGATGTCGCCTACGAGATCGTCTGGAGCTCGATCTACACCTTCCAGTGCCGCCGCATGAAGCAGTTCCGCCACGGGCGGGTGATCTTTGCCGGCGATGCGGCGCACCAGGTCAGCCCGTTCGGTGCGCGCGGCGCCAATTCCGGCATGCAGGACGTGGACAACCTGGGCTGGAAGCTGGGCATGGTGATCCGCGGCGAGGCGCCCGACCGGCTGCTGGACAGCTATCACGAGGAACGCGCCTTTGGTGCCGACGAGAACATCCTGAACTCGACCCGGGCCACGGATTTCATCACGCCCAAATCGACCGCCAGCCACATGTTCCGCAATGCCGTGCTGGACCTGGCCGAGCATCACGCCTTTGCCCGGCCGCTGGTGAATTCGGGCCGCCTGTCGGTGCCCTGCACCTATGACGGGCTGTCGCTGACCGGTGCGGATGCGCTGCCTGGCGGACCGGCCCGCACGCGCCCCGGCAGCCCCTGTCCCGACGCGCCCGTGGGCAACGGGTACCTGCTGAACGCGCTGGGGGGCGGCTTCACGATCCTGACGCTGGATGCCGAGGCGCCCGAGACGCTGACCGAAGACGGTGTGACCGCGCGGCGCCACGCGCTCTCGGCACGTGACGATGCCAGCGGCGCATTGGCCGAGCGCTACCTGGGCAGCGCGGACAGGGCCGTCTACCTCGTGCGGCCCGATCAGCACGTGGTGGCCCGCTGGGACCGCTACGACGAGACCGCCCTGCGCGCCGCGCTGCGTCGGGCCTGTGGCAAGGAGTGAGCGCGATGGCCCTGAACACCCAGCCCAATATCGCCGATCCCGACGAGTTCTATGCCGAGCTGATCCGCGCCCATGACGGGCTGAGCGACGCCGAGAGCGCCGCCTTCAACGCCCGGCTGGTGCTGCTGCTGGCCAACCACGTGGGCGACCGCGCCACCCTGACCGAGGCGCTTGCCGCCGCGCGCAAGCCCTGACCTTTCCCGCCGGGCGCCTGAACGGGGCCCGGCGCGACGTCCTCGCGCACCCCGGACCGTTCCGGCGCGGCGCCCCCTCCCCGTTTTCCGACCCGACAGGCCGCAACCGCTGCGGCACGCCGCCCCTATGCGGCGGGCGACTTCCCGCGCATACTGCTTGACGATGTGACGGGAGGACCCATTTCTGACGTGTTACAAAAATTCCGGATCGCGAAAATTCGGTAACTTTTTTCTTGCGCGAATCTTGGGCACCGCGCATAAACCGACCGTAAGGTCGAGGAATATACAGGGAGGATCCGCTTCATGGACGCGCTGATTTGTGATGGCATCCGGACGCCGATCGGACGGTATGGCGGGGCTCTGTCCTCGGTCCGTGCCGATGACCTGGCCGCGCTGCCCATCGCCGCGCTGATGCAGCGCAATACCGGCGTGAACTGGGAAGCGGTGGACGAGGTGATCTACGGCGCCGCCAACCAGGCGGGCGAGGACAACCGCAACGTCGCACGCATGGCAGCGCTGCTGGCCGGGCTGCCCGAAAGCGTGCCCGGAACCACGGTGAACCGGCTTTGCGCCAGCGGCATGGACGCGGTGGGCTTTGCCGCCCGCGGCATCAAGGCCGGCGATTACGAGCTGACCATCGCCGGCGGCGTCGAGAGCATGAGCCGCGCCCCCTTCGTCATGCCCAAGCCCGAGGCGGCCTTCACCCGGTCGAACGCGGTCTATGACACGACGATCGGTTGGCGCTTCGTGAACCCCAAGATGAAGGCGCAGTACGACACCCATTCCATGCCCGAGACGGCCGACAACGTGGCGGCCGATTTCGACGTCAGCCGCGCCGACCAGGACGCCTTTGCCGCGCGCAGCCAGGCCCGGTGGGAGGCCGCGCAGCAGGCCGGGCTGTTCGCCGACGAGATCGTGCCGGTCGAGGTGCCGCAGCGCAAGGGCGACCCGGTGATCGTCGACCGTGACGAACATCCCCGCCCCGGCACCACGGCCGAGAAGCTGGCCGGGCTGCGCGGCGTGAACGGCCCGGACCTGAGCGTGACCGCCGGCAATGCCAGCGGCGTCAATGACGGTGCCGCCGCGCTGCTGGTCGCCAGCGAGACGGCGGCCCGCACCCATGGCCTGACGCCGATGGCCCGCGTGCTGGGCATGGCCTCGGCCGGGGTGGCGCCGCGCATCATGGGGATCGGCCCGGTGCCCGCCAGCCGCAAGATCCTCGATCGGCTGGGGCTGACCATCGACCGGATGGACGTGATCGAGCTGAACGAGGCCTTTGCCGCGCAGGGGCTGGCGACGCTGCGCCAGCTGGGCGTAGCCGATGACGACCCGCGGGTGAACCCGCAGGGCGGCGCCATCGCCATGGGCCACCCGCTGGGCATGTCCGGCGCGCGGCTCGTGCTGAGCGCGGCCCACCAGTTGAAACGCGGCGGCGGGCGCTATGCGCTCTGCACCATGTGTGTCGGTGTCGGCCAGGGCGCCGCGCTGATCCTCGAACGTGTCTGAAGGAGGCAGTCCATGTACGCACAGATGATCAAGTCCGAAGCGACGCAGGAAGACCCCGAGAAGCTGACCGCCTTCCAGGCGCGGATCGACGCGGGCGAGAAGATCGAGCCCAAGGACTGGATGCCCGCGGGCTATCGCAAGACGCTGATCCGCCAGATCGGCCAGCACGCCCATTCCGAGATCGTCGGCCAGCTGCCCGAGGGCAACTGGATCACCCGCGCCCCCACGCTGGAGCGCAAGGCGATCCTGCTGGCCAAGGTGCAGGACGAGGCGGGCCACGGCCTCTATCTCTACTGCGCGGCCGAGACGCTGGGCGTCAGCCGCGACGAGCTGACCGAGATGCTGCTGGACGGGCGGATGAAATACTCGTCCATCTTCAACTACCCCACCCTGACCTGGGCCGACATGGGCGCGGTGGGCTGGCTGGTCGATGGCGCGGCCATCATGAACCAGGTGCCGCTGCAGCGCACCAGCTTTGGCCCCTATTCGCGCGCCATGATCCGCATCTGCAAGGAAGAAAGCTTCCACCAGCGGCAGGGCTACGACATCATGATGAAGATGGCCCAGGGCACGCCGGCGCAGAAGAAGATGGCGCAGGATGCGCTGAACCGCTTCTGGTACCCCTCGCTGATGATGTTCGGCCCCTCGGACAAGGACTCGGTGCATTCCGAGCAGTCCATGGCGTGGAAGATCAAGATGAACACCAATGACGAGCTGCGCCAGAAATTCGTCGACCAGACCGTGCCGCAGGCGGAATATCTCGGCCTGACCGTGCCCGACCCGGACCTGACCTGGAACGAGGAGACCGGGCATTACGACTTCACCCAGCCCGACTGGTCCGAGTTCTTCGACGTGCTGAAGGGCAACGGCCCGTGCAACCGGGAACGGCTGGCCGCGCGCAACAAGGCCTGGGATGACGGCAAATGGGTGCGCGACGGGCTGCTGGCCCATGCCGAGAAGAAGGCCGCGCGCCGGATGGCGGCCGAGTAAGAGAGACCCGATGGAGGCCCCGACCCCCCTTCTGCGCGGCCTGCTGATGATCTGCGTCGCCTTCTTTGCCTGCATGGGCGCGGCGCATTTCTTCGGGCTGAAGATCCCCGTCCTGTTCGTCTACTGGGACCCGCCGTTCTACGCCTACCAGGACAAGATCATCGCCTTCACGCTGGTCACCTACATGGCGCTGTTCTTCGGGGCCGCCCGGCACCGCGTCATGGTGCCCTACGCGCTTGTCTCGATCTGGGCCACCGTCATCGGGCTGGCGCTGGTGAACCTGTCCGACGCGCTGGCGCAGGTGCTGAACGGCGGGGGCACCCTGGCCTACTGGCTGATCACGGCTGCCTTCGGCGGCCTGGCCGCCATCCTGACCTTGATTTGGGTCCGCGACGCAAAAGCGCGCTGACCACCGGAGGAGAAACGACCATGAGTTCCCCGAACGCCGCCTATCCGGACACGCCGGACACCAACGCCAAACCCAAGCGCCATGAATGGCCGCTGTGGGAGATCTTCATCCGTGGCCAGCATGGCATGAGCCACCGCCACGTGGGCAGCCTGCACGCCCCCGATGCCGAGATGGCGATCAAGAACGCCCGCGACGTCTATACCCGTCGCAACGAGGGCGTCAGCATCTGGGTGGTCGAGGCGCGGCATATCGCGGCCTCCTCGCCCTCTGACAAGGGTCCGCTCTACGAGCCCTCCGAGAGCAAGGTCTACCGCCACCCGACCTTCTTCGACATTCCCGAAGACGTAGGGGCAATGTGATGACACGCGACGAGGCATTCTTCGAATTCCTGTGCCGCATGGGCGACAACACGCTGGTGCTGGGGCATCGGGTCAGCGAATGGTGCGGCCACGCGCCGGTGCTGGAAGAGGATATCGCGCTGGCCAACACGGCGCTGGACCTGATCGGGCAGACGCAGATGTGGCTGGGCCTGGCCGCCGAGATCGAGGGCGACGGCCGTTCGGCCGATGACCTCGCCATGCTGCGCGACGCCTGGGATTTTCGCAACGTGCTGCTGGCCGAACAGCCCAATGGCGATTTCGGCCAGACCATGATGCGGCAATACCTGTTCGACCAGTACCACCTGCTGATGCTGCAGGCGCTGGCGGGCTCCTCGGACGAGCGGGTCGCCGGCATCGCCGCCAAGTCGGTCAAGGAAGTGGCCTACCACGTGGAACGCTCGCGCGACACCGTGGTGGGTCTGGGCGACGGCACCTCGGAAAGCCATCGGCGGATGCAGGCCGCGCTGGACCTGCTCTACCCTTACGTGGGCGAGATGTTCGAAAGCGATGCGGTCGACGCGGCGATGGAAGAGGCCGGCATCGCGCCCGACCCCGCCAGCCTGCGCGACGCCTATGACGCGGCGCTGACCCAGACCATGGCCGAGGCCACGCTGACCCTGCCCGACAGCCGCTTTGCCCATTCCGGCGGCCGCACCGGTTTCCGCCATACCGAGCATCTGGGCCACATGCTGACCCAGATGCAGTGGCTGCAGCGCGCCTATCCGGGGGCCACGTGGTAGGATGAAACCAACCGAGGCACAGATCTGGGACTGGCTCGACCAGGTGCCCGATCCCGAGATCCCCGTGATCTCGGTCGTGGATCTGGGCATCGTGCGCGACGTGGCCTGGCAGGATGACACGCTGGAGGTGGCGGTGACGCCCACCTATTCCGGCTGCCCGGCCACCAGCGTGATCTCGATGGATATCGAGACCGCGCTGCGCGATCGCGGGGTGGAGCAGATCCGCATCCGCACGCAGATCGCGCCGCCTTGGACCACCGACTGGCTGAGCGACAAGGGGCGTGCCAAGCTCGAAGCATACGGCATCGCGCCGCCCTCGCCCGCCGGCGGGCCCGAGAAATGCCCGCATTGCGGATCGGCAGACGTGGTCCGCGTCAGCCAGTTCGGCTCGACCCCCTGCAAGGCCCATTGGCGCTGCAACGCCTGCCTGGAGCCCTTCGACTATTTCAAATGCATCTGAGGAGACCCGCCCGATGCCGCGTTTCCACGAACTGACCGTCACGGATGTCAAGAAGACCATCCGCGACGCGGTGGTCGTGACGCTGAAGCCCGCCAATGGCGCCGCGTTCGACTTCATCCAGGGCCAGTACCTGACCTTCCGCCGAGACTTTGACGGCACCGAGATCCGCCGCTCCTACTCGATCTGCGCCGGCCGCGACGAAGGCATCCTGCAGGTCGGCATCAAGAAGGTCGATGGCGGCGCCTTCTCGACCTGGGCCAATGAGGAGCTGCAGCCCGGCATGGTGCTGGAAGCGATGGAGCCCATGGGCAGCTTTCACACGCCGCTCGATGCCGCGCAGGCGCGCAGCTACCTGGGCTTTGCCGGCGGCTCGGGCATCACGCCGGTCCTGTCGATCCTCAAGACCGTGCTCGCCGCCGAGCCACGCTCGGATTTCACGCTGGTCTACGCCAATCGCGGCGTGAACACGATCATGTTCCGCGAGGAGCTGGAGGATCTCAAGAACCGCTACATGGGCCGGTTGAACGTGATCCACGTGCTGGAATCCGACGCCCAGGACATCGAGCTGTTCCAGGGCCGCGTCGATGCCGAGAAATGCGAGGCACTCTTCGCGCACTGGATCGACGTGGAAAATGTCGAGACGGCCTTCATCTGCGGCCCCGAGCCGATGATGCTGGGCATCGCCGCGGCGCTGAAGTCGCACGGGCTGAGCGATGACCAGATCAAGTTCGAGCTTTTCGCCAGCGCCCAGCCCGGCCGGGTGACCCGCAAGGCCAGCGCGGCCGGGGCGGCCAAGGACACGGCCGCCGAGACGCAGGCTACCGTCACGCTGGACGGCGCGACGCGCAGCTTTGCCATGTCCAAGGAGGTCTCGGTGCTGGATGCGGCGCTCGAGAACGCGCTCGATGCGCCCTATGCCTGCAAGGCCGGCGTCTGTTCGACCTGCCGCTGCAAGGTGCTGGAGGGCGAGGTCGAGATGGTCGCGAACCACGCGCTGGAGGATTACGAAGTCGCGCAGGGCTATGTGCTCAGCTGCCAGTCCTTCCCGCTCACCGACCGCGTCACCGTCGATTACGACCAGTAGGGGGCCGCCATGACCGAAGAGATGAACATCGCCGACTATCTCGCGCAGGGCGGCAAGCTTACCAACCCCGCCAACGTGCCGCCGCGCTACCGGGCCGAGCTGATGAAGATCATGTCCGCCTTCGTGGACAGCGAGTTGGCCGGGGCGGCGGGCTTTGCCGACGTGATCAATGACGGGCCGGGCATCAAGGAACGCATCGCCGCCGCGAAAATCGTGCTGGAGAAGACCGACAATGCCGATCGCGTGCTGCGCCTGATGGGCGAGTTCGGCGCCGCGACCGGGCGCTATGTCTCGCACCATCCCTGGACCGACCGGCTGCCGCGCGAAACCGAACCGGGCCGCACCCGCAGTGCGCATGACATGCGCCTGTCGGTGTTCAACTACCCGCTGGCCGGCTGGACCGACGCGGTGACAATGAACCTGGTGATGGGGCTGGCGGTGGACGTGCAGCTGCGCGACCTGGCCCAGGCCTCCTATCAGCCGCTGGCCGAAGCGATCCGCGGCCTCGCCCCGCGCGAGGCGCGCCATACCGAGCTGGCCGAGGAAGGGCTGGCCCGGCTTGCCGCGCAAGGCCAACGCGCCGCGATCGCCGAGAGCGTCGCCTATTGGCGTCCGCGTGTCGCCGCGATGTTCGCCGACCCCGCGCCCGAACGCATGGCCCAGCTGCGCGGCTGGGGACTGCGCCATGCCGATGCGGCGCAGATGCGCGCGGCGTGGGAGGGGGCGCTGGACGAGGCGCTGGCCCGGGTCGACAGCGCCGCGGTCGCCGCCTGAGCACGGGCTGGCATCCCGGCCACGGCTGGTGCAGGATCGCGGGGGCGCGGGGCCGACAGGGCCCCGGCCCGTCCATCCCGACCAAGCGCGAGGCCCGCTCATGACAGACCCCGCCCCGTCCCAGCCGCCCGCGTCCGTCGCGCCGCGCGCCACGCAGATCGCCGACCGCATCGCCGCCCTGCCCCGCACGCGCGAACGGCTGCTGATCGCCATTGCCGGCCCGCCGGGCGCCGGCAAGTCGACCCTGGCCGAGGCGGTGACCGAAGCGCTGCAGGCCCGCGGCGAGGCGGCGGTGCTGATGCCCATGGACGGGTTCCACCTCGACAACCGCCTGCTGGAGCCGCAGGGCCTGCTGCCCCGCAAGGGCGCGCCCGAGACCTTCGATTTCGGCGGCTTCCACGCCACGCTGCGACGGATCCGAAGCGAGCCGCAGGTGATCCTGCCGGTCTTCGACCGCGCCCGCGAGATCGCCATTGCCGGCGCCGCCGAGATCCGCCCCGACACACAGATCGTGGTGGTCGAGGGCAATTACCTCTGCCTCGACGAAGCGCCCTGGCAAGCGCTGGCGATGCTCTGGGATTTCTCGGTCTTCCTCGACGTGCCGGTGGCAGAGCTGGAGCGGCGGCTGGTCGCGCGCTGGCTGTCCTATGGCCATGATCCCGAGACAGCGCGGCAGAAGGCGATGGGCAACGACATTCCCAATGCGCGCCGCGTCGTGGCCGGGGTCGGCACGGTCGATCTGCGCCTGAGCGACTGAGCCGCGGCCCCGGACCGGTCATGGCAGCGCGGCTGCAGACTGGCCCACCCCGAGGGGCGGACCCGTCGCGATCAGCCGGGGCGCGATGCCATCAGCCCTGGAACAGCGAGAGCAGCGATTGCGGCGCCCGGTTGGCGATGGAGAGCGCCTGCACGCCCAGCTGCTGCTGGACCTGAAGCGCCTGCAACCGGGCCGAAGCCTCCTCCATGTCGGCATCGACCAGCGCGCCGATGCCGGATTTCAGCGCATCGGTCAGCCCTGAGACGAAATCGGCCTGGGTCTCGATCCGGCCCTGGGCCGAGCCGAAGGCGGCGGCCGAGTCGATGGCGGTCTGCAGCACCCCCTCAATATCGTCCAGCGCACTGTTGGCGCCGGCCTGCGTGGTCACGTCGACATCGCTGAGATCGGCGAGTCGCCCGCCAATCGTGGTCGTGGCATCGGCCGCGTATTGCTGCACCGTGACGCTGAAGTTGTCGCCCACATTGTCGATGCCGGTGAAGCTCAGCTGGTTGCCGCTGGCCGTGGCGTCGATCGTGCCCACGTTGTCGGCGCCCAGGTCGGCCTTCATGTACTTGTTGAACTGCAGCGCCAGGCCGGCCGCCACATCGGCCATGGTGTCGCCGTCGCGGGCCACGTACTTGATCTCGTTCCGTCCGGTCGTGTTCGCGGGGCCGTTGCCCGCGGTGGCCGAGATCTCGATCGAGAAGCCCGTGCCGGCCGCCACGGTGTCGGTCGAGGCAGCGCCGAAGGTGGTCGTGCCGCTGGGCGCCGCCGCCGCGCCGGTCAGCGCCGCGGCCGCGGCATCGCCGAAGCCCGACACGTCGTTGGCGCCCGCCGCCAGCGCGGTCAGGGCCGCCCCGATGGACGAGTCGCCGGTCCCGAGATCCTGCTTGCCCACCGTGATGTCCGAGGCCGTCACCCCGGTGCCCGAGCGGTCGAGCGAGGCGAGGATGTTGATCTGGCCCGATCCGGCGGTCTGTTCGGTGTTCGACAGCAGGTTCAGCCCGTTGAACTGCGCCGCGCCCACCACGGCCGAGATCTGGTCGCGCAGCGCGTTGATATCGGCCTGAATCTTGTCGCGATCGACATTCTCTTCCTGCGCGGCGACGATCTTGCCCTTGATGTCGGTCAGCAGGTCGGTGACCGTCTCGGCCGCCTGCCGCGCGACCGAGACGGTGGACTGGCCGAGGTTGAGGCTGTCCGAGATGCCCTTGAACCCTTTCACATCCGCATCCATCACCTTGGCGATGGCCCAGACCGCGGAATTGTCCTTGGCGGTGGCGACGCGCTTGCCGGTCGAGATCTCCTCTTGCGTGTTGGACAGGTTGGTGTTGATCGTCTTGAGGGTCTGCAGCGCGACCATGGCGCCGTTATTGGTCAGGATACTAGACATGGTTCTTGTCCTTGCTCTTCACGAAGCGCGTTTTGGCGCCGATTTCATCCGCCGCGACCGGCGTGGTTTCGTCGTTTTGACGCGTGCAGCCCTTTTGTCCTTCGGTCTGCGCCACCCTTTCTGGTGCGGGCACACCCTCGCCAGATCCTGCTAAAAGAAAGCTAAAACCGTGCGGCGCGGTGCCGGCCAATTGCGCACAATTGTATCTTCCGCGCGCCCGGGGCCGGGCGGCAGACATGAAAACGCGCGGCCGGGCCTGTCGGGCCGCCGCGCGATCACGTTGTCGGAAATGGGACGCAGACCGGCCGCGGCCGGGTCAGGCAGACTCAGGCGGGCTGGGCTGCCGTGGCCGGGGCGGCCAGGATGTCGTGGATCTGCTGACCCAGCGAGACCGGGTCGAAGGGCTTGGCGATGACGCCGATGGCCCCCTGTTCGAGGAAGCCCGCGATCTCGGTCTTCTGCACGCGGGCGGTCATGAAGATGGCAGGCACCTCGGCGAGGCCCGGCACGTCGCGCAGCGCGACCAGAAGCTCGGGCCCGCTCATCCCCGGCATCATCACGTCGAGCAGCAGCAGGTCGGGCGCGATCCCGGCGGCCTGTTGAAGCGCCTCGTCGCCATTGGTGAATTGATGCAATTCGAACTGGCCGGAAAGGGCCAGTGCAAGCTGCGTGATCTCGCGGATATCCGCGTCATCCTCGACATGCAGGATACGTGTCACGATGCTTTCTCCTGTCGTTCCTCGACCGGTCCCGGATCACCCGCGGCCGGCTTGGGGAAGGTGACGTAGAAGGTCGACCCCTCCCCTTCGGCCGAGTCCAGCGCGACACAGCCGCCCTGTTCCTCGGCGATGGCCTTGACGATGGCAAGGCCCAGACCGGTGCCCCGCACCGGCCCGTCGCGCTGCGCGCCGACCTGTGCGTATTTGTCGAACACTTTCGGCACCATCTCGGCCGGGATGCCGGTGCCGTGATCGGTGACCGAGACCTCGAAGGCCTCGGGCAACTCGCGGCAGGCGACGATCACCTTGCCCCCGGCGGGCGAGAACTTGGCCGCGTTGGACAGAAGGTTGTTGAGCACCTGGAGGCTGCGGTCGAAATCGATGAAGACCTGCCCGCCCTCGGCGCCGTCCCGCTCGATCGTGACGTCGAAGCGGCGCGAGAACGGGCCGTTGGCCTCGATCGCCTCGTCGATCAGCGCGCCGATGTCATGACGTTCCATGTTGAAGGTCATGTTGCCCGAGGCGATCTTCTCGATGTCGAGCAGGTCGTCGATCAAGCTGACCAGCCGGTCGGCATTGCGATGCGCGATCTCGAGGATGTTGCGGGTCTGCGCGGTGGGCTCGCCCCCTGCCCCGGCCAGCAGCAGCCCCATCGCGCCCTTGACCGAGGTCATGGGCGAGCGCAGCTCGTGGCTGACGGTCGAGATGAACTCGTCGCGCTGGTGCTGCGCCTCGACCCGCAGCGAGATGTCGCGCAGGCTGGCCAGCACCTTGCGGGTGCCGTCCTCGGCATCGAGGATCTGCAGCCGCGCCTCGAAATGGGTGCCGTCGCGGACAAGGTCGCAATGCGCCAGCTTCTGGCCGCCATCGCGCAGGTTGTCGAGCATCCCGGTGAACTCGGGCCCGGTATAGAGCGCGTGGATCGCGCCCAGCGGGCCGTAGCCCGCCAGGGAGTCGGTCAGCCCGTGCGCGGCGCGCGCCGACTGGTTGGCGTATTTCACCTCGAGACTGTCGAGATCGAAGATGAAGACCTGGTCGACGATGCAGTCCAGCGTCTGGAAGACTTCGCGGTCGATCAGTTTCTTGCGCGATTCGGTAATGTCGGTGCGCACCGAGATCGCGCCGCTGCGGCGCCCCTCGTCATCGACGCCGGGCAGCAGGGTGACATTGGTCCAGACTTCGCCGCCGTCCCGACGGCGCAGCCGCGTGTCGCCGGTCCAGGTCTCGCCCTTTCCGATCGTGGCCAGCAGCTCGTCCTGCACCCAGAGATCCTCGGGGAAATAGAGCATCTCGACGGGCTGCGAGACCAGCTCGTCGGCGCAATAGCCGGTGGCTTCGAGGAAACGCTCGTTGGCAAAGGTGATGCGGCCCTGGGAATCGGTCTGCACCACCATGCCATGCGCGTGCAGCGCCTCGACCGCCTTGCCCAGTTTCAGATGCTCGGTCCAGACCGAGCGGTGCCGCGCGGCCATGCGGCGGAAAGACAGCCAGAGCAGCACCATGCCGAGGGCCGCGCTGGCCGAGATCCATGGCAGCAGGTCGCCCAGCACATGCCATTCGCCCCGTTGGTCGATCATCGCGGCGACCTGCACCGCGACCAGCGCAAAGACCGAGACACTGGTGAATTTCTTGAGGTTTGAGCGCGTCATGTCGCGTCGTGTCTCCCTGGTCCGGTGTTCGCCAGCGTGGCGCTTTCCGTGAAGCTAGGGGAACGTCAGGTCGATATTTGGACCCGATAATGGCAATCCGGGGGCACGTGACGCGCCCCCGGCCGGGTCAGCCCGCGGCCTGCCGACGGACTTCGGCGACCGGCCGGTTGATCTGCGGACGCATCAGAATGAAGAACTCGGTATAGCCCGCCTCGGTGCGGGTATAGCCGATCTCGCCGCCCATCCGCTCGACGATCTCGCGCGCGATGGACAGGCCCAGCCCGGTGCCGCCCTTGTCGCGGCTGTCGGAATTGTCGGCTTGGCGGAAGGGCTTGAAGAGCGAGCTGCGGAACGTGTCCGGCACGCCCGGCCCGGCATCACGCACGAAGAGCCGCAGACCTTCGGGCCCTTCGGTCGCGCCCAGCGTCACGGTCGAGCCGGCGGGCGCGAACTTGCAGGCATTGGACAGAAGGTTGGCCAGCACCTGCAACATGCGGCCGCGGTCCAGCCCGTGGTGCAGGTGGTGCGCCGGCGCATGGATCGCCACGTTCAGCTCGGCCGCACGGGCGATGGGCAGGATCTGGTCGCGTGCATCGCGCAGCAGCGGGGTGATCTCGACATCATCCATCTTGAAGCGCATGTTGCCGGTCTGCACGTGCTGCAGGTCGAGAATGTCGCTGACCAGCACGGTCAGCCGGTCGACATTCTTGCGCGCCATCTCGAGCAGCCGGCGGCCCTGCGACGACAGCGCCTCGCCCTCGGCCGCCTGCATCAGCGTGACCGCACCGTTCACCGCGGTCAGCGGCGTGCGCAGCTCGTGGCTGACCGTCGCGATGAACTGGTGCTTGACCATCTCCATCTCGATCGAGTCGGTGATGTCCACCTGCGTCCCGGTCAGGGTCAGCGCGCGCCCGTCCGCACAGCGGCGCGAAACCATCGCATCCGAACGCATCCAGCGCGTGCCATCGTCGCGTGTGATGCGGAACTCGTTCACCGTCCGGTCCGTGTCGCCATTGATGCAGGCAAAATCGTTGGCCTTGAGCACGACGAAATCGTCGGGATCGATCCGCGCCTCGAAATAGCCCTGATAGTCGAAATCCGCTCCGGCATCGGAGACGCCCATGATGCGTTTCCACGTGTCCGAGACATGGGACTGGCCGGTGGCGAGGTCGAACTCGAACACGCCGATCTCGGCGGCACGCAGGGCCAGTTCCAGACGCTGCTCGGTCTCGGCGACGCGCTGGGCATCCTGCTCTTCGCGCGTGACGTCGCGCAGGAAGAAGGTCGACCGCGTCGCGCCCTCGGGGGTCTGCCATGTGTCGCGCTTGACCGACAGCGCGCGCCCTTCGCCATCGACGCGCAGGGCCATCCGCGCCTGCCGGTCCTCGCCCAGCGCCGTCGCGCCAGGCAGCACCGCGTCAAGGCTGTGGCCCACGCAGTCGGCAGCCGAAAGCATCGTGTGGGCGGCAGGGTTCGAGCGCAGAACCACCCCGGAGCCATCGGTGATGACGATGCCGAGATGCGGGTTGTTGATGATCGAATCGTTCTGGCTGCGCTGCGCCTCGAGATCCGCGGTCCGGACACGCACCAGTTCCGTGACCGAGCGTTCGCGCTGCGCCTGCGCCCGCAGCAGCGCCGCCAGCATGACCGCGAGGATGGAGCCGAAGGCCATCAACAGCAGGTGGTTGCGGTCCACATGCGCGGCCTCGAAGCCGGGACGGCTGGACCAGCTGATGGTCACGACCTGCCCGAAAAGATCGAGCTGCGCGGTCCGCTGGAAGCGCGGGCTGTCCGCCGCGCCCGACGCGTCCGTCGCGCTGTCATAGACCAGCGTCTCGGGCGTCGCCTCGGGGCCAAGATGGATCGCGTAGTCATAGGTCTCGGGCTGTAGCGGAGTCAGGTCGGCCAGCACCTGAGTCCCGACCAGCGGGAAGGCCGCCCAGCCGACGAACCCTTCGCGCAGCCCCTCCGTGTTGGCCCGGTCTGTGCCGGGGGCGTAGATCGGGCGCAGCAACATCAGGCCTGGCAGGTCCTCTTGCCCCGCGCCACCCGTGCCATAGGGCGCCAAGCGTATCTCGGCACTGTCGCGGGCCGCCAGCGCCACGGCGCGGCGGGCGGGGTCGGCGCCGATGTTCAAGCCTATCTCGTCGGCCTGCGGATCTCGCGGCGCGATGAAGGTGACGACCAGCGCGTCCTCGCCGGGCGTCTCGGGATAGACCACCGTTCCGTGCAGGCCGCGCGCCGCCATCCGGGCCGCGAAATCGGCGGGATCGCCCTGCCCCAACGGCTCGATCAGCGCCAGCCGTGTGCCGTCCGGCAAGCCGGCATCGAGACGCATGGCCGACACGTATTCGGTAAAGACCGGGGCGGTCAGATCCGGCACCACGCGCACCAGCCCCGCGACCCCGTCCAGCGCCACCTGGAACTTGCGGAACCGGGCCACCAGAACGTCGGCGGCCTCGGCCGTGACCAGCTCGAACTCGGCCGCCGCGTCCTCGTAGCCGTCCTTGTAGGTGTGCCAGGCGGCAGCGCCCGTCACGACGAGGGACACGACCAGGGATGCCACGCAAAGACGCTGACCCGTCACCCTCGCTAAGAAACCCTTCATGGCCCAATCCGCCCTACGCGATACAGACTTGTAGACTGCACAATCATCGGGACATGTCGCGCCGCATAAGCGGGTATCGCGCCGGATCTTGCACAACCTGTGGTTTTCAGAACACGCAAAGCATGCCCGTTAGGCCCGAAAGATGCAGTCGTCAACCGAAATCGTGCAGGACGATATCAGCGCTCACGATCACGTTACGCAAGGCGTCGATCTCGGCTGGTCGGGCCTTCTTCGCGCCCGGCGGTGTCTCGCACAGCGTCAGCTCACAGCTGCGCGCGGCATCGCCCAAGTCGGCAAAGCCCAGTGTCTCGGCCGTACCCGAGATCCTGTGCGCCGCCTCGATCGCCTCCTGCCGCGCCTGTGCCAGCGCCGCACCGCGCGCCGACAGCGGCCCGGCCAACGCCGCGCGCTGCGCGGGCAGCGTGGCGACAAAGCGCTGCCGGATGCGGTCCAGCGCGCTTTCGAACCCGTGCCCCTGCATCATCATGCGCTGCTCGGCATGATGAAGAGCGAGTCGAACTCGCGTTCCAGCGCGCGGCCATTGGCCTCGGCCCGTCCGCGGGCGTCGATCAGCGCGGTCGAGATCGAGCCGGGCGTATGGCCCAGAAGGCGCACCATCTCGCCGCAGCAGATCCGCACCGGCAGGCCACGCGGCGTGGGCACCTGGATGTCCAGCCGCTGCAGCTGGAAGTTGATCTGGTCCACGAGGATCGTGCGCTTGGGCACGCGGCATTCCTCGATCACGCAAAGGAAAGTGCCATTGCCGGCATAGGCCATCAGGAACTGGTAGTCGCGCAGCGCGTCCGAGATCGTCTCGGCCACGTCGGCGATGAGGCCGCGGAACTCGGTATTGGTGCACATCCCGTAGATGTCCTCGACCTCGCGGATGTGGAAGCCCAGCACGACCGAGCCGAAGAGCGAGCGGCGCGACAGCATAGGCACGTAGTTCTCGAGCGCGAAATAGTCGATCATGTTGTCGACGTCATAGACCTGGATCTGCTCCAGCAGGCCCGGCTTGCGGGCGCTGTCGCCGTCGCGTTCCAGCGCCTCGAGCTGCTGGCGCAGGTGTTCCGTCCGGCTCTCGGCACGGCGGATCCGGTGCTCGAGCTCGAACATCTCGAAGGGTTTGCGCACGAAATCGCTGGCCCCGGCGGCAAAGGCACCGTCGATCGAGGCCTTGTCCGACATGGCGGTCAGCATGATGATCGGCACGAAGGTGAAATGGCCGGACTGGCGCAGGGCGTCGCACAGCTCGATCCCGTTCATGCCGGGCATCTTGATGTCGAGCAGGAAACAGTCGACCGGCTGTGCCGTGTCGGAGCAGAGGTAGTCCAGCGCGGTCTGCGCACTGTCCACGGTCGTGACCGTGTGGTTCCCCATGGCCGGCACCACCTCGGAGATGAGCTCGAGGATCACCGGATCGTCGTCAACCGCAAGAATATGCATACCGCTTCCCTTTCACGAGTTCTTTGGGATGCAATCTCAGGGTGAATTGAGGCGGGATTGTGAAAAGCTTGGGGAAGGAATGGTGCATTGTAAGGATTTCTGGGTATGCGGCCGCCAGAGACCCATGTTTCGCGCTTAGGTAGGCGCTGACAAGCACGCGCGCGGGCCCGGCTCCGACCGTCCCGCGGCGTAACTGTCATGATAGCTTTACGAAAAAGGCCCCACGTGCCTCAGGATAAGGGAAATGTCCCCGCGGGCGGCAGGCCGACCGGCGGGACCGCGATTCGCCTGTGGTTGCGCGGACCCGGGCTCTCGCTTAGCGCGAGAGGTCGCGCGCGATGCGTTCGGCCAGCGCCGTCAGCGCGGCGGCCTGCGCGCGGGTGATCGCCGCGGGCGTTGCCTCGGGCAGCGGGATCGCGATGTCGAACAGGCCCACCTTGTCGGCCAGCGGCGCGGGCAGTTCCTTGGGCTCCTTGTCGGGGTCGTCATAGGTGATCGGGTCCGGGATCTCGGAGCCCATGTAATACTGCCCCTTGATCCGGAACGTGTTGCTGTTGGTGGCGATCATCGTCTCGAACCGGATGTCGAGCACCCCGGTGGGCGGCTCGGGCAGCGGCCAGGGCTCCGAGGCGACCTTGGCGCTGGTCATCGCGTTCAGGTGCCGGGTCATGGCCAGCGTGGTGGCGCGTTCCGGCTCGTCCGCCCAGAGCCCGAAATTGCGCGACCGCACCACCCCCTCGGCATCCTGGTAGGAGATCTTGTCATCCGCCGCGTAGGTGGGCAGCGACACGGTCTGTACCAGCAGCGTATCGACGGCGGCGCGCACGCGCAGCTTGGAGGGCGCGGCCTCGGGCAGGTATTGGGGCTCGGCCCCGCAGGCAGTCAGCACCAGAAGGGCCAGGCCCGCGGCAAAGAAGCGAAAGGTCATGTCACCGTCCCATCAACAATGAATTCGGATTGCGCTGCAGGGTGCGGGCCAGCGTGCGCAGCGCATCCGCCGCCTCGCTGACATCCCTGAGCGTCGCAAGCGCGCTGGAGATCAGGCGCGAATTGTCGTCATAGGCGCCCAGAACCGACTCGGCCCGCGCGGCCACGCCTTCCAGCCGCGCCGCCAGCTGCGGCAGCTCGCCGGCCGCGGCCTCGATCGCGTTGGCCGCCGAGGCGGCGGAGGAGAAGACCTCGTTCACGTTCTCGGTCGCACCGCTTTCGCGCAGCCCGGCGGCGATCTGCTCGACCTCGCCCAGCGCTCCCTCGGCCGAGGCCAGCGTGCGCGTGAGGTCCGGCACCAGCGTGCGCAGCTCCGACAGCGTCGCGGTGATCTCGGGCGCCAACGCCTGCGTGTCCTCCGACCCGATCAGCGCATTGGCATTGTCCAGCAGCCCCTGCAATGAGGCCAGCACCTCCTCGACGGGCAGGTTGTTGATCCGCTCGAACACGCCCTCGGCGGTGGCATTCAGGCTGCCCAGCTCGGCCGGGACCGTGGGCAGTTCGGGCAGCGCATCGCCCTCGGTGCCCAGCGTGGCCGCCTCGGCCTCGGGCAGCTCGACCAGTTCGACGACCAGTTCCGAGGACAGCAGGCCGCCGGTGCCCAGCCGGGCGCGCAGCCCCTGCCCCACGTAGTCGGCCAGGAAGTCGAGCGCGGCCTCGGGGGCGGCATCCTCGCCCAGGCCCAGCCGTTCGGGCACGATGGACAGAACCGCCTGAAGCCGCACCACCCGGCGGGCGCCGATCTCCGAGGCGACCATGGCCACGCTGCTGACCTCGCCCACGGTCACGCCGCGAAAGCGCACATCGGCGCCCTCGGCCAGCCCGCCGACCGAGCCGTCGAACAGCGCACGCACCTGCAGCCGCGCGGCAGCGGGATCATCCAGCAGGCTGGCCCGCGCGGCTTCCGGGTCGGGATAGAGCGGGTAGACATGGCCGTCCTCGACCGCCGCGCCCCCGGCGACCAGCGTGTCGAAGCTGATCCCGCCCTGCACCAGCGAGGCGACCGAGGACAGGTTCAGCGACACGCCCCCGGGGCCGAGCGACACCGACACGCCCGAGATGTCCCAGAACCGCGTGTTCTGCGTCAGGATGCGGTCATGCGGCGCCTCGATGAAGCCGCGGATCACCACGCCGTCGCCGCTCTCGGTCAGCTCGGGCGCCTCGACCGCGCCGACCTGGATGCCCTTGTAGAGGATCGGCGCGCCGGCGACGATGGAATTGCCGTCACGCGCCGACAGCTGGATCGCCGTGCCGTCGCGCGTCGGATCCGACAGCGGTGCCTTTGGCAGGCCGCGGAACTCGGTCTGCGCCTCGCCCGCCTCGGCATCCCAGCTTCCGCCGATATAGACGCCCGACAGAACGGTATCGAGCCCGCTGATCCCCTGCGCCGAGACCTCGGGGCGCACCACCCAGAACTGCGCGTCCTCGTCGAGATAGGGCGCGATGGACTGGTCGACGCGCACCGCCACGATCACGTGCGACAGGTCCTCGGAAAAGCGCACTTCCTCGGCCAGGCCAACCGCGACATCGCGGTATTTCAGCTCGGTCTTGTCGGGGGCGACGCCCGAGGCATTGTCGAAGGCGATCTCGATCAGCTTGCCGCGCTCGGCATAGCTCTGCCAAGCGATGCCCAGCGACACGACCAGCGCAAGGATCGGCACCAGCCAGATGAAGGACAGCCCCGACAGCAGCCCGGCACGGGCCGGGCGCACGGTCGGTTCGGCGGGGGCGGGGTCGGTCATGCGGGCTCCTCGTCGGCATCCCAGATCAGCCTCGGATCAAGGCTTTGAGCCGACAACATGGTGAATGCAACCGACAGGGCAAAGCTCACCGCGGCAATGCCGGGGTTGATGATAGCCACCGAGCCCAGCTGAACAAGGGCGGACAGGATGGCCACCACGAAGACGTCGATCATGGACCAGCGGCCGATGAACTCCACCATCTCGTAGAGCAGGTGGCGCTGGTGGATCGACAACGCGCCCGGCCGGTTCAGGCTGAGCGCCAGGTAGGCGATGGCGATGAACTTGCCCACCGGGATCAGCACCGAGGCGATGAAGACGATGGCCGCGACACCGTAAGATCCGTGCTCCAGCAGGTCGATCGCACCGCCGACGATGGTGCTCTCGCTCTGCTCCAGCAGGGTCGCGGTGCGCAGCATCGGGTAGATGTTGGCGGGGATGTAGACCACCACCCCGGCCAGGAGCCACGCCCAGACCGCCTGCAGCGACTTGCGCCCACGCGGGTCGAGCGGCGCATCACAGCGCCCGCAGCGGGCCGGCCCGCTTGCATGCACCAGTCCGCAGCGCGTGCAGGCCAGCATCCCGGCGCGGCGGGCGGTGGTCAGCGGCTCGGCGTTTCCAGGGATTTCCATATCGTGTACCGGCACATGGCGTTGTCATGAAGGACGGTGACAAGCACCAGCCCTGCGAAGGCCCAGAAGGCCGGGCCGATGCTGAGCGTGGCCAGCCCGCCCACCTTGACCAGCGCCACGGCGACGCCGACGACGAAGATCTCGGCCATCGACCAGGGCCGCAGCCGCTCGGCCAGGCGGAAGGCCAGCGGCGCATGCGGCCATGGCGCGCAGCCGCGCACCAGCGGCAGCAGCGTGTAGATGATCGCGCCCAGCCGGGTCACCGGGATCAGCACGATCAGCAGGGCCACGGCGACCGAGAGCGGCACCATCATCCCGGTCGAGAAAGCCAGCGCCGCGTCCAGCACCGAGGTGCGGTTCTGCAGCCCCGCCACCGACAGGTCGATGAAGGGAAAGAAGACCGCCCCGATCATCAGGATGGTCGAGGTCAGCGCCAGCGCCAGCACCCGCGCAAAGGCATTGTCGCGCGGCGCGGCCAGCACCCGGCCGCAGCGGCGGCAGGTGGCGACGTGGTTCATCGGCACGTCGGGTTCGTAATGCAGCGTATCGCAGGTCAGGCAGGCCAGAAGGGGTCGGTCCGGCGCCCCTGCCTGCCGGTCCCCCGGCGCAAGCCTGTCCATGTCACGTCCCTCGTCGCAGCAGCGCGCGTGTGTCCGCCTCGGTCTTGGCCGGGCGCGGTGTGCGGGGCATCCCCCGATCCCCCGCGCGATCATGGGCCGGGGTCTGCGGGATGTCCAGCCGCCGCGCCCGGCCGGTTGACGCCACGATGGGGTGAGGGAAGCCGTCTCTGCGCCGGCTCAGATCCGTCTCCGGCCCAGCAGCGCGCTGACACGGAAGATCGGCGGCTGCGTCGCGGGCTGATGCCGCGCCTGCCACGCGGCGCCCTTGCGCCGCGGGGCCCAAGCCTAGTTCAGGATGCTGCGCATCGCGTCAAGGAAGGCGCGGACCTCGGCCAGGCTGTTGTAATGCGCCATCGAAACGCGGATGCAATCCGCCTGCCCCAGCGGCTCCAGGATGTTGCCCGAGTAGTGATCGGCCTTGCGCAGATGGGTGCGGATGCCGCGCGCGTTCAGCTCGGCCACGATCTCGGGCGAGGGACGCGCGCTGCTCCAGAAGGACACCAGCCCCTCGCGCGCGGCGTTCTCGATCCCGCCGATCACCTTGACACCCGGCAGCGACGCGAGGCCCGGCAGGTTGTCGGTGCCCTGCAGCATCGCCTGCGTCAGCGCCGTCTCATGCGCATGGATCGCGGCGGCCGCGGCCTCGATCCGCGCGCGACGGTCTCCGGCCTCCGAGACCTGTCCGCCCAGCCAGTCGAAATAGGACACCACGTCCGAGAAGGTGGCATAGGCGCCGGTGTCGCGCGTGCCCAGCTCCCACTGATGGGCGGGACCACCGACCAGCGAATCATGCGCCAGCGCGGTCAGCCGGTCCGAGGCCCAGGCCACGCCGTAGCCATGGCGCGAGAAGACCTTGTAGGGCGAGATCACGTAGCCATCCACATCCGCCTGCGCCAGCGAGATGCCGCCGTGGCAGGCATGCTGGATGCCGTCGACCACGATCAGCGCGCCCGGAGCCCGTTCGCGGATGACCCGGGTGATCGCGGGCAGGTCCATGCTGATCCCGGTCACCGGCGAGGTGTGCAACACCGTCACCACCGCGGCATCGGCCGGAAGTGCGGCGGCATAGGCCTCGGCCGTGACACGGCCCGTCGCATCGTCATGCGGGATCAGGATGTGCGCGCGCCCGGACTCGCCGGCCCAGCGGGCGCAGGCGCTGCGCGAGGCGGGATGCTCGACGGTCGAGCCCACCACCGGGCCCGGCGCCGCGCCGAGGCAGGCATCGCGGATCAGCCGGAAGAGCAGCTCGGTGCCGCTTTCGCCGAAGACCACCGCACCGCCCGGCGCGTCGAAGAAGGTGCGCACATCCTCGCGCGCCTGCGCGATCACCTCGACCAGCGCGTGCGAGGCCGGGTTGTCGCGGCCCTGGTTGTCTGGGATCGCCGCCAAGCGGGCCGAGGTCTCGACCACCTCGTTCAGGGTCAGCGCCCCGCCCGCATTCTCGAAAAAGATGCGCTCTCCGGTGAAGGGGCAGCGCTCCACATGGGCGAAACGGTCTCGGATCTCGGTCAGCAGCGCGTCGTCGAAGCTCAATGCGGTTTCCTCTTTGCCAATTCTGCCGCGGCCTCTTCGGCGGCGCGGTCGATATCCTCGGGGTCGCGGGACGGGATCGCGTAGGATCCGCCCAGCCATTTCGCCAGGTCCACATCCGCGCAGCGTTTCGAACAGAACGGGCGGTAGGCGGGCACGGTCTCGCGGTTGCAGATGGGGCAGCTCATGCCGGTTCCTTCACCTGATGTCGGTCAGCGCGACGCGGTCACGCTTGCGTTGCAGCTCGATCAGGCCCAGCGTCGTCCAGCCGGCAAAGATGGTCTCGACCGGGTCGCGTTTCAGCTCGGCCTTGAGCACCTGTTCCAGCTGGCGGCGGTCCTTCTTGGGGCATGGTGCGGGGTCGATCACGATCTGCCCGCCGAGACCCCGCAGCCGCAATTGCCGCGGCAGGTCGCGCAGCGCGGCGATATTGGCCTTGAGCCCGGCCGCGGGCGAGGTGTCGCCGCCGGTGTTCACGTCCACCGCGACAAGGGCCGAGGTGACCTCGACCATCATCGAGGCGCTGCCTGGCAGGGGCACGCGCGGGCTGGACAGCGCTTCCAGCGCCTCGGTCACGCCATGGCGCTCGAAGCTGCCGGGCTCGGCATCCAAGGCAGCGGGGGCCACCCATTCGCGCCAGGCCAGCGCATGCGGGCCGTCGCCCTCGACCAGCAGTTCCGGGGCGCCCTCGCTGTCGGCCAGAACCTGCCGGGCCAGCCCGGTCATGGCGAGGATGTCCTCGGCCACCTCGGACGGGTCGGCCTCGAAACAGGACGAGCGCAGGATCAGCCCCGCGCCCTCGGGCAGCGGCATCTCGGCCTGCGCCTCATGGGCCAGTTCCAGCAGCGCATCCCGCGCCGCCTCGTCGCGGATCTGGCGCGAGACGTTGAGCCCCGGCGCCCCCGGCGTGACGATGGCATAACGCGACTTGAACAGCAGCCGCTGGGTGACCGGCACGGCCTTGCCCGGCTCGGCATGGCCGGTGACCTGCACCAGCAGCCGTTCGCCCGGCTTGATCCCCTTGACCTGCCGCAGGAAGACCGGACCATCCGGCGTCGACAGGAACAGTCCGCCCTGCCCCTTCATCGGGCGGTCGGCCGTGGCGCGGTAGATGCTGCCGAGCCGCGGCAGGTCAGCATCGACCAGCAGGTCCTCCAGCCGACCATCGACCAGCAGCGCCGCGGCCTCCTGGCCCTGCCAGCGGTCCAGCGCGATCTGACGGCCCTTCATGAAGCACCTCCGTAAAGCGGGTAGCCGGCCGCCTGCAGCAGGTTCGCCGTCTCGGCCAGCGGCAGGCCCACCACCGCGGTGAACGAGCCGTTGATCCACGGGATGAAGGCCCCGGCCGGGCCCTGGATGCCGTAGCCGCCCGCCTTGCCCTGCCAGTCGCCGCTGGCGAGATAGGCGTTCAGCTCGGCATTCGACAGCATCTTCATCTTGACCTGCGTGACGACATCGCGCTCCCACAGGCGGCCCTCGCGGCGCACGGCGATGGCGGTGATCACCCGGTGGCGGCGGCCCGACAGCGCGGTCAGGAAGCCGGCGGCCTCCTTCTCGTCACGCGGCTTGCCCAGGATGCGGCGGCCCAGCGCGACGGTGGTGTCGGCGGCCAGCACGATCTCGTCGGCGACGGTGGGGATGGCCTCGACCTTCTCGCGCGCGATCCGGGCGCAATAGGCGCGCGGCAATTCGCCGGCGACCGGATCCTCGTCGATCTCGGGCGGACGCACGGCATCCGCGGTCACGCCAAGCTGGGCCAGCAATTCGCGGCGGCGCGGGCTGCCGGAGCCGAGAATCAGGCGGGGGGTCTCTGTCATGGGGCGGGTTCCGAACCTGTGGTGCCGCATCGAGTATCGCGGCGGCGCGCGAGGGGCAATCCGGTCGCGGCAAAAGCCCGGGTGCCGGAGGTCGCCCCCCAGACAAACGAAAACGCCGGACCCGCGGCCCGGCGTTTTCGTCACTCTGCCCTGACCGCCTACTTGAAGCGGTAGTTGATCCGACCCTTGGTCAGATCATAGGGCGTCATTTCCACCTGGACCCGGTCGCCTGCGAGGACACGGATGCGGTTCTTGCGCATCTTGCCTGCCGTATGTGCGATGATCTCATGGCCGTTTTCAAGCTCGACCCGAAACGTCGCATTGGGCAGGAGTTCCTTCACGACACCGGGAAATTCGAGCGTATCTTCCTTGGCCATGGTCTCTCCTAATTGCGGTCCGTGGTCTCGATCCCACGGCGCGCGATTATATGGTACGATCGGGCAGGTTTTTCAAGTCGGAAGTTAACGCAGCCGCACCGGGACGGCCGGATCCGCCCGCCCCAGCTGTTCATCCCAGTGCTGCCGGTTCAGCACCACCCCGTCGGCGCGCACATGCGCGATGGCCGCGGGATCGACCGTCGCATAGGTCCAGCCGGCCGTGTTCAACGCCCCGTCGGCGAGGATGCCGGTGGCGGGAAAGCCCGTGTCGGGCGGGCCGAACACTGCCCCGCGGCCCACGCTTTCGTCGATCGACTGGCTCCACGGTGCCGCGCCCACGACCGAGGACATGACCGCCGCGCACTGGTTCTCCAACGCGCGGGCGGCGGCGCCGATGCGCACCCGGCTGTGCCCGGCCAGCGCCTCGGTGACCGAGGGCACCAGCAGGATCTCGGCCTCGGCCAGCGCGCGGCCCAGCAGCGGAAACTCCGAATCGTAGCAGATCAGGATGCCGATCCGGCCCAGCGCGGTGTCGAACACCTGCAGCGGCCCGCCCGGGACCACGCGCCACTCGTCGCGCTCGAACCGGGTCATGATCTGCTTGTCCTGCACGCCCATGGCGCCTGTCGGCGTGAAGAGCCGCGCGCGGTTGACCGGGCGCGGGCCCAGCGTGTCGTCGAAGACCGGCGCCGAGGCGGCCAGGATATGCACGCCGTGGCGGGTGGCGAGCTCCGCATGCAGCGCGTCGGCCTCGGCGATGCGCAGGCTGACCGCGTGGATCGAGCGTTCCAGGTCGAAGGCGGCTGTCTCGCCCGCCAGTGTGGCCAGCTCCATCGCGCCGTACTCCGGAAAGACCAGCAGATCGGCCCCCTGCCCTGCCGCCTCGGAGACCCAGGCGGTCAGCTTCTCGGCATAGGCATTCCAGTCGGCCAGGAAATCAACCGGGTATGCGGCCGTGGCAACCTTCATGGCGTGTCCCCTTCCTCGTCCAATGCACGGATCCAGAATTGCAGCGGCTTCTCGGTCTCGGCCTGCTGATCCACGTCCTTCCAGCGAAAGTGTGCCACCACGCCGGGCAGCGGGGCATAGCCGCGCTTGCGCCAGAACGGGTCGAGCGGCGCGTGATCGGCGGGGCGCAGCGGATGGTCGGCGGGGCGGATCACGCCGCAGAAGGCGGAATACCGGAAACCCAGCTTGCGGGCATGCGCCTCGCGCAGGTCAAAGAAGCGATGCCCGATCCCGCGCCCCCGGTACGCGGGCAGCAGCACCGATTCGGCGCAGTAGAAGACCTGCGACAGGTCATACTCCGTGCCGGCAAAGGCGGCGGCGAAATCATCGGCATGGTCGGCCATGGGCGTGCCCGTGGCCGCGCCGACCAGCCGGTCGCCGTCGAACGCCCCCACCAGCACCGCCGTCGCGCTGTCGCGATAGGTCTGGATATAGCGCTGCTCATAGGTGAAATCCCCGTCATAGAGATACGGAAAGTCGCGGAACACCGCGATGCGCAGCCGCGCCACGTCATCCAGCGCGGCCTCGAGCGCCGCGCCGGTCAGCACCTCAACCCGCATCACGCGACCTGCCGCAGCCAGTCGGAGAGGTTGTAATAGGTGGTCACCCGCGTGATCTGCCCGTCCTTCAGCGTGAAGAAGGATCCCGCCGGCAGGCGGTAGCTCTGGCCGCGCGCCGCGGGCAGCTCGCCATCGGTGGCCTTGTAGGTGCCGTTCACCACGTATTCGGCCGCCGCGCGGGTGCCGTCCTCGCTGACGAGGATCACCATGTCGGTCAGCGTCTCGTCGTAGCAATGGTTCATGTGGGCGCAGAATTCGCCGAACTTGACCTTGCCGACGCGGATCTGCCCCTCGTTCACGTGATGCTCCACATCGGTCGACAGGCAGGCCAGCATGGCCTCGACATCGCCGGCGTTGAAGGCGTCGAAATAGTCCTGCACCACGTTCCTGCTCATTCCGGCCCCCATTTCTGCAGCACGTTCTTCACGATCTGGTCGCGGGTCTGGCGATAGGCGTTCAGCTTCTGCTCGCGCGATTCCCCGATGCCCGTGGGATCCATGACGGGCCAGTACTCGACCGTCAAATGGTAATAGCGAGTCAGCTCCAGCGCCCGGCGCTGCGAAGCGGGCGACAGGGTGACGATCACGTCGAAGCCCGACAGCGCCTCGCCCATCTGCTCCATCTCCTCGAAGCTGCGGGCGCGGTGACGGGCCAGTTCGACGCCGATCTCGGCGCAGACGGAAATGGCGAAGCCGTCGATCTCGAGGTCGTTCACCACGCCCACGGACTGCACGTAGGTATGCGTGCCGAAGAAGCGCTTCATGATCCCCTCGGCCATGGGCGAGCGGACGGCATTGTGATCGCAGCAGAACAGGATCGACTGGGGCAGTGCCGCCAAGCCTCAGCCCCCGAAATGCAGCACGCAGATCAGCGTGAAGAGCCGCCGCGCGGTGGCATCGTCGACCTCGACCTTGCCCTCGAGCCGCTCCTGCAGGATGCGCGCGCCCTCGTTATGGATGCCGCGCCGGGCCATGTCGATGGTCTCGATCTGGCTGGGCGGCAGCGTCTTGACCGCGTCGAAATAGGATTTGCAGATCTGGAAGTAGTCCTTGACCACCTGCCGGAAGGGCGACAGCGACAGGTGGAACTCGGCCGCCGTCTCGTGCGCCTCGGTCGAGACGGCGAAGACCAGCCGTTTCTCGCGGATCGACAGGGCCACGTGGTAGGGCCCCGGCGGCACCTGCCGGTCGTCGCGATTGGGCAGCGAGAAGCTGTTCTCCTCCATCAGGTCGAACATCGCCACGCGGCGTTCCTGTTCGATCTCGGGGGTCGGCGGCGGCAGGTTGGCGTCATCCAACTCGATATGCGCGATGCGGGTCATGAGCGCGTCCCTTGGCTGTTGCGCCTGCATAACGCGGCGCGGGACCCAAGGCAATGCTGCACCGCAGCATGGCGACACTTCGTAACAGGCGCCGCCATGCCACGGGTTCGGGGCCTAGCCCTTTTCGGCCTCGGCCACGTTGCGCTTGACCGACAGGAAGCTGTCCGGCGTGACCGAGATCGTGTCGATCCCGGCCTGCACCAGCAGCCGTGCGAAATCGGGATCGTTGCTGGGCGCCTGGCCGCAGAGCCCGATCTTGCGCCCCGCGGCACGGGCCCGGGCGATGGCCTGCTCGATCATCCACAACACCGCCGGGTCGCGTTCGCGGAACACCTCGGCCAGCGCCTCGCTGTCGCGGTCGATGCCCAGTGTCAGCTGGGTCAGGTCGTTGGACCCGATCGAGAAGCCGTCGAAACGCTGAGCGAACTCCTCGGCCCGGATTACGTTCGAGGGGATCTCGGTCATGACGTAGACCTGCAACCCGTTCTCGCCGCGGCGCAGCCCGTTCTCGGCCATCACCTCCAGCACCTTGTCCGCCTCCTCGGGCGAGCGGCAGAAGGGGATCATCAGGATCACGTTGGTGAATCCCATCTCGTCGCGCAGCCGCCGCATGGCGCGGCATTCCAGTGCAAAACCCTGCCGGTAGAACTCGGAATAATAGCGCGCCGCGCCGCGCAGCCCGATCATCGGGTTCTCCTCGTCGGGCTCGAACGAGCGCCCGCCCAGCAGGTCGGCATATTCGTTGGACTTGAAATCGCTCATCCGCACGATGACCGGCTTGGGGTGCCAGACCGCCGCGATCCGGGCCAGCCCCATGGACAGGCGGCGCACGAAATAGTCGGCCCCGTCCTCGAACCCGGTGGTCAGCGCGTCCAGCGCGGCGCGCTCCTCGGCATCCCGCACCGCACCGGGATCCAGCAGCGCCAGCGGGTGGGCCTTGATCTCGTTGCCGATCAGGAACTCCATCCGGGCCAGCCCGACCCCGTCCACCGGCAGCCGCCACCAGCGCACCGCGGCCGAGGGGTTGGCGACGTTCAGCATCACCCCGGTCCGTGTTTCGGGCACGTCGTCCAGCGCGATGTCCTGCGTCTCGATCCGCGCGATGCCGTCATAGACCGCGCCGTGATCGCCCTCGGCGCAGGAGACGGTGACATCCTGCCCGTCATGCAGCAGATGCGTGGCGTCGCCAGTGCCCACAACTGCCGGCAGGCCCAGCTCGCGGCTGACGATGGCGGCATGCGAGGTGCGCCCGCCATGATCGGTGACGATGGCCGCGGCGCGTTTCATGATCGGCACCCAGTCGGGATCGGTGGTCGAGGTAACCAGCACGGCGCCATCGACGAAACGGTCGATATCGGCGGCGCTGCGGATCAGGCAGACCCGCCCCGCCGCCGCCGCATTGCCCACGCTCAGCCCGCCGAGCAGCTTGCGCCCCGGATCGGTCACGTCATAGCTGCGCAGCACCGCGCCGCTTTGGCGCGCCTGCACGGTCTCGGGCCGGGCCTGCACGATGAACAGCTCTCCCGTCAGCCCGTCGCGGGCCCATTCCATGTCCATCGGCAGGCCGTAATGGCGCTCGATGATGGCGGCATAGCGGGCCAGCTCGACGATCTCGTGATCTTCCAGCACGAAACGCGCGCGCTCGGCCAGCGAGGTGGGCACGTTGCGCGTGGCGGACTCGCCCGGGCCGCCATGGATCATCTTGATCTCCTTGGCGCCCAGGTCCTTGGCCACGATCGGCTGGCGCGCGGGATCGTCCAGGAAGGGCTTAAAGACCTGGTACTCGTCGGGATCGACCGCCCCCTGCACCACGTTCTCGCCCAGACCCCAGGCGCCGGTGATCAGCACGAAGCGGTCGCAGCCGGTCTCGGTGTCGATCGAGAACATCACCCCCGAAGCGCCGATATCGGCCCGCACCATGCGCTGCACGCCCACCGAGAGCGCCACCTCCTGGTGGTCGAAACCCTGCACCTGCCGGTAGGTGATCGCGCGGTCGGTGAAGAGCGAGGCATAGCAGCGCCGGCACGCATCCAGCAGCGCCGCCTCGCCGGTGATGTTGAGATAGGTCTCCTGCTGGCCGGCAAAGCTGGCATCGGGCAGGTCCTCGGCCGTGGCGCTGGACCGCACGGCGACCGAGGGCGCGTCATCCCCGCTCTGCCGCGCGAGGGCGCGATAGGCGGCGCGGATGTCCTCGGCAATCACTTCGGGCCAGGTGCCGGCGATGATCGCCTCGCGCAGGGCGCGCCCGGTCTCCTGCAGCGTGGCGCGGCCCTCTTCCAGCGCCGCGATGCGCTCGCGGATCACCGTGTCCAGCCCGTTCTCGGACAGGAAGCGGCGATAGGCGTCCGCGGTGGTGGCAAAGCCGCCGGGCACGCGCACCCCCTGCCCGCCAAGCTCGGCGATCATCTCGCCCAGCGACGCGTTCTTGCCCCCCACGCGCGGCACGTCGCTGCGCCGAAGCTCCTCGAACCAGATCAGATTCTCAGCCAAACGTCCTCTCCTCTCCCAGACGCGCCCAGTCTAGACCGCCCCGCCCGGGCGGCCTTGACGTCGATCATGGCAGAAGGAGATTGGCGCGCGCGCGGTCCGAAACGGACACGACCGCCGGCCGGGGCGCGTCGGCGTCCCGACCGGCGGCCGCGCCGGGGGAGGAGCCCGCTCAGGCCACCTTTTCGCCGATCCCCGAGATGGCCTGGATGAGGTTGTCCTCGGTCACCTCCTCGGAGGTGAAGGTGCGGATGATGCGGCCGCTATACATGGCGACGATGCGGTCCGAGACATGCAGCACCTCGGGCATCTCCGAGGAGATGACGATCACCGCATAGCCCTGCGCGGCGAGGTCGCGCACCAGCTTGTGGATCTCGGACTTGCTGCCCACGTCGATGCCGCGCGTGGGCTCGTCCACGATCAGCACGTTGGGATGCATGGACAGCCACTTGCCGATCACGATCTTCTGCTGGTTGCCGCCCGACAGGTTGCCCACCTGCTGCTTCCAGCCCGGCGTGCGGATGTCCAGCCGGTCACGGTACTGGTCGAAGATCGCGATCTCGGCGCCGTCGGCCACGAAGGGTCCGGCGGTCAGGTCGTCCACCTGCGGCAGGGTCATGTTGTCGCGACAATTCATGCCCAGCACCAGCCCTTGTGTCTTGCGGTCCTCGGGCACCAGCGAGATGCCCTTGCCGATCGCATCGGCCGGCGAGGTGATGCGCGTCTCCTGCCCGTCCAGCCGGATCTGCCCTGCCGAGGGGGTGCGCAGCCCGAAGAGCGTCTCGGCGATCTCGGTGCGGCCGGCGCCCACCAGCCCGTAGAAGCCCAGCACCTCGCCGCGGCGGACTTCGAAGCTGACATCGTGGTAGAGCCGACCGCAGCTGAGATTGCGCACCTCGAGCGCCACGTCGCCCAGTTCGTGATGGCTGGCATTGCGGCTGAGATCCAGCTTGCGCCCGATCATCAGCTGGGTGACCTCTTCCTCGTTGGTCTCGGCGGTGTTCAGCGTGCCGCGATACTGGCCGTCGCGCAGCACGCTGATCCGGTCGGTGATCTTGAAGATCTCCTCCATCCGGTGCGAGATGTAGATGATCCCCACCCCGTGCGCGCGCAGATCGGCGATCACGTCGAACAGCACCACCTTCTCGGCATCGGTCAGGGATGCGGTCGGCTCGTCGAAGATCACAGCCTTGGCATCCACGGTCAGCGCGCGGGCGATCTCGACCATCTGCTGGTTGGCGATCGACAGATCCCCCACCCGGGTGCGCGCGTCGAAGCCGACCTTGAGCTTGCCGAGGATGGCGTTGGTCTTCTCTTCCAGCCTGGGCCAGTCCACGAGGCCGAAGCGCTTGCGCGGCAGCTCGCCCAGGTAGATGTTCTCGGCCACCGACAGCTCGTCGGCCAGGCTCAGCTCCTGGTGGATGAAGACGATGCCCTTGGCCTTGGCGTCCAGCGGGCCCGACATGACCGCCGGTTCCTCGTTGATGATGATGCGCCCCTCGTTGGGTTGCAGGATGCCGCCCAGCACCTTCATCAGGGTGGACTTGCCGGCGCCGTTCTCGCCCATCAGGGCGTGCACCTCTCCGGGCATGACGCTGAAGGACACGCCATCCAGCGCGCGCACGCCCGGGAAGGTCTTGACGATGTCCTCGAGCCGCAGGGCGGGGGTCGGATCGGTCATATCTTCAGCTCCTCTTTGCCCTTCACGTTCAGCTGGCGGTCCAGGAACAGCACCGCGATCAGGATCAGGCCGATCACGAGGTTCACCGTCTCGGTATCGGCGCCGATATGCGACAGCCCCTTGCGCAGCAGCTGGATCGCCAGCACGCCGCCGAAGGTGGACAGGATCGAGCCCGCCCCGCCGGTCAGCTTGGTGCCGCCCAGCACCACCGCGGTGATCACCCAGAGCTCGTAGAGCTCGCCATCATTGGGATTGACCGACCCGCTTTCGGAGTAGAACACCACCGCGGACAGCGCCGCGAGAAAGCCCACGATCATGAAGTTGATCATCATGTGGGGGCCCACGCGGATGCCGGCATTGACCGCCGCCTCGCGGTTGTTGCCGATGGCATAGGCGTTGCGCCCGTGCACGGTGCGGTTCATCAGGAACCAGATCGCCGCGGTCACCAGAAGCAGGAACCATGTCGCCGTATGCAGGCCCAGGACCTGCGCCTCGGCGAAATCGACCAGCGTCCAGTTCAGGTGGCTGGTGGGTTGCTCGCCGTTATACATGAAGACCAGCCCGCGATAGCCCAGCATGGCGCCCAGCGTCACGATGAAGGCGTCGACGCCGGTCTTCCAGACGATCAGCCCGTTCAGCGCGCCCAGCACGAGTCCGGTCAGCAGCGCCAGCAGCCAGCCCACCGGGATCACCCAGTCGCCAAGCCCGGCAAAGACGGGCCATGTCATGCTGTCGAGAAGGATGACCGCGCTCAGCGCATAGATGGCGCCGACGCTGAGGTCGATATTGCCGTTGATCATGATGATGGTCATGCCCATGGCGATGATGCCGATCGGCGCGGACTGCTTGAACAGCAGCAGCATGTTGTCGACATCCATGAAGGCCTTCTCGCTCAGCGACAGGAACTCGCCCGCCACGGTGAAGAAGATCAGCTCCAGCACGATGAAGCCCCAGATGGCGCCGCGCTTGAGAAAGGTGGAGAGTGCTCCGGGTTGCATGGGTCGTGCCTCCTTACGCGATCGGGGACCAGAGCTTGCCGCGCTTGGCCGCGATATCCAGCCAGACCGCAAGAATGATGATGACCCAGGTCACCACGTACTGGACGTAGAATTGCAGCCCGACCAGCAACAGGCCGTTCTGGATGAAGCCCAGGATCAGCACGCCGATCACCGTCTTGAAGATGGTGCCCGAACCGCCCAGCAGCGAGGCACCGCCCAGGATGACCGCGGCCAGCACCTCCAGTTCCATCCCCTGCCCCACGGTGTTCTGCGACCCCAGCGACCGGCTGGCCTGAATCAGCCCGGCGATCGCCACGCAGAGGGCCGAGAGCACGTAGCAGGAGAACACCACCCGCGCCCGCTTGATCCCCGAGAAGGTCGCCGCGGTGCCGTTGCCGCCCACCGCATAGACCTTGCGCCCGAAGGGCGTCTTGGCCAGCGCGATGCCCAGCACCGCCGCCAGCGCCGCGAAGAGCAGGATCGGCACCGGGATGCCCAGCGCCTCGCCCTGGCCGAAGATGCTGAACCAGGTGCCTTCCTTGTCGGCGATATCCATGTTCTTGCCGCCCGAATAGGTCAGCGTCAGCCCGTGGATCGCCGAGAGCATGCCCAGCGTGACGATCAGCGAGTTCAGTTTCAGGTACCCCACCAGGAAGCCGATGAAGGCGCCCAGGCACAGCGTCATGGCGAACATCGCCGGGATCGCCAGCGCGGGCCCGATCTTGTCGTGCAGGTCCAGCACGACGATGGTCGAGAAGGACATCATCGAGCCCACCGACAGGTCGAGATTGCCGCTGATGACCACGAAGGTCACCCCCAGCGCCATCACGCCCAGGATCGCCGACGAGCGGATCACGCCCAGGATGTTGTCGGGATCGATGAAGCGCTGGTTGGCCAGCGCAAAGCCGATCATGAACAATGCGAAGGCCACGAGAATGCCCTGGCGGGCCAGCAGCCCGCCGATCTGTTGACGTGTCATTTCCGACATGTCGTCCTCCCCCAATGCCGCGCCCCCGCGGCGGCTGTCATACCAGCGTCATGCCACCGTCGATCATGACGATCTGGCCGGTCATGTAGTCGCTGTCCTTCGACGCAAGGAACGTCGTGGTGCCCGTAATGTCCTCGGGCCGGGCCACGCGCCCCTTCAGGATCGTGGCCGAGAATTCTTCCATCGCCTGGCCCGGGCGTTCCGCAGCACCGATCTTCATCAGGTCCTGGTCGACCTGTTCCCACATCTCGGTCGCCACCACGCCCGGCGCGAAGCCCGTCACCGTGATGTCGTGCCGCGCCAGGTCGCGCGCACCCGATTGCGTCAGCGACACCACCCCCCATTTCGAGGCGCAATAGGGCGCGACATTGTCGAAGCCCTGCCGGCTGGCGATCGAGGCGGTGTTGACGATCTTGCCCGGCGTGCCCTGCCGGATGAATTGCTGCGCCGCCTCCTGCATGCCGATCAGGCAGCCCAGCCCGTTGACATCCATGATGAAGCGCCAGTTCTCCTCGGTCACGTCGAGAAAGTTCATCGGCCGGTTGACGCCGGCATTGTTGAACTTGACGTCCAGCTTGCCGAACATGTCGACCGCGTGGTCGATCATGGCGCGGACCTCGTGGCGCTTGGTCACGTCGACCTGCGCATGGGTCAGCCCGACCCCCTGCGCCGCGGCACGGTCGGCATTTGCGGCGGCGACCGCGGCCACCTTGTCGCCGTTGATGTCGGCGAAACAGACATCGGCGCCCTCGTCCAGCAGGGCCTCGCCGATGGCACGCCCGATCCCCTGCGCCGCGCCGGTCACGATGCAGGAGCGGCCCGAAACGCGGCCCCCCGAAACTCGGCCCATGGCGTCCTCCCGAAATGCGGTATGCAAAATCACGTCGGGCCGGGCGCGCGTGTCGCGCCCGGCCCCGGGGTTCAGGTCTCAGAACACCGGCTTGGTGAACTGGTCCATGTTGTCCTGCGTGATCTTCGGCGTGTCGAAATAGTTGAGGAAGGGCACCTCCTCGCCGTTCAGCACGTCGATCGCGGTCTGCAGCGCGGCCTGCGCGTCATCGACCGGCGACTGGTAGATCGAGCCCCAGTACTCGCCCGCGGCCATCGCCTCGTAGCCCACGGCGAAGTTGGTGGCACCGACGAAGATGATGTCCTCGGCCCGGTCGGCCGCCTTGGCGGCGTTCAGCGCGCCCACGCCCATGTTGTCGTCACCGGCATAGACGCCGTCGATATCGTCATACTTGACGAGGAAGGCCTCCATGACCTGCTGCGACTTCTCGCGGTTCCAGTCGCCCGGCTGCTGGTCGATCTGCTCGACATTGGGGCAGACCTCGGGCAGGCGGTCGTTGAAGCCCTGGGCACGCTCGATCGCGGTGGTGTATCCCGGCTGGCCGGTGATGTGCACCACCTTGGCCTCGTCCTCGATGCCCATCTCCTTGAACTTGTCGCACATGATCTCGGCCGAGCGCTGGCCCTGCGTGATGTTGTCGGGCCCCGAGAAGGAGGCCACGAAGTCGAAGCCCGGCTCGGCGATGTTCGAGTTGGTCACGATGACCGGGATGTCGGCCTGGAACGCCTTGCGCACCGCCGGGATCACCGCCTCGCCATTGGTCGGCCAGATGATGATGGCATCGACCTCCTGCTGGATCAGGTCCTCCATCTGGGCGATCTGGCGCGCCACGTCGCCGCCGGCATCCAGCACCACGGTCTCGACCATGTCATTGGCCTCGGCCGCCTCGATGAAGGCGCGCTCGTAGGTGGTCTGGTAGCTGTCGACACCCACGTTGTTCTGCGTGATGCCGATGCGCATGGTGCCCCCGTGGCCTTCGGCGAAGGCGGCGCCGGCCAGCGCGGTGGTGGCGGCCGTGGCGGCAAGTGCGAAACGATGCTTCATGTGGATCTCCTCCCTGAGTATCCCTGTGTCCTGATCAGTCTCCCCGCCCCCTCCCGGGTCGGGAATCGCCACCTGCTGCGGTGGTCGACTGGCCCAAAGCATGCCGCGTCGTCACCTTCCGAAACTCAGCAAGTTTATCCGAAGTGGATTTATTTTTATCCACTTTGGACAAATGCGGTCTACGCTTCGAAGATCAATTTGAACATGCATTGGAGAGATAGCGCGATGGCGGACCAGGAACCGTCCAATCCGGACAAAAAGGCCCCGGGCCCGGCCCGGCGCAGCACATTCAGGGACAGGACAGAGACCCGATCCATGAGTTTCCTCGGCACGAAATACGACCAGGCCCCGGTCTCGCCCCAGGCGAAGACCGAGATGCTGAGTATTTTGTCCTTTCTGGAGGAATTCGAGGACGAGCTCGAGGATGCGATCGACCTGTTCGCGCCAAACCCCTACCTGCGCATGACCCTGCACCTGATGCAGGGCCATTTCGAGGCCCGCACGATCACGCCGACCTCGCTGATCGGCGCCAGCCAGGTGCCCTATGCCACCGCCAACCGGCGCCTGAAGGAGATGGTCGAGGCCGGGCTGATCGAACAGCGCCCGCGCACCAAGACCGGCAAGAGCTTTTCCATGCATCCCAGCGAAAAGCTGCTGGAGCGCTGGATGCAGCTGTCGGGCCGGGTGCGCCGGCTGGGCGAGGCCAAGTTCGGCGGCCGCGAGCGCGGGCGGGATGCCAAGGATTACTATTACGCCGCCTCCTACATGTCGGCGCAGTCCATTCCGCCGCTCAAGGTGCTGGCCGAACCGCTCAAGGCGCCGGGTGGCATCCGCGTGCTGGTGCATGGCGATCCGACCTTCATGGTGATGGACAATCTCAAGCGGCAGTTCGAGCAGGCCGTCGGCACGAACATCAACCAGCGCGCGTTCTCGATCGACCGGCTGCGCGAAGAGGCGCTGCGCAATGCCGAGCGCCCGGCCAGCCGCTACGACATCATCGCGCTGGACCTGCCCTGGCTGGGCGAGTTCGCCACGCGCGACATCCTGATGCCGCTGGACGAGATCATGGACGTGGACCGGCTGGACCCGGCCGACTTTCACACTGCGGGCTGGAAGGCGGCGCATTGGGGTGGCCGGCCCTACGGCGTGCCCGCCCAGACCACGCCCGAGCTGTTCTTCTACCGCAAGGACCTGTTCGCCGAGGCCGGGCTGGCCCCGCCGGCCACGACCGACGCGCTGCTGGACGCGGCCGAGACCTTTCACGAGCCGCTGCGCGGCCGCTACGGCATCGCGTGGAACGCGGCGCGCGGCACCGCGCTGGGTCATACCGTGCTGATGACCATGGCCGATTTCGGCCAGCCCGTGCTGAACCTGCCCGAACATGCCGGCGGCTTCGACACCGACCAGCTGGCCGAGGGCGACCACCGCGTGGTGATCGACAGCGAGGCGGGGCTGCGCGCGGCCGAGTTCCTGATGGAGCTGCTGAAATACTCGCCTCCCGACATCCTGTCGATGTCCTGGTACGAGCGGGTCCGCCCCTATGCCGCGGGCCAGGTGGCGATGGCCTATGGCTACACGCTGCTGGCGCCGTATTTCGAGCTGGACGAAAGCTCGCCCGCGGCCGACCAGACCGGCTACCTGCCGCATCCGCACGGGCCGGGCGCGCGCAACGTGGCGCCGGTGGGCGGCTACGTGATGGGCATTCCGGCCAATCTCGCACCGGAACGGATCGAGACCGCGGTCGAGGCGCTGCTGGTCTTCACCTCGCCCGAGGCGCAGAAGCTGTATGTCCAGAACGGCAGCCGCACCAATCCGCGCTATTCCGTCGGCGCCGATCCCGAGGTGCGACGCGCCTCGCCGATCTTCGAGGCGGTGGACGCGATGTCCTGGCGCGACGAGCTGCAGTTCTGGCCGCGCCCGCCGATCCCCGAGATCTGCGACATCATCCAGATCTGCGGCGAGGAATTCCACGACATGCTGCGCGGGGTCGTCACCCCGCGCGAGGCGCTGCGGCGCGCGCAGGATCGCGCGGACGCGGTGATGCGGTGAGCCCGCAGGGCCCGCCGCCGGGTTGACGTGACTGAGGAGGAGACGACCATGGACCCCAATCGCCTGAACGGCAAGAACATCCTGATCACCGGCGCCGGCCGCGGCATGGGTGCCGCCAATGCCGAGGCCTTCGCCGCGCAGGGCGGCAATGTCTGCCTCGGCGACCTCGACCTCGACGCCGCGCAGGAGGTGGCCGACCGGATCAACAGCGCGGGCGGCGGCAAGGCGGTCGCGGTGCGCATGGACGTCACCAAGCGCGAGGACAATGCCAACGCGGTGGCCGCCACGGTGGACGCCTTCGGCTCGATCAATGTGGGCCTGTTCAACGCGGGCCTGAACAAGCCCCGGTTCTTCATGGATATCGATGAGGACAACTGGGACATGATCATGAACGTCAACACCAAGGCAATGTGGCTGGGCATGCAGGAGACCGCCCGCCAGATGATCAAGCAGGGCCCGATGGAGGATCACCCCTACAAGCTGATCAACGTGGGCAGTATCGCCTCGCGCAAGCCGCTGGTCGACGTCACCGTCTACTGCACCTCGAAATACGGCTGCCTTGCGCTGACCCATTGCGGCGCGATCGGGCTGGCCGAGCATAAGATCACCGTGAACGGCTACGCCCCCGGCGTTGTTGTCACCCCGCTCTGGGAGCAGCTGGACAAGGACCTTGTCGATATCGGCTTCAAGGAGCGCGAGGGTCAGGCCTATGACGACATCGTCCGCGACGCGCTGCAGATCAAGCGGGTCAGCTATCCCGACGACATCACCGGCACCGCCTCGTTCCTGGCCAGCGATGACAGCGACTACATGACCGGCCAGATGATCCATATCGATGGCGGTTGGTGCATCCAGTAACCGCCCACGCCCCAGACCCCGACCCCGAATTCTTGACAAGCCGGATGCGCCCCGCCGCATCCGCAGGAGGACGTCATGTCTCGTGCACTCATGCCCAACCTGCTGACGCCGCAGGATCTTGAACCCAACTGGCAATGGGAGGCCAAGCTGCCCTCTCCGGGCCACATGTCCGTCGATTTCGAGCGCCGGATCGACCATGACCGGCTGCGCCGCTACCGGCTGGCGCGCACGCGCGAGTCGCTCAGGAACTCGCCCGCGGGCTCGCTGCTGCTCTTCGACGTGAACAACATCCGCTATGTCAGCGCCACCAAGATCGGCGAGTGGGAGCGGGACAAGATGTGCCGCTTCTGCCTGCTGACGGGCGACGATTCCCCGTATGTGTGGGATTTCGGCTCGGCCGCGGTGCACCACCAGAAATATTCCGACTGGCTGGAGCCCGATCACTGCCTCGCCGGCGTGGTGGGGATGCGCGGCACGATCCCGCCCGAATTCGGGCTGATGCGCAAATATGCCAAGATGATCGCCCAGCTGATCAAGGATGCGGGCATGGCCGACATGCCGGTGGGCGTCGACTATGCCGAGACGGCCATGTTCCACGCGCTGCAGGAAGAGGGCATCAAGGTCGTGGACGGCCAGCAGATCATGCTGGCGGCGCGCGAGATCAAGAACTGGGACGAGATTCAGCTGCTGACGCAGGCGGCCAGCATGGTCGATGGCGTCTACCACATGATCTACGAAGAGCTGAAACCCGGCGTGCGCGAGAATGACATCGTCGCCATGTCCAACAAGCTGCTCTACGAGATGGGCTCGGACGATGTCGAGGCGATCAACGCCATCTCGGGCGAGCGCTGCAACCCGCACCCGCACAACTTCACCGACCGGCTGATCCGCCCCGGCGACCAGGCCTTCTTCGACATCCTGCAAAGCTACCAGGGTTACCGCACCTGCTATTATCGCACCTTCAATGTCGGCCGCGCGACCCCGGCGCAGAACGATGCCTACGTCAAGGCGCGCGAATGGATCGACGCCTCGATCGCGATGATCCGGCCCGGCGTGACCACCGACAAGGTGGCCGAGGTCTGGCCCACCGCGGAAAGCCTCGGCTTCCCGAACGAGGATGCGGCCTTTGGCCTGCAGTTCGGGCACGGGCTGGGCCTCGCCCTGCATGAACGTCCGATCATCAGCCGCGCCGTGTCGCTGGATCACCCGATGGAGATCAAGACCGGCATGGTCTTCGCGCTGGAGACCTACTGCCCGGCCGCCGACGGCTATTCGGCCGCCCGGATCGAGGAAGAGGTCGTCGTGACCGAGACCGGCTGCGAGGTGATCTCGCTCTTCCCGGCCGAAGAGCTGCCCATCGCCAACCGCTACTGACCCGCGCGCCCGCCGGCCCCGCGGGGGCCGCGCGGGCCGGGCCCGAGACGACAATACCGCCGCCCGCCCCCTGCCCGCCCGGGCCGGGGGCCGGGCGGTGCGAGGGGGACGAGGAGCCCGACAGATGTCTGACACCAAGCACAATACCGAGGACTACCTGCGCATGTACCGCCAGATGGTCCGCATCCGCACTTTCGAGGACAATGCCAACCAGCTGTACCTTTCCGCCAAGATGCCCGGCCTGACCCACATGTATTCCGGCGAGGAGGCGGTGGCCGTGGGGATCTGCGAGGCGCTGACCGACAGCGACCGCATCACCTCGACCCATCGCGGCCACGGCCATTGCGTCGCCAAGGGGGCCGAGTTCAAGGCCATGTTCTGCGAGCTTCTGGGCAAGGAAGAGGGCTATTGCCGCGGCAAGGGCGGCAGCATGCACATCGCCGACCAGAGCCACGGCAACCTTGGCGCCAATGCCATCGTGGGCGGCTCCATGGGGATCGCCACCGGCTCGGCCCTGCGCGCCAAGCTGCAGGGCGCCGAGGACGTGACCGTGTGCTTCTTCGGCGACGGCGCCACCGCGCAGGGGCTGATGTACGAGGTCATGAACATGGCCGCGCTGTGGAACCTGCCGGTGATCTATGCCTGCGAGAACAACGGCTATTCCGAGTACACCAAGACCGAGGAGATCGCCGCCGGCTCGATCACCGCCCGGGCCGAGGCTTTCGGCATCGAGGCGCACCAGGTCGACGGGCAGGACGTGCTGGGCGTGAACGCGCTGATGCAGGATCTGGTGCCGCGCGCCCGCAAGGGCGAGGGCCCGTTCTTCGTCGAGCTGATGACCTATCGCTATCACGGCCACCACGTGGGCGACATCAACCGCGAATACTACCGCGCCAAGGACGAGGAGCAGGACTGGAAGGAGAACCGCGACCCGATCATCCGGATGCGCGCCTGGCTGGTCGAGCAGGGCATCGCCAGCGAGGACGAGATCGAGGCGATGAATTCCGAGATCCGCGAGGATGCCGCCGCCGCCGTCGATTACGCGCTCAAGGCCCCCTACCCCGACACGCGCGAGGTCGACATGCATGTCTACACCGATATCGCGCATGCCTGCGCCTGAGGAGACCGGAAGAATGCGAGAGATCACACTGTCCAAGGCGGTCAACGAGGCGCTGGCCGAGGAGATGCGCCGCGACGAGACCGTCTTCATCATCGGCGAGGACGTGGCCGAGGCCGGCACGCCCTTCAAGGTCCTCTCGGGCCTGGTCGAGGAATTCGGCACCGACCGCGTGCTCGACACGCCCATATCCGAGCCCGGCTTCATGGGGATCGCCGTGGGCGCCGCCATGACCGGCGCGCGCCCGGTGGTCGACCTGATGTTCGGCGATTTCCTGTTCCTGATCATGGACCAGCTCTGCAACCAGGCGGCCAAGTCCTACTACATGTCGGGCGGCAAGCTGAACGTGCCGCTGGTGCTGCGCACCAACCTCGGGGCCACGCGCCGCTCGGCGGCGCAGCACAGCCAGTCGCTGCACGCGCTAGTGGCCCATATCCCCGGGCTCAAGGTCGCCATGCCCTCCTCGGCCTACGAGGCCAAGGGGCTGATGAAGACCGCCATCCGCGACGACAACCCGGTGGTGATCTTCGAAGACAAGCTGATGTACAACGACAAGGCCCCGGTGCCGGAAGAGGAATTCCTGATCCCCTTCGGCCAGGCCAACATCAAGCGCGAGGGGCGCGATGTCACGCTGATCGGCACCTCATCCATGGTGCAGGTCTGCGAGGCCGCGGCCGAGACGCTCGCCGCCGAGGGGATCTCGGCCGAGGTGATCGACCCGCGCACCATCGTGCCGCTGGACGAGGCGACGCTGCTGGCCTCGGCAAAGAAGACCAGCCGCGTGATCGTGGTCGACGAGGGACACCAGAGCTTTGGCGTGACCGGCGAGATCGCCAGCCGCATCAACGAGAAGGCCTTCTACCATCTCGACGCGCCGGTGCTGCGCATGGGCGCGATGGACGTGCCGGTGCCCTTCAGCCCCGCGCTCGAGGACATCACCGTGCCGACGCCCGAGGGCGTGGCCGAGGCGGCGCGGCGCCTGATGAGCGGGGAGATGATCCATGCCGCATGAGGTCATCATGCCCGCGCTCGGCATGGCGCAGGAGACCGGGCTGATCGTGGCATGGCACAAGCAGGCCGGCGAGGCGGTCAGCACCGGCGAGGTGCTGTTCGAGGTCGAGACCGACAAGGCGACCATGGAGGTCGAGGCGCAGGCGGACGGCTATCTCAACGACGTGCGCGCCGGCGCCGGCGACGAGGTGCCGGTGGGCGGCGTGATCGCCCTGATCGGCGAGACCGCCGAAGATCCGGCCCCGGCCACCCCCGCCCCCGAGCCCGCGGCGGACGCTGAAGACGCCCTTCCCGAGGGGCACAATGTCATCATGCCGGCGCTCGGCATGGCGCAGGACACCGGGATGATCGTGGCGTGGCACAAGGCCCCCGGCGATGCGGTTGGCCGCGAGGACGTGCTCTTCGAGGTCGAGACCGACAAGTCCACGATGGAGGTCGAGGCCGGGGCCGACGGCTATGTCGCCGCGCTGCTGGCCGAGGCCGGCGAGGCCGCGCCGGTGGGCGACACGATCGCCGTGATCACGGCCGAGAAACCCGACGCCCCGGTGCAGCGCAGCCTGGCCGGCGCGCCTGCGACCCCGGCGCCCGAGCCCGCGCCCGAACCCGCCGCGTCCGAGCCCGCGCCGCCCGCCAAGCCCACGCCGAAGCAACCGCCGGCGCCAGCGCGGTCCGATGGCCGCATCCTCGCCTCGCCCAAGGCGCGGCGGCTGGCGCTGGAACAGGGGCTCGATCTGGCGCGGCTGGTCGAGGCGGGCCATCCCCAGCCCTATCACGCTGCCGATATCGAGGTGCTGAAATCGCTGCCCGAGACGGCCCCGGCCGCCGCCGCGGGCGCGGCGAGCGCATCGCGCCGGCTGGTGGCCGAGCTGCCGCAGGAAGGTTTCACCGCCTTTGCCGACTGGGCCGCCGACAGCGCCGGGCTGAAGGATCCCGGCGCGCTTCTGGCCGGGCTGGCCGCCGCCAGCCTGTCCCGAGATACCGCCACGGTCGCGGTCGAACGCCCGGGCCGGACCACGCTCTACACCGTGCCGCCCGGCCCCTTCGCGCGGATCGAACCGGCCAAAGACGGTGCCGCCCCCGACCTGCGCCTGCGCGACCTGCGCCACTCCCGTGTCGTACAGGTCGAGCTGGGCGCCGAGGAGGTGCCGGTGCTGACGCTGACCGCCGCGGGCGACGGGCTGGCTGTCACGCTGGAATGCCCCGGCGGGGCGCTGGCGGCCGCCGATACCGTCACCCTGCTGACCGAATTCGCGGGCCGGATGGAGCAGCCGCTCCGCCACCTGCTCTGACCGACGGAGAGTTTCATGGAGTTCACCGATCTCTACATCAACGGCCAGTGGCGCGAGGGGGCGGACAAGACCCGCTTCGACGTGCTCAACCCGGCCACCGAAGAGGTGCTGGCCTCGGTCGCCTCGGCCGAGATCGCCGATGCCGATGCCGCGCTGGACGCGGCCGAGGCCGCCATGGCCGATTGGGCGGCGCGCACGCCGCGCGCCCGCTCAGAGGTGCTGCGCCGCGCCTGGGAGCTGATGACCGCGCGGCAGGAAGAGTTCGCCCGGCTGATCACGCTGGAGAACGGGAAGGCGCGCAACGATGCCATGGGCGAGGCCGCCTACGCGGCCGAGTTCTTTCGCTGGTTCGCCGAGGAGGCCGTGCGCGCCGATGGCATGATCACCCACGCCCCCGCCTCGGGCGCGCGGATCATGGTGCAGCACAAGCCCGCCGGGCTGGCCGTGCTGGTCACGCCGTGGAACTATCCCGCCGCCATGGGCACGCGCAAGATCGCCCCGGCGCTGGCCGCGGGCTGCGCGGTCATCATCAAGCCCGCCTCCGAGACGCCGCTGACCATGCTGGCGCTGATGCCGCTGCTGGAAGAGGCCGGCGTGCCGCCCGGGCTGGTCAACGTGCTGCCCTCGCGCCGCACCGGCGCGCTGGTCGATCACATGCTGCATGACCCGCGCGTGCGGGTGGTCAGCTTTACCGGCTCCACCGGCGTGGGCCGCAAGCTGCTGCACTCCGCCGCCGACCAGGTGCTGAAACCGGCGATGGAGCTGGGCGGCAACGCGCCGCTGATCGTCTTCGAAGATGCCGACCTGGACCTCGCCGTCGAGGGCACGATGCTGGCCAAGATGCGCAACCTGGGCGAGGCCTGCACCGCGGCCAACCGCATCTACGTGCATGATTCCGTGGCCGAGGCCTTCACCGCCAAGCTGACCGAGGCGATGCGCGCGCTGAAGGTCGGCGACGGCAGCGACCCCTCGGTCGATGTGGGCCCGCTGGTCAATGCCGACACGCGCGACAAGGTGGCCGCTTTCGTCGCCGATGCCGTGGCCAAGGGCGCCCGCGTGGAATGCGGCGGCGAGACACCGGGCGGCACGGGCTATTTCTACCCGCCGACCGTGCTGTCGGGCGTGCCTGAAAGTGCCGATTGCGTGCATGACGAGATCTTCGGCCCGGTCGCCGCGCTGCAGGGCTTCACCGACCAGGAGGACGTGATCCGGCGCGCCAATGACACCGAATACGGGCTGGTAGCTTATGTCTTCTCGGGCGACATGAAGCGCGCGCTGCAGGTCTGCGAGCGGCTGGATTACGGCATGGTGGGGCTGAACCGCGGGCTGGTCAGCGACCCCGCCGCACCCTTCGGCGGCACCAAGCAATCCGGGCTGGGGCGTGAAGGCGGGCATGAGGGCATGCTCGAATTCATGGAAACGCAATACATCTCGGCCAGCTGGTGAGGGGGCGGACATGTCTGACGTGATCGCCCCGCCCTCGGTCCGCGCGCTGGCGCTGAACAAGGGCATCGACATCGACAAGCTGGCCAGCGAGCTGGGCCGCACCAGCATCGCGCGCGAGGATCTCGACCGCGCCTCCGGCGGCACCCCGGCCCCGGCCACGGCCGGCGACACCTACTACTGGGAGGTGGACCACGCGCAATACGGCCCCGTCAGCAAAGAACCGATGAGCCGCTTTGCCCAGGTCGCGGCCGGCAATCTGGGTGCGGCCAATTCGCTGATCCCGCAGGTCACCCATCACGACCGCGCCGACGTGACCGCGATCGAGGCGCTGCGCCGCCAGCTGCGGCCCGAGGCGCAGGCCCGCGGCGTCAAGCTGACCGCGCTGGCCTTCCAGGTGAAGGCGCTGGCGCGCTGCCTGCGCGAGTTCCCGCGTTTCAACGCCTCGCTCACCCCGGATGGCAAGACGCTGATCCTGAAGGACTACGTGCATGTGGGCATCGCCGTGGACACGGCGCACGGTCTGATGGTGCCGGTGGTGCGCGATGCCGACCGCAAGGGGCTGTGGCAGATCGCGGCCGAGATCACCGACCTTGCCGGTCGCGCGCAGGCCCGCAAGATCAAGGGCGAGGAGATGGGCGGCGGCTCGATGACCATCTCGAACCTTGGCGGCATCGGGGGCACCGCCTTCACCCCCATCGTCAACCCGCCCGAGCTGGCGATCCTCGGCATCACCCGGACCGAGACGGTGACCGTCTGGGAGGGCGACACGCCGCGCCCGGTGCCCATGGTGCCGCTGGATCTCAGCTATGATCACCGGGTGATCAACGGCGCCGATGCGGCGCGCTTCCTGTCGACCCTGGCGGGCCTGCTGGCGGACCCGCGGCGCATGATGGTCTGAGCGCACCCGGGGCGGGCAGCGCGCCCGCCCCGTCATCCTTGCGCGCCCCGCGGGGCCGGAATGCACCGGCCAACGGTTGCAACTGGCGGCGGCCATGCCACATTTGCCGCAAGGAGTCGCCGCAATGCACAACAATTCCCCCGAACAGATGCCCGTCCTGCACGCTGCCGCGCCGGAGGTTTCCACGCGCGAGAAGCTGGAGGGCGGCAAGCGTTTCGTCATGCAGACCGAGTTCGCCCCCGCCGGCGACCAGCCCACGGCCATCGCCGAGCTGAGCGACGGCGTCCGGGGCGGCGAGCGTGACCAGGTCCTGCTGGGCGCCACCGGCACGGGCAAGACCTTCACCATGGCCAAGGTGATCGAGGAAACCCAGCGTCCGGCCATCATCCTCGCGCCCAACAAGACGCTGGCCGCCCAGCTCTACGGCGAGTTCAAGAATTTCTTTCCCGACAACGCGGTGGAGTATTTCGTCAGCTATTACGACTACTACCAGCCCGAGGCCTACGTGCCGCGCAGCGACACCTATATCGAGAAGGAAAGCCAGATCAACGAACAGATCGACCGCATGCGCCACTCGGCCACGCGGGCGCTTCTGGAACGCGATGACGTGATCATCGTGGCCTCGGTGTCCTGCATCTACGGCATCGGCTCGGTCGAGACCTACGGCGCCATGACGCAGGACCTCCACAAGGGGCGAGACTACGACCAGCGCAAGGTGATGGCCGACCTGGTGGCCCAGCAATACCGCCGCAACGACCAGGCCTTCCAGCGCGGCAGCTTCCGGGTGCGGGGCGACAGCCTCGAGATCTGGCCCGCCCACCTCGAGGACCGGGCGTGGAAGCTGTCCTTCTTCGGCGAGGAGCTGGAATCGATCACCGAGTTCGACCCGCTCACCGGCAAGAAGACCGACACGTTCGACCGCATCCGCCTCTATGCCAACAGCCACTATGTCACGCCGCGCCCGACGCTGAACCAGGCGGTGATCAGCATCAAGAAGGAGCTGCGCCAGCGGCTCGACCAGCTGGTGGGTGAAGGCAAGCTGCTGGAGGCGCAACGGCTGGAACAGCGCACCAATTTCGACATCGAGATGCTCGAGGCGACCGGCTCCTGCAACGGGATCGAGAACTATTCGCGCTACCTGACCGGGCGCGCCCCGGGCGAGCCGCCCCCCACCCTGTTCGAATTCATCCCCGACAATGCCATCGTCTTCGCCGACGAGAGCCATGTCTCCGTGCCGCAGATCGGCGGTATGTACCGTGGCGACTACCGGCGCAAGTTCACCCTGGCCGAGCACGGCTTCCGCCTGCCCTCCTGCATGGACAACCGCCCGCTCAAGTTCGAGGAATGGGACGCGATGCGCCCGCAATCGGTCTTCGTCTCGGCCACGCCCGCCGCGTGGGAGCTCGACCAGGCCGGCGGCGTCTTCACCGAGCAGGTGATCCGCCCCACCGGCCTGCTCGACCCGCAGGTCGAGATCCGCCCCGTCGAGATGCAGGTCGACGACCTGCTCGACGAGGTGCGCCGCGTGACCCAGGCCGGCTACCGGACGCTTGCCACCACGCTGACCAAGCGCATGGCCGAGGACCTGACGGAATACATGCATGAACAGGGCATCAAGGTGCGCTACATGCATTCCGACATCGACACGATCGAGCGGATCGAGATCCTGCGCGACCTGCGTCTGGGCGCCTTCGACGTGCTGGTGGGCATCAACCTGCTGCGCGAGGGGCTCGACATCCCCGAATGCGGGCTGGTCGCCATTCTCGATGCCGACAAGGAGGGTTTCCTGCGCTCCGAGACCTCGCTCATCCAGACCATCGGCCGCGCCGCGCGCAACGCCGATGGCCGCGTCATCATGTATGCCGACCGGATCACCGGCTCCATGGAACGCGCCATGAACGAGACCGAGCGCCGCCGCGCCAAGCAGATCGCCTATAACGAGGAACACGGCATCACGCCCGAGACGGTCAAGAAGAATGTCGAGGACATCCTGGCCGGTCTCTACCAGGGCGACGTGGACATGAACCGCGTCACCGCCACGATCGACGACAAGCAGTCCGGCTCCAACCTGCAGGCCGTGCTGGAGGGGCTGCGCACCGACATGCGCAAGGCGGCCGAGAACCTCGAATTCGAGGAAGCCGCCCGCCTGCGCGACGAGATCAAACGCCTCGAAGCCGTCGACCTTGCCGTCTCCGACGACCCGCTGGCCCGGCAACAGGCGGTCGAGAAGGCCTCGGCCGAGGCGGTCAAGGCCAAGGGCCGCAGCACCGCCGGCAAACCCGGCCAACGCGGCGGCCTGAAACGGCGCAAGCGCTGAGGCGCTTGCCGCTCAACCTGTCTGTCGCGCGAGGAACCGCGATGCCGCGTCATATTCCCGGCGGCTCAGATCGCGCGATCGGGCCGCATGCCAACCTGTCGCGAAATCGCAATTGCGGAAAACCGCATCCGCACCGTTCCACAGGCCCCAGCGATTCACGACCACGAACCTGCGACCGGCGCTCACTTCGGGCCACAACGTTTCCCTCAGCCAGGTCCTGTGAAACTCGGCGGACGGCAACACCTTGGCCAGGCGGGCAACGCAAGCATCTCCTGTGTCCCGGGATCGATAGGCGACGGCGTTCAACACGGCCGCCCGACCCTCGCGCAACCATTGGGTGTAGTTCCGCCCAAGGTAGTATGGCGCGGTATGCCTGTCTTCGATCAGACGGGGCCGCGCCAACCTGTCCCGATAGGCCACTTCGCTGGCCGTGTCGGGAAACTCGGCCGGGGTCACCTCCGGATCAAATCCACCATTCAGCAGCAAAATGACGACCTTCGCATTCACGATGTCGCCGATGAAGGCGGGAGGCGGATAGTCGAGATTGAAGCACCCGGCATCCGGACCGGCGAGGATAGCCTGGTCTTGAGGATGCACGTTGAGGGGCATCCGGCTCCAGAAATCAGGCAGAGCTTGAATTCGTATGGCTTCAATCGCTTTACGTCCACAAAATTGGGTAACGCATTTGACCGTCGGGGTCACGACGGTTTCGTTTGGGCCAGCAACGTACAAGCAGCGGTGCAAAGCCCGCCTTGAGAAAGAAGCTTTCTCAGGGAGTAAGTTACATTACCGAAGACCTGCGCCTTGTCTGCTTCACGCTCGAAGACGGCGACCCTGTCGAATACGAGATCCAATACATCGACACATGACCTGATCCGCCCCGGATGTCCCGGCGCAGGCGCGGCGGTCCGGGATCTGGACGTCGCACGCGACCGTTCAGCGCAATAGCCGGGCGTTTACATTTTATTGGAAGAGTGTCCTTGCGCACCGATGGCCTGAGCCGTTCCTGCGGTCTTCCCCCCAAACGTCACGCGAGGTAGACTGTCCGTCGTCAGATAATTTGGGACGCTTGAGCGCTTTCCAGACTGGAGGCTCTGGCTCACCGCTGGTTGATGTTACGCGTTTGCAGTTTCGTGGCGCAAGCGCCGAGCGAGCATGGTTTTCCGTTTGATTTCCTCTCGCTGTTGCAGGATCTGGTCACCCCGGCCGTAGTAGACGTCGGCCGGCGTCAGGTTCCCGAGGCTCTCATGGTACCGGTGGGTGTTGTAGTAT
>NZ_LPXO01000008.1 GCF_001482405.1 Pseudoponticoccus marisrubri
GGGCCTTCTCCTCGGGCGCGCCGTCGATCTGGTCATAGGCCCGGAAGTCGCCGAAATACTTCGTGATCGCCGCCGTCAGCGTCGTCTTGCCGTGGTCCACGTGACCGATCGTGCCGATGTTGCAATGCGGCTTGCCGCGCTCAAACTTTTCCTTTGCCATCTTCCAGACGCCTTACGGTTCGGGGGCCGTTGCCGGCCCGAGTTTGCATCGCGCGCCGTTTATTGGTTCGGGACGGCAAAATCAAGCGCTTGATGCCGCGCGACCGGCCTACTCTGCTGCCAGCTCGTCCGGCGCGATGGCGGGCTCTTCGGCCTCGGGGGCCGCGCTCTCGCTGACTTCAGGCGTCTCTGGTCCCGCATCGGGGCCGCCGAACCAGCCCTGCTCGGCCTGCTGCTCGCGCAGCCATTGCTCGATCTGCTGCGCCGCGGTCTCGGCAAGGCGGGTCATCTGCTCTTCCTTGCTCAGGCCCAGCCGCGATTCGAAGACCTGGATCACGTTGATCACGTGAGTCTCCTCGTTGAGCTTGGCCTCGGCCGCGTCGTCCCAGACGGTGACGCGCATGGCCACGGCGGACTTGCCGGGCACGACCGGGGGCGGCAGCGAGTAGGCCTCGACGCTGACGCCGAGATGATAGAACTTGCCCCCCTCAAAGCGACGGAACCGCTGTTCGAGCGCCGCGTCGGTGACCGCGATCCACTCCTCGGCGGTGGCCTCACGCGAGACCAGAAGCTGTTGCACGTTCGGCGCCACGACCGCCGCGTGGCCGAGCTTGAAGTCGCCCAGCGGCGCGACCGGGTCGGCCAGGTCGCGCGTGGCGTCGGTGCAGGCCGAAAGGCCCGTCGCGAGGGCCAGAACGGCCAGCAGTCGGTACATCGCAATCCCCCCGGAGAACATGTCCGGGCGCACATACATGAGCGCGCGCGCCCGCGCAATCGCGGCGCCTCTTTGCCGCGGCGCGGGACGGGCCTATCTGTGATCCATGCCGAGGATCGCGCCATGACCGCCCCGCTGACCCGCCCCGGTGCCCTGCCGGTGCAGGTACCGCTGGTCACCCGCCCGCTGGGGATCTGGGACAGCGTGCGGGCCTCGCGCCGCAACGTGCTGTCGATCATCCCCGAGATCGCCACGCATCAGCCCATCGTCTCGGGGCGCACCGGCAAGCGCTGGCACATGGTGACGGACCCCGGCGCGATCCGGCGCATCCTGCTGGAAAACATCGACAATTACCCGAAATCCGTGGTCACCAAAAACCTGCTGCGCCCGGCCATCGGCGAATCGCTGTTCATTGCCGAGGGCGCGCATTGGCGCTGGCAGCGGCGCACCGCGGCGCCGGCCTTCTCCCATCGCAACGTGATGAACCTGGCCCCGGTGATGTCGCGCGCCGCCGAACGCTCTGTCGCGCGGGTGGCCAGGGCCGGGCCGCGTGCGGTGGATTTCCTGCAGGAGATGATCACCGTGACCTTCGACGTGATCTCGGACGTGACCTTTTCGGGCGATGCGGCTTTCGACCGCGACGCGGTGCACGGGGCGATTGACGCCTATATTTCGGAGGCCGGCAAGATCTCGGTGCTGGATGTGCTGGGCCTGCCGGACTGGGTGCCGCGGCCGGGCCGCACCTTCCTGACCGGCGGCGTCGACGACATGAAGGCCATGGCCGACCGCGCGGTCGAGGCGCGCGCGGGTCGCGACGCAGCCGGCGTTCCGGACCTGCTGGACTTGCTCCTGGCCGGGGAAGATCCTGACACGAAACGGAAAATGAACACGGCAGAGCTGCGCGACAACCTCCTGACCTTCATCGTGGCCGGGCACGAGACAACGGCGCTGACACTGGCCTGGTCGCTCTACCTGATGGCGTTTGACCAGCAGGCGCAGGAGCGCGCCCGGGCCGAAGCGCAATCGGTGGTGACAGGTGTGGCGACCGGTGCGGACGTGGCCCGGCTGCCCTTTGTGCGGCAGGTTGTGGACGAGGCGCTGCGGCTCTACCCGCCCGCGGGCATGGTGTCGCGCACCGCGCAGACCGAGAACCATCTCTGCGGGCGCCGGATCCTGCCCGGCGACACGGTGATCGTGCCGATCTACGCGCTGCACCGGCACCACGCGCTGTGGGAAGCGCCGCATGCCTTCCGCCCCGAACGCTGGGAGGCGGGGCGCCCGGACCGCTACGCCTACCTGCCCTTCGGCGACGGGCCGCGGATCTGCATCGGGGCGAGCTTTGCACTACAAGAGGCGGCGATCGTTCTGGCGACGCTGCTGGCGCGGTTCCGCTTCACGCCGGTGCCGGGACGCGATCCCGACCCGGTGATGATTCTGACCCTGCGCCCCGAGGGCGGCGTCTGGCTGGAGGCCGAGGCGGTCTGAGACCTGCCCATTTCGTACGTTTCGGGCGGTGTTTTCGTCATTTCGGACAGGGTTGGCGGCCGCGCGGGTGCGCTACCGCGTGGCCGCCTGGCTTCCGGGCGCCGGGCCGTCCACTGGACGCCCCGCCGCTCGTCGCGGTTCGCCCTTCCGGTCGCGGAAACGTCCAATGGACGCCCCGCCGCTAGTCGCGATTCGCGCCCGGAATCCACAAGACGTCGGCGCGGCCCTGGTCATTGGCGTGGCGGGCGGCGACGAAGAACCAGTCGGAGAGGCGGTTGAGGTAGCGGACCGCCTCGGGGTTGATGGTCTCGAGCGTGGCGAGTTCGACCGACAGCCGCTCGGCCCGGCGCGAGACGGTGCGGCAATGGTGCAGATGCGCGGCAAGCGGGGTGCCGCCGGGCAGGATGAAGCTGCGCAGGGGTTCCAGCCCGGCATTCATCGCGTCGATCTCGGATTCGAGACGCGTGACCTGGGATGAGGCCATGCGCAGGGGCGGATACTCGGCCTCGGCATCCTTCTCCATCTCGGGACGGCAAAGATCGGCGCCCAGATCGAACAGGTCGTTCTGGATCCGCGCCAGCTGCGCGTCCAGGTCACCGTCGGCCTGCAGCCGGGCCAGCCCCACGACCGAGTTCAATTCGTCCACGGTGCCGTAAGCCTCGACCCGGTTGGCGAATTTCGCCACGCGGGTGCCGTTGCCCAGCGCCGTGTCCCCGGCATCGCCGGTGCGTGTGTAGATCTTGTTGATAACGACCATGGTCAGCCTCCGCGCCGCAGGTAGACAAAGAGCAGGATCAGCAGGACGGCGACGAACTGCGCCCCGATCCGCCAGCGCATCGCCTTGTTGGCGTATTTCTTGTTGAACGCGCCCCCTTTGGCGAAGGAGCCGATGCCGAACAGCAGGACACCGACCACGCCAAGCATGACGAGGGCGATCAGGATGAAGAGCGGGTCTTGGGTCATGGGGCCTCCCGGGCCGGTCCGTCGTGAGTGTGGTAGCACTTAGCGGCGGCCGCGACAAAGGCGACCCCGCCACATCAGCGATCCTGCGCGATCAGAGCCTCCAGCCAGCGGGTCGGCAGGCCACGGCGCAGCGCGTGCATCAGCACGGTGGCGCCGGTCACGTGATAGCGCGGCGCGGGGGTCGGCGCCTCGAGCGCGTGCAGCAGCTTCTCGGTCACAGCGACCGGGGGCAGCTGGAACGGATCGGCCTTGCCGGAGCTGTCATAGAGCCGCGGGATCAGCCGCTTGCGGTACTGCTCGGCCCGAGGCGAGGCCTTCCAGTCGACCCAGCGTTCGAAATGCGGGATCGAATTGGCCCGGATCCGCGTCGGGATCGGCCCGGTGTTCAGCGTGATGACGTGGATGGGCGTGTCGCGCATCTCGATCCGCAGGGTGGATGTCAGCGCCTCGATGGCGAACTTGGTGGCGTTGTAGGGCCCGCGCCACGGCGCCACGACCAGCCCCAGCACCGAGGAATGGTTGACGATGCGCCCATGGCCCTGGGCGCGCATCACCGGGATCACCCGGCGCGTCAGCTCGTGCCAGCCGAAGACCCCGGCCTCGAACACCTCGCGCAGGGCCTGGGTGGGAATGTCCTCGGTCGCGCCCGGCAGGGCATAGGCGCCGTTGTTGAACAGCGCGTCCAGCGTGCCGCCGGTGGCCTCCAGCACTTCGGAGAGGCCGGTGGCGATGCTGCCCGCGTCGGCATAGTCGATGCGCGGGGACGCAAAGCCCATCTCGCGCAGGCGGATGCAGTCGGCTTCCTGTCGGCAGGCGGCGAAAACGGTCCAGCCCTGCGCGCGCAGGGCGGTCGCCGCGGCGAAGCCGATGCCCGAGGAACAGCCGGTGATGAGGATGGTTCTGGCGCTCATAGGGCGCATCTACGCCACGGGCGCGGGTCTTGGAAACCCCGTTCCGCGTGGCGGGGCCACGGGGCGCGCGCGCAGGGCGCCCCGCCGGGCCCGCTCAGTTGGCGGCTTCGAGGAAGGCGTCCGACATCCAGCCGACATTGTCGCCATCCAGCGCGCGCAGCTTGACCCAGCCATCGCCGGTATCGTCCAGCACCTCGACCTCTTCGCCGCGCAAGAGCTGCGTGACGACGCCGTAACCGGTGCTGGGCCCGCCGCGCAGGTTCACGCGCGAGCCGGTAACAACGCGGTAGTCGATCGACACCGCCTCGGTCACCACGGGCTCGGGCGCGGCGTCGGTGCGCAGCGAGGCGTTCTGCAGCATGGCGACCTGCTCATTGCCCGGCTCGGCCCCCGGGCGGAAGGGCGGGCGCTGCGACGCGGTGTCGAGCAGCGGCATGCCGAGTGCGGCCACGTTGCTGAGCGAGACCGGGTTGGTCGCGGTGGTGCGCGCGACGCGTTCGGTAGGCTGCTGCGGCGCGGCCGGCTGCGTCTGTTCGGTCTCGACCTGTGCCAGCACCTGCACGCCGTTCTGGCCGGGCTCGAAATCCGTCCCGCCGGAGAGTTCGAACCATGCCCAGCCCAGAACGCCGAACGTCACGAGAATCATGCTTTTCATCACGAAGTACCCCCAGTATGTCCACGGACCCGGCGTGGACAGCCCCGACCCCAAAAGGTTAATACGCGATTCCCCTTGCTGTCCTAAGGGAAAAACCGGGATATTTTCCCAGCCTGTCGCTTTACGGTCTTGAGCGGCGCCAGTAACAGAGCTGTCATGGACGACGACGCAGACGACCCGAACCTCGATCCGACCCACATGGCCGAGCCGCTGCGCCGGGCCATCGGCGAGCGCTACCTGACCTATGCGCTGTCGACGATCATGCATCGCGCGCTGCCCGACGCCCGTGACGGGCTCAAACCCGTGCACCGTCGTATCCTTTATGCAATGCGCAGGCTGCGCCTGAGTTCCAATGGCGGCTTCCTGAAATCGGCCAAGATCAGCGGCGACACGATGGGGGATTTCCACCCGCATGGCGACGCGGCGATCTATGACGCCATGGCGCGGCTGGCACAGGATTTCACCATCCGCTACCCGCTGGTCGACGGGCAGGGCAATTTCGGCAATATCGACGGCGACAACCCGGCCGCCTCGCGCTACACCGAGGCGCGCATGACCGTCATGTCCGAGGCCCTGCTGGAGGGGCTGGACGAGAACGCGGTCGATTACCGCCCCAATTATGACGGACGGCTGATGGAGCCGGCGGTGCTGCCGGCCTCCTACCCCAACCTGCTGGCCAACGGATCGAGCGGGATCGCGGTGGGCATGGCGACCAACATCCCGCCGCACAATATCGGCGAGCTGATCAATGCCTGCCTGCACCTGATCAAGTCGCCGGGCGCGGTGGATGACACGCTGATGCAATACGTGCCGGGGCCGGATTTCCCGACCGGCGGCGTCATCGTCGAGCCGCCCGAGAACATCGCCGAGGCCTATCGCACCGGACGCGGGCAGATCCGCCTGCGCGCGCGCTGGCACCGCGAGGATCTGGGCCGCGGGCAGTGGCAGATCGTGGTCACAGAGATCCCCTACCAGGTGCAGAAATCCAAGCTGGTCGAGCGCATCGCCGAGCTGATCCAGACCAAGAAGGTGCCGATCCTCGCCGATATCCGCGACGAGAGCGCCGACGACATCCGCATGGTGCTGGAGCCGCGCACGCGCACGGTGGATCCCGACACGCTGATGAACCTGCTGTTCCGCAACTCGGACCTGGAACTGCGCTTCTCGCTGAACATGAACGTGCTGATCGACGGGGTGACGCCGCGGGTCTGCTCGCTCAAGGAGGTGCTGCGCGCCTTCCTCGACTTCCGCCGCGACGTGCTGATCCGCCGCTCGCGCCACCGGATGGCCAAGATCGACAACCGGCTGGAGGTGCTGGAAGGGCTGATGATCGCCTTCCTCAACCTCGACCGGGTGATCGACATCATCCGCTATGACGATGCGCCCAAACCCGCGCTGATGTACGAGGACTGGTCGCGCCCGCATCAGGACACGATCGTGCGCGCCACCGACGAGAGCGACTATGTCTCGCCGCTGCAGGGGGTCGAGCTGTCGTCGCTGGAGCTGCGCCCCGATGCCGAGGCCACGGTGCCCGACTGGCTGTCGGAGGAGGAGCAGAAGATCCCCCACCGCTATGCCGGCCGCGAAGAGGGGCTGTCGGACGTGCAGGCCGAGGCGATCCTCAACATGCGGCTGCGCAGCCTGCGCCGCCTCGAAGAGCTGGAGCTGCGCGGCGAGCGCGACCGGCTGATGGAGGAGCGCGCCGGGCTGGCCGACCTGCTGGACAGCGAGGATCTTCAATGGTCGCGCATCGCCGAGCAGCTGCGCGAGGTGCGCAAGGCCTTCGGCAAGGATTTCGCCCGCGGCCAGCGCCTGACCGGCTTTGCCGAGGCCGGCCCGGCCGAGGACGTGCCGCTGGAGGCGATGATCGACCGCGAACCGATCACCGTGGTCTGCAGCCAGATGGGCTGGATCCGCGCCATGACCGGCCATATCGCGCTGGACCGCGAGCTGAAGTTCAAGGATGGCGACGGGCCGCGCTTCATCTTCCACGCCGAGACGACCGACAAGCTGCTGGTCTTCGGCTCGAACGGGCGGTTCTACACGGTGCAGGCCGGCACGCTGCCCGGCGGGCGTGGCATGGGCGAGCCGCTGCGCCTGATGGCGGACCTGCCGAACGAGGCCGAGATCATCGACCTGTTCATCCACCGCCCCGGCGCCAAGCTGCTGGTGGCCTCCTCGGCGGGCGACGGCTTTGTCGTGCCCGAGGACGAGGTGGTGGCCCAGACCCGCACCGGGCGCCAGGTGCTGAACGTGCGCGCACCGGCGCGGGCCAAGGTGTGCCACCGGATCGCGGGCGATCACGTGGCGGTGGTGGGCGAGAACCGCAAGGTGCTGGTCTTCCCGATCGAGGAACTGCCCGAGATGACCCGCGGCAAGGGCGTGCGGCTGCAGAAATACAAGGATGGCGGGCTGTCCGACGCGCGCAGCTTCACCCTGGCCGACGGGCTGAGCTGGCACGACCCGGCCGGGCGCACCCGCACCCAGACCGAGCTTGACGAATGGATCGGCAAGCGCGCCGGCACCGGCCGCATGGCGCCGCGCGGCTTCCCCCGCGACAACCGCTTTACCTGAGCGCACGGCTGCGGCGGATCGGCGCCCCGGGGGTTGATTGCCCCCGGCGCCACCCGAGATCCTGCGCAGGGTCATCGCGACCGCGCCACCAAAGGGCCGTAATACCCGACTTTACAGGATGCAGAGCCGCGCCCAGTCTGGGGGCACATTCGCGCATTCACGGCAAAAGGTATTCGAGATGCACACAGATCAGGATCCCATGGGGATCAGCTATAACGGGGTACGGTCCGAGCTGTTCGGCCTAGCCTTTCGCACCGGGCTTCTGACCGTGGTCACGCTGGGCATCTACCGCTTCTGGCAGAAGACCCGCATCCGCAAGTATATCTGGTCCTCGGTCAATGCCGGTGGCGACACGTTCGAATATACCGGCACCGGGCTGGAGAAGCTGCTGGGCTTCCTTGTCGCCGTGGTCTTCCTGGCCGTCTACCTGGGCATCATCCAGATCGCGCTGTTCTATTTCGGGCTCAACATCATGGTCGATCCCGAAGAGGCCAGCCAGGCGCAGATCATCGGCCAGGTGGCGGCGATCTACATCTCGTTCTTCGCGGTGCTGCCCTTCCTGCTTTTCGCCGTCTACCGCGCGCGGCGCTACAAGATGGCCCGCACGCGCTTTCGCGGCATCCGCTGCGGCATGGAGAAGGGCGCCTGGGGCTACGTGCTGCGCGCGCTGGGCTACATGGCGTTGCAGGTGGTCACGCTGGGCGTGCTGACCCCGCTGCAGACCTTCCGGCTGGAGAAATACCAGGCCGATCGCAGCTTCTACGGCTCGCAGCGCATGGTGCAGACCGGAAAGTGGACCGATCTCTACCGCTACATGAAGCACATCTTCATCGGGCTGGGGCTGCTGGTGCTGGCCGCCGTCTCGGCCGTGATGGAGCTTTACGTGCTGGCCGGCGTCGCCGGTGCGGTGGGCTATGTCTGGGTCATCGTGGGCGCGGTGCATTACGGGGTGCAGAGCTTTGGCTACCTGATGCGCCACAAGACGCTGGGCGAGGTCGGCTTTACCGCCGAGCCCGCGACCGGGCAGGTCATCAAGACCTACATCCTGGGCGGGCTGCTGCTGGGCGTGCTGGCCTCGGTGATCTTCGGCATGGTGGGCGCGGTGGTCGCCGCCTTCGCGCCGATGCTGGTCGAGGGAGAGCTGCCCATCGCCTTCTTCGCGCTGCTGGGCGTCGCCTATATCGTGGCGCTGGTGATGATCCAGGCGCTGAGCCTGGTGCTGATCACGCAGCCGATCCTGGCGCATTACATCAGCACGATCCGCGTCACCAACCCGCAGGCGCTGAACCGCATCGCCCAGCGCGAGGCCGAGACCGGCGTCGATGCCGAGGGCTTTGCCGATGCGCTGGATATCGGGGGCGCCATCTGATGCAGGAGGCCGGGGCGCATTTCTACGATGGGCTCACCGCGGGGCGGCACGAGGTGCGTGTCGCCCTGTCCGGCGACCGGCAGGCGCTGCAGATCACCGGCGAGACCCTGCCCGAACCGCTGCGCTGGCCGCTGCAGGACCTGCGCGCCCTGACCGACACCTCGGATTCGGGCCGCCTGACCCTGACCCGGCTGGCCGAGACCGAGGACGAATCGCCCCGCGACCCGGCCCGGCTGGTGGTGCTCGACCCCGCGCTGATCGCCTGGCTCCGCCGCACCCGCCCGGCGCTGTTCCGCACCGACCTGCGCAAGGGCACGTTCCGGACCGTCGCCAAATATGCCGGCGGCGCGGTGGGCGCGGCGGCGCTGATGCTGTTCGTGATCCTGCCCGCGCTGGCCAACACCATGGCCGCGATCATCCCGGTCGAGCGCGAGGTCGCCTTCGGCAAGACCGTCACCGCGCAGATGGAACGCTTCCTCGGCGGCTCGCGGCTGGGTTCGCTGCGCTGCGACAACCCCGCCGGAGAGGCCGCGCTGGACGCCATGCTGCGGCGGCTGACCGCGGGGCGCGAGATGACCTACGAGGTCGAGCTGCAGGTCTTCGATCACCCGATGATCAATGCCTTCGCCGCGCCCGGCGGGCAGGTGGTCATCATCCGTGGGCTGCTGGACGCGGCCGAAGGGCCCGACCAGGTGGCCGGCGTTCTGGCGCACGAGATCGCCCATGTGGAATCGCGCGACGCCACGCGCCACGCGCTGCGCGCCGCGGGCTCGGCCGGGATCCTGACCATGCTGATCGGCGATTTCACCGGCGCCGCCGCCGTGGCGGTGATGGGCGAACAGGTCCTGTCTTCGGCCTATTCGCGCAAGGCCGAGGCCGCGGCCGATGTCTTTGCGCTGGAGATGCTGGCCGAGGCGCGGGTCAGCGCCGAGGGCTTTGCCGCCTTCTTCGACCATATCGACGATCTCGAACGGGTCGAGATCCCCGAATACCTGGCCAGCCACCCGGTCACCGCCGAGCGCGCCGCGGCCGCGCGCGACTTCGCCGCCGGGCAGGAGGCCACCCGCCCGGTGCTGAACGCGGCCGAGTGGCAGGCCCTGCAGCGGATCTGCGACTGACCGGGGCGGCGCCGGTTTTTCCCGGAACGCGGCGTAGGTTGGCGCTAACGCGACGATTTTGCCCTGTTTCCCTTGCGGCCAGCGCGCTAAACCGCTGGTGTGAAAGACCGTGCAGGGGGGCGCCCTGCCCTGACCAAGGAGAGACACGCCGATGAAGGTGCTCGTACCCGTCAAGCGCGTGATCGACTACAACGTGAAGGTCCGCGTGAAGGCGGATGGCAGCGGTGTCGATCTGGCGAACGTCAAGATGTCGATGAACCCGTTCGACGAGATCGCCGTGGAAGAGGCGATCCGCCTGAAGGAGGCCGGCAAGGCCGACGAGGTGATCGCCGTGTCGATCGGCGTCAAGCAGAGCCAGGAAACCCTGCGCACCGCGCTGGCCATGGGCGCCGACCGCGCGATCCTGGTCGTGGCTGCCGATGACGTGCACACCGATATCGAACCGCTCTCGGTCGCCAAGATCCTCGCCGCCATCGTCAAGGAAGAGGAGCCGGGCCTGGTGCTTTGCGGCAAGCAGGCGATCGACAACGACCTGGGCGCCACCGGCCAGATGCTGAGCGCGCTGCTGGGCTGGAGCCAGGCCATGTATGCCAACAAGGTCGATGTCGAGGGCGACCACGCGGTCGTCACCCGCGAGGTCGATGGCGGGCTGCAGACCGTCAAGGTCAAGATGCCCACGATCGTCTCGACCGACCTGCGGCTGAACGAGCCGCGCTATGCGAGCCTGCCCAACATCATGAAGGCCAAGAAGAAGCCGCTGGATGAGAAGACGCCCGCCGATTACGGCGTCGATGTCAGCCCGCGGCTGGAAATCGTGAAGACCGGCGAGCCGCCCGTGCGCGCCGCCGGCGAGATGGTCGGCTCGGTCGACGAGCTGGTGTCCAAGCTGAAAGAAAAGGGGATCGTGTGATGGCCGTGCTTCTGGTTGCCGAGATTACCGATGGCGCCCTGTCGATGGACGCCACCTCCAAGACCGTCACCGCGGCCAAGGCGCTGGGGGACGTGACCGTGCTGGCCTGCGGCGCCTCGGCCAAGGCCGCCGCCGAAGAGGCCGCCACGATCGAAGGCGTCTCCAAGGTGCTGCTGGCCGAGGATGAGCTCTACGGCCACCGCCTGGCCGAGCCGGTGGCGACGCTGATCGCCTCGCTCGCGGGGGAGTACAGCCACATTGTCGCCCCGGCCACCACGGATGCCAAGAACATCCTGCCGCGCGTCGCCGCGCTCTTGGACGTGATGGTGCTGACCGATGTGACCGAGGTCGTGGATGCCGACACCTTCGTGCGCCCGATCTATGCCGGCAACGCGATGCAGACGGTGAAATCCTCCGATGCGAAGAAGGTCATCACCTTCCGCACCTCGACCTTCGACGCCGCCGGCACGGGCGGGTCGGCCGCGGTCGAGGAGATTGCCGCCGCAGACAATCCCGGCCTGTCGGAATGGGTCGAGGACAAGGTGGCCGAGAGCGACCGCCCCGAGCTGACCTCGGCCGGGATCGTCGTGTCGGGCGGCCGCGGCGTCGGCTCGGAAGAGGATTTCGCGCTGATCGAGAAGCTGGCCGACAAGCTGGGCGCCGCCGTCGGCGCGTCGCGTGCGGCAGTCGATTCCGGCTTCGCGCCGAATGACTGGCAGGTCGGCCAGACCGGCAAGGTCGTGGCGCCGGATCTCTACCTGGCCGTCGGCATCTCGGGCGCGATCCAGCACCTGGCCGGCATGAAGGACAGCAAGGTCATCGTGGCCATCAACAAGGACGAAGAGGCCCCGATCTTCCAGGTCGCCGATTACGGCCTGGTCGCGGACCTGTTCACCGCCGTGCCCGAGCTGACCGAGAAGCTCTGAGCCCGACATGCGCGGGATGGGGGCCACCCCATCCCGTCATCCCCCCGCTCAGGCGCAGCGGGACCGGCCGGTCAGCCGCGTCAGGCTGTCGGCCAGCGCCTCGGCCGCCTCTTCATGGGCCAGCGGGCCCATCAGTTCCGCCGCCGCACACGCCTCGAAATCGCTGAACACCATGCCCGTCGTGCCCAGCGCCAGCGCGTGACGCGAGGCCGCGACCTCGACCAGGTCGGCCACCCGCGGGCGCAGCGCCTCGACCATCGCGCGGGTCACGAAGAGCGGGTCATGTGCCCGGTCGTCGCCACTGGTCTCCGGCACCGGGTGATCGGCGAACCACAGCAGCACCACCTGCCCGCGCAGCTGGGTCAGCAGGTGCTTCATCCGCGCCAGCCAGGCCATCTGCAACTCTTCCAGCACCGTGGCATAGCGCTCGGCCGAGACGGCGCGCAGCCGGCCCAGCATGTGACGCACGAAGTGGAACTCGGTGAAATCGACCTCGGGGTAGAGCGATTCCAGCCGTTCCGAGGCGCGCAGGAAACGGTCGTTGCGGCGCGGATGCACCGCGTAGAAGCGGTTCGACATGTTCTGCGCGCCCATGACCTGGACCACCTTGGCCTCGGCTTGGACGGCGAGGTCCAGCACCGACGGGTCGTGCAGGTACAGGTCGACGCCTGCATTCACCACGCCGAAATTCGCGCAGGCCAGCCCCAGCCGCCGCTCCAGCAATTCCGGGAACGGCGCCTCGATGAACCGGCCATAGGTCTCGGTCCCGCCAAGAAAGGCCAGGTACGGCCCGTCCAACGGGCGACGCGGCCCACGGAACAGCACGCGCGACCGGCCGTACCGGCACGGATAATACTCCAGGGCGCCCTGCGCCCCGCCATGAATCGACATGATCCCACCTCGAATGTCTCACCCGGACGGCAGTGTGCCGCCAACCCTTTGCCAAATCGCTAAACTTTCAATTCACGGCAGATTGCGTGCATTCCGCGCACCGCGCCCGGCAGGGCCTGAAAACCGGTTCCAACCGCCCCGAAAGCGAATTAGGGTTGCGCGGCAGCAGGAATGAGGGACGGCATGGAGATCAAGACGGTGGGCGTCGTGGGCGCCGGGCAGATGGGCAACGGAATCGCCCATGTCATGGCACTGGCGGGCTACGAGGTGCGCCTGAACGACATCAGCCAGGACGCGCTGGACGACGCCGTGGCGCGCATCACGCAGAATCTCGACCGGCAGGTCAGCCGCGAGCGCATCAGCGCCGAGACGCGCGATGCCGCGCTGGCCCGCATCCGCACGACCGGCCAGCTGAAGGAGATCGCCGGCACCGACCTGGTGATCGAGGCCGCGACCGAGCGCGAGGACATCAAGCACAAGATCTTCGAGACGCTGCTGCCCGATCTCGGCCCCGACACGATCCTGACCTCGAACACCTCGTCGATCTCGATCACCCGGCTGGCCAGCCGCACCGACCGGCCCGAGCGCTTCATGGGGTTCCACTTCATGAACCCGGTCCCGGTGATGCAGCTGGTCGAGCTGATCCGCGGCATCGCCACCAGCCAGGAGACCTACGAGGCCTGCCTGAAAGTGGTCGAGAACCTTGGCAAGACCGCCGCCAGCGCCGAGGATTTCCCCGCCTTCATCGTGAACCGCATCCTGATGCCGATGATCAACGAGGCGGTCTACACGCTGTATGAGGGTGTGGGCAACGTGAACTCGATCGACCAGTCGATGAAGCTGGGCGCGAACCACCCGATGGGGCCGCTGGAACTGGCCGATTTCATCGGGCTGGACACCTGCCTTGCTATCATGAACGTGCTGCACGAGGGGCTGGCCGATACCAAGTACCGCCCCTGCCCGCTGCTGACGAAATATGTCGAAGCCGGCTGGCTGGGCCGCAAGACGCAGCGCGGCTTCTACGACTATCGCGGCGAGACGCCGGTGCCGACACGCTGAGCCGCGCTCAGTCCTCGCGCAGGCTCAGCACCCGGTCGCGCAGCATCGAGACGAACTCGCGCTGCGTGCCGGTATAGGCCTTGACCTCTTCGGGGCTGAGCGGCTGTCCGACCACGGGTTTCTGCGGCCGGTTGCAGGCATGCACGACCTCGTGGATCAGCAGGCCCTGCCGCACCGTGGGCGACAGCTTGTTCGCGATCTGGTAGGCGCGGCTGTTCTGGCCGGGAAAGAAGATCGGCACCACCGTCGCGCCCGAGCGCTGGATCATCTTGGCGGTGAACGGGTTCCAGCCCGCCTCGATCGCCGGGCCGAACCAGGTCTCGGACGAGGCGACCACGCCCGAGGGGAACAGCACGATCACGCCGCCGGCCTTGAGATGGTCCATGGCGCGGGCGCGCATCTCGAGGCTCTGCTCGCGGGCATCGGCCTCGTGCGGGAAGGGCACCGGGATCATGAAGGGCTCGACCTCCCGCACGCCGGTCAGCAGCGAGCGGGTCAGGATCTTGTAGTCCGTGCGCACGCGCCCGATCAGGTCGGCCAGCACCATCCCGTCGACCAGCCCGTGCGGGTGGTTGGCGACGATGATGACCGGCCCCTCCTTGGGGATGCGCGCCACCTGGTCTGGCGGGGTGCGCAGGTCGATGCCCATGATGTCCAGCGCCTGGCGCCAGAAATCCTGCCCCTCGGCCGGGCCCATGCGTTCGAAGCGCCGCACCATGCGCAGCAGCGGGATCTTGCCCGTGAGCCATTCCAGCGTGCGGATCGTGTTGGCTTTCCACGGGTTGGTGAAGGTGTTGGCGTAGCTGACCTTGCGCTTGTCATAGGGCGCCTGCGCGGGCGCGGGGCGTGCGCGCTTCAGGGATGTCGACTGCGTACTCTCGACCATGCGCCTAGTATGTCCCGTTCCTGTCGCCGGCCCGCATGCGGGCCTAGCACGCCTCTCCGAACCGGTCCGCCACCAGCGCGGCCACCGCATCCGCCAGCGCCTCGGCATCCGGACCCGAGGTCTGGACCTCAATAGTGGTTCCTTTGGCGGCTGCCAACATCAAAAGCCCCATGATGCTGTCGCCGCTCGCGGACATGCCGTCGCGGGTGACCTCGGCGGTGGCGTCGAACCCCTCGACCACCTCGACGAACTTGGCCGAGGCACGCGCGTGCAGCCCCTTCTCGTTGACGATCTTCAACGCGCGGTGGGTAGGCGTATCACTCATGAGACAAGTCTTTCTTCGCAGCCCGAAGCCCGGTCAGGAGCTTTCCGGCGGTATGTTCTGGCTGTCAATGTATTTCCGCCCCGCCTCCATGGCCGAGCGGACCGCATCGGGCACCGCCAGCTGGCGGCTCTTGGCCAGCTTGATCAGCATCGGCAGGTTGGCGCCGTAGAGGATGCGCCGCCCCTCGGGCCGGCAGGCATCCAGCGACAGGTTCGAGGGCGAGCCGCCGAACATGTCGGTGACCACCACCACGCCCTGCCCGGTATCCACCGCATCCGCCGCGGCGGCGATCTCGGCCTTCTTGCGGCCGCGGTCGCAATCCGCCTCGATCGAGATCGCGGTCATGCCGGGCTGCACGCCCACGACATGTTCCACGGCCGCGAGGTATTCCCGTGCCAGGCCGCCATGCGCCACAATCACGATTCCGATCACGCAACTGTCCTTCCAGAGGCGGAGGTCGCGACGGGGCCCGTCGGGCCGCCGATCCGCTCCAGTTCCCGATGCCTAATTGACACCCGCCACCCCTCCTGTGCAAGGGCACCGGCGATGATTTGCGCAAGGGCAACCGAGCGGTGCTTGCCCCCCGTACAGCCGAAGCCGATCGAGAAATGCGCCTTGCCCTCCTCGATGCAGCCGGGCAGCACGAAGAGGATCAGCTCCTGCACCCGCTCCTTGAAGCCGGGATAGCGCGGATCCTCCGAGATGTGCCGCGCCACGCGCGGGTCCAGCCCGGTGAGCGGGCGCAGCTCGGGCTGCCAATGCGGGTTGCGCAGGAAGCGGCAGTCGAAGGCCATGTCCAGACCCTGCGGCAGGCCGCGCTTGTAGGAAAAGGAGTGTATCGAGATCGCCATGCCCTGCCCGGTCGAGGAGGCGAACCAGCCCTCGACCTCGGCACGCAGCTCGTGCACCGTCAGCGCGCTGGTGTCGATCAGGATGTCGGCGCTGTGGCGCACGTCCTCGAGCAGGGCAAGCTCGCGCGCGATCCCGTCGGCCGGGGTCTCGTCGGGCGCCAGCGGGTGGCGCCGGCGGGTTTCCGAGTAGCGCCGCGCCAGCACGTCCGGATCGCAATCGAGATAGAGCAGGTCCACGCTGAGCGAGCCCCGCTCGATCAGCATGGCGCGCAGTTCCAGAAGCCCCTCGGCGCTGAAATCGCGGTTGCGCACGTCGATCCCCAGCGCCAGCGGCCGGCCGGGCCGGTCGCCGCCCTCGGCCAGGCGCGGGATCAGCGTCAGCGGGATGTTGTCGATTGCCTCGTAGCCCAGGTCTTCCAGCGTGTTGATCGCAGTGGAGCGCCCGGCCCCCGAAGGGCCGGTGACAAGCACGACACGTTGGCTGGACCGCTCAGGCTGGGTCGTCATCTCCGTCTCTCCGGTCGTATGTCAGATAATGGACGAGGCTTGCGGGAAAATAGGGAGACGCGGAGTTGTGAAGCAAGGGGAAGTCCAGCCCCAGCACCCGATCGCTGCGCCGCCGTGGCAGCCGTGCCGCCTCCTCCCGGTCGAGGTCGAGGATCGCAACCAGCCGGGCCGGGCTGGCCACCGGCGCGTGCAGCAGGCCGAGGCCGCGCGCCTCGATGAGCCCGCGGATCGCCGGCGGCACGTCCAGCCAGACGGTGTTGGCCTTGCGGGTCAGAATTGTCCGGTCATCGGCCACCAGCGACGCGCCGCGGCACATCATCTCCAGCGCCAGCCCTGATTTTCCGCGCCCCGAGGCGCCGCGGATCAGCAGCGCGCGGCCGCCAACGGCGACCGAGGTCGCGTGCACGATCAGCGGCCCGGACGGCGGCACCGGGTTCAGATCGGCAGGCCGACGACGAAGCGGGCGCCCAGCGGCTCGGAGGTGACATCGGCCTCGGTCGGGCGGATGTTCTCGGCCCAGATCACGCCGCCATGCGCCTCGACGATCTGCTTGGAGATGGCCAGCCCCAGCCCGGAATTGTTGCCGAAATCCGATTGCGGGCGCGAGGTGTAGAAGCGCTTGAAGATCTTGGTCAGCGCCTCTTCGGGGATGCCGGGGCCGGTATCCTCGACCACGACCAGCACGCGGTTCTCGCGCCGGCGCGCCCAGACCCGGATCGCGTCGCCATCCTCGCAGAACGAGATCGCGTTCGAGATCAGGTTGACGAAGACCTGCGCCAGCCGCGGCTCCAGCCCGTGAATGGTGATCGGGCGCTTGGGCAGGTCGGTGATGAACTCGATCCCCTTCTGCCGCGCGTCCTGGCCCAGAAACTCGCCAAGGTTCCCGATCATCTCGAGCAGATCGAATTCCTGCTCCTCTTCCTTGACCAGCTCGGAATCCAGCCGCGAGGCGTTCGAGATGTCGCTGACCAGCCGGTCCAGCCGGCGCACGTCATGGTCGATCACGTCCAAGAGCTTCTGCCGGTGCTCGTCCTTCTTGACCATGCGCAGGCTGCCCACGGCCGAGCGCAGGCTGGCCAGCGGGTTCTTGATCTCGTGCGCGACATCGGCGGCGAACTGTTCGTTGGAATCGATCCGGTCATAGAGCGCGCCCACCATGCCGCGCAGCGCGCCGGACAATCGGCCGATCTCGTCGGGGCGCGCGGTCAGGTCGGGGATGCGGATCCGGCCCGGCGTGCGGGTGCGACGGTTGCGGTCGCGCCCGATCTCGGCCGCGTCGGCCAGGTCCGAGATCGGGTTGGAAATGGTCGAGGCCAGCACGAGGCTGAGCCCTATCGAGACCAGCGTGGCGATGACGAACATCTGCAGCACGCGCTCACGCTCGGCGGCGACGGCGGCGTCGATCTCGGTCGCGGTCGAGACCAGCGCCACGGTGCCGAGGATCAGCTCGCCCTGACGGATCGGCGAGAGCGCGTGAAACAGCGTCTCGCCCGCGGGGCCGGTGCCCGCCTCGACGCGGGTCACGGCCGGGTCGCCCGCCTCGATCATGCGGCGCAGGCGATCCTCGAGCAGCAGCTCGGGCGTGTCGTCGAAATAGGTGAACAGCCCCGCGACCCCGCGCCAGACCGTGTTCAGGAAATCCGAGATCAGCGTGGGCTGGCCGTCCTGCGGCTCCACCGGGATGGCGGGGGGCACGCGGCCCGCGGCCTCGCCCACGAGAAAGCCGCCATTGTCGTAGATCAGCAGCTGGCTGCCGCTGCGCAGCTCGAGCCCGGCCAATGTGCCGGGCAGGTCCAGCCCGTCCGAGGTCCCGAGGCTGACCGGCGCGCCCTGCGGCAGCTGCGCCTCGAACACGTCGGCGATCAGCTCGACCTCGGCCTGCATGGCGTTGACGCGCTGGATGGCCAGCGTGTCGCGCGACGAGTTCAACCAGAGAATGCCCGCCACGAGCACGTTGAGCGCGATCAGGTTGAAGGTGATGATCTTGCGGGTCAGCGGCGAACGGTTCAGCGAGAACAGACCACGCCGGGCGCGGCTGTCGCGCAGCTCCTTCTCCACGGTGCTGTCCGGGGCGACCCAGTCGTCGCCCAGGACCACGTCCGCGTCACGGCGATCACCGTCGCCGCCCTGCTGCGTGCCAATCCGTTCGGCCAAGGCCATCGATCACTCTTCGTTGTAGCGGTACCCGATGCCATACAGCGTCTCGATCGCCGAGAACTCGGGATCGACGCCGCGCATCTTCTTGCGCAGCCGCTTGATGTGGCTGTCGATGGTGCGGTCGTCGACATAGACCTGGTCGTCATAGGCCACGTCCATCAGCTGGTCGCGCGACTTGACGAAGCCGGGGCGCTGCGCCAGCGCCTGCAGCAGCAGGAATTCCGTCACGGTCAGGGACACATCGCGGCCCTTCCAGCTGACGGCATGGCGCAGCGGGTCCATCGTCAGGCTGCCGCGGGTCATCAGCTTGGTCTCTTCGGTATCGCCCACGATGTCACCGGCCACCGCCTCCTGCCGGCGCAGCAGCGCGCGGATGCGTTCGACCAGCAGGCGCTGGCTGAAGGGCTTCTTGACGTAATCGTCGGCGCCCATGCGCAGGCCCAGCACCTCGTCGATCTCGTCATCCTTGGAGGTCAGGAAGATCACCGGCATCTTGGATTTCTGGCGCACGCGCTGCAGCAGGTCCATGCCGTCCATGCGGGGCATCTTGATGTCGAACACGGCCATGTCCGGCATCTTCTTGTTGAAGGCGTCGAGGGCGGATTGCCCGTCATTATACGTCTCGACCTCGAACCCCTCTGCCTCAAGGGTCATCGACACGGATGTCAGGATATTCCTGTCATCGTCCACAAGGGCGATTTTCGACATGGGTGGATTCCTTGTTCTGCTCTGGTTGCCTGTTTTTTTCCACAGTATGGAAGATTTTACCCTTTACAACAATGCCAAACTGCGAATCAGGCCACCATCCGGGGCTCATCACAGGCGAATTTGGCAAAGGAATGGCTAAAAAGCCGCAGTCCGGTCGAATGATTTACATTTCGCATCGGCGGGGCTCTGCCTTGGTATCGCTAACCGGAACTTTGTAGCGCTAACTGTGCCGATGCGTCCTGTTCACTCCGGAAAGCCGCGTGTTAAACAAACTTTCATCGGCGGCGCGTTCGCCGCACGATACTTACACGACCAGGCGCGAGCGACAGGAGCACGGCAGATGGCATTCGGACGGGTGAACCCGCAATTCCGGCTTGAAGATCAGGGGATCGAAGGGCTGGGCAATGTCTATTACAACCTCATGGAGCCGGCCCTGATCGAGGCCGCCCTGAAACGGGGCGAGGGCACGCTGGGCAAGGGTGGATCCTTCCTCGTGACCACCGGCACCTATACGGGCCGGTCGCCCAAGGACAAGTTCGTGGTGCGCACCCCCTCGGTCGAGGAGTCGATCTGGTGGGAGAACAACCAGCCGATGGAGCCCGACGCCTTCGACCGGCTGCATGCCGACATGCTGGAGCACATGAAGGGCGGCGACTACTACGTGCAGGACCTTGTCGGCGGCGCCGACCCGGCCAACGCGATCGACGTGCGCGTGATCTCGGAACTGGCCTGGCACAACCTGTTCATCCGCCACATGCTGCGCCGTCCCGATCGCGAGGACCTGGACAGCTTCACCGCCGATTACACGATCATCAACTGCCCGACCTTCAAGGCCGACCCGGCGCGCCACGGCTGCCGGACCGAGACGGTGATCGCGCTGAATTTCGACAAGAAGCTGATCCTGATCGGCAACACGGAATACGCGGGCGAGAACAAGAAATCGGTCTTCACCCTGCTGAACTACATCCTGCCCGGCAAGGGCATCATGGCGATGCATTGCTCGGCCAATCACGCGCCGGGCAACCCGGTGGACACGGCCGTCTTCTTCGGCCTGTCGGGCACCGGCAAGACCACGCTCTCGGCCGATCCCGAGCGCGTGCTGATCGGCGATGACGAACATGGCTGGTCGGATCGCGGCACCTTCAACTTCGAGGGCGGCTGCTATGCCAAGACCATCAAGCTGTCCCCCGAGGCCGAGCCCGAGATCTATGCCACGACCGAGAAGTTCGGCACGGTGATCGAGAACATGGTCTACGACCCCGAGACCTTCGATCTGGATTTCGAGGATGACAGCCTGACCGCCAACATGCGCTGCGCCTACCCGCTGCATTATATCTCGAACGCGTCGCGCACGGCGCTGGGCGGGCATCCCAAGAACATCATCATGCTGACCTGCGACGCCTTCGGCGTGCTGCCCCCGATCGCGCGGCTGACGCCGGCGCAGGCCATGTACCACTTCCTGTCGGGCTTCACCGCCAAGGTCGCCGGGACCGAGCGCGGCGTGACCGAGCCCGAGCCCACCTTCTCGACCTGTTTCGGCGCCCCCTTCATGCCGCGCCGCCCCGAGGTCTACGGCAACCTGCTGCGCGACAAGATCGCCAAGCACGGCGCGACCTGCTGGCTGGTCAATACCGGCTGGACCGGCGGCGCCTACGGCACCGGCTCGCGCATGCCGATCAAGGCGACCCGGGCGCTGCTGCATGCAGCACTCGACGGTGCGCTGGCCGATGCCGAGTTCCGCAAGGATCCGAATTTCGGCTTCGAGGTTCCGGTCCGGGTCGAGGGCGTGCCCGACATGCTGCTGGACCCGCGCAAGACATGGGACGACAAGGCAGCCTATGACGCGCAGGCCGACAAGCTGGTGCAGATGTTCGCCGACAATTTCGCGCAATACGTCCCCTATATCGACGAGGACGTGAAGGCCGCCGCCATCGGCTGAGCCTTCCTCGCGTGACGGCATCGCCCCGTCGCCCCCTTGTCGGGGCGGCGGGGTCTTGCTGTCGGGGCCCCGGGGTAGGGGAAACCGGGCTCAAACCGGCGCGTCGGCTGTGCTAGGGCTGGGGCCGTCCCAGATTGCAGGAGACCTGTCGATGATCCGTTGCAGCCTTGCCGCCCTCTGCCTTGCCGGCACCGCCCAGGCCGAAGGCGCATCCTTTGCCGAGCCGCCGATGATCCTGCTGGATCACGGCGTGATCTGCGAGATCGAACTGGACGGCCATCGCGAGGCGCCGGGCACCGAATCCGGCCGGCTGAACATCGTGGACCAGGACCAGGCGCTGGACCTGACCACCGCCGCGGTGCCCGCGCAGATCGGGCTGAGCTTCGGCATCCGCGCCACGCTGGAAGACGGGGTCGACCCGGGCGATGTCGAGGTGGTGGTCACCCACCCGCCCATGGGTCCGCGCAACATCACCGAAGAACGCTGGGATGCCGAGATGACGCCCGGCGACATCGCGCTGAACCTGTTCACCTTCGAATACGATTACGAGCTGGTGCAGGGCCCGTGGAGCTTCCAGCTGCGCCGGGATGACCGGACGCTGCTGCGGCAGGACTTCGTGGTGGGCCCGCGCGACAGCGTGCCGGTGGTGCAGGACACGTGCTTTACCGCGCTGATCATGTCCTGAACGGGACGCACCGGGGCCCATGCCCCGGCGCGACCCGAAGGCTCACGCGGCGCGCAGGCCCAGGATCTGGCGCGCCTGTTCGGGTGTGGCGACGGGGCGGTCATATTTCTCGCAGAGCGTCACCGCCCGCGCGACCAGCGCGGCATTCGAGGGCGCCAGCGTGTCGCGATCCAGCCGGACATTGTCCTCGAGCCCCGTGCGCGTGTGCCCGCCCTCGGCGATGCACCACTCGTTGACCTCGACCTGGTGGCGCCCGATGCCGGCGGCGCACCATTCCGCGTCCGGCGCCAGCCGCTGCACCGTCTTGATGTAATAGTCGAACACGTCGCGGTCACAGGGCATGGCGTTCTTCACGCCCATCACGAACTGCACGTAGAGCTGGCCGGGAATGCGCCCGTCGCGGTTCATCTCGGCCGCCTTGAAGATATGGCTGAGATCGAAGGCCTCGATCTCGGGCTTGACCTGGTAGGTGCGCATCTCGCTGGCCAGCCAGTCGACGAGGTCGGGCGGGTTCTCGTAGACGCGGGTGGGAAAGTTGTTCGACCCGACCGAGAGCGAGGCCATGTCGGGCGCCAGCGACAGCATCCCGCCGCGCGCCTGCCCCGCGCCCGATCGCCCGCCGGTGGAGAGCTGGATGATCATGCCCGGGCAGTGCTTTTCCAACCCTTCCTTCAGCCGCGCGAAGCGCTCGGGATCCGAGGTCGGCGTCTCGTCATCGTTGCGCACGTGGCAATGCGCGATGGACGCGCCGGCCTCGAAGGCGGCCTGGGTGCTTTCCACCTGTTCCTCGATGCTGATCGGCACGGCCGGGTTGTCGGCCTTTCGCGGGACCGACCCGGTGATGGCCACGCAGATGATGCAGGGTTTCGTCATTCCCGTTCTCCTTTTCTTGCGCGCGAAACTGGCGCGACGGGGCGGCGGGCGCAAGTCCCCGCGGCCGCCCGCCCCCGGCACGCACATTACACGTCGAAGAACACCGTCTCGTCATCGCCCTGCAGGCGGATGTCGAAGCGATAGACCCCTTGGCCGTCGCGTTCGCTGCGCCGCGCCAGCAGCGTGGCGCGCCGACGCTCCCATTCGATGAGGTTGAGCACCGGGTCGGCCGCGTTGGCCGCGCTCTCGTCCTCGAAATAGAGCCGCGTGTTCAGCCCGATATTGATGCCGCGCGACACGATCCACAGGCTGATATGCGGCGCCTGCGGGCCGATATTGCGCCCTGGGGTGGGCCCCGGCTTGACCGTGTCGAAGCCCCATTCGCCGGTCTCGAAATCGCAGATCACCCGGCCCCAGCCGCGGAACCCTTCCTCGACCGGGCCGCCGCCCTCGGGATGGGCGTAGTACCCGTCTGCATTGGCCTGCCAGGCCTCGATCAGCACGTCCTTGACCGGGCTGCCGGTGCCGTCGATCACCACGCCCTCGATGCGGATCCGCTCGCCCCGCGCGTTCGGACCGGCAATGTCGTGGCCGAGCTCCTGCGCGTAGATGCTGAACCCCGCCGCGCCGGGGGCCAGGCCGATATGCACGTAAGGCCCCGCCGTCTGCGACGGGGTTTCCCTGAGATAGTCGAGTTTCTGCGCCATGGCTCAGTTCCCCTCCAGGCGGTTCTCGAACAGGGTCGAGCGGCGGCCGCGCAGCACGATGTCGAACCTGTAGGCGATGGTGTCGAGCGGGATCGTCGCGTTCATGTCCAGCACGGCGACAAGGCTGTCGATCGCGTCCGGGTCGGGGATCGTCTGCACGATCGGGCATCTGGCGATCAGCGGATCCCCCTCGAAATAGCATTGCGTGATCAGCCGCTGCGCAAAGCCGGTGCCGAAGATCGACAGGTGGATATGCGCCGGGCGCCAGTTGTTCACCGTGTTGCGCCACGGGTAGGCGCCGGGCTTCACCGTGCGGAAAAAGTAGTACCCGTGCTCATCGGTCAGCGTGCGGCCGCAACCGCCGAAATTCGGGTCGATCGGCGCAAGGTAGGTGTCCTTCTTGTGGCGATAGCGCCCGCCCGCATTGGCCTGCCACGCCTCGACCAGCGTGTGGGGCACCGGGCGGGCATTCTCGTCCAGCACCCGGCCGTGCAGGATGATCCGCTCGCCGATGGCGCTCTCGCCCGGCCGGGCGTAGTTGTAGATCATGTCGCGATCCAGCGGATCCACATCACCATGCCCGAAGACCGGGCCGGTGATCTCCGAGACCGAGCTCTGCAGGCTGATCAGCGGGTAGCGCGGCGAACGCGCGACGGATGTCTTGTAATCGGGCGTCAGGGCCGGCGGGTGCCGCCCCCGGTCGCGCTGGTAGAATTCGCCGTCCTTGGGCATGGCTGTCTCCCTCGTCTTGCCCCGCAAGGGGTCACGTCTCGTCCATCTCGGCATAGGTGGCCTTGGCCAGCTTCAGCGCGTGGTTGGCGCGCGGCACGCCGGCATAGATCGCCACATGCTGGAACGCCTCCAGCACGTCGGTCTTCGAGGCCCCGGTGCGCGCCGTGGCGCGAATATGCATGGGGATCTCGTCGAAATTGCCCAGCGCGGCCAGCAGCGCCAGCGTGATCATCGAGCGTTCGCGGTCGGTGATCCCGTCCGAGGCCCAGACCGTGCCCCAGGCCCCCTCGGTGATCAGCCTCTGGAAGGCGTCGTCGAAGGGGCTGCGCGCGGCCTCGGCGCGGTCCACATGGGCATCGCCCAGCACGTGGCGCCGCACCTGCATGCCGGTCTCGTACTTGTCTGTCATCCGATCTCCTCCGGCCGGTCCGCTCAGTAGGGCAGGCCCACGTAATTGGTCGCCAGCATGGCCTGCGCAGAGTCGATGCTGGCCAGGTGTTCGATCTCGGCGCGCTGGATGCGCAGCTCGTAATCGTCGGTATCGGGGAACCGGTGCAGCAGCTTGGTCATCCACCAGCTGAAACGCTGGGTCTTCCACACCCGCCGCAGCGCGGTTTCCGAATAGGTTGCCATCGCCGCGGGATCGCGGTCGAGATAGCAGGCCTTGAGCGCCTCATAGAGGTAATGCACGTCCGAGGCGGCGGTGTTCAGCCCCTTGGCCCCGGTCGGCGGCACGATATGTGCCGCGTCGCCCACCAGGAACAGCCGGCCATACTGCATCGGCTCGCAGACGAAGGAGCGCAGCGGCGCCATGCTCTTCTCGATCGAGGGGCCGGTGACCAGCGTCTCGGCAAAGCGTTCTGGGATGCGGCGCTTGAGCTCGGCCCAGAAGGCCGCGTCCGACCAGTCCTGCGGATCGTCGGCCATCGGGGCCTGCACGTAGTAGCGGCTGAGCGTCTCGTTGCGCATCGAACACAGCGCGAAGCCGCGCGTGGAATTGGCGTAGATCAGCTCGTGATGCACGGGCGGCGTCTCGGACAGGATGCCCAGCCAGCCGAACGGGTAGAGCTTTTCGAACTCGTGGCGCTTGTCGGCCGGGATCGCCTGCCGCGACGGGCCGTGAAAGCCGTCGCAGCCCGCCACGTAGTCACAGCGGATTTCCTTGCGCTGGCCCTCATGGGTGACGCTGACGGTGCAGCCGCCCGCCTCGTCCAGCCCGGCATTGACGATCTCGACATCCGCGACCTCGTGCAGCGTGGGGGCGCCGACCTTCTCGCGCGCCTCGTAGAGATCGCGCGTCACCTCGGTCTGGCCATAGACCATGACCGAGCTGCCGGTATGCTGGCGGAAATCGATGCGCGTCTCGAAATTCTCGAAGCTGATCAGCGTGCCGTCATGCGGGTAGCCCAGCCGGTCCATCCGCGTCTCGACACCGGCCTCGTCGAGCAGCCGCAGGAAACCCTGCTCCAGCACACCGGCACGGATCCGGCCCAGCACGTGGTCGCGCGTGCGCCGCTCCAGCACGACCGCGTCGATGCCAGCCTTGTGGCACAGCTGGCCCAGCAGAAGGCCTGACGGGCCGCCGCCGATGATGCAAACCTGTGTTTTCATGCTGTCTCTCCCTTTGGCCACGTTATAGTGAACCAAACAGACGCGTAAATTGACATCTCGTGCGATTTGGTTGACCAGAATGGAAAGCAATCGGCAGCTCGCCCGGATCAAGACCCGGCACCTGGAGGGCTTCGCGGCCATCGCGCGGCATGGCAGCCTCAAGGCGGCCTGCGCCTCGCTGCATCTCAGCCCGCCGGCCCTGTCCAAGACCCTGAAAGAGCTCGAGGAGATCCTCGGCGTCACGCTGATGTCGCGCGACCGCGGCGGTGTGCGGCTGACCCCGGAGGGCGAGGTCTTTCTCGAATTCGCCGGTCAGAGCCTTGCCGCGCTGCGCCGCGGGGTCGAGGGGGTGGCCAGCCTGCGCCGCGGCGGGGCCGAGCTGTTACGCGTGGGCACCTTGCCCAGCGTCGCCGCGCGGCTGATGCCGCCCGCCGTGGCCCGCTTTGCCGAGCTGTCACCCACGACGCGGGTGGTTCTGCGTGACGGGGCCCATGGCGCGCTGACCGACGAGCTGCGCGCCGGGGCGCTGGACATGGTGATCGGCCGGATGGCCGGGCCCGAGGCGATGCAGGGGTTGTCCTTCACGCAGCTCTACCTTGAACGGGTGGTCTGCGTGGCCCGTCCCGGCCATCCCCTTGTCAGCGCCGCGGGGCTGAACCCGGCCGACCTGTCGGGCTGGCCGGTGATCTACCCGCCCGAACGCGCGGCGATCCGTCCGCTGGTCGACCGCTGGTGCCTCGCCGAGGGGGTGACCGGGCTGGTGCGGGTGGTGGACTCGGTCTCGGGCGCGTTCGGGCGCAGCTTTCTGCGCGAGTGCGATGCTCTGTGGTTCATCTCGGAAGGGGTGGTCGCGCGCGACGTGGCCGATGGCCGGTTGACCGTGCTGCCGCTGGAGATGGGCCTGACGGCGGGGCCGGTGGGGCTGATGACGCGCCCCGACAGCCTTGCCTCGCGCAGCCGCGACCTGTTCGCGCGCGCCCTGCGCGACGTGGCGGCCCGGATAGGCGATTCCTGACCGAAACGTGGCAGTGATCCACAGGTTTGTCGAGTTGTCACCAATTATTTGCTTTACACCCGACTCACCCGTCAGGCACCATATCTTGTAAGGGCGCGGGCAAAGCCCCGCAGACCCTAGAGCAGGCAGCTAGCGCTGGGGGCGACACGGTCTCCCATCCAGACGGCTATAACAAACGAGGTGGCGGCATGGCCCTGTCCGAGCAATTCCTGAGCGAAGAACTGCACCCCATCGACATCGTCGAGCATATCGCCGAGCACAATGACTGGGATTTCGACCGCGTGGGCGACGACCAGATCGCCATGGCGGTGCAGGGCCAGTGGCGCACCTATTCCATCACCTTGGCCTGGTCGGGAATGGACGAGACGCTGCGCATGATCTGCACCTTCGAGATGGAGCCGCCCGACGACAAGTTGCCGGTGCTCTACGAGGGGCTGAACGCGGTGAACGACCAATGCTGGGCCGGTGCCTTCAGCTACTGGGGCGAGCACCAGCTGATGGTCTACAAATACGGGCTGGCGCTGGCCGGGGGCAATATCGCCTCGGCGGCGCAGATCGACACGATGATCAGCGCCGCGGTGCTGTCCTCGGAACGCTACTACCCGGCCTTCCAGTTGATGGTCTGGACCGACAAGACCGCGCGCGAAGCGCTGCAGATCGCCATCGCCGAGGCCTATGGCCGCGCCTGAGTGATGCGGGGCGCGCCACGGGCCCGCCCGGCGCGCGGTTGGGCAGCAGGGGATGTGAGTATTTGAAAAGAGAAGAAGACAGGGGCGTCGGGATTGCGGCGCCCCTTTGCTTTGCGTAGCCCTGTCACGGAAAGGGAGAGTGCGATGCAGGATAGCGAGATCGCCCGTCGCGGGCTGGTGCTGCTGGGATGCGGCAAGATGGGATCGGCCATGCTGGAGGGCTGGCTGGCGCGCGGCCTGCCCGCGGCCTCGGTCTGGGTGAAGGATCCCGACCCCTCGGACTGGCTGGCCGCACAGGGCGTGCACCTGAATGCCGACCTGCCGCAGGATCCGGCGGTGGTGCTGGTCGCGGTCAAGCCGCAGGTCATGGCGCAGGCCCTGCCGGTGCTGGCGCCCTTGGGCGGGGGGCGGACGCTGTTCCTGTCGGTGGCCGCGGGCATCCCGATCTCGGCCTTCGAGACGCAGCTGGGCAGCGACACGCCGGTGATCCGCGCCATGCCCAACACGCCCGCCGCCATCGGGCGCGGCATCACCGCGATCATCGGCAATGACAGCACGCGCGAGGTGCAGCTGCAGATGGCCGAGGCGCTGCTGTCGGCCGTGGGCGAGGTCGTGCGGCTGGAGGAGGAGGGCCAGATGGACGCGGTGACGGGGGTCAGCGGCTCGGGCCCGGCCTATGTCTTCCACATGATCGAGTGCCTGGCCGCGGCGGGCGCGGTCGAGGGGCTGGACCCCGTGCTGGCTCTGCGGCTGGCCCGCGCGACCGTGGCCGGGGCCGGGGCACTGGCGCAGGAGACCGGAACGGAGCCGGCGCAGCTGCGCCGCAACGTGACCTCGCCCAATGGCACGACGCAGGCCGGGCTGGACGTGCTGATGAACGCGGAGCGCGGCCTGCCGCCCTTGATGCGCGCCACGGTGGCGGCGGCGGCAGCGCGGTCGCGGGAGCTGGCCGATGGCTGAGATCGGCTTCGAGGACTTCCTGAAGGTGGATATCCGGGTGGGCACGGTCACGCGGGCCGAGCCCTTTCCCGAGGCGCGCAAACCGGCCATCAAGCTCTGGATCGATTTCGGGGAAGAGCTGGGCGAGAAGAAGAGCTCGGCCCAGATCACGGCGCATTACGCGCCCGAGGCGCTGGTCGGGCGGCAGGTCATGGCGGTGGTGAATTTCCCGCCGCGCCAGATCGGGCCGATGCGGTCCGAGGTGCTGGTGCTGGGGCTGAGCGACCCTGACGGGTCCATCGTGCTGATCGGCCCCGACCGGGCGGTGCCGGACGGGGCGCGGATGCATTGAGTGTCACACTTCGGGCGCCTTGGGATCGGGCACCCAGCCCGGATCGCGGTCGGGGAAGGACGGGTCCTGTTTCTTGATGCGGCGCGAGATCAGCCGTGCCACGGGCCAGGCGGCCAGAAAGCCGATGCCGGCGGCCCAGGCGATGGCCTGCCAGGCGTACCAGCCGCTGGCGAAGAAGATGATCGTCAGGGCCCCGGTGATGACGCTGCCGGTCATCAGGGTGAGAAAGAGCGATAGGCGGTCCATGAGTTCCTCCTTTCGTGGGGGAACGCAAACCTGGGCGCCGGGGTTCCAAGCTTGACGCCAAGGGCGTCTCTTGTATCGCTGAGCGCAGAAGGAGACGCGCATGACCCAGCCCTGCATCAGCGGCCACGGGGTGTTCACCCCGGCCCAGTCCATCACGAATGACGAGCTCGTGACCGCGTTCAACGCCTATGCCGAGCGCTGGAACGCGTCCCATGCCGGGGAGATCGCCGCCGGCACGGTGGCGGCGATGGCGCCCTCGAGCGCCGGGTTCATCCATTCCGCCTCGGGGATCGAGCGGCGTTTCGTGCTGGACAAGGACGGCGTGCTGGATCCCGACCGAATGTATCCGAAACTGCGCGCGCGGGCCGATGACGAGCCCGGCGCCATGGCCGAGATGGCGCTGGCGGCCTGCCGCACGGCGCTGGAGCGCGCCGAGCGGCGCGGCGAGGAGATCGACCTGGTGATCTGCGCCGCCTCGAACCACGAGCGCGCCTACCCGGCCGTGGCGATCGAGATCCAGCAACTGCTGGACGCGGGCGGCTTTGCCTTCGACATGAACGTGGCCTGTTCCTCGGCCACTTTCGGCATCCAGGCGGCGGCGGACATGATCCGCGCCGGCTCGGCCCGCCGCGCGCTGGTGGTCAATCCCGAGATCTGCTCGGCGCATCTGGAATGGCGCGACCGCGACTGCCATTTCATCTTCGGCGATGTCTGCACCGCCGTGGTGGTCGAGCCGGCCGCGGAGGCGCGGGGGGCGCGGTTCGACATCGTCTCGACACGCTGCGCGACGCAATTCTCGAACAATATCCGCAACAATGACGGCTTCCTGCGGCGCACACGGGACCAGATGGAGGACCGGCGCGACATGCAGTTCATGCAGAACGGCCGCAAGGTGTTCAAGGAGGTGCTGCCGCTGGTCTCGTCGCATATCCTGGGCCACCTGGAGGCGGAAGGCTGGGAGGCGGACGCGCTGCGCCGGCTCTGGCTGCACCAGGCCAACAAGTCGATGAACGATTTCATCGGCCGCAAGGTGCTGGGCCGGGTGCCCGACGCGCATGAGCAGCCCAACATCCTGCAGGATTACGCCAATACCTCCTCGGCCGGGTCGATCATCGCCTTCTCGCAGCATTCCGACGACCTTGTCCCCGGCGACCGGGGGGTGATCTGTTCCTTCGGGGCGGGCTACTCGGTGGGCTCGGTTCTGGTCACGCGGGCCTGATCTCGACGCGGCTGACGCCGCGCCGACCCGCCGGGGGCTGCGCCCCCGGACCCCCCGCGAGTATTTGTGGAAAGATGAAAGGGGCGGGCTGCTATCGCAGGGTCGCTTTCATGGCGGCGCGCGGGAAGCAGGTGGCGCGCTGGCCGGTCGCTTCCTGCCAGCGGCCGATGGAGCGGCGCGTCTTGAAGCCGGGCAGCCCGTCGGCGCCGCCCACGTCATGGCCCATGCCTTCCAGCGCGCGCTGCATGGCGGCCACGTCGGAGCGGTAGAGCCCGCCCACATCGCCCCAGGGCACGCTGAAATCGCCCATGCCGTACTGGATGCGGTCTCCCACATGGCCCACGAAGAGGGCGTAGAGATCGGACATGTTGTAGTCCTTCAGCACGTAGAAATTGGGCGTGACGATGAAGGCGGGCCCGTGGCGGCCGGCGGGCATCAGCAGGAAGCCCTGCCCGCGCGCCTCGTGCTCGGGGAAGGGGCGGCCCGAGACACGGGTGATGCCCATGGCGGCCCAGTCGCGGATCGGGCGGCCTTGGTCGGGGCCCTCGAGCGTGCAGGAGACGCTGTCGGGCACGGACACCTCGAAGCCCCAGTCGCGCCCGGCCTGCCAGCCATGGCGGTCGAGGTAATTGGCGATGGAGGCGATCGTATCGGCCTCGGAGCGCCAGATATCGGCGCGCCCGTCGCCATCGCCATCGGCGGCATGGTCGAGAAAGCTGCTGGGCATGAATTGCGGCTGGCCGAGCGCACCGGCCCAGCTGGAAGTCATCGCCTTGCCGGGGGCGTGGCCGGCCTGCGCGATCTGCAGCGCGGCGACGAGCTCATCGGTGAAATAGGCGGCGCGGGTGGACATGAACCCCTTGGTGCCCAGCACGCGGAACACGTCGTGGCGGATCGGCACGCGGCCATAGCCCGATTCGCGGCCCCAGATGCCCAGCACGATGCGGCCCGGCACGCCGGTGGCGCGCTCCACCGCGGCCAGCGTGGCGGCATGGGTGCGGGCCATCTCGCGCCCGGTGCGGGTGGCGGCGACCACGTTGCCGGGTTTGAAATACCGTGCGGGCTGGCCGAACTCGGCCTGGCGCTGGCGTTTGGGGGTCCGCGCCCGCGTGCCCGGCGGCACGAGATCGGGCAGGTCCCAGTCGAGCGTGACGCCCTCGAAGGCGGAGCGGAAGGTCTCGCGCGAGACGCCCTTGCGCCGGGCCTGCGGCCAGACCGTGTCGGAGAGCCAGCTTCGGAACTGCGCCTCGATCGCGGCGCGGTCCTGCGCGGCGGCCGGGCCGCCCAACACCCCCGCCAGTAGCACCACCATGCACAGGCGCCATGCGGCGCCGCCCCGGAACTCTTTCATCTCTCTGCCCCTTGCCTGCTCGGGATTTGCGGGCAGCCTAGCATGGCCGCTGCACCCGCGTCAGCCACCGGAGGCGGACAGGGCTAGGTAGCTGCGCAGGATGTCGCGGAAATGCGGGATCGCGTCGTCGCGCGCCACGTAATCGCCCGGGGCCATGACTTGCCAGCCCGAGCCCTCGTCGCCCATGCGGATCTCGGAGAGGCGCGCGGCGGGCAGGTGCGCGGCAAAGAAATGATGCGCGCCGGCATCGGTGTCGCGGATATGGGCCAGGCGCAGGTCATCCGCCTGCAGCCGGATGCCCAGCTCTTCCTCGGTCTCGCGCAGGGCGCAGGCCTCGGGGCTCTCGCCCGGCTCGCGCCCGCCGCCGGGGAAGTCGAGATAGCCGGGCCAGACAATGCCGGGGATGCGGTCGCGGCGCAGCACCACCAGCGCCCCGCCGAGGAACAGCATCACCTTGGCGCCTTTCACGTGGTCGTGCGGATCGCTCATGGTGTCCCCCTGCGCATGCCGGTATGATGACGTCATGCCAGCCCTGTGTCGCGATTGCATGACGGTCTTCGAAGACGGCAGCCGTTGTCCGGGCTGCGGTCGCCCGCGGATTGTGCGCCATGCCGAACTTTTTGACCTGTCCATAGCGCATATGGATTGCGACGCCTTCTATGCAAGCGTCGAGAAGCGCGACACTCCCGAGCTGGCCGACAAGCCCGTCATCATCGGCGGCGGGCGGCGCGGCGTGGTGTCGACCGCCTGTTACGTGGCGCGCATCCGCGGCGTGCGCTCGGCCATGCCGATGTTCAAGGCGCTGCAGCTCTGCCCCGACGCGGTGGTCGTCAAGCCGCGCATGGAGGTCTACGTGCAGGTCAGCCGCGCCATTCGCGCCATGATGGAGGAGCTGACCCCCGCGATCGAGCCGCTCTCGCTGGACGAGGCCTTCATCGACCTGACCGGCACGGCGCGGCTGCACGGAGCGCCGCCGGCGGTGATGCTGGCGCGGCTGACCCGGCGCATGCAGGACGAGCTGGGCGTGACCGGCTCCATCGGGCTGTCGCACAACAAGTTCCTGGCCAAGATCGCCTCGGATCTCGACAAGCCGCGCGGCTTTGCCGTGATCGGCAAGGGCGAGACCGAGGCGTTCCTGCGGCCGAAACCGGTGCGGCTGATCTGGGGCGTGGGCGCCGCCGGACAGGAGGCGCTGGAGCGTGCCGGCATCCGTACCTTTGACGACCTGCGCCGCTGGGAGAGGCGCGACCTCGCCCACCGGTTCGGCAGCATGGGCGACCGGCTCTGGCACCTGGCCCGGGGCGAGGATCACCGGCGGGTGACGCGCAACGCGCCGGTCAAGTCGATCTCGAACGAGACCACGTTTCACGAGGATACCGGCGATGCCGACATCCTTGACGGACACCTCTGGCGGCTGGCCGAGAAGGTCGCGGACCGCGCCAAGGCCAAAGGCAAGGCGGGCCGGATCGTCACGTTGAAACTGCGGCGCGCGGATTTCCGCATCGTGACGCGCCGCGCCACGCTGCCCGATGCCACGCAGATCGCCGACCGGATCTATCGCAGCGCGCGGGCGCTGTTCGACCAGCTGGGCGCGCCCGGGCCCTTCCGGCTGATCGGGGTGGGTATATCCGAACTGGTGCCGGCCGAGCAGGCCGACCGCGCCGGCGACCTGCTGGACCCCGGGGCCGAGGCGCGCGCCCGGGCCGAGCGCGCGACGGATGCGATCCGCGCGCGCTTTGGCGAGAACGCGATCCTGAAGGGCCGCGCCTTGCGCTGACGGCGCTCAGGCGCCGCGGGTCAGCAGCGCGTCTTCCTCTTCGGAGCTGTCATAGCCCAGCGCCTCGAGCCCGTTCTCGAGGTTGTCGGACAGGTGCGGCGTCCCGATCAGGTAATCGGCCGTGGGGGTCGAGGCCTCGGCCACCGCGGTTGCATAAGCCTCGTCCCATTCCTCGGGCTCGAAGGCGCCGCGGCCGATCCACATCAAGGCCACCAGCGCGGCCTGTTCCTCTTCGTTCATCCGGTCGATGAAGCCCCGCAATTCGCCCTCGGCACGGGCGAGTTCGCGCGCCATCACGATGACGGCGGCGACCTTGCGGACACTGATCTGTTCCATGGCGCGTCTCCCTTTCTGTCGGACCGGCACAGCATGTCGCCGGGCCGCCTGCCGAGTTGTCCCGCAAACGGCCCGGGGACGCCTTGATCTTACGCAAAGATCGGGTAGTAGAGCCAGTCCGGCAGGAATTGCGAGCCACGGAAGACAAGGCTGAAGCCCCGCGGGAAGGACCGCTTGAAGGCATCGCCGCTCATGTGTTCGTAGATGTGGCGCGCGCCTTCCTCGGGCTCCATGATGAAAGGCATCTTGAAATCGTTCTTGTCGGTCAGCCGGGTCTTGACGAAGCCCGGGTTGACCAGCTGCACCTGCACGCCCGTCTTGCGCAGATCGGCATGCAGCGATTCCGCCAGCGTCATCACGCCCGCCTTGGAGGACACGTAAGGCGCCGCACCGGGCAGGCCGCGGAAGCCCGAGAGCGAGCCGGTCAGCACGATATGCCCGCGGTCCCGCTCGACGAAGCGGGGCACCACGGCCCCCATCAGGTTCATCGCGCCGACAAAGTTGACCGTGGCCATGGTCGTGGCCTGCTCGGCGTTCCAGTCCTTGGCACCGAAGGGCCAGTAGACACCGGCCAGTTGCACCACGCCGTCGATCTCGCCGATCTTGGCCATGGCCTCGTCAAGGTTCTGCGGGTCGGTCACGTCGACCGGCAGCGCCTCGGCGCGGCCGGGCAGATCCTCGGCGAGGTCCCGCAGCTTGTCCTCGGATCGCGCCGACAGCACGAGCGAGACACCCGCCTTGCTCAGCTGGCGGGCCAGTGCCTCGCCCAGCCCTTCGCTTGCTCCGACGATCCAGTACCGTTTTCCGTTCCAGTCTTTCACACAATCTCCTTCCGGCGCATCACCGCCACCAGTTCGGCTACCTTGAAACCAAACTTCCGAAACTGGCTTCGGTTCACGATCGTGCCGTTCGGGGCTAGATACATCCAGTCGGTGGTGTCCAGAACATGGCCGCCGGCATCCTCGGGCAGGCGCAGCTTGTAGCGCAGGCAGACGGTCGGGCCGGACTGGTCGCCGTTGCCCTCGCCCTCGACATCCGCCGCCAGCGCGCGGATGCGGCCGTCATTGCCCAGGCTCAGCTGCCACTCGCGGGTCTGCTCGGCGCCGCTGTCATAGGTGAAATGCTCGGCCAGCCGGCCGGAATTGCCCTGCCACTCACCCCGGAAATTGCCGACGAAACGCGAGGCGACGCGCCCGGTGGGTCCGTAGATCACCCCCTCGCAGACGATGTCGCCGTTCAGGTGGTGGCGCAGGTCGAAGCGCGGCCCGCCAGCATCGGAATAGTCGGGGGACCGCTGCGCGAGAAAGCCCAGCTTGCGGGAGCGCAGCCATGCCAGGCCGAGCATCAGCGCGGCGCCCAGCACCACGTAGAGAAACGCCTCCATCACGTAACCTCCTTGAGCATGTGGCCGTCCTCGCCCCCCTGCGAGGCCGTGACGGCACGGGCCGGTGGCGCGGGACGGTCGCGGTAGCGCGCGCCCTTCCACCAGAGTTTCAGAGCCTGCCAGTGGATCAGCGCCAGCACCCGGCGCGCCCCGAAGGGCCGGCGCAAGGCCGAGCGGATCACCCCGGCATTGGTCAACGGGCGCCGCGGGCCCACAAGCGTGGCGATCAACCCGCCTTCGGCGCGGTCATAGTCGATCCAGATGCCGACCCGGTCGGGGCGGATGTCGAAGCGGAAGGTATAGCCCCCCTCCTGCGGCTGAAAGGGCGAGACATGCAGAATCTTCCTCGCCACGATGCGGTCCTCGGGCGTGATCGGCGCCCCATCCTCGCGCCGGCAGAGATAGGAATGGCGGTCACCGAACGTGTTGGTCACCTCGGCGATCACCGCGCGCAGCGCGCCCTGACCGTCCCATGCCAGCCAGAACGAGACCGGGTTGAAGACATGGCCCAGCAGCCGCGGCTGGGCCAGCAGCTCCAATCGTGCTGCGTCGACGTCCGCGCCCTCCAGTACCTCGCGCGCCCAGGCGGCGCCACGGCCCTGCCCGGGCGGGCCGCCATGGTCGCGGTCGCGCAGGCAGGCGAGGTTCGCGCGGTTGCGCGAGAACAGCGCCGGGCCCGCCGGTGTCGCCTCGGGCTCCAGCATCACGAAATCCACCGAGTAGCGGAACGCGTTCCCGACCGCGCCCTTGCGGCCGTGGAAGGTATGCGCCGCGACCAGCTCGACCCCTGTCATGCCGCCGCCACCTCTGCCGTGCGGGCGCGGATCGCCTCGGCCACGTCGGCGGCGCTGGCCAGCCCGTCCTCGTGGAAGCCGTTCTTCATCCACGCGCCACAGAACCAGGTGCGATGCGCCCCGTTGCCCAGCGCCAGCGCCTTCTGCGCGGCCAGCGCGTCAAGGTCGAAGACCGGGTGATGCATCTCGACCGTGTCGTAGATCAGCGCCTCGTCGATGGGCCGCGTGCTGTTCAGCGTCACGAAAAGCGGATCCTCTTCCGGGATCGGCTGCAGGCAGTTCATCCAGTAGGTCAGGTCGATGCGGTTCATCGTCTTCTGCGGCGCCTCGGTATAGTTCCACGAGGCCCAGCAGGCGCGGCGCTTCGGCATCAGCGAGGTATCGGCATGCAGCACGACGGTGTTGGGCTGGTAGCGCACCGCCGCCAGCCCGGCCTGTTCCTCGGGGCGCGGATCGGCCAGCAGGCGCAGCGTCACGTCGGAATGGGTGGCAAAGATCACCTCGTCGAACCGCTCCCACGTGTCGCCGTGGGACGTGATCTCGACCCCGGTCGCATCGCGGCGCACCGCCTGCACGGGCGTGCCGATGCGCAGGTCCGCACCCTGCCGGCGCAGCGCGGCCTCCAGCCGGCGGACATATTCGATCGAGCCGCCGCGCACCGTGTACCACTGGTGCTGGCCGGTGTGGCTGAGCAAAGCGTGGTTCTCGAAGAAACGCACCAGCGCCTGCGCCGGGAAGTCGAGGATCTGCTCGGTCGGGGTGGACCAGATCGCGCCCGAGAGCGGCAGCAGGTAGTAGTCGCGGAACCATGCGCCCATGCCCATGCGGTCGAGGAACGTGCCCAGCGGCAGGTCGGGATCGTTCGCCTCGTCCAGTGCACGTGCGTTGAAGCGCAGGATGTCCCGAATCATGCCGATGAAGCGCGGGTCCAGCAGGTTGGTCGGCTGGGCGGCCACGGCGCGCAGGTTCTTCAGCCCGTATTCCATCGCGCCGCCACGCAGGCTGGCCGAGAAGGACATGTCCGAGCGCGCCACCGGCACGTCCAGCCGGTCGAACAGCTCGGTCAGCATCGGGTAATTGGCGTAGTTGAACACGATGAAGCCGGTATCCACCGCGCGGTCGCCATTGCGCCCGGCCAGCTTGGTGCGGGCATGGCCGCCCAGCCGCGGCTCGGCCTCGAACAGGGTGACATGGTGGACATCCCCCAACATGTGCGCGGCCCCCATGCCTGAGATGCCGCCGCCGATAACGGCGATGCGGCGGGCGGGGCTGGGGCGGGCTTCGAAGGGCATGGGCAGATGTGTCCTGTGATGTAGTGTCGGAAGGTTTACGGCCCGGGCCGCGAACCGGATGACAATCGGGGGCAAAAATAATTCTGATCCAAACCGCCCTGCCCCGCGTAACCTCTCCATGTTCGAAAGCACAGCGCCCCTCGAGACCCGCGACTCTACGTCCATTGCGACGCCCCTGTCGGCGCGCCATGTCTTGCAGGACAGGCCGAATGATCAGAGTGCCCAGAACAGCGACATGAACGAGACTTGGATCGGATGCATGATCCGCATCCGCGACGAACAGGACGAACAGGCCTTTGCCGAGGTGTTCCAGTATTTCGCACCGCGGGTGAAGGCCTTCCTGATGCGCTCCGGAACGGATGCCGCACTGGCCGAGGAATGCGTGCAGGAAGTGATGACCACGGTCTGGCAGAAGTCGGCCATGTTCGATCCTGCCCGCGCCTCGGTTGCGACGTGGATCTTCACGATCGCGCGGAACCGCAAGATCGACATCCTGCGGCGCCAGAAGCGCCCGGAACCGGAAGACATATATTGGGGCCCCGAAGAAGAGCCCGATCAGGCCGAGAGCATCGGCCTGCAACAGGAGAGCGAGAAACTGGGCGCCGCGATTGCGGAGCTCCCCGACAAACAGAGGGAATTGATCGAGAAGGCCTATTTCGGCGACCTCACCCATCGAGAGATCGCCGACATGACCGGGCTGCCGCTCGGAACGATCAAATCCCGCATACGCCTGGCGCTGGACCGCCTGCGCCATGCGATGGACCGGAAGTGAAGAGAATGACGCCGAACATCAAACATCACCTGACCGAAGAGCTGCTGCTGGGCTATTCCACCGGCAGCCTGCCCGAAGCCGTGAACATCGCCGTGGCGACGCATATCTCGATGTGCGACGAATGCCGCGCGGCCGCCGAGGCCTATGACAGCGTCGGTGGCGCCGTGCTGGACCAGGCCGAGACGGTCTCGGTCTCCGAAAGCTGCTTTGCCTCGGTGATGGAGTCGATCCGCACCGCCCCCGCGACCGATCGCAGGCTGGCGCGGCGCCCGGCCGATCCGGTCCTGCCGGCCCCGCTGCGGGACTACGTGGGCGGGTCGCTCGACAAGGTGAACTGGCGTCCCGCCGGGATGGGCGTGCGGCAGGCGATCCTGCCCACCTCGGGCGAGGCGACGGCGCGACTGCTCTACATCCCCGCCGGCACGGCCGTGCCCGATCACAGCCATGGCGGCATGGAGCTGACGCTGGTGCTGCAGGGTGCGTTCCGGGACGAGGATGGCCATTTCGGTCGCGGCGATATCGAGGTGGCCGACAGCGAGGTCGAGCACACGCCCATCGCCGATATCGGCGAGGACTGTATCTGCCTTGCGGTCACCGACGCGCCGCTGCGGTTCAAGGGCCTGCTTCCGCGTCTGGCACAGCCCTTCCTGCGGATCTGACCACCGGCCACATAGTTTCCCCATGCAAGCCGCGCCCCGACCGGGCGCGGCTTTGTCATGTCTGGCGGGATCGGCGCCCGAAACGTCCGAAACGTACAAAACCGGCACGCATGAAAAAGGCGCGCGGGACGATCCTGCCCCGCGCGCCCCATGCCTGACCCGGATCCGGGCCTAGTGCTTTTTCTTCTTCTTCGGCGGCATCAGGTCGGTGATCGTGCCCTCGAACATCTCGGCCGCGAAGTTCACCGTCTCCGACAGGGTCGGGTGCGGGTGGATCGTGTGGCCCAGGTCCACCGCATCCGCGCCCATCTCGATGGCCAGCGCGGCTTCCGAGATCAGGTCGCCGGCATTGGTGCCCACGATGCAGGCGCCGATCACGCGGTCATCCTCGGGGTCGAAGAGCAGTTTGGTCATGCCCTCGCTGCGCCCGTTGGACAGCGACCGCCCCGACGCCGCCCAGGGGAAGACGCCCTTCTCGTACTTGACGCCCTGCGCCTTGGCCTCGGTCTCGGTCAGGCCGCACCACGCCACCTCGGGGTCGGTATAGGCGACCGAGGGGATCAGCTTGGCGTCGAAGAAGCGCTTCTCGCCCGCGCAGACCTCGGCCGCGACCTTGCCCTCGTGCACCGCCTTGTGCGCCAGCATGGGCTGGCCCACCACGTCGCCGATGGCGAAGATATGCGGCACGCCGGTGCGCTGCTGGTTGTCCACGGCGATGAAGCCGCGTTCATCCACCGCGACCCCGGCCTTCTCGGCATCGATCAGCTTGCCGTTGGGCTTGCGCCCGACCGCCACCAGCACCTTGTCGAACGTGTCGGTGAAGCTTTCGCCCTTGTCATCCTCGAAGGTGACCTTGAGCCCCTTCTTCAGCGCCTCGACCGAGGTGACCTTGGTCTTGAGGAAGATGTTCTCGTACCGGCCCTTGATGCGGGTCATCAGCGGCTTGACGAGATCCTTGTCGGCGCCCGGGATGATCTGGTCCATCAGCTCGACCACGGTGATCTTGGAGCCGAGCGCATCGTAGACGCAGGCCATCTCCAGCCCGATGATCCCGCCGCCCAGCACCAGCATCCGCTTGGGGATGTCCTTGAGCTCGAGCGCGCCGGTGCTGTCGATCACCCGCTCGTCCTCATGCGGGATGAAGGGCAGCTCCACCGGCTCCGAGCCGGCGGCGATGATGCACTGATCGAAGCTGACGGTGGTCTTGCCGTCGTCACCCTCGACCTCGATCATGTTCGGCCCGGCAAACTTGCCGTAGCCGCGCACGACCTGCACCTTGCGCCCCTTGGACAGCCCGTCCAGACCGCCGGTCAGCTGGCCGACCACGTCGTTCTTGAACTTGCGCAGCTCGTCGAGGTCGATCTTGGGCTTGGAGAAGCTGATCCCGTGGGACCCCATCTCCTCGGCCTCGGTGATGACCTTGGCCACGTGCAAGAGCGCCTTGGACGGGATGCAGCCCACGTTCAGGCAAACCCCGCCCAGCGAGGGGTAGCGCTCGATCAGGACGGTCTTCTTGCCCAGGTCCGCGGCGCGGAAGGCCGCGGTATAGCCGCCCGGGCCCGAGCCCAGCACGACCACCTCGGCATGCACGTCGCCCTTGCCCGTGGCCGAGCCCGTGGCCTCGACCGCCTTGGGCGCGTCATCGGCGGGGGGCGATCCGCGGCCACCATAGCCGCCTTTGACTTCACCACCCTGGCCGACCGCGTCCTTGGCCTTGGCCGCGCCGTCACCGGCATCGGCGCCTTCCAGCACGATGATGACCGATCCCTCGGACACGCGGTCGCCTTCGGACACCTTGATCTCGGTGATCTTGCCGGACGCGGGCGAGGGCACTTCCATCGTCGCCTTGTCGGATTCCAGCTCGATCAGCGGGTCTTCCTCGCTGACCGTGTCACCCACGCTGACGAGTATGGCGACCACCGGAACATCCGTGAAATCGCCGATATCGGGTACTTTGACATCCATTCTGGTCACCTCACCACATCAGCTTGCGCATGTCGCCCAGCAGCGTCTTCAGCGTGACGCAGAAACGCGCGGCCAGGGCGCCGTCGACGGCGCGATGGTCATAGGACAGCGACAGCGGCTGGATCAGGCGCGGCACGAATTCCTCGCCATTCCAGACCGGCTGCATCTTGGACCGGGTCAGGCCCAGGATCGCCACCTCGGGCGCGTTGACGATGGGCGTGAAGGACGTGCCCCCGATGCCGCCCAGCGACGAGATGGTGAAGGTCGCGCCCTGCATGTCGGGGCCCTTCAGCTCGCCCTTGCGGGCCTTGGAGGACAGCTCCATCAGGTCCTTGGAGATCTCGACCAGCCCCTTGCGGTCGGCATCCTTGATCACGGGAACCACCAGCCCGTTGGGCGTGTCAGCGGCAAAGCCGATATTGTAGAAGTTCTTCTTGATCAGCTTGTCGCCATCGGGATGCAGCGAGCTGTTGAACTCCCAATGCTGTTTCAGCGCCGAGACGCTGGCCTTGATGACGAAAGAGAGCAACGTGACGCGATAGCCCTCTTCCTTGGCCATCGTGTCCATCTCCTTGCGGTACTTGTCCAGCTCGGTGATGTCGGCCTCGTCGTTATGGGTGACATGCGGGATGTTCAGCCACGACCGGTGCAGCGCGGGGCCCGAGATCTTCTTGATCCGGGACATCTCGACATCCTCGACAGGGCCGAATTTCGAGAAATCCACGGCCGGGATTGGCGGGATGCCCATGCCGCCCTGCGCGCCGCCAGAAGCCGCCGCCGCCGGGGCGACCTGCGTCTTGAGCGCCTTCTCCACATCCTCGCGCAGGATGCGGCCCTTGCGGCCCGATCCGTTGACCTTGGTCAGGTCGACCTCGACCCGGCGGGCATAGGCGCGCACCGACGGCGAGGCATGGACCTTGGAGAAACCCGCATCGGTCACCGGGGCGGGCGCGGGCGCCGCGGCCGGGGCGGAGGCCGGGGCCTCGGCCTTGGGTGCCTCGGATTTGGGCGCCTCGGATTTGGGTTCTTCCGCCGGGGCGGCACCGGCGCCGTCACCCTCGACGATCAGCACCACGCTGCCCTCCGAGACCGTGTCGCCCTCGGAGACCTTGATCTCCTTCACCGTGCCGGCGGCGGAGGACGGGACCTCCATCGTCGCCTTGTCCGATTCAAGCTCGATGATCGGATCTTCCTCGGCGATCGTGTCGCCCACGCTCACCAGGATCGTGACGACGGGCACATCGGTGAAATCGCCGATATCCGGCACTTTGACTTCGGTTGTCATGTCTTCTGTCCTCCAGTCCCGCTCAGGCCAGGCGCGGGTTCGGCTTGCCGCCGTCGATGTCGTATTTCTTGAGCGCCGCTTCGAGATCCTTGTTCGAAACGGCCCCCTCGCGCCACAGGTCCACCATCGCCGCGGCGGCGATGTGGTTGGCATCCACCTCGAAGAAGCGCCGCAGGTTCACCCGGCTGTCCGAGCGCCCGAACCCGTCGGTGCCCAGCACCGTGAAGCGGTTCGGGACCGCGCCGCGGATCTGCTCGGCAAAGTTCTTCATGTAGTCGGTGGCCACCACGATCGGCCCCTGCGCGCTGGCAAGGGTCTGGGTCGCGTAGGGCACCCGCTCCTCGGCGAAGGGGTTGAGGCGGTTGTGCCGCATGCAGTCCTGGTAGTCGCGCGCCAACTCGTTGAACGAGGTAGCCGACCAGATGTCCGAGGTGACGCCGAAATCCTCTTCCAGCATCTCGGCCGCCTTGATCGCCTGCACCAGGATCGTGCCCGACCCCATCAGGTTGACATGCTTCTTGGCGGGCTTGGCCGTCTTCTTCATCCGGTAGAGGCCCTTGATGATCCCCTCTTCCGAGCCCATCGGCATGTCCGGGTGGCTGTAGTTCTCGTTCATCAGCGTCAGGTAGAAGAACACGTCTTCCTGATCGACGAACATGCGCTGAAGCCCGTGCTGCACGATCACCGCGACCTCGTAGCTGAAGGTCGGGTCATAGCTGATGCAGTTGGGGATGGTCGACGCCAGGATGTGGCTGTGCCCGTCCTCGTGCTGCAGCCCTTCGCCGTTCAGCGTGGTCCGTCCGGCCGTGCCGCCCAGCATGAAGCCGCGCGCGCGGCTGTCGCCGGCCGCCCAGGCCAGGTCGCCGATCCGCTGGAACCCGAACATCGAGTAGTAGATGTAGAACGGGATCATCGGGACGCCGTGGTTGGAATAGGCGGTCGCCGCGGCGATCCAGTCGGCCATGGCGCCGGCCTCGTTGATGCCCTCCTGCAGCACCTGACCGTCGGCGCTTTCCTTGTAGTACATCATCTGGTCGCGGTCTTCGGGCGTGTAGGTCTGGCCCTTGGGATTGTAGATCCCGACCGAGCGGAACAGCCCCTCCATCCCGAAGGTGCGGGATTCGTCCGGCACGATCGGCACGACCTGCTTGCCCACCTGCTTGTCGCGCAGCAGCGTGGTCAGGATGCGCACGAAGGCCATGGTGGTCGAGATCTCGCGGTCGCCCGTGGATTCGAGCTGCCCCTTGAACTTCTCCAGCCCGGGAATTTCCAGCTTGGGCGCCTCGGTGTTGCGCTTGGGGAAGGCCCCGCCCAGCTCCTTGCGGCGCTCGGCCATGTAGGCCTTCTGCGCGTTGTTGAGCGACACGAAGGGGATGTCCTTCTCCAGCTCTTCATCCGTGACCGGGATCTTGAAGCGGTCGCGCATGGCCTTGAGCTGGTCCAGCTGCATCTTCTTCTGCTGGTGGGTGGTGTTCTGCCCCTCGCCCGCGGTGCCCATGCCGTAGCCCTTGACCGTCTTGACGAGGATCACGGTGGGCTGGCTCTCGGCCTCGGTGGCGCGCTTGAAGGCGTTGTAGACCTTCTTGGGATCATGCCCGCCGCGGCGCAGCGCCCAGATCTGGTCGTCGGTCCAGTCCTTCACCAGCTCGGCCGTCTCGGGGTACTTGCCGAAGAAGTGCTCGCGGATATAGGCGCCGTCCTTGGACTTGAAGGTCTGGTAGTCGCCGTCGATCGTCTCGTCCATCAGCTGGCGCAGCTTGCCGCTGGTGTCCTGTTCCAGCAGCTCGTCCCAGCCGCGGCCCCAAAGCAGCTTGATCACGTCCCAGCCGGAACCGCGGAACTCGCCCTCGAGCTCCTGCACGATCTTGGAGTTGCCGCGCACCGGGCCGTCCAGCCGCTGAAGGTTGCAGTTGACCACGAAGATCAGGTTGTCGAGCCCCTCGCGCGCAGCCAGGTGGATGGCGCCCAGGCTCTCGGGCTCGTCCATCTCGCCATCGCCGAGGAAGGCCCAGACCTTGCGGTCCTGCCTCTCGATCAACCCGCGGTTCTCGAGGTATTTCATGAAGCGCGCCTGGTAGATCGCCATCAGCGGGCCAAGGCCCATGCTGACCGTCGGGAACTGCCAGTACTCGGGCATCAGCCACGGGTGCGGGTAGGAGGACAGCCCCTCGCCCGCGACCTCGGAGCGGAAGTTCTTCAGCTGCTCCTCGCTGATGCGGCCTTCCATGAAGCTGCGCGCGTAGATGCCGGGGATCACGTGACCCTGGAAGAACACCAGGTCGCCGCCATGGATCGCCGATTTCGAGCGCCAGAAATGGTTCAGGCCAATGTCGTAGAGCGCGGCGGACGAGGCGAAGGAGGCGATGTGACCGCCATATTCGCTGCTTTCCTTGTTGCGCTTGACCACCGTCGCCATCGCGTTCCAGCGATTGATGGTGCGGATGCGCCATTCCATGTCCATGTCGCCGGGGATGTCGACCTCGTCATCCGGCGAAATGGTGTTCTGGTAGGGGGTCGTCGCCGAAAAGGGCAGCCTGGCGCCCGCGGCGCGGGCGCTCTGCACCGCCTTGTCCAGCAGGAAATGGGCGCGATCGGCGCCATCGCGTTCGATGACGTCCTCGATCGCCTCCTGCCATTCCTGGGATTCGACTGGGTCGATATCTTGGGGGGTATCTTTCATGAGCCCTCTTCCCTAACGCGCGCCGGATCGGCGCAATTTGGTTTAGTGCTAAACCACTTCTCTCCCTGGCCCGGACGCTGCCGCGGCATGGGATCAGCCTAGCATTGCCGTGCCGTCTGGCAACAGCCCCTACCAATTCGGGGGGTTATGGGGGAGATATGCGGGTGCATACCGTCCTTGCGGCCAATGCATGGGTATAGTTCAGGCTTAAACAATCACGAGGGCGATTCGTTTCGCCGTCTCAGGACCAATGGTCGCGGCGCCGGATCGGGGGCCTCCGGCATCTCCTCGAAGTCGAAATTGTCCAGCCGACGCGCGCGTTTGCCCGCCTTGTCGGCGCTGATCTTGATGTCCTCGATATCCTTGGCGGCCTGCCCGAAATGCCGGTCGAGATTGCCGACCCGCGCGCCCAGCCGCTCCACGTCGGCATGCAGCAGCGCCAGTTCGCGGCGGATCGCCCCGGCCTGTTCGCGCATCCGGGCATCCTTGAGAATGGCGCGCATCGTGTTCAGCGTTGCCATGCAGGTGGTCGGCGAGACGATCCAGACCCGCGCCGCGAACCCCTCGCGCACCACTTCGGGGAAATTGGCGTGCAGCTCGGCATAGACCGCTTCGGAGGGCAGGAACATCAGCGCGCCGTCGGCGGTCTCGCCTTCGAGGATGTAGCGCTCGGCGATGTCGCGGATATGCTTGCGCAGCGACAGGCGCAGCGCCTGCGCAGCGCGGGTCCGCTCGATCTGGGTGTCGGCGCGGCGCAGCGCCTCGTAGCCCTCCAGCGGGAACTTGGCGTCGATGGCGATGGGGCCGGGCGGCTGCGGCAGGTGGATCAGGCAATCGGCGCGCCGGCCGTTCGACAGGGTCGCCTGCAGCGTGAAACTGTCCGAGGGCAGCGCCTTGGACACGATGTCGGTCAACTGGATCTCGCCGAAGGCGCCGCGCGTCTGCTTGTTGGCCAGAATGTCCTGCAGGCTGAGCACGTCGCCCGACAGCTTTGTGATGTTCTCCTGCGCGCTGTCGATCACCTTCAGCCGCTCCTGCAACTCGCCCAGCGAGCGTGCGGTGCGCCGGGCCGAGCCGTGCAGGTTCTCGTTCATCTTCTCCTGCACCTCGGCCAGGCGCTGCTCCATCAGCTGCAACATGGCGCTTTGCGACTGGCTCTGCGCCTCGGAGACATGGCTCAGCCCGCCGGCCAGCCGCTCCTGCCCGTCGGACAGACCCTGCACCCGCTGGCCCAGGTGCTGCATCTGCACGGCCAGCGGCGCCACCGCCCGCGCCGACCGGCCCGCCGCGCGCGCCGCCGAGATCAGCAGCAACAGCACGACCAGCAGCAGCCCGGCCCCGGCCAGCGCGGCAAGGGTTGCGGGATCGTCCAGCGCGTAGGTGGTCTCGCCGATCCGGATCATGCCCGCCCGAACAGGCGCTCGATATCGGAGAGTTTCAGCTCCACATAGGTGGGGCGGCCATGGTTGCACTGGCCCGAATGCGGCGTCGCCTCCATCTCGCGCAGCAGCGCGTTCATCTCCTCGGCGCGCATCACCCGGCCCGAACGGATCGAGCCGTGGCAGGCCACGCGGCTGAGGATCGCGTCCAGCCGCTCCTGCACAAGGTGGCTTTCGCCCATGTCCGACAGCTCGTCCAGCAGGTCGTGGACCAACGCCTTGGCGTTCACCTCGCCCAGCAGGGCCGGGGTTTCGCGTACGGCAATGGCGCCCGGCCCGAAGGGCTCGATCGCGAGCCCCATGCGGAACAGATCATCGGCCACGCCGAGCAGGCGCGCGGCGTCATCGGCGGACAGCTCGACAATCTCGGGGATCAGCAACGCCTGCGCCGCGACCCCGTTTTCGGCCATCTGCCGCTTGAGCTTCTCGTAGACCAGCCGCTCATGCGCGGCGTGCTGGTCGACGATCACCACACCGTCATCGGTCTGGGCGATGATGTAATTCTCGTGCACCTGCCCGCGCGCGGCGCCCAAGGGCAGCGCGGCGGTCTCCGGCTCGGGCTGCGGAGCAGATTCGGCCGGCGCGGGTGTCTCGACGGTGCGGCCCGACCACGCGTCCGCCATCTCGGAGAAGCCCGGGCTCTGCGCCTGATAGGCGGCCTGCCGGGCCGCGGCCGACGGGCGGTCCATCTGGTAGATGCGCGGCGTGTCAGGCTGGGGTCGCATGGCGCCCAGCGTCTCGCCCGCGATGGTGCTCGAGGCGCGGTGCCCGGCCTCGGCCAGCGCGTGGCGCAGCGCCGAGACGATCAGCCCGCGCACCAGCCCGGGATCGCGGAAGCGCACCTCGGACTTGGCGGGATGCACGTTCACGTCGACCTTGTGCGGGTCGCAATCGATGAACAGCGCCACCGCCGGGTGCCGGTCGCGCGACAGGAAATCCTGGTAGGCGCCGCGCAGCGCGCCGATCAGCATCCGGTCGCGCACGGGACGGCCATTGACGAACAGGTACTGCGCCACGGCCGAGCCGCGCGAATAGGTGGGCAGCGCGGCATAGCCGGTCAGGCGAAAGCCCTCGCGCGTGGCGTCGATGGGCAGCGCGTTCTCGACGAACTCGGCCCCCATGATCCGCGACAGCCGCCCGCGCAGCGCGTCGAACAGGTCGCCCGCCTCGGGATCGGTGCGGAAGGTCACGCGGTCCTGCCCGCCCGACACGTCGCGCAGCGTCACGCCGACCGAGGGCTCGGCCATGGCCAGACGGCGCACCACGTCGGTGATCGCCTGCGTCTCGGCCCGGTCGCTGCGCAGGAATTTTAGCCGCGCCGGCGTGGCATAGAACAGGTCGCGCAGCGTGACGACCGTGCCGCCGTTCAGCGCGCAGGGCTTGCAGGGCCCGGCCACCCCGCCCGAAACCGACAGTTCGGCCGCGGCATGGCCGGGCGCGCGGCTCTGCACGGTCAGCCGCGCCACGGCGCCGAGGCTGGGCAGCGCCTCGCCGCGAAAGCCGAAGGAGTGGATCGCCAGCAGATCGCTGCCGTCGATCTTGGAGGTCGCGTGCCGGGCCAGCGCCAGCGGCAGCTCGTCCTCGGTCATGCCGCAGCCGTCATCGGTGACACGGATCAGCGTTTTTCCGCCATCCGCAATCTCGATCCCGATACGCCGCGCCCCGGCATCCACGGCGTTCTCAACCAGTTCCTTGACCGCCGAGGCCGGGCGCTCGACCACTTCGCCGGCCGCGATTCGATTGATCGCGGCCTCGTCCAACTGGCGAATATGGGGGCGCATCTGGGGGGCATGGGTGTTCATACCACTAGACCTAGCAGAGCCGCACCGGCCCTGCAAAGACGGAAATCACCCCGTCCTCCCGTGCGTGACCGGCGCGCATCGGGGTTGGAAACAAAAAGTAGCAAGATTTGAACAAAACTGGCATGTTACGCGTATCTTTGTTGCACTATGCTTTCTGAAACAGCAGCAGACAAAAAGGACACCGACATGCTTGTGCCCCTGATCACCTTCGAGACGATCTCGGCGGTTTACGGCGAGTGCTTCGCCCGGACCTTCTTCCGGCCGTTCTCGCCCATCCGCAAGACGCAGTAAGCCCATACGCCGCCGCGACCCGACACGGGATCGCGGCGCGTCTGATACCGGGCCGCGCCCCGGTATGCCCTTACCCTCCCCCGAAAACCTACCGATTGCCCGTGCCGCAACGCCGTCGCCCGTCCGGCAGGTGCTGCGAAATTTCTTCCCGTGTCCTGCGGTTTTCGTGGAACCCTTGTTCTCCTGAAACATTCCATTACCTGAATGCAAGGAAGCAAGGGGAGCAGAGATGTTCACACGCACAAGCCCGTCCAGCGGCGCCACCTCGCCCGAAGTGACCGGGTTCTACGACAAGGACACCGGATCGATCATGTATGTGGCCGTCGACCCGGCCACGAAGAAGGCCGCGCTGATCGACGTGGTGCTCGATTTCGATCCGCAGGCCGCCCGCACCCGCACGGACAGCGCGCAGGAGGTGCTGGATTTCGTCCGCGCCGAGGGTCTGGAGGTGGAATGGGTGCTGGACACCCATCCCCATGCCGACCACCTGATGGCCTCGGCCTGGCTGAAGGAGCAGACCGGCGCGCCCAACGCAATCGGCGAGAAGGTGCGCGAGATCGCGGGGCTCTGGCGCGACATCTACAACCTGCCCGACGCCTTCGACCCAGCGGCGGATTTCGACCGGCTCTTTGCCGATGGCGACACATTCAAGCTAGGCGAGCTGGAGGTGCGCGTGATGCTGTCACCCGGGCACACGCTGGGCTCGATCACCTATGTCATGGGCGATGCCGCCTTCGTGCACGACACCTTCATGCACGTGGATTCCGGGACGACCCGCGCCGATTTCCCCGGCGGCTCTTCGGCCGAGCTCTATGCCTCGTTGATGGCGATCCTGGACCTGCCCGGGGACACGCGGCTCTTTGTCGGGCATGACTACCCGCCGGTGGGCGAGCGTACCGAGCCTGCATGGGAGGCGACGGTGGCCGAGCACAAGGCCCACAACAAGCATCTCGGCGGTGGTGTTTCGGAGGCGGCGTACCGCAAGATCCGCGACGAGCGCGACGCCACGCTGGGCCTGCCCGACCGGATGCTGCACGCGCTGCAGGTCAATCTGCGCGGCGGACGGCTTGCGCCGGCCGAAAGTGACGGCCACCATTACTTCAAGATTCCCGCCAACAAGTTCTGAGGAGACGGCGATGAAGACCGAGGAAGTGGGCCAGGCGATCTTCGAGACATGGACGGTCGACGAGGTCGAAGAGGCGTTCAAGGCCGGAAAGATCGTGCTGATCGACGTGCGCACGCCGCAGGAGTACATGTTCGAGCATATCGAGGGCGCGCTGCTGATGCCGCTGGCCTTCTTCAAGGCCGACGCGCTGCCGGGCCAGAGCGACAAGCAGATCGTCTTCCATTGCGGCTCGGGCGCGCGCTCCGAGAAGGTCTCGCGCGCCGCGATCGAGGCCGGCATGGCGCATGTGGCGCATATGGAAGGCGGGTTCGGCGCGTGGAAGGGCGCCAAGAAGCCCTATATCGGCACCAACATGGCCAACGGCGCGCCGCACCGCGTCAACTGAGCGTTTCCCATGGCGCCCGGCCTTGCCCGGGCGCGCAAGGACGGAGGTCGACCATGATCGAGATTTCCCCGATGCCCGCGCCAAGCAGCTACGAGGTGCGCCTGTCCGGCCGGATCCGCGAGGATGACTACGAGGATGTGCTGATCCCGGCGCTGGACCGCGCCATCGAAGAGCACGAGCATATCCGCGTGCTGGTTATCCTGGCTGACGACGCCGAGTTCAGCGTCGGCGCGATGCTCGACGATGCCGAGTTCGGGCTGCGGCACTGGCGCGGCTTCGACCGGGCCGCGGTGGTGGGCCGGAACGGCTGGATGATGCGGCTGGTGCGCGGCTTTGCGCCGCTGATGCCCTGCCCCGTACAGACCTTCGGCCCCGATCAGGCCGACGAGGCGCGGCGCTGGCTGGGCCAGTCGCTGGGCACGATCCACCAGACCGACCTTGGCGGCGGCGTGCTGCACGTGCAGCTGCGCGGCAAGCTGGACCCTGCACGCATGGAAGAGGAAGAGCGCGACCTCGACGCCTTCATCCGCCGCAACGACCGCTTTCGCCTGCTGCTGGACCTGCGCGAGTTCGACGGCTGGCAGGGGCTGGCGGCCATCGGCCAGCACCTGCGCATGGTGCGCGCCCATTACGACCGGCTCGACCGGGCCGCCATCGTGGGCGATGCTGGCTGGCAGCGCATGGGCCAGCGGTTGCTGGACACGTTCAGCGCCGCCGAGACCCGCTATTTCGAGGCAGACCGGTTCGACGCCGCCAAGAGCTGGATCGCCGCCTGATACCTGCCCGTTTCGGACGAAACGGGCAGGATTTTCGTCATGTCACGCAGTCAGCAGGCCCTGGGCCGCCAGCTCGGCCTGCGCCTCGTCGAGGCTTTGCCATGCGCGCTCGATCAGCGTGTCGATCTCGCCCTGCGAGATCACCAGCGGCGGCGAGACGATCATGCGGTCGCCCACGTGGCGCATCACCAGGTTGTTGGCAAAGCAGCGCTCGCGCGTGATCAGCCCGGCAGTGCCGGCCTCGGCGGCGAAGGGCGCGCGGCGCGCCTTGTCCGGGGTCAGCGCGATGGAGCCCATCATGCCCACGATCCGGGCCTCGCCCACCAGCGGATGCGCGGTCAGGCTTTCGAAGCGCTCCTTGAGATAGGGGGCGGTGCGGGTGCGCACGGTCTCGACGATCTGTTCCTCCTCGAGGATGCGCAGGTTCTCCAGCGCCACGGCCGAGGCGACGGGATGGCCGGAATAGGTATAGCCGTGGTTGAACTCGGTGCCGTTGATCACCGCGGCGATCTCGTCCGAGACGATCGAGCCGCCAATCGGCTGGTAGCCCGAGGACAGCCCCTTGGCGATGGTCATGATGTCGGGACGGATGTCCATGGTCTGGCTGCCGAACCAGTTGCCCGTCCGCCCGAAGCCGCAGATCACCTCGTCCGCGATCAGCAGGATGCCGTATTCGTCCACGATGCGGCGGATCTCGGGCCAATAGGTTTCGGGCGGCACGATCACACCGCCGGCGCCCTGCACCGGCTCGGCGATGAAGGCGGCCGCCTTCTCGGGGCCGATCTCGCGGATCTTCTCCTCCAGCTGGCGGGCCCGGGCGCGGCCGAATTCCTCGGGCGTCATCTCGCCGCCCTCGCCCCACCAGTCGGGCTGATCGATATGGGCGATGCCGGGGATCGGCAGGCCGCCCTGCGCATGCATGCCCTTCATGCCACCCAGGCTGCCCGAGCCCACGGAGGAGCCGTGATAGCCGTTCCAGCGCGAGATGATGACCTGCCGCTCGGGCTGGCCCTTCTCGGCCCAATAGGTGCGCACGAGCCGCAGGTTGGTGTCATTGGCCTCGGAGCCGGAGGAGGCGAAAAAGACATGGTTCAGATCGCCCGGCGCCAGCTCGGCCAGCTTGGCAGCCAGGTTCAGCGCCGGCACATGGGTGGTCTGGAAGAAGGTGTTGTAGAAGGGCAGTTCCATCATCTGGCGCGCCGCCACGTCGGCCAGTTCGCGCCGGCCATAGCCCAGGTTGACGCACCACAGCCCGGCCATGGCGTCGAGGATGCGGTTGCCCTCGCTGTCGGTCAGCCAGACGCCCTCGGCCCGGGTGATGACGCGCGCGCCCTTGTCGCGCAGCCCCTGGCCATGGGTGAACGGGTGCATGTGATGCGCGGCGTCCAGCGCCTGCAGCTCGGCGGTGGGCGAATTCGGGGTAAGCAGGGTCAAAGCGGCGCCTCCTGAAGGGTTGGCCGCGAGAATATGATCAAATTCCGCCATGTCAATCGAATCGCCCCGCTGCGTGCCTTGCGCCCGCGGGACGGTGGGCGGGGCGAGCTGCGCAGCAGGAGCGCCGTCCCGTCCCGCTCAGAGCGCCGCGGCGATCATCTCCATCCCCTGCGCCACGTCGCGCGCCATGGCCGCCGCGGCGGCCTCGGGATCATGCGCCTCGAGCGCGTCCAGCAGCGCCTTGTGCTGGTCGGGCAGGTTGCGCGTGCCGACCTGTCCGCAGACGATGCGCAGCGAGGGGCCGAAGCGCAGCCAGAGCCCCTGTGTGATCGCGCTCAGGATCGGCGCGCGGGCCATCGCGTTCAGCGCCATGTGAAAGGCGTGGTTCTCGCGCAGGTAGCCTGGCACGTCGCCCCGCGCGATGGCCCGGTCCAGCCGGGCGTCGATGGCGCGCAGCTCGGCGATGCGGTCAGGCGTGGCGCCCAGCGCGGCGCGCGCCGCCAGCCGCGGCTCCAGCGCCTGTCGCGCCTCGGTCAGCTCGGCCACGGCGGGCGCATCCAGCACCGGCACCACGATGCGCCGGTTGCCCTGCGCCAGCAGCGCGCCCTCGGCGGTCAGCCGGCGCAGCCCCTCGCGCACCGGTGTCATGCCCGCGCCCAGCCGCTCGGTCAGGCCCTGGATGGTCACCGTCTCGCCGGGTGCCAGCGCGCCGAACAGCACGAGGTCGCGCAATTGCCGATAGACATGCTCATGCGCCGGAAGCCCCGCGCCGCCCGGCTCTGCCGCATTGTTCATCGCCGCCTCCCGCGTGCCCCCTCCGGCCACGCCGCGCGCCCTTGCACCGCTCGCGTGGCCGTGGAAACATCGCGCAAGTTGCCGGGCTTGGCAACTTATGATCAAATCCGGGCACGGGGCGGAAGACCCCGCGACCAACGGGAGCACATGATGACCAAACGACTTGCGAGTTTCACCGCAACCTTGGCGCTGGCCGGCGGACTGGCCCAGGCGCAGGAGGTCCGCGTCTACAACTGGTCCGACTATATCGACGAGAGCCTGCTGGAGCAGTTCGAGCAGGAGACCGGGCTGGAGCTGGTCTACGACGTGTTCGACAGCAACGAGCTGCTCGAGACCAAGATGCTGGCCGGCGGCTCGGGCTATGACGTGGTGGTGCCCACCGGCACCTTCCTGCAGCGCCAGATCAGCGCCGGCGCCTTCCAGGAGCTGGACAAGGACAAGCTGCCCAATCTCGACAACATGTGGGACGTGATCTCGGACCGGACCGAGAAATACGACCCCGGCAACGCCTACGCGATCAACTACATGTGGGGCACCACCGGGCTGGGCGTGAACCTGCCCAAGGTGCGCGAACTGCTGGGCGAGGACGCCCCGGTGGACAGCTGGGACCTGATCTTCGATCCCGCCAACATGGAAAAGCTGGCCGAGTGCGGCGTGCACGTGCTGGACGCCCCGGCCGAGATGATCCCCGCGGCGCTGAACTATATCGGCGAGGATCCCGACAGCAAGGATCCCGACGTGATCGCCAAGGTCGAAGAGGTCTTCGCCCCGGTCCGCCCCTACATCCAGAAGTTCCACAGCTCGGAATACATCAACGCGCTGGCGAATGGCGACATCTGCGTGGCCGTGGGCTGGTCGGGCGACGTGCTGCAGGCGCGTGACCGTGCCGCCGAGGCCGATAACGGCGTCGAGATCGGCTATTTCGCCCCCAAGGAGGGCGCTCAGATGTGGTTCGACATGATGGCCATCCCGGTCGACGCGCCGAACCCCGAGGGCGCGCATGCCTTCCTGAATTTCATCATGGATGCCGAGAACATGGCCAAGGCGTCGAACTACGTCTACTACGCCAACGGCAACCTCGCCTCGCAGGAGTTCCTGAACGAGGACGTGATCGGCGACCCGGCGATCTACCCCGATGCCGATGCGCTGGACAACACCTACACGACCACGCCCTACGATCCGCGCGTGCAGCGGGTGGTCACCCGGCTCTGGACCAAGATCAAGTCCGGCACCTGAGCCCTTTCGCCCCGGCCCGGCCCCGCGCCGGCCGGGGGTTTCACGGGGCGGCCGCCCCCGGCCCCCCGACAGCACGGCAGGACCATGGTCAACGAAAAGAGCTTTGCCCCCTGGGACGATCCCGATGCCCGCCCGCTGATCCGCTTCGAGCGCGTGACCAAGCGGTTCGGCGACTTCACCGCCATCGACGACCTGACGCTGGACATCTACGAGCGTGAATTCTTCGCGCTGCTGGGCCCGTCGGGCTGCGGCAAGACGACGATGATGCGCATGCTCGCCGGGTTCGAGGAGCCGAGCGAGGGGCAGATCCTGCTCTCGGGGCGCGACATCGCCCATGTGCCGCCGAACAAGCGCGCGGTGAACATGATGTTCCAGAGCTACGCGCTGTTCCCGCACCTGTCGGTTTGGGACAACATCGCCTTCGGGCTGCGCCGCGAGGGCAAGCCGAAGGAGCAGATCGAGGCCCGGGTGCAGGAGATGCTGCGCCTGACCCGGCTGGAGAAATTCGCCCGCCGCAAGCCGCACCAGATCTCGGGCGGGCAGCGGCAGCGCGTGGCGCTGGCCCGCAGCCTGGCCAAGGCGCCCAAGCTTCTGCTGCTGGACGAGCCGCTGGGCGCGCTCGACCGCAAGCTGCGCGAAGAGACGCAGTTCGAGCTGATGGACATCCAGGAGAAGACCGGCACCACCTTCGTGATCGTCACCCATGACCAGGAAGAGGCGATGACCGTCGCCAGCCGCGTCGCGGTGATGGACGAGGGGCGCATCGTGCAGGTCGCCACGCCGGACGTGATCTACGAGGCGCCCACCTCGGTCTACGTGGCCGATTTCATCGGCGACGTGAACCTGATCCGCGGCACGGCCCGTGCGCGCGACGCAGGACCCGCGCCCGAGCCCGACGCTGCCGCGCCCGAGGCGGTCGACCCGGTGCCCGGCGCCGCAGCCCCCCTGCCGCAGCCCGAGGGGCGCCGCCCGCAGCCCAACGCCATGGGCAAGTGGCTGCATGACCGCGTGCTCTACCGCATCCTCGGCCGCCGCCCCGACGAGCCCAGACAGCTGCCCCCGCCCGAGCCCGCCCGCGCCCCCGCGCAGCCCGCCCCTGCTCCGGCAGCGACCCCCGAGATCCCGCCCGGCGGGATCGAGATCCGCTGGTCCGAGGACACGCCGCCCCTGATCGCCGCCAATGGCGACCCGGCGCTGGACGGCAAGCCGGTCGTGCTGGCGCTGCGCCCCGAGAAGCTGGGCATCGCGCGCGAGCGGCCCGCCGCGGCCAACCTGCTGCAGGGCAAGGTCATCGATATCGGCTATCTCGGCAACATCTCGACCTACCATGTCGAGCTGCCCGACGGCACCATGGTCAAGGCGCAGATCACCAACACGCGCCGCGTGTCCCGCCGCGACATCACCTGGGAGGACGAGGTCTGGCTCAGCTTCTCGCCCACCGCCGGCGTGGTGCTGGAAGAATGATCGCCCCTGCGGAGCACATGGCATGAGACGCGCGGTCCTGATCGTCATCCCCTACCTGTGGCTGCTGGCGCTGTTCCTCATCCCCTTCGTGATCGTGCTCAAGATCTCGTTGTCGGACGTGGCGCTGGCGCGCCCGCCCTACATGCCGCAGCTGGACCTGTCCGAGGGCTGGGCCGGGATCCGCGACTTCTTTGCCGCGCTGGATTTCGAGAATTTCGTCTTCCTGACCACCGATGACCTCTATTTCAAGGCCTATCTCAGTTCGCTCCGGATCGCGGTGACGGCCACGCTGATCACGTTGGTGGTGGGCTATCCCATCGCCTACGGCATGGCGCGCGCGGCGCCGGAATGGCGCCCGACCCTGCTGATGCTGGTGATCCTGCCCTTCTGGACCTCGTTCCTGATCCGGGTCTATTCGTGGATGGGCATCCTGTCGAACGAAGGCGTGCTGAACCAGTTCCTGATCGGGCTGGGCGTCATCGGCGAGCCGCTGCAGATCCTCAACACCAACACCGCCGTCTATATCGGAATCGTCTACACCTACCTGCCCTTCATGATCCTGCCGATCTACGCAGCGCTCGAGAAGATGGATGAAAGCCTGCTGGAGGCGGCCGAGGACCTGGGCGCCTCGCGGCTCTCGGCCTTCTGGCTGGTCACCGTGCCCCTGTCGCGCAGCGGCATCGTGGCGGGCTGCTTCCTGGTGCTGATCCCGTCCATCGGCGAATTCGTGATCCCCTCGCTTCTGGGCGGGTCGGACACGCTGATGATCGGCAAGGTCCTGTGGGAGGAGTTCTTCTCGAACCGCGACTGGCCGGTGGCCAGCGCCGTGGCGGTGATCCTGCTGCTGATCCTGATCATCCCCATCGTGCTGTTCCAGCGCAGCGAGGACAAGGCGCGGGAGGCCGGCAAATGACGCGGTTCTCATGGTTCAACGTCACCTCGCTGACGCTCGGCTTTGCCTTCCTCTACCTGCCGATGGTGATCCTCGTCATCTACAGCTTCAACGCCAGCCAGCTGGTCACGGTCTGGGCCGGCTTCTCGACGCGCTGGTATGGCGAGCTGTTCCGCAACGAGGAATTCCTCGACGCGGCCTGGGTGACGGTGCAGGTGGCCTTCTATTCCTCGACCATCGCCACGGTGCTGGGCACCATGGCAGCGCATGTCATGGTGCGCGGCGGGCGCTTTCGCGGGCGCACGCTGTTTTCCGGCATGATCTACGCGCCGCTTGTGATGCCCGAGGTGATCACCGGCCTGTCGCTGCTGCTGCTGTTCATCGGCATCGGCATGGATCGCGGCGTGGTCACCGTGGTGCTGGCGCATACGACCTTTTCCATGTGCTATGTCTCGGTCGTGGTGTCCTCGCGGCTGGTGGCCTTCGACCGCTCGCTGGAAGAGGCGGCGCTGGACCTTGGCGCCTCGCCCTTCGACGCGTTCCGCCTGGTCACCCTGCCGATCATCGCCCCGGCGGTGATCTCGGGCTGGCTGCTGGCCTTCACCCTGTCGCTGGACGACCTCGTGATTGCCAGCTTCACCACCGGGCCGGGCGCCACCACGTTGCCGATCAAGATCTTCTCGGCCGTGCGGCTGGGCGTCAGCCCCGAGATCAACGCGCTGTCGACCCTGCTGATCGGCATCGTGACGGTGGGGGTGGTGACGACCTCGCTGGTCACCAAGCGCGCCGCCGTGCAGCGCGCGCGCGAGGAACAGGCCGCCCAGCGCGCCACATGAGACGCCTCTACGAGCCGGCCGCCTATGCCCCGCAGGCGGCCTGTTTCTGGGCCGATACGGTCGCGCCCGAAGACTGGCCCGCGCTGGAGCGGGACGGGGTCGCGGATGTCGTCATCATCGGCGGAGGTTTCACCGGGCTGAACGCGGCGCTGGCGCTGGCCCGGGCGGGGCGCGACGTGGCGGTGCTGGAGGCCGGGACGCCGGGTTTCGGCGCGTCGGGACGAAATGGCGGGTTCTGCTGCCTTGGCGGGGCCAAGGCGCCCGACGCGCTGCTGCGCCGGCAGTTCGGGGACGAAGCCCCGCAGCACTGGGCCGAGGCCGAGCGCGCGGCGGTGGCGTTCGTGGACAGGCTGAGCGCGGGGTGGGAGATCGACCGGCATTCGCAGGGCGAGACCCTGCTGGCCCATACCGCGCGCCACTGGCAGGCGCTGCAACGCGAGGCGGCCGGGCTGGAGACGCGCTACGGCGTGGCGCCCGAGCTGATGGCGCCGGACGCGCTGCGGCAGGCCGGGTTGGGCGGGCCGTGGCATGGCGGGATGACCCTGCCGCTGGGCTTTGCGCTGAACCCGCGGAAATACCATGCCGGGCTGGCCGGGGCGGCGCGGGAGGCGGGCGCAAGGCTCTTTGCCCACACACAAGCACGCGGCCTGCGGCGCGACGGCGATGGCTGGCAGGTGGACACCGGCCACGCCCGCCTGCGCGCGCGTCAGGTGCTGATCGCCACCAATGGCTATTCCTCCGAGGACCTGCCCGGCTGGCTGGCGGCGCGCACCCTGCCGGCGCTGTCCAGCGTCATCGTCACCCGGCCCCTGACGGCGGAAGAACAGGCCGCGGCGGGCTGGTGGTCGGCACAGATGGCCTATGACACGCGCCTCCTGCTGCATTACTTCCGGCTGTTGCCGGACGGGCGCTTCCTGTTCGGGATGCGCGGGGGGCTGTCCGCCGCGCCGCGCGCGCAGGCCGCGATCTCGCGCCGGATTCGCAGTGATTTCGCGCGGCTCTTCCCGGCGTGGCAGGGTGTGGAGATCACGCATGAATGGTCCGGGCTCGTCTGCCTGCTGCGCGCGCTGGTGCCCTTTGCAGGGTCGGTCCCGGGGCATCCGGGCCTGTTCGCCGCGCTGGGCTATCACGGCAACGGCGTGGCCATGGGCAGCTATGCCGGCGCGCAGATCGCCACGCAGATGGCGGGCACCGACCGCCCGGGCCCCTTTCCCGACTGGCTGGCAACGCCACCGCGGCGCTTTCCGCTGGGCCGGTTCCGGCGGTCCCTGCTGCGCCCCGCCTACCTGCTGGGCGAGGCCTTCGACCTCTAGCCGTAGGGCGTCATCTTGCTGCGCGCGCGACCGCGTTGCAGGCCGAGCTGCCGTTCGCGCCAGACGATCAGGATGCCCGCCACCATCACGACGCCCGAGCCCACCAGCACCATCGGCGTCGGCGCCTCGTCGAAAAAGGCGATGCCGAACAGGATGGCGAAGAGAATCGAGGCATAGTCGAAGGGCGCCAGCATCGCGGCGCCCGCGAACTTGTAGGCCGAGGTCAGCAGGATCTGCGCCACGCCGCCGATCAGCCCGGCGCTGACCAGCATGGCCAGCCCCGTCCAGCCGGGCCATGTCCAGCCGAAGGGCGCCGTCAGCAGGGCAAAGCAGGTGGCGGTGAGCGAGAAGTAGAACACGATGGCCGAGGTCTCCTCGACCGCGACCATGCGGCGGATCTGGATCTGGGCCAGCGCACGGAACAGCGCCGAGGTCAGGATCAGCGCGACCCCCAGTGTCGCCCCGTCGGCCAGGTCGTCGATGGTCAGGCGCGGCCAGAGCACGATGGTCACCCCCACCAGCCCCAGCGCCACGGCGGACATGCGGAACAGGCGCAACCGCTCGCCCAGCAGCAGCGCGGCCAGCAGCACGGTCATCAGGGGCGCGGCATAGCCCAGCGCCGTCACCTCGGGCAGGGGCAGCAAGCCCAGCGCGGCAAAGCCGCAGCCCATGGCCGTGACCCCGATCACGCCCCGCCCGACATGCGCCCAGGGGTTCGAGATCTTCAGCCCGGTCGACAAGTCGCCGCGCATGGCCAGCCAGGCGACGATCACCGGCATGGCAAAGAAGGAGCGGAAGAAGACGGCCTCGCCCGTGGGGACCAGCGCGGTGCTGGCCTTGATCAGCGACGCCATGATGGTGAACAGGAAAACAGAGATCAATTTCAGCGCAATGCCGCGCAACGGGGACATGTGGTGTCCTTCACTGTGGGAATGCGCGCAGATTGGACCCGCCGGCGGGGAAGGTCAATCGGCCATGGGGCGGAATGTCGCGGCCCGTCAGGTCGTCTCGAGGCAGTGGCGACGGAAGGCGCGCTTGAGCATGTCGAGCTCGGCGCGCAGCAGGTCGACCTCGGCGCGCAGATCCTCGCCCTGCACCTCGCCCGCGATCAGGGTGAAACTGTCCAGCACCACGTCCGCCTGTGCGTCCGAGATCAGGAAGGTCTGCACCCCGTCGCCCACCGCCTCGGGCGGGACGGGCACCTCGAGCAGGTAGATCCCGGTCTTCTGCGTCTCGGTCACGGTGACGCCGCGCACCGGGCGGTCGCGCAGCGTGACGGCGATCTGCGGCGCGGGCGCATCCTGCTGGCGGGTGCTCAGCAGCCCCTCCCAGATACCTTCGCGGAACCGGGTCTTGGTCAGGGTATAGGCGCTCATCGTGACATCCCTCGTATCTGCGCCGCGCCTAGAGCTCGGCCCGCTTGCGGCGGCTGAAGGTCAGGTCGCGCAGCGTCACCTGGTTCATCTGCGGCCCCTCGAAGATCAGGTCGAGCCACATCTTCTCGACCCGCTTCTCGTTCATCTTGGTATAGGCCAGATCGAACTCGATCATGATCTCGGGCGCGTCCAGCGGCAGCTCGCGCACGATCTGCTCGGTATTGGGGCCATGCTTGATGTTGAGCCGGGCAAAGATCTCCAGCGGCTTTTCCATCTCGACGATGGTCTCGACCCGGATCAGGTGCTTGCGGCGCAGGTTGCGGCTGGCCGCCTCGGGCAGGTCGATGGCCAGCGACAGGTAGGAGCCGTCAAAGCGGAACACGTCCAGCCGCAGCCCATAGGCGGCCAGGTCGGCCTCGCGCATGTTGCGCAGCTGGCGCAGCGTCAGCTCGGACTGGGCGCAGTCGTGGAACAGCGTCACCTCGCCGCCCAGCATCGACTTGGACGGCACCGAGGACAGCCCGGCCACCGGCAGCGGACCGCACCACAGGTCGGGCCGCCACGCCCAGTCGGAATCGGGCGGGCGCGGAAAGGCCTGGTTGCCGATCATCGGCAGGGCCAGCCGTTCCTCGGCCACGTGGATCACCCGGTCGACATGGGCCTTGAGCTTGCGGGCGCGGGCGCGCTGGCGGCGCAGCTCGGGCAGCTCGGTCCGCGGGGCCATGGCGGCCCGGCGTGCCCAGCGGCGCAGGCTGGCGGCCTCGAGTGTCCGGTCGAGCCATCCGCGCGTCTCGCTTGCCATGCCTGCCTGGTCCCTCTTGTCCTGCCCGTCCGGCCGATTGTTTCGGTTCTGGGAACTATTATGGCAAATCCTGAGGATTGAATAAACGCCCGAATAGCCCGGGGCGGCGCGGTGCGGCCTCGGCCACCTCGCCCGGCGCGGCGGGTTCGGGGCTGAGCGCCCTGATCCGGTCGCGCACCCGCGCCAGAAGGGCGCCGCCGTCCCGGTCGGCCAGCGCGCTGTCCTCGGGCGCGTAGAGCCCCAGCACCACGATATGCGTGCCCTGGAAGAAGGCGGCGCGCCAGTGCCGGGCATCGCCCCCCTCCAGCAGCGTGTCGCCGCCGCTGCCCAGATGGGCGGTGACAAAGCCTTCGCGGCGCTCGCCGCCGATCAGCTGCGCACCGGCCTCCTCGGCCAGGGTTTGCGGGCTGGGCAGCGCGTCGCCGCCTTGGTTGGGCCCGACCGCGACCGAGACCAGCAGCGGGTCCACCGGGGTGCCGCGTTTGCCCCCCGACAGGATGTGGCACGAAGCGATCATGGCAAAGCCGCGCTGCGCCCGCGATTCCAGCGTCTTGCGGTCGATGCAGTAGCCCGGCGGCCCGGCGACGACCACGTCGCCACCGACCAACCGGACCTGTTCCGGCGGGGGGCCGCTGCCGATGCCGCGGCCGAGCGTCGCGCAACCCGCCAGCAGCGTCAGCCCGGCCAGTCCCGTCAGCGCGGCGACACGGCCCCGCATGACCTCAGAGATCCGCGTAGGAGTGCTTTTCCTTGGCGCCGCCCGGATGGGTCACCGCCCCCTTGTAGGTCTCGCCCACCAGCTGGGAGTATTTCCACAGCGCACCCGAGGCATAGATCGTCTCGCGCGGGCCGGCCCAGGCCGCCTTGCGCTCGGCCAGCGTCGCCTCGTCCAGCGCGACCGACAGCTCGCCCTTGACCGCATCGATGGTGATGACGTCGCCATCCTGCACCAGCGCGATGGGCCCGCAGGCCGCCGCCTCGGGGCCGACATGTCCCACGCAGAAGCCGCGCGTCGCGCCCGAGAAGCGGCCATCGGTGATCAGCGCCACCTTCTTGCCCATGCCCTGGCCGGACAGTGCTGCGGTGGTGGCCAGCATCTCGCGCATGCCGGGGCCGCCGGCGGGGCCCTCGTTGCGGATCACCAGCACCTCGCCCTCCTTGTAGGAGCGCGCCTTGACCGCCTCGAAGGCATCTTCCTCGCATTCGAAGACCCGCGCCGGGCCCGAGAAGACCTGCTCCTCGGCGCTCATGCCAGCGACCTTCACGATGGCGCCCTCGGGGGCGAGATTGCCCTTCAACCCGACCACGCCGCCGGTCTTGGTGATCGGCGTCTCGATCGGGTAGATCACCTTGCCATCGGCCTCGCGGTCGATCCGGTCGAGCTCCTCGCCGATGGACCGGCCGCTGGCGGTCATGCAATCCTCGTGGATCAGGCCCGCCTTGCGCAGCTCCTTCATCACCACGGGCAGGCCGCCCACCTCGTAGAGATCCTTGGCGACGTATTGCCCACCGGGCTTGAGATCGACGAAATAGGGCGTGTCCTTGAAGATCTCGCAGACATCGTCGAGGTAGAATTCCAGCCCCGCCTCATGCGCGATGGCCGGCAGGTGCAGCCCCGCATTGGTCGAGCCGCCGGTGCAGGCGACGACGCGCGCGGCATTCTCCAGCGATTTCAGCGTGACCACGTCACGCGCGCGGATGTTTTTCTCCAGCAGCTCCATCACCGCAAGCCCCGAGGCCGTGGCGTACTGGTCGCGGCTCTCGTAGGGCGCCGGCGCACCGGCCGAGTTCATCAGCGCCAGCCCGATCGCCTCCGAGACGCAGGCCATGGTGTTGGCGGTGAACTGCCCGCCGCAGGCGCCGGCCGAGGGGCAGGCGACCTTCTCCAGCGCGGTCAGCTCCTCGTCGGAATTCTGCCCGGCCTGGTGGCGGCCGACCGCCTCGAACACGTCCTGCACGGTCACGTCACGGCCCTTGTAGCGCCCCGGCATGATCGAGCCGCCATAGATGAAGACCGAGGGCACGTTCAGCCGCACCATGGCCATCATCATGCCCGGCAGCGACTTGTCGCAGCCCGCCAGCCCGACGATCGCGTCATAGCAATGCCCGCGCATGGTCAGCTCGACCGTGTCGGCGATCGCCTCGCGCGAGGCGAGGCTCGAGCGCATGCCCTCGTGGCCCATGGCGATGCCGTCGGTCACGGTGATCGTGGTGAACTCGCGCGGCGTCCCCGAGCCCTCCTTGACGCCCAGCTTGACCGCCTGCGCCTGCCGGTTCAGCGCGATATTGCACGGCGCCGCCTCGTTCCAGCAGGTGGCGACCCCGATCAGCGGCTGGTGGATCTCGTCCTCGGACATGCCCATCGCGTAATAGTAGGAGCGATGCGGCGCACGGGCCGGGCCCTCGGTGACATGGCGGCTGGGCAGTCTGGATTTGTCGAACGGACGCTTGAGCATCGCTTACCTCCCGGATGGTGTTGATTTCGGGATAGCGAAGCGCTGCCGGAGGGGCAAGATGCAAGCGCCCGCTTCCCTGCCCGGCGGGTCCACGCGCGGCCCCGTCGGAATGAGTATTTTCGGAAAGATGAAAGTGGGGCGCGCGCCTGGCTTTCACCTTTCCGGCAAATACTCGATCGCGACAGGCGCCGCCCCGCGCAAGACTTCGGCGCGAGGCGCCTTGCGGGACGGTGGGCGGGGCGATGTGCGCATGCACGAGCGTCCGGCCGAAGGCCGGCCCGCCCGCCGGATCAGCCCGAGCCGATCAGGGCGCCGGCGGCGAAGACAAGCGCGCCGCCCAAGACGACCTGGAAGGTGGCGCGCAGGAAGGGCGTGTCCATGAATCGGTTCTGGATCCAGACGATGGCCCAGAGTTCGATGAACACCACCACCAGCGCCACGGTGGTCGCGGTCCAGAAATGCGGGATCAGGTAGGGCAGCGCATGGCCCAGCCCGCCCAGCGTCGTCATCACGCCCGCGGCGATGCCGCGCTTGACCGGCGAGCCGCGCCCCGAGAGCTCGCCGTCATCGGACGCGGCCTCGGTGAAGCCCATCGAGATGCCCGCGCCCACCGAGGCGGCCAGCCCGACCAGGAAGGTCGTCCAGGTGTCCTGCGTGGCGAAGGCGGTGGCGAAGATCGGCGCCAGCGTCGAGACCGAGCCGTCCATCAGCCCGGCCAGGCCCGGCTGCACCCAGGTCAGCACAAACTTGCGGCGCGCGGTCTCGTCCTCGCCGGCGCGGGCATCCCCGCCCAGCGCCTCGGTTTCCAGCCGCTGCGCCGAATGCTGGTGCCCGGCCTCGGCGGCGGCGAGATCGCCCAGCAGCTTGCGCGTGGCGGCATCCTGCGCGCGCTGCGCAGCCTTGAGGTAGAAGCGCTCGGCCTCCTGTTCCATGGCGGTGGCCTCGGCGCGGATCCGGTCGAGCGACAGCGTCTCGATCAGCCAGACCGGGCGGCGGGCATAGTAGCCCGCCACGTGTTCGCGCCGGATCAGCGGGATCACCTCGCCGAAGCGGCTCCGGTGCAAGTCGATCAGCCGCTGGCGGTGGCTGTCTTCCTCTTGCGCCATGCCGTCGAAGATGCGGGCGGTGTCGGGATAGTCGTCGCGCAGGCGCTCGGCATAGCTGCGGTAGATGCGCGCGTCATCCTCCTCGGAGGAGATGGCGAGCGCCAGGATCTCCTGTTCGCTGAGGTCATCGAAGCGGCGGCGTTGGGGCAGGAAGCGCATCGGGGCAGGCTCCAGTTTGGAATGATTCTAAAATACGCATGGCCACGGCGGCCGCAAGGGCGCCTGTGTCGCACCCTGTCGCGAGGTCAGGCCGCTTGCCCCGATTGCGCGCCGCACCCCGGCACAATATGTACCGAACGGTTCAGTCCATTGCCGGCCCCTAGGGGCCGGCAGGCGCCAGGATGCCTTTTCTTGCCGGGGCCGGACGGGACCGTATATGATCCACCAGGGACGCGAAGGGGCCGCAATGACCGCAGAGACGCTCGTCCGCAAGGGGCGCAAATTCGACCAGGTGCTGGACGGCGCGCAGGCGGTGTTCCTGCGCGACGGGTTCGAGGGGGCCAGCGTCGACGATATCGCGCGCGAGGCCGGGGTCTCCAAGGCAACGCTTTACAGCTATTTCCCCGACAAGCGGCTGCTCTTCATGGAGGTGGCCTCGGCCCAGTGCCGCCGGCAGGCGGACGAGGCGACGGTGGCGATGGATTCCTCGCTGCCGCCGCGCGCGGTGCTGCGGCAGGTGGCCGAGCGGTTCCTGGCCTTCATCACCTCGGAGATGGGGCAGCGCATCTTCCGCATCTGCGTGGCCGAGGCGGACCGCTTTCCCGATCTCGGCCGGCAGTTCTACCAGAGCGGCCCGATGACCATGCGCCGGGCGCTGGTCGACTACCTGCACACCGCGCAGGCCCGCGGCGAGATCGCGGCCGAGGATCTTGACCTCGCCGCCGACCAGTTCGCCGAGATGTGCAAGGCCGATCTCTGGCCCAAGCTGGTCTTCGGCGTGCAGACCAGCTTTTCCGAAGCCGAGATCGCCCGGATTGTGGATGGCGCCATCGAGACCTTCATGGCACGGTACGGCGCATGATCCGGGCCCGCGGGGCCCAATGCGACGACCAAGAGGACTTCAGATGCAGACCCTATCGGAGAACCGCGCCTTCGGCGGCGTGCAGGGTGTCCATGCGCATCGCTCGGAAAGCTGCGATTGCGAAATGACCTTCGGCCTGTTCCTGCCCGAGGATGCGGCCCATGTCCGCGTGCCGGTGCTGTGGTACCTCTCGGGGCTGACCTGCACGCATGAAAATGCCATGACCAAGGCCGCGGCGCAGGGCTGGGCGGCCGAGGCCGGGATCGCGCTGGTCTTTCCCGACACCTCGCCGCGCGGCGCCGGCGTGGCCGATGACGACGCTTTCGACCTGGGACAGGGCGCCGGGTTCTACGTGAACGCCACGCAGGATCCGTGGGCCGCGCATTTCCGCATGTGGGAGTACGTGGCCGAGGAACTGCCGGCGCTGCTGGCCGCCGAGTTTCCGCTGGACATGGAGCGGCAGGCAATTTGCGGCCATTCCATGGGCGGGCATGGCGCGCTGACGCTGGCCATGGGGCTGCCGGGGCGCTACCGCTCGGTCTCGGCCTTCGCGCCCATCGCCCACCCGACGCAAAGCGACTGGGGCCGCAAGCAGCTGGGCGCCTATCTGGGCGCGGACGAGGCCACCTGGGCCGGCCATGACGCGACGCTGATGATGCGCGAGACCGGGTTCGACGGGCCGGTGCTGATCGATCAGGGGGGCGCGGACCAGTTCCTTGAGTTGCTGCAGCCCGAGGCGCTGGCCGGCGCCATGGCCGCCCGCCGGCAGGAGGGCGTGTTTCGCATGCAGAAGGGCTATGACCATTCCTATTTCTTCGTCTCGAGCTTCATGGAGGATCACGTGAGCTTCCATGCCGAGGCGCTGGTCGGGTGAGCCCGATGCGCAACCCGACAGGCACAAGCGGGGCGCGGCGGGCATGACGCTTTTCGTCGATGCCGATGCCTGCCCCGTCAAAGCCGAGGCCGAGCGCGTCGCCACGCGGCACCGCGTTCCGGTGAACATGGTCAGCAATGGCGGCATCCGCCCCTCGCCCAATCCGCTGGTCGAGAGCGTGATCGTCCCCGAAGGCCCCGACGAGGCGGACCGCTGGATCGCCGAGCGCGCCGGGCGCGGCGACGTGGTCATCACCAGCGACGTGCCGCTGGCCGCGAAATGCGTGGCCGCGGGGGCGCAGGTGCTGCGGCCCGACGGCTCGGCCCTGACCGAGGCCAATATCGGCCAGCAACTGGCCATGCGCGATCTTATGGCGGATCTGCGCGCGGCCGACCCGTTCCGGCAGGGCGGCGGCAAGAGTTTCGGCAAGGCCGAGCGCAGCCGCTTTCTCGACGCGCTGGACCGGGCCCTCAGACAGGCTGCGAAGGAGGCCGGGGCATGAGCGTGGACGCGGTGGTGTTCGATATCGGCAGGGTCCTGATCGAATGGTCGCCCGAGCGGTTCTACGACCGGGTCATCGGCCCCGAGCGGCGGCAGGCGCTGTTCGCCGAGGTCGACCTGATGGAGATGAACGACGCGATCGACCGCGGCGCCGATTTCCGCGAGACGGTCTATCGCTGCGCCGACCGCCACGCCCACTGGCGCGACGAGATCCGCATGTGGCATGACAACTGGCTCGAGATGGCCTCGCCCGAGATCCCGCACTCGGTCCGCCTGCTCCGCGCGCTGCGGGCGCGTGGCGTGCCGGTCTTCGCGCTGACCAATTTCGGCGTCGGCACCTTCGCCGTGGCTTCGGCCGCCTACCCGTTCTTCGCCGAGTTCGACCGGGCCTTCGTCTCGGGGCACCTGGAGGTCATGAAGCCCGAGCCGCGGATCTACGAGATCCTCGAGCAGGAGACCGGGCTGGCCCCCGACCGGTTGATCTTTACCGACGACAAGGAAGAGAATGTCGCCATGGCCCGGGCGCGCGGCTGGAAGACCCACCTGTTCACCGGGCCGCAGGGCTGGGCCGACACGCTGGTGGCGGCCGGCCTTCTGACCGAGAAGGAGGCGACATGACACAGATCATCCCCTTTGCCGAGGGCGAGGCGCGGCTGGACTGGCACGGGCTGGTGGCGGCGTTCGAGGCCGGCCACCGCATGGCGCGGGCCGAGATCGCGGACGTCTTCCTCTATCGCGGCAAGGACACGCTGCTGAACCGCTCGGCCTGGATCGACGGGCTTGGGCTGGCGGTCAAGGCGGCGACGGTCTTTCCGGGCAACCCCGGGAATGGCAAGCCGATGATCCATGGCGCGGTGAACCTCTTTGGCGATGCCGATGGCGCGCTCGAGGCGCTGGTCGATTTCCACCTTGTCACCAAGTGGAAGACCGCGGGCGACAGTCTGGCCGGGGCGCTGAAGCTGGCCCGGCCCGACAGCCGCCGCATCCTGATCGTGGGCGCCGGCACGGTGGGGCGGTCGCTGCATGCGGCCTATTCCGCGGGCTTCCCGGGGGCCGAGTTCAGCGTCTGGAACCGGACCGAGGCGTCGGGGCGCAAGATGGCCGAGGAGCTGGGCATCACCTTCGCCCCCGACCTGGCCGAGGCGGTGGCCGGGGCGGATATCGTCACCTGCGCCACCATGTCGACCGAGCCGGTGCTGCGCGGCGAGTGGCTGTCGCCCGGCACCCATGTGGACCTGATCGGCGCCTACCGCCCCGACATGCGCGAGGCCGACGATACCGCGCTGGCCCGCGCGCGGGTCTTCGTGGACAGCCGCGACACCACGCTGGACCATATCGGCGAGCTGAAGATCCCGCTGGCCTCGGGCGTGCTGTCGCGCGACGCCGTGCTGGCCGATTTTTACGAGCCCGACGCCATGCGCCGCGACAGCGATGACGAGATCACTTTGTTCAAGAATGGCGGCGGCGCGCATCTGGACCTGATGACCGCGCGCTACATCCTGTCGCGCTGGAGCGCCGAGTGATCATCCCCGGCCTTGGCGCGACGCTCGCCGGGGCCGGGCTGGCCGCCCTGCCCGGTTTGCGCGAATGGCGCCGTATCCCGGTGGACGCGCGGCTGAGGGCGCAGGCGCCGGGCCGCTTTGCCGAGCTGCCGGGTGGGCTGACCCATTACGACTGGCTGGGCCCCGAACGGGGGCCGGTGGCGGTCTGCGTGCACGGGCTGACCACGCCCTCCTTCGTCTGGCTGGCATTGGCGCGGCGGCTGGTCGCAATGGGTTACCGGCTGCTGATCTACGACCTCTATGGGCGCGGCTACTCGGGCCGGCCGCGCGGGCCGCAGGGGCCGCGCTTCTTCACCGACCAGCTGCGCGCGCTGCTGGCGCATGAGGGGCTGGACGCGGATATCACCCTGATCGGCTATTCCATGGGCGGCGCCATCGCCACCGCCTTTGCCGCCGAGGAGGCACACCGGCTGCGCCGGCTGGTCCTGCTGGCCCCTGCGGGCATGACACATGACCCCGGCCGCCTCACCGCCTGGGCGGTGGAATGGCCGCTGGCCGGCGACTGGCTGTTCCACATGGGCTTTCCCGCCGCGACACGCCGCGCCGTCGCGCGCGAGGCTGGCGCCGAGACTGACGGCATCGGCACGCGACAGCTGGCCGAGCTGAACCGGCGCGGCTTTGTCCGCTCGGTCCTGGCGGCGCTGCGCGGCACGCTGCGCCACCCGATGGAGGCGCAGCACCGTGCCGTGGCCCAGACCGGCCTGCCGGTGGCCGCGATCTGGGGGCGCGAGGATCGCGTGATCCCGCTGCGCGCCATGGGGATGCTGACCCAGTGGAACCGCCATGCGCGCCACAGGGTGATCGACGGCGCGGGCCACGGGCTGCCCTATACCCATGCCGCCGAGATCGCGGCCGCCCTGCGCGACTTGCAGGCCGGCTGAGGCGCAGGCTCGGGCTCAGGCCGCGACGGCGGGCGGTGCCGTGGGGCGCGTCTCGCGGATGGGCAGGTGGACCAGCACGCTCAGCAGGCCGACGGCCACGCCGATCCACCAGACCAGCGTATAGTTGCCGTAGATGTCGTAGAACCGCCCGCCCAGCCAGACACCCAGGAAGCTGCCCAGCTGGTGCGAGAAGAAGACGATGCCGTAGAGCGTGCCCATGTAGCGCAGCCCGTAGAGATGCGCGACCAGCCCCGAGGTCAGCGGCACGGTGGCCAGCCACAGCGTGCCCATCACCGCCGAGAAGACCAAGACCGAGCCCGGCGTGATCGGCAGCAGGATGAAGACCGCGGCCGTCACGGTGCGCGCGGCGTAGATCCCTGCCAGCACGTGCTTGCGCGGCAGCCGGTTGCCCAGCCAGCCGGCGCCCAGCGTGCCGGCGATGTTGAACACCCCGATCACCGCCAGCGCCGCGGCCCCCAGCGCCGAGGTGGTGGTGATCCCCATGCCGTGCAGCATCCCGCCGGCCATGATCGGCCCGCACATCTCGGTCACGAAGGCCGGGAAATGCGCCGTGACAAAGCCCAGCTGGTAGCCGCAGGAGAAAAAGCCGATGAAGATCAGCGAGAAGGACGGGTCGCGCGCGGCGCGGCCGACGATCCGGCCCATGCTCTCTTCCAGTTCGACCGTGGGCGCGGCCGGCGCGCGCATCAGCGGCAGCAGCAGCAGCACCGCCACGATCGCCGCCGCGAAGAGCAGGAAGACCTGGCTCCAGGCCATCATGCCCAGCAGCCACTCGGCAACCGGCGGGCCGAAGATCTGCCCGCCACTGCCCGCCGCCGCCACGATGGCGAGGCTCATCGAGCGATGCTCGTCCGAGGCCGCCCGCCCGACCACGGCAAGGATCACGCCAAAGCCGGTGCCCGCGATGCCGAAGCCGACCAGAACCTCGTAGAGCTGGTGCGCCTCGGGCGAGACGGCAAAGCTCGACAGCACGAGCCCCGCGGCATAGGTCAGCGCCCCCAGCACGATGGCGCGGCGGTCACCGATCTTTTCGGCCAGCGCGCCGAAGATCGGCTGGCCGATCCCCCAGGCCAGGTTCTGCACCGCGATGGCCATGCTGAACTCGGCGCGCAGCCAGCCGAACTGCTCGGCAATGGGGATCTGGAAGACGCCGAAGCTTGCCCGGATCGAGAAGGAGACGATCAGGACGGCACAGCCGACCAGCAGGACAGGGGTCAGAAGCGGGGTGCGGGCGGACATCGGGGCCTCTCGGAGTTTCAAGCCTCCCGTTTGGCCCGGCGCGCGCGGGGCGTCAATTTCGAAGTGCTGATGCGTCGGATCAGCAGGGCTTATGCGCGCCCCTGCTCCGCCCGGCCGGGCCTACACAAGCGCGGCGCGACGGGATAAGGGAAGCGCATGACCACCGTGCAAGACCTCTATGATGCCCGCGTCGCCGCGGGCGCGCTCAAGCCCGACGACGCGCAGATCGCGGCCCTGCCGGCGCTGGAACGCATCCGCGCCGCGCTGGCCGAGCCGCCGCGCCGCGGGCTCTTTCGCAAGGCCCCCGAGCCGCCCAAGGGGCTGTATCTCTGGGGCGGCGTGGGGCGCGGCAAGTCGATGCTGATGGACCTCTTCGTCGAGACGCTGAGCGTGCCGGCGCGGCGGGTGCATTTCCACGGCTTCATGCAGGAGGTCCATGCCGAGATGCACCGGCTGCGCAAGGACGGTGTCGAGGATCCGATCAAGCCGGTGGCCAAGGCGGTCAGCGACGATGTGCGGGTGCTGGCCTTCGACGAGATGCAGATCACCGACATCACCGACGCGATGATCGTGGGCCGGCTGTTCGAACGGCTGTTTGCGGCAGGCTGCGTGGTGGTGACCACCTCGAACCGGGTGCCGGACGACCTGTACAAGGACGGGCTGAACCGGCAGCTCTTTCTGCCCTTCATCGAGCTGATAGAGGAGCGGCTTGAGGTGCGCGAGCTGGCCTCGGACCGCGATCACCGGCAGGACCGGCTGCAGGGCACGCAGGTCTATTTCACCCCCTCGGGCCCCGAGGCCCGCGCGAAGATCGACGCCCTGTGGGAGGAGCTGAGCCACGGGCAGGAGGAAGAGCTGGTCCTGCACGTGAAGGGCCGGCAGGTCGAGCTGCCGCGCTTTCATAACGGGGTGGCGCGGGCCAGCTTCTACGATCTCTGCGCGCGGCCGCTGGGGCCGGCGGATTACCTCAAGATCGCCGAGGTACTGCGGGTGCTGATCCTCGAGGACATCCCGCAGATGGGCAGCCACAATTTCAACGAGGCCAAGCGCTTCGTCACGCTGATCGACGCGCTTTACGAGGCTCGCGTGGCGCTGGTGGCCAGCGCCGCGGCCGCGCCGGAGATGCTCTATGTCGAAGGGGCGGGCAGTTTCGAGTTCGAGCGCACCGCCAGCCGCCTGCGCGAGATGCAGGCCGCCGACTGGGGCGGCTGAGCGGGGTCAGTTCAACTCATCGGGCGACAAAGGAAGGGGTCGGAAAACCGACCCCCAAGTGTTGTTGTTATGCTCGATTGTCTGTCTGCCTGCGTGAAGTCTCGGGGTCGGCCGTTTCAGAGTGCCGGGATGGTCAGGGTCTGGCCGATGCGGATACGGTCGGGCGCCGCGACCCGGTCGCGGTTGGCCTCGAAGATGCGGGTGTGCAGCGCCGTCTCGCCGTAGAAGCGGTAGGCGATGGCGGCGAGGCTGTCGCCGGGCTGCACGACATAGCTTTGCGGGCGGGTGACGGCGGGCGGGCGTGTCGCCTCGGCGGTCAGGCCCGCGGTCAGCGCGGGATCGGCCGCGTCGCCGGCCCCGGCCGCGACCGAGCGCTGAACCAGCGTGGCCAGCAGCGTCTGCGTATCGACCCGCCCCTCGGAGGTGATCAGCGCCTCGGGCACCGCGATGCGCCCGTCGGTGCGCGCCTCGTTCAGCAGCGCATCCAGGTAGGCGTCGGACTGCCCCTCGCGCAGCGCCTGCACGACCAGCGTGTCCAGCCCTTGCGATTTCGGCTTGAGCGCGCCCAGCCCGGCCAGCACGTCCTGCGTCATGTCCTGCAGCGCAAGATCCTGACCGGTGGCGGCCTCGGGCCCCAGCTCGGCCAGAAGGCTCTGGGTGGTGCGCGCCAGCTGGTCATCCTGCGCCCGCGACTGCGCCAGCGCATCGGCCAGCGCCGCCATGCGGTCAGCGCCCGACCCGGCCGAAGGGGGCGCGGCCGGGTCGGGCAGGTCTGTCCCGGCGGCGAGCGCTGCCAGCACGCCGCGGGACAGGTCGTCGGCCGCGGGTGCGGTGGACGGCTCCGCCGGCCGGACCGTCGCAGGGGCCGGGGCGGGATCGGTGATCGGGTCCCCGATCGCGGTCAGGTCCGAGGCGGCGCGGGTCACCCCGGTGACCGTGCCCGGCTCGTCACGTTGCGCGGACAGGCCCGGCTGAAAGATCAGCAGCGCGGCGGTGATGCCGACAAAGGCCGTTCCCAGCAGAATGAGGCGGATCATCGCGCGTCTCCTCTTGCCCGTCGGCCGGTCAGGCCGGGCTCTGGACGGTCAGGCCCAGCAGCATCCACAATTGCATGCCGCCGCGGTAGTAATGCAGCTTGGACGGCGGATAGCCCGTCGCGGTGAGGTTGCGGATGGCGCGCGGGCTCTGATCGCACCACGGGCCGTTACAGAACAGCATCAGCTCCATCGCGCCCGAGAAATCCCAGCCCGCGCCCTGCTTGCGCGCGCCCAGCGCCTGCAGGATCTCGTCGCGATAGGGGTTGGTGGGCTCCAGCGTGACGAAGGGCACGTTGACCGCGCCCGGGATCGTGCCCTTGGCGTGCCATTCCGGCACCCGGCTGTCGATCAGCAGCCCCGTGCCGGCAGCCACCTTCTGGTCGAGAAAGTCGATCACCTCGATCTCGCCCACGGTGGCCACGCCCTCGGCCGCGGCGATCGGGTGGATGCAGAAGGGCGGGCAGGGCCGCGAAGTCTTGGTGAATTCCGGGGTCAGCCGATGCGCCGTGTCCTGGATCCGCTCGATCACGATGGTCCGGCCGTTCACATCGATCGCGCGGGAGGCCTGATCCGGCGTGATCCGGACATCCTGCGCCGGCAGGGCCGTGGCAACAAGACAGATGGCCAGCGCCAAGGCGCTGCGCATATGGCGCATCATCGTAGAAGTCCCCCAAGATCCGGTGAGTCCCGACACGGCAGAGTGTAATTCGGGCTCTTTTGCACTAAATATTGGAGGTTTTTGACGAATCAGTCAAGAAAAAGTGATTCGTTTCGTCGGAAAAGACAATCCGGTTCGCATTCATTTCAAAATTGCGAGTCTTTTTCGCGACTTGCCCGGTGGCGGCCGGCCCGTGTTCAGCCGTTCTCGCGCAGGATGGCCCCGGCCAGGTAGAGCGAACCGCAGATCAGGATGCGCGCCTGCGGCTCCTCGGCCACGATCCGGCGGATGGCGCCGGCCACGTCAGGGGCGGTCTGCGTGTCGTGCCCGACCTCGGCCGCAAGGCGCGCGGTCTCGTCGGCGGGCAGCGTCGCCGTCTCTCCCGGGATCGAGACGGCGGTCAGGCTGCGGGCCTGCCCGGCCAGCGGGCGCAGGAAGCCGCGCGCATCCTTGGTGTTCAGCATGCCGCACACCAGATGCGTGGGCCGCTCGGGCAGCCGCGCCAGATGCGCCGCCAGCGCCTGCCCGGCGGCCGGGTTGTGCCCGCCATCCAGCCAGAGCTCGGCCTCGGGCGCGGCGGCGACCAGCGGGCCCTCGCGCAGGCGCTGCATCCGCGCGGGCCAATCGGCGCGTGTCACCGCGGCCTCGAAGGCCGCCTCGCCCTGCCCCAGCGCGCGCAGCGCCGCCAGCGCGGTGCCGGCATTCTGCACCTGGTGCGCGCCGGGCAGGTTGGGCAGCGGCAGGTCCAGCAGGCCGCTTTCGTCCTGGTAGACCATGCGCCCGCGTTCCTCGGCCACGTGCCAGTGCTGGCCATGCACCATGAGCGGTGCGCCCAGCCGGGCGGCCCGGTCCTCGATCACCTCCAGCGCGGCATCGGGCTGGGGGGCGACCACGCAGGGCACGCCGCGTTTCAGGATGCCGGCCTTCTCGCCGGCGATCAGGGCCAGCGTGTCGCCAAGGTATTGTTCGTGATCCATCGAGATCGGCGTGATGACGGTCAGCGCGGGCCGGGCCACCACGTTGGTCGCGTCCAGACGGCCGCCCAGCCCGGTCTCCAGCAGCGTGAACTCGGCCGGCACGCGTGACATGGCCAGCAGCGCGGCGCAGGTGGTGATCTCGAAATAGGTGATCTGCGCACCGCCATTGGCCGCGGCGCATTCGTCCAGCACCTCTGTAAGCGCAGGCTCCGAGATCAGCGTGCCGGCCAGCCGGATGCGTTCGTGGAACCGCGCGAGATGCGGCGAGGTATAAGCATGCACGCGGTGCCCCGCCCCCTCCAGCCCGGCGCGCAGCATGGCCTGCGTGCTGCCCTTGCCATTGGTGCCGGCCAGATGGATCACGGGCGGCAGCGCGTCCTGAGGGTTGTCCAGCGCGTCCAGCAGCCGCCAGACCCGGTCCAGCACGAGATCCATCACCTTGGGATGCAGCGACATCATCCGTTGCAGGATGACATCCGAGCCGGCTGCGCTCATTCGGGCTTGGCCGCGTCTTGACCGTTGGCACTGTCCTGCGCGCCCTCCTCGGGGCCCGGCGGCGGCAGGTCGCCCCATGTGGCGGGCGGCATCTGCATCAGCATCCGCGTCATCACGATCAGTTCCTCGCGCAGCTTGCGGCGGTCGGTCACGCGGTCCAACATGCCATGCTCCAGCAGGTACTCGGCGCGCTGGAACCCCTCGGGCAGCTTCTCGCGGATGGTCTGCTCGATCACGCGCGGGCCGGCAAAGCAGATCAGCGCCCCCGGCTCGGCGATCTGCACGTCTCCCAGCATCGCGTAGGAGGCGGTGACCCCGCCGGTCGTGGGATGGGTCAGCACCACGATATAGGGCAGGCCCTTTTCCTTGAGCATCTGGATTGCCACGGTCGAGCGCGGCATCTGCATCAGGCTGAGAATGCCCTCCTGCATGCGCGCGCCGCCGGCGGCCGAGAACAGCACCAGCGGACGGCCCAGCCGCACCGCCTCTTCGGCGGCGGCGATGATCGCGTTGCCGACATACATGCCCATGGAGCCGCCCATGAAGCTGAAATCCTGCGCCGCGGCGACGATGGGCGTGCGCCCGATCTCGCCCGTGGCGACCAGCATCGCCTCCTTCTCGCCGCTGGATTTCTGCGCCGCGCGCATCCGGTCGGGATAGCGCTTCTGGTCACGGAAATGCAGCGGGTCGGCGACCGGGTCGGGCACCGCCACCTCGGAGAAAACGCCGCCGTCGAAGAGCGACAGGAAACGGTCGCGCGGCGTGATATTCATGTGGTGGCCGCAATTGGTGCACACGCTGAGATTGTCGCTGATCTCGCGGTGGAAGAGCATCGTGCCGCAATCGTCGCATTTCGACCAGAGGTTCTCGGGCAGTTCGCGGCGCGAAAAGATCGAGTTGATGCGGGGGCGGACGTAGTTGGTGATCCAGTTCATGCGGGACCTGCTGTTGCGACGCGTGCGCGAGACATATGGAAGCGGCCGGGGAAATGCAATCGGGGGCGGCGCCTCAGCGCCGCAGCGCCACCCGTGCAGCCAGCCAGGACAGCCCGATCATGGCCAGGTCCGCGGGCAGCAGCGCCGCCACGGCCGCGGCATCCTCGGGCCCGAAGGCAAAGCGGTAGAGCGCCAGCCCCGACATGTCGCCCTGCAACGAGACCAGCGCCATGGCGATGAAATTGTTGACCATGTGCAGCGCCACGGCCGGGCCCAGCGTGCCCGCGCGCGCCGTCAGGTCGGCAGCGGCGACGCCGAAGCCAAAGCTCCAGGCCGCGATGGTCAGCGCGTTGTCGCCATAGGTGCCCGGCGCGTAGTGGCCCAGCGCGAAGGCCGCCGAGGGCAGGCCGATCCACACCGCCGGATGCGCCACCCGCGCGGCCAGCTGGGATTGCAGGTAGCCGCGGAACAGAAGCTCTTCCGAGCCGGTCTGGATGGCCAGCCCCAGCAGGGTCAGCGGCAGCAGTGCCAGCCACAGCCGCGGGTCGAGCCCCGGCTCGGTCGCCTGCGACAGCGGCCAGGGCGGCAGCAGCGCCACCGCACCGTTGAGCAGCAGCAGGGCCAGCGCCACGCGGGCGAACTGGCGCAGGGCAAGGCCCGGCGGGCCGATCAGGCTGGCCGCACTGCGCTTGTGGATCATCTCGGCCGCGACCACCGTGCCTGCCCCCATGGCCCCCATCAGGACCAGCAGCCCCAACAGGCCCAGCGGCGTGTCGGCGCGGTCCAGCTGGGCCACGATCTCGAGATAGCGGTCGGGGTCGAGCAGCGTGCGCAGCATGGCCACGATGCCGCGTGCCAGCCCGAACATCACCGCCAGCGCCACGATCAACCCCAGCCCCAGCCGCCAGAGCTCGGCCGAGGGGCGCGCCGGATCGGTCATCAGGGCGTGGCGGTCATAGCTCATGCGGTCCGGGCCGAAGCCTGCCGCAGCACCTGGCCATAGCCGCGCGCCACGGTCATCCGGGCGCCCAGCCCCTTGGCCTGCAGCAGCGCGTGCAGCCGCGGCAGGCGATAGGCGGGCACATGCATCACCAGGTGATGTTCGAGATGGTAGTTGACCCAGTAGGGCGCCAGGAACAGCCGCTCCAGCGGGCCGGCCAGCGTGGTGCGCGTGTTCTTGAGCGGATCGTCCGAGAAGGCCACCGCGCCGTGTTCGGCGATATTGCGGATGCGCAGCACCATCTGGAACCATGTCAGCAGCGGCAGCAACCACAAGGCGAACCACGTCCACCACGCGCCCACGGCCCAGAACAGCGCAAACAGCACCACGTTGGCCAGCACGGCGCGCAGCAGCACCGGCCCGGCAAAGGCCTGCGCAAGATCCTGGCTGGTGGCACCCTCGGTGTCGCCGGCCATCTTGAAGGCGAACATGACCTGCGCGGCGCGCAGCTTCAGCCCGGTCTGCCCCGTGATGTCGCGGACCAGCTTGCGCCGCAGCGAGGCGCGTGTGGTCGGAAACGGCTTCGACAGGACAAGGTCGGGGTCGCGCTCGGTCTGGGTGTAGCGGTGGTGGCGCAGGTGGTAATGGCGGTACTCCGGCAGATCGGCGATGATCGGCCGCCCGCAAAGCCACTCGCCCGCCCATGCATTGAGCCACGGCGTGCGAAACAGCGCGTTATGCGCCGCCTCGTGCATCAGGATCGCCAGGCCCAGCTGACGCGAGCCCACGACCATGACCGCCAGCAGGAAACTCAGCGGGTTGGGCCAGAGATGGAACAGCGCCACCGCCCCGAAGATCAGCCCCCAGCAATGCAGCAGCAGGCCCACGCCCCACAGGTCCGACCGGCCCGACAGGGCGCGAATCTCCTCGCTGGACAGGTATGCCTTGCCCGGTGTCATGCGCCCATTCTTCGGGACGCACCCGTGAGCTGTCAACGCGGATGGCGGCTTTGCAAATCCGGCAGCGCCCTCTTACCGTCGGCGCATCGACATGGACGACCGGACAGGCTGCATGATCCCAGATTACCAGACCCTGATGCGCCCGGTGCTGGAAAGCGCCCGGCCCGGCCCCCGCAAGATCGGTGATGTCGTGGACGAGATCACCGACCGGCTCGGCCTTGATGCGGAAGACCGGCAGCGGCGCCTGCCCAGCGGCAAGCAGACCGTGATCGCCAACCGGGTCCACTGGGCGCGCACCTATCTCAAGCAGGCGGGCCTTGTGCGGAACACCAAGCGCGGCTGGTTCGAACTGACCGAGCTGGGACGGCAGGCGCTGGAAAGCGATGCCCGCATCGACACTGCCTACCTGTCGCAATTCGACGCGTTCAACGCCTTCAAGACCCGCAGCCGCAGTGACACAGTTGACGGGACACCGCCCGAGGGTCCGGCCGCGCCCGAAGCAGACAGCGATGACACGCCGGACGAGTCGCTGCTGGCCGCCCATGCCCGGCTGGAAGAGACGTTGAGCGCGGCATTGCTGGAGAACGTGCGGCAGGCCTCGCCGGCCTTCTTCGAGCAGCTGATCGTCGATCTGCTGCTCGCGATGGGTTATGGCGGCAGCACCGAGGATGCCGGCCGCGCACTGGGGCGAACAGGAGATAACGGCGTCGATGGCGTGATCGACCAGGACCCGCTGGGCGTCGACCAGATCTACCTGCAGGCCAAGCGCTATGGCCCCGGCAACGCCGTGGGCGCCGGCGAGATCCGCGATTTCTTCGGCGCGCTGAACATCCGCAAGGCCACCAAGGGGATCTTCGTGACCACCTCGGATTTCACCGCTTGGGCGCGGCAGACCACGCGGGATCTGGGCTCTCGCATCGTGCTGATCGACGGCGCCCAGTTGGCCCGCCTGATGATCGCGCATGACGTGGGCTGCCGCGACCGGACCGTGCTGCATATCAAGCAGATCGACGAGGCCTATTTCGACGAAGGGCTTGCCTGACGGAGGCGGGCTGCGATTGACGCCACCCGCGCCCGTGCTAAGCAGCGGTCATGCTCGAGATCTTCCTCAAGACCCTGCCCTTTTTCGGCCTGATCGGGCTGGGTTACGGGGCCGCGAAGACGCGGTTCTTCCCCGAGGAGGCCGCGGCGCACCTGACGAAATTCGTCTTCTACTTCGCGCTGTCGGCCATGCTGTTCCGCTTTTCGGCCACGCTGCGCTTCGAGGAGATCTTCGAGCTCCGCCTTGCCATGGCCTATCTCTGGGGCACCGCCTTCACCTGGGGTCTGGGCATGTTCGTGGCCTTCCTGCGCGGGCTGGACCTGCCCACCGCCTCGATCGAGGCGCAATGCGCCGCCATCGGCAATACCGGCTTTCTCGGCGTGCCGATGCTGGCGGTGCTGCTGGGACAGGAGGCGGTGGGCCCGATCATCCTGATCCTGTCCATCGACCTGATCGTCTTCTCCTCGCTGCTGACCATGCTCGTGACCGGCGCGCGCGAGCACAAGGGCGGCATCGCGGTGCTGGGCACCGCGGCGCTGGGGCTGGTCAAGAACCCGATGATCGTCTCGATCGCGCTGGGGCTGGGCGTCTCGGCCAGCGGGCTGGGCGTGCCGGCCGTGGCCGACAGCTTCCTGACCACGCTGGGGGCGGCGGCCACGCCGGGGGCGCTCTTCGCGATCGGCGCCTCGCTGGCGTCGAAATCGGCCGAGCGGGTGCAGATCGCGGCCTGGCTCAGCTTTGCCAAGCTGGTGCTGCACCCGTTCTTCGTGGCGCTGGCGGTCTACGTCTTCTTCCCCGTCGACGCCTACCGCGCCTCGGTGGCGATCTCGGCGGCGGCGCTGCCGGTGGCGGGCAATGTCTTCATCCTCGCCCAGCATTACGGCATCGCCCCGCACCGCGTCTCCGCCTCGATCCTGATCTCGACCGTGGCCAGCATCCTGACCGTCAGCGCCGTGATCGCCACGGTCACCCAGTTCTGAGGGCGGTCGGCGCCTTTCGGAGCTGTTTTGAGCGCCGGTCAATTTGCGCCATCAAAAATAATCGATAATCGAGCCGAATTGGTCGCCGAAACGCACATATTGAGCGATAGCTGCTTGGCCTGTCGGGGCGGAGCGGGTAGGATCGGGCATCCGTAGGCAGGGAGGGCGCCCGTGCAGCTTCAGGACCAGGAACCGCAATCGGAATCGCTTTACGAGGCGATCCTCGACGATATCTCGCGCGGAAAGCTGGTCGGCGGGCAGCGGCTCAAGATCTCGGAGCTGGCGGCGCGGTTCGGGGTCAGTGCCAGCCCGGTGCGCGAGGCGCTGCGCCAGATGCAGGGCGAGGGCTTTGTCGACATCCACCAGAACCGCGGCGCGACGGTGCGGCGGGCCAATGCCAGCACAATCCAGAACACCTTCGAGGTGCTGCAGCTGCTGTCTCCCTATTTCGTCAGCTGGTTCGCCGAGAATGCCGACCCGGCGGTGATCGAGGAACTGGCCGCCGTGCAGGATCAGATCCGCGTCCTCGACAATTCCGACGCCTACACGTTCCGCAAGCTCGACGGGCAGTTCCACGCCATCATCAGCAATTTCCATTACAACGACGTGGCCGCCGACACGTGGAACAAGCTGCGCATCGCGCTGTCGGTGCATACCGCGCAGCTGCCGATCAGCCGGGCGCGCCTGAAGAACATCGTGGCCGAACATGATGCGCTGATCGCCGCCTTCCGCGCCGGCGACCCGGTCGAAGCCGACCGGGTAATCCGCCTGCACGTGCAGGGCTCGTATACGCAGATCTCGCAGCATATCCGCGCACTGGGCGGCTGACCGGGCCCGTCCGGCCCGGCCGGTTGGCGATCAGATCTCGCCCGCGTAGTGGCAGAGCACGTCGGCACCCTCCACCCTGCGGGCCGGCGGCCGTGTCTGGCGGCAGAGGTCGGTCGCATGCGGGCAGCGCGGACTGAACCGGCAGCCCTGCGGCGTGGCGCCCGTATCCACCGGCTCGCCCGCCGTGCCGGCCCCGCGGCGGCGCTTGCGCGGATCGGCCACCGGCACGGCCTCGAGCAGGGCGCGGGTATAGGGGTGGCGCGGCGTGCGGAACAGCGTGTCGGTGTCGGCCACCTCGACGAACTGGCCGCGATACATGACCGCGACCCGGTCGCAGATATGCTCGACCACGGCGAGGTCATGCGCGATGAACAGGTAGGTCAGCGCGAACTCCTCCTGCAGGTCCTGCAGCAGGTTCAGCGTCTGCGCCTGGATCGAGACGTCCAGCGCCGAGACCGCCTCGTCGGCGACCACCAGCTCGGGATTGGTGGCCAGCGCACGGGCGATACCCAGCCGCTGCCGCTGCCCGCCCGAGAAGGCGTTGGGATAGCGCTGCATGAATTCCGGGCGCAGGCCCACCGCCTCGAGCAGCCCGCCCACGCGGTCGGCCAGCGCCTTGCCCTTCAGCCCCTCGGATTTCTGCAGCGACTGGCCCACCACGTCGATCACGCGCAGCCGCGGGTTGAGCGAGGCCTGCGGGTCCTGGAAGACCATGCGCAGCTTGCGCCAGACCGACCGAAGCTGCGGCGGCGGCGCGTCGGCCAGCTCGACCGGGTCGCCCTCGCGCGGCTGGAAGCGGATGCTGCCGCCCGAGGGGTCGAGCACGCGCATGATGCAGCGCCCCAGCGTCGTCTTGCCCGAGCCGCTTTCGCCCACGATGCCGAAGGTCTCGCCCCGGCGCACGTCGAACGAGACGGTATCGACCGCGACGAAGCCCGGCGCGGGTTTGCTCAGCAGACCGCCGGCCGAGGCGCCGAAGGTCATGGTCAGGTCGCGCACCTGCAGGATGGCATCAGGCATCGGCGCTCTCCGTGTCCTGCCCGGGGCGGGCGGCGTTGCGTTTTGCGGGATGGCGCACCTCGTCGTCATGCAGGAAGCAGGCGACCTCTCCCGCGCCCTGAGGTTTCAGGCGCGGCTCGCGCTGGTCGCAGAGCCCGGCCATGGCGTGGTCGCAACGGGTGCGGAAGGTACAGCCCGAGGGCCGCGCCAGCGGGTGCGGAACCATGCCGCGGATCGCCGGCAGCCGGCCGCGCCCGATCTGGCCGATGCGCGGCACCGATTCCAGAAGCGCGCGGGTATAGGGGTGCTTGGGCGCCTCGAAGAGCCCGTAGACATCTGATTTCTCGACGATCTTGCCCATGTACATCACCGCCACGTCATCCGCGGTCTCGGCCACCACGCCCAGGTCATGGGTGATCAGCAACACCGCCATGCGGAACTCCTCGCGCAGCTCGGCGATCAGGTCGAGGATCTGCGCCTGCGTGGTCACGTCCAGCGCCGTGGTCGGCTCGTCGGCGATCAGCAGGCGCGGCTGGCAGGACAGCGCCATGGCGATCATGGCGCGCTGGCGCATCCCGCCCGAAAGCTCGAACGGGTAGGCCTCGAACCGCTCGGCGGGGCGCGGGATGCCCACGCGGGCCAGCATGTCGATCGCCTCCTCGCGCGCCTCGGCCTTGGAGACGTCGCGATGCAGGCGGATCGTCTCGGTGATCTGGCGGCCGATCTTCTGGATAGGCCCGAGCGAGCTCATCGGTTCCTGGAAGATCATCGCGATGTCGCCGCCGCGGATCTCGCGCAGCTCGCGCGAGCCGGGCCGCGCCCGGGCAAGGTCCACCATGCGCCCGTCGGCGGCGCGGTAGAGGATGCTGCCGCCGGTGATCCGGCCCGGCGCATCGACGATGCGCAGGATGGAACGGGCCAGGATCGACTTGCCGCAGCCCGACTCGCCCAGCAGGCAGAGGGTGCGGTCGGGATGGATGTCCAGATCGACCCCCTCGACCGCCTTGACCAGCCCGTCATCGGTGAAAAAATGCGTCTTGAGACCGCGGATCTCGATCATCGGGGTGTTGGGATCAGTTTGCATAGGGGTCTGCGGCATCGCGAAGGCCGTCTCCGAGGAAGTTGAGGGCGAGGACAGCGACCACGATGGTAATGCCCGGGGCGATCAGCAGCCAGGGCGCCTCGATGATGGTGCGGATGTTCTGCGCCTCCTTCAGCAGCGTGCCCCAGGACACGATGGGCGGCTGCAACCCGATCCCTAGGAAGGACAGCGAGGTCTCGGCCAGGATCATCAGCGGCACGGCCAGCGTGAGCGAGGCGATGATGTGGCTGGCAAAGCTGGGCACCAGGTGCTTGCGGATGATCTCCCAGTCCGACAGCCCGTCGAGCCGCGCGGCGATCACGAAATCCTCGCGCCGGAGCGACAGGAACTTGCCGCGCACCTCGCGCGCCAGCGTCGTCCAGCCGATCATCGACACGATCAGCGTGACGACGAAATAGGTGCGCAGCGGCGGCCAGTCGAGCGGGATCGCCGCGGCCAGTCCCATCCAGAGCGGGATGGTCGGGATGGAGCGCAGGAATTCGATCAGGCGCTGGATCAGCGTGTCGATCCAGCCGCCGTAATAGCCCGACATGCCGCCCAGCGCGATGCCCACCACCAGCGACACGGCCACGCCGACAAGGCCGATCGACATCGAGATGCGCGTGCCCATGATGATGCGGCTGAGAATGTCGCGCCCCAGCCGGTCGGCGCCCCAGAAATAGACGGTCTGGTCCGGATCCTTCGGGCCGAAGAAATGCCGGTCCGTCGGGATCAGCCAGAGCAGCCGGTACTCGTGGCCCTTCACGAAGAAGCCCAGCGGAATGATCTTCTCGGGGTCCTCGACGAAATGGCGGCGCATCGCCTCGCGGTCGATCTCCATCTTCAGCCCGTAGGCGTGCAGCTGGAACTGCCGGCCGCCCTCCTCGTCCTCGGTGAAGAGATGGATGCCCTGCGGCGGTGCGAAGGGCGCACGGGTGTTGGTTTCGAGGTGGTCGGCCGGGGCCAGGAACTCGCCGAACAGGGCGACGAAATAGATGAAGCCGACGAGATAGAGGCTGACATAGGCCACCTTGTGGCGACGGAACTGGCGCCACATCAGGGCCCAGGGGCCCAGCAGGGCCGGCGTGTTCGGGGCCTCGGCCACCTGGACCTCGGCTGCGGAATCGATGGCGGTCATTGGTAGCGTATCCTCGGGTCGATCCAGGCAAGCAGGACGTCCGACAGCAGCGTGCCGATCACGGTCAGCAGGCTGACGATCAGGATGAGCGAGCCGGCCAGGTACATGTCCTGCACCAGAAGCGCGCGCAGCAGCAGCGGCCCGGTCGTGGGCAGGTTCATCACCACGGCGACGATGATCTCGCCTGACACAAGCGTCGGCAGGATCCAACCGATGGTCGAGATGAACGGGTTCAGCGCCACGCGCACGGGATAGCGCATCAGCAGCTGGAATTCCGACATGCCCTTGGCACGGGCGGTGACGACATAGGGGCGGTAGAGCTCGTCCAGCAGGTTGGCGCGCATGATGCGGATCAGCGCCGCCGCGCCCGAGGTGCCCACCACGAAGACCGGCATCCAGATATGTTTCAGCAGGTCGACGAACTTGGCCCAGCTCCACGGCGCGTTCAGGTATTCGGGGCTGACGAGCCCGCCGACCGACTGGCCGAAATACTTGAAGGCCACGTACATCATCAGCAGCGCCAGCAGGAAGTTCGGCACGGCCAGCCCGACAAAGCCGAAGAAGGTCGCCACGTAGTCGCCCACCGAGTACTTGCGCACGGCCGAGTAGATGCCGATGGGCAGCGCGACGATCCAGATGAACAGCAGTGTCAGGATCGAGATCGCGAAGGTCCAGCCCAGCCGGTCCCAGATCACGTCAGTGACGGGCAGGTTCTTCTCGAAGGAGATGCCGAAATCGCCCTCGAACAGGATGCCGGTCATCCATTTCCAGTATTGCAGGTACATGGGCTGACCCAGCCCGTACTGCTCGCGCAGCTGTTCGATCACGGCGGTGTTGTCGACACCCGCCTCGCCCATCTCGGCGGCCAGCGCATCCAGGTAGTCGCCCGGCGGCAGCTGGATGATGATGAAGGTCACGATGGAGACCAGGAAGACGGTCGGGATCATGTAGAGAACCCGCCGCAGGATGAAGGCACCCATGACTGCTCCGTTTCTGTCAGGTCGGGGCGCCCGCCGGGAGGACAAGCGGGCGCCCGCAAGGGTACTTCGGATCAGGGCAGGTTTTCACCACCCTCGAAGTACATCTGCGCGGTGTAGGGGGCCGGGAACCAGAGCTGGCCGCTGATCGGTAGCGGGTCCGGCACGTTGCGCACGTTGTTGCGCGCGATCCCGAACACCGGGTCGGTATGGATCATCCCCACGGTGAAGAACTGCTCGGCCTGCATGTCCAGCATCTCGAACATCAGCTCTTCCTGCCGCTCCGGCGTCGCGGCAGCGCGGATCTCCTTGTACTTGTCGAAGATGTCCTTGACGGCCTGCGGCGGTTCTTCGCCCGTGGTCGGGTCGAGGTTCCAGGCCGCCCATTCCCGCGCCCAGCTGACCGAGTTCGAGATCATCGGCATGTAGCACATGGGCGAGGTGTAGATGTCGGCCTGGCCACCCGAACAGTTCCACAGGTAGGCGTCGAAATTGTTCGAGGTGTGCAGCTCGATCAGGCGCGACCGGTCGGTGGCGCGGATCTGGAAGTCGAGACCCACGTCGCGGGCATAGCCCTGGATCAGCTCCATCGCGTCGGGATACTGCATGCCGAACACGTCCGCGACCAGGAAGATCAGCGTGAACCGCTCGCCGTCCGGTCCCAGGCGATAGCCCTCGTCATCCTTCTCGGGCAACACCTTGTCGAGATACTCGTTGGCCAGCTCCGGGTCGTACTCGGTATACTGCTTCTGGTACTCCTCGCGGTAGAAGGTGCTGCTGCGGCGTGGCGAGACCTGCGCCGGCTCGCCCGCCCCGAAATAGAGCAGGTCGATGATTTCCTGCCGGTTCATGGCGTGGCTGACACCGATGCGGAAATCCTTGTTCTGGATCACCTCGCGCTTCACCGGGTCGGTGTGGTTGAGGTTCATCATCGGGATCATGCTGTTGCCCGGCAGGTCGCCCACGTCGAAGAAGCGGTACTTGCCGCGCTCCATGTTGTCGGTCAGCGCCGCCTTGTTGGACGGCCGGCCGATATGGCGCAGCATGTAGTCGATCTCGCCGTTGAAGGCCTTGAGCAGGATGGTCTCGACATCTTCGACCTGGTCATAGGTGATGCGGTCGATATAGGGGAGTTGCTGTCCCTCGCTGTCCACCTTGTAGTAGTAGGGGTTGCGTACCGCCTCGACCCGGTCGGTGGCGCCATAGGCATTGGTCAGGTGCCAGGCATGCAGCGTCGGGCGGTCGGGGTTCTGCCAGAACAGTGGCGTGTCCATCGGCCCGGCCTTGAGGTTGAACAGCTGGATCCAGTCGCCCGCCGCCGGCTCTTCCTCGACCAGCGCCTGCACATCGTCATTGTACTTGGGCATGAACTGGCTGAGGTAATGCTTGGGATAGGCCGTGGCGTGATAGCCGAACCCGTAGGCCAGCCCCTGCAGGAACAGCCCGTTGGGCGCGCCGAAATCGAACTCGACCGTATAGTCGTCGATCTTGGTGACGGTGACCGGGCCGGCCGGGCCGACGAAGGTCGCGTCCTTGTTGGGCGTCAGGTCGGGATTGGTGAAGATGTCCTCGTACCAGAACAGGATGTCGTCGGCGCTGAACGGCGCGCCGTCCGACCATTTCATGCCCTCGCGCAGGTGGAAGGTGAAGGTCGAGGCATCCTCGGACACCTCCCACGACTTGGCGATGTTGGGACGGACCTCGGTCCAGTCCGGGGACCAGCGCACGATGTTGTCGCTGCCGATGGTGCGTACCATGTTGTGCTGGTCGCCACCGCCGAGGATGGCGCGGCGCAACGTGCCGCCATATTCCCCCGGCCCCTCGATCGTGTCCATGACCAGCGGCTCGGCCGGCAGGCGCTCCTCGACCGGGGGCAGCTCGCCCGCGGCGACCTGCTCGGCCAGTTGCGGGCCCTCCTCGAAGGCGTGGGCCTGGGCGGCCACCGCCATCGCGATGGCACTGGCCATCGTCGTCCATTTCCTCGTCAACAGCATAAGTCTCCTCCTCCTTGCTGAGTGATTGGGCTCACCAGTTGGTGACCGACCCGTCGGGGCGCCACAGGTGGGGCGGCTCGACATGTTCGGGCGTCGTGGCGCGGATCTTCTCCTCGTCGACCTCGACGCCAAGGCCGGGACGGTCGGGCACCTTGTAGGTGATGCCCTCGAGCTCGACCTGGACCGGGAACAGTTCGGGATCGTGGAAGCCCAGGGTCTCCACCGGGCTCTGCCGGGTCTCGGCCCAGCTGAAATTCGGCACCGCGGCAGCCATGTGGATCGTAGCGGCGGTGCAGACCGGCCCCAGCGGGTTGTGGGGCATCAGGTCGACGTAGTGCCGCTCGCACCAGCCCGCGACCTTCATCGCCTCGGTGAAGCCGCCGATATTGCAGATGTCCAGCCGCATGTACTGCGTCAGGCCCTGCTCGATATAGGGTGCGGCCTGCCATTTCGACGCGAACTCCTCGCCCACGGCGAAGGGGATGTTGGTCATGGCGCGCAGGGTACGATAGGCCTCGGGCGTCTCGCAGCGGATCGGCTCTTCAAGGAAGTCCAGCGTGCCGGCGGGCAGACGGTTGCAGAAATCCGCAGTCTCGGCGATCGACAGGCGGTGATGCAGGTCGATGCCAAGGCAGAGGTCCGGCCCGAACTCCTCGCGCAGGGCGATCAGCTCTTTGGTGGCCTGGTTGAGGTTGCGGCGCGGGTCGAAGACACCGTTGCCGTTGAACTCGCCGGTATAGATGCGCAGGCAGTCCCAGCCGGCATCGACCAGCACCCGCGCCTTTGAGATCAGCTCGTCCAGATCGGTCGATTGCGCGCTGGGAAAGGTCGGGATCTCGTCGCGCTGCTTGCCGCCCAGCAGCTGGTAGACCGGCACGCCCAGCCGCTTGCCCAGGATGTCATAGAGCGCGATGTCGATGGCCGACATGGCCGCGGTCAGCACGCGCCCGCCCTCGAAATACTGGCTGCGATAGCTTTCCTGCCAGATGCGGCCGATCTGGTTGCTGTCCTTGCCCACAAGGAAGTCCGCGAAATGGTGGATCGTTGCGGCGACGGCGTCCTCGCGCGCCGACAGGCCGGATTCGCCCCAGCCGACCCGCCCGTCATCGGTGCTCACCTTGACCAGCAGCTGGTTGCGGATGCCGACCCGCGCCAGCAGCGGTTCGATTGCGGTGATCTTGGACATGTCTTTCCCTTCTTCAGTGCCAGCCCACGCGCGGCGCGGCCGGTATCATTCCCGGACGGGTCTCGGCGATCTCGGCGCAGAGCGCGTCGCGCGTCGGTGCCGCCGCGGCATCGTCCCAGAGGTTGGTCATCTCGTGCGGGTCGGCGGCGAGGTCATAGAGCTCGCCCGCGCCGCTCTTCAGGTCGACCGACAGCCGGTGCGTGGCCGAGCGCACGGTGCGCAGGTCAAGGTCGACGCCGCTGCGGGTCGCATCGACCTCCCATTCGTCATGGGCCACGTGGCGCGCGGCCCCCTGCATCACATCAGTGAGCGATGCCCCGTCATCGGGCGCAGCGTCCAGCCCGCAGAGTTCGGCCAGCGTGGCGCGCAGGTCCAGCGTCGAGACCGGCTGGTCGTACCGGCCCGGCGCGATCCCCGGCCCCGACATGACCAGCGGCACGCGCAGCAGCCCGTCATAGAGCATCGGCCCCTTCAGCAGCAGCCCGTGATCGCCCAGCCACTCGCCATGGTCCGAGGTGAAGATCACGATGGTGGTCTCCAGCCGCCCCGCCGCCTCGAGCCGATCGAGGATGCGGCCCAGCTGAAAGTCGATGGCGGCGATCATGCCGTAATAGACCGCGATGATGTCACGCAGCGCGTCATCCTCGGGCGCGCCGTCATAGCCCCAGAAGGGCTGGTCATCGGCATGCACGCGTTTCTGGTTGCGTCGCACGGGGCTTTCGAGAAAGGCCCGGTGCCACCAGGGCCGGCGGTCCAGATCCGGCACCCGGTGCGGCGGCAGGTCGACCTCGGCCGGATCATACAGCGTCGACCACGGCGCCGCGGCCAGGAAGGGCGGGTGCGGATCGGGGAAGGAGACCCAGGCCATCAGCGGCGCCTCGCGGTCCTCGTCCAGCATCTCGACCGTGCGGTCACCGACCCAGGCGGTCGACATCCATTCGTCCCCCAGCGCCGAGCGCCAGACCTGCTTGTCGGTCGTCAGCGGCGCCACGGCCTGCTTGGCCTGCGCCCAACGCGCCCCGCCCTGCCCGTCCCGGTCGAGGAAATTCTCGTAATGCAGCGTGTAGGGACGATCCTTCCAGCCGCAATGGTGGTGTGGGCGCAGGGTCAGCGCGACCTTGTCGAACCCCATATAGGGGCCGTCCCACGTGTCCGGGTAATCGGCCACCGAGCCATAGCATTCCGGCTGCCCGGTCGGGGCAAAGGTCTCATGCGTGGACAGGTGCGCCTTGCCGATGAAGCGCGTGTCATAGCCCGCCCGGCCGAACAGCCCGCCCAGCCCGTCCTCGGCCAGCGCGGGGTCGAGGTTGCGACCATTGTCGCGCACACCGTGGCTGTAGGGCAGCTTGCCCGTCAGGATCGAGGCCCGCGCCGCCTGGCACATGGGATGCGGCGTGATGCAGGTGTCGAAGCGCGCGCCGCGATCGGCAATGCGCTGGACATTGGGCGTACGGATGCGCCGCCCGGCGCCGCCGATGCAGTCGCCGCGATGCTGGTCGGTGGTGATCAGCAGGATGTCGGGAGGAAGGGTCATGCGGGCGCTGTCGCCCGGATCTGCGGCCGATTGCCTGTCATGTCATCCTCCCTGATTCGTGCCCTCTCCTGTCATCTGGATATCTGGTCATACCAAAATCGTCGACGATTTTTTTCTTGTGATCGACTTTTTCTTGGTTTTACCCTGTCGAAACCGGGGCGAAGCCGCCCGAAACACGGGGGAAGGGGATGCAGGATCCCGACATCAGGCCATTGGCCCGGATCGAGGCGCAGGTCTTTCGCGTCCCGCTCGACCGCGCGGTCGAGACCTCCTTCGGCGCTATGCGCGACCGGCCCGCCGTCTTTGTCCGGCTGGAGGATGACGAGGGCGCCTTCGGCTGGGGCGAGGTCTTTGCCAACTGGCCCGCCGCCGGGGCCGAGCATCGCGCGCGGCTGCTGGTGCTGGACCTCGCCGACCTGCTGATCGGCCAGCGCTTTGCTGATCGCCACGCGCCGTTCCACGACCTCACCGCCCGCACCCGCATCCGCGCGCTGCAAGGCCGTGAATGGGGCCCGTTCGACCAAGTGATCGCCGGGCTGGACATCGCCTTTCACGACCTGCTGGCGCGGCGCGCAGGGCTGGGCCTCGCGCGCTTCCTGAACCCTGATGCCCCGGACAGCGTACCGACCTATGCCAGCGGCATCCATGTGCGCGGTGCGGCGGACACGATCGCGGCCTGCCGCGCGGCCGGGCATGATGCGTTCAAGATCAAGGTCGGGTTCGACCTGCCCGCCGATATCCGCGCCACGCTGAGCCTTGTCGACGGGCTGGCCGCGGGCGAGCGGCTCTTTACCGATGCCAACCAGGGTTGGGACGTGCCGCAGGCGATCCGCTTTGCCGAGGCCGTGGGCGAAGCGCCCCCGGGCTGGATCGAGGAGCCGATCCCCGCCGATGCCCCGCCCGGGGACTGGGCCCGTGTCGCCGCAGCCTCGCGCGCGCCGCTGGCCGGGGGCGAGAACATCGCCGGCAGAGACGGGTTCGACGCGGCCATCGCCTCGGGCCTGTTCGGCGTGCTGCAGCCGGATATCGTGAAATGGGGCGGGCTGACCGGCTGTGGGCCGGTGGCCCGCGCGGCGCTGGACCGGGGCCTGACCTATTGCCCGCATTACCTTGGCGGCGGGATCGGGCTCCTGGCCTCGGCCGCACTTCTGGCCGCCACGGGCGGGCCCGGCCTGCTGGAGGTGGATGTGAACCCCAACCCGCTGCGCGTGGCCTTCGACCCGTTTCCTGACGGCACGGCACAGAACAGGCTGATCCTGCCCGATCGCCCCGGCCTTGGGATCACGGAACTGCCCGAAAGCCTTGCCCCGCACCGGACCCTGCAGGCCAGCGCGACCCACAAGGGCGTGCAGATGGGCTAGCCGGCGATGCCCAGCACGTAGAGCCCGCCCAGCACCAGCGCGGCAAGAAACAGCGTCTCGCCCACGATCAGCGCGATGGCGCCGCCGCCCACCTGCAGCACCTTGCGCAGGTCGGTCTTCATGCCCACCGCGGCGATGGCGGCCAGCAGCGCCCAGCCCGAGGCGCGCGCCAGCACCGCGCCCAGCCAGTCGGGGATGAGCCCGGCCGAGTTGAGCCCCGCGAAGACCAGGAAACCGACGAGGAAACCGGGGATCGCCGGGGGCGCGTCGCCGCGATCCCCGGTCGCCGTGTTGCGCCAGGCCAGGGTGATCAGCACCACGACCGGGCCCAGCAGCGACACCCGGATCAGCTTGACGAGGGTCGAGGTCTCTCCCGCCTCCTCGGAGATGGAAAAGCCCGCGCCGACCACCTGCGCCACGTCATGCACCGTGGCCCCGATGAAGATCCCCGCCACCCGGTCGTCGAAGCCCAGCGCGTTGGTCAGGATCGGGTAGAGGATCATCGCGATGGTCGACAGCAGCGTGACGCCCAGCACGGTGAACAGCAGGTTGCGCTCCGACCGGTCGTCGCGGGGCAGCACGGCGGCAATGGCCATGGCGGCCGAGGCGCCGCAGATCGCCACCGCGCCGGCGGTCAGCACGGCAAAGCGCGGCCCGCGCCCGAAGACCCGGGCGAAGGCCAGCCCGAAGAGGATCGTCGCCGCGGTGCCGAAGACCAGCAGCGCGATCAGCCCCCAGCCCAGCGACAGGAAGAGATCGACGCTGATCCGCGCGCCCAGCATGGCCACGCCGATGCGCAGCACGGTGCGCGCGGTGAAGGCGATGCCGTCCACGGTGGGGCCCGGCTCGCTGAGGAAGTTCAGCGCGATCCCGAAGAGCAGCGCCATCAGCATGGCCGGCGCGGCATAGTGCTCGGCCACGAACTGCGCGGCCAGGGCCACCAGCACCGAGACCAGCACCCCGGGCATCAGCGCCCGGGCGCGCGCGCCGTACGCCTTCAGCTCTTCGGTCCGCAGCACGCGTCAGGCCGTCTGCGGGCGCATGTCAGCGGGGTCGATCCCGGCCACCACGTTGGGCTTCTTCATGGCGTCGCGGCGGAAGGGCTCGCCCAACTCCTGATTGATCAGCGCCTCGATCAGCGTGGTGGTGCCGGACATCTGGTCCTTGATCGCCTGGTCCAGTGCCTGGCTCAGCTCGTCCATGGTCCGCGCGACGACGCCCTTCAGGCCGCAGGCCTGCGCGATGGCCGCATAGCTGACCTGCTCGTCCAGCTCGGTGCCGACGAAATTGTCATCATACCACAGGGTGGAGTTCCGCTTCTCGGCGCCCCACTGGTAGTTGCGGAAGACGATCTGGGTGATCGCGGGCCATTCAGGGCGGCCGATGGCAGTCAGCTCGGTCACCGCGATGCCGAAGGCGCCGTCGCCGGCAAAGCCCACCACGGGCACGTCCGGGCAGCCGATCTTGGCGCCGATGATCGCCGGCAGGCCATAGCCGCAGGGTCCGAACAGGCCCGGCGCCAGGTATTTGCGCCCTGCTTCGAACGAGGGGTAGGCGTTGCCGATGGCGCAGTTGTTGCCGATATCGCTGCTGATGATCGCCTCGCGCGGGAGCGCCTGCTGGATCGCGCGCCACGCCATGCGCGGGCTCATCCAGTCGGGCTTGTCGGCGCGGGCGCGTTCGTTCCAGGTGGTGCCCGGGTCGTCGTCCTCGTGGTCCATCGAGGTCAGCGCCTGCGCCCAGCGCGACTTGGTCTCGGCGATCTTCGCGCGCCGAGCGTCGCGGCCGGCATCGCCCGCCTCCTCCGACAGCTGCCCGAGGATGCCATGCGCCACCTTGGCCGCGTCACCCACGATCCCGACCGAGATCTTCTTGGTCAGCCCGATCCGGTCGGGATTGATGTCGACCTGGATCACCTTGGCGTCGGACGGCCAGTATTCCATGCCATAGCCCGGCAGGGTCGAGAACGGGTTCAGCCGCGTGCCCAGCGCCAGCACCACGTCCGCATCGCGGATCAGCTCCATCGCCGCCTTGGAACCATTGTAGCCCAGCGGCCCGGCAAAGAGCGGATGCGAGCCCGGGAAGGCGTCATTGTGCTGGTAGCCGACGCAGACCGGCGCCTCCAGCCGCTCGGCCAGCGCCATCGACGCGGCGATGCCGCCCTCGGCCAGCACCACGCCCGCCCCGTTCAGGATGACCGGCGATTTCGCTTCGGAGAGCAGGCGCGCGGCCTTTGCCACCGAGCCCTCGCCGCCCGGGGAGCGTTCGAACTCGATCGGCTCGGGGATCTCGACATCGATCACCTGGGTCCAGAAATCGCGCGGCATGTTGATCTGCGCCGGTCCGCTGGCCTGCTTGGCCTTGGCGATCACGCGGGTCAGCACCTCGGGGATGCGCGAGGGGTCGCGCACCTCTTCCTGGTAGGCCACCATGTCGCGGAACAGCGCCATCTGCTCGACCTCCTGGAAGCCACCCTGCCCGATGGTCTTGTTGGCCGCCTGCGGCGTGACCAGCAGCAGCGGGGTGTGGTTCCAGTAAGCGGTCTTCACCGCGGTGACGAAATTGGTGATGCCGGGGCCGTTCTGGGCGATCATCATGCTCATCCTGCCGCTGGCGCGGGTGTAGCCATCGGCCATCATCCCGCCCGAGCCCTCGTGCGCGCAGTCCCAGAAGGTGATGCCGGCGCGGGGGAACAGGTCCGAGATCGGCATGAAGGCCGAGCCGATGATGCCGAAGGCATGCTCGATCCCGTGGCGCTGCAACACTTTCACAAAGGCTTCTTCGGTGGTCATTTTCATGGCTGGTCTCCAAGCGGCGGCTCCGGCCCCGCGGCCGGCGTTGCGCGGCAACCTATCCGCTGGCCGCGGGGGCCGATAGGGCCAGTTCTACCGCCAAGTTAGGTCCAGATTCCACATCCCGATTGCGCGCTGCCGGACCATGCCGCAGGGTGGATGCCACTTCTGACCGGACCATCGAAAGCACGTGCCGCGCCCATGCCCAAATCCGCCCCCGCCGCCCTGACCGACGACCAGATCTTCGACATGCGCCACGCGCGCAGCCACGCCGACCTGTGGGACATGCTTGAGGCGCTCTATGGCGGCCATCCGGGCTATGGCGATTTCTGCAAGGCGCTGGAAAAGGCGATGCGCAAGGCCTGGCGCGAGCGCGATCCCGAGCTCAAGGCGCTGGACATGCGCCGCGACCTCGAACCCGACTGGTTCCAGCGCGCCGACATGAACGGCTATGCCTTCTATATCGACCGCTTCGCCGGAGACCTGAAGGGGGTGCAGGACAAGCTGCCCTATCTCAAGGACCTCGGCATTTCCTACGTGCATTTCATGCCCTGCCTGAAGCCGCGCAAGGGCGACAATGACGGCGGCTACTCGGTGATGGATTACCGCGCCATCAATCCCGATTTCGGCACGATGGAGGATTTCCTCGCCACCACCCGCGCCTGTCGCGCGGCGGGCATCAGCGTCTGCATCGACTTCGTGCTGAACCACACCGCCAAGGAACATGCCTGGGCCAGGAAGGCGCGCAAGGGCGATGCAAAGCACCGCGACATGTATCTCGTCTTCGACGACGACACCTTGCCGAAACAGTACGAAGAGACGCTGGTCGAGATCTTCCCCGACAACGCGCCGGGCAATTTCACCTGGTACGAGGACATGCAGGCCTGGGTCTGGACCACGTTCAACGAACACCAGTGGGACCTGAACTGGGCCAACCCGCAGGTTTTCCTCGAGATGGCCAAGGTGATGCTGTTCCTCGCCAATACCGGGGTCGAGGTGCTGCGGCTGGACGCGGTGGCCTTCATGTGGAAGCGCATGGGCACGCGCTGCCAGTCCGAGCCGGAATGCCACATGATCCTGCAGGCCCTGCGCGCCGCCTGCCGCATCGTCGCGCCCGCAGTGATCCATCTCGAGGAGGCGATCGTCGGCCCCGAGGAGATGCTGCCCTATCTGGGCCGCGGCCGGCATGACGGGAAAGAGGGCAACCTTGCCTATCACAACTCGCTCATGGTGCAGATCTGGTCGGCGCTGGCCTCGCGCGACACCCAGCTGATGACCCATGTGATGGGCACCCATTTCCCCGCCACGCTGACCAACGCCACCTATGCCACCTACCTGCGCTGCCATGACGATATCGGCTGGGCGGTGACCGACGAGGATGCCGCGGCGGTGGGCATGTCCGGAGCCCTGCATCGCGGCTTCCTGTCGGATTTCTACGAGGGGATCTTCCCCGGCTCCTTCTCGCGCGGGCAGCTGTTCCAGTACAATCCCGAGACGGGCGACAAGCGCATCAGCGGCACCTGCGCCTCGCTGGCGGGACTGGAACGCGCATTGGACGAGGCCAGCGACGAGCGCGTCGACCGCGCCATCGACCGGCTGCTGATGGGCCATGCGCTGATCGCCAGCTATGGTGGCATCCCGCTGGTCTACATGGGCGACGAGATCGCCATGCTGAACGATTACGGCTATGTCGACTACCCGCCGCACGCACATGACAGCCGCTGGCTGCACCGCCCGATCATGGACTGGGACCGCGCCGCCGAGGCCGAGGCCCAGCCGGTCAGCCCGCAGGGCCGCGTCTTGGCGGGGCTGCGCCACATCCTGCACCGCCGTGCGGCGACCCCCGCCTTGCATGGCGCCAACCCGACCGAAGTGCTGCGCAGCGGCAGCCCGGCGCTGTTCACCTTTGCCCGGCGCACGCCCACGGGCAGCCTTGTCTGCGTGTTCAACTTCACCGAGACATGGACTGCCCTGCCCGCGGCCTGGGCCCTGCAGCAGGGCGCGGTCGAGTTGCACGACATCCTGTCCGACCAGCCGGTGCGCACCAGCGACGGCGCGATCGCGCTGCCGCCCTATGCCCGGGTCTGGCTGCGCTAGCGCTCAAACCGCGCGGCGCCGCTCGGCCACCAGTTCGGCCACGCGGCGGCCCCAGGCGTCCCAGTTGAGCCGCGCCTCGTAGAGATCCCGCGCCGACCGGCAGAGCGCGACATAGCGCGCGGGGTCGTCGATATAGCTGCGGATCAGCCGGGCGAAGGCGGCCGCATCGCTGCCCAGCGGCAGGGCATGGCCGTTCTGCCCGTCCCAGACCGGAACGCCGCCCACTTCGAGGCAGAGCGACGGCAGGCCATGGGCCGAGGCCTCGCAAAAGGCGAAACCGTAGGATTCCACCGAGGGCTGGACGAGGAAATGCGCCCGGGCCAGCGCCGCCTCGAAGGTGGCCAGCTCTTCGGGCACGGATTTGTTCAGTTGCGGATGCACCGTCACCTGCGCCGAGCGGTGGAACTCCGGCGGCACGCAGCCGATGACCGTCAGCCGCGCATCCAGCCCCGCGGCGCGCAGCTGCTGCATCGTGTCGAAGGCGACCGGCCCGCCCTTGGCGAACCAGTCCCGCCCGATCACCAGCAGCTCGATTGGCGCACCGGGTGACACGGCGCGCGGCGCCGGGGGCGGCGGCATGGGGATGTTCGCGCCCCAGGGCACCAGGTGGCAGCGGTCAGGATCCAGGTCATAGCGTGTCTGCGTCTCGTGCCACAGCCAGCGCGAGGGCCAGAGCAGCAGGTCCACCGAGCGGAAGGCCGCGCGTTCCTGCCGCTCGACCCAGTCGTCCAGCAGCCGGCCAAGCGGAAAGACCCGGCGATAGGCCTGCCCGATCTCGGACAGGCGGTAGACCGTGGGCGTCGCATCCGAGGTGAAGGCCGTAATCATGCCCGGCGGCACGCGCAGCCCGGCCAGCGTGTGAAACGCATAGGCGCCAAAGAGCATGTCCGCCGGATTGGCGCGCAGTTCGCGCTCGATCCCGCTTGCGATGACCCTGCGCAGTGCCAGATGCGCGCGCCAGCGCAGCCGCATCGTCACGCGGTCCGGCGCGGCCATGATCAGCCGGCGTAGCGGCTCGGCCGCGGACCAGCCCTGCGACAGGATGGTCACGTCGCCCACATGTTCCTGCAGCGCGTCGTGGATCCGGGCATTGCCGCCGGAATACATGTTGCGGTCCAACGGCGAGTGGTCGCACAGATAGGCGATCCTGAGCCGGGGCAATGTCACGGTCGCATCCTTTCGGGTCGCGGAATCGGGCCAGCCCGGGTCTGTCCCCGGCCACGCCCGGACTATAGGGCAGATGCGGCGGCTTTGGGGCGCTTTGTGGGATCTCGCGCGACGATCCATCCCGGGCCCCGGGGCCCGACGCCTTCACGGTTTTGCTGCATTGCGGTCGCGACTTTGCCCGATGCCGCTGCTATCAGATGCGCACGGGTTCCCCTGCCACCGGACAGGCGGGCCCGCCTGTTCTGGCTGACCCGGGGACCATGCCCAATCCGATCGCCTTTCTCGCGCTGGCCATCTGGCCGATCGTCATCGTGGCGCTGTTCGGGCGGCTGCGGGCGGATCGCGCGCTGATCTGGGGGCTGATGCTGGGCTATCTCTTCCTGCCCGAAAGCCCCGCGGTCTTCGACCTGCCGCTGATGCCGCCGCTGAACAAGCACAATATCCCCGCGCTGGCGGCCTTCATGGTGACGCTGTGGAAATTCGGCGACCAGGGCGGATCCTACCTGCCGCAATCGCTGGCCGGGCGGGTGCTGCTGGCGACCTTCATCCTGTCGCCCGCCCTGACCGTGCTGAACAACGAGGAGCCCGTCTTCTACGGGCAGGTCGGCCTGCCCGGCCTGACGATCAAGGACGCGGTGGCGCTGGTGCTGGGGCAGTTCCTGCTGGTTCTGCCCTTCCTTCTGGCCCGCAAGCACCTGGCCAGCGGCGGGGCCCAGCGCGAGATCCTCTTCGCGCTGATGGTGGGCGGGCTGGTCTACTCGCTGCTGATGCTGATCGAGATGCGCCTGTCGCCGCAGCTGAACCTGTGGGTCTACGGCTATTACCAGCACCTGTTCGGCCAGTCGATCCGCGGCGGCGGCTACCGCCCGGTCGTGTTCCTCTATCACGGGCTCTGGACGGCCTTCTTCGCCATGACGGCGCTGGTCTCGGCCTGGGCGCTGTGGCGCGAGCGGCTGGATGACGGCCGCTTCAAGCTACTCTTGGCGGGGCTCTACCTGGGCGCCATCGTGGTGCTGTCCAACTCGCTGGGCGCGCTGCTATTCGCGGTGCTGCTGGTGCCCATGGTGATCTTCCTCGGCACGCGGATGCAGGTGCGCATCGCCATGGTGATCGGCCTTCTGGCGCTGGCCTACCCGGTGCTCAAGGGCGCCGACCTTGTGCCCGAGCAGCGCCTGCTGAACCAGGCCGCCAGCATCGACCCGCAGCGCGCCGCCAGCCTCGAATTCCGCTTCGACAACGAGAACACGCTGCTGGAGCGCGCCTATCTCAAGCCGGTCTTCGGCTGGGGCAGTTGGGGGCGCAACCACATCCTCGACCCGGTCTCGGGCAATATCCTGACGGTGACCGACGGGCGCTGGATCATCGTGATCGGTGTCTATGGCTGGGTCGGTTTCGTGGCCGAGTTCGGGCTGCTGATCCTGCCGCTGCTGCTGATCGGGCGCGAGGTCATGGCCAGCGAGCGCGGCCGTGTCTCGCCACTGGTCGGGCCGCTCTGCCTGATGCTGGCGATCAACGTCACCGACATGATCCCCAACGCCACGCTGACGCCGCTGACATGGCTGATCGTGGGCGCATTGACGGGCTATGCCGAGAAGCTGCGCGCCGAAAGGCTGCGCCTGCGCAGCGCACGGCTAGAAGGGTTGCAATGGAAATCGATCATGTAAGCCGCCCGCGCGTGCTGGCGATCGCCGAGGCCGCCAATCCCGAATGGGTCAGCGTGCCGCTGGTCGGCTGGTCGCTGGCCACTGCCCTGCGCGAGGTGGCAGAGGTCCATATCGTCACGCAGGTGCGCAACCGCGACGCCTTCCTGCGCGCCGGCATGGTCGAGGGGCAGGATTTCACCGCCATCGATTCCGAGCGGCTGGCTCGGCCCATGTGGAAGCTGGCCGAGCGCCTGCGCATGGGCGAGGGCAAGGGCTGGACCATGGTGCAGGCGGTCAATGCGCTCAGCTATCCCTGGTTCGAGCGGCTGGTCTGGCGCATTTTCGGCCCGCGCATCCGGGATTTCGACATCGTGCACCGGATCACGCCGCTCTCGCCGACGATCTCGTCGCTGCTGGCGGCGCGCTGTGCGCGGGCCGGCGTGCCCTTCATCCTCGGGCCACTGAATGGCGGCGTGCCCTGGCCCGCGGGCTTCGAGGCCGAGCGCCGGGCCGAGAAGGAATGGCTGAGCCATGTGCGCGCGGCCTACAAGCTCTTGCCCGGGCGCGGGGCCACGCTGCGGCAGGCCGCGGCGATCCTCGCCGGCTCGCGCCACACCGCTTCCGAGATGCCGCGCGCCGTGCAGGACAAGGTGGTCTGGCTGCCCGAGAACGGCATCGACCCCGCGCGGTTCAACCGGGTCGCCACGCCCGGCGCGGGACTGCGCGCCGCCTTTGTCGGGCGGCTGGTGCCCTACAAGGGGCCCGACATGCTGCTGGAGGCCGCCGCGCCGCTGCTGGCCGACGGGCGCCTGACGCTCGACATCATCGGTGACGGGCCCATGCGCCCGCAGCTCGAGGCGCAGGCGGCCGGGCTGCCCGGCGTCACTTTCCACGGCTGGCAGGCACACGAGGCGGTGCAGGATGTGCTGGCGCGCTGCCACCTGCTCTCCTTCCCCTCGATCCGGGAATTCGGCGGCGGTGTCGTGCTCGAGGCGATGGCGCTGGGCGTGGTGCCGCTGATCGTCGATTATGCCGGGCCGGGCGAGCTGGTGACCGCGGAGACCGGGCTCAAGGTGCCCTGCGGCCCGCGGGAGGAGATCATCGCGGGCTTCCGTTCGGCGCTGGAGAAACTGGTCGCGGATCCGACGCACCTGCCCGGCATGGCCGCCGCAGCGCGGGACAGGGTGCAGCGCCATTTCACGTGGCAGCGCAAGGCGCGGCAGGTGGCGCAGGTCTACGCCGCGGTGCAGGCGGGACGGCCGCTGACGGGGCTCGACCTCTTCGCGTAAGCCAGCGCCCCAGTCAGACCGTGCGGCGTGAGATCACCCGGGCCGGCACGCCTGCCATGGTTGCCCCGGCCGGCACATCCTGCGTGACCACCGCATTGGCCCCGATCACCGCGTGATCGCCCACCTTCAGCGGGCCGATCAGCTTGGCGCCCGCGCCGATATCGACATGGCCGCCCAGCACCACCGGCCCGGCCAGGGTCACCTGGTGGAAGATCATGCAGTTCACGCCGATCACCGCCTCGGGGTGGATGATGATCCCGGTGGGATGGGTCAGCCGCAGCCCGCCGCCGATCTTCGTGGTCAGGTGCAGCTCGCTCTGGCAGATCGTCGACCACCACAGGTGGTTGAGCACCCAGTAGCGCGCGGCCAGCCGGCCGAACATCCCGCCCCGGGCCCGCGCCGCCTGGTAGCGGCGCACGGCGCGGATCATCTTCTTGCCCGGATCCCAGAAGCGCTCGATCCGCTCGCGCGACCAGTCCGGCACCTCGGCGGAAATTCCGATTTCGTCCACCTGTCCCGCCCCCGGCCCGCAAATCGCCACAGTCGCGCCCTGAAATGCGCCATCGCGACGCCTATGGCAACAGGGACGTGCCGTGTAGAAACAAGGCGTGCCGCCGCGCCCTGCCAGAAGGACACAGATGACCGCGCTTCCCGCCCTGCCCTACCGCCCCGAGATCGACGGGCTGCGCGCCGTCGCCGTGCTGGCGGTGGTGCTGTACCATTTCGGCCTGCCGCTGCAGGGCGGCTTCGTGGGCGTGGACGTGTTCTTCGTCCTGTCGGGCTACCTGATCGGCGGCATCCTCTGGCGCGAATACCGCGAGACCGGGCGCATCTGGCTGGCCAATTTCTACGTCCGAAGGTTCCGGCGGCTGGCGCCCGCCTTCTTCGCGATGATCGCGGTGACGGCGCTGCTGGGCTGGGCGCTGCTGCTTCCCTTCGAATACCGCGAGTTCGGCAAGACGGTGATCGCCTCGACCGTCTACCTGTCCAACATCCTGTTCTATCGGCAGGCGGGCTATTTCGACAGCGCCTCCGAGGACAAGCCGCTGCTGCATACCTGGTCGCTGGCCGTCGAGGAGCAGTTCTACATCGTCCTGCCACTGCTGTTGCTGGCGCTGTCGCGGCTGCGCCGCCCCTGGGGGCCGGTGGTGGTGCTGGGCGCGCTCTGGGCGCTGTCGCTCGCCGCCTGCGTCGCGCTGACCCCGACCCAGCCGCAGGCGGCCTTCTACCTGTTTCCCTTCCGCGCGTGGGAGCTGTTGTCCGGCGTGCTGCTGGCGATCTGGGGGGCCGAGACGCGGGCCAGCTGGCGCGGCCACCCTGCCCTGTCATGGGTCGGGCTGGGGCTGATCCTGCTGTCCATCCTCGTGATCCCGGCCGGGCCGGGCTTTCCGGGGCTCCTGGCGCTGCTGCCGGTGCTGGGCACCGTGCTGGTCCTGTCCAGCGGCGCGGATGACAACCCGGTCAACCGGCTGCTCTGCCACCCGGTGGCGCGGTTCTTCGGGTTGATCTCCTATTCGCTCTACCTCTGGCACTGGCCGATCTTCACCTTCTCCGACTACCTGCGCGACGGCTATGGCCTGATCGAGGCGCCGGTCTGGATCGCCCTGTCGATCGGGCTGGGCTGGCTGTCCTGGCGCTTTGTCGAGACGCCGGTGCGGCAGGCCCGCGCCCTGCCGGGCGGGGTGGTGCTGGGCGGCACGGCGCTGGCTTCGGTCGCGGCGCTGGCGCTGGGGGGCTGGCTGTTCCTGCGCGACGGGCTGCCCGACCGGTTCGGCCCCGCGGCCCGCCCCCACATCGCCGCGACGGGTGATTTCCTGCAGGACTGGAGCCGCTGCCACATTGCCGACACCCTGCCGCTGCAGGGGCTCGAGGTCTGCCCGATCGGCCCCGAGGGCGCGCCCAAGGTGCTGGTCTGGGGCGACAGCCATGTGCGCGCCGTGCGCGAGGGGCTGGACGCCGCCGCGCACGAGGCCGGCGTGCCCGGCCTGATCCTGTGGCGCGCCGGCTGTCCGCCGCTGGTCGGGTTGCGCAAGGTCGAAAGCGCGGCGAGCCCAGCGCAGGACACGCTGTGCACCCAGGCCAACCTGCAGATCCGGCAGGGGTTGGGCCGGCTGGACAGTGTCGACACGGTGCTGCTGATCGGGCGGTGGAGCTATTATGCCAGCGGCACGGGCACCGGGCTGGATGCCGCAAACCGGATCGACCTCTACCCCACGACGCGGCCACCCAGCGCGCAGGACACCAATGCACGGCTGCTGGTGCGCGCGGCGCAGGACACGGTCGCAGTGCTACAGGATTGGGTCGACGAAATCTTCGTGCTGCGCCAACCCCCCGAGATCCCCGCCTATGACAGCCGCGAAGCCGCGCGCGAAGCCGCCCATGCCGGCTGGCCGCTGGCCGCCGCACCGCGTGTCGCGGCCTCGGTCCCGCGCGAGGCGCTGGCGCTGCGCGCCGCACTGGCCGATGCGCCCTGGCAGGACCTGGCCGAGACGGGCGCGATCACGCTGCTCGACCCCTGGCCGCGCTTCTGCAACGCGACGGCGTGCCACGCGGTGCGCGACGGGGTGGGCCAGTATTTCGACAACAACCACCTGACCAATGCCGCCGCCCTGCGGGTGCGCGACCTCTTCGCGCCGGTCTTTGCGCGCACCACGCGGCAGACCGCCCTGACCGGGCCCGCGACGCGATGAGCCACCCGGCCGCGCAAACCCGTTGGGACGCCATCGTGATCGGCACCGGGATCGGCGGCGGCACGATCGGGCGCGCGCTGGCCGAGGCGGGGCAGAAGGTGCTCTTCCTCGAACGCGGGTCCGCCGGGTTCCGGCGCGAAGAGAACGGCCTGTCCGAGATCTTCGTCCCCGAGGCACGGCAGGCCCGCGGGCTCTGGCCCGACCCGGTCCATGTCACGTTGAACGGGCGCGAAGAAAGCCTCTACGCCCCGCTGGGCGCGGGGCCGGGCGGGTCCTCGGTCTTCTACGCGGCGACGCTGGAGCGCCCCGAGCGCCACGACCTGGACGATCGTCCCGACCGGCCTCACCCGACCGGCGGCTGGCCGGTGGGGTTCGACGCCTTCGCGCCGTGGTTCGACGCGGCCGCCCGGCTCTACGAGGTGCATGGCGCGCCCGACCCGGCCGCGACCGAGGCGCCGCTGCCGCTGCGCGCGCCGCCGCCACTGACCGAGACCGAGGCCTCGCTGATGCAGAGCCTGTCGGCCGCCGGGCTGCACCCCTACCACGCGCCCACGGCGCTGCGCCGCATCGACGGCTGTCGGATGTGCCTTGGCCACAAATGCCCCGAGAGCTGCAAGATGGACGGCCGCTCGGCCGGGGTGGAGCCGGCGCTGGCCACGGGCAACGCCACGCTGCTCTGCGACGCGCAGGTCACGCGGCTGACCAGCGAAGGTGACCGCGTGACCGGGGTCGAGGCACGCATCGGGGTCACGCCGGTCCGGTTCACCGCCGAGCGCTACATCCTGGCCGCCGGGGCACTGAACTCGCCCCGCCTGCTGCTGGCCTCGGCCTGCGAGAGGTTCCCGCAGGGGCTTGCCAATCGCTCGGGCCTTGTGGGGCGCAACCTGATGTTCCACCTCAACGAGCTCTTCGCGCTCTGGCCCAAGGGGGGCGCTTCCGGGGATGGCGCGACCAAGGCGATCGCCCTGCGCGATCTCTATTTCCACGACGGCCAGCGCTTCGGCACGGTGCAATCCATGGGGATCCGCGCCTCCTATGGCGAGATCGTGCATTACCTCAACCAGATGCTGGACCGTTCTCCGCTTGCCGGGGTGGCGGGGCTGCGCCAGATGACCCGCCTTCCGGCAGCGCTGGCCCACCGGCTCTTCGGCAGTGCGCAGATCTTCGTGGGCCTGCTCGAGGATCTGCCCGTCCCCGAGAACCGCGTCACCTACGACCCGGACAGGCCCGAGCGGCTGTCGCTGGTCTACACCGTGGATGACGCACTGCGCGCGCGGCGCAAGGCGTTCCGGCGGGCCATCGGCCACGCCTTTCGCGGGCATCGGCGCCTGTTCCTGGGCCACGCGCCCGAGCCGAATTTCGGCCATCCCTGCGGCACGCTGCGCTTCGGCACCGATCCCGCGCACTCCGTCCTACGCCCCGATTGCCGCAGCCATGACCTGGCCAATCTCTGGGTCGCCGACGCCTCGGTCTTTCCGACCTCGATGGGGGTCAATCCCAGCCTGACCATCGCCGCCAACGCGCTGCGCGTGGCCGCCCACCTGACGGAGCCCACCCCATGACCCGCGTGACCCCCGACGACGGATTGGCCATCGTGACCGGCGCGGGCTCGGGGCTGGGCCGGGCACTTGCGCAAGAACTCTGCCGCCGCGGCTTCACCGTGGCCGGCACCGGTCGGCGCGCCGCAGCGCTGGAGGAGACGGGTGCCACCTGCACCGGCGGCACCTTCCTGCCCGTGCCGCTGGACGTCTCCGACGGCGATGCCGTTGCCACCACCTTTGCCGGGCTGCGCACGCGCCACGGCCCCCTTGCCCTTCTGATCAACAATGCCGCGATCTACCCGCGGCAGGATTTCCTGTCCGGCACGCCGCAGGGCTTCATGGACACGGTGGCGACCAATCTCGGCGGTCCGGTCCATTGCAGCCATGCCGCACTGCGCGACATGGCCGAGCAGGGCAAGGGACGGATCCTCAATGTCGCGACCTTTGCCGATATCGCGCCGCTGCCCGCCGCCTCGGCCTACTCGGTCTCGAAAGGGGCGGCGCGCATCCTGACCCGCGCCCTGGTCGCCGACCTGGGCGACCGCTTCCCGGGCATCGTGATCGGCGACTGGATGCCCGGCATGCTGAAGACCGGCATGGGCATACCCGACGGGCTGGACCCTGCCGTGGCCGCGCGCTGGGGGGCCGAACTGGCCTGCCGCCGCGATTCCGCACTGACGGGCGCCGTGTTCGAAATGGACCACGAGGTCCTGCCGCCACGCGGGCTGAAGGGCAAGCTCAAGGACCTGGTGCTGATGCGCCGCCGCAGGCCGCGCCGACTGGAGGGTTGAGACCCCGCGCGCCCTGCGACAGCCCCCTCCCGGCGGCCGATCCGAACCGGATTGGCGGGCATTAGGGGAATATTCTGCGACTCACCTTAGGGTGAAGGGCGGTAGGGAGGGGGAATGCTGATATTTCGTCACCGCGCCGCGCGGCCCCCTGCCCCCTGCCCTCAGGCATCGCTTGAGCGCAGGCGCGAGACCAGCGCGCGCAGCATCTGCCCGGGCAGGATCGCCATGCATTTCAGGTAGCGCGGGCCCAGCCGCTTGGGATCGCCCGCCATGCGCCAGAGCCATTCCAGCGACAGGCGCCGCGCCCAGCCCGGGGCGCGCTTCTGCGTGCCGGCAAAGAAATCCAGCCCCGCCCCGATCGAGGCAAAGCCCACCGCGGGCGCGATGCGCCGGCCGCGCGCCGCGAGGATCTCCTGCTTGGGCGCGCCCATGGCGATGAAACACAGCCGCGCGCCCGAGGCCGCCACCCGCTCCAGCGCGCGATCCGCGGCCGGGCCGGTGACATCGAACCCCATGGGCGGGGCCAGGCAACAGACGACCTGCAGGTCGCGCACCTCGCGTTCGAGATATTCCTTCGCCGCGGCCAGCACCGGGTCGCTGGCCCCCAGAAGCGCCACCTTCACACCGTGGCGCGCCGCGACATGGCAGAGCGGCAGGATCGCCTCGGAGCCCGGGATCAGCGCCACCGGCCGCCCGGCCAGCCGGGCCATCCAGACGATCGGGTTGCCATCGGCCACCACGAAATCCTGCGCCGCATAGGCCGCGCGGAACGGCGCGGACTGGCGCAGCTTGACCAGGTGGTCGAGATTGAGGGTCGCAAGCGCAAAGCCCTTGCGTTGCGCAAAGCGCTCCACGATGCGGGCTTCCAGCACGGCCCAGCTTGGCACGTTGACCTCGACCTCGTGGTCGCCGATCCGAAAAATCATTGCAGCACCCTGCTCCCCCGCGCCTGCTTAGCGCGGTTTCCCGCGCAAGTAAGTGCCGTTTCCGCAACAGGCCATGCAAAAATCCCCGACCTGATGCCGCGCTGCCGCAACCGGGCCTGCGATCCGGGGCATTTGCCGAATTATGGCCATGTTTCCCTGTTTCAGACGCGCAGGGCAAAGGACAGGAGCACGCGTGACGGACGGGTCCAGCAGCAAGGCGCATCAGGCGACCGGGCAGGTGGCGCTGCTGGGCTGCGGCTTCGTGGCCGATCTCTACATGCGCTCGCTGAAATCCATGCCGGGGATCGAGGTGGCCGGTGTGTTCGACATCAACGCCGCGCGGCTGGCGCAGTTCTGCGCCTTCTGGGGCGTGCCGGCGCGGTCCTCCCTCCAAGAGCTTCTGGACGCGGCGCCCGAGGCGCTGGTGCTGAACCTCACCAACCCGCACGCCCATTTCGAGACCACGCGCGCCTGCCTGATGGCCGGCCGCCATGTCTATTCCGAAAAGCCGCTGGCCACCGACGCAGACGAGGCCAAGGCGCTGCACGCGCTGGCCGCCGAACGCGGGCTGATGCTGGGCTCGGCCCCCTGTTCGGTGCTCGGCGAGGCCGCGCAGACGCTGGGTCACGCGCTGCGTCACGGCATCGCCGGCACGCCGCGCGCCATCTATGCTGAACTCGATGACGGGTTCATCCCGCAGGCGGCTTTCGACAAGTGGATCTCGGACAGCGGCGCGCCCTGGCCTGCGGGGGACGAGTTTCGCGTGGGCTGCACGCTGGAACATGCCGGCTACTACCTGACCTGGCTGATCGCCTGGTTCGGATCGGTGCGCACGGTCGTCGCCGCCTCGGCCGAGACGATCCCCGACAAGGCGGGCGACGGTCCTTTCGCGCCGGACCTGTCGGTCGCCACGCTGTTCTTCGAGAACGGGCCGGTCACGCGGCTGACCTGTTCCATCGTCGCACCGCATGACCATTCCATCCGCATCGTCGGTGACAAGGGCGTGTTGTCCTGCAAGGCGGCGTGGGACAACGGCGCCAAGGTGCGATTTGCCCGCCGTCTCACGCTCCGTCGCCGGCTGATGGAACATCCCTGGCCCCTGCGCATCCGCCTGCCCGGGCCGACCCATCCCAAGGTGGCGCGTTGGGGCGCGGCGGCGATGAATTTCATGCTGGGCCCGGCCGAGATGCTGGAGGCAGGGGCACAGGGACGCCCCTGCCGACTGTCGAACGATTTCGCCCTGCACCTGACCGAGGTCACGCTGGCCATCCAGAATGCCGGCGAGGACACGGGCGCGCAGCGCATGACCACAGGCTGCGCCCCGATGGAGCCGATGCCATGGGCACGATGAGACTGATCGTCGTCACCGGCGCCGGCGGGTATCTGGGCCGGGCCTGCGTCGCCGAGGCCCGGCGGCAGGGGCTGTTCGTGCTGGCGCTCCATCGCAGCCGGCCCGATCCGGCCTGGTCCGGCGATGCGCGCGTGCAGGCCCTGCAGGGCGACCTGACGGATCCCGAGATCCATGTCGCCCTGCAGGAGCTGCCCAACGACACCGCCTTCATCCACGCGGCCGGGCATATGGGCGACGATCCCAAGGCGCTGGCGCTGGACACCATCAGCGCCACGGCCTTCCTGCCGATCCGTCAGACGCAACGGCTGGTCCTCATCTCGTCCCTTGCCGTCTATGACACCGACCGGCTGTCGCCCGGCGACACGCTGAACGAGGCTAGCCCGCTTCTGCCGGTGCCCGTCGATTGGGAGATGGCCCCGACCGAGACCATCCGTAGCGCAAGCAGCCCCTATGCCATGGCCAAGCGGTTGCAGGAAACCGTTCATGGCCCGCAGGCCGCGCTGCGCGCCTGCTGGGTCCTGCGTCCCGGCGCCATCTGGGGACCGGGACGCTCATGGCACGCGCTGCAGGGCTTCTGGGCCGGCAAGCTGCACGTCACCATCGGATCGGACGGCGCCTTGCCGCTGGCCCATCTGGACAACGTGGCGCAGGCCGCGGTCACGGCAGCCCTGCGCGACAGCGACGGTTGCGAGGCGATCAACGTCTTCGACGATGACTGCCCGACCCGCGCCCGCTTCCTTCAGGCGCATCGCGCGGCATATGGCTGGCCCCGGTTGAACGTCACGATCCCCTACACGGCCTGGGCCGCGGCGATCCGGCCCTGTCGCCCGTTTGCCCACCGCCTGCCGGGGCTGTTTCGCGAAACCACGCTGCGCGCCCGCATGATGCCGATCCGCTGCCCCAATACCCGACTGCGCCAGCGTCTTGGCGGCGGGCAGCCCGGCTTCGAGACGCTGCTGGCCGATGCGCGGAGGGCCGAATCATGAGCCTGCCCAAGCTCGCCTACCTGACCGGGGAATACCCGCGCGCCTCGGACACGTTCATCCAGCGCGAGATCGCGGCGCTGCGCGCGCTGGGCCACGAGGTGCTGTCCTGTTCGATCCGCACCACCGGGGCCGAGCATCTTGTCGGACCGGAGCAGCGCGCCGAACATGCCCGCACCTTCAAGGTGCTGGACGCCTGCAAATCCCCGCTGCGGCTGGCGCGCGCGCATCTGCGCTGGATGGCGCGGCCCGGGCGCTACCTGCGGACGCTGCGGCTGGCCTGGTCCACCGCGCCGCGGGGCGCCCGGGGCCGGCTCTACAACCTGATCTATTTCGCCGAGGCGGGCGTGCTGGCCGACGAGCTGGCACGGCAGGGGGTCGATCACCTGCACAACCACATCGCCAAGGCCTCCTGCACGGTGGCGATGCTGGCCTCGGAGCTGTCGGGCATCCCCTACAGCTTCACCATCCATGGCCCCGACATCTTCTTCGAGCCGCATCACTGGCGCATCGATGCCAAGGCCGCGCGGGCGCGTTTCGTCGCCTGCATCAGCGATTTCTGCCGCTCGCAGCTGATGTGCTTTGCCGAGCAGCGCCACTGGGATCGGTTCCACATCGTGCATTGCGCGGTGAACCCCGACCGCTATGCCGCTGCGGATCACGCGGGCCGGCACATCGTCTTTGTCGGCCGGCTGGCCGGGGTGAAGGGCGTGCCCGTCCTGCTGGAGGCGCTGCGGGCGCTCGACCCGGACGGCCTGCGTCTCACCGTGATCGGCGACGGGCCGGACCGGGCCACGCTGGAAGCGCAGGCCGCGGGGCTGCCGGTCGACTTCCTGGGCTATCGCAGCCAGTCTGAGGTGGCCGAGATACTGGCCACGGCGGATCTCTTCGTGCTGCCCAGCTTTGCCGAGGGCGTGCCCGTAGTGCTGATGGAGGCCATGGCCGCGCAGGTGCCGGTGGTGACCACGCGGATCGCCGGCATTCCGGAACTGGTCGAACATGACGTATCGGGCCTGCTGGTCCCGCCCGGCCATGCCACGGCGCTGGCCGAGGCGTTGGACGCGCTGCTGGCCGATCCCGAGCGCCGCCGCCGCATGGGCGCGGCCGGCCGGGCCAAGGTGCAGGCCGATTTCAACCTCTCGCAGGAACCGGCCAAGCTGAGCGCGCTGTTCTGCGGCTATCACGCGGGCACCCCGCCCCGGGGCACGCGGCCATGACGCCGGTGGATGTCGTCCTGATTGGCCGGAACGAGGGCGCGCGGCTGATCGCCTGTCTCGACTCGGTCACCGGGCAGGCGCGGCAGGTGGTCTATGTCGATTCCGGCTCCACCGATGGCAGCGTCGATGCCGCCCGCGCCCGCGGCGCGACGGTGGTGGAGCTGGACATGTCGGTGCCCTTCACCGCGGCGCGCGCCCGCAATGCCGGGTTCGACGCGCTGGAGGGGCCCGAGCTGGTTCAGTTCATCGATGGCGACTGCGCGCTGGTGCCGGGTTTCCTCGACGCCGCGCGGGCACACCTTGAGGCCAGCCCGGATCTCGGCATGGTCACAGGCTGGCGGGCCGAGATCCACCCCGAGGCCAGCCTCTACAACCAGCTCTGCCACTGGGAATGGCGCCGCCCGGCCGGCCCGATCCGTGCCTGTGGCGGCGACATGATGGTGCGCGCGGCGCTCTGGCGCGCCGTCGGCGGCATGGACCCGCAAGTGATCGCCGCCGAGGATGACGAGATCTGCTGCCGCTTCCGCAAGGCGGGCTGGCAGCTGGAGCGGATCCCGCACGAGATGACGCGCCATGACGCGGCCATGTTGCGCTTCGGCCAGTGGTGGCGGCGTGCGGTGCGCACCGGGCACGGCTTTGCGCAGGTCCACCACCTGCATCCCGACTATTTCACGACCGAGGTCCGGCGCGTGCTGGTCTACGGGCTGGCCCTGCCGCTCATCTTCCTGCTGGGGCTGGTCACATGGCCGCTGCTGTCGCTGGCGGTGCTGCTCGCCTACGGGCTGAACTATCTCCGCACCGCCCGGGGTCTGATCGCCGAGGGGCTGCCGCGCGGGCAGGCCTGGCGGCATTCGGTCCTGCTGACACTGTCGAAACTTCCCAACATGATCGGGCTGGCGCAGTTCCATCTGCGTCGGTGGCGCGGCGCCCAGATGCGCATCATCGAATACAAGTGAGGTTCCCATGTCCCCCATCCGTGTCGGTCTGATCGGCGCCGGCTATATCGCCACGTGGCATGCCGACGCGCTGAAGGCGACGCCCGGCGTCACGCTCTCGGCGGTCTGTGACATCAGCGAATCGGCTGCGCAGGGCCTGGCCGAAGCGCATGGGGCACAAGCCTTTTGTGACGTGGACGCGCTGATTGCGGCGGGGTGTTGCGATGCTGTGCATATCCTCACCCCGCCGCATCTTCACGAGGCATTGGCCCTGCAATGCATGTCTGCAGGGTTGCATGTGCTTGTGGAAAAACCTGTGGCCGAATCTGCCGCGGCCACCCTGCGCATGGCCGAGGCCGCGCAGGCCGCGAGCGTGCGGTTCCACCCCGGGCACAACTTCCTGGGCCTGCCGTCGTACCAGCGCCTCAAGGCCGAGATGGCAACTGGCAGCTATGGCCGGATCTCGGGATGCGAGATCACCTGGGCGCTGCCGCTGGCCCCGCTGCGCTCAGGGCCCTACAACCTGTGGCTGCTGCGCGAACCCCGCAACCTGCTGCTGGAGCTTGGCCCGCATCTCGTGGCCTTTGCCCATGACCTGTTCGGCCCGGTCGAGATCACCCATGCCGAGGCCTCGAAACCTGCGTTGCTGCCCGGCGACGATCCGCGCCCGCAATATATCCGCGCCTTCGGGCGCGCGGGCACGGCCGAGATCACCTTCACCCTCGCGCTGGTCGAGACGGTGGATGACCGGTCCGTCACGCTGCGCGGCTCCTCCGCCCGGGCACGGCTGGACTTCGCGCAGGACGTGCTGGTGACCGAGCGCGAGAACCCGTCGGACCTCGTGGTGAACCCGCTGCGGCGCCAGCTGGACCTGTCGCGCCAACACCTGGGCCAGGGCCTGCGCAACGCGTGGATCCAGGCCCGCTCGCTCAACACCCGCAACCCCTACGGGCAGAGCTTTCGCGGCATGAACGCCGCCATCTACGGCGCGCTTGCCAAGGGCGCCCCGGTGGATCGCCGGTTCTCGGCCGACAGCGCCGTGGCCGTGATGCAAAGCGTCGAGGCCATGATCGACCACCTGCCGTCCAAGGTGCTGCAGGTCGCGGCTCCCGCCGTGCAGACCCGGGATCCCAAACCCACCGCCATGGTGATCGGCGGCACCGGCTTTATCGGGCGGGCGCTGACCCGGCGGCTGGCGGCCGAGGGGCGCGACGTGCGCGTCCTGTCGCGCGGCCGCTCCGGCCCCTTCCCCGACCTGCCCGACCGGGTCGAGACGGTCGCCGCCTCGCTGCACGATCTCGACCAGCTGACGCAGGCGATGGAGGGGATCGAGGTGGTCTTCAACCTCGCCAAGGCGCTGGAGACCAGCTGGGCCGACGCGCTGCGCAATGATGTGGGCGTGGCCACCCGGATCGGCATGGCCTGCGAGAAAGCCGGCGTGCAGCGGCTGGTCTATACCGGCACCATCGCCAGCTACGACATGTCCGACCCGCGCCACACGATCACCGAGGAGACCGGCTTTCCCGTCGACATGAGCGACCGCAACCTCTACGCGCGCTCCAAGGCGGAATGCGAGCGCCAGTTGCTCAAGCTGCACCGCGAGCGCGGCCTGCCCGTGGTCATCGCCCGGCCCGGCATCGTGGTCGGCCCGGGAGGGCCCTTGCAGCACTGGGGGATCGGGCGCTGGCACGGGGCCGGCGCGGTGCGCATCTGGGGCCACGGGCGCAACACCCTGCCCTTCGTGCTGAACGAGGACGTGGCCGACGGGCTGGTGCGCATGATCGACGCGCCGGTCGAGGGGCAGAGCTTCAACCTGATCGGCGAGCCCATGTTCTCGGCCCGCGACTATTTCGACGCCATCGCCGAGCAACTGGGCGCGCGGATCCGCGTGGCGCCGGGCAACCTGTATGCCTTCTACGCCTCGGACGCCGTGAAATACGCGCTCAAGAAATATGCGCTGCGCCGCCACGGCGTGATCCGCCCCTCGCTGGCCGACTGGAAGAGCCGGGCGCATTTCTCACCCTTCGACAACAGCCGCCCCAAGCAGGTGCTGGGCTGGCGCCCCGAACCCGACCGCGCGGCCTTTGTTGAAAAAGCCATCCTGCGTGCCAATCTCATGGGCTTCTAGGCAGGGCGTGGGAGGGCCCGGTGCGGGGGCGTGAACAATCCCCTCAAATGCGACTTATTCTGGCCAAATTCCCCTGCTTAAACACGGTTGACACATGGGCAACCTGTCCAGAACCAGGGATGCCACCGGATCGAGGTCGAGCAGTCAGATGAGCATATGCGCCGACAGGGCCCCTTGCGCGACGGCCGGGCCAGAGCACAGCCCCGCGGTCGGTCGGCCCCGGGGGCGGAAGGCTTGAACATGACGGATCAACGCAAGTTCCGCCGCAAGGGCAAACGCGTCCGCGATGCGGCGCCGACCGAGACCGACATGACCCCCGTCCCCCCGCTGGAGCCCCGCGCCCGGCGGTCGGAGGACACTCTGCCCGAAACGGGCGGCACCAGCGCGCGCGAGACGGAAGAGGCGCGCGAGGCCGAAGAGGCACGCGCAGCCGAAACGCAACGGGCTACCGAAGAGCAGGCCAAACGCGACGCCGAGGCGCAACGCGCGGCGGATGCCAAGCGCGCGGCGGATGCCAAGCGCGCGGCGGAAGAGCAGGCCCGCCGTGAAGCCGAGGAACAGGCACGGCGCGAAGCTGCAGAACACGCGCGGCGCGAAGAGCAAGCACAGCGCGAAGCGCAGGCTCAACGTGCGGCCGAGGAGCAGGCCCATCGCGAGGCGGAAGAGCAGCGCGAGGCCCGGGCCCGAAGCGCGGCTGCGGTCGAGGCCCTGCGCCGGGCCGAGGCCGAGCGGCAGGCCGCGGCGGCTCGCAAGGCAGAGCTGGAGGAACGTGCGGCGGAAGAGGCGCGACTGGCCGAGGAGGCCCGCCTGAAGGAGCTCGACGCCCGCCGACGGGCACTGGCCGAGGCGCGCAGCATCGCGGCCCGGCGCGGCGCCGACCCCGATGGCCCTGCCGCCCCGCCCAGGCCGGACCCCGAACGCCAGCCCGCCCCCCAATCCAGCCGTCCCGGGCGCCCGCCGCCGCTGGCCCTGACCAACCCCGCCGAGCGGGCCGAGCGTGTCGAGGCCGCCACGAGGGCGGCCTGGGCCCGGCTGGACAGTTTCGCGCTGGATGCCGGGCACCTGAACCGCAACAGAATCATCACCGCCCGGCGCGACGACCCGGCCCATGCCGCCTTTGACGTACTGCGCACCCGCCTGCTGCAGGCCTTGCACGAGCATGGCTGGAAACGCGTCGCGATCACCTCGCCCGGCAAGGATTGCGGCAAGACCTTCACCGCCGCCAACCTCGCGATCAGCCTGTCACGGCAGGAGAACTGTCGCACCCTGCTGCTGGATTGCGACATGCGCCGGCCCAGCCTGCACAGCGTCATGGGGGTCGAGGCGCCCGGCGCGATCGGCGATCTGCTGCGCGGCACCGTTGCCCCGGAAGAGCACCTGTTGCGCCCTGGTCCGAACGACATCCATGCCGGGCGCAACATCGCCTTCGGCTTCAACGACATGACCGAGCCCTATGCCTCGGAACTGCTGCAGGATCCGCGCACCCGCGGCATGCTGGACCTGATCGAGACCCAGATGCAGCCGGATGTCATGCTGTTCGACCTGCCGCCGGCGCTGTTCTACGATGACGTGATCGCCTTTCGCCCGCTTTTTGACGGGGTGTTGCTGGTGGTCGGCGGCGGGTTGACCACCCAGAAGGAGATCAAGGAGGTGGAGCGGCGCCTCGGCGACAGCACCCCCCTGCTGGGCATGGTGCTGAACAAGGCCGAACACACAGAGATCTCCCGCTACCGCTACTGAGCCGCCGGGTCAGCCACGGGCCAGCCGCGGGGTCACCCGGTCCAGCAGGTCGGCGATCCATGGCAGCCGCTCGGCCCCGTAGCGCAGCGCGGCCAAGAGCGCCGCACCCAGCGCCCCGATCCAGGCCAGCACCTTCAGCCCGCGCCGCCGCTGGTCGCGCCCGCTGCGCACGGTCGGGATGGCGACCACCGGCTGGACGCCCAAAGCGCGCTCCATCTGGGCGGCGCTGCGGATCGCCGGGTTCATCAGCTCCAGCACGAAGCCCGCCGCGATCCCGGCGACAAGGCTGGCCACGCCGCCCATGATCGCCGTCTTCTTGCGGCTGCGCGAGACCGGGAATTCCGGTACCAGCGCGGTTTCCAGCACCTCGAACCGGCCGGTCTGCTGGCGGTCCTCCAGCATCTGGCCCATCTCGGCCTCGGCCTTGCGGCGGGTGATGACGCTGTACTGGTCCTGAAGCTGCGTCATCTCGCGCTCAAGCCGGTTCAGCTCGCGCTCGACATCCGGCGCACCGGCGATCAGCTCGCGGATCCGGGCCGAGCGTTCGGCCAAAAGCAGCTTCTGCTCGGTCAGCAGGGCGATCTGGCGCTCGGTCACCTCTTCCCGCTGGCGGCTGGAGCTGGTCTCGATCGTGACGATCTGCCGGTCGAGCTCGAGATCGGCGTCGCGCAGGCTGGCAAGCTGGGCGCGCAGGTCGGTCAGCCCCGAGGGCAGCTGGTCGGCATTCTCGCGCTTGAACTCGGCAATCTCGTCATCCATGCGCTCGATCTCGGCGCCGACGCGGGCCTCTTCCTCGGCGAAGAACTCCAGCGTGTCGCGGGCACGGCCGACGCTGCGGTCGCGCGACTGTTCGATCACGGAATACATCAGCTCGTTGGCCACGTCGGCGGCCTTCTCGGCATCGCCCAGCCGTACCGTGATCAGAAGCCCGGAGGGCACGTTGCCACCCGGCGCAAAGGCCTGGCTCTGGTTGACGATTTCCTCGATCCGCGCCGCTTCGCGCATGCTGAAGATGCGCTCGTTCATGGTCATCGAGGGGTCTTCGGTGAACAGCGCGTGCTGCTCCATGATCCGCACCAGGTTGTCGCGTGACATCAGCCGTTGCTCGATCAGCCGAACCCGGCGGGCGGCATCGGTGCGCTGCGCCGTGGCCCCGGCCAGTTGGTCAGGCACGCGGGCATCCTCGATCTGCACGACGGCGGTGGCCTCGTAGAGCTTCGACTGGTTCAGCGCATAGTAGAGCGAGGCCACGCAGCCCAGCAAGGTGACGATCAGGATCACCCAGGCACGACGTTTCAGGGCCGACAGGATCTCGGCAAAGGACTGGAACTGGTTCATCTCGACTGCTCCCGCAATGTGGCCCCCAATGCGGAAGAGACGGGCCCGCCGTGCAGACAGGCGGCGGCCGTCATCTCCTGCCAGAGAGGTAACCAATCTGCCCCGGATTTGCCACGAATTTTCGCCAATTGTGGCGGAAACAGAGCGTGTCCGACGCGGCGTCGATGGTCACATTTTCGCCGCTTTCTCAACGCATTGTGGCCGGCATCCCTTGTGCGCGGCCGCCCGCCCGGGGATGCGGCAGCATGACCAGCGACACGATCGCCCCGGCCACCCGCCATTGCGCGACATCGAAGGTCTGCGCGTGCCATATGTCGGGAATCGCGGCGGTCTCGGGCGTGCGGACCAGCGCGGCCCTGCCCCGCTGCAGATCCACGCTCAGCCCGTCGAAGCCGAACAGCACCCGCGTCTGCGGGTAGAGCGCCTTGTAGACCGCCTCCTTGGCGCTGAAGCGCAGTCGCAGGTCCCGCCGCGAACTGGCCGAGACCTCTTCCGGTCGGGTGATCTCGTCATGCAGCGCGGGGTCGAGGGGCTGGTCCCGCTCCAGGTCCACGCCCAGCGACAGACAGGTCGCCGAACGGGCAAGCACGGCAAGGCAGGTGCCCTCGGCATGGGTCAGGCTGCCGACCAGGCCCGCGGGCCATATCGGCGCGCGGTCGGTCCCCGAAGGCACGGCCGCGGGTGGCAACCCAAGGCGCTGCATGGCCTGCCGCGCGGCAGCACGACCACCGGCAAATTCGGTGCGCCGCCCGGGCACGGCGCGTGCCACGGCACTGGCTTCTTCAGGCCACAGGGACGCCGGATCGGTCGGTCCCGAGACGCCGAAGGCGATCCCGTCGGGCAGCGCGATCCGGTCCAACGCCGTGGCCAGCGCCTCTGTCCGCATCGGCTCAGGCGCGGCGCCGGGCCCGCATCTCGCGCCGGCGCGCCATAGCCTCGGCCCGGGTCTGCCCCTGCCCCGCCGCCGCCGGAGCGGGGGCCGGTGCCGGTGCGGGGCTGGGACGCGGCGCCGGGGCCGCGATCGGGCCCGAGACCATGGTCGCCACCCGGTCCACGAGATCGCCCAGCACGGGGAAGCGGAAGATGTCGGTGATCGACAGCGCGGTGACGCCCAGCCGCTCGCGGACGGCGCGATGCGCCTGCACCGCCAGCAGGGAATGCCCGCCAAGGTCGAAGAAATTGTCCCGGCTGCCGATCTGCTGCACGCCCAGCACCTCGGTCCAGATGCCGGCCAGCACGCGCTCCAGCGCCGCCGCGTCGGGGGCCGCCTCGGGCGCTTTCGGGGCGGCGGCCGCGGGTTTCACCGGGGCCGGCGCGGCCTCGGGCACGGGCAGCGCCTTGCGGTCCACCTTCTTGTTCGGCGTCAGCGGAAAACTGTCCAGCCGGACCAGCCGCGCGGGCACCATGATGGCAGGCAGGTCGCGGGCCAGCGCGGCCTTCAGTGCCGCCGCGTCCTGCGCATCGCCGGTGTAGTAGCCCACCAAGCGCAGGTCTCCGGGCCGGTCCTCGCGCGCCAGCGCCACGGCCTGGCTCACGCCCGGCTGCGCCTCGAGCGCCGCCTCGATCTCGCCCAGCTCGATCCGGTGGCCGCGCAGCTTGACCTGGTGATCGACGCGGCCGACGAAATCGATCCGCCCATCGGCGCGCCGCCGCACCAGATCGCCGGTGCGATACATCCGCCCGGGATGGAAGGGGTTGGCGCGGAATTTCTCGGCGGTCAGCTCGGGCCGGTTCCAGTAGCCGCGGGTCACGCCCTCGCCCCCGATCCACAGCTCGCCCTCCTGCCCGACACCGACCGGCGCCTGCGCCGCGTCCAGCACGTAAAGCTGCTGGTTGGCCAGCGGCGTGCCGATATTGACCACCGCCTCGCCACCCTCGGCCGGGGCGAGGGAGGACCAGATCGTCGTCTCGGTCGGGCCGTACATGTTGGTCACGCTGGCCTCGGTGATCTGCGCGAACTCGGACACCAGCGCCCCGGGCAGCGGCTCGCCGCCCAGGAAGAGATGGCGCACACCGCGCAGCGCATGGCGCGCCTCGTCGTTCATCGCGATCATCCGCGCCATGGAAGGCGTGCATTGCAGATGCGTCACGCCGTGCCGCAGGATCTGCGCCGCGATCGAGAAATCATCCGCCTCAAGCTCGGGCTCGGATGCGGCGGCCTGCACCACCTCGGCCAGCGGCCGCAACCCGTCAAGCACGGTCTGGCGGTCGATCCCGTAATCGATCAGGCAGGCGATCTCGTCCACGCCGATGGCGCGCAGCTCCTCGGTGCGGGCCATGGCATCCTCGACCGTGCCGAACAGCCCGCTGTCGTTGAAATAGCGCTCGAAGGCGAAGTCGAGGATCGCGTCCATCTCCTCGGGCTCCAGCGCGTCCAGCTGCAGGTCGAAGGCGTTGTTGACCCCTTCGGGCCGTTTGAAGGCCGGAAAGACCCAGGCATATTGCTTGATCAGCCCGGCGGCCGCGTTCAGGTAGGCCTTCATCGGTCCTCGCGCGATCTCGCGCGCATGGTCCCGCGTGTCGCTGAGGAAAGTGTGCAGCATCAGCGTGACGGTGAAGTCCTTGGGGTCATGCCCCGCCTCGCGCAGCGCGGCATGGTAGATCCCGATCTTCTCCTGCACCTCGGCGATGGACTGGCCCAGCAGGTGCGTCAGCACGTTGCAGCCCAGCCGCCCGGCCTCTTCCCAGGTCTTGGGATTGCCGGCGGTCGTGACCCAGACCGGCAGCTCGGCCGAGACCGGGCGCGGCTGGGTGACGACGGCATGCATCTCGCCATCCTTGCGCGGAAAGGCCACCTCTTCGCCACGCCACAGCCGGCGCACCGTGTCGATGTCGCGCAGCATGGCGGGCTTGTTCTCGGGCGGGGTGTTCTCGGGGCGCAGGATGAAATCATCCGGCTGCCAGCCGCTGGCGATGGCCATGCCGGCGCGCCCGCCGGTCAGGTTATCGATCACCGACCATTCCTCGGCAATGCGCGCGGGATGGTGCAGCGGCGCCACGACGGACCCGGCGCGCACGCCGATGTTGCGCGTCACCGCGGCCACTGCCGCCCCGGTGACCGAGGGGTTGGGATAGGGGCCGCCGAAGGCGTGGAAATGCCGCTCGGGCGTCCAGACGGCGATAAAGCCGTTCTCGTCGGCAAAGCGCGCCCCGTCCAGCAACAGCGTGTACTTGTCGCGCCCCACCCCGTCATCATTGCCCCAGTAATACAGCGAAAACTGCATCCCCGAGCCGCCGCGCCGCATTGGCCCCTTAGAGATCAGCCCGCGATCCTCGTCCGAGCTCATCACCACGGTGAAGCCGCGGGCCGTGGTCCAGAACAGCTCGAGCACCGAGATGTCGAAGCTGAGCGAGGTCACGGCAAGCCATGTTCCGGCCGGCCCGAACCCGTCCCGCGTCGCGCCCGTGGCGTGCGGGACATGCGCATCCATGCCGGTGTAGAAGTTCAGCACGTTGCGATGCTCGATCATCACGCCCTTGGGCTTGCCGGTCGAGCCGGAGGTGTAGATCAGGTAGGCCAGATCCTCGGGCCCGCTGGTCGGCGCGGGCGGCGTGGCGGGCTGGGCGGCCAGCCGCGGTTCGGCATCCAGCACCAGCAGGTCGGCGCGGTGCGGCGGCAGCATCGGCTCCACACCGGCCTGCGTCACGATCACGGCGGCGCCGCTGTCCTCGACGAAATGCTGCAGCCGGTCGGCCGGGTAGGCCGGGTCCATCGGCAGGTAGGCGCCGCCGGCCTTGAGGATCGCCAGCGCCCCCACCATCAGGTCGACCGAGCGGCGGCAGCACAGGCCCACCACCTGGCCCGGGCGCACGCCCATCTCGCGCAGCAGATGCGCGGCGCGGTTGGCCTGCGCGTCCAGATCGGCATAGGTGACGCGCCTGTCCTCGAAGACCAGCGCCACGGCCTCGGGCGTCTGCGCGACCTGCGCCTCGAAGGCGCGCTGCATGGTCAGGCTGCGGTCGTGATCCGTCCCGGTCGCGTTCCAGCGGTTCAGCACCATGTCCCGCTCGTCCTCGGGCAGGTCGCCTCCCGGCGCGGCGGCGGCCAGTTCCAGCCGGGCGGCCCAGAGCTCGGCCATCGCGGGTGCCAGTCGACCGCTGTCATAGCTCAGCCGCGGCGCATCGCCCAGCTCGACCGTCAGCACGGTGCCCGGTACATGGCCCGCCCCCTGCGACAGGCCGATATGGGGCAGCTCGGGCTGCGACAGTTCGGGCGCGCGCAGGGGCAGGTCACTGGCAAACCCGTCGGGTGTGGCGGTCCCGTCGGCCAGCGCCGCCAGCGCAGAGCCGTCGATCCGCAGCGGCGCCCAGGGCGCGACCATCCCGGTCGCGGCCGCCTCGGCCAGCGCGGCATCGGCCCAAGCGATATCCGCCTCGGCCTGCCCGGTCAGCGCCTGGACCCAGCGTGCGATGGCGCCCAACGCCGGGTCGGGCAGTGACAGCGCGCGGGTCCGGATCTTGCCCGAGGTCGCGTCGAGCCCGGTCAGCTCGGCCGGTCGCAGCTCGGCCAGCCGTTGCCGCATCAGGCGATCCCGCCGCGAGACATGGGCCAGCGCGGCGTCGATGCGGGCAAGCGCCTCGGCCTCCGGTACCGGAACGACATCGCCCACCGCGACCAGCGTATCGGGCGCGACCGGCGCGCCGCAAAGCTCCGTCAGGCCCGACAGCACCAGCGCGCCTTCGCCGCAGGCGATGGTGACCTGGGCGTCGCTGACCTCCAGCACCGTACCGGGGGCTGCGTGGCTTTCGACCACGCGCGCCCCGCCGATGCGCAGCAGCCTGTCGCCCAGCCGGATCCGGGCCACACAGAGCGGGTTCCAGTAGTCGCCGTAATCCAGCGCTCGCACCAGCCGGTGAAGCTCGGCCGCCGGGCGGGACAGGTCCAGCAGACCGCCCCCGGCGGGCCGGTCGGCCAGCGCGTGATAGCTGCGCTGCGTGACATCCTGGGGGAGGCGCTTCAGCACGCCGCTCTCCAGCTGGTCGAGCAGCCGGTCAAAGCTGGTCAGCGCGGCCTCGTAGGCCTTGGTGTTCACGGTCAGCGCCGTGTCGGTATCGTCGATCGCGAAGCCCTCGGTGACCAGCAGGTCGCCGGTATCGACGCCCCGCTCGACCATGTGCCAGCTGACACCGTGATGCGCCTCTCCCTCGATCAGGGCCCAGACCGGGGCGTTCAGCCCGGCATGGCGCGGCAGGGGGCCGTCATGGAAATTGACCGCGCCCTTGCGCGGCAGCGACAGCACGTCCTCGGGCAGGATCGCGAGGTTGGCGATGGACAGCAGCCAGTCGAACTCCAGCCCCTCCAGCCGTGCGGCAAGGTCGCGGCCCTTCGCCTCGACCCGCAGGCCGCGCGCCCGGGCCCAGCCGGCCACGTCCGCGCTGCGGGTCACGACGGCTGCGATGCGGTTGCCGCGTGCCAGCGCCGCCTCGGCACATTGCACCAGGAGCGACTCGCTCCCCATCACCACACAGGAAAACTGGGACATGGTCTCTACTCCGCTCGTGCCTCAAAGGCGGTCCCGGGCAGGCGCGCCCGAACCGCCTTGCGCTTTCCCGGCAAGGGCCGGGTCATCGCGATGAAATCGTGTGTCAGAAGATCGCTCAGGAAATGCGGCGGGTCTGCGCGCTCCTTGCGCTGGACCAGGCGCCGTGCACGCCAGATCAGCCCGCCCGTTAGATGCGCCAGCGTCGCCGCCACCGCCCCCGCCCGGCCGTGGTTCTTGCTGAAGTAATGCCACCGGCTGTCCAGCCAGAAGCCGGGGATCCGCGCCCAGCGCTTCATCCCCGTCGAGACCGAGCCGATATGCGCCACGTGGCTGTCGCGCACGTAATGCGTCTGGTGGCCCGCCCGCGCGGCCCGCAGGCAGAGGTCGGTTTCCTCGAAATAGAGAAAGAACGTCTCGTCGAAGAGGCCAATCTCGTCCAGCACCGACTGCCGCATCATCATCGAGGCACCGGCCAGCCAGTCGACCCGCCGGGTCGTCTCGGGCACGCCCAGCGGCACCACGTGGCGCCGCAGCAGCCGCGTCAGCGGACCCAAGCGCGCCGCGCCCTCCAGCTCGGACCAGGCCGAGGGGAAGCGGAAGGCGGTGACATGGGGCACGCCATCCTCGCCATGGATATGGCTGCCGGCAAAGCCCGCCTCGGGATGGGTTTCGAGGTGATCCAGCAGCTTGCGGATCGCGTCGGGCGCGGGGAAGGCATCGGAGTTCAGGATGTAGACGTAATCCGGCGCGCTGCCATCCGACATCCGGGCCCGGATCCCGACATTGTTGCCGGCCCCGAAGCCGCCATTGCGATCGGACCGGATCAGCCGGATCGGCTGGCCCTGCGCCCAGTCCTCGGTGGCCAGCGCCTCGGCCATGCGGGCATGCGAGCCGTCCTGGCTGTCATTGTCGACGATGACCAGCTCGGCCTCCAGACCCTGCATCGCAGCCAGCGCCGCGCGGACCGAGCGCAGGGTCATCTCGGCGGTGCGATAGTTGAGAGAGACGACAAGAATCCGGGGCATATTCATCACTCCGCCGCCTGGTGACCGGGGAAGGCCACGATTTCACCATGCCCGTCGGCCACCGCCTCGGCACCCTGGATCGCCTCGCGCATCTGCGCGGCCAGCACGCGGACATTGGGCTCCAGCACCATGCTGTCATGATCGCCCGGCACCTCGTGCACCTCGACATGCGGCACGAAGCGCCGCCAGTCATTGTCGGGCAGCACATAGGCGCGTTCGGAATTGACCAGCCGGCCCTGCGACACGGTCCACTTGCCGTGCAGCGGCGGACGGTAGAGCACGAGCCGCCCGTCCCATGGCCGCACCCGGTAGCGCGCCACCGCGCGATAGAAGGCGGCCTCGATCTCGGCATTGTGGAAGGCATGCTCGGCCCCCGTCTCGGCGACCTGCCGGCGCTTGGCAAATTCCCATGCGATGCGGTTCTTCGCCCAGATGAACGGGTAGAAAACGCCCTTCTCGCGCGCCTGCTGCCACTGGATGAGCAGCCGGTCGCGCCGCTCCAGCGGGCGGCGCTGCGGCAGCGGGGTGTCCAGCATCACCACCAGGCTCACCTCTTCGCCCATGGCCTCCAGCTGGCGGGCCATCTCGTAGGCGGTGATCCCCCCGCCCGAGAATCCGCCCAGCATGTAGGGGCCCCTGGGCTGCACCTGCCGGATCTCGGCCAGGTAATCGGCGGCGGCCTCCTCGATTGTCTCGTGCGGGGCCTCGTCGCCATAGAGCCCGCGGGCCTGCAGCCCGTAGAACGGCCGGTCGGTGCCCAGCAGATGCGCGAGATGGCGCAGGTTCAGCACGTTACCGAACATACCCGCCACTAGGAAGAAGGGCCGCCGCGCCCCGCCATCGCCGTCATGCATCGGCACGAGATGCGAGAAACGGCGCTCGGGCGTCTTCGGCGCGGCCTCGGCCCCGTCGCCCTCGACCGGACCGATCTGCGCCTCGATCATCGCGGCGCAGGTGCGGATGGTCGGCGCCTCGAAGAGGACCGAGATCGGGAAATCGACGCGGAAGGCTTTCTTGACCATGGCGAACAGGCGCACCGCGATCAGCGAGTGCCCGCCGAGGTCGAAGAAACTGTCCTCGACGCCCACGTTCTGCACGCCCAGCAGCTCTTCCCAGAAGCCGGCCAGCACCCGCTCGATCTCGGTCTCGGGGGGAACGAAATCGCTGTCCAGCTGCGGCCGCTCGAAGCTCTGGCCCCCGGCCTGCTCGGCCGCGGTGGCGGCAGCGGTCTGGCGCACCAGCGCGTCGAGGTCCGTCGAGGAGACGACCACCTGCGGCAGGCCCAGCGCCAGCGCCCGGTGAAAGGCCTCGACCCCCTCGGCGGGCAGGATGCCCTGTTCGAGATTGTGCGCCAGCCGTTCCTCGGCCGGCGACAAGGGCTGAGTGGCATCGGCCGCGTCGACCTCCAGCTCGGCCGCGGTCAGGGGCGGCGCGGTCTTCAGCATGTCGGCCGAGTCCAACCGGCGGATGGTGAAGCCCGACACCTCGACCACCACGCGCCCTTCCGGATCGCAGATCGTGACGTCGAAACTGGCGGTTTCCGCCCCGGCGCGGTTCTGCGCGGCATTGCGCACCCAGGACACCACGCGGTCGGGCAGCGGGCCATGCACGCGCAGCCGCGCGTAGCGCACCGGCACCCAGAGATGGGTCGGCTGATAGCCCTCGATCAGGTCCATGGCCCAGCCCGTGGCGATGTCCAGCAGCGCGGGGTGAACAAGGCAGCCATCCCGCTCGGCCAGCGCCGGCAGCGACAGCTCGGCCAGGCCCTCACCCTGGCCCAGCGCGCGGGTGTCCAGCACCTTCCAGCGCGGCCCGAATTCCAGGTGCACCTCCTGCGCCGAGGCCAGCTTGCCGCCGGCCGGGGCGGTGACGGCGGTGCCGCAGCGAGCGCGGATCGCGTCCAGATCGAGCGGCACGGGCGGGGTCATCGGCATCAGCGAGACCGCGGCCTGCGCGACCAGCGCGTGGCCCTTGCGCCCGTTCAGCGTGGCATCGGCCAGCACGTCCAGCCCATAGCCTTCGTCATTGCGCCGCAGCCGCACCCGCACGTCGCGCGATCCGCCCTCGGCCGCCCGCAGGGGCCGCAGGAAGGCGAGGTCGCGCAGCTCGAAACCCTGCGCCCCTTCATGGGCGGCCAGCGCGTGCGCGGCCAGCGTGACATGGCCCGTGCCCGGCAACAGCGCATCGCCCGCCCGGGTCCGGTGTTCGCCGATTACCCAGTCCCCGGCATCGAGCGACGTGGTAAAGACCCGGTTGCCCTGCGCGTCAAAGCTCATCTCGTCCAGCAGCGGCAGCGCGACGGGCTCCACCGGGGCCCTGGGCAGCGTACCGCTGCGCGCGGCAACCGCCTCGGCCGCCATGCCGACCTCGTTCCAGATGCCCCAGTTCAGCGCGACCACGCGGGTCTGGCCGCTGCGCGCCCGGGCAAAGGCGTTCAGGTACTCGTTGGCGGCCACGTAATCGACCTGCCCCGCCGGGGCCGTCACGGTCGAGGAGGAGGCGAAGAGCACCATCCAGTCCACCGCCCCGTCGGGGAAGACCTGCCCCAGCACGTCGGTGCCGTGGATCTTCGGCGTGAACACGTCCTCGATGCTGGCCGGCGTCTTGGTCAGAAGCGGCGCGTCGTCGATCACCCCGGCGCCATGCACGATGCCGGTGATGCGCCCGAAATAGGATTCCACCGTCTGGCGCAACGCCTTCATCTGGCCCAGGTTGCAGACATCGGCCGCGACCACCATGACCTCGGCCCCGGTGGCCTCTAGCGTCTGCACCGCGCATATGCGGCGCGACACCGGGTCCTGCGGCGCGTGCCGGGCCATGTAGCTGTCCCAGTCGGCGCGGGCGGGCAGCGCCTTGCGCGCCACCAGCACCAGCTTGGCGCCGCGGGACGCGAAATCCTGCGCGAGGCTGAGCCCGATCCCGCCGAACCCGCCGGTGATCAGGTAGACTCCGCCCGACTTGGGCGCCGGCGCGGGCGACAGCGCCACCGGCAGATGCGCGCATTCAAAGCGCCGGTCGCCGCGCAGCGCCGCGACGCGGTTGCCCGGCGTGGCCATCAGTTCCTCGAGGATGCGCATGTCCAGCGCCGCCTCGGCCGCGGCCCGGGCCTCGGCGGCGCGGCGGCGGGCCCAGAGAGGCGCCGCCGGCTGTTCGGGCAGGACCACGTCCAGCGTGCCGACGGTGATCCCCGACAGCTCGCGCGGGATGACGCGGGCCGGGCCGGCCAGCGTGGCCTTTTCGGGATAGGGCAGCGGCTCGTCGCGCAGCCTGGCCGCGCCATTGGTGACCACGCTCAGATGCAGCGGGCGCGGCACGCCCTCGGCCTCCAGCGCCTGCGCAAGGAAGAGCAGCGCGTAGAAGCCCTGCTCTTGCACCCGGTGGAAGAAGCTCGACCCGGGGCGGAAGCTCTCGTCGCCCGTCACCAGCCAGAAATGGCCGATCCGCGTAGGCAGCACGCCGCGCGCGGCCAGATCCTGTACCAGCCGGTCATAGCCTTCGCGCCCGCGCTCGGGTGCAAGGATGTAATTGCCATCCGTCAGGCGCGAGAAGGTGTCGCCGGGGCGCACCTCGACCACCGCATGCCCGGCGGCGCGCAGCCGCGCCGTGGCCCGCGATGCCAGCCCGCTTTCGTCCGAGAACAGCAGCCATGTCTCGCGCGGAGCTTCGGCCAGGTCATGGGTGACGTCGACATCCAGCGCGGCGGAGCGCGGGCGCCAGACCGGCTTCCAGCCCCATTCCTCCAGCGCCTCGGTCTTCATCAGGTAATGCGGCGTCTCGGCCGTCTCGGCCTTTCCCGGCGCAATGAAATAGGGGCTGCGCTGGAAGGCATAGGTGGGCAGCGGCACGCGCAGGCGCCGCGCCTCGCCCCAGACCTGCCCCCAGTCGAAGCTGACGCCCAGCGCCCAGAGCCGGCCCAGCACCTCGAACATGTGCTTGTCATCCGCGATCCGGTCCTCGGGGTGGCGCAGCGAGGACAGCACCTGGTTGGCGCTCAGCTCGGGGTGCTGGCGCGCCAGCGAGGACAGCGCTTTGCCCGGTCCCACCTCGAGGAAGACCCGGTTCGGCGCGGCCAGCGCGCCGACGCAATCGGCAAAGAAGACCGTGCCGCGCAGATGCTCGACCCAGTAATCGGGATCGGTCGCCTGCGCCTCGGTCATCAGCGCGCCGGTGCGGTTCGAGGTCAGCGGGATCTGCGGCGGGTTGAGCGGGATCGACGCCAGATAGGCGCGGAACGGCGCGAGGATCGGCTCCAGCATGCGGCTGTGCGCGGCGATGTCGATGCCGATGCGCTGCACCTCGATGCCATCCGCCTCCAGCCGGGCCTGCAGCGCGTCCAGTGCCGCCTGCGGACCGGTGGCCACCGACAGCTCGGGCGCGTTCACCGCGCCAAGGTCCAGATCCTCGCCCAGGTAGGGGCGCAGCCGCTCGGCCGAGAGCGCGACCGACAACATGCCGCCCTTGGCCACGCTGTCGAACAGCGTACCGCGCAGATGCACCAGCCCGATGCACTCCTCGAACCCCATGACGCCGGCGACGCAGGCCGCGGCGTTCTCGCCCATGGAATGGCCGGTCAGCGCGGCGGGGGTGACGCCCCAGCTCATCCACAGCTGCGCCAGCGCCACCTCGGTGATCAGGATCAGCGGCAATTGCACCGAGGGTTGCAGCAGCGCGCGGTCGGCCGCCGCCGTGTCGCCTTCGGGCAGCCAGGTGGCCTGGATCTGCCGTCGTGCCGCGTCGACATCGCCGCCCGCACCGGCCGTGATCCGGGCGAGATGGTCCAGCCCGCGTTCCATCCATTCGGCAAAGACCGGCTCGGTCTCGTAGAGGTCGCGGGCCATGCCGGCATATTGCGCGCCGCCGCCGGGGAACATGAACACCGTCTCGGGCCGGTCCAGCGCGCTATGGGTGAACACCCGGCGCGGGTTCCCCTCCTCCAGCAGGCGCGCGGCCTCGTCATGGCTTTCCGCGACGACGATCCGGCGCCGCTCGAAGGCGCGGCGACCCTCCTTCAGGGTCCAGGCCACGTCGGCCAGGTCCTGTTCGGGATGCGCGCGCAGGTGATCGGCCAGCCGGCGCGACCCGTCCTCGAGCGCGCCCTTCGAGCGCGCCGACAGCGTCAGGATCTGGAAGGGAAAGTCGCTCTCGCCCGGAGCGCCGCGGTCGGGCGCCTCTTCCAGCACCACGTGGGCATTGGTGCCGCCCACCCCCAGCGAGTTCACGCCCGCACGGCGCGGATGCGCGCTGGCAGGCCAGTCGGTCAGCCGGTCGTTCACGCGAAAGGGCGAGGCCTCGAAATCGATCGCCGGGTTCGGCGCTTCATAGCCCAGCGAGGGCGGCATCTGCCTGTGGTGCAGCGCCAGCGACGCCTTGATGAGCGAGGCCACCCCCGCCGCCGTGTCGAGATGCCCGATATTCGTCTTGACCGAGCCGATGCGGCAATGGCCCTGCGCATCGCTCGTCTCGTGGAACGCCTGCGTCAGCGCGGCCACCTCGATCGGGTCGCCCAGATAGGTGCCGGTGCCGTGGCATTCCACGTAATCCACCGTGTCGGCGCTGATCCCGGCAAAGGCCTGCGCCTCGGCCACCGCGCTGGCCTGCCCGTCGACCGAGGGCGCGAGATAGCCCGCCTTCTGCGCCCCGTCATTGTTCACGGCCGAGCCCTTGAGGACCGCCCAGATGTGATCGCCATCGGCCACCGCGTCGGCCATCCGGCGCAGCACCACGACACCCGCGCCCGAGCCGAAGACCGTGCCCTGCGCGCGGTGATCGAAGGCATGGCAGGCCCCGTCGGGCGACAGGATCTCGTTCTCCTTGTAGAGATAGCCGCGCTTCTGGGGCAGCTCGATGGTCACGCCGCCGGCCAGCGCCATGTCGCATTCGCCGTTCATCAGCGCCTGCGCCGCGTAATGCGTCGCCACCAGCGATGTCGAGCAGGCGGTCTGCAGGTTGATCGACGGCCCGTGCAGGTCCAGCACGTGGCTGAGCCGGGTGGTCATGAAATCCTTGTCATTGCCGGTATGGCGCAGCAGGAACATGCCCGTGTTCTCGACGAGATCCGGGTTCGAGCAGACATTGAAGTAGAAATACGACCCCATCCCGCAGCCGGCAAAGACGCCGACCTGGCCGTCGAACTGCTCGGGGACGTGGCCGGCCGTTTCCAGCGCCTCCCACGCGGTTTCCAGGAATTGCCGGTGCTGGGGGTCCATGATCGCCGCTTCCTTGGGCGAGAACCCGAAGAACTCGGCGTCGAACATCTCGAAATCGTCCAGCGGGGCGGCAAAGGGCACGTAGTCGCGATGCCGCATCAGGCCGGGATCCTCACCGGCCTCGGCCAGTTCCTCGGCGCTCAGCCGCCGTATCGAGGACACGCCGTCGCGCAGGTTCCGCCAGTAGGCCGCGATATCCGCGGCCCCCGGCAGATGTGCCGCCATCCCGACGATCGCGATGTCGGTCTCGGCATATGTCCCAGCGTCGCCTGTCATGATCGATTACCCCACGTCATGCCGCTCCGCCACCCGGGCCCGGGTATGACGGCGAAATGCGGCGATTTTTAGGTACCCACTGTTGAGTTGGTCGCATTTTACACGAATTTTCAGACTCTTGGCATCCATGGCGGACACAATCGCCTGCCCTGGCGGATTTGTTGCCAATCCGAAAACGACGAAACCTATCCATATGTCCCTGCCAGCGCCGCGATGGGCGTCCAGTTCAGCCAGGCGGCCAGCAGCGCAAGGCCGAGGCCCAGCCCGGCAAAGATGATATCATGCAGCGGGTCCCACGCGCCCATGCGGCGCGCCAGCCAGACCACGACAGGGTAGGCCAGCACATGGGCCGCCGCCTGCCCGATCAAGGCCCCGATCAGCCCGGCGGCCTCGAGCCCCAGCAGCAGGCAGCCGATCATCAGCGCTGCCCGCGCAGCGGCCAACACGAAGAAACGCCGCGAGTCGCCCGCCGCCAGCGCCGCCTGGTCATAGGTCATCACCACCAGCAGGGGCATCTGCGCACAGGCCAGAACCACCGCCACGGCCCCCGCCGCGTGGTAGCGCGGATCGTAGAGCAGCCCGACCAGCCAAGCCCCCAGCAGGGCGAAGACGCCGACCAGCGCCATCAGCAGCGCGGTCACCGCAAAGCGCATCTTGCGCAGCTTGAGGAAGTTGCCGCGGCTCTCGGTCGGCGGTGTCTCGCGGTAGATCGGGATCAGGATCTTGCGCGTCACCAACCCGCCCAGCATCATCGGGAAGGAGGCGAGGAAAAAGCCGATATTGTAGACCCCGAACAGATCCAGCGGCAGGTATTTTCCGATCAGGATCTTGTCGGCCTGGCTGAACAGGAAACCGCAGACCGTGGCGAGGAACACCCATTTTCCGAAATTGATCAGCTCGCGCGCCGCCGGCCCTTCCCAGCGGAAGCGATTGCGTGCCCCCGGCAGGAAGGTGGCGTTCAGGATCACCTCGACCACCGCGCCGACCAGCCCGCTGATCACCAGCGCCCAGACCGACCCGGTCCACCAGGCCAGCAGGATGCCAACCAGCACGCCCGACAGCTGCGTGCCCATGTCCAGCAGCGTCACCCGCCCCAGCGCAAGATGCCGGTTGGCACTGTCCATGCGTGTCGGCCGGAACCCGTTGATCAGCAGGGTCAGCGCGGCCACTGGCAGGATCTGCGCCAGGACCGGCTCGCTATAGGCCCAGGCCATGGGCCAGGCACAGGCACAGGCCACCAGCCACAGCCCGATGCCGCGCAGCACCTGGATGGTCCAGGCCGTGTCCAGGAAATCGCGGTCGTCGCCGCGTTTCGATTGCAGGATCGCCGGCGTCACGCCCACATCCGACAGCTGGCCCAGCCCCATCAGGAAGACCATCACCAGCGCCATCAACCCGAAGGCCTCGGGGAAGAGCAGCCGCGTCAGGATCAGGTTCGAGGCCAGCCGGATCACCTGGCTGAAGCCGAACCCGCCCACGGTCAGCAGCGACGAGCGCAGGATGCGTGCCGAGAGCGACCCGCCGCGCAGACGGTTCAGGGCAAAGACGCTCATCGTCCCCGGCTCCAGCCCTGGTCGCGGCGCGGCGACAGTTTCACGGCCAGCGCGACGCCGGCATAGACGGCAAACCCCGCCGGATCGGCCAGCGCAAGGCGCAGTTTGCGGGCCAGCGGAAAGGCGGGCTTGTCGTCATTGGCGGCCAGCGCGGGATAGCGCGCAGCAATCTCGTCGACGCCCGCGTTCTGGCGCCGGCGCACCCTGACCAGGTTGGCCCAGCCCTCGGCGATGGGCCAGCGATAGCCCGCCGCGACGGCGACGCGCTCCTCGGGGCGGAACTGCAGCCGGGCAAAGATGTCATCCGAGATGATCTGCCCCGGGAACGCGTCCCAGCGCGCCCGGCCGGCGGCATTCACCGCGAACAGGCCGCAGCCCGGCACCACCTCGGCCATGAAGGGCACGCGGCGCCAGATCCGCGCATAGGCCCGGCTGACCGCGCCCTGCGCCGCAATCTCGACCCTTCCGCTGGCATAGCGCGGCGCAGGCGTGTCCAACGCCGCGGCCAGCTGCTCCAACAACCCGGGCGAGACAGTCACGTCGGCATCGAGATAGACGCGGATGCTCCCCCGCGCGGCCGCATCCCCGGCATTGAGCGCGGCCAGCTTGCCGCCCTCGGCACGCTCGATCACCTGCAAGGCCCAGCCCCGCGCGGCAAAGGCCGCCGCTTGGCGGCGCGCCTGTCCGGCAGTGTCGTCATGGCAGCCATTGGCCACGACGATGACCTGCACCGCCCCGTCGCGCGTCCAGTCCGAGCGCACAAGCGCCTGCAGACAGTCGCCGATCAGCGCCGCCTCGTTGCTCGCCGGAAGGATGACGGAGATCAGGTCGTCCCGCGCCGTTGCATGCTCTGTCATTGCCGTACCCATGGGGCCACACATTCGAAAATACCGCCCCTTTGCTCCGGCGTCTTCACAGGAAACTATGGCCAGAGCATGGACAGGCCGCGTTTAATCCGCGACACCCGTGCCGTGGCGCGGAGGCTGCCGGACTTCAGGGTATCTCAGGTGACGCAGGGATTGCGTATAGGTTACATCGTCCCGCAATTCCCGGGACAGACCCACATCTTTTTCTGGCGCGAGATCCTCGCGCTGGAAGCGATGAGGCACGAGGTGCATGTCTTCTCGACCCGCAAGCCCCCCCGCGGCCTGATCGCCCATGACTGGTCGAAAGAGGCCATGGCCCGCACCACCTATCTTGGCCGGGTCGACCCGTTGGCGAGCGCGCGCGGTCTGGGCAGGCTGGCCGCGCGGGGGCTGCCGGGATGGGATCTCAAGGCCAGTGCCGGCTTTGCCCGCGACATGGGCATGGCCTTGGGCGCGGCCGAACGCCTGCGCGCCGAGGCCGAGCGGCTCGAGCTTGACCATGTCCATGCGCATTCCTGCGGCCGCGCCGCACTGATCGCCTGCCTTGCGCATCACATGGGCGGGCCGGCCTACTCGCTGACGCTGCACGGGCCGCTGTCGGATTACGGGCCGGGCCAGCGCGTGAAATGGCAGAACGCCGCCTTCGCCACGGTGATCACGCGGAAGCTCCGCGACGAGATCGAGGAGGTGCTGGCCGGCCACCTGCCCGACCGCGTGCTGATCCGCCCCATGGGCGTCGATACCGAGGTGCTGCAGCGCAGCGCGCCCTACGCGCCGCCCGAACATGGCCGGCCGATCCGGATCTTCTCCTGCGCGCGGCTCAACATCGTCAAGGGCCACCAGGACCTGATGTCGGCCACAAGGCAGCTCATCGACCAGGGCGTCGACGTGCGCGTCGAGATCGCCGGAGAGGATGACGAGGGCGGGCACGGCTATCGCCGCACGCTCGAGGACCATCTCAAGAAGCTGCGCCTGCAGGACCACGTCAAGCTGCTGGGCGCGATCGATGGCGGCGCGGTGCGCCAGAAACTGGAAGAGGCCCATCTCTTCGTGCTGGCCTCCTGGCACGAACCGCTCGGTGTGGCCTACATGGAGGCCATGAGCATGGGCGTGCCCACGATCGGCACCGATGCCGGCGGCGTGCGCGAACTGATCGAGGACGGCTCCACCGGCTACCTCGTGGAGCCGGAGAACCCCGGCCAGCTGACCCGCACCATCCGCGCGCTGGCCAATGACCCCGACGCGCTGCGCCGCCTCTCGAAAGCCGGGCGCGCCCATGTCGAGGCCCATTTCCGCGCTGCACTGGGCGCCGAGACCCTCGTCGAGCAGATCCGCACGACCCTCGCCACGGGCTGAGACGGCGTCATGGGGGCGCTGCCCCCGGCTCTGCGAGCCTCCCCCGGAGTATTTCCGGAAAGATGAAAGACAGCCCGCCCGCGTCTCTTTCATCTTTCTCCAAATACTCAAATCCCCACCCACCCGCCTGCGCCCTCGGATAAGTGACGTGCAGCGTCAGAAGTCGCGCGTGAAGTAGACGGTGGCGGGGTCGTCGGAGAAGACGAGCGTCTCGATCGCGGTCAGCAGAACCGGCCCGTCCGGGCCCTGGGCGGTCAGGCGATTCGTGTCGTCGCGGCGCAACTCGTAGCTCTCCAGCGCGCCGGCCAGGACCGCGCGGTCGGTGCCCGGCCCGCCATGCAGCAGGTCGGCGCCGCCGCCCGTGACCAGCGTGTCATTGCCGGTTCCGCCCAGCAGAATGTCCTCGGCCGCGGTGCCCTGCAGGCGCTGGTTGCCGGACCCGCCTGCGCGCAGGATGCCGTCGGCGAAGGCGGCGGGGTCGCGTTCCGCCCACGCGGTCGGGGCAGAGGCGTTGTAGGCCATCAGCATGTCCCAGCGCGGGTTGGCATCGTCGAGATGGCGCAGCGCGCCCCAGCTGCCCCATTGCGTGGCCGGGGCCACGTCGACGAAGGCGTTGAACAGCGTGCCGCCCGCCGCCGTCCAACCCGCCAGCAGCAATTCGTACAGCTTGGCCATCTCGGGCGTGTAGTTCAGCGCGGTGAAGAAGGCGGTCAGCCGTTCGTCATTCACCTGAGCGCCGTGACCGGCCACATGGGTGCCGCCTTCATACATCACCAGCCGCAGCCCCGCCTGCCGCGCGGCGCTGGCATGGTAGGGGAAGATCTCCTCGGTCAGCTGGCGCAGCGAGCCCTCTTCCAGCGCCAGCGTGGCCGGGGCGATGGCGGCCTCGAACCGGGCCTCGCGGACGAACTCGCGCAGGGCGACGCGACGCAGACCCTGCGCCTCGCCGGCCTCGCGGGCGATCTCTTCGGCGCGGTCCAGCCAGGCATTGACCTGTCCGGCCATCTCGGGCCCGCCCATCTCGTAGCCGAAATAGCCGGTGACAGCGTAGGCGTCGAAGCTCTCCTTTGGGGCGCGGCCCAGCGACAGATAGGCCAGCGGGGCGTTCAGGATGCTTTCCTCGATGCCGGGCCAGCCGGTATGGGTCGCCACCACGCGCACCAGCCGGTCCGGGGCGGCCTCGCCGAAGACCTCGGTCCAGATATCCATGACCTGCGCCGCGCGCAGGCCGTAATACTGCGCCCAGCCGGTCTCGCTCTCGCCCCAGAGCGCCTCGGCCTCGCCCCGTGCCCAGGCCGCCTGCGGGAAGACCTGGTTCCAGACCTCGTTGGACAGTTCCACATGCGCTTTCAGCCGCGGGTCCAGCGTGTCGCGGACCGTCTCGGCAAAGCGGCGCATGTAGGTGTCATCGGCCAGGTGGGGCATGTTGAACCACGGATCCGCGCCGATCAGGTTGGCCAGCCGCACCATGACCTCGACCGGTACGCCCCATTGCGTCCAGCTGGCATCGCTCAGGCGCGGGCGGTCCTGCCAGCGGGTCACGGGCGAGCCGTTGGTCATCATCCAGTCCATGAACCGAACCGAGCGCAGATCGCGCACACGCGCGATCCAGTCGGGGTTGAAGAGCACGCCCGCCTCCCACAGGGGCAGGTGATCCTCGCGCAGGATGTGGATGTCGCGCAGCGGATCCTCGGGATCGGTCTCGGTGATGGACAGGCCCACCACGCCCTCGCCCGGCTCGTAGCTGAAGGTGATCCGCCCCTCCTCGTAGCGCACGCGGCGCGCGCGGCCGGTCAGGGTCAGCTTGCCGGTGCCTTCGTAGAAGACGAGGTAGTCGCCGCGCAGCGAGTCCGCCCCGGTGGGCTGGTCGGTCAGCAGCACTGCCTCGAGCGCGGTGACGTCAGACGGCAGGCTGACGGGCCAGCCATTCTCGTCCAGATGCCCGGCGGCGCGCAGTTCCTCGGTGGTGACCCCGCCCCAGCGGTCGGGCAGGTGGCCGACCCAGCCGCGGGCGGTCTTCATCAGGTCGATGAACGGGTGCTGCGTGGACCAGTCCGAGATGCCGTTCAGCCCCATGCCCAGCGCCGGCACGCCCTCGGGGCGCAGCCCTGCCGGCGGCAGAGCGACGGGCTGGCGCTCGGGCAAATCCGCGGTCTCGGCCTGCGGCGCGGGTTCGGGCGCCTCGGCCTGGCGCGTGTCCTCTGCGGTGGCAGCGGCAGCCTCCTGTCGCGGCAGGGCCGCGCGGATCGCGGCGGCGATCTGGGGATAGGCGTCGACCACGCGCGGATGCAGCACGGCCGGGGGCTGGAACGCGTCGGGCGGGGCTACGTCGTAGAGCGCGGTATAGGTCACCATCGCGGCCAACAGGTAGAGCGTCGGCGTGCCATGTGGTGCGCTGTCGGTGTAGAGCGCCTCGACCGGCAGGCCCGCCAGCACGCCACCCTCGGCAAACAGCCCGGCCAGCACCTGCGCCACCGGGACCAGCGTCACCGGCGGCCCGTCGCGATCGGTGTTCAGCCGCGCCACGAGGTCGGTGTACCAGTCGTGATAGGCGCCGGCATTGTAGGCATGGTAGCGGGCCAGCGCCTCGGGCCCCGGGGGAAAGGTTCCGGCCACCTCGTCCATGGCGGACCAGCCCTCGTAGATCATGAGCCGCAGGCCGGGCGTTTCCGCGTCGAGCCAGCCGATCAGCCGGGTCAGCGCGCCCAGCGGGCTTTCGCCGCTGTCATTGTCGCCCTCGTAGGGCTGGCCGGGAGCGCGGTACTGGATGAAGTTGGACGGTGCGATCAGCACCGTGTCGAATTCCGACTGGCCGAAGCCGCTGCGCCCGGGAGACCAGACGCCCTGCACCCCCTCGAAGGACCAGTTGGCGGTCGGTGGCAGCCCGTCGGCAAAGTTGCGCAGGAACCCCCACTGCCCATCCACGGCAAAGCTGCGCCCATCGGCCTGCGCCATCCGGTTCAGCCAATGCGGGACATTGGTGTGCGCATCCTCCTCGCTCAGGTGATGGATCAGCGAGTTGCCGAACATGTAGACGCGGGTCACATCCCGCTCGGCGGCGACAAGCCCCGGCACCAACGCGCAGAAAAGCGCAACCACATACACACGGATCATGACACTGCCCTGTCTGCTGCCTCTTGACCCCGCACTATGCCCGAAGCGGCGCGGCGGTCAAACCTCGTGGCGTGAGGCAGTGGACGGTGCGCGCCGCTAGCCCAGCGCCCGGACGGCGGCGAAAATGGCCAGCGCCAGCCCGCCGGCGATCAGCGAGGCGCTGAGCTTGTGGCGGTGCCAGAGGTCGCTGGCGCGTTCGCCGAACAGATGAACCAACAGGGCCAGCCCGAAATAGCGCGTCCCCCGCGCCAGCAACGCGGCAAGCAGGAACCAGAGCATCGGGTAGCTGGCTGCACCCGCCCCCAGCAGCGCGACCTGGAAGGGGATCGGCAGGACGCCCACCACGACGATGGCCCAGAAGCCGTAATCGTCGAACAGGGTGCGGAACCGATCCATCCCCTCATTCCAGCCCATTGCGTCGATCAGCTGCTGGCCCAGCGTCTCGAAGACCAGCAGGCCCACGCCATAGCCCACGACCGAGGCGATCAGGCAGCCCAGCGTGACAACCGCCGCGATGGTCCACAGGCGCGCGCGATTGGCCGCCATGAAGGGGATCAGGATCACCTCGATCGGGATCGGCACCACCAGCGTCTCGGCAAAGGAGGCGCCGAACAACACCCACATCGCGCGCTTGGAATGGCTCAACCGATCGAGCCACCGCCTTGTCCGGCTGCCGTGGTCCGCGGTCTCATGGGATGTCATCGTCATGGGCGTCGTCTCCGGCTGGCCTCCGTCTGCGTCGGAAGCATGCGGATAACGACCCGCGGGGCGGATCGGTTTCACCCCATCTGCCGGGCGCGGAAGCGGGGGGTTTTCTTTTAGGATTCGGGGCGTATAGTGCGGCCCATGACCCGCGTTTCTCATATCGCACTTGCCGCGCTGCTGCGCGCGCCGCTTGCGCAGGGTCTGCGTCTTCTCCTAAAGCGCCTCTGAGCGTGCCGTTCCGGCGCGACCGCTCAGAGGAGGCCCGTTTCGCGCCGATGCACTTCAGGATGTGAGGCCGCCCGGGTGCGACTGGCCCCGTGACGGCGGAGACGACGAAAGAGACCATCATGACCGAGACTTCCAAGGACCGCGTGTTCATCTTCGACACCACGCTGCGCGATGGCGAGCAATCGCCCGGCGCCACGATGACCCATGCCGAGAAGCTGGAGATCGCCGAGCTGCTGGACGACATGGGGGTGGACATCATCGAGGCCGGCTTCCCCATCGCGTCCGAGGGGGATTTCCGCGCCGTGGCCGAGATTGCCGAGCGTTCGAAATCGGCGGTGATCTGCGGCTTGGCCCGCGCGCAACTGCCCGATATCGACCGCTGCTGGGAGGCGGTGAAACGCGCCGAGCGGCCGCGTATCCACACTTTCATCGGCACTTCGCCGCTGCACCGCGCCATCCCGAACCTGACCCAGGACGAGATGGCCGAGCGCATCGAGCAGACGGTCAGCCATGCGCGCAACCTCTGCGACAACGTGCAATGGTCGCCGATGGACGCCACCCGGACGGAATGGGACTACCTGCGCCGGGTCTGCGAGATCGCGATCAAGGCCGGCGCGACGACGATCAACATCCCCGACACGGTGGGCTATACCGCGCCGCGCGAAAGCGCCGAGCTGATCCGGCGCCTGATCGCCGAGGTGCCCGGCGGTGAAGATGTGATCTGGGCCACCCATTGCCACAACGACCTTGGCATGGCGACGGCCAACAGCCTGGCCGCGGTCGAGGCCGGCGCGCGGCAGATCGAGTGCACGATCAACGGGCTGGGCGAACGCGCCGGCAACACCGCGCTGGAAGAGGTGGTCATGGCGCTGCGCGTGCGCGGCGACATCATGCCCTATGCGACCGATATCGACACCCGCAAGATCATGCAGATCTCACGTCGTGTGGCGACCGTCTCGGGCTTCCCGGTGCAGTTCAACAAGGCCATCGTCGGCAAGAACGCCTTTGCCCATGAAAGCGGCATCCACCAGGACGGGATGCTGAAGAATGCCGAGACCTTCGAGATCATGCGCCCCGAGGATGTGGGCCTTGCCGGCACCTCGCTGCCGCTGGGCAAGCATTCGGGACGCGCCGCGCTGCGCGCCAAGCTCAAGGACCTGGGCACCGAGGTGGGCGATAACCAGCTCAAGGACATCTTCGTGCGTTTCAAGGAGCTGGCCGACCGCAAGAAGGAGGTGTTCGACGACGACATCCTCGCGCTGGTCACGGCGACCACCGATGGCGACACGAACCGTTTGCAACTGGTGAACCTCAAGGTGGTCTGCGGCACTGGCGGCCCGGCCGAGGCGGTGCTGGAGATGGAGATCGACGGCCAGGAATACAGCGCCACCTGCACCGGGGACGGGCCCGTGGACGCGGCCTTCAAGGCGGTGCGCCAGTTGCACCCCAACGCCGCGCGGCTGCAGCTCTACCAGGTGCACGCGGTGACCGAGGGCACGGATGCGCAGGCCACCGTCTCGGTCCGGCTGGAAGAGGATGGCATGATCGCCACCGGCCAGTCGGCCAATACCGACACGGTCGTCGCCTCGGTCCTGGCCTATATCCACGCGCTGAACCGCCTGCTCGTGCGTCGCGGCAAGACCGGCAGCGACGTGAAGGAGATCAGCTACAAGGACGTGTGAGGCGCCGCGGGATGGGGGCCGGCCCCCATCCCCTGCCCCGGCGGTCCCTCGGGCGTGCCGTGCCGGAAGAGGTCGGGATCTTCGTGGAAGCCGCGCAGGACGCGACCCCGCGCCAGCTCGCGGTGGATCGAGGAGTGCGGCCAGTCCTCGGCCATGCCGGTCAGCCCGTGGCGCACCGGGTCCATCCAGCAGTAGCTGCGGTGGCGCCGGAACTCGGGCCCGTCGCGGATCCGATGCATCCAGACCGGGCGCTGCCACGGCCCGCGCGCCGGTGACCGCCGCCGCGACGTGATCCCCGCCTCGCGCAGGAAGCGCGACTTGATCAGCCGCCAGCGTTGGACATGTTCGCTATCGCCGGGCGGCAGGGTCCAGACCGCGTGCAGGTGATCGGGCAGCACCACGATGGCTTGCGTCTCGAAGGGACGCTCGGTCACCGTGGCCGCATAGGCCCGCCGCAGCGCCTCGATCTGGTCGACGAGGCTCAGCTCCGCGCCGGGCTCCAGAGCGAGGGTGAAGAAATAGGTGCCGTCCGGCACGCGGGTGTCACGAGATCCAGCCATGGACCCATGCTGCCCCGGGCAAGGTTAATGCAAGGTGAATCCCTGCAGGCGGAGTCCGCGCCTGGTCCGAAAGGGTGACGCCTCCGGCGGGAGTATTTTCGGAAAGATGAAAGAGGCGGCGCGCCGCAGGGAAACGGCGCGCCTTGTGGGACGGTGGGTGGGGCGATGTTCGCAGAACGAGCGTCCGACCGAAGGTCGGCCCACCCGCCGGCCCGGGTCAGTCGCCCAGCGCGATGCCTTCGCGACGCGGATCGGCGCCGCCCGAGAGCCCGTCCTCGGTCAGTGCGATGGCGTGCAGACCCGAGGTGAGGCCGCGCAGGTTCACCTCGAAGCCCATCTCCTCGAGCGCGGGGGCCATCTCGGCCATGGAGGTGCCCTCCTCGAGGTCATAGGTGCCGAAGCGGTTCACCGCGTGCGGCATCGCCACGGCCTGCTGCACATCCATGCCCCAGTCCATATGCGCGATGATCGCCTGCGCGGTATAGCCGATGATCCGCGAGCCACCGGGCGAGCCGATCACCAGCACCGGCGCGCCGTCGCGGCGCACGATGGTGGGCGACATGGAGGAGCGCGGCCGCTTGCCCGGCGCCACCGCGTTGGCGATGGGCACGCCGTCGCTATGGGCGCGGAAGGAGAAGTCCGTCAGCTCGTTGTTCAACAGAAAGCCGTTGGTCATCAGGCGCGAGCCGAAGCCGTTCTCGATCGTGGTGGTCATGGAGAGCGCGTTGCCGTACTGGTCGACGATCGAGATATGCGAGGTCGAGGGGAACTCGATGCTGATATCGTCCGCCCAGTTCAGCGCGTGATCCCATTCCGGCTTGCCCGGTGCCACCTCCGGCAGGGCATCGTCGCCCTTGAGCAGCTCGGCTCGGCTGGCGAGATAGGTCGGATCCACCAGACCGTCGACCGGCACCGGCACGAAATCGGTATCGGCCATGTAGCGGCCCCGGTCGGCGAAGGCGAGGCGCGAGGCATCGCCGATGATCCGCCACGTATCGGCATCGCCCGGCTCGCCCGGCGGCAGCGCGTCCATCATGCCCAGGATCTGGCCCACGGTCAGCGCGCCCGAGGACGGCGGGCCCATGCCGCAGACCTCGTGGCCGCGGAACGGCGCGCAGACGGCCGGGCGCTCCTTGGCCTCGTAGAGCGCGAGGTCGGCCAGGGTCATGACGCCGGGATTGCTTTCGACGCCCCGTACCGTGTCGACAATATCCTGCGCGATCTCGCCTTCGTAGATCGCCGAGGGGCCTTCCTCGGCCAGCCGCGACAACACGTTGGCATAGGCCTCGTTGGTCAGGGTGGTGCCCACGCTCAGCGGCTCGCCGCCGGGCAGGAAATAGGCCGCCGTCTCCTCAAAGCGCGACAACCGGTCGGCATCGCCCTCGATCAGCGCGGCCAGCCGCGGCGAAACCTCGAACCCGTCGGTGGCCAGCGCGATGCCGCGGTCGAACAGGCCGGCCCAGTCCGAGCGGCCCCACTTGTCATGCGCCAGTTTCATCAGCGCCGGCGTGCCGGGCACGCCGACCGAGCGGCCACCGACCACGGCATCGAAGAAGCCCAGCGGCTCGCCATTCTCGTCCTGGAACAGGCGCGGCGTGGCCGAGAGCGGTGCGGTCTCGCGCCCGTCGATCGTGGTGATCTCGCCGCTTTCGCCGTCATGCCAGACGAGAAAGGCCCCGCCCCCGATGCCCGAGCTCTGCGGCTCCACCAACCCCAGAACGACCTGCACGGCCACCATGGCATCGGCGGCCGAGCCGCCGGCGCGCAGCACCTCGGCCCCGGCCTGCACGGCATGCGGGTTGGCCGCGGCGACCATCCAGTTGGAAGCGGCGACCGGCGTGCCCGACCGCTTGGCCTCGAGCGCGGCGGCGACCTCGGGCGAGATCGCCTCGAAGCCCATCGCCGCGCCGGTTTCCATCTCCGGGTCGATGGCATCGGTGACCTGCTGGGCCTGCACCGCGGCCCCGACCGCCGTGCTGAGTATCAAGGACAAGAACAATCGCATCACGAACCTCCCTTTCGAACGAATCTGAGGTCAGTGTTGCGCGTTAAAGTCGAGTCCGAAAGGTATCTCTGCAAGATTTTCGGGCAATTCGCGGATACGGGCCGGCCAGCGCCCCGAACCAGCGGACACGCGAACCGGCCCGCCGCAGCGGGACCGGGCGGGTGCGATTGCGTGCGAGGACGCGCTCTACAGCATGGCCGGCAGGACCTGATCAGGCGGGCGGTGACCATCGGCGAAGGTCTTGACGTTGATGATCACCTTCTCGCCCATCTCGAGCCGGCCTTCCTCGGTGGCCGAGCCCATATGCGGCAGCATCACCACGTTGGACATCTGCCGCAACTCGGGATTGCCGTGATGGCCATGCTCGTAGACGTCGAGCCCCGCACCCGCCAGTTCGCCCGCCTTGAGCATCCGGGTCAGCGCGTTCTCGTCGATCACCTCGCCGCGCGAGGTGTTCACGATCACCGCCGTGGGTTTCAGCAGTTTCAGCCGCCGCGCGTTCAGCAGGTGGTAGGTGGAGGGGGTCGAGGGGCAGTTGACGCTGATCACGTCCATGCGCGCGACCATCTGGTCGAGGCTTTCCCAGTAGCTGGCCTCAAGCGCCTGTTCGGTCTCGGGACGCAGCTGCCGGCGGTTGTGGTAATGGATCTGCATGCCGAAGGCGCGGGCGCGTTTCGCCACGGCCTGCCCGATCCGGCCCATGCCGAGAATGCCCAGCCGCCGGCCCCCAAGCCGCCCGCCGAGGAAGGCGGTGGGCGCCCAGCCCTGCCAGCTGCCATCCTGCATGACGCTCAGCCCCTCCTGGATGCGGCGGGTGACCCCCAGCATCAGCGCCATCACCATGTCGGCCGTGTCATCCGTGACCACGCCCGGCGTGTTCGACACGAGGATCCCGCGCGAGCGCGCGGTGGCCACGTCGATATGGTCGAACCCGGCGCCGAAATTGGCGATCAGCTTGAGCTGCGTGCCCGCCTGCCCGATCAGGCCCGCGTCGATCTGGTCGGTCACCGTGGGCACCAGCACATCGGCCGACTGCACCGCGTCGATCAGCTCGCCGCGCGTCATCGGCGTGTCGTCCTCGCGCAGGCGCACGTCGAACAGCTCTTTGAGGCGGGTTTCCACTACCTCGGGCAAGCGTCGCGTCACGACAACACTCACGCGTTTTGATGCCATTGAAACTCTCCCCCAGCTTCCCCCTCGGGACCCTCCGGCGCTAGACTGCGTCAGGACGGGACGGGGCACAAGAACCCCGCCGGAAAAACTCGGGCAGGACGGCGAAATGAGTTTCCTCAAGGCTTTGCAAGGCGGGCTTTTGGGCCTGGCCCTCATGGTGTCGGCGGCATGGGCCGGGCAGGATCGCGGACCGGTGACCAACCTGCCGCTGCCGCGCTACGTGTCGATGAAGGCCTCGGAAGGCAATGTGCGCCGAGGGCCGTCGCTCACCCATCGGATCGACTGGGTCTACACGCGCCGCGACATGCCGCTGGAGATCACGGCCGAGCATGGCCACTGGCGCCGCGTGCGCGACCGCGACGGGGCCGGGGGCTGGGTGCATTATTCGCTGCTCTCGGGCGTGCGCACCGTCATCATCGAGGAGGACATGCTGAGCCTCTACCGCCGCCCCGACACCCGCGCGCCCGAGACGGCGCGGCTGGAGCTGGGGGTGATCGCGCGGCTGGGAGAATGCGACCTGCACTGGTGCGAGCTGACCGCCGCCGGCTATCGCGGCTGGGCGCTGAAGACCGCGCTCTGGGGCGTGCGCGCCGACGAGCTGCGCGACTGACGCCGGATGCGGATCGCAGGGCCGGGTTTGTGTCAGCCCGCGGTGCCGGGCCGTGCCCCGGGGCGCGGAGCAGCGGCGTGACCAGCCGCGCCACCCCCGAGACGGCCGAGGACCTTCGCGCCAACCTTGCCGGCAGCCTCTGGATGATCGGCGCCATGGCGGCCTTTGCCGTCGAGGACGCGCTGATCAAGGGGGCCTCGGACACGCTGCCGGTGGGGCAGATCCTGATGGTCTTCGGTGGCGGCGGCGCGATCGTGTTTGCCGCCTTGGCCCGATTGAGCGGACAGGCGCTCTACAGCCCCGATGTCCTCTCGCGCCCGATGCGGGTTCGCGCCCTGTTCGAGGTGGCGGGCCGGCTGTTCTACGCGCTGGCCATCGTTCTGACCCCGCTCTCGGCGGCCACGGTGATCCTGCAGGCGACACCGCTGGTTGTGGTCGCCGGCGCCGCGCTGGTCTTCGGCGAGCGGGTCGGCTGGCGGCGGTGGGGCGCGATTCTTGTCGGGCTGGCGGGCGTGATCGTGATCCTGCAGCCGGGCACGGAGAGCTTCTCGCCCCTCTCGATCCTGGCGCTGATCGGCATGATCGGCTTTGCCGGGCGGGACCTGGCCAGCCGCGCCGCCCCGGTCTCGCTCGGCACCCATGTGCTTGGCACATATGGCTTCCTCGCCGTGCTTGTCGCGGGTGTGATCGTTGCCCTTTGGGAGAGCGCGGCCTTCCAGCGCCCCGGCCCCGTGGCGGCGGCCTGCCTGGGCCTCGCCGTCCTCGCCGGCGTGGCCGCCTATGGCAGCCTGATGAAGGCCATGCGCACCGGCGCGGTCGCGGCCGTGACCCCGTTCCGCTACACGCGCCTGCTGTTCGGCACCGCACTGGGGATCGCGATCTTCGGCGAGGAGCTGACCCTTGCCATGGCGCTCGGCTCCGGCATGATCGTCCTGTCCGGCCTCTTCATCCTGTGGCGCGGCCGACAGGTCGCCGGCGGGGTGTAGGCCGCACAGGACCGCTTAGGCGGCCTCGTGCAGCAGGATCGCGGCCTCGGACGACGACAGGTTGCGGCGGGCGTAGCTGCCGTAGATATGCGGGTTCTCGAAGATCTGCGGCATGAGCCGGGCCAGCCGCGCGCGGTCCGCATCATCCAGCGCCGAGGGCGCGGTATTGGCGGGATGAAAGCTCTCGGTTTCCAGCCCGTTGGCAAACAGGACCTCGTGCCGCGGCAGCAGCAGGTGGTGATAGGTGACCTCGCGCGACTGCGTGTCCAGCGTGACCGAGCGCCCGTTGACCAGATCGCGCGCCGCGACCAGCACCTCGGGGGTGTTGAACAGGGCGCGGGCCACCACGCCTTTCAGCAGCATCCGGTGCTCGGGAGAGACGATGATCTCCTCGCCCGGCTCGCCGATGCCGAAAGCGCCCGCGCGGATGCGGATCGGCCGCAGCTTGGGCATGGCGAAAAGCCGCGCGCCGGTCATCCGGCGGCTACCGGTCCAGCACACCTCCTGCAGGCCGTTATCCTTGGTCTGGACGAGGTCCCCCTCGCGCAGCGCCTCGATCGGAACCTCGCCGGTCGCAGTCAGGATGCGGGTGCCGGGGGTGAAGCAGATCACGCCCGAGGCCTGTTCCACCGGGTCGCTGCGCCGCCACGGGTCCAGCGCATGATGCACGACCCAGAGGTCGCGTTCGCGCGGCGGCATCTCGTCAAGGAACATCAGCAGTGGCGGCGCGCCTGTGCCCACCTCGATCAGGGTAACCGTGTAGCTCTGCGTGCCGTCGGTGACGACAAAGCTGCAATCGGCCAGCGGGTGGTCGATCTCGACATCCTCGAGGCGGGTCTTCTCCTCGATCGCGGCGCCGACCAAGCGACGCACCATGCGCGCCGCACGCTTGCGGATATTCGTTTCCCCATCCGACTGGTCGAGTTGCAGGATCGACGAAGGACCGTCGACCCGCACCGGCTCACCCCGCCATGACCATGCGGCCCCGACGGTGAGCGAGGACGGAGGTGCGGCCTGAAAGCCGTCTATTTCCGTCTGTGACCAGGAGATGACGAACGTGCCCCTATAGCCCGTTCCCATGCCTGCTTGCCTGCCTGTATGTCTTTTTATTACCCAAAAGTTAACGGACCGGCGCAGACCTGAGAAGCCTTCCTATACTTTCGCATGTTCCCGTTGCTGCAACAACAATTCGACCTGTTGCGCACAGGACACGAGTTTTCGCCATTTTCCGCCGATCCAAGGCGGGCAGGGCCTTCGCGGCAAGATTGGACACTGACCCTGCGACCGGCTAGAGACGGGCAAAGACTATCGAGCGTGACATGGCCGACACCCCTTCCGACATTGCCCGCAGCGTGCTGCGCATCGAAGCCGAGGCGCTGGGCCGGCTGGAACGCGAGCTGCCCGCGGGGTTCGATGCCGCCGTGGCAACGCTGCTGGGTGTCGGCGGGCGGGTGATCGTCTCGGGCATGGGCAAGTCGGGCCACGTGGCCAACAAGATCGCCGCGACCTTCGCCTCGACCGGGACGCCTGCGCAGGGCGTGCATCCGGGCGAGGCCAGCCATGGCGACCTGGGCATGATCACGCGGGCCGACGCGGTGATCCTGATCTCGAATTCGGGAGAGACGCGCGAGCTGTCCGACATGATCGGCCATTGCGCACGCTTCGCCATCCCGCTCATCGCCATGACCAAGCGGCCCGACAGCACGCTGGGCCGCGCCGCGCAGCACGTGCTGACTCTGCCCGACGCGCCCGAGGCCTGCGCTATCGGCATGGCGCCGACCACCTCGACCACCATGGCCATGGCGTTGGGCGACGCGCTGGCAGTAGCGATGATGCAGCATCGCGGCTTCGACAGGAGCCATTTCGCCGCCTTCCACCCCGGCGGCACGCTGGGGGCACAGCTGTTGCAGGTGCGCGCGGTGATGCATCGCGGCGACGAACTGCCGCTGGTCCGGGCCGAGACGCCCATGTCCGAGGTGCTGCTGGTGATGAGCCAGAAGGGCTTTGGCGTGGCGGCCATGGTGCAGGGCGAGACCCTGACCGGCATCATCACCGATGGCGATTTGCGCCGCAACATGGACGGGCTGATGGCGCGCAAGGCGGGCGAGGTCGCCACGCGCACGCCGATGGTCACCCGCCCCGACACCCTGCTGACCGAGGCCCTTGGAGTGATGAACATGAGCAAACGCACCGTTCTTCTGGTGGTCGAGGACCGCCACAGGCTGGTCGGGCTGCTGCATATCCACGACGCGCTGCGCGCCGGTGTGGCATGAGCGCGGTCATCTTCATCCCCGCCCGTTACGCCTCGACCCGCTATCCCGGCAAGCCGCTGGTGGAACTGGCCGGTGCAGATGGGACGCGCAAGACGTTGATCCAGCGCAGCTGGGAGGCGGCGCAACAGGCCGGGGCCGACGCGGTCTACGTGCTGACCGATGACGACCGCATCGCCGAGGCCGCCCGCGGTTTCGGGGCCGATGTCCTGATGACCTCCGACACCGCGCGCAACGGGACCGAACGCTGCGCCGAGGGCGTGGCCCAGCTGGATCGGGTGCCCGATACGGTGGTCAACCTGCAGGGCGACGCGCCGCTCACTCCACCGTGGTTCGTGACCGCGCTGATCGAGGCGATGCGCGACCCCGCGGTGCAGATGGCCACGCCGGTGCTGCGCTGCGATGTCCAGACGCTGACCAATTTCGTCACCGACCGGCAGGCAGGCCGCGTCGGCGGCACCACGGCGGTGATGCGCCGCGACGGCACCGCGCTCTATTTCTCGAAAGAGGTGCTGCCCTTCGTCGGCAGCCTGAGCGCACCGCCCGAGGTCTGGCATCACGTGGGCGTCTATGCCTATCGCCCCGCCGCGCTGGCCGATTACATGGGCTGGGACGAGGGCCCGCTGGAACGCGCCGAGGGGCTGGAACAGCTGCGCTTTCTCGAAAACGGCACGCCGGTCACCTGCGTCCCGGTCGAGGCGCAGGGCCGCGTGTTCTGGGAGTTGAACAACCCGGCCGACGTGGCCCGGATCGAAAACGTTCTGAAACAGGAGGGCATCGCATGACCGAGGTGCAGATCCGCGACATCACCCTTGCCGCCGACCGGCCCTTTGCGCTGATCGCCGGGCCCTGCCAGCTGGAAAGCCTCGACCATGCGCGCATGCTGGCCGAGCAGATCGCCGCGGCGGCCGAGGCCACCGGGACAAAGTGGGTCTTCAAGGCCAGCTACGACAAGGCCAACCGCTCGTCCCTGTCGGGCCAGCGCGGGCTGGGCATGGAGGAGGGACTGCGCATCCTCGCCACGATCCGCAAGGAGTTCGACGTGCCGGTGCTGACCGATGTGCACGCGCCCGAGCATTGCGCGCCGGTGGCCGAGGTGGTGGACATCCTGCAGATCCCGGCCTTCCTGTCGCGCCAGACCGACCTTTTGCTTGCCGCGGGACAGACGGGCGCCGCGATCAACGTCAAGAAGGGCCAGTTCCTCGCGCCCTGGGACATGGAGAACGTGGCCGCCAAGATCGCCAGCACCGGGAACGAACGGATCCTGCTCTGCGAACGCGGGGCGAGCTTCGGCTACAACATGCTGGTCAGCGACATGCGGTCCCTGCCGATCATGGGGCGCACCGGCTACCCGGTGGTGTTCGACGCCACCCATTCGGTGCAGTTGCCCGGCGGACAGGGCAGCTCCAGCGGCGGGCAACGCGAATTCGTGGAACCTCTGGCGCGGGCGGCGGTCGCCGTGGGCTGCTCGGCCGTGTTCATCGAGACGCATGAAGCGCCCGACACCGCGCCCAGCGACGGGCCCAACATGGTGCCCGTGCAGGCGCTGGGCCACCTGCTGCACGGGTTGCGCGCCATCGACGACCTGACCAAGGGCCGCGCCGACGCGCTGGATGCGCTCTTCGCCTGACGTCGACGGCCTGCCGCGTCAGGCCGCGCCCAGCCGGTCCTGCAGCTTGGCCAGGTAGGTCGACACCAGCGCCTCGGCCGTGCGGGCCTCGCCCGCCTCGGCATAGCAGCGGAACTCGGGCGCGTTGCCCGAGGGGCGCAGATGCACCACCTCGCCCGACAGGAAGGTGACGCGCAGCCCGTCGGTCTCGTCCAGCGCGGCTTCGGCACCGCTTTCGGCAAAGAAGGCGGCGCGCGCGGCGGCATCAACGGACATCTCGGCGATGAACGCCTTGGAGACCTCGGTCGGGATGCCGGCAATCCGGTCGGCAGCGGTGAAGCGCGGCGGCAGACCGGCGACCAGCTCGGTCAGGCTCTGCCCCGCCTGCGCGGCCGCGGCCAGCGGCGCGAGGATCGGCAGCAAACAGTCGCGGGTCAGAAGCGGTGACAGCCTGCCCGCCGGGCCTTCGGCAGCAAAGCCCAGCAGGAAGCCGCCATTGGCCTCGTAGCCCACGACGCGGGCGCCCGCATCCTCGGCCAGCACGGCTTCCATCGCCGCGATCACGAAGGGCGAGCCGATGCGCGTGCGGTCGATGCGGGTGAAGTCCGGCATCTCGGCGATCATCGTGTTGGAGGACACCGGCGTGCAGATCACATCCGCGCCCAGCGCCCGGGCGGTCAGCGCGCCCAGCACGTCGCCCGGCACGACCCGCCCCGTGGCATCGGCCACCATGGGCCGGTCGGCATCGCCATCGGTCGAGATCACCGCGTCCAGCCCGTGCTCGGCGCACCAGCCAGCCAGCATCTGGCGCGTCTCCGGGTCCAGCGCCTCGGTATCGACGGGGATGAAGCTTTCGGACCGGGCCAGTGCCACGGCCTGCCCGCCCAACGCCTCGACCACCTCGACCATCACGTCCCGCGCGACCGAGCTGTGCTGGTAGATGCCGATGCGCAGCCCCTTCAGCGCGGACGCGCCATAGGTATCGACATAGCGCGCGCGGTACCCCGACAGCGCGTCGGTCTCGCGCAGGGTGCCGGGCGTAGCAGTGGCCGGGGCCTGGCCCAGCCCGCCGCCGATGCGCTGCTCGTCCTGCTTCGAGATCTCGCCCGTGGGCACGTAGAATTTCAGCCCGTTGCGGTCGGCAGGAATGTGGCTGCCGGTGACCATCACGGCGCCATGTCCCTCGGCAATCGAGGACAGGGCCAGCGCCGGGGTGGGCACCACGCCGCAATCGACCACGTCGACACCGGCCGCGCGCGCCGCTTGCATGACCCAGCCCGCGATCTGCGGCGAGGAGGGGCGCAGGTCCCGGCCCACATGCAGCGCGCCGCCATGCGGGCAGGTGGCGAGGAACGCGGTCACGTAATCCTGCACCAGCGCCTCGGTCAGCTCGGTCACAAGGCCGCGCAGGCCGCTCGTTCCGAATTTCGGTGCCATCATGTCCTCCATGCGAGTCGGGCCGCGCGCCGGTGACATCCGGGCGCTGTCGCGCACGGGTTTGCCGGGTGGGGTGCGGATTGTCCAGCACCGCGCGGGCCCGGACATGCGAAGGGCCCGCCGGTCGGGCGGGCCCTGCATTCGGCTACCATGACGGAGCGGCCGGCGATCAGGTCTGCGCCTGCCGGGCCTTGTCGTCCTCGGCCGTGCCATCCTCGGGCGGGACAATCTCGGCATCGGGCACGTCGCGCCTTGTGTCCTCGGGTGTCTCCGCGCCGGCATCTGCGCCCGGCGCCTCGGCGGGTGCGTCGTTGCCCTTCGACTGGTCCTCGATCGCGCCCACGATCAGCGGCAGCATGTCGGCACCCGCCGGCAGCACCACCTCGGATTGCGGCGGCTTGCGCCAGTCCAGCGTATCGAAGGCCGAGCAGTTCGAACAGATCGGCTGCCACTCGGCATGAATCGTGTTGCAGTTGTCGCAGACCCATTGTGGGCCGCGCGGCGCGGTGAGCGCCTTGGCCAGCCAGCCGCGCACCACCTGCTCGGGCGCGCCCTCGCCCTTCTCGACCGCGGCCATGATGGCCAACACCCGCGCGTCGGGATCGCTTTCCGGCAGGTCGCCCAGCGCGCGCCGCGCCCCGGGGAAATCCTCGGCGGCAAGGTGCAGCTCGGCATTCAGCAGCTTGGTCTCGCGGTGGCCGGGGTTGATCCGGGTCAGCTGCAGGAAGCGCTTGAGCCGCTCGGCCGGGGTCTCGTTCGGCTCGATCTCGGCAAAGGCGGCGGCGAGATCGGGATGGGGATGGGTCTCCCATGCCTTCTTGAGCACCCGCACCGCGTTGCGCTTGCGGCCCTGCTCGATGAAGCCGCGCGCGGCCATGGCGGCGGCCGGGATCAGGTCGGGCGAGGTCCGGTTGGCCTCGATCGCCGCCTCGGCCGCCTTGGCGCTGTCGCTTTCGTTCTTGATGGCGATGGCCTCGGACAGGGCCAGCACCGCGTCGCGGCGGCGATAGATGTCGCGCGGCAGGTTGCCATGCTTGAGCTTGGCCGCCAGCGTCTTGCGCGCGCCCTTGAAGTCGCGCCCCTCGGCCTGCAGGCGCAAGAGCGTGTCCTGCACCTCGCCGTGGCGCGGCTTGATGACAAAGGCGCGCTCGGCCAGTTGCAACGCGGTGTCGGTGTCGCCGGCATCCAGCTTCTGCTTCATCAACCCGCGGATACCGACAAAGCGCGTCTCGTCCCGCTTGAGCAGCTTCTTGTAGACCTCCTCGGCCTTCTTGTGATCGCCCATCATCTCGGCCGCCTGCGCGGTGACCAGCTCGGTCAGCTCGGGCTTGTGCAGGTATTTCTCGGCCTTCTGGGCCTTGGCGATGGCAAGGCGCCCCTCGCCCGAGGCCAGCGCCATCAGGCCCTGGTAAAGCGCCTCATAGCCCTTGCGCTCGCGGTTGCGGTCGAAATAACGCGTCAGCGCGGTCTCGTCCCCGTTGATGAAGCGCAGCAGCGCGACGGTCAGCGAGACCAGCTTGAGGAACAGCCAGACCAGCCCGACGACGACGATCGCGGCGATCACCGATTGCAGCGGGCCCAGCGAGTATTCCATGCCGGCGACGGTGATCATCAGACCGCCTTCGCTTTCCAGCAGGTAGCCGGCCCCGAGGGTCAGCGCCGCGATCAACGCGACGAACACAACGATCTTGATGAGTGACCAAAGCATGTTTCGTGACCCTTACTGCTGGTTCAAATTCTGGCTCAGGCCATCGGCCGCCTGCACCGCGTCAAGCCGCAGCCGGGCCTGTTCGACCCAGCCGTCCAGTTCGGCCCGCGCGGCATCGGGCAGGGCGGCGATCTCGTCGAGCGCGGCCTGGAATTCGCCGCCCTGCACGGCCGCCTCGGCGCGTGACAGGATGGCGTCCGGGTCGTCCCCCTCGCGCGGGGTGACCGAGCGCGCGCCCAGCTGGTTCTGCAGGAAGGCGGCCATGCTCGTCCCGCCCTCGTCGGGGGCGGTCTCGCGCGCGGTGCGCAGCGCGGCGCGGGCGGCGTCCGGGTAGCTTTCGGCCAGAAGGGTCTGCGTCGGCACGCCGCTTTCGGCATTGGCGGCCAGCACCTCGGGCACGGCCACGTCATAGGCCTGCAGCTCGGCCAGCGGCTGGGCAAAGGGCTCGCCCGAGCGCACGGCGGCGCTCAGCGCGGCCACCGCGGCCAGCTTGGCGGCCATGTCGACCTGCGCCTCGGCGCTCTCGCGCACCTGCTCCGCCTCGGCGGCGACCTCCTCGATCCGGGCCTCCTGCGCCTCGACCCGCTCGCGCAGCGCGGCCAGCGCCTCGGTGGGCACAAGGTTGCCCAGCGCGTCGTTCAGCGCGGCCAGATCGGACTGGATCGCGCTCACCGCCTCGGCGGTCACCGTGGCGTTCAGCGCCTCCTGCTGGTCCGAGATCTCGGCACGCAGCTCTTCCAGCTCGCGCTCGTAGGCGGCGATCGCCTCGGGCGACAGCGCGTCGGCCAGCGGCTGTTTCTCGATCGCGGTCAACCGGCTGTCGAAGGCGGCGATGCCGTCATCGGTGGCCGTCAGCGCGCCACGGATCTCCTCGATGCTGTCCTCCAGCCCCGCCACGCTGCTGTTGAGCGCGCCAAGGTCGATCCCGGCCAGCGTCTCGCGCGTGGTGGCAAGGTCGGCGGCCAGCCCGTCGATGCGCTCGCCCTGTTGGCGCAGCGCGGTCTGCACGTCCTCGCGGAAGGGATCCGGGGCGCCCTGCGCCGCGAAGGGCCATGCGCCCGCCATGTATTGCGAGGCGCCGAAGCCCAGCCCGGCGGCCACGACACCGCCCAGCACCATCGGGACGAAACCGCCCTTGCGCTCGACCGTGGTCTCGCGGATCACCTGCGGCTCGGGCGCGGCGGCGGTACCGGCCAGCGTGTCCTTCTGCTCGGTCGCGGCGACATCCGGCCCGTCGAGCCCCGCGCCCCCGGTCGTGTCCGCGTCCATCGCGGCCGAGAGCGTGTCGCCCGCGGGGGCATCGTGCGTATCGTCGCCCGTGGTCGCGCCGGTCAGCGTATCGGCGTCGGAGCTCTCGCCCGTCAGCGTGTCGTCATCCGTGGTCGCGACCGTGTCCTCATCCGGTGCCCCGGCGGTCAGCGTGTCGGCGCCATAGGGCACGGTGTCGTAGGCATCGGAGGGCAGCGTGTCGGACGCCTCGGACACGGTCACGCTATCCTCGGCACTGCTCTCCACAGGCGCATCAGTATCGGCGCTGTCGTCCTGCCCTGCCGGGATCGCGTCATCCCCCGCAAGCGTGTCGGCACCAGCGGCCGTGTCGGCACCGGCGGCCAGGCTGTCGGAATCGGACGGGCCCGCGGCCAGGCTGTCCCCGGTATCGCCGGGCGCGGTCTGGTCCGCGCCGGTCAGGCTGTCCTTCTCCCGGTCGGTCCCCGATCCGCCGGTCCTGTGCTTTCTCGACTTTGCCACGTCCTGCAACCCTTCCCTGCGTCATCCCAAGGCGATAACCCCGGACACCCTAGTGCGCACACCCATCCGCGAGCAAGCCCGCCACGGCGTCCAGCATGGCGTCCGAGTCGGGGCGTGCGGCAATCCTCAATGACCGGTTATGCAGCGCGGCAAGCGGCTTGGCCACCGTTTCGCTCATCGCCGCGACACAAAGCGGCGCTTTCGGCGGCCTGGCAGCCAGCATTTGCGCCATGAGCGTGGCCGTGCGCGGCGAGTAGAGCGGCGCCACGACCGGGCTGTCGCCGTCCAGCGCGGCGCGCGCCTCGGCGCTCAGAGGCTGTTCGGGCTGGTCGTAGATCACCGCCTCGCGCGTCTCGATCCCGGCCGCGCTCAGCCTTGCGGCCACGTCGCCCCGCGCATGGCGCCCGCGCAGATGGCAGAGCGGTGCCGCCGGGCGCTGCGCGCTCAGCCGGGCCACCAGCGCCGCGGCATCACCGCCCGCGCTGTCCGCCACCATGCCGGCCTCGCGCGCCGTGCGCGCCGTGGCGTCGCCCACCGCGAAGACCGGCAGGTCGCGCGGCCCGCCCAGCGCGCACCAGGCCCGCACGCCATTGGCCGAGGTGATCACCAGCCCGCGCAGCCCGGCCGTGTCGGGCAGCGGACCGGTCACCGCGATGCCGATCAGCGGCGAGATCACGGCCCGGAAGTCCAGCCCCCGCGCCCGCAGCGCCGCGATCACCTCGCGCGCGGCCGGCTCGGGCCGGGTCATCAGCAGGACGGGGGCCGCCATGGCGTCTCCGGGATTGTGGGCCTTGGGCGCCGGTGGTAGCTGTATGTGTCCATCAAGGCAACGGGACCCCGGCATGACCCCTCCCCTCATCCTCGGGCTGGAGAGCAGTTGCGACGACAGCGCCGCGGCGCTGCTGCGCGGCACGCAGATCCTGTCCTCGGTCGTGCGGGGGCAGAACGCGCTGCACGCGCAGTTCGGCGGTGTCGTCCCCGAGATCGCCGCCCGCGCCCATGCCGAGACGCTGGATGTCTGCGTGGAGGCCGCGCTGGCCGAGGCCGGTGTGACACTGGAGGCGGTGGACGCCATTGCCGTGACCGCCGGGCCGGGCCTGATCGGCGGCGTGCTGTCGGGGGTGATGCTGGCCAAGGGGCTGGCCACCGGGCTGGGCGTGCCGCTGGTGGGCGTGAATCACCTGGCCGGGCACGCGCTGACCCCGCGGCTGACCGAAGATCTGCCCTTTCCCTACCTGATGCTGCTGGTCTCGGGCGGGCATTGCCAGTTCCTGATCGTGCGCGGGCCGCAGGACTTCGCGCGGCTCGGCGGCACGATCGACGACGCCCCGGGCGAGGCCTTCGACAAGACCGCGCGCCTGCTGGGCCTGTCCCAGCCCGGCGGCCCCTCGGTCGAGGATGCCGCCCGCGACGGCGACCCGGACCGCTTCCGCTTTCCCCGCCCGCTACTGGACCGGCCGGGCTGCGACCTGTCCTTCTCGGGGCTGAAGACCGCGCTCTTGCGCCAGCGCGATGCGCTGATCTCCGAACAGGGCGGGCTAAAGCGGCAGGACCGTGCCGATCTCTGCGCCGGGTTCCAGGCGGCGGTGCGCGACGTTCTGGTGGAAAAGACCGCGCGGGCCATCGATCTCTACCTGGCCGACGCCCCGGCCGCCCCGGCGCTGGCCATTGCCGGCGGGGTCGCCGCGAACGGCGTGCTGCGCGGCGCGCTGACCGGGCTCTGCACGGCGCGCGGGCTGCGCTTCTGTGCGCCGCCGCTGAAGCTGTGTACCGACAACGCGGCGATGATCGCCTATGCCGGCGGCGCGCTGCTGGAGGCCGGGCTGCACCATGACATGACGCTCTCGGCCCGTCCGCGCTGGCCGCTGGACGCGGGCGCCGCGCCGCTGATCGGGTCGGGCAAGAAGGGCGCCAAGGCATGAGCGTCGCGATCCTCGGCGGTGGCGCCTTCGGCACCGCACTGGCCATCGCGCTGGCCGGATCGGGACCCGTGACACTCTGGGCGCGCGACGCCGAGGCCTGCCGGCAGATGGCCCAGACGCGCCGAGCCCCGCGCCTGCCCGACATTCCGCTGCCCGACGTCATCACGGTCGAGCCCGATCTCGCCCGCGCCGCCGCACAGGACACGCTGCTGCTGGCCGTGCCGATGCAGGCGCTGTCAGGCCTGCTGGCGGCGCTGCCAGAGACCCGGGGCAAGGCGCTGGTCGCCTGCTGCAAGGGGCTGGACCTGGCCAGCCTGACCGGCCCGTCCAAGGTGATCGCGACCCGCTGCCCCGAGGCGGTGCCCGCCGTGCTGACCGGCCCCAGCTTTGCCGCCGATATCGCGCGCGGCCTGCCCACCGCGCTGACGCTGGCCTGTGCCGATGCCGCGCGGGGCGAGGCCCTGCAGCACGCCCTGTCGACCCAGTCCCTGCGGCTCTACCGCAGCACCGACTCCACCGGGGCCGAACTGGGCGGCGCGCTCAAGAACGTCATCGCCATCGCCTGCGGCGCCGCGATCGGCGCCGGGCTGGGCGACAGCGCGCGTGCCGCCGTCATGACCCGGGGCTTTGCCGAGATGACCCGCCTTGCGGCCGAGCTGGGCGGGCGCCCCGAGACACTGGCCGGCCTGTCGGGCCTGGGCGATCTTGCGCTGACCTGCGGCTCCGAGCTGTCGCGCAACTACCGCTACGGCCTGGCGCTGGGGCGGGGCGAGAGCTTCGACCCCGCCGTCACGGTCGAGGGCGCCGCCACCGCGCGCGCCGTGGCGCAGCTGGCCGAGCGGCGCGACCTGCCCATGCCGGTCTGCGCCGCGGTCGCCCGGGTGACCATGGGCGAACTGACCGTGCCCCAGGCGCTCGAATCCCTCCTCGCCCGCCCGCTGCGGCAGGAAGACCCGCTCTGATCCACGGGAGATCCCACATGCGATACTGGCTCTTCAAATCCGAACCCTCGACCTGGTCCTGGCAGGATCAGCAGGCGAAAGGCGCGGCCGGAGAGGAATGGGACGGCGTGCGCAACTACCAGGCGCGCAACTTCATGCGCGAGATGACGCTCGGCGATCGCGGCTTCTTCTACCACTCGCAGAAGGAGAAGGCCGTGGTCGGCACGGTCGAGATCTGCGCCGAGAGCCATCCCGACAGCACCACCGACGACCCGCGATGGGACTGCGTGGACATCCGGGCGCTGCAGGCGGCGCGAACCCCCGTGACGCTGGACGCGATCAAGGCCGATCCGCGCCTGTCCGAGATGGTGCTGGTCCGCAACTCGCGCCTCTCTGCGCAGCCGGTGACCGACGCGGAATGGCGCGCGGTGTGCAAAATGGCCGGGATCGACCCCGACGCCTGAGTGCAGGAATTCCGGTGGTGCCGCAGGTGGTCGTATTGTCGACGTTTGAAATCACAAGACTTTGAGTGTCGTCGAATCGTTACCAAAGCGTCATGATCGTGCAGCAAGCGTCTCATAGCCGGCATGCATGAACGTGACTGAAAACAGGGAATGACATGAAAACGCTCACCACACTCACCGCCGTCGCCATCCTCGCCATGGCGTCGCAGGCCTCGGCCGAATTCCAGCTGGGCGATCGCTACGTCGACAATGACGGCGACCTGATCGCCGACATCCCGACCGACGAATCCGAGCTGATCGACCCGTCGACGCTGATCTTCGCCTACACGCCCGTCGAGGATCCGGCCGTCTATGCCGAGGTGTGGCAGGGGTTCCTGGATCACATGTCCGAGGTGACCGGCAAGAACGTGCAGTTCTTCCCCGTCCAGTCCAACGCCGCCCAGATCGAGGCGATGCGCGCCGGGCGCCTGCACGTCGCAGGCTTCAACACCGGCTCGAACCCGCTGGCCGTGGCCTGCGCCGGCTTCCGCCCCTTTGCCATGATGGCGGCCGAGGACGGATCGTTCGGCTACGAGATGGAGATCATCACCTATCCCGGCTCGGGCATCGAAAGCGTCGAGGACCTGAAGGGCGAGACGCTCGCCTTCACCTCCGAGACCTCCAACTCGGGCTTCAAGGCGCCCTCGGCGATCCTCAAGGCCGAGTTCGGCATGGAAGCGGGCAGCGATTTCGAAGCGACCTTCTCGGGCGCGCATGACAGCTCGATCCTGGGCGTGGCCAACAAGGACTACACCGCCGCCTCGATCGCCAACTCGGTCAAGGGCCGCATGCTGGACCGCGAAGTGGTGACCGAGGACCAGCTGGTCACGGTCTACACCTCGCAGACCTTCCCCACCACGGGCTACGGCACGGTCTACAACCTGACCCCCGAGCTGCAGGACAAGATCCGCGAGGCGTTCTTCAGCTACGAGTGGGAAGGCACCGCGCTGGCCGAGGAATTCGGCCGCAACGGCGAGGACCAGTTCATCGAGATCACCTTCCAGGACGACTGGTCGGTCATCCGCACCATCGACGAGGCCAACGGCGTCGTCTACGAGTGCAACTGACCTAACTGAACGACCTGAACCTGCGGGGTGCGGGGGGCGGACGGTCCCTCGCATCCCGTTCCTGTTTGAGAGGTGGAGATGCTGAAGCTCGAGGGTCTATCCAAGACGTACAAGACCGGCGACGCGGCGCTGAGCGACGTGACGCTGACCATTCCGAAAGGACAGATCGTGGGCCTGATCGGTCCCTCGGGCGCAGGCAAGTCCACCCTGATCCGCTGCATCAACCGGCTGGTGGAGCCCTCTGCCGGCAAGGTGCTGCTGGGCGATGTCGACCTCGCCCGGCTGGGCAAGACCGAGCTGCGGCGCCAGCGCCGCCGCATCGGGATGATCTTCCAGGAATACGCCCTGGTCGAGCGCCTGACGGTGATGGAGAACGTCCTGTCCGGGCGCCTGGGCTACGTGCCGTTCTGGCGCAGCTTCCTGCGCCGCTATCCCGGGCGCGACGTGCAGCAGGCCTTTCGCCTGCTCGACCGCGTGGGGCTGATGCACCAGGCCGACAAGCGCGCCGACGCGCTGTCGGGCGGCCAGCGCCAGCGGGTCGGCATCGCGCGGGCGCTGGCGCAGGAGCCGGAGCTGCTGCTGGTCGATGAGCCGACCGCCAGCCTCGACCCCAAGACCTCGCGCCAGATCATGCGGCTTCTGACCGAGATCTGCGCCGAACGCGACTTGCCGGCCATCGTGAACATCCACGACGTGCCGCTGGCGCAGCAATTCATGCAGCGCATCATCGGGCTGCGCGCCGGCGAGGTGGTGTTCGACGGCACCCCGCGCGAGCTGACCGAGAACGTGCTGACCACGATCTATGGCGCCGAGGACTGGGACGCCATGCGCCGCGGCGACGAGGAGCAGTCCGCCGCCGAGGCCGACGCGCGGGACCGCATGGCGGCGCTGGCCCAATGAGCACGCAAGAGTATCCCACCACCTGGCGGCGCCCGCCGCAGATCGTCACCGACCGGCGCTGGCGCATTGCGCTGCAGCTGGGCATCCTCGCCTATCTCGTGCTGGCCCTGGGCTCGGTCGAGGTGGACTGGCAGCGCGTCTCGGTCGGGCTCGAACGCGGGCAACGCTTCATCATGGGCTTCCTGCAGCCCGACTTCACCAGCCGCTGGGGCGACATCTCGCGCGGGCTGGTCGAAAGCCTGACCATGACGCTGACCTCCACCGTGGTGGGGGTGCTGATCTCGGTGCCGATCGGCATCGGCGCGGCCCGCAACCTCGCGCCCGCCTGGCTCTACTATGTCTGTCGCTCGATCATCGCGGTCAGCCGCGCGCTGCAGGAGATCATCATCGCGATCTTCCTCGTGGCGATGTTCGGCTTTGGCCCCTTCGCCGGCTTCCTGACGCTCAGCTTCGCCACGATCGGCTTTCTCGCCAAGCTGCTGGCCGATGACATCGAGGAAATCGACGAGGCCCAGGCCGAGGCGATCCGCGCCACCGGCGCCTCGTGGTGGCAGCTGGTCAACTACGCCGTGCAGCCGCAGGTCATGCCGCGGCTGATCGGGCTGTCGCTCTACCGGCTCGACATCAATTTCCGCGAAAGCGCGGTGATCGGCATTGTCGGTGCCGGTGGCATCGGCGCGACGCTGAACACCGCCATCGACCGTTACGAATATGACAGCGCGGGGGCCATCCTGCTGATCATCATCGGCATCGTGATGATTGCCGAATACGGCTCCAGCTACCTCCGGAAGTTCCTGCAATGACCGAGATTTCGCATTACAGCCAGACCTGGGCGCACCGCACCCCGCGGGCGCGCCTGGCGCTGTGGACCGGGTGGGTGGCGCTGGTGGCGCTGTTCCTCTGGTGCTGGCAGCTGATGACCGAGAACACGATCTGGGCCTTCGTCTGGGACGCGCCGCGCCAGGCCGCGGATATCGGGTCGCGCATGATGCCGCCCCGGCTGTCCTACCTGCCCGAGCTCATGGTGCCGCTCTGGGACACGCTCAACATCGCCACGCTGGGCACGATTGCCGGCGTCATCATGGCGGTGCCCGTGGCCTTCCTCGCGGCGCGCAACACCACGCCCTCGGCGCGGTTCCTGCGGCCCGTGGCCCTGTTCATCATCGTGGCCTCGCGCTCGATCAACTCGCTGATCTGGGCGCTGCTGCTGGTGGCCATCATCGGGCCGGGCATCCTGGCCGGCATCGTGGCCATTGCGCTGCGCTCGATCGGCTTCGTGGGCAAGCTGCTCTACGAAGCGATCGAGGAGACCGACGCCAAGCAGATCGAGGCGATCGAGGCAACCGGCGCCAGCGCGACGCAGGTGCTGAATTACGGCATCGTGCCGCAGATCATGCCCGCCTTCTGGGGCATCTCGGTCTTCCGCTGGGACATCAACATCCGCGAAAGCACCATCCTCGGGCTGGTCGGAGCCGGGGGCATCGGCCTGAAGCTGCAGGCCTCGCTGAACGTGCTGGCCTGGCCGCAGGTGACGGTGATCCTGCTGCTGATCCTCGGCACGGTGGTGGTCAGCGAATGGGTCTCGGCCAAGGTCCGGCGGGCGATCATATGACCCCGGCCGAGGCGTTCGCCGCCTACGAGGCGGTCCGTCACCGGCTGCCGCCCGCCCGGGGCGGCGGCGTGGCCGAACCTGTTCAGACGCTGGAGGACATCGCCGACCGGTTCGACGTCTTCCTGCTGGATGCCTTCGGCGTGCTGAATATCGGCGAGGCCGCGATCCCCGGCGTGGTCGAGCGCATCGCCGGGCTGCAGGCCCGCGGCAAGCGGTGCCTCGTCGTGACCAATGCGGCGGGCTATCCGCATGCCATGCTGATGGCGCGCTACGCGCGGCTCGGCTATGCCTTCGATCCGGCCGACGTGATCTCCAGCCGCGCAACCCTGCTGGCCGCGCTGCGGGACGCGCCGGCCCGACGCTGGGGCCTGATGGCGACCGAGCGTTTCGGCACCGAGGATCTCGAGGGGATCGACATCACCTTCCTCGCCGAGGATCCGGACGCCTATGACCGGGTCGAGGGGTTTCTGATGCTGGGCTCGGCCGCCTGGACCGAACCCCGGCAGGCCCTGCTCGAAGACGCGCTGCGCGCCCGGCCGCGGCCGGTCCATGTGGGCAATCCCGACATCGTCGCCCCGCGCGAGACAGGCTTCTCGATCGAGCCCGGCTATTTCGCCCATCGCCTCGCAAATGCCACGGGCATCACGCCGCTCTTCTTCGGCAAGCCCTTCGCCAATATCTACGACCTCGCCTTTGCCCGGCTGGGCCCGGTCGACCGGTCGCGCGTGGTGATGGTGGGCGACAGCCTGCACACCGACGTGCTGGGCGCCCAGACCGCCGGCATCGCCTCGGCGCTGGTCACCGGGCACGGCTTCTTCGACGGCACTGACGCCCGCGCCGCGATGCAGGCGGCGGGGATCTTCCCGGATATCTGGCTGGACCGGCCCTGAAGCGGCTCACGCTGGCGATCACGGCCGTGGCGCCGCGCAGGCGGCTCCGGCGCGAAATCGGTCGGCCAGCCGCAGGGAGGGCATGACACCCGCCCTGCCCCTGTTCACGCATTCAAGGCGAGAGGCCATCCGGCCCGTGCGCTACCCCTGCAGGGATTTCACCACCAGTTCGCCCTCTTGCCGGGCGCGGATGGCCTGGGCGGCGGCGTGGGCGGCGGCGGCGGTGGTGAAATAGGGGATCTTGTCATAGAGCGCGACCGAGCGGATCTCGCGGCTGTCCTCGACCGCGGCGGCGCCCTCGGTCGTGTTCATCACCAGCTGGATGCCGCCATCCTTCATCACGTCGACGATGTTGGGCCGGCCTTCATAGACCTTCTTGACCGTCTCGCAGGCGATGCCGTGGGCGTCGAGGAACGCCGCCGTGCCGCGCGTGGCGACGATGGTGAAGCCCAGCCCGGTCAGGATCCGCGCGGTCTCGGCCAACTGGTCGGTCTTGTCCTCGTCCTTGATCGAGAAGAACACCGCGCCCGCCTCGGGCAGATGGGTGCCGGCGCCCATCTGCGCCTTGAGGAAGGCCCGCGGGAAGGAGCGGTCCCAGCCCATGACCTCGCCGGTCGAGCGCATCTCGGGGCCGAGCAGCGTGTCGACACCGGGGAAGCGGGCGAAGGGCAGCACCGCCTCCTTGACCGAGAACCACGGCATGTCCGGATCGGCCAGCGTCATCGGATCGGCCATCGGCAGGTCGCTGTCGTAATCGGTCTCGGCCGGATAGCCCTCGCGCAGGGGGAAGGCAGAGAGCGGCTCGCCCGCCATGACGCGCGCGGCGATCGAGGCGATGGCGCTGTCGGTGGCCTTGGCGACGAAGGGCACGGTGCGGCTGGCGCGGGGGTTCACCTCGATCAGGTAGATCTCGCCATCCTTGACCGCGAACTGCACGTTCATCAGGCCCACCACGTGCAGCGCCCGGGCGAGCGCCTCGGTCTGGCGCTTGATCTCGGCGATGGTGCCTTCGTCCAGAGAATAGGGCGGCAGCGAACAGGCGCTGTCGCCCGAATGCACGCCGGCCTCCTCGATATGCTGCATGATGCCCGCCACATGCACCGCCTCGCCGTCGCAGAGCGCGTCGACGTCCAGCTCGACCGCGCCGGCGAGGTAGCTGTCCAGCAGCACGGGGCTGTCGCCCGAGACGACCACCGCCTCGGCCATGTAGCGCTCCAGCCCGGCCATGTCGCGCACGATCTCCATGGCGCGGCCGCCCAGCACGTAGGAGGGGCGGATCACCAGCGGAAAGCCGATCTGCTCGGCGATGGCGATGGCCTGCGCCTCGGTCGAGGCAATGCCGTTGCGTGGCTGGCGCAGCCCCAGCTGGTTGACCAGCGCCTGGAACCGCTCGCGGTCCTCGGCCAGGTCGATCGCGTCGGGCGTGGTGCCGAGGATCGGGATGCCCTCGGCCTCGAGCGCGCGGGCCAGCTTCAGCGGCGTCTGGCCGCCGAACTGCACGATCACGCCGTGCAGCGTGCCCTTCTCCTGCTCGACGCGCAGGATCTCCATCACGTGCTCGAAGGTCAGCGGCTCGAAATACAGCCGGTCCGAGGTGTCGTAATCGGTCGAGACGGTCTCGGGGTTGCAGTTGACCATGATGGTCTCGTAGCCCGCGCCGGTCAGCGCGAAGCAGGCATGGCAACAGCAATAGTCGAACTCGATCCCCTGCCCGATCCGGTTCGGCCCGCCGCCCAAGATGATCACCTTCTTGCGGTCCGAAGGGCGCGCCTCGCATTCCGCCTCGTCGAAGACCGGGGTCTCGTAGGTGGAATACATGTACGGGGTCTGGGCCTCGAACTCGGCCGCGCAGGTGTCGATACGCTTGAAGACGGCGGTGACGCCCAGCCCGGTGCGGCGGCGGCGCACATCCCGCTCGGAAAACCCGGTCAGCCGGGCGAGCCGGGCATCGGTGAAGCCCATCATCTTGAGGTCGCGCAGCGCGCCGGCCTCCTGCGGCAGCCCCTCGCGGCGGATGCGGGCCTCGGCCTCGATGATCTCGCGGATGCGGTCGAGGAACCAGGGGTCGAACATGGTCACGGCGTGGATCTCGTCATTGTCCAGACCGTGGCGCATGGCCTGCGCAATGGTGCGCATGCGGTCCGGCGTCGCCTCGGACAGCGCCTTGACGATGGCGACCCGGTCGCTCTCGGACAGCGCGGCATCGCCGGCGGCGGTCTCGGCCGCGGCGGTCACGCCGGGGATGGCGATCTCGTCGAAGCCGGTCAGCCCCTGCTCCATCGAGCCCAGCGCCTTCTGCAGGCTCTCGTGGATGGTGCGGCCGATGGCCATGGCCTCGCCCACCGATTTCATCGCCGTGGTCAGGTTCGGCTGCGAACCGGGGAACTTCTCGAAGGCGAATTTCGGGATCTTGGTGACGACATAGTCGATCGTCGGCTCGAAGCTGGCCGGCGTCACCTTGGTGATGTCGTTGTCCAGCTCGTCCAGCGTGTAGCCCACCGCCAGCTTGGCGGCGATCTTGGCGATCGGGAAACCCGTCGCCTTGGAGGCCAGCGCCGAGGAGCGGCTGACCCGCGGGTTCATCTCGATCACCACCATGCGGCCGTTGTCCGGGTTCACGGCCCATTGCACGTTCGACCCGCCGGTCTCGACCCCGATCTCGCGCAGCACGGCGATCGAGCCGTTGCGCATCATCTGGTATTCCTTGTCGGTCAGCGTCAGCGCCGGCGCCACGGTGATCGAATCGCCCGTGTGCACGCCCATCGGGTCCACGTTCTCGATCGAGCAGACGATGATGGCATTGTCCGCGCGGTCGCGGACCACCTCCATCTCGAATTCCTTCCAGCCCAGCAGGCTCTCGTCGACAAGGATCTGCCCCACGGGCGAGGCATCCATGCCCGAGCGGCAGTAATGGATGTAATCCTCGCGGTTATAGGCCACGCCGCCGCCGGTGCCGCCCAGCGTGTAGGCGGGGCGGATGATGGCGGGCAGGCCGACATAGTCCAGCGTCTCCAGCGCGCGGGCCACGCCGGCCTCCAGGTCGCGCTTGCCATCCGGGCGTTCCGGCGCGGTCACGATGGTCGCCTTGGGATTCTCCAGCCCGATCCGGTCCATCGCCTCGCGGAACAGCGCGCGGTCCTCGGCCATCTCGATGGCCTCGCGCTTGGCGCCGATCATCTCGACCCCGTATTTCTGCAGCACGCCCATTTCTTCCAGCTTGAGCGAGGTGTTCAGCCCGGTCTGCCCGCCCATGGTGGGCAGCAGCGCGTCGGGGCGCTCCTTCTCGATGATCCGCGCCACCACCTCGGGGGTGATCGGCTCGATATAGGTGGCATCGGCCAGCCCGGGATCGGTCATGATCGTCGCCGGGTTCGAGTTCACCAGGATCACCCGGTAGCCCTCTTCGCGCAGGGCCTTGCAGGCCTGGGCCCCGGAATAGTCGAACTCGCAGGCCTGCCCGATGATGATGGGCCCGGCGCCGATGATCATGATCGAGGAGATATCGGTACGTTTGGGCATGGGCGGACCTCTTCGAGACGGCATGACAAGACGGGGCGGGGACTCGTCCCGGCCCGCAAATTGTTGCGGTTTATAGAGATGCGCGTGCCGGCTTCAAGACCTCATCCGGGCCGGCCCGCCGCTCATCGCGCGCACGGCCCGTCCGGCCTTTCATCTTTCCGCCAAATACTCCCGCCGGAGGCGTCCGAGCCGCGCCACATGGCGCGCGGCCGGGGATCATTCCGCGGCCATCTCGCGCGGGCGCTCCGCCGCTTCGGGCGCATAAAGGTAGTCGCGCGTGATCGGCACCTGCACCATGTCATGGGCCAGTTGCCATTGCTGGACATGCAGGTGCCCCATGGCAAAGGACATCTCGACCGAGGCAAGGTAGAAGCGCCACATGCGCAGGAAGGCCGCGTCGAACATCGCGACCACCTCCTCGGCGCGGGCCTCCAGCCGGTCGCGCCAGGCGCGCAGCGTATGGCTGTAATGAAGCCGCAGCGCCTCGTCATCGCATTGGTAGAGCCCGGCCCGCTCGATCGCACGGTAGATCTCCGAGGCCGAGGGCGCGTAGCTGCCCGGAAAGATGTACTTGTCGAACCAGGCATTGTTCGGCCGCGGCGGGCCGGATTTCACGATGGAATGGATCAGCGCCACCCCGTCCGGCGCCAGCAGCGCGTTAACCTTGTCGAAATAGGTCTGGAATTGCGGGCTGCCCACATGCTCCAGCATGCCGACGCTGACGATCCGGTCGAAGGGCTCGTCCAGCTTGCGGTAATCCTGCAGGCGCAGGTCGATCCGGTCCTCCAGCCCCGCCTCGGCGACGCGCGCGCGCGCCGTGGCCAGCTGGTTGCGCGACAGCGTCACCCCGGTGACCCGCGCGCCGTAATCGCGCGCCAGGGTCAGCGCCATGCCGCCCCAGCCGCAGCCGATATCCAGCACCCGCATGTCGGGCGCGATCAGCAGCTTGCGCGCGATATGCGCCTTCTTGGCCTCCTGCGCCGCGTCCAGCGTCATGCCGGGCCGGCTCCAGTAGGCGCAGGAATACTGCATGTCGGCATCGAGGAAGAGCCGGTAGAGATCGTCCGAGATGTCGTAATGATGCGCCACGTTGCGCCGTGCGGTCAGCGGCGTGTTGCGCTGGATCGCCCACATCAACCGGGTCTGCACCGCCCGCGGGATCCGGTACCAGGCCGGCATGCCACCGGAATTCTGCGCCCGGATCAGGATCTGCAGCAGGTCGGTCAGCCGGTCATCCCCGACGCTCAGCGTGCCGTCGGTATAGCACTCGCCCAGCGCCAGCGCCGGGCGCTGCAAGAGCCGGCGCACGGCGCGGGCTTCGTGGATCGTCACGGTCGCCTCGGGCGCGTCCGCCCCGCCGGGGCCAAAGCTCTCCCGCGTCCCCGAGGGCAGATGGACGGTCAGCCGCCCCCAGCGGATCATCCGTCGCAACATGGAACGGAACAGCGTTTCGGACATGGCCATACCTCCGTGACTGACGTGCCCTTCACTCATTCGTCAGCCAGAGTTTACCAGCACAGCAGATTCGCACCAAATCCGGGCCTGCGACTTGACTTCCCGCGCCCTTCCGCGTGTATCGGCGCTCAACATCCGACACCCGTCCGGAAAAGGGACCGATCATGCACGCCTATCGCAGCCATACCTGTGCCGACCTGACCAAGACCGACGTCGGCGCCACCGTCCGCCTGTCGGGCTGGGTGCACCGCATCCGCGACCATGGCGGCGTCCTGTTCATCGACCTGCGCGACCATTACGGCGTCACGCAGGTGCTCTGCGATCCCGACAGCCCGGTCTTCGCCGAGGTCGAGCGCGTCCGTTCGGAATGGTGCATCCGCATCGACGGCGTGGTGAAGGCCCGCGACGAAAGCCTCGTGAACCCGCGCCTGCCCACCGGCGAGATCGAGGTCTTCATCCGCGACATGGAGGTGCTGGGCGCGGCGCAGGAACTGCCGCTGATCGTCTTCGGTGACCAGGAATACCCCGAGGAGACGCGCCTGCGCTACCGCTATCTAGACCTGCGGCGCGAGGCGATGCAGCGCAACATGACGCTGCGCTCGGACGTGGTGGCCAGCCTGCGTCGCCGCATGTGGGACAGCGGCTTCCGCGAGTACCAGACCCCGATCATCACCGCCTCCAGCCCCGAGGGGGCGCGCGACTTCCTCGTGCCCTCGCGCCTGCATCCGGGCCGGTTCTACGCGCTGCCGCAGGCGCCGCAGCAGTTCAAGCAGCTGATCATGGTCTCGGGCTTCGACAAGTATTTCCAGATCGCACCCTGCTTCCGCGACGAGGATCCGCGCGCCGACCGCTCGCCCACGGATTTCTACCAGCTCGACATGGAGATGTCCTTCGTCACCCAGCAGGACGTGTTCGACACGATCGCCCCGGTGATCGCGGGCGTGTTCGAGGAATACGGGCAGGGCGCCCGCGTCGACGCGCCGGCCGACTGGCCGCAGATCCCCTATGCCGAGGCGGCGCTGAAATACGGCACCGACAAGCCGGACCTGCGCAACCCGATCGAGATGCAGGACGTCTCCGAGCATTTCCGCGGCTCGGGCTTTGCCATCTTCGCCAAGCTGCTGGAGCAGGACGGCACCCAGATCCGCGCCATCCCCGCCCCCACTGGCGGCAGCCGCAAGTTTTGCGACCGCATGAACGCCTTTGCCCAGAAAGAGGGCCTGCCGGGCATGGGCTACATCTTCTGGCGCGCGAAGGGCGACGAGATGGAAGCCGCCGGCCCGCTGGCCAAGAATATCGGCCCCGAGCGCACCGAGGCGATCCGCCAGCAGCTGGGCCTTGGCGTCGGCGACGCGGCCTTCTTCCTGGGCGGCAAGCCGCAGGCCTTCGAACGCGTGGCGGGCAAGGCGCGCGACGTGATCGGCGAGGAACTGGGCCTGACCGAAAAGGACCGCTTCGCCTTTGCCTGGATCGTCGATTTCCCGATCTACGAACAGGACGAGGAAAGCGGCGAGATCGATTTCGAGCACAACCCCTTCTCCATGCCGCAAGGGGGCATGGAGGCGCTCGAGGGCAACCCGCTCGACGTGAAGGGCTTCCAGTACGACCTAGCCTGCAACGGCTACGAGATCGTCTCGGGCGCGATCCGCAACCACAAGCCCGAGGTCATGCTGAAGGCCTTCGAGATCGCCGGCTACGGCGAGGACGAGGTCAAGAGCCGCTTCGGCGCGCTGTTCAACGCCTTCCATTACGGCGCCCCGCCGCATGGCGGCTGCGCGGCCGGGATCGACCGGATCGTGATGCTGCTGGCCGACGAGATGAACATCCGCGAGGTCATCATGTTCCCGATGAACCAGCGCGCCGAGGACCTGATGATGAACGCGCCCTCCGAGCCCTCCAGCGACCAGCTGATGGAGCTGTCTCTGCGCGTCATCCCGCAGGACTAGGGCATGGACGAGACGCGCCCCGTCATCGACCCCGAGGACGGCACGATCCTTGCCATCCGCACCATCGCCATGCCCGCCGACACCAACCCGGCGGGCGACATCTTCGGCGGTTGGCTGATGAGCCAGATGGACCTTGCTGCCGGCAACGTGGCCGGGCGCGTGTCGCGCGGGCGCGCCGCCACCGTGGCGGTCGAGGGGATGAAGTTCCACGAACCGGTCAAGGTGGGCGACGAGGTCACGCTGTTTGCGCGGCTGGTCTCGCGCGGGCGCACCTCGATGCGGATCGCGGTCGAGGCCTGGGCCCGCAAGCGCTTCACCGATGAGAGCGCGCAGGTCACGGCGGCGGATTTCTACTTCGTCGCGCTGGACGAGGCCGGCAACAAGCGGGCCCTGCCCGAGGAGTGACCGCCACGCTGATCCTTGGGAGAGACTGATGACCCCGCCGCTCTACACCGCCTCCGTGCCGGTCTTCCTGCACTATCTTGACCGGGCGCGCATCCTCGTGCATGCCTGCCACGGCCGGCCCGACCTGCTCGAGGCGCGGCTGGCGCCGGACATGTTCCACGCCGCCCAGCAATTCGCCAGCGCCGCCGGGTTCAGCCTGCGCGGCACACTGCCGCTGGTCGGCCAGCCCGTCCCCGAGTTTCCCGCCGCTGCGATGGATCACGAGGGGCTGATGGGCCGGCTGCGCTTTGCCCGCGACACGCTGGACGCGCTGGACCCCGCCGATTTCGAAGGCGCCGAGATCCGCGAGATCCCGCACCGCGCCGGCTTTGCCGAGCTGATACAGAGCGGATCGGACTACCTGCACCTCTTCGCGATGCCCAACTTCATGTTCCACCTGTCCATGGGCTTTGCCGTGCTGCGCCAGGGCGGCCTCGATATCGGAAAGAGCGATTTCGACGCCCTGCACGACTATCCTCCCGGCTTCCGCTTCTGAGCCGTTACGCCGTGAGTATTTTTGGAAAGATGAAAGAGCCGGGCCCGACTTGGTGACACGGGTTGCCCGTCGTATGGACGGGGGCAGGCACTGGCCGTGCCGGTTTGCCGAGGCACGCACGGCCAGACTTGCGGTAAGGGTTCAGTCTTCGAGGCTGTCCTGCAGCTTCTTCTCGATCAGGTCGCGCTCCTTGTCCTTGCGGTCGGAGAAGCGCTGGCCGTAGCCGTCGATCTCGTCTTCGGGGATGACCTCGCGGGCGCGGGCGAAGACCTCGTCCTCTTCTTCCTCCATGTGGTGGTCGTAATCGTGCTGCAGTGTGTGGAATTTCTGCAGCCAGCCGGGCGAGGACATGTCCGTGTTGTTGAGCTCTTCCATCAGGTCGTCGAGCTGTTGGTGTTCGTGCACCGAGTGGCGCGCGGCGTCCTGGCCCCAGGTCTTGGAGATGAGCTTGGAATAGAAGGTCTCTTCCTCGGCGGCGGCGTGGCTTTTCACGTCCTCGTAGAACTGTGCCCAGGCGCGCTTGCGGGTCTCGGATGCGCCGCTGGTATCGGCGATCGTGGCCATCAGCTTGCGATGCGTGTCGTGGTCGGCCTTGATGGCGGAATATATGTCAGGCATGCGTATCTCCCTTGTGCGAGGCGCAAACGCGCGAGGCTCGGCATCGTTCCGCGCAACCGGACGTGTTGGGTACGGACTATGCGCATTGGCCCCTGTCCCACACCCCAGTCGGCTGTATGATCGGGGTGGTCGCGATCATCGGAAGGCGCCATGCGGTTCGATCCCATTCTTGCAGAGACCCGCTTTGGCTGCGGGCTCTCGCCCCTGGTGGCGCCGCCCGCCGACGGTGCGGCGCTGCTGGCCGGGCTGGAAGCGCCCGACGTCATGGCGGCGCGGTTCCCCATCGAGCGCTTCGCAACGTTCCTGTCGCGCATGCGCACGCGGCGCGACTGGCAGAAGATCCTGCGCGACAATCGCGGCAGCGCAATGGGCGAGGCCGCGCGCAAGGAGATCCGGTTGCTGAACAAGGCGGCGCGGCAGGATAACCTGCAATGGCTGGCCGCGCATGTGCTGCGCCGGGTCTACAGCCCGACCCCGTTCCGCGAGCGGCTGGAGGGGTTCTGGGCCGATCACTTCACCGCCACGGGCAAGGCCGGGCTGATCCGGCGCGCCACCTCTCCCTACATCGAGGAGGCGATCCGCCCGAACCTGTCGGGCCGGTTCGAGGATCTGCTGATCGCCGCGGTCACCCATCCGCTGATGGTGCATTACCTCGATCAGCAACGCTCGGCCGGGCCCGGCTCGGCGCGGGCGCAACGGCGGCCGGGCGTGTTCGGGCTGAACGAGAACCTCGCGCGCGAGATCCTCGAGCTGCACACGCTGGGGGTGGACGGGCCCTATACGCAGGCCGATGTGCGCCAGCTGGCCGAGCTTATGTCCGGGCTGACGCTGCATTTCAATGTCGGGCGGCAGTTCCGCAAGGACATGGCCGAACCGGGGGCCGAGACCGTGCTGGGCGTGAGCTATGGCGGCGGCACCCCGCATCTACGCGATATCGAGGCGGTGCTACGCGATCTTGCCCGGCACCCGGCCACGGCGCGACATGTCGCGCGCAAGCTGGCCACGCATTTCGTCTCGGACCGGCCGGAGCCGTCGCTGGTTGCGGCGCTGGAGCAGGCCTATCGCGACAGTGGCGGCGAACTTCGCGCCGTCTATGCCGCCCTGCTGGCGCATCCGGCGGCGTGGGACCGGGCGCGGCCCAATGTGAAGCAGCCGTTCCACTTCATCGCCTCGGCCTGCCGGGCGCTGGTCGTGCCGCCCGAGGCGCTGCTGGGCCAGTCCGAGCGCGCCTTGCGCCTGCGCCTGGCGGATCCGCTGCGGCTGATGGGCCATGTCTGGCAGAAACCCGACGGCCCGGACGGGCTGGCCGAGGCCGACAGCGCCTGGATCACGCCGCAGGGCATGGCGGCGCGGCTGCAATGGGCGGTGGCCATGCCGCGCATCCTGCTGCCCGACCTGCCCGATCCGCGCGACTTCGTTACCACGGCGCTGGGCCCCGACGTGCCGGAGGCGGTGCGCTTTGCCGCCCGCGCCGCCGAGAGCCGCGCCGACGGGATCGGCATGGTGCTGATCTCGCCCGCTTTCCAGAGGATGTGAGCCATGGACCGCCGCGCCTTCCTGACCCGCTCTGCCGCGCTGGGCTGTTCGCTGGCCGCGAGCCCGCTGGTCACGCCGATGAGCTTTGCCGCCGCGCCCGGCGAGGGGCGGCTGGTCGTCATCCTGCTGCGCGGGGGGATGGACGGGCTGGCCACGGTGATGCCCCATGGCGATCCGGGTTTTGCCGCGCTGCGCCCGGCGCCCGATTTCGAGACCGATCTGGATCTTGGCGGCGGTTATGCGCTGGCCGGCGCGCTGGGCGGGCTGGCGCCGCTCTGGCAGGCGGGGCAACTGGGGGTGGTGCACGCGGTCTCGACCCCGTATCGCGACAAGCGCAGCCATTTCGACGGGCAGGACCTTCTGGAGGCGGGCGGCGGCGACCCGAGGCGCGGCCTGCCGCGGGATGGCTGGCTGAACCGGCTGGTGCAGAGCCTGCCGGGGGCCACGGCGCAGACCGCCTATGCCGTGGGGCACGATCCGCTCGCCATCCTGGGCGGCGCGGCCGAGGTGCAACGCTGGGCGCCCGAGAGCGACCTTGCGCTCAGCCCGCAGGCGATCCGGCTGGCCGGGCGGGTGATGCAGGACGACCCCGCCATGGCGGCAGCGCTGCAGGCCGCTTTGCGGCTGGCCGATGGCGATGGCGACGCGGTGGCCGTGCCCGGCGGCGAAGCGGCGATGATGGACGCGATGATGCAGGACATGACCGCCGCGCGCGGCGGGGGCCATCATGCGAGGCTGGCCGGGTTCGCCGCGGACCGGCTGCGCGAGGAGGCGCGCATCGCCAGCTTCTCGCTCAACGGTTGGGACACGCATGCCAACCAGGCCCGCGGGCTGAACCGTGCGCTGGGGGTGCTGGCCGAGACGATCACTGCACTGCGTGACGGGCTGGGCGGCCCGGTCTGGCGGCATACCGCGGTCGTCGCCGTCACCGAGTTCGGCCGCACCGTGCGGCTGAACGGCTCGGGCGGGACGGATCACGGCACGGGGGGTGCCATGCTGCTGGCCGGCGGCGCGATCCGTGGCGGCCGGGTGGTGACCGACTGGCCGGGACTGGCCGAGGCCGACCTCTATGACCGGCGCGACCTGCGCCCCACCCGCGACCTGCGCGCGCATCTGGGCTGGCTGATCCGAGGGCTCTACGGGATCGACCGGGCCACGATCGAGCGGGTGGTCTTCCCCGGGCTCGAGATGGGCCGCGACCCGGGGCTGCTGCTCTAGATCGCGACGCGGTCGGTCAGGCGATCCTGCACCAGTGCCGCCAGCCGGGCGAGGTTGGACTGGACCGGACGGCCGGCGCGGCGCGCATCGGTCAGGTCATCGGCCGCCTGTTGCAGCACGTGGTCGCCGGCGCTGCGTGCCACGCCCGAAAGGAATTGCCCGACATAGGCCATGGCGCGGTCATCCTCCCGGTCGTCCAGCACGTCGGCCGCGTGGGCCATGTCGTCGCGAAAGGCCAGCGGATCGGGGCAGACCGGGTCATCGCTGACCAGCCGCGGGCCCTTGGGGCGCCGCTCGGCCGGCAGCGCGCCCAGGATCACGTTCTGGAACTGCACGACGGAAGAGACCGGCTTGTCGAGGAACCCGTCCGCCCCGGCGGCCAGCGCCACCTCCTGCGCGAAACTGTCGCCGCTGGTGCCGAGGATCGCGTCGACCCGCGGGCAGGCTTGTGCCAGCTCCGAGATCAGATCGGCCCCCGAACCGTCAGGCAGGCCGAGATCGATGATCACCGCGCTGGGGCGGTAGACCTGCAGGTGGCGGCGCGCCGATTTCAGGCAGTCCGCCCGCCGGATGCGCGCGCCCGAGCGCAGGCACAGAAGCCGCATCGCGTCGCAGGAATAGCGGCTGTCCTCGACCACGAGGATGGTCAGCCCCAAGAGCGGCCGTGTCGCCGTGGGCCGCAGATGCGCGGCCAGATCCGTGTCGTCCATGTCATCCCCTTCCGTTTCCGAGTCGGGCTCCAGATTGCCGCGACACGGTGAACAAGCGGTTAAGCGTCGCGGGTGCTTGCCGCACTGTCCCGCCCGCGCCATAACCATGGCAAAGCGCAAGAGGAGATTGTCATGATCGGCCGCCTGAACCATGTCGCCATCGCCGTCCCCGATCTCGAGGCGGCCTCGGAGCAGTACCGCTCGGCCCTCGGGGCCAAGGTGGGCGCCCCGCAGGACGAACCCGATCACGGCGTGACCGTGGTGTTCATCGAATTGCCCAACACCAAGATCGAACTGCTCTACCCGCTGGGCGAGGACAGCCCGATCAAGGGGTTCCTCGACAAGAACCCCGCCGGCGGCATTCACCATGTCTGCTACGAGGTCGAGGACATCCTTGCCGCGCGCGACCACCTGAAGGAGAGCGGCGCGCGGGTGCTGGGCACGGGCGAGCCCAAGATCGGCGCGCATGGCAAGCCGGTGCTCTTCCTGCATCCCAAGGATTTCAACGGCTGCCTCGTGGAACTGGAGCAGGTCTGATGGGCATTACCTCGGCCATCGTGCTTTACGCAGTGATCTGGTTCATGACCTTCCTCTGCGTGATCCCGATCCGCCTGAAGACGCAGGGCGACCTGGGCGAGGTCGTGCCTGGCACCCATGCGGGCAGCCCCGAGATCCACAACCTCAAGCGCAAGGCCTGGATCACCACCGGCGTCGCGCTGGTGATCTGGGCCATCGTCGCGGGCGTCATCGTGTCGGGGCTGATCACGGTGCGCGACGTGGATGGCTGGATGTGGAACCGCATGTCGCCGCCCGCCACGGGCGGCTGAGCCGCGCCCTGCCCGAAATGGACAATTCGGGCAGGATTTCCGGCATTTCGGACAGGCCCGCGCTCAGCGCGGGGCGGGCTGGCTGGTCAGGCGGTGGAAGATGTGGGTGAAGCTCGCCGCGCCGATCACCGGGATCACGAGGTTCAGGATCGGCACCGAGAGCGGGATCGCCATCAGCACGCCGGCCGCCCAGATCGTCACGAGGTGACGCTTGCGCAGCCGCGCGGCCTCGGCCCGTCCGACGCGGCGCATCGCGGCCAGCGTGAAATATTCCCGCCCCAGAAGAAAGCCGTTCAGGCCCCAGAAGATGAACGGGGCGAAAGGCACGAGGAACAGGTAGAGCACCAGCGCCACGAGGTTGGCCGCGATCAGCGTGCCCAGAAAGCCGGCCGTGTCGCGCAGCCCGTCGGCAAGGCTGACCGGCTGGGCGGGGCCCAGATGCGGGTAATGCCGGTCCTCGACCGCCTGCGCCACGTCGTCGAGAAAGAGCGAGGTGATCGCCGAGGCCACCGGCACCATCAGGAAAACCGACAGCACCAGCATCACCGGCAGCGCCGCCCAGCTGAGCGCGGTGTCGAGCCAGGCGATGGTGCCGATCCAGGGCAAGGTGATCTCGTCTCCGACCAGCCAGCCGACACCCCAGACGAACAGCGCGTTCACCGCGAAAAGCAGCAGAAGCGCCAGCCCGACGCCGCGCAGCAGCACGCCGCGGAAGCGCGGATCGCCCATCTGGCCAAGCGCCTTGAGCAGCGCGTCGGCGATCATTCCGACACCCAGGTCGTGATCGCGTCGAGATCCGGGCGCGGACGCTCTGGCGGGGCGCTGGTTTCGGTCCCGATATGGACGAAGCCGGCCACGGACTCGTTGGGCGCCAGACCCAGCGCATCGGCGAGGAATCCCCGGTCATGCGAGGCCCAGCCCGACAGCCAGTTCGCGCCCCAGCCATCGGCCAGCGCGGCATTCAGCAGCGCAAGACAGACGGCGCCGGCGGAATAGCTCTGCTCGATCGCGGGGATCTTGTCCGAGGGCTTCTGCACCTCGATCACGGCGACGCAGAGCGGGCTGTTGGCAAAGGCCCCGGCCGCCTTGGCGCAATCGGCCTCTTCCTTGCCCAGCCGCGCGCCGCAGTCCTCGGCCGCGCGGGCCAGACGCTGCAGCGCCGCGCCCTGCAGCACCACGAAGCGCCACGGCTCCAGCTTGCCGTGATCGGGGCTGCGTGCGGCGGCGGTCAGCAGAGTGCGCAGCCGCTGGGCATCGGGGCCCGGGGCGGACAGGGTCTTGGCCGGGCGCGAGCGGCGGGTCAGAAGGAAGTCGAGGGCGTGGGGGTTCGGATCGGGCATGGTCTCTCCTGTCGCGTCCTGACCTATGTCAGCCCGGCAGCGGCCGGATTCAACCGCCAAAGTTGCGCCGCCCGGCCCGGGCTGCTAGCCGGCGGCATGACCCTGCCCGACCTGTCCCACCTTGTCCAAGATGGCGCGCTGCTGCAGGTGCGCGTGACGCCCAAGGCACGGCGCACCGCGTTGCAGATGGAGGGTGAAGTGCTGCGCGCGCAGGTCACCGCGCCGCCCGACAAGGGCAAGGCCAATGCCGCGGTGCAGGCGCTGCTGGCGCAGGCAATGGGGCTGGCCAAGTCGCGGCTGGTGTTGGTGCGCGGCCACACGTCGCGTGACAAGTGCTTCCGGATCGAGCTGTAGCGGCGCCGGCGCGCTCACTCCTCGCGGCGATAGAGCCCCTCGGGCAGGTTCACCGCGGCCACCAGATCGCGCATCTGGGCGATCGAGAGGGTGATCTTCTGCATGCTGTCGGTGCGGGCGTCGTATTGCTCGACCGTGATGCATTCCTCGAAGGAATTGATGACCACGTCCTCCTGCAGGGGCGTGGATCCCTCGTCGACAAGCGTGACGACCGTGGCGTCGAATTCGTGCTCGATGGTGAACATGTCGCGACACTAGCGGTCGCGGCCCGGGGGTGAAACCGATTCCCGACACCGGCACGTGATCGCCCGAAGCTGGCCGGGCGCGTCGTTCCGGCCTATGATCCTGTCGAGGCAGGTGAATGGATTCCCGAGCATGGTGCGCTTTCTTCCCCTTCTGATATTGCTTCTGTCGGCCTGTGCACAGGTGCCGGCCCCCGGCCCGACCGGGCCCGCGACCCTGGAAAGCCCCCGCGACGCCGCCCTGCGGCAGGAGGCCAACCGTGCCGCGCGGACCTTCGTCGAGGTGGTCGAGACGGTGGAGCCGGTGGCCGAACGGGAATGCCGGGCGCGCACCACGGGCGTGAATTGCGATTTCCAGATCGTGGTGGATGACCGGCCCGGCCAACCGCCCAACGCCTTCCAGACCGAGGACCGGTTCGGCCGGCCCGTGGTGGCCTTCAACCTCGGGCTGATCGCGCAGGCGCGCAATGCCGACGAGCTGGCCTTTGTCATGGGTCACGAGGCGGCGCATCATATCCAGGGCCACCTGGGCAAGACGCGCGAAAGCGCCACGGTGGGCGCGGTGATCTTTTCCGGCATCGCGGCGATCAGCGGAGCGGATGAGGACGGCATCCGCTCGGCCGAGCAGCTGGGCGCGGCGGTGGGGGCGCGCAGCTTCTCGAAGGAGTTCGAACTGGAAGCCGACCAATTGGGCACGATCATCGCGGCCCGGGCGGGTTACGACCCGGTGCGCGGCGCGGCCTTCTTCGCGCGCATCCCCGATCCCGGAGACCGGTTTCTGGGCTCTCACCCGCCCAACGCGGCACGGCTGGAGATCGTGCGGCGCACCGCGGCGGGGCTCTGAGCCACCCCGCTTGACCTTGCGTTGATCTGAGTCAAGGCGCCTGCCGCCCGACGCCCCTAGCCTGATCGACAGGCACGGGTGCGACACGGGAGACGCGAGATGCAGAGCAAAGCCACATTGAAACGCCACGCGGCGCTGGTCGACCGCATGTCGCAAGCGCAGGGGCTGGACCTTGAAGAGCAGATGCTGCGCGGGCGGCTGACCGTCTCGGATCTTGAAGACGCGGTGCTGCGCTGCACCGGATGCAGCTGCCCCGATGCCTGCGAAAGCTGGCTGGCCGAGCAGAGCGGCCCCGCGCAGGGCACGCCGGGCTATTGCCGCAACCAGGACCTGTTCGACACGCTGAGCCGGGGCTGAGGCGATGAAGGATATCGTCACCGGGCGCCCGCCGATGCTGGGCCCCGAGACCGATCACTACTGGCTGGTGCAGCGTATGGCCAAGGCCACGGGGGTGGACCTCGTGCGGGCCTGGGATGCCGGGATGCTGTCCTCCGAGGATTGGGCCGGCGTGGTCACGCGCTGCCGGGGCTGCACCTGGACCGAGGGGTGCGGGCGCTGGCTCGATGCCGCCGAGGGCGAACCCCGCGGCCTGCCGACGCCCTGCGTCAACCGCGAGCGGCTGCAACGGATCAAGGATGCGCTCGATCCGGAGGCCGGGGAGCAGACATCATGAGCGAGCGGCTGGGCGATCCCGCGCACCATTTCTTCCTGACCCGCTCGGTGGCGCGGGTCATGGGGCTGAGCCTGAGCGAAGCGATGAACCGGGGCCAACTGGCGCCCGCCACCTATGCCGACATGGTGACCGGCTGCCGGGCCTGCCCGCTGGTCGAGGCCTGCCAGCACTGGCTGGCCGCGCGCACCGACCTGTCGGCCAGCGCGCCGCCGGGCTGCTGCAACGGCGAGACCCTGCAGCGGCTGGCCCGCGCGCTGCACTGAGCCGTCAATAAGGGTTCTTGGCGCCCCGATCCTCGGACAGCGATTGCTGGCCGCGATGAACCAGCGCCTCGATCGCGTCGGCAAGGTGAATGCGGTCGATATGGTGATCGCCACGCGCCACGCGGATGCGATGCGCCTCGATCATCACGTCGGCATGGCGGCAGCCCTCCGGCGGCTCGAACCGGTAGGAGGCCAGCTCCAGCCGCAGGCCCAGCGGATCGCGGAAATAGATCGAATCCATGAAGCCCCGGTCGACCGGCCCGGAATGCGGCACGCCGCGCGCCTCCAGCCGCTCGGCCACCTGCCAGAAACTGGCCTGGCTGACATTCAGCGCAAGATGGTGCAGCGAGCCTGTCGCCTCGGGCACCGGGCTGCCATCTGGCTTGCGCGTCTCGTTGGTGAAGATGGTGATCAGCCGCCCGTCGCCGGGATCGAAATAGAGATGCCCCTCGTCGGGATCGTCGAGATTGGGCTGGTCGAAGATGAAGGGCATGCCCAGCACGCCCTCCCAGAAATCGAGGCTGGTCTGGCGATCGGCGCCGATCAGCGTGATGTGGTGGACACCCTGTGTCTGGATCTTGCGAATCGCGGGGTCGGTCATGCCGGTCTCCTGCCTGTGGACTGACCCACATATAGCACCGGCACGCGATTCGGCCGCCCCGCCCGTCGCGGCGCGGCCAAGGGGCATCGCCCGGTCAGTTGGTGCGCAGGTTCTCGGCCGATTCCTTGATCGCGTCGTACTGACCCGACGGGCGGAAGCGCCACAGATAGTCGGGCAGCACCGCCTCGACCGCCACCGGTTCGATCCCGAGATCGGCAAAGGTCTTGTGATCGCCGCTGACCACGTTGTCCGAGCGCAGGCTCTTGACCTGGTCGGCGGTGATCTGCGCCTTCACGAGACCCAGCGTCGCCGTCTCGCCGAAATCGAACACCGCGCCCATGATGCGCGCGGCCCAGAACGGGATGTTCACGATGCCGCGGCGGCGCCGGATGACGCGCAGCATGATCTGCATCAGCTCGCGGAACGTGTTCACGTCCGGCCCGCCCAACTCGTAGATGCCGGGCTCGGCCTCGCCCAGGACGCCCTTGACCGCGGCGCGCGCCACGTCATCGACATAGACCGTCTGGAACCGGGTGTTGCCGCCCACCACGGGCAGGACCGGGCCCAGCCGCGCCATGCCGGCGAAACGATTGAAGAACTGGTCCTCGTTGCCGAAGATCACCGAGGGGCGCAGGATGACCGCCTCTGGCATATGCGCCAGGATCGCCTCTTCGCCCTTGCCCTTGGACTGGGCATAGCGGCTGGCACCCTCGGGATCGGCGCCGATGGCCGAGAGATGCACCATGCGCGCCACGCCTTCCTCGGCGGCGATCCGCGCGATGCGGCCCGCGCCCTCGGTCTGGACGGCCTCGAAATTGTTCTTGCCGGCCCGGTCGAAAGTGCCCACGCAGTTCACCACCGCGTCGGCGCCGCGCATCACCGCGCGCACGCTGTCATCGTCGCGTATGTTGCAGAAGACCGGTTCGACCTGGCCCACCACGCCGTAGGGGCGCACGAAGATCGCCTCGTTCGGCCGCCGGCAGGCCACGCGCACGCGCCAGCCCTGTTTCGCCATGCGCCGGGCGATGTAGCGCCCGACAAAGCCCGAGCCGCCATAGATGGTGACGAGTTTGGACATGCCTGTCTCTCCCGCTGCGCCTTGTGTCCCGCCCGGGATACAGGCGCATGTCGGGCGGGGCAAGACGCAAGCTCGCCGCAGGCCCGCCGGTCGGGGGTACGAGCGGTGTCGGGAAAAAGATTGCCGCGAGCGCGAATTTCCTGACGATACCGCATTGACACCCCCCCGAGCCATCAGTAAACGCCTGTCTCACGCTCCTGATGCCCAGGTGGCGGAATTGGTAGACGCGCTGGTTTCAGGTACCAGTGACTTCGGTCGTGGAGGTTCGAGTCCTCTCCTGGGCACCATTCGTCAATCCTGAAATCCAGAATTCATTGGTTTTCTGTGGTTTTGAGAGGTTCCCAGGCGGAATTTGCCCCACAAATTGCCCCACACGCACCTCGCCGACAGGGATGCCGACGAGGCGGAGCTTTCTTCCATAGCGATGATCGGCCCTGCAGGTCACACCCGATATGCGAACTTGATGTCCCGCTCCAGGTCGGCGAGGCGCGCAGCGTGCCAGCATAGCGCCCTGTCGAATTCTGGGCCGGAGTAAGCTCCTTCGATCTCCGCGAGCGGTTCGCCAATTTGGCAGAGTAGCTCGTCCATGATTGTCCGCAGACGCACGACGAGGGCTCGGGCATCTCTGGTCGCCTGGACCTGATCAGCGATCTCTTCAAGAGCTTCCCGCTCGGCGACATCGGGGTCCGCCCCGACCTGACGGATCAGGTGATCGAGGCTTTCACCGTGATCTTCGAGGTAGCCCAGAAGGCGATCCAGGACTATGGACCTAAGAGCTGCGAATGTGGGAATGAGTGTAAGTTGGTTCATGTTGGAACCTCACGCGACCAGCTCGTGGCGAATACCACGATTTCTTGAACTGGCGCGGTCAGACACCGCCGTGTGGAGTCTCCACGACGGTGCGGGGCAGCCATGCGGGATTGCACGGCGCCCCTGTTCGAAGAGCCCTCGCGGCAGCAGCATCCGCGTATCCAGGGCTCTCGAAGGTACCGGTAAGGATTGCGATCCTCTCCGGACGAGACGGCATCTCTATATGGAGCCGCGTCTCACCCAGAAGATGCGGCTCCATATAAAGATGGCGATCTTCATTCATGTGTCAGATCGTTCTGCAGAACGCGCTTGCCTCGAACTTCCAAGGAGGCCGTTCATCGCCGACCTTGAACGTCTTTTGGGTTGACGGAGGACCTTCCTCAACGTGTTGGCAGGTAGCCGGTGGCTATATGATCCGCTCCGGCCCTCCTCACAAAGAAAGGGTCCGCTTCACGAATGAAAAGGACCCTGGGGTCAGTCGGATTGAGGAAAGATAGAGAACCGCCGCGAGGTTGTTGCGCCATGGTTTCACGAACTCGAAGTTCCGCCGGAGCCATTCCATATCCCCATCCTTAAGGATCCGTTCACAGCCTTCGAAGAGTGCAAAATTGAGAACGATCATCGCGGCGCGAAAGTTATGTGGGTCGAGCTTCAGGAAGTCGCCGATATTGATGGCCGTATAACCAGAAAAGCAGGCATGGAGTGATCCTCCCCCACTGAAGTGGTCCGCCGTTATGTTTAGGAAAACGGAGGACCAAAATGGCTACGAAGCGACATAAGCCGGAAGAGATTGTCACGAAGCTGCGGCAAGTTGAGGGTCTTGTCGGGCAAGGGAAGGCGCGCGTTGATGCGATCCGCGAGCTGCGCATTGCCGAGCAGACCTATTATCGTTGGCGCAAGCAGTATGGCGGGATGGGAACCGACCAACTGAAAGAACTCAAGCGGCTGCAGAAAGAGGACGAACGGCTGCGAAAGGCCGTGTCGGACCTGACGTTGGACAAGCTGATCCTGACGGAAGCCGCGAGGGGAAACGTCTGAGCCCCGCCCGTCGTCATGCCTGTATCGATCACGTCCGCCATGCGCTGGGCGTCCCGGAGCGTCTGGCGTGCCGGGTGCTCGGCCGCATCGCTCGATGCAGCGCAAGTTGCCGAGGGGCCGGGCTGATGAAGCGCGCTGACCGCGGACATCATCGCGCTCGCTTCCCAGTATGGGCGCTTCGGCTATCGCCGGATTGCAGCCCTGCCAAGAAAGGCGGGCTGGCAGGCCAACGACAAGCGCATCGAACGGCTGTGGCGACGGGAGGGGCTCAAGGGGCCAATGAAGCAACCGAGGAAAGGCCGGCTCTGGCTCAGTGACGGATCGTGCGTCCGCTTGTGACCAGAGCATCGGAACCACGTCTGGAGCTACGACTTCGTGCAGTGCCGGACGGACGACGGGAAGGCGTTCCGGACGTTGAACATCCTGGATGAGCACAGTCGGGAATGTCTGGCGATAAAGGTGAAGCGGAAGCTGAACTCGACGGACGTGATCGATGCGCTGAGCGACTTGTTCATTCTCCGCAGTGTGCCAGCCTTCATCCGGTCCGACAACGTCCTGTGTCGGGAAATTCTGGCCGCTTGGGTCAGCAGGTCATGGGGCGTCCGGTATCCCGGATACCCTGTTAGGTTGCCCAGACGGGCTCTGCCGTCAAGAAATGATCTCTTCCATGGCAAACACAGGGGACGCGCGCTGGCGGCCCTCACCGTCCTCAACACGAGATCCCAGATCCCAAGCAGAAGGCCCGAACATTATCTACGAGGTCAGGAAGCTGCCTCCACGGCTCATGTCAGAGAGAGGTCCTTCCGCCTGGGCTCACCCCCTCGAAGAAGGGGCGATCGGGTTCGCCGTGCATGACCACGGCGTGTACGGTGCGCGCCATCTTGTGTCTGACGTCAGCACCTGTGGGACAGATTTGAGGTTTTCGTAACGGAGGATTTCTGGATCATCGCAGGCACCAAGGAGCGAAGATGAGCCAGAAATCC
>NZ_LPXO01000009.1 GCF_001482405.1 Pseudoponticoccus marisrubri
AGGCAGGTCTCGGCGGCGTCGGGGTCGCGCATCAGGATCGCCTCGAAGATCGCCGCATGCGCCTCGTAATTGGCGCGGTTGCGGTCGGGCAGGCGCGGCATGCGCGACCATTGCGGCGCCAGCCACGTGGTATAGGCGCGGTGGATCGCCGGCAGGACCGGGTTGCTCGGGATGTCGTAGAGCACGCCGTGAAAGGCGTTGTCGGTGCCGCAAAATTCTGCGACAGGTCCATTCAACACTGACCACCCGATGGGGTCGGTTCACAGGCCAAGGTCTCGCACCCGCACATTTGTCGGCGAGAGGAGATCATGGGGCGCTTTACGTCTCAGGCTCTGGGGCAGCGGGTCCTCTCGGGATAGGGTCAGAACGCCACCAAGTTCCGGCCTAAGCGCTATCGCTTCTCCGCGGGAACATAGAACCATGGGAGGCTCGACGAGTTTGCCCCTTTGAACCGAGGATAACGCGGATCTGGCCGCCACAAAGCCTTGATGGAGGTTCGTGGCGGGCAGGGTCAAGCAAACACGTTCGGTCGAAGGGGCCTTTGTCTTGGCGCTGATCAGCGGGTGGCGCGTGCAGGGGGGCGACCCTTTGCGACTGATCCGGCAACTTGCGCGATCGCGCGAGGGGGGCGCGTCGTTGTTGTCCGTGGACGATGCGGAGCAGGGGCGCTGGCCCATGCGGACTGAAGCGATGCGCCGGCGATCAGCGGATCGAATTGATGGAGCTTTCCAGCAGGTGGCGGGTGTAGGGGGCTTCGGCCTGCTGGCGGCGCATGGCCTCGACGCTCAGCACCTCGACGAAGCGGCCTTCCTGCATGACGCCGATGCGCTCGCAGAGATGGCCGACCACGCCGAGGTCGTGGGAGACCATGACATAGGTCAGCTTGTGCTCCTGGCGCAGGTCGGTGAGCAGGTTCAGGATCTCGGCCTGCACCGAGACGTCCAGCGCCGAGGTCGGCTCGTCCAGCAGCACGATGGCCGGGTCGCAGGCGAGGGCGCGGGCGATGGCGACACGCTGGCGCTGGCCGCCCGAGAGCTGGTGCGGGTAGCGGAATCGGAAGCCTGGCCCCAGCCCCACATCGTCCAGCAGCCGGCCGATGCGCGTGTCGATGTCGCGCACGCCGTGCAGCTGCATCGCCTCGGACAGCACGCGGTCGACCGTGTGGCGCGGGTGCAGCGAGGCATAGGGGTCCTGAAAGACCATCTGCACCTTGCGATAGAAGCTCTTGCTGCGCTTGGGGCCCAGCGTCTCGCCGGCGACGGTCATCTGCCCCGACCAGGTGGGCACCAGACCGGCGATGGCGCGCAGGATGGTGGACTTTCCCGACCCGCTCTCGCCCACCAGTCCGAAGCTCTCGCCGTCGGCGACCTCGAAGCTGACATCGCGGACGGCATCGGCGCGATCGGCCCCATGGCCGAACCAGACGGTCAGGTTGCGGATGTCGATGGCGCTCATTGGCGGGCACTCACGGAAGGGGCCTCGCGCCAGGCGGGGTCGCGTTGCAGCACCTCCAGCCGGTCACGGGGATGTTCGAGATCGGGCACCGAGTTCAGCAGGCCCAGCGTGTAGGGATGGCGGGCGTGGCGCAGTTCGCTGGCCTTGCAGGTCTCGACGATGCGGCCGGCATACATGATGACGATCCGGTCGCAGAACTTGGCCACGAGGTTCAGGTCATGGCTGATGAACATCAGCCCCATGCCACGCTCGCGCACCAGCTTGTCCATGATGTCGAGCACCTGCAGCTGGACCGAGACGTCCAGCGCGCTGGTCGGCTCGTCCGCGATCAGGATCTCGGGGTCGGGCAGCAGCATCATGGCGATCATGATGCGCTGGCCCATGCCGCCCGAGACCTCGTGCGGGTAGAGGTTCAGCACCCGTTCGGGATCGCGGATCGCCACCTCGTCAAGGGTGGCCAGCGCGCGCTTACGGGCCTCGGCGCGCGAGACGGGCTCATGCGCGCGCAGCGCCTCGACCAGCTGCTGGCCAACGGTCATCACCGGGTTCAGCGAGAACTTGGGATCCTGCATGATCATCGAGACGCGCCCGCCGCGCAGCTGGCGCATGCGCTTTTCCGAGGCGGTCAGCACGTCCTCGCCATGGATCTGCAGCCGGTCGGCCTCGATCTCGCCGGGCGGTCGGATCAGGCGGAGGACGGCGCGGCCGGTCATCGACTTGCCCGAGCCGCTTTCGCCCACGATGCCCAGCCTCTCGCGGCCCAGCGTGAAGGAGATGCCGCGCACCGCGTCGAACACGCCGGTGCGGGTCTGGAAGCGCACCCAGAGGTTCTCGACATCCAGAAGCGGGGCGTCGTCGGTCATGACTGTCCTTCCTTGGGGTCCAGCACGTCGCGCAAGCCATCGCCCAGCAGGTTGAAGGCGAGGCTGATCGAGAAGATCGCGATGCCGGGAATGGTGGCCACCCACCAGCTGTCGAGGATGTACTTGCGCCCCTCCGAGATCATGGCGCCCCATTCCGGGCTGGGCGGCTGCGCGCCGAGGCCCAGAAAGCCCAGCCCCGCCGCGGTCAGGATGATGCCGGCCATGTCCAGCGTGACGCGGATCACGAGGCTGGAGATGCAGAGCGGCCAGATATGCTGGGTGACGATGCGCAGCGGGCCCGCACCCTGCAGGCGGATGGCGTGGATGTAGTCGGAATTGCGGATGGTCAGCGTCTCGGCCCGGGCGATGCGGGCATAGGGCGGCCAGGCGGTGAGCGAGATCGCCAGCACCGCGTTCTCGATCCCGGCCCCCAGCGCGGCAACGAAGGCCAGCGCAAGGATCAGACGCGGGAAGGCCAGGAAGATGTCGGTCATCCGCATCAGCAGCACGTCGATCCAGCCGCCGGCATAGCCCGCCACGGTGCCCACGATCAGCCCCACGACCGGGGCCACCATGACCACCAGCGCGACGATGTAGATCGAGATGCGCGCGCCGTAGAGCAGGCGGGAATAGATGTCGCGGCCCAAGCTGTCGGTGCCCAGCAGGTGCCCGCCCTCGCCCGGGGCCAGCAGGCGCTGGCCCAGGTCCTGGGCGAAGGGATCATGCGTGGCCAGGAGCGGCGCGAAGATCGCCGCCAGCAGCAGCACCACCAGCACCATAAGGCCCAGCATGGCCAGCGTGTTGGACCGCAAGGTCAGCCAGCCCTTGTACCACGCGGCCATGCGGGCCTGCCGCCGCGAGGTGGGCTCTTCGGTCAGTAGCCAGGCGCGCAGCCCCTGCGATGTGCTCATTTGGCCCTCGGGTCGAAGAAGCGGTAGAGAAGGTCGGAGAAAATGTTGATCCCCACGAAGATGGTGCCGATCACGATGGTGCCGCCCAGGACCGAGTTCATGTCATTGGCCAGAAGCGAGGTCGTGATGTAGCTGCCCAGCCCCGGCCAGGCGAAGATGATCTCGGTCAGGACCGACCCTTCGAGCAGGTTGGCATAGGCCAGCGCGATCACCGTCACCAGCTGGATGCGGATGTTGCGGAAGGCATGGCCCCAGATCACGTGCCGCTCGCTCAGCCCCTTGACCCGTGCGGTGGTCACGTATTCCGAGTTCAGCTGCTCCAGCATGAAGGACCGGGTCATTCGGCTGATATAGGCCAGGCTGTAATAGCCCAGCAGCGCGGCCGGCAGGATGATGTGCGAGAAGGCGTTGCGGAAGACGGTCCATTCGCCGCGCAGCGCGGCGTCGACAAGGATCATGCCGGTGATCGGCTCGACGATGCCCTGGTAGAAGATGCCCAGCCGCCCGGGCCCGGCCACCCAGCCAAGGATTCCGTAGAAGATCAGAAGGCCCACGAGGCCCAGCCAGAAGATCGGCATGGAATACCCGATCAGCCCGACGAAACGGGCAACCTGGTCGATCCAGCTGCCGCGGCGCACCGCGGCCAGCACGCCCAGCGGCACGCCCAGGATGACGCCGATCAGCGTGCCCAGTGTGGCCAGCTCCAGCGTGGCGGGGAAGACCCGCGCGATATCGGTGGTGACCTCCTGCCCGGTGCGGATCGACTTGCCGAACTCGCCCTGCAGCACGTCGCCCACGTAGATGCCGAACTGCACCAGCAGCGGCTGGTCGAGCCCCAGCTCGCGGAAGGTGGCGTCGTATTGTTCCTGTGTCGCGCGTTCGCCGATCACGGCGAGCACGGGGTCGATCGGCATCACGCGGCCGATCATGAAGGTCACGAAGAGCAGCCCCAGCAGCGTGGCGGCGACCGTCGCGACCGTGGCCAGCGATTTCCGGGCCCACAAGGGGACGGGCGGCCCAAGCCGCCCGCCCGTCTGATTGGCGTTCTGATCCGCCATTTACTTGGTGATGACCCAGTAGGAGACCGCGGTCGTGGCGCCGCCGGCGACGAAGTTCTCGACGCTGGCGCCCATGCCGTTCTGCTCGATCTGCTGGAACATGATGCCGAACGGGCTGACCTGCTGATGCTCGCGCTGCAGCTCGATATACATCTCGCGGCGCGCATCGGTGTCGTTCTCGACCACGGCGGCCAGGGTCTCCTCGCTCATCTCGGGGATGTCCCAGGCGTTGCGCCAGGCCAGCAGGCCGGTGGCGCCGGCCTCGTCGCTGTTGTCGGGATTGAAGGCGAAGGTGCCCGCGTTGGTGTTGGGGTCGGGATAGTCCGGACCCCAGGCGCCGAGATAGATGTCATGCTCGCGCGCGCGGTAGCGGTCCAGCGTCTGCGCGCCGGTGCCCACGATCAGCTCGATCTCGCAGCCCAGCTGGCCCCAGGTGTTCTGCAGCGACTGCGCGATGTCCAGACGCTCCTGCGCGTCGCGCACCGAGATCTTGATCGGCCCGCAATCGGGGTGATCGGACTCGGCCAGCGCGGCCTTGGCGGCCTCCATGTCGAAGGTGAAAGGCGTCTCGTCCAGCGCGCCGAGGAAGGTGCGCGGCAGGAAGGCCTGGTGGACCGTGTACTGGCCCTTCAGGAACGAGCCCGACATGCCCTCGTAATCGGTGGCCAGCTTCAGCGCCTCGATCACCTTGGGATCGGCCAGCATCTCCTTCTTCTGGTTGGCGGCGAAATACATCAGCCGGCCGCGCAGCTCGTCCACGATCTTGACGCCTTCGACGCCTTCCAGGCCGGCCACGTCCTCGGGCGAGAGGTTGCGCGCCACGTCGATGTCGCCGCGCTCAAGCTGCAGGCGCTGGGTGGCGCTTTCCTGGATGTGCTGCACGATCACCCGCTGCATCGCCGGCTCGTCACCGTGATAGTTGGGGTTGAGATCCATCAGCACGCTTTCGCTGGGCTTCCAGTCCACCACCTTGTAGGGGCCCGAGCCGGCGGTGTTGGTGCGCAGCCAGGCGTTGCCCATGTCGCCGTCGACCTCATTGGCCATGACGGTTTCCATGTCGACGATGCCGCCGATCGTGGCGGTCAGGCAGTTCAGCACGAAGGACAGCGCGTAGGGCTTGTCCAACGTCAGCACCAGCGTCTTGTCATCGGTGGCGACGATGGTCTCTTCGACATTTTCGGGGGTGAAGCCGAACTGGGTCAGGATGAAGGAGGGTGTCTTGTTCAGCTGCACCGCGCGGCGCAGCGAGAATTCCGCGTCCTTGGCCGTCACCGGGTTGCCCGAGGCAAAGGTGTGCCCCTCGGCCATGGTGAAGGTGATGGTCATCCCGTCTTCCGAGATCTCCCAGCTTTCGGCCAGCTGCGGCTGGTAGCCCGCCTCGAGGTCGAGCGGGTCGAAATTGACCAGCTTCTCGTAGACGTTGCGGCTGACATCGGCGCCGGCAAACTCGAAGCTCTCGGCCGGGTCGAAGGTCTTGATGTCGTCGATCCGGTTGGCGATCACCAGCATGTTGGGCGGCGTGTCGGCCTGTACGGGCGCGGTGGCCCCCATGATCATGGTTGCGGCGACGGCGGCCGCGACAAAACAGTTTTTCATAACTTAACTCCCTGTTTTCATTATAGTTCGCCCCACGTTTTCCGCAGGACGCGCATCCAGTTGCCATGCGTGATCCGGGCCATCAGCCCGTCATCCACGCCATGCGACCGCAGTGCCTCGATCAGGTTGGGAAGGCCGGCACAGTCCCCGATGCCCGCAGGCACAAGCGCCCCGTCGAAATCGGAGCCGAGGCCGACCCGGTCCTCGCCCAGCCGTTGGACCAGATGGTCAAAATGTCGTAGCATGATGTCAAGACCAAACTCGGCATCCATGCGCCCGTCGGGCCGCAGGAAGGCGCTGGCGAAGTTGATGCCCACCATTCCATCACTGTCGCGGATCATGTCCAGCTGCCGGTCGGTCAGGTTGCGCGCATGCGGGCAGACCGCCCAGGCGTTGGAATGGGTGGCGACCAGCGGCGCGTCGCTGATCGCGGCCACGTCCTCCATGCCCGCCGCATTCAGATGCGACAGGTCCACCATGATCTTCAGCCGGTTGCATTCGCGGATCAGCGCGCGGCCGGCCTCGGTCAGCCCCGGGCCGATATCGGGGTCGGACGGGTAGCGGAAGGGCACGCCATGGCCCCAGACGGTCGGCCGGCTCCAGACCGGCCCGAGCGAGCGCAGCCCGCGCGCGTGCCAGTCATGCAGCCGGGCAAACTCGCGGTCGACACCCTCGGCGCCTTCGATGTGCGCCACGGCGGCCATCCGGGGGCCGGGCAGGGCGGTCTCGATCTCGGCCACGCTGCGGCAGAGTTGCACGGCACCCGCCGCCTCCAGCGCCTCGAGCGCGTCGAACCCCCGCCCTGTCCAGTCGGCGGCCATCGCCTCGTCCACCGGCGCGGGCAGGGGGATGTCGTAGGGCGGGTGCTTCATCTCGTCGTGGCGCAGGTCCTTGTCGTCCGGGCTGGGCACGAAGATCGCGAACATGCCGCCGCCAAACCCGCCCTTCTGCGCGCGGGGCGCGTCGATATGGCCGTCATGCAGCCCCTTGGCCACGCCATCGGCCGAGACGTCGCCGCGCAGCAGCCGCAGGACAAGGTCGTTATGGCCGTCGAAGACGGGAAAGGCGGTCATGGTGTCTCCAGTGTCATCTTGTAGCCCAGATGCGTCGCCTCGAAGCCCGCACGCTCGTAGAAGCGATGCGCTGCCGGGCGCGACCGGTCTGAGGTCAGCTGCACCAGCGCGCAGCCGCGCCGGCGCGCCTCGGCCAAGGCCCAGTCCAGCAGGAGCTGGCCCAGCCCATGGCCGCGCAGGTCCGAGGCCACGCGCATGGATTCGATCTGTGCCCGCCACGCGCCGTGCCGCGACAGGCCGGGCAGGAAGGACAGCAGCAGCGTGGCGACCGCCCGGCCGTCCTGCTCGCCCACCAGAAGCATGTGGTTGGGATCGGCGTCGATCACCGCAAAGGCGGACTGGTAGGCCGGGTCGGGCGTGCCCGCCTCGCGCGTGCGGCCAAGGTCGTCATCGGCGTATAGCGCGATCAGCGCGGGCAGATCCTCGGTCCGGGCGGGGCGGATGGACAGGGCAGGGGCGGTCATGCGCCGACTGTTGGACAAACTCGCGCGGGCTGCAATGCCTTTCGTGGCACCTGACTCGACGTGCAAAGGCAAGTTCATGGTGTACTTTCACCGCGCCGGCCGCTATGTGCGCCTTTTCCTCGAATCCGGCTTGCGCCCGATTCCCCGACAACGCCCGGAGCCGATGTCATGATACCCCCCCTCGCTGCGGCGCTTGCCGACCGCGGTTTCGACACGCTGACGGCCGTGCAGGAGGCCGTCACCGATCCCGCCCTGCAGGAGGCCGACCTGCTGGTCTCGGCGCAGACCGGTTCGGGCAAGACGGTGGGCTTCGGTCTGGCCATCGCGCCGACCCTGCTGGGAACCGAAGAGCGCTTCGGCCCCGCCGCCGCGCCGCTGGCGCTGGTCGTGGCCCCCACGCGCGAGCTGGCCTTCCAGGTCATGCAGGAGCTGCGCTGGCTCTATGCCGGGACCGGTGCGCAGGTCACAGCCTGCGTCGGCGGCATGGATATTCGGCAGGAACGCCGCGCCTTGGAGCGGGGCACGCATATCGTCGTGGGCACGCCCGGGCGGCTCTGCGACCACATCCGGCGCGAGGCGCTGGATCTCGGCGAAGTGCGGGCCGTGGTGCTGGACGAGGCAGACGAGATGCTTGACCTCGGCTTCCGCGAGGACCTGGAGTTCATCCTCGCCTCGGCGCCCGAGACGCGGCGCACGCTGCTGTTCTCCGCCACCGTCTCTCCGATGATCGCGCGGCTGGCCGAGCAGTTCCAGCGCGACGCGCGGCGGATCAACACGATCGGCGCCGGCCAGCAACATGCCGATATCGCCTACAGCGCGCTGCGCGTGGCCCATGGCGACAGCGATCATGCGATCTTCAACCTGCTGCGCTACCATGCCGGCGAAAGCGCCATCGTCTTCGCCAATACCCGCGCGCAGGTCACCCATCTGGCCGCGCGGCTGAGCAATCGCGGCCTGGCGGTGGTGTCGCTCTCGGGCGAGCTGAGCCAGTCCGAGCGCGGGCAGGCCTTGCAGGCCATGCGTGACGGGCGGGCGCGGATCTGCGTGGCCACCGATGTGGCGGCGCGCGGCATCGACCTGCCGAATCTCAACCTGGTGATCCATGCCGATCTGCCCTCCAACACCGAAAGCCTGCTGCACCGCTCGGGCCGCACCGGCCGGGCCGGGCGCAAGGGCATGTCGGCGCTGATCGTGCCGCCCAAGGCGGTGAAAAAGGCCGAGCGCCTGCTGAAATGGGCCAAGATCCGGGCCGAATGGACCGTCCCGCCCTCGGCCGACGACATCCTGCGGCAGGACGAGGCGCGGCTGTTGGACGATCCGCAATGGCAGGAGGCGCCCTCCGAGACCGAGCAGGCGCTGGCTGCAAGGCTGCTGGAGGCGCACGGGGCCGAGGCGGTCGCCGCCGCGCTGGTCCGCCTGCATCTCGCCCGCGAGGGCGCGCCCGAAGAGCTGCAAAGCCCCGACCAGCCGGTCAAGCGCGCCCCGCGCGAATTCGGGCCCAGCCGCTGGGTTGCCCTGTCGGTGGGCCGCGACAAGCGGGCCGAGCCGCGCTGGCTGCTGCCCATGCTGCTGCGCGCCGGCAACCTCGACAAAACGGCGATCGGCGCGATCCGGGTGCAGGACAGCGAGACCTTCGTCGAGATCGCAGAGCCCGCCTTTGACGGGTTCCTTGCCGCGCTCGGCCCCGAGGGCGCGCTGGACGAGGGGATCGCCGCGCGCGCACTGGACGGCGTGCCCCAGACCGGCCCGCGCCCCCGCGGTCCGGCCGGGCCCGAGGGCAAGGGGCCGCGCAAGCCCTTCAGACCCGCGACCGCCGCACCGGACGATGCCGCACCGCGCCCCAAGCCCAAGCCGTTCAGAGCCGACCGCATCGACGGCGACGGACCACGTCCGAAGGCCAAGCCCTACAAGGCCGACCGGCCGACCGGTGATGACACGCGCCCGCGGGGCAAACCCTACAAGGGCGACCGCGTCGACGGGGACGGCCCCCGCCCGAAGTCCAAGCCCTACAAGGCCGACCGGTCGACCGGTGACGACACGCGCCCGCGGGGCAAGCCTTACAAGGCCAAGCCGACCGACGGCGACGGCGCGCGGGGCAAGCCCTACAAGGGCAAGCCGGCGAAACCCGGCAAGCCGCGCGCCGAGCGTCCCGGGACCGCGGGCAAGGGCAAGCGGACCGCGGGGCAGGGCGGCGACGCCCCACCGCGCCGCCCGCGCTCCTGAGCGGGCTCAGCGCCGGCGGCGGTTGCGGATCACCGGCAACTGCGAGATCAGCATGGCCAGCAGCGCCGCGCTCAGCACAGCCGAGATCGGATGGCTGACAAGGTCGTAGAGGAAGCGGCCCACATCCTGCTGCGCGGCGATCATCGCGCGGCGGTAGTTGGAATCGATCATCGGGCCCAGGATCACGCCGAGGATGATCGGCCCCACCTGGAAGCCGTAGCGCTTGAGCAGGTAGCCCGCCACGCCGAATCCCAGCGCCCAGGTGATGTGCACCGGGTTGTTCTGGATCGCGTAGGCGCCCACCGCCGACAGCACCACGATCAGCGGGATCAGGATGGCGCGCGGGCATTCGACCACCTTGGTGAAGACCCGGATCCCGGTCAGCCCGAAGACCAGCAGGAACAGGTTGGCCAGAGTCAGGTTGCCGACGATGAACCAGAACAGGTGCGGCGTGTCCGACAGCAACAGCGGGCCGGGCTTCAGCCCGTGGATGTAGAGCGCGCCGATGATGATGGCGGTCACCGCGTCGCCGGGGATGCCCAGCGTCAGCATGGGCACGAAGGCGCCGCCCACCGCGGCATTGTTGGCCGCCTCGGGCGCGATCAGCCCCTCCTTGGCGCCTTCGCCAAAGGGCACCTCGGGGTCGCGGGTGCTGCGCTTGGCCTGGTCATAGGCCAGCAGCGCCGCGATATCGCCGCCGGTGCCGGGCAGGGCGCCGATCAACGTGCCCAGCCCCGAGGATTTCAGCGCCAGCGCGAGATAGCGCCGCACATCCGCCCAGGCGGGCACGATGCGCGAGACCGCCTGTTTCACCGGCGTGGCGGCCACATGCTCCAGCTGGACCAGCGCCTCGGCCACGCCGAAGAAGCCGATCATCGCCACGACGAAGGGCACGCCCCCCATCAGGTTGATCGAGCCATAGGTGAAGCGCGTCTCGGCGGTCATCGGGTCCAGCCCGACCATGCCGATCATCACCCCCAGCGCGCCGGCAAAGGCGCCCTTGGCAAAGCTCTCGCCCGACAGGGTGCCGACCAGCAGGATGCCGATGATGCCCAGCAGCATGTATTCGCGCGAGGTGAACTTGATCGCGAATTGCGCAATCAACGGTGCGGCGAGGGCCAGCGCCAGCACGCCCAGCAACCCGCCCATCACCGACATCACGGTGGAGAGCGCGATGGCCTCGCCGGCCTGTCCTTTCTGCGCCAGCGGGTAGCCGTCCAGCGCGGTGGCGATGGCGCTTGGCGCGCCGGGAATGTTCAGCAGGATCGCGGTGCGCGCGCCGCCATAGACGCCGCCCACATAGACCCCCGCGATCAGCGCCAGCGCGGCGTTGACCTCCCACTTGAAGGTGAAGGAGATCAGGATCGAGGCCGCCATGGTCACCGACAGGCCCGGGATGGCGCCCACGTAGATGCCCGCCAGCGTCCCCAGCGCAGTCAGCCCCAGCAGGTAGGGATCCACCCAGGAGGTGGCGAAATAGCCCAGCGTCTCGATCATGACCACAGGCTCCCGCCCGGCAGGACGACCTTGAAGACCATCCGGAACAGCACGTGGATCGCGCCCACCGAGGCCAGCGCCAGCACCAGCGCGACCAGCGGCCCGCGCGTCCACAGCATCCAGATCGCCACGAAGAGCAGCCCGCCCGAGGCCACGAGGAAGCCCAGCAGCGGGATCGCCGCGCCATAGGCTGCGACCAGCGCCGCAAACAGCACCACGCGCAACGGGAACAGGTAGGCGACCAGGCCGCGCAGGCCGCGCGTCTCGGCCTGCGGGCGGCGCAGCGTGTCCGACAGGATGACCAGCGCGGTCACCACCATCACGCCCGAGGCAAGCATCGGCATCACGCCCCCCGTGGTCAGCCCCTCGAACCCCGAGATCGCATGCGATTGGTGGAACGCGAAGCCGGCAAAGAGCACGAGAAGCAGGGCGAACAGCCGTTCACCGGGGCGCAGCGGGGCAGGGGAGGGCATGGGGGAAATCTTCGGGGTTGGCCCGCCCGCTTCTGGCGCGGGCAGGCCGGTGTCATGTCAGGGGCGTTCGATGCCCAGCTCCTCGGGGCTGACCTTGGCGGCGCCGGTATCCTGCAGCGCCCAGGTTGTGACCTGCTGCCACTTGGCCAGGAAATCCACGGCCTCCTGCCCGGTCATGTTCATCACCACGTTGCCGCGGTTGGCCATCAGGTCCAGAAAGGTCTCGTCCTCGGCGGCGGTCGCGAAGGCGTCGGTCAGGGTCTGCTTGACGTCATCGGGCACGTCGGCGCGCACGAAGACGCCGTAGAACGGCCCCCAGGGCAGGAAGCGCGCCATCTCGGGCAGGGTGTCGGTGATCGCGGGCACGTCGGGCAGCGTGTCCACCGGCTCGGGGTTGACCACGGCCAGCGCGCGCATCGTGCCGGCCTTGACCTGCTCGGCCGCGGCCGAAATGCCGGTGGGCATGAAATCGACCTCGCCGCCCAGCATGGCGGTCAGGCCCGGGCCCTCGCCGTCGAAGGGGATCGCGGTCACGTCGAACTCGGTGGCGTTCGAGATCAGCGCCCCGATGGTCGAGGGCAGGCCGCCCGGCCCGGTCGAGCCCATCTTGACTGCGCCCGGGTTCGCCTGGATGGCGTCCAGCAGGTCGGACAGGGTCTGGTACTCGCTCTCGGCCGGCACCGCGATCACGGCCACGCCGCGGCCGAGGATGTTGATCGGGTACATGTCGCCGTAATCGATGTCCGACACGCCCATCACGCCGTGCAGCTGCGGGTTCTCGGCGCCGTAGAGGAAGGTATAGCCATCCGCCGGCGCGGCATTGACGAAGGCGGTCGAGATCGCGCCCGCGCCGCCGGACTTGTTGAGCACCACGATCTGCGTGCCAAGCGCCTCTTCGGCGGCGGGGTTGATCGCGCGCGCCACCGTGTCGGTCGCGCCGCCGGCACCCCACATGACCACGCCCAGCACCTCGCGCTCGGGATATTCGGCCAGTGCCGGCGCCGCCGACAGCGCCAGCGCCGCGACGGCCAGCTTGATGGATTTCAGCATCTTGTCCTCCCAGGGGCCTTGCCGGCCTCGTTTCCGTTGATGGCGCCAGAATTTACAATTCGCCCGACAGGGTCAACGCCCGTTTTGTGCCCCGGCTGCGGACGGTGCGTTAATTGAATTACCATAATGTTGATTCTCGGAGTCAGTACCATCGTCGCGCCCCTCAAAGGCTCCGGCGTCGTCACGGACGACGCCGGGCCCTTTCACGTCAGTCGGCGGATCCCGCCGCGTCCAAGATGGCCAGGCAGACCTGGGTGGCGGCGGTCATGTCCTGGACCGAGATCCATTCCAGCGGGCCGTGGATCTCCTGCATGCCGGTGAACAGGTTCGGCGTGGGCAGGCCCAGTTCGGTCAGGCGCGATCCGTCGGTCCCGCCGCGCAGCGGCTCCGAGCGCGCCTCAATCCCCAGCCCCGCCATCGCGTCGCGCGCCAGTGTCACCGGGGTCATGTCGCTGTCCAGCGCGTAGCGCATGTTGCGGTACTGCTTGCGGATCTCGCAGGTGATGCGGGCGCGCGGCTCGGTCGCCTGCACGGCGTCGCAGACGGCGCGCACGATGCGGCCCTTCTCCTCCAGCCCGTCCATCTCGAAATCGCGCAGGATCAGCGAGATCTTCATCTCGGCCGCGTTGCCGCTCATCTCGGTGGCGTGGATGAAGCCCTCGTGCCCCTCGGTCAGCTCGGGCGTCATGCCGCCCTGCGGCAGCGTCGTCATGATCCGCGAGGCCAGCGTGATGGCGCTGACCAGCTTGCCCTTGGCCTTGCCCGGATGGACCGAGACGCCGGTCACGGTGATCTCGGCAGCATCGGCCGAGAAGCTGTCATAATCGATGCGCCCGATCTCGCCCCCGTCCAGCGTATAGCCGAAATCGGCGCCAAGATCGCCCGGCAGGTCGGGATGCACGCCGCGGCCGATCTCTTCATCCGGGGTGAAGGCGATGCGCAGCGGCGGGTGCGACAGGTCCGGCGTTTCCAGCAGGTGGCGCAGGACGGTCATGATGATCGCCACGCCCGCCTTGTCATCGGCGCCCAGCAGCGTGGTGCCCGAGGCGGTGATGATGTCGTCACCCGCCTTGGTGCCCAGGTAAGCGTTGTGGGCGGGCGACAGCACCAGGTCGGGCGCGTCGGGAAAGCGGATCTCGCCCCCGTCGTAATTGCGTAGGACGCGCGGCTTGACGCCCGAGGCGGCGAATTGCTCGGTCGTGTCGACATGGGCCAGCAGCGCGATGGTCGGGCCGGGCACGGTGCCCGGCACGCCGGCCAGAACCGTGCCGTAGCCGGTCAGGGTCACGTCCGCCGCACCCATCGCGGTCAGCTCCTCGACCAGCAGGTTGAGCATGTCGAACTGGACATCGGTGCTGGGCGTCGTGTCGGAGCCGGAATCGCTCTGGCTGTCGATGGCGGTGTAACGCAGCAGGCGCTCTTCAAGCTCGGCGGACAGGCGGGCGGGATCGGTGGTCACGTGGGTCGGTCCTTCTTTGGCGTCAGGCGGGCACGGCAAGCCCGTGGCGCCCGACCTCTTCGGCAAAATGGCAGGCGGCCACCTGCCCCGCGCCGACCGGCGCCAGGGCGGGGGCCGTCTCGCGGCAAACGGGCTGCGCCAGCGGGCAGCGCGGGTGAAAGCGGCAGCCCGAGGGCAGACCCGCCTGCGAGGCGGCGTCGCCCGGCAGGCGGATGCGCGTGCGGCGGGTCTTGCCGGCGCGGTGCTCCGGCGCGGCCCGGATCAGCAGCCGCGTATAGGGATGGGCGGCGCCGGTGACCAGCGTCTCGACCGGTCCTTCCTCGAGCACGGCGCCCAGGTACATCACCGCGATCCGGTCGGCCATGTAGCGCGCCACGGACAGGTCATGCGTGATGTAGAGATAGGTCACCCCGGTGTCGCGCTGCAGCCCGCGCATCAGGTTCATCACGCCCGAGCGGATCGACACGTCCAGCATCGAGACCGGCTCGTCCGCGATCACCACGCGCGGCTTGATGATCAGCGCGCGCGCGATGGCGATTCGCTGCAGCTGGCCGCCGGACAGTTCCGACGGAAAGGCATCGGCAAAGCTGGCCGCGGGGCGCAGTTCGACCGCCTCCAGCATCTCCAGCACCGCGGCGCGCAGCCCCGTGCGCGGCACCAGCCGGTGCAGCGTCAGCGGCTCGGCCAGCGACTGGCCCACCGTCATGCGCGGGTTGAGCGCATCATAGGGGTTCTGGAAGATCATCTGCACCTTGGCGCGGAACGCCTTGAGCGCGGCGCCGGTCAGCCCGGTCACATCCCTGCCCTCGAACAGCACCCGCCCCGCGGTGGGCCGTTCCTGCAGCGTGGCGATGCGCCCCGCCGTGGTCTTGCCCGAGCCGCTTTCCCCCACTACGGCGAGCGTCTGGCCGGGATGGAGCTTCAGGGTGACGTCATCGGCGGCGATCACCGGCGGGTCGGCGCGGCCGGTCAGCCGGGCGAGGATGCCGGGATCGGTGTTGTAGACCATGCGCAGCGTGTCGAGTTCGAGGATCGGCTGGGTCATGCCCGCACCTCTCTTGGTTCGGCGGCAAAGCTGGTGGCGTAGTGGCATTCCGAGATGTGCCCGTCGCCCAGCGGGACGGCGGGGGGCACCTTGGCGCGGCACAGGTCGGTGGCCGCCGGGCAGGCATGGGCAAAGCGGCAGCCCTGCGCCGCGGCCACGGCGGCGCTGTCGGTGGCGGGCAGGCTTTCCAGCTCTTCCAGCGGGCCGGTCAGGCTGGGCAGCGCGCCGATCAGCGTGCGGGTATAGGGATGCGCGGGGTTGTCGAAGATCTGCCGCGTGGGCGCGATCTCGACGATGCGGCCGGCATACATCACCGCCACCACGTCGCAGCTTTCGGCCACGGCGCCCATGTCATGCGAGACGAGGATCAGCGACAGGTTCAGCCGCGCGCGCAGATCGGCGATCTCGCCCAGGATCTGGTCCTGGATCAGCATGTCCAGCGCGGTTGTGGGCTCGTCGGCGATGACCAGCTCGGGCTCCAAGATCAGGCTGAGCGCGATCATCGCGCGCTGCCGCATCCCCCCGGACAGCTGGTGCGGATAGGCGTTCATCCGGCTGCGCGGGATGCCGATCAGGCCGAACACCTCGCCGATGCGGGCCGTGGCCTCGGCGCGGGTGATGCCGGGGCGGTGCAGGCGCAGCGCATCGGTCATCTGGCGGCGCACCGTGGTGACCGGGTTGAGCGCGTTCATCGCGCTCTGGAAGATCGTGGCGATGCGCGTCCAGCGCAGCGCGTCGATGCGCGCGCGGCCCTTCTCGACCACGCCTTTCCCGTCCAGAACTATGGCGCGCCCGTCATAGCGGATGGTGCCGCCGGTCAGCGCCGCATTGTTAGGCATGGTCTGCAGCAGGGCCGAGCCGAGGCTGGACTTGCCGCAGCCGGATTCGCCCACGATCCCCAGCGCCTCGCCGCGCCGCAGGGTGAAGGACACCCCGTCCACCGCCGCGATCCGCCGCGCGCCGACGCTGTAGACCAGCCGCAGGTCCTCGACCTCCAGGATCGGGGTGTCCGTGGTGGCCGCGGGCTCGTTCGCGGGCGGGGCCACGGTGGGGCGCTTCTTCGGCGCGCCGCCGCGGGTCCGCAGCTGCGGGTTCATGGCAAAGGTGATACTGTCGCCCAAGAGGTTCAGGCTGGCCACCAGCAGCAGCAAGGCCACGCCCGGCGCGATGGACATCCAGGGCGCCAGCCGCAGGTGGCGCTGACCCTCGAAGATCATGCCGCCCCAGCTGACAAGGTTCTGATCGCCGAGGCCGAGAAAGCTCAAACCCGCCTCGGTCAGGATCGCCATGCCCATCAGGATCGTGCCGTCGGTGATGATCGGGGCGATGCCGTTGGGGATGACATGGCGCAGGATCACCAGCCAGTGCGGCGCGCCCGCGGCCAGCGCCGCCTGCACGTAGACCCGCGATTTCAGCGTCAGCACCTGGCTGCGCATCAACCGGGCCGAACGTGGCCATGTGGTCAGCGCAATGGCGATGATGGTCAGCGGCAGGCTGGCGCCGAACAGCGCGACGATCAGCAGGATCAGGAAGAAGGTCGGGATCAGCAGGAAGATGTCGAAGACCCGGCTGAGCAGCCCGTCGACCCAGCCGCCGAAATAGCCCGCCACCGCGCCCAGCACCGAACCGATCAGGATCGACAGCAGCGCCGCCCCGATCGCCACCATCAGCGCCACCCGCGCGCCCCAGACCACGCGGGCAAAGATGTCGCGGCCGAAATTGTCGGTGCCCAGCCAATGCTCGGCGCTGGGGGGCTGGTAGAGGGCGAACTCCATCTCGGCCGGGTCGGGCAGGCCCAGAACGGGCGCCAACAACGCAGCGGCGGTGATGATCGCCAACACCACGAGGCTGAGCGCGCCGGGCACGCTGCGCAGCGTGCCGCGAAGGGTCTTGGTCAGGGTCGGTGTCATAGGCGCACCCGCGGATCAAGAGCGGCATAGACGAGGTCGGTCAGCAGCGCCGCCAGCATCACCGTGAAGGACATGATCAGGAAGGCCCCCATGATGACGGGCGTGTCGCGCGACAGGATCGCCTCGTAGATCAACCGCCCCAGCCCCGGCCAGCTGAACACCGTCTCGGTCAGCACCGCGCCGGTCAGCAGCAAGCCCAGCTCCAGCCCCAGCACGGTGACGATGGGCAGCATCGCGTTGCGCAGGGCAAAGCGCGTCATCACCCGCCGCTCGGGAAAGCCGATGGCGCGGGCGGTGGTGACATAGGGCTCGGCCAGCGTCTCGGACACCGCGGCGCGCGACAGGCGCACGTACTGGCCCAGCCAGATCGCGGCCAGCGAAAGAACCGGCAGCACCATGTGCCGCGCCACGTCCAGCGCATAGCCGATCCCCTCGCGCGGGCCCGCGATCGAGGCCATGCCGCTGGAGGGCAGCCAGCGCAGGGTGACGGCAAAGAGCAGGATCAGCATCAGCCCCAGCCAGAAGACGGGGATGGAGAAGAGCGAGATCGACAGCGTGGTGACGGCCGTGTCCAGCGCCGAGCCGGGCCGGCGGGCCATCACCGCGCCGATCGCCACGCCCAGCACCGAGGCCAGCACCAGCGCCGTGCCGGCCAGCAGCAGCGTTGCCGGGATGCGTTCGGCGATGATGCCGATCACCGGCTCGCGCGTGCGGAAGGACAGCCCCAGGTCGCCCTGCAAAAGCTGGCCGATATAGGCGCCCAGCTGCTGGTAGAGCGGCAGGTTCAGCCCGTAGCGTTCGCGCACCTGCTCCATGTATTCGGGGTCGGCCCCCTCGCCCGCCAGCAGGATCGAGACGTCACCGGGGGCCATGTGGATCAGCGCAAAGTTGATGACCACGATGAACAAGGCGATCGGAAACATTTGCAGCAGCCGGTAGAAGAGGTAGCGCAGGAGTTTCATGGTCGATCGCCTCGTCCTGTGTTGCGTGGGTCCGGTCGGTCCGGCTCAGGTCACTCGGCGTCGTCGGGGCCCGAGACGCCGTAGACGCCGAACCAGCTGATCGACTTGTTGAAGCCGCCCGGCATCACCGCGAACCCGGTCCAGCCCGGCCGCACGAGGCTCATCTTCTGCTCTTCGAAGACATTGATATAGGGCATGTCGCGCACCACGATCTCCTGGATGCGGCCATACATCTCCTTGCGGGTCTCCTCGTCGCGGATCGTGTTGGCCTCGGCGGCCAGCTGATCCAGCTCGGCATCCGAGTAGCTCATGAAGTTGCGCGCGCCATCGGTCGAGAAATGCTCGCGGTAGGCGTCCGGGTCGGGCCCGTAGCGGCCGAAATAGCACGAGATGTCGAACTGCTTTTCCTGGATGCGGCTGAACCATGTGGACTGGTCGAACCGGTCCAGCTCCGCCTCGATGCCCACGTCGCGCAGCTGGCGCACGAGGATCTCGGTGATCGCCGAGCAGTCCGAGATGTTCGGGCCCGTCACCTTGACCGAGAAGCGCCAGCCATCCTCGCCGCGCGGAAAGCCGGCCTCGTCCAGCAGCGCCTCGGCCTTTTCGGCATCATGCTCGGGGAAACGCGCGTCCTCGTTGATCCATTTCTGCAGGCTGCTGACGCCCGCGTAATAGCCCGGCGTCCAGGAGTTGTTGAAGGCCAGCCGGTTCATCTGCTCGCGGTCCATGGCATAGGCGATGGCCTCGCGCACCTTGGGGTTCCCCAGCGCCTCGTGGTTGAGGTTCAGCTGCAGGTCGCGGCTGAAATGCGAGGGCGTGTAGACCACGTTGATGTCGGGATCGGCCTCGAAGATCGGCGCCTCGGCCAGCGGCGGGGCGTAGTTGAACGGCAGGTAGGGGAACTGGCCGGCCTCGAACTCGGCCCGCGCCACATTGGCATCGGGGATGGTGCGGAAGATCAGCGTGTCCACCGCGGGCGGGCCGCGGAAGTAATCCTCGTTCGCCTCCAGCACCACGGCGGTGCCGCGATCCCAGCGCACGAACTTGAACGGGCCCGAGCCCACAGGCTCGTTCACGTAGGGCCCGGTGTCGAACCCGTCCTGGTCGGCCCAGAGGTGCTCGGGATAGATCTTGCCGGTCCATTGCGCGCCCTGCGCCATCATCGGCAGGAAGGCCATGTTGGGCTTGTTCAGCGTGATGACCACCGTGTCGTCATCCGGCGTTTCGATGGATTTCACGTCGCGCAGGAAGGAGGAGAAGGTATAGCCCTTTTCCATGATCCGCTCGTAGGTGAACTTGACGTCCTCCGAGGTCACGTCCTCGCCGTCATGCCAGCGCGCATCGGTGTTGAGGTGGAAGGTATAGGTGGTCGCGTCTTCGGACACCTCCCAGCTGTCGGCCAGGTCGCCATAGGCGGCCACGCCCTCGACGATGCCCCAGTCCATCACCACGAGGTGGCTGTAGATGTTCGAGGTCGGCCCGTGCCCGCCGGTATCCGAGGACGGCGCCGGCGTCAGCGTGCGGGGCTCGTCCTGTTGCGGCATGATCAGCGTGGTCTCGGCCAGCGCCAGCGCGGGGGCCAGCACGGCCGTCGCGAGGATCGTGGATGTCCAAAGTCTCATGGTGCCGTCGTCCTTTCTTTACCCTGTTGGAGGTCTGCGGTCTTGTCGGTCTTGTCGTCTCAGTAGCCGCGCGCGGGATCGGCGATCTCGGTGATGGGATCGCCGTTCATGTGGCGGCGGATGTTCTCGGCCATGATGCGCACGGCCGAGCCGGGCTGCGTCGGCGCGGCGACATGTGGCGTCACCAGGATGCCGGGATGGGTCCAGAGCGGATCCTCGGGCGGCAGCGGCTCGGTGCGGAACACGTCCAGCGCGGCGGCGCCGATCTGGCCGCTGTCCAGCGCGGCGATCAGGTCGGCATCGACCAGGTGCTGGCCGCGCCCGGCGCTGGCCACCAGCCCGCCCCGGTTCATCCGGGCAAAGAGCGCCGCATCCAGCACGTCGCGCGTGGCGTCGGTCAGGGGCAGCAGGTTGACGACGGCATCGGCGCCGGTGGTGGCCTCGACCAGCCCCTCGGGGCCGGCAAAGGCGCGGGCGCCCTCGACGGCGCGGCCCGTGCGGCTCCAGACCCGCGTGTCGAAACCGATCGCGGCCAGCAGGCGGGCGACACGGCTGCCAAGCGCACCGGCGCCCAGCACCGTCACCACGCGGTCGCGCGACAGCACCTCGGTGCGGCGGGTCCACTCGGTATCGGCACGGTAGAGCGGCAGGTTGCGGTGCCAGGACAGCACCACCGCAAGGCACCAGTCCGACATGCCCTCGGTCATGGCCGGGTCGACCAGCCGGACGATGGGCACGCCCTCGGGCACCTCTCCGGGCGCCAGCAGATGCTCGATCCCGGCATTGAGGCTCAGCACCAGTTCCAGCCCGGGCACCGCGGCGATGGTGCCGGGATCGGGCTTGCCGGCCACCACGTAGGGCACGGGCGTGCCGTCCAGCGCCGCCGGGTCGGTCAGGATCTCGGCCTGCGGGAATTCCTGCCGGAAGCCCTGGGCCAGGGCCTCGGGCTTGCCCTTGGAGGCGATGAGGATGCGGATCTGCTCTGTCATGACACCGAGGCTATTGAAGGAGGGTGAGGGAACAACGTGCCAAATTCTCGGACTGGCAGTGCGAAAAACTCATGTTGCGCACGGCCTGGCCCGGTTCGGGCGCATGCGCCGCGCGGGGTATGCCCCGGGCCGGGACACGCGCGGGCGGGCGGGTTTGCGCAGCGCCGCAAAAACCGGCGAAATGCATGGAAAACACGCCTGGAATCGTCCCCCTCGTTGCCCGTAGCCCGGCCATGGCGGCGGCGCGCGGCGGCGTGGCGGGCGCGGCCTGCGCCCTGCCCCCGGGTTCGGGATCGCATGCCGAAAAACTCATCATGCCAGCTCTCCGGCGGCTTGCATCTCGGCCTCGACCAGGTGCAGCGGCACATGGCCCTGCGACAGCAGCCGGTCGTGGAACGCCTGCGTGCTGCCGGTCCAGCGGCGGCGCAGCGCGCGGATCCCCTCGACCCCCAGCCAGTAGGTCGCGCGCGAGGCCGGGAACATGGAGTTGCGCACCACCTCGCCATGCACGCGCGCCGGCGCAAAGCCGGCCTCTTCGGCGTAAAAGCGTTCGCACTCGGCCATCGACCAATGCCCCATGTGCAGGTTCAGGTCGACCAGCACCGAGGCGGCGTTGCGCCGTTCGAAGGATTTCAGCAGCAGCGTCTCGGTCGGGGTATAGAAGCCGCGGGCCTCCATCATCAGGTCCTCGACATGGCAGGCCCAGCCCTCGACCAGCGTCAGCGCCCCCTGGAAGGCCAGCCCCATGCTGCAATCGGTGGCCGCGATCCGGCCCAGCCGCGACGGCGCCTGCCGCGCGCGGGCGTTCTGCGTGTGATGCCCGACCGAGCCGTGATGGACCGCGTGGATCGCCTTGACCATGGCGGTGCTGTGGGCCGACAGCTCCGCCCCCGGCATCACCCAGTAGACGCTGCCCTGCCCCGGGTTCAGGCCCGGTGGCGAGCGGTAGAACAGGAAGTAGAGCGGCCCGGCCACGCGGTGGAAACAGGGCGGCAGCAGGCGATAGTCCAGCCCGTAGGCGCGGTCGGGCGTGACCAGCCCGTGGCTCTCGGCGGCGCTGCGCGCCGCGGCATCCCAGTGGCGATAGCTGTCGGGCACTTCGTCAAGGCTCTCGGGATGAATCTGCGACAGCGCGGCGATCTGCGCTTGCCAGGGCGTGTCGGGGTCGATGGCGCGGGCCATCTCCTCCAGCTCGGTGCCGCAGCGGTCGAAGGCCGCGCGTGCCGCCGCCAGCGGGTCCTCCGGTGACAGGGACAGCCCGTGCAGCTCCTTCATCACCAGCGTAAGATGCGCGGCGCCGCAGGCCGGGTCGGCATCCGGCAGCCCGTCCAGCGAAGTCGCGAAGCGCTCGAACGCCTCGGCGGCGGCGATGGCGGGCGCGGCCCAGGCATCCTGCCAGCCCTCGTGCAGGGCCATGTCCTCGCGCAGGAACAGCGCCAGCGCCGCGGACTCGTCCCGCGCGCGGCCGACCCAGCCGGCGGGCACGGGGCGGTCGCCGATCAGGGCGCGCCCGGCATCGAGGAAGCCGGGGATCGCGGCCAGCCGCGCGGCAATCGCCTCGCCCCGCCAGGGCGCCGATTGCGGCAGCAGCAGCGAGATCACCCCGAACCCGGCCTCGCCCGTCAGCCAGGCGGGGTTGTGCTGGCGCGGCCGCTCCTTCTGGCGGGCCTGCTCGACGCGCAGCTCGGTGCCGATCATCGCGCGGTCATGCGGATGGGCCTCGCTGTCCTGCGCGGTCCAGTCCAGCAGGATGCGGATCTCGTCCAGCTCGGCCTCGATGCAGCCCGGGCCCAAGGGCGGCAGCCGGTGGTCATGCCCCTCGGCGCCCATGAAGGTGGCATCCACCGGGCGCCACTTGAACCGGTGCGCCAGGTAGTCGTCCACCAGCCCGGTCACGTGTCCAGCTCCACCCAGCGGCGTTCGCGATGCGCCAGGATCATGGCATCGACGATCTGCTGGCTCTTGGCGCCATCGAAGAAGGTGCAGTCCTGCGGGCGATCCTGCAGGATCTCGTCGACGAAATGACGCACGAGGTTGCGGTAGTAGAGCTCGGGCCAGGGCGTGGCCAGCGTGGTGCCGGGCGGCAGCGCGGCCTCGGTCAACTCGAAGGGCACGAATTCCACCGCGTCCGGGCGGGCATGCATCAGCGTCTCGGCCACGTCGAATTCCGAGACCAGCCGCGCGATCGCCGCGCCTTTCGAGCCGTAGACCCGGATCTCGACGCCGGGGTAGTTGCCCACGGTGACATAGCTGGTCTGCAGCGTGCCGATCGTGCCGCGGGCGAACTCCACCAGCCCGACCGTGCCGTCGTCGATCATGATCTTCTGGCGGCCCTCTTCCCCGCGCACAACCCGTTCGGGGACGAAGTTGCGCATGGTCGAGGCCACGGCCGAGACCTCGCCCCCCAGCCAGCGCATCAGGTCGATCAGGTGCGAGCCGTAGCCCACGATCGAGGCCGGGATGAGCTGGTTGCGATCGGCATCGGGCGGCACCTGGCGCAGCGGCTCGTCGGGGTGCAGCCATTGCTGGTTCTGCTCGAACCCGTTGATGTGGAAGATCTCGCCCAGCGTGCCGTCCTCGATCCATTCCTTGAGCTGCCGGATCGCGGGAGAGTAGCGGAAGGTGAAGCCCAGCTTGGTACGCACGCCCTGCGCGTCCGCGCGGACGGCGGCGTCGAAGGCGGGCCCAGCCTCGGTGTGCAGGGGCTTTTCCGACAGCACGTGCTTGCCGGCGGCGATCGCCGCCAGGCTCAGCGGCAGGTGCGTGTGGGTGGGCGTGCAGACATCGACCATCTGCACCTCGGGATCGGCGATCATCGCGTCGGCATCGGTATAGACCTTGCGCGCGCCGAACTCTTCGGCCGCGGCACGGGCCCGGCCCTCGTCCACGTCGCAGACCGCGACCAGATCGACCTGCGGATGCGCCACGTAGCCCGGCAGATGCGCCTTGTTGGCCCAGGCATGGGTGCCGATCACGCCGACGCCGAGTTTATCGCCGCTCATGGCAGGGCCTTCCCGCACGCGGCCACATAGGCCTCGAGCTCGTCGTAATTGTGAAAGCCCAGCTCGCGCTTGCCGTCCTCGATCTCGTAGATCATGTCGAAGAGCTTGGCGTTCAGCCGCGTATCGGCGCCGGCCGCGCGGCCGTACTCGATCAGCTTGCCCGAGGAGGAGCGCGTCTCGGAGGGGCGCTTGCGATAGACGATGTCCCACCAGATGCCCGAGCCCTTCTTCTTGAAGTCGTGGCTGGGCTTGGTCTCCTGGTCCTTCTTGAGCAGCCAGATCGCGTGGTTGATGTTGTCCAAGAGCTTGCGGGTGTCATCGGCCGTCTTCACCCGGTAATTGGCCGGGTCGAAGAAATCGAAGGCCTGCACGTCGATGCCGCTGGCATCGGCGATCTCCAGCGCCTCCTTCACGATGGCGCCGGCGATGCGGGCATAGCGTTCCACGCCCAGCGTGTTGCGGATGCGGTCATCGACCAGCGCCGAGAACACGACCTGGCTGGCATAGACCTCCTTGGCCCAGATCTGGCCCCAGATATTGTCCGACAGCTGCACCTCGGTCAGCGCGCCAAGCGCTTCGGCCAGCGTGGTCAGGCGTTCGGTGGTGCTGCCATCCATCTCGCCCAGCTGGATCGGGCCCTCGTGGACGTATTCGATATAGCCGGGATCGACCAGCGCGCCGCCGTAATTCGGGATCGCGCCGATCACCATCGCCTTGCCCGGCAGGCCGGCGGCGTCCAGCGCCTCGATCAGCGCGGGTTCGTTGAAGCCGTTCTGGAAGGACACCACCCCGGTCTCGGGCGTCATCAGCGGCACCAGCTGCTGCACCGCCTCGACCGCGTGCTGCGACTTGGTGGCGATCAGCACCATGTCCAGCGGCGCCTGCAACTCATGCGGGTGCTTGGCCGTGACCGGGATCGTCATCTCGCCGCGCACGCCGTCGATGAACAGCCCCTTGGCCTTCATCGCCTCGACATGGTCCGCCCAGCGGTCGGTCAGGGTGACATCGTGACCGGCACGGGACATGTACGCACCGGCGAGCCCGCCGATGGCGCCGGCGCCAACTATCGTGATTTTCATGTAGTTCTCCGGGGTTAACTCGCCTGGAACATCTCAAGGCTCTGCGGGCTGTGGGCCCGTCCGTACAAATATCGGATGAAGTCGGGGCGATGCGCGTCCGAGACACGCTCGCGGACGCGGCGGACGACCTCGTTGCCGGTCCAGAACGAGGCCGCGAAGGGCCCCTTGAACGGGTGCGCCGCCGAGCGCAGCCGCCCGCGCACCCAGGCGTCCTGTCCCAGCGCGGTCTCGCGCAGGTATTGCACCGTCTGCTCGGCCGGCTGGCCCTCGGCCATGTAGGCCCATGTCGCGCTGGTCTGGCAGGCCGAGCGAAGCCCGCGCAGCTCGGCGGTCAGCGCGTCGTCCTCGTCCTCCATCCAGTCGATCAGGTAGATGCCCTGGTCGCCGATGCCCTCCTGCACGCATCCGGTCACCGCGTTGGCCGAAATCAGCAGCGCATCCACGGTCGAGCGGCCGGCCACCACCTCGGCATGGGCGTAAAGCGCCTGGGTCGCGTGGCCGGGAAAGATATTGTGGCAGATCAGGTGCTTGAGCACGGCGCGTGACAGCAACAGGTCGACGTTCAGATCCACCCGCCGCTCGGCAAAGCCGCATTTTGCCGGGTAGGGCACGTCGCGCACCGGGCAGATCTCCATGGCGAAATCGCCGGTATCGAAGATCATCGCGTCGGTGCGCCGCTTGGCCTCGGCCACCAGCTCGGCCAGGGCCGCGTCCAGCTTGTGATCGGGGATGGCGCGGGCGTCCTCCCAGTTGCGCACCCGGTCGGCCAGCGAGCCGCGCACGAAGCCCAGCCGCGTCAGCAGCCGGTCGATCCGGTCGCGGCAGGCGGCGATCATGCCGGCATCCTCGTGGCCGCGCGAGGCCCCGACGAGGCCCACCACCTTCTGCTCGTAGGTCGGGCTGCCGCCCGAGAACAGCCGCAGCGCCAGCCGGAGCGAGCCGATCATTCCCTCAAGGAATGTGCGCCGCTCGCCGGGGGCGATGCTCTCCAGCGCGGCCTCCAGCTCGGACAGGTCGCGCTTGATGGTGTCCCAGTCGCTATAGCGGCGCGGCGTGACAAGGTCGCCGCCGGTGTAGATCGGGACCAGCCCCTCGCCATCCAGCAGGCTGTGCCCGTCGTTCCGTTCCCGTTCAAGGGCATGCAGCCCCATGGTCACGGCGGTCAGGTCATATGAGATCTTGCTGAGTGTCACGTTCTGTCCCGAAGGCGCCTGCATGGGCGGTTGCGTCGAGGAAAGCATCCTCCGGAATTGACTTTCGGCTCAACCTGCAAAATTCTGCCGCTCGAATGAGTTTTTGGAATGTTCGATGAGCCGATCCCTGCCCTCGCTGAACGCGCTGCGCACCTTCGAGGCGGTGTCGCGCCATGGCAGCTTCACCAGCGCCGCCGAAGAGCTGAACGTGACGCAAAGCGCGGTCAGCCGCATGGTAAAGGGGCTTGAAGAGCATCTTGAGCTGAAGCTGTTCGAGCGCGCCGGCCGGCTGATCAAGCTGACCGAGGACGGGATCTACTACTCGGGCAAGATCTCCAAGGCGATGGACATTCTCGAGGTCGCCTCGCGCGAACTGGTGGACACCCGCGCCGGGCGCGGCACGCTCAGCATCGGGATGCTGCCCACCTTCGGGACGAAATGGCTGCTGCCACGGCTCAGCGCCTTCATGCAGCTCAACCCGGAGCTGACGGTGGACATCTCCAGCAGCGACGGCGATCTCGACTTCTCGACCGAGCGGATCGACGTGGCGATTCGCTTCGGCTATGGCAACTGGCCCGGCGCCCGGGCCGAGCCGCTGATGTCCGAGGAGCTGCAGGTGGTGTGCAGCCCGCGCATCATGGACGGCCCCTACCCGCTGACCGATTACGACCAGCTGCGCCGGCACAGTCTGATCGCGCATTCCTCGCGCCCCGGCACTTGGTCGCACTGGCTGCAGGCGGTGGGGGTCAGCACCGAGGGCTATGACAAGACCCTGCGGCTGGAGCATTTCTACATGGTGCTGCAGGCCGCGAAATCGGGGCTGGGGATCGGGCTGCTGCCCAGCTACCTGGCCGCCGACGACATCGCCACCGGCAGCCTCGTGGCGCCCTTCCCGGTGCGGGTGGTCAGCCCGGGCGGCTATTACCTCGTCACGCCTTGGGACAAGACCGACCTGCCCCGCGTGCAGGCCTTCCGCGCCTGGGTCATGGACCAGGTCTGAGGCGCATCCCGTCCAGCACGTCGACCATGCGATCCATCGCCGTGGCCCAGCCGCGCGGCTCGCGTGCATAACAGATGCGGAAATGCCCCGCCGATCCCGGCCCGAACTGGTAGCCGGGGCTGATCAGCATGCCGGCCTCGCGCGCCAGCGCGGTGCCGATCTCGAGATCGCTGCGCCCCAGCGCGCGCACATCTGCCCAGAGATAGGCCGTGCCGTCCTGCGGGTGGAGCGTCATCCAGTCCAGCCCCGACAGCCGCGCAATGGTCTGGCGGCGCAGCGCGCTGAACTGTGCCAACCGGTCGCGCAGCCAGTTTGCGTCGGGCCCCAGCCAGCCGGGCAGCAGGTGCTGGGCATAGGCGGGCGCGCGCAGCGCGGTCACCGACAGCACGTTTTCCACCCCGCGCAGCAGCGTCTCGGGGCCCACGACCACACCCAGCCGGTAGCCCGAGAGCGATTCCGTCTTGCTGGGGCCAAGCAGCGTGGCGGTCAGCTCGAACGCGCCCTCCTCGGCGGCGATATGGGCAAAGGGCGTGTCGTCATGGATCAGCCGGGAATAGAGCTCGTCGGCGACGATCCCCACCCCGTAGCGCACCGCCAGCCGGGCCAGCGCGCGGATGATCTCGGGGCCGTAGACCGCGCCGGTGGGGTTGTTGGGATGCGAGAAGACCAGCTGCGTGGCGCCCCGGTCGCGGAACTCGGTCTCGATCAGGTCCAGATCGGGCACGTATTTGCCATCCTGCAGGATCAGCGGCGCATAGGCGACCTCGGCCCCCAGAAAGCGGAAGATCCGCGCCGTGAACAGGTAGTCGGGATCCATCACCACGACGCGGTCGCCGGGATCGACCCGCGCGGCCAGCACGCAGAACAAGGCCGCCTGCGTGCCCGGCGTCAGCGCGATATTGCGATCGGCCTCGACCGGCACGCCGAGGAAGCTGGAGACATTGGACGCCACCGCGCGCAGCACCCCGGCATGGCCGGAATAGCCGGTATAGGCCAGCGCGCCATCACGCGCCGCCGCGGCGAAACGCTCGAGCGCCCAGTCCGGCGGCGGGAAATGCGCGGTGTCGAAATGGGTGGTGTCGAGATAGCCCTCGGGCGCGGCGGCGAGGATGGCAAGATCCGCCTCGCGGACGCTGGGCGGCGCGATATCCGCGCGCTCGGGCAGTTCCAGCGCCGCGACGCGGGCACTGCGGGCCTTGGGGCTGTGACGGTAGGTGTCCATGATCGGGCCTTCTCCTCGGGGTCTCCTCCCGAAGAGCTACGACCCGGCCCGGCTCGCTCAAACCGCCATAATTGTCCGGCCTGCCCAAGAAAAAGTCATGGATTGGCCCGCTTGTGCGCAGGGGGCCGATAACCTGTCCCGCCCTGTCAGAAGCGCATGGTGGCGTCGACGGCGCGTTGCCAGGCGGCGTATTTGGTGGCGCGGGTGGCCTCGTCCATGGCGGGGGCAAAGCTCTTGTCCAGCGCCCAGGTCTCGGCGAACTCGGCCTGCGCGGGATAGACGCCGGCGCGCTGGCCCGCCAGCCAGGCCGCGCCAAGCGCCGTGGTCTCGAGCACCTTGGGCCGGTCGACTCGCGCGCCGATGATGTCGGCAAGGAACTGCATGGCGAATTCCGAGGCGCTCATCCCGCCATCAACGCGCAGCGTGGCCTTGGCCGAGGCGCCCTCGGCCCCGCCGCCGGCGGCCATGTCGGCCTGCATCGCGGCCAGCAGGTCGCGGGTCTGGTAGCCGACGCTTTCCAGCGCGGCGCGGGCGAACTCCTCGGGGCCCGAGCCGCGGGTCAGCCCGAACACCGCGCCGCGGCAATCGGCGTTCCAATAGGGGGCGCCCAGCCCGGTGAAGGCGGGCACCAGCACGAGGTCCTGTGCCGGGTCGGCCTGTTCGGCCAGCGGCTGCGCCTCGCGCGCGTTGCGGATGATGCGCAGCCCGTCGCGCAGCCATTGCACCACGGCGCCGGCGATGAAGATCGACCCTTCCAGCGCATAGGTCGGCTGGCCGTCCAGCTGGTAGGCGATGGTGGTCAGGAGCCGGTTGGACGAGCGCACCGGCGTCGTCCCGGTATTGATCAGCGCGAAACAGCCCGTGCCATAGGTGGATTTCAGCATGCCCGGCTCGAAACAGGCTTGCCCCACCGTGGCGGCCTGCTGGTCGCCGGCGATGCCCAGGATCGGGATCGGGCGGCCGAAGAGGTCGGGACGCGTCTCGCCGAAATCGGCGGCGCAGTCGCGCACCTCGGGCAGCATCGACATGGGAATGCCCAGCCGGTCGCAGATGGTCTTGGACCAGCGGCCCTTGCGGATGTCGTACAGCATGGTGCGCGCGGCATTGGTGGCGTCGGTGACATGCACCGCGCCGCCGGTCAGGTTCCAGACCAGCCAGGTGTCGACCGTGCCGAAGACCAGTTCGCCGGCCTCGGCCCGGGCGCGTGCGCCCTCGACGTTCTCCAGCAGCCAGGCCAGTTTCGTGCCCGAGAAATACGGGTCGAGCAGCAGGCCGGTGCGGTCGGTCACCGTCTCCTCGAACCCCTCGGCCTTGAGCTTCTGGCACATGGCAGAGGTGCGGCGGTCCTGCCAGACGATGGCGTTGTGGATCGGCTTGCCGGTCTTGCGGTCCCAGACCAGGGTCGTCTCGCGCTGGTTGGTGATGCCGATGGCGGCGATCTGCGCACCGCCGGATTTCTCGATCGCGGCGCGGCAGGTGGCGGCCGTCGTGGCCCAGAGATCGCCCGCGTCATGTTCCACCCAGCCGCTTTGCGGGAAATGCTGGGTGAATTCCTCCTGCGCCGAGGCGACAGCGTTCATCGCACCGTCAAACAGGATGGCACGGGTCGAGGTCGTGCCCTGATCGATGGCCAGGATATGTGTCATGCCCGCGTCTCCTCTTGCGTGGTTGGATGCGTGCCGGATCGGCAGGGGCGTCCGGGCGCGGAAAAGGGGTAACGGCAAGACCGGGGCCCCCGCAAGGGCCCCGGCCGGAAGAGGTTTACTTCCAGGAGGCGATCAGCTCGTCATAGCTGACGGTCTTCGGCTCCTCGTCCTCGTTCTCGAGCGGCGGATAGGGGGCGCCGGGCTGGTCGAACCAGTACTGCGCGTCCCGCTCCTCGTTCATCTTGGGACCGATATCACCCTGGATGCCGGCCCGCTCGAGACGCTCGAGCACGCGCTCCTGGTCTTCGCAGAGCGCATCCAGCGCTTCCTGGGCGGTCTTGGCACCGGACATGGCGTCACCGATGTTCTGCCACCACAGCTGTGCCAGCTTGGGGTAGTCGGGCACGTTGGTGCCGGTGGGCGACCACTGGACACGGGCCGGCGAGCGGTAGAATTCCACCAGGCCGCCCAGCTTGTCGGCGCGCTCGGTGAAGCTGTCATGCTGCACGGTCGACTCGCGGATGAAGGTCAGGCCCACGTGGGACTTCTTCACGTCCACGGTCTTGGAGGTGACGAACTGGGCATAGAGCCAGGCCGCCTGGGCGCGGTCGACCGGGGTCGACTTCATCAGCGTCCACGAACCGGCATCCTGGTATCCGACCTTCTGGCCTTCCTTCCAGTAGACGCCGTGCGGGGACGGCGCCATGCGCCACTTGGGCGTGCCGTCCTCGTTCATCACCGGCAGGCCCGGCTTGACGGTGTCCGCGGTGAAGGCGGTGTACCAGAACATCTGCTGGGCGATGTTGCCCTGCGCCGGGATCGGGCCGGCCTCGGAGAAGGTCATGCCGGCTGCGGCCGGGGGCGTGTACTTCTCCAGCCACTCGATCGCCTTCTCGACGGCATAGACCGCCGCGGGCGAGTTGGTGGCGCCGCCACGGTCGACGCAGGAGCCGACGGGCTGCGAGTTCTCGTTCACCCGGATGCCCCATTCGTCGACCGGCAGGCCGTTGGGTTCACCCGCGTCGCCCATGCCGGCCATGGACATCCAAGCATCGGTGTAGCGCCAGCCAAGGCTGGGGTCCTTCTTGCCGTAATCCATGTTGCCGAAGACTTCGCCCTCGACGCCCATGTGGCTGAGGTCGCGGCCGGTGAAGAACTCGGCGATGTCCTCGTAGGCGGACCAGTTCACCGGCACGCCCAGCTCATAGCCGAACTGCTCCTGGAAATCGGCCTTGTTCTTCTCGTCGTTGAACCAGTCGTAGCGGAACCAGTAGAGGTTCGCGAATTGCTGGGTCGGCAGCTGGTAGACCTTGCCATCCGGGCCGGTGGTGAAGCTGAGCCCGATGAAATCGTCGAGGTCCAGCGTCGGCAGGGTGACGGCGGCGCCCTCGCCCTCGATCCAGTCGGTCAGGTTGCGCACCTGCTGATAGCGCCAGTGCGTGCCGATCAGGTCGCTGTCGTTGATATAGGCGTCGTAGATATTCTCGCCCGACTGCATCTGCGTCTGCAGCTTCTCGACGACGTCGCCCTCGCCGATCAGGTCATGGGTGACCTCGATGCCGGTGATCGCGGTGAAGGCGGGCGCCAGCACCTGCGACTCGTACTCGTGCGTGGTGATCGTCTCGGAGACGACCTTGATGTCCATGCCGCGGAAGGGCTCGGCCGCGTCGATGAAGAACTGCATCTCGGCTTCCTGCTCGGCGCGGGTCAGCGAGGACATGTCCCCGATTTCCGCGTCCAGGAAGGCGCGAGCCGCCTCCATGTCGGCAAAGGCCGGTCCGGCAAGGACCAGCAGCGCCGCCGTGGTTGATCTGAGCTTGAGGTTCATACTTGGTTTCCTCCCGTTTGAACCGTTGAGCGAGGATATGTGATGCGTGCCCGGGTCTCCTCCGTCCCCGGTCACGTTGTCCGGGCCTAGACCCAGCGGAACACCGCCGCGGCATAGACCAGGCAGACGATCAGGGCGTAGGGTTGATGCGCCCCGATGATCCCGAGCCAGGCCAGGTTGATGAAGGCCGAGCCCAGAAGGGTGATGAAGAGCCGGTCGCCGCGCGTGGTCTCGATGCGCAGGATCCCCGTGCGCGGCGTTTCGGGAAACTTGATCGCGAGGATCGTGAAAGTGATCAGCAGCGCCGCGATGACCATGAAGAAGATCGCGGTCGGCCAGGTCCATGCCATCCAGTCCATCGGTCAGACCTCCTGAGGGAAACGGTTGAACGTTGCGGGGTCATCCTCGGGCCTGACCCGAGGACCTCTGGACGTCGCCCCACATCCGGGGCTGCAGAGCCCGCGGAGGACGGACTGCCGCTTCAACCGTGCGGCTAGGGCCCCGCGATCTGCGCCCACAAATCCCGCCATGCCGGGTTGTGCGCCTCCACCAGCTCGATTTTCCATTGCCGTCGCCACCGTTTGAGCGATTTCTCGCGCTGGATGGCCGTCCCGGGACGGTCGTGCGCTTCGAACCAGACCAGGTGTTCCAGGTTGTAGCGGTCGGTGAATCCCGGCATGGCGTGGCTGCGATGTTCCCAGACCCGTCGCACGAGGTTGCCGGTCACTCCGACGTAAAGGGTGCCGCGCGGGCGGTTCGTCATGATGTAGACGGTCGGGCGGGCAGGCATGTCGCAGGCGTCCGGAGGTCCTCGGGTCAAGCCCGAGGATGACGGTGCGATGGTTAACGTTTCGTTGCATCACACCCTCCCCAGGGCAAAGCCCTTGGCGATGTAGTTGCGCACGAAGTAGATCACCAGCGCGCCCGGCACGATGGTCAGGATGCCTGCCGCGGCCAGCACGCCCCAGTCGATGCCCGAGGCACCTTGGGTGCGCGTCATGATCGCGGCGATGGGCTTGGCGTCCACCGTGGTCAGCGTGCGCGACAAGAGCAGCTCCACCCAGGAGAACATGAAGCAGAAGAAGGCCGCGACGCCGATCCCGCTGGCGATGAGCGGCATGAAGATCTTCACGAAGAAGGCGCCGAAGCTGTAGCCGTCGATATAGGCGGTCTCGTCGATCTCCTTGGGCACGCCGCGCATGAAGCCCTCGAGGATCCAGACCGCCAGCGGCACGTTGAACAGGCAATGCGCCAGCGCCACCGCGATATGCGTGTCGAACAGCCCGACGCTGGAATAGAGCTGGAAGAAGGGCAGCGCGAAGACGGCCGGCGGCGCCATGCGGTTGGTCAGCAGCCAGAAGAACAGGTGCTTGTCGCCCATGAAATGGTAGCGCGAAAAGGCATAGGCCGCCGGCAGCGCCACTGCGAGGCTGATCGCGGTGTTCATCACCACGTAGATCAGCGAGTTCACGTAGCCCATGTACCAGGCCGGATCGGTCAGGATCGTGGCATAATTGGCCAGCGTCAGGTTGCGCGGCCAGAGCGTGAACTCGTTCAGGATCTCCGTGTTGGTCTTCAGGCTCATGTTCAGCAGCCAGTAGATCGGCAGTAGCAGGAACAGAAGGTACAACCCCATCACGATCGCCGAGCCCTTGGGCCGCGGGAACTTGCGGGTCTTCACCGCAGAGCCCGAGGCCGTCACGTCGCCGGGAAGGGAGGTCGCGCCGGGCGCGGAGGTGGTATCGGTCATCTCACATCCCCTTCTTGTCGAGGTTGACCATCACCGTGTAGAACACCCAGCTGATCAGCAGGATCACCAGGAAATACATCAGCGAGAAGGCCGCCGCGGGGCCGAGGTCGAACTGTCCCAGCGCCATCTTGACAAGGTCGATCGACAGCAGCGTGGTGGCGTTGCCGGGGCCCCCGCCGGTGACCACGAACGGCTCGGTATAGATCATGAAACTGTCCATGAAGCGCAAGAGGATGGCGATCATCAGCACGCCCATCATCTTGGGCAGCTCGATGTAGCGGAACACCTTCCAGCGGCTGGCCTGGTCGATCTTGGCCGCCTGGTAGTAGGCATCGGGGATCGACTTGAGCCCGGCATAGGCCAGAAGGGCCACCAGCGAGGTCCAGTGCCAGACATCCATCACGATGATGGTGATCCAGGCCGCGATCGTGTCCTGGGTGTAGTTGTAATTCACCCCCAGCGCGTCCAGCGTATAGCCCAGCAGGCCGATATCGACGCGACCAAAGATCTGCCAGATCGTGCCCACCACGTTCCACGGGATCAGCAGCGGCAGCGACATCAGGACGAGGCAGAACGAGGCCCAGAACCCGCTCTTGGGCATGTTCAGCGCGACGAAGATGCCCAGCGGGATCTCGATCGCCAGGATGATGCCCGAGAACATCAGCTGGCGCCCCAGCGCATCCCACATCCGGTCCGAGCGCAGCATCTCCTCAAACCATTCCAGCCCGGCCCAGAAGAACTGGTTCTGGCCGAACGTGTCCTGCACAGAGTAGTTGACCACCGTCATCAGCGGAATTACCGCCGAGAAGGCCACGAGCACCAGCACCGGCAGGACCAGGAACCATGCCTTCTGGTTGACCGTCTTTTCCATCAGGCTCCTCCCCCGTGGATCTGCATTGCGGCGCGGCCGGCGGTGCGGGCCGCCATCACGCGGCCTCCCCCGGCACGCGCCAGTCGTCGGCATAGACGTTGACATGGGCCGCATCGAAGGTGACGCGGTTCATGTCGGCGCTGATGTGGTCGTCCTCGCCGGCGATGATGTTGATGTCATGACCGAAGAACTCGGCCCGGATGATCTTGTGCCGGCCCACATCCTCGACCCGGCGCACGGTGACGGGCAGCCCTTCGGATTGCGAGAGCCGCGCGAATTCCGGGCGCACGCCGATCTCGACCTTGCCGTCGAGCGGGCGATAGCCGCGGCCCAGCTCCAGCGCCGTGCCGTCGATATAGGCGCGGCGGCCATCCACCTTGGCGGGAAAGACGTTCATGCCGGGCGAGCCGATGAAATAGCCCACGAAGGTGTGCTCGGGCCGCTCGAACAGCTCTTCGGGCGTGCCGATCTGCACGACGCGGCCGTCATACATCACCACCACCTTGTCGGCAAAGGTCAGCGCCTCGGTCTGGTCATGGGTGACATAGATCATCGTGTGGCCGAAATCGTGGTGCAGCTTCTTCAGCTGGGTGCGCAGCTCCCATTTCATGTGCGGGTCGATCACGGTCAGCGGCTCGTCGAAGAGCAGCGCGTTCACGTCCTTGCGCACCATGCCACGGCCAAGGCTGATCTTCTGCTTGGCATCCGCGGTCAGCCCGCGCGCCTTGCGTCGCAGCATGTCCTCCATGCCGATCATGCGGGCGATCTCGTTCACGCGCTCGGCGACATAGGCCTCGTCCCGGCCACGGTTGCGCAGCGGGAAGGCCAGGTTGTCGTGCACGCTCATCGTGTCGTAAACCACCGGGAACTGGAAGACCTGCGCGATGTTGCGCTCGGCCGTCGGCGCGTGGGTCACGTCCTTGCCGTCGAACAGGATACGGCCCTGGCTGGGATGCAGCAGCCCCGAGATGATGTTGAGCAGCGTGGATTTCCCGCAGCCCGAGGAGCCCAAGAGCGCGTAGGCCGCGCCGTCATCCCAGTCGTGGTTGAGCTCCTTGAGCGCGAAATCCTCCTCCGAGGTCGGTTTCGGCAGGTAGGAATGCGCGAGATTGTCGAGCGTGATCTTGGCCATGATGTCCCCCCTCAGGCCGCCAGCGCGTAGGCGGCGGGCGCGACCAGCGTGCCGTCCTCGCCGAAGATGTAGACATGGCGCGGGTCCAGCCAGACGCTCAGCCCCGCGCCGATCTCGAGATCGTGTACGCCGTGGATCAGCCCGACCCAGCGCTCGCCGTGATGGTCGAGATGCACGAAGGTCTCGGAGCCGGTCAGCTCGGTCACGCTCAGCGTGGCGCGGAACTCCATCGCGTCGGGCGCGTGCTGCCCGATCTCCAGATGGTTGGGCCGGAAACCGGCGGTGTAGCGGCCATCGTCCAGAGCCGCCAGCTGTCCCGCGGCGGGCGCGCTCTGCCCGTCCCCGAACGAGATCCGGTCGCCCGACTTGGTGATCTTCAGGAAGTTCATCGGCGGATCGCTGAACACGCGTGCCGTGGTGGCGTCGACCGGCTGGCGATAGACCGAGGGCGTGGGCCCGAACTGGGTGATCCGACCCTCCCACAGGCAGGCGACATTGCCGCCCAGCAGAAGCGCCTCTTCGGGTTCGGTCGTGGCATAGACGAAGATGCTGCCCGAGGCCTCGAAGATCTTGGGGATCTCGACGCGCAGCTCCTCGCGCAACTTGTAGTCGAGGTTCGCCAGCGGCTCGTCCAGCAGCACGAGCCCCGCATTCTTGACCAGCGCACGCGCCAGCGCGCAGCGCTGCTGTTGGCCACCCGACAGCTCCAGCGGTTTGCGTTCCAGCATCGGGGTCAGCTTCATCAGCTCGGCCGTCTCGCGCACACGGCGGTCGATCTCGGCCTTGTCCACGCCCAGAAGCTTCATGGGCGAGGCGATGTTGTCATAGACGGTCATTGACGGGTAGTTGATGAACTGCTGGTAGACCATGGCCACCTTGCGGTCCTGCACGCGCTGGCCGGTCACGTCCTCGCCGTTCCAGATCACTTGGCCCGTGGCGGGCGCGTCCAGCCCGGCCATCAGCCGCATCAGCGAGGTCTTGCCCGACAGGGTCGGGCCCAGCAGCACGTTCATCGTGCCCTTGTCCAGGGTCAGGTCCGTCGGGTGGATATGGGTCTGCCCGTCCACCACCTTGGACACGCCTTTCAGCTCCAGCGTCATGCCGGGGTCCTCCTCATTCCGCCGCGGCGGAGATTGTCGGGCGATGCCGCGCCATCCAGTCGTCCAGCGTGGCGACCTGTTCTTCCGTCAGCCGCAGGCCCAGCTTGTTGCGCCGCCAGACCACGTCCTCGGCCGTGCGCGCGTATTCGTACCGCATCAGCCAGTCGACCTCGGCCGCGGTCAGCGTGGCGCCGAAATCCTCGCCCAGGTCCTCGGCCGTCGCGGCGATGCCCAGGATGCCCTCGGCCTCGGTGCCATAGGCCCGCACAAGGCGCAGCGCCCAGAATTCGGTCAGGAAGGGGAAGCGGCCGCGCAGGTCGTCAACCATGCGCTGCACCCCGTCCACCGGGAAATCGCCGCCGGGCAGTGGCACGCCCGCGGTCCACGGCCCCTTGGAGACGCCCAGCGTCTCGGAGATCTTCTCCAGCGCGCTTTCGGCCAGCCGGCGATAGGTGGTGATCTTGCCGCCGAAGACGTTGAGCACCGGCGCGCCGGCGCTGGTATCCACTTTCAGCGTGTAGTCGCGCGTCGCCGCCGTGGCGCTGGTGGCGCCGTCATCATAGAGCGGGCGCACGCCGGAATAGGTCCAGACCACGTCGTCGCGGGTCAGGTCCTGCTTGAAATACTGGCTGGCGAAATTCAGCAGGTAATCCTGTTCCTCGGGCGTACAGACGGGTTTCTTCGATGGATCGTCATGCTCGGCATCGGTGGTGCCGATCAGGGTGAAATCGGTCTCGTAGGGGATCGCGAAGATGATCCGCCCGTCGGTGCCCTGGAAGAAGTAGCACTTGTCGTGGTCATAGAGCTTGCGGGTCACGATATGGCTGCCGCGCACCAGCCGCACGCCCTCGCGCGAGTTCAGCCGCACCTTGGTCTGGATGATGTCGCCCACCCAGGGCCCGCCGGCATTGACCAGCATCCGGGCGTGAAAGGTCTGGCGCGTGTCGTTTTCGGTATTGCGCGTTTCGATGCGCCACAGGCCGTTCTCGCTGGTGGCGCTGAGCACCTCGGTGCGCGTCATGATTTGCGCGCCGCGCGCCTCGGCGTCGCGGGCGTTCAGCACGACCAGCCGCGAATCCTCGACCCAGCAATCGGAATATTCATAGGCCTTGGCAAAGCGGTCCTGCAGCGGCGCGCCTTCCTTCGACCCCTTCAGGTCGACGGTCGAGGTGCCGGGCAGGATCTTGCGACCGCCCAGGTGGTCATACATGAACAGGCCCAAACGGATCAGCCAGGCCGGCCGCCGCCCCTTCATCCAGGGCATCACCAGCCCCAGCAACTTGGAGGTCGGCGTGTCGGATTCGAACCGCATATCCTTATGATAAGGAAGGACAAATCGCATGGGCCAGCTGATATGCGGCATCGCCTTCAGCAGCACCTCGCGCTCGATCAGCGCCTCGCGCACCAGCCGGAACTCGAAATATTCGAGGTAGCGCAGACCGCCATGGAACAGCTTGGTCGAGGATGACGAGGTCGCCGAAGCGAGGTCGTTCATCTCGGCCAGCGCGACCGACAGGCCGCGCCCCGTGGCGTCGCGGGCGATGCCGCAGCCATTGATGCCGCCGCCGATGACGAACAGGTCGACCGGCGCTGTGTCCGATGGGTGTTCCACGCGATTCTCCTCCAGGCGCGTCGATGCGTGATTTATGTCGTGCCGCCGCGCCCATTGCAAGAATTGTTTTCGTTCGTTTTCGTATGGCGCGGTATGCGCCGGGATCTCGCCAAAAACCGAACGCGCGCCCGCGCGCCCGCGGGCGAAACCTGCGCGAATCCGCGTTTTTGATTGCCTTTGCGTTCGCTTCCGGCCCAAGATGCGAAAGGAACCGCGCCGCAAGACGCAGCCGCCGGCGCGCCAGACCGAAAGGCCGCCGCATGTCGCAGACTTTCCGCCATCCCGAGATCCTCGAGATCGCGCGCCGCGAGGGCAAGGTCACGGTCGAGAAGCTGGCCGAGCATTTCGGGGTCACGTTGCAGACCATCCGCCGCGACCTGACCGACCTCTCCGAGGCCGGCCGGCTGGAGCGGGTGCATGGCGGCGCGGTGCTGCCCTCGGGCACCACGAATATCGGCTACGAGGAACGCCGCTCGCTGAAATCGGCCGCCAAGAGCGCCATCGCGCGCGCCTGCGCCGCCGAAATCCCGGCCAACATCTCGCTGTTTCTCAGCATCGGCACCTCGACCGAGGCGGTCGCCAAGGAGCTGTTGCACCATGAAAGCCTGATGGTGGTGACCAACAACATGAACGTGGCCAACATCCTGGCGGCCAATGCCAGCTGCGACGTGATCCTGACCGGCGGGCAGCTGCGCCGCGCCGATGGCGGGCTGGTCGGCAACCTCGCGACCGAGACGATCATGCAGTTCAAGTTCGACCTCGCGGTGATCGGCTGCTCGGCGCTCGACCACGAGGGCGACCTGCTGGATTTCGACATCCAGGAGGTCGGCGTCAGCAAGGCGATCCTGCGCCAGTCGCGCCAGACCTTCCTTGTGGCGGACCAGACCAAGCTGACCCGCAGCGCGCCGGCGCGCATCGCCTCGCTGGCAGATGTCGACGCCTTCTTCACCGACATGGCCCTGCCCCCGGACCTGGCCGCGCTCTGCCGGTCCTGGGGCACCAAGGTCTCGGTCGCCGAATAGGCGCGGGGGTCAGTCCAGGTGGCCGCGGGTCCAGGGCTCGGCCCCGATGGCATCGACGAAGACGCGGTAGACCGAGGTCGTGGCGGTGATGAACATCCGGTGCCCGTCCGGCCCGCCGAAACAGAGGTTCGAGACGATTTCGGACACCAGGATCTTGCCCAACAGCGTGCCGTCGGGGGCAAAGCAATGCACCCCGTCAGCGGCCGAGGACCACAGGTTGCCGTGGGTGTCGCAGCGCATCCCGTCGGGCAGGCCGGTGTCGATCGTGGCAAAGACGCCGCGATCCTCCAGCCGACCGCCGTCGACGCCAAAGACCCGGATCACGGAGGGCACGGAATCGTCATGGCTCGACCCGCTTTCGGCGATGTAGAGCAGCGACTCGTCGGGCGAAAAGCACAGCCCGTTGGGCTGGGTGAAATCATCGACCACCACGCTCAGGTCACCCTCGGGCGAGAGGCGAAAGACATTGCGCGCGGCCTGTTCGGGCTCGGCGCGATAGCCCTCGAAATCCGAGATGATGCCGTAGGTGGGGTCGGTGAACCAGACCGCCCCGTCGGCGCTGACCACCACGTCATTGGGCGAGTTCAGGCGCTTCCCCTCGAAACGGTCGGCCAGCACGGTCAGCCGTCCGTCGGGCTCGGTCCGCACCACGTCGCGCGCGCCGTGGCGGCAGCCCACCAGCCGGCCCTGCCGGTCGCGGGTGTTGCCGTTGTTGAAGCCGCTCTCGGCGCGGTAGGTGCTGGTGCCGGTCGCCTCGGACCAGCTCAGGATCCGGCGCGAGGGGATGTCCGAGAACAGCAGGCAGTCGCGGTCGCCGAACCAGACCGGCCCCTCGGTCCAGGTGAAGCCCTCGGCGATGCGGTCGAGCCGGGACATCGGGTGCACGAGCGCCCGGAACCGGTCGTCGCGGATGTCCAGATGCGGCGGGGGGGTAATCATGCTCCGGGCCTCCTCGTGCTGGCGGCGATGACGATTGCGATGATGATGGTGCCGGTCAGGACGTTGCGCACGCCTGCCCCAGCGCCGTAGCTGTTGAGCATCGAGACGACGAGGAACATGAACAGCGCCGCGCCCCAGACGCCGGGCACGTTGGAATTGCCCCCCGCGATCGAGGTGCCGCCGATCACCACCACGGCGATGGACATCAGCAGGTATTCCTGCCCCATGTTCAGCGCCGCCCCCCCCGAGAAGCTGGCCAGAAGATAGCCCGCCAGCGCGGCAAAGACGGCGACGGTGACATAGGCCGCGGCGCGCACCGCCTCGACCGGCATGCCGGCCAGCCGCGCGGCGCGCAGGTTCTGCCCCGCCGCCAGCAGCCAGCGCCCCCAGACCGAGCGTTCCAGCACGACCCAGACGATGAGTGCCAGCGCCAGCCCGACCCAGGCCACGTTGGGCAGGCCCAGGAAGCGGCCGGTGGCGAAATCGGCCAACCCGGGCGGCGGCTTGATGCGCAGGCCACGGTTCGACCAGATGGCCAGGCTCTGGTAGATCAGCGACGCGGCCAGCGTGGCGATGATCGGCGGCAGGCGCAGCAGGAAGATCAGCGCGAAATTGGCCAGCCCCGTGCCAAGGCCCACGGCCAGCGCCACGCCCAGCCCCAGCAGCGCGGTGCCGGGATCGGTGCTCATGACCTTCAGCGCCAGCGTGGCGGCCAGCGTCATGGTGGCCGGGATCGACAGGTCGACATTGCCCGGCCCCAGCGTGATGACCAGCATCTGGCCCATGCCGACGATGGCGGCGAAGGCGCCGAAGCTGAGCGCGGCATAGGCCAGCTCGCCCGCGCCGCGCCCCGAGGTCAGCCCCAGCGTGGCGGCAAAGGCCAGCGCGGCCGCCAGCCAGGCCCAGATCCAGGGCCGTGAAAGACGTTGCAGCAGGGTCATGCCGCACCTCCGCGCCGCGCAAAGACCAGCCGGGCGGTCAGCACCAGGATCAGGATCGCGCCCTGCGCGCCGATCTGCCAGTCGGGCGACAGGCGCATGAAGGACAGGAACGAGGCCGCCAGCGTCAGGGTCAGCGCGCCGATCACCGCGCCGGTCGGGCTGACCTTGCCGCCGGTGAACTCGCCGCCGCCCAGGATCACCCCGGCGATCGACAGAAGCGTGTAGCGCAGCGCGATATTGGCATCGGCCGAGGTGGTCAGCCCCACCAGCGCCATGCCCGCCAGCACGCCGAACAGCCCCGCCAGCCCGTAGGCCAGCGCCTTGAGCGCGGTCACGTTCCAGCCCGCCCGCGCGACAGATCGGCTGTTGCCCCCCACCCCGCGCAGCACCGTGCCGATGCCCGAGCGGATCACCAGCAGGTGGGTGACCGCAGCGATCAGGATGGCGGCCACCACCGCCATGGGCATGACCGGCGGCTTGACCGTCATCAGCGTGCGCAGCCAGCCCGGCGCGGCCCCGCCCGGTGTGGGCAGGATGAACAGCGCCAGCCCGCCCCAGACGAAGGACATGCCCAGCGTCACCACGATGGCCGGCAGCGCCAGCGCGTGGATCACAGCACCCATCGCGGCATAGGACAGGATCAGCGCCGCCAGGATCAGCAGCCCCAGCAGCGGCGCATCGTTGAGGAAGGTGGCGGTGACGCAAGCCACCAGGCTGACGAAGGCGCCCACCGACAGGTCGATGTCGTTGACCATGATGATCATCATCTGCGCGATGGTGGCCAGCGCGATCGGCACGGCCAGGTTGAACAGCAGGTTCAGGCCGAAATAGCTCATCGCGCGGGGCTGCATCCAGAAGGTCAGCGCCAGCAGCACCGCCAGCGAGACCACGGGCAGCACGATGCGGTGCCGGGCGAGAAAGCTCATGACGCCTCCTGCATCTCGAACGAGGCCTGCAGGATGCGTTCCTCGGTGATCTGGTCGCCCGCCAGCTCGGCGCTGATAGCGTGGTTGCGGAAGACGAAGACCCGGTCGCACTGGCAGACCTCCTCGGTCTCGGTCGAGTACCACAGGAAGGTGCGCCCGGCGGCGGCCTCGGCGCGGATCATGGCATAGACATCCTGTTTCGTGCCCACGTCGACGCCGCGCATGGGATCGTCCATCACCACCACCGGCGCGTCCGAGGCCAGCGCGCGGGCGAAGAGCACCTTCTGCTGGTTGCCGCCCGACAGCGACAGGATCGGGTTGGACAGGTCATCGGTGCGGATGCCGATGCGGCGCTTCCACTCCTCGGCGACGGTGCGTTCGCGGTCTCGGTCGACCATGCCCCGGCGTGCGTCGCGCGGCAGAATCGAGGCGGTTATGTTGCGCAGGATCGACCAAAGCGGCAGCACCCCGTCGCGCGGACGGTCCCCGGCGACGAAGACCGCGCGCGGCGCGCGGCCTGCCCGCCAGTCCGAGCTTTGCGACAGGTAGAGCCGCGCCAGCGCCGCCGCCTGCCCGTGCCCGGCCAGCCCCGACAGCCCGACGATCTCGCCACGCCGCGCTTCGATCCCCTCGGCGGCAATCACCACCGCGCCGGGCGGCGGGCGGCTCTCGGCCTCGCGCGCGGCCTCTTCGGTGGCGACATGGCCCATGGCATCGACCAGCCCCTGCCGGGTAAAGCCCGCGGCCGGGCGCTCGGCCACGATGCGGCCATCCTTGAGCACCACGATCCGTGTGGCGACCTCGAAGATCTCGCCCAGCATGTGCGAGATGAAGATCACCGCGCCACCCTGTGCGCAGAAGCGTTTCACATGCGCCAGCAGCTGGTCGGCGATGCCGGCATCCAGCGCGCTGGTCGGCTCGTCGAGGATCACCAGCCGGGCCTGCCCGCCGCGCGGGGCAAAGCCGATGGCGATCTCGACCATCTGGCGCTCGGCGATGGACAGCGTGTCGACCTCGGCATCGGCCGCGATGCCGTGGCCGGGAAAGACCGCGTCCAGCGCGGCGCATATTTCGGCCCGGGCGGGGCGACGCCAGCCGGGGCCCTTCAGCCCGGGATGCGAGATGCGCAGGTTCTCGGCCACCGTCAGATTGGGGCAGAGCGACAGCTCCTGGAAGACCGAGCGCACGCCCGCGGCGCCGCCCGGAAAGGCGACCTGCCCCGAGCTGGGGGCGAAACTGCCGTTGATCAGGTTGACCAGCGTGGATTTTCCCGCGCCGTTATGGCCCACCAGCCCGACGCAGTCGCCGGGCGCCACGGACAGGTCGACCCCGTCCAGCGCGCGGACCGCGCCGAAATGCTTGGCCGCCTCGGTCAGGGTCACGACCGGGGCGTTTGCGTTCTGCGTCATGTCCGCCTCGTCTGCTCGCAGGGCGCCCCGCGCGCGCCGGTGGGCGACGCGCACGGGGCCAGGCCGGGGCCTTACTTGGCCGCGGCGATCACCTCTTGCGCGTCTTCCAGCGCATAGGACACGTTCGCCACCGATCCCTCGGGCGTGCTGGCCAGCGCCTCGTCCAGCGTGTCCTGCGTGATCTTCAGGAAGGGCACGGTCAGGTCCTTGGGCACCTCTTCGCCCGCCAGCACCTGCTGGGCGACCCAGAAGGCCAGCGAGGCCACGCCCGGCGCGATGGACAGCGACAGCGTCTCGTAGCCGTTGGCGTCGCGCTGCTCGGCCCACCATTGCAGCTCGTCCTGGCGGTTGCCCAGCACGATCAGCGGCGTCGGCCGGCCGGCCGCGTCAAAGGCCTGCGCCGCGCCATAGCCGTCGCCGCCCTGCGTCACCACGCCCGCGATCTCGGGCAGCGAGGGCAGGATGCCGGCCACGGCCTTCTGCGCCACGTCCTGCGCCCAGTCGCCATGCACCGAACCGACAATCTCGAACTGGTCATGCTCGGCCACGCCCTCGTGGATGCCCTTGGAGATCTCGTCATCGACGAAGACCCCGGCCAGCCCGCGGATTTCCAGCAGGTTGCCGCCCTCGGGCAGGCGCGTGGCGAGGTAGTCGACCTCTTCCTTGCCCATGGCGGCGAAATCCACCGCGATGCGCCAGGCGCAGGGCTCGGTCACGATGCCGTCGAAGCTGACCACGGTGACGCCGGCATCGCAGGCCTCTTTCACCGCGCCATTCAGCGCCGTGGGCGAGGCGGCATTCAGCACGATCGCGTCATAGCCTTGCAGGATCATGTTCTGGATCTGCGCGGCCTGCTCGGTCGCCTGGTTCTCGGAGGTGGTATAGGCGTCGGCGGCGGCCACCACGCCATCGGCCACCGCCTGTTCGGCGGTCTCTTCCCAGGTCGCCAGCATCGCCTGGCGCCAGGAATTGCCGGCATAGTTGTTGGACAGCGCGATGCGCTTGTCGGAGGTGTCCTGCAGATGCGATCCCGCCTGCGCGGCACCCGTCATCAGGGCCAGCGTCGCCGCGCCCAGAAAAAGCCGTTTCATGATGTCTCCTCCCTCGCGCGTCGCCGCGCTCTCCTGGTGTCGCGGGCGGTTGGCCGCTCCGGACTGGGCGAATGGTGATACGGGCCGGGGCTCCCTGTAAAGGCAGCCGACCGCAGAAATGATGCGGGAACCCGCAACAGAGCTGCGGGTGAGGGTGTTTCCTTTCCTGCAAAGCGCGGGCAGAGTTGCAGGGACGCGCAAGGCGGGGCGCCGCGCGTCGCCGGAGGAGCCATGCCCGACACCCTGACCCACGCGTCGCCCGACGACGTCTATGACCGCATCTCGGCGCGGCTGGCCGCGCGCACGGATGTCACCCGCGCGCTCGAGGCGGTGGCCGGCGAGATCGCCAGCGTCATCCCCTTCACCCATGCCGATCTGTGCCTGCTGGACCGGCCCGGCTGGGTGGTCAGCTACGAGGTGGGGATCCGCACGCGCTGGTCGCGCGCCTCGGGGCGGGTCGATCATGCGCCGATCCGCGACCTGCTGCTGGGCCGCTGCGACCACATGCTGACCGATGATGCGACCTGCGATCCGCGTTACACCTATCCCGGCGCCTCCTGCGAGCCGATCCTGAACCACGCGCTGCGCAGCCGGGTCAACGTGCTGATGTGCGTCGCGGGGCGCACCATCGGCACGCTCAACGTCTCGCATTCCGAGCGCGGGCTCTATGACACGGACACCGTGGCGCGCGCCCAGCGGATCGCCGACCGGCTGGCGCCGCATGTGCACGCGCTGCACCTGGCCGAACGGACACGGCGCAGCGCGCGGGTCAGCGAGGCCGGACAGGCCGGCGAGGAGGGGCTGCGCCGCGGCGCGCTGGAGCTGACCCAGGCGCTGGAGCAGGAACGCCAGCGCGTCGGCATGGACCTGCATGACCAGACCCTGGCCGACCTGTCGCGCCTGCTGCGCGAAGCGACCGGCGACACCCCCCTGCCCCGGGACGACCTGGCCCGGCGGCTGCGCCAGACCATCGACGACCTGCGCCGCATCATCGACACTGCCGTGCCCACGCTGCTGGAGCTGTTCGGCTTTGCCCACGCGGTGCGGGTGCATCTGGACCGGGCCGCCGGCGGGGCCGAGATCGCGCTGTCGGTCGAGGATGGCACGCAGGGCGCGCCGGACCGGCTGGACCCGACCGTGCGCACCGCGCTGTTCCGCATCACGCAGGAGGCGATCAACAATGCCGTGCGCCATGCCGGGGCGACGCGCATCGCGGTCACCGTCGCGGCGCCCGCGCCGGGCGAGCTTTGCGTGACGATCCGGGACGACGGGCGCGGCATCCCGCTGAACCCCGCGCGGCAATCGGGGCTGGCCCACATGCGCACCCGGGCGCGGCTGATCTCGGCCGCGCTCGAGGTGACGGGCGGTGGCGGCACGACGGTGCGGGTCGCGCTGGAGGGCGCGCCATGAAGGTGCTTCTGGTCGAGGATGACCAGTTCCACGCCTCCTACATGGAGGACACGCTGGCCGAGGCGCTGCCCGAGGTAACCGAGATCTACCACGCGTTGCGCGGCGACGAGGCCGAGAAGGAGGCCCGCGCCATCGGCATCGAGGCGGTGGTGATGGACCTGCGCATGGCGCATCGCAACGGCATCGAGGCCGCCCGCACCCTGTGGACCGAGCGGCCCGAGACGCGCATCCTGTTCTGGTCGAACTATGCCGACGAGGCCTACCTGCGGGGCATCGCGGGCATCGTGCCCGAGGACAGCGCCTATGGCTACGTGCTCAAGACCGCGCCGCGCGACCGGCTGAAACTGGCCCTGCGCGCCGTGCTGGTCGAGGGGCAGATCATGGTCGACCGCGAGATCCACCGCCTGCAGAAACGCAGTGCCAGCCCGCGCACGGCGCTGGATGACAGCGAATACGCCGTGCTGCTGGACCTTGCCATCGGGCTTCAGGACCGGCTGATCGCCGAGCGCCGCGGCATGTCGCTGCGCACCGTGCAGAACCGGCTGCTGGCGCTTTACGACAAGCTGGGCGTGGATGACGAGACCGCCGAAGGCGTGGCGCTGAACAAGCGGGTGCGCGCGCTCAACCGGGCGCTGGTCACGCGCACGCTCAACATCGAGACGCTGGAAGCCGCGCAGCGCGATTTCGAGCGCTGGCAGGCCGGGCGGAGCTGAGGCCCGGCCCGGGGCTCAACCCTGCCGCAGCGCCGCCAGCGCCTTGCGCGCCTCGGCTTCGGAGACGCGGCCATGGGTGCGCAGCGTGGCGGCGACCTGTTCGATCTCGTCGCCCGTGGCGCCGGCGGTGATGGCCACGTTCTGCGCGTGCAGCGCCATGTGGCCCTTCTGGATGCCGTCGGTCGCCAGCGCCCGCAGCGCGCCGAAATTCTGCGCCAGCCCGACCGCCGCGGTGATCCGCGACAGCCGCTCGGCGCTGTCGGCGCCAAGGATCTTGAGGCAGAGCTGCGCCACCGGGTGCACCCGTGTCGCGCCGCCCACGATGCCCAGCGACAGCGGCAGCTCGATCGTGCCGGCCAGATCGCCTGCGGCGGTGCACTCCCAATGGGTGAGCGGGCCGTATTGGCCCGATTGCGCGGCAAAGGCATGGGCGCCGGCCTCGATGGCGCGGGTGTCGTTGCCGGTGGCCAGCACCACGGCCGAGACGCCGTTCATGATGCCCTTGTTGTGGGTCGCGGCGCGGTAGGGATCGGCCTCGGCCAGCTCGGCGCCCAGCAGCATCGCCTCGACCACCTCCGGCCCGCCGATCTGCTCGGCCGGCCAGACGGCGCGCGCCCGGGTCAGCCGCCGGTCGGCGAGGTTGGACAGGATGCGCAGCAGGGGCCGCGCGCCGGTCCATTCGGCCAGCACCGGGGCGACGCGTTCGGCCATGGTGTTGACGGCATTGGCGCCCATCGCGTCCAGCGTGTCCACCACCAGATGCACCACCACCATTGTGCCCGAGCGCGCCGGCACCAGACGCACTTCGATCTCGCGCAGGCCCCCGCCCAGCTCGGTCAGCTGCGGGTCTGTCTCGTCGCAGATGGCGCGGATCTCGTCCTCGCGGCCAAGGATCTGCGCGCGGGCATTGCGCGGATCGCTCAGCCCGCAGAGCTGCACCTGCGCGATGGTCAGCGAGCCGGCATAGGAGGTGTGAAATCCGCCGGTGTCGCGGCAGCGCTTGGCCGAGTTGCAGACCGCCGCGATGACCGAGCTTTCCTCGGTCGCCATCGGCACCAGCATCTCGTCACCATCGACGATCATGTTGGTGGCCAGGCCCAGCGGCACCGGCATCACGCCGATGGCGTTCTCGATCAGCCGGTCGACAAGGCCCGGGTCAATCGGGCCGGGCTGGTCCAGCAGGCTCAGCGCCTCGGCATTGCCGCCCAGCCGGTCGGCGAGGATCCCCAGCCGCTCGGCGCGGCTGGCCTGTGCGAAACCCGGCAGGCGGGAGCTGTGGTCGGTCATGTCTGTGTCTTCCCTGTTGCGCGCGGGCCTAGCCGCGCATCAGATAGCCGCCATCCACGGGGATCGCGGCACCGGTCACGAAACGCGAGGCCGGCGCGGCAAGGAACAGCACCGTGCCAGCCATCTCCTCCGGCGTGCCCCAGCGGCCCAGCGGCGTGCGCCCGGTCACCCGGTCGTCCAGCCCCGGAATGTCCTGCCGGGCCTGCCGGGTCAGCGGCGTGTCGATCCAGCCGGGCAGCAGGCTGTTGGCCCGGATCCCGTCCGGCGCCCAGGACACCGCCAGGCTGCGGGTGAACTGCACCACCCCGCCCTTGGCCGCGGCATAGGCGCTGCTGGCCTCGTTCGCCAGCACCGACATCATCGAGCCGACGGTGATGATGCGCCCGTCGCCGCCCTCCTTCAGCAGGGGGTAGAGCGCGCGGCAGGTCAGGAAGACCGATTTCAGGTTGGCATCCTGCACCGCGTCCCAGTCGGCGACGCTGAGGTCCTGCGGCGCCATGCGCCGGTTGGTGCCCGCCGCGCAGACCAGCACGTCGAGCCCGCCCAGCCGCTCGGTCACCGCCATCTCGAGCCGCGCGGCATCCTCCTCGGAGCCGGCATCGCCCTGCACGAAATGCACCTCGCCCAAAGGGGCCAGCGCCGTGGCGGCCTCGGCCCCGCGCGTCTCGGAGCGGCCAGTGATGATCACCCGCGCGCCGGCCTCCAGGAAGGCGCGCGCGATGGCTTGGCCGATGCCGCTGGTGCCGCCGGTGACGGTGACCCGGCGGCCCTGCAGGTCGAAGAGATCGGACATGGGCTCTCCCTCAGTTGGCGATGGCGGTGGGCAGCCAGAGCACCAGCGCCGGGAACAGGATGCACAGGCCCAACCCCGTGATCTGGATCAGCACGAAGGGGATGATGCCACGATAGATGTCGGTGATGCGCAGCTCGGGCGGGGCGATGCCGCGCAGATAGAACAGCGCATAGCCGAACGGTGGCGTCAGGAAGGAGGTCTGCAGGTTCACCGCCACCAGAACCGCGAACCAGGTCAGGGTGATGCCGGAATTGCCCAGCCCGAAATCCAGCCCCGCGATGATCGGCGCGAAGAGCGGCAGCACCACGTAGGAGATCTCGATCCATTCCAGGAAGAAGCCCAGCACGAAGATCAGCGCCATGATCAGGAACAGGGTCTGGTAGGGCCCCGAGGCGATGGCCAGCACCGCGTCCTCGATCATGTAATCGCCGCCCACCCGCTTGAAGATCGCGGAAAAGACGGTGGCGCCGATGGCGACGGACAGGATCATGGCGCTGGTCAGCGCGGTTTCCTGCACGCATTCCACAAGGTTCTTGCGGGTCAGCTGGCCCATCACGGCGGCCAGCACCGTGGCCCCCAGCGCGCCGATGGCCGCGGCCTCGGTCGGCGTGGCGACGCCCGCCACGATCGAGCCCAGCACGCCCAGGATCAGCAGCACCGGCGCCACGAGATGTTTCAGCAGGGTGAACATCAGCTCGCCGGTCGGCACCGGGTCGGCCTTCTGCGCGGGCGGCGCCTTGGACGGGTCGAGCCAGGTCGAGATCAGGATATAGGCGGCATAGAGCCCGCCCAGCACCACGCCGGGCAGGATCGCGCCCATGAACAGGTCGCCGATCGAGATCGACAGGATGTCGCCCACCAGCACCAGCATGATCGAGGGCGGGATCAGGATGCCCAGCGTCCCGGCCGAGCAGATCGTGCCCGCGGCCAGCGGCATCGAGTAGTTCTGCTTGATCATCACCGGCAGCGCCATCAGGCCCAGCATGACGACCGAGGCGCCGATGATGCCGGTCGAGGCCGCCATGACGACGCCCACGATGGTCACCGACAGGGCCAGCCCGCCGGGGCGCTGCGCGAACATCTTCTCCAGCGACAGAAGGAGGTTCTTGGCGATGTTGGATTTCTCCAGCATCAGCCCCATGAAGACGAAGAGCGGCACGGCCAGCATCAGCCAGTTGGTCAGCGTGCCGGTGAAGATCCGCGACGAGACGGTGTTGAGGAACACCAGCGGCACGTCGCCGATGAAGGTGAAGAGAATGCCGACCCCGGCCAGCACGAAGGCGACCGGGTAGCCGGTGAAGATCCCTAGGATCAGCACCGCGACCATCGACAGCGGCAGTGCGTATTCAGCCATTTGGGGTCTCCTTGGCGGCGGCGGGGGACAGGATCCGGCCGATATGGACAAGGATGCGCCCGATGCCGGTGATCCCGAGGAAGACGAAGCCGATCGGCAGGAAGGCCTTGACCAGGTAGCGGTCGACGAGCCCGCCGTAATCGGATTTCTCGCCCGTGTTGTACGAGAACTCGACGAAGCTCAGGCTGAGCCAGCCGATGATGACGCAGAAGGGCAGCAGGAAGACCACGTCTCCCAGAAGGTCCAGCACCGCGCGGGTGCGCGGCCCGAGATGGCTGTAGATCATGTCGACGCGGACATGCTTGTCCTGCGCCAGGGCATAGGACATGCCCAGCATGATGATGATGGCCAGCAGGTGCCATTGCAGCTCGGCCAGCCCGTTCAGGGTCAGCTCGTCGCCGAACAGCGGCAGATCGGTCTGCCATGTGGCGATCTGGCCGACCTGGAGCACCGAGCCGATCACGGCGGCCAGCACCAGCGCGATCATCGGCAGCAGGAGCCAGGCCGCGGCGCGTCCTGGCCATGCGCCCGCCGCAACGAGCGCATGACCGACGCGCTCCAGTGAGGAACGCGAAGTCTGCATGGGACTATCAGTCGCCCGACGGGATTTGCTGGAGATCGTCCCAGATCTCGGCCTTGGCCATGTAGGCCTTGATCGACTCGTAGGCCTCGCCGGCGATCGGGTCGTTCGCGGCCGCTTCCTCGAGCACTTCGACCGAGGCCTCGCGCAGCGCGTCAAGCACCTCGTCGGGGAAGCGCTTGGTCTCGACGCCCTGTGCCCGGAATTCGTCGATGATGGCGCCCTGCGGTTCCGGCGCGGCGGCCAGCGACCAGGTCACGGTGGCCTTGCAGGCGGCCATGATCTGGTCCTGCACCTCTTCGCCGAAGCCGTCCCAGACATCCATGTTGATGATCAGCGTGTTCCAGCTGGCCGGCTGGTGCCAACCGGGGAAGTAGTAGTACTTGGCGATCTCGGCAAAGCCCAGCGACTTGTCCACCACGGGCAGCGAGAACTCGGTCGCGTCGATGCGGCCGCGTTCCAGCGCCACGTAGAGCTCGCCGCCGGGGATCAGCTGGGTCGAGGCGCCAAGCTTGTTGAGCACCTGGCCGCCCATGCCCGAGATCCGCATGCGCAGGCCCTGCAGGTCCTCGACCGAGTTGATCTCGGTGTTGAACCAGCCGCCCGGTTCCGGCGCGGTGACGTGGCAGGGCAGCATCTTGATGTTCAGCGGCGTGTAGGCCTGCTGGACGATCTCCATGCCGCCGCCTTCCCACATCCAGCCGGTGAACAGGTCCGGGCCCGGGCCGAAGGGCATGGCGCCGGCCAGACCCGCGACGGGGATCGTGCCGCCCCAGTAGCCCATGAAGTCCCAGCCCGCCGGGATCGCGCCCGAGCTGACCTGGTTGAGCACTTCCAGCGCCGGCACAAGATCGCCCGCGCCGTGCACGCGCAGCTCGACCTCGCCGCCCGTGGCGGTGGCGATGTTCTCGGCCAGGACCTCGGCGCCCTCGCCCAGGAACGGCATGTTCTTGGGGAAGGTGCTGGCAACATCCAGCGTCTCGGCCTGCGCCAGGCTGGTGGTGGCCAGCGCGAAGGCCGTCGAAAGGGTCGCTACGGTTTTCAAATCTGATCCTCCCAGATTGCCCGCGCGGGGCCTGTCTGCCCGCCGGACGGTTTGATTCGTGCCCCCGGACCGGGGGCCGGTTGCGATGGCTGGCGCCGTGGCTGGCTTGACTCCTCGGCCTGCCGGGCGCAAACTGCGATCGCAGATCAACGATAACTGAAGGGCGTGGCAATGCAAGGTGATTCTGTTACCGGTCCGGCAACCGGCGCAGCGCCCCTGAAACGCGACAGCCTGCAGCAGCAGATCTATGACCGTGTGTTCGACGGGCTGGTCTCGGGGTCCTACCTGCCGGGACAGGTGCTCTCGACCCGCGGCATGGCGCAGGAGCTGGGTGTCAGCGCGATGCCCGTGCGCGAGGCGCTGACCCGGCTGACCGCCGAGGGCGCGCTGGAGCTGACCAGCAGCCGCACCCTGCGCGTCCGCGTGCTGACGCCCGAGGATTTCGACGAGATCACCGCGATCCGCGTCAACCTCGAGGGCATGGCGGGCGAGCGCGCCGCCCAGCAGGTGACCGAGCCAGACCTCGACCGCGTGCGCACCCTGCATGCCGAGCTGACCACCGCCGCGCAGGGCGTCGAGACCGACCGCTACCTTGCCGCCAATGCCGCCTTTCACGACGGAATCTACCGCGCCGCGCAATGGCCGCTGCTGCTCAGCATGATCCGGCGGCTGTGGCTGACCGTGGGCCCGGCGATCCGCAACAGCGTGCCCGACCACCAGCACATGGCGACCTCGATGGGCTACCATGACGACGCGCTGCAGGCGCTGGCCGCGCGCAACGCGGCCGGGCTGCGCGCCGCCATCGTGGGCGATATCGAAACCGCCGCCCAGGGCATCCGCGCCCGGTTGGCGGAACCGCCCGAAACACCGCGCCCGCGCACCGGCTGACGGGCCGCACCAGACGATCGGCCGGGATCCGGCCGGACCAAGACCAGAGGGAGGAGACCACCCCATGAGCATCCTTGCGTCCCTGACGCCCCCCAAGGGACTGCGCGTCCTGATCACCGCCGGGGCCGGCGGCATCGGGCAGGCCATCGCCCGCGGCTTTGCCGAGACCGGCGCCCGGGTCCATATCTCGGACGTGGATGCCGAGGCGGTGAAATCCGTCACCGGCGGCGCGATCACCGGCAGCGTGGCCGATGCCTCGGACGAGGCTCAGACCCATGCGCTGTTCGACGCCGCACGCGAGCATCTGGGCGGGCTGGACGTGGTGATCGCCAATGCCGGCGTCGCCGGGCCCACCGCCAATGTCGGCCAGATCAGCCAGGCCGAGTGGGACCAGTGCCTCGAGGTGAACCTGCGCGGCGCCTACCTGGCCGCCCGCTTCGGCGAGGCCGAGCTGAAGGCCAGCCGTGGCAGCTTCATCGCCATGGCCTCGGTCGCGGGGCGTCTGCCCTATGCCTTCCGCACGCCCTATGCCGCCTCGAAATGGGGCGTGGTGGGGCTGGCCAAGAGCCTCGCGGCCGAGCTGGGCCCCGAGGGCGTGCGCGCCAATGCCATCCTGCCCGGCATCGTCAAGGGCCCGCGCATCGACCGCGTGATCCAGGCCCGGGCCGACCAGGTTGGCGTCTCCTTCGAGGAAATGCGCGAGCAGTACCTCGCCAAGGTCTCGCTGCGCCGCATGGTGACGGCCGAGGACATCGCCGCCACCTGCCTGTTCCTCGCCAGCCCGGGCGGGGCCAACATCTCGGGCCAGGCGCTCAGCGTCTGCGGCAACGTGGAGACCCTGTGATGGCGACGACAAGGATTGCCATCGTCGGCAGCGGGTTGATCGGCTGCGCCTGGGCGGTGTCCTTCGCCCGCGGCGGCTGTGACGTGGCGATGTATGACGCCACGCCCGGCGTGGCCGAGGCCGCCCCCGCCCGCATCCGCGAGATGGCCGAAGAGATGCACGGCGTGGACATGCTGCTGGGCGCCACGCCCGAGGACGTGACCGGCCGCATCCGCGTCGCCACGGACCTTGCCGATGCGCTGGACGGCGTGGCCCATGTGCAGGAGAACGTGCCCGAGCGGCTCGAGATCAAGCTGCCGGTCTGGGCCGAGCTCGACGCGCTGGCGCCCGCCGACGCGGTGCTGGCCAGTTCGACCTCGGCGCTGCTGCCCTCGAAATTCACCGAGGAGCTGAAAGGCCGGCATCGCTGCGTCGTGGCGCATCCGATCAACCCGCCCAGCCTGATCCCCGCAGTCGAGGTGGTGCCCGCGCCCTGGACCGACGCGCAGGTGGTCGAACGCACCGCGACCCTGATGGAGCGCATCGGCCAGACCCCGATCCGCATGCAGCGCGAGGTGGACGGCTTCCTGATGAACCGCCTGCAGGGCGCGCTGCTGCAGGAGGCCTTCCGGCTGGTCGAGCAGGGCATCGCCTCGCCCGAGGACGTGGATATCGGCATCCGCGAGGGGCTGGCCCCCCGCTGGGCGCTGATGGGCCCGTTCGAGACCATCGACCTGAACGCCCCCGGCGGCGTGCGCGACTACGTCACCCGCTATGCCGGCATCTACGAGACCATGGCCCCCAGCCAGCGCGACCCCGCCGACTGGACCGGGCCGGCGCTGGAACGAGTCGAGGCAGACCGCCGCGCGGCGCTGCCGCTGGACGAGATCCCGCAGGCCCAGGCCCGGCGCGACTCTCGCCTGATGGCGCTCATGCAATTCCTGCGCGGCAAGGCCCGCCAATAAACCTGATTGGAGACACGACCATGGCGAAACCCACCCGCAAGGTCATCATCAGCTGCGCTGTCACCGGCGCCATCCACACGCCATCCATGTCGCCCCACCTGCCCGTCACCCCGCAGGAGATCATTGCCGACAGCCTGGCCGCGGCCGAGGCCGGCGCCACGATCCTGCACCTGCACGCGCGCGACCCCGAGACCGGCAAGCCGACGCAGGATCCCGACCGCTTCCGCGCCTTCCTGCCGCAGCTCAAGCAGGCCACCGGGGCGGTGCTGAACCTGACCACCGGCGGCTCGCCGCATATGAGCGTCGAGGAACGGATGCGCCCGGCGGCCGAGCTCAAGCCCGAGGTCGCCTCGCTCAACATGGGCTCGATGAATTTCGGGCTCTACCCGATGCTGAACCGCTTCACCGAGTTCACGCATGACTGGGAGCGCCAGCATCTCGAGAACAGCCGCGACCTGGTATTCAAGAACACGTTCAACGACATCCAGCACATCCTCGAGACCGGCAATGCCAATGGCACGCGGTTCGAGTTCGAGTGCTACGACACCTCGCATCTCTACAACCTGGCGCATTTCGTCGACCGGGGCCTGGCCAAGCCGCCCTTCCTTGTCCAGACGGTCTTTGGCCTTCTGGGCGGGATCGGCGCCCATCCCGAGGACGTGGCCCACATGAAGCGCACCGCCGACCGGCTGTTCGGCGACGACTATGTCTGGTCGGTGCTGGGCGCGGGGCGCAACCAGATGAACGTGGCCGCGCAGGCCGCGGCACAGGGCGGCAACGTGCGCGTCGGGCTGGAGGATTCGCTCTGGATCTCGCCGGGCAAGCTGGCCGAGAGCAATGCCGACCAGGTGCGCAAGGCGCGCGAGCTGCTGCAGGGGCTCAGCCTCGAGGTGGCCACGCCGGACGAGGCGCGCCAGATGCTGGACCTGAAAGGGGCCGAGAATGTCGCGTTCTGAGACCTTCCCGGTCGTCGTCACCGGCGGCAGCCGGGGCATCGGCGCGGCCACGGTCGCGCTCATGGCCGGGCGCGGCCACCCGGTGGTCTTCTCCTACGGCTCGGACGACGCTGCGGCCGAGGATCTGGTCGCGCGCGTCTCTGCGGATGGCGGTCAGGCCCTGGCCTGCAAGGGTGACGCCGCCGATCCGGACGCCATCGCCGCACTGTTCGACACATGCGTTCAGCGCTTCGGCGCGCCGGGCGGCGTCTTCGTCAATGCCGGGATCACCGGCCCGGCCTGCACCCTGTCCGAGCTGGCGCCGGCGGATCTGCGCCGCGTGCTGGAGGTCAACGTGGCGGGCAGTTTCCTGACCGCGCAGACGGCGCTGGCCGTCCTGCCGCAGGGCGGCGCCATCGTGCTGATGTCCAGCCGGGCCGCCAAGCTGGGCGGCGGCGGCGAGTGGATCCACTACGCCGCCAGCAAGGGGGCGGTGGACACGCTCTGCATCGGACTGGCACGCGAGGCCGGGCCGCAGGGCATCCGCGTCAACGCCGTGGCGCCGGGTTTGATCGAGACCGGGCTGCACGCCGCGGCCGGCCGGGGCGAGCGGTTGAAGACCGCGGGCACCGCCGTGCCGCTGGGCCGCACCGGCACCCCCGAGGAGGTCGCGCGCACCGTCGCCTGGCTGATGTCGGACGAAGCGGCCTATGTCTCGGGCACCATCGTCGAGATCAGCGGCGGGCGCTGACGCGCCCCCCTGCCCCGCTCAGCTCTCCTCGTAGATCGCCGTCAGCGGGGCCGCGCCCTCGCGCACGCTGGCGCGGTACATGCCCTCGCAGTTGAAGGGCAGCGACAGGTTGCCCTGCGCATCCACCGCGACCACCCCGCCCGAGCCGTCATTGGGCGCGAGGTCCTGCATCACCACGTGGTGCGCCGCCTGGTCCAGCGTCTCGCCCAGGTGGCGCATCCGCGCGCCGATCTCGGCCCCGGCGCTCCAGCGGATGAAAACCTCGCCATGGCCCGTGCCCGAGACCGCGCAGGTGGCGTTGTCGGCGAATGTGCCCGCGCCGGGGATCGGCGTGTCGCCCACCCGGCCCGGCAGCTTGGCGGTCATCCCGCCGGTCGAGGTCGCCGCCGCGAGGTTGCCCGCCCGGTCACAGGCCACCGCGCCCACGGTGCCGTGGCGCCGCGCGGGGTCGTCGTCATCCTCGCCGCGGGCGCGCATCTCCAGCGTGCGCTGCAACGAATCCCAGCGCGGCTGAGTGAAGAAATAGTCGCGGTCGCCGAACGCCAGCCCGGCCTCGCGCGCCAGCTCCAGCGCGTTGGGACCGATCAGGCAGACATGCGGCGTACGCTCCATCACCGCGCGGGCCAGCCGGATCGGGTTCTTCGGCCCGAAGATGCCGGCCACGGCGCCTGCGCGCCGATCGGACCCGTCCATCACGCAGGCATCCATCTCTTGCTGGCCCTCGGTGGTGTAGACCGCACCGCGCCCCGCGTTGAACAGCGGCTCGTCCTCCAACGCGCAGACCGCTTCCGTCACCGCGTCCATCGCGGCGCCGCCGGCGCGCAGCACCGCCTCGCCCGCCTCAAGCGCGCGGGCGAGGCCGTCGTGATAGGCCGCCTCGCGCTCGGGCGTCATCTTGGATTTCAGGATGGTTCCGGCGCCGCCATGCAGGGCCAGCGCGTAGGGTCTGTCGGTCATGTCCGCCTTTCCGCCCGCTTGGTCGCGCGGGGTCGTTTCAAGATGTCCCTGTCTCCGATCATGCGTGGCCGCCGTCAACCGACAGCACCTGTCCGCTGATCCAGCCCGCCTGCGGCGCGGCCAGGAAGCAGACCGCCGCCGCGATGTCGGCGGGCGTGCCCAGCCGGCGCATGTGGATGCCCTGCAGCACGGCCTGCTGTTTCTCGGGGCCGAAGGCCTCCCACTGTTTCGCGGTGGAGGGGTTCGAGATGACGAAGCCCGGCGCGACCGAGTTCACCGTGATCCCCGCCGGGCCCAGCTCCAGCGCCAGCTGCCGGGTCAGCCCGACCAGCGCGTGCTTGGCCGCGGCATAGGCCTGGATGCCGGTCAGGCTGGGCCGCAGACCCGCCCCGGACGAGATGGTGACGATGCGCCCCGCGCCGCGGGTCTTCATGCCCGGCGCCACGGCCTGCGCGCACCACATGGCGGCATCGACATTGGCCTGAAAGATCGCCTGCCAGTCGGGCGTGTCGATCTCTTCGATCGGGCGGCCCACCTGCCCGCGCACGCCGCCGGCCGAGCAGACCAGCCCGTCGATCCGGCCATGCGCGCCGATCACGTCGGCCATGGCGGCATGGGCGCCCTCGCGGCTGCCCAGATCGGCCACGTGCCGCGTGACACCGCCCAGCCCGGCCATGCCGTCCGCGTCGATATCCACCGCGCCCACCGTGGCGCCCGAGGCGACGAGCCGCGCGCAGATCGCCGCGCCGATGCCCTGCGCGGCCCCGGTCACGGCAAATACCTGTCCCGAAAGATCTAGCTGCATACCGCCACCAATTCGTCGACCAGGTCGGCGGATTGCGCGCTCCGTCCCGCCTCGATGTCGTGGATCAGTTCGATCATGCGCACCAGCACCGGCACCTGCAGCCCGTGGCGCTCGGCGATCTCGACCATGATGCCCATCTGCGCATCGACCTCGGTCTTGCGTTTGCGCACGGCGAGGTCGCGCCAGATGCCGGAATGCGTCTTGGCGGTCTTGCGATTGTGCGCGATCATCCGCTCCATCGCCACCTGCATGCCCTGCGCGTCGCGCAGGCGGAAGGCGTCGGGGTCGAACCCGTTGAAGCCCAGCGGCGACACGCCCTCGGCCGCGGCCAGCGCCATCACCTCATGCCCCAGCGCCAGGTAGGCGGCGCGATGCTCGGGGCGGGCCATGGCGTCGGACATGCTGTCAGGCGTCAGCGCGGTGCAGAAGAGCAGCGCGCCATAGCCCATCTTGCCCCAGAGATAGCCCCAGATATTGTCGGTCAGCACGGCGTCGGGTTCGACCACGCGCAACATCGCGTGGATCTCGCGCGCGCGCTCGGTCAGCGTTCCGTCCAGCTCGCCCACCGCGACGGCGGCGCGGTTGCCATAAAGGATGCGGCCCGGCTCCAGCCAGTCGGCGCCGTAATTGACGAAGCAGCCGACGGTCTTCTCGGCCCCGATCCGCGCGGCGATCACCTTCTCATTCAGCCCGTTCTGGGCCGAGACAACATGCCCGCCGGGGGCGAGATGGGGCAGCAGCTGGTCCAGTGCGGCCTCGGTGTGATGCGCCTTGACGGCAAGGATGATGCGGTCGAATTGCCCGCGCAGCGTGTCCGGGGTCGAGGCCGGCAGGACCTGGGTGAATGCCTCGACCGGGCCCTCGATCTGCAGGCCGGGGCCGGACATGGCGGCGACATGTTCGGCCACGATGTCGACCATGTGCACGTCGTGCCCCGCCCGGGCAAGATAGGCGCCGAGGATGCCGCCGATCGCGCCGGCGCCCCAGATCAGCGTGGTCATGCCCAGTCGCCTTCCAGCAGGGCGCGGGTCTCGGCCACGGCGGTGGACCACAGCCGGTCCATCACCTCGTCGGGCTTCTGGTAGTCGCCGCCATAATTGCCGTCGCCCACCAACTGCCGCACCGCGGCGGCATTGCGGTCGCGCAGCCGGTCGAAGGGCACGAAGGGCTTCTGCTCATCGGGCTGCGTCCGGCCGGGCAGCCGCGTCCAGGGGAAGTTCTCCATCCAGCTGGCATGGCTGGCCACCGGGTCGATCTCCTGCACGCAGGCCCAGGTCTGCGGCGCGCGCCACCAGTCGTGAAAGCGGCAGCGGGCGCCGGGATTGTCCTCCATCCACTCCATCGTGGCGGGTTGCACTGGGCTGTTGCCGCCATGGCCGTTGACGATCAGCACCCGGCGGAACCCGGTCTTGTAGAGCGAATCCAGCACGTCGCGCACCAGCGCCGCATAGGTGGTCAGCCGCAGCGAGACGCTGCCGGGGAAATCCATGAAATAGGGGGTCAGCCCGTAGGGTATGGCCGGGAACACCGGCACGCCCAGCGGGTCGGCCGCATCGGCGCCGACCTTCTCGGACAGGATCGAATCCACCGAGAGCGAGAGATAGGCATGCTGCTCGGTCGAGCCCAGCGGCAGAACGCAGCGGTCGTCGGTCTCGAGGTAGCGCTCCACCTCGAACCAGTTCATCTCGGCAATTCTCACGTCACGGGTTCCTTCTTCTTCAGCTTGGCGCGGGCCACCTCGATGGCGGGCAGCAGGTCGCGCCGGACGGACTGGTTGTCGGGGGTGTGGCGGTACTCGAAGGCGGTCAGCCCCTCGGGGATGTCGCGCAGCAGGTACTCGGCCCCGGTGGCGTAGATCAGCACGTCGGCCCGGGCCAGCGCGCGCTCGGCCCCCTCCTCGCCGCGCACCACCATGGCCACCTCGGGCACATGTGGGGCGAAGCGCATGATGCCCGCCTTCATGATGGTCAGGAATTCGGGGAAATAGGTATAGCCCACCACCCGCGCCTCGGTCGGGATCGAGGCCAGCGCGACGCGCGTCGCCTCGTTCGGGATCAGGGTCAGGTCGAAAACCGGGCGGTCGGGAAACAGCGCCTGCACCTGCGGGCGCAGCGTGTGCGGCGCGACGATCATCTCGACATCCTCGGGCGGTGCCTCGGCGATCTCGGACAGGGTGGCGGCCCGGATCGTGTCGCCCTCGTCCAGGCAGGGGCGGATCGCGGCGGCATAGGCTTCGGTCGCGTCGTGGAAATTGCCCACCATCAGCAGCCGCATCGGCGCGCCGCTTTCGGGCCGGGCCATGGACAGGCGCAGCGCGAGCTCGGCCGGGCCGATGCCGCATTCGCGCCCCAACCTGACCAGCTCGGCGATCTTGCGGTCGAGCAGGCGCAACCGTGCACCGCCAGCCGCGCGCGCCGGCGCGGCGCCGCTGACGAAGGTGCCCGAACCGACCCGCGCCTCGATATGGCCGGCCTCCTGCAGGGTGGAATAGACGCCGCTGACGGTGACGGGCGACAGCCCGCAGCGCGCCGCCATGCCGCGCACCGAGGGCAGGCGCGCGCCCGCGGGCAGGTCGCCATTGGCGATGCCGAACTCGATCGCGCCGCGCAGCTGCACCGAAACGGACACGGAACTGCCCCGGTCGATCGCCGTGACGATCCGGTCCAATGCCTGTTCCAACTGTGCCTGCGTATCGGTCATGCTGTAACACTTGCCGAAAAATTCGGGGCTGCCAAGGGAAATTTGCGCTGATTTTCCGGGCGCTGTATCAGATGTTGCAAGGAAAGGTGGAAAACCGTTTCAAAACTGTCTTGACCGATTCAAATTTTCGGCCCTAGTGTTTCATCATAATGTAACACAGGGAGACCAAGATGACATTCACCCCCCTTCGCGGTGCCGTTGCCGCCGTGGCGCTGATCGCCGCCATGCCCGCCGCGGCCGAGGATCTGGTGATCGGCCTGCGCGCCGGCCCCGATTCCATCGACCCGCACTGGTCCACGCTGGGCAGCCAGGCCGAGGCGCTGCGCCATGTCTATGACACGCTGGTGGACGTGGACGACAAGCTGCAGCTCAAGCCCGGGCTGGCCGTCTCGTGGGAGCCGATCGACGACACGACCTGGGATTTCAAGCTGCGCGAAGGCGTGAAATTCCATGACGGCACGGATTTCACCGCCGAGGATGCCAAGTTCTCGATCGAGCGCATCCCCGAGGTGACCGGCCCGATGTCGATGACGCTCTACACCAAGTACGTGGACAGCGTGGAGATCATCGACGACTACACGCTGCGCGTGCACACGAAGGGCATCGCCCCGGCCCTGCCCAACGACTTCACCCGCCTCTTCGTGGTGCCCTCGGAAACCGGCATGGAGGCCGGCAACGAAGAGTTCAACTCGGGCGAGAAGGCGATCGGCACCGGCCCGTTCACCTTCGTGTCGTGGCAGCCCAAGGGCGACCTGGTGCTCGAGAAGTTCGACGGCTGGTGGGGCGGCGAGGTCGCCTGGGACACCGTGACCCGCAAGGAGATCCCCGATGACGCCGCCCGCGTCGCCGCGCTGCGCTCGGGACAGGTGGACCTGATCAACTACGTGCCGGCTTCGGACTACCTGTCGATGCAGAACGACAGCGACCTCGAAACCTTCGTGTCGGATTCGGTCTACATCCTGAACGTCCAGCCCAGCCAGGCACAGCCGCTGCCGCAGAAGGTGCGCGTCAACGGCGAGGAGATCGACGACAACCCGCTGGCCGACCTGCGCGTGCGCAAGGCGCTGGACCTGGCCATCAACCGTGACGTGCTGGTCAATGTCGTGCTGGAAGGGCTGGGCACGCCCGCCAACCAGCTGATGCCCGAGGGCTTCTTCGGCTATACCGACGAGATCGGCGCCAAGCCCTATGACATCGAGCAGGCCAAGGAACTGCTGGCCGAGGCGGGCTATCCCGACGGGTTCGAGATCGACTTCACCTGCACCAACAACCGCGTGCCCGGCGATGCTGTGGTCTGCGAAGCGCTGGCGCAGATGTGGTCCCGGCTGGGCCTGACGGTGAACGCGCAGGCGCTGAACGGCACGGTCTTCTTCCCGGCGGCGGCGCGCAAGGAATACTCAATGGCGATGTCGGCCTGGGGCACGCTGACCGGCGAGGCCGCCTATACCTACGGCGCCATGATCCGCACGCCGGATGCCGAGAAGGGCTTTGGCAACTTCAACCGCACCGACTACTCGAACCCCGAGTTCGACGCGGTGTTCGACGAGGGCGCGCAGACCCTCGACGCCGAGGAGCGCCGCGCGCTCTATGAAGAGGCCTCGCTGATCGCGATGGAAGACCGCGCGCTGATCCCCACGGTGATCCTGCAGACCGTCTGGGCCGCCGATGCCGACACGCTGGATTTCACCGCCCGTGTCGACCAGGAGACCCGCGCCTACGAGATCATGCCCGCAGAGTGATCCAGTGACGGGGGGGCCGGGCGATCCGGCCCCCCTGCCTTCTTCCCCCGCCGTCGCCAGAATAGGGAGTGACATGCTCGGTTATCTCATCCGCAGGCTCGCCCAGGCGGTGGTCGTGGTCTTTGCCATGTCGATCATCGTCTTTGTCGGCGTCTATGCCATCGGCAACCCGATCGACGTGCTGATCGACCCCGGCGCCACGCAGGAGATCCGCGCCAAGCTGATCGCCCAGTACGGGCTGGACCAGCCGCTGTGGCGGCAGTATTTCACCTTCCTTGCCAACGTGGCCCAGGGCGACATGGGCACCTCGATGGTCTACAACATCCCCGTGGTGGACCTGGTGTTCTCGCGCCTGCCCGCCACGCTGGAGCTGGTCCTCGTGTCGATCATGATCGCCACCTGCATCGGCATCCCGGCCGGGCTCTATGCCGGATACCGCCCCGACAGCATCGCCGCCAAGGCGATCATGGCCCTGTCCGTGCTGGGCTTTTCCGTGCCGACCTTCTGGATCGGAATGCTGCTGATCATGACCTTCGCGGTGAATCTCGGCGTGCTGCCCTCGGGTGGGCGCGGCGACGTGGGCAGCTTTCTGGGCATCAACACCTCGCTGGCCACGCTGGATGGCTGGAGCCACGTGATCCTGCCCGCCATCAACTTGTCGCTGTTCAAGATGGGGCTGATGATCCGCCTGACCCGCGCCGGCATGGTCGAGGCGATGCGCACCGATTACGTGAAATTCGCCCGCGCGCAGGGGCTGACCGACCGCGAGATCATCTTCAGCCACGTGCTGCGCAACATCTCGATCCCGATCGTCACCGTCTTCGGGCTGGAGCTGGGATCGACCCTGGCCTTTGCCGTGGTCACCGAGAGCGTCTTCACCTGGCCCGGCGTCGGCAAGCTGATCATCGACTCGATCCTGCAGCTCGACCGGCCGGTGATGGTCACCTACCTCGTGCTGGTGGTGATCCTCTTCGTGCTGATCAACCTCGTGGTCGACCTTGTCTATGCCCGTCTCGACCCTCGCGTGCGCCTGAAAGGAGGGGCCTGATGTCCGACACCCTGAGCCCCGAAAGCGCGACCCTGGCCACCCCGGCCGCGGCGCGCACCGACAGCCGCGCCACGCGGCTGCGCAACTTCTGGTCGGATTTCCGCCGCTCGCCGGTGGCGGTGGTGTCGCTGGTCGTGATCGTCGTGCTGGCCGCGCTGTCCTTCGGCGCGCCCTGGGTGGTGCCGCAGAACCCCTATGACATGGCCAGCCTCGACTGGCTGGACGCCTTCCTCGCCCCCGGCACGGTGGGCTCGGGCGGCTACACCCACCTTCTGGGCACCGACAATGCCGGGCGCGACATGCTGTCGGCGATCTTCTACGGGCTGCGCACCAGTTTCGTCATCGGGCTGAGCGCCGGGGCGCTGGCGCTGATGGTGGGCATCTGCGTGGGCCTCAGCGCGGCCTATTTCGGCGGCCGGGTGGAAAGCCTGCTGATGCGCATCGTCGATCTGCAGCTGTCGATGCCGGCGATCCTGCTGGCGCTGGTGCTGGTCGCCATGCTGGGCCAGGGCGTGGCGCAGATCATCCTGGCGCTGGTCGTCGCGCAATACGCCTATTTCGCCCGCACCACCCATGGCGCCGCCACGGTGGAGCGCGGCAAGGACTATATCGAGGCCGCCCGCTCGACCCCGCTGCCCACGCGCCGGGTGCTGTTCCGCCACCTGCTGCCCAACGTGCTGCCGCCGCTGATCGTGGTGGCCACGGTGCAGGTGGCCAGCGCCATCGCGCTGGAGGCGACGCTGTCCTTCCTGGGCGTGGGCCTGCCGCTGACCGAACCCTCGTTGGGCTCGCTGATCTCGAACGGGTTCAAGTACATCCACACGGACCGCACATGGCTGTCCATCTACCCGGGGATTTTCCTGATGATCACCGTCGTTGCCATCAACCTCGTGGGCGACCAGGTGCGCCACGTGCTGGACCCGAGGAACCAGCGATGAGCGGCGCCGCGCTGGAGGTCCGGGGCCTGACCACCCGGTTCGAGACCCGCGGCGGCATGGTGACCGCGGTGAACGATGTCAGCTTTTCGGTCCAGCCGGGCCGGATCATGGGGCTGGTGGGCGAGAGCGGCTCGGGCAAGAGTGTCACCGGCTTCTCGATCCTCGGCCTGATCGACAAGCCCGGCGAGATCTCGGGCGGCGAGGTGCTGATCGACGGCGAGGACCTGCGCCGCATGACGCCCGACGCGCTGCGCCGGATGCGCGGGCGGCGCGTGTCGATGGTCTTCCAGGACCCGATGATGACGCTGAACCCGGTGCTGCGGGTGGGCGACCAGATGGCCATGGCGGTGCGCGTGCATGACCGCGTGTCCAAGCGCGCCGCCTGGGAGCGCGCCCGCGCCGCGCTGGAGACCGTGGGCATCCCCGCCCCGGCCGAGCGGCTGCGCGCCTATCCGCACCAGCTGTCGGGGGGGATGCGCCAGCGCGTGGCCATCGCCACCGCGCTGCTGCACCGCCCCTCGGTCATCATCGCCGACGAGCCGACCACCGCTCTGGATGTCTCGATCCAGGGCCAGATCCTGGCCGAGGTGCGCCGGCTGGCCGACGAGACCGGCACCGCCATCGTCTGGGTCACGCATGACCTGGCCGTGGTCTCCTCGCTCGCCGACGACATCTGCGTGATGTATGCCGGGCGCATCGTGGAGAGCGGCACCGCCGAGGCGGTGATCGGCGCGCCGCGCCATCCCTATACGCGCGGTCTGATCGACAGCGTGCCTTCGCTGCACCCGCCGGGCCAGCCGCTGCCGCAGATCCCCGGCGCCACGCCGCAGCTGTCGCACCTGCCGGCGGGCTGCCCGTTCCGGCCGCGCTGCCCCAAGGCCAGCGATCTCTGCCGGACCGATCCGCCGCGCTTCGGCCGCGACCACCCGGTGCTGTGCCACCATCCCCTGACCGAGGAGCCCGCATGACCCTGCTGTCCGTCGAGCGCGTGTCCAAGCGCTTTGCCAAGACGCCCGGCCTGCTGGGCCGCGCCATCGACCGGCTGACGGGCGAAAGCTCGGCCGAGACGGTGCATGCCCTGACCGGGATCGACCTGTCGGTCGCCCGCGGCGAGGTACTGGGCCTTGTGGGCGAATCCGGCTGCGGCAAGTCCACGCTGGGTCGCATCGTGGCGGGCATCCACACCCCGACCGAGGGGCGCGTGACGCTGGACGGCCAGCCCGTCGCCCGCGACCGCGGCAGCAACGTGCAGAAGCTGACCACCGCGGTACAGATGATCCACCAGGACCCGTTCGCCAGCCTCGATCCGCGCATGAAGGTGGGCGAGACGATCTCCGAGGGGCCGCGCCTGCACGGCATCTGGAGCGCCGCCGAGACGCCGGCCCGCGTGCAGGCCCTGCTGGAGCAGGTCGGGCTGGAGGGCGCTTATGCCAACCGGCTGCCACACCAGTTCTCGGGCGGGCAGCGCCAGCGTATCGCGATTGCCCGCGCGCTGGCCATGGCGCCGGAACTCTTGGTGCTGGACGAGGCGGTCGCCTCGCTCGACGTGTCGATCCAGGCGCAGGTGCTGAACCTGTTCATGGACCTGCGCAAGCGGCTTGACCTGACCGCGCTGTTCATCAGCCACGACCTGTCGGTGGTACGCCATGTCTGCGACCGGGTGGCGATCATGTATCTGGGCCGGGTGGTGGAACTGGCCGGGGCCGAGGATCTCTATGCCGCGCCGGCCCATCCCTATACCCGCGCGCTCTTTGCCTCGGTGCCGACGCTGGGCACCGGCCGCGCCGCCTTCCAGCCGATCAAGGGCGAGATCCCCTCGCCACTCGACCCGCCCTCGGGCTGCGCCTTCCACCCGCGCTGCCCCTTTGCCGGGCCGCGCTGCCGCGCGGAAGTGCCCGCGCTGACCTCCAGCGAGACGGGCCAGGTGGCCTGCCATCTCAACGATGGTGGCACCGGCGCGGAAAGGGACGCGGCATGAGCACCTTCGAGACGCTGACCGGCCGGGTGAACGACGTGCTCTGCGCGGTGAACGCGCTGCAATGGGATGCCCGCGTGATGATGCCGCCGGGCGGGGCCGAGACGCGCGGCCAGCAGATCGCCACGCTGAAGGGCCTGGCGCGGCAGATGATCCTGGCCCCCGAGATGGGCGACGCAGCCGAGGCCGCGCTGGAGGCCGCCACGACCGAGACTGACCACCGCGCGGCGCAGGCCGTGCTGGAGGCGCGCGCCTACCATGCCCGCCTGCCCGCGTCGCTGTTGCAGGCGCAGGCCGAGAGCGCCGCCATCGCCAATGCCGCCTGGGTCGAGGCACGGGCGCGCTCGGATTTCGCGATCTTCCGCCCGCACCTGGAACGCTCGGTCGCGCTGGCCCGGCAACAGGCCGAGGCGCTGGGATATGACGGCCACCCCTACGATCCCATGGTCGACCTGTTCGAACCGGGCGAAACCGCGGCCTCGCTGAGTGCGCTCTTCGACGAGCTGCGCGCGGGGCTGCGGCCGATCCTCGATGCCGCGCTGGGGCGCCCTGCCCCGCGGCGCGACTTCCTGTTCCGCGACTTCCCCGTCGCCGAGCAGCAGCGCTTCTGCCACGAGATCGCCGGCGCCATGGGGTTCGATTTCGACCGCGGCCGCCTGGACACCACGGTGCACCCGTTCGAGATCAGCCAGACGCGCAACGATGTGCGCATCACCTCGCGCTGGACCCCCGGCTACCTGCCCATGGCGATTTTCGGCAGTCTGCACGAAACCGGCCACGGTTTGTACGAACTGGGCGTCGACCCGGGGCTGACCCGCTCGGTCCATGCCACCGACCTACGCGGGCTCTACGCGGTGGGCGGCACCAGTTTCGGCATGCATGAAAGCCAGTCGCGGTTGATCGAGAACCATGTCGGCCGGTCGCCCGCCTTCTGGGCGCGGCATTTCGGCCGGCTGCGCGATACCTTCCCCGAGCAGTTGGGCGACGTCACGCTCGAGGATTGGCTGGCCGCGATCAACTGCGCGCAGCCCGGCTTCATCCGGATCGAGGCGGACGAGCTGACCTATGACCTGCACATCATGCTGCGGGTGCGCATCGAGATGGCGCTGATGGATGGCAGCCTTGAGGTGGCCGAGGTGCCCGGCGTCTGGGCCGAGGCGATGGCGCAGGATCTTGGCCTGAAGGTGCCCGACGATGCCCGTGGCTGCCTGCAGGACGTGCATTGGTCGCACAACTACTTCGGCTCCTTCCCGACCTACACGATCGGCAACCTGACCGCCGCGCGGCTCTTTGCGCAGCTGCAGCAGGACCCGGCCATCGCCACCGGCCTCGCACAGGGCGACTACGCGCCGCTGCGCAGCGCGTTGCAGGCACAGGTCTGGAGACATGGCCGCGCGCGCAGCCGGCGCGAGCTGCTGGAGACCGCCGCGCCCGAGATCGGCGAGACCGAGGCCTATCTCGCACACCTGCACGACAGGTTCGCCGCCTGAGCCGCCTTATGGCCGATTTCCGCGCCCCCCTTGGGCGCGGGCACAGCTCTAGGGGCCATGGCGTCGCGGATCACCAGATCCGAACCGCACGCCCGCAGAGCGGAAATCCCCATCGTTTCAGCGCATTGAAAGACGGGCTTTGCGCGCTGCGCGAAGGGCCCTGCCAGGCTACTTCGCCCCGGGTGCCATGCCCCCATCACGGCGTTCACGCGGTCAGATCCACACCATGTCAAAGGGCGTTGCTGGTCTTGGCATGCAGACGTAGAGGGTGACCGCGGCCAGACCTCAGGCGGCCGCAACTGAACAACAACACGAACGAGCAGATCTTGACCGTCAATCGTTTCCTCGTTTCGGCTGCCTTTGGGCTGAGCATTCTGGCACATCATGGCGCGGCGGAGGGGCGGGAGAACCCGGCCAACCGCTACCTGGACGCCTTCACGCCCCATCAATCCGCCTCTTGTCCCGTTGTCACGGACCAGATCGCGCATTTTGTCCATTTCGCCCGGGACAGGGCAGGCATCGAAGGGCATCCCTTGTTGGATCACGAGGCCTTCGGGGGGCACAGATCATGTACTCCTGGCGCGATCTCGAGCCTGAGCGCGGGGTTTACGACTTCTCGATCATCGCCGAGGATCTGGCCTATCTCGACAGCCATGACAAAGGGCTTTGGGTGCAGTTGCAGGATGCCTCGTTCATGCCGACCCATCGGCCCGTCCCCGACTATCTGTTGACGGATGAATTCGGCGGAGGCGTTGCCGCTCAGCTGACCGAGGACGGCGATTTTCAAGGCTGGGTTGCGCGACGTTGGGACCTAGCTGTCGCGGAACGGTTCGACGCGCTGATTGCGGAACTGGGCAAGGAATTCGACGGGCGCAGCGCGGGAATCAATCTCCAGGAAACCGCCATCGGGGTGGCCGGCAACGCCCCCGGTTTCGCGCCCGAACACTACGCGGCGGCCATCCGGGCGCGGATGGATGTGCTCGGGGCGGCTTTCGAGCGTTCACCGGCGATCATCTACGCGAAATTCATGCCCGACGAATGGCTGCCGTGGCAGGACGAAGGGTATCTGCGCAGCATCTACACTCTCGCGGCGGATGCGGGCGTGGGTCTTGGCGCGCCCGACCTGCTTCCCACGCGCAAAGGCCAACTGAACCACGCCCTTGGTCTGCTGCACGAACTCGCACCTCCGGTGCCGCGCGGCATTGCCGTGCAGGACGGCAACTATATCGGAGAGACGGGCTCCAAGGCCATTCAGGACAAGAGGCCAAACATCGTGCCGGCCCTGGTGAGTTTTGCAGATGACTTCCTTGACCTCGATTACATGTTCTGTGTCAATCAGCCGCCCTATTTCGAAGAGGACGTGCTGGGGTGCTTCCCGGCCGATCCGTAGCGCGGGCACAAATGACGGAGGTGATGGGTGCGATGAGCGAGTGTTCTCCACAAGAATGAGAGCCAAGCGATGACACGCCCAACCCACAATGCCGATAATTGGGCGCGGAAAACGGATACCCTTTACCCGAAATAATCAGGCGGCTCCCTCGGAAGAGCAGCAATAGAGACCCGTTGCGATGCCGCTGCGTCGACAGGTTCAAGCGAGCGTCAGCTCGTCTCCTATAGCCCCAAGCGCGACCATCGCCATGAACTCGACGGCAAAACCCTTCACTCCCCCGCCACGCCGTTTTTTCCGCCATCCTTGACGGCAGGCGTGACAGGATGCCTTGCTCTCGAGGATCGCCTCACTCACCGACCCCCGCGGCGCGGCCGCCATGTCAGCTCAGGGAAACGAGCACCCGTGATACGGCTTCTACGTCGTAGATGCCTTTTCGCGTGTCCCGGAGTGGCAGGCGCAGGCAGGGGATGCCGTGGTGCCTTGTCACCGCGTCGCAGTCGGCGTGAGACACGGAGCGGTCGCAGAGCACGTGGGTCATCAGCGTCTCGGTGCCCGCATCCGGACCTGCATCGCGCTGCATCGGATCGAGGATCGCCCGGACCTGTTCGGACAGCGTCAGGCCGGGGGCTTCCGGGTCGGGGCCGAGGCTGGGCAGGTAGACCTTGGGGATGCGGCACCGTGCCACCGTGCGCCCGACGCCGGTGGGCAGAAGATTCGCGATGACGGAAGAATAGAGGCTGCCCGGAGGGTAGCAGATCAGCTCTGCCTGTTCGATCAGGCGACGGTTGCGTTTTGGCAGGGCGACCTCCACCGGGGCGCCCGTGCCGACATCTTCGACCAGGAACAGCTCGGCAACGGGCGCGTCAATCGGCGCAAGCTCCTTGCCGGTCAGCGCCCGCTGCCCCAGCACCGTCTGACCGGTCTCGAGCGTGGCGCCGAGATGCAGGTTCTCGTCGACGATGGCACGCACGATCCCGCGCACATCGACCATCTTGGACATCATGAACAGCACCGGCTCCAACGCACGCCCGTGGCTCAGGTAGCCGCCGGCGAGGATCAGGTTGCCGATGCTGGCGTTGCGATAGTCGAACCCCTCGGGCACGGCATCGAGAAAGCTGTCGAGCTGGGCACAGACAAGCTGGCGCATCGGCCTGGCGATGGCGGACATCAGCGGGTGCTTGCCGCGCCGGAGCCTGTCGACCATGTCGCGCAGTTCGGCCCGCGACGCGTCCGCCGGCAGCCGGCAGCTGAAGAGCGCGTAGACATCCGGCTGACCCAGCACCGTCTCGTCCGCCAGTGCCATCAGCCGCGACCGCAGATCCCCCACCGCCGGCATGTCGAAGGCCAGCCGCAATTCCTGCGAGCTGCCGCCGCTGTCGAAGGGCGTGATCAGGTGCATCGTGTTGTAGCTGTAGCGCTTCAGCCGCCGGGCGATGCCGTTCAACGCGCTGCCGCCGCTGAAGAACAGGATGCGCGGCCCGAGATGCGGTGCGCTTTGCGCACGTGCGACGCGCAGATCGTCGGGCAGCATCACCTGTCGCGTCAGCGTGATCGGGCTTGGTTTCATGGTCCTGCCTGGCATTGGCCCCTTTGCAACGGACGCGCGTTGGGCCATAGGACCGTTGGACACGCCGCTCCTCAATACGACAGCCGCGCGGCGCTGTCATCCGTGCCCGAGGAGCCATCACGACGTGCCCCGATCCGATGCCCGGCCCGACGCCATCACGGAGAACATGTCCTTCCTGCTCGCCGAGCTGGACGGTCAGCTGGCCCGCCTGGTCACCTATTTCGGCGCGCCGCAAAGTGCGGTGGCGGCGCAGCTGATCCAGCGCGCCGGGTATTCGAGCAACCTTGCCGGGCGGGTGCGCAAGGCCTGCCTTGCCGCGATGCTGCGCAAGAAATCCGACGAGGCGCGGCGCCTGCGCCTGCAGGGCATCGACACGGTGGCGCGCAACCTCGACCTTTTGTCACGGCTCGGGCGGCGGGCCGTGGACCAGGCCGAGAAGACCCGGAAGATCAAGCTGCTGCGCGCCGACACCTACGTGGCGCCGCTGACGCTGGTGCGCAAGACGGTCGCCTGCATCCAGGAGGCGCTTGACGGCCAGGACAGCCGGCTGGCGGTCCGGATCGGACAGGCGCGCGGCGAGATCGACACGTTCCACGACCGGCTGTTCCGCACCTACACCCGCGACATGGCCGAGACGAAGCACACCGAGGATCTCGCCTATGCGCTGCTTGCGCTGAACGAGGTCTCGCGCATGGGCGAGGCGCTGGAGGCGATCTCCGAGGCGCTTCTGTCGATCAATATCGGCCAGACCGTGCAGTTCGAGCGCTACTTCACCCTGCGCAGCGTGCTGGCCGGTGTCGCGGGCGACGAGGATGACGAGATCAGCCTGAAGCCGCTGGCCGAGACCCGCTCCGGCTCGGCCATCTCCAGCGTCGAGATGCGCGATCGCAAGGGGCGCTCGGTGGCGGCGGTCTTCAAGGATGGCGACAAGCGCAAGGTCAAGGAAGAGCGCGTCGGCGTGAAAAGCTGGAACTCGGTCTATCCCGGTCTCGCGCCGGAGATCCTGTCCTATGAAAAGAACGGCCAGTCCGCCGCGCTGCTGATCGAACATCTCGATGGCGAGACCTTCGAGGATATCGTTCTGGGGGGCAGCGACGCGGCGCTCGCCACTGCGCAGAAGGCGCTGCACAAGACCGTGCGCGATATCTGGCGGACGACGCTGACGGACGAGCCCGCGCAGATGGCCGCGATGGAGCAGCTGGCGAAGCGGATGAAGGATGTCATCCGGTTGCACCCCCGGCTGGTGCCCGGCGCGCAGACGATCAATGGCGTGCTACTGCCGGGCCTGCCCGCGCTGATCGACCGCGCCCAGGCCCGCGAAGCCGCGCTGCCCGCGCCCTTCTCGGTCTACATCCACGGCGATTTCAACCTCGACAACGTGATCTACGATCCGGTCGCCGCGAAGATCCGGTTCATCGACCTGCACCGCTCGCGCTACATGGATTACGTGCAGGACGTGTCGGTTTTCATGGTGTCCAATTACCGGTTGCAGGTGCTGGACGCCGCCACGCGCGCGCGCATTGCCGGGGTTGCCGTGGCCATGCACGAGATGGCCGAGAAATTTGCAAGGCGGCAGAAGGACGGCACCTATCACTATCGCCTCGCACTGGGGCTGGCCCGCAGCTTTGCCAGCTCGACCCGCTTCGTGGTCGATGCGGATCATGCGCGCCGGATGCTCCTGCGCGCACGGTATATCCTCGAAACCGCGCTGGCCGTGCCCGAGGGGCGCGAGGCGCGGTTCAAGCTTCCCGTGAAGGACCTGTTTCATGACTAGACGTATCGGGGTGATCGGCACCCCGGGAAAATGGTCGACCGAGACCCTTGCCGACGCTTTTGCCGACCGCACCGGATACCGCCAGGTGATCGACATGGGGCGGGCCATGCTCGACCTTGATCAGGGGCGGCTGCTCTGTGACGGTGTGGATCTGTGCCAGCTTGACGGGCTGGTGCTGAAAAAGGCGGCCGAAGAATACAGTGCTGATGCGCTCGACCGGCTGGAGATGCTGCGCGTGGCCGAGGCCGCCGGGGTGCGCGTCTTCTCGCCGGCCGAAGCCGTCATCCGGCTGATGGACCGCCTCGCCTGCACGGTGACCCTGCGCAACGCGGGCATCCCGATGCCCAGGACCGTCATCACCGAGGATGTGGGCGCGGCGCGCGAGGCGCTGGAGCGTTTCGGGGCAGCGGTGTTCAAGCCGCTCTTCTCCACCAAGGCGCGCGGCATGGTGCTGCTCGAGGCCGGGGCGCCGGACGCCGAGACGCAGATCGCCGCCTTCAAGGCCGCGAACCCGGTGATGTATGTCCAGCAGAAGGCCGACCTGTCGGGCGAGGATCTGGGCATGGTCTTCCTGGATGGCGACTATGTCTGCACCTATGCCCGCGTCAGCCAGACCGGCGCGTGGAACACGACGATTCATTCGGGGGGAAAATACGCGCCCTTCGACCCCTCGCCGGAGCTGATCGACCTGGGCCGCCGTGCGCAGGCGCCCTTCGGTCTGACCTTCACCACGGTGGACATCGCGCTGACACCCGACGGGCCCATCGTCTTCGAGGTGTCCGCCTTTGGCGGCTATTCCGGTGCGCAGAAGGGCTGCGGCATCGACGCGGCGGCGCTGGTGGCCAATCACGTTCTGACGCAGGTCTCGACATGACGCTGTCCGACATACTCGACCATCTTGACCTCTCGGCGGCCGGCGATGCGCCGTTCGGCCTGCGCGTGGGCCATGTGGCGCTGAGCATCCACGCGCCCGAGCCGCTGCGCAGCCGCCTGATCGCCTATTTTGGCGAGACGGTCGGTGCGCCGGAAGGCGGCGCACGGGTTCACCTGCTGGAAGGCCAGTGCCTGCCCGGGAACCTGTCCTGGACGGATTGGCAACGTGAAGGGGGCAAGAGCGGGCGCAAGGATGCGATTGTCGATCTCGACACTGCGCGGCTGATCCGCAAGGTCCGGAGCGGCGTGACCTTCGTGCAGGCGCCGGGCGTGGCCATTGCGCTGGGTCCGCTGGAAGCGAATGAGAGCACCGTCATCAACTTCATCAACACGCAGGTGTTGAACGCCTGCCTGCGCGCGGGCTGGCAGCTGGCCCATGCCGCGGCGGTGACGGACGGGGCGCGCACGCTTGCGATCTCGGGCCTGTCGGGCGGGGGCAAGTCCACCTCGATCCTGCGCATGATGGAGCTGCCCGGCACGCGGTTCCTGTCCAATGACCGGGTTCTGATCAAGGGCGACCCGGCCCGCGCGCTTGGCATCCCCAAGCATCCGCGCATCAACCCCGGCACGATCCTCGGCAATCCGCGCCTGCACGGAATGCTCTCCGAGACCCGCAAGGCGGAGCTGCGCGCCCTGCCGCCGGACGAGCTCTGGGCGCTGGAGGACAAGCACGACCTGATCATCCCCGAGATCTACGGCCCCGGCCGGATGCGCCTTGACGGGCCGTTGACCGATTTCTGGGTGCTGAACTGGTCGCATGACACCAAGCAGGCCACGCGCGTGACCCCGGTCACGCTGGCCGACCGGCCGGATCTTCTGAGCGCGATCATGAAAAGCCCCGGCCCGTTCTACCAACACCCTTCCGGTGCGTTCGAGCCGAACGGCAACACGCCGGATCCCGCGCCCTACCGTGCCGCGCTGTCTGACGTGACCGTGTGCGAGGTGTCTGGCCGGATCGACTTTGACGCCATCGCGAAGGCCGGCGCGGGGCTGTTTCATGACTGAGCGCTACCATGCCGTCTTCCGCCACGGGGCGTATCACCAACAGGCGGGCGTGCCCTCGGCCCGCCAGCCCTGGGCCCTGACCGATGCAGGTTTGCAGCAGGCGCGGGACGGGGCGCAGCTCCTGCACGACATGCTGCAGGACCATGGGCTGGCCCTGGCGCCGGTGATCCATAGCTCGCGCCAGCTTCGGGCGTGGCAGACGGCGCAAGCCCTTGCCGAGGGTCTGCGCGCCCTTGGCCACGAGATCGCCGAACTGCGCCAGACCTCTGCCCTGGCCGAGCGGGGGCTGGGCTCTGCCGCGAACCTGACCGTGGCGCAGATCGAGGAGGCGCTGGCCGCGGATCCGCGCCATGCGCCGCCGCCCGTTGGCTGGAAGTCCGACAGCGACTACTGCCTGCCCCTCGAAGGGGCCGAGAGCCTGATGATGGCCGGGGCGCGGGTCGCGACCCATCTGGAGCAGGCCGGCCAGCCGGGCAGCGTGACGATCCATGTCGGCCATGGCGCGTCCTTCCGCCATGCCTGCTACCACCTCGGGCTGCTGACCCGCGATCAGATCGCGCGGTTTTCCATGTTTCATGCCCGACCGTCACTGATCTGTCATGGAGCGGATGGTAGATGGCGCCACATGGCAGGTGCGTGGAAAATCAGGGAACCGCAATCCGACCCGAAGGATTGACCCTGCAAGCGTCATGGGGGAGCCGGCATGGACGATCTTGGAAACCTCACCGCGACGGATCCCGTGCTGCCCCCGATCCTCGACAGCGATGCCGGCACCGCGAACCTGCCCCGGGCGCTTGAGCCCTGGGCAGACGCCACCGCCCGTCCCGTGGCAGAGTGCCTGACGCGCGCCCGCAGCCATGGCGGCTGGCATTGGCCCGAGCGTCCGGTGGTCTTCGTCTCGGATCCCCATGCCGATGCCGAGGGCTTCCTGCGCTCGCTCATCGCCGCAGGGGCCATCCATCGTAACCACGGGCGGATCGCGCTCACCCCGTTCGGCCGCAAGGCGCGGATCGTGCTGGGCGGCGACACGCTGGACAAGGGGCCAAGCAACCTCGCGCTTCTGGATGCCATTGCCGAGGTGCTGAACACGGGGGCAGAGGTCACCATCCTGGCGGGCAATCATGACCTGCGCATGCGCCTGGCGATCGGGTCCGTCCGCGGGTCGCGCACGGCGCTCACCGAACATCTTTTCGTGCGCATGGGCCGCAAGATCTTGCCTGCCCTGCGCGAGGTCCTGCACCGTTTCGTCACGCCCGATCACATGGCCGCCCTGCCGTCGGAGGCCGCCTGCAAGGCCCGCCTCATGCCGGGCCCGGACTGGTCCGACCGCTTTGCCAGGGCCGCGCGCAAGGAGCTGCGTCCCGAGGTCATCGCCCGGGAAATCCGCAAGCTCGAGCAGAAGCACGCCAAGTTCGAGCGGGACCGCGCCCGCATCGGCCTGAGCCACCGCGAGCTTCTGGCCGCGCTGCTGAAATGCCACGACATCTTCCTCGAGGCGGGCGGGCATTACGCGTGGTTCTTCGACCGGATGCAGGTCGTGGCGCGGTCTGGCTCGCTGCTCTTTGTCCATGCGGGTCTGTGCGACGAGATGGCGGTGGCGCTGGTGCGCGACGGTGTCGATGCGGTGAACGCGGCCTATGCCCGTGCCGCCGAGAGTGCCGCGCCCGGGTTCTATTTCGGTCCGCTCGCCAACCTCGTGCGCACGAAATATCGCGCCTCCGACTGTGCCCTGACCGCAGCCGGTGTCGAGACCCTGAACCGGGCCGGGCTGCACATGGTGGTGCAGGGTCACGTGAACAATCACGCCGGTCAGCGCCTGCTGGCCAAGCAGGGTCTGCTGCATCTCGAGGCCGACATCACGCTGGACCGTGCCTCTCGCGCACTCGAAGGGCTGGACGGCATCGGGGCCGGCGCGACCTTGATCTTTCCCTCCGGGGATGTGATCGGTCTGAGCTGCGACCATCCGCGCGCCAAGCATTTCGCCCCCGAGCGTCTGGCCGCGCACTGACAGCTTGGCAAGGACCCCCGATGAGCAATGACAGGCGTTTTTCCCACGAGTCCCTGCAGGACGCCAAGACGATCAAGACATTGCTGACCGCGCTGTCGAAAGGGTTTGCCAAGGGCGAGATGACCCTTGGCGATGACGAGGAGGAGTTGGTGCTGCAGCCGGCAGAGCTGATGACCCTGCGGTTGAAGGGCGAGCGCGTCGACGGTCGCTGCAGCGTGAGCCTGCGCGTCAGCTGGGCCGACCCCGAAGCGCCACAGACAAGCCCGAACGGGAAGCCGCGCATCGGGAGTTGACCGTCAGGCGGCTGCTGCGGAGAGAGCTGGCACCCCAACGGGTCGGGTCTCTCACCATCACCCGGATGACCGTCAGATCCTCGACAGGACTAACCCGCGCGCGCGGGGGATGAGGGGCGCGGTCACGTGCGATCGTCGCCTGCGCGGAACGCCGTCCAATCGACGCGATCGACCCAGGCCGAGGCGCCCAGTGCGAGCACTTCGCTGCCCTCTCGCGCGAACCGCAAGAGATCGTCATGCATGCAGGTGCCGCCCGCTTCGGAGACGAGCAGCAGGCCCGCGGCGGCGTCCCACAGGTTGAGATGTCTTTCGTAATAGGCATCCGACCGGCCCGCCGCCACGTTCAGCAGTCCGATGCAGGCCGCACCGCTGCGCCGGTAATCGGCACCCTGCGACATGATCCATTTCAGCTGGTCGAGATGTCGCGCAAGGTCGGTCCGCGTCGAGTAGCCGAGTTGCACGATGGCGACGGGGTGGTCCAAGACGGCCGCCATCGGCACGCCCCCGAGAAATGCGCCACCGCCGCGCACCGCCTGTGCCAACAGCGCAAGATCCGGGCAGGCCGTCACCCCGTGGGTGATCTTGCCGCCCTCGACACGGGCGATGCTGACGCCCCAGTCGGGCAGGCCCTTGAGGTAATTGGTCGTCCCGTCGATGGGATCGACAACCCAGAACAGCTCGGATGCTGCGCCGCCCTCTTCCTCTCCGAGCACCGTCTCGCCGGGAAACGCGGCGGCGATGCGCTGGCGGATCAGGCTTTCGACCGTCCGGTCGGCCGCCGTGACGAAATCCATCTCGCCCTTTGCCGAGACGAAATCCGCCGGCGCATCCTTGCGCAACGCCTGCGCCAGCCGCCCGGCCTCCTCTGCCAGTTCGGCCGCGAAGTCCAGGATCCGATCCGGTGTCATGACGGCTCTCCCCTCGTGGTGGCGCGGTGGACCGGCGCGATCCGGATACGTCCTGTTTCGAAAGGCCGCGACGGATCGGCGATGCGTTTCAGGATCAGCTTGACGGCCTCGACGGCAGCGGCTTCCGAGGATTGGTGAATGGTCGACAGGCTGTTGGACAGCCAGCCGGCCTGCGGAATGTCGTCGAAGCCCAGCACCTGAACCTCGCCCGGGACCGAAACGCCATGCCGCAGGCGCAGCCCGTCAAGAAAGCCCAGGGCAATCAGATCCGTGGTGCAGAAAACCGAGTCGGCGCGGCTCTGCCGCAGGAAACTGTCGGCGGCGGCAAGCCCGGCCTCGTAGGTCTGGTTCTCGATCTCGATGATGTCGACCCCGCCCCGGCAACAGGCGGCGAAGGCCCGGGCCCGTCCCAGCACGGAATAGGTCCGATCCCGCGGTTGCAGCACGGCAAAGCGCTGCCCCCCGCGTTCGTGCAGCATGTCGAAGGCCATGCGCCCCGAGGCCTCGATGTCGATCAGCACCCTGTCGGCCCCTTCTAGGGTCGGGTCGCGGTTGATCAGCACGACCGGCACCTTGAGGCTGGCGCATTCCTCGATGATGCCGCTCGACGGCGTACCCGAGGTTATCATCATCCCCGAGACCGAATAGTTCAGCAGCCGCTCGACGAGGCCGGTATTGTCCTCGCCGCCCTCGGTCGTCAGCAGGATCGGGGTGAAGCCATGCGAGAGCAGCTCGCGTGATGCGGCCCGGACCTGTATCGCGCGGTAGGGCGTGTCGAGCCGCGAGGCCACGAGACCGACAAGCCCGGAAGTGCTGGACTGCAGGGAGCGGGCGAGGAAGTTCACCCGGTAGCCCAGTTCCCGCGCCGCCTCGATCACCTTCTTGCGCGTCTCCTCCGACATCCGCCCCTGACCGGAAAGCGCCCGGCTGACCTGGCTGCGGTGCACGCCGGCCCGTCTGGCGACGTCGAAAGACGTGGGCTTGCGGGGCGTGTCAGGCATGTGCGGGGAACTTTTCGGCCAGGAAGTCCCGGAAGAGAAAGGGGAAATGCAGGTTGACGATATCCGGTCGGTGGGTGGCGATCTGTTCGAAATGCGTGCGCTTGTTGCCCATGTAGGCGAGCATCGAGCGTAGCCCCAGGTCACGGCAGGTGGCAATCTGCGTCAGGTCGTCCTGCAGGGTGAACTCGATAATCTCGGGGTTGAACGCGCGGGCCGCCTCCAGCGAGGGCACGTCCTGCAGCCGCACCGACAGCCGCGCTTGGGGGCAGAGCGCGCGCAGCGCGTTCAACCGGTGCAGGTCGTAGGCCCAGAAGAAACAGCGCTCCAACATGCCGGCGGCGTTGATCGCGGCCAGCGTGGCTGCCGGGTCGGCATCCTTCAACTCGACATAGAGCTGCCCGCCGTAGCGTTTCGCAATGTCGAGGATCTCGGCGAATTCGGGGATCCTCTCGCCGGCAAAGAACGGGTCGAAATGACTGCCGGCATCGAGGGCGCGCAGATGCTCGAAATCGTACCATGTGGACGAGCCGCGCCCGTCGGTGCAGCGGCTCAACTCGTCATCGTGGAAGACATAGACACGGCCGTCGGCACTCGAACGCAGGTCCAGCTCGACATAATGGAAGCCCGCGGCAAAGGCGCAATGCGTCGACGGAAGCGTGTTCTCGGGCGCGAACTCGCAGGCCCCGCGATGGCAGGTGATCTCGACGGGCCATTCGGCGGGCGGCCGGAACGGATGGACAAGCTCGGGCCGGTCCGAGCAGATGCCGAGCACGGGCAGCTTGCACAGGACGGCCATCCGGTCCGGGTCCTCCTCGTGCCACAGCACCACCTTCTGACCCCGCTTCCGGCATTCGTCGAAGAACTCCGGCGTCAGCGCGTCCTGCGGGCGCTCCATGCGCTCCCAGCAGAGATGGATGATATCGGCCCCCTTGGCATATTCGAACGGCTCCGCACCAAGCGGAACGAGGACCGCGCGGGGATAGGGACATTGGGCGGCATCGAGCATCTCGGCAGAGGCCGGGTCGAACGCGCCGAGTATGGCCCGTTCGACACCATGCGCCCTGAGCGCCTTCATGACCGGGATCGTGGCCTCCCGATCCTTGATATCGGCGTAAATTCCCGCCCCCGTCTCGACGGCCAACGCCACGACCGACAGGAAGGGAACGGCGGGGACATTCTGGGCCCGCGCTTCGGTCGCGATCTGCTCGGCAGTCAGGTCGCGGAGCCTCTTGCCGTCCGGCAGGGCCGCGTCGTGATAGGTGATCAGCGTGCCGCAGGCGGCAGAGCGGATATCGACCTCCCAGAAATCGGCGCCAAGCCGCGCCGCCTTCTCGTAGGCGGCAAGGCTGCAATCGGCGGCATAGGCAGAGGCGCCGCGATGGGCGATGGAATACGGGCGGGAGGGGGTCAGCCAGTCGCTCACAGCCGTACCTCCTGGCGATCGAAACAGAGAAGTTCGGCAGCGTCATAGCCCCAGTCGACCGTCTGACCGGGCCGCAATCCCGAGCCGGCAGGCTGGACCGAGCGGATCATCCGGCCCGACGGCAGCGCTATGTCGAAGAGATCCTCGCGGCCCTGTGTCTCGACGAACCGCACCTCGCCCGTCAGGCCGGTGCCGAATTGCGGGCCCACATGCTCGGGGCGCAGACCGATCTCGGCGCAGGCCTTCGGGGCGCCGAAGCATGGCAGATCCTCCGGCGTGACGAAGGAGATCGGCGGATTGCCGAGAAAGCTCGCGACGAACTTGTCCATCGGGTCGCGATACATCCGGGTCGGCCCGTCGATCTGGACGATCCGGCCGTTGTTCATCAGCGCGATCCGGTCGCACATGGACATGGCCTCGACCTGGTCATGGGTGACAAGGATCGCCGTGAGCCCCGTTTCCTGCTGGATTCGGCGGATCTCGGAGCGCATCTCCAACCGCAGCTTGGCGTCGAGATTGGCCAGCGGCTCGTCCAGCAGAAGCACATCGGGGTTGCGCACCAGCGCACGCGCCAGCGCCACCCGCTGCTGCTGCCCGCCCGAAAGCTGCGCCGGACGCCGGTCCAGCAGCGTCTCGATATGGACGAGCTCGGCCATTTCGCCCACGCGGCGTCGGATCTGGTCCTTGTCGGCTTTCTGCACCTTCAGCGGGAAGGCGATATTGTCGAAGACCGACATGTGCGGATAGAGCGCGTAGTTCTGGAACACGACGCCAACATTGCGGCGTTGCGAGGGCAGTCCGGACACGTCGCGCTCGCCGAACATCAGCCGCCCCTCGTCGATCCGGTGGATGCCGCAGATCGCGAAGAGCGTGGTGGACTTGCCGCAGCCCGAGGGGCCGAGCAGCGCGATCATCTCGCCGCTGGCGACAGAGAGGTCCATGCCGCTGACAACAGGGGTGCCGTCGAAACGTTTCGTGAAACCGATCAGGTCGAGTTGCATCAGCCCTTTGAACCTCCGCCGTAGATGTTCATGAGTTTGTTCTGGAAGATCACGTAGATGACGACCACCGGCAGGGCGTAGAACAGGCCCACCGCCTTGAAGAGGTCGAAATCGGCCTTGGTGTCGTCGAGGATCAGCGCCTGCATGTAGGTCGCCAGCACCTGCGCATCGGAACCGGGCGCGAGGACAAGCGGCAGGATGAATTCGGACCAGCCGGAGAGAAAGGAGAAGATCAGGATCGCCATCAGCCCGGGCTGCACCTGCGGCAGGACCAGCTGCCACCAGACGCGCAGGCGCGAGGCGCCGTCCTGCACGCCGGCCATCTCGATCTCCCACGGGACCGTGTCGTAGAAGCCTTTCATGATCCAGATGCCGAAGGGAAGTTCCAGCGCCGTCTTGACGATGATGACGCCGATCAGCGTGTCATACAGGCCGAGGATCTGCAGGATCAGGAAGATCGCGATGATGAGCGTCACCGTCGGAAAGGCATGCAGCACGATCAGACCGGCAAGAAAGAACCCCCGGGCCGGGAAGTTGAGCCGCGAGAGCGCATAGCCGGCGGTCAGCGCGATGGCAGTGACGACCGTGGCCGTCGTGGTCGCGAAGATGAAGGTGTTGAGCGTCACCCGCCAGATGCCGGCGCGGCCGGTGTCCAGCTCCTCCCAGAGGAAGCGGAAATGCTCGAGCGTGAAGCCGCTGGGGATCAGCGAGCCGGGCTGTTTCAGCGTGAAGCTGTCGACGACCTGGAAGACCAGCATGATCAGCAGCGGCGTGGAGAAGATGCCGAGGACAAGCAGGATCGGCCAGTTCCGGTAATTGTGTCGCATTGGCTTATCCCTCGATCAGCGGCTTGCCGACAAGCTGGCGGAAGTTGAACAGGCGCAGGTAGAAGAGGCTCGCGAGGATGCCGATGATCACCAGCACCAGCGCAAAGGCCGCGCCCAGACCGTATTGCAGGTTGCCGCCGTAATTGTTCAGCGCGGTGTGATAGGCGGCCAGCGCCCAGACCTCGGTCGCGCGCCCCGGCCCTCCATCGGTGGCCAGCAGGATGTACTCGAACGAGGTCAGCAGCGAGAGCGTCTGGTAGGCAGTGGTGAACAGGATCGGCCAGCGCAGCTGCGGCAGGATGATGTAGCGCACCTGTTGCCAGCGGTTCGCCCCGTCCACCTCGGAGGCGTGCAGCATCGACGCCGGAATCGCCCGTATGGCCGAGGCAAAGAGGATCATCCCCATCGACGCGCCGACAAAGCCGTTGATGAGCACGATGGTCGTCCAGGCATGGGTGGGGCTGTCCAGCATCCAGTTCTTCGGGCTCATGCCGAACCAGCCGGTGACGGTGGACAGGAACCCGGTGTCCCAGGTGAACCATTTCCACATCAGCACGTAGAGCACGGGCGGCAGGATGCGCGGCAGGAACCAGATGGCACGAAAGGTCGCCGCCTGGGCGGCCGGAAGGTAGAAGGTCGAGATTGCGAGGAACAGCCCGAAGCCCACGTTGAAGCTCAGGGTGAAGGCGACGTAGATCGCAGTGTTGGCGGCATAGCGCCACGTGGATGGCAGGGTGAAGAGCAGCTCGACGTTCTCGGTCGTCCAGACCCAACCGGTATAGGCCTGCGCGGTGATCTGGTCGTGATCCCGCGGGGCGATGCCGCCCGCAGTGAGGGCGGCACGGAATTCGGCCTCGGTGCCAAAGCGTTCGTTCAGGACAGACCGTTTGAACAGTTCGGCCGCCGCCTTGCGGTCCCTCGTCTTGCGGATGCGGTTCTGACGCAGGTCCTTCAGCGCGCGCTCGACATCGCGGCGCGTGGCAAAGCTCTCGCCGCCATGCAGCCTTGCGAACTCGTCGGCGGTCTCCTGGTCGATCTGTGCCGCAAGTGCGGCGAGCCCCTTTTCGTCGACCGCGTAGCCGGCATCTTCGAGCTTTTCGAGTGTCGCGTCGGGCAGACCCGCATCGCCAAGCGCGCGCAGGGCGCTCTTGTTCAGCATGTAGTCGCCGCCCGTGATCCCGGTCGCCGTACTCATGTTGGTGAAGGCGAAGAACCCGGTCATGATGACAGGCGCAAGGAAGAACAGGGCGATGACGAGCAATGCGGGCGCGAGAAATCCGAGCCCGAGCCAGTTCATGCGTTTCATGAGCCGCCTCCGTTTGGCGAGAGGAAGGGGGCGGCGCACCGCCCCCTCTTGCGTCGATCTCAGCGAACGATCAGTTCGTCGCCCAGCTTGGCCTTCAACTCGGCCTCGACCTCGGCAACCGCGTCGGCCGGCGACTTGACGCCGGTCCAGGCCGCTTCGAGCCCCTTCCACATGGTCTCGGAGAAGGCACCGTACTGGACGTGGTTCGGCTGGGCATTGGCCGTGCCGAGCAGGCGCTCTGTGGCCTCGGACGCCCAGAGGTCATTTGCATAGAGCTCGATATTCGACTGCTGATGGGTGATGCCCAGATGGGCCGACTTGATCGCGTGCAGCGCGTTCATCCGCGGCTCCGAGGCGATCTTGACCAGCTGCGCGGCGATGTCTTCCAGATCATCCTCGGCCTGGTCGGTGATCAGGTACACCAGCGGATGGGTGATCGTGTTCGCGCGGCCGTCCGCGTTGCCGGCGGGGATCAGCGAGAACTCGATCGTGCCGAAAAAATCGTCATTGCCTTCCTTGCCGGTGTAGCGGGCAAAGTGCCAGGTGCCGCCATGCCAGAGCGCAGCCTTGCCGTTGGCGACCTCGTTGTACCACTGGCCCCAATCCGTGCCGATATGGTTCTTGCGGGTCACGCCGGCTTCGACGCAATCGACGAAGAACTGATACATCGCTTCCATCGCGGCCTTGTCCAGCACCAGCTTGCCGGTGTCGGGGTCCTGCAGCACGCCGCCGAAGGACTGGTAGAACTGGGCGTAGTCCGGGCCGTTCGAGACGCGCGGATAGAAGCCATAGCCTTCCTCGACCAGACCGGCATCCACGGCCTTCTTGGCATCCTCGAGCACGTTGGCCAGCGTGTATTCACCGGCGGCAACCTTTGCGGGCAGTTCGGCGATCTGCTGGTCGGTATAGCCGATGCCGCGCATGGTCTCTTTCCAGAAGAAGAACGGCCGGCTCTCGGCATCCTGCGGCAGCCCCCACTGAATGCCGTCGAAGGCGGCGATTTCCATCAGGTTGTCGTAGATGTCGTTCAGCGGCCAGGCGTCCATGTCGAGGTAATCCTCGACCGGAACGATCAGTCCGGCCTGCGACCAGGGCGCGATGTCCAGATGCGAGGTGACGACGATGTTCGGCGCCGTGCCGGCCTCGGCCGCCAGCGTCACGGCCTGCTTGAAATCGTCCCAGCCGCCGAAATCGCGTTTCTTCTCGACGGTGATGTTGAGCTCTTCGCCTTCGATGGCGCGCTCGCGCATCAGCATGTCGGCCGCCAGCTCGATGGCATCCATCCGGTAGCTGTCGGCCTCGTTCGAGCCGCCGGCCCAAACGGTGATGGTGACGTCTTCGGCCAGCGCGGCGGTGCCGGCACAGACCAGCGCGGTCGAGGCGAGGATGTTACGCAGAATGGTCATTGCAGTGTCCCGATCTGAGATAGGAATGAAAAAGGGCGTGAGCACACGTGTGCGCGCCTTGAATTAAGCGACGCCTGTAACAGGTCCTTGACAGCCAGATTGCCGATTTCTGACAAATTCGACCCCGCGCGCCGAAGGCCGCAAGGAAACGGCGCCGGAGATTTCTCGGTCGCGTGACGCCTGCAATCTGACGGGTCTCGATGGACGCGCGTCAAGGCCCAGGCCTGATCCGCCCCCACTGGCTGGCCCGGCCCAGATGCCGATGCACGCTTTGCCCGATCTGCCCCGGCACGCGGGACCATCGCAATCCGGGAGACCTCCCCGGTCATGGACGCCCTGCTTCATTTGTCGGACCAACGCCCGCAGGGCGGTATCGCTTCTTGAAGCGGAAGGTATCGGCTGCAACAGGAAGACGTCAGTCGAAGCGCTCGACGCGAAGCCGCGTAACCGTGGGTCACCCCATCTGCTTGTCAAACATCGAAAACACCCTGACAGAGCCGACCAAGGTGTTCCCAACCCGACGGATACTCCATATTCTTCGTCCCACGATTTGCCCGGACCCCAAGCCATGAATTCACCGCGACCTGCTTCCGTTCCCGAACAGCTCACCAAGCGTGAGGTGGCGGAAATCGCGATCCGTAACGCCATTGAAACAGGGCTTTACAAACCCGGTCGGATCATCAGCCAGCGGCAGATCGCCGAAGACCTCGGCCTAGGCGTCACACCGATCCGCGAGGCGGTGCTGGTCATGATGGGCAACGGCATCGTCGACCGCCACAAGCACCATTCGATCAAGGTCAGCGAGATCGACGAAAAGCGGCTGCGTGAGATCTTTGGGGTCCGCCGCATCCTCGAAGAGCAGGCGGTGCGGCTCGCTGCCGAAAAGGCAACGCCTGAGCTGATTGCCCGGCTGCGGCAGCTGAACCGGCGGTTGGAGGTGATGGAGGCCGCCGATGGTGCGGACGCGATTAACCCCATCGACCGCGACTTTCACACCGCGATTTTTAATGCCCGGGAAGCGCCCCCGTTCACGCCCGACCCGGCAGGCTGATGAGGCCGGCTTCGCGGTCCAGCAGGCGGCGGGCGGTGGTGCGGATGGTCTCGGCGGTCAGGCCGGCCTCTTCGTACATCTGGGCGGGGCTGGCCTGGTGGATGACGCGGTCGGGCAGCGTCATGGGGCGGATCTTCAGCCCGGCATCCAGCAGCCCGCCCCGCGCCAGCGCGTGCAGCACGACCGAGCCGAAGCCGCCCTCGGCCCCGGTCTCCAGCGTGATCAACCCCTCGTGGTGCCGCGCGAGCTGGGTCAGCAGGTCGCGGTCCAACGGCTTGGCAAAGCGCGCATCGGCCACGGTGACGCTGATCCCCTCGGCCTCGAGCATGGCGGCGGCCTCCTGCGCCTCGGCGAGCAGCGTGCCGTAGCTGAGCAGCGCGAGCGTGCTGCCCTCGCGCAGCACCCGGCCCCGTCCGATGGGCAGCGCCTCGCCCCGTTCCGGCAGGGCCACGCCGGTGCCCGCGCCGCGCGGGTAGCGGAAGGCGATCGGCCCGGCCTCATGCGCGGCGGCGGTGGCCACCATGTGCATCAGCTCGGCCTCGTCGGCCGCGGCCATCACGGTGAAGCCGGGCAGGTTCGACAGGTAGGCGATGTCATAGGCGCCGGCATGGGTGGCGCCGTCAGCGCCCACGAGCCCCGCGCGATCGATGGCGAAGCGCACCGGCAGGCCCTGCAGGGCCACGTCATGCACCACCTGGTCATAGCCGCGCTGCAGGAAGGTCGAATAGATCGCGCAGAAGGGCTTGAGCCCGGCGGCCGCCATGCCGGCGGCAAAGGTCACCCCGTGCTGCTCGGCGATGCCCACGTCGAAGACGCGGCCGGGAAATCTCTCGGCCATGATATGCACGCCGGTACCAGACGGCATGGCCGCGGTGACCGCGACGATGTCGGGATCGCGCGCGGCCTCCTCGGTCAGGGCCTTGCCGAAGACGCTGGTATAGCTGGGCGCGTTGGGCGTGCCCTTGGCCTGCGTGCCGGTGGCCACGTCAAACTTGGCCACGCCGTGATACTTGCAATCAGCCGTCTCGGCCGGGCGATAGCCCTTGCCCTTGACGGTGCAGCAATGGATCAGCACCGGCCCGATGGCGCGGGTGCGCGCGGCGCGCAGCACGGTCAGCAGCTGGCCCATGTCGTGGCCGTCGATCGGGCCCATGTAGTCGAAACCCAGCTCGTCGAACAGCGTGCCGGCCCCCTGCCCCGTCACCAGCTGCCGGGCGCGGCGTGCGCCGTCGCGCATGGGCGGCGGCATCATCGACTCGAAACCCTCGGCCAGCGATTTCATCTGCACCATGGGGCCGGTGGCATAGAGCCGCGACAGGTAGCTCGACATCGCGCCCACCGGCGGGGCGATGGACATCTCGTTGTCGTTCAGGATCACGAAGAGCCGCCGCCCCTCGTGGCCCGCATTGTTCAGCGCCTCGTAGGCCATGCCGGCGCTGATCGCGCCGTCCCCGATCACCGCGATCGCGTCACCGGTGGGCCGGCCCATGTCGCGCCCCACCGCGAACCCCAACGCCGCCGAGATCGAGGTCGAGCTGTGCGCCGCGCCGAACGGGTCATGCGCGCTCTCGTCGCGCTTGGTGAAGCCCGACAGCCCGTCCTTCTGGCGCAGGGTGCGGATGCGGTCGCGCCGCCCGGTCAGCACCTTGTGCGGGTAGCACTGGTGGCCCACGTCCCAGACCAGCTTGTCGAAAGGGGTGTTGAAGACCGCGTGGATCGCCACGCTCAGCTCGACCACGCCGAGCGACGAGCCGAGATGCCCGCCGGTCTGCGACACGGCCGAGATCACCTCCTGCCGCAATTCGCCCGCGAGCCGCGCCAGCGTTCGGTCATCCAGCGCACGCAAATCCGCGGGGCCGGCGATGCGGTCGAGCGTGGGCGTCAGGGGACGGGTCATGGCAGGGCTCCTTCAGACGCAGCGCGGCATGGCTGCACAGGGTGCCCGGGGGTCCGGCCCGTTCCGGGCAGAGGGTGGCGGCGGCGGCACCACGCGACACGAAGGGGTTTCGCGTGGTGCCTTGCTCCTGTCGCCAACAGGAAGGTTCGGGGGTGTCCCCCCCTGCTCCCGGCCCCCATGAGACTGCAAGGGCCGGAAGTCTCGGCGGCGGCGGGCCGGGATCGCGACGGATCCCGGCCCGACCGTCATTCGCTGGCCTCGGCCTCCTCGGCCTCGGCTTCGGGCTCGGGGTAGACCGGCGCCCCGGTCGTGGCCAGTTCGGGCCAGTCGCGGATCACGTTCAGCCCCTGCAGCGGCTGCTGATAGCCCTTGTGGCAGGTCTTGCAGGCCGCCTTGGGCGCGTCGGCATGGATCGGGCCCAGCCGCTCGGGCGGGTACTCGTCCTTCAGCGGCACGAGGTAGTCGTTGTTGATCTCCTGCACCATGCCGATGCCGAGGCTCTCGGTGCCCCATTGCGGCGTCACCTGCGCGCCGTCGTAGAAGGCGCGGCTGTTGTGGCAGAAGACGCAGTTCACGCCCAGCGAGTTGCTGACATAATTCATCAGCGCGAAGGTCCGCTCGGCATCCTGCCAGGTGGGCACGTCCGGGTCGGACGGGCTTTCGGCGACGCGGCTGTCGAGATTGTGCACCCCGATGATGCCGTAATCCAGCAGGTAGGTCTCGAGCGCGTCGGCCGGCAGCGAGGTGTATTGCGAGCGCAGCGTCGCCCGGTTCTGCACCGCGCCCCAGCCATCCATGGCCTGCACGACCGGCGTGATCTTGAACCAGATGTCCGAGGGCACGTTCTGGCCGCGGTGGCAGGTGAAACAGGTCACGCCGACCTGCTTGTTGGCGTTCACGTGCCCGTCCCAGCCCTCGTTGATGGCCTGGGTCATCTGGATCATGCGGCGCGCGACGATCTTGGTATAGAGATTGTCCTCGCCATAGGTCTCCAGCCCGCCCTCGCCGTGGCAATAGGCACAGCCCTGATCGGGCGCGACCCAGGTCGTCATGGCGGCCATCAGCCGGTTGAAGTTGGCATCCGTGAGATCGCCCAGCACCTGCACGTTCTCGTAGATGTCACCGGCCAGCTCCTCGCCCTCTTCGGGGATGTAGGGCGGGTTCTCGAACACCTCGTCCCGGTCGGGATCCGGCGTGGCGAGATCGGCCTTGAACTCGGGCACCGACATGCCGGTGCCGCGCGGGCCGGTCTGCAGGCTGTCCGTGGCGAAGGGCTGGCCGAAGCTGACCAGCATCGCCGCCACGAAGACCGCCGCCCCCACGGCCCCCACGAGCACCGCGGGGCCGTAGATATCGGTCGGATTCTTGCTGTTCCAGTCGTTGAACCACTTGGGAAGCATCGTCCTCACTCCTGACCGATGAAGGCTTCATAGGACCCGTAGGCCTCGTAGCCGTAGCTGCCGTCATACATGGGCGCGAAATTGTGCTCCTGTGCCCAGATGAACCAGTTGTCCACCACGGTGCCGGTCAGCAGGATCCCGATGCCGCCGGTGATCGGCGTGAGCACGGCGAACCACCAGGCCCAGCGGTGAATGCCCTCCATGGTGGCGTTGAACCCCATGGTCCAGCGCCAGAACAGGGCGGCGCGCTCGGTCGCCGTGCCACGGTCGACGATCTGTTCCAGCTCGCGGTCGCCGCCATAGCGGGTCACGGCCAGGATCGTCGCGCCATGCATGGCGAAGAGCAGGACCGAACCATAGAGGAACACGATCGAGAGGCAGTGGAACGGGTTGTAGTAGAGGTTGCCGTAGCGGATCGAGAAGGCCGTGGTCCAGTCGAGATGCGGGAAGATCCCGTAGGGCACCGCCTCGGACCACGATCCCATCAGCACCGGCCGGAACAGGCCCAGCACCAGGAACAGCCAGATGGCGCTGCCGAAGGCCCAGAAGACGTGCTTGCCCATCTTCTGCTCGGCCGCCAGCTGCCAGGACCGGTACCACCAGGCCATGACCGAAAACAGCAGGAAGAAGCTGGCGATGATGTACCAGCCGCCATCGTTCAGCGGCGGGATGGACAGGCCGTATTCGGGGCTGGGCGGCTCCAGCGCCAGCCAGAACAGCTGCCGCAGGAATTCCGGGATCGACCAGTCGACCTGCGCCAGCATGTTGAAGCCGATGATGTTCAGCCACACGATGCCCGACGCGATCGAGACGACGCCCGCCATGCCAAGGTTGATCGGACCCAGCTGCGCATTGCCGAACCAGCCCAGCAGGTTCGAGAACCCCGCCCCGGTCGAGCGCTCCTCCATCAGGGTGCCGTAATCGTCGGTCCCCATCTCGGCCGGTCCGCGGACCTGCACCTGGGTGAAGATGTTCTGATATTCGACGCTCATTGGCTCAACCCCGCCATCGGACCCCAGATCGGCAGCTCGAGCCACCAGTTCCACCATTCCGGCCAGCCCTTGGTCCAGACCGGGCCCGAGATGATGATGCAGACCGCGCTCCAGAAGCCGGCATTGATCGCCAGCAGGAAGCCCAGCCGGTGAATGCCCAGCGTGCCCACCGAGTAGCCGATGAAGTCACGGAAGAACGTGTCCTCGTGATCGGGCGTCTTCATGATCTCGCCCTTCTCGGGATTGGCCGCCGAGAGGATCAGCCCGCCATGCAGCGCCAGCGCCAGCGTGGTGGTGAAGAACAGCGTCACCGCCAGCATGTGGGCCGGGTTGTAATGGAAATGCAGGTAGGCGTAGCCGGTGTTCGACACCCAGTCGAGATGGCTGAAGATGCCGTAGGGAAAGCCGTGCCCCCAGGCGCCCATCAGCAGCGGCCGGAAGATGACCAGCGTGACATAGGCGAAGATCGCCACGCTGAAGGCGAAGGGCACGTGATAGCCCATGCCCAGCTTGCGGCAGATCTCGACCTCGCGCAGGGCCCAGCTGACGAAGCTGGCCGTGGCGCAGATGGTGATGAATTGCCACAACCCGCCCTCGTTGAGCGGCGCGATGGCCAGCCCGTAGCTCAGGTCTGGCGGTGCAATGTTGATCAGCCAGGGGTTGTAGGTGCCCTGCTGGGCGGCCCCCCAGAAGATCAGGATCGTGCCCAGAAGGGCGAAAAACGCCGTCGTGACCCCGAAGAAGCCCACGTAAAAGGGCCCCACCCAGAAGTCGAACAGATCGCCGCCGATCAGCGTCCCCCCGCGGACGCGATATTTCTTTTCGAAGCTGAGCAATGCCATCTTCTAATCTCCGCGTTTGGCGGCGCTCGATGCGAGGCCGTCTTCCTTCAATCGTCCGGTTCGCCGCGGGCGGGCGGGCCGCCCGCAGCAATTTCATTGGGCTGAAAAGCCGTCGTATTCACTCAGATGCGGCGGCGCGCGACGCAGCGGCATTCTCGAACCAGTTCACACCGTTCGACAGCACCACCAGGTGAATCATCACCGCCAGCAGGAAGAGGAAGACGCCCTGTGCGACAAACACACGGCGCGGATCGAATACGAGCCAGATCTTGTAGAACTTCGCCATATCCATTTCCTCAGAACCACGGAGCCCAGATGTAGGTCGCGAGATGGGCAACCACTGCGACCGCAACGAACAGCCAGAGGCCACTCATGTAGACGGAGTGCAGCTCCTGGGCTTGTTCGTCGGTCAGACCTGTGAACGACAGATCGGTATTTTCAGACATGCACTTTCCTCCGGAACGTCATGCTGACGCCGCACCCCCTGCGGCCGGGTTGGTGGGGGCTGCCCCCCCGCCGGTTCTGTCCACCCCTCGGGGGCGGCCAGGCTTGCGGCCCGCCGGGATCCGGCAGGCACATGGGAACGGCCCCTGTCAGGCCGTGAAAAGAAGCGGCGTGATCCGGTCGGCCTCGGCCCAGGCCCGGGCCAGCGGCCCGCGCATGTTGAGCGTCCGACGCTGCGCGATGTCGACGACCCAGCGGACCGTCGAGAAGGGCAGCGCGGCCAGGAAGATCAGCACGAAATAGGTGTGGAACTCGGCCCCGCGACGACGCGGTGCGCGGTGCGGAACGTCTGAAGTGAAATCGGCCATGGTCATGCCTCCTTGGAGCTGTGCCGCGCCGCGGGCGCGACCGACAGAACGGTTTCGATGCCGACCCGTTCGGCACCGGTGTCCAGCGCCGCCTGCTCGGCGGCGTCACGGTATTGCTTGGCGGCCGAGATCCGGGTCAGCACGGGATGTGCCGCCACGATCCGGTCAAGCTCGGCCTGCGCGTCTTCGTCCCAGGCCATGTCGCGGCGCAGCCGCGTCGGCGTGGCGGGGGCGGCATCCATCTCGGTGCCCAGCGGCAGGATGTGGAACAGCGCGTCGAACAGCCCGTTGCAGACCTCCTGCAGCAGGTAGGTCGCGCCGGCATAACCCATGAAGGGCGTGCCGGTGTGCCGCCGGATCGCCGCGCCGGGAAAGCTGGCCGGGATAAAGGCCGGTTTCGGCCCGTGCCCCGCGGCCAGCTCGGCCAGGTACATCTTCTCGTTGATCGAGCCCATCAGGATCAGCGGCCGGTGCTCGGCCAGCAGGCTGCGCACCGCGTCATTGTCGGTCTTGGCGCCGGCCACCCGGGCCACGGCAAAGGCGCAGGGCAGGCCCAGGTCGCCTTCCAGGAAATGCCGGATGCCGCGGGCATAGGTCTCGTTCGCGACGATGCCGAAACTGGCCGTGGCAAAGAAATCCTGCGTGACCGAGCGCCAGAGATCCCAGACCGGCTTGATCGTGGAATGTTTCTCGCGCGCGATGAAGGGTTCGGGGTCGAGCCCCAGCATCTCGCCCAGCGTGCGCAGGAACTTCGTGGTGCTGTCGATGCCCACCGGCGCCTGCAGGTAGGGCTTGCCCAGGACCTCGCAGAGGCCGCGGCCGAACTCGCGATACATGCAGATGTTCACATCGGCATTCACCAGCCCGCGCATCTCGGCCAGGTGGGCGCCCAGCGGCATCACCATGTTGACCTCGGCGCCGATCCCCTCGACCAGGCGCCGGATCTCGGCCAGGTCGCTGGGCATGTTGAACGTGCCATACATGGGGCCCAGGATGTTGACCCGCGGCGCGGCGTCTTCCGCGCGCTTGGCCTCTTTCGGCATCCGTCCCTTGGTCATGCCGAACTCGGTGAAGAGCCAGGTCATGGCGCGGTCGGCGGCCTCCCACTGGTCCTCGTCGATGGTGCGCGGCAGGAAGCGCTGGATATTGGTGCCCTGCGGCGTCACGCCGCCGCCGATCATCTCGGCGATGGAGCCGGTGACGACCACGGCCGGCAGAGCGGGGTCCAGCACCTTCCACGCCCGTTCCATGGCGTCCTCGGTGCCCTTGCCCATCTCGTCCTCGCCCAGCCCGGTAACCACGATGGGCAACTCGTGCGGGGGCAGCGCGTCGGTATAGTGCAGCACGCTGGTCACCGGCAGGTTCTCGCAGCCGACGGGCCCGTCGATCACCACCTGCAACCCCTTCACCGCGGTGAAGGCATAGACGGCACCCCAGTAGCCGCCGGCGCGGTCATGGTCCTGGATCAGCATGGGCGGACCTCCGGGTCGGAGGCGTGCGGAACGCCGATCAAGTCGACCACCCGGCGCGCATGCGCCAAGCCCGACCTCCCACCCGGGAGGGCTTTTGTCGGCACAGTCGTCGAGAATGCGGCGACGGGGCCTTCAAGAGCAGACGTCTTGACTGCGGCATGGCCCACCCGAGGTCGGGCGTGGCGCATACGCGCCTGACCGTGGCAACCGGAAGGGAAAGCTGCGCGTTCGGCATCGCCAAACGTTGCCTCGCGGCATGTCTGATGTTCCGTGAAAACAGCCCTCATATCATCTGCTCCGCCTTGGCGGCGCGGGCCTGCTTTTCCAGCTTCTTGGCATAGCGCTCGCGGAACTCCGGGTGGCGGTTGGGATCGCCCTCCCAGACACCGGCGGTCTCGCCCGCGCCCACGTCCTCGAAGAAGTCGCGCATGGCCTCCATGCGTTCCTTGCCGGCAATGGCCGCGCCGACCACCTGCGACAGGCTGCCGGCCCCGGCCGGTCCCATCAGCGGACGTGCCGAGATCAGGTTGGTGAAGTAGAGCGCCGGGATCCCCATCGCCTTGGCCTTCTGCACGACCGGCGTCGTGCCGATGGCCAGGTCGGGCCGGATCGCCTCCATCGCCGAGAGGTCATCCTCGAGCGAGGCGCGGAACACCACCTTGGCGCCATGCGCCGCCAGCCACTCCGCATCCGCGGCCGAGAACCGCGTCTTGGGGCAGGCCGTTCCGACATAGGGCACGCGCGCGCCGCTTTCGATCAGCAGCCGCGCAACCAGCAGTTCCGAGCCCTCGTAGCCCGAGACCGTCACCGTGCCGTCGATCTGCGCACCGGCCAGAGCGCCGCGCACCGCGGGCACAAAGGCGTTCTGCGCCGCGGCCACCTTGTCGGCGGCCAGCCCGAAAGCGTCGCCGATCGCGGCCAGCCAGTCGGCGGTCCCCTCGACCCCCACGGGGGCGGAGCCGAGCACCGGGCGGCCCGCCGCCTCGAACTCGCGGATGGCCGAGGTGTAGAACGGATGGATCGCCGCCACCGCGCCGCAATCGAGTGCGGCATAGAGCTCGCGCCATTCGCGGCAGGGCACGACCGGCCCCGCGGCCAGCCCCATCGGCGCCAGCATGCGCCCGATCATCACCGGGTCGGCCGGGAACATCTCGCCCAGCAGGGTGACGGTGGGCAGCTCCTGCCGGCCGCCATCGGGCGCCGCGACCGGCCCGGCCTGCACTTCCTGGCGGGCATAGTTCAGCATGGCGCCGGCCAGCACGTCCTTGGCCTCGGCATGGGTCGGGATGCCGAAGCCCGGCACGTCGATCCCAACGATGCGCACGCCGTCGATCTCGTCGGGCAGCAGCCGCAGCGGCACGCCCGAGGCGGTGGGCACGCAGAGATTGGTGACCACGATGGCGTCCAGCTTCTCGGGATCGGCCAGCTCGTGCACGGCGGCGCGGATGTCCTCGAAGAGCTTGCCGGTGACCAGCGTCTCGGAGTTGAACGGCACGTAGCCGACCGAGCGGCGCGCACCGTAAAAATGCGACACGAAACTGAGCCCGTAGACACAGCAGGCCGAGCCCGACAGCACGGTGGCCACGCGGCGCATGCGCAGCCCGACACGCAGCGACCCGAAGGCGGGACACATGCTCTGCGGCTTGTCATGCGGGCCCTGCGGGTAGTCGCGGGCGTATTGGTCGAGGATCTCGGACTGGCCGGCGGCGCGCGCGGCCTTGTCCATCTCGGCGGTGGAATGGCAGCCCATGGCGCCCCCGGCCGAGGCCTGCTCGGGCGCTTGGGTGGCGCGCTCGGACTCGGTCGTCAGGACCGGCACGGCGGCGGCATCGTCGTAGACGGTCTCGCTCATGCCGCCTCTCCGCCGCCGCCAGTGTCGCGGATGTCGCGCAACAGGCGTTCGATCTGCTCGGGGCGGGCGCGGGCCAGCATGGCGCGCACCTCGCGCAGCACGGTGTCGCGATCAGGCGTCGTCATAGATCACCTCGAGGCTTTCGCGCGGCGCGGCATTCTTGCCCCGCATGTCGCTGTCGGTGGCGGGCTCCAGCGTCACGCCGGCGCCGGTCTCGGATCCGTCAAACAGGTTCAGCAGCCCGTCCTGGTCCAGCGGCGCCGGCCGCACCGGCGGCGCATCCGAGACGTTCAGCCCCAGCTCGGCAAAGAGCGGGCCCCAGTGGCTCTCCATCGTGCCGACGATCTGGTAGTTGGCCGATTTCTTGCGCAGGTCGTCATCCTGCGGGATGCTGGCCAGCACGGGGATGTTCACCGCCTCGGCAAAGGCCTGCGCCTCGCCGGAATGGTCATCCTTGTTCACCACAAGACCCGCGACGCCGACATTGCCGCCCAGCTTGCGGAAATACTCCACCGCCGAGCAGACATTGTTGGCCACGTAAAGCGACTGCAGGTCGTTCGAGGCGACCAGGATCACCTTCTGCGCCATGTCCCGCGCGATGGGCAGGCCGAAACCGCCGCAGACCACGTCGCCCAGGAAATCCAGCAGCACGTAGTCGAAATCCCAGTCGTGGAAGCCCAGCTTCTCCAGCAGCTCGAAGCCGTGGATGATGCCGCGCCCGCCACAGCCGCGGCCCACTTCGGGACCGCCCAGCTCCATGGCGAAGACGCCGCCGCGCTTGAAGCAGACATCGCCGATGGCCACCTCCTCGCCCGCCAGCTTCTTCTTGGTCGAGGTCTCGATGATCGTCGGGCAGGCCTTGCCACCGAAGAGCAGCGAGGTGGTGTCCGATTTCGGATCGCAGCCGATCAGCAGCACGCGCTTGCCCTGCTCGGCCATCATGTGGCTGAGGTTGGCCAGCGTGAAGGACTTGCCGATTCCGCCCTTGCCGTAGATGGCGATGATCTGCGTCTTCTTGGTCGCCTCGGTCGGCAGCACGTCGGCCAGGTCCTCCTGCGCCTCGTCGCGCAGGCGTCGGTCGAAATCGCTCAGATCGGGCACTTGGCCTTTCTGCACGTCGTCCTTCATGCTTGGTCCTTCCAGTCGATGATCATTTTCAGGCAGGCGGGATCGCCGAAGGCCGTGGCATAGGCCGCCTCCGCATCCCGCGCCGCGCTGCGATGGGTGATGAGGCCGTCCAGCGACAGCGCGCCGGCCTCGAGAAGGGCGCGCACCGCCTGCAGATCCTCGGGCGCCCATTCCGCCGCGACCCGCAGCCGGGCCTCCTTCATGAAGGCAGGCGGAAAGGCGAATTGCAGCGGTTGCGCGTAGAAGCCGGCCAGCACGATCTCGCCGCCCCGGGTCAGCCGCCCGACCAGCGTGTCGAGCAGCCCGGCATCGCCCGAGACATCGTAGATGGCGCCGTAGTCGCGGCGCGGATCGGCGTCCGGAGTCAGCACCTCATAGCCCTCGGCCCCGCCCTGGCGCAGGGGGTCGATCTCCCACACGGTGGGGGGCGGACCGCCGGCGGCCAGGGTCAGCCGTGCCAGCAGCCGGCCCAGAACGCCATGGCCGACGATCAGCTCGGGCAGATCGGTGCGCAGGCCTGCCAGCGCGTGCCGCGCCGTGGCCGCCAGCGCCAGCAGCGCCGCCTCGGCACCAAGGCCCGAATCGACACGGGCCACCCGGGCGGCCGGCGTCACCATGTGGCTGGAGGCCGCGCCGAACAGGCCGAACGCGCCCTCGTAGCAATTGGCACCAGGGACAAAGACACTCTCGCCCACGCGAAAGCCGCTCTCGGCCCCGGCCTCGACCACCTCGCCGGTGGCCTCGTAGCCGGGCACCAGCGGATAGCCCATGCCGGGAAAGGGCGGCATCTCGCCGGTCCAGAACAGTTTCTCGGTGCCGGTAGAGATGCCCGAATGCCGCGTCTCGACGACAAGGTCGGCGGGACCGGGCGCGGCCAGCGCCAGCGCATCCAGCGACAATTGCCGCGGGCCATGCAGGCAAATGGCGTGCGTTTGCATGATCTCCCTCCCCCTCGTCGTGGCGATTCGCGGCGGGTCGCTCCAACCCGGGTCTTGCACCACGCTGTCAGTTTAACCTGACACATCCGCATGTCAATCGGTACTGACAACTCATGTGTCAGGCTGGCTTAACAGCCTCGACGCAGGCCGTGACATAGGCCCGGCGCGGGCGCGGCGCGCGAATCGCATCGAACCCGGCAGCGCGGCACAGCGCGCCGATCTCCTCGGCCGAGCGGGTGCGCCCGGTGCGCATGGCCAGCGTGTAGAAGGCGAAATAGAGATCGGTCTGCGGATCGGGACGCGTCCCGCCCGACATGGGCTCGGAAATCACCAGCCGTCCGCCCGGCTCCAGCGCGTCGAAGGCCGCGCGCAGCAGCGCCGCCACCGTGTCATCGGCGTGATCGTAGAGCACCCGGACCAATGTGATCACATCTGCGCCGCGCGGCAGCGGGTCGTCGCGGAACGAGCCGGGCACGATCTCGACCCGGTCGGACAGGCCGGCGCGGTCGAACCGGTCGCGGGCGCCCGCAACCACCGCCGGCAGGTCGAACAGGACCAGCTGGGCCCCCGGGGCCTGCGCTGCCGCCTCTTCGAGGAAGGCGCCCGTGCCGCCGCCCACGTCCATCAGCCGCCTTGCGCCGCGCAGGTCCACCTGTGCCAGCGTGTCGCCGGCCACCAGGCGCTGCGACTGGGCCATGACCTCGGAATAGGTGGCGGCCACCTCGGGATCGGCGGCGCCCTCGGCGCCAAAGACATAGGGCCAGAAGGCGGCCAGCTCGGTCTCGGCCCCGCCGCGCAACAGCGCCACGGGATCACCCATGTCGCGGTAGAAGGCGCCGTGATGGCGGATCATCGCCTGCAGCCCCGGCACGCCGGCCAGCGCCGCGCCCTGCCGGGTCAGCGTCACGCAGCCGTCGCGGCGCTGCCGCAGCAGCCCCAGCGCCACGCCCGCGCGGATCAGCAGCGCCATGCGCTCGGGGCTCAGCCCGCTCTCCAGCGCCAGTTGCGCCACCGGCGCGGGCCCGGCCAGCAGCCGCTCGGGCAGGTCCAGCTCGACCAGCGCCAGCAGCGCCTGCGAGCGGACGAAGCCCTGCACGATGTCGAATAGCTGCGCGCCGTCACGCCGGGCCAGCCGCCGCAGCAGCGGCCAACGGGCCGCGCGCCGCTGGAAGCCGGGATCGGCGATCAGCCGGGTCAGCCAGCCCGCCCCGGGCCGGCGCATGGCCCCCTGCCCCGCCACATCCGCCACCGGTCTAGCCCCGCGCGGCGGCCACGGCGGCTTGCGGGATGATCTTCTGCGCCGTCAGCGTGACCATCTGCGCCAGCGCGGCCTCGCCCGGGCAGGACGGGATCGAGGCGATGGCCCCGCCCAGGATGTCCTTGAGCCGCGACATCGCGCCGTCGACGCCCAGCTCAGCCACCGCGTTGGGCCGGCCATGCAGATCGTCCTGCCCCACCGGCTTGCCCAATTCCGAGACATCGCAGAGCGCGTCGCGCAGGTCGTCGGCCACCTGGAACGCGGCGCCGATCCGGTCGCCCAGCTCGAACCAGGGCTCGGCCTCCTGCCCCGCCGCGATCGCCCCCATCTGGGTGGCGGCGGTGAACAGCGCCCCGGTCTTGGACCGGTGATAGGCAGCGAGGTCGATCTTGTCCTCGCTCTCCCAGCCCTGCCCGGCGCAGATCCCGCCGGGCATGCCGGTGCGCTGCGCCAGCGTCAGCACCAGCTGCGCGGCGCGCGCCGCATCCACCGTGCCGGTGCGGGCCAGCACCTCGAAGGCGAGGATGATCAGGCTGTCGCCGGTCAGCACGGCCAGCGGCTCGCCATAGGCGCGATGCACCGAGGGCTTGCCGCGCCGCAGGGCCGCGTCGTCGAAACAGGGCAGGTCGTCATGCACAAGGCTCGCACAGTGGATCAGCTCCAGCGCGGCGGCCGCGGCATCCGAGACATCGGGCCGGTCATCGCCGCAGGCCAGCGCGACCGACAAAAGGATGGTGGGCCGGATCCGCGCGCCGCCCGGCGTGGTCGCGTAATGCAGCGCCGAGGCCAGCTTCTGCGGCACGGCCTCGCCGCCCGGGCCTTGCGCGCGGCCCTGCCCATGGGCGATGGCGCGCGAGACGGCCGCATCGATGCGTGGTTTCAGGCTCATGATGGCGGACCTCCCGGGCGATGACGGCGCGGGGTGATCCGCCCATCGTCACCATTACGTGACATGCATAGTGTAAATCAGACTGGACACTTTTTCGGATCGAGTCAATCATCGCGTCATGGAACACGCCGCACCCGACAGGTTCGACCGTCCGGCCGCGCTGGTCATCGGCGCCGGCGTCGGCGGGCTGGCCACGGCCATGCGGCTGCAGGCGGCCGGCTGGCAGGTCGACCTGTTCGAACGCGCCGCCCATCCCGGCGGCAAGATGCGCGCCCTGCCCTCGGCCGCCGGACCGGTCGATGCCGGCCCCACCGTGCTGACGCTGAAACCGGTCTTCGAGGATCTCTTCGCCACCTGCGGCGCGCGGCTTGATACCTGCGTGACGCTGACACGGCAGGAGGTGCTGGCGCGGCATTTCTGGCCGGATGGCGCGCGGCTCGACCTCTCGGACGACCCCTCGCACAATGCCCGCGCGATCCTCGCGATGGCCGGGCCGGCCAATCGCCGCGCCTACCAGCGCTTCGAGGCCGAGACCCGCGCGCTTTACGATGCGTTCGACGGGCCCATGCTGCAATCGCCCGATCCCAGTCAGCGCGACCTGGCCGGCGCGGTGCTGCGCGACCCGCGCCTGATCGCCGCGCTCTCGCCCCACGCGACGCTGGCGGCACAGCTGGCGCGGCGCTTTCCCGATCCGCGGCTGGCGCAGCTTTTCGGGCGCTACGCCACCTATGTGGGCGGGATGCCGACCCACGCGCCGGCCCTGCTGGCGCTGATCTGGCAGGCCGAGGCGCGCGGCGTCTGGGTCGTCGAGGGCGGCATGGCGCGGCTGGCCCGCGCGATGGCCGACCGGCTGGTCGCGCTTGGCGGGCGGCTGCACCTCGACAGCCCCGTCGCCCGGATCGAGACCGAGGGGGCCCGCGTCACCGGGCTGACCCTGCGCTGCGGCACCACGCATCGCGCCGACACGGTGGTCTTCAACGGCGATCCCCGTGCGCTGGCGCTGGGGCATCTGGGCGCGGGCGTGTCCCGCGTCGCGCCGCAGGCCGCGCAAGAGCCGCGCAGCCTCTCGGCCCGGGTCTGGAGCTTTGCCGCCACGCTGCGCGGTCCCAGCCTGCTGCATCACAACGTCTTTTTCGGCGCCGCCCCGCGCGCCGAGTTCGCCGATCTCGCCCGGGGCGCCATGCCGGCCGACCCCACGCTCTATGTCTGCGCGCAGGATCGCGGCACCGGCCGCGCCACGCCGGACGGTCCCGAACGGTTCGAGATCATCCTCAACGCAGCGCCCCTGACCACGGCGCGGGATGTCCCCGACGAGGCCGCCACATGCCACCAACGGACCTTCTCCACCCTCGCCCGCTTCGGGCTCTGCTTCGACCCGGAGCCGGGTCCCGAGGCGCTGACCACGCCGCGGGACTGGGACAGCCTGTTTCCCGCGAGCGCCGGATCGCTCTACGGGCAGAGCCCGCACGGGCTGACGGCCAGCCTGCGCCGGCCGCGGGCGCGGACCCCGGTCAAGGGGCTCTGGCTGGTGGGGGGCGGGGTCCATCCGGGGCCAGGGGTGCCGATGGCGGCGCTCTCCGCCCGGCATGCGGCCGCGGCGATCATGGCGGACCGCGTTTCGACCTGAAGGTCCCGCCCGACGGCTATGCCTGGTGGTACGTGGACGGGATCTCGCAGGACGGGCGCCGCGCCGTCTCGGTGATCGGCTTCATCGGCTCGGTCTTCTCGCCCTGGTATCGCTGGTCGGGGCGGCGCGACCCGGAAAACCACGTCTGCCTGAACGTCGTCACCTACGGGCCCGGCGGCAAGTTCTGCATGACCGATCGCGGCCGCAACGCCCTGCGCCAAAGCGCCCACAGCTTCACGGTCGGCCCCTCCTCGATGCACTGGACGGGCACGCAGCTGGACATCCACGTGGACGAGGTCGCCGCCCCGCCGCAGATCGGCCGGTTGCGCGGCCGCATCACCCTGCGCCCCTGCGCGCTCAGCGGGGTGGAGCTGCCCCTGACGCCCGACGGGGCGCATGTCTGGCGCCCCTTCGCGCCGGTGTCGCGGATCGAGGTCGATCTCGGGCCGGGCGGACAATGGCAGGGGCATGGCTATTTCGACGCGAATTTCGGCACCCGCGCGCTGGAGGCCGATTTCGACTACTGGACCTGGGGGCGTTTTCCGACGCCGGACGGCGCGCTCTGCCTCTATGACGCCACGCGGCGCGACGGCAGCACGCTGGCCCAGGCGGTGCAGTTCGACCGAACGGGCGCGGCCGAGCCCGCCCCGCTGCTGCCCAAGGCGCGGCTGCGGCGCAGCCTCTGGGCCGTGCGGCGCGAGACGCGGGCCGATGCCGGGCACCGCCCGAAACAGAGCCTCGCCATGCTGGATGCGCCCTTCTACACCCGCGCGGCGGTCACCACCCGCATCGACGGGCACGAGTCGCTGGGCGTGCACGAGGCGCTGGACCTGCGCCGCTTCCGCAGCCCGCTGCTGATGCCGATGCTGGCCATGCGCGTGCCGCGCCGCGCCCGCTGGACCCATCGCGACTGAGCCCCGCGCCGGGGCTCAGCGTGCCATGGCCGGGGGGTTGTTCGCCGCGTCGGGGTTCAGCCGCCACACCGCGCCGTTCAGCGCGCCGGCCACGCTGACCCAGGCGAGATAGGGCAGGAACAGCGCGCCCGAGAGCGCATCCACCTGCCACAGCGCCACCATCGTCGCCGCCACAGACAGCCACAGCGCGCCCAGCACGGCCATGCCGGCCTTGATCTGCTTCAGCCCGAAGAAGACCGGCGTCCAGAGCGCGTTGAGCGCGATCTGCAGCGCCCAGAGCGCCATGGGCAGCCCGGCCTGATCGGTCACGGCGACGCGCGCGGCGGCGGCGGCCATGCAGATGTAGAGCGTGGTCCAGGCCACCGGGAACAGCCAGTCCGGCGGGGTCCAGGAGGGCTTGGACAGGTCGCGATACCACGGCCCCGGCGGAAAGATCGCGCCGGTCGTGCCGGCGGCGAAACAGGCCAGCAGGAAAATGACGAAAAGAATCCAGATCATGCGGGCGAGGTAGCGCGTCGGCGCGCGTCCAGCAAGGCCGCCCGGCGGGCCGCGTCCCGTTCGGCCAACTGCGAGAAGGTCGACAGCAACCCGTCGGACCAGTCGCCCCGGCTCTCGGGATGCGCGGCGGCATCGACCAGAAAGGCGGTTTCGCGCAGCGGCGGCGCGTAGATCAGCGCCGAGCGCGGCAGCACGCAGGAGGTGCCCGCCCGCAGCGTGGCCAGCGCCAGCCACGCGGCCTTCTGCGCCTTCGAGGTGCGCGCGCGGCGCGTGATCGAGTCGAAACCCTGCGCCCGCAGCCGCCCGCCGATCCCGGCATAGATGTAGCGCGCGGCGAAAATCCCCGGCCGCGCGCTGCGCGGCAGGCCCTGCACCCCGGCCTCGGACCTTGCATAGAGATGCTCGGCCTCGTGATGCAGGCGCCGCACCAGTCGGCAGAGCGCCGGGTCGGGACGCGGATCGGCCAGCAGCCGGTCGGGGTCGATCCCGGCCTCGTCCAGCCAGTCGCGCGGCAGGTAGAGCCGCCCTTCGCGTGCATCCTCGCCCACGTCTCGGGCGATATTGGTCAGCTGCATGGCGACGCCCAGGTCGCAGGCCCGCGCCAGCACCTGCCCGTCGCGCACCCGCATGAGCACGCACATCATCGCGCCCACGGCGCTGGCGACACGGGCGGAATAGGCGCGCAGCTCAGACAGGGTGGCATAGCTGCGCCCCTCGGCATCCCAGGCCAGCCCCTCCAGCAGCGCCTCCGGCAGGGCGCGGGGCATCTCGAATTCGCGGATCACCTCGGCAAAGGCACGGTCGGCGGGCGCATCGCGCGGCGTGCCGGCATAGGCCAGGTCCAGCCGGTCGCGCAGCGCCAGCACGGCAGCGGCCTTTTCCTGCGTCAGGTCCACCGCGTCATCGGCCAGCCGGCAGAAGGCATAGAGCACCAGCGCAGGGTCGCGCACTTCCCGCGGCAAGAGCCGCGAGGCGGCATGAAAGGACAGCGAACCGTGCCGGATCGCCTCACGACAATGGGCGAGATCGGCCTCTCTCATCGCGCTTCCTGCGGGTCGGGTACCAGCTGCGCCAGCACCTCGGCGCTGGAGATCACGCCGGGCAGACCGGCGCCGGGATGCGTGCCCGCCCCGACGAGGAACAGCCCGTCCACCTCTTCGCTGACATTGTGCGGCCGGAACCATGCGCTTTGCAGGATCCGCGGCTCCAGCGAGAAGCCCGCGCCATGCGGTGACAGGTACCGGTCGCGGAAGGTCTCGGGCGTGAACACCTCGGAGGCGGTCAGCTGCGCGCCCAGCCCCGGCAGCAGCTCGCGCTCCAGCACCGCCTGCACGCGCTGGCGGTAGGGCTCGGCCTGTGCCTGCCAGTCCACCGGATCGTCGCCGCCCAGATGCGGCACGGGCGAGAGCGCATAGAACGTGTCGCCCCCCTCGGGCGCGACGCCCGGGTCGGTGACCGAGGGGCGGTGCACGTAAAGGCTCATGTCCTCGGACAGCTTGCCCTTCAGGAAGATGTCGTCGATCAGCCCGCCATAGCGCGGCCCGTTCAGGATCGTGTGATGGCCCACCTCGGGCCACATCCCGCGCGTGTCCTTGGTGCCGAAATACCAGACGAACAACCCCATGGACCAGCGCGACCGCTTCAGCCGCTTCGGCGTCCAGCGCCGCCGCCGGTGGTTGCGCAGCAGCCGGTCATAGCTGTGCCCCGCATCGGCGTTCGATACCACCAGATCGGCGATCACATGCGCGCCCGAGCCCAGCCGCACGCCGGTGCAGCGCCCCTTCTCGACCGTGATTTCGTCGACATCCGTCTCCATCCGCATCAGCCCGCCTTGCCCTTCGACCACGCGGGCCATGGCCTCGGCGATCGCGGCGACCCCGCCCATGGCGTAATGCACGCCGAAGGCCGCCTCGAGATGGCTGACAAGGATATACATCGAGGTCACCCGGAACGGGTCGCCCCCGATGAAGAGCGGGTGGAACGAGAACGCCATCTGCAGCCGCGGATCGCGGAAGCGCCGCGCCGCATGGGCATGGACCGAGCGGTCGGCGCGCAGCATGGCAAAGCGCGGCAGCACCTTGAGCAGGTCCGTGAACCGGTGCATCGACCGCCGGCCCAGATCCTCGAAGCCGAACTCGTAGCGCTCGAGGCTGTCCTTGAGGAACCGCTCGTAACCCGCCACGTCGCCGGGGCTCAGCCGCGCCACCTCGGCCCGCATTTTCTCGGGATCGCCCGAGGCGGCAAAGCGCGACCCGTCGGGCCAGCGGATCTCGTAGAACGGCTCCATCGGGCGCAGGTCGACATCGGCGTCGAAATCCCGCCCGCAGGCGCGCCAGAGCTCGCGGAAGACCTGCGGCACGGTCACGATGGTCGGGCCAAGGTCGAAGCGGTGCCCGTCGCGCCACAGCGCCGAGCCGCGACCGCCCGGCACGTCCAGCCGGTCGATCACCGTCACGCGGTAGCCCTTGGCGCCCAGCCGCATCGCCGCGGCCAGCCCGCCCAGCCCGGCGCCTATCACGATGGCATGGGGCGCCGTGGCGCGACGGGCCAGCGCGGGCAGCGAGGGGTCAACACGTGTCATCATGGGGAAAGGCTACACCTGTCAGGCAAAGTTGACAATCTGCCATCGCTCTCTTTTCACGCCCGCCTCCACATGTCAGAGTGAGTTGACACAACCACAGGGCCCGGAGTCGTTCATGCAGACGGTCACGATCAGCTTTTATCGTTTCGAATCAGTGGCCTCGCGGTTCTGGCCCTTCGGGATGATGGCCCTGACCGGGCGCCACCTGCGCCGGGTGCCCGATCTGGGCTTCTGGAAGCTCTGCGGATCGGGCACGGGCGAGGGGTTCACCCCCACCGCCCTGCCCTCGGTCTACGCGATTCTCTGCACCTGGCCGGACCGCGCCACGGCCGAGGGCAGGCTGGCGCATCACCCCGTGTTCCGGCGCTACGCGGCCCGCGCCGACGAGGCCTGGACCCTGTTCCTGGCGCCCACCAGCGCGCGCGGCCAATGGTCAGGGCAGGCCCCCTTCGTGCCCGGGGCGCCGCCGCCCTCCGGCCCGCTTGCCGCGCTGACCCGCGCCACGATCCGGCGCAGCGCGCTGCGCCCCTTCTGGGGTCGGGTGCCCGATATCAGCGCGGTGATCGGGCAGGATCCCAACGTGGTCTTCAAGATCGGCATCGGAGAGCTGCCGCTGCTGCACCAGGTCACCGTCTCGGTCTGGCCCGATGCCGACAGCATGGCCGCCTTCGCCCGGGCCGACGGCCCCCATGCCCGCGCCATCCGCGCGGTGCGCGACGGGCGCTGGTTCCGCGAAGAGCTCTATGCCCGGTTCCGCGTCCTGGGCGACCGGGGCAGCTGGCACGGCACCAGCCCGCTGGCCGGACTGGATCTGGCAGCATGAGCAGTTTCCCCTTCTCCGCCATTGTCGGACAGGACGCGATGAAACGCGCCATGGTCCTGACCGCCATCGAACCGCGCCTGTCGGGCGTGCTGGTCTTCGGCGACCGCGGCACCGGCAAGAGCACCGCGGTGCGCGCCCTGGCCGCGCTGCTGCCGCCCATCGAGGCGGTGCGCGGCTGCCCGGTCAACGCCGCCACCCGCGCAGACAGCCCCGACTGGGCCGAGGGCGTGACCGACACGGTCGAGACCCGCCCGACCCCCGTGGTCGACCTGCCGCTGGGCGTGACCGAGGATCGCGTCACCGGCGCGCTGGACATCGAGCGCGCGCTGGTCGACGGGGTCAAGGCGTTCCAGCCCGGCCTGCTGGCGCAGGCCAATCGCGGCTATCTCTATATCGACGAGGTCAACCTGCTCGAGGATCACATCGTCGATCTCCTGCTGGACGTGGCGCAATCGGGCGAGAATGTGGTCGAGCGTGACGGGCTGTCGATCCGCCACGCCGCGCGCTTCGTCCTTGTCGGCTCGGGCAACCCCGAAGAGGGCGAGCTGCGCCCGCAGCTGCTCGACCGGTTCGGCCTCTCGGTCGAGGTGCGCTCGCCCTCGGATATCGAGGAGCGGATCGAGGTGGTGCGCCGCCGCGACGCGTTCGAGACCGACCCGCAGGCCTTCCACGCCGAATGGGGCCCGCGCGACGCCGAGATCCGCGACCGCATCCTCGCCGCGCGGGCGGCCTTGGCACGGATCGACACGCCCGAGGACGCGTTGCGCGACTGCGCGCAGCTCTGCATCGCGCTGGGGGCCGACGGGCTGCGGGGCGAGCTGACCCTGCTGCGCGCCGGCCGCGCGCTCGCCGCCTATGACGGCGCGACCGCGCTGGGGCGCGCGCAGATCCGCGCCGTGGCCCCGCTGGCGCTGTCGCATCGCCTGCGCCGCGATCCGCTGGACGAGGCCGGATCGGTCGCCCGCGTCACCCGCGCCGTGGACGAGGTCCTGTCGTGACAGAGGCCGCGGCCCTGTCCGACTGGCAGCGGCTGCACCTTGCGCTGCGCTGCTTGGCGGTTGCGCCCTCCTCCCTGGGCGGCATGGTTCTGCGCGCCCGCGCCGGTCCGGTTCGGGACGCGGCGCTGGCGCTGCTGGACACCCAGCCCGGCCCCGTGGTCCGCCTGCACCCCGCGATGACGGCCGATGCCCTGCAAGGCGGGCTCGACCTGACACGCACCCTGCAAGAGGGGCGCCCGGTGCAAAGCCCTGGCGCCCTGTCGCGGTCCGGGACCTTTGTCCTGGCCATGGCCGAGCGCTGCCCGCCCGAGATGGCCGCCCTGCTGGCACAGGCGCTTGATGCCGGGCTGGACGGCCCGCTGGTCCTGCTGGACGAAGGCGCCGAAGAGGGCGAGACGCCCCCTGCCCTGCTGGCCGAGCGGCTGGCTTTTCAAGTCGACCTGACCGGGTTGGCGCTGGCCGATGCTGTCCCCGCGGGGACAGGTGTTGAAATTCCGTTCCAATCGCGTGCGCCCAGTTCACCCGGCGCCAGGTCCGACATACCCGTGGAGTCCGGCCCTGTCCCCGCGGGGACAGAAGCCACCCGCCTCACCGCGCTCGCCGCCAGTTTCGGCATCGACAGCCTGCGCGCCCCGCTCTTCGCCTTGGCCGCCGCCCGCGCCCTGGCCGGTGGCAGCCCGGTCACCGAGCGGCATATGGAGCTCGCCGCGTTGCTCACCTACCCCTCACGCGCGACGCGCCTGCCGGAGCCTCCGGCCGAGGACCCCGCGCCTCCCGACCCCAGCCCAGACACGCCCGAGCCTTCGGAGACGCAACGCCCCGAGGATCTGCCGCAGGACATGCTGGTCGAGGCGATCCGCGCCACAATTCCGCAAGGACTGCTGGAGCAGATTGCACAGGGCGCCTCCCGCACCGCCAAGGGCTCCGGCGCCGGACAAAGGCGCAAGGGCAACCGCCGCGGCCGGCCCCTGCCCTCGCGCCCGGGACGCCCCGGCAATGGACAGCGCGTCGACCTGACCGCCACCTTGCGCCGCGCGGCCCCTTGGCAGAAGCTGCGCGGCGCCACGGATCGCCCGATCATCTGGCCCTCGGATCTGTGCCTGAAACGCTACGAGGACCGCTCGGACCGGCTGCTGATCTTCGCCGTCGACGCCTCGGGCTCGGCCGCGCTGGCCCGGCTGGCAGAGGCCAAAGGCGCGGTGGAACTGCTGCTGGGCGAGGCCTATTCCCGTCGCGACCACGTGGCCCTGATCGCCTTCCGCGGCAGCACCGCGGACCTGCTGCTGCCGCCCACGCGGTCGCTGGTGCAGGCCAAGCGGCGGCTGTCCGCCCTGCCCGGCGGCGGCGGCACCCCGCTCGCCACCGCCCTCCAGACGGCCGGCGAGTTGGCGGTGACCGCGCAGGCGCACGGGCTGTCGCCGACGCTGGCGCTGTTCACAGACGGGCGGGCCAACGTGGCCCTGGACGGGCAGGGTGACCGGCCCCGCGCGCAGGCCGATGCGCACAGGCTGGCTCGCTGGCTGCGCGAGATGGCGCTGCCGGGGATCGTGCTGGATGCCGGGCGCCGACCGCATCCCCCGCTGGCCGAGCTGGCGGCCACGCTGGGGGCCCGCTACGTGCCGCTGCCGCGCGCCGATGCGCAGGCCCTGGGCGCCACGATCCGCGACGGGCTGGGCTGAGCGATGCGCTGGCCGCCGCCGCCCGACTGGCCCTTCGCGGCGCAGTCGACCCGCATCCCGCTGCCCCCGCATGAATGGCACGTGCAGCAACTGGGCGACGGGCCATTGCTTGTCTTGCTGCACGGCGCGGGCGGCGCGACCCATAGCTGGCGCGGGTTGGCGCCGATCCTGGCAGAGCGCTTCCGGCTGGTGATGATCGACCTACCGGGCCACGGCTATACGCGGTCGCCGCGCGCTTCACGCTCGGGGCTCGACGCGATGGCCGAGGACGTTGCCCGGTTGATGCAGATGCAGGGCTGGCAGCCCCGGGCCGTGATCGGGCACTCGGCCGGGGCGGCCGTCGCGTTGAGGATTTCTTTGGATCTGTCCCCGCGGGGACAGCGATTCGCCACGGTGGGGATCAACCCGGCGCTGACTCCGTTCGAAGGTGTCGCCGGCTGGCTGTTCCCGGCCATGGCGCGGCTGCTGGCGATCAACCCGCTGACCCCCAGCCTGTTCACGCTGCGCGGCGGCTCGCCCCGGCAGGCGCGCAAGCTGATCGAGGGCACGGGATCGACGCTCGACCCCGAGGGGTACCGGCTTTATGCGCGGCTGCTGGGCGACCGCGACCACGTGAACGGGGCGCTTCAGATGATGGCGCGCTGGTCGCTGGACCGGTTGCTGGCCGAGCTGCCAAGGCTGGAGGCACCTGCGCTGTTCATCACCGGAGACCGCGACCGCGCCGTGGCGCCCAAGGTGGCCGACCGCACGGCGGCCCGGATGCAACGGGCCGAGGTCACGCGATTGGACGGGCTGGGCCACCTGGCCCATGAAGAGGATCCGCAAAAGGTCGCCGACGAGATCCTGTCCTTCCTCGACCGGCCCAACACGGGCGCCTGACGCGGGCCGCCCACATGAAAAAGGCCCGGGCGCCTCACGCGCACCGGGCCTTGAATTGGCTCATCGAATCCCGCGAGGGGTTACTGTTCCAACCGGTCCAGCAGGGCCTGCACGGCTTCTTCCAGCACGTGCCGGTCGAGGCTGCTGAAATCGCGATCCATGCGCAGCTCCAACCGCCCATCGGCCAGCGTGCACTTGGCCACATCGCCGCCGGGGCGCGAGAGCTTCATCACCGTGCGCGCCGAAGAGGTGGCAGGCTTTTTCGGCTTGGCGGCCGCGCGTTCGGGGGCCAGCCATTTCTGCAGAATGGCCAGCTCGTTCTCGACCGTCTTCTCCAGCAGCATGCGCAGGTCGTCGCGAATGCGCTCGGCCAGGCCCGGCTGCTCCTCGATCCGCTTGACCATGTCCAGCCCCAGCTTGCGCGGCACGGCATCGGCATGGGACATCATCACGCCGATTTCCGAGACGAAGGTGGTGAAGTGCCGGATGTAGGAGCGCTTCTGCCGCCCGGCCGAGGCAAAGAGCAGGTCGGCCGCCTCGAAAGGCGTCAGCTCCGGCGTGTCGGGATCGCGCGCATAGTTGAGCGCCAGCGTCGCCATCTCGGCAAAGGAGATGTCGCGGCGGATCAGGTTCTCGTCCACCATCTTGCGGTAGAGGTGGTCCAACTCGTCGCCCGGGGTCTGCACATGGGCGGGGATCTCGGCAAAGCGGTCCTCGCCCGTCTCGGCATGAAGCTCGGCAAAGGCCATCAACCGGCGATAGCCCTGGATCAGCTCGAACCGGTCGCCGGCGGCCTCGACCCGGATCGGGTTGGACAGGCCGATGCGCCGGATCGAGGCCTTGAGCTCTTCCATCTCGGGATCGCGGGTGGCCGAGCGGTCGCGGCTGAGCTTGGTGGCGTCGACCAGGTCCAGCGGCACGGTGCGCATGATCAGGCCGGCCTGTTTCAGCGCGACATATTCATGCGCCAGCCGGTCATTCTCGGCCCGGATCGCGGCCTCGGCCTGCTGGCGCCCGGCCAGCGCCTCGGCATTCTCGGTGATGGCGGCGGCCATCGGACCGCGGCGGCCCGGGGCAGGGGGGTCCTTGGACTCGGGCTCGACCGGGTCGGCCTCGAACTCGATCTCGAACATGCGGCGTTTGCGGCTCATCTTACGCGGCCTCCTCGGCATCCATCTGGTCCCAGCTCGCGGTCAGCGTGGCCTTGAACTCGTCATAGGCGCGGTCGAAGGAGCCGCGCGCCCGGCGCCAGGTCTCGCGGGTCATCTCGCGATAGTCGGTTTCGTAGATCGAGTTGAGGAAGCGGCCGGACTGTTCGACGGCGCGGGTCAGCTCGATCGGGTGCTCGGTCATGCGTGGGCCGAAAACCTTGCCAAAGGCTGACTGCATCGCGCGGTGCAACTCGTTGTTGGGCTCGAACCGGGTCAGCAGGAAGCGCACGTCGAGAAAGGCCTTGGGCAAGGGCAGGGTACCCGGCGGCAGCAGGCCCTGGAACTGCGACAGGTCGTCCAGCGCCTCGGAAAGCTGGCCGATGAAGGAGGTCGTGCTGTCATATTCCCAGTAGCCCGGTCCCGAGGGGATGTAGAGCACGTCGGCGGCGAAGACGGCGTTCATGCTCTGGTAACCAATGGCGGGCGGGCAGTCGAAGAGGATCAGGTCGTAGCTGTCGGCCGGGATCTGGTCGAGATAGCGCGCCACCGCGGCGAAGAAGGACCACTCGGGGTTGAGGTGCCGGTACTGCGCGCTGGCGAACTCGACGAAGGCCGCGTTGGCACAGGAAGGGATCAGGTCGATGGTCGACCAGGCGGTGGGCTTGACGAAATCCGTCACGCGCAGGTCCATCAGCCCCATCTCCTGGATCGAGGCGGGGATGCGGCGGCGGGGCAGGGCGGTGCCCGATTCCGCCCCGCGCGCGCTGGCGTTCATGCGCTCGGTCTCACGCGCGAGGTCGCGGGCCATGATGCCCCAGACGGTGTATTCCTCGGCGATGTCGGTCAGGCCCATGGAATGGCTGAGCGTGGCCTGCGGGTCGAAATCGACGCAGAGCACGCGGTAGCCGTCCAGCGCGGCGGCATGGGCGAAATGCAGCGCCACGGTGGACTTGCCGGCGCCGCCTTTGAAATTGGCGATGGCGGCGCGGATCGCGCGGCGCCCGGCGGGCCGGGGCGGCATCAGCGACCGGCGGTTGATGCGCAGCTTGCGGCGGATCTCGTTGACCTCGTCAAGGCTGTACCAGCGCTGGCGGCCGTCCTCCTCGACCTGCCCCTGCGGCAGGCTGGGGTCGGCGGCCATCTTGCCGCGCAGGGTGGACTGGTTGACCTTGAGGATCAGCTCGGCCAGCTCCCACGAGGAAAAGCGGCGCAGCGTCTTCTCGCGCTCGGGCGAATAGGTCTGGCGCCGGATCGCGCCCTGCATCTTGAGCGACTGCGCCTGCAGCGCCTTGAGGTCTTCATGGGTGAACATGGGGCCTGTCCCTTTTCTTGATCGCTGTCCCCGCGGGGACGCTCTTTGCTGCCTGTTCGGAATTTACGCCGGATTTGCAAAAAACGCAAAAGGCAATATCGTAGATCAGGGCTTTTTCGGAATCTGCGTTTTCCCTTGTGCCCCAAGGGCTTTGCAGGCGCTGACCGATTCGGACGGGCAGGGGGTCCGACGGGCCCCGGCGCTGGACAGACGGGCGAGATATTGGGGGACTCCGAACCGTGTCCCGCCACCGATTGGGGGACAGAACGGCGCGAATGGGGGACAGACAGGCTGTCCTCCAATACCAGAGATACCTTTTCTTCGAAATGGAATGGGGATGAGCCTGGGCGGCCAAGCGACTCTTTTCTTGACAGAATCGCGTTTCCGGACGCAAATCAGGACACGGTCGGAAAAGACGCCGCGACAGACGGCTGAGCCGGCCGGACCGCAAGAGCGGTGAGGCAGCCCCGAGGCTTCGGTGGAAAGGCAAGGACAGTGATGCAAGTGGCACGCCCCGTCGGTCGCGCGGCGGCTTCCCGGAAATACGATCTGCTGACCGCGCTGGGAGCCCATGCGCTGGCGCAGGACAAGACGGTGCAGCGCCGGGTGCTGCGCCTGCTGACATTGATCACCGCGCGCTACAACTGGGCCCGGGACGAGCTGGCGGTGGGCCAGCGCGAGATCGCGCGGCTCTGGTCGGTGGATGAGCGCACGGTCAAGCGCGAGATGGCCCGGCTGCGCGCCGATGGCTGGCTGGTGGTGCGCCGGCAGGGGGCGCGCGGACGGGTGACCGAGTACCGGCTGGACCTGGAACGGGTGCTGGAGGACACGCGCCCGCAATGGGACGCGGTGGGCCCCGATTTCGCGCTGCGCATGGGCACGGCGGACGGCGAGGCGGCGCAGGTGGTGCCCATGCCGGTCAAGGGCCGCGTGCCGGCCCCGGAGGTGCGCGAGGGCACGGAATGGGCGCTGGCCCGGGCCCTGCTGCACGGCGAGGACGAGGCGCTCTATGCCTCGTGGCTGCACGGTCTGGAGCGCGCCGAGCGGGCAGGGGGGCGGCTGACCCTGCGCGCGCCCTCGCGCTTCCACGCGGCCTATGTGCAGACCCACCTGGAGCGGCAGGTGCTGGCAGCCTGCCAGGCGGTGGATGACGGCGTGACCGAGCTGCGCGTGACGTGGTGAGGGGGCGACAGGAAGGGCTGTGACGGAGGCTACAAGAGCTGGGCACGTGGTGGCACGAGGCTTTCGTTGTCAGGAGCGTCGCGCAGAGCCGGGAGCTGTTTGAGGGTGGGACATGAGCCTGTCTCCAGCGTGACCAGCCTTTGGGACTAGGAGTGCAAGCGCGGTCGGCCGCCGGACTTCGTGGCTGAACCCGGCGAGCTCTTGGCAAACGGATACCGGGAATTGCCGGCGGAGGGGCGCCACATGCTGGCGCTGCGTGGCCCGCTCGATTGAGTCCTGCTGTCGCAGGTCCTGGAAGAGGGCCTGCAGCTGGTGACGGAGGACCGCAAGCTGGCGGTCCATGACGGGCCCGTGGAGCCCGTCTGAGACGCCGTCTCAGGCCACCGCGTGGGCCAGCGCGCATTGCTTCCACAGCACGGTCAGCGCGTCGACCAGGTGGTCGATATCGGCATCGCTGTGCAGCGGGCCGGGGGTGAAGCGCAGCCGCTCGGTCCCCTTGGGCACGGTCGGGTAGTTGATCGGCTGCACGTAGATCCCCCAATCCTTCATCAGGATATCGGCCAGCATGCGGCACTTGACCGGGTCCTTGATCATCACCGGAATGATGTGGCTGGGATTGTCCAGATGCGGGATGCCCTGCCGGTCGAGCAGGTGGCGCAGCCGGGCGACCTGGGCGCGCTGCTGCTGCCGCTCGGCATCCGAGTTCTTCAGATGCGCGATCGAGACCTGCGCCGCCGCCGCCACGGCCGGGGGCAGGGCGGTGGTGAAGATGAACCCGGACGAGAAGGAGCGGATGAAGTCGCACAGCGCGTGGCTGCCGGTGATATAGCCGCCCATGCAGCCATAGGCCTTGCCCAGCGTGCCCTCGATCAGGGTGATGCGGTCGGCCAGGCCCAGCTCCTCGGAGATGCCGCCGCCGCGCGGGCCGTAGAGCCCCACGGCATGCACCTCGTCGAGATAGGTCATGGCGCCGTGCTTCTCGGCCACCTCGACGATCTCGGCCATCGGGCAGATGTCGCCATCCATGGAATAGACCGACTCGAAGGCCACGATCTTGGGCGCGTTGGCGGGCAGCGCGGCCAGCTTGCGGTCGAGATCCTCGGGGTCGTTATGCTTCCAGATGACCTTCTGCGCGCGGGAATGGCGGATGCCCTCGATCATGCTGGCATGGTTGAGCGCGTCCGACAGGATCACGCAATCGGGCAGGCGCGCGCCCAGCGTCCCCAGCGCCGCCCAGTTCGAGACATAGCCCGAGGTGAAGAGCAGCGCGCTGTCCTTGCCATGCAGGTCGGCCAGCTCGGCCTCGAGCTGCACGTGATGGTGGTTGGTGCCCGAGATGTTGCGCGTGCCGCCCGCCCCGGTGCCGCATTGCTGGACGACCTCGGTCATGCGGGCGATCACGTCGGGGTGCTGGCCCATGCCCAGATAGTCGTTCGAGCACCAGACGGTGACCCGGTCGGGCGCATCGTCATCGTGGCAGCGGGCGGCCGGGAAGGCGCCGCAATCGCGTTCCAGCTCGGCAAAGATGCGGTAATTGCCATCCGCCTTCAGGGTGTCGAGCTGCGCGGTGAAGAGTGCGTCAAACTCCATTTGGATCCTCCCGGGTGGTCTCGTTCAAAGCAGGGGGCGCGGGCAGCATCCAGCGCCAGAGTTTCGCGTCGGGCAAGGGCAGCACCATGAGCCAGTGCTCGGCCAGTGCCAGAAGGGTGATCGCGGTCAGCAGGGCAAAGCCGGTCGCGGAGCCTGCGGTCTCGGCGGCCAGCAGCCGTTCCAGCCAGCAGGCGGCGGCGAGGCTCAGCGCGGTGACCGAGGCGGGAAAGAGCCAGTTCAGGCTGCGCTGCCGGAAATGGCTGGGCAGATGGGCCAGCGCGGCGGGCAGGAACTCGGTATTGATGTGCGGCACGCCGAGATAGAGGTTCAGCTTGGCCGAGACGCGGGCGAAATAGAGCACCACGAATGTCCAGAGCCCGGCGGGATTGGCCGCGCCCCAGCCGGTCAGAAGCAGCCCGGCCAGCGCGGCGGCCAGTGCCATCTCGTGATAGGCGACCGTGCCCCAGGCGCGCAGGAAGCGCTCCCATTCCGGCAGGCGGGGCGGGCAGGGACGGCGCACCGGGCCGGTCACGGTGCCGGTGAGAAACGCGAACTCGATCCAGCCCCAGATCAGCAGCGCCGCGACGAAGCCCTGGTAGGCGGCGCCCGTGCCGGTGCCGGGCAGCGAGACGAGGTAGAGCCAGAGGCCCAGCCCCAGCACCGGCAGCCCGGCCAGCGTCGCGGCCTGCGCGGCGCGCGGGCCGCGGCGGTCGACCATGCGCACCACGACGAGGATCGCCCCGGTGGAGAACCACCAGAGAAAGAGCGCGGCCAGCCCCGCGATCCAGGGCGACCCGGTCATGCCGGGGCCCCGGGCGCAAGGGTACGCGCCGCGCAGCCCTGCCGGCCGGCGCGGGCGCCGGGAAGGATGGCAGAGGAAGGCGCGGCGCGACCCATCTCAGTAGGCCGGCTGCAGCCGGACCTCGGCCGGGCGGTCATGCCGCTTGGCCGGGATCGTGTAGAGCGCGGCAAAGGCGCGGGCCGCCCGCGCGCTGCCCCAGAGATTGCCCAGCCAGCCCGAGAGCCCGCCGCGCGTCTTGGCGGCGGCGATATCGACATTGGCCTTGTGCAGCCGCTCGAGATTGCGCTGCCAGCGCGGATGCTCGATATCCAGCGTGATCGGGAAGATCTGCGTGGTGATCGCCGAGGTCTTGGTGAAGACCTCATGCGCGTACCAGTCGGGATCGACGCCAAGCGCCTCGTGGAAGGCCGGGCGCTGATGGTCGCGCACATACATGGTGGCATAGACCGCGGTCAGGAAGAACTTGATCCACCAGACATTGTGGCCCGAGGTCAGCTTGGGGTCGGTCTTCATCAGCAGGGCAAAGGCCTCGCCATGGCGGAACTCGTCATTGCACCATTCCTCGAACCATTTGAAGATCGGGTGGAAGCGGTGCTCGGGATGCTGCTCGAGATGGCGGAAGATCGTGATGTAGCGGGCATAGCCGATCTTTTCCGACAGGTAGGTGGCGTAGTAGATGAACTTGGGCCGGAAATAGGTGTATTTCTTCTTCTGCGTCAGGAAGCCCAGGTTCACCGCGACACCGGCCTCGCGCAGCGCGTCATTGATGAAGCCCGCATGCCGCGCCTCGTCGCGCGCCATCAGCTGGAAGAGCTGCGTGACCTCCTTGTTCGATCCGCGGCGCTTCATCTCCTTGTAGAGCACGCAGCCCGAGAACTCGGCCGTGCAGGAAGAGATCAGGAAGTCGATGAATTCCTTCTTCAGCCCCGGCTCCATGTTGTCCCAGTCGACATGGTCCCAATCCGCGGTCTTGCGGAAATGGCCCTTGTTGGGGTCGGCCACCATCTCGGCGATCAGCGGGTCCCACTCGTCGCGCACGCCCTCGACGCTGATGGCGTCCAGCTCGTCGAAATCGGTGGTGTAGAAGCGCGGCGTCAGCAGGGTGTTCTGCATCGCGATGGCGGTGGCGCCGGCGCTGTCCAGCTTGGCCTGTTCCTCCTGGATGGCGAGGCTTTCCTCGGCCGTGGTGGCGTCGGCGGTGTGGCGGGCGGCCTCAGGCATGTTCTGGACGTTCATAGCGTCACCTCTTCGGAGAAGGAGAACTCGCACAGTTCCATGACCTCGAAATCGCCGGTCATGCGGGTCCAGAGCCGTTCCAGCGCCGAGGCGCGGACGATGATCGCCTCGCGGTCCTCTGTCACGATCTCGCCGAAGGGGGCCATGATCTCGGGGCCCTTCACCTGCACCTCGTCACCGGGATAGATCACGGCGCCGTTGTTGAAGCGCACATGCGCGTGCAGGCTTTCGAATTTGTGAGAGATCTCGACGGTGCAGGGCGCCCGTTCGATCTCGCGTGTCAGTAGTCCCATTATGCTGTCCTCCCAAGGTTTCAGCGTGTCGCGAGCAGCTTGGCGAAGGCGCCCGCGTTGTCGGCACCGAACCCCATCAGGTCGGCGCGCCACCCCGTGACGGGGTCGATGAGGGCCATGCGGCCGTTCTCGTAGGCTTGCAGCAGGACCGGCCCGTCATCGGGCAGGCGGGCCTTGCCGCGTTCATGCAGGATCACCCGGTGTACCCCGGCGATGAAGCCGCCCTGCTCGGGCGCGAGCCGGGCCAGAAGCGTGCCGGTCTCGTCCAGCACGGTGACCGCGCCGGACATCTCGCTGGACAGGTGCAGCAGACGTTCGGCCTTGACCGGCGAGACCGGTGGCACGGCTTCCAGCGGGCGGTCGGTCAGCCGCGCATAGGTGACGATCAGCAGCGCCGCGACGCACATCCCGGCCATGGCCCGCACGAGGATGCGGGGCACCATCGTGTGCCGGTCGGCATGGATGCGCGGGGGCCGGATCTCGGTCTGGGTCATGCCGCTCACTCCGCCGCCATCGCGATGGCCGTTTCCGGCGCGGCACGCTCATGCGCGCTGACCGCCAGAAGCTGCGCGACCTTCTCGGCATCGGGAATGCAGCGCAGCGCGGGCTTGGTGCGGAAATGCCAGGGCCGCACATGGGGCCAGCACACCAGGTAGGACAGCCGCGTGTCGCCCAGCGTGGTCAGCGCGATGGTGCCGGTGCCGTCCCGCGACAGGCTGAGATCGGCGGCGCCGATCTGCCGGTAGGGCAGGTTCAGCGTCACGGTCAGCGCCGCCCCGATGCGCATGGCGACGCGGCGGTTGGTGATCGTGTAGACCGTGGCGCGCGCCTGCACCCAGGCGGTGAGGATCAGCAGCGCCGCCACGATCCCGGCCAGGATGGCAAAGGGCAGCGCGGCGCCGATCGCCTGGCCCAGCGGCAGCTGGTCCATCACGGTGGCGAAGCGCCACAGGGCGAGCACGCCGAAGTACCCCATCACCCACCAGAACCCCAGCGCGGACCGGGTCAGGGCCCACCAGTCGGGGCGGCCCTGCCAGAGGATGCGCTCGCCCTCGGGCGGGCGCTCGGGCAGGCCGCGGACCGGCTCGGTGGCGAAATCGTCGTGGCTCATTGTGCCCTCCCTTGGCTTACAGCTGCGGTTCCAGCCGCGACGGGGTGGCATACAGGACGCCGCCGCCGTAATAGGCCGAGATCTTCTCTTCCTCGAGCTTGGTCACCCGGTCGTCATGCGCGTGGCGCGGCACGCCGGCGAACTGCGCGGCATAGAGCGTCTTGACGATCGCCTTGGAGCCCCAGAGCCGGACCAGCGTCATCGGCACCAGCCGCGACCCGCCGCCATCCTCGAGCGTGTATTCCAGGTAGCGCACCAGCTGCTCGGGTTCGTCGACCCACATGTCGGTGACCATGCCCACGATCTCGCCATCGCCCGACACCACGGGCAGCCCGCGCGGATCCTTGCCGGCGGCCATCACGAAGCTGTCCAGCTTGGCCATTGGCACGATCTTGGGATGGCCGCGCGCATCCAGCTCGGGCTCGTCGCGGCGCGGCGCCCAGGAGGCCGGCCCGACCCCGTCGGCCAGCGGATCGCCTGTGGGCTCGTAGGGAAAGCCGTTCGCCGTGGCGGTGCGCGCCAGCGCGATGTCGCTGCGGTCCGGCGCCTGGCCCGAGGGCACGGTGACCGGGTCGCGGCCATGCGGCAGCAGGAAGGTCTTGTCGTCCGGCACCGGGAACAGGCCCTGGTTGGCGGCCTCGTTGCCTTCCTCGTCCTGAAGGGGATAGCCCTCGCGCATGTTCTCGCGCTGGATGTAGAAGATCAGCAGGGCGAAGAAGCCCCAGAACAGCCAGAGCGTCAGGCTGGCGAGGTCGAAATTGCCGAAAAATGGTTCTGACATGGCTAAGGTCCTCCTGCCGTCAGGTGGGGAAATCGGCGAGGCCGATCCGCGACTGGGTGGGGATGCGCGCCGAGCGGCGGCGCACCAGCGGTCCGAGCGCGATGAGCGTGGCGAAGATCAGCGCGATCTCGGTGTGGTAGACGAAGGAATAGCCGGTGGAGGGGGTGGCCAGCACCTCGCCCCAGCGGCCCGACAGGGCGGCGGCATTGATCGCGTCGCGCATCCCGCCGCCAAGTGCGATGGACAGGCCTGCCGCCGTGGCCTGCGCCGCGCCCCAGGCCCCCAGCGCCAGGCCACGCCCGGCGCGGCCCTCGGTCGCCATGGTCATGGCCGCGGTCAGCGTGGCCACCGCGAACAGGCCCCCGCCGAAGCCGATCAGCCCGGCCCCGGCAAAGAACAGCGCGGCGGTCTGCAGGGGGGCTGCGAAGATCACCGCCGAGAAGGCCACCAGCCCGGCCAGCAGCGCCTGCCCGGCCAGCCGGTAGGGGTTCATGCCATGCGCCAGCTGCCGCGCGGCCAGCGCAAAGCCCGCCAGCGCGCCCGCCGCCCACATCGCCGTCAGCAAGGTGGTGGAGGAGACCGACAGGCCGAGGATCTCGCCGCCGTAAGGTTCCAGCAGCACGTCCTGCATGTTGAAGGCCATCGTGCCCAGGAAGACCACGACCAGCAGCCGCCCGGCCTCGCCGCCCACGGTCAGATCGGCCCAGGCGTCGCGGAACAGCGGCCGCGGCGCGGCGCGCTCCTCCCGGCTCATGGGGCGCACGCGTTCCTGCCGCCAGAGCGCCACCACGTTCAGCAAGAGCCCCGTGATCGCCGCGCCCTGCACCACGCGGATCAGCGTCAGCGGCGCGTAGTCGCTCAGGAGCCAGCCGATCACCAGCGCCGAGACGCCCATGCCGGCCAGAAACATCACGTAGAGCAGTGCGACGACGCGCGGTCGCGTCTCGTCCGAGGCCCGGTCCGAGGCCAGCGCCAGCCCGGCGGTCTGCGTCATGTGCAGCCCCAGCCCGGTCATCAGGAAGGCCAGCGCGGCCAGCACCTCGCCGGCGAAGGGCACGTGGTGGATCGGGTCGCCGCCCAGCACCAGCAGCGCGAAGGGCATCACCGCCAGCCCGCCCATCTGCCAGAGCGAGCCGAACCACAGGTAGGGCACGCGCTTCCAGCCGATGGCGCTGCGATAGGTGTCGCTGCGAAAGCCCAGAAGGGCGCGGAAAGGCGCCACCAGCACGGGCAGCGCGATCATCACCGCGACCAGCGTGGCGGCCAGGCTCATCTCGACGATCATCACCCGGTTCAGCGTGCCCAGCAGCATGACCGAGGCCATGCCCACCGAGACCTGGAACAGCGACAGGCGCAGCAGTTGGCCGAGCGGCAGGTCATCGCTCGCCGCGTCCGCGAAGGGCAGCAACCGGGTCGACAGGCGCTTGATCTGCTGCGGGCCGAGGATCATGGCGCGATCTCCAGGGCATGGCTGATGTAGAAGCCGCTGGTCACGCGGCCGAGATCGGTCACCTTGCCGGGCAGACGCCGGGCCAGCCGGCGCGGCGCCTGCGGCACCATGGTGGGCGAACGGTCGGCGCGCGGGAACAGCCGGCCGGCCTGCCACATCGCCATCAGCAACGGCGTGCGCGGCGGCACGGTGAAGACCACCGGCCCGTCACAACGCGCGGCCAGCCGTTCCAGCGCGGAGGCGATGTCGGTCGCGTCGTAATAGATCAGGCTGTCCATCGCGATCACCGCGTCGAACCGGCCCAGCTGCGGCATCAGCATGTCGCCGGCCTCGAACTGCACGCGCGCCGCCAGCTCCGGCGCCAGCCGGTCGCGCGCGATCTCGATCAGCGCGGGCGAGATGTCGACCGCCACCACCTCGGCGCCGCGCACGGCCAGCTCGGCCGTGGCCAGCCCCGTACCGCAGCCGGCATCCAGCACCCGCGCGCCGGCCAGGTCGGCCGGCAACCGCTCCAGCAGCCGCGCCCGCATCGCGTCACGGCCCGCCCGCACGGTCTGGCGGATCTTCGAGACCGGCGCGTCCGAGGTCAGCCGCGCCCAGACCTGCGTCGCGGTCTGGTCGAAATAGGTCTCGACCCGGGCGCGGGTGGCCTCGTAGCCCGCCGGTGCAGATGACAGCCGCCCGCCCATCAGTCGAAGCCCAGCAGTTCGAAGATGTCGCGGTCTTCCATGGGCGCGGGCGCCAGCGGCTCGGTGCCGCGCCACAGCGTCTCGGCCAGCCGCACGTATTCGGCACGGGCGGCGACGATGTCCTCCTCGTCGGGCATCTCGAACAGGGTCTTCTTCTTCAGCCGCGAGCGGCGGATCGCGTCGACATCGGGCAGGTGCGCGATGCGGTCGAACCCCACGGTGCGGCAGTAGCGGTCGACCTCGTCGGTCTCGCGCGAGCGGTTGGCGATGCAGCCCGCCAGCCGCACCTTGTAGTTCTGCGACTTGGCCTGCACCGCGGCGATGATCCGGTTCATCGCGTAGATCGAGTCGAAATCATTCGCCGTCACGATCAGCGCGCGGTCGGCATGCTGCAGCGGCGCGGCAAAGCCGCCGCAGACCACGTCGCCCAGCACGTCGAAGATCACCACGTCGGTGTCCTCCAGCAGGTGGTGCTGCTTGAGCAGCTTCACCGTCTGGCCCACGACATAGCCGCCGCAGCCGGTGCCGGCGGGCGGGCCGCCCGCCTCGACGCACATCACGCCGCCCCAGCCCTCGGTCAGGAAATCCTCGGGGCGCAGCTCCTCGGGGTGGAAATCGACCTCCTTGAGGATGTCGATCACCGTGGGCTGCAGCCGGCCGGTCAGGGTGAAGGTGCTGTCATGCTTGGGATCGCAGCCGATCTGCAGCACGCGCTTGCCCATCTTGGCAAAGGCTGCCGACAGGTTCGACGAGGTGGTCGACTTGCCGATCCCGCCCTTGCCGTAGACCGAGAACACCTTGGCGCCCTCGATCTTCATGTTGGCGTCCTGGTGCACCTGCACCGACCCCTCGCCATCCTGTCCCCGCTTGAGGGCGGGGATGTCGTCGCGTGGGCTCATGATGTCCTCCAAACGGGGCGAAGCGCCCCTGCTTTCATCTTTCCGGAAATACTCCGGGGTCCGGGGCAGCGCCCCGGTGCGGTGGTGGTCGAGGGCGCCTGCCTGCTCATTCCGCGGCCACCCCCTCGACCCGGTCTTCCAGCGCATCGGCCGCATCCTGCAGCGCGGCCAGCGTCGCCGCGTCGGGCTGCCAGTAGGCCCGGTCCGAGGCCTCGATCAGCCGGTTGGCCATGCGCGACGAGGCGACCGGGTTCAGCGCGGCCAGCCGGTCGCGCATCTCGGCATCCAGCATGAAGGTCTCGGACAGGCGCTGGTAGACCCAGGGCTCGACCGTGCCGGTGGTGGCCGACCAGCCCATCGTGTTGGTCACATGCGCCTCGATCTGCCGCACGCCCTCGGCGCCGTGATCCAGCAGCGCCTCGTAGAAACGCGGGTTGAGCGCGCGCGACCGGGTCTCCAGCGCGACCTGGTCGGCCAGGGTGCGGATGCGCCCCGCGCCGCGGGTCTGGTCCGAGATATAGACCGCCGCCTCGGTGCCGCGGGCGCGCTTCACCGCGCGGGAAATCCCGCCCAGCGTGTCGAAGTAATGGTCCACCGTGGTCACGCCCAGTTCGACGCTTTCGAGGTTCTGGTAGGCGACCTCGACGGTCTTGAGCGTCTCCTGCAGCAGCTCGGGCCGGGCGCTGGCGCGGCCATCGGGCCCGTAGGCATAGCTCTTGCGGGACTGGTAGGCATCGGCCAGTTCGTCCTCGTCGCCGAAGGCCGAGCTGTCGACCAGCTGGTTCACGTTGGAGCCATAGGCCCCCTCGGCATTGGAGAAGACGCGCAGCGCGGCCTCCTCCAGCGTGCAGCCGGTGCGCGTGGCATGGGCCAGCGCATGGGCGCGGACGAAATTCTGCTCCACCGGTTCCTCGGCAAAGGCGGCGGCGCGCGCCACTTCGGCCAGCAGGCGGGTCTGCAGCGGCAGCAGGTCGCGGAAGATCCCCGAGAGCGTCATGATCACGTCGATGCGCGGCCGGCCCAGCTCGGACAGCGGGATCAGGTCGCCGCCGGCCAGCCGGCCGAAACTGTCGAAGCGCGGCCGCGCGCCGATCAGCGCCAGCGCCTGCCCGATCGGGCTGCCATCCGACTTGATGTTGTCCGAACCCCAGAGCACCAGCGCCACGCTGCGCGGCAGCGTGTCATGGGTCTCCAGCAGGAGATCGGCCTGTTTCGCGCCCTCGCGGCAGGCGAATTCCGAGGGCATGCGGAACGGGTCGAAGGCATGGATGTTGCGGCCCGTGGGCAGGATGTCGGGATTGCGGACCAGATCGCCGCCGGGCACAGGGGGCGTGAAGCCGCCGGCCAGCGCGTGCAGCAGCGCCGGCATCTCGGCCTCGCGCGACAGGGCTTCGGCGGCGCGGTCGCGCGTCTCGCCCGGGCCCATGAGTTCGAGGTAGGAGGTCCGCGCGCGGTCCGACAGCGGCCGGCCCACCACGTGCAGGCCTTCGGGGATCAGCGCGTCCTCGGTCTCCAGCAGCTTGAGCCAGAGTGTCTCGGGCGCGCCGGACAGGTCCACCGCCTCGGCCTGTTCGGCAATCAACGCCTCCAGCTCGGCGCGTTCGGGCGCGTCGGGGGCGGTACCGCGCCAGCGGGTCAGGCTGTCCTTCAGCTCGGCCAGCCCCTTGTAGAGCCCCGAGGCCGCCAGCGGCGGGGTCAGGTGCGTCACCGTCACCGCGCCCGAGCGGCGCTTGGCCAGTGTCGCCTCGGAGGGGTTGTTGGCGGCGTAGAGATAGACGTTCGGCAGATCGCCGATCAGCCGGTCGGGCCAGTCGCCCGGCCCCGGCCCGGCCTGCTTGCCCGGCATGAATTCCAGCGCGCCATGCATGCCGAAATGCAGCACGACGTCGGCCTGCACGGTGTTGCGCAGATAGAGGTAGAACTGCGCGAAGGCATGGGTCGGGGCAAAGCCCTTCTCGAAGAGCAGGCGCATCGGGTCGCCCTCGTAGCCGAAGCCCGGCTGCAGCCCGACGAAGACATTGCCGAACTGCCGGCCCAGCACGAAGACGCCGCGCCCGTCGGATTGCACCTTGCCCGGCGCGGGGCCCCAAGCGGCCTCGATCTCGTCCAGGTGCGGGGTACCGGCCACGATGCTCTCGGCGTCGATGCAGGCGGCGACATTGGCCTCCTGCCCGTATTGCCCGGCATTGCCGCCCAGCACGGCGTCGCGCAGCTCCTCGACCGTCTCGGGCGGGGTCAGGTCATAGCCCTCGGCCGCCATCTCGTGCAGCGTGTTGTGCAGGCTTTCGAAGACGTTCAGATAGGCGGCGGTGCCGGCCGCACCGGCATTGGGCGGAAAGCCGAAGAGCACGATGGCCACGCGGCGCGTCGCGATGTCGGCGCGGCGCTGGCGGATTCGGGCGGTGACCTTGTCGGCCAGCCGATCGATCCGCTCGGGGCAGGGCGCCATGGCCTTGTCGGTGCCGGGTTGCGGCAGGCAGCCCTGCGCGCAGCCCTGGCAGCCGCCGGCGCCGTGACGGCCGCCAAAAACGCTGGGCTGCGTGGCGCCGTCCAGTTCCGGCAGCGCGATCAGCATGGTGGTCTCGATCGGGCCCAGCCCCTGGCTCGAGGCGGCCCATTGGCCCAGCGTCTGGAATTCCAGCGGATGCGCCGCGACATAGGGCAGGTCCAGCCCGCACAGCGTCTCGATCGCGGCGTCATTGTCATTATAGGCCGGCCCGCCCACGAGGCTGAACCCGGTCAGCGACAGCAGCGCGTCGATCTTCGGGCCACTTTCACCGCGAAAGAAAGCGTCGATCGCCGGGCGCCCGTCCAGCCCGCCGGCAAAGGCCGGCAGCACGCGCAGACCGCGGGCCTCGAGCGCGCGGATCACCGCGTCGTAATGCGCCGTGTCCGAGGAGAGCACGTAGGAGCGCATCATCAGAAGCCCCACCGTGCCCTGCGTGCCTTGGGACGCGGGCAGATCGGCGGGGTCGGTGGTGATGCGCCCCTCGAGATCGGGGTGGTAGAGCCCGGTTTCGGGGTATTCCAGCGGTGCCGGCGCCTCGCCCCCGCGCCAGTTGGCCTCGCGGCTGTAGCGCGACAGCAGGAAGCGGATCAGCCCCTCGATATTGTCGTCCGACGAGCCCAGCCAGTACTGCATCGACAGGAACCAGGCGCGCAGGTCCTGCGCCTTGCCGGGGATGAAGCGCAGGATGCGCGGCAGCCGGCGCAGCATCTTCATCTTCTGCGCGCCGCTCTCGGTCGAGGGCTTCGAGGATCCGCGCAGCTTCTTGAGCAGCTTCATCGTGCCCGAAGTGGGCGCGGACATGTCCAGCGTGCCCATCCGGGTCAGCCGCACGATCTGGGCATCGGCGATCATGCCGATCATCGCGTCGCAATGCGGGCGGCGGGCCTGCAGCGCGGGCAGGATCGGGGTGATGTGCTCTTCGAGAAAGAGCAGGTTGGCGATGACGATATCGGCGCTGCCGATGGCCTCGATGGCGCGGTCGCGCCGGTCGGGCGCCTCGCCCCATTCGGCCGCGGCATGCACGGTGACCGAGAGCCCGGGGAAATCCCGGGCCAATCGCCGCGCCGCGCGGTCGCAGGGGCCGGCGGCGTGGGAATCCAGCGTCAGGATCACCACCCGGTAGCCCGCCTGCGGGCCTGTCATGCCGAATTCATCGCGCATAGTGAGCCTTGGCCTCGTAGAGCGTGTCGATGTCGATCTCGTGCTGGCCGCGCATGGCGGCGAAGCTTTCGGTGTTGCGCCGCGCCTTGCCGCGCACGAAGAAGGGGATTTTCTTCAGCTCGCGCTCGGCCGCGGGGTGCCAGAGGATCTCGGCGCTTTGCGGGGGGTGCGAGAACTCCGCGGCCTCGGCGGGCGCGCCCTCGGGCTCGGACAGGGGGCGGGGCGCGTGGCCGCCATGGTGGCTGGGCCCGGCGGCGTCGTGGAACTCGAAATCCTCGCGGAACATGGTCAGCAGATGCTCTTCCAGCCCCATGACCAACGGATGCACCAGCGTGTCGAAGAGCACGTTGGCGCCCTCGGGGCCCATCTGGGGCGAGTAGCGCGCGGGGAAGTCCTGCACGTGCACGGGGGCCGAGATCACCGCGCAGGGAATGCCGAGGCGCTTGCCGATATGGCGCTCCATCTGAGTGCCGAGGATCAGCTCGGGCGCCAGCTCGGCGATGCGCTGCTCGACATCGAGATAATCGTCGGTGATCAGCGCCTCGACCCCGTAATCGCGGGCCAATGCACGGATCGGGCGGGCCTGTTCGCGGTTGTAGCAGCCCAGCCCCGCCACCTCGAAGCCCATCTCGTCGCGCGCGACGCGGGCCATGACGGCCACATGCGTGCCGTCGCCGAAGATGAAGACACGCTTGCCGGTCAGGTAGGTGCTGTCGACACTTGAGGAATACCATGGCAGGCGCAGGCGCGACGTGTCGAGCCGCGCCGGCTGGCCGGTAATCGCGGCCAGCTCCGCGACGAAATCGCGGCAGGCGCCGACGCCGATGGGCACGGTCTTCGTGAAGGGCAGGCCCAGCTCGCGCTCCATCCAGCGGCAGGCGGCCTCGCCCGTTTCGGGATACATCAGCACGTTGACATGGGCGGCGCCCAGCCGGGCGATGTCGGCGGGCGTCGCGTCATAAGGGGCGGTGACGTTCACGCCGATGCCCATCTCCTCGAGCATGGCGGCGAGCTCGGTCAGGTCGTCGCGGTGGCGGAAGCCGAGCGCGGTGGCGCCGATCAGGTTGGCCGTGGGGCGCGCGGTCTTCTCGACCGGGCGGGCGAGGGCCCGCACGATCTGGAAGAAGGTCTCGTCGGCGCCGAAATTCTCCTTGCGCTGGTAGGAGGGCAGCTCGAGCGGGATGACCGGGATCGGCAGGCCCATCGTCTCGGCCAGCCCGCCCGGATCGTCCTGGATCAGCTCGGCCGTGCAGGAGGCGCCGACCACCATGGCCTGCGGCGCGAAGCGGTCATAGGCGGCATGGGCCGCCTCGCGGAAAAGGGTGGCGGTGTCCGAACCCAGGTCACGCGCCTGGAAGGTGGTGTAGGTGACCGGCGGGCGGTGGTCGCGCCGCTCGATCATGGTGAAGAGCAGGTCGGCATAGGTGTCGCCCTGCGGCGCGTGCAGCACGTAGTGCAGCCCCTTCATCGCGGTGGCGACGCGCATGGCGCCCACATGGGGCGGGCCTTCATATGTCCAGACGGCGAGCTTCATGAGCGGGCGGAGCGCCTTTCGTGAGTATTTGGGAAGAGAAGAAGCCTCATGTCGCGCCCTCCAGCCGGAGCGCGTCGCGGCGGCGCAGCGGGCGGGCGAAAAGCCCCGCGAGATCGCCGGCCTGCTCGTAGAAATGCACCGGGGTGAAGACCAGCTCGATCGCCCATTTGGTGGTGAGCCCCTCGGCCTCGAGCGGGTTGGCGAGGCCGAGCCCGCAGACGCTGAGATCGGGCCGCGCGGCGCGGGCGCGGTCGAGCTGGCGGTCCACGTCCTGCCCCTCGGAGAGCGTCGGGCCGGGGGCGATGGCGGCGAGGTCGGGGCCCATGACCTGGCGGTGCAGGAAGGGGGTGCCGATCTCGACGGCCTGCATGCCGCATTCGACGGTCAGGAAGCGGGCCAGCGGGATCTCCAACTGGCTGTCGGGGAAGAAGAAGACCGAGCGGTCGGCCAGCGGCGCGGCGGCCTGGGCCACGGCGCGGCGGGCCCGGGCGCGGGGTGCGGCGGTCACCCGCTCGAAGACCGCGTCATCGACGCCGAACTCGGCCGCGATGGCGGCGAGCCAGGCGGTGGTGCCCTGTTCGCCGAAGGGGAAGGGGGCAGGCAGGTGGCGCGCGCCGCGCCGTTCCAGCGCGGCCAGCGTGTCGCCGAGAAAGGGCTGGGCCAGCGCGACCACCGTGCCGGGGCCGATGGCGGGCGCGTCCTCGGCCCGGGCGGCGGGCAGCAGGGCCACGTCCTCGATCCCCATGCCGGAGAGCAGCGCCAGCATCTGGTCCTGCACCGCGTCGGGCAGCGCGCCGGCCACCAGAAGCTGGCGCTTCTCGGTCGCGGCGAGCGCCGGCACCATGGCGGCGAGGCAGGCATCCTCGCCCTGGGTGAAGGTGGTCTCGATCCCCGAGCCGGAGAAGTTGATCACGCGGGTGCGGGGCCCGTGCTGGGCGTTCAGCCGCTCGGCCGCCTTTTCGAGATCGAGCTTGATGACCTCGGAGGGGCAGGATCCGACAAGGAAGAGTTGACGGATGTCAGTTCTGCGTGACAGGAGCCGCGCCACCTCGCGGTCGAGCTCGTCCTGCGCGTCGGCCAGCCCGGCCAGGTCCGTCTCTTCGAGAATCGCCGTGCCGAATCGCGGCTCGGCGAAGATCATCACCCCGGCGGCGCTTTGCAGCAGATGCGCGCAGGTGCGCGAGCCCACGACAAGAAAGAAGGCGTCCTGCATCTTTCGGTGCAGCCAGACGATCGAGGTCAGCCCGCAGAAGACCTCGCGCTGGCCGCGCTCGCGCAGGACGGGGGCGGATTGGCAGCCTTGCGCGCTCATGCCGGCACCTCGGCCTCGCGGCGGGCGACGCGCAGTTTCCACAGGAACTGGCCGGCATTGATGACATAGGCGAGATAGGCCGCCAGCGCCGCGATCATCAGCGCGCCGGGGCCGAGCGTGCCGGTCAGCAGCGCGTAAATATAGAATGAATGCAAGGCGATGACGGCAAAGCTGAAGACGTCCTCCCAGAAGAAGGCGGGCGCGAAGAGATACTGTCCGAAGACCTCCTTCTCCCAGATCGCGCCGGTCACCATGATCAGGTAGAGGCAGCCGGTCTTGACCAGGATCGACACGGTCGCGGCCTCGTAGCCGGCGCCGGTGGCGAGATAGCGCAGCACGAGCGCGAGCGAGACCAGGAACACCAGGAATTGCAGCGGGGCGAGCACCGCCTGGACGACGGTCCAGGGCGATGCGTCGCGGCGGGCGCGTTCCTCGCGTGTGTAGAGCGCCGTGGCGGCGCCCGGCTGGCTGGCGCGGTCCTGCATGGCCGACTCCCCCTCGTGTTCCGTGATTGACGGTAGCGGCTGTTTTCACGAAGTGTCAATTGAAACTTACAGTCTGACGTTGACACCGGGCGGGACGAATGACGTTGCGACCGATCCGCCCGATTGCTTGACTCTTTGTTTTCAATAAGAAATATTCTCTTGACCAAGCGCCCGAGGTCATCTCTGTGAGAGTCTGTCCATTCTCTTTGACATTTTGGCGGCCGTCCCTGACACTGAAGGGGTGGATATCGCAGGCGATCACGGAGCTTCGTCGGTGTGAGTATCCCCAGGGGGGAAGGCGGAACCGATGCACGGCGACGATCATACCTCGTCAACACAAGACAGCAGCGGCAAGCCGCGCCTCGCGTCCTTTGCGCGCCAGGTGCTGGGCGAGGTCAGTCAGCGACCCGGCCAGAACCGCAGCGAACGGCATGATGCCTATGGTGTCTGGTTGGCGGATTTCAGCATCACCACGGCCTATACGGACCGCGCCGCGCTCGACGAGCTGGAGCGGCGCCGCATGAGTGTCGACGACCTGATCCTGCAGGGCATCCCGCGCGCCTCGGCGCTGCTGGGGCATCGCTGGATGACCAACGAGCTGAGCTTTGCCCGGGTGTCGCTGGGCTCGGCGCGGCTGTTCGGGCTGTGCCGCTCGGTGACGGCGGACTGGTCGCGGGTCAGCCCGCTGGAATCCGGCCTGTCGGTGCTGCTGTGCACGATCGATTTCGAGGATCACCTGATCGGCGCTTCGGTGCTGGCCTACAAGCTGCGCAAGGCCGGGCACTCGGTGCGCAGCATGACCAAGGCCACGCCCGAGCAGATTGTCGAGAAACTGGACGTCGGGTCGTATGATTGCCTGATGCTGTCCGCCTCGACCCTCGACAGCCTTGCATCCATCGAACGGGCGGTTAAACACGTTCGGACCGCTGCTTGCGTCCAGCCGACGATCATCCTGGGCGGCGCGATCCTGTCCGAGGTGGACGGGTTGAAGAACAAGACGGGCGTGGACCTGGTGACGAGCGACATCAATACGGCCCTCGGCCAACTGGTCGGTGCGGCACCTGCTCCGCTGCCGAAAGTGGCTGAGTGATGACGGCAAACAACGCAAACTGGCCCCGCGGATACATTCCCATGATCGAGCCGGATTTCCTGCCGGGAATCCTCTCTGCGGCGTCCGACCTTGCGTTCGTGCTGTCCAAGACCGGGATCGTCACCTCTGTCGTGCTGGACGAGGACCAGCCCGAGCGCGAGAGGCTGAGCCACTGGGTGGGCCGGTCGATGCGCGATTTCCTCGCCGTCGACAGCCAGTCCAAGTTCGACGACATCCTGACCCGCATGGCCGATGAATGGGCGATCTCGACCCCGGTCGAGCTGAACCATGTCGACGAGGAGGCAAGCTGGACATACCCGGTCAGCTACACGGTGCACCGGGTTGGCCCGGATGGCGACATCCTGCTGCTGGGCCGTGACCTGCGCATCGTGGCCGAGACCCAGCAGCAGCTGGTGCAGGCGCAGATCGCGCTGGAGCGCGGCTACGAGGAGCGGCGCGAATATGATGCGCGCTACCGGATGTTGCTGGCCAGCACCTCGGACGCATTCCTTTTCGTGTCGGCCAGCGACGGGCGCATCCGCGACCTGAACGCGCCGGCCGCCAACCTGCTGGGCGGCGCGCGCGACGAGCTGACCGGCGCGCCGGTGGCGCAGGAGTTCAAGGATCGCCGCCGCGGCGAGTTCGTCGAGAACCTCGTCAGCCTCGCGCTGTCGGATGTCTCTTCCGAGCTGGCGGTGCAGACGCGCCGGTCACGCCGCGACGTGCTGATCACACCGACGGTGTTCCGCGCGGCGGGCGAGCGGTTGATCCTGTGCCGGCTGACGGTCGAGGCCGGGCGCCACCAGGTGAACGACCGGCTGACGCACAATCTCAACCTGCTCTTTGCCAAGGGCACGGACGGGATGGTCTTTACCGACACCAAGGGCATTGTCGAGGCGGCGAACGAGGCGTTTCTCGAGTTGATCGACGCGGCCAATGTGTCAGAGGTCAAGGGTCGCTCGCTGGGCGATTTCATGGCGCGCGGGCAGATCGACCTGTCGGTGGTGCTGGAAAACGCCATGCGTTCCGGGCACATGCGGATCTACTCGACCAAGATGACCAACGAGTTCGGCACCCGCACCCCGGTCGAGATGTCGGTGGTGCATCTGAACAACGGCGCCAAGCCGGCGATGGGCTTCCTGATCCGCGATGCCAGCCGGGTCGAGGCGGTGCGTTCGGCGGTGCAGATGCCGGTGCCCAACATGGCCGATCACAACGTGGCCGAGCTGGTCGGGTCGGCCACGCTGAAGGAAATCGTGGCCGAGACCAATGACGTGATCGAGAAGATGTGCATCGAGACGGCGGTGGAGCTGACGCGCAACAACCGCGCCGCGGCCGCCGAGATGCTGGGCCTGTCGCGTCAGAGCCTCTACGTCAAGCTGCGCAAATACGGCCTGCTCAAGAAGGACGAGGACAGCTGAGCCCGCCCGGGCCCGCCGTCGTCCCCCCGATCCCCCGCGAAATGCCCCCTGCGCGCAGCTGACACACAGGCTTGGCTTGCGCGACTCGGAAGTGTCAGGCTAACATGACACTATGAGTGTCACGTACAAAGCAGAGCCCCGCCGCTGGCCCGAGCCCGCCGCCGCGCTGCGCCTGATCAAGCCGATCACCTGGTTCCCGCCCATGTGGGCCTATCTCTGCGGCGCCGTCTCGGCCGGGGTCGCGGTGGACGGGCGCTGGGGGCTGGTGCTGCTGGGCGTGATCCTGGCCGGCCCGGTGGTCTGCGGGATGAGCCAAGCCGCCAATGACTGGTGCGACCGGCATGTCGACGCCATCAACGAGCCCGACCGGCCGATCCCCTCGGGGCGCATTCCCGGCCGCTGGGGCCTCTGGATCGCGCTGGCCATGACCGTGCTGTCACTGGCCATCGGCTGGCAGCTGGGCCCCTGGGGCTTCGGCGCGACGCTTGTCGGCGTGGCCGCCGCCTGGGCCTATTCGGCCGAGCCGGTGCGCCTGAAACGCTCCGGCCTGCTGGGGCCGGGACTGGTGGGGCTGAGCTATGAGAGCCTGCCCTGGTTCACCGGTGCCGCGGTGCTCAGTGCGGGCGCGCCCGGCTGGCCGGTGGTGATCGTCGCCGCGCTCTACGGGATCGGCGCGCATGGCATCATGACGCTCAACGATTTCAAGGCGCTGCAGGGCGACCGGCAGATGGGCGTCAACTCGCTGCCCGTGACGCTGGGCCCCGAACGCGCGGCGCGCGTGGCCTGCTGGGTCATGGCGCTGCCGCAGCTGGCGGTGATCGGGTTGCTGCTGCTCTGGGGCCGGCCGTGGCACGCGCTGGCCGTGGCCGCGGTGCTGGCTGGACAGGCGGCGGCGATGCGTGTTCTGCTGCGCGACCCCGAGGGCCGCGCGCCCTGGTACAACGGCACCGGCGTCATGCTTTATGTCTCGGGCATGATGGTCGCGGCCTTCGCAATCCGCACTTTGGGAGTTTCTCCATGACATTGAGCTGGCTGGGCATCCTCAGGCTGGGCCTCGTGCAGATGGCGCTTGGCATGATCGTGGTGCTGACCACGGCGACGATGAACCGGGTGATGGTGGTCGAGCTGGCCCTGCCGGCGATCCTGCCGGGGCTGCTGGTGTCGCTCTATTACGGGACGCAATTCCTGCGCCCGCATTTCGGCCACGGGGCCGATACCGGCGGCAAGCGTACCCCCTGGATCATCGGCGGTGTCGCGGTGTTGGGTCTGGGCGCCATCGGCGCGGCCCTGTCGGTGGGGCTGATGGCGCGGTCCGTGCCGCTGGGCATCGCCGCCGCGGTGCCGTCCTTCCTGCTGATCGGGCTGGGCATCGGCGCCGGGGGCACCAACCTGCTGGCGCTTCTGGCCGCGCGTGTGGGCGAGGGCCGGCAGGCCGCCGCGGGCAGCGCGGTCTGGATCATGATGATCTTCGGCCTGGCCGCGACCGGCATCACCGCCGGGCAGCTGCTCGACCCCTACAGCCCCGCGCGGCTGGTCGCGGTGACCGCCGGTGTCGCCGCCCTCGCGCTGAGCCTGACCGTGCTGGGTGTCTGGGGGCAGGAGCGGCGCACCGCCCCGGCCGCCTCGGCCGAGACGCGCCCGCTGGCCTTCCGCGCCGCCGCGCGCGAGCTTTGGGCCGACCGCCGCGTGCGCGGCTTCACCATCTTCGTCTTCGCCTCGATGCTGGCCTATAACTTGCAGGACCTGATCTTGGAGCCTTTCGCCGGTCATGTCTTTGCGCTCAGCGTCGGGGAAAGCACGGCGCTTGGCGGCATGCACCATGCCGGTGCGCTGATCGGCATGCTGGCGGTGCTGATCTCGGGCACGGCCCTGCGGCGCTGGGTGGTGGTGCCGATCCGGGTCTGGATCGTCGGCGGCTGCCTGCTGTCGGGGGCCGCGCTGATCGCACTGGCCTATGGCGGCACCCGCGCGCCCGACTGGCCGCTGGCGGCCAATGTTTTCACGCTGGGGCTGGCCAACGGCGCCTTCGCCGTCGCCGCCATCGGCGCGATGATGGGCCTCGCCCGCGAGGGCGACGAGGCGCGCGAGGGGATCCGCATGGGCCTCTTCGGCGCGGCGCAGGCCATCGCCTTCGGGCTGGGCTCGTTCCTGGGCACGGCGGCGGCGGATGTGATGCGGGGCCTCGTGGCCTCGGACGCGCTGGCCTATGGCGCGGTCTTCGCCGCCGAGGGGGGCGTCTTCCTGATCGCCGCCCTGCTGGCGCTGTCGCTGGGACGCGACGAGAAACCGGCCGGATCGGCCACCATGGTACCGGGGGAGTGAGCGAGATGTATGATGTGGTTGTCGTGGGAGGCGGCCCGTCGGGCGCCACCGCCGCCGAAGACCTGGCCCGCGCCGGCAAGCGCGTCGCGCTGCTGGACCGCGACGGGCGGATCAAGCCCTGCGGCGGGGCCATCCCGCCCCGGCTGATCGCCGATTTCGCCATTCCCGACGATCTGCTGGTGGCGCGGATCACCACGGCGCGCATGATCTCGCCCACCGGGCGGCGCGTGGACATCCCGATCGAGAACGGCTTCGTCGGCATGGTCGACCGCGCCGATTTCGACGAGTTCCTGCGCGTGCGCGCCGGCGAAGCCGGGGCCGAGCGCAAGACCGGCACCTTCCAGCGGATCGAGCGGGATGGCGGCGGCACCCATGTCGTTTATCGCGACAAGGCCAGCGGCGAGAGCACGCGGCTGACCACCCGGCTGGTGATCGGGGCCGATGGCGCGCGGTCCAACGTGGCGCGCGGCGAGGTGCCGGGCGGCGACACCATTCCCTATGTCATCGCCTATCACGAGATCATCGCCGCCCCGGAAGCGCAGGGGGCCTATGATCCCGACCGCTGCGACGTGATCTATGATGGGCGCATCTCGCCCGATTTCTACGGTTGGGTCTTTCCGCATGGCAAGCAGGCCAGCGTCGGCATGGGCACCGGGATCGACGGCATCGACCTGAAGCAGGCCACGGCCGACCTGCGCGCCGCCTCGGGGCTTGCGGGCTGCGAGACGATCCGGCGCGAGGGCGCGCCGATTCCGCTGAAGCCGCTCAAGCGCTGGGACAACGGGCGCGACGTTGTGCTGGCCGGTGATGCGGCCGGCGTCGTGGCGCCCAGCTCGGGCGAGGGGATCTACTATGCCATGGCCGGGGGCCGGGTGGCGGCCACCGCGGCGATCGCCTGCCTCGCCTCCGGACGGGCGGCCGACCTGCGCCTGGCGCGGCGGCTCTTCATGCGTGAGCACAAGACCGTGTTCCACGTGCTGGCCTCTATGCAGAACGCCTATTACCGCAGCGACAACCGGCGCGAGCGCTTCGTCTCGCTCTGCCATGACATCGACGTTCAAAAACTCACCTTCGAGGCCTATATGAACAAGGCGCTGGTGCGGGCGCGCCCGATGGCGCATATCCGCATCGGACTGAAGAACATCGCGCATCTGACCGGGTTGGTGAGGCCGGACTACACATGACCATCATGATCCCCGCCTGGATCGACGGCACCTTGCAGCCGGTCGAGAAGCTTGACGCCCATATCCGCGGGCTGCGGCACAAGGCGGTGTCGGTCTTCGTGACGAAGGGCGATCAGGTGCTGATCCAGCGCCGGGCGATGGGCAAGTACCATACGCCGGGCTTATGGGCGAACACCTGCTGCACCCATCCCGACTGGGAGGAACCCGCCGCGGCCTGCGCGCTGCGCCGGCTGAAGGACGAGCTCGGGATCACCGGCGTCACGCCGGTGCATCGCGGACGAGTCGAGTACCGCGCCGATGTGGGCGGCGGTCTGACCGAACACGAGGTGGTCGAGATCTTCCGCGCCGAGGCCACGCCGGCCATGACGCTGCAGCCCAACCCGGACGAGGCGATGGATGTGCGCTGGATCGGGCGCGCCGCGCTGGAGGCCGAGATCGCGGCCAAGCCCGAGCGTTTCACGCCCTGGCTGCGGATCTACCTGGCCCGTCACGCGGCACTGGTTTTCGGCGAAAGCCCGGTTCAGAACGCGTAGACCATCATCAGCACGTTCGGCGTGATGAAGGCGAAGGCGATGCAGAGCAGCTGCGCCACGTGAACGGCCTTCTGTGCGCGCGGCTTGCGGCGTTCCTCGTCGAAGGCGGCAACCGCCAGCATCAGCGCTGCGGTCTCGCCGGTGCGCGCCTGTTTCTCGCGTTCGATCTTGCTCTTGGCGGCATTGAACCGGGCGCGCAGTTCCTCTTCACTGAGCCTGTTGGACATGGTCGTTCCTCTCGTCTCCCTCTGACCCGATTTAAATGGCGCGTTTCCGTGGCGTGACCAGAGCCGCGCGGGCAGAAAATGCGGCCTGCACCCGGGCCCGGCACAAACCTCCTGCGGTTTGAAACCGGCCGGCGCCGCGGGTCCGCGCCCTGTGGCAGTGGCGCGGAATTCTCCCGCCCGGCCAGCGCGTTGCGGAGCATGCCCCTCGCTGTCCTGCGCGAGCCCCGGTGTCACCCCGACGCTCCCCCATCGCGGTCGTAGAAGGCGGGCCGCGCGATCATCTCGACCGGCATCCGCTGCCCGGTCTCCAGCGCGCGCACCCCGGTCTCGGCCACGAGGGCCGCGCAGTAGCCGTCCCAGCAATCCGCGGCGGTGGCGGGAAAGGCCCCCGTCTGCACGAAGCGCAGGAAGTCGCGGTTCTGGCGGCGATAGGCCTCGGCATAGCGGCCGCGCCAGTCGCTGTCATAGCGCGTGGCAGAAGACAGCGCGGCGTCCAGCCGGGTATGCACCACATTGTTCATCGAGACGGACCCGGCTTCGCCCACCAGTTCGGCGCGCACGTCATAGCCATAGGCGGCGTTGTTGTTGACCTCGATCGTGACCAGCTGGTCATCCGTGGTCTCGAGCATCATCACCACTGGCGCGACGCGGTCATCCGAGCGCTGCGGCTGCGCGGCCCAGATGCTGCGATACTCGGTGCCCAGCACGTGGCGCGCCACGTCGAATTCATGCGGGGCGGAATTGGTGATCGCCATGGCGCCGGTGAACTCGGCATTGGGTGTCTCCACGTTGCGGTGGAAATTGTGCATCATCAGCGCGCGTCCCAGCGTGCCGTCGCGCAAGGCCCGTGTCATCTCGACATAGGATTGATCGTAGCGGCGCATGAAACCGATCATGATCCGGCGCGCGCCGCTTTCCTGCTCGGCCTGCATGACCTCCAGGCATTCTTCGGCGCTTTGCGACAGGGGCTTTTCGCACATCACCGGCTTGCCGGCCCGCAGCGCGGCCAGCGACAGCGGTGCATGGGTGACATCTGGGCTGGCCACGATCACCGCATCGACATCGGCGCGCGCGATGACCGCCTCGGGATCGGTGGCGGTATCGACGGCGCCGAGCGCCTCGGCCACCGATCGTGCGCGCGCGGCGTCCCTGTCACAGACCACCTGCAGCTGCGCGCCGGGCAGGTCCTCGGCCACAATACGGGCGTGATCGGCCCCCATCACCCCGGCGCCGATCACGGCGATGCGTATGCTCATCTCTCCCCCCCGTTCGATGGCGTGCTGGCGGGTAGATTGGACCGGAAGGGGCGCGGGCGTCAAAGCCCGATCCGTCGGGGCGCGCCGTCATTCGGCGGGGGGTGACGAACCCAACAAAAAGGACGGCGCGCGATGCCGCACGCCGTCCCCTGTTCTCTGCCACCCCGTCGGGGCGGGCACCGCTTGTCAGCCGATAATGCCGTTCAGCGTCGCCGAGGGGCGCATCACCGCGGCGGTCTTGGCCGCGTCGGTGTGGTAGTACCCGCCCAGATCTGCCGGCTGGCCCTGTGCCGCGGCCAGTTCGCCGGTGATCGCGGCCTCGCCTTCGGCCAGGGCCTTGGCGATGGGTGCGAAATGCGCCGCAAGCTCGGCATCGTCACCCTGCGCGGCCAGGGCCTCGGCCCAGTAGCGGGCGAACCAGTAATGGCTGTCGCGGTTGTCGGGCTCACCCACTTTGCGCGAGGGTGACCGGCCATGGTCGAGAATGCCCTGCGTGGCGGCATCGACCGCCTCGCCCAGCACGCGGGCCTTGGCGTTGTCCTTCTGGTCGGCGAGGAACTTGAAGCTTTCCCCCAGCGCGCAGAATTCGCCCAGGCTGTCCCAGCGCAGGTGGTTCTGTTCCATCAGCTGCTGCACGTGCTTGGGGGCCGAGCCGCCGGCGCCGGTCTCGAACAGCCCGCCGCCCTGCATCAGCTTGACGATGGACAGCATCTTGGCGCTGGTCGCCAGCTCGAGGATCGGGAACAGGTCGGTCAGGTAATCGCGCAGCACGTTGCCGGTGATCGCGATGGTCGACTCGCCCTTGGTGATCGTCTCGAGCGAGGCGACGGTGGCCGCGCGCGGTGCCATGATCTCGAACTTGTCGGCCACGCCGCGCGCTTCGAGGATGGGCGTGACGTACTTGATCAGCTCGGCGTCATGGGCGCGGCTTTCGTCCAGCCAGAAGATCGCGCGGTAGCCGGTGGCCTTTTGGCGGTCGATGGCCAGGTTGACCCAGTCCTCGATCGGCGCCTTGCGCGCGCTGGCCGAACGCCAGATGTCGCCGGCCTGCACGTCGTGCTGGTGCAGCACCGTGCCGTCATCCAGCACCATCTTGACGGTGCCGGCCTCGGGCATCTCGAAGGTGGTGGGGTGCGAGCCGTATTCCTCGGCCTTCTGCGCCATCAGGCCGATATTCTGCACGGTGCCGGCGGTGGCCGGGTCGAGCTTGCCATTGGCCTTAAAGAACTCGATCGCGGCGTCATAGACCGGCGCGTAGGAGCTGTCGGGGATCACGCAGTTGGTGTCGTGCTGCGCGTTGTCCGGGCCCCAGCCCTTGCCGCCATCGCGGATCAGCGCCGGCATCGAGGCGTCGATGATCACGTCGGACGGCACGTGCAGGTTGGTGATGCCCTTGTCGGAATTCACCATGTACATCGGCGGACGCTCGGCGCGCACGGCCTCGATGGCCTGCTCGATCTCGGCATGGCCCTTGACGCGCTCCAGCAGGTCGCCCAGCCCGGAATTCGGGTTCACGCCCAGCTCCTTCAGCTTGGCGCCATGCGCCTCGAAGACCGGCTTGAGCCAGGCCTTGACCGCGTGGCCGAAGATGATCGGGTCCGAGACCTTCATCATCGTAGCCTTCATGTGCAGCGAGAACAGCGTTCCCTCGTCCTTGGTCTTGGCGATCTCGTCCTCGAGGAACGCATCCAGCGCGCTGGCCGACATGTAGGTGGCGTCCACCACGGTGCCCTCGGGGTAGGAGACGCCCTCTTTCAGCACGGTCTCGCCCGCGCCGGTTTCCAGCACGATCCTGGCGGTGGCCGCCTTGGGCAGCGTGGCCGAGACCTCGTTGGAGTAGAAATCACCGCCCGACATCGAGGCGACGCGGGTCTTGCTCTCGGCCGTCCACTCGCCCATGCGGTGCGGGTTGGACTGGGCGAATTTCTTGACGGCGGCGGCGGCGCGGCGGTCCGAGTTGCCTTCGCGCAGGACCGGGTTCACGGCCGAGCCCTTGATCCCGTCATATTTCGCCTGGACGGCCTTTTCCTCGTCGGTCTTCGGCTCGTAGGGGTAGTCGGGCAGCGCGTAGCCCTGCGACTGCAGTTCCTTGACGGCGGCGACCAGCTGCGGCACCGAGGCCGAGATGTTGGGCAGCTTGATGACGTTGGCCTGCGGCGTCTTGACCAGCTCGCCCAGCTCGGCAAGGTCGTCGGACTGGCGCTGTGCGTCGGTCAGGTATTCGGGGAAGGTGGCGAGGATCCGGCCCGCCAGCGAGATGTCCTTGGTGCCGACCGACACGCCGGCGGCGGCGGCGAAGGTCTGGATGATCGGCAGGAGCGAGGCCGAGGCCAGTTCCGGTGCCTCGTCGACCTTGGTGTAGATGATATCGGGAACGGTCTGATCTGACATGGGCTTCCCCCTTTCGCTGAGTCGGCCCTTGCATAGGCCATGCGCCGCCCGCCGTCTACAGTATGCGTCGGTATACAATGCCGCATCGTGCCATGTTTTTCGGCAGGCAGGGGGTGGATCGGCACATGGGCTGGCCCGTGTCGTCGCGGCCTCGGGCGGCCGATAGCGTTACCGGTCCGGGCCGCGCGATGCGCGGGTTGAGCAAGACGTGAAGGCGCGGCGCATGGTCTTGCCCGCACCCCTGTCCTAACGTACCGTGAAGGCTGGACAATATACGGGGAAGCCGCCCCCTCTCCGCCGGGGGCCGATCTGAGCGCATGACACAACTTTCCGGCAACCCGGGCACGCCGAACCATTTCGAACGCCTCCAGCTGTGGTGCCTGGGCATCATCGCCTTTGCCGTGATCCTGTTCCTGCTGGTGCAGGCCAAGTTCCTGCTGATCTCGCTGGCCATCGCGATCATCCTGTTCTCGCTCACCTCGGACGCGATCGGCTATTTCCAGCGGATGCGCATCGGCGAGGCGCGGTTCTCGGTCGGCGTGGCCTCGGCGCTGGCGGTACTGCTGATCGCCTCGGTGCTGATCTCGATCTCGGCCGTGATCCTGACCCAGGCCAACGCGATCGTGCAGATCGTCATGCAATATGCCGTGCCCGCGCAGCAGGCGCTGGCCGAGCTGTTCGGCTGGATGGGCGAGGATGTCGAGCAGGCGGTGCTGGACTGGCTGAACGGCGTCCGGCTGGGCCCGTGGCTGACCGCCATGGCGGGACAGGCGGGCAACATCGTCTCGGGCGCGGTGCTGGTCACGCTGTTCGTCGGGTTCCTGTTCCTCGAACGGCTCTGGTTCTCGCGCAAGCTGACCAGCCTGATGGGGGACGCGGAGAAGGCGAAGCGGGCCGAGCGCATCATCTCGTCGATCATGCACCGGGTGAACCGATACCTCGTGGTCAAGACGCTGATCAGCACGCTGACCGGCGCGATCGTCTACGCGGTGATGTGGCTCTTCAACCTCGAGCTGGCCTTCGCCATGGCGGCGCTGACCTTCATCCTGAACTTCATTCCCAACGTGGGCTCGATCGTCGCCACCTTCGCGGTGGCCATCGTGGCCTATGTCCAGACCTCCGACACGCTGGTCGGCGCGGCGATGTTCACCATCGTGGGCGCCATCCAGTTCTTCATCGGGCAGGTGCTGGACCCGTTCCTTCTGGGTAAGACGCTGCGGCTGTCCTCTTTCGGGATCATCGCGTCGCTGGCCTTCTGGGCGGCGGTCTGGGGGGTGCCGGGCATGTTCCTGGCGGTGCCGATCATGGTCTCGGTCATGATCGTCTGCGCGCATACGCAGGGGCTGCGCCCCGTGGCGGTGCTGCTGTCGCGCCAGGGGCTGATCGACCCGGATGTCGATTCCGAGACGGACGGCTAGGCGCGTTCAGCCGAAGAGGTCGGCGTCGGGCTCCTGCCGCGGCCCGTGATCCAGGCGGAAGACATGCGCGGCATGTTCCGACGGGTAGAGCCGGCGCACCAGCGGGTCATGCCCCGGCACGATCAGCCCGGGGCGCGAGGCAAGCGCGCGCAACGTGTCGAACCCGTCCAGCATGGTCTGCAGGTCGACCACGATGGGAAAGGGCTTCCGCGTCAGCACGTTCTCGTAGTAATGCGCCGCGTCCGAGGCCAGCACCAGCCAGCCGGCCTCGGTGCGCACGCGCACGCATTGCAGGCCGCGGGAATGGCCGCCGATGCAATGCACCGTCACGCCCTCGGCCACCTGCGCATCGCCCTCGTGAAACACCACCTTGCCGGAATAGAGCCGCTGCACCGCCTCGCAGACATGGCCCGCCGAGAAGGGCGCGCGCAGCGTGCCGTGGTACATGCAGGGGCCCGTCGCATAGTGCATCTCGGCCGCCTGCATGTGCAGCACCGCGTTCGGAAACAGGTGCAGCCCGCCGGCATGGTCATAATGCAGATGGGTGACGATCACGGTCGAGACCGCTTCGGCCGCGATCCCCAGCGGCTTCAGGGCGTCGCGGGGGTCCAGCTCGATCGGGCGGCCCCGCGTGGTGCCCTCGGCCGTATCATAGCCGGTATCGACAAGGATCACCTCGTCGCCCCGGCGCAGCACCCAGATGTAGTAATCCATCGCGTGCGGCGCGTCGTGATTGTCGTCGAACAGGAAGCTGTCCGCCCGGGTGCGGCTGTTGCGCTCGGCATATTTGACCGCGTGAACCTGCCATGTGCTCATCGGATCACCTCGTCCCAGGTGGTCACGGTCTTCTCGGCGATCATCCCGGCCACCTGCGCGTCGAAGGCCTTGAAATGCGCGCTGTCGAGATGCGCATCGAAGGCGGCGGCGCTGTCGTAGATCTCGTAGAGGAACACCTGCTCGGCGCCATCGGTGCAGATGTCGAACTGCCGGCAGCCGGGCTCGTCGGCCAGCGAGCGGCGGGCATTCTCGGTCATCAGCGGCAGGAAGGCGGCGCGCGTGCCGGGGTGCAGGGTGAGGGTCACGGTGACGGCGAACATCAGGTCATGCGTCCTTTCAGGCGGTAAAGCGCCCGTTTCGCCCCCGGCAGCGGGCCGAGGATCAGGGCGAGGATCAGTGCCAGCAGGATGGCCGATCCGGGGCGCGAGACAAAGACCGAGAGATCCCCATCCGACAGCAGCAGCGAGCGGCGGAAGGTCTCGTCGAACATGCCGCCCAGGATCACGCCGATCACCAGCGGCGCGATCGGGTAGCAGAGCAGGTTCATCAGGTAGGCGACGAAGCCGATCCCCAGCATCAGGTAGAGATCGTTGAGCCCGCCGCCCACGCTGAACGAGCCGATCGTCGTCAGCACCATGACCAGCGGCAGAAAGACGGTCTGCGGCAGGCGCAGCACCTTGATGAAGACCCGCGCGGTGAACAGGCCCATGATGAACATGGTGCAGCTGGCAAGCACGAGGATGGCGACGACGCGCAGGATGATCTCGGGGTCGATGGTGGGGCCGGGGATCACGTTGTTGATCTTGAACGCGCCCATCAGCGCCGCGGCGGGCGGCGAGCCGGGGATGCCCAGCACCAAGAGCGGGATCAGCGCACCGCCGATGCAGGCATTGTTGGCGGTCTCGGAGCTCAGCAACCTCTCGAGGCTGCCCTTGCCGAAGCGGTCCCCCTCGGCCGAGACGGTCTTGCCCACGCCGTAGCTGACCCAGCCGGCCACGTCCTCGCCCACGCCGGGCAGCGCGCCCACGCCGGTGCCGATCACGCCTGACCGCCCGATCGTGGGCAGGTAGCGGCGCAGCGCGGCGGTGTTGGGGAGGATCCGCCCGGTCAGCGCGGCGACCTCGCCGGTCTTGGCAGGGCGCATCCCGGCGATGATCTGCGGCACCGCGAAGGCGCCCATCAGCACCGGCACGACGGCGATGCCGCTGAGCAGGTAGGACCAGCCGAAAGTGTAGCGTGTCTCGCTCAGGATCGGGTCCATGCCGACCATGGCCAAGGCCAGCCCGACCAGGCCGGCGATCCAGCCCTTGATCGCAAGATCCTCGCTCATCAGCGTGCCCGACAGAAGGATGCCGAACAGCGCCAGCAGCGCCTTTTCCGGGCTCGCGATGTTCTTGGAGATTAGCAGCAGCACCCAGACGAAGACCAGCAGCGCCAGCGTGCCCACCAGCGTGCCGATGAAACTGGCCGTGGTGGTCAGCCCCAGCGCCTCGGCCCCGCGGCCCTGCCGGGCCAGCGGGTAGCCGTCCATCGCGGTGGCCGCGCTGGCCGCGGTGCCGGGGATGTTGAGCAGGATCGACGGGTAGGAGCCGCCATAGATCGCGCCGACATAGGCGCCCAGGAGCGCGATCAGCGAATAGTCCAGCGGCACCTTGTTGCCGAAGAACCCGGTCAGGATGGTCACCGCCAGCGTCGCGGTCAGGCCCGGCAGCGCGCCGAAGCTGATCCCGAGGAAGACCGAGACGATCAGGTAGAGATAGGTCCAGGGGTCGCTGACCAGCGCGGCAAAGGCGCTGCCGAACCCCGCAAGCTGGCCGAACAGGAACTCCATCAGGATCTCCACACCGGGCGCAGGTGCACGTAATAGCCGTACTCGATCTGCGAGAAGATCAGCCCGCCCCGGTTGGGCACGTTCTGGCGAAAGCCGAAGGCCATGGCGCAGACCAGCAGCAGCGGCACCCCCACGGCCAGCACCGGCGTCAGTCGCCGCGCCGGGCCGCGCGGGCCGGTCCACTGGTGCCAGAGCGTCAGCGCGACCAGCAGCGCAAGCGTCACCCAGTCATCGCCGTGCTGGCCCCAGCTGGCACGCGGGAAATACAGCACAAGGGCGGGTAGCGCTGCCGCGCCCATGGCCAGCAGAGGCACCAAAGGGCGGGGCTGCGCCCGGCCGTGAAACGCGGCGATCATCGCGGTGATCAGCAGCGCCGAGGCCAGGATGAAATCCACCCGCGGCACCAGCGCCGCGATATAGGCCAGCAGCATCAGCGCCAGCGCTGAGAACCGCGCGATCTCGGCACCCGACCAGCCAAGCCCCGCCGCGCTCAGCGCGCGTGCTGCCCCGCCCGACCGGATGGAGATCCCCAGCAGCACCAGCGACAGGCAGAACAGTGCCCCGAACAGGCCCAGCGGCACCATCGCGGCCGAGGTGTACCAGGCCGCGCTGTTCACGCCGGCGCTGTTGGCCCCGCCCAGCGGGATGTCCAGCGTGCGCCACAGGAAGAAGAGCGACAGCGCGATCAGTGCCAGCGCGCTCCAGAAATCGCGCGCGCGCAGTTGCGCCCGGGCCTCGGCCTCTGCTTCTGATGATACCTGCACGCGTGCCCCTCCCCTGGCCGGACGTGGTTCGGGCGGGCGCGTCCGCCCCGCCCCGTGACGGGCCCCGACGATCGCGGGGCCGGCCCGTGTCAGGGCTTCTCGATGCCCAGCTCCTCGGGCATGACCTTGGCAGCGCCCAGGTCCTTGAGCGTGTAGGCAAAGGTGCTTTCCAGCGTCGAGAACAGCGCCTGCGCCTCTTCCCCGAACTGCCCGCCGATGTCATAGTTGTTGGCCACGGCCCAGTCTGCCACCGTGTCCGAGGCCATGGCCGCCTCGAATGCCTGCGCCAGGGTGGCCTTCACGTTATCCGAGGCCGAGTCATGCACGGCAAAGCCAATGGCCTGTTTCAGCGGCAGCACCTCGGCGAGGCCCGGGTAGCTGTCGAAGGCCGAGGGCACGGTCATGCCGGCGATCTCGGCGCTCTCGGCGGTCAGCATGGCCAATGGCTTCAGCTCGCCCCCCTCGATCAGCGGCGCCTGCTCGGCCAGCGAGGTCACGACCAGCGCCACCTCTCCGGCCAGCGCGGCCTCCTGCCCGGGGGCGGACCCCTTGTAGGGGATGAATTTGAAGCTGACATCGGCGCCCTGTTCCAACGCCAGAAGGTTCAGGTGGTGGATCGAGCCCGCCCCGCTGGCCGCCGCCGGGATGCTGCCCGGGTCGGCCTTGGCGGCCTCGACCAGGTCGGCCAGGCTGTCATGCGGGCTGTCGGCGGGGACCGAGATCAGGTCGGGCGAGCCGCCGACGATGAAGGGATACCAGTAGTCGAATGTCTTGTCCCAGCCGCCCTGCACCGCGGCGGTGACGTTGGATTCCGACAGGCCCACCAGCGTGTAGCCGTCATCGGGCTGGTTGGCGACATAGACCATGCCGTTCGATCCCGCGACGCCGCCGGTCTGGTTGATCACGTTGATCGAGACCGGCAGGTGCTTTTCCATCTCGGCCATGATCATGCGGTTGATCGTGTCGGTGCCGCCGCCCGCGCCCCAGACCACCGCCGTGGTGATGTCGCGATAGGGGTAGTCCTGCGCCGCCGCCGCGCCGCCCAGACCCGTGGTCAGGGCCAGCGCGGCCAATGTCTTCGTCATCGAAACCGTCATGTCGTCAATTCCTCCCGATTGGCTTTGCGTTGTTTATTGCGTAATTTTGTGTATGCATTAATAAACGCGCTGTCAACGCCCCGTGCCGCGGGGTGTCGGCGTTCCCGAACACAGAAGAGGCCCAGCCAGAGATGAACAGTACATTCGAAATCGCGGTGTTCGAGGGCGACGGCATCGGCCCCGAGATCACCGCGCCCACGGTCGCCCTGCTGAACCATTTGGCCGGCAAAGCCGGAGGCTATGACCTGCGCTTTGTCACCCTGCCCGCCGGGGCGGGGCATTATGCGCGCACGGGGGAATCGCTGCCGGCGGAGTCGCTGCGCCAGGCCGCGCAGGCCGACGCGATCCTGCTCTCGGCCATGGGTCTGCCGGATGTGCGCTATCCCGACGGGACCGAGATCTCGCCCCAGATCGAGCTGCGCATCGCCTTCGACCTGTTCGCCGGGGTGCGGCCGGTGCGCGTACGGCCGGGCCAGCCCGGCCCGCTGACTCTGCCTGAAGGGCGGGAGATCGACTTCGTACTGGTGCGCGAAAGCACCGAGGGGCTGTTCCACTCGATGGGCAAAGGCGAGGTGACCCGCGACGAGGCGCGCGAGACGCTGCGCATCACCCGCGACGTCTCGGAAAAGTTGTTCCGCTTCGCCTTCGACCTTGCAGCCACGCGCAAGCAGGCCGGGCGCGGGCCGGGACGGGTGACCTGTGTCGACAAGGCCAATGTCTTCCGCGCCTTCGCCTTCTTCCGCGGCATTTTCGACGAGATCGCGCAGGACTATCCCGATCTGACGGCGGATCACGCCTATGTCGACGCCACCGCGCTGTGGATGGTGCAGAAGCCGTGGGAGTTCGACGTGCTGGTGACCGAGAACATGTTCGGCGACATCCTCTCGGATCTGGGCGCCGGGCTGATGGGGGGCCTGGGCCTTGCGCCCTCGGCCGATATCGGGCTGCGGCAGGCGGTGTTCCAGCCCTGCCACGGCTCGGCCCCCGACATCGCGGGACAGGGCGCGGCCAACCCGCACGCGATGATCCTCTCGGCGGCGCTGATGCTGGACTGGCTGGGGATCCGGCACGAGAATGCCGAGATGCGCGCCGATGGCCGCCGCCTGCGCGAGGCGGTCGAAGCCGTGGTCGCGCGTGGCGACAGCCTGACCCGGGATCTTGGCGGCACGGCCGGCACGGCGGCGGCGGCCGAGGCGGTGCAGCGTGCGCTGGACGGCGCCCCGGCATGACCGCCGCGGCCCCCAGGACCCCGCTGCGCGTCGCGTGCATCGGCGCGGGCTATTTCGCCCGGTTCCACTATGACAGCTGGGCGCGCATGCCGGACGCCCAGACCGTCGCCGCCTGCGATCTCGACCGCGCGCGGGCCGAGGCGACCGGCCTGCCCGCCTATACCGATCCCGCGCGGATGCTGAGGGAGGTGGCGCCCGACCTGCTGGACATCATCCTGCCGCCGCAGGCCCATGCGGCGACGATCCGGCTGGCGCTGCGGGCCGGGGTGCGGCGGATCATTTGCCAGAAACCCTTCTGCGCCGATCTCGACGAGGCCCGTGCCGTCACCGCCGAGGCCGCGCCGGCCGGCGCGGTCATCGTCGTGCACGAGAATTTCCGCTTCCAGCCCTGGTACCGCGCGGTGAAATCCGCGCTGGAGGCCGGCGCGGTCGGCACGCTGCAGCAGGTGACCTTTCGCCTGCGCCCCGGCGACGGGCAGGGACCGCGCGCCTATCTCGACCGGCAGCCCTATTTCCAGCAGATGGAGCGCTTCCTGATCCACGAGACCGGCGTGCACTGGATCGACACGTTCCGCTGGCTTCTGGGCGACCCGACCCATGTCTATGCCGACCTGCGCCGGCTGAACCCTGCGATCCGCGGCGAGGATGCGGGGATCGTGCTGTTCGATTTCCCGGGCGGCGTGCGCGCGGTGTTCGACGGCAACCGCCACGTGGACCATGCCGCCGACAACCAGCGCCGCACCATGGGCGAGGCGCTGATCGAGGGCACCGGGGGCGTGCTGGAGATCGGCGGCGACGGCGCGGTGCGGCTGCGCCGGCATGGCAGCCTGACGCAGGAAGAACTGTTGCCGCCCGACCGGCATGACGGGTTCGGCGGCGATTGCGTCCATGCCTTGCAACGGCACGTGGTTTCGGCTTTTCTTTCGGATACGCCGCTCGAGAACACGGCGCGCGACTATCTGAGGGTGATCGAGATCGAACACGCCATCTATGCCTCTGCCGCCTCGGGACGGAAGTGCCCGCTGGAGCCTGTCGGCGCGTGAACGAGGCGCGCCGCAAGCCGATCTCCAACGCGCATCGCGCGGTTCTGCAACTGCGCGAGATGATCTTCTCGGGCGAGCTGGCCGCCGGGTCCGATCACCTCGAGACCGAACTGGCCGACCGGCTGGGCATGTCGCGCACCCCGGTGCGCGAGGCGGCGCTGCTGCTGGAAAGCCAGGGGTTGCTCGAGATGCGGCCGCGCAAGGGCGTGCGCATCCTGCCGGTCTCGGCCGAGGACATGCGCGAGGTCTATGACGTGCTGACCGAGCTTGAAAGCCTCGCCGCCGAGCGCGCGGCCGAGCGCGGGCTGACCGAGCAGGACCTTGCCGCGCTGCACGCCGCGATCGACGACATGGAGCGCGCGATTTCCGCGGATGACCTCGAGGCCTGGGCCGCGGCGGATGACCGGTTCCACGCCGAGCTGGTCCGGCTGGGCGGCAATTCCCGCATCCGCATGATCGTCGCGATGATGAGCGACCAGGTGCGCCGGGCCAAGGCCTCCACCCTGTTCCTGCGCCCGGTGCCGGTAAAGTCGAACGAGGATCACCGCGCGGTCTATGCCGCCATCCTCGCCGGTGACCCCGCCACCGCCCGCCGCATCCATCGCAACCACCGCCGACAGGCGCGCGACGTGCTGACCGGCATCCTTGAACAGATGCGGCTGCGCACCTTGTGACCGGCGGTTGCGTGAGGGTTTCGTGAAAAGATGCCCGCGACAGTGTGAAAAGTTTTCACGGCGCGGAGAATCGCCCTAGGGTCCGGGGCATGAAAAAGGTCACTGCCAAGGATGTCGCCGCGGCTGCCGGTGTCTCGGTCTCTGCCGTGTCGCGGGCGTTCCGGCCCGATGCGCCGCTCTCGGAGGCCAAGCGGAAGGCCGTCTTCTCGGCCGCGACCCGGCTGGGCTATGTCAGCAGCACCGACAAGCTGTTGTCGCGGCAGGCCACCAACACCATCGCCATGGTGGTCAGCGAGATGCAGAACCCGTTCTACCCCATCGCGGTGGACCATCTCGTGGGGCAATTGGCCGAGCGTGGGCTGAAGGCCATCGTGCATGTCGTCACCTCGGCGGACGAGATCGACACGATCATGCGGCAGGTGCTGGATTTCCGGACCGAGGGCGTGATCCTGGCCAGTTCCACCATGTCGTCGCAGCTGGCGCGCTCCTGCCGCGAAAACGGTCTGCCGGCGGTCCTGCTGAACCGCGTGCAGCCGGATAGTTCCATGATGGCCGTGTGTTGCGACAATTACGGCGGGGCGCGGCAGATTGCCGGGCGGTTCCTGTCGGGCGGGCGGCAGCGCATCGCCTTTGTCGGCGGGCGGCGCGACACCTCCACCCATCTCGAACGGATGCGCGGCTTTCGCGACGCGCTGGAAGAGGCGGGTCAGGGCATGGCCCATGCGCTGGACGGCGCTTTCGACTACCAGAAGGCCTTTGCCGCGGGGCAGGAGCTGCTGACCCGGCGCCCGCTGCCCGATGCCGTGTTCTGTGCCAATGACATCATGGCCGTCGCGGTGCTGGACGCGGCGCGCGGCAAGGGGGTGCGGGTGCCCGACGACATCGCCGTGATCGGCTTCGACGACATTCCCATGGCCGCCTGGGAGGCCTACCGCTTGACCACGATGCGCCAGCCGCTGCGGCGGATGCTGCATCAGGCAGTCGAGATCATCACCAGCGCCGGCGCCGAGCTCGACTCGGGCGACATCCGTATCCTGCCCGGCGAGATGATGGTCCGGGACAGCGGATAGTGAAAAAATTTCAACGCCCCTGACGAATCTTGCAAAGGTGCGCGGTTCTGTGGCTCCTCGCATGTCATGCGCCCAAATTCCGGGCGATGGATGATTATGGGAGGACCCTCATGAACCTGCGTACCCTGCTGTCCACGGCTGTCGTTGCGGTTGCCGGACTGGCCACCGCCGTGCCCGCGCTTGCGGAAACCCGGCTGGCCTTCGGAGCCACCAACTCGCAAAGCGCGCATTATGCCTATTTCGCGGCGCTGTCGAAAATCGTGAACGACGCCTATCCCGACACCTACCAGGCCTCGGTCGTCGAGACCGGCGCGACGGTCGACAACCTCAAGCGCATGGCGCGCGACCAGCTGGATATCGGCCTGATCACCACCTCGACCCTGTACCATGCCTATAATGGCGTGAAGTCCTTCGACGGCCGCCCGGTCGAATCCAAGCTGCTCTGGGCCTATTCGCTGGCGCCGCAGAACGTCGTGGTGCGCCGTGATTCCGGCATCACCGAACTGGCCGATATCGACGGTCAGAAATTCGGCCCCGGCATGCGCGGCTCCTCGACCGAGGCGACGGCGCTGGAAGTGTTCGACCTGCTGGACATCGAGCCCGACTGGGTGCGCGGCACCAATGGCGAGCTGGCCAATGCGATCAAGGACGACCGCTCCGAGGGCTTCGTGAAAAGCGCCGTGGGCACCTCCTTCGACGCGCTGACCACCGATATCGCGGCCTTCACCCCGCTGCAGGTGCTGGGCATCAGCGACGAACAGGAAGCGGCGATCCGCGAGACCCTGCCCGAGCTGTCGATCGTCGAGATGCCGGGCGGCGAGATGGAGAACTCGGGCCCCTACACCGTCTGGGGCTTCATGATCGGCGTCTCGGCACGCCCGAACATGGACGAGCAGACCGCCTATGACATCACCAAGGCGGTGATGGAGAACATGGCCGAGCAGGAAGCGGCCTTCCCCGCGGTGCAGGGCCAGAACCTGCCCGAGCTGACCCTGCAATACGCGACCAGCCCGCTGCACCCGGGCGCGATCCGCTACTACGAGGAAATCGGTCTGACCGTTCCGGATCACCTGAAGTGATCTGACAGACCTGACACGGGCGGGGCGGCGACACGCGGCCCCGCCTTCACGCCTTCCTCAGCCCAGAGGTGCCGAGATGACTGACCTCCCGTTCCTGACCAAGATCCGCCACGCGGCCATCGCGGCGCTGGCCGTTCTGCTGGGGGCCTTCGTGTTCTACACGTCCTTCAACGGGCCCTTCGAGTCGCTGGTGCAGCGATCGCTCTTCGTGATGACCATCGCCACGCTGGCGGTGCTGATGCATCCGCTCTTCGCGGGTAGCCGCTGGCGACCGCTGGGCATGGCGATCGATGCCGGGATGGTGGCCATGGTGACGGTCTCGGGCACCTACATCATCGGCAATTACGAGACCATCATGAACGACCTGCCCTGGGCCACGCCCCGGGACAGCGTGATGGCCTTCGGCACCCTGCTCTGCGTGCTGGAGCTGGCGCGGCGCACCTCGAACTGGGTGTTCCCGCTGATCGTGCTGGCCGCCGTGGCCTATGCCTATTTCGGCTACCTGATCCCCGGGCAGTTCGGCCATCGCGGCTTCGACATGGGCTACCTGACCGAGATCATCTTCCTGTCCGACCGCGGGCTCTGGGGGATGCTGGTCAACGTGGCCTCGACGACGCTGGCGGCCTTCGTTCTGTTCGGCGCGATCCTGCTGCACACCGGCGCGGGCGAGACCTTCTTCGACCTGTCCGCGCGTTTGGGCGGGTCGCGCCCGGGCGGTGCCGCCAAGATCGCCACCTTCGCCTCGGGCTTCTTCGGCGCGATCAACGGCTCGACCGTGGCCAATGTCGCGACCACCGGCAACTTCACCATCCCGCTGATGAAGCGCCTGAACTACCCGCCCGCCTATGCCGGCGCGGTCGAGGCCATCGCCTCGACCGGCGGGCAGCTGGCGCCGCCGATCATGGGCACCGCGGCCTTCGTCATGGCCGAGCTCGTGGGCGTCAATTACTGGGCCATCGCCCTGGCCGGCGTGGTGCCCGCGCTGCTGTTCTACCTTGGCATCTATTCCACCGTGCACGTGATCGCGCGCCGGCAGAGCTTCCGCCCCGTGGGCGCCGACGACCTGCCCGACTGGCGCGGCGCCATGAGCTTCACCCGGCTGGCGCCCATCGCGGCCGGGCTTGGCGGGCTGGCCTTCGGCGTGATCAACGGCAACTCGGTCGAGCTGACCGCCTGCTACGGGATGATCGCCATGCTGGTTGCCGTGCTGGTCGCGCGCATCGCCGGCGGCGAGGATCCGCGCGCCGTGCTGGGCATCATCCTGCGCGCGCTCGAGGCGGGCGGCAAGGGCGTCGTCATCGTGGGCATCCTGCTGGTCGGCGCACAGGTCTTTGTCGCCATGATCAACCTGACCGGCTTCGGCGTCGCCGTGACCTCGGCCGTGCTGGCCATCGGCCAGGGCCAGATCTGGCTGATCGCCGGGCTGATGGCGATCGTCTGCCTGATCGCCGGCATGGGCCTGCCGACCTCGGCCGCCTATGTCATGGTCGCCGCGGTCTTTGCGCCGGCGCTGATCCAGCAGGGAATCGACCCGCTGGTGGTGCACATGTTCGTGCTGTATTACGCGGCGCTTTCGGTCATCACGCCGCCGGTCTGCCTGGGCGTGTTCGTCGCCTCGACCATCGCGCAGGCGCCCTGGATGAAGGTCGCGGTCGAGACGCTGCGCCTTGGCGCCACGGCCTATGCGCTGCCCATGCTGTTCCTTGCCTATCCCGGCATGCTGGGCGGCGGAGGGGCCGAGGGGATCGCCCGCGCGGTCATCTCCGGCACGGTCTTTGCCCTGGGGGTCGCGCATCTTCTGGGCGGGGCGCGCCTGCCCTGGGGGTCGCTGTCGCGCATCCTCTGGGCGGTGCCGGTCGTGCTGGCCCTGATGCCGCCGTGGTGGGCGACGCTGGGCGGCGCGGTGCTGGTCGCGGGGCTGATCCTGCTGTCGCGCCAGGCCACCGACGCGCATGACCGCGAGACCCTGCAACCGGCCTGACCCCCTGCATCGGGGCGCTGCGCCCCGATCATCCAACGCATTTCGACGGCCCCGCACCGACGGGCGGGGCCGCGCCTGACCCCACGCGGCTGGGACATCAATCGAGAGGAGATATCGACATGGCCATCACCTACCTGAAACGTGGCAAGCCCGAAGCCGACCGCGCCGAGGATGACGCCAAGACCGCCGCCATCGTGGCCTCGACGCTCAAGGATATCGAGCAGCGCGGCGATGCCGCCGTGCGAGAGCTGGCCGTCAAGTTCGACAAGTATGACCGCGAGACCTATCGCCTGACCGAGGCCGAGATCGAGGCGATCATCGCCAAGGTCAGCCCGCAGGACCTGGCCGACATCAAGTTCGCGCAGGAGCAGGTCAAGACCTTCGCGCAGGCGCAGCGCGACTCGATGCTCGACATCGAGGTCGAGACCATGCCGGGCGTGATCCTCGGCCACAAGAACATCCCCGTGCAGTCGGTCGGCTGCTACGTGCCCGGCGGCAAGTTCCCCATGGTCGCCTCGGCGCACATGTCCGTGGCCACTGCCAAGGTGGCCGGCGTGCCGCGCATCGTGGCCTGCACGCCCCCCTTCAACGGCGAGCCGAACCCCGGCGTGATCGCCGCGATGCATCTGGGCGGCGCCGACGAGATCTACGTGCTGGGCGGCATCCAGGCCGTGGGCGCCATGGCCATCGGCACCGAGACGATCGACCCCGTGCACCTGCTGGTGGGGCCTGGCAACGCCTTCGTCGCAGAGGCCAAGCGCCAGCTCTTCGGCCGTGTCGGCATCGACCTCTTCGCCGGCCCGACCGAGACCATGGTCATCGCAGACGAGAGTGCCGCCGACGCGGAACTCTGCGCCACCGACCTGCTGGGCCAGGCCGAGCATGGCTATAACAGCCCCTGCGTGCTGCTGACCAATTCCGAGAAACTGGCCCGCGAGACCCTGACCGAGATCGACCGTCTCCTCGACATCCTGCCCACCGCAGGCACTGCCAAGGTGTCCTGGGAGGATTATGGCGAGGTCATCGTCTGCGACACCTATGACGAGATGCTGGCCGTCGCCGATGACATTGCCAGCGAGCACGTGCAGGTCATGACCGACCGCGACGACTGGTTCCTCGACAACATGACCTGCTACGGCGCGCTGTTCCTCGGCCCGCGCACCAACGTGGCCAATGGCGACAAGGTGATCGGCACCAACCACACCCTGCCCACCAAGAAGGCGGGGCGCTACACGGGCGGGCTCTGGGTCGGCAAGTACCTGAAGACCCACAGCTACCAGAAGGTGACCACGGACGAGGCCGCCGCCCGGATCGGCGCCTATGGCTCGCGGCTCTGCCTGCTCGAGGGTTTTGTCGGCCATGCCGAGCAATGCAATGTCCGCGTGCGCCGCTATGGCAGCGTGAACGTGCCCTATGGCGAGGCGGCCTTCCTGCCCGAGGCGGCGGAATGAGCCTGCCGCGCACGCCCTCGTTGCGCCTCGATGGCAAGCGCGCGCTTGTCACCGGGGCCTCCTCGGGCATCGGCCAGGCCTGCGCCGTGGCGCTGGCCGAGGCCGGCGCCCATGTCGTCTGCGCCGCGCGCGGCCGCGACCGGCTGGACTGGACCGTGGCCGAAATGCAGGAAGAGGGCTGGTCGGCCGAGGCGCTGGCGTTGGATATCGGCGATCTCGACGCGATGAGCGTGGCGCTGGACGGCCAGCGCTTCGATATCGTGGTGAACTCTGCCGGGCTGGCCCGGCACACGCCCGCGCTGGAGACCACGCCCGAGGATTACGATGCGGTCATGGGCGTCAACCTGCGCGCCGCCTATTTCCTGTCGGTCGCGGCGGCGAAAGGCATGGCCGGGATCGGTGGCTCGATCATCCATGTCAGCAGCCAGATGGGCCATGTCGGCGGCATCGACCGCGCCGTCTACTGCGCCTCGAAACACGGGCTGGAAGGCATGATCAAGGCCATGGCCATCGAGTGGGGTCCGCAGCGGATCCGCATCAACTCGATCTGCCCGACCTTCATCCGCACGCCCCTCGGCGAGCAGACGCTTGCCAATCCCGAGCGGCGGAAGTGGATCGAGGAGAAGATCAAGCTGGGCCGCGTCGGCGAGGTCGAGGATGTCATGGGGGCGGTGCTCTACCTCGCCTCCGGGGCCTCGGCGCTGGTCACCGGCACCTCGCTGCTGATAGACGGCGGCTGGACGGCGGATTGAGCCCGGCCGTCACACCCCACGCGACTAGGGAGATTGCCGCCATGGCTGACACCCCGCTTCCCGACGACCTGCTGGCGCTGTTGCGCGAGGTCGACACACCCACCGTCTGCAATGCCATCGAGGTGGCGCAGGGAAAACGCGGGTTCAACCGCTTCACCCGCGGCACCATGCAGCATTCCCGTCCCGGCGACCCGGCCATCGTGGGCTTTGCCCGCACGGCGCGGATCTCGGGGCTGGCCCCGCCGACCGAGCCGCCCGAGGTCATCCGCGCGCGCCGGATGGACTATTTCCGGTCGATGGCCGGGGGGCAGGGGCCGACCGCGGCGGTGGTCGAGGACGTGGACTATCCCAACTGCATCGCCGGCTGGTGGGGCGAGGTGCATGTCGCCGTGCACAAGGGGCTGGGCCTGGCGGGCGCCGTCACCAATGGCGTGCTGCGCGATCTCGACGTGATCGACGAAGGCTTCCCGGTGCTGGCGGGCTCCATCGGGCCCAGCCACGGCTACGTACACGTGGTCGAGATCGGCACCGAGGTCAGCGTGATGGGCATAAAGGTCCAGCAGGGCGAGCTGATCCATGCCGACCGTCACGGCGCGCTGGTCATCCCCGCCGAGGTCATCCCCGATCTGAAGCGCGCGATCGAGACCGTCATCGCCAGCGAGGCCATCGTGCTGGGCCCGGCCCGCGAACCCGGCTTCGACATCGACAGGCTGGAAGAGGTCTGGGCCGAATTCGAGGCGGCCCGCACATGAGCGCGCAAACAGACAGACCGCGGATCCTCGTGACCCGCAAGCTGACCGAGGCCGCGGAACAGCGCCTTGCCACGCGGTTCGACGTGCAGTTCAATGCCTCCGACACGCCGATGAGCGCCGAGGCCCTGACCCAAGCCATGCGCGACTTCGACGCGCTGGTGCCCACCGTCAGCGACCGGATCACCGGCGAGATGCTGCGGACCGAGGGCCGGCGCGTGCGCATGATCGCCAATGTCGGCGTAGGTTTTTCCAATATCGACGTGGCCACCGCGCAGGAGCTGGGCGTCGCGGTCTCCAACACGCCCGACGTGCTGACCGATGCCACCGCCGATATCGCGCTGCTGCTGATCCTCGCCAGCACGCGCCGCGCCTATGCTGCTGAAAAGACCCTGCGCGACGGCGCGTGGACGGGCTTTTCCGTCGTGGACGGGCTGGGCACCAGCATCCAGGGCAAGGTGCTGGGCATCATCGGCATGGGGCGCATCGGGCAGGCGACGGCGAAACGGGCCGCCGCAGGTTTCGGCATGGAGGTGGTGTTCTACAACCGCTCGGACCCAGGCGCGCTGAGCTTTCCGGCCCGGCGGCTGGACAGCATCGACGCGGTGATGCAGGCGGCGGACGTGGTCTCGGTCCATGTGCCCGGGGGTGGCGCTGCGCCGCTGGTCACGGCAGAGCACATCGCGCAGATGAAACCCTCGGCCCATCTGGTGAACACGGCCCGCGGCGACAGCATTGACCAGGCGGCGCTGGTCGCGGCCCTGCAGTCGGGTCGCATCGCGGGGGCGGGGCTCGACGTCTTCGCCGATGAGCCGCATGTGCCCGAGGCGCTGCGCGCCATGGACACGGTCACCCTGCTGCCGCATGTGGGATCGGCCACCCAGGAGGTGCGCACCGCGATGGGCCTGCTGGCGGCCGACAATCTCGAGGCCTTCTTTGCCGGGCGGGATCTTCCCTGCCGGGTGGCCTGACAGGCTTGACCGCACGCGCGGGTGGCAGGACCCTGCCGCCCGGATGGCAGATCGCAGGCGGCCCCGGCGGGGCCGCGCTACTCCGGAAGGACCGAAGATGAGCACATTCAAGCAACGCATGGCCTCGGGCGAGATCCTGGCCGGAACCTTTCTCAAGACCCCGGCCCACGAGATGATCGAGGTGCTGGCCAAATCCCGGCTGGATTTCGTCTGCCTCGACGCCGAACACGCGCCCTTCGACCGGGCGCGCATGGATGCCTGCCTTGCCGTGGCCCGCGCGCTCGACTTCCCGGTGCTGGTCCGCCTGCCGGCGGGCACGCCGTCGGAGGTGCTCAAGGCGCTGGACAGCGGCGCGGTGGGCGTCGTCGTCCCGCATGTGGACAGCGTCGACAAGGCGCGCGAGATCGCCCGCGCCGCGCGGTTCGGAGAGGGTGGCCGCGGCTATGCTGGCTCGACCCGCTGGGCCGGTTTCGCCACCCGCCCGATGAAGGACGTGCTGCAGCAGAGCCTCGACGAAACCATCGTGATCGCCCAGATCGAGGAGCCCGCCGGCGTCACCGCTGCCGCCGAGATCGCCGCGGTGGACGGGATCGACGGGCTCTTCGTCGGCCCGGCCGATCTGGCCGTCTGCTACGGCAAGACCGACATGTCCGACCCGCAGGTGCGCGAGGCGATGCGCCAGACCGGCGCCGTGGCGCGGGATGCGGGCAAGGCCTTCATGACCTTTGCCGCCAATGCCGGCGCCGCGCCCGCGCTGAAGGAGATGGGGGTGACCATGTTCTTCATCGGCTCGGAACACGCTTTCATGCTGGGCGGCGCCAATGCCGAGGCTGATGCGCTGAAAGCTGGCTAGACGCGCCCGGCCCTTCACGCGCCCCAGGTGTCGGACAGGGTGAAACCCTGCGGGAACGGGTCGGACGGGTCCAGCCCGATCTGCGTCATCGCATGGATCCAGGACTGGCCCGACACCCGGTTGCGGATGGCGGGCAAATTGCCAACCTGCGTCTCCTCCACCAGCTCGGTCACGAATTCGCTGCCGATGAGCGAACGCGAGACCATCCGGTCGCCGGGGCGCATATGCCCGGCCGCGTGCTGTGCCGCCATCTCGGCATTGGAGCCGGTCCCGCAGGGCGAGCGGTCCACCCGCCCGGGGCGCATGGTGGTGCAGGTTCGCAGCGCGCCATCCGCATCGCGGCCGCGGAACATGACGTAGGCCAGCCCGTCCAGCTCGGGCACGGTCGGGTGCCGCGCGGCGCAGTCCGGCGCGATCTGCTTGTGCAGCGTGATCCCCGCCATAGCCAGCGCGCGCGCATTGCCGGGAACAAGGTCCAGCCCCAGCGCCGCCGCATCGACCAGCGCATAGAACACTCCGCCGAAACACATGTCATAGGTGATGCGCCCGAACTCCGGTGTACCGAGCGTCGCGCCCCGCGCGGTCACGAAGGCCGGCGGCATGTCGAGCGTCACGCGGAGGACCTTACCCTCGGCACAGGCACAGGTGGCGCGCACCAGCCCCGCGGCCGTGTCGAGGCATACCACGGTCTCGGGCTCCCGCATCGGGATCATGCCGGTCTCGAGCAGGGCGGTGGCCGTACACATGGCATTCGACCCCGACATGGCATGCGCCTGGTCGGGTTGCAGGATGATCAGCCCGACATCCGCCTCTGGCCGTGTCGCGGGCACCAGCAGGCAGAACGACCCCGCCGGGCCCGAGCGCGGCTCAGAACACAGAAACCGGCGCAGGCTGTCATCGACCGTGTTCAGGTGGTGCAGCTTGGCTGCCATCGTGTCGCCGGGTACGTTCAGCAGGCCCCCGGTGATCACCCGTCCGATCTCGCCCGCGCAATGCACGTCGACGGTCTGAAGCGTTCGTGTCCAGCGCATGGCGCTCCTCCTGTTTCATGCGGCAGCACCGTGTGCGCCCTGTCAGAACCGGTCGACGCGGTAGGGGTGCAGGTCCAGCTCGGGCGTCTCGCCCCGGATCAGCTGCCCCATCAGCCGCGCGCAGGTGGCGGCCTGCGTCAGGCCGAGATGCCCATGCCCGGTGGCATAGAAGACGCCCGGTGTTTTGGCCGAGGCCGACATGATCGGCACGGTATCGGGCAGGGCGGGGCGGTGGCCCATCCACTCGGTGACCTCTCCGACGGCCAGGTTGGGCAGGGCGCTGCGGGCATGGCGGACCGTGACCCTCGCGCGTCGGTAATCCGGGGCCGCCTCGAGCCCGGCCATCTCGACCGTGCCGCCGACGCGCAGCCCCCCGGCGGTGGGCGTGATCATGAAGCCGCGCGCCGGCCAGATGAGCGCGTGGCGCAGCGCGATGCCCGGCTGCGCGATCTGCGTGTGATAGCCGCGCTCGGTCTCCAGCGGGATCGGCTCGCCCAGCTGGCGCGACAGCGCGCCCGTATGGGCCCCGGCGCAGAGCACGACCTCATCCGCCGCGTGCCGCGTCCCGTCCTCCAGCCGGACGGACTCGATCCGCGTGCTGCGCTCGAACCCGGCAACCCGGCCGCGCAGGACCGTGCCGCCCAGCTCTTCGAGGCGCGTCACCAGCCGGGTGACATAGCGGTGGGGATCATCGATCGAGCGGTTCTCGGGCAGGAGCACCGCCTTGCCGATCCCCGGGCCGATCTCGGGCTCGCGCGCCTGCAGCGCGTCGCGGTCCAGCACCTCGTGGGCAAAGCCGAACCGTTCCAGCAACGCAAGGTGATCGCGATCGGCGCGGAACGCGGCCTCGTCGGCGTAGAGCGCGAGGCAGCCCGTTTCGGACAGCGCCTCCGGGGCGCCGATCGCGTGCAGCAGCGCCTGCGTGTCCGACAGAGCCCGTTCGCAGAGCGCCGCGCCCGCCGCCTCCAGCGCGCGCAACCGGCGTGGGCGGCCGGCGGCAAGGAAGCGCAGGAACCACGGCATCAGCCGCGGCAGGGCGCGTGGGCGGACCGTCACCGGCCCCTCGGGATCCAGCAGCCAGCCGGGGATCTGCCTCCAGACCGACGGGCGCGAGGCGGGCAGGAACTCGGTCACCGCGATCGAGGCCATGTTGCCATAGGACGCCCCGCGCCCGGGTGCGTCCCGGTCGACCAGCGTGACCTGCCGGCCGCGCCGTTGCAACTCATGCGCGATGGCCGCCCCGATGACGCCCGCGCCGACCACGATGGTTCCTGCCTGGCTCACATGCGCCTCGCCTGAAGTGAGGGGGACGGTGGGACCGGAGGCCGCTTCCGTCAAGACATCTCGCGGATCGATCGCGCGGCCCGCTGCGATCCGCGACCTAGAGGCATTCGGCGATCGCGCCGCCCTGCTGCGACCAGCGGGCGAACCAGCGGTTGAACTTGTGGAACTGCGCCTCGCAGAAGCCGGCCTGCGAGGGTGAGAGCGCGTCGGTCTCGTTGATGTTGAGACGATAGGCCTCTTCGCCTTTCAGGGTCATCATGTGCTTGAAATAGAGCACCAGATCCACGCCTTCGTCGAATTTCGCCAACACCGCGAAGGCCTCGGACAGTTCGCGGGCGCGCTGGTCGGCCTCGGGGCAGCCCTCTGCCGCGCGGCGCGACAGGGCGACCTGCAGCAGCGTCTCGCGCGGGAAGATCGTGCCGATGCCCGTGACCGCGCCGACCGCCCCGTAATTCACGAACCCGCTATAGACCTCGGTATCGACGCCCACGAGCAGCAGGACATCGTCATTCTGCGAGGTGATGTATTCCGCGGCATAGGCCAGGTCTGCCTTGCCGCCGAACTCCTTGAACCCGACCAGGTTGGGGTGCTCGGCGCGCAGTTGGAAGAACAGCTCGGCCCGCGTGGCATAGCCGTAATGCGGGCTGTTGTAGATGATCGCCGGGATATCGGGTGCGGCAGAGAGGATGGCCTTGAAGTGATTGCGTTGCGCCGCCTCGGACTGGCCGCGCGACAGCACGCGCGGGATCACCATCAGCCCGGCCGCCCCGATCCGTTGCGCATGGGCGGCATGGGCCACGGCCGCGCGGGTGTTGATCGCGCCGGTGCCGACGACGACCGGCACGCCGGCCTCGGTCAGGCGCGCCACGCCGTCCTGTCGCTGTGCATCGGTCAGCAGCGGCCAGTCCCCGCAGGAGCCGCAATAGACCACGCCCGACATGCCGACCGCGATCATCTCCTGCCCCTTGCGCACCAGCGCGTCGAGATCCGGCTGCCGCTCCGGCGTGCAGGGGGTCAGCAGCGCGGGGATGGTTCCGCGAAAGACGTCGCTGTTCATGGGATCCTCCGGCAAGGGGCGGGTGCGGATGCTGGTCTGTTGAGTCAGGTGTGGGACGTACTATAATAATGCAAAAATGGTAAGAAAAGAAAAATCATGGTCGAAAACGAAAAGCTTGCCCCGGGTGACACCCCACCCTCGGAGGAGGACTGGGAGGTCGAGCGCAAGCGCCTGCGCGCCGAGCTCGGCGCCCGGATGAAGGCGGTGCGTCAGTCCGGCGGCCTGACGCTCGATGCTGCCGCGCAGGCCACCGGGCTGGCGCTGTCGACGATCCACAAGATCGAGAACGGGCGCGCCTCGCCCAGTTACGAGAACCTTGTGCGCATCGCCCGGGGCTACGGGGTCAGCCTCGAACAGCTCTACGCGGCCGATCATGACAGCCGGCAGACCACCCGGATGACCGTCACCCGCGCAGGCGAGGGCGCCCCGGTCCGCGTGACGGGCTATCGCTCCGAGGTGCTGTGCAACGCGCTGACCGACAAGAAGATCATCCCGCTTGTCGCGCGGATCGACCGGCGCGCGCCCTACGCCCCGGAGGAGCTGCAATCCCATGCCGGCGAAGAGACGCTCTACGTGCTCTCCGGCCGGATCGAGCTGGTCGTGGAGCATTACAAGCCGGTCGTGCTCGAGCCCGGTGATTGCGCCTATTTCGACAGCACCCTCGCCCACGGGCTGCGCGCGCTCGACGACACCGAGGCGGTCGTCTTCTGGGCCGGCACCCAGTTCGACGTGGACTAGGGATGCCGGGACCAGCGTCCCCCCGGGACGGCACCCAGTTCGACGTGGACTAGGGATGCCGGGACCAGCGTCCCCCCGGGACGGCACCCACGGGATCGAGGGCTACCTGCAGAAGCGCACCGTCTACCAGGCGTATTGACGGCCCCGATCGGCTCAGACGTCGCCGAAGGTCTCGCGCACCTGCGCCCAGGCGCGGTCCAGGTGGTCGCGCAGGCAGGTCTCGGCGGCGTCGGGGTCGCGCATCAGGATCGCCTCGAAGATCGCCGCATGCGCCTCGTAATTGGCGCGGTTGCGGTCGGGC
>NZ_LPXO01000010.1 GCF_001482405.1 Pseudoponticoccus marisrubri
TGCGCCACGAAACTGCAAACGCGTAACATCAACCAGCGGTGAGCCAGAGCCTCCAGTCTGGAAAGCGCTCAAGCGTCCCAAATTATCTGACGACGGACACCCCGGGGTGCCTCCCAGGAAACGCCGGGTTGACCGGGCAGCACGCCCCAGATGATCGAGCCATAGAGCACAACCACCAGAAACGACGCGCCAAGTGTCACAGCCGATCGGTCGACAAGGCCACGCGCGATCAGAAAGCCGACCCACCCGAAAACCAACCCGGATGCGCCGATGTGGATGCCCGTGCTGCCGAGCAGCCACACCAGCAAGCCTCCGAGCCCGACGACGATGACGTTCATGGCCATGAGGCCGCGCGTGGCGGTTGCCGCCAGCAGCGCGCCCAGCACCAGCAAGGGCGCCGTGTTCGCCGTCAGATGCGCGAAGCTGCCATGCAGGAACGGCATGCCGACGACGCCATCAAGCCCACTGACCCTCCTCGGAATGAGGCCGAGCCCCGCGTTGAGACCGTAGCCGGTTGCCCAGTTGACGGTCTGTATGATCCACAGCGCGGCCACGAAACCGGCCAGCGCCGCCATCCGTTTCAAGAATACCCACATATGCTCCCGTCCCTCGCTGTTCGGAGGATAAGTGTCGGCACAACCCGATCAAGGTGTGGCCAAGGCTACCGAATACGATCCAACCATGACCTGGTTGAACCATCCCCGCTGCAAGACGCGCGTTGCTCGTCGCAACTCAAGGGAACGCTTCAGCATCACGATCGGTCGATGGACAGCAGGTTCGGGCCGGTCGCGCTCACGAGTTTGCTCCGGCACCGACCTCTCCCTCCAACCGCGCGATCAGCGGTCGCAATCGCTTGACCATCAGGTCTTCTCCGCTTCCGTCGTCGGCGATCCTGCGCAACTGGTCCAGTGCCCAGGCCGTGCGGTCGATCCGTCGGACGGCTGTCATGAGGTGCGCGGCCGCGTTGTCGATGTCGAGAGGGGAGGCGTCGTAGCCTCGGCCGGCGAGCAGATGCTCTATGGCATGCAGGGCCACGCCTGCCGCGAAGGCGGGGTCCTTCTGCGCGAAGTCCCGGGCGGCGCGTGTCAGCGTGGCGGGCGCGGCCTCGTGGTCGGCGGCGCAGTCGAGGGCGATGTCGAGATATCCGGCGGTCTTCGCGGCCGCGAACCATTTCCCCTTGCGACCGTGGTACGCCATCAGGTCCTCGAGAACCCCACGCGGATCCCTGTCCGGGTAGCGCCTCACCAGGTCGCGCCACATCGCCAGCCACGTGCCGCCTGCCGTCATCGGCACGCCATAGCGTGCATAGGCCTCGTCCGCCTTGCCCTGGCGGATCAGGAGGGTCTCGCAGAACTGCGCAATGGCGCGATAACCCGGCGGCATGCGTTCCCCGTCGAGCAGCGCCGCGGCGCGCGCCAGCGCCTCGGCCTCGCGTCCCTGTCGGAGAAGCGCCTCGGCCGCGAATTTCTCATAGAACCAGAGCCGCGTCCTGGCGCTGTCCACGAGAGCAAGCAACGCGTCGTGACGGCCCGCCTCAAGGAGGCAGGACAGGGTCAACGTGGCGCTCGGGACATGCGAGAAGCGGGCGTGATCCGCCCATGCGGCCGAGATCAGGTCGAGATCGCGATCCGCGTGGTCGTTGATCACCGACGGAACCTGCGCGATCTCGCCGAAGCGGTCGGCGAGCGGGGCGAGGTAGTCGACGCCGTCGTCGAGAATGGCCCTGCGCAGCCGCTCCGCCCAGGCCGCGCGCATGGTGTGATCCGCCGGGGCGTCGATCAGGATCGGGGCGAGGTCTTCGAGGCTGCGCGCCACGGCCGTGCCAAGCGCGCCGGAGGAGGTGTCGATATGCTCGAAGGCTGGCCAGATGCGTTCCGCGAGCGCGATGACGCCCTCGCCGGCCGCGACGGGATCGCTCTTCCGCACGGCCTTGATCTCGCGCGTCGCCGCCTTCAGCCGCGCGGTGGCCTTCGCCGTGCCGCGCCAGCCGAATGCGCCCGCGCGCATGCCGGGCTTGAAGGCCCATTTGTGAGTCGTGCTTCGGGCCATGTCGTCCTCTTGTCCTGTCGAGACTGACACAGCGCGGTTCCGGGATGAAGAGCCGACCGCCTCTGGGCGGCCCACATCGACGGGGCCGATCTGGTTGACCTTTCGTCGGTGATCTGGCCATCGGGCCTGCGCAGGACGGGAGCGGTCACATGACCAGCGACGGGGATATCCGCGAGAAACTCGCCAAGCTCGAGCGCCTGTTCGCCCAGGGCGCGACCCCCGGCGAACGGGCCGCGGCCGGTGCGGCACGGGACCGGCTTCAGGCCAGGCTGGATGTCGGAACCGCGGACGACGCGGACCCGGAGATTGAGCTGCAGTACTCCCTGCCGGATGTCTGGTCGGTGCGCATCTTCGTGGCGCTCTGCCGCAAGCACGGGGTGCGACCCTATCGCTATCCCCGGCAACGGCGCACCACGGTCATGGTCCGGGCGCGGCAAGCCGGTTTCGAACGCACGGTCGCCGCAGAGTTCCGCACCCTCTACGGCGAGGTAACGGCGTATTTCGACGAGACGGTGAATCACCTCATCGCCGACGCCATGAAATCCGATGGCAACGACGAGACGCTCGAGCAGCGGCAGCTTCCGAAATAGCACGCCGTGCCCATCCGCCCGCCCGGAGCGGCCGCGAAGCATATCGCCGGCAAATATGACGCAGCGCTGTGCGCGTCGACGATCCGGGATCGTCGCGCCCGCAGTTGCCATCCAGTCTTGTCGGAAATTTGAGTAGCGATATCAGCTTTGGGGGCTTTTCCTCTGGCAAATAGAAACGAGCGCCGCCGCGCTCGTGGTCGTCTCCCGTCAGCGGCCGGGATCGCAAAGGCTGCCGAGGCAGCCCGCTCTGACGGATGGCATGGGAATTTGTCAGGGATGCACGTCGTTGCTTCCGCTCACGCGGATACCACCACCTCTGGGGACTGATCAGGTCCCCGCAGCGCGCTGCTATTTTCGGTGATGCATAACACCGTTCACGAGCGTCCAGTGGTTCTGGATGTCGCTGCCTCCTTTCTCTTCGCTCATCGTGCGGTCCCGGACGGCATCTTCATTCCTTCCGTCATGACGAAGAAATGGAACCATCGAGTTCAAACAGAAACTTTTTTGCAGCCGATGACCCAAGGTTATTTGCCCAGACCTCGCGAAGGCGGTTCTCCGAGATTCCTTTCAACGCTCCCGAGAAGGTGTCCGGTGCGGACGGGGACGCCGCTCTCTGGCCGGGGTGCCACAGCGCTTTGGGCCAGGGTCGTCATTCGGCGTCATGGGGCCGATTGACGACCCTGGCAGAGGACTCTCCTCACGGCCGAAGAGAGCTGAAGTTTTTTCTTCGTGCTGCGGGCGGCTGGCCAATCTCCAAATCGAGAGACGAGAACAACGGTCAATCGACGCAAGCAGGAGCAAGGAGGGAAGATCGGGAAAGAAAAGCGGACAGGCTTGATGCTGCCACGACCGGCAGATGACGCACAACCAATAGGAGGACCACCATGCTGCGCAAGCTCCCAACGAAGACCCTGTCCGCAGATCCGCAACTCGCCCCAGTGCGGGACTTTTTCGAAGAGCACGGAGCCGCCCTGTGCAACGCCGCCGGGCTGATCGACGATGGATTCGGAACGACGCGCGTCCTGCGCCTCATGTCCGGTTTGCGCGAAGCGTCGCGCCTCAATCGGGCGACGCGGCGCAGGCTCGTCGATCTGCATCGGCTCCTATCTCTCGACCCGGTCATCGACGCGTTCGAGCCTGACCTGTCGTCATGGATGCTCCTCGACCCTGCCAGTCCCGAAGTGGAAGAGCTCTGCCTGCTGACTGACCGGCTCTACGATCTTCTGGTCGAGATCGGAGAAATGGATGATGATCGGGACGCCCTGGCGCTCGCCCTCCTGGCTCAGGACGCGGCCTGAAGAGTGGCTTCGGCCATGCAGGGTTTGCATGGCCGGCGTCCTGCCGTCGGACCAACGCAAGGTCCGATACCCGGCCGTCAACCGTCTCGGGACATCTTTGGCGGCCGCCAAAAAAATCTCAAGCACTGGGCAGATTTCTTCTTCGTCATCCAAAAGAACGACCAATGTTCTCTTCACCAGCACCCAAGACCAGCCTTCGCAACCAGCCGAAAGGACCCTGCTACCGCCCAATCATCTCCCTGCGACGGAAAATGACGCCGATGAATCAGGCACCCAGCACCGTTTCCGCACCGCATGAAGGGAGATCAACATGCTCAACACCACAACCCTCGACACTGCCGAAGCCCGTCTCGGCGCATCATATGCGGTAGAGCAGCACCTACGCCGCCACGGCGCGAGTCTCTGCGACCTGCTCGACGCACTCGATGATCCGAGCGGGTTCGCGGCGCTCTGCGATCTGCATGGTGCCTTCGGGCAGCCGATCCCGGAGACACATGCCGTCGAGGTCGCCCTCCGCGACATCCGTCGCATCCTGGCCGACCAGGCACCGTCCTCGCTCGACCGGATCCGCCATGAGCGGGGCTTGCCAGCCTCCGACATAACCCGGTGGCATGGCGCGCGGGTCAGCGAGCTGCTCGCACGGTTCCCTCATGCCGAGTGAGACCGGGACATGCTGTGTCCTTCAGCTGGCGCGCCAGCGCCGCCTGAGCGTCCATCCCGATCAGTTCGGGATGGAGCAGGACATCTGCGACGTGACGCTGTGGCTCATCGAGAAGCACGGTCTGTCTCGTGTCCACGTGTGGGTGGATCGTCACTACACCCAGATCGGACGGGAGATCGCCGGAGTGACCGTCATGACCTCGCCAAGCCACCCCGCGCGGCTGACCGAGGCGGCACACGAGGCGTTTCTCGCGCTCGGCTACACGATCGAAGACACCCGCGCAGACATTTACGGCCATCAGTTCTGCGATGGCCGTCACTCGAAGCACGAGACCATCCAGGCCTACGCGCGCATCGACGGCGCATTGCGGCGCTGGCGATCACCATAAAAACCCTTAGGCACTTCGGAGAAGGGCGGCGAAAGTCGCCCTTTTTTCATGCCTTTCTTTCCTCGGGCCAATACCTGTCAGTATCGCGCATCGAATACTCGGCAAGTCTTTGGAACGGCCGCTGGAGTACTCTTCCACTGGGAAAGGCAGCGGAGGCGCGCCTCCGGACCAACAGCGCTACCGGCCTCGATCGAGCCCCCAAAAAAATTCCGAGAACCGTTTCTGTCGCCCGTTTCCGGTGTCCATATCCCTCAGGACAGAGCCGAAAGCGCCTTCATGCGCGAAATGGTCGAAATAACGGAAAAACGGGCGCGTACGCCCGATTGACCTCAATTGCCTGCGGAATGGACCTTTCAAGCCCGCCGATGGCCATGAATTGGTGGTCAAAATAAATAAGCCCAACCAGCCCCCTCACCCGCATTTGGAATGGCCGCAGGAGGCGCAGGTGAGGCAGCCTTCGATCATGCGCAGGTCGTATTGGCCGCAGCTGGGGCAGGCCTTGCCGCGGGGGGTGTCGAGGCCGACGACCTGGGCCTGGGGGTCGCTTTTCAGGCCCATGCCCTCGCCTTCCAGGAAGCCGATCGCGACCATGTGGCGTTCGATCACGCCGCCGATCGCGGCGAGGATCGAGGGGATGTACTTGCCCTGCACCCAGGCGCCGCCGCGCGGGTCGAAGACGGCCTTGAGCTCTTCGACCACGAAGCTGACATCGCCGCCGCGGCGGAACACGGCCGAGATCATCCGGGTCAGGGCCACGGTCCAGGCGAAATGCTCCATGTTCTTGGAGTTGATGAAGACCTCGAAGGGCCGGCGACGCCCGCCAACGACGATATCGTTGATCGTCAGGTAGATGGCATGCTCGCTGTCGGGCCATTTCAGCTTGTAGGTCTGCCCTTCCAGCGCCTGCGGCCGGTCCAGCGGCTCGGACATGTAGACCACGTCGCCATGCGGCTGGAGCGGTTCGGCCGCGGTGGTGGCGGCGACTTCGGGGGCTTTCTCTTGGCCAAACAAGATCCAACTTGCGGGGACACCACAAATGTCGGCGACTTTCTTCGCCATCTCAGGCGGCAGATTCCTTTCACCGGTTATCCAGTTGTTGAGACGGGTCGTGGATACACCTGCTGCTTCGGCGAACTCCCTTTGAGTTGCATATCCCGCTCTTTCTTGGATCCATTTCAAACGCTCGGCCGCCGAATTCAGATCCGGCAACTCCGCCTTCTTCTCCTCCGCCACGCTCAGCACGCTGCCCGTCACCTCGTTCGGCCGGTAGGTGGTGCAGCCCTTGCAGCCGGTCTCATAGGCGAGCAGGTAGACCTCCTTGAAGGCCTCGAAGGAGATGTCCTCGGGGCAATTGATCGTCTTGGAAATCGAGCTGTCCACCCATTTCTGGGCGGCGGCCTGCATGCGCACGTGTTCCTCGGGCGCCAGAACCTGCGCGTTGACGAAATGGGACGGCAGCTCGGCCTCGGGCCCGTGTTTCGCGCGGTACATCTGCACGGCGTAGTCAATCACGTCTTCCTCGGTGCGGCTGCCATCCTTCTGCAGCACCTTGCGGGTGTAGCTGTAGGCAAAGACCGGCTCGATCCCCGAGGACACGTTGCCAGCATAGAGCGAGATCGTCCCCGTCGGCGCGATCGAGGTGACCAGCGCGTTGCGGATGCCGTGTTCGCGCACGGCCTCGCGCACATCCTCGTCCATGGCCATCATCGTGCCCGAGGCGAGGTACTGCTCGGCATCGAAGAGCGGGAAGGGCCCCTTCTCGCGCGCGAGATCGACCGAGGTCAGGTAGGCGGCGCGCGCGATCGCCTTGAGCCAGGCCTCGGTGCGGACCGCCGCCTCTTCCGAGCCGTAGCGCAGCCCGACCATCAGCAGCGCATCGGCGAGCCCCGTGACCCCCAGCCCGATCCGGCGCTTGGCGCGAGCCTCCTCGGCCTGCTGCGGCAGCGGAAAGCGCGAGGCGTCGACCACGTTGTCCATCATGCGCACGGCGCAGGCGACCAGCTCGGCCAGCTCGTCGGCGTCGATATCGGCGCCCGCCTCGAACGGGTCGCGCACCAGCCGGGCGAGGTTGACCGAGCCCAGCAGGCAGGCGCCATAGGGCGGCAGGGGCTGCTCGCCGCAGGGGTTGGTGGCGCTGATCGTCTCGCAATAGCGCAGGTTGTTGGCCTCGTTGATGCGGTCGATGAAGATCACGCCCGGCTCGGCATAATCATAGGTCGCGCGCATGATGCGGTTCCACAGGTCGCGGGCCGGCAGGGTGTGATAGACCCGGTCGCCGAAGCGCAGCTCCCACGGACCGTCGGCCTTGACCGCCTCCATGAAGGCATCGGTCACCAGCACGGACAGGTTGAACATGCGCAGCCGCGCGCTGTCGGCCTTGGCGGCGATGAAATCCTCGATATCCGGATGGTCGCAGCGCATCGTGGCCATCATGGCGCCCCGGCGCGAGCCCGCGGACATGATGGTGCGGCACATGGCATCCCAGACATCCATGAAGCTGAGCGGCCCGCTGGCATCCGCCGCCACGCCCGCCACCGGCGCGCCCTTGGGCCGGATGGTCGAGAAATCATAGCCGATGCCGCCGCCCTGCTGCATGGTCAGCGCGGCCTCCTTCAGCATGTCGAAGATGCCGGCCATGGTGTCGGGGATCGTGCCCATGACGAAGCAGTTGAACAGTGTCACGGACCGGTCGGTGCCCGCGCCCGCGGTGATGCGGCCCGCCGGCAGGTAGCGGAAATCCGACAGCGCCTCGTAGAATCGCGCCTCCCACGCGTCGGGATCGGCCTCGGGCGCGGCCAGGGCGCGGGCAATGCGGCGCCATGTATCCTCGACGCTGAGGTCGATCGGCGTGCCATCCGCCTCTTTCAGGCGGTATTTCATGTCCCAGATCTGTTCGGCGATGGGCGCGGCAAAGCGGGTCATGTCGGTGATTCTCCGGCTGCGGGGAAGACGCAGCATAGCCAAGAACCGGGCCGTATTGAAGGCACAGTTTGTGTGACGCCGTGATCCGCCCCACAGGATGTCGTGCGGTCTTGGGGCGCGGTCGGGCGGCCGCCCTGCCCTTGCGCGCCCAGGCGGGGCGGCCTAGATGAGGGGGATCAGGCCAGCGGAAGGGCGTCCATGCCGGATCATGTGCATCTCATCAAGCTGAGCGTCGGCACAGAAAGCGTCGAGAGCCTTGCCACCTGGCAGGCCGGCTACGCGCGCCGCTTCGAGGACGGCCTGCCGCGCCACGTCACCCGCATGTGGCCGCGCCGCGAGACCGAGATCCTCGCCGGCGGCTCGATCTACTGGGTCATCAAGGGGCTGGTACAATGCCGCCAGCGCATCCTCCGGCTGGATGCCGTGACCGGGCAGGACGGCACGCGGCGCTGCGCCATCGTGCTCGACCCCGAGATCATCCGCACCGGCACCGCGCCCAAGCGCCCCTTCCAGGGCTGGCGCTACCTGAAGCCCGAGGACGCGCCGCCCGACCTGTCCGAGCATCGGCAGGAAGAGGATACGCTGCCGCCGGAGCTGGCCGGCGCGCTGGCCGAAATCGGCGTGCTGTGAGCTCTGCCATGCAGCTCTGGACGGCTCCCGCAGGGCACACGACCGCGCTGAAAGACCTCTTCACCCGGACCTTCACCGCCTCCGAGGGCGCCGACGAGGGCGCGCTGATCGGCACACTGGTGCAGGGGCTGCTGGCCGACACGCCGCCCGCCGACCTGCGGGTCTTCGCCGTGCCCGACGGGGAAGAGGCCGCCGCGGCGGTGCTCTTCACCCGGCTGCGCTATGCCGGGGATCCGCGCCGCGTGATGCTGCTCTCGCCCATGGCGGTGGCGCCCGACCGGCAGGGCCAGGGCCTTGGACAGGCGCTGCTGACCGAGGCTCTGGCTCGCCTGCGCGCCGAGGGCTTCGAGGGCGCGATCACCTATGGCGACCCGGCCTTCTACGGCAAGCTGGGGTTCCGCCCGCTGTCCCCGCAGATGGCGCCCCCGCCCCACCCGCTCAGCCAGCCCGAGGGCTGGATCGGCCAGTCCCTCACCGACACCCCCCTCACCCCGCTGCAAGGCCCCGCCACCTGCGCCCCTGCCCTAGACGATCCGGCCTACTGGTAGCCCCCGAACGCAAAAGGGCGGCCCGCTTGGGGCCGCCCTTTGCGAAACCGTGGGAACGGGTCTCAGAACCCGATGGAGCCGGTCAGGCCGGTGATGGCCGAGCGTTCGCCGCGCACGACCGAGTTCGACACGGTATGGGCCGGGGTCCGCTTGGCGCGGGCATCGCCCAGCAGCAGCGTCGCGCCCATCGAGAAGCGGTCGCCATCCAGCGAGCCGATCGGCGAGCGGCCGGTGGCCGAGGCGTATTCGCCGCTGAACACCACCGACTGGGTGCCGAGGTTGGTGGTGTAGCTGAGGCCCACCGCCTTGGTGTCGGAGTCCAGCCCGGTATTGTCGATGGCGCTCATCTGGTAGCTGACGAAGGCGTCGAAGCCCGAGCCGAAGGCCATGTTGGCCCCGGCGCCAAGGCTGCGCGCATCCACGTCACCCAGCCCGGCGATGTCGATATTCGACCACACGCCGCTGCCCCAGACGCTGACATTCTGGCCAAGATCGGCGCGCATGCGCAGGCCGGTATCCTTGACCTCGACGATATTGGCCAGGTTGTCGATCTCGGTCTCGCCGTGGAAGGCCGCGCCTTCGAACCGGCCGAAACGCAGCGTGCCCTCGACGCCGTAGCTGTTCAGGTCGGTGTCCAGCCCGCCGCCCAGGTCAAGATTGTCCTTGGCGATATAGGCGCCCAGCCCGAAATTCTGCGACACCCAGTAGGTCGGCGCCACGTGGAAGGCCATCTGGGTCAGCTCGCCGCCATTGTCCTCCAGCTGGTTCCAGCCCAGGTCGACCTTGGTCGAGACACGGCCGAAGCGCAGCACGCTTTCCCCCTCGAGCGAGAAGCCGTCCGCCGTCAGCCCCTGCACGTCGACCGAGGAATAGCCCAGCCCGATTGCCGTTGAATGAGAGAATTCCTGCGCAACCGCAGGCATAGCACAACCAATACCGCACAGGGCGGCCACAAACCACTTGCTCATATTTGCCTCAGCGTTTTTCGAGTTTCTTATGCCGATCGGATAAACCAGCCGGTTCAGATCGCACAAGAGCGAATCCAGAGGCTTAGGCATTTTCTTGGTGGACCGGTCCACGCTTTGGCCCCGGCCTGCCCCCTGCTCAGCGCCCCTTCCCGGCCAGCGCGTACCACGCAAAGGCGCCCGCTTCACGCAACCGCAGGCTTAGTGCGCGACGCGACGGCAAGGGTGTGGCAGGCGGCCAGTCGGCCCGCGCCGACAGGCCCGCCCGCCGCGCCACCAGAAGCGCCCGCGGCGCGTGATAGCGCTCTGTGACAAGCACCACGGGCGGGTGTCCCAGCGCCTCGAGCAGCGGCAGGGAAAGGCGGATATTCTCCTCGGTCGTGGTGGCACGGGGCTCCAGGTGCAGCGCCTCAGGCGCCACGCCCGCGGCATGGCAGAGCCCCGCGATCACCTCGGCCTCGGCCGGTCCGTGACGCCCCTCTCCGCCGCTTGCGATGATGGCACCGATGTGGCCGGCATGCCACAGATCCGCCGCGTGTAGCGCGCGCCGCGACAGGCTGGGCGAGGCCACGCCGCCCGGCCAGACCGCCGCGCCCAGCACCAGCGCCACCGGCCGTCTCGCATCCGTCATCGCGCCCCCTCTGGCATTTCCGCCCGCCATGGTTACCTTGCGCCGCAGCAGACAGGAAGGACGCGACAGATGACCGACAGCTATACCCCGCCCAAGGTCTGGACCTGGGACAAGGAGAATGGCGGCCAGTGGGCCAGCCTCAACCGCCCCATCGCCGGCGCCACCCATGATGCCGAGCTGCCCCGCGGCAAGCACCCGTTCCAGCTCTACAGCCAGGGCACGCCGAACGGGGTCAAGGTGACCATCCTCTTCGAAGAGCTGCTCGCCGCCGGCCATTCGGAGGCCGAGTACGACGCTTGGCTGATCCGCATCGGCAAGGGCGACCAGTTCGGCTCGGGTTTCGTCGAGGTGAACCCCAACTCCAAGATCCCGGCGCTGATGGACTATTCCGGCGACACACCGCTGCGCGTCTTCGAATCCGGCGCCATCCTGATGCACCTGGCCGAGAAATTCGACGCCTTCCTCGCCCATGGCGAGAAGCGCGCCGAGATGCTGTCCTGGCTGATGTGGCAGATGGGCAGCGCGCCCTATCTGGGCGGCGGCTTCGGCCATTTCTACGCCTATGCGCCCTACCCCATGGAATACCCGATCAACCGCTTCGCCATGGAGGTCAAGCGCCAGCTGGACGTGCTGGACCGCCACCTGGCCGAGAACCGCTTCATGACCGGCGACGACTACACCATCGCCGATATCGCGATTTGGCCGTGGTACGGGCGCACCGTGCAGGGCCTGTCCTACGACGCGGGCGAGTTCCTCGACGTGAAGACCTACACGAACGTCATCCGCTGGACCGAAGAGATCGCCGCCCGCCCGGCGGTGCAACGCGGCGCCATGGTCAACAAGACCGGAGGCGAGCCGTCGCAACAGCTGCACGAGCGTCACGACGCCTCGGATTTCGAGACGAAGACGCAGGACAAGATCGGCGCCTGACCCTCGCCCCCGGGGCGGGGCCGCCTATCTCTGCGCCATGAGCGATCCGACCCGCCCCCTCGCCGTCCCGTCCTCGCGCCTGTCGCGCGGGGTCCGGACCGGCACGCTGACCGCCCGGCTGATGGCCGGGATGCTGCCCGGCGCCACCCGCGCGCTGGCCTCGGGCCGCCGGCCCGACCCGCGCGAGATGCTGCTGACCCCCGCCAACATGCAGCGCCTGACTTCCGAGCTGGCCCGGATGCGCGGTGCCGCGATGAAGCTGGGCCAGCTTCTGTCCATGGAATCGGGCGACCTCGTGCCGCCCGAGCTGGCGCAGATCCTCGCCCGGCTGCGCGCCGACGCCCATCACATGCCGCCGGCCCAGCTGAAGCGCGTGCTACTGGACCAATACGGGCCCGACGCGCTGAAGCGCTTCCGCCGATTCGACCCGCGCCCGGTGGCCGCCGCCTCGATCGGGCAGGTGCATCGCGCCGTGGCGCAGGACGGGCGCGAACTGGCGCTCAAGATCCAGTATCCCGGCATCCGCGCCGCGATCGATGCCGATGTGGCCAATCTGGGCACCCTGATGCGCTATTCCGGCCTTGTGCCCGCCGGGCTCGACCTTGCGCCGCTCCTGGACGAGGCCCGCACCCAGCTGCATGAAGAGGCCGACTATACCCGCGAGGCGCGCGAGTTGACCCGTTTCGCCGACCTGCTGGCAGACGACCCGGAATTCGCCCTGCCGCGCCCGCATGCCGACCTGTCCACCGCCGATATCCTGGCCATGGATTACATGCCGGGCCGGCCGATCGAGACGGTGGAAGAGACCGACCAGGCCACCCGCGACCGCGTCGCCGCCCGGCTGATCCGTCTCTACCTGCGCGAGGTCTTCGACTGGGGGCAGGTGCAGACCGATCCGAACTTTGCCAATTTCTTCCACGACCCCGACAGTGGCCGCACCGTGCTGCTGGATTTCGGCGCCGCGCGCAGCTTTGACGCCGCGCTGGTCGACCGGTTCCGCAGGCTGATGCGCGCCACGGCCCAGGGCGAGCGCGAAGCGATCCGCAACGCGCTGTATGATATCGGATACATGCGCCCCGAAACGCCGGCCGCGCAGCAGGAGACGATCCTGCGCATGACGGCGCTGGTCTCGGGCGCGCTGCAGGGCGGCGTGTTCGATTTCGGCGACACGACCCTGCTCGACCGGATGCGGCGCGAGGGCGAGCGGCTGGGGATGGAGCAGGGCTTTGCCGAGGTGCCGCCGATGGACGCGCTGTTCCTGCAGCGCAAGCTGGCGGGCATCGTACTGCTGGCCACCCGGCTGCGCGCGCGGGTCGACATCGCCGCCGTCATGGCGCCCTATCTATCGGACGCACCCCGGCCAGAGTTCTGCCCGAAATGACGGAAACGCTGCCCGTTTCGTACGAAACGGGCAGATTGGCCACCGCTCACTCCAGCGACATCCGGTCCAGCAGGTCGCGCAGCGTCTCGCGCTCGGCATCGCTGAGCGGCGCGGTGCGGCTGCGGAACAGCGTCGCCTGGCTGCGCAGCACCGGTTCCTCGCAGAGCACCTTGAGATGGTTGGCGCGCAGCGTCTCGCCGGTCGAGGTGATGTCGGCGATCGCCTCGGCGGTCAGGTTCTTCACCGTGCCCTCGGTCGCGCCCTGGCTGTCGACCAGCTGGTAATCCGCGACCCCGCCGCGATGCAGGTAATCCCGCACAAGCCTATGATATTTCGTGGCAATCCGCATCCGGAACCCATGGCGCGCACGAAAGGCGCTGGCCGCTGCGTCCAGGTCGTCCAGCGTGTCCACATCGACCCAGCATTGCGGCACGGCGATGATCAGGTCGGCATGGCCAAAGCCCAGCTCGGCCAGCGGCGCGACCTTCTGGTCCCATTGCGCCAGCTTCTCCTGCACCAGGTCGGTGCCGGTCACGCCAAGATGAATACGCCCGGCGGCCAGTTCGCGGGGGATCTCACCGGCGCTCAGCAGCACCAGCTCCATCCCGTCAAGCCCTTGAACTTCCCCGGAATATTCCCGCTCGGACCCGGTCCGCGCAAGGCCCACGCCGCGCGCGCCGAACCAGTCGAAGGTCTTCTCCATCAGCCGTCCCTTGGACGGCACGCCCAGCTTGACGCTCATGTCGCGGCCTCCAGCTCGCAGAGCAGCCCCGGGCGGATCACCCCGCCCACGGCCGGGATTTCGCGCCCCTGCCCCAGCTGCCGGGTCAGCGCGTCATAGCGGCCACCGGACGCGACCACTGGCCAGTCGGGCCGAAAAGGTTCAACGAATCCGAAGACAAAGCCGTCGTAATACTCCATCGAGCTGCGCCCGTAGCTGGCCTCGAAGCCCAGCGCGCCCACGTCCACGCCGCGCGCCTCCAGCGCGTCGCAGCGACGCGAAAACCGCTCCACCGCCGGCGAGATGGCCGGCAGGTCCACCGCGATATCGCGCAGCCGCTCCAGCGCGTAGGGACAGGATTCCGAGACCTTGAGCAACGCCTCGACCAGCGCGACCAGTTCGCCCGACAGGGCAGGCTCTTGCGCGTCTTCCCTAAGTGCCTCGATTCGCTGCGAGATTTCCATCTGCGAGCGCATGCCGATCAGCGGTCCGGCCCCGGCCATCGGGTCCACCGCGGCCAGGAGTGCCGCGCGCGAGGGCGGCACCTGCGCCTGTCCCGCGAAACGCTCCAGCAACGCGCGAAACCGCCGCGGCCGCCAGATATGGCGCTGCAGTGCCGCGCGCCGGCGCCCGGACAGGCCCAACCCTTCGACCGCGGCCATCAGGATGCCGATATCGCCCGTGACCGCGCGCAGCCCGTAAGGCGCCAAGGTATTGAAAAACAGCGCGAAAACCTCGGCATCCGCGGCATCCGGATCGCTGCGGTCAAAGACCTCGTAGCCGACCTGCACATATTCCGAGGCGCGCTCGGGATGCTCCTCCTGCCGGCGAAAGACCTTGCCCGCATAGGTATAGCGCGCGGGCTCCGCCCCCTCGGCCATGTGCATCTGCACCACCGGCACGGTGAAATCGGGCCGCAGCATCACCTCGCCCGCCACCGGGTCATAGGTGACATAGGCGCGGGTGCGGATATCCTCGCCGTACAGGTCCAGCAGCGTGGCCGCGGGCTGCAGAACGGCGCATTCCACCGCCTGCGCGCCGGTTGCCTCGAACGCGGTGCGCAGGTCCTGCGCCTTGGCCGTGATCTTCGAAAGGCTCATGCCTGGCCGTCCAGGATCTCTTGCACCCGGGCCACCAGCTGGTCGCGCGGCACCTCGACCTGGCTGGGTCGTTCCTTCCATTCCTCGAGGCTGGCGCTCTCGGCGATGCGCGCGCCCAGCACCAGGTCCTTGATCTGCACCACGCCCTGCGCCTTCTCCTCCGCGCCCTCGATCACGGCGACCGGCGCGTGACGTTTATCGGCGTATTTCAACTGGTTGCCGAAATTCTTGGGGTTGCCCAGGTAGACCTCGGCGCGGATGCCGGCGGCGCGCAGCTCGGCCACCATGGACTGATAGTCGGCCATGCGGTCGCGGTCCATCACGGTCACCACGACGGGGCCTTGCGGGGTGCCCCCCACCCGGCCCTTCTCGCGCAGCGCGGCCAGCAGCCGGTCGACGCCGATCGACACGCCGGTGGCCGGCACGACCTGCCCGGTGAAGCGCTTGACCAGATCATCATAGCGCCCACCACCGGCGACCGAGCCGAACTGCCGCGGGCGGCCCTTCTCGTCGAGGATCTCGAAGGTCAGCTCGGCCTCGAAGACCGGCCCGGTGTAATAGCCCAGCCCCCGCACGACCGAGGGGTCGATGACAATGCGGTCGGGCCCGTAGCCCTGTGCGGTCAGCAGATCGGCGATCTGCGCCAGCTCGTCCACGCCCTCGGCCCCGGCGGCGCTGTCGCCCACCGCGTCGCGCAGGTTGGCCAGCGTCTCGGTCGTGTCGGCCCCACGCGAGGTGAGGAAGGCCAGCACCGGCGCGGCCTGCGCCTCGCTCAAACCGACCCCGTCGATATAGGCGCCCGAGGCGTCCAGCCGGCCCTTGCCCAGAAGCTCGCGCACCCCGGCCTCGCCCACCTTGTCGAACTTGTCGATGGTGCGCAGCACGGCGGCCGCCTGTCCCTCGTCGGCGACGCCGGTGGCCTCCAGCACGCCGTTCAGCACCTTGCGGTTGTTGACCCGGATCACGTAGTCGCCGCGCGGGATCCCGACCTCTTCGAGGCAGTCGGCCAGCAGCGCGCAGATCTCGGCATCGGCGGCCACGCTGGCCGCGCCCACCGTGTCGGCATCGCATTGATAGAACTGGCGATAGCGCCCCGGGCCCGGCTTCTCGTTGCGCCAGACGGGGCCCATGGCATAGCGCCGATAGGGCAGCGGCAGATCGTTGCGGTGCTGGGCATAGACCCGCGCCAGCGGCGCGGTCAGGTCATAGCGCAGCGCCATCCAGGTCTCGTCCTCGTCCTGCCAGGCAAAGACCCCCTCGTTCGGGCGATCGACGTCGGGCAGGAACTTGCCCAGCGCCTCGACCGTCTCGACGGCCGAGCTTTCCAGCGCATCGAACCCGTAGCGGTGATAGACCGCGGCGATCCGGTCCAGCATGGCCTTGCGCTCGCCCACCTCAGCGCCGAAATAATCGCGAAAGCCCTTGGGGGTCTGGGCCTTGGGCCGCGGGGCTTTTTTCACTTTGGCCATGGGTCGGATCCGCCTTGGAATTGCCTCGCGCACCCTGTACCCATTCGCAACCGCGGGAGCAAGCGACCCGCCCCGGCGATGTCCGGGCCGCCACCCGCAATCCTGGGAGAGTGCCCATGTCCACCGATCGCGACGCGCTGGAAACCCGGCTGGCCTTCCTTGAACGCAGCCTCGAGGACCTCTCGGACACGGTGGTCGTCCAGCAGCGCGAGATCGAGCGGCTGACCCGCCGCGTCGCGCTGCTGATGGCGCGCGAGGCCGAGCGCGAGAGCGAGGGCGGCGGCGGGCTGGTACTGGGCGACGAGCGCCCGCCGCATTACTGAGCCGCGGCCGGGGCCAGGTGGTCTGCGGGACGGCGGGCGGGGCGAGGTGCCGCAGGCACGAGCGCCGTCAGACGGGCCCGCTCAGCTCTTCATGTCCAGCGCGACCACTTCGCCATCATGCAGCAGGATGTTCTTCCAGCGCGCATTGCTGCCAAAGCGTTCATACACGCTGACAAAGACCGTGTTGCGCTCCAGCCGGCCGATCCGGTCGCCGCAGGGCTGGCCGCGGCCCACCCGGCAGACCCGGCTCTTGAGCTCTTCATAGGCGATATCGGTCTCGGCGGTGGGCTGGCCGGCGCCGCCGGCCGCGTAGCGGATCTGCTCGTAGGTCGAGGGCGCGCCGAACAGCACCAGCGCGGCCGAGAACTGGCGCGCGCAACCATCGCCGAACCCCGTCAGGTAGAAGCTGCGCTGCCCGGTCGTGTCCGGCGCGCTGTCATAGAGCGTGTAGCCGCCCCGCCCGCTCTCGGGATAGGCGTTGACCTTGCGGCCCAGCCGGCGCTCGGGCACGTCGCAGACCCGCGCGATCTCGCCATAGGGCAGGGTCGTGCCCAGCGGCACCTGCCGGTAATCCGGCGCGCCGGGCTCGGGCGCGCGCCCGCCACCCCCGCCACCGCCGCCGAACAGCGCGGCAAGCCCGCGGCGCGGCGCCGGGTCGGGCGCAGTCTCCTCGGGCTCGGGGGCCGGCTGGGCCGCCACGGTCGGCTCGGGCGCAGGCGTGGGCGCGCTGTCGCGCCCCGCATCGGCCTGCCGGCGCAGAAAGCCCAGTAGCCCGCCACGCGGACGCTCGGCCGCGGGGGCCGGCTCGGGCGGCGTGTCGACCACGCTTTCGGGCGCCTCCTCGGCCGGCAAGGCCTCGGCGCGGCCGGTCTCGTCCGCCACCTCCACGTCCTGCAGCCGCGGCACGTCCCGCAACGGGTCCCCGCAGGCCGAGACCGCCAGAACCGCCAGACCGATCAACACCCAAGGCCGCATGCGCCCCACTCCTTCCCAGAACGCCCCCTTCTATCCACCGGGCCGGGGGCGGGTCCAGCGCGCAGAGGGATATGGGCGGCGGAACGCGACGTTCCGCCGGGGGGCATCAGAAATCCTCGACCGCCAGCACGCCGTCCAGCGATTTCACCGCACCCTTGACCTCGGGCGTGACGGGGAAATCGGCCTGCAGGTCCAGTTCCACCTCGCCGGGCAGGCCGTGATGGCTCAGGCACAGGTGGACCGGCCCACGCGCGGCACGCGGCATCTGCTCGGCCGCGCGGCTGAGCACCGAGGCGATCTGCGGCAGCGCCTGTTCGGCATCGACGAAGATGCGGATCCCGCCCGGCACCGCGCCGGCCATGGCGGCATCCACCGGCGCCACGCTGCGCCCCAACAGCTTGAGCTGGTCGGCCTCCAGCGTCGCCTCGACCGTGACCACGACCTTGGCGCCGGTCTCGAGGAACTCGCGCGATTTTTCCAGCGTCTCCGAGAACAGCGTGACCTCGTAGGCGCCCGTCGGGTCGGAGAGCTGGCAGAAGGCAAAGCGGTTGCCGCGCGCGGATTTGCGCTCCTGCCGACCGGCCACCACGCCGGCCAGCTTGGCGACCAGCGGGCCGCCCTGCGCGCGGTCGGTCAGCGCGGTCAGCGTGGTCACGTCCTGCCGCCGGAGGCTGGGCATGTAATCGTCCAGCGGATGGCCGGACAGGTAGAAGCCCACCGCCTTGAACTCCTCGGCCAGCCGCTCGGCCGGCAGCCAGTCCGAGACCGGCGAGAGGCGCGGCTCGGGCAGGTCCTCGCCCGCCTCGCCGAACAGCGAGACCTGCGCGCTGGCCTTCTGCTCGTGGATCGCCGCCGAATAGGCCACCAGCGCGTCGAGACTGTCGAAGACCCGGCGCCGGTTGCGGTCCAGCTGGTCGAAACAGCCCGCCCGCGCCATCATCTCCAGCGGCCGCTTGCCGATCCGCTTGAGATCGACCCGGCGGGCGAAGTCGAACAGCGTGGCAAAGGGCCGGCCGTCGCGCCCCTGCACCACCAGCTGCATCGCGTCGACACCGACATTCTTGAGCGCGCCCAGCGCATAGACCAGCTCGCCCTTCTCGACATCGAACATGGCCTGCGAGCGGTTCACGCAGGGCGGCACCCAGGGCAGCTCCAGCCCCTTGCGGACTTCCTCGAAATAGACCGCCAGCTTGTCGGTCAGGTGGATGTCGCAATTCATCACCCCGGCCATGAACTCCACCGGGTGGTTCGCCTTCAGCCAGGCGGTCTGGTAGCTGACCACGGCATAGGCCGCGGCGTGCGACTTGTTGAAGCCGTAATTGGCGAATTTTTCGAGCAGGTCGAAGACCTCCTTGGCCTTCTTCTCGTCCACCCCGTTGGCCATTGCGCCCTTGGTGAACTTGGGCCGCTCGGCGTCCATCGCCTCCTTGATCTTCTTGCCCATGGCACGGCGCAGCAGGTCGGCACCGCCCAAGCTGTAGCCCGCCATGACCTGGGCGATCTGCATCACCTGCTCCTGGTAGACGATGATGCCCTGCGTCTCTTCCAGGATGTGGTCGATCAGCGGATGCACCGAGGTGATCTCGCGCTGACCGTTCTTGACCTCGCAATAGGTGGGGATGTTCTCCATCGGGCCGGGCCGGTAGAGCGCCACAAGCGCCACGATATCCTCGATGCAGGTGGGCTTCATGCGCTTGAGCGCATCCATCATCCCCGAGCTTTCCACCTGGAACACCGCCACCGTCTTGGCCGCGGCATAGAGCTTGTAGGTCGCCTCGTCGTCCAGCGGGATCAGGTTCATCTGGTTCTCGCCGCCCGGCGCGGGGGCGTAGAGCTCGGTCCCGTCGGCGGCCACGTGCAGCGGGCGGCCGGATTTCAGGATCAGGTCCAGCGCGTTCTGGATGACCGTCAGCGTCTTCAGCCCGAGGAAGTCGAACTTGACCAGCCCGGCCTGCTCGACCCATTTCATGTTGAACTGCGTGGCCGGCATGTCGGAGCGCGGATCTCGGTAGAGCGGCACCAGCTCATCCGTCGGCCGGTCGGCGATCACCACCCCCGCGGCGTGGGTCGAGGCATTGCGCAACAGCCCCTCGACCTGCTGGCCATAGGTCAGCAGGCGGTCGACCACCTCCTCGTTGCGGGCCTCCTCGGCCAGGCGCGGCTCGTCCTTCAGCGCCTTCTCGATGCTGACGGGCTTGACGCCCTCGACCGGGATCATCTTGGACAGCCGGTCCACCTGCCCGAAGGGCATCTGCAACACGCGGCCCACGTCGCGCACCGCCGCCTTGGACAGCAGCGCGCCGAAGGTGATGATCTGCGCCACCCGGTCATGGCCGTACTTGTCCTGCACGTAGCGGATCACCTCCTCGCGGCGATCCATGCAGAAGTCGATGTCGAAGTCGGGCATCGAAACCCGCTCGGGGTTCAGGAAACGCTCGAACAGCAGCGAGTAGCGCAGCGGGTCGAGATCGGTGATGGTCAGCGCATAGGCCACCAGGCTGCCCGCCCCCGACCCCCGCCCGGGTCCGACGGGGATGTCGTGATCCTTGGCCCACTGGATGAAATCGGCCACGATCAGGAAGTAGCCGGGAAAGCCCATCCCCTCGATGATGCCCAGCTCGAAATCCAGCCGCGCCTGGTACTCCTCGACGCTCACCGCGTGCGGGATCACCGCCAGCCGGGCCTGCAGACCCTCGTTGGCCATGCGGCGCAGCTCGGCCACCTCGTCATCGGCGAAGCGCGGCAGGATCGGGTCGCGCCGGTAGGCCATGAAGGCGCAGCGTTTCGCGATCTCGACGGTGGTCTCCAGCGCCTCGGGCAGATCGGCGAACAGCACCGCCATCTCCTGCGGCGTCTTGAGGTAATGTTGCGGCGTCAGCCGGCGGCGCGGCTCGTTCTGGTCCACATAGGCGCCCTCGGCAATGCAGATCAGCGCGTCATGCGCCTCGTACATCTTGGCCTGCGGGAAATAGACATCATTGGTGGCGACCAGCGGCAGCCCCATCTCGTAGGCCATCTCGACAAAGCCGCGCTCGGTCAGGCGCTCGGCCTCGGGCAGCTGGCCATCCTCGCCCGGATGGCGCTGCAGCTCGACATAGAGCCGGTCGCCGAACATCGCCTCCAGCCGCGTCATCAGGGTCTGCGCGGCGGCGCGCCCGCCGGCCTGCAGCAGGCGCCCGACCGGCCCGTCCGGCCCCCCGGACAGGCAGATCACGTCCGCGCAATGCGCCTCCAGCTCCTCCAGCGTGACATGTGGCAGCGCCCCGTCGCTGCGCAGGTAGAGGCAGGAATTGAGCTTCATCAGGTGCTCGTAGCCGGTCTCGCTCTGCGCCAGCAGCACCACCGGCGCGGGCGGCTTGGGCCGCTCGCCGGGCTGCGGCTGCAGGTAGCGCAGATCGACCTGGCAGCCGATGATCGGCTGCACGCCGGCCCCGCTCGCCCCGACCGAGAATTCCAGCGCGGCGAACAGGTTGTTGGTATCGGTCACCGCCACGGCGGGCATGCCCATATCGGCGCAGAGCCCGGGCAGCTTCTTCAGCCGCACGGCGCCCTCCAGCAGCGAGTACTCGGTATGGGTGCGAAGATGAATGAATCGGGGATCGGCCATGGCCGCACAGTATGTGGCGGTCGCAGGCACCGCAAACCCCGAAATGCGCCCCAGGGCTTCTTCTCTTTCCAAATACTCACGGCGCGACGCCGCCGCCCCCCGCGCCCCGCCGGGCCGGTCGCGCGACCGCGCCCCGGGCTTGACCCTGCGCAGCGCGCCCCGCACCCTGCGCCCGCCTGCCGCGGAGCGCCCTTCATGACCGATCCCGACCGCCTGCCCGCCTTTCTCGACACGCTCGATGCCGAGCTGCGCGCGCGCGGCGAGTGGGGCCGGGTGGCCGATTACATCCCCGAACTGGCCGGGGTGGACCCGGCGCAATTCGCCATCTCGGTGGTGCGCGCCGACGGTTCGGTCACCGGGGCGGGGCAATGCGACACGCGCTTCTCGATCCAGTCGATCTCCAAGATCTTCGCGCTGGCCTGCGTGCTCAACCGGATCGGCGACAGCCTGTGGTCGCGCGTCGGGCGCGAGCCCTCGGGCGACCGGTTCGATTCGATCCTGCTGCTGGAACAGGAGCAGGGCCGGCCGCGCAACCCCTTCATCAATGCCGGCGCGCTGGTCACCACCGACGAGCTGCTCGCCGGGCGCCCCCCGCGCGAGGCGCTGTCCGAGATCATCGGCTTCGTGCGCGCCGCCGCCGAGGAGGACGACATTCATATCGACAAGGCCGTGGCCGCCTCGGAGGCCGCCACAGGCTATCGCAATGCCGCGCTGGTCAATTACCTGAAAAGCTTCGACAACCTGCGCAACGCGCCCGAGCGGGTGCTGGGCACCTACGTGCATCAATGCGCCATCGAGATGACCACCCGCCAACTGGCGCTGGCCGGGCGCTGCATCGCGGGGCTGCCCGGGGCGCCCATGCTGATGACCGAGGCCAAGCGCCGCCGCATCGCCGCGTTGATGATGACCTGCGGGCATTACGACGGCTCGGGCGATTTCGCCTTCCGCACCGGCTTGCCGGGCAAGTCCGGCGTGGGCGGCGGCATCCTGATCGCCGTGCCGGGGCGCGCCTCGGTGGCGATCTGGTCGCCGGGTCTGAACGCCTGGGGCAATTCTCAGGCCGGGACCGAGGCCGCCGAACGGTTGGCCCGCTTCACCGGCTGGTCGGTCTTCGGCTGAGCCCGACCCCTCCCCGAGGGCCAAGGGCCCGGCAATCGGGCGGGATCCGCGGACGCCTGCGAAGCGGGCAGAACCCGCGCCGCTGACGCTTTGACGGGCATTTTTGACTTGCCAACCATGTTTTGCCTCGCCTAGCCTCGATTGCGACGGGACAAAGGCGCGCTTTCTACGCCGCATCGAGGGCGCGCCCCCTTCCGGGGCCAAAAGGGTAAAGCGGCGGGACTTCTGACAATGGACATCACCTTTCTTCTCAACGGAGAGAGCGTGCATCTGGACAGCGTGGACCCGACGGTCACGCTGCTCGACTGGCTGCGCGAGACGCGCGGGCTCACCGGCACCAAGGAGGGCTGCAACGAGGGCGATTGCGGCGCCTGCACCGTGATGGTGCAGGACGCAGGCGGCGCGCGCGCGCTGAACGCCTGCATCCTCTTCCTGCCGCAGCTGCACGGCAAGGCCGTGCGCACGGTCGAGGGGATCGCCGCGCCCGATGGCCGCCTGCACCCGGTGCAGGAGGCGATGGTGACGTATCACGGCAGCCAATGCGGCTTCTGCACGCCGGGCTTCGTGGTGGCGATGGCCACGGCGCATCTGAACGGCGACACCGGCTTCGACGACGCGCTGGCCGGCAACCTGTGCCGCTGCACCGGCTATGCTCCGATCATCCGCGCCGCCGAAGCCGCCGCCGACCAGCCGGTGCCCGACTGGCTGGCCGATGCCGCGCCCGAGGCACCGCCCCCCCGCGCCCATCCCGACGGCCACGGCGCCCCGCGCTGGCATGCGCCCGAGGATGTCGACGAATTGGCCGAGCTCTGCGCGCGCCACCCCGAGGCCGTGCTGGTCGCCGGGGCGACGGATGTGGGGCTCTGGGTGACCAAGGGTCTGCGCGATCTGGACGAGGTGATCTTTCTCGGCCGCTGCCGCGACCTGCAGGAGATCGAGGAGGTCGCGGGCGGCCTGCGCATCGGTGCCGGTGTCACCATGGACCGCGTGCTGGAGGCGATGCGCCCGCGCCACCCCGCCTATGCCGAGATGATCCGCCGCTACGGCTCGGCCCAGGTGCGGGCCGCGGCGACGATCGGCGGCAATATTGCCAACGGCTCGCCCATCGGAGACAACCCGCCGGCACTGATCGCGCTGGGGGCCACGCTGCACCTGCGCTTTCGCGAGACGCGCCGCGAGATGCCGCTGGAAGAGTTCTTCCTCGACTACGGAAAGCAGGACCGCCACCCGGGCGAGTTCGTCGAGGCCATCACCCTCCCGCCCCAGCCCGACCGGCTGCGCGTCTACAAGCTGTCCAAGCGCTTCGACCAGGACATCTCGGCCGTTTGCGGTGCCTTCAACATCACGGTCGAGGATGGCCGGGTGGAGAGTGCGCGCATCGCCTTCGGCGGCATGGCGGGTGTTCCCAAGCGCGCCCGCGCCGTCGAGGCCGCGCTGACCGGCAAGCCCTGGACCGAGGAGACGGTGATCAGCGCCTGGGACGCGTGGGAGCGCGATTTCCAGCCCATGGACGACATGCGCGCCAGCGCCGCCTACCGGTTGACCGCCGCGCGCAACATGCTGTCGCGCTGCCTGCTGGACGACCTGGGCGCGGCCACCAACGTGCTGGAGGTGCGGGCATGAGCGTCGCGAAACCCCTGCCCCATGACGCCGCGCGGCTGCACGTGACAGGGGCGGCGCGCTATGTCGACGACATCCCCGCCCCGGCGGGCGCGCTGCACCTGGCGTTCGGCCTGTCCGAGATCGCCGCCGGGCGGATCACCGCGATCGATCTCGACGCGGTGCGCAAGGCGCCCGGCGTGGTCGGCGTCTGGGAGGCGAGCGACCTGCCCTCGGACTGCGACTGCTCGCCCTCCAACCATGACGAGCCTCTGCTCTCGGGCCACCGCATCCGCTATCTCGGCCAGCCGGTCTTTCTGGTGGCGGCAACCTCGCACCTGGCGGCGCGCCGCGCGGCGCGGCTGGGCAAGCTGGACTACCAGTCGCGCGACGCGATCCTGTCGGTGGACGAGGCGATGGAAGCCGACAGCCGCTTCGAGGACGGCCCGCGCATCTGGGAGAAGGGCGATGCCGGCGAAGCGATCGACGGCGCGCCGCACGCGATCGAGGGCGTGATCGAGATCGGCGGGCAGGAGCATTTCTACCTCGAGGGGCAGGCCGCGTTGGCCCTGCCGCAAGAGGGCGGCGACATGGTCGTGCATGCCTCGACCCAGCACCCGACCGAGATTCAGCACAAGGTGGCCCATGCGCTGGGCCTGCCGATGCATGGCGTGCGCGTCGAGACGCGGCGCATGGGCGGCGGGTTCGGCGGCAAGGAGAGCCAGGGCAACGCGCTGGCCATCGCCTGCGCCGTGGTGGCGCGCGCCACCGGGCGGCCCGCCAAGATGCGCTATGACCGGGACGACGATTTCACCATCACCGGCAAGCGGCACGATTTCCGTATCGAGTACCGCGCGGGGTTCGACGATGACGGCCGGCTGGCGGGGGTCGAGTTCGTGCACCTGTGCCGCTGCGGCTGGGCGCAGGACCTGTCGCTGCCGGTGGCCGACCGGGCCATGCTGCATGCCGACAATGCCTATCACCTGCCCGCGATCCGCATCGAAAGCCACCGGCTGAAGACCAACACCCAGAGCGCCACCGCCTTTCGCGGCTTTGGCGGCCCGCAGGGCATGCTGGGTATCGAGCGGGTGATCGACCACGTGGCCCATGCGCTGGGCCGCGACCCCTTGGAGGTGCGGCGCGTCAACTATTATGCCGGCGAGACGGTGGCCGGTGCCGAGGGGGGCGCTGCCCCCCGGCGCCCTGCGGTCGCCCCCCCCGGGAGTATTTCGGGAAAGATGAAAGAGCCCGGGCAGGACCTGGCCTCGCGCGGGGGGGCCGAGGGGCCGTCGGATGCCGGTGCCCCGGCGGTGCCGGCCGGCGTGCAGACCACGCCCTATGGCCAGGTGGTGGAGGATTTCATCCTGCACGAGATGACCGACCGGCTGGTGGAGCGCAGCGATTACGCGGCGCGGCGCCGGGCGGTGGCCGCGTGGAACGCCGCCAACCCGGTGCTGAAGCGCGGCATCGCGCTGACGCCGGTGAAGTTCGGCATCTCCTTCACGCTGACCCATCTCAACCAGGCCGGCGCGCTGGTGCATGTCTACCAGGACGGCTCGATCCACCTGAACCATGGCGGCACCGAGATGGGACAGGGCCTGTTCCAGAAGGTGGCGCAGGTGGCCGCGGCCGAGTTCGGCGTGGCGCCCGAAATGATCCGCATCACTGCCACCGATACCGGCAAGGTGCCCAATACCTCGGCCACCGCGGCCTCGTCCGGGTCGGACCTGAACGGGATGGCGGCGCAGGCCGCCTGCGTGACGATCCGCGAGCGCATGGCCGAGCACCTGGCCCGGCTGCACCAGGACGAGGCGCGCGACGTGCGCTTTGCCGAGGGGCAGGTGCATGTGGGCGGCAACCGGCTCAGTTTTGCCGAGGCCGCGGCGCTCTGCTACGAGGGGCGGGTCAGCCTGTCGGCGACGGGGTTCTACAAGACGCCCAAGCTGAAATGGGACCGCATCCGCGGCCAGGGTCGGCCCTTCTTCTACTTCGCCTATGGCGCGGCCTGTTCCGAGGTGGTGATCGACACGCTGACCGGCGAGAACCGGATCCTCGCCACCCATATCCTGCATGATTGCGGCGCCTCGCTGAACCCGGCCATCGATCGCGGCCAGGTCGAGGGCGGTTTCGTGCAGGGGGCGGGCTGGCTGACCACCGAGGAGCTGGTCTGGGATGGCGACGGGCGGCTGCGCACGCATGCCCCCTCGACCTACAAGATCCCGGCCTGCTCGGACCGGCCCGACATCTTCGAGGTGGATCTCTGGGACGGGCGCAATCGCGAGGAGACGATCTATCGCTCCAAGGCGGTGGGCGAGCCGCCCTTCATGCTGGGCATGTCGGTCTTCTTCGCGTTGCAGCACGCCGTCAGTGCCTGCGGGCCGGGCTGGCCGGACCTGCAGGCGCCCGCCACGCCCGAGGCGGTTCTGGCCGCGGTGCGGAGGGCGCGCGATGGGGTTTGACCTGGCCGCGCTGGACCGGGCCGTGGCGGCGCATGGCCGCGTCGCCCGCGTGGTGATCGCCGAGGTGGCAGGGTCGTCGCCGCGCGAGGTGGGCGCCGCGATGCTGGTCTGGGCGGGCGGGCAATCCGGCACGATCGGTGGCGGGGCGCTGGAATACCAGGCCGCGACGGCCGCGCTGTCCCGAACGGGGCTGTCGCGCCATGCGCTGGGTCCCGAGCTGGGCCAGTGCTGCGGCGGCGCGGTGACGCTGTTGACCGAGCAGTTCACCGAAGAGACGCTGCCCCGGCCCGAGGGCGGAGACGTGATCGCGCGCGGGCCGGGCGAGAGGCCGCTGGCGGTGCGGCGCCTGATCGACCGGGCGCGGGCCCGCGGCGCCGCGCCGGCACCGCAGCTGGTGCAGGGTTGGATGGTGGAGCCGGTCGCCCGGCCGACGCGCCCGGTCTGGATCTGGGGGGCGGGCCATGTTGGCCGCGCGCTGGTCGATGTGCTGGTGCCGCTGCCGGACCTGGCGCTGAGCTGGGTCGATACCGGGCCAGAGCGCTTTCCCGACACCGTGCCCGACGGGGTGACGGTGCTGCCCGCCGCGGCGCCCGAGCGGTTGATGTCCCATGCCTCGCGGGATGCCGCGCATGTCATCCTGACCTACAGCCACGAGCTGGATTTCCGGCTGTGCCATGCCGCGCTGGAGCACGGTTTCGCGCAGGCCGGGCTGATCGGATCGGACACGAAATGGGCCCGCTTCCGCAAGCGGCTGGCCGCGCTGGGCCATGCAGATGCCCAAATCGACCGCATATGCTGCCCGATCGGGCACAAAGCTTTGGGCAAACACCCGCAGGCCATTGCCATCGGGGTGGCCTCGCGCCTACTCCACGACAAAACGGAAGAGGTTTCAGGGTGGTCGACACACTCCTCAGCATCTCGGGCCTGACCAAGGCCTATCCGGGCGTCGTGGCCAATGACGCCGTGTCCTTCGACATCGCGAAGGGCGAGATCCACGCGTTGCTGGGCGAGAACGGCGCCGGGAAATCGACGCTGGTCAAGATGATCTTCGGGCTGGTGGCGCCGGACAAGGGCAGCATGACCTGGGACGGGGCGGCCTTTGCGCCGACCAAGCCCTCGGATGCGCGCCGCGCCGGCGTGGCGATGGTGTTCCAGCATTTCTCGCTCTTCGATGCGCTGAACGTGGCCGAGAACGTCGCGCTGGGGATGGAGGATCCACCGAAACCGCGCGACCTGGCGCGCCAGATCCGCGAGGTGTCCGAGACCTATGGGTTGCCGCTGGACCCGTTCCGCACCGTGGGCACCCTGTCGGCGGGCGAGCGGCAGCGCGTCGAGATCATCCGCTGCCTGTTGCAGGAACCGCGGCTGCTGATCATGGACGAGCCGACCAGCGTCCTGACCCCGCAGGAGGTCGAGATCCTGTTCGAGACGCTGCGCAAGCTGAAATCCGAGGGCACCTCGATCCTCTACATCTCGCACAAGCTGGAGGAGATCCGCGCGCTCTGCGACGAGGCAACGATCCTGCGGCGCGGGCAGAAAGTGGCGACCTGCGTGCCGCGCGAGACAACGGCGCGCGAGATGGCCGAGATGATGGTGGGGGCGAGCTTTGCCACGCCAGAGGCCAAGCCGCACGTGCCGGGCGAGGTGCTGCTGAAGGTGCAGGACCTGTCCATGCCGGCGCCGGGCGCCTTCGGCACGCCGCTGCGGAGCATCAGCTTCGAGGTGCGCGCGGGCGAGGTGCTGGGGCTTGGCGGCGTGGCGGGCAACGGGCAGGACGAGCTGCTGATCGCGCTGGCGGGGGAGCGCCCGGCGCCGGCTGGCAGCCTCTTCCTGAAAGGGCAGGATATCAGCGCCGCCGGGCCCGTGGCGCGCCGGGATGCAGGGCTGCTGAGCGGGCCGGAAGAACGGCTGGGCCACGCGGCCGCACCCGACATGAGCCTGGTCGAGAACGGCGTGCTGACCGCGGTGCGCCGGCAGGAGATGCTGCGCAACGGCTTCATCTCCTGGGGCCGCGCGCGGGGGTTTGCCGAGGCGGTGATCGAGCGCTTCGACGTGCGCACGCCGGGGCCGCAGACCGCGGCGCGGGCGCTGTCGGGCGGCAACCTGCAGAAATTCGTGGTCGGGCGCGAGATCAGCCAGGATCCGGACGTGCTGATCATCAACCAGCCGACATGGGGGGTCGATGCGGCGGCGGCGGCCTTCATCCGCCAGTCGCTGCTGGACCTTGCGTCCAAGGGGGGTGCCGTGGTGGTGATCAGCCAGGACCTAGACGAGTTGATGGAGGTCTCTGACCGGTTTGGTGCGCTGAACGAGGGACGGCTGTCCCCGATCCGACCCGTGTCCGAGCTGGATATCGAGAAAATCGGCCTGATGATGGGCGGCGCGCATGACATGGAGGTGGCGCATGTGGCCGAATGACAGCACATACGCCAGCCATGCGTGCGGGCAAAAGTCGTGCACGACTTTTGCAAATTCCGTTCACGGAATTTGCGGCCGCCCGGCGGAAAGGGGCGCGCCATGATCCGGCTGGAGAAACGCCCGCAGCCCTCGCGGCTCTGGACGGGGCTCAGCCCGGTGCTGGCCGTGCTGCTGACCATGGTGTTCGGCGGGGTGCTCTTCGCCTTTCTCGGCGCCAACCCGTTCGAGGCGATCCGCACCATCTTCTGGGATCCGCTCTTCAACACGCAATTCGCCGGCTTCACCCGGCCCCAGCTGCTGGTCAAGGCCGGCCCGCTGATCCTGATCGCCATCGGCCTGTCCATCGGCTTTCGCGCCGGGATCTGGAATATCGGCGCCGAGGGGCAGTACATCATGGGCGCCATCTGCGGCGCAGCGGCGGGGCTGGCGGTCTATCCCGCCTCCAGTTTCCTCATCCTGCCGATGATGATCCTGTTCGGCGCATTGGGCGGGTGGGCCTGGGCGATGATCCCCGGCATTCTCAAGACGCGCTTCGGCACCAACGAGATCCTCGTCTCTCTGATGCTGGTCTACGTGGCCGAGAACATCCTCGCGACGGCCTCCTCGGGCTTTCTGCGCAACCCCGAGGGGCGCGGCTTTCCCGGCTCGCGCAATTTCAAGGAATGGGACGCGGCGCATAATGCCGAGCTGATCTCGGGCACCGGCATGCATTGGGGCGTGCTCTTCGCCTTCCTCGCGGTGATCGGCGCCTATGTGCTGCTGACGCGCCACATCCTTGGCTTCAACATCCGGCTGACCGGCGAGGCGCCGCGCGCGGCGCGGTTCTCGGGCGTCAACCCGGCACGGATCGTGCTCTTCTGCCTCGGCATCTCGGGCGCGCTGGCCGGCATGGCCGGGCTGTTCGAAGTGGCCGGCCCGGCCGGCCAGATCAGCATCGATTTCAACTCGGGCTACGGCTTCACCGCGATCATCGTGGCCTTCCTCGGCCGGTTGCACCCTGTGGGCATCCTGCTGGCCGGGCTGCTCATGGCGCTGACCTATATCGGGGGCGAGCTGGCGCAGCTGATGCTGGGCGTGCCCGGCGCCTCGATCCAGCTGTTCCAGGGGATGCTGCTGTTCTTCCTGCTGGGGGTCGACGTGTTCACCAATTACCGGCTGCGGCTGGGCCAGAGGGAGACCGCGTGATGGACCTGTCCTCGATCAACCCCGTCCTGCTCGTCGCCTCGATCATGGTCTCGGCCACGCCCATCCTGCTGGCCGCCATCGGCGAGATGGTGGTCGAGAAATCGGGCGTGCTGAACCTCGGCGTCGAGGGGATGATGATCACCGGCGCGGTGGTGGGCTTTGCCATCGCCGTGAACACGGGCGCGCCGGGCTGGGGGTTCCTGGCCGCCGCCTGCGCCTCGGCCGCGCTGTCGCTGAGTTTCGGCGTGCTGACGCAGTTCCTGCTGTCCAACCAGGTCGCCACCGGTCTGGGGCTGACGCTGGTCGGGCTGGGCCTGTCCTCGCTGATCGGCAAGCCCTACGAGGGGATGAAATCCCCCACCCTGCCCAAGCTCGACCTCGGCCCGCTCTCGGACATCCCCGTGCTCGGCCGGATGCTCTTCAGCCATGACATCATGGTCTATTTCGCGCTGGCGCTGGTCGCCGGGGTCTGGGCCTTCCTGAAATTCACCCGCGCGGGGCTGATCCTGCGCGCCACGGGCGAAAGCCACGACAGCGCCCATGCGCTGGGCTACAAGGTGGTGCGCATCCGGCTGGCGGCGATCGCCTTCGGCGGCGCCTGTGCCGGGCTGGGCGGCGCCTACCTGAGCCTCGTGCGCGTGCCGCAATGGACCGAGGGCATGACCGCCGGCGCGGGCTGGATCGCGCTGGCCATCGTGGTCTTTGCCTCGTGGCGGCCGTGGCGCGTGGCGGTCGGCGCCTATCTCTTCGGCGGCGTCACCGTGCTGCAGCTGAACCTGCAGGCAGCGGGGGCGAACGTGCCCGTCGCGCTGCTCTCGGCCTCGCCCTACATCATCACCATCCTCGTGCTGGTCGTCATCTCGGCCCGGGGGCATCACGGCGCGCCCGCCTCGCTGGGCCGGCCGTTCCACGCCACCACATGAGCGCCCATGGCCCGACGGCTGAAGTCCCGCGTCCAGGCCGCGCTGGAGGGCCAGGACCCGCAGCTGGGCCGGGCCGTGGCGGTGCTGGTCTATGGCGCGATCCTCGCCTCGGCGCTGGTCATCACGCTGCAGAGCCTGCGCGACCTGCCGGGCTGGGCCGTGGCGCTGCTGCGCGGGGCCGAGCTGACGCTGCTGGCGATCTTCGTGGCGGAATATGCCGCGCGGCTCTGGTCGGCCCCGTCGCGCTGGCGCTACGCGCTGTCCTTCTGGGGCATCGTCGACCTGCTGGCCATCCTGCCGGCGCTGCTCTTGCTGGCGCCGCACAGCCAGACGCTGCGGGTCCTGCGGCTGATGCGCATCTTCCGCCTGCTCAAGCTGTTCCGCATGCGCCGCGCGCTGATGCGGCTGGAACATGCGCTGGACAAGGCGCGCGAGGACCTGCTGCTCTTCCTGCTGCTGGCCGCGATCGTGCTGTTCCTGGCCGCGGTGGGCATCCACCATTTCGAGAAGGACGCCCAGCCCGACAGTTTCGGGACCATCCCGAACGCGCTGTGGTGGGCGCTGGCGACGCTGACCACGGTGGGCTATGGCGATGTCTACCCGGTCACCGTCGCGGGCAAGATCTTTACCGCGCTGACGCTGATGGTCGGGCTGGGGATCGTGGCGATCCCGGCCGGCATCATCGCCTCGGCGCTGCTCAACGCGCCGGCACGGCCCGACGAGACCGAGGCGTCCGGGGACGACCCCGACACCAGGCAACCCAAGACCAACAACACTGAAAGGGAGTAACTCCATGCACAGAAGAACGCTTCTTGCCAGCGCGGCGCTGGCCCTGACGCTGGGCCAGGCGGCCGCGGCACAGGACGTGACCGCCGGCTTCATCTATGTCGGCCCGGTGGGCGATGGCGGCTGGACCTATGAACATGACCAGGGCCGCCTTGCGGTCGAGGAGCATTTCGGCGACCAGGTCAAGACGATCTACCAGGAAAGCGTGCCCGAGGGCGCCGATGCCGAGCGCGCGATCACCCAGATGGCGCTGTCGGGCGCCGACATCATCTTCACCACCTCCTTCGGCTACATGGATCCGACCATCGCGGTGGCCGAGAAATTCCCGGACGTGAAGTTCGAGCACGCCACCGGCTACAAGCGCGCCGACAACGTCTCGATCTACTCGGCCCGCTTCTACGAGGGCCGCGCGATCCAGGGCCATATCGCCGGCAGCATGACCGAGACCAACAAGATCGGCTACATCGCCTCCTTCCCGATCCCCGAGGTCATCCGCGGCATCAACTCGGCCTACCTGCACGCCAAGAAGGTGAACCCGGATGTCGAGTTCTCGATCGTCTGGGCCTATACGTGGTTCGACCCCTCGAAAGAGGCCGACGCGGCCCGCGCGCTGATCGAGAACGGCGCCGACGTGATCCTGCAGCACACCGACTCCACCGCGCCGCAGGCCGCCGCGCAGGAGGCGGGCGACGTGATCACCTTCGGCCAGGCCTCGGACATGTACGACTACGCGCCCCTGCCGCGCGTGTCCTCAATCATCGATGACTGGGCGCCCTACTATATCGAGCGCGTGCAGGCGGTGATCGACGGCACCTGGGAAAGCACCGACACCTGGGACGGGATCGGACCGGGCATGGTCGGAATCGGCGAGATCACCGATGCCGTCCCCGAGGACGTCAAGGCCGAGGCGCTGGCCATGAAAGAGGCGATCGCCTCGGGCGAGTACCACCCGTTCACCGGCCCGATCAACAAGGCCGACGGCTCGGTCTGGCTGGAAGAGGGCGAGGTGGCCGATGACGGCACGCTGCTGGGCATGGATTTCTACGTCGAAGGCATCGACGCCGAGATCCCGAACTGAGCGCAGCGACACCGCGATCCTTGGCGCGCCCCCCTTGCGGGGCGCGCTTTTTGTTTGGCCGCTGCTCAGCCGCCGGGGCGCGGTATTGCGACCGGCGACAGCGCCCCGAACAGATTGCAGCCCAACGTCAGGCGCAACGCGCCGGCCAGCTCGTCGAGGGTCTGCGCCGTGACATAGCGCCCGCCCGTGCGGTCCGCGAGGCAGCGCGCGGCGATGATCGGCCGCCCGCCCCGGTCCAGCTCGCCCCGCATGTCGACCTTGAAGCCGATCACGTGCACCACCAGCCCGGGCGCGTTCTCGGCCAGCTCGGCCGCCAGCGCGCAGGGCGCGCCGCCGCAGGTCTCGGCCCCGTCGGTGACCAGCACCACGGCGCCGGCCGTGTTGCGGTAGTCCAGCGCCTCGGCGGCCATGCGCACGCCCTCGGTCAGCGGCGTGCCGCCCACCGGGCGCAGCGCATCGACCTCGGACAGGATGCGCGGCGCGGCCTCCCATTGCGGGCCGAAGCGCAACTCGGAATTGCGGCAGGTGCGGTCGCCGCCGGGTCCGTAGATCACCAGCCCCAGCCGACGCGCCGCCGCGACCGAGGGCAGGACCCGCCGCAGGGCAAGCCGCGCCTCGCTGATCTTGGCCACGCCCACCATGTTCACGCCGATCTCGGCCATCGAGCCCGAGCCGTCGAAGACGATCATCGCGTCATCGGTACAGCTTTGCTGCGCGCCCGAGGGCAGCGGCAGGGCAAGGCTCAGCGACAGGAGGCAGGCAGAAAGGGCGCGCATGGGACAAGCCTGCCAAGGGATGGTTGACCTGTCCAGACTTTCCTTGCCGCTACGTCAGCAGAGCTGCCGTGATCAGCATTCCTCGACATTGGCCAGCACGGTATAGCCATCCCCCTTGAGCGCGGCGATGGTCTGGGCCAGCACGTCCTGACGGTGGCTGCCCGTGGCGCAACCGGCGAGGAACACGTCGGATCCTTCGCGGGTCAGCGTCACCTCGGGCAGCGCCTCCTCGACGAAATCCAGAAGCGGGCCGAGATCGGTGATGACGTGGATGTCATAGGCCTCCACCGCGCCGCTGCCCCGGATGACCGTCAGCGTCGTCTCGCCCACGGTCTTGCCCAGCAGGTAGATCCGACGATCGCTCAGCGCGCTCATGTCGGCAATCTCGGGCTGCGCCATGGACAGCTCGGTGAACGGGTCGGTGAAGCTGAGCGTCAGCGCCTGGTCGGCAGACAGCTCGATCACGTCGACCGAGGGCTCGACCGCGAAGGGCGCGGCCGCGTCCTGCGCCAAGGTCGCACTGCCAAGGACGGCCAGCAGCAGCGTGGGAAATCCATGTCTCATCAATCACTCCTGAAATGCGGCGCCATTCTTGCGGCCCGTCGGAACAGCCTGCGGCAGCCCGCAGGACCTGTCAATTCAGGAGATCCGCGCCCGGAGAGGCGGTCAGAGCCGGTCGGCCGGGGCACTGATGCGGGCATGGAACCCCTCGGGCGGGTAGGACAGCGCCACTTCGCCTCCCAGCGCCGAGCGGGTGAACATGTCGAGCAGCTTGGTGCCGAAGCCCTCGCGCTCGGGCGGGGTCACGGCGGGGCCGTCATGTTCCTGCCAGTCCAGCACGAACCGTTCGCGGGCGTCGCCCTCACGGCTCCACTGCACCGTGACGCGCCCGCCCTCCTGCGAGAGGGCACCGTACTTGACGGCGTTGGTCATCATCTCGTGCATCGACAGCGCGATGGCCTGCGCCGTGTCCGCGGTCAGCGGCTGGCGCGGCCCCTTCATCATCACGCGGCCCGGATCCTTGCCGATGAAGGGCTGCACCTGCGCCGTGATCACGTCGCGTATATCGGCCCGGGCGGTGCGTTCCTGCGCGACCGTGTCCTGGTTGCGGGCCAGCGCGTTGACCCGTTCGACGAAGGCATCGACGAAGCCGTTGTCATCCACCTGCCGCTTCATCTGCCGCGCGATGCCGGTGACCACGGAATAGACGTTTTTGGTGCGGTGGTTCATCTCGCCCAAGAGCAGCTGTATCTGCTCCTGCGAGCGGTGCTCCTCGGTCACGTCATAGACGGCGAAGACGCCCGAGACCGGGCGGCGGCGGCCGCCATCGGCCGGCGTCTCGAAGGTGATCTGCTTGCGGGTGCGGACCCAGCGGGTCTCGCCATCGGGCAACACCACGCGGTGGGTGAGGTTGAGCACGTCGACGTCCCCGGGATCGAGCAGGCAGGTCACGCGCAGCTCGACCTCGGGCCAGTCCTCGGGATGGATGCGCTGATGCAGGGCGTCACGCATGATTTCCATTCCGGCCGGCAGGTCGAAAAGCTTGGCCGCGAGGTCATCGAGGAACACGGTGTCGTCGCGGTAATTGACGCTGCCGATGCCGATGCTGGCGACTTCAAGACCCACACGCAGCTGGTCTTCGCCCAGTCGCGTGCGTTCGGGTAATTCCATGTCGTTCATTGCGCCCTCCGGCCGGCGGCAGTCCATGCCAGCAGAACGCATGTTAGAGCCGCCTACAAATCACGTAGAGATTACCGGCGGCAAATCCACATCTTTTTCGCGCATCACGCGCAAAATCTTCCGCCTGCCGTTGCGTCAGGCGAAAAACAATTGCCCTTGGCCGATGTCCTACTGCGCGGCCGTCGGCGCGCCCTGCGCCTCGCGGAAGCGCTCGACCATCAGGCGATACTCGGTCGGCACGTCGCGGATCGACATCATGCCCACGATGCTGCCGATGGCGTCGATCACCGGCAGGTGGCGAAAGCCGCCCTCGACCATCACGGTCTGGGCATCCGCAAGGCTGGCATTGCGGCGGATGGTCTGCGGATCGGGTGTCATGATCTCGCGCACCCGGGTCTCGTCGGTGCGGCGGCCGGCGGCGATGCAGCGGCGGATCACGTCCCGCTCGCTGAGGATGCCGACCAGACGGGGCCCGTCCAGCACGGCCAGCGCGCCGATCCCGTGGCGGTCCAGCAGGGTACAGGCCTCGCGGATCGTGGCGTCGGGGGTGACAGAGACCAGGCTGCGGCCCTGCAGCAACTGGTCGATACTCTTGATAATCATGTCGCTCTCCTGCAATCGGAGCCATAATGTAACGGTTTCATGACGCGCGCGCAGCCCGGAATTCCCGACCATCGGGCCTTTGCCCGGACCGCGGGCTGTGCCACTCTCCGGCCCATGACACAGATCACGACGCTTTCCGGCGCGACGCCGGCCCCGTTCGCCTTTGGTGCCATGCAGTTCGGCGGTCGTGCCGATGCCGCGCAGAGCCGCGCCATGTTCGATGCCTGCCGCGCCGCGGGGATCACCCATTTCGACACCGCCTATACGTATACGGGTGGCGCCTCGGAGCAGCTTCTGGGCGAGTTTGCCGGCCCCGAACGCGACAAACTGTTCATCGCGACCAAGGTCAACTTCCCCGCCGGGGCCGGGCGCGACACCATCCTCAACAGCTGCGACGAAAGCCGCGCCCGGCTGGGCATGGACGTGATCGACCTGCTCTACATGCACCGGTTCGACGATGACACCCCGCTGGAAGAGACCTTCGAGACGCTGGCCGCGCTGCAGCAGAAGGGCCAGATCCGCTATATCGGCGTGTCGAACTATGCCGCGTGGCAGGTGATGAAGGCACAGGCCGTGGCCGCCGGGTTCGGCACGCGGATCGACGTGATCCAGCCCATGTACAACCTCGTCAAGCGGCAGGCCGAGGTCGAGATCCTGCCCATGTGCGCCAGCGAGGGCATCCTGCCGGTGCCCTATTCGCCGCTGGGCGGCGGGCTGCTGACCGGCAAGTACCTGCGCGGCGAAAGCGGCCGGCTGCACGAGGACAGCCGCTACACCGCCCGCTACGCGCCGCAATCCATGCATGCCACGGCGGAAGGTCTGGTCAAACTGGCCGAGGAGCTGGGCACCGATCCCGCCACCCTGGCCGTGGCCTGGGTGGCGCGCCACGCCGCGGGCCCGGTGCCGATCCTGTCGGCCCGCACGGTCGAGCAGCTGCGCCCCTCGCTCGACGGGATGGGCTATGCCATGGATGACGCGCTCTATGCCCGGGTCTCGGAGCTCAGCGCCGCACCGCCGCCGGCCACGGACCGGCTGGAAGAGGTCTAGCGCCAGTCCACCACCTCGGCCAGCGGCGCGCGTTCGGTGCGGAACCCGTTGGCCGGGTGATCGGGATCGGGATAGCCCAGCGCGATGCCGCAGAGCAGGTCGCGATCCGCCGCGATGCCCAGCCACTCGCGCAGGAAGGGCGCATGGCCCGCGACCGAGGCCATGGCGATCGACCCGATCCCGCGCGCCTGCAGCCCCAGCAGCAGGGCGGTGACGAAGGCGCCGCAATCCAGCACGCCATAGGCGCCGAGCGCCTTGGGCGTGGTGACGAACATCACCTGCGGCGCGCCGAAGAAGCGGAAATTCTCGCGCATCTGCCGGCCCGAGGCGGCGCGGTCGCCCTTCGCGACCCCGACCGCGGCATAGAGCTGCCAGCCGCAGGTGCTGCGCCGGTCCTTGTAGACGCCCTCGTAGTGCTCGGGAAAGGGGATGTCGCTGTCATGGGGCGCGGTTGCTACGTGGGCATACAGCGCCTCGGCCAGGCGCGCGGTCTCTTCGGGGCCGCAGGCGATGACCTGCCAGGGCTGCGAGTTGCACCAGGACGGCACGTGCTGCGCATCCTCCAGCGCCGCCGCGATCTGAGCGCGCGGCACCGGGTCGGGCCGGAAGCCGCGGCAGGAGAAGCGGCGGCGCAGCAGCGCACCGAAAGCGTGGGCATCGCTCATAGAAGGCCCCTTTCGTGCAGTTCGTCCAGAATTGCGGCCCCGTCCTGCCCGCGCGCAGGCGACGTGGCGGCCGGCGGGTCGAAGGTGGAGAAGCGCGGGGCCGGCGCCGGGCCGTCCCGCCCTGCCTGCCAGGTGTCGCGGGCGGCGATATGCGGATCGGCGCGCGCCTCCTCGGGGCTCAGCACCGGCGCGACACAGGCATCCGTGCCTTCGAACAGCGCCGCCCAATGATCGCGCGACCGGGTAGCAAAGAGCTGGACCAGCCGCGCCGTCTGGGCGGGCCATTGCGCCGGGTCGAACTGGTCGCGCAGCAACGGATCCTGCCCGAGGCCCAGCGTGTCGAGGAAGATGCGGTAGAATTTCGGCTCGAGGCATTGCACCGCGATCTGCCCGCCACAGGCGCAGAGGTAGCAGCGTGACCAATGCGGCCCGTCCAGCAGCGAGACGCCGCGCGCGGTGGTCGAGAACTGTGACCCCATGGACAGGAGCAGCGCCATCATGTGGCTGGCCCCGTCGACGATGGCCGCATCCACCACTGTGCCCTGCCCGGTCGCCCGCGCGTTCAGCAGCCCCGCCAGCATGCCGATCGCGAGGTAGAGCGCACCGCCCCCGATATCGCCCAGCAGCGTGGGCGGCACGACGGCCGCCTGCCCCGGCAGCCCGGCATGGAACAGCGCGCCCGAAAGGCCGAGATAGGTCAGGTCATGACCCGCCTGCTGCGCCCGCGGACCCTCCTGGCCCCAACCGGTCATCCGGCCATAGACCAGCCGGGGGTTGCGCGCGCGGGCCTCGTCCGGGCCCAGCCCCAGCCGCTCCATCACCCCGGGGCGCAGCCCCTCGATCAGCCCGTCGGCGCTGGCGACGAGCGCAAGCGCGACCTCCCGGTCGCGCGGCGCCTTCAGGTCCAAGGTGATCGAGCGCTTGCCGCGATCGAGCAACCCGTTGCCGTCCGCGCCCGGCAGCGGCGCGCCGCCCGGGCGGTGCACGACGATCACCTCGGCGCCGAGATCGGCCAGCAGCATGCCGGCAAAGGGCGCGGGGCCCAGCGCCTCGAACTCGATGATGCGGATGCCTGAGAGCAAACCTGTCCTCCTGCCCGGAGGGAAGCGCATTTGGCGGCGCTTGGAAAGGGGGCGCTGCCCCCCTCGCCCTGCGGGCTCACCCCCGGGATATTTCGGGACCAAAGATGTTTTCCTTTTGTTCAGGCCGCGTTATCTGCTGGGCATGGTCGAGCTTGCGCGCCCCCTGCAGGACTGGTTCGATGCACGCGGCTGGGTTGTGCATCCGCATCAGCGTGCCATGTTGGCACGGGCGCAGGCGCCGGCAACGCTGCTGGTGGCGCCCACGGGCGGGGGCAAAACGCTGGCGGGCTTTCTGCCCACGCTGGATGCGCTGGCGTCGGGCGGGCCGGACGGGCTGCACACGCTTTATGTCAGCCCGCTCAAGGCGCTGGCGGCGGATATCCGGCGCAACCTGCTGATCCCGATCGAAGAGGCCGGGCTGCCGATCCGGGTCGAGGACCGGACCGGCGACACGCCCGCCAGCCGCAAGAAGCGCCAGCGTGCCGATCCGCCGCATATCCTGCTGACGACGCCGGAATCGCTGGCGCTGCTGACCAGCTACGAGGATGCGCCACGCATGTTCGCCGGGCTGAAGCGCGTGGTGGTGGACGAGATCCACGCGCTGGCCGAGAGCAAGCGGGGCGATCAGCTGATGCTGGCGCTGGCCCGGCTGCAGACGCTCTGCCCCGATCTGCGCCGCGTCGGCCTGTCGGCCACGGTCGAGGATCCCGGGGCCATCGCGCGCTTCCTGGCCCGCCATCCCGACCCCTGCGAGATCCTCGAGGCCGATCCCGGCCCCGATCCCGATATCAGCATGCTGGTCACCGAGCAGGCGCCGCCCTGGTCGGGCGGCGGCGCCGCCTACGCCATCCCGGCGGTGCTGGAGCAGGTCCGCCGGCACCGCACCACGCTGATCTTCCACAATACCCGTGCGCAGGCCGAGATCTTCTTTCACAACCTGTGGCTGGCCAACGAGGAGGGGCTGCCCATCGGCATCCATCACGGCTCGCTCGATCGTGGTCAGCGCGCGAGGGTCGAGGCGGCGATGGTGCAGGGTGAGCTGCGCGCCATCGTCTGTACCGGGTCGCTGGACCTGGGGATCGACTGGGGCGACGTGGACCTGGTGATCCAGGTGGGTGCGCCGAAGAACGTCAAGCGGCTGGTGCAGCGCATCGGGCGCGCCAACCACCGCTACAACGCGCCGTCCAAGGCGCTGCTGGTGCCGGCCAACCGCTTCGAGGTGATCGAATGCGTTGCCGCGCTGGAGGCAGTGCGCGCCCGCGACCTGGATGGCGAGCCGCGCGGCCGCGGGCCCCGCGACGTGCTGTGCCAGCATATCCTGATCGCCGCCTGCGCCGGGCCGTTTGCGGCCGACGCACTTTATGCCGAGATGACGACGGCCGGGCCCTATGCCGGGCTGGCCCGGGCCGAATTCGATTCCTGTCTCGATTTCTGCGCCACCGGCGGCTACGCGCTGCGCGCCTATGACCAGTGGCAGCGGCTGAAACAGCGCCCGGACGGGCTGTGGCAGCTGCGCGATCCGCGCTCGGCCACGCGGATCCGCCAGAATATCGGCACGATCCAGGACACCGACACGCTCAAGGTGCGCTGGCGGGGTCGCGGCGGCGCGCCGCTGGGCGAGGTCGAGGAGGGCTTTGCCGCCTCGCTGACCAAGGGCGACACCTTCCTGATCGGCGGGCAGATCGTGCGCTATGAGGGCCTGCGCGAGATGGTGGTCGAGGTCACCCGCGATCCCGGCCGCAAGCCCAAGATCGCCACCTTCCTCGGCACCAAGTTCGCCACCTCGACCCAGCTGTCGCAGCGCATCCTGCGCATGTTCCGGCAACAGGACTGGCCCGAGCTGCCGCGCCACACCGCCGATTGGCTGGCCCTGCAGCGCGCGGTCTCGCGCCTGCCCGAACCCGGCCGCCTCTTGATCGAGACCTTTCCCCATGACGGGCGCCAGCAGATGGTGGTCTACGGCTTTGCCGGGCGCAATGCGCAGCAGACACTGGGGCTGTTGCTGACCAAGCGGATGGAGGAGATGGGGCTGGCGCCCATGGGCTTCGTGGCGACCGATTACGCGGTGCTGGTCTGGGGGCTGGACGCGGTGACCGATCCCGCGCCGCTCTTCGATCTGGACGCGCTCGAGGCCGGGCTGGACACCTGGCTGGCCGGCAACGCGGTGATGAAGCGCACCTTCCGCGCCTCGGCCACCATTGCCGGGCTGATCGAGCGGCAGGTCGGCGGACAGCGCAAGACCGGGCGGCAGGCGACCATGTCCTCGGACATCCTCTATGACACGCTGGCCAAGTACGATCCCGATCACCTGATGCTGCAGATCACCCGCGAGGAGGCGATGCGCGGGCTGGTCGATTTCGCCCGGATCCGCGAGATGTGCGCCCGGGTCGGCGACCGGATCGACCATGTGCGGCTGGACCGCGTGACGCCGCTGGCCGCGCCGCTTTTCCTTGAACCCGGGCGCGTGCCGGTGCGTGGCATGGCCGACGAGCGGCTGATGGAGGAAGAGGTCACCCGCCTGCTGGACGAAAGCGGGCTGGCCGGGGTCGAGACCAAGCCAACCTGGCGCGTGCCGTTCTGACCATCGCCCTGACCCCTTGCGCCGCGCGCCGCGTGGTGCCAAAGACAAAGCATGAACACCCACGCCTTCCAGTTCCATGGCGCCGCGCTGACCGCCCTGCCCTCGGGCGCGCTGTTCTGGGCCGCGCAGGACCTGCTGGTCGTCTCGGACCTGCATTTCGGCAAATCGGCGCGGCTCTCGGCCGTGGGCGGTGCCGCCCTGCCCCCCTACGAGACGCGCGAGACGCTGGACAAGCTGGACCGTGACCTGGCGTGGACCGGCGCGCGCCGGGTGATCTGCCTCGGCGACAGTTTCGACGCGCCGGGCATCGACGCCGTGCTGCCCGAGGAGGACATGCTCTGGATCCGCCGGCTGCAGGCCGGGCGCGACTGGATCTGGATCGAGGGCAACCATGATCCCGGCCCGGTGACGCTGGGCGGCACGCATCGCGCGGAACTGACCATCGGGCCGCTGGTCTTCCGCCACATCGCCACGCCGGACGGGCGGGGCGAGGTCTCTGGCCACTACCACCCCAAGGCGCGGCTGATCCTGCGCGGCCGGGCGCTCAGCCGGCCCTGTTTCCTCGTCGATGGCACGCGGCTGATCCTGCCGGCCTATGGGACCTATACCGGCGGGTTGCATTGCGACAGCGGGCCGCTTTCGGCGCTCATGGCGCCGGGGGCCGAGGCGATCCTGACCGGAAACCGCGCGATCCCCATGCCGATGCCGCGACGGTCGCGCGCCTGAGGGCTTGCCGCCCGGCGCGGATCGTGGCCAAGTGGCGCCATGTTCGATCCAGACCGCATCCGCGCCAGCTTTGCCCGGCAGGCCATGATGACCACTTTCGGGGCCGAGTTGCTCTCGGTTCGCGAAGGGGCCGTGACCATCGCCGCGCCGATCCTGCCCGGCAGCACCCAGCAGCAGGGGCTGGCCCATGGCGCGCTGGCCTTCGGGCTGGGCGACAGCGCGGCGGGCTATTCGGCGCTGACGCTGGTCCCGGCCGAGTTCGAGGTCGTCACCTCGGAGATGGGCATCCACTACCTGGCCGCCGGACGCGGCGAGCGACTGGTCGCCGAGGGTCTGGTGATCCGCCCGGGGCGGCGCAGCCTCGTGACCTCGGCCGATGTCTATGCCGAGGCGGACGGGCAGCGCACCCATATCGCCCGGCTGACCGGCACGATGGTGCGCGTGCCGGCCTGAGCGCCTGTCCGGAAACGGGCCATCGCACGGTGGCCGATCCGGGGTATGATCGGGCACGCGCGGAGCAGACCGCGCCCCGTCTTGCGGAGGCCCCGACATGACCCTGACGACAGACCGGCTCTCGTCCACGTCGCTGCGCGTGACGCGCGACTTCGCCCATCCGCCAAGGGCGCTTTGGCAGGCGCTCACCGATCCCGGCCTTGTGCCGCGCTGGCTGCTGGGGCCGCCGGGCTGGGAGATGCCGGTCTGCCGCATCGACGCGCGGCCCGGCGGGACCTTCCACTATCGCTGGGCGCCGCAGGGCGGCGGCGCGGGCGGGTTCGACATCACGGGGAGCTTCCTCGCGCTCGAGCCGCCCCGCCTGATCCGCCATGTCGAGACGATGTTCCTGCCCGATCCCGGCCCGCCCAACACGGTCGAAACGCGCCTGTCCGCCACCGACCACGGCACGCGGATGGAGCTGGTCATGACGCTGGAAGCGGCCGAGACGCTGGACGCGATGCTGGGCCACGGCATGACCGATGGCATGGCGCAAAGCTATGACCGGCTCGCCGCGCTCCCCCTGCCGGGCTGAGCGCGACCGGTCTCAGGCCGTCAGCCCCTCGGGCTCGGGCAGGCCATTGGCGCGGCAGCAGGCGGTCACCGTGTTGGCCAGCAGGCAGGCGATGGTCATCGGCCCGACGCCGCCCGGCACCGGGGTGATGGCGCCGGCGACTTCGGCACAGCTGTCGAATTCGCAATCGCCCACCAGCCGGGTCTTGCCCTCGCCCTTCTCGGGCGCGTCGATCCGGTTGATGCCCACGTCGATCACCGTGGCGCCGGGCTTGATCCAGTCGCCGGTCACCATGCCCGGCCGGCCCACCGCAGCGATGACGATATCGGCGCGCCGGACAACGCCGGGCAGATCCTGCGTGCGCGAATGCGCGATGGTCACCGTGCAGCTGTCGCCCAGCAAAAGCTGGGCCATCGGCTTGCCCACGATGTTCGACCGGCCGATCACCACGGCCTCCTTGCCCGAGAGCGAGCCGTGATGGTCGCGCAGCATCATCAGGCAGCCCAGCGGGGTGCAGGGCACCATGCTCTTCTGCCCGGTGCCCAGCAGCCCGACATTGGAGATGTGGAACCCGTCCACGTCCTTGGCCGGGTCGATCGCGTTGATCACAAGGTCGGAATCCAGATGATCCGGCAGCGGCAGCTGGACGAGGATGCCATGCACCGCCGGGTCGGTGTTCAGCCGGTCGATCAGGCCCAGCAGCTCGTCCTCCGAGGTTTCGGCCGCCAGCCTATGCTCGAACGAGGCCATGCCGGTCTCGACCGTCTGCTTGCCCTTCGAGCGGACATAGACCTGGCTGGCGGGATCCTCGCCCACCAGCACCACGGCCAGCCCGGGGGTGATGCCGTATTCTTCCTTGAGGCGGCCCACATGGGTGGCCACCTTCTCGCGGATCGTGGCGGCGAAGGCCTTGCCGTCGATCACCTCTGCGCTCATCGCGGGCTCCTTTCCTCTGTCCTGTGCCGCGGCCCGTCGGGCGGGCCGGGCCGTTCTGTCGCGGTGGGAGGTCTCAGCCGTCGCGGCCTCCTGTCCCGATCACCGCCTCTTCCTGCGCGATCACCGCCTCGATCATGATCCGCCACATCTCCGCGACCACCTCCGGGTCGACATCGCGATCGGTGGCCTTGCTCCGCACATGATCCAGCACCGCCTGAACCCGGCCCGGGGCGCGGGCCGCGATCCCCTCGCGCGCCTTCAGCGCCGGCGCCCGGTCGGTGTGGCGGAACCGTTCGGCCAACAGGTCCATCAGCGCATCGTCGATGGCATCGATCGACACGCGCAGTTCGGCCATGGTCTCGATCTCGTCGGGGGGTCTGCGTGTCACGTGCTCTCCGATCTGCGCCGCGGCGGGCAGGGGCGCGCCTTGTGGGACGGTGGGTGGGGCGATGTTCGCCAGAACGAGCGTCCGACCGAAGGTCGGCCCACCCGCCGGCGCGGCGCCCCGCCTGTCCGTCGCTCAGAACAGCCCCTCGATCAACCCCTCTTCGTTCAGGCGGATCGTCTCCGCCGCCGGCACCTTGGGCAGGCCCGGCATGGTCATGATCTCGCCGCAGACCACCACGATGAATCCCGCCCCCGCCGACAGCCGCACCTCGCGCACCGGGACACCGAACCCCGTTGGCGCGCCGCGCCGCGTCGGGTCGGTGGTGAAGGAATACTGCGTCTTGGCCATGCAGACCGGCAGGTCGCCATAGCCCTGCTCCTCCCAGAGCCGCAGCTGGTCGCGGATCTTCTGATCGGCCAGCACCTCGTCGGCGCGGTAGATGCGCTTGGCGATGGTCTCGATCTTCTCGAAGAGCGGCATCTCGTCGGGATAAATCGGCGCAAAGCTGGCGCTGTCCGCATCCGCCAGCGCCGCCACCTTGCGCGCCAGCTCGGTCGAGCCTTCCGAGCCCAGCTCCCAGTGCCGCGACACCACCGCCTCGGCGCCATGGCCCGAGACATAGTCGCGGATCGCGGCCACCTCGGCATCGGTATCGGTCACGAAATGGTTGACCGCGACCACCACCGGCACACCGAAGCTCTTGACGTTCTCGATGTGCCGGCCAAGGTTCGCGCAGCCCTTGGTGACCGCCTCGACATTCTCGGCGCCCAGGTCCGTCTTGGCGACGCCGCCATTCATCTTCATGGCCCGCACCGTGGCCACCACCACCACGGCCGAGGGCGCCAGCCCCGCCTTGCGGCACTTGATGTTCATGAACTTCTCGGCGCCCAGATCGGCGCCGAACCCCGCCTCGGTCACCACGTAATCAGCCAGTTTCAGCGCCGTGGTTGTCGCGATGACCGAGTTGCAGCCATGCGCGATATTGGCAAACGGCCCGCCATGCACGAAGGCGGGGTTGTTCTCCAGCGTCTGCACCAGGTTGGGCTGCATCGCGTCCTTGAGCAGCACGGTCATCGCGCCCTCGGCCTTGATGTCGCGGCAATAGACCGGCGAGCGGTCGCGCCGGTAGGCCACGATCATCGCGCCCAGCCGCTCCTCGAGATCCTTGAGGTTGCGCGCCAGACACAGGATCGCCATGACCTCCGAGGCGACGGTGATGTCGAACCCGCCCTCGCGCGGGAAGCCGTTGGCCACGCCACCCAGGCTCAGCGTCACCTGACGCAGCGCGCGGTCGTTCATGTCGACCACCCGCCGCCATTGCACGCGGCGCAGGTCGATCTCCTGCTCGTTGCCCCAGTAGATGTGGTTGTCGATCATTGCGGACAGCAGCGAATGCGCGCTGGTGATGGCGTGGAAATCCCCGGTGAAATGCAGGTTCATCTCTTCCATCGGCACGACCTGCGCCCGACCGCCCCCGGCGGCGCCGCCCTTCATGCCGAAATTCGGACCGAGCGAGGCTTCGCGGATGCAGATCATCGCCTTCTTGCCGATGGCGTTCAGCCCGTCGCCCAAGCCCACCGTCGTGGTGGTCTTGCCCTCGCCCGCGGGCGTCGGGTTCACCGCGGTCACGAGGATCAGCTTGCCGTTCGGGCGCTCCTGCACCGAGTCGATGAACTCCTGTCCGACCTTCGCCTTGTCATGGCCATAGGGCAGCAGGTGCTCGGACGGGATACCCAAGCCGTCGCCGATCTGCTGGATCGGCTTCTTGTTGGCCGCGCGGGCGATTTCGATGTCGGACTTGAATGCCATCTTGGGGGATTTCCTGTTCGAGAAAAGGCCGGTCGTGCCAAGGCTTACCCGGCGGCGCGACAGTCTGTCCCGGCAAATCCGACATTTTTCCGCGATCTTGCGGCGCTGTGCCGGCGAAGGGGTGACCCGTCGTCCCCCATCGGAAACAGCGGCGCGTTTCCGCGCCGGCCTGCCTCAGGGCCGCCAGGCGCGCTGGTCGGGGATGTGCAGGCGCAGCGCATCCCCCAGCGCGATGCGCCCCTCGCGCGCCACCCAGGCGGTCACGCCGCGCCGCCCGCGGGCGGCGGCCTTGAAGCCGCGCCCCTGCCCCGGCGCCACCGCCTCGATGCTGCGGGCCGGGAACTGGCAGGGCCGGTTGTGCATGTCGACGACCAGCGTCGCGCCCGAGGGCGCCTGCAGCCGCGCAGAGGGCGGCACATGGGTGAAATCGGCGATCCCCTCGATTACCACGGACGCGCCCAGCCGCGCCGGGTCGATATGCTCCAGCCCCATGCGCAGCGCGATCTCGGCGATCTCCTCGGCGCTGAGGATGCTCAGCTGCCGCTCGTTGCGGATCTCGGTGCCCTTGGGATGCTGCGCCGTCACCCGGCTGCACGCGGCGCGTGTCAGCCCGCCATGTACCGAGCCCGCGATCCCGTCGAAGCGCAGCTCGATCGCCTCGCGCGTCTCGGCCAGCAGCTCGCTGCGATCCATGCTCGTCACCACGCCCAGCCAGGTCACGTGCGCGATGTGATCTGTGGGCTTCAGGGCTGGCATGGGACGGCTCCTTTGGTCGGCGCCACTATGCCTGCGGCGCGGCGGAACCGAAACCCGTCAGCCTGTCGTCGCTCGCCCCCCGCACATGAAAAACCCCGCGCCGTGAGGGGCGCGGGGCGTGTCGTCAGATCGGATGATCGGGTCAGGCCGAGGGTTCCGGCTCCATGTCGCCCGAGGGCTTGGCCTTGGGCTTGGTCTTGGGAATCGCCGTCAGGCTGGGCTTCTCCTCGACCGCGCCGGTGCCGTCATCGTCATCCTCGGATTGTGGCGGCTCGCCCCGGATGACGCGCTTGATCTCTTCCCCGGTCAGCGTCTCGTATTCCAGAAGGCCCTGCGCCAGCCGTTCCCACTCGTCCTTGCGGTCGGTCAGGATCTTGTGCGCGGTCTCGTAGGCATCCTGGATGAAGCGCTTCACCTCGTCCTCGATCAGTTCCTTGGTATGGGCCGAGACCGAAAGGCCCGCGGTGTTGCCCTGGTAGCCTTCATGCGCTTCGGCATAGTCGATATTGCCCACCTTGTCGGACATGCCCCAGCGCAGCACCATGGCACGCGCCAGCGCGCTGGCCTGCTGGATGTCGCCGGCCGGTCCGTTCGAGACATTGCCTTCGCCGTATTTCATGATCTCGGCCGCCTTGCCCGCCATGGTCATGGCCAGCTTTTCCTCGCATTCCGACTTGTGCCAGTTGAGCCGGTCGATCTCGGGCAGGCTGACCACCATGCCCAGCGCGCCGCCACGCGGGATGATCGTCGCCTTGTAGACCGGGTCGCATTGCGGCAGCGTCAGGCCAACGATGGCGTGACCGGCCTCGTGATAGGCGGTCTTCTCCTTCTGCTCGTCGGTCAGGACCATCGAGCGCCGCTCGGCCCCCATCATGACCTTGTCCTTGGCATTCTCGAAATCGTCCATCGTCACGAAACGTCGGCCGACCCGGGCCGCCATCAGCGCGGCCTCGTTCACGAGGTTGGCCAGATCGGCGCCCGAGAAGCCCGGCGTGCCGCGCGCGATGATGCGCAGATCGACATCGGGGCCCAGCGGGGTCTTGCGCGCATGCACGCCAAGGATCTTCTCGCGCCCCTTGATGTCGGGGTTCGGCACGGTGACCTGACGGTCGAAGCGGCCGGGCCGCAGCAGCGCGGGGTCCAGAACGTCCTTGCGGTTCGTGGCGGCGATGATGATCACGCCCTCGTTGGCCTCGAACCCGTCCATTTCGACCAGCAGCTGGTTGAGCGTCTGTTCACGCTCGTCATTGCCGCCGCCATAGCCCTGGCCCCGGGCGCGGCCCACGGCGTCGATCTCGTCGATGAAGACGATGCAGGGCGCGTTCTTCTTGGCCTGTTCGAACATGTCGCGCACGCGGCTGGCGCCGACACCCACGAACATCTCGACGAAGTCCGAGCCCGAGATGGTGAAGAAGGGCACGCCGGCCTCACCCGCGATGGCACGCGCCAGCAGCGTCTTACCGGTGCCCGGCGGGCCCACCAGAAGCGCGCCCTTGGGGATCTTGCCGCCGAGACGACTGAACTTCTGCGGGTTGCGCAGGAATTCGACGATCTCCTCCAGCTCTTCCTTGGCCTCGTCGATGCCCGCCACGTCGTCAAAGGTCACGCGGCCATGCTTCTCGGTCAGCAGCTTCGCTTTGGACTTGCCAAAGCCCATGGCCCCGCCCTTGCCGCCGCCCTGCATGCGGTTCATGAAATAGATCCAGACACCGATGAGCAGCAGGAAGGGCAGAAGCGACAGCATGAAGGCCTGAAAGCCCGACTGCTCCTGCGCCTCGGCGCTGACCGGCACGTTGTTGTCCAGCAGCAGCGTGGTGATCTCGGCATCCTCGGGCTTGATCGTCACGTAGTCCTGCCCGTCATCCGAGCGGTAGCGGACCTGTTCGCCATCGATCGTGACCGAGCTGACATTCTGGGATTCGACCGCCCGGACGAATTCGGAATAGCTGATCTCGCGGCTCTGCAGCGTGTTGCCGCCGCCCGAGAACAGGTTGAAAAGCGCCAGGATCAGCAGGAACAGGACGACCCAGAAGGCGATATTTCGAGCATTGCCCAAGGCAGAACTCCTTTGAAAGCGGTGTCGAGGCCATTTTCGGCGTTGCAGTGTAACATAGAGATCACCCGCCCCGGTTCAACGTGAATCGAGGAAACGGCCGAAATGTCTCATCTCCCGGCCCATTGGCCACAGCGTGGTGGTCCCGCCCGGCCCGACCCCCAGCGCATCGCAGGCTACCATGGTTTCCCCCTGCCACAAAGCCGGCAGGCTGCGCGCCACGGCGAAGGGCGGCGCACCCGTGGGCCGCTCGGCCACCTGCTGCCAGCCGCCCGGACCCAGCGCGCGGATCTCGCCACCCGTGCCCGCGGCGGACAGGCGCCAGCGCCCGTCCCACAGGACGTCCGCCCCCTGCGGCACGACCATCCCCTGCACGGCGCTGTATTCACGGAACACATGACAGGCGCTGCGCTCCATGCGGATCTCGCAGCCCGACAGCGTGCCGCCGCCGCCGCCCAGCACCCGGTCCAGCAGCGCCTCCAGAGGCGCGGCGCGCGGGCGGTACACCGCCCCTGAGACCCATTGCAATGCGGCGGCCAGCAGCCGCAGCTGCGTGTCGCGCTCCACCCGCTCGAACCCGTCGCGCTCGAACAGAAGGTCACCCGTCGGCGCGGCACCGGCGCGCCCCTCGCGCCCAATCTCCTGCCAGACCGACGCGGCCCGCGCGCCCAGCGCCACCCGTGCCCGCGCCATGCGCGCCGCCGTGCCCGCCAGCCGGTCGACCCCCAGCCCCTCGTCCTCCAGTCCCCGCAGCAGCCGCCGCATCCGCGCCCGGTCGAACCGGTCATCCGCGTTGCTCGGATCCTCCACCCAGCGCCCCTTGAGCGTGCGCAGGTAGTGGCGCAGCTCGGCGCGCCCCATCTCCAGGCACGGCCGGATCAGCCGCGCCGGACCCGACCCCTCCGGCGGCGGCGCAGTCCAGCAGACATCGCGTGCCGGGGGCGCCGCCCCGTCCGACACCGGCATCTCGACCGACGCCGCCATGGTCGACAGCCCCTCGACACCCGAGCCGCGCGCCAACCGCATCAGGAAGGTCTCGGCCACGTCATCGCGGGTATGGGCAAACAGCACATGGGCCAACCCGCGGCGCCAATGCCCGATCAGCGACAGCCGCGCGCGCCGTGCCGCATCCATCAGGTTGCCCTGCCCGTCCCAGTGCCAGCGCAAGGTGGCATGAGGCCAACCAAGCGCCGCGCATTCCGCGGCCACCAGCGCCGCCTCCTCCGCACTGGCGGCGCGCAGCCCGTGATCCACCGTCACCACCCAGAGCCGCACGCCCCAGGCATGCGCCCAGTTATGCGCCAGGGTCAGCATCGCCATGCTATCGCCGCCGCCGGACACGGCCAGCGCGATGTCCGCGGGGAAATCCGGCCCCAGCAACTGGCCCATCGCTTCGGCAAAGCGCTGGTCGAGGCTGCCGCCCGTCTCTTTCATCTTTCCGAAAATACTCCGGGGGAGTCCCGCAGGGACGGGGGCAGCGCCCCCATCAACCTTGCCGCAAGCGCGCCGGCCCGGTCACAGGGGCAGACCACCCCCGGGTCCGGGGTCATTCGCAGCCCAGCGCCTGCCAGCTCGACCGCGCGCGCGCCACGTAATCGCTGTCGGGATAGCGCGCGCCCACCTCGCCCAGCGCCACGCAGGCTTCGGTGACCGAGCCCAGCGCGCCCAGCATCTCGCCCAGCCGCCACAAGGCTTCCGGCGCGACCCGCGCGTCGGGGAAGTTGGAATAGGCATCGAGATAGCGCCGCGCCGCCTCGCGCGTGTCCTCCAGACCCTCCAGCGCACGGCCCTCGCCAACCAGCGCGGCGGGCTCCAGCGGGCCCATCGGGTAGCTTTCGCGGAACTGCGCGAAAAGCTGCGCCGCCCCCTGGTAGTCGCCCAGCTCCAGCGCGTCCTGCGCGGCGCGGAAATCGGCCTCCTCGCTGACCGCCAGCTCGCCCTCGACCGGAAGCGCGTCGGTCGAGGCCTGCGGCGCCGGGGCGGCCGGGGCCGGGGCGGGCACCGCATCACCGCCCAGCGGCGGCGCGCTGCCCAGCTCGGCAATGTCGCACTCGGCCTCCAGCTCGCAAAGGCGGAAGGTCAGGTCGCCGATCCGGTTCGTGCCATCCTCGACCACCCGGCCGATGCGGTATTCCAGCTCCTCGGTCTTGGCGGTGATGCGCTGCAGCTCGGATTCGATCACGTTGATGCGGTCCAGCGTGCTGCCGCCCACCGCGACCTCGCTGGCGCCGGTCGTGTTCAGCTCCTGCTTGAGCTTGCGCAGCTCGACGCTCAGCACCGACAGGTCCTGCCGGATATCGGCCAGCGTCTCGACATCCTGCGCCTGCGCGGCACTGCCGAGCATCAGGACAAGGGCGAGGAGGATGCGCATGGCCTACCCCGTCAGCCCGCCGGCCGCGATCACGGTGACCGCGCGGCGGTTCTTGGCATAGCAGGCCTCTTCCGAGCAGATCTCGACCGGGCGTTCCTTGCCGTAGCTGACGAATTTCAGCCGTGCCGGCGACACGCCCTTCGAGGTCAGGTACTCCATCACCGCGTTGGCGCGGCGCGCGCCCAGCGCGATGTTGTATTCACGGGTGCCCTGCTCGTCGGCATGGCCCTCGATCACCGCCATGTAATCGGTATTGGTCAGCAGCCATTGCGCCTGCCCGTCCAGCACCTGCCGGGCCTCGGGGCTCAGCGTCGACTGGTCGACGGCAAAGAGCACGCGGTCGCCCACGCGCTGCTGGAAGAAGGCGGTCGAGGTCGGGTCGTCGACGCTGCCCGGGATCGGGCCGGTCGCCGGGGCGGCGGTGCCGCGCGACAGGGCCGGGTCATCCTCGAACCGGTTGGCATTGGTGCAGGCGGATGCGGCCAGCGCGCCGACCAGAAGAAGGGCCTTGGTGAAATGCGACATTGTCTGTGTTCCTGTCCCTGGCGGCCGGGCCATCGCGCCCGCCGCGCGTTGTCGAATTACTGAAGCGGTCCCCAGCTGGGATCCGAGGCGCCGGCCGGCGTGCGCACGCGCTGCAGGTTGCGCCCCGAGATGTCGACCGAGTAGAGCGCCGAGGCCCCCTGCGCGCCCTGCGTCTCGCGCGCGAACATGATGACGCGGCCGTTCGGCGCCCAGGTCGGCCCCTCGTCGAGGAAGGAGGCGGTCAGCAGCCGCTCCTCGCTGCCATCGGTGCGCATCACGCCGATATGGAACCGGCCCGCATTCTGCTTGGTGAAGGCGATCATGTCGCCGCGCGGCGACCAGACCGGCGTGCCATAGCGCCCCTGCCCGAAAGAGATGCGCCGCGCCTCGCCGCCCATGGCCGGCATGATATAAAGCTGCTGCGTGCCCGAGCGGTCGCTTTCGAAGACGATCTGCGACCCGTCGGGCGAGAAGCTGGGCGCGGTCTCGATCGCCGGCGTCGAGGTCAGCCGCCGCGTCGCGCCCGAGGCGACATCCATGGCGTAGATGTCGGTGTTGGAGCCTTGGCTCAGCGAATAGACCACCATCCGCCCGTCGGGCGAGAAGCGCGGCGCAAAGCTCATCTGGCCGTCGCCAGCCTGCAGGATGCGGCTCTGGACGTCGCCCACGCTCAGCACGTGGATGCGCGGAAAGCCGGTCTGGTAGCTGGTATAGAGCACCCGGTCGCCCGAGGGCGAAAAGCGCGGCGCCAGCACGATGGCCCCCCCGTCGGTCAGGTACTGGATGTTGGCGCCGTCGTAATCCATGATCGCCAGCCGCTTGACGCGTTCTCCCTTGGGCCCGGTCTCCGAGACGAAGGCGACGCGGCTGTCGAAATAGGGATCCTCGCCGGTCAGCCGGGAATAGACCTGGTCGGCCACCTTGTGGGCCAGCCGGCGCCAGCCCTCGGCGGGGGCGGCGAACTGCATGCCCTGGCCCAGCTCCTGCCCGGCAAAGACATCCCAGGCGCGGAACTTGACCACGACACGCCCCGCGCCATCGGCGCTGACCGAGCCGGTGATCAGCGCCTGCGCGTTGATCGCCTTCCAGTCGGCGAACTGCACCGGCGCGCCAAAGCTGGTGACCTGCGCGATATGCGCCTCGCGCGGGATCTCGCGGAACAGGCCCGTACCGGTCAGGTCATCGGCCACCACGCGGCTGATCTGGTCGGCATATTGCTGCGCCTCGGGCGTCTCGGCCACGAAACTGGGCACCGCGTAGGGCATGGGTTCGACCACACCCTCGGTGATCTCGATCCGCAGCGGCTCTTGCGCCTGTACCGCGGCAGGAAGAAACGCCAGCCCGAGGGCCAGCGAAAGGGAGGCGAGAAACGCTTTCATTTCCGGTTCCTCCTTCGGGAACTGCTCGACACCGTCAACCGGCAGGTCTGCGCCCGCCCTGCCCCACCATACCGGTGTTTACGATCTGGCAAAATAGCGTTTAACCGATGATCCGGCGGGGAATTGCCGAAAACCGGGCTCATTTTGCCGGTTTCGCGGGGGAAAAGCACAGTTCGACGCGCCGCCACTCGGCATAGCGCTCGCGCGGGAGGGGGTAGCCGCTGCTGCCCTGGCAGCGCAGCACCGCGCGCCGGGCAGCGCCGAAGGCCCGGCGGATCGCCCCGGGATCGCCGCCCGAGGCATGGCGCAGGGTCAGGCTGTCGGGCTTGACCCGCCCGTCGGGCGTCAGCGCAAAGCCCAGCGTCAGCGACACGCGCGCCGCCCGGTCGGCCGGATCGAGAACCCAGCACCGCTGTACGGCAGCGGCGAACTGCGCCGCATAGTCCGACCCCGCTCCGCCGCTGTCGCTGGTGCAGTCGGGGGCGGCATAGATCACCGGCTCGGGCCGCGTCTCGGCAGCCCCTGCATCGACGGCCAGGACACAGAGGCCCAGCGCAAGGACAGGCAGCCAGCGGGTCATCTCAGGCGCATGTCCTCGGGGTTGAAGACCATCTCGACCTCGCGCCAGGTCTCGTACTTGTCGGCCGGCAGGTCGTAGCCATTCGGCAACTGGCAGCGCAGCACGGCGCGGCGTGCCGCCTGGAACGCCGTCTCGGCCGCCGCGCCCGAGCCGCCATCCGCCTCGATCAGGCGGACATTGCCCTGCACGCGGCCGTCGCGATCCAGCGCAAAGCCGACGGTCACGGTCACGTTCGCCGCCTGGGATCCGACATCGACCCGCCAGCAGGACTGCACCGCCAACCGGAAGGCGTCCTGTTCGCCCCGCGACAGCGGCGGACCGGTCCCGGCCGGGCCGGTGCCGCCCGAAAGCGCCTCGCTCAGCGCCGCGTTCAGCGCGTCATCGAGTGGCGAGCCGCTTGCGGCAGTGTCGGAGGGCTCTGCCGGCGCCGCATCGGCGGTGTCGGACGGGGTGGCGTCCGGCTCGGGCGCGGCGGCGGTCAAGGTTTCGGGCCGGGCGCGGGGGCGCACGGAGCTCGACGGCGCCCGCGCGGCCGGCGCATCGGCGGCCGGCTCGTCGGCCTCGGTCACGATGCGGGTCGCGGTCTCGGGCGGGGCGGTTTCCTCCTGCGCCTCTTCGGCCACGTCAGGGCTGTCGGCATCGGGCGTGGCGGCGCGCTGGGTCTCTTCGGCCTCGACGGCCTCGGGATTGGGCGGCGCGACCGGATCGGGCGCGACGCGCGGCGCCGGCCGGGGCACCGGGCGCAACGAGGTCTGCGGCGCAAGGCTGCGCGGCGCCGGTTCGGGCACCAACTGCGTCGGCGCGTCGGGCTGCTGCGCGGGATCCGGCTCGGGCGCGGGCTGCGGCTGCGGCTCTGGTTCCGGCTGAGGTTCTGGCTCGGGCTGCGGTTCAGGCTGCGGCTCTGGTTCCGGCTCGGGCTGCGGCTCCGGTTCGGGCTCCGGCTCCGGTTCGGGCTGCGGCTCCGGTTCGGGGGCCGGCTGTGGCGCCGGGGCGGCGTCGGGTTCGGGGCCCGGGGCCGGGCTGGGCTCGGGCGCCGGGGCGTCCTCGTCCGCAACCCCGGCAGAGAGCGCGGCGAACTCGTCCTCGGAGAGCACCGTCACGTCGGCCACCTGCACGCTGGGCGGATCGTCGCTGAACACGCCGCCGAACATGACATACAGGATCAGAAGGGCGTGCGCCCCACCCGATATATAGAACCCGTGCGACATCGCCCGGCCTCAGGGATCGCGGCCGTCGAGCGCCGGGCCACCGGTTTCGGTCACCAGTCCGATCGAGGAGAACCCGCCCGCGTTCAGCGCGCCCATGATCTCGGCCACCTGCCGGTAGGGCACGTTGCCGTCGGCCCGCAGATAGACCCGGTCATCCGCACGCTCGGCCGCGATGGCGCGCAGCCGCGGCACGAGATCCTCGCGCGCGATCTCGGTCGACATGATCGCCACCGACCCGTCGGCGGCGACAGTGACCGCCAGCGGCTCCTCGGTGTCCGAGGGCAGCGTCTGCGCGGCGGTCTTGGGCAGTTCGACCGGGACGCCCACGGTCAGCAGCGGTGCCGCCACCATGAAGATGATCAACAGCACCATCATCACGTCCACGAAGGGCGTGACGTTGATCTCGGCCATGGGCTGGCTGCGGGCGCGGCGGCCGCGCCGCCTGCGGCCCCCGCCGCCGCCTCCGGAACTGGTGACACCCGCGCCCATGGCTCAGGAATCCAGCTGGCGCGAGAGGATGGTCGAGAACTCGTCGGCAAAGGCCTCGTAGCCGCCGATGATCCGGTCGCTGTCGGCCGAGAACTTGTTGTAGAAGATCACCGCCGGGATCGCGGCCAGCAGGCCCAGCCCGGTGGCCAGCAGCGCCTCGGCGATGCCGGGCGCCACGACGACCAGCGAGGTGTTCTGCTGCTCGGCGATCTCGATGAAGCTGTTCATGATGCCGAAGACCGTGCCGAAGAGCCCGATGAAGGGCGTGGTCGAGCCGACCGTGGCCAGGACCGGCAGCCCGCGCTGCAGCGTGTCGGCCTCTTTCTGGATGGCCACGTCCATGCTGCGGTCGATGCGCTGCTGGGCATTGGCGATCAGCCCGCCATCGTCTCGATGGCTGCGGCGCCATTCCAGCATGCCGGCGGCAAAGACCCGCTGCGCGCGGCCGCGCGGCTCGGGGCCCAGCTGCTCGAACAGCTCGTCCAGCGGCTCGCCCGACCAGAAGGCCTGGTCGAAGCGGCGTGCCTCGCGCCGCGCGGCGCGGTACGAGATGAATTTCTCGATGATGATGGCCCAGGCCCAGATCGATGCCGCGATCAGCATGAGCATGACGATCTTCACCGTCAGGGTTGCGCGCAGGTAGAGCCCCCACATGGAGAAATCGATCTCCTGCGCCAGCACAAGCGTGTCTTCCATGAACCTGCTCTTTTTTGTCCGGCCCGTCTCTGCAGGCCCTTTTTCATATGGTGTAGCCGATTTTCAGGGGAAAGACCATAGATCCGCGTCGGCGGCGCGGCGCCGGTCCGCGCTTTCCCGCCGGTGGCGCGCTCAGTGCACGTGACGGCGCAGCGCGGCCGGCAGGCGCACCGGGTGGCCCTCGGTGGTCACGCAGACGGCGGTGACCTCGGCGCGGAACACGCAATCCTCGTCGCGCATGACCTCCTGTCCCATGACCAGCCGCACGCCGGTCAGGCTGCGCACCGTGGTGCGGACTTCCAGCGCCTCGTCATATTTCGCGGGCAACAGGTAGTCGGCCTCGATCCGGCGCACGACGAAGACGATGCCGTCGCGCTCGCGCATGGCGTTCTGGTCGAGCCCCTGCGCCTTGACCCAGTCCGAGCGCGCACGCTCGATGAATTTCAGGTAGTTGGCGTGATAGACGATCCCCGCCATGTCGGTGTCTTCGTAATAGACGCGGATCGGGAAACGATGGGTCATGGCGCTCTCCGTGCAACACGGCCGCGACCCTATGCGTACGGGGCCGGACGGGCAACCAGAGGGGCCGGCCGTGGACCTCACACCACCTCGATCACCGATGTGTCGATCGCCTGCCCACCGCGTCCGGCAAGTCCGATTACCACGGGTATGCGGGCAACACGGCCACGGAGAGCTGGGACCGGTTCGACCGGGAAATGGCGCGCATCTTTCCGGGCTGAACGGCCAGGTCCGGGCCGCAAGCCGCTTCGAAGCGGCTTGGATCAAGCGGCTTCGAAGCCGCTTTCCACGCGATTTGCAAATCGCGTCAGTCAAGACCTTTCGAAAGGTCTTGCCGCCCCGTGCCACGGTCCTGCCAGGCCCCGCCCGCTCAGGCCAGCGCGCCGATGACCGCGTCGGTGCGGGTGACGAGGGCGACGTTCTGCATGGCGTAGTCGATGCTGGCGCGGTGCCAGTCGGCATTCATGGTCGAGCAGCCATCCTCGGGGATGACCATGACATAGCCCTTGTCGGCGCCGGTGCGGGCGGTGTGCTCGATCGACATGTTGGTCCAGGCGCCGGTCTCGATCAGGATGTCGCGGCCTTCGGCGCGCAGCACCGTCTCGAGCGAGGTGCCCTCCCAGGCGCTCATGCGCATCTTCTCGACCACGTGGTCGCCGGGCTGGGGCTCCAACCCCTCGACAGGCGCGCCACCCCAGGTGCCGCGCACCAGCGCATTCTCGTCGATCACCCCTTCGAAAAGCGGCGCGTTCAGGGTGAAGCCCGGCGCGCCGGGATGGACGAGGAAATGCACGTGGATCACCGGCACGCCAAGCTCACGGCAGCGCGCCGCCAGCCGGGCGATATTGGCGATGGCGTTCTGCTCGCGGCAATGGGCCGGGCTGCCGGAGGCGGCAAAGGCGCCGCCCTCGATCACCACGTCGTTCTGCATGTCCTGGATGATCAGCGCGCAGCGCGATGCGTCCAGCCGCAGCGCCTCGTCGCCCCCCGATGGCGCTGGCGCGCGGGCGGGCGGACGGGCGCGCATGAAGGGCTCGCCCCGCGGGCCGATCTTTACCGGGATCGCGTAGACGCTGGTCGAGGCCGCCACGTAGAGCGTGCGCCAGTCCGCCCCGCCCCAGTGCAGGTTGGCGGATTTCTCGGGGATCGCCACCTTGCCGATCAGCCGCCCCGACGGCGCATAGACCCAGAGCCCGCCGGGCGCGGTGACCCAGACATTGCCGGCCTGGTCGCATTTCATCCCGTCGGGCACGCCCTCTTTCAGGCTGTCGCGGATGCCGCTGGCAAAGATGCGCCCGTTGGACAGCCGGCCGCCCGCGCCCACGTCGTAGACGCGGATATTGGCCTGCTCGGTATCGTTGACATACAGCAGCGACTCGTCCGGCGAAAAGCACAGCCCGTTGGGCATGGTAAAGAGGTAGCGGTCCACGACCAGCTGCGGATCGTCGCCGGGGCGGTGGTTCGGGGGCAGGCGGAACACGCCCTGCCAGCCCAGATCGCGCGGGCGCTCGATGCCGAAGCCGGGCATGCGTCCGTACCACGGATCGGTGAACCAGACCGAGCCGTCGGATTTCACCACGATGTCATTGGGCGAGTTCAGCTCGCGCCCCTCGAAATGCGAGGCCAGCACCTCGCGCGTGCCGTCCGGGCGAAAGCGCGTCACGCTCGAGGTGGAGTGCTCGCAGACCAGCAGGTTCAGATCGGCATCATAGGTCATGCCGTTGCCCTTGTGCGAGGGGCGCAGCACCTCGCGCACGCCGGACGTGTCCAGCCGCCGGCGCACGTCACCCGGCATGTCCGAGAACAGCAGGTAGTGATCGGTCGGATGCCAGATCGGGCCCTCGGTGAAGGTGAAGCCGGACCCGGCCTGCCGGACGGGGGCATGTTCGTCGATCAGGTCGCGGAACGCGGGGTCGAGCGCCTCATGTGCCATCTGCGTCCTCCTCAGGCCGGGAACCAGTCGCGGCGCGGCACCGACTGCACCACCGGGCCGGGGATCTCCATGCCCAGCCGGCCGGTGACCCGGCCCTGCTCGACCCGGGCGGGCGCATCATGAATGGGCAGCAGGAATTTCGCGCCGGAATACATCAGCTTGCGGATCGCGCCCTTCTCCATCCGCTTGGAGTTCCCGTGATTGCCGGTGACCTGGTATTCCTCGGGGCCGAAGGTGCGGACGGGCTCGATGATCTGGTCGTTGAAATCGTAGATCACGTCGCCGCAGATCGTCGCGCGGCCCTCGTCTGTGTCCACATGCACGTTCATCGAGCCCTCGGTATGCGCGCCCGCCTCTTCGAGATAGACCCCGGGGATCAGCTCCACCGGCCCCGAGATCGCCAGATCCTCCAGCCGCAGCGCGCCGGGGTGGTGCAGCCGCTCGACAAGGTGGATGATGTCGGGCTTGGGATATTGCGGGTGCATCAGCCCCGAGACGGAATATTCCAGCTCGCGCCGGTTGATGACCACGGTGGTGTTCATCGGGAAATGGTCGTCCTTGCCGGCATGGTCGATATGCAGGTGCGTGTGCAGCACGTAGCGCACGTCGCCCGGCTTGACCCCGTGATTGGCCAGCTGGCGTTCGATCATGTTCTCGTGGAACTGCAACCCGCGCATGCCCAGCGTTTCCATGATGGCATTGTCGCGATAGCCGGTGTCCACGACGATGGGATAGGTCCCGCCGAGGATCAGGAAGCCGTAGACCGGCACGCGGCGGGTGCGCCCGCAATCCCGGCCGAGCACGAGAAAGCTGCTCTCCAGCTCGATATCCCCGTAGTCGAGTATCTTGATTTCCAGTCCCATCATGTCCTCCCCTTCAGGTCAGCCGGTAGACCCGGCATGCCGTATCGTTGAAAATGGCCTGCCGCTCGGCCGCGCTCAGACCGCCCGCGGCGGCGCGGTGCGCCGCGATCAGGGCGTCGTAGCCGGTCCAGAGCTTCTCGATGGGGAAATTCGATCCCCAGAGGCAGCGCTCGGCCCCGAACAGCGTGACCGTCTCGGTGGTCAGCCAGGCGATCAGCTCGGGATCCAGCCGGTGCTGGAAGGTGCCGAAGCCCGAGAGCTTGCTGACCACGTTGGGCCGCGCGGCCAGCTGCGCCATCGCGTCCCGCCAAGCTGCGCGGCCGGGCTCGGAGGTATCCTCCAGCATGCCGGCATGTTGCAGCACGAAGGTCACGTCCGGGCAGGCCGCGGCCAGCTCGGCGGCACCGTCCATCTGCCCGGCAAAGACCTGCAGGTCGAAGACCAACCCGTATTCGGCCAGCCGCCCGATATTGCGCTGCACCCGTGGATCGCAGCACAGGTCGGGATCGCTGGCAAAGCGGTACTCGGGCACCGCGTGCCAGTGGAATTGCTGGCGGATGCCGCGCAGATGCGGGAAGCGCATCAGCCGGTCCAGCGCCGGGCGCACATCCTCGGCCGTCATGTCGGCATAGGCCACGATGCCATGCGGCCAGCCGGTCTCGACGATCTGCCCCTCGATCCACTCGGCCTCGTCCTCGGCGCGGTCGACCGGCCAGTTGGCCTGGACGTAGACCGCCCGGTCGACGCCCGAGCCCGCGATGTCTGCCAAGTATTCGTGGATCGGGTAGTCGCGGCGGATCGCCTCGTAGGGGCCGAAGATGCGCGGCTGCATCGGGCCCGTGAGCCAGGGCAGGTCGTCCTGCCGCCAGACGTGGAAATGCGCATCGACGGTCACGGCCGGGCCCCTTTCGAGAAGTCGAGGATCTCGGCCGCCAGCGCGGGCGGCGTGTGGCCCGCGCCCAGCCGGTCGAGCATGGGCAGGATCGCCCGCATCGCGCCGGTCTCGGGCCGATAGGCGGGATCGGCCGCCAGCGGCGACAGCCACAGCACCGACCAGGCCAGCGCGGACAGGCGCATCATCGCCGCGGTCAGCGCTTCGGGCCCGCCGCGTTCCAGCCCGTCCGAGACGACGATCACCAGCGCGCCGCGGGCATGGGCGGCAAAGCGCGGCACCGACAGGAACATGGCCAGCGCCTCGCCCAGCCGCGTGCCGCCATCCCAGTCCGCCACCAGACCCGAGGCCAGCATCAGCGCCTGGTCGCGGTTGCGATGGCGCAGCGCGCGGGTGACCCGGGTCAACCGCGTGCCGAGGGTAAAGCATTCGGCCCGCTCGGCGCCCTGCACCAGCGCATGGGCCAGCCGCAGCGCGCCGTCGGTGCTGTCCTTCATGCTGCCCGAGACGTCGATCAGCAGCAGCACCCGGCGCTGGCGGGCCAGCCGTCGCCGCGTCGGCAGGCGGGTGACCTCGCCGTCACGGCGCAGCATCTCGCGGAAGGTGCGCCGCGCATCGGCCAGCCGCCCCTTGCCCGGCGCCATCCGGCGCGAGCGACGCCGGGGCAGATGGGACGGCAGCGCCCGGCGAAAGCGGCGCAGCACCGCATCCTCGTCCCCCGCGGCCAGCTCGCGCGCGAAGAGCCGCTCGGCCGCCGTCGCCTCGCCGCCCGAGGGATCCTCGTCCTCGGGGAGGATCTGCTCTTCGAGCCCGGCCGCGTCATAGCTCGCGGGCAGCTCTTCGGGCTCGCCCGCGGCGGGGGCCGGCAGGGCGCGCCCCAGAAAGACCATGTCGAACACCGCATCGAACATCTCGGCCCGCTCGGGGCCCGGGCCATAGACCGCGTGGGCGGCGCGGCGGATGTCACCGATCGCGCGCGGACCCAGCAGGCCCACGGCGGCGAGGAAGGTCTCGGTCCGGTCGGGCGAGGCCGGGTAGCCCGCCGCCCGCAACGCCTGCGGGAAGGCCAGGAAGGGGTCGAGCGCGCGCGGGATCATGCCACCCCCTCGGCCAGCAGCGCCTCGAGCCGCGGCGCGATATAGTCGAGATCGTCCTGATCCTTGAGCACCACCCCGATGGCGCGGGCAAAGGCGCGCGGCCAGGCCACGCCCTGGCTGTTGAGCAGCGTCGCCGCCTCGGCCCATTCCACCGTCTCGGCCACGCCGGGCGGCTTGGCCAGCGGCTTGGCCCGCAGCGCGCCCACGGCCCGCACCACGCGGCGCGCGGTGTCCTCGGCCACGGTCGAGGCGCGCATGGTCACGATCCGCGCCTCGAGCGCCGGGTCGGGATAGTCGATCCAGTGATATATGCAGCGTCGCCGCAGCGCCTCGTGCAGCTCGCGCGTGCGGTTCGAGGTCAGCACCACGATGGGCGGCGTGCCGGCGCGCACGGTGCCGCGCTCGGGGATGGACAGGGTGAAATCCGACAGGAATTCCAGCAGGAAGGCCTCGAACTCGTGATCGGCGCGGTCGATCTCGTCGATCAGCAGCACCCGGTCGCGCGGCGCCTCGAGCGCCTGCAGGATCGGCCGGGCGATCAGGAAGCGGTCCTCGTAGAGATTGACGTACTCGTCCCCCGCCTGCCGGATCGCCAGCATCTGCCGGGGAAAGTTCCACTCGTACATGGCCGCGGCCGCGTCGATCCCCTCGTAGCATTGCAGGCGCACCAGCTCGCGCCCCAGCACCGAGGCGATGGCCTTGGCGGCCTCGGTCTTGCCGACGCCGGGCGCGCCTTCCAGCAGCAGAGGCTTGCCCAGCGCAAGCGCAAGGTAGGCGGCCGTGGCCAGCCCCTCGTCGGCGATGTACTGGGCATCGCCCATGGCGCGGGCTAGCGGATCGGGCCCGTCGATGCCCTGTATCTCGCGCCGCACCGCCATCAGAGCGCCTGCCGCGGCCGCGCCCCGCCCTGCGCCTGCAGGCCGCGCAGCACCTTCTCCGGGGTCACGGGCAATTCGTCGATGCGCACGCCGACGGCGTCGTAGACCGCGTTCACCACCGCGGGCAGGACGGGGTTGGCGCACATCTCGCCCGGGCCCTTGCCGCCATAGGGGCCGTCCTCGGCCGGGCGTTCGAGGATCGAGATATGGTGCGGCGCGAGGTCTCCGGGCCCCGGCATGAGGTAGGTGTTGAAATCCTCGGGACCGTGATCGCGCGACGGGTAATAGGGCTCGGTCGTCTCCCATGCCGCGTGGCTCATCCCCATCCACGCGCCGCCGCGCAGCTGCTGCTCCACCAGCTTGGGGTTCAGCGCGCGGCCGACCTCGTAGGCCGATTGCATGTCGGTCACCGTGACCTCGCCGGTCTCGTCGTCGACCTCGACCGTGACCAGCATGGCGGCATGGGCAAAGGTGGTGACGGGCGACATCTCGCCCGTCTCGGGATCGACCTCCGACAGCGGGATCAGGAAGATGCCGCGCCCCGCGATGGTGCGGCCCTGCCGGAACTGCGCCGCTTGCGCCGCGGCCATGGTGGTGATCGTGCGCGACGGCGCGCCCTTCACGTGGATATTGCCGCGGCCGTCGGTCACGAGGTCGCCGGCGTCGACCTCCAGTTCCTCGGCGGCGGCCTCGAGCATGACCTGCCGGGCCTCCTCGCTGGCGCGGATCACCGCGTTGCCCATCCGGTGCGTGCCGCGCGACGCGAAAGAGCCCATGTCATGCGGGCCGGTATCGCTGTCGGCGGTGTCGACATAGACATCCTCGATCGGCACGCCCAGCGTCTCGGCCGCGATCTGGCGGGTAACGGATTTCATCCCCTGGCCCAGGTCGATAGCCGACAGCGCCACGGTGAACTTGCCGTCGGGGTTGGAATGCACCAGCGCCTGGCTGGGATCGCCGCCAAGGTTCATGCCGATGGGATAGTTGATCGCCGCGAAGCCGCGGCCGCGATGCACGGTCATCAGCGCCTCCGGAAGCCGGACAGGGAGGAAAAACGCATCGCCCCGCTGCGCGCCGGCTTCTTTGTCGCTTGCTCGGGCGCAGGCTCGGGCCGCGCGGACGCGGACGGGGCCGGCTGGGACGGGGCGGGCGGCGAGGGCCGGGACGCCGCCGGGGGCGGGCTGGCCGGGCGCGGCGGCGGCGCGGTGGTGGGCGGGCTGTCGCCGCCCCCCTTGCGGGCATAGCTGGTGGCGGTGAACCCCTCGACCCGGCCCTCCTGATCGGTGGCGGTGTGGCGCGGCAGCTCGGCCCGGGCGCCGCCGCCGTCGCGCAGCGACGAGGCCGCCTTCATCTGCGGCGACAGCGTGACGCCCGCCTTCTCGGCCACGACCTGCGCGCATTCGATCAGCGCACAGTTCTTGGCCAGCCGCCGATGCGCCTTCATGTCGCCGTCACGATAGGCGTTGAGGATGCGTAGCTCCACGGGGTTGAGCCCCACCGTCTCGGCCACCTTGTCCATATGCGCCTCGATCGCGAAATCGACCCCGGTGATGCCGAAGCCGCGCATCGCCGTGGCCGGCGTGCGGTTGGTGTAGACGCAGTAGACATCGGCATGGACGTTGGGGATCGTGTAGGGCCCGGGCAGGTGCCCCACCCCCTTGATGATCGCGTAGGAGGACAGCCGCGTATAGGCGCCGGCATCGAAATAGCCGGTGAACTTGCGCGCCACGATGCGCCCATCGGCCATCACGCCGTCGGTGATGTACCAGCGCTCGGCCCCGCGCGGCGCGCCGACCTGCATCTCCTCGGCGCGGTCCCAGGCGTATTTCACCGGCCGCCCCGTCAGCATGGCGCCGAGGATCGCCAGCGGCTCATGCACCGAATCCACCTTGCCGCCAAAGCCGCCGCCCACCGTACCGCCAATGAAATGCAGCCGCGAGGACGGCATGGACAGCACCTTGGCCGCCGTGCCCAGCGAGAAGAACAGCGCCTGTGTCGAGGTATAGCAGACATAGCGGTCGTTTTGCTCGGGCGCGGCGATGGCACCGCAGGTCTCGATCGGGGCCTGCTCGATGGGCGACATCTGGTAGCGCCCCTCGACCACGTGATCGGCCTCGGCCAAGGCGCGGTCCACGTCGCCATAGCGCAGCTTCTGGTGGTCGTACTTGCCGTGATAGACGAACTTGTTCTCGGGGTAGATCTCCAGCACCGCCGGAGCACCGGGCTTGATCGCCTCTTCCACGTCCAGCACGTGGGGCAGAACCTCCCAGTCGACCTGCACCGCGGCGGCGGCGGCACGGGCTTGGGCCTCGGTCTCGGCGATGACGGCGGCCACCGGCTCGCCGCGATAGGCGGTCTTGTTCTCGGACAGGATCGGCTCGTCATCAAGGCCGAAATCCAGCAGCGACAGCAGCGTGTTGAGGTTCACCGGCACGTCGCGCCCGGTCAGCACGCGCACCACGCCGGGCATGCGCTCGGCGGCCGAGGTGTCGATGCGCCGGATGCGCGCGTGGTGATGCGGGCTGCGCGCGCAGCGCAGGTGCAGCAGCCCGTCGAAGAGATGGTCGTCGAAGAAGGGCGAACGCCCCGTCACATGGCCGAGGATATCCTGCCGCCGGGTCGGCTTGCCCACCTCGTTGAGATTGTCGTCCCGCTCGTCGGCAAAGAGATCCTTGCGGAACTCGACCATGGGACCGTCTGACGTCATGTCCCTCATGCGCGGGCCCTCCCCTCGGCCACCGACAGGATCGCGGCGATGATCGGTTCGTAGCCGGTGCAGCGGCACAGGTTGCCCGAGATCGCCTCGACCACCTCGTCGCGCGTGGGCCGCGGGTTGCGGTCCAGCAGCGCCCGCGCCGAGATCAGCATCCCGGCGGTGCAATAGCCGCATTGCGCGGCGAAATGGTCCATGAAGGCCTCTTGCAGCGGGTCCAGCTGCGCCCCCCGGGCCAGCCCCGAGGCGGTGCCCACATCGCGCCCCTCGACCGTCTGGGCCAACACAAGGCAGGCCAAATGCGTCTCGCCATCGACGGTGACGGTGCAGGCGCCGCAAGTGCCCTGCCCGCAGCCGAACTTGGGGCTGAGATCGCCCACATCGCGGCGCAGGAACTCCAGCAGGTTCTGGCCAGGATCGGCGAAGGCGGCGCGCGGGCTGCCGTTCAGCGTGAAACTCACCGGTGTCTTTGCCATCAGCCTTGCTCCATCCGGGTCAGAAGGCGCCGCAGGTGCACGCCCGCCACCTCGCGCCGGTACCATTCGGTGGCGATCTGGTCGGTGAACGGGGCCAGCCCCTCGCAGGCGGCGGCGGCAGCGCGGTCGATCGTGGCGGTGTCCAGCGCGTGGCCCTCAAGCGCGCGCTCGGCGCCACTCGATCGCAGCGGCGTGGGCCCCATGGCGCCGAAGACGACGCGGGGATCGCGGATGCGGCCGCCCTCGCGCGGCAGGTGCACCGCGATGGACAGGACCGAGACGCCCTTGGGCTTGACCCGGCTGACCTTGTGAAAGGCAAAGGCGCGCGGATCGCGCGGGCGCGGCACCTCGATCGCCTCGACAAGGCCGGCACTGTCGCGCGCCTTCAGCACGTCCTCGACGGGCCGGGCGCTGCCCTGCCCCGCCAGCACCACCAGCGCGCCCAACGCCAGAAGCGCCGCGGCGAAATCGCCGTAAGGATGCGCGGCAAAGAGATTGCCGGCCACGGTGCCCATGTTGCGCACCTGCGGGCCGCCGATCAGCCGGGCGACCGGGTGCAGCACCTCCAGCTCGCGGCTGGCCAGCACCCCGGCCATGGTCACGCCCGCGCCCAGCCGCACGCCGTCGCCGGTGGTCTGCACGCGGGTCAGGCCCGGATCGCTGACCCGGATCAGCCGCGCGGGCCCGGCGCCCTCGTTGACATCGCGCATCAGCAGCGTGCCGCCCGCCATGTAGGCCGCGTCGCGCCCCATGGCGCGGGCCGCCTCGGCCAGGGTCGGATAGGTCTCGACGATGGTCATGCCGCCTCCAGTCCCATATGGGCGCGGATCGCGTCGAACCCGCCCTGGTAGATGTTCTCGGCCACCATGGTCTGCAGCTCCGTCTCGCGCCCTTTCGGCGTGTCGAAACGGCTCTCCCACAGCCAGAAGGTCCGGTCGCCATCGGTGACCGGCGCCAGCCGCACATGCGCCACGTAGTTGAGCAGCGGCACCGGCGTCTCGAGCAGGCAATAGCTGAAGGCCATGTCCGCATCCGACAGCGTCAGCAGCTGCTCGCGCAGCTCCGAGCCGTCGACGAGGTGGAAGCGGCGCACGCAACCCACCTTGTCCGAGGGCTGGCGGCGGTCGATCACGCTGTCGGCCACGGCCGGGTGCCACTGGTCATGGCCGTTGAAATCGCGCAGCACCGCCCAGACCTCCTCCACGGGGGCGTCCAGAACCGTGCTCTTGACCACCTTGACCATCTCAACGCACCAGGCTGCGTTGCAGCGCGGCAAAGCCCGCCTGGAAGACATCCGTGCCGATGCCCGTGACCAGCCCCTCGGCATCCTCCTCGGCGCAGTCGAACTCGGCCGTCCACTCGGCAAAGGTCCGGTCGCCATCGGTGATCGGCGTCAGCCGCAGCGTGGCCACGTAATCGGTCAGCGGCATCGGGCTTTCGAGGATCGCGTAGGTGCAGAACAGGTCGTAGTCGGACAGGCCCAGAAGCTGCTCGCGGATGCGGTCGCCGTTCTGCAGGTGGAAATCTCGGATGCAGCCCACCTTGTCCGACGGCTCGCCATTCTCGATGCGGCTGTCGCGGATGCGCGGATGCCAGCGCGGCAGGGCGTTGAAGTCGCGCACTCGGTCCCAGACCTTCGCGGCCGGTGCGTCGATCACCGATGAGATATACACGCGGGGCATCTATTTCTTGTCCCCGCTGTCCTGGCCGCCCTCGGAGCGGGGCGCATCGCCCCCGCCGCCCGCATCCTTGCCTGCAGATTTCTCCACCGCGCCGGCGATGCGCTGCATGTCCGAGGCCTCGCGGATCAGCCCGCCCTGCTTGGCAAGCCCGCCCCCCTCGATGCCGATATCCGACAGCAGCGAGTCGATCAGGGGCGCCTGCACGCGGTAGCGCAGGGCCGAGTTGATGACCTCGTCCGTCGGGCTGCCATCGCTGGCGCCACCGCCGCCGGTGACACCGTCCAGCTGCATGATGCGGATGTCCTGGATCTTCTCCAGAGGCTTGACCGAGGCGGACACGATCCCCTCGACATGCTCCAGCAGCTTGCGACGGAATAGCGAGGCGCGCGCCGGGTCGGTAAGCACGTTCTCGGCCTCGTTGATGAGCTTCTGGGCCTCGGCCTCGACGGCGGTGCGCACCTTCTCGCCCTCGGCAATCGCCTTGGCCTCGGCCGCGGCCTTCTCGGCCATGGTCACGTCGATCGACTTGCGGCGGTTGGCGGCCTCGGTCTCGCGCACGGTCTTGACCTTTTCCTCGGCCTCGGCGGCACGGGCGCGGGCGGCATCCGCCTCGGCCCGGGCGGCGCTCTCCTCGAGCGATTTCTGGTAGAGCGCGATGGCCTTGTCCATCTGCGCGGTCTCGACCTCGCGCTCGCGGCCCACTTCCAGCCGCCGGCGCACGGTCTCGTGGTCGATCCGGATCTCGTCCAGTCCGCGTTCCGAGGCGACGCGCGCGCGCTCGATCTCTTCCTGGCTGGCGATCTCGGCCTCGCGCAGGGTCTGCACGCGGGCGACCTCGAGCTGTTCCAGCGCGCGGCGGCGTTCCACGCGGGCAGCTTCCAGCGCGCGCTCGCGTTCGATCTCGGCCTTCTCGACGGCACGCCGGGCCATGACCTCGGCCTCCTGCACGTTGGCCTCGGCGGCGGCGCGCTCGGCCTTGGTCTCGGCCAGCTGGATCACGCGGGCCTCCTCGGCCGCCTCGACATTGCGGCGCCGCTCGATATCGGCGACCTCGCGGGTCTTCTGGCTGGCGATGCGCTCCTGCTCCAGCGCCAGTTCCGAGGCGACGCGCGCGGTCTCGACCGCCTCGCGCCGGGCGATCTCGGCCGCCTCGAGCTCCTGCTCCTTGGCGATCTCGCGGGCGCGCGTGTCCTGCTCGGCGGTGATGCGCTCGGCATCGAGCGCGCGCTTCTGCGAGATGCGCGCCTGCTCCACCGCCTCGTCGGCGGCGACACGCGCCTCGTCGATGGCCTTGTTGCGGGCGATCTCGCGCGACGAGGTGGCCTCGTCGGCCTCGATCCGCGATGCGGCGATCTGCTTCTCGCGGGCGATGCGGGCGGATTCCACCGCCTCGTGCGCGGCGATCTCGGCCGCCTCGACGGCCTGCTTGCGCGAGATTTCCAGTTCGCGGATGCGCTGATCCTCGGAGATGCGCGCCTCGCTGATCTGGGCGTCCTGCAGCACGCGCATGCGCTCCACCGCTTCGCGCGCGGCGATCTCGGCCTCGTCCAGCGCCTTCTGCCGGGCGATCTCGCGCTGGCGGATATCCTCCTCGCCCTTGATGCGGGTCTGCGCCAGCACGAGGTCCTGCGCCATGCGGCGGCGTTCATTGGCCTCGTTCGCGGCGATCTCGGCATCGCGGATCGACTGCTGGCGCTCGATCTCCAGCGCCTGCGTCTCGCGCTCGCGGGCGATGCGCGCCTCGGCCAGCGCCTTCTCCTGCGCGATGCGGGCGCGTTCGGTGGCTTCGCGCGCCTCGATCTCGGCCTCTTCGATGGCCCGCTTGGCGGCGATGTCGCGCGCCTCGGTCTCCTGCTCGTTCTGGATGCGCGCCTCGCGGACGGTGCGCTCCTGCAGGATGCGGGCGGTCTCGGTCGCCTCGCGGGCCGAGATCTCCTCGGCCTCGATCTCGCGCTGGCGGGCGATCTCGCGGGCGCGGATCAGCCGTTCCGAGGCGATGCGCGCCTCGGAGACCGCCTGTTCATTGGCGATGCGGGCGCGCTCGATGGCCTCCTGGCTGAGGTAGCGCGCGGTCTCGGCCTCGGTCTCGCGCTCGGCACGTTCGCGGGCCAGCTCGGCGCGCTGCTGGGCGCGGCGATACTCGATGTCGCGCTCCTGCAGCAGCTGGGCCTCCTCGCTCTCGCGCTCGATATCCAGCACCTGCTTCTCGGCCTCGAGATTGCGCGAGCGGATGCGGATCATCGAATCCTGCTCGATGTCGTTGCGCAGCTTGCGGCGCTCCTCGATATCCTTGATCAGCGAGGTCAGGCCCTCGGCGTCGAACCGGTTCGAGGGGTTGAAGAATTCCAGCGCGGTCTGGTCGATATCCAGGATCGCGACGCTTTCCAGCTCCAGCCCGTTCTTCTCGAGATCCTCCTGCGCGCGTTCCTGCACCCGCGCCACATAGGCGCTGCGGTTCTCGTGCATCTCGCCCATGGACATCTCGGCGGCGACGCCGCGCATGGCGCTTTCGAACTTGCCGGCCAATAGCCCGTGCAGGTTCGAGGTCTCCAGCGTGCGCCGGCCCAGCGTCGAAGCCGCCCGCGCCACCGACACCTTGTCCGACCGGACGCGGACATAGAACTCGGCCTCGACATCGACGCGCATGCGGTCCTTGGTGATCAGCGCCTCGTCCCGGCTGCGCTCCACCGTCAGGGGCAGCGTGTTCATGTTCACCGGCGTGATGTCGTGGATGATCGGCCAGACGAAAGCACCGCCGTCGATCACCACCTTCTCGCCCAGGAACCCGGTCCGGACAAAGGCGATTTCCTTGGTCGAGCGGCGGTAGAGCCACTGCATCACCCAGTAGATGATGGCGATGGCGACGACCGCCACGATGAGCCACAGGATCAATTCCCCGATCAGCTGGCCTGTCATCATGTCCTTTTCCCTCCCCGCGTGGCGTCAGCGGCCCGTGATGGCCTTGAACGCCCTTGTCTGTTCCGTCAGCGCCACTTCCGTCGGCAGCCGCTCCATCGAGGAGGCGCCGTAGAACCCGTGGCACCGGGACGTGTTCTTCAGTACGAATTCGGCATCTTCGGGCATGGCGACCGGCCCGCCATGCACCAGAACGATGGCCTCCGGATTGACCTTCAGCGCCGCATCGGCCCAGGCATCGACCAGCGCCGGGCAGTCCTGCAGGGTCAGCGCCGTCTCGGCCCCGATCGAGCCGCCGGTGGTCAGGCCCAGGTGGCAGACGATGATGTCGGCCCCGGCCTCGGCCATCGCCGTGGCGCTGGCCTCGTCGAAGACGTAAGGTGTCGTCAGCAGCCCCTTCTCGCGGGCCAGCCGGATCATGTCGACCTCAAGCGCGTAGCCCATCCCCGTCTCTTCGAGATTGGCGCGGAAGGTGCCGTCGATCAGCCCCACCGTGGGGAAGTTCTGCACCCCCGCAAAGCCGATGTGCTTGAGGTCGTCCAGGAACCTGTCCATCAGCCGGAACGGGTCGGTGGCGCAGACCCCGGCCAGCACGGGGGTGTGGCGCACGACCGGCAGCACCTCGGCGGCCATCTCGACCACGATGGCATTGGCGTCGCCATAGGGCATCAGCCCGGCGAGGCTGCCGCACCCGGCCATGCGGTAGCGGCCCGAGTTGTAGATCACGATCAGGTCGATCCCGCCGGCCTCTTCGCACTTGGCCGAAAGCCCGGTGCCGGCGCCGCCGCCGACGATGGGCTCTCCCTTGGCGACCATGTCGCGGAACCTGGCCAGGATGGAGTCGCGGTCGGTCATCGGCGTGCCCTTCTTCGGTTGCTGGGTCGGTCGGTGGGTCGCGCGCCGTGCAACTCGCGGAAGGCGTCGGTCACGGCGGCGGCGAAAGCGGGGTCGTTGATGTTCCCGGGCAGGCGGATCAGCTTGCGCGTGGCGGTCTGGCGCACCGTGTCCTCGAGCGCGGTGAACAGCGCATGGCTGGCCTGCGCATCCTCGAAGGGCTGGCCCGGCGCATCCAGCGCCGAGACGCCGCCCTCGGGCAGGAAGAAGCGCACCGGCCCCTCCATCCGGTTCAGCCGCTCGCCGATCCAGCGCCCCATCTGCGCGTTCTCGTCGGGCGTTGTGCGCATCAGCGTGACCTGCGGGTTGTGCTGGTAGAACAGCCGGTCGGCATAGCGCTCGGGCACCGTCTCGGGCGCGCCGAAATTCACCATGTCCAGCGCGCCCACCGAGCCGATATAGGGCATGCGGCAGCGGATCACGGCGCCGAACCGGTCCTCGGTCGCCGGGAAGACGCCGCCGAAAAGCATGTCGCAGACCTCGGTCGTGGTCAGGTCGAGCACGCCGCCGATCTTGCCGCTGTCGATCAGCTTCTCCATCGACTGCCCGCCGATGCCCGTGGCGTGGAAGACAAGACAGTCGAAATCCTCGTGCAGCGCCGCGGTGACCTGCTGCACCGCGGGCGTGGTGACGCCGAACATGGTCAGCCCGATGGCGGGCTTGGCGGCGGCGGCGCGCGGTGCGGCCTCGCGCCGGGCGCGGACCATGCCCACCATGGCGTGGGCGGCGTTGGACAGCACCTCCTCGGTGATGGCGTTCAGCCCCTGCACGTCGGCCACCGAATGCATCATCGTGATGTCCGAGGGGCCCACGTATTTCGACACCTCGCCCGAGGCGACAGTCGAGACGATCAGCTTGGGCACCCCGACGGGCAGCGCGCGCATGGCCGGCGAGACGATGGCCGTGCCGCCCGAGCCACCGGCCGAGAGCACGCCCAGGATCCCCTCCTGCCGGGCCATCCAGCGGGTGAAGGCGGTGGTCATCCCCGCGACCGAGGCACCGCGATCGCCGGTGAAGACCCCGGCCGCGCCGCGCGGGTGGAAGGCCGCGATGTGATGCGCCTGCACGTCGGCGCCGGAATGTCCGCCGGTGGTCGACAGGTCGGCCAGGCGCACCGGCAGCCCGGCGGCGCGCACGAGGTCGCGCATGTAGCGCAGTTCCACCCCCTTGGTGTCCAGCGTGCCGGCGATCAGCACCACGGCCTGCCCCGAGGGCGCCAAAGGACGGATCTCGGCCTGCAGGTCGGCGGAGGCCGGCGCGGTCGTGGTCACGACGCGGGCCGCGCGTTCCAGCTGCGGCACCGGGACCGGTTTCGACCAGCGCGTCGGCGGGGACGGGTTGGACATGTAGATCTTGACCGGCGCGGCGGTCTCGGCCGTGGCGGGGCCGTCCTGTGGTTCGGGCGCGGCCTCGGGCGTGTCGTCATGGGCGTGGCGGCCCACGCCCAGCAGGCGCTGCTGCAGGTCGCGATCGGCGGCCAGTTCGCGCGCGGGCACAAGGCGGTTGATCTGGCCGTTGACCATGATCGCGACCCGGTCGGCCACGGCGCAGGCCACGCCGATATTCTGCTCGATCACGAGCACGTCCATGTCGCCCTCGTCGGCGAGGCGCAGCAGCATCTCCTCGACCTGGGCGACGATGACCGGGGCCAGCCCCTCGGTCGGCTCGTCCATGATCAGAAGGCGCGGATTGGCCAGCAACGCCCGGGCGATGGCCAGCATCTGCTGCTCGCCGCCCGACAGCTGCGCGCCGCCGTTGCGCCGCCGCTCGGCGAGACGCGGGAAGGTGGAATAGATCCGCTCCGAGGTCCAGGCGCCGCCCTTCTGCTCGACCATCTTGAGATGCTCGTCGACGCTGAGCGAGCGCCAGAGCCGCCGCCCCTGCGGCACGTAGCCCACGCCCATGCGCGCGATCTCGGCCGCGCTGCGGCCCAGCACCGGCTGGCCGCCCACGCTGATCGACCCGGACGAGGCCGGCACCAGCCCCATCACCGCCTTGCAGAGCGTCGTCTTGCCCATGCCGTTGCGGCCCACGACCGACAGCACGCCCTTGCCCAGCGTCAGGTCCACCCCCTGAAGCGCGTGGCTGGCACCGTAATAGACGTTGAGCCCGCGGATCTCGAGCGCGGCCGGCCCGGCGCGCGATGCCTCGGCACGATCACGCATGGCCGTCCCCCAGGTAGAGTTCCTGGACCTCCTGGTCGTTCTCGATCTCTTCCGGCGTGCCTTCCTTGAAGATGGTGCCGTTGTGCATCATCGTCACGCTCTCGGCGACGCGCAGCGCCACGTCCATGTCATGCTCGATGATGATGTAGCCGATATGGCCCGGCAGCCCTTGCAGGATGGCGATCAGCTCGGAGCGCTCGGTGGGCGACAGCCCGGCGGCCGGCTCGTCGAACAGGATCAACCGCGGCGCGCCGGCCAGCGCCAGCGCGATCTCCAGCTGGCGCTGCTGGCCATAGCTGAGATTGGCGACCGAGATGTCGCGCCAGTCCTGCAGGTGCACCGCGGCGATCAGCTCGTCGGCGCGGGCGATCAGCGCGTCGCTCTCGCGCGGGCGCAGGAAGGAGAACCGCCCCCGCGACACGCCGCGGCAGGCCAGGTAGACATTGTCGGCCACGGTCAGCCCGTTGAACAGCAGGCTGATCTGGTAGGTCCGGCGCAGCCCGCGGCGGATGCGTTCATAGGCGGGAAAGCGGGTCACGTCCTCGCCGAACAGGCGGATCGTGCCGCCGGTGGGCAGGAAATCCCCGGTCACGCAGTTGAACAGCGTGGTCTTGCCCGCCCCGTTGGAGCCCAGCACCGCCCGCCGCTCGCCCGAGCGCACGGTCAGGGTGATGTCGCTGATCGCGGCCAGCGCACCGAACATCTTGGTCACGCCGCGCAGCTCCAGCGCATTGCCGGAACTGACCGAGCTCAGCCGGCCGGCGGGGACGGTCTCGGTCATGGTCATTCCTCGCCCCCCGTCAGCGGGTCGCGGCGGCGGGCGCGACGGGCGCGCCAGCGCTCCCACAGTCCCAGCACGCCGTCGGGCGAGAAGAAGACCAGCGCGAGAAAGCCCAGCCCCACCAGCAGCTTGAAGCGTTCCCCCGAGAGGCCGAAGGCCAGCAGCACGTCCGGCGAGAAGGTGCGCAGCAGCACGTAGATCAACGCCCCGATGAAGGGGCCGATGGGCCGGGTGATGCCGCCGATCACCGCGATCACGAGGATGTCGATCACCGCCGGGATGCCGGCCGTGCCCGGTGCGATCTGGGCGTTCTGCCAGACCAGCAGGATGCCCCCGATCGACGCGATCACGCTGGCGAAAGTATATGAGGCGACGCGATGCGCGGTCACGTTGAAGCCCAGCGCCGCCATGCGCCGCGGATTGTCCCGCACGCCCTGCAGCGCCAGCCCGAAGGGCGCGCGCGAGACATAGACCACCGCGCCGTAGCACAGCCCCGCGCAGCCCAGCGTCAGGTAGTAGAAGGGCATCGGCTGGCGCCAGTCCACCCCGAAGAGCTGCGGCGGCACCACGAGGTTGAAGCCCGAGTAGCCGTTGAAGATCGTGTAGTTCTGCCGCGTGAAGTAGAAGAAGGCCGAGGCGATCGCGAGCGTGATCATGATCGTGTAGATGCCCTCGGTCCGCACGGCGAGCGCACCCACCACGGTGCCGAAGATCGCCGCGATCACGATGGCGATGGGGATGTAGAGCCACCAGGGCAGGCCCATGCTGATATCGCCCACGCCCGAGGCGCCGAAAATCGCCACCATGTAGCCCGCCATCGCGGCCACCGACATCTGGATCAGGCTGACCATGCCGCCATAGCCGGCAAGGAACATCAGCGACAGCGCGATCATGCCCAGCACGAAGGTCCAGCCCATCACCTGGAACAGGATGAAATCATTGGCCCAGGCCGGCATGGTCAGCAGCACCAGCAGAAGCGCCCACCAGATGGCCGGGATGCGCTCGACCCAGGTGGGCTGCACGGCGCTTTTTCGGGGTTCCGCCAGGGCCATCTAGCGACGCTCGCCCAGAAGGCCCTGCGGCCGGAAGGCCAGCACCGCCGCCATGATCAGGAAGGTGAACACGACCGAGTAGGTCGGCGCGTAGACCAGGCCCAGCTGTTCGGACAGGCCGATGATCAGCGCGCCGATCGCCGCGCCGGGGATCGAACCCATGCCGCCCACGATGACCACCACGAGACTGGCCAGAAGGAAGCGCGTGTCCTCGCCCGGTGACAGCGACTGGAAGGTGCCGCCGACAATGCCCGCCATGCCCGCCAGCCCCGCGCCGAAGGCGAAGACGGCAAGGAACACGTACTGGATGCGCACGCCCGAGGCTGCCAGCATCTCGCGGTCATCGACGCCCGCGCGGATCAGCATGCCCAGCCGGGTCTTGTTCAACACCAGCCACATGCCCACCCCGATCACGATCGCGGCGAACAGGATTGCCATGCGCACGGCGGGGTATTTCAGGTAGACGATCTCGCCGCTGTCGCGCACCGAGGAGATCACCGGCAGGGTCATCGGGCCGAACAGCATGTCGGGGGCGTAGATCGTGTAGCTCTGCCCGCCCCATCGCCACAGCATGAGGTCGGCGATCACCACCGAAAGGCCGATGGTCACCATGGTTTGGCGCAGCTCCTCGCCCTCCATCCGGCGGAACACCTGGTTCTGCAGGATCAGCCCGACCACGGCGACGATCACGAAGACCACCGGGAAGGCCAGGAACCACGAGCCCGACCATTCCGACACCTCGAAGCCGATATAGCCGCCCAGCAGGTAGAGCGAGCCATGCGCGAGGTTCACGTTGCGCATCAGCCCGAAGATCAGGGTAAAGCCCGAGGCCACGAGGAAATACAGCGCGCCCAGCGTGATGCCGCCGAAGATCGCGTTGAGGAAGACACGCTTGCGGCCCAAGACCTCTTCTAGTTCGTCCGACCAGGGCGCAAAGACCAGCCACAGCAGCACCGCCACGACCAGCGCGATGAGAAGCGACCAGACCGGATTGCGCTGAATGAAGCCTTGCATGGGGTCCCGTTCGTCCACACCCGCGGCAGGGCGGGCCCGGAAACTCTAGCCCCCGATCCGCCGCGCGATGATACCCGAGCGTCTGATCGTGGTGCCGAGAGTCGAAAAACCCGCCCCTCGGCCCCCAGCCCTTGGCGTTTCGTAGCGCAACTCGTGGTCAAGCGCCCTGCGGGCCTAACACTATGTCCAACAAAGCGCCCCGAAGAAATTTTAAGGAAGCCCGCGCGCCGGAGGTCGACTTGGCGGACCTTCCCGGCGTTCGTTACGCTTGCCGCATGTCAGCCAGCCGGGAATGGCCATGCGCAGGACGCTTCCGACCGGTTCTCTGCTATGGATCGGCGGACCCGCGTCACCTTCGCGATGTCACTTGCGCGATACCGTTCGCGACAATGGTTCTCCCCTATGGCCCTATGCCCCCCCGAGGTGCAAGGTGTTAAAGCAGATCTACGAACGGCACAAAGAAGTCCCGCGCCCTCATCTGCCGGCGCGCGCCAAAATTACCTCTTTCAAATCATCGAAATGGGAGCGCAGCTGTTCATGGATCTGCCCCCCGCAGGCTGATGCTTTTGATTGTACCTGCCCCAACATTGCAGCCTATAGTTATGGCTGGTTTTGTTGCAGAACTCTGACGTCGGATGATTCACTTCGCGAATCCATGGAGTTAGACGCGTCGAGCGCGCCAACCGCACGCTGCAGGATCGGCTGGTGAAGGAGCTGCGCCTGGCGGGCATCTGCGACATGGCGGCGGCAAATGCGTTCCTGCCGGGCTTCATCGCGCGCTACAACGCGACGTTCGCCAAGGTCCCGCGCCGCCCGGATGACCTGCATCGCGCGCTGAATGTCGAGCCGCACCGCTTGCGCGACATCCTGTGCTGGCGAGACGAGCGCTATGTCAGCAACCAGCTGGCGTTCTGCTACGACCGGCTGCGGATCATCCTGCAGGAAAACGAGATCACCTGCGGCCTGCCGGGCAAGTCCATCGACACCTTCGAGTATTCCGACGGCCGGCTCGAGTTCCGCTGGCAAGGCGTGGCGCTGCCCCACACCGTCTTCGACAAGGACCAGCACGTCACCCACGCGGCGATCACCGAGAACAAGCACCCCAGCGCGGTGCTCGCCCACATCAAGGCCGCGCAGGACAAGGCGCCTCCGAAAAAGCGCCGTGCCGGCAAACAGCGGACGCAATACACGCCGACCGGCCGCCGCAACACCGGTTGGAACATCGCCGCGCCGACGGGCCGCTGAACCTGCTCGTGGACAGCACCGGGATCAAGTTCCTGGGCGATGGCGAATGGCAGACCCGCAAGCACGGGCCACAGGGCCGGCGCCAGTGGCGCAAGGTCCATCTGGCCATGGACCGCGCGACGTCCGACATCCGCGCTGTTGAGTTCACACCCAGCCGCGACGGCGATAGCCCCGTGCTGCCGGACTTGCTCGGCCAGATCCCGGAAGGCGAACCGATCGGCACAGTGACCGCGGACGGCGCCTACGACACGCGCCGCTGCTACAAGGCCATCATCGAGCGTGACGCGGTTCCGATCATTCCGATCCGCAAGAACGGGCGGCTATGGAAGGATGACTGCCCCGCGGCACGCACCCGAAACGACACCCTGCGTGCCACCCGACCTACGGGCGGACGTTCTGGAAACGCTGGACAGGCTACCATGCCCGCGGCCGGATCGAGGCAAGAATGCGTTGCCTGAAAGCCTTCGGCGAGCGCATCATGGCCGTTCGCCATTGTCGCTCGGACCAATGGCGCGTCAATGGCTCACCCCCGACCGCCAGGCCGCCAAAATCCACATCCGGATCGCTCTCATGAACCGCTTCAGCGCCCTCGGCACCACCGACATCGTCCGCGCGGCATGAAGTCAGTGGGGAAGGAGCAGTCGCGCCTCAGGCGAGCGTTGCGCAACGACGCCGCCTTCATGAAAGAACTACGAGACCTGTCCGACCAACAGGAAACCATTCAAGAAGCCTGATCGATGCTTCGGGCAGTATGGCACCCGATGACGAAGAGGTCGTTTTGGCCATCGTTCAGTCTCAGGCCCGGGCACCTTTGTCGCGCAGCAACGCCTGAGCGGCCGGCCGCTCAGACCACCAGCGCGCGCAGCGAACGGTCCCGCGCGCTGTCGAGGTGATGGGCCAGCGCGCGCTTTGCTCCCTCAACATCGCCGGCGGCCAGCCGGTCGAGCACCGCCATGTGCTCGTCCAGCGCCGGGCCGCTTTCCAGCAGTGAAGGCGGCAGGTTGAGCCGCGCCAGCAGCATGATCGTCTCGTTGCGGCGATGCACCTCGGCCACGAGGTCATTGTCCAGCGCGGCCACGATCTGGCGGTGCAGATCGTGGTCGGTCTCGATCCGGCGCACGGTATGGTCGGGCCCCAGCGCGCCGCGGCGCTGCTCGTCGATCAAGGCCTGGGTGCGCACGCGGATCTCGTCGATCTGCTGCGGCGTGGCGCGCGCGGCGAAGGCGTCCAGCGCCTGCAGCTCGATCAGGCTGCGCAGCTCGTAGCTCTCGGCCACCTCCTTGCGGGTGATCTCGCGGAACTCGATGCCGCGCTTGGGGATCAGCCGCACGACGCTTTCCGCCTCCAGCCATTTCAGCGCCTCGCGGATCGAGGACAGGCTGCAGCCGGTCTCGGCCGCGATCTCGCGCTGGCTGATCAGGCGGCCGGGACGGATGCGCCGGCTCATCAGCGCCTCGATGATCTGCTCGTAGGCGACGCGGCGCAGGTTGCCCTCGGCCGCCTGCCCCTCCTTTTCGGTGCGCGCACCGTCCTGTGCCTGCTCCATCGCTGCTGCCATCCCCTGTCCTGACGCGCCGGACCCCGTGGCCCGGCCGGTGGAAAATTCCCGAAACCATGTTGACAGACCGGCGCGCGAATGAAAAGGCTTAGTTGCGCGCCTAACTAAGCGCTCAGTTGAAACACCAGATAGCCGAGCCAGCCCAAATGCCCTCTTCGATCCCGCAAACCAGCGCGCCGACCGCCCTGTCGGGCTATCGCCGTGGCGATGGCCGGATCGGGTGCCGCGCGCATCTGCTGGTGCTGAACGCCACCGGGCTGACCGACCGCATCGCCCGCCGCATCGCCGCCGCGGTGCCGGGCACGGTGCTGACCAGCTATCCCTATGGCATGGGCGTGCTGGGCCCCGATGCCGATGCCGCGCGCCGCGCCCTGCGCGGGCTGGCCAACCATCCCAATACCGGCGCGGTGCTCCTGCTCAGCGCCGACCGTTCGCGGCTGGACGAGGTGGCCGAGGCGCTGGACCCCGCCCGCCCCTTCGAGGCCCTCGCGCTGGACAGCGCCGATCACGACGCGCTGCGCCTGACCGCGCTGGGGACCGCCGCGGCGATGCGGCTGCGGCGCGCGGCCTCGCGGCAGGCGCGCGACGCGGTGACGCCCGCTGCGCTTTGCGTGGCGCTGGAATGCGGCCTGTCCGACCCGACCTCGGGCATCGCGGCCAACCCGCTGATCGGCCATGTCGCCGACCGGATCGTCGACGCGGGCGGTACCGTGATCCTGGGCGAGACGCTGGAATGGCTGGGCGTCGAGGACCAGCTGGCCCGCCGCGCCCGCACACCCGAGATCGCCCGTCGCATCACCGAGGCCGTCACGCGGCGCGAGGCGCTGGCGGTGGCGAACGGGGTCGATCTGCTGGGGCTGAACCCCAACCGCCGCAATATCGAGGAAGGGCTGACCACGATCGAGGAGAAGGCCTCGGGCTCGGTCGCGAAATCCGGCAGCCGCCCGATCGAGGGCGTGCTGGACTATGCCGAAGCGCCGCCCCGCCCGGGGCTGTGGCTGATGGACGGGCCCAGCTACACGCCCGAGTCGGTGACCGGCATGGTCGCGGCCGGCGCGCAGGTCGCGCTGTTCTCGACCGGCAGCGGCAACAGCTATGCCAGCGCGCTTTGCCCGACGCTCAAGATCTCGGCCAATGCGCGCACCGTCGCGGCGCTGGACACCCAGATCGACATCGACGCCTCGGCCCTGATGGGCGGGCAGGACGCGGCCGCCATGGCCGGGCCCGTGCTGGACGAGATCGCGGCCGTCTTCGGCGGCGCGCTGACCTGGGGCGAGGTGACGGACGAGGGCAACGAGGTCATCAGCCGCTACGGAGAAGCCCTGTGACCGACGCGCTCTGCCTGTCCGCCGGCGATGATGTCGCCAACCTGCTGGGCGATGTGCGCGCCGGCGACACGATCCGCCTGCGGCCCGATGGCACCACGCTGGTCGCGGCCGGCGACATCCCCTGCCACCACAAGATCGCGCTGCGGGCGCTGGCCCCGGGCGCGGTCGTGACCCGCAACGGCATCGCCATCGGCACGGCGACCTGCGCCATCGCCGCCGGCGCGCATGTGCATATCCACAACCTGCGGTCGCTGCGCGCGCGGCCCGCCTCGCAAAAGGACATCCGCTCGTGACACAGCTGACCCCCACCCTGGCCAAGGGCCACCTGTTCCGCCGCAAGCTGCGCGAGGGACAGATGGTCAGCGGCGCCTGGTCCACCCTGGGCTCGCCCGAGATTGCCTGCCTGATGGCGCGCGCGGGGCTGGACTACCTGCTGGTGGATCTCGAACACGGGCGCGGCGGGCTGGAGGGGCTGGCCGCGCAGGTGCAGGCGCTGGCGGGGTTCGACACGGCCGTCATGGTGCGCCTGCCCGATCACGACGCCGGCAGCATCAAGCGCATCCTCGACATCGGCGCCAACGCGCTGCTGGTGCCGCAGGTGGACAGCGCCGAGCAGGCGCGCCAAGTGCTGGACGCGGCGCTCTTCCCGACCGAGGGGCGGCGCGGCGTGGCCGTGGGCGCGATTGCCGCGGCCGATTGGGGCTATGCGCCGGCCGCCTATTTCGAGCACGCCAATGACGCGCTGACGGTGATCGCGCAGATCGAGTCGCCCCAGGCGGTCGCGGCGCTGGACGACATCCTGGCGCTGTCGCGGCTCGACGGGCTGTTCGTCGGGCCGAACGACCTGTCGGCCTCGATGGGGCTGTTCCGCCAGTTCGACGCGCCCGCCTTCGTCGAGACATTCGAGCAGGTGATGACCCGCACGCTGGCGGCGGACAAGGTCTTCGGCGCGCTGCCGGTGCCGGGGCTCGGGCTGGAGGAGCTTGCCGCGCGCGGCGCGCAGGTGGTGCCGGCCGGATCGGACCAGACGGTGCTGCGCGCCGGGGCGCAGGGCCTCGTCGCCGCCACCCGCGCCGCCGCTGCACAGACAGGAGAGACGACATGACCCAGGCTGCCCGCCCCCTTGCACCCGAAGACGCCGCGCAGCCGGCCACGCTGCCCGCCCCCGACACCGCGCAGGGTGCGACCTTCGAGACGCGCGACCCCGCGGCGCGCGGCCGGATCGTGGCGCGCTACCAGTCGGCCACGGAAGGTGAATGCGCCCGGATCCTCGACCTCGCGCGGCAGGGCTTTGCCGCCTGGTCGGCGCTGACCACCAATGCGCGCTGCGACGCGCTGGCCGCCTGGCTGTCGGTGATCGAGGCGCAGGCCGAGGCGCTGGCCGTCGAGATGACCGACGAGCAGGGCAAGCCGCTGGCCGAATCCCGAGCCGAGATCGGCAAGAGCCTGCGCGAGGCGCGCCAGATGCTGGGCTTTGCCCGGGCCCATGGCGGCGCCACGCTGCCCGGCCGCGCGCCGGGCTGGACCAACACGATCCTGCGCCGCCCGCGCGGCGTGGTGCTGGCGATCACGCCATGGAACTTCCCCGTGCTGACGCCGCTGCGCAAGCTGGTGCCGGCGCTGGCCACGGGCAACGCGGTGGTGCTGAAACCCTCGGAATTCACCCCGGCCGCAGCGATGCGGCTGGTGCGCGCGGCCCAAGGGATCCTGCCCGAAGGCGCGCTCTGCCTCGTGAACGGTGACGGCGCGGTGGCCGCCGGGCTGGTCGCCGCCGAGACGGTCGACGCGATTTCCTTCACCGGCTCGGTGCCCACCGGGCGCAAGATCGGCGCGGTGGCGGGCGGCAACCTCGTGCCCGTCTCGCTGGAGCTGGGCGGCAAGAACGCGGCCATCGTGGATGACGTGGCCGACCTGGACGCGGCGCTGGACGCCATCACCGGCGCGGCCATGCAATGTTCCGGCCAGCGCTGCACCGCGATTTCCCGCGTGATCGTGCACGCGGCGGCTTATGACCGGGCCTGCGCCGGGCTGACCGCGCGGCTGGACGCGCTGACCCCCGGGCCGGGACAGGCCGAAGGCACGACGCTGGGCCCGATCACCACGCAGGCCCAGCTGGACCGCGTGCTGCACCTTGTCCGCGCGGCCGAGCTGGAGGGCGCGCGGGTGCTGACCGGCGGCCACCGGATCGCGCCCGAGAGCGCCCCCGAGGGGCTGTTCTTCGCACCCACCCTGCTGGCCAGCGACGACCCCGCGAACCCCGCCAACCGCGACGAGATCTTCGGCCCGGTGCTGACCATCTCGCGTTACGGCAATGACGACGACGCGCTGCGCCAGGCCAATGCCACGCGCTACGGGCTGACAAGCGCGGTCTTCACCGACCGGCTGGGCTTTGCCAACCGCGCGCTGCGCGAGCTGCAGACCGGCATGATCCACGTCAACCACGGCACCGCGCCCGACGACAACATGCCCTTTGTCGGGATCCGCGACAGCGGGCTGGGCACCGGCTCGGTCGGGCCGTCCACGCTTGATTTCTACACGACCGAACACGCCGCCTACCAGGCCGGGTGAAGGAGCAGACATGAAGTTCACGAATATCGAGATCCGCGCCTGCCGGCACGAGCCGGAACAGGCCTACAAGCTGAAGGACGGCAAGCCGATCGATTTCGAGTTCCTCGCCATGCGCTTCGACACCGACGAAGGGCTGAGCGTGGAAACCTTCGGCTTTGCCGGGCGCAGCGCGCTGGCCATGGGGGCGGTCTCGGCGGAGCTGCTGCGCCCCTTCTTCCTGGGCCGCGATCCCGATTACCGCGAGACGCACTGGCACGAGTACCGCCGCTTCAACCGGGCGTGGAACTTCACCCCCGGCTATGCCTATGCGCCCTATGACATCGCCTGCCACCTTGTGCAGGCCACCGCCGCCGGCCTGCCGCTCTACAAGCAGCTGGGCGCGGTGCGCGACAGCGTGCCGATCTACGGCTCGTCGCTGACCCTGCCCACGGCCGAGGCCTATGCCGCCGAGGCGCGCGAGCTTCAGGCGCGTGGCTGGGCCGCCTACAAGCTGCACCCGCCCGCCGATCTGGAGGTCGCCTTCGAGGCGCACCGCGCCTGCCGCGAGGCGGTGGGCCCCGATTTCCGGCTGATGTCGGACCCGGTCAACAGTTTCAACTTCCAGCAGAACATCCATTTCGGCCGGATGCTGGAAGAGCTGAACTACTACTGGCTCGAAGAGCCGATGTTCGACGAATGCCACGGATCGCTGCGGGCGCTGCGCGACACGCTGAAGATCCCCATCGTCGGCGGCGAGACGGCCGAGAACCACCCCGCCGGCGTGGCCGAGCTGGTGGCCTCGCGCGCCATCGACATCGTGCGCGGCGACGCGTCCTGGTCGGGCGGGATCACCGGGCTGATGAAGACCGCGCATCTGGCCGAGGCGCATGGCATGAACTGCGAGATCCATACCGCGATCTATCACCCGCTGGAGCTGGTGAACCTGCATTGCGCCGCGGCCATCCGCAACAACGAGTTCTTCGAGGTGCTGGTGCCCGAGCATCTCTTTGCCATCGGGCTGAAGGACCCGATCGACATCCGCGACGGCCACGCCCACCTGCCGCAGGCGCCGGGGCTGGGCATCGCGCTGGACTGGGATTTCATCGACAACGCCACGCTGAAGGTTCTGTGACATGACCGATGCCGCAGCCCCCCGCCACGTGGTCGACGAGGAACGCCAGCGCCGCTGGCGGCAGGCGGCGATCTATGCCGCGCTGGCGCTCGTGACCTTCGTCATGGTCTTCCCGGTGCTCTGGATGATCTCGGTCTCGCTGAAACCCACGACCGAGACCTTCTCGCTGCCGCCGCGCCTGCTGCCCGACGACCTGCACTGGGGCGGCTATGCCAAGGTGCTGACCGACCCGAAATTCCGCACCTTCCTGCTCAACAGCTACCTTGTCGGGCTGGCGGTGACGGGGCTGTCGCTGGTGATCGGCACGCTGGCCGCCTTCGGCTTCTCGCGCTACCGCTTCTTCGGCGACCGGGTGGCCAAGCTCTTTGTCATCACCACCCAGATGGTGCCCACGATCACCCTGCTGATCCCCTATTTCGGCGTCATCGTGTTCCTGGGGCTCTACGACACGCTCTGGGGTCTGGTGCTGACCTACCTGACCTTTTCGCTGCCCTACGCGATCATCATGATGAACGGCTATCTCGACACGATCCCCAAGGATTTCGACGAGGCTGCGACGATCGACGGCTGCACCCCGCTGGGCGTGCTGGTCCGCGTGCTGCTGCCGGTGGCGCTGCCGGGGATCATCTCGACCGCGGTCTACACCTTCCTGCTGGCCTGGAACGAGTTCCTCTTCGCGCTTGCCCTGACGCGCTCGATGGACATGCGCACGGTGCCGGTGGGGATTTCCATGATGGTGGGCGAGTTCGGCCTGAAATGGGACGAGATGATGGCCTTCTCGGTGATCGGATCGCTGCCCGTGCTGATCCTGTTCATGCTCGTCCAGAGATTTGTCGTCAGCGGCCTCGCCGCCGGGGGCGTCAAGGGGTGAGAGCCCGCAAGACGGGGCCGACCGCCCCGCCATCCAACTGAGGAGGAGAAGCACCATGACACGACACCTGCCCGCCTGGGCGCTGGCCGCCGCCACCTCGGCCGCCGCGCTGATGCCCGCATCGCTGCACGCCGCCGAGATCGAGTGGCTGCAATGGTTCGCCGCCGAGAACACCGGCGGCTTCTACGAGGAACTGGTCGCCGATTTCGAGGCGCAGCACCCCGACATCACCGTAAAGCTGGTCACCCAGCCCTTCGGCAAGGTGCGCGAGAGCATCGTGACCGACAACGCCATCGGCGTAGGCTCGGACGTGCTGGGGCTGAACATGCCCTGGACGACCGAGTTCCTCGAGATCGGCATCCTCGAGCCGCTGGACGACTACCTGGCCCGTGACGACAACAGCTTCGAGACCGACCAGCTGGTCGAGGCGCCGCTGGGCAAGATCGACGGCAAGACCTGGATGGTGCCGCTGAACGCCTTCCCCTTCGTCATGCATGTCAACATGGGGCTGGTGGAACAGGCCGGCTTTGACGCGCCGCCCAGCAGCTGGGACGCGCTGGCCGAACAGGCCGCCGCGATCTCGGCGCTGGGGGACGGGACCTCGGGGCTGGGCATGCCGTTCAGCTCGCAGCCGCCGTCCAACGGGCCGATCCTGACCTTCCTGCCGCTGCTCTATGCCAATGGCGGGCGCATCATGGACGGCACCACGCCCGATTTCGACAATCCAAAGGTGGTCGAGACGCTGGAATTCCTGCAGCAGCTGGAACAGTCCGGCGCGCTGGCCCCGGGCGCGGCCTCGCGCACCGGCGGTGTCGATCTTGAAGAGTTCATCGCCGGGCGCACCGGCTTCCTGATCTCGCCCGGCGTGCATTCCAGTTCCATCACCAGCCGCAACCCGGAGCTGGACTACACGCTGGTGCGCGTGCCCTCGAACGGGGCCGAGGCCTACCGCGTGCATGGCTGGGAGATCGGCATCTCGGCCGACAGCGACAACAAGGAAGCCGCCTGGACCTTCGTCGACTACCTGCTCTCGCCCGAGGTCAATGCCCGCGTGGCCAAGGCGTCGAACGCGCTGCCCGGCAACCTGGCGGCGCTGGACACGGTGCGCGCCGATGCCGACGCGACGCTGGTCAAGCAGATGGACATCCTGTCCGGCGACACGCCGGTCGAGGAGATGCGCCAGTCGCCCAAGGCCGCGGCCAGCTGGTCGCTGATGACCGAGGAGCTGCAGTCCATGCTGCGCGGTGACCAGACGCCCGCCGAGGCCGCGAGCGCCGTGCAGGCGCGCTGGATGGACCTCATCCAGTGACGCCCATGGGACGGGCGTGCCCACCGCGCCCGTCCCGACGCCCACCCCTGACAAGGAAGACGCCGTGACCCCTTCGTTCCGCCTGCCGACCGCCGCCGGCACGCCCTACCTGTTCCTGCTGCCGGGGCTGGTGATCCTGGGCGCGCTGTTGTCGGTGCCGCTCTACAAGGTCGTGGAATACTCGCTGTATGACAATGTCATCGTCGAGCGGAACCCGACCTTCGTGGGGCTCGACAATTACCGCGACATCCTGGGCGATCCGGGCTACTGGAGCGCCGGGTTCAACACGATCGTCTTCACCGTGGGCTCGGTCATCGGCCACATGATCGTGGGCATCGGGCTGGCGCTGCTGGTCAATGCCGACATCCACCCCCGCGCGCGCACCTTCTTCCGCTCGATGCTGGTGCTGCCCTGGATCTTCACCGCCGTGGTCGTGGCGCTGAACTGGCAGCTGCTGCTGAACCCGTTCGGCCTGCTCAACTACGTGCTGGACTGGCTGGGCCTGATCACCGAGCCGCTGGACTGGCTGGGCAATCCCGACCTGGCGATGTGGTCGCTGCTGGTGATCTCGACCTGGCGCGGCTACCCGTTCATCATGGTCAGCTTCCTGTCGGGGCTGCAGACCGTGCCGAAGGAACTCTACGAGGCGGCCGAGATCGACGGCGCGGGGTTCTGGCACAAGTTCTGGCACGTCACCCTGCCGCAGCTGAAACCGGTGATCTTCGGCGTGGCGCTGCTGGACCTGATCTGGACCTTCCAGCTGTTCCCGCTGGTCTGGCTGACCACCGGCGGCGGCCCCGGCCGCGCGACCGAGGTGCTGTCCACGCTGACCTTCCGCCTTGCCTTCGTCGATTTCGAATTTGCCCGGGCGGCCACCGTCGCCGTCTCGATCCTCATCATCTCGGCAGCCTTCACCGTGCTCTACCTGCGCAACGAAGCGCGGCGCCTGTAACGCCCCGGAGACCCCCTCATGTCCCGCATCGAAATCTCGAACCTCGTCAAGATGTATGGCAGCCACAAGGCGCTGCACGGCATCGACATCTCGATCCAGCCCGGCGAGTTCTGCGTGCTGGTCGGCCCCTCGGGCTGCGGCAAGTCCACCACCCTGCGCATGGTCGCGGGGCTCGAGACCATCTCGGGCGGCGAGATCGCCATCGGCGACCGCGTGGTGAACGGGCTGCGCCCCAAGGAACGCGGCATCGCCATGGTGTTCCAGAACTATGCGCTCTACCCGGCCAAGACGGTCCGCGGCAACATGGCCTTCTCGCTGAAGCTGTCCAAGATGCCCAAGGCCGAGATCGACCGCCGCGTGAACGAGGTGGCCGAGATCCTGGAACTGACGCCGCTTCTGGACCGCAAGCCCGCCGCCCTGTCGGGCGGCCAGCGCCAGCGCGTCGCCATGGGCCGGGCCATCGTGCGCGACCCCGAGGTCTTTCTCTTCGACGAGCCGCTGTCCAACCTCGACGCCAAGCTGCGCGGCCAGATGCGCGCCGAGATCAAGCGCCTGCACCAGCGGCTGGAGAACACGATCATCTATGTCACCCATGACCAGGTCGAGGCGATGACGCTGGCCGACCGCATCGTCATCATGCGCGACGGACGGATCGAGCAGCAGGGCACGCCCGACGCGGTGTTTCACGATCCCGACACGGTCTTCGTCGCAGGCTTCATGGGCAGCCCGCCGATGAACCTGGTCGACTGCATGGTCACGCCGGGCGGGCTGCGGCTGGGCGGGACGGAGCTCGCCTGCACCCTGCCCGAGGGGCTGCGCGCCGGCGATCGGGTGACCTTCGGCATCCGCCCCGACGACATCCGCCCGGCCGCCGACCTGCCCGGCGGCGTGCCCGTCACCCTGCCGGTGGACCTGATCGAGCAGCTGGGCACCGAGAAGCTGGTCCATTTCCGCGCCGGCCCGCACGAGCTGATCGGCAAGACCGGCGGCCGGGTCGATCTGGCCGAGGGCACCGAGCAGCGTCTGGCCTTCGACATGGCGCATGCCTTCTTCTTCGACGCCGAGACCGGGCAGCGCATCCGATGAGCCCCGTGAAACCGGTCGGGCTGGGCTTCGGCCTCCTGGGCACCACCAATACCGCGCCCATTTCCGACGCTCAGGCCGAGGAGATGTTCGCCGCCGCCTGGGAGATGGGCCTGCGCCGCTTCGACACCGCGCCGCTTTATGGCGGGCGGTTGTCCGAGGAACGGCTGGGCCGGCTGCTGCGCGGGCACCCGCGCGACGCCTGCGTCCTGTCGACCAAGGTCGGCCGCTACCGCGCCTATGCCGCGCATGTGGTGAACCCCAAGGACAATCCCGGCGACTGGCATGATTACACGCGCGAGATGACCCTGCGCTCGGTCGAGGAGAGCCTGCGCCTGCTGGGCACCGATCACCTCGACATCGTCTTTGTCCATGATTGCGACGCGTATCTGGACGCGGCGCGCGACGGCGCCCTGCCCGCGCTGGCCGAATTGAAGGCGCAGGGCGTGATCGGCGCGGTGGGCTGCGGCAGCAACAGCGCGGCCACCCACGCGGCCCTGCTGCGCGACAGTGATCTGGACGTGCTGATGGTCGCGGGGCGCTTCACCCTGCTGGACCAGAGCGCGGCCGATACGCTCTTGCCGCTCTGCCTGTCGCGCGGCGTGCAGGTCGAGCTGGCCGCGCCCTTCAACTCGGGCATTCTCGCCACCGGGCCGGATGTGGCGGCCACGCGCTTCGACTACCAGCCGCCCGATGCGGCCCTGCGCGACCGGGTGCGCGCCATCCAGGCCGCCTGCCAAGCCGAGGGCGTGGCCCTCAAACGCGCCGCGCTGCACTATGCCGCCGCCCACCCGGCCGTGACGCGGCTGGTGCTGGGGCTGATCCATGCCGACGGGCTGCGCTCGAACCTCGACGACCTCTCCGCCCCGGTGCCCGACACGCTCTGGCCCGCGCTGGCGCGGCTGGACATTCCCAACCCCACGAGCCTCACATCATGACCACAGCCATCGACGCCCATGTCCATATCTGGGACCGCAGCCGCGGCGAGACCTTCATTGCCGAGACACAGTTTCCCGTGCTGACCGGCCGGGCCTTCCTGCCCGCCGATCTTGTCCCCGTGCTGGAGGAGACGCGCGCCGAGAGCGCGGTGCTGGTGCACGGGCCGGCCACGGTGAAACACGCGCATTACTGCCTTGAGCTTTGCCGCCAGCACGCGATCTTCCGCTCGGTCGTCGGCTGGGTCGACCTGCGCGATCCCGACGCCGCGGCGCAGCTTGCGCTGCAGGCCGGCGACCCGGCCTTTCGCGGCGTGCGCTTCACGCCCATGCTGGATGCCGACCCCGAGGGCTACCTGCGCAGCGCGGGCGCGCAGTCGGTCTGCGCCGCCCTGCAAGGCAATGGCCAGCTGGTCGAGATCCTCGCGCCGCAACCGCTCTTCGGCGCCGTCGCGGATCTTGCGCGCGCCTTTCCCGACCTGCCCGTGGTGCTGGCCCATTTCGGCCTGCCCGACGGCACGCCCGAGACGTTGGAGACGTGGCGGCAGGCCATGGCCGGGCTGGCCGGCCTGCCCAATATCCATGTCAAGCTGTCCGGCCTGCCCCTGACCGCCGATCCCGCCCGCGACCGTGCCATGGCCCGCGACCATGTGGGTGCGATGCTGGATCTCTTCGGCACCGGGCGGCTCATGTATGCCAGCAACTGGCCCGTCGCCACCGCCCTTGCCAGCCCCCGCCACTGGCGCGTTTTGCTGGACGAGACGCTGGAGGCGGCAAAGCTGGGCGCCCCGGAGCGGGACGCCCTCTATCGTGGCAATGCGCTGCGGCTCTACTGAGCCTCAGCGCCCCATCCAGCCGCCATCGACGACCAGCAGCTCGCCATTGACATAATCCGAGGCGGCGGAGGCCAGGAAGACCACGGGGCCCGCGAAATCCTGCGGCTTGCCCCAGCGGCCCTGAGGGATCCGATCGAGGATCGCCTTGGAGCGGTCGGGATCGTCCTGCAGGGCCTGCGTGTTGTCGGTGGCGATATAGCCCGGCGCCAGCGCGTTCACGTTCACGCCCTTGCCGGCCCATTCATTGGCCAGCGCCTTGGTCAGCTGCGCGATCCCGCCCTTCGAGGCGGAATAGCCCGGCACGGTGATCCCGCCCTGGAAGCTGAGCAGCGAGGCGGTGAAGATGATCTTGCCCCGCCCGCGGGCGACCATGCCGCGGCCGATCTCGCGGCTGAGCACGAACTGCGCCGACAAGTTGACCTCGATCACCTCGTCCCACCAGGCATCGGGATGTTCGGCCGCGGGCTTGCGCTTGATCGTGCCGGCATTGTTGACGAGGATGTCGGGCACGATGCCCTCGGCCTCGATCCGCTGGGCCAGCGCATGCACCGCCGCCCGGTCCGTGAAATCGCATTTCAGCGGCGTGAACCGGCGCCCCAGGGCGGTGACCGCCTGTTCCACCTCCGAGCCCGGTTCGAGCGAGGCGCTGACGCCCACGATATCGGCGCCGGCCTCGGCCAGCGCCTCGGCCATGCCGCGCCCGATGCCGCGCTTGGCGCCGGTGACGATCGCGGTCTGGCCGCTCAGGTCGAAGGATTTCAATACGCTCATGCCACGTCTCCCACCTTGATCAGGCTTTTCAGGGCGGTCGGGCTGGCATCCAGCGCCTCGAAGGCCGCCTGGATCTCGGAGAGCGGGCTGACATCGGTGATCACCGTGTCGGCGTCGATCTGCCCCTCGGCCACCAGCGCGATCGCCTTTTCGTAATCCTCGGGTTCGTACACCCGCGCCCCGATCATCTGCAACTCGCGCCAGAAGAACTGGAACAGGTCCACCTGCGGCTTCTTGGCATGGATCGCCACCATGACGATGCGCGCCCGGGTCGCCGCCACGGCGGTCATCGCGTCGACGCCGGGCTGCGTGCCCGAGACCTCGAAGACCACGTCGGCCCCCTTGGATCCGGTGCGGGCCTCGATCTCGGCCTTCAGGTCGGCCTCGGCCGGGTTGACCGTGTCGAAGCCCAGCTTGCCGGCGATCGCCAGCCGGTGCGGATTGACCTCGGAGATCACCACCGTGCCGCCGGCGGCGCGCGCCACCATGGCCACGAGGATGCCGATCGGCCCGCCGCCGATCACCACCACGTCCTCGCCCGGCTGCAGCCGCGACAGCCGCACGTCATGGCAGGCCACGGCCACCGGCTCGATCAGCGCGGCATGGTCCAGCCGCAGCCCCTCGGGCAGGCGGTGCAGGGTGAAGGCCGGCACGTTCCACAGCTGCTGCAGGGCGCCGTCGGTGTCCAGCCCGATGAACTTGAGATTGTGGCTGACATGGGGATAGCCCGCCTCGGTCGCGGGGTTGGGCGCGCCGGGATCGAGCGGGCGCACCACGATGGCATCGCCTTGCGCCCAGCCCTCGACGCCCTCGCCCACCGCGGCGATCCGGCCCGACATCTCGTGGCCGAGGATGCGCTCGAACCCCACGCGCGCGTCCATGTTGCCGTGATAGGCATGCATGTCGGTACCGCAGATGCCGCAATAGGCCACCTGCACCTGCACCTCGCCCGGGCCGGGCGGCTGCGCCTCGATCCGGGCGACCTCGAAGGTCTTGTTGCCGCGGTAATAGGCGGCGGTGATGGTGCTCATCCGTGCATCTCCTCATGCGCTGCTTGCAATCTGTCCCAGTCGAAGACCACGCCGATGCCGGGCGTGTCGGGCGCCACGGCGCGGTGATCCTCGATCACAAGGGGACGGGTGGTGTAGGTGTCGATGGGGAAGGAATGGACCTCGATCCAGCCGGCCCCCTGCCCCGACACGAGGCTGACATGCAGCTCCTGCATGCCGTGGCTGCAGACCGTGATCCCGTGCCGGCGCCCCAGCGCGGCGGCCTGCAGCCAGCCGGTGATGCCGCCGCAATTCGACGCGTCGGGCTGCAGATAGCTCAGCCGCGCATCCGCGACCGCGTATTCGAACTCGTGGATCGTGTGCAGGTTCTCGCCCATGGCCAACGGCATGCCGGTCGCCTCGGCGATCCGGCCATAGCCCTTGTAGTCGTCCGGGATGATCGGCTCTTCGAACCAGGTCAGGTCAAAGGGGGCAAAGGCACGCGCCGCCGCGATGGCCTGGTCGCGGGACATGGAATAGTTGGCATCCACCATGAAGGTCACGTCCGGGCCGATCAGGTCGCGCACCGCCTTCACCCGGGCCACGTCCTCTTCCAGCGTGGGCTGGCCCACCTTGATCTTCACCGCGTCGAAGCCGCGATCGAGATAGCCGCGGATGTTGTCCAGAAGCTTGGGCAGGGGGAAGTTCAGGTCGATCCCGCCGGCATAGGCGCGGCAGCGATCCCCCGCGCCGCCCGCCATGCGCCAGAGCGGCTGGCCCGTGCGCGTCCCGCGCAGGTCCCACAGGGCGATGTCCACCGCCGAGATCGCGAAGGACGCAATGCCGCCGCGGCCCACGTAATGCACATGCCACTGCATCGCCTCGTAGAGCGCCTCGACATCCGTGGCCGACCGGCCCAGCAGGACGGGCGCGAGGTCATGTTCGATCAGCGCGGCCACGGCCCGCCCGCCGCGCCCGCCGGTATAGGTGTATCCCGTGCCCGTGCTGCCATCGGCCAGCGTGACGGTCGCGGTGACGAGTTCGAAATGCGTGTGATCGCCATGCTTGGCATCGCTCAGCACCTCGGCGAGGGGCACGTCGAAGCGGCGCACCTGCACGGAGGCGATGCACGAGGCGGGATCAGGATCGGTCACGGCGGGCCCCTCGGCTGTTTTGATCATACCATTTTTCCGGCATAAGGCGGCATGCCGCGGTGTTTGTCAATAATTGCTTCTCGTTTTCTTGTTTTCGTCGTACCAAAAATGCGTAAATTGACTTCTGCGCCGGGTCTGGTCCAATGGCCGGGAGCGGACGGACGGACCAGGAGGCAGCGGCGCGACATGGACAAGGTGGACGAGACGGGCCGCGCGGCGGATCGCGTGGTGCGCAGCCTGGCCGACCAGATCCGCAGCGGCGCGCTGGCCGATGGCCAGCCCCTGCCGCCCGAGCGCGACCTGATGGAGGCCTTCGGCATCTCGCGCACGGTGGTGCGCGAGGCGGTGCGCACCCTGTCCTCGCGCGGGCTGATCGAGGCGCGGCCCCGTCACCGCCCGGTGGTGCGCAAGCCCGGATACGACGCCGCCTTCGACGCGGTGGGCAGCATCGTGACGCATCTGCTGGGCGAACCCGGCGGGGTCAAGAACCTGTTCGACACGCGCATCATGGTCGAGGCCGCGCTGGTCCGGCAGGCCGCGCAGGAAGCCGGGCGGGGCGACATCGCGGCGCTGAAGGACGCGCTTGCGGCCAATGGCGCGGCGATTGCCGACAGCGATGCCTTCTACCGCACCGACAACGCCTTTCACGGCGTGCTCTACGACATCCCGCGCAACCCGGTCCTGCCGGCGATCCACCGCGCCTATACCACGTGGCTGGCGCCGCAATGGTCGCGCATGCCCCGCCTGCCCGACCGCAACCGCGCCAATTACGAGGCGCATGCGGCGATCTTCGAGGCGATCCTGATGCGCGACCCCGACGCCGCCGAGACCTGCCTGCGCGATCACCTGGACCGCGCCTGGGCGCAGGTGCGCGAGACCTTCGGCGACGTCTGAACCGTGGCCGTCAATACGCCTGGTAGACGGTGCGCTTCTGCAGGTAGCCCTCGATCCCGTGGGTGCCGTCCTCGCCGCCGAGGCCCGAGAGCTTGTGGCCGTTGTGATAGCCCTGCACCAGCCCGGTGATCCCGGAATTGAGGAAGATCGTCCCGGTCTCCAGCCGCTGGATCGCGTCCATGTAGATGCCGGGATCCTGCGTCCAGAGATAGGCCGACAGCCCGTCGGGGCGGGCATTGGCGATGGCCAGCGCCGCTTCGTAATCCTTCACGCGCACCACGGGCAGGACGGGGCCGAAGATCTCTTCGCGCACGGCGGCGGTGTCGGGGGTGGCGCCGGTCAGCACGGTCGGCTCGTACCAGTTGCCGGGGCCCATGGATTCGGCCCGCCGGCCGCCAAGTGCGACCTTGGCCCCGCCCTCGACCGAGGCGGCGACGATCCGTTCGACCCGCTCCAGCGCGTCGGCCGTGGTGATCGGGCCCATGCCGCCATCGGTGGCCGGGTCGCCCAGCGTTACCCGGCCCGCATGGTCCAGCAGCTTCTCGGTGAACGCGTCGGCCACGGCCTCTTCGACCAGCACCGTTTCCGAGCAGATGCAGACCTGCCCGGCATTAGCGAAGCGCGCCTGGGCACAGGCCGCCGCCGCACGGTCGAGGTCGGCATCCTTGAGCACGATGAAGGGCGCTGAGCCGCCCAGTTCCAGCGACAGCGCGGTGATGTTCTGCGCCGCCGCCCGCGCGATGGCCTGCCCGGCGCGGATCGAGCCGGTCAGCGTGATCAGCCGCACCACCGGGCTTTCGACCAGCGGCGCGCCCACCTCGGCGCCGGTGCCGGTCACCATGTTGACGACGCCCGGCGGCAGACCGGCCTCCTGCACCACCCGGCAGAAGACCGAGGCGGTGACCGGCGTCGCCTCGTGCGGCTTGAGGATCATCGTGTTGCCGGTGACCAGCGCCGGGCCGACCTTGCGGCCGATCAGCGCCAGCGGGTAGTTGTAGGCGCACAGGCCCAGCGTGACGCCGTAGGGCACCTTGTAGATGAAGAGCTGCTCGCGCGGATTGTCCGAGGGCAGGATGTCGCCGGTGATCCGGCGCGCGGCCTCGGCGGCATAGGTGATGTAGCGGATCGTGTCCGTGACCTCGCCCGCCGCCTCGGCGCGCGGCTTGCCCTGTTCGCGCACCAGCAGGTCCTCGAACTCGTCGCGCGCGGCGGCGATCCCCTCGGCGATGCGATGCAGGTAGCCGGCCCGCTCGACCGGGGGCAGCATCTGCCACGCCTTCTGCGCGCGGGCGGAACTGTCCAGCGCGCGGTCCACCTCGGCGCGGGTGCAGGCGGGCACCTAGGCCCAGGTCTCGCCGGTGGCGGGGTTGGTCACGGGCATGCGCGCCCCGTCCGACGCCTCGACCCAGTCATTGTCGATGAAGCACTTGTAGAACACGTGGGTTTCCTTCAGGTCGCGTGACCGGCCCCGGCCATGTCGGCCAGCATCCGGTCCTTGTCGAAATGGGGATAGCTGTAATCCTGCACGGTGCGCCCCTCGAAGAGGGTCAGCACCCGGTCGCCCAGCATCAGCACCTCGTCGATCTCGTAGGACAGGATCAGGATGGCGACGCCGCGCTCTGCCAGGTCCTCGATGATGCGGTAGATGTCGGCCTTGGCATGCACGTCGATGCCGCGGGTGGGCTCCAGCAGGATCAGCAGTTTCAGATCCTCGTCCAGCCAGCGCGAGAAGCAGATCTTCTGCTTGTTGCCGCCCGAGAGGAAGCGGATCTCCTGCGCCGGCGAGGCGGTCTTGGTCGAGGTGTCGCGGATCGCCTTGTCGACGATCCCGTCGACGCGGGCCCCGTCGATCAGCCCGGCGGTGACCGATTTCTCGAGGAAGGGCAGCGCGATATTGTCGCGCACCGACAGCGGCGGCAGGATGCCGTTCTTGTCGCGGTTCTCGGTCACCAGCCCCATGCCCTGCCGCACCGCCACGGCCGGCCCGCGGCCCGGTGTCAGCGTCCGGCCCATGTAGCGCACCGTGCCCGTGTAATCCGGGTCCAGCCCGAACACCGCCTTGGCCAGGTCCGGCGCGCCGCAGCCGCGCAGCCCGGTCAGCACCACGATCTCGCCGGCATGCACGTCCAGCGAGACGCCCTCATACTTGCCGGGGCTGGAGAGGTCTTCGACCGACAGCACCACCTCGCCGGTGATCTGCTTGTGCGGCTTGACGAACTGGTCCAGCTCGGCGCCGGTCATCGACTTGATGACCGCGTCCTCGGTGGTCTCGCCGGTGCGTTCGGACAGCACGATCCGGCCGTCGCGCATCACCGTCACCTGCTCGGCGATGCTGAAGATCTCGGGCATGTGGTGCGAGATGTAGATGATCGCGATGCCCTCGGCCTTCATCCGGCGGATGAAGTCGAACAGCATTTCCTTGTCCTCTTCGGACAGGGCCGAGGTCGGCTCGTCCATGACGATCAGCCAGGCATCGGACATCAGCGCGCGGATGATCTCGACGATCTGCTTCTCGCCCGAGTTCAGCTCGCGCACGGGCTTGTGCGGATCGAGGGACAGCCCGAACCGGTCCAGCTGGGCGCGCACCGCCCGGGCCATGCCCGCCTTGTCCAGGAAGGGCGTGCGCCCGCGCCGGATTTCGCGGCCGAGAAAGATGTTGGCCGCCACGGTCAGTTCGTTGATCAGCGACAGCTCCTGGTGGATCATCGCGATGCCGTGGCGCCCGGCATCGGCGGGCGCGGTGATTTCCACCGTCTGGCCGTCGATCAGGATCTCGCCCTCGTCGCGCTGGTAGACGCCGCCGAGGATCTTCATCAGGGTCGACTTGCCCGCGCCGTTGAGGCCGACCAGCGCGTGCACCTCGCCCGCGATGCAGGTGAAATCCACATTGTCCAGCGCGCGGGTGGCGAAGAAGCTCTTGCCGATGCCGTGCATGTCCAGCCGTCGGGTCATTGCGCCTTCCTCCGCTGCACGAGCGTGTCCAGCAGCACCACCCCCAGCAGGATCAGCCCCTTGATCAGGCTCTGCAGGTAGGGGTTGGTGCCGGTCAGCACGAGCCCGTTGATGATGATGCCGTAAAGCAGCACGCCCAGGATCGTGCCCAGCAGGCGCCCGCGCCCGCCGAACAGCGAGGTGCCGCCCAGGATCACCGCGGTGATCGCGTCGAATTCCAGGTAAAGCCCGGTCCAGGGCTGACCCGAGGAGACGCGCCCCACGGTGATGATCGCCGACAGCCCCGCCAGCGCGCCGGACAGGACATAGACCCAGACCAGCGTGCGCTGCGGCATCCGGCCCAGCACGAAGGCGGTGTTGAAATTCGACCCCGCCGCGTAGACGTCGCGCCCGAAAGGCGCGCGGTAGAGCAGCACCGACAGCGCGACGAAGACCAGCGCCACGAAGGGGATCACCACCGGCAGGCTACCCCAGCTCTGCCCGCCCAGCCACAGGAAGGCCGCGTTCGAGACATTGATCGAATCCGCGTCATAGATCACCAGCGCCAGCCCGCGGGCCAGCGCGAAGGTGGCCAGCGTCACCATGAAGGCCGACAGGCGCAGCCGCCCGATGAAGACGCCGTTGATCGCGCCGATGGCCATGCCGGCCAGGATGGCGGCGACGAACCCCAGCGCCGCGCTGTCCGTGGCGGTCAGGGCGATCACGCCGACCCCGCCGGCAAAGGCCACGTTGGAGCCGACCGACAGGTCGATGCCGCCGGTCAGCATGATGAAGGTCATGCCCATGGACACCAGGAACAGCACCGCGATCGAGCGCAGCAGGATGCCGATATTGGCGAGCGAATAGAAATTCTCGTTGGCGATGCCGAACCCGACCGAGGCGATCACGATCAGCCCGACCAGCACGAGATATCGCTGGGTCAGGCTGTCCATCGCCCGTCGCGGGCGCGCAGGCGCTGCGGCCGTGCTCATTGTCATGGGTCTCTCTTCTCGCGAAATCCGGGGCGGCGGCAGAGGGGGCGCCGCCGCCCGCCTGCCTGCCTTACTTCACCGAGTCGGGGCCGAACTCGAGATAGCCGTTCGCGGCCACGTCCAGCGCCTGGTCGACATAGTAGACCTCGACATCCTCGGGGAAGCCGTTCTCGAGCGCGATCTTGTGGTTCTCCTCGGTCATCACCAGCGGGGTGTAGAAGTCATAGACCTTGTCCGGCGTCTCGCCCTTGTGGATGCGATAAGCCATCTGCACGAAGTTCCAGCCCTCGCGCGTGCCCGACAGCAGGATGTCGGCCTTGACCGGGCCGTCCTTCATCTGCTGCAGGATCGGGATGTCGCCGTCATAGCCGAAGAAATCCAGATCCTTGCCGCTGTTGGTGGCGATGGCGATCGAGGGGTACATGTAGGCGTCGGTCACGCCCGAGATCGCGTCGAGATCCTCGAACTGGGTCAGCCAGTTCTCGGCGATGGACTGCGCCTTGACCGTGTCCCAGTCGGCCGGCTGCTCGGCCACGACCTCGACATTGTCGCAGGTGGCGATGCCCTTCAGGATGCCCTCGCGGCGCGCCTCGCCCGAGGGGTTGCCGGCCTGGCCCAGCATCACGCCCACCTTGTAGGGCTCGCCGCCCGAGAGCGCGCAGATCGCCATGCCCTGGTTGGTGCCGTTCACCACGTCGCCCAGGGTAAAGCTGTAATCGGCGCTCTCCATCGGCGAATGCACGGCGATCCAGGTGATGCCGGCCTCCTGCGCCTTGGCGACCAGCGGCTCGAACGCGTCGACATTGATCGCGTTGACGAACATCACGTCGGGGCCTTCGTTGATCGTCACCTCGGTCTGCTGGATCATCTTCTCCAGCGAACCTTCGGCCGACAGCCAGCGGCCGGTGATCTCGGTGTCCTCGAAGGCCTCGTCATAGGCCTCGATCGCGTCCTCGAACCCTTTCAGCCATGCGACGTGATAGGGCGCCACGTGGCCGTCATTGATGAACACGATGTCCAGCGTGTCCTCTTGCGCCCATGCCGGGGCGCCCAGCGTGGCCAGCGCGGTGGCTGCCATCAGCCCTGTCTTGAAAGTCATGTCTTGGTCTCCTCCGAGTTGGTAATTCTGCCCGTGTCCCGGCGGCGGCGCGTCAATGCGCCTCCACCTGTCGCGATTGCCAGAGCAGCCAGTTGGCCCCCAGCGCCGCGAGGATGACCGCGCCCTTGAACACCTGGTGCCAGACGTCCTCGACGTTCAGCAGGTTGAGCGCGTTGTTGATGATGCCGATGAAGAGCAGCCCCCAGAAGGCGCCGCCGATGGTGCCGCGCCCGCCCAGGATCAGCGTGCCGCCGATGATGATCGCGGCGATCCCGTCCAGCAGCAGCCCGTTGCCGTCCAGCCCCGGCTGCACGAAGCCCATGCGCGAGGACAGCATGATGCCGGCAAAGCCGCTGCACAGGCCCGAGACCATGAAGACGCCGATCTTGACCCGGTCCACGTTCACGCCGGCCAGGCGGGCGTTTTCCTCGGAATTGCCCACCGCGATCACCGCCGCGCCCCAGCTGGTGTGGTTGTAGACCACCCAGGCCAGCGCGAAGAGCGCCAGCAGGAACAGGAAGGACCAGTAGAGGCCCAGGAAGGTCTCGGCCCCGATGAAGCGGAAGAAATCGCCCATCAGGAAGATCTGCTGCCCGCGCGGGATGATCAGCCCCGACAGCCCCTGCGCCGAGAACAGCATCGACAGGGTGACGATGAAGGCGGGCAGCCCCAGCTTGGCCACCAGCACGCCGTTGAAGAACCCCAGCGCCAGCGAGCAGACGATCACCGCCACGATCCCCAGCGCGACCCCCCCGGTCAGGCCGAAGAACACGCCCAGCACGATGGCGAACAGGACCGAGCCCATGCCCATGGACAGGTCGATATTGCCCGAGACCACGACGAAGAACTGCCCCAGCGCGATCAGCCCGATCGGCACGATCTGGCGCGAGATGGCCGACATGTTGTCGAGGCTCAGGAAGCGCGGGCTGATCAGGTAGAACACCAGGCACAGCGCCAGGGTGACGAAGATGATGTTCCGTTCGCGCATGACGCGGGACAGGTCTGGCATGGGGTGTGTCCCTTTTGGTCTTACCAAATTAAAGCTATTCCGCATATATCGACCGACCATGTCAACATGATTCCGCGGATATCTGCGTCTATCGGCGGGTATTCCGCTATTTTAGACGTACCAAAAACTACAGCTCGCCCTGCACCATCGCGGCGCAGCGGTCGCCCAGCACCATGGCGGGCGCATTGGTGTTGCCGGCCGGGATCTCGGGCACGGCGGACATGTCGCAGACCCGCAGCCCGGTGACCCCGCGCACCCGCATCCTCGCGTCCAGCACCGCCATCGCGTCGCCCTCGGCCCCCATCTTCGCGGTGCCGGCGGGGTGGAAGTTGGTCTTGACCACGTCCCGGCAATGCGCGGCCAGCGCGGCGTCGGACCAGTCGGTCGGCGCCACCACCTGTTCGATCCGGTCGGCCAGCGGGCGGGTCTGCATGGTCTGGCGGAAATAGCGCAGCCCCTTGACCATCTCGGCCAGGTCCTGCGGATCGGACAGGAAGTTGGGGTTCACCTCGGGCCGCGCGGCCGGATCGGCAGAGGCCAGCCGCACCGTTCCGCGCGAGCGCGGCTTGAGCAGCACGATCTGGATCGACACGCCATGCCCCTCGGCGATGGTCTTCGCCTGCTCGGGGTTCAGGTACATCACCGGGATGCAATAGGCCTCATGCGTGGGCAGCGCCTCGGGGTCGGTCGGGTTGACGAAACAGGCCGCCTCCAGCCCCGTGGTGGTGATGCGCCCGCGCCCGAACAGCTTGAATTCCAGCCCGTTGCGCAGCATGGGCAAGCCGCGATCCTGTCCGTGATAGCCATAAGGCCCGTTGGCCCGCGCCACGATGGACACGTCGGGGTGATCCTGAAGGTTCGCCCCCACCCCGGGCAGGTCGGCCGCCACCGCGATGTCATGGGCGCGCAGGTGATCGGCCGGGCCCAGCCCCGACAGCATCAGCAGCTTGGGCGTGACGAAGGCCCCGGCGGAGAGCAGGATCTCACCCTTTGCGCGGGCCTCGTGCCGCGCGCCCTTTGCGTCGCGCCAGGTCACGCCCACGGCGCGGCCGTCCTCGATCACGATCCGCTCGACCCGCGCCTGCAGGCGCAAGGCAAGGTTCGGATTGTCCTTGAGCGGATCGAGAAACGCATAGGCGGCCGAGATGCGCTGCCCGCGATCATAGGTGAACTGGAAGAACCCGACCCCGCGCTGGCGTTCCCCGTTGAAGTCCGGGTTGAAGGGCTCGCCCTGTGCCTGCAGCGCCTGCACGAACCAGCGCGCCATGTCGTCGACATGGCCGGGGTCCGAGACCACCAGCGGGCCGTCGCACCCATGATAGGCGTCGTTGAACTTGCGGTTGCCCTCCAGCCGCCGGAAATGCGGCAGCACATCCGCCCAGGCCCAGCTGACCCCGTCATTGTCGCCGCGCAGGATCTCGTGCCAGGCGTCGTAATCCTGCGGCCGACCGCGCACATAGGCCTGCCCGTTCACGGTGGAGCCGCCGCCCAGCACGTTGCCCTGCGGGATCTCGGTCTGGCGCCCGCCCAGCTGCGGCTGCGGCGTGCTCTTGTGGGTCTCGAAGAATTTCGAGCCGTTCTTGAGCAGCTTGAAGACGCCCGGCGGCATGTCCAGCAGCGGGTGGCGGTGGTGGTGGCCGCCCTCCAGCAGCAGCACACGCGCCCCGCCCTCGACCAGCCTTGCGGCGGCGACCGACCCGGCCGAGCCTCCGCCGACGACGATGTGATCGTATTCCTGCATCCGGCGCCTCCCCCTTGCGCTTTTGGTATGACCAAATATCCCGAGTACTGACACATCATGCGCGTTTCCCTGTCAATACGCGCGGAACGCCGCGCAGCTTGTCCGACAAGATCAGGGCGCCGCCTGCCCCAGCAGCAGGATCTTGCCAAAGGCGCCCCCGGCCGCCATCAGCGCCAGCGCATCCCCTGCCTGTGCCAGCGGAAAGCTGGCGGCGGTCAGCGCGTCGAAATCCACGGCGCCGGATTCGACCAGCTGCACCGCCGCTTCGAATTCGCGGTTGAACTGGAAGGAGCCGGTAATCTCGATCTCTTTCAGCATCACGAGGTGCAGCATCACCTGCGCATCGCGCGGCTGGATGTTGGACAGGATCGAGACGCGCCCCTTGGGCCGCACCGCCTTGAGCGCGGTGTTGACCGCCGGGATCGCGCCCGAGGCCTCGACCACCACGTCGAAGCGCTTCTCCAGCTCTGCCTCGTCGACCTGCCCGACGACGAACCCCGTCTCGGCCCCCGCCTTCCAAGCGACCTCGACCGCGCCGGGCCGCAGGTCCAGCGCGGTCACATGCGCGCCGCGCGCCGCTGCCCCGGCGATCGCCAGAAGCCCCATCGGCCCGCAGCCCGTCACCAGCACCTGCTGGCCGGCCGAGACGCCACCCTTGTTCAGGCTGTGCAGCGCGCAGGCCAGGGGCTCGGCAAAGGTCAGGTGGCGCGGGTTCACGCCGTCGGCCACCGGGCGGCAGCAGCGCGCCGGGTGGTCGATCACCTCGCGGAAGAACCCGTCGAGATGCGGCACGGTGGTGGCCGAGCCGGGAAACTTCTTGGCGGTGCAGAGGTTTTCCTCGCCCCGCTGACAGGCGACGCAGACCCCGCAATTCATGATCGGGTTCAGCGCGACCAGTTGCCCCGCCCGCAGGTCCGAGCCGTTGGGGTCCGTCACATAGGCGCAGGCCTCGTGGCCCAGCGTCACCGGGTTCTGCAACCGGAAGCCGGCATTGGCGAAATGCGCATAGTAATGCAGGTCGGTGCCGCAGAGGCTGGCCACGGCCAGGCGCAGCCGCACATGGCCCTCCGGGATCGGCCCGGCCTGTTGCGGCGCGGTATCGACGGTTTCGGCGGCGGTGAGTTTTGTCTGAAGCATGGGCGTCCTTTCAGAACCCGACCGCGTAGCCGCCATCGACCGGCAGGTTGACGCCGTTCACATAGGCCGCGCGGTCCGAGGCAAGGTAGAAGACGGCATCGGCCACATTGGCCGGCGTGCCGAACTGGTGAGAGGGGATGCGCCCCTCGATCCGCTCGCGCCGGGCCGGGTCCTTGGCCAGCACCGCGCGGGTCATGTCGGTGTCGATGAAGCCGGGGCTGACCGCGTTGCAGCGGATGCCGAAGGGCGCGGCATCCACGGCGACCGAGCGGGTCAGGCCCACGACGCCGGTCTTGGCGGTCACGTAGGCGGCGGCCGAGGGCAGCGCCATCACCGCCCCCATCGAGGCGATGTTGACGATGGCGCCGCCGGTGTCGCGATGCAGCGCGACATAGCGGCCGCAGGCCGCGAACATGGCGCGCAGGTTGATGTCGAGCACGCGGTCAAGCTCGTCCGGCGCCACGTCCCAGACCGGTTTCTTCAGGTGCACCCCGGCATTGTTGACCAGCGCCGCGATGGGGCCCACGCGCCCGTGCAGATCGGCCAGCCAGTCCGCGGCACGGTCGGCGGCGATGTCGCATTCGATGAACTGCGCGCCGGTCGTGTCGACCTCGGCGCGGCTGCGGGCAACGACATACACGTCAAACCCCGCCTCGATGAAGCGCTGCGTCTGGGCCAGGCCCAGCCCCTTGTTTCCCCCGGTGATGACGGCTGTGGGCATGGGTCAGGCCTCCTGCAGGTGATGGCGGTAGAGCATGTCGATCTGCCCGAGGAAGGCCTCCTCGGGGATCGGCTTGCGAAAGAAATCCGGCATGATGGCACAGACCGCGTCCACGAAGCCGAGGAACCAGGGCGCGCGCGGCCGGGTCCAGGCATTGTCGATCGTGTGGAACCCGTCCCGGAAAAAGCCGGCCTGCTGCGGATCCTCCGCCTGCGCCAGCCAGGTGTGGCGGTTGGCGGGCTGGCCGTTATGGGCCAGGTAGACCCCTGACTGCACCGGCTCGGACGTGATCCATTGCGCGAAGCGCAGCGCCGCCTCGGGTGCGCCGGTCCGGGCCGAGACGCCGATCCCCGCGCCGCCCAGGATCCCCCGCGGACGTGACGCCCCGGCGCAGAGCGGCAGGTCGAAATAGCGCACCGGGTGCGGGCGGAACCCCGGCCGGACGTAGTTCACATAGCCGAACAGGCAGGGCGAACAGGCAAACTCCTGCGTCGTGGTCAGCGCCTCCAGCACCCTGATCGGGTTCATGTCGACCTGTTCGTCGGGGCCCAGCCGGTAGAGCGCGCGCAGGATGCGCAGCGCGTAGGCGCCGTTTTCCGGGGACACGAAATGCCGGTCGTCATGGGGCAGATCCTCTTCGCCCCGGCCGGCCACCAGCGTCATCAGCATGTCGAAGGCATCCACCGGCAGCAACGGCGTCAGCGGGCGAAACCGCGCCGCGTCCTCGGCAAGGAACTCCTCCCAGGTCCGCGGCAGCGGCGTGCCCATGTCGGGCCGGTACGCGGCCATCTGGCAGGCCGCGTCCAGGGCATAGGCCCAGCATTGCCCTTGCCACAGGTAGCTTTCCGCCGAGCCGCCCAGCGAGGCCGCGGCATCCGCGGGCGCCGGCAGCGGCAGCAGCGCGCCGGTCTCGGCGATCTGGCCCACATGCGGATGGTCCAGCACGATGAAGTCATAGCGCGCGGCCAGATCCTCGATCGGCGCATCGGCGAAGGCCTGCAGAGAGCGCTTGTCCCAGGTGATCTCGACCCCGGTCTGCGCCGCGTAGGCCTGCGAGGCGGCCACCACCGGGTCGTAGCCGCGGGGATGATCCCAGGTCATGCCGGTCAGCTTCATGCGCCCTCCCTTCCGAACGTCCGAATCCTGCAATGGGCGCCACACTGCCGATTGCGCCGCCTGTTTTCAAGTATGCAAATTGTTTTGACATGTGGAATATCCGTGATAGGCCAGTGACCGGCAGTGGGCGCCATGGCCCGGATGCCGAGCTGATGGAGGAGGACATGATGACCATTCGCACCGGCCCCTGCGGCCGCCTGATCGCGGCTGCGCTGCTGGCCCTGACCCCGCTGGGCGCAAGCGCCGCCGACTACACGTTCCGCCTGGCCCACGTGACCTCGGACAAGGAGCCGGTTCACGAGGCGATGGAGCATTTCGTGCAGAAGGTCGCCGAGCGCACCGATGGCGCGGTCGAGATCCCGATCTTTCCCAATGCGCAGCTAGGCTCCAACCCCGAGGTGTTCGAGCAGATCCGCGCCGGCGCGCCGGTGATCTCGGTCTCGGATCCCGGCTACCTGTCGGATTTCGTGGCCGATTTCGGCGTGCTGGGCGGGCCCTACCTGATGGATGACCCGCGCGATTTCGCCAAGATCGTGGACAGCGACCTCTATGCCGAGCTCAAGGACCGGCTGCGCGAGGAGGCGGGGATCGAGCTTCTGGCGCTGAACTGGCTCTTCGGGTCGCGCCACATGCTGTCCGACAAACCGATCTCCAGCCCCGCCGACACCGCCGGCATGACCTTCCGCACGCCGCCCAACATCATGTGGGTCGAGACCTTCGACGCCATGGGCGCGCGGCCCACCCAGGTCGCCTGGGGCGAGGTCTATTCCGCGCTCTCCTCGGGCGTGGTGGACGGGGCCGAGGCGCCGCTGCCCTCGCTCTACGGTGCCAAGCTCTACGAGACCAAGGACACGATCTCGCTCACCGGGCATTTCAAGGGCTTCACCGGGCTGATCATGAATGCCGACACCTTCGCCGCCCTGCCCGCGGAGGTGCAGCAGGTCATGAACGAAAAGGCGATCGCCGCGGGCGTCTTCATGACCGACCTGATGCTCAACTCCGAAGAGGAATGGATCGCCAGGCTGGAAGCCGAGGGCGTAACCTTCAACCGCGACGTGGATGTCGCCGCCTTCCAGGAGGCCACCGCCGGGGTCTATGACAAGTTCCCCGAGTGGTCCGACGGTCTCTACGACCGCGTCCGCGCCATCCTCGACAACTGATCCCGGTGCAACCGACCCGGGCGCGCGCTGCGCCCGGGATGAAAGGAGCGATCATGCAACGCCTAGCGACATGGCTGCACCGCGCCAAAACGCTGGTCAGCTTCTCCGCCCTCGCCGTGCTGACCGGCTCCGTGCTCTGGGGCGTGCTGACCCGCTACGTCACCGAGAAGCCCGCCGTCTGGACCACCGAGCTGTCGGGCATCCTGTTCACCAGGGTGGTCTTCATCGGGGCCATGACCGCGCATCGGCAGGGCCGCCACATCCGCGTCACCCTGCTGGTCGACCTGCTGCCCGGCCGGGTGCGGCGCCTGCTGGGCCTGCTGGCCGATCTCGCCACGCTGGCCTTCCTGGCCTATGTCACCTGGCTGAGCGCGGTGATGATGCAGAAGGGCGCGACACGGCCCTCGCCGGTGCTGGATATCCCGTTTTCCTGGGTCTACCTCGCCGCGGTGATCGCCTTTGCCGGCATGGCCGTGACGCAGGCGCTGCGCCTGCTGGGGCTGAACGGGGCGGGCACGGGCGCGGCGGCGGAGACCGCGCCATGAGCACCCTGCCCGTCCTGATCCTGCTGCTGGGCATCGCCATCGGCATCCCGGTCGCGCTGGCCATCGGCATGGCGGCGCTGGTCTTCTTCCTGACCTCGGGCACGATGCCGCCCGAGATCTTCGTGCAGCGCATGGTGGCGGTGACCCATTCCTTTCCGCTGCTGGCCGTGCCGCTCTTCGTGATGACGGGCGTGGTGATGAACTTTGCCGGCATCACGCGGCGCATGATGGGCTTTGCCGAATCCATGACCGGCCATTGGCCGGGCGGGCTGGCGCAGGTCAACGTGCTGCTGTCGACCCTGATGGGCGGGGTGTCGGGCTCGGCCAATGCCGATGCGGCGATGCAGTCCAAGGTGCTGGTCCCGGAGATGACGCAGCGCGGCTATGACCCGGCCTTTTCCAGCGCGGTGACGGCCTGTTCGGCGATCATCTCGGTCATCATCCCGCCGGGGATCGGGCTGATCCTCTACGGTTTCATGGGCGATGTCTCGATCGGGCGGCTGTTCCTGGCCGGCGTGGTGCCGGGCGTGGTGATCTGCGCCGCGATGATGGGCGCGGTGGCGCTGCGCGCCCGCCAGCTGGGGCTGCGCCCGGCCTTCGACGCGCCTCTGGCCTGGTCTGCGCGGGCGGTGCGGTTCCGCGGCGCCTTCCTGGCGCTGCTGGTGCCGGTGGGCATCGTCATGGGCATCCGGCTGGGGTTCTTCACCCCGACCGAGGCGGGCGCCATGGCGGTGCTCTTCGCCGTGCTGGTGGGGCTGGCCCATGGCGAGCTGAAGCTGGCGCATCTGCGCCCCATCCTGGAACAGACCATGCAGGCCACCGCGGTGATCCTGCTGGTGATCTGCACCGCCAATGCCTTCGGCTTCTACATGACATGGGAGCAGATCCCCGCGCAGGTCGCCACGGCGATGCTGGCGCTGACCGACAACCCGCTGGCGCTGCTGCTGGTCATCAACCTGCTGCTGATCCTTGCCGGCATGTTCATCGAGGGCTCGGCCGCGCTGATCCTGCTGACCCCGATCCTGGTGCCCGTGGTGACGAAACTGGGCGTCGACCCGGTGCATTTCGGCATCGTCATGGTGTTCAACCTGACCGTGGCGGGCGTGACGCCGCCGCTGGGCACGCTGATGTTCACCACCTGCTCGGTCACCGGCACGCCGATCGGGCAGTTCATCCGCGCCGCCCTGCCCTTCTACGCGGTGCTCTTCGGGATGCTGATCGTGCTGACCTACCTGCCGCAGCTCTCGCTCTGGCTGCCCAACCTGCAATTCGACTGAGGCCCTCCCATGACCCAGACCCCCGACGGCGCGGTGCGCCTTGAGACCGACGGCCCCGTCGCCGAGATCGTGCTGGACCGCCCGGCCAAGCACAATGCGCTGACCCCCGCCATGTACCGCCAGATCGCCGCCGCCTGCGCCGAGGTGAACGAGACGCAAGCCGTCCACGCGGTGATCTTCCGCGGCGCGGGCGACCGTGCCTTCTGCGCGGGCTCGGACGTCAAGGCGCTGGAGGGCTACGCGGATTTCTGGGCTTGGCGCAACCGCTTCGACTACATCCCGCCCATCCTGTCGCTGCGCAAGCCCGCCATCGCGGCGGTCAAGGGCTGGGCGCTTGGCGGGGGCCTCGAGATCGCGCTGGCCTGCGACCTGCGCGTCGTGGCGCGGTCCGCCGTCTTCTCGGCCCCCGAGGTCACGCTGGGCTGGAACGGCGCGGGCGGCGCGGCGCAGCACCTGACCCGGCTCTGCGGGCCGGGACAGGCGATGAAATACCTGCTGACCGGCGACCGGTTCGATGCCGAGGAGGCCGCGCGCATGGGCATGATTGAGTACCTCGTCGACCCGGGCGAGGAGCTGACCCGCGCCCGCGCGCTCGCCGCGCAGATCGCCGGATATGCCCCGCATGCCACGCAGGCGGTCAAGGCGGCGGTGCGCGGCGCCATGGACCTGACGCTGGAACAGGGCCTGCGCAACGAGAACGAGCTCATGTCCCTCTGTTTCGCCAAGGCGGAACAGGCCAGACTGCGCGGGACGCAGCCAGGGGATGAGCCATGACCAAGCCCGACGAGACCAGGAAGAAATCCACCGTGCCGGCCGTCGAGAAGGCGCTCGACATACTGGAACTGCTGACGGACGCGCCCGCCGGCATGACCATGAACGAGATCGTCGACGCGCTGGGGCGCACCATGGGCGAGATCTACCGCGTGGTCATCTACCTGACCGAGCGCGGCTACCTGCGGCAGGACCCGCAGACCAGCCGCTATGCGCTGACGCTGAAACTGTTCGAGCTGTCGCATCGCCACGACCCGACCGAGCGGCTGATCCATGCCGCGCTGCCGCTGATGGAGCGGATCGCCGCGCGCACCAAGCAATCCTGCCACCTGGGCGTGCTCAACCGCGAGAACGTGCTGGTGCTGACATCGGTGCAAAGCCCCCTGCCCGCCGGCTACGCGGTGCGCACCGGCGCGCTGTTCCCGGTCGCCCAGACCAGTTCGGGTCACGTGATCCTGGCCTTCTCGGACGCCGACACGCAGGCGCGCCACATCGCCCGCCAGCCCGAGGATGCGCGCGAGGCGCTGCGCGACCGGCTGGCCCGGATCCGCGCCGACGGGTTCGAGGACGTGCCCAGCACGATGATCGCCGGGGTGCGCAACCTCTGCGTGCCGGTCTTCGACGCGCGCGGCGTGGTCGCGGCGATCACCTCGGGCTTCATCCGCCAGCTGGGCGAGGGCGCCACCGCCGAGGACACGCTGGCCACCATCCGTCTGACCGCGCTGGACCTGTCCCGCGCGCTTGGCTTCAACCCCGAGAGCAGCCCGCACGGGCCCGCGCTCACCTCCTGACAAGGACATCCCATGACCCCCGACACGACCGCCCTGCCGCTTGCCGGCCTTCGCGTTCTGGATTTCGCGCAATTCCTCGCCGGCCCGGTGGCGGCGCTGCGGCTGAGCGACCTGGGCGCCGAGGTGATCAAGGTCGAGCGCCCGCAGGGCGGCGACCTGTGCCGGTCCATGGTGGTCAACGACCAGCGGCTGGGGGGCGACAGCCTTGTCTTCCACACCTTCAACCGCGGCAAGAAGAGCGTCGCCGCCGATCTCAAGCAGCCCGCCGATCTCGACCGGGTGCGCGCGCTGGTCGCCGGGGCCGACGTGATGATCCACAATTTCCGCCCCGGCGTGATGGAGCGGATCGGGCTGGGCTTTGCCGAGGTGCAGGCGCTGAACCCGCGGCTGGTCTACGGCTCGGTGACCGGCTACGGCACCTCCGGCCCGTGGCGCGACAAGCCGGGGCAGGACCTGCTGGTGCAGGCGCTCTCGGGCATCGCCTGGCTGAACGGCAACGCGGCCGACGGGCCGGTGCCCACCGGTTTCGCCATGCTCGACGTGGCCACGGCGGGGCACCTGGTGCAGGGGATCCTCGCCTGCCTGGTGCGGCGCGGCATCACCGGGCGCGGCGGGCTGGTCGAGGTCGACCTGATGTCGGCCGCGCTCGACATGACCTTCGAACAGCTGACCTGTTTCCTGAACGACGACAGCGGCGCCGCCCCGATGCGCCACGCGCAGGGCAATGCCAACCCCTACCAGCCCGCCCCCTACGGCGTGTACCGCGCGGGCGATGGCTGGATGGCGCTGGCCATGGCGCCGCTGGCCCGGCTGGCCGAGCTGCTGGACGCGCCGCGGATCGCCGCATTCCCGCAGGACGACGCCTTTGCCCGGCTGGACGAGATCAAGGCCGTGGTCGGCGAGGTGCTGGCCACGCGGCCGGTGCAGCACTGGCTGGACATCCTCGAACCCGCAGGGATCTGGTGCGCCCCGGTGCTGGACTGGCCGGCCTTCACCCGGTCCGAGGGCTTCGCCGCGCTGGACCCGGTGCAGACAATCCGCACCGCAGAGGGCGACGAGGCCCGCACCACCCGCTGCCCCATCCGTATCGACGGAAGCACCCTGCAGAACCCCGCCGCCGCCCCGGCGCTCGGCGCCGATACCGACGCGCTGCTGACCGGCTGAGGTCGCGCGGCCCCTCTCACACGGGCCGCGCCCCGACCCGCCGGTCAGTAGGTGGCGCGGCCGCCGGAGAGGTCGAAGACGGCGCCGGTGGTGTAGGAGCATTCGGCGCTGCACATCCAGCCGACCATGGCGGCGATCTCTTCGACCGTGCCCATGCGGCCCATCGGAATCTTGGCCAGCATGTAGCCGATCTGTTCCTCGGTCACGTCCTCCAGCATCTCGGTCCGGATGACCGCCGGGCAGACCACGTTGACGCGGATGCCGCTTTGCGCCAGCTCCTTGCCGAGGCTCTTGGTCAGCGCGATCACCCCCGCCTTGGAGACCGAGTAGGCCGAGGCGTTGGGGTTGCCGTCCTTGCCCGCGATCGAGGCGATGTTGACGATGCGCCCGTAATCGGCCCGCGCCATGTAGGGCACCAGTGCGCGGCAGGTGTGGAAGATGCCGGTCAGGTTGACATTCATCACCGCGGCCCAGGTGTCGAGCGGGTAGTCGGTGACCGGCAGGTTCACCCCGGCGATCCCGGCGGAATTGACCAGCAGGTCGATCCCGCCCATGCGCCCGGCGGCGGCCTGCGCGCCCGCCTCGACCGAGGCGTAATCCGAGACATCGACCACGTCATGGCCCACCGGGCCGCGCCCGGCCAGCGCGGTCTCGGCCCGGGCAAGCGCGCCGGCGTTGATGTCCCAGAGCGTGACCGCGGCGCCGCTGTCCAGCAGGCGCTGCGCGATGGCAAAGCCCATGCCGCGGGCGCCGCCGGTGATGACGGCGCGCTTGCCGTCGAGATCCAGTTGGTTCATGTCCGGTGTCCTTGTGTGGTCTCAGGCGCGGCGCCGGGCCGCGAGGGTCTCGACCGCGGCGCCCTCCTCGGCGCGCGCGATGCGGCGCCCGGTTTCGGGATCGAAGACGCTCGCCTCGTCGATCTGCAGCGCCAGGGTGATCCGGCTGTCCTCGGCCGGGCGGTACTCGGCCGGGGTCACCGCGACCAGCGCGTGGCCCGCCATGTCCAGCACCAGCATCGTGTCGGGGCCGGTGGGCTCGACCACCTCGACGGTGCAGTCCAGCGGCAGCCCGTCGCCGCCGGGGCGCAGATGCTCGGGGCGGATGCCCAGCGTCACGCGGCGGCCGAGATACGGCGTCAGCTCGTCGCGCGTGGCGCCCAGCGGCAGGGTGACGGGGGACGGCCCCGGCAGCACCGCCGAGAGCTCGCCCGGCCGGCCGGTGATCTCGACATCGAGGAAGTTCATCGCGGGCGAGCCGATGAAGCCCGCCACGAACAGGTTCGCCGGCTTGCGGTAGATCGTGTCGGGATCGGCCACCTGCTGGATCTCGCCCCCGTTCATCACCACGATCCGGTCCGAGAGCGTCATCGCCTCGACCTGGTCATGGGTGACATAGACGATGGTCTGGCCCAGCCGCTTGTGCAGCTTCTTCATCTCGGTGCGCATCTCGACGCGCAGCTTGGCGTCGAGATTGGACAGCGGCTCGTCGAAGAGGAAGAGGTCGGGGTCGCGCACCAGCGCCCGGCCCATGGCGACGCGCTGGCGCTGCCCGCCCGAGAGCTGTGCCGGCTTGCGGTCCAGAAGCGGCTCGATCTGCAACAGCTTCGCCACCTCGGCCACGGCGCGGGCCTGTTCGTCCCTGGGCACGCGGCGGTTCTCCAGCCCGAAGGTGATGTTCTGGCGCACCGTCATCGTGGGGTAGAGCGCGTAGCTCTGGAAGACCAGCGCGATGTTGCGGTCCTTGGGCGACAGGTCGGTGACATCCCGCGCGCCCAGGTGCAGCGCCCCGTGGGACGTGTCCTCGAGCCCGGCGATGATCGACAGAAGGGTCGACTTGCCGCAGCCCGAGGGCCCGACCAGCACCACGAATTCGCCATCGGCGATCTCGAGGTTGATGTCGCGCAGCGCGATCACGTCGCCATAGGCTTTCCAGATGGTCTCGATCGAAAGACTGGCCATTACTTGACGGCTCCCTGCGTGAGGCCCCGGACGAAATACCGGCCGCCGAGGAAATAGATGACGAGCGGCGGGATCGCGGCGATCAGCACCGCGGCCGAGCCGAACCCGTATTCGCTGACGCCGGTATCGTCGGCGTTCAGGCTCATCAGCGCGGCGGTGATGGGCCGGAAATCCGAGCTGCTGAAGGTGACGGCGAAGAGGAATTCGTTCCAGATGAAGGTGAATTGCCAGATCACCGTGACGATGATGATCGGCGGCGAGAGCGGCAGCACGATGCGCCAAAAGGTGCGGAAGAACCCTGCCCCGTCGATCTGCGCCGCGCGGATCAGGTCGTCGGGCAGGTTGATCATGTAGTTGCGGCAGAACAGCGTGGTGAAGCAGGTGCCCTGGATGATGTGCACCAGCGCCAGACCCGTCAGCGACTTGGCCAGCCCCAGCCAGGACAGCGCGATGGCCCAGGGCAGCAGCACCACCTGCGGCGGCAGGAAGACCCCGATGGTGATGCAGACGAAGATCACGTCGGCACAGGGCATGCGCCACTTGGTCAGGGCAAAGCCGTTGAGCAGCCCCACCGCGGTCGAGATCACCGTGGCCGGCACCACCATCAGCATCGAGGCCCAGAAATAGGGCTTCACCCCGGTGCAGCTGGCATTGATGCAGGCGGTGGACCAGGCGGTGCCCCAGTTCTCGAGCGTGAGCCGCGTGGGCCAGCCGATGAAGCTTTCGCGCAGGATGTCCTCGTTCACGCGGACCGAGTTCAGCGCGATCACCGCCAGCGGCATCAGCACGAAGCCCGCCATCACGAGCAGCACGGCATAGAGCGCGACGCGCCCGGCGATCTGGCCCGCGCTGCGCGGCTTGCGCCGCGTCAGGTCGGGGATATGAGTATCGGCCACGGTCATGCCGCGCCCCCTTTCCGGCGCTTCAGCGCCCAGTTCAGCGCCAGCACCGGCAGGAAGACCACGACCAGCCCGATCAGCATCCAGACCGCCGCCGCGGCGCCCTGCGCCAGCTCGCCCGCGGCGAACAGCCGGTCATAGACGAAGATCGCGGGGAAGGTGGTCGAGATGCCCGGCCCGCCATGGGTCAGCGCCAGCACGAGGTCGAAGGTCTTGATGGCGAATTGCAGCAGGATGATCAGCACCGAGATCAGCACCGGCCAGATCGCCGGCAGCACGATGCGGCGATAGATCCGCAGCATGGGCGCGCCGTCGATCTGCCCGGCCTTGACCAGGTCGCGTTCGACGCCGCGCAGCGCGGCCAGCACCATGACCATGACAAAGCCCGCCGCGTGCCAGACCGCGGCGATCACCACGGCATAGATCGCGGTCTCGCGGCTGGTGATCAGCCCCATCTCGAAACCCTGCCAGCCCAGCTGCTTGACGAAGGCCTCCAGCCCGGTCGAGGGGTTGAGGATCCATTGCCAGGTGGTGCCGGTCACCACGAAGGAAATCGCGATCGGGTAGAGGAAGATCGAGCGCAGCAGGTTCTCGCCCCGCACCTTCTGGTCCATCAGGATGGCCAGGACCACGCCCACCAGCGTGGTCAGCCCGATATAGAGCAGCCCGAACAGCGCCAGGTTCCACACCCCGGTGGTCCAGCGCGGGTTGCGCCACAGCCGGGTATAGGCGTCGAAGCCGGCGAAATCGTAGACCGGCAGCAGCGTCGACGAGGTCAGCGACAGGTAGATGTTCCAGATCACGAAGACGAAGATGTAGATCCCCGTGGTGATCAGCGTGGGCAGCAGGACCGCCAGCGGCACGAGTTCCGAGATCCGCCGCGCACGGCTTTTCGGACGTGGCCGGAAATCCGCCGCATGGGGGGCAGAGGGCATGGCCGTCTCCTGTAAGACAGGCCCGGGCCGGCTTGCGCGACGGCCCGGGCGGCGTGGGTCAGTACTCGTTGATGACGGCCTCGGCCATGCGGCGGGCGGCGGTCTGGCTGTCCATGTCCGAGGTGATGAACTCCGAGATCACGGTGAACATCGCCTTGCGGAACTTCTCGGGCACAGCCATGTTGTGCGCCATCGAGCGCACCACCGTGCCGGCCTCGGCCGCGGCGCGCAGATCCTGCAGGTTCTGGCGCTGGCAGGGGTTGAAATCCTCGCCCAGCTCGACATCCATCCGCGCCGGGATGGAACCCTTGGTGACGTTGAACACCTTCTGGAATTCCGGCGTCATGATGGTCGAGGCCAGCAGCTTCTGCCCCTCGATGTAATCCTCGCGGCTCTGCTCGAAGAAGACCACCGAGTCCGAGTTCAGGATATAGCCCGGCTGGCCGCTGTTCATCGGCGCGCCGGCGCAGAGATAATCGACATCGTATTCGTAGCCGGCGGCGTTCATCGTGCCGATCGCCCAGTCGCCGTGGAAGTAGAACCCGGCCTCGCCCTCGGCCATCATGCGCAGCGGCTCCTCCCAGCCGCGTCCGGGAAAGGCGTCATCCATCCAGCCCACCATCAGGCGCAGCTGGTCGAAGGCGGCCTGCATCTCTTCGCCCTGCAGCGCGTCGAGATCCATCTCGATGAAGGCCTCGCGGAACAGCTCGGTCGAGATGCCCTGCACGATGATCTCGAACAGCGTGCCGTCGATCCAGTCCTGCCCGCCATGGGCGACGGGGATGATCCCCTGCTCCGCCATCTTCCCGGCGATGGCGTTGAACTCGTCCCAGGTGGTGGGCAGCTCGGTGGCGCCCACCGCCTCCATCGCGGGTTTGCTGGCCCACATCCAGTCGATGCGGTGGATGTTCATCGGCGCCGCGACCCATTCGCCGCGCGGCTTCATGACCGAGACCAGCTCGGGCGCGACCACCTCTTCCCAGTTCTCCTCGGCGGCCAGGTCGTTGAGATTGGCGGTCAGCCCGGTCTTGGCCCATTCGCCGATCTCGGGGCCCTTCAGCTGCACGGCCGAGGGCGGGTTGCCCGAGATCACGTCGGCGCGCAGCCGCGCGATCGTGTTCGAGGTATGGCCCGGCACGGCGGTCTGGTTCCAGCTGCCGCCGGCCGCTTCGTACATCTCGCCCAGCTTGTTGATCGCCTCGGCATTGGAGCCGGAATGCCACTGGTGCAGCATGTTGGTCTTTGGCTCGGCCTGCGCCTGCAGGCCAAGGCAGAGCGCCGCGGTTCCGGCCAGAAGGCCCGTCATCATCTTCGTCATGGTATCCTCCCTGAAGTGTCCCAGTATCTCGGCCGCGCGTCGTGTTAACGTGAACATCGCAAGACGCAGGCGGCCCCGTGTTTCGGCAAGCGGCGCCTAGAGCGCCACGACCCTCTGTTTCTGCGCGCCCAGCCCGTCGATCCCGAGGCGGACCTCGTCACCGACCGACAGCCATTCCTGCGGGTCCATCCCCGCGCCGACGCCCGGCGGCGTGCCGGTGCAGATCAGGTCGCCGGGCTCCAGCCGGGCGAACTCGCTCATGTAGGAGACGATGGTCGCCACGTCGAAGATCATCGTCGACGTGCTGCCGCTCTGCTTGCGGGCGCCGTTCACCTCCAGCCACATGTCCAGGGACTGCACGTCGCCCAGCTCGTCCGGGGTGACCAGCCAGGGGCCGGTGGGGCAGAAATTGGGGAAGGACTTGCCCTTGACCCATTGCCCCGCGCGTTCCAGCTGCCAGGCACGTTCGCTGATGTCATTGACCACGACAAAGCCCGCCACGTGATCCATCGCCTCGGCCTTGTCGATGTTGAGCGCCGGTTTGCCGATCACGATGCCCAGCTCGACCTCCCAGTCCAGCTTGGTCATCTTCGGCGCGTGCAGGATGTCGTCGAAGGGCCCGCAATAGGTGCCGGTGGCCTTGTTGAACAGGATCGGCTCGTCGGGGATGGCCATGCCCGCCTCGGCGGCATGGTCGGAATAGTTCAGCCCGACGCACCAGATGTTGAAGGGCTGCGCGGTGGGCGGCGCGACGCGGCCCCCCTGCACCACCGGCAGGGCCGAGAGATCGGCGGCGCGCAGCCGCTCCATCAGCTCGGGCGAGAGCGTCCTCGGCCCGAAATCCTCGACGATCGAGGAGACGTCCCGCGCCTGCCCCTGCGGGTCCAGCACGCAGGGTGTCTTGGCCCCGTGCCGGTCGCCATAGCGCATCAGTTTCATGTGGTTTCCTTCTGTCTCGCGCCCCACCAGGTGCCCGCCAGCGGCGCGCCCCCGACAAAGGCCCCCTGCCCCAGCCTCTCGGCGATGCGCAGGCATTCGTTCCATTTCGCCATCCGGTCGGACCGCGTGAACGAGCCGACCTTGAGCTGCCCGCCGCCCAGCCCGGTGGCCAGGTGGCTGATCGAGACATCCTCGGTCTCGCCCGAGCGGGCCGAGACGATGGCGCCCCAGCCCCGGCCCCGCGCCGCGCGGAAGGTGTCGATGCTTTCGCTGACCGTGCCGGCCTGGTTGACCTTGACCAGCACCGCGTTGCAGGCGCCGGCGGCCGCGGCCTCGTCGACAAGCTGGGCATTGGTCACAAGGTAGTCGTCGCCGATGATCTGCACCCGGTCGCCGAACCGGCGGGTGAAGGCGGCCATGGCCTCGGGGTCGTCCTCGCCCACAGGGTCCTCGATCGAGGCGATGGGATAGCTGTCCAGCCAGCCGCCCAGCATGTCGATCAGCGCCTGCGAGCCCATCTCGCGATCCTCCAGCGCCAGCCGGTAGCGCCCGCCCTGCCCGAACTCGCTGGCCGCGATGTCGAGCGAGATCACCACCCGGTCGCCGGGTGTCTCGCCGGCCAGCTCGATCGCGGCAACCAGCGTCTCCAGCGCCTCCTCGTTGCTGTCGAACTGCGGCCACCAGCCGCCCTCGTCCGCCACGCCGGCCAGCCGGCCCTTGCGCGCCATGATGTCGCCGGCGGCGAAATAGACCGCGCTGGTGATCTCCATCACCTCGTCGAAATCGCGCGCGCCGGGCACCATGATCATGAAGTCCTGGATGTCGACGCGCCGCCCGGCATGGGCCCCGCCACCGAAGATCTGGATCTCGGGCAGCGGCAGGCTGGGCGTGGTGCCGTAATGCTCGGCCACGTGCTGCCAGAGCGGGCGCCCTGCCCCGGCCGCCGCGGCATGCAGCACCGCCAGCGAGGCCGCCACCGTGGCATTGCCGCCAAGGCTTGCCTTGAGCGGCGAGGGATCGAGCGCCAGCATCGCCGCATCCGCCCCGGCCTGGTCGGCCACCTCGCGCCCCACCAGCGCCGCCGCGATCGGGCCGTTCACGCTGGCCACGGCGCGGGCCACATCCTTGCCGCGCAGCCGGTCGCCGCCATCGCGCAGGTCGATCGCCTCGCGCGTGCCGCGCGACGCCCCGGCGGGTGCGATGGCCCGGCCAAGCGCCCCGCCCTCCAGCACGACATCCACCTCGACCGTGGGGTTGCCCCGGCTGTCCCAGACCCGGCGGCCCTTTACCGCTGCGATGCGTGTCACGTGACCGCTCCTTCCAGATGTTCGAAGATGGTTCGGCGCAGATCCTCCAGCCGCGTCACGGGCTGCGCGATCAGCTGCCGCGACAGGGCGCGGACCTGCGCCCGCGTGGCGGGGGCAAGGTACTCGACCGGCGACTTGCCGCCTGCTGCCGGGCCAGCATCAGCCCCGGCAGCAGGCGGCAGACCCGCGCCTCGAGCGCCGCGGCTGGCTCCCACGTGACATGCGGGGCGTAGGCCTGCCAGAAGGACGCGATCTCGGCCCCCAGCAGCGCGCGGCTGCCCGGCAGATGCGCGGCCTTCAGCACGAGGTGGTTGAGGCAGAAGGACAGGTCGAAACTGGCATCGCCCATCGTGGCGCATTCGGCATCCAGCAGCACCGGCCCGCTGTCGCGGAAGAGGATGTTCTTGGGGCTGACATCGCCATGCACCAGCACCTGCGCGCTGTCGTAAAGCATCGCCGCCAGGGCGCGCAGCGGGTCGGCCAGGTCGCGATGGACGCGGCCGGCCTCGACCAGGTAGGGCTCGATCCGCAGGGCGTAGAAATCCTTGCGGTTGTCGAAAGGGGTGCGGTCGAAGCCGGGCGTGGCGGACTGCGCGTGGATCCGGCCCAGCAGGTCCGCCACCTGCCCCGCCTCGCCGCCCCGGGCGCGGCCCTCCAGCAGCGCGGCCTTCCACAGGGTGACCCCCTGCCCCTCCAAGTACTCCATGGCGAAGCCGTGCTGCGTCTCCGAGCGGCCCAGCAGCGCCACGGCGCTGTCGGGACAGACCTGCGCGGCGACGCTCAGCCAGGCATATTCGGCGGCGTTGCGATGCACCGGCGCGCGCCAGTCCGCCGCCACCCGCAGCCGCGGCAGCGCGAATTTCACGCAAAGCGCCCGGCCGCCCAGCTCGACCCGCGCGATGTCCGAGGCGACGCCGCCGGTCAGCGGCGTGACCGCACCCACATCCGCGGCCCGGCCGAGGCCCAGCTCTTCGATCAGGGCGCGGCAGCGGGCCGTCAGCGTGTCGGGGTCGAGGTCGCAGGCGATCATCTTGGGATCCGTCGGGCAGTTGCTGGCACATTGTTCACGTGAACATATGTCGTCGAATCCACGATTTGTGTCAAGACTGCGATTGAGATCGGTGCTAGGAGGTCGAAAAGAAAGGACCACAGTGCCCACCCGTGTCACGATAAAATCCATCGCCCGCGATCTTGGCATCTCGCACATGACGGTGTCGCGGGCGCTGTCGAATCACCCCAACGTGCAGAAGGAAACGCGCGAGGCGGTGCTGAAACGCGCCGAGGAGCTGGGCTATGTGCGCAGCGCCGCCGCCACCGCGATGCGGGGCGACCGGATGCGCATCGTGGGCCTGCTGCTGCCCAATATCGTGAACGAGTTCTATGCCCGCTTTGCCGACACCATGGCCATGGCCTGCGAAGAGGCGGCGCTGCACCTGACCATCCACCTGACCCGCGACGATATCGACGCCGAGACCCAGGCGCTGCGCCGCCTGCAGGAATTGCAGGCCCGCGCGGTGGTGATGGTGCCCACGCCGGGCCAGTCCCAGGCGGGGCGGCCGCATCTTCAGGCGATGCGCGTGCTGCAGCTGATCCGCGAGCGCGATATCGGCCAGCCGGTGCCCACCGTGCAGGTGGACGATGCCGGCGCGATCCGCGACGCGGTGCTGCACCTGGCCGCCGCCGGGCACCGCCGCATCGGCTATATCGGCGCCACCCCGGCGCTGTCCTCGGGGCGGGTGCGGCTGGCGGCCTATCGCACCGGGCTGGCGGCGGCCGGGCTGAGCGAAGAGGCGCCGCTGGTCATCACCGGCGCCCCCACGGCCGAGACCGGGCGCGCCGGGCTGCACCGCCTGCTGGAGAGCGCCACCGCCACGGTCTGCGGCGGGTTCGAGATCTCGAACGGCGCGCTGATCGCGCTGCTGAGCGCCGGGCAGCGCCCCGACGGGCCCTTCGGTTTCGTGGGCTATGGCGATCCGTCCTTCTACAGCTGGATCGGCGCGGGCGTGTCCACCGTCAGCATCCCCGTCGATGCGCTGGCCCATTGCGCGGTGGAGCTGCTGCAGGAGGACGCCCCCGCGCCCGAGCGCCACGCCTTCACCGCGCGCTTCGTTGCCCGCTAGGCCCCCGCGACGCAGAACGCCCCGCCGGGTCGGGCGGGGCGTTGCGGGTAACCCATGGGTTACGGTCGGTGGAGTAACCCGCGGGTTACGATTTCAGCGCCGCCTCGAAAGCCTCGACCGCGCGCTGCAGCCGGGTCCGGTCGACCGAGGAGAAATCCACCTCGGACAGGATCCGGCATTCGCCCTTGCGCGCGGTGACCTTGGACTGGCCCACATGGAACTCGTATTTCACGCTTTTCGGCGCCGGTGCTTTCTTCGCGTTCCGCGCCCCGCCCTCGGCAAAGCGGCGCAGCACGCCGGCCTGTTCCTCGGCGCTGGTGGCGCGCGCCAGCTCGGCGCGCAGCCCCTCGGCCTCGTCCGGGCTGGCCTGCAGGCGGCGGGCCACCTCGACGCCCAGGTTGCGCGGCACCGCCTTGGGGAAGTGCAGCGTCTCGCCCAGCTCTTCCAGCAGGAAGACGAAGCTGCGGATATAGCTGCGCTTCATCTTGTGCAGCGAGGCGTAGATCCGGCTGACCAGCTCGGCCGCGCCCTGCCCCTCTTCGCGCGCGGCGATGATCGCCACCTGCGCCATCTCGGCAAAGCTCAGATCCTCGCGGATCACGTTCTCTTCGACCATGTCGATATAGAGGTCGATCCGGCTGCCCTGCCCCGCATCCACCCGCGCCACGGCCCGCGCATAGCGGTCATCGCCGGTCTCGGCATGCAGCTGGCGCAGCGCGGTCAGCCGGCGCCAGCCCTTCTTGAGCTGGTAGCCGCCCTCGACCGCGAAGACCTCGATCGGCTCCTTCTGTCCGCGCTCGCGGATCGAGGTCTTGAGCTCCTCCATCTCGTCCGAGGCGGCCACCGCGTCCAGGTCCAGCCGGTCGCGCGGCAGCGCGTCGGTGCTGATGTCGCCGATCGGCAGCTCGACCAGCACGCGGCCCTCGCCCTGGGCGCGGCGCCATTCCTTGGCATCGGCGGCGTTCTGGCGGCGCTGCTCGACCAGGCTCTCGGTGCTTTCGGCCATCGCGCCCGCGGCCTCGCGCACGGCGGTGCCCATGGGGCCGGGGTTGCGCTTGCGCTTGGGGGTCTCCGGCGTCTCGATCGGGCCGAATCCGAACTTGTTCCGGCTCATGCCTCAACCTCCTGCTTGCTGTCGCGACGCGCCCAGGCGCCCAGCACCACCTCCTTGAACTCCTCGTAGGTGGCATCGAAGCTCTGGCGCGCGCGCTTCCATGTCTCGCGCGTCATCTGGCGATAATCCTGCTCGTAGACCGACATCTGGAAACGGCCGGATTGTTCGACGGCGCGCGTCATCTCGATCGCGTTGCGGCAGACATCGGCGCCGAACACGTTGCGGAACGCCTCCATCATCGCGGCATGCAGCGGGTTCGAGGCCTCGAACCGGGTCATCAGCAGGCGGATGTCGTCGAACTGCTTGGGCAGGGTGATGCCGGCATCCTGCGCGATCTTCGCATAGCCTTCCGAGATATCCTCGAGCGCGTCGCCCAGCTGGCCGAGGAAGCTGGTCGTGCTGTCATATTCCCAGTAGCCGGGCCCCGAGGGGATGTAGAGAATATCGGCCGCGAAGGCCGCGTTCAGCGACTGGTAGCCGATGGCCGGCGGGCAGTCGAAGATGATCAGGTCGAACTGGTCGTCGGGCAGCTCGTCGAGATAGCGCGCCACGCAGCCGAAGAAGCTCCAGGCCTTGTGCATGGCGCGGTACTGCGCGCTGGCGAATTCCACGAAGGCGGCATTGGCGCAGGAGGGGATGATGTCGATCGTGGGCCAGGCGGTCTTCTGGATGAAATCCTGCACCCGCTGCGCGCCGATCGACTGCACGTCCTCGGGCAGCTCGTCGGCGGTGGGGTAGGGGCAGTCGGCCGGGTCGTCATAGGCGGCGGCGATGCGGTCGGCCTCGCGGCACAGATCGCGGCACATGATGCCCCAGACCGTGTTCCACTCCTTCACCTCGACCAGCCCCATGGAATGGGTCAGCGTGGCCTGCGGGTCGAAATCCACCACCAGCACGCGGTAGCCGTCCAGCGCCGCGGCATTGGCCAGGTGCTGGGCCACCACGGTCTTGCCGACGCCGCCCTTGAAGTTCGACACCGCCACGCGCATCGCCCGGCCCGCCGGGCGTTCGGGCAACAGCGTCTTGCCGCGAAAGCGGATGCGGCGGCGCAACTCGTTGATCTCGGCCAGCGAGAACCAGCGCTGCCGGCCCTCTTCCTCGGTGGCGCCCTGCGGCAGCGACGGGTCGTCGGCCAGCTTCTTGCGCAGCGTGTCGGCCGGCACGTTGAACATGAACTGGCTGATCTCCCAGATCGAAAAGGGGCGCAGGCTCTTTTCCTCGGCGGGCGAGAAGGTCGCCCGGCGCACCGCCGCCTGCTGCGCAAGGCTTCGTTCGTTCATGGCCTGAAGGTTGGAATGATCTCGCATGACCTCACTCGCGTTATCTGTTATTGAAGCCTGAATAACCGGATTTCGCGAAATGCCAAAACGGGAATTCCGCGAAATCGCGATTTTCTGCGGCGCGCGCTCAAAGACGGGATTTCCGTGGTCCCCGCGCAACGCTTTGGGTGACAACCGGGCCTGGTCCCCCAGCGATAGGGTGACAGGGCAGGACCGATAGGGTGACAGCAGAGAGTCCCCCTATACCAATATACCTCTCTTTTCCTTTTCTTGAGGATTTGGGGGCACGTTCCCGTATTTAACTCCTTGTTGACAAAAAACGGGATTAGTGAACACTCGGGGACAGAGCGGGAATCGGACGCAGAGAAGACGGTCCCGGTGGCAGGAGAGTGGCAGTGACGGATGCAAGGCGCTTCACCGGACCGCAGGCGGGGTCCCAGAAATACGACCTGCTCACCGCGATCTCGGTGGCCGGGCTGAACGGCAGCCCGGGCTTCCAGACCTCGATGATGCGGCTCGTGGCGCTGGTGACGGCGCGCTACAACTGGGCGCGGGACGAGCTGACCGTCGGCCAGCGCGAGATGGCGCGGCTCTGGTCGGTGGATGAACGCACCGTCAAGCGCGAAATCAAGCGCCTGACCACGGCGCAGATCCTGCTGCAGCTGCGCCCCGGCGTGCGCGGGCGGGTCGCGGCCTACCGGCTCAACGTCGCCGAGATCCACCGCCTCAGCGCCCCGGTCTGGGAGCGGGTGGGTCCCGATTATTCCGACCGCATGGCGCGACAGGCGCCGGCCGCCCCGGAGACACCGCCGCGCGTGGTGCATGTGGATTTCGCCGCGCCCCGACCCGAGACTCCGGCCACACCGACCGAGACCCGGGCCGACCCCTGGGCGCGCACGCTGGCCCGGCTGGAACAGCTGGAGCCCGCGCTGCATCGCAGCTGGTTCGCCGCGCTGCGCATGGCGGGCTGCGAGGGCGGGGTGCTGCAGCTGCGCGCGCCCTCGCGCTTTCAGGCGCAATATGTCCAGACCCATCACCTGCGGCTGCTGACCGGCACCGCGCAGCTGGAATTTCCCGGGCTGCGGCGGGTCGAGATCGGGGTCTGAGCGGGCTCAGTCCCGCGCCAGCAGCGGCCGGGTGGCGCGGTTCACGGCGGCGTGCAGCAGCACGGTGAACACCGCCAGCACGATCAGCGCGGCGAACATCAGGTCGGTCTTGGCGCGGCCATTGGCCAGCAGCATCAGGTAGCCCAACCCGCGCGAGGCGCCGACCCATTCGCCGATCACCGCCCCGATGGGGGCGTAGACGGCGGCCAGCCGCAGCCCCGTGGCCAGGCCGGGCAGGGCGGCGGGAATGCGGATATGCCACAGGATGCGTGCCGGGCTGCCGCCCATCACCCGCGCCAGCCCCTGCCAGTCGCGATGGGGCCGCATCAGCGCGTCGAGAAACGAGGCGGTGACCGGGAAGAAGATGATGATGAGCGCCATCGCGACCTTGGAGCCCAGCCCGTAGCCGAACCACAGCGTCAGGAGCGGCGCCAGCGCAAAGACCGGCACCGCCTGGCTGAAGACCAGCAGCGGGCCGACCAGCCGCCGTGCGCGGGCCGAGGCGGCCAGCCCGATGGCCGAGAGCGCGCCCAGCACGGTGCCCAGCCCCAGCCCGATCAGCACTTCGGCCATGGTGACCAGCGCGTGTTCGGCCAAAAGCGCCCGGCTCTGCCACAGGGTCTCGGCCACGCGGGCGGGGCCGGGCAGGATGAAACGGGGCAGGCCGGTGACCCAGACCAGCCCCTGCCACAGCGCCAGGCCCAGCAGCGCCGAGGCGGCCAGCGCGCGCAGCCCGCTCATCCCGCGGCCCGCGCGGTGGGCGCGTCACGGCGCAGGATCTCGAGCAGCTCGGCCTGAAGCCTGAGCGTGGCGGCGTCGCCCGCCGGGCGCGGCACGGGGCCGGGCGGCGGGGCCAGGTCGTGCAGCCCGCGCTCGGTCATCACCACGATGCGGTGACCCAGCCGCGCGGCCTCGGCCGGGTCATGGGTGACCAGCAGCACGGTGCGGCCCTGCAGGCTGTCGGCGGTCAGCTCCTGCATGCGGGCGCGGCTGCGCGCATCCAGCGCCGAGAAGGGCTCGTCCAGCAGCACCACGGCGCGATCCTCCATCAGGGTGCGGGCCAGCGCGGCGCGCTGGCGCTGCCCGCCCGACAGTTCCGCCGGGCGGCGCGTGGCCAGATCGGCCAGCCCGACCTGTGCCAGCACGTGGTCCAGCCGGGCGGGATCGGCGCGCCGGCCGCGCAGCCGGGCGCCCAGCGTGGCATTGCCGGCCACGTCCAGCCAGGGCAGCAGCAGGTCGTCCTGCGCCATCAGCGCGACCCGGCCCTGCAGCGGCGTGCCATCCGCCGCCCCGCAGCGCCCGGTGAAGGTGACCGGCCCGGCCAGACCCGCCAGCAGGCGCAACAGGGTCGATTTGCCGATGCCCGAGGGGCCCAGCAGGCAGGTCCAGCGCCCGGCGGGCACCTGCAGGGACAGGTCCTCGAACAGCGTCCGGCCCGCGATCTCGGCGCGGCCCGTCACCTCCAGCGCGGGCGCGGCGCTCACGGCGTTTGCCCCTGTCCCGGGGGGCCGCTCATTGCGCGCCGAGGTCCACGGCCAGGGCGTCCACGGGGCGGGTGCCCTCGACCAGCCCGGTCTCGGCGAGGAAGGCCTCGAACCGGGCATAGCGGTCCTCGTCCAGCGCCTCGGGGCGCAGGGCGAAGCGGGGCAGCGTGTCGGCCCAGGCCATCTCGTTCAGCGCGTCATCCAGCTCGGGCGCGCTGCCGGCAAAGATCTCCCAGCTCTCCTCGGGGTGGTTGACGATGTATTGCGTGGCGCGTTCCGTGGCGCGCAGGAAGCGGCGCAGCAGGTCGGGATCCATCCGATCGGGATTGGCGACATAGATCAGCTCGTCATAGGCGGGCACGCCCTCTTCCTCGGGATAGAAGCAGCGCCCCGCCACCCCTTCCAGCGCCATCTGGTTCAGCTCGAAATTGCGGAAGGCGCCCAGCACGGCGTCAACCTGCCCCGACATGACCGAGGGCGAGAGCGACCAGTTCACGTTGACCAGCCGCACGTCCTCCAGCGCCAGCCCGTGGCGCGCCAGCATGGTGCCGAGCAGCGCCTGCTCGACGCCCGCGACCGAGAAGCCGATCGTGCCGCCCTCCAGATCCGCGATCGTCTCGATCGGGCCGTCCTCCAGCGCCAGCAGGCAGTTCAGCGGCGTGGCGACCAGCGTGCCCACCCGCACCAGCGGCAGCCCCTCGGCCACCTGCAGGTGCAGCTGCGGCTGGTAGGAGATCGCCAGTTCCGCCTGCCCGGCGGCCACCATCTTGGGCGGGTCCGAGGGATCGGCGGGGGCCACGACCTCGACCGCCAGTCCCTGGTCGGCGAAATAGCCCTGTTCCTGCGCCACGATGATCGGCCCGTGATCGGGGTTCACGAACCAGTCGAGGATCAGCGTCAGGCGATCCTGCGCAAGCGCCGGGGGCGCGGCCAGGATCAGGGCGGTCAGCAGAAGATGTTTCATTCGGTGGTCTCCGGTGGGGAAGGGGGGGCGCCAAGCGCCATCAGGGCGATCTCGCCCGGCCAATGGGCGCGCAGCCGCTCCGCCGCCTGCCAGGCGCGCAGGCCCGAGCGGCAGGCCAGCACGGCGCGCTGGCCGGGGGCAGGGCAGGGGCCGTCCGGCCCGAATTCGGCCACGGCATGGCGCGTCGCGCCGGGCAGGGCGGGGCCGGGCTCGTCCGGACCGCGCAGGTCGACGAGGAAGTCGGTCTGCCGCAGCGCGTCGGGTGCGATGAAGCGGGGGCCGCCCTCGGGCTCGGGCGCGCCGTCGAAGCGGAAGCCGCCAAAGCGCAAACTCGCCGCGTCGCAGGTCACCACCCGGCCCAGCGGCGAGGGCGCGGCGCCGGTCAGCACGGCCAGCGCCATCTGCGCCTGCAGCGCGCCAAGCAGCCCCACGACCGGGCCCAGCACGCCCTGCTCGGCGCAGCTGCCGGGCTGTTCGGGCAGGTCGGGGAACACCGCCCGCAGCGAGGGCGCGGGCCCGCAGAACCCGCCGACATGGCCCGCCTGTCCCACCACCGCGGCCGAGATCAGCGGCAGGCCGCGCGCCTGGCAGGTGTCGCTGGCGATGTAGCTGGCGGCGAGGCTGTCGGCGCAGTCCAGCACCAGCGTCACGCCCCCGCAGAGCCTCGCGGCATTGGACGGGTCGAAGGCCGTGGCGAGCGGCTCCACCCGGCATTCGGGGTTGAGCGCGTCCATGTGGCGGGCGGCGGCCACCACCTTGGGCGCGCCGATGTCATCCATGCGGAACAGCGTCTGGCGGTGCAGGTTCGACAGCGCCACGGTGTCGGGATCGACCAGCCGGATCCGGCCCACGCCGGCGCCGACAAGGTATTGCAAGACCGGCGCGGCCAGCCCGCCCGCGCCGATCACCAGCAGATGCGCGGCGTCCAGCGCCTGCTGCCCGGCCGCGCCGAATTCCGGCACGGCGATCTGGCGGGCATAGCGGCTCATCCCGTCACCTCCAGCCAGGCGCGCACCCGCGCCTCGGGGTCCGCGTTCAGCGTGATGTCGGTCACGGCCGAGACCACGTCCGCCCCGGCGGCAAAGGCGCCCGGCGCGCGGTCGACGCGCATGCCCCCGATGGCAACCAGCGGCGTGTCCCCGATGCGGGATTTCCACGTGGTCAGTTTCTCGACCCCCTGCCGGTGCCAATTCATCCGTTTCAGGATGGTCGGGTAGATCGGCCCCAGCGCCACGTAATCGGGGGACAGCGCCAGCGCGCGGGCCAGTTCCGCGTCGTCATGGGTCGAGATCCCCAGCCGCAGCCCGGCCCTGCGGATCGCGCCCAGATCGGCGCCGTCCAGGTCTTCCTGCCCCAGGTGCAGCCAGTCGCAGCCCAGATCGATCGCCAGCCGCCAGTGATCGTTGACCACCAGCGTGGCGCCATAATCGCGGCAGAGATCGCGCGCGCGGGCGATCTGGTCGCGCAGGTCGGGCGCGGGCCGGTCCTTCAGCCGCAGCTGCACCAGCCGCACCCCCAGCGGCAGCATCCGCTGCAGCCAGGACACGTCATCGAAGATCGGATAGAAGCGCGGCAGGGTCATGTCAGGAAGGCCTTGCCCAGCACCGGGGTCGAGGGTTCGGCCATGTCGCGCGGCGGCATCGGGTCGGCGCGGTGGGCCAGCGCCCCGGCGGCCACCGCCCCGGCAAAGGCCTCGGCCATGGCGGCGGGATCGCCCGCCTTGGCCACGGCGGTGTTCAACAGCACCGCGTCATAGCCCAGCTCCATCGCCTGCGCCGCCTGGCTGGGCAGGCCCAGCCCGGCATCCACCACCAGCGGTACCTCCGGGAACTGCGCGCGCAGCGACCGCAGCCCGTAGAGATTGTTGAGCCCCAGCCCCGTGCCGATCGGCGCGCCCCAGGGCATCAGCACCTCGCAGCCCGCTTCCAGCAGCCGCTCGCACAGGACCAGGTCCTCGGTGCAATAGGGAAAGACGGCAAAGCCCTCATCCGTCAGCAGGCGCGCCGCCTCGACCAGGCCGAAGGGATCGGGCTGCAACGTGTCGGCATGGCCGATCACCTCCAGCTTGATCCAGTTGGTGCCGAACAGCTCGCGCGCCATCTGCGCCGTGGTCACCGCCTCGCGCACCGAATGGCAGCCGGCGGTATTGGGCAGCAGCGCCACGCCAAGCGCCTCGACCAGCGCCCGGAATTGCTGGCCCTGCGCGGTGTCGCCCGACCCGGCCTCGCGCCGGACCGAGACGGTGGCCACGCCCGCGCCCGAGCGGCGGAAGGCCTCGGCCAGAACCGTGGGCGAGGGGTATTGCGCGGTGCCCAGCATCAGGGCCGAGGCGATTTCCGTGCCGTAGAAGACGGGCATCTCAGCCTCCCTGCCGTGGCGCGACGATCTCGACCCGGTCGCCGGGGGACAGCACCGTCTCGGCGCGCCGGGCGGCGGGGACGAAGCCCTCGTTCACCGCGGTGGCCACCTTGGCGCCGGCCTGCCCGGTCTCGTCCAGCAGCTCGGCCAGCGTGCGGGCGGCGGTCTCGCGGGGTTCGCCGTTAAGCGTGATGGTCATGCAGCATCTCCGGGTCCGGTTGGCCCTCCAGCGCCGCGGCGGCCATCTGCGCCAGCGCGGGCGCAAGCAGGAAGCCGTGGCGGAACAGGCCGTTGACGTAAAGCGTGTCTCCCGCGCGGGTGAGACGCGGCAGGTTGTCGGGAAAGGCGGGGCGGGCATCGACCCCGATCTCGACCAGCTCGGCGGCGCCGAAGGCAGGGTCCAGCGCATAGGCGGCCGAGAGCAGCTCCATCACCGAGCGCACGCTGGCGCCCGCGCGCGCGCCGCTCTCGATCTGGGTCGCGCCCAGCATGAAGCGCCCGTCGCCGCGCGGCACGATATAGAGCGGATAGCGCGGGTGCAGCAGCCGCACCGGCCGGGTGAGGTCGATCTCGGGGGCGCGCAGCACCGCCATCTCGCCCTTGACGCCGCGCAGCTCGGGCAGGGCAGGGCGGGCGGCCAGCCCGGTGCAGTCGATCACCTGCTCTGCCAGCGTGTCAGACGCCCCGTCGGTGACAAGCCGCACGCCCCGCGCCACCAGCCGGTCGCGCAAACCGTGCAGCGTGGCGCGCGGGTCCAGATGCGCCTCCTCAGACATCATCAGCGCGCGCTCGAAGCGCCCGGCCAGCTGCGGCTCGGCCGCGGCGATGCCGTCGCGGTCCAGCCAGCGGTGGTTGGTGCTGCGCCGCGCGAAGAGGTCCAGCTCGCGCCGGTCGCGCCCCAACGCCACGACCAGCGTGCCCGCCCGGGTCACGGCGGCGCCCTGCGCCTGCCACCAATCGGCCGCCTGCCGGCCAAGGCGCACCACCGGCTCCTCGGCCGTGACCCCCTCGCAATCCGGGGCGAGCATCCCGCCCGCCCACCAGGAACAGGCCTGCGCCCCCGGCCCGCCGGCGGGGTCGGTGATGGTGACGGCATGGCCGCGCGCCGACAGCTCGGCCGCGACGCACAGCCCGGCAACGCCGCTGCCCCGGACCAGCACCCTCATGCCCAGAGCTCGTGGAAATGGTGCACCGGGCCGTGGCCCTGTCCAATGCGCATCCCGTCCGCGGCGCGGATCGCGCCGTGCAGCCACAGATGCGCGCGGCCCACCGCGTCGGCCAGGGCCATGCCCTGCGCCAGCCCCGCCGCGATGGCCGAGGAGAGCGAGCAGCCCGTGCCATGGGTGTTGGCCGTGGCGATGCGCGGCGCGGTGAAGGGCTGCGCGCCCTGATCCGTCACCAGCCAGTCGGTGCAGGTGGGCCCGCCCCCGTGCCCGCCCTTCATCAGCACGGCGCCGGCACCCAAGGCGCGCAGCCGGTGGCCCTGGTCCTGCATCGCGGCCCCGTCGCCGGCGGCTTCGTCCCGCAGCAGGCGGGCGGCCTCGGGCAGGTTCGGGGTCAGCAGCGTGGCGCGCGGCACAAGCCGGCGCGCCAGCGCGTCCACCGCGTCATCGGGCAGCAGGACATCGCCCGATTTCGCCACCATCACCGGGTCGAGCACCACCGCCCCGGCAAAGCCCGCGATCGCCTCGGCCACGCAATCCACCAGCGCGGGCCCGCCCAGCATGCCGATCTTGATCGCATGCACCTCGATATCGTCCAGCACGGCGGCCACCTGCGCCGCGATCACCTCGGGCGGGACCGGGTGCACGGCGGTCACGGCGCGGGTGTTCTGCGCGGTGATCGCGGTGATGACGCTGGCGCCATAGGCCCCCAGCGCCGAGACGGTCTTGAGATCGGCCTGGATCCCGGCGCCGCCGCCGCTGTCCGAGCCGGCAATGGTCAGAACTGTCGCCGTCACATGCACGCCCTCCCAAGGGTCGGAACGGCCGGGACGGACGGGAAGCAGGGCGGGCACGGCATGCGTGCGGTCGCAAGGGCTGTTTCCTACGCCGGTCCTAACCGGTTCAGGTTCAATGGGTTTGCGTCGCCGCATCTCAGCCCCGAGGGGCACCCCAACAGACGCCTCATGCCTAGAGCACCCCCCGCCCCGCCGTCAAACGCTTTTCGGCGGGGCGGTAGGAGTGCGCGGGAAATGTAGGGGATAACAGGTGGCTGGGAGGAAACCCTCAGGCCTGCGGGCGGGCGGGAGCGGCCTCGGCCCGCGGGACGGGTCGGCCGTGCGGCTGGCCGGGCGTGGCGCGCGGGTGGCGCGCGGCGACCAGGCAGTCGGTGAAGGTCTCGACCACGGCCGAGCGCGGGCCATCGACGCGCCGCACGAATTCGAAGGGCGCGGTATAGCCCATCTCGCCTTCCAGCAACACGCGCATCTCGTCGCGCTGGATCCAGGGCGCGGCGAGGTGGTCGGGCAGGTAGCCAAGGTAGCGGCCCGACAGGATCATCAGCGCCACCGCTTCCATGTGAGCCGCAAAACTGGCCGGTTCCTGCGCGTCGGACAGTTGCTGGCGCAGGTAGCTGCGCGACACGAACGGGTGGGCGCTGATCGCGTCGGGGTTCAACGTCGTGTCGCCCTGCGCAAAGAGCGGGTGGCGCCGACCGCAGACCAGCAATTGCCGTTCGTCGAACAGCCAGTCGTAGCGCAGGCTGGCGCCGTGGTGAAAGAACGCGCCGATGCCGATGTCGCAGCTGCCGTCCAGCACCGACAGCTCGATATTGTCGGGCGTGTCCACATGAATGCGCAGCCGGGCATCGGGGGCCTTCTGGGTGAACAGGTCGATCGCGTCGGGCAGCGGGCTGGCAGGGTTGCTGGAGACGTGGTCGACGATATGCACCGTCAGGTCGCCGACCAGACCGTCGCGCAGGCTGGCCATGCGGGCCTCGAAACTGCCGACACTCTCGAACAGGGCGCGGGTCGCCTCGATCACCTGCTCGCCCTCCTCGGTCAGGCGGAACCCGCCACGGCCGCGATGGCACAGCCGGAATCCCAACTGCTGTTCCAGTTCGGACATCTGGTTCGAGACGGTGGACTGGCCGAGGTTGAGCGCCGCCTGCGCCTGTGCGAAACCGCCCAGCCGGACGATCTCGGCAAACAGCCGCAGCAGGCGGAAATCCTTGTAGAACAGTTTCTGGCCGACATTGGTCTGGTTCATGACCGGGTCCTCTCGCCGCGATCCGGCCCGCCTGTGCCCGAATATCGGGCAGGGGGCCTGCGGAAAATCCTAGACCAGCGGCCGATTCCCGGGTTTCGGACCCGTTAAAGAATGCGCACATTTGTGCGCATTGTCGATTCTTTCCGCTGAAACCACCCGTTCCGGGCGAGCGTGCCGCGAAAACGGGCGAAGTGCGAATGGCGCGGGCCTTGCATGTCGGGGCGGGAATGTTTGCTCCCGGTGGCCGATATTGAAGCCGGTGCCATCTGCGGGCCTGCTTGGAGACAGACCAGCAGGACCGAGGCCCCCATGAAGGACGACACAAACAAGCTTGCCCGGCTGCGCGCCCGGTTCGGGGACCGTTCCGGGGGCGAGATCGCCGATCCCCGCTTTGCCCGGGTGGCCGCACAGCTGTTCTCGAAGGACGGCACCCGCGTCGCGCCCTTTGCCGGGCACCCGACGCTGCTCTCGGCGCCGGCGCGCGTCATGGATCCGGAAGTGCCCGATTTCTCTGGGCTGGACGTGGCGCTGATCGGGATGCCGATGGACATGGGCGTCAGCAACCGGCCCGGCGCCCGGTTCGGGCCGCGCGCGCTGCGCGCCATCGAGCGGATCGGCCCCTACAACCACGTGCTCGATTGCCTGCCCGTGGGCGATCTGCGCATCGCCGATACCGGCGACGTGCCGTTCCGCAGCCGCTTTGCGCTGGAGGACAGCCACGCCGATGTCGAGCGCTGGATCACCCATGTCGTCGAGGCCGGGGCGGTGCCGCTTTCGGTCGGAGGGGATCATTCGATCTCGCACCCGATCCTGCGCGCGCTCGGCCGTGACCGGCCGGTGGGCATGATCCATATCGACGCCCATTGCGACACGTCCGGACCGTTCGACGGCACCCGCTTCCACCATGGCGGGCCGTTCCGCAACGCGGTGCTGGACGGCGTGCTGGACCCGGCGCGCACGATCCAGATCGGCATCCGCGGGTCGTCGGAATACCTGTGGGAGTTCAGCACCGCCAGCGGCATGACCGTGGTCCATGCCGAGGAGATCACCGAGGCCGGGCTGCCCGGCCTGATCCGCCGCGCCCGTGACGTGGTAGGGGCGGGGCCGACCTATCTGTCCTTCGACATCGACAGCCTGGATCCGGCCTTTGCCCCCGGCACCGGCACGCCCGAGGTGGGTGGGCTGAGCACGCGCGAGGCGCTGGCCCTGCTGCGCGGCCTGAAGGGGCTGAGCCTGGTGGGGGCGGACATCGTCGAGGTGGCGCCGCAATACGATGCCACCACCAACACCGCGCAGGCCGGCGGGCAGGTGCTGTTCGAACTGGCGAGCCTGATGTGCTTCTCGCCCGCCATCGCGTCGACCGGGGTGGGCCGGTGAGCGGCGCGGCGCTCCCGGCGGCACCCGCGCTGCCCCGGATGGACCGCACCCAGCTGATCGTCTGGGCCATGGCGCTGCTGCCCATCGTGGTGCTCTGCGTGTTTTATTTCTACCCGCTGATGCGGGTGCTGACGATCTCGGTCACCGAGCCCGAATTCGGGCTGGGCAACTACCGAGACATCTTCACCAGCTCGGCGGTGCGGCGCGTGGTGCAGACCACGCTGTGGATCTGCGTCGTGTCCTCGGTCGTGTCGCTGTTCTTCGGCTACTTGCTGGCCTACGCCATCGTGCATGCCGCGCCCAGCTGGCAAAGCTGGATGCTGCTGGCGGTGCTGCTGTCCTTCTGGGTGTCCGTTCTGATCCGCACCTTTTCCTGGATCGCGCTGCTGCAGACCCGCGGGCTGGTCAACGAGACCCTGCAAGTCATCGGCCTGATCGACGAGCCGATCCGCTTCATCCGCAACCCGTTCGGTGTGATCCTTGGCATGGTGCATTACATGATCCCCTACGCGGTGCTGCCGCTGATGGCCAACATGCGCACCATCGACACCCGCTACGTGCCGGCGGCGCGCGGGCTGGGGGCCTCGCCCTTCGGCGCCTTCTGGCGGGTCTTCCTGCCGCTCAGCCTGCCCGGTCTGATCAGCGCCTCGATCCTGGTGTTCATCTTCTCGATCGGCTTCTACATCACGCCGGCGCTGCTGGGGGGCGGGCGCTCGACCATGGTGGCGGAATACATCGCGCTGCAGGTCAACGAGACCCTGGCCTGGGGGCAGGGCACTGCGCTGGCCTCCAGCATGCTGATCCTCGTCTTCGCCATGCTGGTCGTGCTGGGCCGGATCGTGAAGTTCCGCACCATGTTCGGAGCGGCGTGAGATGGAGCGGTTGCGCGGCGGCTTCGGATTCGCCTTCACCCTGTGCCTGGCCTGGCTGCTGATCGCCTTTCTGATCCTGCCGCTGCTGATCGTGGTGCCGATCTCGTTCACGCCCGAACGCTACCTGTCGCTGCCCGAGGGCACCTATTCCCTGCGCCATTACGAGACCGTGTTCACCGATCGCGGCTGGCGCAAGGGGATCTTCGACAGCACTGTGGTGGCGCTGGGGGCAGCGGCGCTGGCCATCGTGATGGGCACGCTCTGCGCCATCGGCTTATGGAAGCTGTCCTCGCGGCTGGGAGAGACGATCCGCATCCTGGCGCTGACCCCGATGATCGTGCCGCCCATCGTGCACGCTTTGGGGATGTACCGGGTCTGGGTGGATTACGGGCTGATCGACACTTATTCGGGCCTGATCCTGGCGCATGCGATGAAGGGCATCCCCTTCGTGGTGATCTCGGTCTCGGCGGTGCTTTCGAATTTCGACCCGCGGCTGGAGCAGGCGGCGCGCAGCCTGGGCGCCGGGCCGCTGACGGCGATGCGCCTGACCATCCTGCCCAATATCTGGCCCGGCGTGCTGGCCGGCGGAGTCTTCGCCTTCGCCATCTCTTGGGACGAGATCGTGGTCGCGCTGTTCCTGACCCGGCGCCGTGTCGACACGCTGCCGCGCCAGATCTGGGACGGCATTCAGGACAACATCTCGCCCGCGGTGGCGGCGGTCGGCGTGCTGCTGATCCTGGCCACGATCCTGGCCGTGCTGGGCAAGATGGCCTGGGACCGGCGCATGGCCGCCCGCGCAAGGGGGCCTGCATGACACGTCAGCACCCGCTGCCATCCGCCGCCACCCTCTCTCCGATCCCGCTGCAGCAGGAAGGCCTGTCCATGACCCAACCCGACACAGCGGCCAGCGGCCTGACGATCCAGAGGCTGGTCAAGCAATACGGCGAGACCTACGCGCTGAAGGATGTCAGCCTCGAGATCCCCGCCGGCAGCTTCACCACGCTGCTGGGGCCCTCGGGGTCGGGAAAGACGACGCTGCTGATGTCGATCGCGGGCTTCACCCGGCCCGAGACCGGCCGCATCCTGGCCGGCGGGCGCGACATCACCGGCCTGCCGCCCGAGAAGCGCGAGTTCGGCATGGTCTTCCAGGGCTACGCGCTGTTCCCGCACCTGACCGTGGCGGGCAATGTGGGCTTCGCGCTGAAGCTGCGCCGCCGGTCGCGGTCCGAGATCGCGACCCGCGTCGCCGCCGCGCTGGACCTGGTGCAGCTCTCCCACCTGGCCGACCGCTACCCGCGGCAGCTGTCGGGCGGGCAGCAGCAGCGCGTGGCGCTGGCCCGGGCGCTGGTGTTCGAGCCGGGGGTGCTGCTGCTGGACGAGCCGCTCTCGGCGCTGGACAAGTCGCTGCGCGCCGACCTGCAATGGGAGCTCAAGGCGTTGCATGCCCGGCTGGGCGTGACCTTCGTCTATGTCACCCACGACCAGGAAGAGGCGCTGTCCATGTCGGACCAGATCGCCATCATCCGCGCCGGCGAGGTGGTCCAGAGCGGCGCGCCCGCCGAGCTTTACGACCGGCCCAAGACCCATTTCATCGCCGATTTCCTCGGCCGCAGCAATTACGTCGAGGGCACGGTGGCGCGGCGCGACGGCCGCCCGGTGATCGAGGCGGCGGGCCAGCTCGTGCCGGTGCCCGAGTGCGCCGCCGTCCCCGCCGCGGGGCGCCCCGCCATCCTCGCCATCCGCCCCGAGAAGATCACCGTGCGCCCCGATGACGGGCAGGGGCCGGGGCTGCCCGGCCGGCTTTCGGCCTGGAGCTATCTCGGCGCCACGATCAGCTGCCGGGTGGCCACCGATCTTGGTGAATTCCACGTGCACTTGCCCACCTGGCAGGCCGCGTTCGAACCGCAGCCGGGACAGGCCCTGCGCCTGGACTGGCCCCCGGAGGCCGGCCGCATCGTCCGCGACGACCGGTAAGACCCGAAGGCAACCCTCAACCAGACAAGGAAATCTCTCATGAGAAACAGGACTGTGACCTCCGACGTCGAAACCCGCGTCGAACGTTTTCGCCAGATGACCGACGGCCAGCTGGTGAACCGCCGGACCTTCCTGAACGTGCTGGGGGTGCTGGGCGTCTCGGCCGGCGTGTTCCGCATGACCCCGGCGCTGGCCCAGGGCCGCGAGATCGTGCTGGTCAACTGGGGCGGCGACGCCGTCACCGCCATGACCGAAGCCTTTGCCGAGCCCTTCATGCAGGCCGATCCCGACCACACCGTCTATGTCGAGGGCGCCGGCCCGTCCTCGGGTGCGATCAAGAGCATGGTGGAGAGCGGCGCGGTGACCTGGGACGTGGCCGACCGCAACATCCCCGCCTCGCTGGAACTGGGCCGGCAGTGCCTGCTGGAAGAAATCGACTATACCATCGTCGACCGCAGCAAGGTGCGCCCGGAACATGCCGGCCAATGGGGGGTGGGCAGCTACATCTTCTCGAACGTGATCTGCTGGGACACCAAGGCCTTTCCGGACTGGGAACCGACCGGCTGGGCGGATTTCTGGAACCTGGCCGACTATCCCGGCACCCGCACGCTGCGCCGCCATATCGACGGCCAGCTCGAGGCGGCACTGATGGCCGACGGGGTGGCGCCGGCGGACATCTACCCGATCGACGTGGACCGCGCGCTGGCCAAGATCGCCGAGATCAAGGAAAACACGATCTTCTGGGGCTCGGGCTCGGAGAGCCAGCAGCTGTTCCGCGACCGCGAGGTGGTGATGGGCAACATGTTCAACACCCGCGCCAGCGTGGTGCGCCGCGAAAGCGATGCCGAAATCGAGTTCACCTATGCCCAGGGCATCGTCTGGCCCGGCGCCTGGATCGTGATGAAGGGCAACCCGGCCGGCAGCGCGGTGTTCGACCTGATCGCCTCGATGCAGGATCCGGCGGCGCAGGTCGTGCTGTTCGAGCTTCTGGGCAACGGCCCGGTGAACCCGGAGGCCGCCGCGATGGTGCCCGAGGCGCTCAAGCCGCTCGATCCCGGCTCGCCCGAGAACTATGCCAAGCAGATCCCGGCCGATGCGGAATGGTATGCCGAGAACTCGGCCGAAGTGCTGAACCGCTATATCGAGGCGATCTCGTGATGCTCCCGGGCGCCGGGGCGGCCTGTCTGTGCCGGTGCGGCGCCCGGACCGCGACGGGGCAGGCGCGCGCATGACCGCGCCCCGCGACTGCGTGATCCGGGGCGGTCGCCTGCTGCGCCCCGGTGCCGACAGTGCACCGCCGGCCGACATCCTGGTGGCCGAGGGGCGGATCGCCTCCATTGGCCCGCCCGGCCTTGCCGCGCCCGAGGGTTGCCCGGTCATCGAGGCAACCGGCTGCCTGCTGCATCCGGGGCTGGTGAACGGCCACACCCATGGTCACGGGCACTATTCGCGCGGGCTGACCGACGACCTGACACTCGAGACGCTGCTGGCCGGCAGCTTCTGGTTCAACGGCAACCGCAGCCATGCCGACAAGTACCTGTCCACGCTGGTCGGCGCGGCCGAGATGGTGCTGAAGGGCTGCACCGCCTGTTTCGACCTGTTCTGGGAATTCCCCACCGTCTCGCAGGAGGGGATGGTCACCGCCGGGCGCGCCTACAGCGATGTGGGCATGCGCGCGGTGGTGGCCCCGATGGTGGCCGATGGCAGTTTCCTGGGCTCGGTGCCCGGGCTGCTGGAGGCGATCCCCGCGGACCTGCGCGACGAGATCATCCCCTGGACCGCGCCCACGCCGGAGGCGTTGCTGGCGCGGCTGGCGGCGATCGACGAGGCCTGGCCCTTCGAGCGCGACCGCATCGCCTTCGGGCTGGGCCCGACCGTGCCGCTTCTGTGCAGCGACGACTTCCTGGCCGGGGCCGGGCGGCTGGCGCGCGACCGCGGCCTGCCGATCCAGACCCACCTGTCCGAGACCCGCATCCAGGAGGTGACCGCCCGCAACCGCTGGGGCCGGTCGCTGACCGAGCACCTGGCCGACCTGGGCGTGCTGGGCGACACGCTGTCTGTGGCGCATGCGGTCTGGCTCAACGGCCATGACATCGATCTGCTGGCCGGGGCCGGCGCGGTGGCGGTGCTCAATCCCTCCTCCAACCTGCGGCTGGGCTCGGGGCTGCCACGGATGCGCGCGCTGCTCGATGGCGGGCTGACCGTGGGGCTGGGCACCGACAGCGCCTCCTGCGCGGATCACCAGAACATGTACGAGGTCACCCGGCTGGCCGGCTACCTGTCACATGTGCAATCGCCCGATCCGTCCCGCTGGGTGACCAGCGCCGAGGCCGCCCGCGCCGCGACCGAGGGCGGGGCGGCGGCGCTGAACATGCCGCATATCGGCCGGCTGGAGCCGGGATGTGCCGCCGATATCGTGTTCCTCGATCTGGGCTGGGTGCATTGGCTGCCGCTGCGCAACGTGACCATGCAGTTGGTCCAGGCCGAGGACGCCACCGCGGTGCGCCACGTGATGATCGACGGGCGCATGGTGGTGCGCGACCGCCGGCTGCTGACCGTCGACCTGGCGCGGCTGCAACGGCAGGTCTCGGACGCGGTGGCCCGGCTCGACGCCATGAACACTGTCAATGCCGCGCTGTTCCGCAGGCTGCAGCCGGTCGTGGGCCGGTTCTGCTCTGCGCTGTCCCCGCATCCCCAGGCCGCGGCGGCGCCGCTGCCGCCCACCGGCGGGCCTGCTGCCCCCGGATCACGCCGACCCAACGAGGAGCCGACATGACCTTTCCTTATCCCGACACCGCCACATGGCGCGAGATCCCGATCTTCGATGAGCTGACCTCGCATGACGTGGCCGCCGCCGTGGCGGCCGGCGCGCATGTGATCGTCCCCTTCGGCGCGACCGAGCAGCATGCCGGCCACCTGCCGCTGGGCACCGACACCTATCAGAGCGTCGACATCGCGCGCCGCGCGGCGGCGACGCTGATGCGCGAGGGCGTGCCCCTGCTGGTCGGCCCGGCCGTGCCCTTCGGCCCCTCGGCGGTGCAGAGCGAAAGTCCGATCGACTTTCCCGGCTCGGTCTATGTCTCGCATGCCACGCTGTTGTCGCTGACCCGCGACATCTGCCACGAGCTGGCCCGCCAGGGATTCAAGGTGATTTACCTCGTCTGTGGCCATGCCGAGAGCGACCCGGTCCTGCAGATCGCCGCCAAGGAGGTCTCGGAAGAGACCGACGCCTCGGTGCTGTCGGTGCAATGGCTGATCGGCACCCAGCCCGAATACGGCACGGTCAAGCGCGCCCCCGGCTCGCAGGGGCATGCGGGCGAGGGCGAGACCGCGCGCATGCTGGCTTCGGCCCCGCACCTGGTGCGCCCGCACAAGTATGTCAGCTATCGCCCGGCACTGCCCGCCGACCCGGCCGCGCATGACAAGATGCCCTATCTCGGCGGCGCGATCGGCCGGTACAAATACCCGCCGCATGTCTTCGAGGGGTTCGAGGACGGGCTCTGGGGCGATCCCGAATACGCCACCGCCGAAAGCGGCGAGGCCTATTACGAGATCATCGACCGGTGGCTTTGCGACGTGATCCGCAAGGAACGCGCGCTCTGGGGCGCGGCATGACCGGCGCCGCCCCCGACCATCGCGCGGTGCCCAGCTTCGACGAGATGACCTCGGTCGAGGTGGGCGCGGCGATCGACGCCAATGCGGTGATCCTGGTCTCGCTGGGTGCGACCGAGCAGCACGGCGCTCACCTGCCGCTGGGCGCCGACACGATGCAGGGGATCGAGCTGGCCCGGCGCACCGTGGCGCGGCTGCAGGCCGAGGGGCACCCGGCCATCGTCGGCCCGGCGATCCCCTTCGGGCCGCGCGGCTTCCTGTCCGAGACGCCGATCAAGCTGCCCGGCAACGTGAACCTGAGCGCCCGCACCTTCATGCGGGTGCTGGAAGAGGTCGGCCGCGAGATCATCGACCAGGGCTTTCGCCGGGTCTATTTCCTGGGCTTCCATGCCGAGAGCGACGCGCCGATGCAGATCGTCGCCAAGACGCTTTGCGAAAGCACACAGGCCAATGTGGTGACGCTGAACTGGCTGGTCGGCGCCCGTCCGCGGTACTCGAAATTCATGGAGGCCAAGGCGCAGGACGGTCATGGCGGCGAGGGCGAGACCTGCCGCATGCTGGCCACCGCCCCGCACCTGTGCCGCATGGACAAGGCCGCACCGTGGCACCCGACAGTGCCGCAGGACCGGCCCGACGCGGACGCGCTGCCCTATCTCGGCGGCGGGGTCGGCCGCTACAAGATGGCCGAACCCTATTTCGAGGGCTTCACCTCCGGCATCACGGGCGATCCGCAGCTGGCCACCGCGGACCGGGGCGAGCTGGTCTATGACATCATGACCGGCTGGCTGGCCGACGTGATCCGGCACGACCTGGCCGGCAGCGAGGATTTCAGCCGCTCCGAGCTGTGAGGCCCGGCATGTTCGGGGCCGCACGGCCTGACCCGAGCCGCCCGCTCACCCCGCCAGTGTGGCCATCTCGCGGGCGGTGACGGCGGCGACGGCGGGGCGTGCGGCGCAGCGGCGGATCCAGTCGCGGATCGCGGGGCGGTCGGGTATGGCCTCGGGCATCACGTGGAACGGGCTCGACAGCAGCAGGTCGACGGCGGTGTAGCGCGCCCCCAGCAGGTAGGGCCCCCGGGCCAGCGCCGCCTCCAGCCGGGCCGTGACCGCGCCCATGTCGCGGAAGGTGGCGCGCAGCACCGGGTGGTCGCAGCCGGCCTCGTCCAGGACCAGCACCGGCTCCATCACGCCCTGGTAGTAGAACAGCCAGCCCAGGAAGGCGCCGCGCTGCGGATCGCCCACCGGGCAGCCCATCCCCGCCTCGGGGAAGCGGTCGGTCAGGTAGGTGAGGATGGCGCCCCGCTCGGACAGCGCGTCGGTGCCGTCGACCAGGTAGGGCACCTTGCCCTCGGGATGGGGATTGCGCGGATCCGGCCCGCCGCTGCCGTCGCGGCGCGTGACCGCGACCTCGCACAGCTCGATCCGGTCGGTCAGGCCCATCTCCTCGATCAGCACGAGCAGCGTGGTCGAGCGGGAAAAGGGCGCGTGGTAGAGGGTCGGCATGGTCATGTCTCCTGTCAAAGCGTGTGGGCTTGCCATAGCGCCCCCCTGCTGACAGTTTGCGTCAGCATGGCCCGGACCGACCGCCTGATGCGCCTGATGGATGCGCTGCGCCGCCTGCCCGCCCCGGTCACCGCGGCGCGGCTGGCCGAGGAGACCGGCGTCTCGCGCCGCCAGCTCTATCGCGACATCGCCACGCTGCGCGCCGGCGGCGCGCTGATCGACGGCGCGGCGGGCGTGGGCTATGCGCTGACCGAGGATCCCGCCCTGCCGCCGCAGAGCTTCTCGCGGCTGGAGATCGAGGCGCTGGTCCTGGCCGTGGGCGAGCTGCGCCAGACCGGCGACGCGGCGCTCGAGGCGGCGGGCCGGGCGGCGCTGGCCCGGATCATCGCGACGCTGGACGATGCGCGGGCGCGCCAGGCCCTGCACACGGTGCTGCGCAGCTTCCGCCCGCCGCCCGCACCGGTGCCGCATGTGGTGGAGATGGCGCTGCTGCGGCAGGCCTGCTGGGAGGAGCTGGCGCTGGACGTCACCTATCGCGACCTGCGCGGCCGGGTGAGCGAGCGCGAGCTCTGGCCGCTGGGGATCAGCTATGCCGAGGGGGCGCTGAAGCTCCTGGCCTGGTGCTGCCTGCGGCAGGACTGGCGCATCTTCCACGTGCCGGGGCTGGAGCGGGCGGTGCTGAACGGCCGCAGCTTCCGGCCGCGCCGCGTGGGGCTGTTGCGCGACTACGCCGCCCGGGGACAGGCGATGTGAAAACCGCGCGGGCGGGCTACCTGACGGGGGTCCACAGCCCGGAGGCCCGCATGACCCGCCACAGCACCGTCGACCTGAGCGATCTTGCCCTGCAGACCGAGATCGGAACCTATGGCCCGGGCGACGTGGTGCCGGACACGCACCTGCTCGACCTGACCCTGACGCTCGATCCCGGTTTCGTGCTGGTGCCGGGGGACGGGATGGAGCATGTGTTCGACTATGACCCGCTGATCGCCGAGATCGACCGGCTGGCCCGCGACGGCCCCTACGAGACGCAGGAATGGCTGATGACCCGCATCGCCGCCGCCTGCGCCCGCCACCCCGAGATCACCGCCATCGACCTGCGCCTGCGCAAACGCCCGGTGCTGAACGGCTCGGGCACGCTGGGCATGCGGCTGGTGCTGGAAGGCGCCCCCCTGGCCGCCCTCGCCCGGGGCGGGGCGGGGTAGGGGGGCGCTAGGCCGCAGGCCCGCAGGGATCAGTGGGGCGGTGTTTTTTTGGCGGTCACGTTGCCAGGGGCTTTGTTGGTGGGACGTTCAGATGGGCAGGCAGGAGGTGATGGTCCGGTCCGCGATGCACCGCAGTCTGGTGTGTGAGACAAATCCGCCGTTTGAAACTTGCAAGTCAATGCCTGGCTTTCGGCGTCGCAAGCAAATAGCACCTGAAGTCAACTATGACACAGCTCGAAATTATAAAATTCTGGAAATATCGGGGAAAAACCGCTGATGGGCGAGGACATCTGGCTTGACCAAATGACGCCGTGTTGTAAAAAGATAGTGGCTGTCAGAACATTAACTATAAGTCGAAATAATCTCAAGCCAAAGTCCCCGTTGTTGTAAAGTCCGAAAGGTGGAGTTCATGAAGAAACAGCTATTTGCGGCATTGGTTTTTCTAGCCAGCGCCAACATTGCCCTTGCTCAGGAAGAGAGTGCGACCGATCTTTCGCGCTACGAACTGTTCGAGGAAGGTCAGACAATAAAAACCCTGACCGACCTTCAAGATATGGAAGACCGTTACAAGTCACTTGTAGCCGATGGGAATTGTACAGATGCGCTTCCTGCGATTGTAGAGTTTTACGAAGCTGCAAATCACGTATCGAACCTGATTAGGCGCGGCAATGAACCCTACTACGATGCAAGACGAGACGATCAAAAAGCCATAGCCCGAGATCGTTCTCTTCTGAATGAACTGGTTGTCGCCGAAAACACTTTCAATAATTTGATAAGACAAAGAAACCGTGCGTGGGTAGAAGAGGCAAAGTGCCTTCTGTCGACGGGTGAAAAGCAAGAAGCTGTTGTCCGCCTTTACCGCGCCCTCGACTACATTGACGGGGAAGACCTAAGGCTTTGGGAGGAGGCTCGCAGGCTGCTTTGGGCAGAAGTAGGTTTTAGCGGGAATAACTAGGTTTGGCACGGTGGATGTCCTATAGCGTAGGTGTTTTCCCTCTTGGCCGACATTGGTGTGCTTGGCAGCATCCGTTAGATTGGTTTCGATGCCGCCGTTCGCCGCGACGGCCTTGATGTCATCACCGACCGCGTTTAGCTGCACCTCGCCGCGATCCATGACCGATCATGCCGTGCACAGCGGCGCCACCCCAATAGATGACTCCGATCAACACGTTCACGAAATCCGATATGTCTGCTAGGGCGGCGGGTGGATGGGGTGTTGGGATGCGAGGGGTCCATGTCCGGTCGAACCATTGCGGTGTTTCTGTGTCTCACCTTCCTGCTCACCTGGGCGATCATCGGGGCCTATGTGCTGGCGCCGGGCTGGGCGGCGGGGTGGTTCGGCGAGATCAGCGGGGCGCATCCGCTCTTCTTCCTGGCCACCTGGTCTCCGGCGCTGGCCGCCATTGCGCTGGTGCTGGCGCAGGGGGGGCGTGCGGGGCTGGGGCGGTTCCTGTCGCGGCTGGGGCTCTGGCGGGCGCCGGCGGGCTGGGTCGCCTTCGTGCTGCTCGGCGTGCCGCTCGTCTTCGTGGCGGGCTCGCTGTTGAAGGGCGGGCCGGTGCTGGCGCCGCTGCCGCCCGAGGGGGCAGGGGCGATGGTCGGCGTCCTGCTGATGATGCTGTTTCTCGGACCCATCGAGGAGCTGGGCTGGCGCGGCGTGCTGCAACCGCTGCTGCAACGCCACGTGGCGCCGCTGGGCGCGGGGATGCTGGTGGGCGCGATCTGGGGGATCTGGCACCTGCCGGCCTTCTTCCTTGCGGGCACCGTCTTTGGCGGCTGGAACTTCCTGCCCTTCTTCCTTGGCAACGTGGTGCTGGGCGTGCTGGTCACGCCGCTTCTGAACCGCACCGGCGGCAGCCTGCTCTGGCCGATGCTGTTCCACTGGCAGCTGATCAACCCGTTCTGGCCCGATGCGCAGCCCTGGGACAGCTGGATCCTGCTGGCCCTCGCCCTGGTCATGGTCTGGCTGCACCGTGACACGATGTTCACGCGGGCGGGTGCGGTGACGGAGCCGATCCCGCCCCGCCAGACCCGCTCATAAAAACACGTTTCATTCATGAATATCCGCGCTAGGCTGGCCGCAGCCGGCCACGCCCGAGACGCGGAGGATTCATGCATATCGTCGACACCCACCTGCACCTGGTCTATCCCGACCGCTTTGCCTATCCCTGGATCGAGGAGGTGCCGCCGCTGCAGGGCGCCTGGACGGCCGAGGCCTATTTCGACCGGGCCGTGCCCCTCGGGATCTCTGCCGCGCTGCACATGGAGGTGGACGTGGCCGAGGCGCAGATCGCCGAGGAGAGCCGCTTCATGGCCGGGGTGCATCCGCGCATCGCCGGGGTGATCGCCGCCTGCCGGCCCGAGCGGGCGGATTTCGCGGAGCAGCTCGACCGGTTGAGCGACCTCGCGGCGCTGCGCGGGCTGCGGCGGGTGCTGCACGTGGTGCCGGACGATGTCTCGCAGTCGGAGACCTTCCGCGCCAATATCGCCGCGCTCGCCGCGCGGGGGCTGAGCTTCGATCTCTGCGTGCGGGCCGACCAGCTGCCGCTGGCCATCGCGCTGGCCGATGCCGCGCCCGACACGGTGATGGTGCTGGATCATTGCGGCGTGCCCACGATGCAGCCGGAGGATTTCGACCGCTGGGCCGGGGATGTCGCGGACCTCGCCCGGCGCGGCAATGTCATGGGCAAGATCAGCGGCGTGATCGCTTATGGTGGCGAGGGCCCGCCAGAGCAGCGCCTGCGCCCCTATGTCGAGCATATGGTGGCCTGTTTCGGCTGGGACCGGCTGGTCTGGGGCTCGGACCACCCGGTCTGCACGCTGGGCGCGCCGCTCGAGGACTGGGTCGCCACCACGCATCGCCTGCTGGAAGGGTGCAGCGAGGCCGAGGTGGCGGCGCTGCTGCACCGCAATGCGCAGCGCATCTACCGGCTGGGCGAAATCGAGTCTTGAAAAAACCATCCATTGATGAAAAGATCATTCATATAAGAAAGACACACCGCCTGGCCCGGGGGAGGTCCGGGCGGTGCCAGGCCCGGGAGGAGCCGCATGACCCGTTTCCCGCCGACCGTGGGCGTCTCGTCCACGCACCCCGCGACCATGCCCGGAGATCACGCCGAGATCCCGGTCTGGAATGCCGAGAACTGGTTCTACGAGGACTGGCCGGTGGGGCAGAAGATCCGCTCGCTGCGCCGCACGATATCCGAGGGCGAGAGCCACCAGTTCAACATGCTGGTCACCGACATCCACCCTTACGTGCAGGACCAGATCTTTGCTGAGACCGAGGGGCTGTTCGGCAAGCGGCTGGTGGCCGGGGCCTTCGTCTTCTCGGCCGGGCTGGGGCTGGTGGCGACGAATTGCGTCAACGCGTTTTCCTACGGCTATGACAAGCTGCGCTTCATCAAGCCCACCTTCATCGGGGATTCGATCTACACGATCCGCACCCACATGGAGAAACAGCCCAAATACGAGGATATGGGCCTGATCCGCGCCAGCTACGAGGTGTTCAAGAACGAGGGCGAGCTGGTGCTCTACTGCGAGCATCTGCAGACGGTGACATATCGCGACCCCGCCACCGCCAAGGGGGGCGCCTCATGACCGAGGCGCCGCTGGACGGTGTCGTGGTGCTCGACCTCAGCCAGTTCCTGTCGGGGCCTTACGCCACGCTGCGCCTGTCGGACCTGGGCGCGCGGGTCATCAAGGTCGAGCGGCCCGATGGCGGCGACCTGGCGCGGCGGCTCTACCTGTCCGATACCGAGATCGGCGGCGACAGCACGCTGTTCCACGCCATCAACCGCTCCAAGGAAAGCCTCGCGCTGAACTTCAAGGACGCCGGCGACATCGCCACGCTGAAGCGGCTGGTGGCGCAGGCCGACGTGGTGGTGCAGAACTTCCGCCCCGGCGTGGCGACGCGGCTGGGGATCGACTGCGCGTCCCTGCAGGCGGTCAATCCCGGGCTCGTCTATGCCACGATCTCGGGCTACGGGCCGGATGGGCCGTGGATGGGGCGCCCCGGGCAGGACCTGCTGGCGCAGGCGCGCTCGGGCGTGACCTGGCTGAACGGCGATGACGGGCAGGGGCCGGTGCCCTTCGGGCTGGCCATTGCCGACATGCTGGCCGGGGCCGCGGCGGCGCAGGGGATCCTTGCGGCGCTGGTGCGCAAGGGGATCACCGGGCAGGGCGCGCATGTCGAGACCTCGCTGCTGGAGGCGCTGCTGGATTACCAGTTCGAGGTGCTGACCACCTATCTCAATGACGGGCACAGGCCGCCGAAACGCGCCGCCACGCGCTCGGCCAATGCCTATGTCCCGGCGCCCTACGGGGTCTATGACACGGCCGACGGGTACCTGGCGCTGGCCATGACGCCGATCCCGCGGCTGCGCGATTTGCTGGACCTGCCCGCGCTGGAGCGCTTTGCCGATCCCGCCACCTGGTTCGAGGAGCGCGACGCGATCAAGGCGATCCTGGCCGAGACCTTTGCCACGCGGCCCACGGCGCATTGGCTGTCGCTGCTGGAGCCGGCCGATATCTGGTGCGCCGAGGTGCTGGACTGGCCGGCCATGCTGGCCTCGGAGGGGTTCGTGTCGCGCGACATGCTGCAGACGGTGACGCGCGCCGACGGGGTGGCGCTGCGCACGACGCGCACGCCGCTGGTGATCGACGGGCAGCGCGCGCAGGACGGGCGCGCCGCGCCCCGCATCGGCGCCGACACGGCGCGCATCCGCGAGGAGTTCGGATTATGACGGTTCTGAAAGGCATGACCTGGAGCCACCCGCGCGGGTATGACCCGATGGTGGCCTGCGCCGCGCTCTGGTCCGAGCGCTCGGGTGTCGCCATCGACTGGGACAAGCGCAGCCTGCAGGATTTCGAGAGCTTCCCGGTCGAGGAGCTGGCCCGCGCCTATGACCTGATCGTCATCGACCACCCCCATACCGGGCAGATCGTGGCCGAGGGCTGTCTTGCCCCGCTCGACACGCCCGACCGCGCCGAGGAAATGGCGGCGATCGCGCGCGGCAGCGTCGGGCCGTCCTTTGCCAGCTACACCATGGCGGGGCGGCAATGGGCCTTGCCGCTGGATGCCGCGACGCAGGTGCAGGCCTGGCGCCCCGACCTGCTGGACGGCCCCGTGACCGGCTGGGACGCGGTGATCGCGCAGGCCCGTGCCGGGCGCGTGGTGCTGCCGCTGCGCCCGCCGCATGTGCTGATGTGCGTCATGACCTTTGCCGCCAACCTGGGCCGCGCGCCCGCCCCGGTGGAGACGCACGGCTTTCTCGACCCCGAGACCGGGGCCGAGGACAGCGCCCGCCTGCAGGAGCTGGCCGCGCTGGTCGCGCCCGAGTGCCACGGCATGGACCCGATCGCCGCCTTCGAGGCGATGGCCGAGCAGGGCTCCGGGCTGGCGCTCTGCCCCTATGGCTATGGCTATGCGAATTACGCGCTGGACGGGTTCCGCCCGCATCGGCTGGCCTTTGGCGACATCCCCGTGCTGGGCACGAACGGGCCCTGCGGCGCGGCGCTGGGGGGCACGGGGATCGCGGTCTCGGCCCGCTCGTCCCATGTCGCGGCGGCGCGCGATTTCGCCTATTACGTGGCCTCGGGCCCGGTGCAGGCAGGCCCCTATGCCGCCGCCGGCGGCCAGCCCGGCCATCGCGACGCCTGGACCGATCCGCGGATCAATGCCCGCTTCCTGGGCTTCTTCCGGAACACGCTGGCCACGCTCGACGCCTCCTACCTGCGGCCGCGCCATGACGGCTACATGATCTTCCAGCAGGCCGCGAGCGAGGTGCTGGACGCGGGCCTGAAGGCCCGCACCGCCCCCGCCGCGCTGACCGCCAAGCTCAACGAGATGTACCAGACATGCCTGTGACCGCCGACACGCCCGGCCTGCTGGACGGGCTGACCGTCCTCGATTTCAGCCAGTTCCTGTCCGGCCCCTTCGCCGCGCTGCGGCTGGGCGATCTGGGCGCGCGGGTCATCAAGGTGGAGCGTGCCGGCGGCGGCGATCTCTGCCGCGGCATGTACCTGACGCCGACCGATGACATGGGGCGGGACTCGACCCTGTTCCACACGATCAACCGCGGCAAGGAGAGCTTTGCCGTCGATCTCAAGGATCCGGACGGGCTGGCACAGGTGCGCGCGCTGATCGCCGGGGCCGACGTGCTGATCCAGAACTTCCGCCCCGGGGTGATCGACCGGCTGGGGCTGGGCCAGCGGGCGGTGGCCGAGATCAACCCGCGGCTGGTCTATTGCTCGATCACCGGCTTCGGGACCGAGGGGCCCTGGGTCGCGCGGCCCGGGCAGGACCTGCTGGCGCAGGCGCGCTCGGGGCTGATGTTCCTCAACGGCGATGAGGGTCAGGGGCCGCTGCCCTTCGGGCTGGCCATTGCCGACGTGCTGGCCGGCACGGCCATCGTGCAGGGCGCGCTGGCGGCGCTGGTGCGGCGCGGGCGGACGGGGCAGGGGGGGCATGTGGAGACCAGCCTGCTGGACTGCCTGATCGATTTCCAGTTCGAGGTGCTGACCACCTATCTCAACGATGGCGGGCGGCTGCCCGAGCGCGCGGGCTATCGCAATGCCCATGCCTACCTGTCCGCGCCCTACGGGATCTACCCCACCGCCGACGGCTACCTGGCGCTGGCCATGACCCCGCTGGACCGGCTCGCCCCGCTGCTGGACCCGCTGGAGCTGGCCGGGCTGGGCGACAGCGCGCCGTTCCGCCGGCGCGACGAGCTCAAACGCCGCATCGCCGCGCAGCTGTCCGAGCGGGCCACCGAGGCCTGGCTGGCGGTGCTGGAGCCCGAGGATATCTGGTGCGCCGGCGTGCTGGACTGGGACAGCCTGCTGCGGGAAGAGGCGTTCCGCCGGCTCGACATGCTGCAGGAATTGCCCCGCCCCGAGGGCGACGCGATGCACACGCTGCGCGCCCCGATCCGGGTGGATGGCGCGCGCCCGCGCGGCCGCGCCGCGGGGCCCGCGCTGGGGCAGCATACCGAGGCGATCCGGCAGGAGTTCGGCCTGTGACGCAGGACGGCCAAAGCCTGTTCTTCATCGGCAGCTGCACCCGCCCGCTGCCCTATTTCGCCAGCGCCAATGGCGCGGGGCTGACGGGGGTCTTCCTGGATGAAGAGACCGGCGCCTGCACCAGGGCGGGCGTCACCACCGGGATCGACAACCCGACCTATGCCGCGATCAGCGCGGACGGGCGGATGCTCTACGCGTCCTCCGAGGTGGTGGACTGGCACGAGGGCACGCTGAGCGCCTATGCCATCGACCGGGCGGGCGGCACGCTGGCTTATGTCAACAAGGCGGTGACGCGCGGCAACGTGGCCGCGCAGGTCTCGCTCGACCGGAGTGACCGTTTCGTGGCCTGCGTCAACTATGCCTTCATGCCGCCCGGCGCGGGCCCCGACCGCGCCGTGGTGATCTTTGCCCGCGCCCCCGATGGCGGGCTGGGGCCCGTCACGGCCGAGGCGCGGCTGTCCGGCCATGGCCCCGACCCCGACCGGCAGGCGCGGTCGCACGCGCATTGCCTGCGCTTCAGCCGCGACAACCGGCTGGCGCTGGTGGCGGATCTGGGCACCGACCGGGTAGAGCTCTTCCGCTTCGATGCCGCCTCGGGCGCGCTGGCGCCCGCGGGCGCGGTGGGGCTGCCGCCGGGAACGGGGCCGCGCCATATCGAGATGCACCCCCGGCGCGACATCGCCTATGTGGTGGGCGAGCTGAACGCGACGCTGGCCACGATCGCGCTGGACAGCGGCGCGGCGGCCGGGCGCTGCCTGCATGTCGCCCCCTGCCTGCCGCCCGGGGGGCCGCCGGGCACGCATGGCTCGGCGGTGAAGATCAGCCCCGATGGCGGGCATCTCTATGTCGGCAACCGGGGGCACGACTCGATCGCGCATCTGCGCGTCGATGCCGGCGGCGTGGCGCGGTTTGCCGGCACCGTGCCCTGCGGCGGCGCCACGCCGCGCGACCTGGCACTCAGCCCCTCGGGGCGGGTGCTGGTCGTGGCCAACCAGGACAGCGACCGGGTGGAGGTGTTCCGCCGCGGCCCCGATGGCGGGCTGGCGCCGCTGGGGCCGGGCTTCGCCACCGGCACGCCCACCTGCGTGGCCTTCCTGCCCTAGCCCTGCGGGCCGGTCGCGGCGTTCCAGCCGGTGAAGCCGCTGAGCACGCGGGCCGCGTCGCGCAGATCGGCGAGCACCTCGTCCACGCCGGGCGTGCCCTCGGCATCGACCTGCGGCAGGTAGGGCACGGTCAGCGCCGCGATGGCATGGCCATCGGCGCCCAGGATCGGCGCCGAGAGGTTCACCACGCCCACCGTCTGCAGCGAGTCCATGCGCTCGAAGCCGTCGCGGCGCACCTGCTCCAGCCGGTCGGCCAGCTCGGCCGGCATGGCGCGCGGCGGCGCCCCGGGGGGCGTGGTCTCGGCCACCATCATCTCGCGCGTCTCTTGCGTGGCGAAGGCCAGCAGCACATGGCCCGAGCCGGTGTCGAACAGGTCGATATGGCTGCCCACCCGGATCGAGATGCCCCAGTAGCCGGGCGCCTCCTGCTGGGCCACGACGACGGCGGCGCCGCGGTCGAAGACGACCAGCTGATTCGCCTGCTGCGTGCGGGTGGCCAGCTCGCGCATGCGCGGGGTGGCGAAGGAGGCCAGCCGCCGCGTCGGCGCGTGCAACTGCGCCAGCCCGAACATCTTGAGCGTCAGCGCGTAGCGGTCGCCATCGGTCTTGGTGACGTAGCCGCGCCGCATCAGACGGTCGAGCATGCGGTAGAATTCATTGGGCGACCGGCCGAGCGCCTTGGCGATCTCGGCCTGGGTCAGCCCCCCTTCGATGCCGGACAGCAGTTCGAGAATGTCGAGCCCCTTGTCCAGCGCCGGCGCGCGATAGCGGTCTTCCTCGGCGGGTTTCGTGCTCAACGGGTCGGCTCCTTTCCCTGACATATGAAAGCCTGCCTTCATTAGAGAATATTTCGCGGAATTCAAACGAAATCATTGACAGCACGGGGGTCGATACTTTTACCTATGAAAAGATTATCCATAAATGAGAGTCACCAGGACGCTCAGGGGATAACAGGGAGGAAGACATGAAACTGATGACCTCGGCGTCCGCGGGCGCCCTGATCCTTGCCGCGGCCACGGCCGGCGGTGCATCCGCGCAGGAGCTGCCCGGCAGCTTCGAGGGCGTGACCATCGAGGCCAAGCTGATCGGCGGCCAGCAATACGAGGCGCTCTACAACCGGCTGGCGGAATGGGAGGCGGCGACCGGCGCCACGGTCGACGTGATCTCGAAGAAGAACCACTTCGAACTGGACAAGGAGATCAAGTCCGACATCGCCACCGGCCAGCTGGACTGGTGCGTGGGCTCGAACCATTCCTCCTTCGCGCCGCAATATCCCGGCATCTATGTCGATCTGCGCGAATACCTGCCCGAAGAGGCGCTGGCCGATTTCGTCGCCGGCAACATGGCGGCGGCCACGCTGGGCGACCGGCTGGTGATGCTGCCGCGGGCGCAGTTCGACGTCTCGGCCATGTATTACCAGAAGGACCTCTACGAGGATGCCGACAACGCCGCGGCCTTCCAGGAGGAATACGGCTACGAGCTGGCCCCGCCCGAGACATGGGAGCAGGTGGCCGACCAGGCCAAGTTCTTTGCCGATGCGCCCAATTTCTACGGCACGCAATATGCCGGCAAGGAAGAGGCCATCGCCGGGCGCTTCTACGAGATCCTCGTGGCCAATGGCGGCGAGTTCCTGAACGAGGACGGCGAGCCCGCCTTCAACTCCGAGGCCGGGATCGAGGCGCTGAACTGGTTCGTCGATCTCTACGAGGCCGAGGCCGTGCCCGCGGGCGTGCCGAACTACCTTTGGGATGACCTGGGCCAGGGCTTTGCCAGCGGCACCGTGGCGCTGAACCTCGACTGGCCGGGCTGGGCCGGGTTCTTCAACGATCCCGAAGCGTCGAAGGTCGCCGGCAATGTGGGCGTCGCGCCGCCGCCGGTGGGCAGCGCGGGCATCCGCTCGGGCTGGTCGGGCTTCCACGGCTTCTCGGTCACCGAGGATTGCGCCCACCCCGAGGCCGCGGCCTCGCTGGTGTGGTTCCTGACCAACGAGGAGAGCCAGAAGCTGGAAAGCGCCGCCGGCCCGCTGCCCTCGCGCAACGCGGTCTGGGATCACGTGATCGCCGAGGCCGAGGGCGACGCCTACCGCTCCGAGGTGCTGGCCGCGTTCCAGACAGCGGCCGAGACGGCCTTTGCCGTGCCGCAGACGCCCAGCTGGATCGAGATCACCAACGTGCTCTACCCCGAACTGCAGGCCGCGATCCTGGGCGACAAGACCCCGCAGGAGGCGCTGGACGATGCCGCCGAAGAGGCGACCATGGTCCTGGAGGACGCGGGCGAGCTCTGAGCCCGCGCGCGGCGTCGGGATTGGGGGCCGGCTCCCTACGGCCCCCGATCCACCCGTTCCCCATCCTTGCCATCCCGACAGGAGCCCCCGATGAAGGCCTGGCGCCTCCCGCCCCATATCGTGCTGCTGATGCCGGCCGTCATCGTCCTGGCGGCGGTGGTGCTGATCCCGCTGGTGCTGTCGCTCTATTCCAGCTTCACGCCCTTCCGGCTGACCCGGCCGGACTCGATCTACCAGTTCATCGGCTTCCGCAACTACGAGCGGATCTTCACCGATGCCGATTTCTGGATCGCCTTCGGGCGCACCGTGCTGCTGCTGACCATCGCGCTGAACCTCGAGATGGTGCTGGGGCTGGGCCTGGCGCTGCTGGTCGAGCGCGCCAGCCGCGGCCAGCGCCTGCTGCGCACCATCCTGATGTTTCCGATGATGTTCTCGCCCATCCTGGTGGGGTTCCAGTTCAAGTTCATGTTCAACGACAATGTCGGGCTGGTGAACAACGCGCTGCAATCGCTGGGGCTGACCGACCAGGCGATTCCCTGGCTGATCGACGGCACGCTGGCCTTCATCGCGATCACCATCGCCGAGGTGTGGTCCTCGACCTCGGTCTTCGCGATCTTCATCCTGGCCGGGCTGATGGCCATGCCGCGCGAGCCGATCGAGGCCGCCCGGGTGGATGGCTGCACCGCCTGGCAGACCTTCAAATACGTGACCTGGCCCTTTCTCATGCCCTTTGCCTTCATCGCGATGACGATCCGCAGCCTCGACGTGGCGCGGGCCTATGACATCATCAAGATCATGACCGATGGCGGCCCCGCCGGCCGGACCGAGGTGCTGTGGACTCTGATCGCGCGCACCGCCTATTCCGATGCCCGCATGGGGATGGCCAACGCGATGGCCTATGTCGCCATCCTGCTCTCGATCGCCTTCACGGCGCTCTTCTTCCGGCAGCTCGGCAAGGCCCGGGCCCAGGTGGCGGCGGATTGGTGATGATGGACGCGAACCGCAAATCCCGCATCCGCAAGCGCCTGACCGACTGGGCCCTGACCGGGCTGCTGTTCCTGGCGATGTGCATCATCTGCCTGCCCGGGCTCTGGATCGTGCTGAACTCGCTGCGCCCCACGGTCGAGATCATGGCCAAGCCGCCGGTCTGGATCCCGCGCGAGCTGTCCTTCGACGCCTATGTCGCGATGTTCTCGGGCGTGGGGCAGGGCGGCATCCCGGTGGTGCAGTACTTCCGCAACTCGATGATCATCGCGGTGACCTCGACGATCATCTCGCTGGCGATCGGCATGTCGGGGGGCTATGCCTTTGCCCGCTACCGCTTCCGCTTCAAGGGCGGCTGGTTCCTCGGCCTGATGCTGACCCGGGCGGTGCCGGGCATCGCGCTGTCGCTGCCGCTCTTCTTCCTCTATGCGCGGGTCGGGCTGATCGACACCCATGCGGGGATGATCCTGGCCTACACGGCGCTCAACATCCCCTTCACCATCTGGCTGATCGACGGCTTCTTCCGGCAGGTGCCCAAGGACCTGGCCGAGGCGGCGCAGATCGACGGCTGCACCCGCTGGCAGGCCTTCTGGCAGGTCGAGTTCCCGCTGGCCCGCCCCGGCATCGCCAGCGCCGGCATCTTCGCCTTCCTGATCTCGTGGAACGAGTTTGCGCTGGCGTCGCAGCTGACGCGGTCGACCGACAGCAAGACGCTGCCGGTGGGGCTGCTGGACTACACCGCCGAGTTCACCATCGACTGGCGCGGCATGTGCGCGCTGGCCGTGGTGATGATCATCCCCGCGCTGCTGCTGACCTACGCGGTGCAGAAACACCTGGTCTCGGGGCTGACCTCGGGCGCGATCAAGGGCTGAGGCCCCGGGCCCGGCAAACGGCAAACACCGCACGGCACGTGCGATCGAAGGACAGGACATGGCAACGCTGACGCTTTCACAGCTCGACAAGAGCTACGGCGCCTTCCACGCGGTCAAGGCGATCGACCTCGATGTCTCGGATGGCGAGTTCGTGGCGCTGGTCGGCCCCTCGGGCTGCGGCAAATCCACGACGCTGCGGATGATCGCGGGGCTGGAGGAGATCTCCAGCGGCGACATCCGGATCGGCACGCGGGTGGTCAACGACCTGCCCCCGCGCGACCGCAACATCTCTATGGTGTTCCAGAGCTACGCGCTCTACCCGCACATGACGGTGGCCGAGAACATGGGCTTCACGCTCAAGATCGCGGGCCGCGACAAGGCCGAGATCGACCGCGCGGTGACCGAGGCGGCGCGCGTGCTCGAGATCGAGCCGCTGCTGGACCGCCGGCCGGCGCAGCTGTCCGGCGGGCAGCGCCAGCGCGTCGCCATGGGCCGCGCCATCGTGCGTGACCCCGACGTGTTCCTCTTCGACGAGCCGCTGTCGAACCTCGACGCCAAGCTGCGCGGCCAGATGCGCACCGAGATCAAGCAGCTGCACGCCCGGCTGGGCGCCACCATCGTCTATGTCACCCATGACCAGGTCGAGGCGATGACCCTGGCCGACCGGATCGTCATCATGAAGGACGGCCGGATCGAGCAGGTCGGCACGCCGGACGAGGTGTTCAACCACCCCGCCAGCCTCTTCGTCGCGGGGTTCATCGGCTCGCCGCCGATGAACATGGCGCCGGCCACGGTGCAGGGCGGGCGGCTGGTGCTGGGCGATGGCGCCGCGCTGCCGGTGCCGCCCGACATCACCGTGCCCGAGGGCGCGCGGGTGACGCTGGGGCTGCGCCCCGACGATCTCTATCCCGAGGGGCACGGCATCCATTCCGAGGATGGCCACGCGGTCGAGAGCCGCGAGCTGGCCGTCGACATCTCGGAGCCCCTAGGCAACGAGACGCTGCTTTTCGTGCCCTTCGGCGGCAGCACATGGACCGCGCGGATGCTCAACCCCCGCGCGGTGCGGCGCGGCGAGACGCTGCGCTTTCACTTCGATCTGTCGCGCGCGCATCTCTTCGACGCCGACACCGGACAAAGCCTGAGGACCTGATGGCACGTATCGAAAGCATCCACCTGCGCATGGTCGACCTGGCCCCCAAGGTCGAGCGTACCGACGCGATCCAGTCCTTCGTCAGCCAGGAAACCCCGCTGGTCACCATCACCGACAGTGACGGCGCGGTGGGGCAGGGCTATTCCTACACGATCGGCACCGGGGGATCCTCGGTGATGCGCTTGCTGTCGGACCATCTCTGCCCGCGCCTGCTGGGCCGCGAGGCCGAAGAGGTCGAGGCGATCTGGAACGACCTCGAATTCGCCACCCATGCCACCACCGTGGGGGCGATCACCTCGATCGCGCTGGCCGCCATCGACACCGCGCTGTGGGATCTGCGCTGCCGCCGCGCCGGGCTGCCGCTCTGGCAACTGGCGGGCGGGGCGAAACCGCAGGCGCCCTGCTACACGACCGAGGGCGGCTGGCTGCACCTGCCGCAATCGGCGCTGATCGAGGACGCGCTGCAGGCCAGGGCGCAGGGGTTCAAGGGCTCCAAGGTCAAGATCGGCAAGCCCTCGGCGGCCGAGGATTCCGCAAGGCTGGGCGCGCTGCGCGACGCGGTGGGCCCGGAGTACGAGATCATGACCGATGCCAACCAGGGCTTCCTGCGCGACGGCGCCCGGCGCCGCGCGCTGGCGCTGGCCGAGCATGACCTGGCCTGGATCGAGGAGCCGCTGGCCGCCGATGACATCGCCGGCCATGCCGAGCTGGCGCGCGTGGCGCCGATGCCCGTCGCGGTGGGCGAGAGCCTCTATTCCATCCGCCACTTCGCCGAATATGTCAGCCGCGGTGCCGCCTCGATCATCCAGGTCGATGTGGGCCGGATCGGCGGCATCACGCCCTGGCTCAAGGTGGCGCATATGGCCGAATGTCACGGGCTGGCCGTGGCGCCGCATTTCCTGATGGAGCTGCATGTCAGCCTGGTCTGCGCCATCCGCAACGGCGCCTGGGTCGAGTACATCCCGCAGCTTGACGACATCGTGGGCGAGCGCCTGCGCATCGAGAACGGGCAGGCCATCGCGCCCGAAACGCCCGGGATCGGCATCGACTGGGACATGGCCGAGATCGACCGCCGCGCCGTGGCCGAGTTCACCACGCAGATCGGGAGGGACACATGATCCGCATCGGACAGGTCATCGGCGTCAAGCCGGAGGAGATCGAGGAATACACCCGCCTGCATGCCGAGGTCTGGCCCGGCGTGCTGGACAAGATCGCCGAGTGCGGCATCCGCAACTACACGATCTTCCTGCGCGAGCCGGAAAACCTGCTCTTCGCCTACATGGAATATCACGGCGACGACTGGGCGGCCGACCAGGCGAAGATGGCCGCCGATCCCGAGACCCAGCGCTGGTGGGACATCAACAAGCCCAAGCAGGCGCCGCTGGACACGCGCGAGGAGGGCGAATGGTGGGCCGGCATGCGCGAGGTCTTCCATGTCGACTGAGCTGCGGCAGGGCTGGGCGCCGCCCGCGCGGCGCCGCCCGATCGTGATCTTCGGCGCGGGCAGCATCGTGCGCGACGCCCACCTGCCGGCCTGGGCGGCGGGCGGCTACGAGGTGGCGGGCATCACCGATCCCGACAGGGCCAAGGCGCAGGCGCTGGCCGCGGCGCATGGCACGCGCGCGCTGAGCCCCGAGCAGGCCGTCGCGGTCGAGGGGGCGGTCTTCGACCTCGCCACGCCGCCCGATGCCCATGCCGGCATCCTTGCCACCCTGCCGCGCGGCGCCCCGGTGCTGGTGCAGAAACCCATGGGCAGCGACCTGCCCGGCGCCAGCGCGATCCTGCAGACCTGCCGCGAGCGCGAGCTGCTGGCGGCGATGAATTTCCAGCTGCGCTTCGCCCCCATGGCGGTGGCGCTGAAGGATGCGATCGACCGCGGCCTGCTGGGGCAGGTGGTCGATATCGAGATGCATGCCGTGCTGGCCACGCCCTGGGGGCTGTGGAAATTCCTCGAAGGGCTGCCCCGGATCGAGATCGCCATGCATTCGATCCATTATCTCGACCTGATCCGGCACCTCGTGGGCGACCCGCGCGGCATCCATGCGCAAAGCCTCGGCCACCCGTCGCACGCTGTGGCCCAGACCCGCACCGCGGCAATGCTGGATTATGGCCCCGACCTGCGCTGCGTGCTGTCGGTCAACCATGACTGGGATTTCGGCCGCCCGCACCAGGCCTGCGAGCTTCGCGTCGCGGGCACGCAGGGTGCGGCCTACATGAAACTGGGGGTCAATCTCGACTACCCCAAGGGCGAGCCGGACGTGCTGGAGATCAACACCGGCGACGGCTGGCAGCCCGTGGCCCTGACAGGCTCGTGGTTCACCGAGAGCTTCACCGCCCGGATGCACAACCTGCAACGCGCCGCGGGCGGCGAAGAGCCGCTGATCGCCCCGGTCGCCGATGGCTGGAAGACCATGGCGCTGGTCGAGGCGGCCTATGCCTCCTCCGCCGCGCCCATGCACCCGATCGAGGAGGCCCCCTGATGGAGAGACCCCGCAGCTTCGAGCAGATCGAGATCGGCGAGACGCGCGAGAGCTATGGCCGCACGATCACCGAGACCGATTTCGTGGTCCATGCCGGCCATACCGGCGATTTCTTCCCCCATCACATGGATGCCGAGTTCATGGCCCGCTCGGAATTCGGCGGCCGCATCGCGCATGGCACGATGGTCTTTGCCATCGGCATCGGCCTGACCGCGACCGAGATCAACCCGCGCGCCTTCTCCTACGGCTATGACCGGCTGCGCTTCGTCCGCCCGGTCTTCATCGGCGACACGATCCGCACCCGCTGCACCATGGCGCGGAAAGAGGACGACCCCAAACGCCCCGCCTCCGGCCGCCTCTTCGAGACCGTCGAGGTGCTCAACCAGCGTGACGAGGTCGTGCTGGCCTGCGAACACATCTACATCGTCGACCGCGACACCCCGAAAGGGTGATCGCGGGGGGGCGCAAGCATAGCGCCCATTGGACAAGGGTAAGCGCTCGAGTGGCAGAACGCCGAGAGCGAACGGTTCCCAATCCTCAGATCACCAATGAACCGGTGTGCGGCTTTCGCGTTTTCAACGCGCCACGCCTGGCGGCGTGACAAGGTTCGAATGCCAAGTATCAGACATTCATTCGTAGCGCCGCTGCCTTGAAAACGGACAACGGATCCGTCACGGTCGCCTTACTATAGTGAAACTAGCAAAACATCGGATCAGTATGTTTAAGACTCCTGGCCCGCCCTGAACTGATGCGGTGGATGCCCCCCACCCAGCGGCATCTCGTATGCCATGATGGTTCCACATGAGCCGAGCTGAGGGCACATCAATGACGACGCAGATC
>NZ_LPXO01000011.1 GCF_001482405.1 Pseudoponticoccus marisrubri
GTCCTTGGATGTTCCGGATTTCTGGCTCATCTTCGCTCCTTGGTGCCTGCGATGATCCAGAAATCCTCCGTTACGAAAACCTCAAATCTGTCCCACAGGCGCTGACGTCAGACAACACGGGATGTGACACCTAGGCTCTTGACCCTGCTAAGCCCTTGTGGATCTTCGCTTACCCACCTTGGCACATCGATGCCGTTGGGGGAGCGGTCATATCATTAAAGTCGGTTCAAACACTCAGGCAATTGGGATAGGATAAACGCCATGCTAAGACGCATTCTATTGACAATCCTCACGGGCACTATACTCGCCAACTGTACGTCCTCTCCGCACGGGAGAAACACTGCGGGGCCCGTGTCAAACGGCCAAACCCAGACGCAGCGGCAACTGGTGGTTGAGGTGTCCTACTTTGAGCGGCTGCTGGTTCCCGCCGGCTCGCAGCTGATCATTCAGGTTGCGGGTGGACCCAAGGTAGCGCAGCCGATCAAAACCAGCCTGCCATACCGCGTTCAAACCATTCTACCGCCCGACATTCAGTTCCCAGCCACAGTGACGGTGCGTATCGAAAGCGCCCTTGGACATATTTTGATCGGTCAGGGGCGACTGATCGGCTGGCCTCAAGAAAGCTTGAAAATCATCGCAAAGACCAGCACAGTAGAGTGAAGGGAAGGATTGATTATGAAGATCTCTTGTTTTAAAGTATGTTCTGTAGTTGTCTTGATAGCCGCATTTTCCACACCCGCCTTATCCTGCATCGACGGCTTCATGACAGGGTTGTCCGACTACACGGGGGGCGACCGGAGTGGAAAAAAAACATTCCGTGTAGAGGAGTTTCTTGTAATTTGTGTCACACCCAAACAATCGGGCTATATGGCGATATATGATTCCCCAGCGCAGGGGGATTTCGAACAGCTCTACCCGAATGTCATGACGCATGACCAAGGAGAGACCTTTTCTCGTGTCAGCGGTGGAGAAACCTACTGTTTTGGCACCAGCGACAGCTTCCCCATGTATCACCCAAGCTCAGAAGGTTTGGGGCGGGGTAAGGTCTCCGTTGTACTGACAGCGTCGCAAGACCAGCAACTGCCGGCAGAGGATTTTGAGATTCCCGGGCAGCGTGTTCGGTCTGGCGTGATGAACCGGTACCTTTCGATTCACTCGGAGAGTCAGGGTAAGTGCACCGATCGCGAAGTGAAGTATTTGTACTATGACGTCATACAATGAAGGATCAGGCTGCATGAAAAAGTCAAATTGGGTGACTGGTGCTACTCTGGGCCTTCTCACCTTTGTTTTGGCGGGTGCCGCGGCGGCCGCGTCGACCATCGAATGCATAGCTCCGAAGTCGCAGGAACCGCAACTACGGATCATCAACGGCCAAGCAGCCAAGCCCGGCAACTGGCCGTTTATTGTCGGACTGGGTGGCAAGGGGTCGACGCAGGCGTTCTGCGGTGGGTCCCTGATTGCGTCGCAATGGGTGCTGACCGCGGCCCATTGCTACACAGGTCCGGGGTTTGAAGACCAAGTTGTGGTGCGAAGCATCGCCCGGGGCGGGCAGCTTGGCTCACAGGCCATGCCGATCGAGCGGGCGATCCGGCATCCCGACTATGGCACCCGGGCGGACAAAGCCGATTCCGAGCTCCAGGCCATCGTCAACGACGTCATGTTGCTCAAGTTGAAAAGCCCGGCGCCGATCTCGAACAGCAACCTCGCGCTTTTGCCATCACGCCGCGTGGAGCAAACCCTTGCCAAGCTGTCGAGCTGCGCCGAAGTAGCGGGTTGGGGTGTCACCCGCGAAGGTAGGCCCGATGGGGCAAAGCGCCTCAATCGGGTGAACGTAAAATTTCTCGAAAGCGTCCTGTGTAGGCGGGCCTACGGCAGCGGCATTTCCGGCCAGCATATCTGCGCGGGCTATGAGCAAGGCGGGCTGGACAGTTGTCAAGGTGACAGTGGTGGGCCGCTGATTATCCGCGACGGACCGAATGGTTTCTTGCAGATCGGTGTCGTCAGTTTTGGCAAGGGCTGCGCCCGCGCGGGTTTTCCCGGTGTCTATGCCAGGGTCTCGCATTTTCGGGACTGGATCTTCGAAACAGTCGAGAGCAACTGATGATTACGTCTGTTTTGGCAAGACGCGCGCTTGCATCAATGGCCTTCGCGCTTGCCACAGTTAGCGCCGAGCCGGTCGAGGCCGCCTGCGACGGGCCCTATCAGTTCAATGTAAAGGAGCTTGACGCAGAACTGTACCGGCGCCTTTTTTTGTCGCTGCAAAGTGAACTGGAGCGATTCTTCAACATCGAATTCTCGGCCTTCTGTCTGGATGAGGAGGAAATGGGTGCCTATTACGATGTGCAAACCAACGAAGTCACCATCGGCATCGAATTCTTTATCGAACAAGCCAGCCCCCCGGGAAATATCAACGGCGCCATTGCTATTCTGGCGCATGAGGCCGCACATAGCTTCCAGACCCGCCACGGTCTTTTGGACATGCTCAAGGAGCAAAACCCCCATCGGGTGAAATGCATCGAACTGCACGCCGACTTTCTGGCAGGCGGTTTCATGGGGTGGAGGTCTCAATCCTTTGACATATCAGAGAAAAATATCGCCAAGATCTTCTTTAATCTGGGTGACGGCGACAGTTTGAACGATCGACACCACCACGGATTGGGTGCTGAACGATACCTGTCTTTTTTGCAGGGGTTCAGAACGCAAAACGTTGATGAAATAACCCTTTCAAGCTTGGGGATAGCGTATGTCAGCCAAACGAATTGTGATTCATAAGATATGTATCCTTGCACTGTTGTGGATGTTCGTGCTGACTGAGAAGGCGGCGGCCCAGCAGATGCGTATCAATAATGGGTGCCCGTCGCTGGGCACCTCCAATGTGGGTCAATATACCATCGAACAGCTCAACAAGCTTTGCCACGATGAGGCCCAATCGGGCGGGCAGGTGAAACCAGCCGAAAATGGCGCGGCCCTGACCTGTGGCCAGCACCGTTTCATGGCGATGAAAGCCCGCATCGACGTCAGCTATTCCGAAGGCGTGGCCAGCCAGCAGGTGGTCGACAAATATTGTACCAACAAGCCGGACTCCGCCCTACCCGATCAATCCTATGAAGGGGGGGACAAGATCACCGGAACCGTGCGCTTTGAGCGCGGCTACGACACCCGCTGGAGCGGCCGCAAAGCGAGTATCTGCCAGCGTTACTACAGCGGGCGCGCATATATCGAAAACGGTCGGATCGAATTCAACTCGGGAGGACACACATGGCGCGGAACAATTTCCCAAAGTTCATATATCTCTATTACCCGAAACGGCGTGACGCCTCGCCCCAAAAACCACACGGTGATTTCTGGCCCTATGTTCGACGCTGAGCTGTATAATGGTTATTGTGGCGCTGGCTTCTTCCGTCTGGTCGCAGACTGAAACTGAAAGGAATATCATGCCTCAGTTCACTTCACCTGTCTGCGTTTTGCCGCGCATGATTGTGTCGGCCACTGTGCTGTTGCTGGCCGCCTGCGTTGCTCTTCCGATCACCACTACGGGGGTGCGGGCGGACTGTCTCGCGCCTGCCAAAAGTGACGATCAGGATGTGCGCCGAAACGCCGATCTGCTCGGCCAGGACAGCGGTCTGTGTCTGTCACGCGAGACTTTTTCAGAGAATGGCCGTGACTGGGATCTAACGATCATTCGTAACAAGGTGCATGACCGCGGACCACTGATCTATTTGGTGCATGACAATGAACAATCTGCCTTTGATACAGCGCTGTATTCGGTGCGTCGATATGGTGGCAGCCTTGTTGCCGTCGAGTCCGGCGAAAAACGATCCCACGCGGGCCAGGACCCCAACCGAAACTTCGCGATCAATGCCAGTGATGCCGCGACCTGCCGCGATATGGTGACCAAGCCCGCGCCCGAATTCACCGAGATCATGCGCGCGCTCAATCCAGACAGGCAGTCCTTTTTTCTGACCTTGCACAACAACGATGACGGGTATTCCGGCGGTGGCGGTCTGGGCACGATCAATGTCGAACGTCCCAGCTCGATCATGCAAGGGATGCCTGCCCCACAAAGCGCCAGCGACACCGACGATGCGCTTTTGATCGCTGGCATCGAGCCATTTGGCGCCAACAAGCATGCGCGCGCGGTCACGGATCATATGCACGAGGCAGGCTATCACGTGATCTACGAACTCGTGAAATCGTCTAACAACGACTGCTCGTTCTCCAACTTTGTGGTGCTGAACAATCTGGGGGATTACTACAATATCGAGACTCAGCACGGGCATACAGCGCAGCAAAAGCAGATTCTGGATCATCTGATGGCTTATCTGCGCTTTCGCCCCCAAAATCAGGAAGTGAAGTGATCTGTAAAAAACGCGCTTTGGCCGTTAGCATTGGACTTCTTGTTACGACTACGGGGGTAGGGGCGGAGCGACCGTGTCTGACCAATGCCCCCTGTCCGGCATTTTCCGACTGGCTGATAGATTTGGGCCAACAGCTGCGTGCTGAAGGGCTAGCGCAGGCCACCATCGATCGTGCTCTTGCCGGGTTGTCACTGAACGAACAGGTTGTCGAACTGGAAAACAGGCAGCCTGATTTCATTCGGACTCTGGGTGATTATCTGGACCGGGCAGTCACGTCCGAGCGCATTCGGCTGGGGCGAAAAAAGCTGTCGGACTACGCAGATCTGCTGCAAGAGATCGAAACTCGCTATGGCGTCCCACCGCAGGTTATCGTTGCGATCTGGGGCGTGGAAACTTCTTATGGGGGTTACCGTGGGCGCAGCGACATTGTGCGGGCACTGGCTTCGCTGGCCTATGCCGGCCGCCGCAGCGCGTTTTTCCAAACGGAGTTGATCGCTGCACTTCGCCTGTTGGAAACCGAAGGCTTTTCGCGCAAAGCGCTGAGGGGTAGCTGGGCCGGAGCGCTGGGGCATACCCAGTTCATGCCCAGTTCCTACCTCAAATTTGCCGTTGACTTCGACACAGACGGTCAGCGCAACCTGATGGCCGATAATCCCGCAGACGCACTTGGTTCGGCTGGAGCCTATCTGGCCGCACATGGGTGGAGCGCATATCAGGACTGGGCGCTCGAAGTCCGCTTGCCCGATGGTTTCGACTACCGTTTGGCCCACCCTGACATCCGCAAGACCCCAAAGGCTTGGGCTGCTTTGGGAGTGGTTCCGATGCATGGTCGGCCCCAATCGCCTAGCCCGGCCTCGATCTATCTGCCGGTTGGGGCCGAGGGACCTGCGCTGCTTCGCTTCGGCAACTTCGAGGCATTGAAGGCTTATAATGTGACCCCCGCTTATATCCTTTCGGTTGGACTCTTGGCCGATGCTCTGGTCGGTCGTCCAAAGCTGGCAACGCCTTGGCCCACGCAGCGATTGCTATCATTGCCGGAACGACAAGAAATGCAGACCGGCCTGGCCCAGGCGGGCCTGTTCCCGGGGGAGGTTACCGGTAAAATGACACCGAATTTCATTACCGCGGTTCAGAACTATCAAGAAATGCGGGGTATGATCCCGGATGGTTTTCCCTCCGAGTCCTTGCTGAAGGATATCCAGCTTCACGCCAATTGACTGACGGCGGTCTGGTTTACTCGTCCTGCACCTGTATATTTATTTCGACCGGCTCTGAGGGTCGCTCGGACAGGTCTAGGCTTCCTGCCAGAGTATGTCCGTCTAAAGAGGTCAGGATCACATCCAAAATCGCCGGAAAGGCGAAGTCTTCAGGAACTGGCAGGCGCACATCATAGGGCGGCCCGTTTTGCGTGACGAGGCTATGCGTCACGGCGGCATCGGCGGCCGTCAGCTTCAGGCTCATGGTCGATCCCGCGGGGACAAGCAGTCGCTCCAGAAAATTGACTTGTAGGTCAAAGCCGACAACATTCTCGGTTTGCAAATCAAGGGTCAGGGTCTTTTCTGCTTCGTGCACGGCCTCCTGTGCCCCAGGGTCTCCCGTCTGCGCAGCGGGATATTCGGGCATGGGGTCCGCTTCCGGCGCGTCATAGTCTGTTCCGACCATGTCACTGACCACGGGCGTCAGCTCTACCCGGCGGTTAACTCCAGAACCTGGACTGGAGACGTCAAACAACCGTGTTTCGCCGAAGCTACGGACCTTGAAGGACATCTCGGTTTCCAGTTGAGTTTGCAGATAGGCTGCAACCGATTGCGCCCGAGCCAGCCCCAGTGCCTGATTGGCCTCCTCAGAGCCGACACTGTCTGTATGTCCGTCGATAAGAAAGGTCGAAGCAAGCAAGTCGGCTTCGCTTTGGATGACCTGCGCTACTCGCGCCAGCAGAATGACCGACTCTTCGGTCAGCTCAGCGCTGCCGAACTCGAACACGACCGCAAATTTTGCGGATGGCACGCCGTCTGACATCTCGACAACATTGAGCGCGCGGCCAAGGGTCGCCTGTTGGCTGCCCATCATGGCGCAGCGGATTTCGTCACGTGACGCAGCGACGCCCAAAAGATTTGACAAGGATGGGCAGTCGCTTTGGGCAAAAGCAGCCTGCCCGCACAGCGCCCATGTCAGTAGAAGTATGGGGCGCATCGACGGCTTTAGGTTCAACAGCGGTGGAGCCAAAGCCATTTATTTCTCAATTCTGTATTCTATGGTTGCGGACTGGACGGACAGCTCGGCCAACACATCTTCTAGCGTTTCAGTTGCCGTGGCAACAGGCACGATGGCTCTGGGAAAGTTTTGTCCTTTTTCGAACAAGCTTTCGATGGCCGTCTCGAATTGCTCCGTTCTGCCGCTTATAGCGATGAATTTCACGATTTCATCACCAGGGCCGCCAGTGACCTGAAACGAGTATTTTGCGCCACTGGCCGGGACCTGCAACTTATTTTCCGTTTGCTCTGCAGTCTTGTCGAACTTGTTAGGAAATATTACCCGCAGCACACCTTCATGATCCAAGTTCAAAATGAACAGCGATTTGCCCGCTACACCTTCGACTGTAAAGGACACTTTGTCACCCAAGTGCACCAAAATGGGGTCTTTGCGATTGTTAATTGTCGCCTTTAAGGCACTGTCTTCCAAGGACAGGGCAAGCGTTCGAAACTTGTCCAGCCCCATATCTGCGCAAGCGATGGATGCTGCACCGATAAAAAAAGCTGAAAGAGCTGATATTCCTTTGCAACTTAACATTTTTATTCTCCTGAAAGGACGTGGCGGAATCCTTTTCATTAAATCGCCACACCGTAACTCTGAAATCTTAATGAGACCAAGTGCCAAGCATAGTGTGCGACAGCCAACCTTGACATGCAAGATGTTTCGAAAGGCCCCATTCGATGGCTCTCCGGTCTGGATCGGGCGTCAATACAACCACTCTAGTGCGGCAGGCAACCTAACGTCAACAAGCGTCCAGCGGGCTACGAATCAAAAAAAGCTGTCTCGTGAACTCCTCGGGAGGGGGCATTAACCTTAAGAGCATAGAGGATCGGCATTGCTCAGATATCGCACGCGTTCTTAACAGAAAGCGCCTTGTCAGCCATTCTGTCTAAAAAGTTCGATATTGCGATCCATCGCGGTGCCCCACCGCCCCAACACAATGTCATTCAGCCTGCTAGGCTCAGGACTCATGGCCAGTAGATGACCGTAGCGGCGAGGGCGATTGCTGACGGGAAGACTGGTGGGCTTCGGTCGTAGCGCGTGGCGACGCGTCGCCAGTCCTTGAGCCTGCCGAACATGATTTCGATCCTGTCGCGTCGTTTGTCGCGGCGCTTGTCATGCTTCACCGGTGTCTTCCGCTGCTTCCGGCCGGGGATTCGGGCGTGTATCCCTTTGTCTTTCAACGTTTCTCGGAACCAGTCGGCGTCGTAGCCGCAATCCCCAAGCAGCCGGTCGACATCGGGCAGACTGTTGCAAGGCGCTCGCGCACCGATGTCGTCGCTGACCTGTCCTGCCGTTTCGAACAGATAGAGAGGCCGTCCCTGTCTGTCGCAGATGGCATGCAATTTCGTGTTCATGCCGCCCTTGGTCCGTCCGGTCAGGCGACCGCGCCCTCCTTTTTGACGCCCAGACTGGACGTCGTGCGGTGGGCCTTCAGGTGGGCCGAGTCGATCATCACGGTCTTTTTCTTGCCGTGCCCGGCAGCTAGCCCCGCCATCATCTTCGCGAAGATGCCTTGTTCGTGGCTTCTCTCGAACCGGTGGCGTTCGGCCACTCACCTACAGCGCTTCCAACGGTTGTAGAGCGTCTTGTGGGGGCCGTATGCCGCAGGCGAATCACGCCGTCGCAACACGTTGCGATTGATGAAGATCATTCCGCTGAGGACACGCCGGTCATCGACGCGCGCCTTGCCGTGGGGTTTCGAAAAGTAGGGTTCCAGATGCGCCATCTGCGCGTCGCTCAGCCAGAAACGAACAGACATGTCATCGCTTTGTTATCGCGCGGTGAATCATGCGCTTCAACCGAAATCAATGGGTCCTGACCCTACACCCGCGAAACCTCGCTTTTTGTATTCCAACGACGCGCGCATCAAGGGGCTCTTTGTGGAGTGGTTCCAGATTTCCGGACAGCTTGACGGCTGATCTAAGGTGTGTCTGGTTTCGTTTTCATGCCGCCAATTTCTGATCTCGACCGGCACAGTATGCCTCCCTGGGTGTTCGCCGCTCAAGGGCTGTGTGAGGCCGCTCAGTGTTGTAGAAGGCCATCCAGTCGCGGATGACACGGTTTGCCTTGAAGCCGTCGGTCAACTCTTCGAGATAGATCGCCTCCTGCTTCAATGAGCGCCACAGCCGCTCGATGAAGATGTTGTCCATGCAGCGGCTGCGTCCATCCATTGAGATCCGCACGCCCGCCTCGGTCAGCGTGGTGATCCATGCCGAGCCGGTGAACTGCGAGCCCTGGTCGGTATTCATGATCGCGGGTGGGCCGAACCGGGCAATCGCCTCCTTCAGCGCCTCGACGCAGAAGTCGGCATGCATCGTGTTCGACAGCCGCCAGCTCAGCACCTTGCGCATCGCCCAGTCCATGATCGCCCCGAGGTAGAGGAAGCCGCGCTTTACGGGCACGAAGGGGATGTCGGCGCACCAGACCTGGTTGGGGCGGTCGATCACCATGCCTCTCAGGAGATACGGATAGACCGGGTGCTGCGGGTGTGGCTGGCTGGTCCTCGGGCGCTTGTAGATCGCCTCAAGGCCCATCTTGGCCATCAACCTGCGCGCGCGGTGACGTCCGGCGATGATCCCCTCAAGGCGCAGGTAGGCCGCGATCTGGCGGGACCCGAAGAACGGATATCGGGTGAACACGCGGTCGATGGCCTTCATCAACTGCAGCGTCGCCGCATCGATCCCAACCGGCGCTTAGTAGAATGCGGATCGGTTCAGTTGCACCAGCCGACATTGCTGCTTAGCTCGGGATGGTCCCGGCGGATCATCGTCTTCTTCTTTGCCGGGCTCATTTCTTGAGCCCTCGAGACAAAAAACGTTCTCGACAGCCAGCCTCCCGATCTTGGCATGAAGCTCCTTCACCTCCGCCTCGGTCGGGCCATCCGCCTTGCCGCCTCGGGCGAACACGTCGGCCATGCCGTCTACCGCCTGCCGCTTCCACGTGCTCACCTGGTTCGGAAGCACCTGGTGATTCGCCGCGATCTCCTGCACCGTGCGGTCGCCCCGCAGCCCCTCAAGCGCAACCTAAGCCTTGAACCGGTCCGTCAACTTCCGGCGTTTCGCCATCTCGTATCCCTCCAACACGTTCGGGATACACCTTAGCTCGCTGTCCAGTTTCCCGGGACCACTTCATTGCGCCCGGTCAGTCAAGCAGCCTGGCGAACTCACGCCATTCGCCCTTGGACATGCCCGAATTCTCTTGCGTGACTTCTTCGCCCTTGAGCATGCGGCGCAGGCAGTCCAGCGCGGTGGCGCTGAGGGTGGCGCCGCCCATGCGGTAATCCTCGAAGGCGCGATAGGCGAAGGGCACCCAGTCGGCGACGATGCGACAGATCTCCTCGGCGTAAACCCGAATTTCATACTGGGCATGGTCATCTGCCCGCAGGCGCAGGAAATGCAGGAGGTTGTGAAGGTCGGTTTTCCAGTACCACTGGGTATAGACATTGGCGGGCAGGTTCATCCGGGCCAGTTCCCGGGCAAGCCCCTGTTGCCCCTCGGTCGAGATCATCTCTTCGTAATGGTCATAGGCGCGCATGCTGTCCTCGGTCAGCCAGCGCAGCACGCGGGCGGCCTCGTCGCCCGCCAGCGCCGCGCCGCGGCCCTGGTTGTTGACCTGCGACTGCGCGGCCAGCGCGTCCGGCGCGGGGATGTAGAACTCGCGGTCGAGAATCGAGTAGCGGGCCGAGTACTCGTTCACGTTGGCGGTGCGGTGCCGGATCCATTGCCGCGCGACGAAGACGGGCAGCTTCACATGCAGCTTGATCTCGCACATCTCGAACGGGGTGGAGTGCCAGTGCCGCATCAGGTAGCGGATCAGCCCCTCGTCATTCGAGACCGACTTGGTGCCGCGCCCGTAGGACACGCGCGCCGCCTGGCAGATCGCCGCGTCATCGCCCATGTAGTCGACGACGCGGACGAATCCGTGGTCGAGTACGGGGTACGCTGTGTAGAGATGTGCCTCCATGCCCGGCGCGGTGGCGCGCAGGGTCGGCACGCTCTGGTTGCGCAGGGCCTCGATCTCGTCCTGCTGGTCGCGCGACAGGGGCATGGCGATTCCTTTCCCACTAGATGAGTCGGAGTGGACTATATCTGGGGGCTGGGGTGCGGGCCACCGCAATGGACGGTGGGACGGATTTGCCTCAGTTTTGCCTTGGAAAAGCCTGATGCAATTGACTTTTAGCGGACCCGCCCGCAGGCTGTGGACAAAATAACAGGCAAGACCTGAGGCAGCAGCATGTATCGTATTCTTATGGCGCTCGCATTTGCGGGCGCAGTGGGCGCTTGCGCCACGTCGGGCGGGGACAACAATGACACCCCCGTGGGCTCCGACCAGTTCGACGGCGTGGGCTCGGGGGCGCAGCCCTTGATCGACGAGCCGGAACCGGAATCCGAGACGCCCGATGCCGACCCCGATCCCGCCACAAGTCCCAACGTCTACGCGACCGAAGCGAATGGCGATCTCACCATGAACGACGTGGATTTCGATCCTGCGACGGGCGAGCTGGTGCTGAACAACATGCCCTTCGACGGCAGCGACAACCTCTACATGCGCGACGCCGGGACCTCGGCTGCGCTGAATACCGCGACGGGGACGGATTTCGACGTCTATCGCAACGTGGCCGGGCCCTCGAACTACTACGCGGTGTTCCGGCGTTCGCCCAACGGCTTTGCCCATGTGGCCGCCGCGGGTACCGACCGCTATGTCAGCTTCGGCTTTGGCGGGGCCGGGGCCGAGCGGCTCTCGGGCAGCGGCGCCCTGCCGCGCGCCAATGAGGAATATGTGTTCAACGGCGAATACGCTGCGGTGCGCACGATCATCGATCCCGATACCGGGTCGCGAGTGCAATACGTGGCCGGCACCTCGCGGATTCAGGTGGATATCGAAGATCTTGATGATACCGGCGCGGTCGAGGGCGTGATCGTCGACCGGCGCTTCTTCGACGCCAATGGCGTGCAGATCAACGCGCTGGACGATGTCGACTTCATCAGCCTCGCCACGTCGCAGATCAATTTCGACAACTGGACCATCGATTCCTCCTCTGCCAGCGTGATCCAGTCCAACGAGGTCAAGGCCACGGGGACCTGGGAAGGCCTGCTGGCCGGCCCGAACGGCGAGGAGGTCGCCGGCATCGTGGTGGTCGAAGGCACCGGCCCGGTGGGGATCGACCCGGCCACCGGCGATCTGATCGAGGTCTCGGTCCGGGAATCCGGCACCTTCGTCGGGACGCGGTAAGCGCCGCGATGCGCATGTTCCGCCGCAGCGCGGCGCGGCTGGCGCTGATCGCCGCGCTGGCCGCGCCCCCGCCCGCCGCCGCCACCGGCGAGGAGACGCGGCTGAGCCTGTCCGAGGCGCGCGGCGCGGCCGCCCGCCTGCTGCACGAGGGGCGCGCCGCCTCGGCGCTGGTGCTGGCCGATGGCGTGCTGCTGGGCGACCCGGATGACGTGCAGGGCCTGCTGCTGCGCTCGCGCGCGCTGCGCGACATGGGCCGCCCGGACGACGCGCTGGAGGCCGCGCAGGCGGCCTGGCAGCAGGCCGGGACGGGGCGCGACCGGTTCTTTACCGCGATGGTGCTGGCACAGGCGCAGGCCTCGGGCGGCAACAAGGCCGTGGCGCAATACTGGCTGCGCCGTGCCGCGCAGATCGCGCCGGATGACCGCTTGCGTGCCGTGGCGGTGCGCGACTTCCGCCACGTGCGGCGGATCACGCCCTGGCGTCTGTCGGTGGACCTGACCTTCCAGCCCTCCGACAACATCAACGGCGCGCCCAAGACCAACACCTTCACCTTTGCCGGGTTGCCCTTCGTCAACCCCACCGCCGTCCCGGTCTCGGGGCTGCGCTACGGGGCCGACGTGGATTACGTCTACCGGGTCGGGCTCGACAAGTCCTCGCGCCTGAATCTCGGTGTCGGGCTCGAGGTCGAGCGGGTGCGGCTGTCTTCCTCGGCCAAGCGCAAGCTGCCGGGATTGCGCGCCTCGGATTTTCGCGAGGATGCGCTGAGCCTGTCGCTGGGCTATGAGCGGCGCGGTGGCGAGGGGCGCTGGCTGGGCGCGGCCGAGCTGTCGGTGACGCGCCGCTGGGTGGCCGGGGAGTTGCTCTCCGATGCGCTGCGGCTGCAGCTGTCGCATGACCGCGTGCTGGCCCCGCGCTGGGAGATGGGCGCGCGCCTCGCCGGCGAGCGCGACCATCGCCACGATCTGGCCGCGCGCTCCTCCACCAGCACCGAGCTGGGCTTCGACCTGACGCATCGCTTCGATCATGGGGCGCTGCGGCTGGACCTGATGGGGGCCGAGACCCGGTCCGACAGCCGCTCGATCGCGCGCGACACCCGCCGCGTGGCGCTGGCCTATGCGTTGGCCCGGCCGGTCAAGGGGATGCTGCCGCGCGTTGTGGCCAGCTACGAAGAGGTGGATTTCGACCTCGCCCCGGCCAGTTTCTGGACCGAGCCGCGGCGCGACCGCGAATACGGCCTGGCGCTGGACGTGCTGCTGCCCGGGCTCGACTATTACGGCTTTGCCCCGGAAATCGGCGTGTCCTGGAGCGACCGGCGCTCGAATTACAGCCTGTACGAGACCGAGGGCACGGATCTGCGGCTGGGGCTGCGCTCGGTCTTCTGAGCGGGTTTCGGGGTTTTCTTCCCGGCCGGAAAGCCCAAGTATAGCGTCGGCAAAGCGGGCCCGTCCGGGCGCGCGCAGACAGACATGACAGACATGACAGGAGAGACCGATGGGCATCACCTATCTGCACACGATGGTCCGGGTGAAGGATCTCGACAAATCCATCGAATTCTACAAGCTTCTGGGGCTGGTGGAGCGCCGCCGCATCGACAACGAGAAGGGCCGCTTCACGCTGGTCTTCCTCTGCCCGCCGGACCAGGCGGATGGCCATGCGGATGTCGAGCTGACCTACAACTGGGACGGCGATGACGCGTTGCCCTCGGATTCGCGCCATTTCGGGCACCTCGCCTACACGGTTCCGGACATCTACGAGATGTGCGCCAAGCTGCAGGAGGCCGGCGTCACCATCAACCGTCCGCCGCGCGACGGGCACATGGCCTTCGTCCGCTCGCCCGACAACATCTCGGTCGAGCTGCTGCAGCAGGGTGACGCGCTGCCGCCGCAGGAACCCTGGGCCAGCATGGAGAACACGGGGCATTGGTGACCCGGGCGCTGCTGGCGCTGTGTCTCGCGCTCGCGCCGGTCGCGGGCGCGGCGCAGTGCCGGCTGGCGCTTCTTCTGGCGCTTGACGTCTCCTCCTCGGTCGATGCGCGCGAATACGCGTTGCAGCGAGACGGGGTGGCGTCGGCGCTGGTCTCCGACAGTGTGCAGGGGGCGATCCTGCAGGGCGGCGGCGCGGTCGCGCTGGGGATCTACGAATGGTCCGGGCGGCGCCAGTCGGTTGTGCTGCAGGACTGGGTCACGCTGCGCAGCGCCGCGGACATCGCCGCCGTGGCCGAGCGGCTGCGCGGGGCTTCGCGGTCGTTCCGGCGCTTTCCCACCGCGCTGGGATATGCGCTGGGGTTCGGGGCCACGATGATGCAGCGGGCCCCCGAATGCGACCGGCAGGTGATCGACGTGTCGGGTGACGGCATCACCAATGACGGGTTCTGGCCGCAGCTGGCCTATCGTCACTTCCCCTTCGAGCGGATCACGGTGAACGGGCTGGCGGTGCTGGGCGCCGACCCTGCTGTGGTCGATCATTTCGAGTTCGAGGTTCTGCACGGGCCCGGCGCCTTTCTCGAGACCGCCGAAGGTTACGAGGGCTATGCCCGGGCCATGGAGCGCAAGCTTTATCGCGAGATCCAGGATCGCGTGGTCGGGCAGGGGCTGCCCCGGCCGGAGACGCCGGGATGAAGGCGCTGGCCCTGGTCGCTGCGCTGATGGCCGGATCGGCGGAGGCGGCGTGCCGGCAGGCGCTGGCGCTGGGGCTGGATGTCTCGGGCTCGGTCGATGCACGCGAATACCGGTTGCAGATGGACGGGCTGGCCGCGGCGCTGACGCATCCGGAGGTGCGCGCGGCCTTCCTCGCGCTGCCGGAGACGCCCGTGGCGCTGGCCGTCTTCGAATGGAGCGGGCCGGGTCACCATCGGGTGGTGCTGGACTGGACCGATGTCACCGGGCCCGACAGCCTGGCGCAGATCGCCGGGCATCTGCGCGGCGTGGCGCGGGTGGAGGCCGAGGCCTCGACCGCGATCGGTACGGCGAAGCGCTTCGGCGCGGCCCTGCTGGCGCGGCGACCCGGCTGCTGGCGCGACGTGCTGGACCTGTCGGGCGACGGCATGTCCAATACCGGGCCGCGGCCCCGTGACGTCCGGGCGCCCGGGATCACCGTGAACGGGCTGGTGATCGGCACGGGCGGCGCGGACGGCATCGGGGCGCTGGCCAATTACTACCGCGACAAGGTCATCTCGGGGCCCGATGCCTTTGTCGAGACCGCGCTTGGCTTCGCCGATTTCGAGGCGGCCATGGTGCGCAAGCTCAAGCGCGAATTGCAGGTGCAGGTCGTCTCGCAGGTCACGGGCACAGCGGCCGCTCAGTAGATGTAGCGGATCTGGTCGGTCCAGTAGCGTTCGACGCGGCGCAGCGCGCTGGTGATCTCGTCGATGCCGTCGAGGCTGAGTACACCCTTGCCCTGCAACCCCTCGGCATGGCGGGCAAAGAGCCCCGCGACGATGTTGCGGATCTCGCGCCCGCTTTGCGTCAGCCGCACCCGGACCGAGCGGCGGTCGATCTCGCAGCGCTGGTGGTGCATGTAGCCCATCTCGACCAGCTTCTTGAGATTGTAGCTGACATTGCTGCCCTGGTAGTAGCCGCGGGACTTCAGCTCGCCGGCGGTGACCTCGTTTTCGCCGATATTGAACAGCAGCAGCGCCTGCACCGCGTTCACGTCGATGATGCCCAGCCGCTCGAACTCGTCCTTGATGACGTCGAGCAGCAGGCGGTGCAGCCGTTCGACCAGGCTCAGCGCTTCGAGGTAGCTCGCCATGAAGCCCTGCTGGGAGCCCTTGTCCATGGACGAATGAATGCTCATTTCACATGATCTCCGCCTGTGTTGTTTCAGCGGAGATTTCAGGAAAAACCCCAATATCCGGTTAAACCGCGACGAAGTCCGGAAAAATTGCGCATGTATCGCGGGCAATGGTTAATGCCCGCCAAAGGCGGTGGGGCTCAGCCGCGCCCTGCCACCTGCGCGATCTCGGCCACCAGCGGCGCATGGGCCTGCGGCGCCGTGCGCTGCCCCGAGATCCACTGGTAGAGATCCTGGTCGCTTTCGGACAGCAGCGCCTCGTAGGCGTCCAGCCCGGCGGCGTCCAGCGCGTCCAGCCGCGCCTCGGAATAGCGCATCAGCAGGATGTCCATCTCCTTGGTGCCGCGCCGCATCGAGCGCATGCGCAGCCGCTTGAGCCGTGTCTCGCGGTCCTCGCCCGTCCCCATCGCGCTCATCCCTCCTGTTTCAGAAGCGCCCGCAGGCGCTTTTCCAGCCGGCCGATCTTTTCCGCGCGGCCGCGCAGCTGGGCCCGCATGGCGCGCAGCTCCATCAGGATCTCGTTGACGTCTTCCGAGATCGGCGTGTCGTCGGGGTCGGGCACGCCCTCGCCCTCGCCGGTGATCAGCCAGACCATCGACACGTTCAAGAGCCCCGCCAGCATGGAGAGCCGGTTGGCGCGGGGTTCGCTGTGATCGTCTTCCCAGCCCTGCAGCGTGGCCAGCTTGACGCCCAGCCGCTTGGCCAGCGCCTCCTGGCTCATCCCGGCGGCCTCGCGTGCGGCGGTCAGCCGGTCGCCGAACGTGGCCGCGTCGGGCCCGTACCAGTCGGTACCGTCTTCCATCTTCTTCCCCCTTCCGATCGGCTTGATCGGGTTTGGCGCGCACCCTATGACAGGGGGCGCATTTTGACAAATGGTGAGCCGGACATGCCCTTCCTTTCCCGCACGCTGGACCGCGTGAAGCCGTCCCCGACCGTGGCCGTGACGCAACTGGCGGGCGAGCTGAAGGCTGCCGGACAGGATGTGATCGGCCTTGGCGCCGGTGAGCCCGACTTTGACACGCCCGACAACATAAAGGCTGCCGCAATTGCGGCAATCGAGGCGGGGAAAACGAAATACACCGCGCTGGACGGGATCCCCGAGCTGAAGGCCGCGATCTGCGACAAGTTCCGCCGCGAGAACGGGCTGGACTATGCGCCCTCGCAGGTGATCGTCTCGACCGGGGGCAAGCAGGTGCTGTTCAACGCGCTTCTGGCCACGCTGAACCCTGGCGACGAGGTCATCATCCCCGCGCCCTACTGGGTCAGCTATCCCGACATGGTACAGATCGGCGGCGGCACCCCGGTCATCGTGCCGGGCACGGCCGAGACCGGCTACAAGATCACGCCCGAGGCGCTGGAGGCGGCGATCACGCCGGCCACCAAGTGGTTCATCTTCAACTCGCCCTCGAACCCCACGGGCGCGGGCTATTCCCGCGACGAGCTGCGCGCCCTGACCGACGTGCTGATGCGGCATGAGCATGTCTGGGTGATGACCGACGACATGTACGAACATCTTGTCTATGACGGCTTCACTTTCGCCACCCCGGCCGAGGTCGCGCCGGGGCTCTACGACCGCACGCTGACGGTGAACGGGGTCAGCAAGGCCTATGCCATGACCGGATGGCGCATCGGCTACGCGGCCGGCCCGGCCGAGGTGATCGGCGCCATGCGCAAGGTGCAGTCGCAATCCACCACGAACCCCTGCTCGATCAGCCAATGGGCCGCGGTGGAGGCGCTGACCGGCCCGCAGGACTTCCTTGCCACGCGGGCCGAGGCCTTCCGCGCGCGCCGCGACCTCGTGGTGGCGGGGCTGAACGCCTGTCCCGGCATCGACTGCGCCACGCCCGAGGGGGCGTTCTACGTCTACCCCTCGATCGCGGGCTGCATTGGACGCGTCTCGGCCGGGGGGGCGCGGATCGAGACGGACGAGGATTTCTGCACCGCGCTGCTGAAGGAAGAGGGCGTCGCCGTGGTCTTCGGCGCGGCCTTCGGCCTCTCGCCCAATTTCCGGGTCAGCTATGCCGTCTCGGACGCGGTCCTGGAAGAGGCCTGCGCCCGGATCCGCCGCTTCTGCGAAGGGCTGCACGATGGCGGGTGACCTGCCGGAGTATTATTTCCGCGTGCGCGACAACGGCGCCATGGTGTTCCGCGTCGATACCGAGAACCGCCAGCGCCGCATCGAGATGGACCCGATCGCGGTGGTCAATCTCAACCGAGACGAGATCAAGCCGCAGGGGGACCGGCAGCTGTCCGAGACGGATGTCGCCGAGATCCGCCGCTGGATGGCCGAACGCCGCGCGCTGCTGGCCATGCGCGACATCGACGACATCCACCGCGCGGTGGACTACCTCAACACCACGACGCAATGGATCCAGTCCAAGGCGACGGACGCGCAGCTGGAAGAGATCACCGACGCTCTGCTCCTGGCGATGCACGACCTGCGCTCGGTGCTGGTGCGCAAGAAGGCCGACCGGCTGATGAAACGCTGAGCGCTAGTCGCGGCCCAGATGCGCCCGGGCCCGGGCGCGCAGGTCCGCCACCAGCGTGCTGTTCGCGGCTTCCCACGCCTTGAACCCGGCATAGCCCTCGCGGATCTGCGCCGCCCGCGCCGGCGAGCCCTGCCGCGCATGGGGCTTCTCGACGAAATGCATCTTGAGCCGCTCGTAATTGGCCATGCAGCGGGTGACCTCATCCGCATCCAGCCCGCGCGTCGCGGCGGCCTGGTCGCAAAGATAGTAGAGACTGATGAGCGCGGTGAACTGGGACATGCCGCAGTCTTGCCAATCGCACCCCGCCTGTCGAGACCGGCTGGATCAAACGTGATCGCCGCGGACGTCGTACGGCGCTCGTGCCTGCGGCACCTCGCCCCGCCCACCGTCCCGCGGCGCCCGGACCGGGCCGTCAGCCGTGGCGGATGACCGGGTCGATGGGGACGGGGGAGGCGCCGAGGATCTCCTCGAAATGCCGGGCGACCTGCAGCAGGCGGGCCTCGCCGCGGGGGCGGCCGATCAGTTGCACACCGACGGGCAGCCCGTCCTCGGACAGGCCCACGGGCAGCGACAGGGCCGGCAGGCCGCAGAGCGTGGCCGGGAAGGCGAAGCTCAGCCAGTCGAGATAGTCGCGCGACGGCACGCCGGCGATCTCGGGCGGGTACTCGAACTCCACCAACAGCGGCGAGATGCCGGTGACCGGGCAGGCCAGCACCTCGTGGCGGTCGAGGAAGCCCCGCATGGCGTGGAAGAGCCGCGTGCGCGTGGCCATCGCGTCGGCGATCATGTCCACGCCCAGCTGCGCGCCTTCGCGGATGTTCTGCTGCAGGGCGGGCTTGTAGGTCGCGCGCACATGCTCGGGCGTCTGCCGCGCCTGCGCCCACATGCCGAGCGCCCGTAGGGTGCGGAAGCAGGAGACCGCGCCGCCCGTCTCGGGCGCGGCCTCGGTCACCTCGACGCCGGCCGCCTGCAGCCGGTCCATGGCGCGCGACAGGGTGGTGTGCATGTCCAGCGTCACCGGGGCGATGCCACCCAGGTCCGGGGCAAAGGCGATCGCGACCGGGCCGGGCGCCTGCAGGCAGGTGTCGAGATAGCGCGTCGGCGGTGCCGGGCGCGACAGCGGCGCGGCCGGGTCGAGCCCGCTCATGGCGTCGAGGAAAAGCGCGCAATCGGCCACGTCGCGCGCCATCGGCCCGGTGACCGGCATCGCGTCGAAGGCATCGGTGGCGGTGCCGCTGCCGCAGACCCCGGGCGAGGGGCGCAGGCCCACCACGCCGCAGAAACTGGCCGGCGTGCGCAACGAGCCGCCGAGATCCGAGCCGAGGCTCAGCCAGGCCTCGCCCGTGGCGAGCCCCGCCGCCGCGCCGCCCGAGGAGCCACCGGCATTCATCCGCGTGTCCCAAGGATTGCGCGTGGGCCCGAAGACCGCATTGAACGTGTTGGCCCCGGCGCCCATCTCGGGCGTGTTGGTCTTGCCGATCACGATGGCGCCGCACGATTCGAGCCGCGTGACCATCGGGTCGGAGACGTCCGAGATCGTGTCGGCCAGCGCCGTGTTGCCCCAGGTCGTGCGCAGACCGGCGACCTCGGTCAGGTCCTTGATGCCCACGGGCAGCCCGGCCAGCAGCGTGTCGGGTGCGGACTGCGCGGCCGCCGCACGCGCGCGGTCGGGGCAGGGGGTGACGGTGGCATTGACCGCGTCAGCGCATTGCGCGATGCGCGTCAGGCTGGCCTCGACCAGGTCTGCCGGGGTGATCTCGCCGGATTTCAGCAGGGCGACGGCGCGTCGGGCGCTCAGGCGGCAGAGCTCGGGGCCGCCGAATCCCGGGTCAGCAGCGCTCATTCGGGCCGGCGCAGAACATCTCGTAGAGCAGCCCGATCACGCGGCTCGTATCCGCGTTGGCGAGGCTGTAATAGATTGTCTTGCCGTCGCGCCGCGTGCTGACCAGCCCCTCTTCACGCAGCCGGGCCAGCATCTGGCTGACCGCCGCCTGCCGGATGCCCAGAAGCTCTTCGAGCTCGCTCACGGATTTCTCGCCCGAGCCGAGATGGCACAGGATCATCAGGCGCCCTTCATGCGCCAGCGTCTTGAGGAACGCGGCGGCGTTGCGCGCGTTCGTGGCCATCTCGTCGGGCGGGGCGGGGGCGATCTGGGTCGTGTCCATCGGCATCGGTCTCTTGACTTTTTCCCAATATAGGCTGCCCGCCGGGGAATTGCGAGATCAACTGTCGCGCGGCGGGGCTCCCCCGGCAAACGCGTTGCCCTCGACATAGTTGCAGGGCGCGTCCTGCATCTGCAGGTGCAGCCCGTCGCCGGTATAGGGGTTGGCGCGGGCCAGGTCCTCGTCCACCTCGATGCCGAGCCCCGGCGCGGTGGGGGCGGTCACGAACCCGTCCTCGACCCGGATCGTGCCGCCGATCAGCGCGTCGTGGAAGGGCGTCTCGATTGTCTCGGCCATCAGCAGGTTGGGGATCGCCGCGGCCAGGTGCAGGTTGGCGGCCCATTCCACCGGGCCGGCATAGAGATGCGGGGCCATCTCGGCATTGAAGCTCTCGGCCAGGGCGGCGATCTTGCGCGCCTCCCAGATGCCGCCGGCCCGGCCCAGCGCCGGCTGCAGGATGCGCGCGCCGCCCGAGACCAGCAGGGCCGAGAACTCGGCGCGGGTGGTCAGACGCTCGCCCGTGGCCACCGGCACGCGCACGGCGCGCGCCACCTCGGCGAACTCGGCGATGTTGTCGGGCGGCACGGGTTCCTCGTACCAGAGTGGCAGGTAGGGCTCGATCGCCTGTCCCAGCCGGATCGCGCCGGAGGTCGAGAACTGGCCATGCGTGCCGAAGAGCAGGTCGGCCCGGTCGCCCACCGCCTCGCGGATGGCGCGGCAGAAGGCCACCGATTGCGCGATGTCGGACATGGCGGGCTGGTGGCCGCCGCGCATCGTGTAGGGGCCGGCCGGGTCGAACTTCACCGCCGTGTAGCCGCGCGACAGGCAGTCCAGCGCCGATTCGGCCGCCATCTCGGGCGAGGTCCAGAAGCTCGGCATGTCGTGCCGGGCCAGCGGGTAGAGATAGGTATAGGTGCGGATGCGTTCGTTCATCATGCCGCCCAGAAGCGCCCAGACCGGCCGGTCGCGCGCCTTGCCCAGAATGTCCCAGCAGGCGATCTCGAGCCCCGAGAAGGCGCCCATCACCGTCAGGTCGGGGCGCTGGGTGAAGCCCGAGGAGTAGCTGCGGCGGAACATGCGCTCGATATTCTCGGGGTTCTCGCCTTCGACATAGCGCTGGAAGAGGTCGCGGATCACCGCCTGCATGGCCTCGGGGCCGACCGAGGCGGCATAGCATTCGCCCCAGCCAGTGATGCCGTCATCGGTGGTCAGCTTGACGAGGATCCAGTAGCGCCCGCCCCATCCGGGTGCGGGCGGCGCGGTGACGATGATGTCGAGATCGGCGAGCTTCATGGTCTGGCTCCTTGTGGTGTTTCGCCCCGCTGTCGCGGGTCGACCGGCCGGGGGCTGCGCCCCCGGACCCCCCTTGTGCCGGTGTGCGCCGCCCGAGGCGGCGGGGATGCGGCGGGCGTGGTCGGGGGCTCTGCCCCGTCCGCCCCTTCCCGGGGAAGGGGCGGACTCCCCGGGATATTTGGGGACCAAAGATGGGGCAGGGTCGTGCCGTGTTCGGAGCGGGTCACGGGGTGGCGGGGTCGAAGAGGATGACATTGCGCCGCGCGCCGCCCGCGGCGGTGTCGGCGATGGCCTCGTTGATCTGGTCGAGGCGCCAGCGGCCCGAGACCAGCTCGTCCAGTTTCAGCCGGCCCTGGCGGTAGAGATCGGCCATCCAGGGGATGTCGCGCTGGATCACCACGTCACCCATCTTGGAGCCGACCATGCTCTGGCCCATGAAGGCGGGGATCACCGGTTCGTAGCGCGCCATGGCGCCGGAATGCGGCATGCCAGCCATGACCATGCGCCCGCCCCAGCCCATGTAGCGCAGCGCGTCCTCGTAGGCGGGGATGGCGCCCACGGTCACCGCGACCACGTCGGCGCCGCGGCCCAGGAGCTTCATCGCCGCGCGCCAGGGGGCCTTCGTGGTGGCGAGCACGCCATCTGTGGCGCCGAATTCGCGCGCGATGTCCAGTTTCTCGGTGCTCATGTCGACGGCCACGATGCGGCGGGCGCCCGCGATGCGCGCGCCCTGGATGGCGTTCAGCCCGACGCCGCCCGCGCCGATCACCACCACGTCCTCGCCGGCGCGCAGGCGGCCGGCATTGACCACCGCGCCGATGCCGGTGATCACGCCGCAGGCCAGCAGGCAGACGCTTTCGGGCGGCATGTCGTCGGGCAGGGCGACGATCTGGCTCTGGTCGACGACGACGCGCTCGGCGAAGGCGCCGCAATTCATCGCCTGCACCACCTCGGTGCCGTCGGCGCGGCGCAGCGGCGAGGCCGGGCCCGAGCCCTGCCGCTCGCAGATCGTGGGATGGCCGGTGGTGCAGTTGCCGCAGGTGCCGCAGGCGCGGATCAGGGTCACGACCACGCGCTGGCCGCGTTCGACCCCCTCGACGCCGGCGCCGATCGCGGTGATGCGCCCGGCGGCCTCGTGGCCGTAGACCGCCGGCAGGTTGCCGCCCCAGCCACCCGCGGCATAGGAGATGTCGGAATGGCAGATCGCCACCGCCTCGAGCGTGACCTCCACCTCGCCGGCGACGGGCGCGCGCAGCTCGAGCTCTTCGATGGCAAGCGGCGCTCCGAATTCGGTGCAGACCGCGGCGCGGATATGCGTCATGTCCCGGCTCCCTGTGGCGGTAGTTCCATGCCAAGCCTGCGTGGCCCCCGCGCGCGGTTCAACCCGGAAAACGACGCCCGGGGGGCGGGGTTACGTCACGGCGCGCGGCCGCTCGGGGCGCAGGAACAGCACCAAAGCGAGCAGGACCAGACCCAGGGCGAGGGCAAAGGGTGCCCCGGCAAGGCGCGGCTCGGCCCCGGGCGCGGTGAAATGGGCAAAGACCCGGGTCATCACCAGCGGCGCGAGCACCATCGACACGGCGGCCGCCGCGCCAAGCGCCCCCTGCAGCTCGCCCTGCCGGTCGGGGCCGAGCCGCGCGCTCATCACGCCCTGGATCGCCGGGCCGAACAGCGCCCCCAGCGCGGCCAGCGGCACGATGGCCAGCGCCAGCGGGCCGGTGGGGGCCCAGAGGATGGCCGCGAAGGAGAGGGCCGAGAAGAGCAGCCCGGCCAGTACCGTGCCGCTTGGGCCGCAGCGTGTCAGCACCGGGCCGATCAGCACGCCCTGCACCAGCGCCATGGAGATCCCGAACAGGCCCAGTGACAGCCCCGTCATGCCCGCGTCCCAGCCATAGCGCGCGGCGACGAAATAGGCCCAGACGGCGGGGTAGGTGGCGAAGGCCAACTGATAGAGGAAGAACAGGACCAGCCCGCGCCGCACCCCGTCCAGCCGCGACAGCGACAGGAAGACGCCCAGCGGGTTGGCGCGCCCCAAGGTAAAGCGCGGCCGCGCCGCGCCCACCGTCTCGGGGAGAACCACTAGGCCCAGCAGCGCGTTGGCCCCGGCCAGCGCGGCGGCGGCCCAGAAGGGCGCGCGGGTGCCCAGCTCGCCCAGCAGGCCCCCCAAGAGCGGGCCCAGCACGAAGCCCAGGCCGAAGGCCGCGCCGATCAGCCCGAAGCGCCGGGCGCGGTCCTGTGGCGGGGTGATGTCGGCCAGCGCGGCCGAGGCGGTGGATTGCGTGGCCGCGGCCAGACCGCCCAGGGCCCGCGCCGCGAGCAGCAGCCAGAGCGTCTGTGCCAGCGCCATGACCACGTAATCCACCACCATCACGGCCAGCGTGATCAGCAGCACCGGGCGGCGGCCGTGGATGTCGCTCAGATGGCCCATGAGCGGCGCGAAGAGGAACTGCATCAGCGCGTAGAGCGTCGACAGCACGCCGCCCCAGAGCGCGGCATCGGCCAGCGTCCCGCCCGAGACCTCGCGGATCAGATCCGGCATGACCGGCAGGATCAGACCGATCCCCATCGCGTCGATGGTGACGGTGGAGAGCAGGAAGACCAGCCGCGGCGACACCGCGCCTCAGCCCGCGCGGTCGCGCGCCGCGGACAGGAAGGCCTGTGCCTCGGCCGGGGCGGTGCCGGTCTGCCGCGCCGGGTCGAACAGCGTGGCGGGCAGGTCGGGATAGGCGGCGCGGGCGATCTCGGCCAGCGGGCGGTGCGCCGCGCGCGCCTCCCGGCACAGGGCCTTGGCGCGGGCCTGCGCCTCGGGGCGGGGCATCCGCTCGGCCAGTGCGAAGGACAGCGCCTCGGCCAGGATCAGCCCGCCGGTCGCCTCAAGGGTCGCGGACATCGCCTCGGGATCGGCGGCCAGCCCCCGGGTCAGCGTGCGGGCGTGGGTCAGCGCGGCCGCCGCGCCCAGCACCAGCTGCGGCAGGGTCAGCCACTCGGTGAACCACGCGGCACCGTCGCGCTGCTGGCGGTGGATCGCGGCGCCCTGCAGGGTGCCGTTCAGCCCCTGCACGTGGCGGGCCAGCGCCACCATGGCCACCGCGCCCACCGGGTTCTGCTTCTGCGGCATGGTGGAGGAGGCGCCCGAGCCGCCCAGCGAGAGCTCTCCGATGCCGGACTGGGTGGCGAGCGTCAGGTCTTCGCCCATCTTGCCGGCGGCCAGCGCCGTGCGCGTCAGCCAATGCGCGATCTCGAGGATCGGCGTGCGGTCGCTGTGCCAGCCATGGCCGGGATCGGCCAGCCCCAGCCGGTGCGCCATGTCGGCGCGCAGCGCCGCCGGGTCGGGCCCCAGCGCCGAGGCGTTGTCCGCCGCGCCGGCCAGCGAGACGCAGAGCGCACGTTGGCGCAGCCCGGGCAGCGCGTCCAGCGCGGCGATCAGCGGCCAGCCCCAGCTGGCCACCACGGCGCCGAAGGTCGTGGGCGTGGCGTGCTGGCCATAAGTGCGCGCGGCCAGCACCGCGTCGCCATCGCGTTCGACAAGATCGGCCAGCGCGCCCAGCACCGCCTTCAGACGCGCCTCCTGCAAGGCCAGGGCCTGACGCAGGCGCAGCATCAGCGCGCTGTCCTGGATATCCTGCGAGGTGGCGCCCCAATGCAGATATTGCGCGTGCTCGGGCGCCTGCATCGCGTCGCGGAAGGCGGCGACCAGCGCGGGCGTGCTGACGCCGTTCTGCGCGGTCTCCTCGGCCAGCGCGGCGGGGTCGATCTGGCATTCGAGGCTCGCACGGTGGATCGCGGCGGCGGCGGTGTCGGGGATGACGCCCTGCGCCGCCTGCGCTTGCGCCAAGGCGCCCTCGACCAGCATCATCGCCCGGATCTCGGCCGTGTCCGAGAAGAGCCGCGCGGTCTCGTCGGTGGGAAAGAGCCCCGAGAGGATGGCGCTGTCAAAGGGCGTGGCGGGCATGGCGGGCCTCCGGGTGGATCGGGTCAGGTCTGGGCCGCGATCCGGTCCAGCAGCTCGGCCAGCCGGTCGGGCATCGAGAAGAAGGGCGAATGGCCGCTGTCAAGCGCGTGCACATCCGCCGGATCGAATCGCGCAGCCAATGTCTCCTGCAGGTCGGGCGGCACGGCGCGGTCCCTGCGGCAGAGGATGTAGCTGCGCGGCAGCGTGGCCGAGCGGTCGCTGAGATCCACCGGCGTGGCGCTGGGGGCCAGCGGCTCGGTGCAGAGCTGCGCCTGCGCCAGGGCCACGGTGTCGGCCGGGCAGTCGTGATAGAAGACCGCCTCGACCTGCTCGGGATCCAGCGTAAACCCCTTGCCGTCCACGGTCTTGCGGATCACCGGCAGTAGCGGCTGGGTCGCGCCAAGCAGGCGCATCTCGCTCAGCGACTGGCCCGGCCAGGGCGTATGGGCGCAGAGATAGACGAGCCGGGCGATCCTGGACGGGTCGATCTCGGCGGCGCGGGTGATCGGAAAGCCGCCCATGGAATGGCCGACCACGAGGCTCGGCCCCTCATGATCCCGCAGCCCGTCCAGCACGGCGTGGGCGTAATCGTCCAGCGTGATCCCGGCATAGGGCGTGGCGTCCTGACCGTGGCCCGGCAGGTCGATCGCATGGGCGGCGTGGCCGCGCGCCTTCAGCGCCGGGATCACGTCTCGCCAGCACCAGGCGCCATGCGCCGTGCCATGCACCAGCAGGAAGCGTGCCATCAGGCAGCGCCCCGCTCAGACATGGCCCTGCGCCTTGAGGAAATCCGTCAGGATCCGGGCATAGGCCTCGGGCGCCTCGACACAGGGCAGGTGGCCCGCGCCGCGGATGATCTCGAATCGCGAGCCGGGCACGAGGTCGGTGGTCTCGCGCACCAGATCCACGGGGGTGGAGCCGTCTTCGGTGCCGGCAATGCCCAGCACCGGCAGGCGCAGCCCGGCCGTGGCGCTGTAGAAATCCGTCCCCGCGATGGCCGCGGCGCAGCCGGTCCAGCCGGTCGCCGGGGTGCGCAGGAACATGTTGCGCCAGCCGGGAAAGGCGGGCGTGTCGTGGAACGGGGCCGAGAACCAGCGCTGCATCGTGGCATCGACCACCGCGCCCAGCCCGCCGGCCTCGACTGCGGCGATGCGCTCGCCCCACATCTCGCGCGTGCCGATCTTGGCGCCGGTATTGGACAGCACCGCGGCGCGCACGAGGTCGGGCCGCTTGGCGGCCAGCCCCTGCGCGATCATGCCGCCGATGGACAGGCCGACGAAGATGGCATCGGAAAAGCCCGTCTGCTCCATCACACGCTCGGCATCCCTGACCAGCGCGCCCATGGAATAGGGCCCCGCGGGGCAGTCCGACAGCCCGTGCCCGCGCTTGTCGAAGCGCAGGATGCGCAGGCCCTGCGGCAGGTGGGGCAGGATCGGATCCCAGAGCCGCAGGTCGGTGCCCAGCGAGTTGGCAAAGACGACCGGGGCGCCGTCGGCAGGCCCGTCGATCCGGTAATGCAGGTGAAGATCGCCCAGCTGCGCCATGTCCATGATCATGCCTCCTTTCGCTTTGCGCCGGTGTAGCGCGAAGCGGCGGGCACGGAAAGGGCGCGCGGGCCGGGGCGGGACGGGTCCGGACCCATCCCGAAGGGACGGGGGCCATGGCGGCCCCCGGTCCGGTCACTCGGAGATGGCGACCAGTTCCACCGCGAAGGTCAGGTCCTTGCCGGCCAGCGGGTGGTTGGCGTCCAGCGTGACCTCGCTGTCGGTGACCTCGACCACGGTGACGGGCACGGTCTGGCCCTGCGGTGTCTGCACCTGCAGCTGGGTGCCCAGATCCAGCGGGATGTGGTCGGGGATCTCGGTGCGCGGCACGTTCTGGCGCGCCTCGGGGCTGGGCTGGCCATAGGCCTCGTCCGCGGGGATGTGCACCGTCTTGGATTCGCCGACGCTCATGCCGGGCATCGCCTTGTCGAGGCCGGGGATGATCTCGCCCGAGCCGACCTTGAACTGCAGCGGATCCCGGCCGTCGCTGGAATCGAAGGTGCTGCCATCCTGCAGCGTGCCGGTGTAATGGATATGAACGGTGTCGCCGGATTTGACCTGCGTCATGAATGCTCCTGATCGGGGGGAAGGGGTTGGGCGAGGCCGGTGTCTCCGGGTGCTCGCGGTTCATTACAAAGGGTATGCGTTTTGCGCGCGGATTGCAAACCGGGGTGCCCTTTCGTCGCGCCCCGCGCCGTGGCAGGGTGCATGCGAGGTCAGATCGGGAGGGGCGCGCGTGGCCACCAAGCTTTGTGTTTTCGATGCCTATGGCACGCTGTTCGACGTGGCCGCCGCCGCGCGTGTGGCCGCCGAGGAGCCGGGGCGCGGCGCCCTGCAGCAGGTCTGGCCGCAACTGGCCGAGGACTGGCGCCGCAAGCAGCTGGAATACAGCTGGCTGCGCGCGGTCACGGGCGATCATGTCTCGTTCTGGCAGGTGACGCAGGACGGGCTGGACTGGGCCATGGCGCGCGCCGGGCTGGACGATCCCGAACTGCGCGAGCGCCTGCTTGCACTCTACTGGGAACTGCCCGCCTACAGGGAGGTGCCGATGATGCTGGCCCGGCTCAAGGCCGAGGGGCGCGACTGCGCCATCCTGTCCAATGGCAGCCGCGACATGCTGGAAGGCGCGGTCGACAGCGCCGGGATCGGGATCTATCTCGACGCGGTGCTCTCTGTCGACGAGGTCGGCATCTTCAAGCCGGCGGCGCGGGTCTATGACATGGTGGGCGCGCGGTTCGGCTGCGCCCCGGACGAGGTGCTGTTCACCTCTTCCAATGGCTGGGACGCCGCGGCGGCATCCGCCTACGGCTTTCGCACGGCCTGGGTCAACCGGGCCGGGCTTCCCATGGACCGGCTGATGGCCGAGCCCGCCCATGTGCTGGACGACCTGACCACGATCCCGGAGCTTGCCTGATGCCGCGTTTCACCACCTCCGACGGGCTGTCGCTGCATTACCTCGACGAGGGCGCGGGCCTGCCGCTGCTCTGCCTCGCCGGGCTGACCCGCGACGTGCATGATTTCGACCACGTGGCCCCGCATCTGGACGGGGTCCGCCTGATCCGCATGGATTACCGCGGCCGCGGGCAGTCCGACTGGGCCCCGCATGAGACCTACCAGATCCCGGTCGAGGGGCGCGACGCGCTGGAGCTGCTCGACCACCTGGGACTGCAGCGCGCCGCGATCCTCGGCACCTCGCGCGGCGGGCTGATCGCCATGGTGCTGGCCGCCACCGCCAAGGACAGGCTGACCGGCGTCGCGCTGAACGATATCGGCCCCGAGATCGCGCCGGCGGGGCTGAAGGTGATCGAGGGCTATCTCGGTCGCACCCCGCCCTGGAAGACGCTGGAGGAGGCGGCGGAGAAGCGCGCCGCGGCTATGACCGCCTTTGCCAATGTCCCGCCCGAGCGCTGGCGGCAGGAGGCCGCGACGCTCTACCGGCAGGGCCCCGACGGGCTGAGCCTGCCCTATGACCCGGCCCTGCGCGAAGCGGTGCTGGGCGGCGGGGCGCAGCCCGCGCCGGATCTCTGGCCGCTCTTCGACGCGCTGGCGGGGCTGCCGCTCTGCGCGCTGCGCGGCGCCAATTCCGACCTGCTGGCGCCCGAGACCTTTGCCGAGATGCAGCGCCGCCGTCCCGACATGATCGCCGCCGAGATCCCCGACCGGGGCCATATCCCCTTCCTCGACGAGGCCGAAAGCCTGCAGGCGCTGCGCCGCTGGCTGCAGATGCTGCCGCGCGAGGCCACCGCTGCCTGACGCGCGGCCCCGGCACCGGGGCGCGTGCATTCCCATGACGTGAAAGGCTCCGACCGCATGACCGATCCCGAAACCGAGACCCCGATCGGCGTTGCGCTGATCGGGGCGGGCATGATCGCCCGGACCCATGTTGTGGCGCTGTCCGGCGCTGCCTCTGCCCGGCTGGAGGCCGTGGTGTCGCGCCGCCCCGAACGGGCCGAACCGCTGGCGCAGCACTATGACGGCGCCCCGCCGCGCTTTACGGCCGATCTTGACGCGGTCGCCGCTGATCCCGCGATCGGCATGGCCATCGTCGCCACCCCGCCCAGCGTGCGGGCCGAGGTGATCGGCACGCTGGCCCGCGCGGGCAAGCATATCCTGCTGGAAAAGCCGGTGGGGCGGACGCTGGCCGAGGCCGAACAGGTGGTCGAGACCTGCGATGCCGCCGGGGTCACGCTGGGCGTGCTGTTCCAGCACCGTGTACGCGCCCCGGCCGTCGCCGCGGCGCGGCGCGCGGCGGCAGGCGGGCTGGGGCGGCTGGGCCTGGTCGAGATCGCCGTGCCGCTCTGGCGCGACCAGTCCTATTATGACGAGCTTGGCCGCGGCACCTATGCCCGCGACGGCGGCGGCGTGATGATCACCAACGCGATCCATTCCATCGACCTCGCGCTGAGCCTCACCGGGCCGGTGACGCGGGTGCAGGCGATGACCGCGACCACGCCGCTGCACCGGATGGAGGCCGAGGATTTCGCCATGGCCGGGCTGCATTTCGCCAATGGCGCCGTGGGCGCCTTCATTGCCAGCACGGCGATGTTCCCGCACCGCACCGAATCGATCACCCTGCATTTCGAGGCCGCCTCGCTGCGGCTGGACAAGGACTCGCTGGAGATCTCCTGGCGCGACGGGCGCCGCGAGGTCGAGGCCACGGGCCCGCCCGACGGGGCCCACGCCTCGGAGGCGCGCAAGGCCGGCTGGCACCGCGCCGTGATCGAGGATTTCATCACCGCCATCCGCCACGGACGGCCCCCGCTGGTCACCGGCCGGCAGGCGCTGTCCGCCCACCGCCTGATCGAAGCGATCGAGACCGCCTCGCGCGAGGGCCGCCCGGTGGACCTGCCGGGCTGAGCCGCCGGCCTATTGCGCGGTCCAGCCGCCGTCGACGGGGATCGTGGTGCCGGTGACGTTGTGGGCGACCGGGTGGCAGAGCCAGAGCGCCAGCGCGCCGATCTCGGACGGATCGGAGGTGCGGCGCGAGGGTTGCTTCTCGGCCAGCAGGTCGGCGATGCCGCGTTCCCTGTCGCCGCCATGCTGGGCGGCGCGGGCCTGCACCTGCGGCTCGATGATCGCCGTCTCGGTCCAGCCGGGCGCGATGCAGTTCACCGTCACCCCGCCGGACGCCTTGCCGCCGGCCTGCGCGTATTCCAGCGCGGCGACCTTGCTCATCCCCACCAGCCCGAATTTCGAGGCGACGTAGGGCGCCTTGTGGATCGAGGCGACCAGCCCGTGCACCGAGGCGATGTTGATCACCCGCCCATAGCCGCGCGCGGCCATGGCCGGCAGGGCCAGCCGCATGGTGTGGAAGGCGCCCGACAGGTTCACCGCGAGGATCGCGTCCCATGTTGCGGCATCGGCCTCGGCAAGGCTCACGGTCTTCTGGATGCCGGCATTGTTCACGAGGATATCGACCCCGCCCCAGTCCTCCAGCGCGGCCATCATCCTCTCGATGGCGCCGGTATCGCGCATGTCGGCCTCGAAGAAGCGGGTCTCGGGGGCGCCGGCGGCGCGCAGCTCGGCCATCGCGGCCTCGGCCTCCTGCGGGTCGGCGAGCCCGTGCACGCCGATCCGGCAACCGGCCCCGGCCAGCGCGCGGGCGATGGCCAGCCCGATCCCCTGCACCGATCCGGTGACCAGCGCGGTCTTTCCCTGCAACTCTTCCGTCATTCCGCCTCCTCCTTCAGCATCTGGCGCAGCGTCGTCTTGACGACCTTGCCGTAATTGTTCTTGGGCAGCGTCTCGGTGAACCGGTAGGCCTTGGGCCGCTTGAACCGCGCGATCCGGTCGAGGCAGAGCGCATCCAGCGCCGCGGCCTCCACCGACTGCCCGGCATGGCAGACCACGAAGGCCACCACCACCTCGCCCCATTCCGGGTCGGGCTGGCCGACCACCGCGACCTCGTGCACGGCGGGGTGCGACAGCAGCACCTCCTCGACCTCGCGGGGATAGATGTTCGTCCCGCCCGAGATGATCACGTCCTTGGAGCGGTCCTGCAGCGTGACATAGCCATCGGCATCCATGTGCCCCATGTCGCCGGTCCAGAGCCAGCCGTCGCGCAGCGTCTCGGCGCTGGCCTGCGGGTTCTGCCAGTAGCCCGGCATCACCGTAGCGCCGCGCACCGCGATCTCGCCCACCGTACCGGGGGGCAGCGCGGCGCCCTCGGGGTCGAGGATCGCCACCTCGACCAGCGATTGCGCCCGCCCGACCGAGTTCAACCGCTCGCGCCAGCGCGGCGCGCTGCGGTCGGCCACGTCGGCGCGCGGCAGGGCGGTGATCCCCATCGGGCATTCGCCCTGCCCGTAGATCTGCACGAAGCGCGGGCCCATGGTCTCGACCGCCTCGAGGATGTCGGCCTCGTACATCGGGCCGCCGGCATAGACCACGGTGCGCAGCCCTTCGCCACGGCCGCCCGCCTGTTTCGCCACGTCCACGAGGCGGCGCACCATGGTGGGGGCGGCGAACATCGACACCGGGCCCACGCGCGGGGCGAGGTCCAGCACCTCGGCCGCGTCGAACCCGCCGCTTTCCGGCACCACGTGGCGCGCGGCGCGCAGCACGTGCATGAAGTTGTAGAGCCCCGCGCCATGGCTCATCGGCGCGGCATAGAGGATCGCGTCCTCGCGGTGCACCTCGTCGACATCGGCGAAATAGCTCAGCGTCATGGCCGCGATATTGGCGCAGCTGATCATCACCCCCTTGGGCCGCCCCGTGGTGCCCGAGGTGAAGAAGAGCCAGGCGATATCCTCCTCGCTCAGCGCGGCGGGGCCTTCGCCCTCGACCGGGGCGCGCATGGCGTCGAAGCCCGGCCCTGCGAGCGACTGGATCGGCGCGGTGACATGTGGTGTCAGCGCCGCGGCGCTGGCCTCGTCGGCAAAGACCAGCGCCGCGCCGGCCTCGCCGATGATCCAGGCGGCCTCCTTCTCGTGCAGCTTGGCATTGATCGGCACGGCCACGGCGCCGGCCCACCAGATGCCGTAGAGCGCCTCGAGATAGGCGGTGCAGTTCTTGGTAAAGAGCGCCACGCGGTCGCCCCGGCCAATGCCGCGCGCGGTCAGCGCGGCGCCGATCCCGGCGGCGCGGCGGGCGAAGGTGGCGTAATCGGCTTCCAGATGGGTGCCGCGCAGAAGCGCGGGCGCCTCGGGATGGCGTGTGGCGGTGCGGTGCAGCCAGAGGGCGGGGTTCATGCCACCGCCTCCAGCACCGAGCAGTAATTGGCCACGCCAGAGCCGCCCATGTTGAACACCGCCGCCAGTTCCGCGCCGTCCACCTGCATCGCCTCGGCCGTGCCGGTCACCTGCCTGGCCGCCATCACGTGCATCGACACACCCGTGGCCCCTACGGGGTGACCCTTGGCCTTCAGCCCGCCCGACAGGTTCACCGGCAGCCGCCCGCCGCGCGCCGTCGCGCCCTCGGCCAGCAGCCGCGCGCCCTGTCCGGTCTCGGCCAGCCCCATCGCCTCGCAGATCATCAGCTCGGCAATGGTGAAGCAGTCATGCACCTCGGCCAGGTCGAGATCGTCCACCGTGATCCCGGCCTGCCGGAAGGCCGCGTCGAAACAGTGCCGCGCGGCGGTCAGCTCGGTCAGGTTGCGGCGCGACATGGGCAGCAGGTCGTTCATCTGCACCGCGGCGCGAAAGCCCACGGCGCGCGGGAAATCCGCCGCCATGTCCTCGGCCACCATGACCAGCGCTGCCGCGCCGTCGCTGACCAGCGAGCAATCGGTCATCCGCAGCGGCGCCGCGATCATCGGGTTGCGGTCCGAGACCGTGTTGCAGGCCTCAAAGCCGAGATCCTTGCGCAGATGCGCCAGCGGGTTGTGCAGCGCGGCGGCATGGTTCTTGGCCGCGATCCGGGCCAGTGCCTCGGACTGGTCGCCGAAAGACTGGAAATAGGCCTGCGCGAAGCGCGCGAAGATCTGCGGAAAGGACACCCCGGCCTCTTCGGCCTGGTAGGAGGCGCCGGCCAGCGCCTCGGTCACACCCTGCGTGTCGCGCGCGGTCATCTTCTCGGCGCCCACCACCAGCACGCGGCGCGCCCGGCCCGCGGCAATCGCGTCGCGCGCGGCGTAGATCGCGGCCGAGCCCGAGGCGCAGGCATTCTCGACCCGCGTGGCCGGGGTGAAGCGCATCGCCTCATCCAGCCCCAGCACCATGGAGGCGGCGAAGGCATCGGGCACCAGCCCGTTGTTGAAATGGCCCAGCCAGACCGCGTCCACGTCCCCCGGGCCCAACCCGGCATGATCCAGCGCCTCGCGCGCGGCCCGCTGCACCAGCGTTTCGAAATCGGTGTCCTTGTGTGCGCCGAAGGGCGTGTGCCCCCAGCCGACGATCCTCGCGTCCATGCTTGCCTCCCGTGATCTGGCACCGGATACTACCGATCCGGCCGCCGGGGCCAATTCCGGAGGAATACGTAACGGGAGGCGCATGCAGGATCTCGCGGAACTGGCCTTTGCCCATGCGCCGGTCGGGCTGATCTATACCGAGGACCGGGTGATCCGCCGCTGCAACCCGCGGCTCGAGGCGATGTTCGGCTTCGGGCGCGCGCAGATGGAGGGGCGCTCGCTGTCGATGCTCTACCCTTCCGAGACCGAGTTCGAGCGCATCGGCCGTCTGGGCGCGCAGGTCATGGCGGTCAGCGGGCAGTATCGCGACGAGCGGATCATGCGCCGCAACGGGGGCGAGCTGTTCTGGTGCCGGGTGCGCGGGCAGTCGCTGGACGCCGCCGCCCCCTTCGCCCGCGCGGTCTGGAGCTTTGCCGACATCTCCGAGACACGCCCCGCCACCGGCCTGACCCTGCGCGAACGGCAGGTCGCCAAGATGATGGCAGAGGGGCTGACCTCCAAGGAGATCGCGCAAGGCCTCGACATCTCGCCCCGCACCGTCGAGGTCCACCGCGCCCGCCTGCTGACCAAGTTCAACGCCCGCAACAGCCTCGAACTGGTCGCCCACCTGTCGGGGATTCCGCTGTAAGTGCGGCGCGCGCGTGCCGGTTCACCCCGGCAGGTTGAACACGCGCGAGGGGTGCAGCTCGCCGGCCTTGAACACGCCCACCGCGACGGGCTTGCCGTCGAACGAAGCCCAGGCCGTGTCGCCGTATTCCACGTCGCCGGGGATCACCATGCCGGGATTGCCGTTGCGCAGCCGCGACAGGCCAGCCTCGGTGGTGCGCAGCTCGGGCAGTTCGGACAGCCCGGTCTCGAGTGGCAGCAGGCAGGCATCAAGCTCGGGGGTCTGCGCCAGTTCCTCGATCCGCTCCAGGCTCAGCCCGTCTTCCACTTCGAACGGGCCCGACCAGGTGCGCCGCAGCTGCGCCACATGGCCGAGGCATCCCAGAGCTTCGCCCAGGTCGCGCGCGATGGAACGGACGTAGCCGCCCTTGCCGCAGACCAGTTCCAGCTCGGCATGATCGGGATCGGGCCGGTCGATCAGCACCAGCTCCTCGACCCAGAGGGGGCGGGCCGCGATCTCCATCGCCTCGCCGTCGCGCGCCCGCTTGTAGGCGCGCTCGCCGTCGATCTTGACGGCCGAGTATTGCGGCGGCACCTGCTCGATCTCGCCCACGAAGCCGTGCAGCGCCTCTTTCAGCGCCGCGTCATCGGGGCGCGTCTCCGAGGTCGCGATCACTTCGCCGGCGGCATCGTCGGTATTGGTGGCCGCGCCCATGCGCATGGTGAAACGGTAGGCCTTGAGCGCATCGGTCACGAAGGGCACCGTCTTGGTCGCTTCGCCCAGGGCCACGGCCAGCACGCCGGTCGCATCGGGGTCCAGCGTGCCGGCATGGCCGGCCTTCTTCGCCTGCAAGGCCCAGCGCACCTTGTTGACCACCGCGGTCGAGGTCATCCCCGCCGGTTTGTCGACAATCAGCCAGCCGGAAATGTCACGTCCCTTCTTGCGTCCCATGCGTCCCCTCGGTCTCGTCAAGGGCGCGGGCGTAGCAAGCCGGGCAGGGGCTGTCAATTCAGTGGCATCTGCGCCGCGGCGCGTCGGATCGGGCGCAGCCGCACCTCCAGAAGATCGGCCTTGCGGCACAGGATCAGCGCGCCCAGCACGGCCCAGAGATTGGCCGCCACGAAAGCGCCGACGATGCCGCCGAAACCGAAGAGCAGCGCCCCGCCCCAGGCCAGCGGCACGTAGACCAGCGCGATGCGGCTGGCCGACAGGCCCATCGACCACAGCGCCCGGTCGCGGGCATTCATCGCCGCGTTCGCCGTCACCAGGATGCCGTAGCCGAAGAAGCCCAGGCTGCCCCAGCGCAGATAGGTCGTGGCATGGCCCGCCGCGTCGCCGCCATCGGTCATCAGCGCGCCCAGCCACGGCGCGGCAACCATCATCGCGCCCGCCAGCGCCGCGCCGTAGCCCAAGCAGCACAGAAAGGTCAGGCGCACAGCGGCCTGCGCCCGTTCGACCTTCTCGGCGCCCCAGGCCTGGCCGACCACCGGACCGATCCCGGCCGACAGTGCCAGCATGGGCACGAAAAGCAGCGATTGCAGACGGGTGGCAGCGCCGAACCCCGCCACGGCGGCATCGCCCAGCGTGGCCGCGGCCGAGGTCACCAGCGACAGGCCCAGCGGGTTGATCGCGTTCGAGGCCGCCGCCGGCCCGCCGATCCGCGCGATCCGGTGCAGGCTGTCGCCGATCCCTTTCAGGCAGTTGCGCGACAGCGAGACCCGGCCGCTCTTCAGCGCAAAGGCGAAGAGCCCCGCAAAGCCCAGCACGCGTGCGATGAAGGTGGCGATCCCCGCACCCTCGGTGTCCAGCGCGGGGATCATGGCGAGGCCGAAGATGAAGACCGGGTCCAGCGCGATATTGATCAGCGATTGCGTGACCATGACCGTGGCCGCGATATGGCTCTCTCCGCCGGCCCGGAACACGGCGTTCAATCCCATCCCCGCCACCATGGGCACGAAGCTCGCGCACCACCACGGCACGTAGGCCAGCACCGCCTCCAGCACCGCGCCCTGCGCCCCCATGAGCGGGAAGATCATCGGCGCGGCCAGCCAGAAGGACAGTGCCGCCACCGTGGCCAGCGTCGCGGCAAAGATCAGCGAGTGCAGCGCCAGCCGCGCGGCGCGGGCATCATCGTCGCCATCGCGGCCCAGGGTCTGGCTGACCACGGCCGAGGTGCCGGCGCCCAGCCCGATTGACAGCGAGGTCAGCGCCACGATCACCGGGTAGATGAAGCCGATGGCGGTCAGCGGCACGTCGCCCGCCCGCGCCAGGAAGGCCGCGTCGGCCAGACCCACGGACAGCACGCCCAGGATGCCGATGCTCATCGGGGCCGAGACGCGCCACAGCGCCCGGCCCACGGGGCCGCGCGTCAGGTCGCGGCTGTGGTTCTGTGTTCCATCTGCCATGCGCCGGACATGGCGCGCCCGGCCGCCGTGGCAAGCCCGCCCGGTTGCGGCAGCTCTGCGCGCTGGCGCACGGAACCCGCAGATCCGGAAGCGCCTTTCATCTTTCCGTCAAATACTCCCGCCGGAGGCGTCCCGACGCCGCCGCCCGCGCGACGCCTCAGCTGCGCGTGCCGGCAAAGCGGGCCTGCCATTCCTCGCGTTCGGCATCGGCGATCTTGCGGAAGGTCACGTCGGGCACGGTGAAGCCATGGCCCGCGGGCAGGGCGGCCAGCGCGGCCTCGACATCGTCGGGCCAGTCGCGGTCTCCCGCCTGCATCGCCTCCAGCAGCTGGTCCGCCGCGTCGGGGATGAAGGGGGCCGAGATCACCGCATAGAGCCGGATCAGGTTCAGCGCCAGCCGGATCTGCATCGCGGCCTGTTCGGGATCGGTCTTGAAGGTCGACCAGGGCGCGGCCTCCTGCAGGTACTCGTTGCCCAGCACCCAGGCGCCGCGCAGCGCGGCGGCGGCCTTGCGGATCTCGATCGCCTCCATGTGGCGCTCGTAATCGCGGATCCGCGCCGTCAGGTCGGAGATCAGCTGCGCCTCGGGCGCGCCCTGCCTGCCGCCCTCGGGCACCGTCTCGCCGAATTTGGAGCGGCAGAACTTGGTCACGCGGCTGGCGAAATTGCCCAGCACGTCGGCCAGGTCCTTGTTCACGCCCGACTGGAAGCTCTCCCAGGTGAACTCGGCATCGGACGTCTCGGGCACGTGGGACAGCAGCCACCAGCGCCAGTAATCCGCCGGCAGGATCTCCAGCGCCTGGTCCATGAACACGCCGCGCCCGCGCGAGGTGCTGAACTGCCCGCCATCGTAATTCAGGTAGTTGAAGCTCTTGATGTAATCGACCAGCTTCCAGGGCTCGCCCGAGCCCAGGATGGTGGCCGGGAAGCTCAGCGTGTGGAAGGGCACGTTGTCCTTGCCCATGAACTGGGTATAGGTCACGTCCTCGGCGCCCGCATCGGTGCGCCACCAGCGCTGCCAGTCCGTCCCCTTGCCGGCATCGACCCATTCCTGCGCGCAGGCGATGTACTCGATCGGCGCATCGAACCAGACGTAGAAGACCTTGCCCTCCATGCCCGGCCAGGGATCGTCGCCGCGCTGGACCGGCACGCCCCAGTCGAGATCGCGGGTGATGCCGCGATCCTGCAGCCCGTCGCCGTCATTCAGCCACTTCTTGGCGATCGAGGTGGTCAGCACCGGCCAGCCCTGCCGCGTGTCGATCCACTCCTCCAGCCGGTCCTTCATCACCGACTGGCGCAGGTAGAGATGCTTGGTCTCGCGCATCTCCAGGTCGGTCGAGCCCGAGATCGTGGAATGCGGGTTGATCAGGTCCACCGGGTCCAGCTGCTTGGTGCAGTTGTCGCACTGGTCGCCGCGCGCGCTTTCGAAGCCGCAATTGGGGCAGGTGCCCTCGATATAGCGGTCGGGCAGGAAGCGGCCGTCGGCGCGGGAATACATCTGCGTCTCGGAGACTTCGCGGATCAGCCCCTGCTCATCCAGCACCTTGGCGAAATGCTGGGTCAGCGCGCGGTTCTGCGGGCTCGACGAGCGACCGAAATGGTCGAAGGACAGCCGGAAGCCTTCGGCGAGGTCGCTTTGCACCTGCCACATCTCGGCGCAGTATTCATCGACCGGCTTGCCGGCCTTGGCGGCGGCCAGCTCGGCCGGGGTGCCATGTTCGTCGGTGGCACAGAGGAACAGCACCTCGTGCCCGCGGGCGCGCAGATACCGGGCATAGAGATCCGCGGGCAGCTGGCTGCCCACCAGATTGCCCAGGTGCTTGACGCCGTTGATGTAGGGAATGGCGGAGGTGATGAGGTGTCGTGCCATGAGTGTCGCGCGCAAGTCCATCTGTCAGGTTGGCCCCGGTGTAGCCGTCCTGAACGGCGAGGGCCAGAGGGGCCGGGGCTTTGTCGCAAACGGGCCGCGAAGCGGCGCTGTGGCCAGCGCATGGCCGCGGCGCTAGCTGCAGGGGCGGGAGGGGTGCATCGGCCCGCCGGACAGGAAGGGGGGAATCGCCATGTTCGCTGTGTTGTCGGGGGTCTGGGCCCTGCTGGTCGGGATCGTGTTCATCATGCTGGGCAACGGCATGCATTTCACGCTGATCGGCCTGCGCGGCGGGATCGAGGGGTTCTCCTCGGGCGAGCTGGCCGTGGTGACCTCGGGCTATTTCGTGGGCTTCCTGTCGGGCGCGCGGCTGACCCCGGTGCTGATCCAGCGGGTGGGCCATGTGCGCGTCTTCGCGGCGCTGGGCAGTTTCATGTCGGCCGGGCTGATCGCCTTCACCCTGCTGGCCGAGCCCTGGGCCTGGACGATCCTGCGCGTGCTGGTCGGGTTCTGCATGTCGGGCATCTACGTCACCGCCGAGAGCTGGCTGAACAACTCGGCCGACAACCAGAGCCGCGGCAAGGTGCTGTCGGCTTACATGATCGCGCAGACGCTGGGCATCATCGGCGCGCAGGGCCTGCTGACGCTGGGCGACGCGGCGGGGGCGGCGCTGTTCATCGGGGCCTCGATCCTCGTCTCGGTCTCCTTCGCGCCGATCCTGCTCTCGGTCACCCCGGTGCCCGCCGTCGAGGTCGCGCGGCCCATGTCGCTGCGCGCGCTTTTCGTCAACTCGCCGCTGGGCACGGTGGGGATCTTCCTGCTGGGCAGCGTCTATGCCACGCAATCGGGCATGGGCGCCGTCTTCGGCAGCGAGATCGAGATGAGTGCCAACGAGATCGCGCTGTTCGTCGCCATGCTCTTTGCCGGGGCGCTGGTGCTGCAATACCCGGTGGGCTGGCTGTCGGACCGGCTCGACCGGCGGGTGATGATCCTTGCCTCGGCGGTGCTGGGCGGGCTGGCCTGCGGGCTGGGCTGGATCGCCGGCATGGTGGGCGCGTGGCTGGGGACCGAGGGGCTCTGGCCGCTGATGGCGGCGGCCTTTCTGGCGGGCGGGGTGACGACGCCGCTCTACGCGCTGCTGCTGGCCTACACGAACGACTATCTCGACGCGGGCGACATGCCGGCCGCCTCGGGCGGTCTGGTCTTCACCTTTGGGCTGGGGGCGATTTTCGGCCCGCTGGTGACCGGATGGGCGATGCAGGTCGCCGGGCCCTATGCCTTCTGGCTGGTGCTGGGCGGGACCTTCGCGCTGCTGGCCCTCTACGCGCTCTATCGTATGACGCAGCGCGCCAGCGTGGCGGCCGAGGACACCGACAGCTATCTCGGCGTGCTGCCCATGTCGACGGCGGTCGCGGTCGAGGCGGCCGGCGCCTGGGCGGTGGAACAGGCCGAGATCGAGGCCGAGGCCGAGGAGCGTGACGCCGCCGCTCAGTCCTGACCGGTGCCGCGATCGCGCAGCCGCGCGATCAGCCGGCCGACCTGGAAACTGGTGCGCGGGCTGTAGACATAGGGCGTGCGATGCGCGGCCGCCGGGCGGCGCCGCATGCGGACCAGCCCGAACACCACCAGCCCGCCATGGCCCAGGGCGATCATCGCGAAGAGCGCCGGCGGGCCGTAGAGCTCGATCAGCGCCGAGGCCAGCCAGGGTGCCGCGATGGCGCCCGTGGCGAACCAGAACATCAGCGCGGCCGACAGCTCCACCCGCTCGGAACTGGCCGCGAAATCATGCGCATGCGCCGCGGCGACCGAGAAGATCGGGAAGGTGGTCAGCCCGAACAGCGCGGCGGTCAGCAGGATGCCGGTGGCGGGCAGGTCCGAGACGCCGGCGATGAAGGCGCAGCTGCCGATCGCCGCGACCGACATCCAGATCAGCACCCAGCGCCGGTCGTAGCGGTCGGCCAGCCAGCCCACCGGGTATTGCGACAGCGCGCCGCCGGCCAAGAAGGCGGCAAGGAACAGCGCGATCTGGTTGGTCTCGAGCCCCACGCCCGAGCCGTAGAGCGGGCCCACCATCCGGAACGAGGCGCCCGACAGCGCGGCGACCAGCACGCCCGCCACCGCCAACGGCGAGCGCGCCCAGGCCAGCCCCGGCTGCAGGCGCGGCGCCTCGGGCAGCTCGGGCTGGCGCAGGCGGGTCACGGTCAGCGGCAGCAGCGCGGCGCAGCAGATCAGCGCGAGCAGCGTGTAGCTGGCGTAATGCGCCGGCGGCAGGACCGAGATCATGAACTGCGCCGCCAGCTGCGCGCCCAGATCGGCCAGACGGTAGGCGCCCATGGTGCGACCGCGATTGGCATTGGTGACCTTGGCCTGCATCCAGGCTTCGACCACCGTGTAGCAGCCGGCGATGCACAGGCCCTGGCCGATGCGCAGCCCGGCCCAGGCATAGGCATTGTCGGTCAGCACGTGGCCCAGGATGCCGATCGTGCCCAGCGCGGTGAAGGCGGCGAAGGCGCGCGAATGGCCGACATTGCCCATCAGCCGCGGCGCCCACCAGCAGCCGAGGAAGAAGCCCGCGAAATGCGCCGAGCCCAGAAGGCCGATCTGCGTGGTGGTGAAATCCAGCGCCAGCCCCGAGAGCGCATCGAGCGGGCCGATCCCCCCCGAGGAAAGCTGCAGCAGGATGACAGACAGGAACAGGGCGGCAAGCGAGATCAGGAAACGCATGGGGGAGGGTCAGCATCTGTGGCGCAGGCCGGTCCGGGGCGCTGCCCGCCCATCCTGCGCCGGGGTCGGCCAAACTTCAATGCGCCGCGTGGCCGGAGCGGTGGGGCAAGCCGCTTCGAAGCGGCTTGGGTCAAGCGGTTTCGAAACCGCTTGGGAACGCGTTTGCAAACGCGTTCTTCAAGGCCCTTCGAAGGGCCTTGCCCGCCCCTGTCGCCGGGCGCGCCCGGTCAGGGCACCGGGTCGGCCAGCGGGGTCAGCCGGTCCTGGTCCAGCCGCCAGCTGCGGGGCGGCTGCATGCGGGCGCGCAGCCGCTCCAGCCGCCAGGCCTGCCGCCCGGGGCGGTGCAGCGGGTCGGCCTGCCAGCGCGTCTCGATCCCCGGCGCGCCGCCCGTGCCGGGGGTCAGCAGCAGGCCCAGCGGGCGGCAGCGGCCATGCCCAGCGCCCTGCTCGGCGGCCAGGTGCAGGCGGCGCACCGGGGTCATGCCGGGCGGCTCGGGCAGGTCGGCGATCACCACGGGGGCCGCGCCGCTGCGCAGCGCCTCCTCCATCGCCCAGAGCAGGTCCGGCCCGCGTTCGGGCGCCACGAAGAGCACCTGCCCGGGATCGATCAGCGGGGCCATGCCGCAGGGGTTCAGCGGATCGGTGCCCCAGGCCGGCGCGATCCAGATCACCGGCGCCCCGGCCCGCGCCGCCACGCGCAGCGCCAGCATCCGCCGGGCCCGGCCGCAGATCTCGTGCACCCGGGCCAGTGTCAGCTGCATCTCGTCCCAGAGCGTCAGCGCCGGGGGCGGGCGATGCGGGCGGCGGGTGAGGGGGGCGATCGCGGTCATGGGATCACGCTAGCATGTTCTTATTTTGTTCTCAAGCTGCGGTCGACTTGGCATCGCGCGCGGGCACGTTATGGTGCGCGACAAGGACGTCGGGCCGAAATGGCCGGACGCGGGACCAAGGAACGCGCGATGAAGATGAACCCGCTGGGCCGCACCGGCCTGCAGGTGTCCGAGCTCTGCCTCGGCACGATGACCTTCGGCACCCAGACCTCGGAGGCCGAGGGGCACCGCCAGATCGACCGGGCGCTGGAGGCCGGCCTGAACTTCATGGACACGGCCGAGATGTACCCGGTCAATCCGGTCAGCGCCGAGACGATCGGCCGGACCGAGGAGATCCTCGGCACCTGGTTCGCCAAGTCGGGCCGGCGCAATGACTGGATCCTGGCGACCAAGCATTCGGGCGAGGGGTCGAAGGCGCGGGACGGGGCGCCGATCTCGTCGAAGACGATCCCGCAGACGATCGAGGCGGCGCTGAAGCGGCTGCAGACCGATCATATCGACCTCTACCAGTTCCACTGGCCGAATCGCGGCAGCTTCATGTTCCGCAAGAACTGGCGTTACGATCCGGCCGACGCGACCATGCGCCGTGACGAGATCCTGGCCGACATGGAGGATTGCCTGGGCGCGCTGCAGGACGAGGTGGCGCGCGGCACGATCCGTGCCTTCGGCCTGTCCAACGAAAGCGCCTGGGGCACGACGCAATGGATCAACGCCGCCGCGCGCGTCGGCGGGCCGCGCGTCGCCTCGGTGCAGAACGAGTATTCGCTGATGTGCCGGCTGGCCGATACCGACCTGGCCGAGACGCTGATCCAGGAGGAGGTGGGGCTGCTGCCCTTCTCGCCCCTGGCGGCGGGGCTGCTGACCGGCAAGTACCAGGGCGGGGCCCTGCCCGAGGGCTCGCGCGGGGCGATCAACGGCACGCTGGGCGGGCGGCTGTCGCCGCGCGCCTTCGCGGCGGTCGAGGCCTACCTGCAGGTCGCGCGGGAGTTCGGGCTGGACCCGGTGCACATGGCGCTGGCCTGGTCGGCGCGGCGCTCCTTCGTGGCGTCCTCGATCTTCGGGGCGACCACCCTGGCGCAGCTGGAGCACGCGCTGGGGGCGGCCGAGGTCACTCTGAGTCCGGAGCTGCTGGAGCGGCTGGACGCGGTGCACAAGGACCATCCCATGCCCTATTGAACGGGCGCGGCGGGCGGGCCGGCCTTCGGCCGGACGCTCGTGCCTGCGGCACCTCACCCCGCCCACCGTCCCATGGGCGTCGTGCCCGGCCGGGCCGCTCAGCCGACCTTGTCGCGCAAGCCGCGCAGATGGCCGGGCAGGGCGCGGGCCGAGATGCTGGCCTCCTTCACCAAGTGGTCGAAATGCGTGGTGAAGGCGGCGATCCGGTCGGTGTCGCGGAAGGCGAGATAGCTGCGCCCCATGTAGAGCACGGCCAGCAGCGGGCCGAAGATCGTCACCGGCGCGGAATAGAGCCGGCGCGCATCGTAAAGATAGACCCTGAGCCGCGGGTAGAGCGTCTCGGTCAGCCCGATCAGCTGGTCCAGCTGGTCGGCGCGCAGCGCCGGGTCCAGCCCGGCATAATAGCCGGCGCCGGTGGCGAAGCTGTCCAGTTCGAAGAGCGGCAGGGCGATCTCGTAATCCGAGCGCGACACCCGCATCCAGTCCAGCCGGTCGTTCGAAGCGTTGATCGCTTGTTCCGTGGTCTTGCCCAGATGCGGCGCGTATTCCCATTCCAGCACCGCCCGGGTCTTGAGCATGTCGGGCAGGGCGGGCGGCACGTAGCGGATCTTGTAGCCCTCGGCATCGCGGTGCCATTGGTAGATCGTCTCGTCCACCAGCGCGCGCGGTGCCTCGGTCAGGGTCAGCGAATTGGCCAGCAGGTCGGCGGCCAGCTCGGGCCGGTCCGACAGGCCCAGCAGCCAGTCGGTCGAGACCCCCAGCGCCTGCGCGCAGGCCCCCACGAGATGCGCGTTGGGCAGGCGCGCGCCGTCATCGGACAGCAATTGCGAGATGGTCGAGCGGTCGACCCCGGCCGCGCGGGCCAGCGCGGTCTGGTTCGAACCGGCGCGGGTCAGCGCCTGGGCGAGGCGCGCGCGGAGCAGGGTGGCGCGGGTACGCTTGTCGAGAATCTGCGACATGCCGTGACAAATATCACGTCTGCGGAGATTTGTTAACCAGAGACAGAATGGTCACCGCCCCGCCGTCCCGTTAGCGTCGCCCCTGGTTTCAAACATCGGAGGATACATGGAAACGCGGGCGCGCACGCTTGTGAAATCGGTGCTGTGGACGGCGCTGGGGCTGGTCGTGATGGCTTTCGTGGGGCTTGCCTTCACCGGGTCGCTGGTGGTGGGCAGCGGCATGGCGCTGGTCAATGCCGTGATCGGCTTTCTGACCTACATGCTGTATGAACGGGTCTGGGCGCGCATCGGCTGGGGCCGCTATGAATAGGGCCCTGCGCGGGGTCGAGTGGCCGACGCTGGCGCTGACCGCGCTGTGCTATGGGCTCTGGGCGCTGGGCACCACCGCGCTGGCCGAGTTCTGGCTGCCGCTGGGCATGGCGGTGACCATCGTCACCACGGCGCTGCATTCCTCGTTGACGCATGAGGCGCTGCACGGCCACCCGACCCGGTCGCCGCTGTTGAACGCGGCGCTGGTCTTTCCGGCGCTGTCGGTGGTCGTGCCCTACCTGCGCTTCAAGGACACGCATCTGGCGCATCATCGCGACTCGATCCTGACCGATCCCTATGACGACCCCGAGAGCAACTACATGGATCCGGCCGTCTGGGCGCGGCTGCCGCGCCCGGTCAGGGCGGCGCTGCGCTTCAACAACACGCTGGCCGGGCGGCTGCTGCTGGGGCCGCTGATCGGCACGCTGGCCTTCGTTGCCGCGGACCTGCGGGCGCTGCGCCGGGGCGCGCCCCGCTGGGCGCTGGGCTGGGCGCTGCATGTGCCGGCCGTGGCGCTGGTGCTGGGCTGGATGGCCGGGCCGGGGCAGATGCCGCTCTGGACCTGGGCGCTTTGCGTCTATGCCGCGCTGTCGATCCTGAAGATCCGCACTTTCCTCGAGCACCGGGCGCATGAGGATGCGCGCGGGCGCACCGTGATCATCGAGGATCGCGGTCCGCTGGCGCTGATCTTTCTCAACAACAACCTGCACGTGGTCCACCACATGCATGCCGCGGTGCCGTGGTACCGGCTGCCGGTGCTCTACCGCGAGAACCGGCAGCGCTACCTGGGGCGCAACACGGGCTATTTCTACCGCTCCTATGCCGAGATCTTCCGCCGCCATTTCTGGCGTGCCAAGGACCCGGTGCCGCACCCGCTCTGGCCCGATCCCTGAGCCCTCAGCAGGTCAGCGGCCCGTGGGTCAGGCGCTGCGTGGCGTAATTGTAGCCGAAGGAGCATTGCGTCTCGCCATCGGGATGCACGGTGCAGTTGAAGCCGCTGGCATCCTGCTTGGTCCAGCCGCCGGTGCAGGGATCCTGGCTGTGCGGCGTGGTCATGGCATCGAAGATCTGCCGCGCATGCGGGCCGCTGACGATGAAGCCCACCTCGGTCGGGCTGAACCGGGCATAGACCGGCAGGCCGTCCACCTCCTGGCTGGCCGCGGGCGGGCCGGCCGAAAGGGCCAGCAGCGCGGACAGCGCCAGTGCCGAGCGGCTCACTGCGCGGGTTCCAGGTAGAGCTGCTGAAAGCCGCCCTGGCCGTCGGTATATTCGAGATACTGGCCGTTGTCGTAGACCGAGACGAAGACCCCGCTGTCGCGCGCGCCGAACAGGGCCGCGTTCTGCAAGCCTTCGGCCTCGTCGGGCTTGGCGCATTGCGAGAAGGCATAGCTGAGCATCCATTCCCCGATCTGCCCGGTCAGCATGGTGCTGGGCCCCTTGGTGCCCGGCGCCTCCAGCGCGACGTCGCCGCCATATTGCCACTGTTCGCCGTCCCAGTAATAGGCGTTGAACCGCGAGCCGGTCACGCCGCAATCGCCCACCCGGTCGGCCAGCGTGGTGGTGCCGTCAAGGCTGAGATCCAGCTTGCGCTGCTCCTGCGCGGCGGCGGGCAGGCACAGGCAGAGCGGCAGAAGACCGGCCGCGGCGAATCGAAAATTCGGGGTCATGGCATGTTTCCAATTGAGAAGATTAAACTTTGACGTAAGGCATTTCCGTAACGTCAAGTGTGCCGCCTGCACCGTCGACTTGGCAACGGTTCATTGCAGGCGACCGGCAGAGGGCCGGCGGTTTGGCTCTGGCCAATCGGGCGGCGGGGGGCCATAGCGGGCGGATGGAACTCTGGGTTATCGCCTCCCTCATCGCCGCGCTGTTCCAGACCGTGCGGTTCATGCTGCACAAGATCCTCGCCGGCAGCGGGCTGAGCGCGACGGGCAGCACCTTTGCCCGCTTCGCCTATGCCAGCCCCTTCGCGCTGCTGGCGCTGGGGGGCTACCTGTACGCGACCGGGCACACCCTGCCGCCGCTGGGCCCGGGCTTTTTGGGCTGGGCCGTGCTGGGCGGGATGGGCCAGATCCTGGCCACCGTGCTGGTCGTGCTGACCTTCCGCGAGCGCAACTTTGCCGTCGGCATCACCTTCAAGAAAACCGAGGTCATCCAGACCGCGCTCTTGGGCTTCGTGGTGCTGGGCGAGGCGGTGTCACCCGGGGGCTGGCTGGCCATAGGCATCGGGCTGGTGGGCGTGCTGCTGCTTTCCGAGACGCCGGGCCTGACCGAGGCGCTGTGGCAGCGGATGCGCAGCCGGGCCGTGGTGCTGGGGCTGGGCTCGGGCTTCTTCTTCGCGATCTCGGGCGTGGGCTACCGCGCCGCGACGCTGCAGGTGGGGGCCGAGGATCCCATCCTGCGCGCCGCGATTACGCTGGTCTGCGTGACCGCGCTGCAGGCGCTGGGCATGGCGGCCTGGCTGCACTGGCGCGAGCCGGGCCAGCTGGCGGCGGTCTGGGCAGCGCGGCGCCGCGCCATCTGGCTGGGGCTCAGCTCCATGGGCGGCACGCTGGGATGGTTCACCGCCTTCACCCTGCAGACCGCGGCCTATGTCTACGCGCTGGGCCAAGTCGAGCTGATCTTTTCGCTCGCCGCCTCGGTTCTGTTCTTCCGCGAGACCGTGACCCGCCGCGAACTGGCCGGGATCGCCTGCCTGACCGCCTCGATCGTGGTGCTCGTGCTGGTGCTCTGAGACGTCAGGGCGTCCCGCGCGGGCCGTTATACTGGGCGTCGGTGACCTTCTCCATCCAGTCGGCCGCGCGCCCGTCCACGTCTTCCTGCAGGGCAAGATGCTGCATGGCCACTTCGGGCGCCGCACCGTGCCAGTGCTTCTCGCCCGGGGCAAAGCGGATCGTGTCGCCGGGGCGCAGCTCCATCACCGGGCCGCCCTCGACCTGCGCAAGGCAGAGCCCCGACAGGATGTGCAGCACCTGCCCCAGCGGGTGGGTGTGCCACGCGGTGCGCGCGCCGGGCTCGAAGGTGACCAGCAGTGCGTTGACCTGCGAGGGCGGCTCGGCCGCGGCGATCGGGTCCATCCGGACAGTGCCGGTGAAATAGTCCGGGTTCGGCCGGGTCGAGGGCCGGCTGCCGGCAGGATAGAGGTTCATCGTCTGCGCTCCCGTGTCATGCGCGCCCATCCTAGCGGGGATCGGCGCTTGTGAAAGGGGCCGCGCGCTGCTAGCTCTGAACGGCGTTCATGAACAGGGGGCGAAGATGGCGGGGAAGGTGGCCGCGCGCAAGGCGGCGCTGCGGGAAAAGCTGGTGGACCTGGCCGAGGCGCAGATCGCGGCAGAGGGGCTGGCCTCGTTGCGGGCGCGGGATCTGGCGAAGCAGGCAGGCTGTGCCGTGGGTGCGATCTATACCCATTTCGATGACCTGAACGCGCTGGTGCTCGAGGTCAACGGCCGCACCTTCCGGCGGCTGGGCGCGACCATGGCCCGTGCCGTGGACGGGGCCGAGGGGCAGTCGCCCAATGCGCGGCTGACCACCATGGCGCAGGCCTACCTGCATTTCGCCGCCGACCAGCCCACGCTGTGGCGCGCGCTCTTCGATGTCGAGATGTCGGCCGACGGGCCGGTGCCGCACTGGTATCTCGACGCGTTGGGCAATCTCTTCTCCTACATCGCCGAACCGCTGGCCGAGCTGTTCCCCGACCTGCCCGCGCGCGAGCTGGACCTGATGACGCGGGCGCTGTTCTCCTCGGTGCACGGGATCGTGCTCCTGGGGCTGGAGCGGCGCATCTCGGGCGTGCCGGTGGACCAGATCGAGCAGATGATTGCGCAGGTATTGTCCCAGATCGGGAACCGCAGCGTTTCCTGAACATCGTTCACGTTTTTTCTTGAACAGCGTTCAGGGAATCGCTATGTCTTTCTCATGAACAATGTTCAGAAACGGAGAGCGACATGTTCGGAACCCTCAAGACCCTGATCGCCGGCGCCAATGCCCGGGCCGAGGAGCAGGTGCGGGACCATTTCTGCATCGAGCTGATCGACCAGAAGATCCGCGAGGCCGAGGCCAGCCTGAAATCGGCCAAATACGCGCTGGCCGGCCTGATCCAGCGCGAGCGCGCCGAGACCCGCCAGGTCACCGCGCTCGAGGCCCGCGTGGCCGACCTGATGTCCCGCGCGAAAGAGGCGCTGGAGGCCGGGCGCGAGGATCTGGCGACCGAGGCGGCCGAGGCCATCGCGCAGATGGAGAACGAGCTGACCCTGCGTCGCGGCACGGTGCAGCGGCTGGAAACCCGCATCCTGCAGCTGCGCCAGTCGGTCGAGACCGCCAACCGCCGGCTGATCGACCTCAAGCAGGGGGCGGTGGCGGCGCGGGCGGCGAAGAAGGAGGCAGAGATCCAGAAGCGGTTGGGCGCGCATGTGCCGCGCGACACCGCCTTCGAGGAGGCCGAGGCGCTGATCGGCCGGGTGCTGAGCCGCGACGACCCGTTCGAGCAGAGCCAGATCCTGAAGGAGATCGATACCGGCCTCGACCGCAGCGACATGGCCGACCGCATGGCCGCCGAGGGCTTCGGCCCGGCCTCGCGCAGCACCGCCGCCGACGTGCTGAGCCGGCTCAAGACCAAAGACTGACCTTTTCTTTTTCTTCCACTGACCCACAAGACATCCAAGGAGACATCCCATGTTCAACGAGCACAACGAAAACGGCCTCATCCTCTTCCTCAACGGCGCGGGCATCGCCATCGCCTATGCCATGCTCGGCATCTCGCTCTGGCTCTCGACCGAGGTGCCGCTGGCCACCAAGGGGTTCTGGCTGATGGGCATCCTGCTGTTGACGCTCAGCCTGATCAACGTGGTCAAGTACCGCTTCGACTTCCGCAATTCCGCCGACCGGCTGCGCCGCATCGAGGAAGCGCGCAACGAGAAGCTGCTGGAAGAGGCGCTGCGCGAGGAAAGCTGAGCCTGTCCTGCGAGACGCGCGACCCGCCGGTGAGGATCACCGGCGGGTTTTCCTTTGGTCGGGTGTCTTCCCGACCGCCCGTTGTGGAACCCGGCGCGGAATCAAGGCCGAAGGCCGCCGCGCATCGCCGGGCCGCCCCCACGGCACGGCGATCTGGTCGGGTTTGCGCGCAGCTTCGAGCTTCTGCGGATCTGACGGAATAAATCGAGGGATTCCGAGGTCAGGATCGCCGCACCGCGGCCCGGCGATGCGCGTCTCCGCCCTCGCGCCCGACACGAAAAAAAGGGCCCGGAGCGGTCTTCGCGCCCCGGGCCCTTGTCATGACCGGCCAACCGCATGCTGTTGCGCGGCCCGCCGGTTGTCTGTTGCCACGTGCTTCAGAGCGCGCCGTAGATCGGGAAGCGCTGGCACAGGGCCTCGACCTCGGCGCGGACCTTGGCCTCGACCTCGGCATTGCCGTCCTCGCCATTGGCGGCCAGCCCGTCGACCACCTCGACGATCCAGTCGGCGATCTGGCGGAACTCGCCCTCCATGAAGCCGCGCGTCGTGCCGGCCGGGCTGCCCAGCCGGATGCCCGACGTGATCGTGGGCTTTTCGGGATCGAAGGGCACGCCGTTCTTGTTGCAGGTGATATGCGCGCGGCCCAGCGCCTTCTCGGTGGCATTGCCCTTGACGCCCTTGGGGCGCAGGTCGACCAGCACGACATGGGTGTCGGTGCCATGGGTGACCGTGTCCAGCCCGCCCTTGATCAGCTGGTCCGACAGCGCCTGCGCGTTGCGGATCACGTTCTGCTGGTAGGTCTTGAACTCGGGGCGCAGCGCCTCGCCGAAAGCCACGGCCTTGGCGGCGATCACGTGCATCAGCGGCCCACCCTGGATGCCGGGGAAGATGGCCGAGTTGAACTTCTTGGCCAGCGCCTCGTCATCGGTCAGGATCATGCCGCCGCGCGGGCCGCGCAGGGTCTTGTGCGTGGTCGTCGTCGCCACATGGGCATGCGGGAAGGGGCTGGGATGCTCGCCCGCCGCCACCAGCCCCGCGAAATGCGCCATGTCCACATGCAGCCAGGCGCCCACGCTGTCGGCGATCTCGCGCATCTTGGCAAAGTCGATCTGGCGCGGGATGGCCGAGCCGCCGGCAATGATCAGCTTGGGCTTGTGCTCGGTCGCCAGCGCCTGCACCTGGTCGTAATCCAGCAGGTTGTCCTGCTGGCGCACGCCGTACTGGATCGCGTTGAACCACTTGCCCGACTGGTTGGGCCGCGCGCCATGGGTCAGGTGGCCGCCGGCATCGAGGCTCATCCCGAGGATCGTGTCGCCCGGCTGCAGCAGCGCGGTGAAGACGCCCTGGTTGGCCTGGCTGCCCGAGTTGGGCTGGACATTGGCATAGCCGCATCCGAACAGCTCGGTCGCGCGCGCGATGGCCAGGTTCTCGGCCACGTCCACCCAGTCGCAGCCGCCATAATAGCGCCGGCCGGGATAGCCCTCGGCATATTTGTTGGTCATGACCGAGCCCTGCGCCTCCATCACGGCGCGGCTGACGATGTTCTCCGAGGCGATCAGCTCGATCTCGTCGCGCTGCCGGCCCAGTTCGCCCTCGATGGCGGCAAACAGCTCGGGGTCACGATCGGCGAGGGTTTCGGTGAAGAACCCGGTGTCACGGTGGGGGGCGTTCATGGCCTGCTCCTCTGGGATTCGGAAATCTGGTCTCTCCTACCGGAAAGGTGGGGCGTGACAAAGAATGTAAAGCGACGCACCGGTCCCGGCTTGCGTCTTCTCTGGTCAGCGCGGGGGACATGTGCTTGTTTCGGAGCCAAAGGACGACAACAGGAAACCCATGTCACTCAGGATCGCTTTCTGCGCGTCGCGCGCGCCCATCGCGCAGGCGGCGCTGCAAGGCCTGTCGCGCCGCTACGGCGACCATGCCGAACAGGGGGCCGACGTGATCGTCGCGCTGGGCGGCGACGGGTTCATGCTGCAGACGCTGCACCGCACGCAGGACAACCCCGCGCCGGTCTACGGCATGAACCGCGGCACCGTGGGCTTCCTGATGAACGAATATTCCGAGCACGGGCTGGTCGAGCGGCTGCAATCGGCCGAAGAGGCGGTGATCAACCCGCTGGCCATGCGTGCCGTGCGCGCCGATGGCAGCGAGCATCACGCGCTGGCGATCAACGAGGTCTCGCTGCTGCGCACCGGGCCACAGGCCGCGCGGCTGCGCATCGTGGTCGACGGCAAGGTGCGGATGCCCGAGCTGGTCTGCGACGGGGCGCTGCTGGCGACGCCCGCGGGGTCGACCGCCTACAACTACTCGGCGCACGGGCCGATCCTGCCGATCGGGGCCGATGTGCTGGCGCTGACCGCGGTGGCGGCCTTCCGCCCGCGGCGCTGGCGCGGCGCGCTGCTGCCCAAGGCTGCCGATGTCACCTTCGAGGCGCTGGAACCCGAGAAACGCCCGGTCATGGCCGAGGCGGACAGCAACTCGGTGCGCGACGTGGTCGCCGTGCATATCCGCTCCGAGCCGCGCATTGCGCATCGCGTGCTGTTCGATCCCGGTCACGGGCTGGAGGAACGGCTGATCCGCGAACAGTTCGTCTGAGGCGCCGCTCACTCGGCGCGGATCTCCGACAGGCTGACCTGTGCCTCGTGGTCGCGGCCATAGGCCACCAGCGCCACCGACCGGACCGATCCGGCCGCAGGCGTGCCCGGCAGCATCCGGCCCGAGGGCTTGAACGCCGAGAGCGGGATCTCGACATTGCCCCAGTCCTCGGGCGCGGTGAAGGCGGCCTGGTAGTATTGCCAGGGCAACATGGTCGCCCGCGTGCGCAGGTGCAGGTAATAGGTCTGCCCATCCCCACGCACGCGCGCCACCAACCGGGACGCGCCCTCGGGCAGGCTGATCCCGTCCAGCCGCGCCTGGATGAAGCCGCCATTGTTCTCGGTCGAGACGGTGCCGGTCAGGGTCAGCGCGCCGTTCTCGATCCGCGCCTGCCCGGTCGAGACCCCGCCCATCACCTGATCGGTGAAAAAGCGCCAGTCGCCCGCGCGCTGCGGGTCGGAAAGATCGGCGAGTGTCATGTCCTGAGCATGGAGCGGCGTGGCCAGACAGGCGGCGAGGATCAGGGTGCGCAGTTTCATGACGGGAAGATAGCCCGAGCCACGCCCCGGGAAAGGGAGGCGGCGCCCGCGAGGGACGCCGCCCGCGCGGTCAGGCCTTGGCGTAGCCCAGCCCCTGCAGGGCCGTGCGGATCTCGTCGAGGATGGCCGGGTCGTCGATCGTGGCAGGCGTCTTGAACTCCTCGCTGTCGGCGATCTTGACCATGGTGGCGCGCAGGATCTTGCCCGAGCGGGTCTTGGGCAGGCGGTCCACCACGCAGGCCAGCTTGAACGCGGCGACCGGGCCGATCTGCTCGCGCACCAGCTTGACGCATTCCTTGACGATTTCCTCGTGCGGGCGGTTCACCCCCGAGGACAGGCAGAGGAAGCCCAGCGGCAGCTGGCCCTTGAGCTGGTCGCTCACCCCGATCACGGCGCATTCAGCCACGTCCGGGTGGCTGGCCAGCACCTCTTCCATGCCGCCGGTGGACAGGCGGTGCCCGGCCACGTTGATCACGTCATCGGTGCGCGCCATGATGTAGACATAGCCGTCCTCGTCGATCATGCCGGCATCGCCGGTCTCGTAATAGCCGGGGAAGTGTTCGAGATAGGATTTGCGGAAGCGCGCCTCGGCATTCCACAGGCCGGGCAGGGTGCCCGGGGGCAGGGGCAGCTTGATGGCGATGGCGCCCAGCGTGCCGGCCGGCACCTCGTGCCCCGCCTCGTCGAGGATGCGGATGTCATAGCCCGGCATCGGCTTGGCCGGGCTGCCCAGCTTGGTCGGCAGCTCCTCGATGCCCAGCGGGTTGCCGGCAATGCACCAGCCGGTCTCGGTCTGCCACCAATGGTCGATCACCGGCACGTTCAGCTTGTCCTGCGCCCACTGGATCGTGTCCGGATCGGCCCGCTCGCCGGCCAGGTAGACCGCGCGCAGGCAGGACAGGTCGTACTTGCCGATGAAATCGCCGTTGGGATCCTCGCGCCGCACGGCGCGGAAGGCGGTCGGCGCGGTGAAGAAGCTGCGCACCTTGTGCTCCGAGATCACCCGCCAGAACGTGCCGGCATCGGGCGTGCCCACGGGCTTGCCCTCGAAGACGATGGTGGTGTTGCCGTGGATCAGCGGCGCGTAGCAGATATAGCTGTGCCCCACGACCCAGCCCACGTCCGAGGCCGCCCAGAACACGTCGCCGGGATCGACATTGTAGAGGTTCTTCATCGACCAGTTCAGCGCCACGAGATGCCCGCCGGTGGGGCGCAGCACGCCCTTGGGCTGGCCCGTCGTGCCCGAGGTATAGAGGATGTAGGCCGGGTGGTTGCCCTCGACCGGCACGCAGTCGGCGGGCTCGACCCCGTATTGGAAGCCGTGCCAGTTCACGTCGCGCCCCGGGGTCAGCTCGGCCACTTCCTGCTCGCGCTGGAAGATGACGCAGAAATCCGGCTTGTGGGCGGCGGCCTCGATCGCGCCGTCCAGCAGCGGCTTGTAATGGACCACGCGGCCCGGCTCCATCCCGCAGGAGGCGGCGATGATCGCCTTGGGCTTGGCATCGTCGATGCGCACGGCCAGCTCGTGGCTGGCAAAGCCGCCGAACACCACCGAGTGGATCGCGCCCAGCCGCGCGGCGGCCAGCATCGCCTCCAGCGCCTCGGGGATCATCGGCATGTAGATCACCACGCGGTCGCCTTTTTCCACGCCTTTGGCGCGCAGCGCCCCGGCCAGCGTGGCAACGCGGTTGCGCAGTTCCACATAGGTGATCCAGCGCTTGGTATGGGTGATCGGGCTGTCATAGATGATCGCGGTCTGTTCGCCGCGCCCGGCCTCGACATGGCGGTCCACCGCGTTCCAGCAGGTGTTGACCATGCCGTCGGCGAACCATTCGTACAGGTGGTCGCCGCGGTCGAACAGCGCCTTGGAGGGGGGCTGGTCCCAGTCGATGGCCTGCGCCTGCTCCATCCAGAACCCCTCCGGGTCGGATGTCCAGCTGTCATATACGTCTTGGTAGCCCATGCTTCCCTCCTCTTGGTCCCTTGCATCGGGCTTAGGGTGCGGCTGCGCGCCCGGGCAAGCATGTTAGCGACGCATCGGACATATTATCGCAGCGCTTTGCGCAATATTTGCGGACCGGCCCTGCAAATTTTTGCAAATCTCCTTGTTTTTTGCCCGTGCGTCTGAAAATCCGTCCGGGTTTGCAAACTCGGCTTGTTGGTCCGTGACCCGCGGGGCGACTCGCGCCCTGTCACGATCGGGTGACCATGGCGGCGGGCGGGGCCGACATGCGCGGCGCCACCTTGATCTTGCCCGTGGCTTGCGCCGTAATGCCGGGAAAACACGGGCAGCCGAGGATGGGCAGTATGCGCGCAGCATGGATCGCGGCGATCGTCACGCTTTGGGCGGGGGCGGCCGCGGCGCAATGGAGCTTCGAGAATACCGAGACCGGCGCCGTGGCGCGCGGCTGCAGCGACCCGGCGCGCGGCGGCCAGAGCCTCTGCCTGGAGCTGTCCTGCGCGGACGGGGCGCCGCTGGCCTGGGGGCTGACCACCGAGACGGTGGCCGAGCTCGTGGCCGCGCCCTCGGCCGAGGCGCTGGTCTTCGTGGGCAGCCGCGATGCCGGCACGCTGGACTTCCGCGCCACCGGGCCGGGGACGTTCCGCGCCCCGCTGCGCGAGACGCATCTGGGCGGGATCGACTGGCTCAAGCGCGGGCTGCGCGCCGAGCTGCGCCTGTGGGCCGGCGCCGATGCGCCCTTCCAGAGCTTCCGCGTGGGGCTGATCGGGTCGCGCAAGGCGATCGAGGCGGTCGAGGCCGCGTGCCCGATGCCCGATTTCGAGGCGGCCGAGCGCGAGGCGCGCACGCTGGAGGATCCCGAAACCGTCGTGCTGGGCCAGATCGCCGAGGCCTGCGCCGCGCTGGACGGGATGCTGACCGTGCAGGAGGGCTTTGCCCGCGAAGTCGAGCTGGACGGCGCCAACGGCCCCGATTTCGTCATCGCGCATGGTCTGGCCGCCTGCAGCACCACGCCCGAGTTGCTGTGCGGGGCAGGGGGCTGCCTGCACTCGGTCTGGCTGGCACGGGATGACGGCCGCTACCTGCGCGTGTTCGAGGATTACGTCGACACGATCACCCCGGTCGAGCCCGGCGTGCTCGAGATGCGCCGCCCCGGCGCCGGCTGCGGGCGGGACGAGGCCGGCTGCATCACGCGCTACGGCGTGACCGCGGAGGGGCTGGAGGCGTTCTGACGCCTCCGCCCCGATGCGCCCGGATCAGCTGTATTTCTCGACCGGCGTGCCGGCGATGGCGGCCATGTTCAGCAGGCCGCGCGCGGTGATCGCGGGGCTGACGATATGGGCGCGGTTGCCCATGCCCATCAGGATCGGCCCCACTTCCAGCCCGCCGGCCTTCATCTTGAGAATGTTGCGCGTGGCCGAGGCGGCATCGGCATGGCCGAAGATCAGCACGTTGGCCGCGCCCTTCATGCGGTTGGCGGGGAAGAGCCGCGCGCGCAGCTCCTCGTCCAGCGCGGCGTCCACGTTCATCTCGCCCTCATAGCAGAAATCGCGCTCCTGCGCGTCGAGGATCTCCATCGCCTCGCGCAGCCGGCGGCCCGAGCCTTCGTCCTGGTTGCCGAACTGCGATTGCGAGCAGAAGGCGATGTTGGGCTCGATTCCGAAGCGGCGCACGTGGCGCGCCGCGCCAATGGCGGTCTCGGCCACCTCGGCGGGGCTGGGCAGCAGCCGCACATGGGTGTCGGCGATGAAGAGCGGCCCGTCCTCGAGGATCATCAGCGACAGCGCGCCATGCGGATGATGGCGCGGCGTGCCAAGCACCTGCCGGACATAGTTCAGGTGCCAGCGATATTCGCCGAACGTGCCGCAGATCAGGCTGTCGGCCTCGCCGCGATGCACCATGATGGCGCCGATGGCGGTGGTGTTGGTGCGCATGATGGCGCGGGCCAGGTCGGGCGTGACGCCGCGCCGCGCCATGATCTGGTGATAGGTCTCCCAGTAGTCGCGGTAGCGCGGATCGTTCTCGGGGTTGACGATGTTGAAATCGCGCTCGGGCCGGATTTCCAGCCCCATGCGCTCGCAGCGGGTCTCGATCACCTCGGGGCGGCCGATCAGGATCGGCGTCTCGGTCGTCTCTTCCAGGATCGCCTGCGCGGCGCGCAGCACGCGCTCGTCCTCGCCCTCGGCAAAGACGATGCGCCGCGCCGCCGTGGCCGCCGCCTCGAAGACCGGCCGCATCAGCAGCGCCGACTTGTAGACGCTGGCATCCAGATGCTGCTTGTAGGCCTTGAGGTCGGCCAGCGGGCGCGTCGCCACGCCCGACTCCATCGCCGCCCCCGCCACCGCGGTCGAGACGATGCCCGACAGGCGCGGGTCGAAGGGTTTGGGGATCAGGTAATCGGCACCGAAGGTCAGCTGCTCGCCGCGATAGGCGGCCGCGGCCTCGGCGCTGGTGGTGGCGCGGGCCAGCGCCGCGATCCCCTCGACACAGGCGATCTGCATGGCGTCGTTGATCTCGGTCGCGCCCACGTCCAGCGCACCGCGGAAGATGAACGGAAAGCACAGCACGTTGTTGACCTGGTTCGGGAAGTCGCTGCGCCCGGTGGCGATGATCGCCTCGGGCGCGACCTCGCGCGCGGCATCGGGCATGATCTCGGGCGTGGGATTGGCCAGCGCGAAGATGATCGGCCGGCGCCCCATGCGCGCCACCTGCTCGGGCTTGAGCACGCCCGGCCCGGACAGGCCCAGGAACAGGTCCGCCCCCTCGATCACGTCATCCAGCGTGCGCAGGTCGGAGGCCTGCGCAAAGGCGGCCTTCTGCGGGTTCATGTCGGTCTCACGCCCCTCGTGCACCAGCCCGTGGATGTCGCAGAGCCAGATGTTCTCGCGCTTGACGCCCAGCTTGACCAGCATGTTCAGGCAGGCGATGCCCGCCGCGCCGCCGCCGGTCGAGACCACCTTGATGTCGCCCCAGGCCTTGCCCGCAACGTGCAGCGCGTTGGTCGCGGCGGCCCCCACCACGATGGCCGTGCCGTGCTGGTCGTCATGGAAGACGGGGATGTTCATGCGCTCGCGGCAGATCTTCTCGACGATGAAACAGTCGGGCGCCTTGATGTCCTCGAGGTTGACCGCCCCGAAGGTCGGCTCAAGCGCGCAGACGATCTCGGCCAGTTTCTCGGGATCGGGTTGGTCCACCTCGATGTCGAAACAGTCGATATTGGCGAATTTCTTGAACAGGACGGCCTTGCCTTCCATCACCGGCTTGGAGGCCAGCGCGCCGATATTGCCCAGCCCCAGCACCGCCGTGCCGTTCGAGACCACCGCCACGAGGTTGCCGCGCGTGGTGTAGCGTGCCGCGTTGGCCGCGTCGGCCTTGATCTCGAGGCAGGCCTCGGCCACGCCGGGCGAATAGGCGCGGCTGAGGTCGCGACCATTGGCCAGCGGCTTGGTGGCGCGCACCTCCAGTTTCCCCGGCTTGGGGGTCTCGTGGTAGAACAGCGCCGCCTGACGCAGCGTTTCGTTGCTGGATTCCGACATGGGACGCGGCTCCTCCTCGGGGTGGTCATGGCCGGATGCGGCGGCCGGCCGGCAGGGGCCGCCCGGCGGATCTCGTGCCCGAGTGATAATCGCCCCAAAGGCCCCGGGCCAGCCCCCGCCCGCGCCCGCGCCGAAAAAAACGCCCCGCGGTGGATCACCGGGGGCGCGAAGTTCAGAGGGAAAAAGGCAGTGCCGAGAGGGCCGTCAGGCGGCCATCTCTTCCAGCGCGGCGATCCTGCGGGCCGCCTGGCGCTTGGTCAGGGCCATGTCGAACGGCTCGTCGAGCTTGTCGGTCAACTCGCGTAGGCGGGCGGCCTGCACCTCGGACATGGGCTCGCGCGGGTCGGGCGGCAGGTCGGCCGCAGCATCGATCAGGTAGGTCTGTGTCGTACTCATGGCGTCCTCCTTTACGTTGCCAACGCACGGCCTGCCCGTGGGTTCCGCTTGCAATCGCTGTCCGTGCTTCGCAACATGAGGGTCCGATTTGCCAGGGAGGTCCCATGTCGCTGAGCGAGGCAGCCCGCGCGGTGCGCGAAAACGCCTATGCCCCCTATTCGCGCTTCAAGGTGGGCGCCGCCCTGCGCACGCCCTCGGGCGCGGTGCATGTGGGCTGCAATGTCGAGAACGTGGCCTATCCCGAGGGCACCTGCGCCGAGGCCGGCGCCATCGCCGCCATGATCGCCGCCGGCGAGACCGAGATCGCCGAGATCTACGTCATCGCCGACAGCCCGCATCCCGTGCCGCCCTGCGGCGGCTGCCGGCAGAAACTGTTCGAGTTCGCCCGCAACGGCGCGCCGGTCACGCTCGCCACGCTGGACGGGCAGGAGCTGCAGACCACCGTCGGCGCGCTGCTGCCCGGCGCCTTCGCCACCACCCACATGGAGAACACATGACCGATGCGCGCCGCGTGATCGCCGCGCTGCGCCGTGGCGAGGAACCCTCGGCCGCCGAGCTGGGCTGGTTCGCCGAGGGGCTGGCCGACGGCTCGGTCAGTGCCGCGCAGGGCGCGGCCTTTGCCATGGGCATCTGCCTGCGCGGCCTGTCGGATCCGGGACGTGTGGCGTTGACGCTGGCGATGCGCGATTCCGGCAAGGTGCTGGACTGGGATCTCGACGCGCCGGTGGTGGACAAGCATTCCACCGGGGGGCTGGGCGATTGCGTCAGCCTCGTGCTGGCGCCCGCGCTGGCCGCCTGCGGCGTCTACGTGCCGATGATCTCGGGGCGCGGGCTGGGCCATACCGGCGGCACGCTGGACAAGCTGGAATCGATCCCCGGCTACAAGGTCGCCCCCGACGAGGCCCGGCTGCGCCAGATCGTGTCCGACGTGGGCTGTGCCATCGTCGGCGCCAGCGCCGACATCGCGCCGGCGGACAAGCGGCTCTATGCGATCCGCGACGTGACCGGCACGGTCGAAAGCCTCGACCTGATCACCGCCTCGATCCTGTCCAAGAAGCTGGCCGCCGGGCTTCAGGCGCTGGTGCTGGACGTCAAGACCGGCTCGGGCGCCTTCATGAAAACCGAAGAGGAATCGCGTGCGCTGGCGCAGGCGCTGGTCGCCACGGCCAATGCCGCCGGCTGCCCGACCACGGCGCTGATCACCGACATGGACCAGCCGCTGGCCCCGGCGCTGGGCAACGCGCTGGAGGTCGATGCCTCGATGCAGGTGCTGACCGGCGCGACGCGCGGCCCGCTTTTCGAGCTGACCGTGGCGCTGGGGGCCGAGCTGCTGGAGACCGTGGGCATCGACGACGGTGCCCGCCGCCTGACAGAGGCCCTGGAGAGCGGCGCCGCGGCCGAGCGTTTCGGCCGCATGGTCTACGAGCTGGGCGGGCCGCTGGCCTTCGTCGAGGACTGGCGCCGCTTCCTGCCCGAGTCGCCGGTGATCCGCGAGGTGCCCGCCCCGGCCGACGGCGTGGTCACCGCGATCGACGGCGAGGCGCTGGGCCTGTCCGTGGTCGACCTGGGCGGCGGGCGCCGGGTCGAGGAGGACGAGGTCGACCCCGCCGTCGGGCTGGACGCGGTGGTGCGGCTGGGCGACCGGGTAGCCACCGGCCAGCCGCTGGCCCGGGTCCATGCCGCCCGCGCCGAGCAGGCCGAGGCCGCGTCCCGCGCGGTTACCGCCGCGATCACGCTGGGCGATGCCGCGCCCGCGCCGCGCGAGCTGGTACGGGGGCGGGTGGCATGACACGCGCCTTTCTCGTGGTGATGGATTCGGTCGGGATCGGCGGCGCGCCGGATGCCGACCAGTATTTCAACGACGGCACGCCCGATACCGGCGCCAACACGCTGGGCCACATCCTGTCGGCCTGCGCCGACGGCACGGCGGGCCGGGGGCCGCTGCAGCTGCCGGTTCTGGGCCGGCTGGGCCTGTTCCACGCGCTGGAACTGGCCAGCGGTGTCGCGGGCCCGGACGGGGCTGCGCCCGAGGGGCGCTGGGGCGCGGCGACCGAGGTCTCGCGCGGCAAGGACACGCCCTCGGGTCATTGGGAGCTGGCCGGCCTGCCGGTGCCCTGGGACTGGACCTATTTCCCCGACACCGTGCCCGCCTTCCCGCCCGAGATCACCCGTCGCGTCTGCGAGATCGCCGGCGTGGACGGGATCCTGGGCGATTGCCACGGCTCGGGCACCGTGATGGTCGAGCGGTTCGGCGACGACCATGTCCGCACCGGGCGGCCGATCTGCTATACCTCGGCCGACAGCGTCTTCCAGATCGCCGCGCATGAGCAGCATTTCGGCCTCGACCGGCTTTACGACCTGTGCAAGGGCATCGCGCCGATGTTGCACGAGCGCAAGGTCGGCCGGGTGATCGCGCGCCCCTTCCTGGGCGAGGATGGCGACTACACCCGCACCACCAACCGGCGCGACTATGCCATCCTGCCGCCGCAGCCGGTGCTGACCAACTGGGTGCAGGAGGCCGGCCAACCCGTGCACGCCATCGGCAAGATCGGCGACATCTTCTCGATGACCGGGATCGACGACGTCAGGAAGGGCGCGGATGCCGATTTGATGCAGCACCTCTCGGACGCGGTGGACAGCGCCGAGGAGGGCAGCCTGACCTTCGCCAATTTCGTCGAGTTCGACAGCCTCTACGGCCACCGGCGTAACGTGGCGGGCTATGCGCGTCACCTCGAATGGTTCGATGCCGGGATCGGGCAGCTGCTGCCACGGCTGCGCGACGGCGACCTGATGATCCTGACCGCCGATCACGGCAATGACCCGACCTGGACCGGCACCGACCACACGCGCGAACGCGTGCCGGTGCTGGTGGCGGGGCAGGGGGCCGGGCCGCTGGGCCAATTGGCCTTCACCGACGTGGCCGCCAGCGTCGCGGCGCATCTGGGCGTGCCGGGGCAGGGCCCCGGGCGTTCCTTCCTCTAGATCAAGGCCAGACCATGGACGAAGAGCAGCTTGCCCGCATTGCCGGCCTGCCCAAGACCGAGCTTCACCTGCATTTCGAGGGCGCCGCGCCGCCCGCCTTCATCCGCGGGCTTGCCGCGGAAAAGCAGGTGGATCTCAGCCGGATCTTCAACGAAGACGGCTCCTACGCCTATCGCGATTTCACGCATTTCCTGTCGGTCTACGAGGCCGCCACCGGCGTGCTGAAGACGCCCGAGGATTTCGCCCGGCTCTGCCGCGCCGTGCTCGAGGAAAGCGCCGCCAACGGCGTGGTCTATTCCGAGACCTTCCTCAGCCCCGATTTCTGCGGCGGTGGCGATGTCTCGGCATGGCGCGACTACCTGCACGCGATCCGCGAGGCGGCCGAGGCGGCCGAGCGCGATCTGGGCGTCACCCTGCGCGGTATCGTCACCTGCATCCGTCATTTCGGCCCCGACAAGGCGCGGGCCGCCGCGCTCTGCGCCGCCGAGACGGCGGATGACTGGCTGGTGGGCTTCGGCATGGCGGGCGACGAGAACCGCGGCCGGCAGCGCGACTTCGCCTACAGTTTCGACATGGCGCGCGAGGCCGGGCTGCAGCTGACCAGCCATGCCGGCGAATGGCGCGGCCCGTCGGAGGTGCGCGAGGCGGTCGAGGATCTGCGCGTTACCCGCATCGGCCACGGGGTGCGTGCAATCGAGGATCCGGCCACGGTCGAGATGCTGGCCGAACGCGGCGTGACGCTCGAGGTCTGCCCGGGCTCGAACGTGGTGCTGGGGGTCTATCCCGCGCTGGCCGACCACCCGATCGACCGTTTGCGGCGCGCCGGCGTCAAGGTCACGGTCTCGACCGACGACCCGCCCTTCTTCCACACCACGATGCGGCGCGAGTACACGGGTCTTGCACAGCGCTTCGGATGGGACGAAGAGGTGTTTGCCGAGATCAACAACACCGCCATGGATGCCGCGTTCTGCGACGCGGCCACGCGCGCGGCGGTGAAGAAGCGACTGGAGCCGTCATGAGCGATCACTTGACCATCGTCGACCACCCGCTGGTGCAGCACAAGCTGAGCCACATGCGCCGGGCCGATACCTCGACCAGCGATTTCCGCCGCCTGCTGCGCGAGATCAGCCTGCTGCTGGCCTACGAGGTCACCCGCTCCCTGCCGATGACGACCGAGCGGATCGACACGCCGCTCTGCCCGATGGATGCGCCGGTGATCGAGGGCAAGAAACTGGCGCTGATCTCGATCCTGCGCGCGGGCAACGGGCTGATGGACGGCATCCTCGAACTGATCCCCTCGGCCCGGGTGGGTTTTGTCGGGCTCTACCGCGACGAGGAGACGCTGAAGCCCGTGCAGTATTACTGCAAGCTGCCCTTCGGGCTCGAAGACCGGCTGACCATCGTGGTGGACCCGATGCTGGCCACCGGCAACTCCTCGGCCGCGGCGCTGGATCTCGTCAAGGAACAGGGCGCGCGCGACATCCGCTTCCTGTGCCTGCTGGCCGCCCCGGAGGGCGTGGCCCGCATGAAGGAGACCCATCCCGACGTGCCCGTTGTGACCGCCTCGCTGGACGAGCGGCTGAACGAGAAGGGCTATATCGTGCCCGGTCTGGGTGATGCGGGCGACCGGATGTTCGGAACGAAATGATGTGTCTGGTGGCGCCTCGGCCCCGAAATCTGGGGCGCCGCTTCCCCGATCAGAAACAAATGCCCCGATTCGGGATGACCGTTTCCGGATCGTGCCTGTGGAGATCCGCAGCCTCTTAAGGATTTCAAGGCTTTACAGGTCACAGTTGATGGGGCATTGTTCCTCCTACATCTGTGGGGGCAGACATGACATTGAAAACACTGGCGATTTTCGCCATCGCTGCTGCCGGATTCGCGTCTCTGCCGGATCCGGTCCTCGCTCAGGGCAACATCCGGGAGGTCCCGGCCAATTTCCCGCCCCAGAGCTTTACCGGGAAACAGTTTGTCGACAATCGCGGCTGCATCTACGTGCGCGCGGGCTTTGACGGCGCCGTGACATGGGTGCCGCGCGTGACGCGCAGCCGCGAACACCTGTGCGGCCAGACGCCGACCTTCGGTTCCTCGCGCACCGCGGCGGCCACGCCGGCACCCGAGCCGGCGCCGCGGCAAGAGCCGCGCGCACAGCAGGCCGCCCCGGCGCCCAAGCCGGCACCGCGCACCACCACCACGACCGCCCGGGTCGCGCCGAAACCCGCTCCGCAAGTGCGGCAGACGACCCCGGCCCGACAGGCGGCGCCCAAGCCGGCCCCGCAGGTCCTGCAGACCGCACCGGTCCGGCAGACCGCGCCGGTTCGGCGCACGACGCCGCAGGTCGTGACGGTGCGGCGCACCGCCCCCGCGCCACAGGCCGCCCCGGCCCGGCGCGTGGTGCGCGCTCCGGCTTCCAAGCCGGCCCATGCCGCGCCGCCCAGCGTGGTGCGCCGCGTGCCCGCACACACGGTCAAGCCCAAGGTGCAGGCCGTCGCGCCGGCCGCCACCACTGGCGCGCGCCGTGTCGGCCCGATCACCTACAGCACCTGCCGGAACGGCTATTACACCCGCACGATGAACGGCACGACGGTGCGCCAGAAATGCGGCCCGCAGACCGCGCCGCATGTCACGGTGATCCGCCGGGGCGAGGCACCGAGCCCGGGCAAGAAGGTCTATCGCAACCAGGGCTGGCAGGACAGCTCGCTGCAGCTGCAGGACGGCACCCGCATCGTGCCGCGCCATGTCTACGAGCAGCGCGACACCCAGCACGCCTATGTCCCAGAGGGCTATCGCCCGGCTTGGGATGACGGCCGCCTGAACCGGCATCGCGGCGTGCAGACCGTGGGCGGCTATTACGACACCCAGCAGGTCTGGACCAACACGGTGCCGCGCCAGCTGGTCGTGCAGGCCCGCCGGCACGAGGTGAAGGACCCGGTCATCGCCTACCGCGTGGAGCATCCGCACAACGACCTGCAGCCCGTGGTCTCGTCGCAGGGTAACGCCTATCGCGCGCCCGTTGTCTCGACCCGCGCCACGCCCAAGCCGGTCGCCACCGGCCGCTGGGTCGAGATCGGCGTCTTCACCACCGGCGCCAAGGCCAATGCCGCCGTCTCGCGGCTCTCGGCGCATGGCCTGACGGTCAAGGCCGCCACCACGACGCGCAACGGCCAGACGGTGCAGCGGCTGCGCGTCGGCCCCTTCGCCTCGGCCGCGGCGCTGAACGGCGCGCTGAGCGCGGTGCGCGGGGCCGGCTACGTGCAGGCCTATATCCGCTGAGCGGACGCCGTCAGGATGCGTGAACGGGCCCGTGCCACGATCGTGGGGCGGGCCCTTGCACGTCGAGGCTCAGGCGCCGCAGATGCCCTGCAACCGCACCCAGTCGGCATCGCTCAGCACCGGACGGCTGCCCTCCTCGGCACGGGGATCGGCCTCGATCAGCGGCAGCATGGTCTCGCCCGTGATGTCCTGCGCATAGGCATAGGGCGAGCTGCGCAGCTCGGCCGCGGCAAAGGCGGCCAGCAGGGTCTCGTCCCCGACCGCGACGGGCGACGCGGTGACGAGATGCTCGGCATAATCCGACAGGGCGCTGTCGGGCAGGTTGCCGGTGGTCAGCAGACGCAGGCTGGCCATCAGCCCGGCATGGGCGATCAGGTCGGCCAGCGGGTCGGTCACCGCGGCGCGCTGCGCCTCGACAAGGATATGACCGGCGGCGACATCGGGATCCTCGTGATCCTCGACCACCGAGCGGTTGAGCAGGATCAGCCCGCCGGGCAGGTGGGCGCTGGTTTGCGGGCCGTCGGGCACGATCACCACCCTGCCGGCCGCCCCCTCGCCCAGCACGCGCATGGCCAGCCGGCGCAGCGGGCGGCGCGCCTCCTCGGTCATGCAGGGCGGGCCGGTGACGCGCTGCACGCTCTGCAACAGCGCGCCGCCGATCTCGGCCCGCTTGAGCGGCGGCACGACCGAGACCGTGTAGCGCTGCAGCGCATCGGGAAACCAGACCACCGCCGCCACCCCCAGCGCCAGCGCGGCCATGCCGCTGAGCACGAAGCGCAGCTTGCCCGGATGCGGGCGGCGCCGTTCGATGGCGCGCAGCAGCCGGTCGATGCCGTTGATCATCTCGGTCTCGTCCGCGCCCAGCTCCAGCGTCTCGCCGGGGTCGTTGTCGGGAAAGTAGATCGCCGGCACCGCAGTGCCGTTGGCCCGGTTGACCGCGCCCAGCGACCAATGCGCCAGCGCCGTGCCGTTGATGTCCGACATGGTCAGCGTCGCATCGCCCAGCGACACGATCACCTCGCGGCGCTGCTCGTCGGGGCTGCGCCGCCAGAGGCCGGTGGCCTCGAGACGGTCGAACTGCTTCAATGCGGTCATGCGGGCTGCTCTGCCTCTTTTCCGCGCTCTTGTACCATGGGCGATGCGGGGCGGCAATCTGGCGCGGACCGGGGGGCGGCATGATCATCTCGCGCGGGCGGCGCTACATCTTCGTCCACATCCCCAAGACCGGCGGCACCTCGATGGCGCTGGCGCTCGAGGCGCGGGCACAGCGTGACGACATCTTGATCGGCGATACGCCCAAGGCAAAACGCCGCCGCGGCCGGCTGCGCGCGCTGCGCCCCGCGGGGCGGCTGTGGAAGCATTCAACCCTTGCCGATATCGACGGCGTGGTGCCGTCGGAGGAGATGGACGCGATGCTGTGCTTCTGCCTCGTGCGCAACCCGTGGGACCGGCTGGTCAGCTACTATCACTGGCTGCGCGCGCAGGGCTTCGACCACCGCGCGGTGAAGATCGCGCAGACGCATGATTTCGCCGGGTTCCTGGCCCATCCGCACACGCAGGCCACGCTGCGCGCCTGGCCCTACGGCCGGTACATGCGCGACGCGACCGGGCAGGAACGCGGCCTCTTCCTGCGGCTCGAGGCGCTGGAGCAGGACCTCGCTCCGGTGGTCACCCATCTCGGCTTCCGCCCCGAGATCGGCCACGTGAACGCCTCGGACCGCGCCCCCGACTGGCGCGGCTACTACAGCGACGCCCTGCGCGACCTCGTGGCCGAGCTCTGCGCCGAGGACATCGCCCGCTTCGGCTATGCGTTCTGAATCCGAATAGGCGCCCCGGTTTCGGGGCGCCCGTGTGGTTTCCGATATCTTCCCGAACCATGCGGACAAGATCGACATGGTGCGCAGGTCAATGCGTCAGTTGAACCGGAAGGTGGCCGAGATGCCGTAGTGATCGGACAGATCGCTGGTCGTGGTGCCGGCGCCGCCGAACGGAGAGTAGCGCAGGGACGAGCCGGCCTTGGGACGGATCACCGCGTAGTCGGTCTCCGACGGCTGGGTGCCGAAGCGGCTGGTCAGCACGTAATCCAGCGTCATCTGCTGCTCGCCGGCATAGCGCCACTTGGCCAGCCCGTTGTTCACCGGATCGAAGGAATGGAACAGCTCGGGCGGGGTCTCGGCCTGGAACATGCCCAGCATGCCCTTGAACTCGCTGGAATTGTGCAGGCGGTCGAAATTCAGATCGCCCGCGATGATTACCGGTTCGTTGTTGAGGCTGGCCGCCGCTGCCTTGCTGAGCATGAAGGCCTGCAGCTGGATCAATTGCATGGTGCGCGCGGTTACCGCGTCCTCGCTGTCATCGGCCTGCAGATGCGTGGCGAAGACATGGTGATAGACGTTGTCCTTCCAGATCTTTGCATAGACCGCGCCTTTGTTGGCAAGGCAGTCGCTGCCGTCACAGGCGCTGAAGACCAGCGTGTCGGTCTCGACGATCGGGTGCCGGGACACCAGGAACACGCCGGAATCGTCGTGGATCGTCGCCTTGTCCGGCACGTCCGTCATGAAGGGATAGCCCTGCCCGATCGTGTTGAGCATCAGGATGCTGCGCGCCTCGTTCTCGAAGGCCTCGTTGTAGACGATCACGTCCCAGCTGCCCTGCCGGCTCAGCGCCTGCGGGATCAGCTTGGCACGATCATCCTGGCGGTGGTTCGGGAAGGTGAACTTGCTCAGCAGCATGGCGTTGTAGCTGAGCACCTTGAACTCGCGTGCCTCGGCCATCCCGGCCAATGTCAGCGTGCTGGCGGCCATGGCCGCAGCGGCAATGCATGTCTTCAAGCTTTTGATAATATTCATGAAACCCATCCTCATCTGAAGTGACGAGAGGACAGTATGCGACGAGTGACATGCGCGGTACGGGTGAATACCCCACCCTTGGGGCCTCCGGCGGGCCATCGGGGTCACGATGGCTCACGCGGGCGTGAGATCGGGCTGCTCAGAGCGAGCGGGACGGTGCGTCGCCCCAGCCCTCGTGTCAGCTGCTGACCTGTTCGCGCAGGATCGAGGCGGTGAGGGAGACCATCAGGTAGATGCCGGCGAAGATCAGGAAGGCGAGGATCGTGTTCTCGAACTTGCGCGGATAGCTGGGATCCTCCGAGGCGACCGGTTCGACCGAGGTGGTCAGGTAGCGCGCCTGGCTGTCGGCGTCGCGGCGGGCCTGTTCCAGCCGCTCCAGCGCGGTTTGCAGCATCAGGTCGCGCGTGGCGAGGTCGGCCTCGGCCAGCTTGATCTGCACCGCCTTCTCGGCCAGCGAGCCCTCGCCCTCGGTGGCCGAGGTCATGGCCGCGTTCAACTCGGCCAGCAGCGCTTCCAGCCGGCGCACGTCGCCGCGGGCGCCGTCGACCTTGGCCTCGTTCGGGCGGCGATTGTCCAGCAGGGCCTGCAGCTGCAGCCGCTTTTCCTGCAATTGCAGCTCGTAGGTGTTGATCTGGGCGCGCAGCGCGGCGATGCGGCCCTCGGGGTCGACGATATTGCCCTCCTGCTGCAGCCGCACGAGGTATTCCTGCGCCAGCCGGCGTTCCTCCTCGGCCTTGGCCAGGCCGATCTCGGCATCGTCCACCGCGTTGGAGCGCTTGCGCAGCGACAGGTTGTCGACGCGTTCCTCGGCATAGCCGATCAGGGCGCGGCTGAAATCGGCGGCGATCTCGGGATCGGCGGCCATGACCTCCATCTTGACCACGCCCTCGGTCGGGTCATAGCCGATCTCGATATGGCGCTTGTAGAGCGTGTAGGCCTCTTCGTTCGAGGGCTCGGCGCCCAGCCGCTGGATCGGGTCGATCGAGGGGTCGGTGAAATGCTCCTTGAAACCCACGTCCTGGTCGAGGCGCAGCATGGCATCCTTGGATTGCAGGTAGGATTGCACCGCGATCGCGTCCTGGTTGGTGGCGAATTGCGTGCCCGAGAAGAGCGAGCCCATGGCGCCGCCGGAATTCTCGGCCTTGAGGATCAGGAATTCCGACTTGGTCGCGTACATGGGCGTGGCGACGACGTAGAAGTAGTAGCCCGCGATCAGGGTGGGCAGCATCACGAAGGCGGCCAGCCGGACCAGCAGCAGGGCCATCTTCTTGCGCCGGCGCGCGGCGAGGTCGCGCTGGATGCGGGTGATCTCGGCGGCGCTGCGCGCGGCGGGGCTGGCCGTCTCGGTCGAGGGCAGCTGGTCCTTCTTGACCTCGACGGTCTGGGGCAGCTGCACCTTGGGATCGGGGCGCCGTGCGGGGGTGGTGTCCGCCTCTTCCTTGACCAGCTCAAGCATGTTGGTGCGCTGGAACGGGTCGATGCCGCGCGCCCTGAGCAGGCGCACCGCGTCGAAATCCGAGACCGGGGCCAGCCCGTGTTTCTGGGCCACGCGGCGGGCCATGCGCAGCTGGCGGCCGGTCAGCCCCTCGCGGCGGATCGCCTCGATATCGGTCTCGCCCGCGACCTGCCCGGCCGAGGCGACCTCGCCTTCAGGCGCAGGGGATGGGGTGTCCTCGCGGGGCGGCGTGGCCGCTTGGGTCGGGCGCTGTGATGGCATAGCCGCTTGCGAAGGCGTTGCGGTCGGCTGGGCCGGGGCGGAGGGCCGCGTTGATGCGGTGGCCTGCGGCGGCGGCGTGGCGGCGGCGCCGGGGCGGGGCCCGCCGGGATCGGCCTCCGAGAAGCGCGGTTTGGCGCTGCCCTGCGCCGCGCTGTCCTGTGGCGGCTCGGCATTGGGCGAGCGGCGGATGCGGAATTTCTTAGCCTTGGGTTTCGTAGTCATAGAGCTGTTTCGCTTCTTCCAAGGTGTCGAACATGTGCAGCTTGCCATCCATCAGGACGGCCGCCTTGCGGGCGAATTTCTCGAGGATCTTGGGCTGGTGGCTGACGATGATGATCGTCGTGGTGCGCAGCCGCTCGGCCAGCAGGTCGCCGGCCTTCTTGTTGAACTCCGCATCGGTGGAGTTCGGCATGCCCTCGTCGATCAGGTAGATGTCGAAATCCAGCGCCAGCATCAGCGAAAAGGTGAACCGCGCGCGCATGCCGCTGGAATAGGTGCCGATGGGCTGGTCGAAATATTCCTTGAGCCCGCAGAGCCAGCGGCAGAACGCCTCGACGTAATCCGGGTCCAGCCCGTAGAGCCGGGCGATGTAGCGGGCGTTCTCGCGGGCCGAGATCTTGCCGACCACGCCGCCCATGTAGCCCAGCGGGAAGGAGATGCGGCAGCCGCGGCGGATCTCGCCCTCGTCGGGCTTTTCGAGCCCGGCCATCATCTTGATCAGCGTCGTCTTGCCGGTGCCGTTCGGCGCAAGGATGCCCAGCGACTCGCCCAACTCCACCCGGAACGAGACGCGGTCAAGGATCACCTTGCGCTGCGTGCCGGTCCAGAAGGACTTGCTGACCATGTCGAACTCTAACATCCCGGGGATCCCGATTGTGCCTCGATGCCCCGTTCCAGGGGCTTGGAACAGGATCTAGGCGCGGAATTGGACCATATTATGGCCCTGCCGAGAAACAAAAACAACGCGGGGGCCATGGCTGGCCCCCGCGACGGAACAATGCCGGACAGATACCCGCGTCAGGCGAGCGCGGACCAGGCCAGCCCGGCGATCAGCGCGCCCAGCAGGGCAAAGCCCAGATAGGCGGCAAAGATGCGCGGCTTGACCAGCGCCCAGACCGCGATGGCGGCCGGGATGCTGCTGACCCCGCCGGCGATGACAAAGCTCATCGCCGCGCCCGGCGCCATGCCCTGCGTCAGCAGCGCGTCCACCAGCGGCACCGCGGCATAGCCGTTCAGGTAGGCCGGGGCCCCGACCAGCGCGCCCAGCAGGATCGGCAGCAGGCCCTGTCCGCCCAGCACGCCGGCGATCATCTCCGCGGGCACGTAGTGGATCATCACCGCCTCGATCACGTAGGCCAAGGTCAGCCATTTCAGCAGGAAGAGCCCGTTCTCGACCGCGCTGTCGCGGAAGGTCTCGCGCCGTGCGGGCTCGGTCCAGAAGCGCCAGAGCGGCTGGCCGGCGAAGGGCTTCTTGACCCCGCAGCAGCCGCCGACCTTGGGCTTGGCGCGCAGCGGGTCGCGGAAGACCGGCGTGTCGGCAAAGAGCTTGGTGCCGAAGCCGCCCAGCAGGCCCAGCCCTACGGCGGACAGCGTCTTGGCAATGGCGAAGTCCCAGCCCAGGGTGCCCGAGGTGATCAGGAACATGGCCGGGTCCATCAGCGGCGAGGCCAGCCAGAAGGCCATAACCGCCGAAAGCGGCGCGCCCACCGCCAAGAGGGCCGCGATGAAGGGGATCACCTCGCAGGAGCAGAAGGGCGACAGCCCGCCCAGCAGCGCGGCCAGCACGATCATCCGCATCTCGCGCCCCTCGAAGGCGCGGGCCAGCAGCGTCTCGGCCCCCGTCGCCTTGAGGTAGGCCACCGCCGCCACGGCGAACAGGATGAAGGGGGCTGTGTTCCACAGCGCCCCGGCGGCAAAACTGACGGTCGGGCGGAACTGGGCCGGGTCCAGCAGGGCCACGGCCAGCAGGATCAGGGCCGAGGCGGCCCAGGCCTTGGGGATCTTCGGCAGCCGGCGCGCCGGCGGGGTGGTCGTGTCAGCCATCGGTGGGCTCCTTGTGGCAATGGGGCGCATCGGCGCAGCAATTCCGCAGCAGGTAGTCGGACAGGGCGTGCACCTCGTCGTAATCGGCCCCGGCGCAGATCGTGCTGCGCCCCTGCTTTTCCTGCCGCACCAGCCCCGCCGCGGCGAGGATCTTGAGGTGATGGGTCAGGGTCGAGCCGGTGATGCCGGTGCGCTCTCCCAGCGCGCCGATGCTCAGACCGTCGGTCCCGGCACGCACCAGCGCGTGCAGCACCTGCAGCCGTTGCTCCGAGCCGAGCGCGGCGAATTTCGAGGCGGCGGTCTCGACCGTCAGCGGGGGCGGGGGGGAGTCGGTCATTTTCATGTTTCTAACATCGTCGAAATAATTTCGGCGCGCAAGAATTAATTCGACACTTGTCGAAATGACATGGCGCCGCGCAGGCGCTATCTGGGGGGCATGGATGATCTGCTGACCGAAATCCGCGCCTGCCGGCTCTGTGCCGAGCGCTTCGCCGCGACCGAGACGGGCCACGCGCCGCGCCCGGTGCTGCGCGTCGCGCCCTCGGCCCGGCTGCTGATCGCCGGGCAGGCGCCGGGGATGAAGGTGCACCACTCGGGCAAGCCCTTCACCGATCCCTCGGGCGACCGGCTGCGCGACTGGACCGGGCTGGAAGAGACGGCCTTCTATGACCGGACGCGCGTGGCGATCCTGCCCATGGCCTTCTGTTTTCCGGGCTACCGCAAGGGCTCGGACCTGCCGCCGCCGCCGATCTGCGCGCGCACCTGGCACGCCCGGGTGATGGCGCAGCTGCCCAACATCCGGTTGGTGCTGGCCGTGGGCGGGCATGCGCAGAAATGGCACCTTGGCGTGCGCAGCACTGTCACCGAGACGGTGGCGCGCTGGCGCGACGTCTTGCCCGGCGCGATCCCCTTGCCGCACCCGTCGTGGCGCAATACGGCATGGCTCAAGCGCAACCCGTGGTTCGAGGACGAGCTGGTGCCGGTGTTGCGCACCCGCGTGGCCGAGGTGATGGATGACTGAGACGCAACTGGACGCGGCGGTGGCCGCGATGGAGGCCGCGCCCGAAGATGGGGCCGTGCGGCTGCGGTTCTACGACCGGCTGGCCGGGGCCGAGCTGTTCCTGATGCTCGAGGCCGAGCCCGAGGGCGATGCGATCTCGCCCGTGGTGTTCGAGCTGTCCGACGGCGCCTGCGTTCTGGGCTTTGATCGCGAGGAACGGCTGAGCGGCTTTGCCGGCCGCCCGGTGCCCTATGCCGCGCTGTCCGGCCGCGCGCTGGCCGGGATGCTGGCGGGGCAGGGGCTGGGGCTGGCGCTGAACCTGGGCACTGATGCCGAATACCTGCTGCCGGCCGAGGCGCTGGCCTGGCTGGCCGAAACCCTGTCCGAGGCCCCGCGCGAGGAAGAGGCGCGCCCCGAGCGCATCGCCGCCCCGCGCGACCTGCCGGCTGTGCTGCTCGAGGCGCTGGATGCCAAGCTGGCCAGCGCGGTCGGGCTGGCGCGCAAGGCCTACTTGGCCGAGGTGACCTACGAGGGCGGGGTGCAAGGCCACCTGATCGCGCTGACCGGCACGCAGCCCGGGGCCGAGCCGGCGCTGGCCGGGGCCATCCGCGAGGCGCTGGTCTTCTCGGGGCTGGAGGCTGGCGCGCTGGACGTGGCCTTCCTGTCGGACAGCGATCCGCTGACCGCCGAACTGGCCCGTGTCGCGCTGCGCTTCGACCTGCCCGAGCCCGAGGCGGTCTCGGTCCGCACCGTCGAGGCGCCCGGCAGCAACCCCGACAAGCCGCCGCGCCTGCGCTGAGGCGCCGGCCGGTCTAGCCGTCGCGCCCCAGCTCTTGCCGCAGGGTCGGCAGCGTGTCGCCGGGGGCGGGCGTGGCCTCCCACACGGCGCGGGCGATGGCGCGTGACAGGCAGAGGCTGGCGGCATGGCCCAGCTGCGCCAGCTGCACGCCCGGATCGGCCAGCGCTTTCGTGCCCGTGGCGGCGGCAAAGACGCAATCGCCATCCATCGGGCTGTGCGCGGGCAGGATGGCGCGGGCGATCCCGTCATGCGCTGCAATGGCCAGCCGGTGGCACTGCGCCTTGTCCAGCGCCGCATCCGTCGCGACGATGGCGATCGTGGTGTTGCCCTGCCCGGCCATGGCGGTGACCTTGCGGCTGGGCGGCAGGGCAAAGCCCTCGGATGCGTCGAATCCCAGCGCGCCATATTCGCCGTCGACCTCGAAGGGCGCGGCCCAGAAATGCCGGCCCGAGGGCGTGGTCACGCTGCCCATCGGGTTCACCGCCACCAGCGCGCCCACGCTCACCCCGTCCTCCAGCACGAAACTGGCCGAGCCCAGCCCGCCCTTGTGCTGTGCCGTCTGCGCCCCGGTGCCGGCCCCTATGGACCCCAGCGCGAAATCCGGCCCGGCGGCCGCAAGCGCCGCCCGGCCCAGCGCGGGGTAGGGGTTGGCCTGCCACTCCTTGTCGCCGCCGTTCAGCAGGTCGAACAGGATCGCCGCCGACACGAGCGGCACCTGGGCCGAGAAGACCTCGAAACCGCGGCCCGCGTCGTGCAGCGCCTCCATCACGCCCTGTGCGGCGGCCAGCCCGAAGGCGCTGCCGCCCGAAAGCACCAGCGCATCCACGCCCGGCGCCGACTTGTCCGGGGCCAGCAGGTCGGTCTCGCGCGTGCCGGGCGCGCCGCCCTGCACTGCGACCGAGGCGGTGAAGGGCCGGTCGGCGGTCAGCACCGTGGTGCCGGATTTCAGCCTGTCATCCTGCGCGTTGCCGACGGACAGCCCCGCCACGTCGGTGATCAGGTTGCGTGGTCCCGGTCTCATGCGCTGCCCTCCGCCTGTGCTGCTGCCAGATGTCGCCTGCCTGCGGCGCGGGCGCAAGTCCCGACCGGGCCCCATGCCGCGCGGCAATTCCCGCCCCGGTCATTGGCAACGCCGGCCGGGACGTGCAGTATCGCCGCGACACGTGCTGATCGGGAGAGCCACATGAAAGTCGCAATCGTCGGGGCCGGCATGGTGGGATCCGCCGCCGGCTATGCCCTTGTCCTGCAGAACGCCTGTTCCGAGCTGGTCTTCGTCGACCTCAACGCCAAGCGCGCGCAGGCCGAGGCCGAGGATATCGGCCATGCCGTGCCGCTGTCGGGCTCGACCATCGTGCGCGCAGGCGGCTATCCCGAAATCGCGGGGGCCAGCGTGGTGATCCTGGCCTGCGGCGTGTCGCAGCGCCCCGGCGAGACGCGCCCTGAATTGCTGAGCCGCAACGCCGAGGTGTTCCGCGCCGTCATCGGCGAGGTCATGGCCGTGGTGCCGGACGCGATCCTGCTGGTGGCCAGCAACCCGGTGGACGTGATCACCGACATATCGACCCGGCTGTCGGGCCTGCCCGCCGCCCGCGTCATCGGCTCGGGCACGATCCTCGACACGGCGCGGTTCCGCTGGCTGATCGGGCGGCACCTCGGCATCTCGCCCGGCTCGATCCACGGCTACGTGCTGGGCGAGCACGGCGATTCCGAGGTGCTGGCCTGGTCCAGCGTGCGCGCCGGCTCGGTCCCGCTTTCGGCCTTTGCCGCGCAGATCGGGGCGCCGCTGACCGCAGATGTGCGCAGCCGCATCGACACCGGTGTGCGCCGCGCGGCCTACACGATCATCGAGGGCAAGGGCGCGACATGGTACGGGATCGGCGCCGGGCTGGCCCGCATCGTGCGCGCCATCCTGCGCGACGAGCAGGCGGTGCTGTCGGTCTCGACCGTCGAGCCCGAGGTGCAGGGCGTGCGCGACGTGGCCCTGTCGCTGCCGCGGCTGGTGGGGGCGCAGGGCGTGTCGGCCACGCTCTGGCCCGATCTCGACGCCGACGAGACCGAGGCTTTCGGGCGCTCGGCCGCGATCCTCAAGGAGATGTCGGACAGCGTGACGCTGGGCTGAGCGGCGCGCTCAGATGCAGCGCCCGCCATCGACCTCCATGCAGACCCCGGTGACCATCGAGGCCTCGTCCGAGCACAGGTAGAGCGCGGCATTGGCCAGGTCCTCGGGGGTAGAGAACCGACCCAGCGGGATGGTCGACAGGAATTTCGCCCGCATCTCGGGCGTGTCCTCGCCCATGAAGCTCTTCAGCAGCGGCGTCTCGCCGGCAACGGGGTTCAGCGCGTTGACGCGGATGCCGAAGGGCGCAAGCTCGACCGCCATGGCCCGCGTGGCGGTGTTCATCCAGCCCTTGGAGGCGTTGTACCAGTTGAGCTTCGGCCGCGGCGACACGCCAGCGGTCGAGGCGATGTTCAGGATGGTGCCCGCGCCCTGCGCCTTCATCAGCGGGACCAGTACCCGCGCGCCCAGGTAGACCGACTTGCAGTTCACCGCGAAGACGCGGTCGAAATCCACCTCGTCCACCTCTTCCATGAAGGCGGGCAGGTGGGTGACCCCGGCATTGTTGACGAGGATGTCGATCCCGCCCATGCGCTCCTGCCCCAGCGCGACCATGGCCTCGATGCTTTGCGCGTCGGCCACGTCGGCGGTGCAGGCGATGCCGCCATGGGACGCGGCCACCTCCTGCGCGGCGGCGCCGTTGATATCGGCCAGAACGACCTGCGCGCCCTCCTGCAGGAAGCGCTGCGCGATCCCGGCGCCAAAGCCCGAACCTGCCCCGGTGACGATGGCGCGTTTGCCCTCCAGTCTCATGATCGCCCCCTCAATAGACCGCGCGGCCGCCGGACTGGTCGAAGACCGCGCCCGTGGCAAAGGAGGCCTCTTCGCTGGCCAGCCAGCAGATCATGCCCGCGATCTCGTCGACCGTGCCGAAGCGTCCCATGGGGATCTTGGACTTCATGTAGGCGATGTGCTCGTCGGTCATCTGGTCGAAGATCGCCGTGTGCACCGCGGCCGGCGTGATGGCGTTCACGGTCACGCCGGTCTGGGCCAGTTCCTTGCCCAGCGACTTGGTGAGCCCGATCACGCCTGCCTTGGAGGTGGAATAGGCCGAGGCGTTGGGGTTGCCCTCTTTCCCCGCGATCGAGGCCATGTTGACGATGCGGCCATAGCCCTCGGGCGCCATCAGCGCCGCGGCGGCCTTGTTACAATAGAACAGCCCGTTGAGGTTCAGCTCGATCACCTTCAGCCATTCGGCCACCGGGTAGTCGATGACGGTGGTATTCGGCCCGGTGATGCCCGCGGAACAGACGAGCACGTCCAGCCCGCCCATGGCGTCGCGATCGGCCGTCATGCAGGCGGCGACGGCCTCGGGGTCGGTCACGTCGATCTGTCGCGTGCGGATCCCGTCCGTGCCCCCGGCGGCCTTGAGCGCCTCGGGGTTGATGTCCCACAGCGTGACCTCGGCGCCCTCGGCCACCATGCGCTGCGCGGCGCCCCAACCGATGCCCGAGGCGCCCCCGGTGATGACGGCCTTGCGGTTCTCAAATCTCATGTCAGATCCTCCCGGGGCCATTGGTTCCACCTTGGCCGCCCGAGGGCAAGGGCCTGTCAGCCGTGCCGCGCCGCGACGGTCTTGAGCGCGGTGAAGCCGTAGAGCGCCTCGAACCCCTTCTCGCGGCCGTGGCCGGACTGTCCGACCCCGCCGAAGGGCAGTTCCACCCCGCCGCCGGCGCCGTAATTGTTGACAAAGACCTGGCCTGCGCGCAGGCGCCGGGCCAGCCGCATCTGGCGCGCCCCGTCCTGCGTCCAGACCGAGGCGACAAGGCCATAGGGTGTGCCGTTGGCGATGCGCAGGGCCTCCTCCTCGGTCTCGAAGGGGATCAGCACCTGCACCGGGCCGAACACCTCTGCCTGCGCCAGCGGATGGTCCGGCGGCGCCGGGCCATACAGGCAGGCGGGCACGAAATGGCCCGGCCCCTCGGGCGGGTCGATCCGGGCGAGGCAGGGCAGGTCGGCGGCGCGGTCGAGATAGCCTGTCACGCGCGCCTTCTGGGTCGCGCTGATCAGCGGCCCGATATCGGGATCGTCACCCGCGACGCCCATGCGCAGCGCGCCATAGGCCTCGGCCATGCGGGCGGCGACCGCGTCGAAGCGGCTGGCATGGACCAGGATGCGCGAGGCGGCCGAACAGGTCTGGCCCGCGTTCTGCAGCCCCGGCCGCACGAGGAAGGGCAGCGCGGCGTCCAGATCGGCATCCTCGAAGACCAGCTGCGGGGACTTGCCGCCCAGCTCCAGCGTGACCGGCACCACGTTCGCCGCGGCGGCCGCCTGCACTGCGGCGCCGGTGGCGACCGAGCCGGTGAAGCTCAGGTGGTCGATGCCCGGATGGCCCGCCAGCGCCGCGCCCGCCTCGGGGCCGAGACCCGGCACGACGTTCAGCGCGCCCGGCGGCAGCCCGGCCTCGCCGGCCAGCCAGGCAAAGAACAGCGCGGTCAGGCAGGCCTCCTCGGCGGGTTTCAGCACGCAGGCATTGCCGGTGGCCAGCGCCGCCCCGACCGAGCGGCCGATGATCTGCATCGGGTAGTTCCACGGCACGATATGGCCGGTCACGCCATGCGGCTCGCGCAGCGTGTAGACGGTATAGCCCTCCTGGTAGGGTATGGTGGTGCCGTGCAGCTTGTCGGCGGCGCCCGCGTAGAACTCGCAATACCGCTCGAGCGCCAGCGCGTCGGCGCGCGCCTGTGCCAGCGGCTTGCCCACGTCCAGCGCCTCCAGCCGGGTCAGCGTGTCGGCATGTTCCAGCACCAGCCGGCCCAGCCGCGCCAGCAGACGGCCCCGCTCGGCCGCCGTGACCCGGCCCCAGTCGCCGTCAAAGGCCGCGCGGGCGGCGCCGACGGCTGCGTCCACGTCGTCGGCCGTGCCGCGCGCGATCCGGCAGAGCGGCTTTTCCGTCGAGGGGTTCTGCAGCTCCAGCGTCTCGGCGGCGGCGCGCCATTGGCCGCCGATCAGCATCGCGGCGGGGTCGAAGGGCAGGTCGGGCAGGGTCACGGGCGGGCTCCTTTCAACTCGGGCAGGCGCGGGGCGGCGGCGATCAGGCTTTGCGTGTAGGCATGGTCAGGCTGGTCGAAGACGCGCGCGGTGGGGCCTTCCTCGACGATGCGGCCCGCCTGCATGACCAGCACCCGGTCGGTGATGGAGCGGACCACTGCCAGGTCATGCGAGATGAACAGGTAGGTCAGCCCGTAGGCCCGGCTGAGATCGGCCATCAGGTCGAGGATCTGCGCCCGCACCCGCACGTCCAGCGCCGAGACCGCCTCGTCGAAGACGATCAAGTCGGGCCGGATGATCAGCGCGCGCGCGATGGCGATGCGCTGGCGCTGCCCGCCGGAAAAGGCGTGGATGTACTTGTCCGCATCCCCGGCCGACAGACCCACGGCGGCCAGCGCCTCGTCGACGCGGCGCGCCGCCTCGTCCGGGGCGGGTCGCGGGTCGAGCAGGTGGAAGGGCTCGGTGATCAGCCGGCGCACCTTGTGGCGCGGGTTGAAGCTGCCATAGGGGTCCTGGAAAACCACCTGCATGCGGCGCCGCGTCTCCATGTTAGGGCGGTGATGGGTGAAGACCGGCTGCCCGTCCAGCGCGATGCGCCCCGCGCTGACCTCTTCCAGCCCGAGGATCGCGCGGGTCAGGGTGGACTTGCCGCAGCCCGACTCGCCCACCAGCCCGACCCGCTCGCCCCGGTCGATGGCAAAGCTGACATCGCGCACCGCCCGGAACCGGCCGCGGCGCGCTAAGGGATGGGCGCGCGGCAGCGGGTAGTCGCAACTGACCCCCTCGACCGTCAGCAGCCGCTTGGGCGCGGGCGGCGGCGGCAGGTCCGCGGTATGGCGCGAGGCCTCGAACAGCGCGCGGGTGTAGGGGTGGCGCATCTCGGCAAAGAGCCGGCGGGTGGGCGCGCTCTCGACGATTTCGCCCGCGCGCATGACGGCGATCCTATCGGCCATGCCCGAGACCACCGCAAGGTCATGGGTGATCATCATCAGCGCCATGCCCTCGCTGCGCGCCAGCCCGGTCAGCAACTCGATGATCTGCGCCTGCGTGGTGACGTCCAGCGCGGTGGTGGGCTCGTCGGCGATCAGCAGGCGCGGCCGCAGCGCGATGGCCATGGCGATGCCCACGCGCTGGCGCTGCCCGCCCGACAGCTCGTGCGGGTAGCGCGACAGGGCAAAGCGCTCGGGTGGCAGGCCGACCCGCTCCAGCACCTCGCGGGCGCGCGCCTCGGCATTGCGGCGCGAGCTGTCGGTGTGGATGCGGATCGTCTCGGAGACCTGCTGGCCGATGCTTTGCACCGGGTTCAGCGCGGTCATCGGCTCCTGGAAGATCATGCCCATCTCGCGCCCGCGCAGGCTGCACAGGCGGCGCTCGGAGAGCGCCAGCAGCTCGGTCCCGCCCAGCGTGATCCGGCCCGAGGTCGTTGCGGCATGGGGCAGCAGGCCCATGGCGGCCAGCGCCGTCATCGACTTGCCCGAGCCGGATTCGCCGATCAGGGCAAAGATCTCGCCCGGGCCGACCCGGAACGAGACGTCGCGCAGGATCTGCGTGCCGTGGATCGTCACGCCCAGCCCGTCCACCGCCAGCAGCGTTGCGTCCGTCGCCGGGCCGGTCATGTGCGCAGCACCTTCAGCCGCGGGTCCAGCGCGTCGCGCAGCCCATCGCCCAGCAGGTTCAGCCCCAGCACGGTCAGCACGATGGCTAGCCCCGGAATGATCGCCACATGGGGCGCGATGGCCACCATGGTTTGCGCATCGGCCAGCATCCGGCCCCAGGAGGGCAGCGGCGGCTGTGCGCCGAGCCCGACATAGGACAGCCCGGCCTCGGCCAGGATGCCCAGCGAGAACTGGATCGTGCCCTGCACGATCAGCAGGTTGGCGATGTTGGGCAGGATGTGCTCGGCGCTGATGCGGGCCGCGCCCTTGCCGGCGACGCGGGCGGCCATGATGAATTCGCGCGTCCAAAGCCCCAGCGCCGCGCCGCGCGACAGCCGCGCGAAGACGGGGATGTTGAAGATGCCGATGGCGATGATCGCGTTGACCGCGCCGGGACCGGCGATGGCGGTGATCAGGATGGCGATGACGAGGCTGGGAAAGGCGAAGATCAGGTCGTTCCCGCGCGAGATCAGCTCGTCCAGCAAGCCGCCCTTGTGCGCCGCCGCGGCCAGGCCCAGCGGCACGCCGAAGCCCATGCCGATCCCCACCGCCACGATCGCCACCGCGATCGAGGTGCGCGCGCCGGTCATGATCATGCTCAGCATGTCGCGGCCCAGGTGATCGGTGCCCAGCAGGCCCGCCGCGCCCGGCGGTTTCAGCCGGTTGGCGATGTCGATGCCTTCCACGTCGCCCGGTGTCCAGACGAAGGAGACCAGCGCGGCCGCCACGAAGACGGCGGACAACACGGCGCCAAGGATCAGCGTGCGGCTCATGCCCGGCGCCTCAGCCGCGGGTCGACGATGGCATAGGCGAGATCGGTCAGGAAATTCACCATGATGACGGCAAAGACCAGCAGCATCACCACGCTTTCCACCACAATCAGGTCGCGCTGGCTGATGCTCTGGAAGATGAGCCGGCCGAGACCGGGCAGGAAGAAGATCTGTTCGATGATGATGGCGCCCGCGATCAGGAAGGAGAATTGCAGCCCGATGATGGTCAGCACCGGGATCAGCGCATTGCGCAGCCCGTGCCGCCACAGCGCCTGCCCGCGGGTCAGACCCTTGGCCCGCGCGGTGCGGATGAAATCCTCGCCCAGGATGTCGATCAGCGACGAACGCATGACCCGGGCGAGGATGGCGGCCTGCGGCAGCGCCAGCGCCACGGCGGGCAGGGTCAGCGAGACCATGGCATCCAGCGGTTCGTCCCAGCCGGGAAACCCGCCCGAGGGGAACCAGCCCAGCCGGATCGCAAACAGCAGCACCAGCAGCATGGCGAACCAGAAATTCGGCACCGCAACGCCCAGCTGGGTGGCGGCCATGACACCCATGTCGGCCGGCCGGCCGCGCCGCGCGGCGGCGAGGATCCCGGCGGGAAAGGCGATCAGCGTCGACAGGGTCAGCGCGTAGAGCGCCAGCGGCAGCGAGATCCACAGCCGGTCGGCGATCATCTGCGAGACCGGCGTGCGATAGGTGTAGGAGGTGCCGAAATCCCCCGTCAGCATGCCGCCCACCCAGTTCAGGTATCGTTGCAGCCGCGGCACGTCGAGCCCCAGCTCGGCGCGCAGCGCGGCCACCGTGTCGGGCTGCGCGTTGAGGCCCAGCATGTAGCTGGCCGGATCACCGGGCGCGACTTCGACCACCACGAAGATCACCGCCGAGGCCACGGCCAGGCTGAGGACAAGCGAGGTCAGACGGCGGATCAGGTAGCCCAGCATGGCGTCACGTTAGGCAGGCTCGCGCCCGGGGTCCAGAGCCTGCCGGCCCCCGGGGGCGGGGAAGGGGCATCCCCTATCCCCCTGGAATGGCTCACTCGGCCATGATCGACATCGGGGCCGTGCCGCCGTCCAGCCAGGCCTCGAGCGGCGTCATCGGGTCCAGCGCGGCGGCGTTGATGCCGCCCGGCCCGGGCAGGATGCCGCAATGGTCAAGCCCCGGCACCATGAACAGGCGCACGTTTTCCTGCAGGCTCTCCTCGCCGCCCGCGGCCTCGGCGGCCTTTTCGTACCAGTCGACCGTCTTGTAGGGCGTCACGATGGCATCGGCCCAGCCGTGATAGACGATCATCTTGCCGCCCGCCGCGCGGAAGGCCGAGATGTCGGGGTTGTCGCCGTTATAGGCCGCGGCGGCCGCGCTCATGCGCTGCGGGTCCTCGGTGAAGTCGAAATCCAGCGGGCTCCAGGTGGGGCCGGGATCCTCGTCGAAGGCCATGTAGCGGCCGAACCCGGTGGCGAAGGCCGGCACCAGCTTGCCGCCGCCCTGTTCGAAGCCGGTCAGCCACAGGCCCCAGAACGGCTCGGAGCCCTCCGGCACGCCGCCGGGATAGAGCTGCTCTCCGGCGCGGTTCACCGGGCCCTGCCGCCACTTGACGATCACGCCCTGCTCCTCTGGGGTCAGGCAGTCGGTCCCGTCGGCGGAATTGCAGGTCAGCCCGGTCAGGTCCACGTCGCAGGCGCGCGGGTCCTCGATCACGCCGTCCTCGGTGCCGTCGGTCGCGTCGCATTGCGCCATCACCGCCTCGGCCACCAGCGGCACCTTGGCCGGTTTCAGGATCTGGTTGCCATCCGCGTCGGTATTGGCCTGCACGATCCAGCTCATCTTGGTGGCGACCAGCCCGGGGTAATCCATCGCCGGCGCGCCCGAGATGATGCCGTCGAACATCTCGGGGTAGCGCTGCGTGGCGACATGCGCCATGCGCCCGCCGGTCGAGCAGCCCTGGAAGATCGCGCGGTCCGAGGCGGCGCCGTAGAAGGCGTCGATCATGGCCTGCGCCACGCGATGCGTCTCGCCGATCGAGCGCCAGCCCCAGTCGCGTTCCGCCGCGGGGTTGTTGTAGGCCCATTCGCCATCGACCACCGACAGGCCGAAATGGCCGCTATCCGAGGTCGCGGTGGCATAGCCGCGCTCCAGCCCGGGGCGCATGGCATTCACCCAGCCGCCCGAGGCGTCAGCGCGCCCGAGGATGCCGCAGAACCCGCCGCAGCCGGCCTGGTAGTAATGGCCGTTCCAGCCCTCCATGGGCAGGCGCACCTCGATCGAGATTGCCGGCAGCGCGGTGGCGCGCAACTCGCAATAGGCGGGCAGAGTGCCTTCTGCCGGCATGACGCGGGCCGAGGTGACATGCCCCGCCGTGATGACGGTGTCGCGTAGCGCGGTGCAGTCGGCCGCGTCCTGCTGGGCCAGCGCCGGTGTCGCGCCCATGGCCAGAAGCGCCCCGAATATCTGGGGTTTCATGTATATCCTCCCTGAGTTGTCGTTGCAGGGAGGATTGCAAGCGTAGCATCGCCAGTCCAGCCTTTTGGCACCGACCCGCGCGGATTGCGCGGCCGGTGCCGGGCGGCTCACTCGGTCCAGCGCACGCCGGTCAGGTCGGTGGCCTGGGTCGGCTGGTTCAGCCACAGCCCCTCGATCCGCGCATCCGCCACGGTGGGGAAGGCCAGCTGGAACAGGTAGCCGTTCACGTAATCCTCGGCGATCATGCGCTGCGCGTCGGCCAGCAGCTCCGAGCGTTTCTCGGGCGCGGTGGTGGCCGTCAGCGTCATCATCAGCTCCTGGAAGGCCGGCTTGCCGTACTGGAAGTAGTAGTCGGGCCGGGCATAGATGCCGATGTCGAAGGGCTCGGTATGGCTGACGATGGTCAGGCCGAAATCCTTGCCGCGGAACACCTCTTCCAGCCACTGGGCCCATTCGAGATTGGTGATCTCGGTCTCGATCCCCACGGCGCGCAGCTGGGCGGCCACGATCTCGCCGCCGCGGCGCGCATAGGAGGGTGGCGGCAGCTTGAGCGTGGTGGTGAACCCGTCCGGGTAGCCCGCCTCCTCCAGCAGGGCGCGCGCCTTGTCGGGATCATGCCCGGACAGGCCGGTCAGGTCGACGTAATCGGGGTTGTGCGGTGCGAAATGCGTGCCGATCGGCGTGCCCAGCCCGAACATGGCGCCGTCGATGATCGCCTGCCGGTCGATGGCATGGGCGATCGCCTGGCGCACGCGCACGTCGTCCAGCGGCGCCATCTGGTTGTTGGTCGACAGGATCGTCTCGCCCTCGGTCGAGCCCACCAGCACCTGGAAACGCGGATCGGCCTCGAATTGGGGCAGGTTCTCGGGTGCGGGATAGCCGGCAAAGGCGTCGATATCCTGCGCCATCATCGCCGCGAAGGCGGCGGTCGGGTCCGAGATGAACTTGAACGTGGCCTCGGTCAGGGCCGGCGCCTCGCCCCAGTAGTCGGGGTTCTGCACCAGCGTGATGCTGTCGCCCTGCGTCCAGCTGTCGAACTTGAAGGGGCCGGTGCCCACCGGGGTGGACTTGATGTCCCCGATGCTCTCGGGGGCCACGATCACAGCGTCGCCCCAGGCCATGTTGAACAGGAAGTTGCCGTCCACCTGGCCCAGCGTCACCTCGACGGTCTGCGGGTCGATCACCGTGACCTCGGCGATGCCCTCGAACAGGGCCTTCTGCGCGTTCTGGCTGTCTTCGGCGCGGGCGCGGTCGAGGGTGAACTTGACGTCCTCGGCATCCATCGTCGTGCCGTCATGGAAACTCACGCCCTCGCGCAGGTGGAAGGTATAGGTCAGCCCGTCTTCCGAGATGTCCCAGCGCTCGGCCAGCCCCGGCACGACCTCACCGGTATTGGTGAAGCGCGTCAGCCCCTCGAACACGTTGGTATAGAGCACGCTGTCGATGGCGCCCGCGGCGGCCGAGGTCGGGTCGAGATGCGGCGGCTCCAGCTGCAGCGCGATGGTCAGGTCGGTCTGCTGGGCCAGCGCGGCCGTGCCGGTCAGCAGCGCCGCGGCAAGCGTGAGGCGGAAGGTCATGGGCGGGTCTCCCTGTTGTCGGTTGCCCGCGAGTGTCACCGGAACCGCCCGATGTGGCAACCCCGCGCCGCGCGACCGGCGGCGCGGGGGCTCAGAGCAGCCGGTCGAGCGCGTGCGCCTCGGCATGGGCGTCGATCTCGGCCCGCGAGAGTTCTGCCAGCCGGTCATGTTCGGGCTCGCTCAGCAGATGGGCGCCATGCTCCGAGATCACCGCCGACAGGGCCAGCTGCGCGCCGTTCAGGATCAGCGTCGCGGTCAGCCCCTCCTCGCCATGGGCATCGGCCCCGGCCGAGCGGATGGTGACGAAATCCAGCGCCGGCCGCTCGGGCAGGCGGCCCAGCAGCGCATGCAGCGCCGCCCCGGCCTTGAGGTCGCGCGCCACCCGTCCGGCCGACTGGATCGTCTCGTTGCGCACGAAGATGCGCAGCTCGCCCACCTCGTCGGGGCGGAACTTGCGGATGTCGTCCAGCGAGGCGTCGAACGGGTTCTCGGGCAGGTGGCTGTTGTCATGCGTGATCCCGGCATAGATCGCCACGCCCTCGTCCAGCGGCACCGCCCAGCAGGGCCCCGAGACGGTGCGCATGAAGACGGTCATGCGCCGGTCGCCCTCGACCTCGCGGTAGCTGCCATTGCCGATCGAGACGATCGGGTCCAGCGGGCGCAGCGCGCCTGCGGCCACGCTGAGCGGCAGGTAGGGCGGGGTGGTCATCATGCCGTCGATGCGCGCCATCTCGAGGATCTGGCGACGGTAGTCGCGCGCCGGGTTCTCCTCGGCGATCTGTTGCATCGTGTCGCGCAGCCGCGCATCGGGCACCGGCTCCAGCGCGGGGTGGCCGGCCAGCCACGTGGCGATGAAGCGGCGCAGGGGCGTCGCGCGGTCGAGTTTGAAGAAGGGGCTGTCGAGCGTCTGTAGCACGGGGTCGATGCCGCCCTCGAAGCCTGTCTGTTCCTCGACCTTGTCGGGATTGTCGTCGACCCATTTGGTCATGCGCCGGACCAGCAGCAGGTAGTTGGGAGCGCGCATCTGCTCGAGCCCCTCCAGCAGGTCGGCCAGGGTCGGCTTCAGCAGGGCGCGCGTATTGCCCACGAACTGCGCGTGCCCGCCATTGAGCACCTGCGCCAGGTAATAGTCCGTGTGGAAGGCCTGCATGGCCGCGGGGCAGATCTCGCGGCGATTGTAGCGCCCTTCCTTGGTCAGGAAGTTGACGTAGTCCACCACCGCGCAGACCAGCGGATCGGGATCCTGCGGCCAGGCATCCAGCGCCGAGCGGGGCACGACGATCCGGCTGTAGGCGCGCCCCTCGCGGGACGGCGCCGGGGGGATGGGCGGTGCCGGCGGCACTTGGGGCGCGCGCGGCGTCATGATCCTTTTGATTGCTTGCAACATCGTGGGCCTCTCCACTGCCTCTGGCTTGACCGTTGCAGGGGAAGCGGGCCGAATTGCGGCGGATTGTTAACCATTTTGGCACAGTGGGGCCGGCGCCGCGGTTTCGCCGCGGATCTTGACGATATCTTAAGCGCGCTCGGTCAGGGCAGCAGCAGCCGCTCCAGGCTGCGCCCCATGACGCGAGCACTGTCCAGCATGTCGGTGACCGAGACCCATTCGTCGGGCTTGTGCGCCAGCTCGAGGATGCCGGGCCCGTAGGCGATGCAGTTCTTCAGCTTGCCAATCCGGTCGATATGCTTCTGATCGTAGGAGCCGGGCGAGGCGACATAGGCGGCATCCTGTCCCAGCACGTCGCGGATCGCGCCGGCCACCGTGGTCACCACCGGCGCGTCCTGCGGCGTCATCGAGGGGATCACGCTGTTGAGGTCGCGGATCTCGTAGCGGAAATTCTCGCGGCGGTCGGCCAGATCGTCCAGCAGGGCGATCACCTCGCCGCGGACCTGCTCCAGCGGCTCTTCCATCAGGAAACGGCGGTCGATCACGATGCGGCAGCTGTCGGGCACGCAGTTCGCCGGCAGGCCGGTATAGTCCTCGGCCTGCTCGGGCTCGCCGCCATGGACCGAGTTGATGTTCATGGTCGAGGAGCGCGCGCCCTCGGGCGTGACCGGCATCGCGGTCTGCCGGGCGGCCATGGCGGGAAACAATCGCTCTTCGAAGGCGTGCAGCACGGCGCCCATGTGGCGCACCGCGCAATCGCCCAGGAAGGGCATCGAGCCATGCGCGATCTCGCCCTTGGTCTCGATCTCGGCCCACCAGCCGCCGCGATGGCCGAGGCAGATCCGGTCCTTGTTGAGCGGCTCGGGGATGATGACATGCTGCACGCGTTCAGGTGCGAACCAGCCCTGCTCGGCCAGGTAGGCGACGCCGCCATAGCCGCCCGATTCCTCGTCCGCCGTGGCGCTGATCTCGATCGCGCCGGCAAATTCGGGATGGGTGTCGACAAAGGCCTCGGCCGCGATGACCGAGGCGGCCAGCCCGCCCTTCATGTCGCAGGCGCCCCGGCCGTAGATCCGGTCGCCGTCCAGTTCGGCGCCGAACGGGTCGCGGGTCCAGCCCTGTCCGACCTCGACCACGTCGTGATGCGAGTTGAAATGCACGCAGTCGCCGGGCCGGGTGCCCTCGCGCCGGGCCACCAGGTTCCAGCGCGGGTAGCGGTCGGAATCGCCCGGCGCCCCGGTGGCGCGGACCAGCTCGCAGGAAAAGCCCCGGGCCGACAGTCGCCGTTCCAACGCCTCGCAGATCGCGCGGTAATGCTGCCCCGGCGGGTTGAGCGTGGGGATGCGGATCAGCTCCTGCGTCAGCGCGATCAGGTCGTCGCGCCGGTCGTCGATACGGGCAAAAAGGGCGTCTGTCACGAAGGCTCCGTCACCGGGGGATGCCGGCACTCTCGCCCGGCCCGCCCGGCGGTGCAAGCCCGCGCGCTCAGCGCAGGGACAGCCGTCCCAGAGCGCGGTCGCCGGTGCGAAACGCATCACCCTCGACCGTCACGGTCAGCGGGCCCTCGGTCACGGCCGCCGCCAGCGCCGCGCGGCCGTCCGCGCCGAGCAGCCCGGCCTCTGCCAGCATCTCCAGCGCCGCGCCCCAGTCGGGGCTCTGCAGCTCCAGCGCGCCATGCGCGCGCGGGTCGAAGCGCAGCAGGCCATCGGCGTCCACCTGCGCTTGCGGTCCCGTCACCCCGGCCTGCCGGACATCCAGCCGGTCCAGCCGCGGCAGCACGCCGGAGGGGCTGTCGAGGCTCCATGTCCCTTCGAACCGCGCGGCCAGCTGCAGCGACAGGCGCGGCGTCGGCGCGCCCTCCAGCCCGGCCTCGAGACCGGCGAGGATCTCGGCCCCCTGCCGCGCGGCGGCAAGGCGCAGCCCGTCCAGCCGCAGATCCCCGTCGGGGCCGGGCAGGGTCAGCGTCTCGGCCTCGAGATTGGCGCGGCGCAGCGCGCGGTCGCCGTCATAGATGACCGAGGCGCGCAGGCCCGTGGCCGCGATCGGCAGCTCGGTCCTGTCCCATGTCACCATCTGCGTGTCGGGCAGGGCGAGGATCTTGTGCCCCGGCTTGTAGGTCAGCCCGAGCACCTGCAGGAAGGGCGCCTGCCAGCGCAGCCGGCCGTCCGGGCCGGTCACGTCGATCCCCTCCAGCGTCAGGTCCAGCCGGCTGGGAAAGCCGCGCAGGCGGGTGTCCTCGATCGCGACCTGCCAGCCCGCGGTCTCCAGCGCGGTGACCCAGCGGTCGAGATCGCCGCGCAGCGCCCGGGCCGACCAGGCCCACCAGCCCGACCAGGCCAGCGCCGCCACCACGGCCAGTGCAATCCAGCGTTTCATGCCCGGCCCCCTTTCGCTGCCCGCAGGGTTCGTGTTTACAGCGAGACGCGGCGCGGCGCCACTTGGACCGCGTGTCGCAGGGCGAACGGGCAAGGAGCGCGCGATGACAATGTGGGTGTTCGGTTACGCATCGCTGTTGTGGAACCCCGGCTTTCCCGTGGTCGAGCGTCAGCACGCGCGGCTGGAGGGCTATGCGCGCGGCTTCTGCATGTACTCGATCCACCATCGCGGCACCGAGGCGCGGCCGGGGCTGGTGCTGGCGCTGGATGCGCAGGAGGGCGCATCGTGCGACGGGTTGGCGCTGCGGGCCGAGCCGGGCACCGAAGAGGCGACGCTGGCCTATCTGCGCGAGCGCGAGCTGGTCTCGTCCGCCTATATCGAGACGCGCCAGCCGGTGCACCTCGGCGATGGCCGCCGGGTCGAGGCGCTGGCCTACGTGATCGACCCGCATCACGAGCAGTACTGCCACCTGCCGCTGGAGGAGCAGGCCCGGGTGATCGCCGGCGCCCATGGCGGGCGCGGGCCGAACCCGGAATACCTGTACAACACGGCCGAGCATCTGGACCAGCTGGGCATCCCCGATCCCGACCTGCACTGGCTGTCCGATCAGGTCCGCGCGCTGACCGGCGACAGCCGGGGCTAGACCTGCGCCGGGACACGTGCCGCCTGCACCTGTTCGGCGATCCGGGCAAGATGCGTGTCCCATGTCCCGCAGCAGCCGCCCCAGATATCCACCGAGGGCAGGCGCCGCGCCAGCGCACCCATGCGCGCGGCCAGGTCCACCGGGTCGCCCTCTTCGAGATGGTCGAGCTTGCACAGCGCGATCTTGTCCATCGCCGCCGCGTTGGGCCGCAGGCAGCGCAGCCGCCCCTGCCACGCGCCGGGCGTCAGCGCTGGGGCGAACTCGGCCGGGTGCGAACAGTTGATGCCAAAGCTGTCGGGCCGCGCCGTGCCGGCCTGCGCATCGGTGGCCGCGACCGCCTCGGCCAGCGTCGGGCCCGAGCGCAGGCGATGTGTCTCGGTCAGCGTCCATGAGATGTTGACCGCCAGCCCCGCCGCCGCGGCCGCCCGTGAGATGCCGACCGCTTCGGGGATGTTGTTGATCGTCGCCGCCCAGACCAGGTCCACCTGCAGCCCGGCCAGCGTCTCCAGCTGGACGGCGTGATAGTCTTCGGCCGCGTCCGCGGTGATCGCGCGGTTGAGCGCATAGGCGTCGCCGCGCGGGCCGACGATCCCGGCGATGCGGATATCGGGTTTCTGCGCGAGGTCGCCGCGATAGGGCGCGGCGACCTCGCGCAGAAACCCGATATTACGCGCTTGCAGATCCGCCAGCGCCGCGGGCGACAGGCCCAGCAGCCCCGCCCAGTCGGGGCTGGCGCGATAGTCCAGCCCGGCCAGCAGTGCACAGCCCCCGGACGCGGCGATCACGTCCAGCAGGCGGCGATACATGTCGTGCAGCACCACCATGGCGCGCGGATCGTCCAGCAGGGTGAAGGCGGCGAAATGATCGAAGGTGAAGCCGTGGCGATAGAGCAGCTCGGTCTCGGTGCCGCCCTCGGTGATATAGAGCGCGCCGGGCGCGTGCGGGGTGAAGGGGACGGTCATGGCGGCTCTCCTGTGATGCGCCCTCAGCCTGCCGGGCGGGGCGGCCGCGATCTACTGGACTCGTGGTACAGTGACCGTTGCCCGGCGGCCTGCTAGGATGGCGCAACAGGAGATGCCCGCCGTGACCTTCATCAAGCCCCGCAGCACCGGCACCACTCGTGACAGGCTTCTGACGGCGGCCGAGGTGGCGATCCTCGACAAGGGCTTTGCCGCCACCTCGATCGAGGAGCTGATCGCCGAGGTGGGCATCACCAAGGGCGGTTTCTTCTACCATTTCCCCGACAAGAACGCGCTGGTGATCGCCATACTCGAACGGCACCTCGCGGCCGAAGAGGCCTGGCTGGACGGGCTCTTCGCGCAGGCCGCGAGCGAGGCCGGCAGCGACGACCCGCTGCAGATCTTCCTGTGCTTCCTCGCGCTGCTGCAGGCGCAGATGGAGGCGCTGCCGGACGTGCATCCCGGCTGCCTGATCGCGGCCTGTTGTTTCCAGGAACGGCTGTTCCGCCCCGAGGTGCACCGGCTCGCGGCGGCCAACCTGCTGAACTGGCGCGCCCGCTTCACCGGCGTGCTGACCGGGATCGCCGCGGTGCATCCGCCGCGCCGCCCGGTCGAGATCGAGGCGCTGGCCGACATGCTGGTCGTGCTGGTCGACGGCGCCATCATCCTGTCCAAGACAGTGCGCCAGAAAGAGGCCCTGCCGCGCCAGATCGGCATCTATGCCACGCTGCTCCGCAGCCTGTTCGAGACCTGAGAGGCGGCGTCCCTCGCGCCCGCCATCCCCGTCACGCGCCGGATTCCGCGCGTCCGGGGCCGAAAAGCCGTGCTTTTCCGGCCTCTGGGCCTGCGGGGGTGTTGATAACTCCTTGGCGCGGGTGCGGGAAAACCTTAGTTAGGGACTAGTTAGAACAAACCGTGTCAGGTGTGATCCTTGGACCATCCCGACCTCGAGGCCGAGCCGCATTTCAGCCAACCCGTCCGCCAGGTGATCCTCATGCTGGCCGTGATCGGGCTGTCGGGCTTCGGCGCCTTCCTGGCGCTGCCGCGCGTGCTGCCGGTCTTCGAAAGCAATCCCTACCTGAACGGCTTCATCCTCTGCGTCTTCGTGGTGGGCGTGCTGGCCTGTTTCTGGCAGGTCGCGCAGCTGATCACCTCGGTGCGCTGGATCGAGCGCTTCACCGCCACCGGCGACCAGGGCACGCGGGCGCGGGCGCCGCAACTGCTGGCGCCGCTGGCCGCGCTGCTGGGGCGGCGGCGCGACAAGCGGATGCAGATCACCACGACCTCGACCCGCTCGATCCTCGATTCCGTCGCCACCCGCATCGACGAGGCGCGCGAGATCACGCGCTACATCGTCTCGCTGCTGATCTTCCTGGGCCTGCTGGGCACGTTCTACGGGCTGGCCACCACGGTGCCGGCACTGGTCGACACGATCCGCGGCCTTGCCCCGCAGGAGGGCGAGAGCGGCACCGCCGTCTTCGGCCGGCTGATGACCGGCCTCGAAAGCCAGCTGGGCGGGATGGGCGTGGCCTTTGCCTCGTCGCTGCTGGGGCTAGCCTGCTCGCTGGTCGTGGGCCTGCTGGAGCTGTTCGCCGGGCACGGGCAGAACCGCTTCTACCGCGAGCTCGAGGAATGGCTCTCCTCGATCACCAAGCTGGGCTTCTCGGCCGAAAGCGACGGCCCGGACCTGGGCGCCGCCGGGGTGGTGCTGGACCGCATGGCCGAGCAGATGGAGCAGCTGCAGTTCCTGTTCTCCGAGGCCGAGCAGGGCCGCGCCGAGGTGGACACGCGGCTGGCCCAGCTGGCCGACAGCGTCGAGCGGCTGACCGAGCGGATCGAGGCGACCTCACCCTCGGCCTCGTCGCTGGCGCGCATCGCCGACGGGCAGGAGCTTCTGGCCGAGGCGATCCGCGAGAAGGAAAGCAACGAGGGGCTGGATGCGGAAAGCCGCATGCGGCTGCGCTCGATCGACGTGCAGATGCTGCGCATCCTCGAAGAGATCAGCGCCGGCCGGCAGGAAAGCATGGCCGAGCTGCGCACCGACCTGGCCGCCCTGTCGCGCGGGCTGGGCGTGTCGCGCACCGCGCGGCCCCGCGGCAGCGGCACGGAGGGCTAGGCCATGGCGCTGAGCCGACGCACGGGGGCCCGGTTCCAGGCGTCGATCTGGCCGGGCTTCGTGGACGCGATGACGGGGCTGCTGCTGGTCCTGACCTTCGTGCTGTCGATCTTCATGGTCATCCAGTTTGTCCTGCGCGAGACCATCACCGGGCAGGAAACCGAGCTGTCGACCCTCTCGGCCGAGGTTGCCGCGCTGGCGCAGGCGCTGGGCGTCGAGGAGCGCCGCAACACCGCGCTGACCAACCAGCTGGGCGAGCTGGAGGCCACGCTTTACAGCTCCGAGACGCGGCTGGCCGAACAGCAGAGCATCATCGACAGCCTGACCGCCACGCGCGACCGGCAGGCCGCCGCGCTGGACGCGGCCTCGGACCGCATCGCCACGATCGAGGAGCGGGTCGCCACGCTTCTGGCCGAGCGTGACGCGGCGCGGGAGGACGCTACCGAGCTGCGCGCCACCGTCTCGGATCTGGAAGCGGCGCGCACGGCACTGACCGAGGAGCGCGACGCGCTGGACGCGGCACTGGTGCAGGCGCGTGACGAGATCGACGCCCAGGCCGAGGAAGCCCGGCTTGCCGCGGCAAGGCGCGAGGCGCTGGAGGCGCTGGTCGCCGACCTGCGCACCGAATCGGACGAAAGCGATGCACGCATCGGTGCGCTGAGCGACCAGGTCGAGACCCTGCAGGCCGAGCTGAGCGAGGAAGAGGCGCAGCGTCTGGCCGAGGCCGAAGCCGCCGCCGCCCTGCGCCGCCGCCTTGAAGAGGCGGATGCCGAGCTGACCGCCATGACCCTCGCGCTGGAAGAGGAGCGCGCCCGCGCCGAGGAGACGCTGACCCTGCTCGCCGCCGCCCGCGAGGCCGAGGAAGACCTGAACGCCCGGCTGGCCGCGGCGCTCCTTGAGGGCCAGCAGCAGGGCGAGGACCTTCAGGCGCGGATCGACGACCAGGCGGTGCAGATCGCCCAACTGCAACGCGAACTGGACGCCGCCCGCGCTGCCAGTGCCGAGACCGAAACCACCCTGACCGCGCAGATCGACAGCCAGCTGGCGCGCATCGCCGCGCTCGAGGCCTCGCTGGACGCGGCGCGCGAGAGCGGGTCGCAGACCGAGCAGGCCCTGTCGGCCGAGATCGCCGGGCTGCGCGACGAGCTGGCCACCGCGCGGCAGGCGGCCGAGGCGCAGACTGCCGAGCTGCGCGACCGGATCGACACGCAAAGCGCCGAGATCGGCCGGCTGCAGGCCGAGCTGGCACAGGCGCGCTCCAGCGAGGCCGCCCAGGTCGCGAAGCTGGACGATCGCGATGCGCGCATCGCCGAGTTGCAGGCCCAGCTGGCCACCGCGCGGCAGACCGAGGCCGAGCTGAACGACCGATTGGCCGCGAGCCTTGCGGACAGTGCAACCGAGGCCCGCGAACTGCAGGAGCGGATCGACGCGATGGCGGCCCGGATCACGCGGCTCGAGGCAGTGCTGGCCGACGCCCGTGCTGAAGGCGCCGAGACGGATGAGCGGCTGACCGCGCTGCGCGACCAGCTGGCCGAGGCCCGGGAGGCCCGGCAGGCGGCCGAGCAGGCCCGCGCCGAGGCCGAGGCCGCGCGGGACGAGACGCAGGCCGCGCTGGATGCCGCGCAGGCCTCGGCCGGGGCCAGCGCGACGCGGCTCTCCGACCTCTCGGCGCAGCTGGCCGCGGCCTTGGCCCGCGTGACCGAGGCCGAGGCGCTGGAGACCGAGCTGGCCGCCCTGCGCGAGCGCAACGCGGCGCTGGTCTCGGACCTCTCCGAGGCGCGCGGCGCGGTCGACGACCGGGCCAGCGCGCTGGACACGCTGGCGGCCGAGCGGGACCGGCTGGACGCCGCCCTGTCGCAGGCCCGCGACCGCCTGACGGAGGCGCGCCGCGAGGCGCAGGCCCTGACCGAGGATGTCTTTCGCCTGACCGGCGCGGTCGAGAGTGCCGAGACCCGCGAGACGGAGCAGGCCGACCGGATCGAGACGCTGCGCGGGCAGGCGGCCGGGCTGCAGGCGCAGCTCGACGCCTCGCAGAAGCGCGCGCAGACCCGGGCCGAGCGGATCGAGGCGCTGCAGGCCGAGAATGCCGAGCTGGACGCGCAGCTGGCCACGCTGGGCGGCGCCAGCGCCGAGCAGGGGGCCGAGCTGAGCCGCCTGCGCGCGCAGGCCGCGCGGCTGGAACGGGACCTTGCCGCCGCCCGCACGCGCGAGAGCGAACGCAGCGCCGAGCTGGCCGAGCTGGAACAGCAGCTGGCGCGGGCGCAATCCACCGTGGCCGAGCGCGCCGAGGAGCAGGATGCCGAGCTGCAGGACCTGCGCGGCACGGTGGCGCAGCTGCGCAGCCGGCTGGAGACGGCCGAGGCCGATGCTGATGCGGCGCTGACCCGGATCATCGCGCTGCAGACCGAGAACACCGATCTCTCCGACCGGCTGCAGGCCGCCGATGGTCGCAGCGCCGCGCAGGACAGCGAGCTGGGCGCGCTGCGCCGCCAGCTCGCCCGGCTGCAGACCGAGCTGGACGCCGCCCGCGCTCGCGAGGACCGGCGCGAGGCGACGATCCGCGCCCTGCGCATCGACCTGGCCGAGGCCGAGGCGCGGGCCGCCGAGCGCGACGATGACTCGCGCTCGCTCGAGGAGCAGCTGGCCGCCGCGCTGGCGGCACGCAGTGCGGCGCAGAGCACGGTCGAGGAGACGCGCGATCGGCTGACCGCCGCGCTGGCCGAGCAGAAGGCCGCCGAAGAGCGGCTGGAGGCGCAGATCACCCGCGCCGAGGAGCGCCAGATCCTGCTGGAGGAGGCGCGCGACACGCTGGCGCAGCGCAGCGAACGCGCCAGCCAGGCCGAGCTGCAGGTCGAGGCGCTGAACCGTCAGGTCGCCGAGCTGCGCCGGCAGCTGGGCGAGTTGCAGGCGCTTCTCGACACGGCCGAGGCCAAGGACGTGGCCTCGCAGGTGCAGTTGCAGAACATGAGTTCGCGGCTGAACGCGGCCATCGCGCAGCTGGCCCAGGAAGAGCGCCGCCGCCGCCAGCTGGAAGAGGAGCGCGCCGCGCGGCTTGAAGAAGAGAAGCGCCGGCTGGAAGAAGAGAAGGCAGACCTCGAGAATTACCGCTCGGAGTTCTTCGGCCGCCTGCGGCAGGTGCTGGGCGATCGCGAAGGGATCCAGATCCAGGGCGACCGCTTCGTCTTTTCCTCCGAGGTGCTTTTTGAGCTGGGCTCCGCCGACCTCTCGGCGCTGGGCCGGCGCGAGATCGCAGGGGTGGCCAACATCCTGCGCGCGGTCTCGAAGGACATCCCCGACGAGGTCGACTGGATCCTGCGCGTCGACGGGCATACCGACAACATCCCCGTGGTGCGCGGCGAGTACGAGGACAACTGGGAGCTCAGCCAGGCCCGCGCGCTGTCGGTCGTCCGCTACATGATCGAGAGCTACGGCATTCCGCCCGACCGGCTGGCCGCCAACGGGTTCGGCCAGTACCAGCCGGTGAACGAGGCGAACACCGCCGAGGCGCGGGCCCAGAACCGGCGGATCGAGCTGAAGCTGACCGAGCGTTGAGCTACGGCGTCACGGTGACATGGGCGAAGCGATGCGCGATGACCTGGCCGTCGCGTGTCAGCATGGCACGGCCCAGGTAGTCGCCCGGCGGCCAGCCCCCGTCGGGCGCCTTGCGGCCATAGGCCTGCAGCTGGCTGCGTTGCGGGGCGTCCAGCACGAGGCTGTGAAAGAAGATCCGCCCCTCGGGGCCCTCGCCGCTCAGGGTCAGCCGGTCGCCGGTCTGCGCCTCCTGCGCGATGGCATAGACCACCAGCGGCTGCATCGGGTCGGCCACGTCGATGGGGGCGGTGCCGGCGCGCACCTCGTCGAAACCCGGCACGCGGTTCGAGAAGCGCGCGGTGAAGAGCCCGGTGCGCACGTAACCCGGCGGATTCTGCCACAGCGTGTCGCCCGCCGTGCCACAAGTGCCAAGCGCGGCCCCGGGGCGGAACGGGTCGACCAGCGCGCCATCGCGCGAGACCTGCAGGTGCAGATGCGGGTGGTTGGTGCGGCCCGACAGCCCGATCGACCCCAGCCGGTCGCCGGGGCGCACGATGTCACCGGGCGCCACGGCGACCGAGCCCAGCCGGAGGTGACAATAGAGCGTGCGCCAGCCATCGGCATGTTCGACGAGCACCGCGTTGCCGCAGGCCGTCTGGTCGGTCACGCCGCGCATCAGCCGGTCATCCGGCATCTCGTCGCGGGTGCGCAGCACCAGCCCGGGGGCGGCGGCGGTGACGGCCACGCCCTCTGCGATCGCGTCGAAATCGAGCAGCGCGATATCGGTGCCCTTGTGCCCGTCGCGCGCATTGTAGCCGCAGGCGAAATCGCGCTGGCGCCCGGGCTCGGGGTCCTGGTCGACGTAATCCTCGATGAAGCAGTCCTGCCCGAGCGTGCAGTCCACAGGCCAGGCCAACGAAAAATCCCCTGCCGCGACAGGCGCGGCAGGGGAGGAGAGCGACAGTGCAGCCGCGAGCGCGACGGCGCGGGTGGGCATCACTCCGCGGTCAGAAGCGGCGGCTTCTTGGAGCCCAGCCGCGGCTTGTCGGGGCCTTCCAGCTTGAGCACCAGCTCGCCATCCTTGACCGAGACCTTGACGACGCCGCCCTTGACCAGCTTGCCGAAGAGCAGCTCCTCGGCCAGCGGCTTCTTGATGTTCTCCTGGATGACCCGGCCCAGCGGGCGGGCGCCCATCTTGTCGTCATAGCCCTTCTCGGCCAGCCACTCGGCCGCCGGCTTGGTCAGCTCGATGGTCACGTTGCGATCCATCAGCTGCGCCTCGAGCTGCAGCACGAACTTCTCGACCACCTGCAGGATCGTGTCCTTGGGCAGGGGCTGGAAGCTGATCACGGCGTCCAGACGGTTGCGGAACTCCGGCGTGAAGGTGCGCTCGATCGCGGCGGTGTCCTCGCCCTCGCGGCGGTCGCGGCCAAAGCCGATGGCCGATTTGGCCTGCTCGGTCGCACCGGCATTCGAGGTCATGATCAGGATCACGTTGCGGAAGTCCACCGTCCGGCCATTGTGGTCGGTCAGCGAGCCGTGATCCATCACCTGCAACAGGATGTTGTAGACATCCGGATGCGCCTTCTCGATCTCGTCCAGCAGCAGCACGCAATGCGGGTGCTGGTCGACGCCGTCGGTCAACTGACCGCCCTGGTCGAAGCCGACATAGCCCGGAGGCGCGCCGATCAGGCGGCTGACCGCGTGCTTCTCCATGTATTCCGACATGTCGAAGCGCAGCAGTTCCACGCCGAGATTGTCGGCCAGCTGCTTGGCAACCTCGGTCTTGCCGACACCGGTCGGACCCGCGAACAGGTAATTGCCGATGGGCTTCTCGGGTTCGCGCAGGCCGGCACGGGCCAGCTTGATCGCGCTGGACAGCGCCTCGATCGCCTTGTCCTGCCCGAAGACCACGCGCTTGAGCGTCGCCTCGAGATCCTTGAGCACCTCGGCATCGTCCTTGGAGACGTTCTTGGGTGGGATGCGCGCGATCTTGGCGACCACGTCCTCGATCTCCTTGGTGCCGATCGACTTGCGCCGCTTCGACGCCGCCACAAGGTGCTGCGCCGCGCCGGCCTCGTCGATCACGTCGATCGCCTTGTCGGGCAGCTTGCGGTCATTGATGTAGCGCGCCGACAGCTCGACCGCGGTCTTGATCGCGTCACCGGTGTATTTCACGCTGTGGTGATCCTCGAAATAGGGCTTGAGGCCCTTGAGGATCTTGATCGTGTCATCCACCGATGGCTCGTTCACGTCGATCTTCTGGAAACGGCGCGACAGGGCGCGGTCCTTCTCGAAATGCTGGCGGAACTCCTTGTAGGTGGTGGAGCCCATGGTGCGCAGCTTGCCGCCCTGAAGCGCGGGCTTGAGCAGGTTGGAGGCGTCCATCGCCCCGCCCGAGGTCGCGCCGGCGCCGATCACGGTGTGGATCTCGTCGATGAAGAGCACCGCATCGGGATGCTCCTCGAGTTCCTGCACCACGGCCTTGAGCCGCTCCTCGAAATCGCCGCGATAGCGGGTGCCGGCCAGCAGCGCGCCCATGTCCAGCGAGTAGATCGTGGTGTTGGCCAGCACCTCGGGGGTCTCGCCGGCGACGATCTTGCGGGCCAGCCCCTCGGCGATGGCGGTCTTGCCGACGCCCGGGTCGCCCACCAGCAACGGGTTGTTCTTGCGCCGGCGGCACAGCACCTGGATGCAGCGCTCGACCTCGGAATCGCGGCCGATCAGCGGGTCGACATCGCCTTCACGCGCCTTGGCGTTCAGGTCGACGCAATACTTGGCCAGCGCCGATTCCTTGTCGCCGCTCGATGCCGTGGTCTCGGCCTGCTGGGCCTCTTCCTCGGCCTCGGCGGCGCCCTGCACGGGCCGCGCCTCGCCATAGGCGGGGTTCTTGGCGACGCCATGGGCGATGAAGTTCACCGCGTCATAGCGCGTCATGTCCTGCTCCTGCAGGAAATAGGCGGCGTTGGACTCGCGCTCGGCAAAGATGGCGACCAGCACGTTGGCGCCCGTCACCTCGGTACGGCCCGAGCTTTGCACGTGGATCGCGGCGCGCTGGATGACGCGCTGGAAGGCGGCGGTCGGCACCGCCTCGGAGCCCTCGATGTCGGTGACCAGGTTGGCGAGATCCTCGTCGATGAACTCCACCAGCGTGGTGCGCAGCTCCTCGGTGTCGACCGAGCACGCCTTCATCACCCGCGCGGCGTCGGGTTCGTCGACCAGCGCCAGAAGCAGGTGTTCCAGCGTCGCGAATTCGTGGCTGCGCGAATTGGCCAGCGCAAGGGCCGAGTGGATTGCCTGCTCAAGGGTGTTCGAGAATGAAGGCACGGGCGTGCTCCTCTTGTCTGCGCCGGTCCGGGATAGGACCAGCATTGCCTCTTGGGATTAAAGTTTGGTCGATTGGGCCCTCTCTTCAAGTCATTTTTTCCGTGCCCCGCGTCACAATGAGGCAATGTGACGTAAACTGCCGTGACTTTGACCGCACGTCCCCCGTGCGCGCAGCCCTTGCAGGCAGCGCGGGTCGGGAACATGGCATCGAGAGGGGATAATCGCCACAATCCAGAATTATTGTCGGCGAGCGGGAATTCAATGGGGCGCCGGCGCGGCGCCTCAGAAGCTGTCCTTGCGCGCCCGGATCTCGGCGAAGACGGCGGCATCCTCGGCATCCGCCATGTTCACCGCGCGCTTGGTCGCGGCCTTCCCGGCCCGCAGGAATGGGTTGGTCGCCAGCTCGAGAGAGAGCGGCACCTGCGCGGTCGGCTGGCCGTCATTGCGCGCCGCGGCGATGGCCTGCATCCGGTCGTTCAGCGCGGCATTGCCCGGGTCGATGGTCAGCGCGAAACGGGCATTGGTCATGGTATATTCATGGCCGGAATAGACCACGGTCTCGGGCGGAAGGGCGGCGAGCTTGGACAGGCTGTCCCACATCATCTCGGGCGTGCCCTCGAAGACGCGGCCGCAGCCCAGGGCCATCAGGCTGTCGGCGGTGAAGACCGCACCGCCCTCGGGGAAGTGGAAGGCGATGTGGCCCAGCGTGTGGCCCGGCACCTCGATCACCGTGAAGCGCCCGGCGCCGGTGCCGGCCTCGTCGCCCTCGGACAGGGCCCGGTCCAGCGGCGGCAGCTTGTCCTGCTCGGCCGCGGGGCCCATGACCGTCGCGCCGTATTTTTCGCGCAGCTCCTCGACACCGCCCACGTGATCGTGATGATGATGGGTGATCAGGATCGTGTCCAATGTCCATCCGCGGCTGTCGAGCGCGTCGATGATCGGGGCGGCCTCGGGCGCGTCGATCAGCAGGACGCCGTCGGGGCCGTGGACGAGATAGGCGTAATTGTCGCTGAGACAGGGCACAGTGACGATATCGAGGGGCATGGTCTTTCCTCGCTGGTTTTGTCAGACTGCCGCCCAGAGTGACGCATCGGGCGAGGGGGAGCAATGCATCTCGATGTGCAGACCCTGCGCGACTTCTATTACCGCAGCGCGCTGGGCCGGGCGGCGCAGGCGATCCTGCGCCGGCAGGTCACCCGGTTCTGGCCCGAGGCGGCGCGCCAGACCGTGGCGGGCTACGGCTTCGCGGTGCCGCTGCTCCGGCCCTACCTGCAGGACGCGCGGCGGGTGGTCGGGCTGATGCCCTCGCCGCAGGGCGTGATGCCCTGGCCCGCGGGGATGCCCAATGTCTCGGTCCTGTGCGAGGAAACGCTCTGGCCGCTCGAGACCGGGCATGTGGATCGGCTGATCATGATGCACGGGCTGGAGACCTCCGAGCGCCCCTCCGACGTGCTGGACGAGGCCTACCGCGTGCTGGGCCCCGGCGGTGCGGCGCTGTTCATCGTGCCCAATCGCACGGGGCTGTGGGCGCGGGCCGATCACACGCCCTTCGGCTATGGCCGGCCCTATTCCATGGGCCAGCTCGAGGCGCAGCTGAAGCGGCATGATTTCGTGCCCGAGGCGCATGTCTCGGTGCTCTACCAGCCGCCCTCGACCCGGCGTTTCTGGATGAAGACGGGGCCCGCCTGGGAAAAGGCCGGCCGCGCGATCCCGGCCGTGATCGCAGGCGGCGTGATGATGGTGGTGGCCACCAAGCGCCACCCGCCGCGCCCCCGCGGCGTCGATGAGGCGGCGCGCGTGCTCAACCCGCTGGAGGTGCTCTCGCCCTCGCCGGGCAAGGCCAAGCCGGTGTGAGCGCCGCGTTCGCGCCGTGCCGGGCTCGGGCCCCTTTCAGGGCGCAAAACCGGCCGGGGAATCGTGACCGGACCCGTCAAAATGGCCACGAAACTGCACAAACCATGGGCACAGAAGGTCGCACTTGGCGCAAGCCTCTGAAAAGCGGCGGTTTCCTGCCGCGGGCTTTTCTGCCCAAGCATGTTGCGGGGTGCGCGAGGCTCTGCTACATCCGCCACGATTTATCTGCCTTGGCGGTTGCCCGGGCCACAAAACGCCCTCGGACGCCGGCGCTGCCGTGCGTTACGGGGGCCGTATATCGGAAGGGTGGACGTGTCTGAATCAGCATCTGTTTCCTCCGGCATCGCAGAGCGCTATGCCACCGCCGTCTTCGAGATCGTGAAGGAGAACAACAAGCTCCAGAAGCTCGAGACCAACCTGGACGACCTGTCCGCAGCCCTGAAGGAAAGTGCCGACCTGCGCGACCTGCTGTCTTCGCCGGTCTACTCGCGCGAGGCGCAGTCCACCGCGATCACTGCAATCGCGGAGAAGATGGGTCTGATGCCGGCGCTGAAGAACGTGCTGGGCCTGATGGCCGCCAAGCGGCGGCTCTTCGTCGTGCCCCAGATGGTGGCGCGGCTGCGTGACATGCTGGCCGAAGAGAAGGGCGAGGTCACTGCCGACGTGACCACCGCCATTGCGTTGACCGATGCGCAGGCCGCGCAGCTGGCCGACACGCTGAAGTCCAAGGTCGGCAAGGACGTCAAGATCAACACGACCGTCGATGAAAGCCTCATCGGTGGTCTCGTCGTCAAGGTGGGCTCGAAGATGATCGACACCTCGATCCGCTCCAAGCTCAATTCCCTCCAGAATGCAATGAAAGAGGTCGGATAAATGGGTATCCAAGCCGCCGAGATTTCTGCGATCCTAAAGGAGCAGATCAAGAACTTCGGGCAGGAAGCCGAAGTTGCAGAAGTGGGCCGCGTGCTCTCCGTCGGGGACGGGATCGCCCGCGTCTACGGCCTCGACAACATCCAGGCCGGTGAAATGGTCGAGTTTCCCGGCGGCATCATGGGCATGGCGCTCAACCTCGAGACCGACAATGTCGGCATCGTGATCTTCGGCTCCGACCGGGACATCAAGGAAGGCGACACCGTCAAGCGCACCAACGCCATCGTGGACGTGCCCGCCGGTGACGCGCTCTTGGGCCGCGTCGTGGACGGCCTGGGCAACCCGCTGGACGGCAAGGGCCCGATCGAGGCGGCCGAGCGTCGCGTCGCCGACGTCAAGGCGCCGGGCATCATCCCGCGCAAGTCGGTGCACGAGCCCATGGCGACCGGCCTCAAGGCCGTCGACGCCATGATCCCGATCGGCCGCGGCCAGCGCGAGCTGATCATCGGCGACCGCCAGACCGGCAAGACCGCCGTCGCGCTCGACGCGATCCTGAACCAGAAGTCGTACAACGACGCCGCCGGGTCGGACGAGAGCAAGAAGCTCTACTGCGTCTACGTCGCCGTCGGCCAGAAGCGCTCGACCGTGGCGCAGCTGGTGAAGAAGCTCGAAGAGACCGGCGCCATCGACTACTCGATCGTCGTCGCCGCGACCGCCTCGGACCCCGCGCCGATGCAGTTCCTCGCGCCCTACGCCGCGACCGCGATGGCGGAATATTTCCGCGACAACGGCAAGCACGCGCTGATCATCTACGATGACCTGTCCAAGCAGGCCGTGGCCTACCGCCAGATGTCGCTGCTGCTGCGCCGTCCGCCGGGCCGTGAAGCCTATCCGGGCGACGTCTTCTACCTGCACTCGCGCCTGCTGGAGCGGTCGGCCAAGCTGAACGAGGACAACGGCGCCGGCTCGCTGACCGCGCTGCCGATCATCGAGACGCAGGGCGGCGACGTGTCGGCCTTCATCCCGACCAACGTGATCTCGATCACCGACGGCCAGATCTTCCTCGAGACCGAGCTGTTCTACCAGGGTGTCCGCCCGGCCGTGAACACCGGTCTGTCGGTGTCGCGCGTGGGCTCCTCGGCCCAGACCAATGCGATGAAGTCGGTCGCCGGCCCGATCAAGCTGTCGCTCGCCCAGTACCGCGAGATGGCCGCCTTCGCGCAGTTCGGCTCCGACCTCGACGCCGCCACCCAGCAGCTGCTGAACCGTGGTGCGCGCCTGACCGAGCTGATGAAGCAGCCGCAGTACTCGCCGCTGACCAATGCCGAGATCGTCGTCGTGATCTGCGCCGGCACCATGGGCTATCTCGACAAGATCGCCGTGGGTGACGTGGGCCGCTTCGAGAAGGGCCTGCTGGCCCATGTGCGCGGCAAGCACCAGGATCTGCTGGACTGGATCACCAACGAGGATCCCAAGATCAAGGGCGATGCCGAAGACAAGATCAAGGCGGTTCTGAACGAATACGCTGCCGACTTCTCGTAAGGAGCAGCCGGCATGCCAAATCTCAAGGACCTCAAGAACCGGATCGCGTCGGTCAAGTCGACCCGCAAGATCACCAAGGCCATGCAGATGGTGGCCGCCGCGAAACTGCGGCGGGCACAGGATGCGGCCGAGGCGGCCCGCCCCTACGCGGAACGCTTCAACGCGGTGATGGCGTCGCTGGCAGCCTCGGTCGGTGACAGTGACAGCGCGCCCCGGCTTCTGGCCGGGACGGGCTCGGACGACGTGCACCTGCTGGTGGTTCTGACCGCCGAACGCGGGCTGTGCGGCGGCTTCAACTCGAACATCGTCAAGCTGGCCAAGGCCCGCGCGGACGAGCTCAAGGCCAAGGGCAAGACGGTCAAGATCCTGACCGTCGGCAAGAAGGGCCGCGAGCAGCTCAAGCGCGACTATGCCGACCTCTTCGTCGGCCATGTCGACCTGAGCGAGGTCAAGCGCATCGGCTATGCCAATGCGCAGGAGATCGCCCGCGACATCCTGGGCCGGTTCGACAATGGCGAGTTCGACGTTGCGACCATCTTTTACGCGACGTTCCAGTCGGTGATCAGCCAGACCCCGACCGCGCAGCAGATCATCCCCGCCTCCTACGAGACCGAGGGTGACGACGCGGCCGAGGACGGCACCGCGACGCTCTACGACTACGAGCCGGACGAAGAGGCGATCCTCGCCGATCTTCTGCCGCGCGGCGTGGCCACCCAGATCTTCGCGGCGCTGCTCGAGAACGGTGCCTCGGAACAGGGCGCCCGGATGTCGGCCATGGACAACGCGACGCGGAACGCGGGTGAGATGATCGACAAGCTCACCATCGAGTACAACCGTTCGCGTCAGGCCGTCATCACGAACGAACTGATCGAAATCATCTCGGGCGCCGAGGCGCTCTAAGACCGGAGAAGACACATGGCAAACGCAAAAGGCAAGATCACCCAGGTGATTGGCGCCGTGGTCGACGTGCAGTTCGAAGACCACCTGCCGGAAATCCTCAACGCCCTGACGACCGACAACCAAGGCAAGAAGCTGGTGCTGGAAGTGGCCCAGCATCTTGGCGAGAACACCGTGCGCACCATCGCGATGGACGCGACCGAGGGTCTCGTGCGCGGGCAGGAAGTCGTCGACACCGACGGCCCGATCTCGGTCCCGGTGGGCAACGCCACGCTGGGCCGCATCCTGAACGTCGTGGGCGAGCCCGTGGACGAGGGCGCGCCGGTCAACGCGCAGGAATACCGCCCGATCCACGCACCGGCCCCGGAATTCTCGGAGCAGTCGACCGAGTCCGAGATCCTCGTGACGGGCATCAAGGTGATCGACCTGCTGGCCCCCTATTCCAAGGGCGGCAAGATCGGCCTGTTCGGCGGCGCCGGCGTGGGCAAAACGGTTCTCATCATGGAACTGATCAACAACATCGCCAAGGTGCACTCGGGCTTCTCGGTCTTCGCCGGCGTTGGTGAACGGACCCGCGAGGGCAACGACCTCTACCACGAGATGATCGAATCCAACGTGATCAAGCCCGACAACCTGGAAGACTCCCAGGTGGCGCTTGTCTACGGCCAGATGAACGAGCCTCCGGGGGCCCGTGCCCGCGTCGCGCTGACCGGCCTGACCCTGGCCGAGCAGTTCCGCGACCAGTCCGGGACCGACGTTCTGTTCTTCGTCGACAACATCTTCCGCTTCACGCAGGCGGGCTCCGAGGTGTCGGCGCTTCTGGGCCGCATCCCCTCGGCCGTGGGTTACCAGCCGACGCTGGCCACGGACATGGGCGCGATGCAGGAACGCATTACCTCGACCAAGACCGGCTCGATCACCTCGATCCAGGCCGTCTACGTGCCTGCGGACGATCTCACCGACCCGGCGCCGGCCACGACCTTCGCCCACCTCGACGCCACGACCGTTCTGTCGCGCGCCATCTCCGAGCTGGGCATCTACCCGGCCGTGGACCCGCTCGACTCGAACTCGCGCCTGATGGACCCGCAGATCGTCGGCGAAGAGCACTACCAGGTCGCGCGTGACGTGCAGGGGATCCTGCAGCGCTACAAGTCGCTCCAGGACATCATCGCCATCCTCGGGATGGACGAACTGTCGGAAGAGGACAAGCTGACCGTGGCCCGCGCCCGGAAGATCCAGCGCTTCCTGTCGCAGCCTTTCGACGTGGCCAAGGTCTTCACCGGTTCGGACGGGATCCAGGTGCCGCTCGAGGACACGATCAAGTCGTTCAAGGCGGTTGTCGCCGGCGAGTACGACCACCTGCCCGAGAGCGCCTTCTACATGGTCGGCGGCATCGAGGACGTGGTCGCCAAGGCCGAGAAACTGGCTGCCGAGGCGGCCTGACCCGACGTGCCGTGGCGCCCTGACGCGGGACGGAACCCAAACCCCGTCCCGTGCCAGGGGCCGCCGCGGCGCAGATCAAGGAGTTCCCAATGGCGGAAACGATGCAATTCGACCTGGTCAGCCCCGAGCGCCGGCTGCTGTCGGCCGAGGTCACCTCGGTGCAGATCCCGGGTGCGGATGGCGACCTGACGGCGATGCCGAACCACGCGCCGCTGATCACCACGCTGCGCCCGGGTCTCCTGACCGTCGAGACGGACAAGGGCACGCAGGAATTCGTGGTCACCGGCGGTTTCGCCGAGATCGGCGAAAGCCTGTCGGTGCTGGCTGAGAAGGCCCTGCCGCGCGCGGACATGGATCAGGCCACCTACGAGGCGCTGGTGGACGAGGCGCACGCCACCTACCAGCAGACCAAGGAAGCCTATCCGAACGAGCCGGGCCCCGTCGACGACGCGGCCAAGCTGCTGCAGGACATGGTCGCCGTCGGCACGCATATCGGGCTGGACCCCAAGCAGCCCTCGATCTGACCGGTCCGGATCGCGGATCGCACAGGCCCCGCCACAAGGCGGGGCCTTTTGCGTCAAAGGTATGGAACTGGGAGCCGTTCAGGACGAATCGCTGACCAGCAAGCAGTTCCGGAAGCGAGTCTTGAGATCTGGTTGCGATGCGTGACGGCTGTGTGGGTTTTGCTGCCTTTCGTGTTCATGCACTCAAGGTCCGTTTCGCGCGCTTGGCGACTGCGGCGAAATGGACCAAGGGAACTTTGTACCTTTCTCTTTTCGCAAGCTACCCGAAAATTCGCCACAGTCCTGCCGTTGACTGGGACAGTTGAAAAACGGACGTCGCATGGCGAAGAAAACGACCAAATTCGAAGAACGGTTGGCCAGGATAGCGCAACAGAGCGGTGCAACCTCCGTGTCAAGGTCCCTCCAGTCCAAGCTGGATGACGACGAGAGACCCCGGCTTCGGTTCTCGTTCCGTCGTGCTTTCCTGCTGCCTAGTATCGTGGTTCCGGTGCTTTTTGTCGCCCAGCTGAACGACAATTTGTTCGTGGCATTCGCCAAACGGGTCGCGGCGGCTGAAACTGCTGGCAGAACGACCCTTGCGACGGTTCTGGCCTCGGATACGCTCAGCGGAGCCGATCGTGCCAACGCCCTAGCCGTCAAGAAGGCCAAGCACCGGCTGGCGCACGAAGAGCTGAGTCCAGAGGCGGAAAACAGCCTGCGCGCCATCATCCGTGCCTACGAGGGGAAGTCCGCCGCAGATTTATCACGTGAAAGCATGGTGCTCGAATTGACGCGCAGGGCACGGACGCAGGGCGATGCGGCCATGGCCCAACGGATCGAGGACCAGCTGAATGCCTGCCGTTCCACGCTGTGCCTGGACACGGTCTACTCCATTGCGGTCATGGATCTGGACACGCTCAGCCAGTGAAGCCGAATCCTGTGGCACGGCACACGCCGCAATGCTTGAGCTGAAAAAATGACTCCTGCCAGACGTTGCCCATAGGGAGGTTGAGGCGCCGGCTTGCTCGTGTGCTGTGCTCTTGCTAACCGGCCAGCGAACGGGTCAGGGGCAGTGTCCTGTCCGCCCGTCACCGCGACACGTATGGTGAAACCGGCCGGAATCGGGCTTTGGCCGTACCATGTCGGGCTGCACCGCAACTTATGATGAGCCGACACTTGTGCAACGTGCAGCATCCGGCACCCTGGGCGCGAAACGGCCCCCGTATGCAGAAGGCAGCGCCCTACACCCCGCGCGCCGGCGCCACAACGCGTGCTCTCTTGTATCATCCGCCACAAAGCGGCGCCTGTTGCGTTTGGACAGGGCGCGCGCGACGTTGAACCCGTTCCATGGTCCGGAAAAACCGTTATAACGCGGGGCAATGGCGGAACAGAGGCAAGGCGCATGAAGAAGATCGCAGGCTCGATGATCGGCATCGAACAGGGCAATGACGAGGTCTTCTCGGATTTTGCCAGCGGCGGCGAGATGTGGACCGGCTCGGGCGCGCGCGAGCGGCGCAAGCCCGTCCGCTTTGCCGAACCGTTTCGCGTGCCGCCCAGCGTGCAGGTCGCGCTGTCGCTCTGGGACATGGACCAGGGCGCCAATGTGCGGGCCGATATCGTGGCCGACAAGATCACCAAGACCGGGTTCGACCTTGTCTTCCGCACGTGGTCCGACACCCGCGTCGCCCGCGTCCGCATGTCCTGGATCGCCATCGGCGAGGTTGCGAACGAGGACGACTGGGAGCTTTACTGACCCACGCGCGCCAGCTCGCAGAGGAAGAAGAAGGCGCGGTCGTTGCGCGGTGCGCCGTCATCGTTCCAGAGCCCGTCATCGCCGAACTCGAGATAGTCCTCGCCCGCATCCGAATTGTTGGGTTCCTCGTCGTTCCAGGCCGCAAAGCCCCAAGGTTCGCCGGTGATCCAGCGCCATGTGCCTTCCTGCGCGGCATCTGTGCCGCCCAGCCAGATCCGGTCGCTGCCGTCGAAATGCGCTGTCAGGAAAGCGTTCTCAGCCGCCGAGGTCACCGTGGCCAGGTGCCCGCCGCCCTGCGCGCAGATCTCGCGCGCCTCGGACCAGCGGGCCCGGTCGGCCGAGCGCAGGTAGACATGGCCGCTGGCCGGGTCCAGCGCTACCTCCGAGAAGCGGTCCGGGTCGTAGGGCAGGTAGCGCCATGTCCCGTCATCGCGCAGCAGCACGGCGCGGCCCGCATCATCCTGCCCCAGCCGGTCGGCCATTACCGGCGCCGCCATCACCAGGCACAGCGCCACCATCAGTCCCCGCATCGTCATCTGTCTCCCCCCTCTGCAAAGAAGGGGCCAGTCTGGCACGCGGGGGCAGGGGCGCCTTGATCTGGGTCAGGGCGCGGCGCGGGACGCCTGACATCGACCCGGGGATCACGCCTGCAGCCGGGTCAAAGCTCCCAGGCGGCGTTCTGCAGGACCGTGCGATAGCCGTCGGGATCCTCGAAGGTGACGCCCTGCCGGTCCCAGTAGGGGTTCGCGGCCTCCACGGGATCATACCCGGCCGCCTCCATCCGTGCCACGGTGGCCTGCCATGTGGCGCGGTCCGGCAGGTAGAAGACCAGCAGGTGCTCGGGCCCCGGGGCGCGCCCGGCGGGATGCGCCGGGCAGCACGTGAATTACAGATGATAGGGCGCGCCCGGCGCCCCCAGCATCACGCCGTCAAACCCGTCATGGTCCCGGAACTCTGCCAGCACGGAAAAGCCCAGCCCGTCGCGGTAGAACGGCAACAGCGCTGCGATATCGTCGGTCGGCCGCGCGACACGCAGCGTCGGCGTCACAGGATGCCTTCGTAGATCGGCCAGAGCGTCTCGGTCTCGAAGAGGGACGAGACGCTGGTGCCGTTCCAGATGTTCAGGATCGCCTGGGCAAACAGCGGCGCGGTGGGCAGGATTCGGATATTGGGCGCCTCCTCGACCGGGCCGGTGGGCTGGATGCTGTCGGTCAGCACCAGCGACTTCATCACCGAGTTGGACACCCGCTCGACCGCCGGGCCCGACATGACCCCGTGACTGATATAGGCATGCACCTCGGTGGCGCCGTGTTGCAGCAGCACCTCGGCCGCCTTGCACAGCGTGCCGGCCGTGTCGCACATGTCATCGACAATCAGGCATTTCTTGCCCTCGACGCTGCCGATCACGGTCATCTCGGCCACCTCGCCGGGTTTTTCGCGGCGCTTGTCGACGATCGAGAGCGGCGCCTCGATCCGCTTGGCCAGTTCGCGTGCGCGGGCCACGCCGCCGACGTCGGGCGAGACCACCATCATGTTGCCGGCGGCCAGGTCCTCGGCGAAGGTCTTCTTGATGTCCAGCGCGAAGATCGGCGAGGCATAGAGGTTGTCGACGGGGATGTCGAAGAAGCCCTGGATCTGGGCGGCGTGCAGGTCCATGGTCAGCACCCGCTCGATCCCGGCCTCGGCGATCATGTTTGCCACCAGCTTGGCGGTGATCGGCGTGCGCGCCTTGGTGCGGCGATCCTGACGGGCGTAGCCGAAATAGGGGATCACGGCGGTGATGCGCGCCGCCGAGGAGCGCCGCAGCGCGTCCGACATGATCAGCAGCTCCATCAGGTTGTCATTGGCCGGGTTCGAGGTGGACTGGAGGATGAACATGTCCTCGCCGCGCACGTTCTCGAAGACCTCGACAAAGATCTCCTGATCGTTGAACCGCTCGACGCGGGCGTCGACTAGGCCGACGCGCATCCCGCGATAGAGCGACATGCGCCGCGCGATCGCCTCTCCCAGGGGGCGGTTCGCGTTTCCGGAGATCAGCTTGGGTTCGATGAGTGTGGGCATGGCGGCGGCTCCGGAGTGACGGATTCGTGACGTTGCGGTCGCCTTAGCATGGCCCTACGGTGCGGGCCAGCGTGACACCGGGGAGGTTCCACCGTGGCCCATATCGACTGTTACTTTGCACCCATTTCGCCCTTCACCTTCCTCGCCGGCAACAGGATGGAGGCGGTTGCGGACCGCCACGGGGCGACGGTCACCTACAAGCCGCTGGACATCATGGCGCTGTTTGCCCGGACCGGCGGCACGCCGGTGCCGCAGCGCCACCCCTCGCGCATCGAGTATCGCGCCCAGGCGCTGCAGCGGCTGGCGGGCAAGACGGGCATGCCCTTCAACCTGAAACCCGCCTTTTGGCCGACCAATGCCGCGCCGTCCTCCTACGCGATCATTGCGGCGCAGAAGGCGGGGGACGGCGACCTGCCGGGGCTCGTGCAGGGCATCCTGCGGGCCTGTTTCGCCGAGGAGCGCGACATCGCCGAGGATGCCGTCATCAAGGACTGCCTCGCCGGTGCCGGTTTCGATCCGGCGCTGGCCGAGCGCGGCCTGCTGGACGGGGCCGAGACCTATGCCGCCAATCTCGAAGAGGCGGTCTCGGCCGGCGTGTTCGGCGCGCCCTTCTACATCGTCGACGGGACCGAGCGGTTCTGGGGGCAGGACAGCATCGAGGATCTCGACCGGTTCCTGGCGGGGCAGCCCTGATGCGCGACGCGGGTGGCATCGCGGTCCGGACCTTCGGGACCGGGCCGTCGCCCGCGCTGATGCTGCATTGCGGGCTGGGCCAGTCGGGCATGCTGAAGCGCATGGCCGCGCCGCTGGGCACGCGGCTGACCATCACCGCGCCGGACCTGCCCGGTCACGGGCAGAGCGCCGATTTTCCGCCCGACCGCGACGTGATGGCGGCGGCACGGGACGCGATGCACCCCTTCCTGCAGCCGGGCGCGCACTTGGTCGGGCACAGCTTCGGCGCCTGTGTCGCCCTGTGGCTGGCGCTGGAGAACCCTGAGAAGGTCGCTTCGCTGACGCTGATCGAGCCGGTGCTTTTCGCCGCGGCGCCGGACGGGCCGGTGAGAGACGCGCAGCGCGGGATCGAGGACGAGATCGAGGCGCTGACCGTGCAGGGCGACAGGACCGGGGCGACGCGGCTGTTCAACCGCATCTGGGGCGGCGGCGCGCGCTGGGACAGCCTGATGCCGGACACCAGGGCCCGGATGGTCGCGCAGATGCCCTTCATCCTGGCGACCGAGCCTGCGCTCTGGCGCGACGTGCACGGGCTGCTGGCGCCGGGGCGGCTGGAGGCGCTGCGCCTGCCGGTGCTGCTGCTGCGCGGCTCGCAGACGGTGCCGATCGTGGCCGAGCTGCATCGCGGGCTTGCCGCCCGGCTGCCCGACGTAACCGAGACGGTGATCGAGGGCGCCGACCACATGCTGCCGGTTACCCATCCCGCGCCCTGCGCCAGCGCCATCGCGGCGCATCTCGACCGGGTGGGCTAGGCCTCCGGTGGTGGCGGGGGCGTCCGCCCGATGCGCGGCTCGGTCCCGGCGCGCAGGCGGGCAAGGTTGTCCTTGTGGCGCAGGTAGATCACCGCGGTCAGCAGCGTGCCGATCACCATCAGGTCGAACCGTCCCATGAAGAACATCCAGATGATCGTCGAGGCCGCCGCCGTCAGCGCCCCCACCGACGAGATCCGCGTGACCGCCACCGCGAAGGCCCATGTGGCGCAGCAGAGCAGCCCCACGGGCCAGGCCAGCGCCAGCACCACGCCCAGGTAGGTCGCCACGCCCTTGCCGCCCTTGAAGCGCAGCCAGGCCGGGTAGCAATGACCCACGAAGGCCGCGAGCCCGGCCCATTGCGCGGCACCCTCGGGGCCCAGCCAGCGCGCCAGCAGCACCGCGGCCGCGCCCTTGGCGCCGTCCAGCAGCAGAGTGGCGGCAGCGGCGCCCTTGTGGCCGGTGCGCAGCACGTTGGTGGCGCCGATATTGCCCGAGCCCACCTTGCGCAGGTCGCCCAGGCCCAAAGTGCGCGTGATGACGATGCCGAAGGGCACCGAGCCCACAAGGTAGCCGAGCACCGACCAGATCAGGATGGCAAGGGCGGGCGTGTCGAACATCGGCTCGGTCCTTTCAGGTCGCGGCGTCGAAGACGCGCGTGCCGGCCACCCATGTGCCCAGCACGCGCCCCTGCAGGCGGGCCCCGTCAAAGGGCGTGTTCTTGGATTTCGAGCGCAGCTTGAACCGGTCCAGCACCAGCGGCTTGTCAGGGTCGAACAGCACGAGATCCGCGGGCGCGCCGCGCGCCAGCCGGCCGCTCTCCAGCCCCAGCCGCCGCGCTGGGTTCAGCGCCAGCGCACGGAACAGAACCGGCAGGTCCAGCTCGTCGGCATGGTAGAGCCGCAGCAGCACCGGCAGCATGGTCTCGAGCCCCACCGCGCCCGAGGCGGCCTCCTCGAAGGGCAGGCGCTTGCTTTCCTCGTCCTGCGGCGTGTGAAAGCTGCCGATCACGTCGATCAGCCCGCTGCGCAGCGCCTCGACCACCTGCTGGCGATCCTCTTCCGAGCGCAGCGGCGGCGTCAGCTTGAAGAAGGTCCGGTAATCGGCCACGTCCAGCTCGTTCAGCGTCAGGTGATGCATCGAGATGCCGGCGGTCACGTCGAACCCGTTGCGCTTGGCGCGCTCCAGCGCGGGCAGGGCGCGGGCGGTGGTGACCTGGTCGGCGTGGTAGCGCGCGCCGGTCATCTCGACCAGCGCGATGTCGCGGTCCAGCCCCATGCGCTCGGCCATGGGCGAGACGGATGGCAGGCCGCGCAGGCTGGCGAACTTGCCCGAGGTCGCGACCGCGCCGGCCGACAGGCCCGGGTCCTGCGGATGGCCGATCACCAGCGCGCCAAGGCTGCGTGCATAGGTCATCGCGCGGCTCAGCACCTTGGTGTCCGACACCACATGGGCGCAATCGGTGAAGGCCGCGGCTCCGGCATCCAGCAGAAAGCCGATCTCGGTCATCTCGGCGCCGGCAAAGCCCTTGGTCAGCGCGGCCATGGGCAACACGTTGACCGGAGCGGCCTCGTTGGCGCGGCGGCGGATGAATTCCAGCGCCTCGGGCGTGTCGATGGGCGGCTGCGTGTCGGGCCGGGTGACCAGCGTCGTGACGCCGCCCGCCGCGGCGGCCTGCCCGGCCGTGCCCAGGCTTTCCTTGTGCCGCTCGCCCGGCTCGCCCACCTTGACGCCGATATCGACGATGCCGGGGGCGAGGCACTTGCCGCCTGCCTCGACCACCGTGGCGTCGGCGACCTGCGGGGCCGGCGTGTCGAAGACCTGGGCGATGCGCCCGGCCTCGATCAGCAGCGCGCCGGGGGCGTCGGTGCCGGCCTCGGGGTCGATCAGGCGGGCATTGGCGATCAGGGTTCGGGTCATGGTTGCGTCATCCGTTCTGGCGTCGGGCCTCGATCCGGGCGATGGTCGCCTGCGGGTCGGCCTGGAACTTGATCAGGTGCTTGTCGCCATCCTGCGTGATCACCTGCACCGCGGCCCCGATGGCGCGCAGCCTGTCGATCCGCGCAAGCGGCACAAGGCGCTCGCCGGGCCCCTCCAGCCGGTCGCCGGTCAGGGTCCAGACATGGGCCAGCTCCTCGCTCATCAGGAACCAGCCGCGGAAGGCTACGGCCCCCAGCCCGCCGATGGCACCGGCCCAGACATGCGGGTTGCCGAGCAGCCAGAGCACGACCATCCCGCCGGCCATGGCCAGCGCGGCCATGATGGCATGGGTGCGGAGATAGGTCTGCCTGTCGGGGCGGAACAGGATCGCGCCGCCCACATCCCGCCCCGCGCCGCTCATGACACGATCAGCACGAGGGCCAGCAGGATCACCACCGCCACGCCGGCCAGCACCAGCTTGAGCGTTGCGGAACTGCCGCGCCCCGGCCCGGCCGGCGCGGTGCCGGTGCCCTGGCCGCGGGCGGCCTCGGTCACGATGGCGGGGCCGCGCCCTTGCGGGCGGATCTCGCCATAGCTGCCCACGAGGCTCAGCGGCGGGGCCACGGTCAGCTCCTGCGAGACGTGGTCGAAGGCCTGCGCGGGCAGCAGCACCACGTGCCCGGTCAGCGCATCGAGCCGGGCGCGGTCGGCGCCTATCGCGGCCGCCTCGACCCCGTGCGCCTCGATCATGTATTGCGACAGCGGCATGGCGCCCAGATCGCGGATGTCGACCACGTCGACAAAGCCCGGGCGCAGCGCCTCGGCCCCCAGCGCGTATTTCAACGGCCATTCGCCCGTGCCGGCCTGGGTGGTGAAGCGCTCCACCGCCTCGGGCGGCAGGTCGAGCCGGAACACCCGCAGCGTGCCGGTGTCCGAGCCGTTGATCGTCAGCTTGCTCATGGCCGTGGACCCTTCGACGAAATGGCCGTTCATGCGGCCGTTCATGCCATCACCTCGGTGGGGCGCGCGCGCAGGTTGCGGGCCAGCAGGTCCATCGCGGCCATGCGCACGGCGACGCCCATCTCGACCTGGTCCTGGATGACCGAGCGGTTGATGTCATCGGCCAGCGTGCCGTCGATCTCGACCCCGCGATTCATCGGCCCGGGATGCATGACGATGGCCTCGGGGCTGGCATGGGCCAGCTTCTCGGCATCCAGCCCGTAGCGGTGGAAATACTCGCGCTCGGACGGGATGAAGCCGCCATCCATGCGCTCGCGCTGCAGGCGCAGCATCATCACCACGTCGACGTCGCGCAGCCCTTCCTCCATGTCGTCGAACACCTCGACGCCGAATTCCTCGATCCCCGAGGGCATCAGCGTGGGCGGCCCGACCAGCCGCACGCGGTTCTCCATCTTGTGCAGCAGCAGGATGTTCGAGCGTGCCACGCGGCTATGGGCGATGTCGCCGCAGATCGCCACCGACAGCCGGTGCAGCCGGCCCTTGGCGCGGCGGATCGTCAGCGCGTCCAGAAGTGCCTGCGTGGGGTGCTCATGGCGGCCGTCGCCGGCATTCAGCACCGCGCAATTCACCTTCTGCGCCAAGAGGTCGGCAGCGCCCGATTGCGGATGGCGCACGACCAGCAGGTCGGGATGCATGGCGTTCAGCGTCATCGCCGTGTCGATCAGCGTCTCGCCCTTCTTGATGGACGAGGCCTGCATCGCCATGCTCATCACGTCGGCGCCCAGCCGCTTGCCGGCCAGTTCGAAACTGGCCTGCGTGCGCGTCGAGCTTTCGAAGAACATGTTGATCTGGGTCAGCCCGGCCAGCGCCCGGGCGTGCTTGTCGCGCCGGCGGCCAAGATCGACATACTGGTCGGCCAGGTCGAGGATCGTGACGATCTCGTCCGGGCGCAGGGGTTCGATCCCCAGCAGGTGGCGGTGGTCGAAGCGCATTCCGTCCTCGTGTCTGACACAAGACGTCATAGGAAGGCCGGCCAGCGGGGGCAAGTGGACAGGCGCCCCGCAACGGGGATTCGGGGAAATCTGCCGGACACGTGCCGTGGGGCGTTCAAAGCGGCGCGCCGCAAGGCTAGGTTATGGCGCATGGATTCGGGCATCGACTGGCATACGGCGCGGGCGCTTCTGGAATGGCAGCTCGAGATGGGGGTGGACGAGACCCTGTCCGAGACGCCCGTGGACCGTTTCGCCGAACACAGCGCGCAACGCGCGGCAGCCGAGGCCAAGAAGGCCGCGGTCGCCGTGGCACATCCCGATGCGGCGCCGCCCGCCCAGGCCGACCCGGTGCAAGAGGCCGAGGCCGCCGCCCGGGGCGCGCGTGATCTGGACGCGCTGCGCGAGGCGCTGGCGGCCTATCCGCATTGCGCGCTGAAGAAGGGCGCGCGCTCGCTGGTCTTCTGCGACGGGGTGCCCGGGTCGCGCGTGATGATCGTGGGCGAGGCGCCGGGCCGCGAGGAGGACCTGCAGGCCAAACCCTTTGTCGGTCGCGCGGGGCAGCTGCTGGACCGGATGCTGGCGCCGATCGGGCTGGCCCGCACCGAGAATGTCTACATCACCAACGTCCTGCCCTGGCGCCCGCCGCAGAACCGCGATCCCAAGCCCGACGAGATCGCCATGCTGCTGCCTTTCCTCAAGCGTCATATCGAACTGGCCGCGCCTGAGATCCTGGTGATCGTCGGCAACATCTCGTGCCAGGCACTGCTGGGGCGGCGCGGCATCACCCGGCTGCGCGGGCAATGGACCGAGGCCGAGGCGCGCCCGGCGCTGCCGATCTTCCACCCGGCCTACCTGCTGCGCAACCCGGCCGCCAAGCGCGAGGCCTGGGCCGACATGCTGGCGCTGCAGGCCCGGCTGCGCCGCCCCTCATGACAAGGAGACGCCATGTCCCGCATCGATGAGACCCGCGAGTTCATCCCCGTCCGCATCGCCGTGCTGACCGTCTCGGACACGCGCACGCTGCAGGACGACCGCTCGGGCGACACGCTGGTCGCGCGGCTGACCGAGGCCGGCCACGTGCTGGCCGATCGCGCGATCGTGAAGGACGAGCGCGCCGTGATCGCCGACCAGCTGCGCCGCTGGATCGCCGACCCGCAGGTGGACGTGGTGATCTCGACCGGCGGGACAGGTCTGACCGGGCGCGACGTCACCGTCGAGGCGCATCGGGATGTCTACGAGAAGGAGATCGACGCCTTCGGCACGGTCTTCACCCATGTCTCGATGCAGAAGATCGGCACCTCGGCGGTGCAGAGCCGGGCCACGGGTGGGGTCGCGGGCGGCACCTACCTGTTCGCGCTGCCCGGCAGCACCGGCGCCTGCAAGGACGCCTGGGACGAGATCCTGGCCTGGCAGCTGGACTACCGGCACCGCCCCTGCAACTTCGTCGAGATTTTTCCGCGTCTGGACGAACATCGCCGACGGAAGTGATCCGGGCGCGCGTATAAGGGCGTAGAGCTTGGAAATTACCGGGGTGCTGCTATCTTTGGCTTGTCCCCGCGGAGTTGGATGCATGCGCTTTCTACGCAAGAGCCTGACGGGGCTCTTCCTGTTGTCACTGACCTTCGGTCTTCTGGCCTATGCCGGCGTGCTGGTGCGCGACGCGGTGCAGGTGCGCATGAACGAGGAGCCGCGCGTGCCCCGTGCGCGCGAGCGGGTCTTTACCGTGAATGTCGTGCCAGTGGTCTTCGAGACCGTGGTGCCCGAGCTCAGCGCCTTCGGCGAGGTGCAGAGTCGCCGCACGCTGGAGCTGCGCGCCGCCACGGGCGGGGCGCTGATCGATCTCGACCCGGCCTTCGTCGAGGGCGGGCAGGTCGAAGCCGGCCAGCTTCTGGCCCGGATCGACCCGGCCGATGCGCAGGCCGCCTTCGAGCGCGCCGAAAGCGACCTGCTGGACGCGCAGGCCGAGCAGCGTGAGGCGCAGCGCGCCATCGTAATCGCCCGCGACGAGCTGACCGCCGCCGAGGACCAGGTGGCGCTCCGGGAACAGGCGCTGAAACGCCAGAACGACCTGCTGGAGCGGCGCGTCGGCACCGCCGCCGCGGTCGAGGCGGCCGAGCTGACGCTGTCCTCGGCCCGGCAATCGGTGCTGACCCGCCGGCAGGCCGTGGCCACCGCCGAAGCGCGCATCGACCAGTCTGCCACCCGGTTGCGCCGGGCCGAGATCGCGCTGGACGAGGCGCAGCGCCGGCTGGACGATACCGAGATCCGGGCGGAATTTTCCGGCACACTGTCGGACGTGACCGTGGTCGCCGGGCGGCTGGTCTCGGCCAACGAGCGGCTGGCTCAGCTGGTCGATCCGCGCAGCCTCGAGGTCGCGTTCCGCGTCTCGACCCAGCAATATGCCCGCCTGCTCGATTCCGACGGGCGCCTGCGCGCGGCGCCGGTCACCGTCACGCTGGATGTGTTCGGCACCAACATCACCGCGCAGGGTCAGCTGTCGCGCGACGGCGCGGCCGTGGGCGAGGGCCAGACCGGGCGCCTGCTCTTTGCCGATCTCGACAGCCCGCGCGGCTTCAAGCCCGGCGATTTCGTGACCGTGACCATCGACGAGCCGGAGCTGCCCTTCGTGGCCCGCCTGCCGGCCACCGCGGTCGATGCTGCCAGCCAGGTGCTGGTCGTGGGCGAGGAAGAGCGGCTCGAGACCGTCGACGTGCAGGTGATGCGCCGGCAGGGCGATGACGTGCTGATCCGCGCCCGGGCGCTGGATGGTGCGCTGGTCGTGGCCGAGCGCACGCCGCTTCTGGGCACGGGGATCAAGGTGCGCCCGCTGGGCGCCGAGGCGGCCGAGGCCGCGCCCGAACCGCCCGCCATGGTCGAGCTGAGCGACGAGCGCCGCGCCCGGCTGGTGGCCTTCGTGCAGGGCAACAGCCGCATGCCGGACGAGGTCAAGACCCGTATCCTGGCCCAGCTGGAACAACCCGAGGTGCCGGCCGAGATGGTCGCGCGCTTCGAGTCGCGGATGGGGGGCTGATCCATGGCCCGTTCCGCGCCTCGTGCCGCCGGCGGCATCTTCAGCTATTTCACGCGCCATCCCACGCTGGCCAACCTGCTGCTGGTCATCCTGCTGACCGCCGGGGTGATGGCCGCGCCCAACATGCGCGCGCAGTTCTTCCCCGATGTCATCATCGACGAGGTCAGCGTCAGCATCCGCTGGGACGGGGCCGGGGCCGAGGATATCGATTCCGCCATCGTGCAGGTGATGGAACCCGCGCTGCTGGCGGTCGAGGGGGTAGAGAGCGCGGAGGCCGTCTCGCGCGAGGGATCGGCCCGCATCCAGCTGGAGTTCGAGCCCGGCTGGGACATGTCGCGCGCCACCGACGACGTGCAGGAGGCGGTGGACGGCATCTCGAGCCTGCCCGAGGAGGCCGAGGATCCCGACGTGATCCGCGGCGCCTGGCGCGATCGCGTGACCGACATGGTCATCACCGGGCCGGTGGGGGTCGACCAGCTGGCGCGCTTCGCCGACGAGCTGGTGGTGCAGCTCTTTGCCGAGGGCGTCACCCGCACCACGATTCAGGGCGTCGCCGCGCCCGAGACGCTGGTCATCGTGCCCTCGCAGAACCTGATCGCCTACGACGTCACCATGCAGGAGATCGCCGCGGCCATCGCCGCCGAGGTCGATGCCGACCCGGCGGGCGATGTGGGCGGGGCCGGCGCGCGGGTGCGCACGGGGGTCGAGAAACGCTCGGCCGACGATATCGCGGGCATCGTGCTGCGCTCGAACCCCGACGGCTCCAAGCTGACCGTGGCCGACGTGGCGACCATCCGGGTCGAGGGGATCGACCGCGAGCGCAGCTATTTCGTGGGCGACAACCCCGCCATCGCGATCCGCGTGGACCGCTCCGACCAGGGCGACGCGATCGGCATTCAGAACACGGTCGAGGAGGTGGTGCGCGGCTTCCAGGCCTCGCTGCCCGAGGGCACCACGATCGACCTGATCCGCACCCGCTCCGAAGCGATCACCGGGCGGCTGAACATCCTGCTGGACAATGCGCTGACCGGGCTGGCGCTGGTCGTGCTGCTGCTGTTTCTCTTCCTGAACACGCGCACCGCCTTCTGGGTGGCCGCGGGCATCCCGACCGCCATGTTCAGCGCCATCGCGCTGATGTACGTGGCCGGGCTGACGATCAACATGATCTCGCTCTTCGCGCTGATCATCACGCTGGGCATCGTGGTCGATGACGCCATCGTCGTGGGCGAGCATTCCGACCACCTGCGCCGCAAGGGGCTGGGCGCCTTCGAGGCCGCCGAGGGCGCGGCGCGGCGCATGGCGCTGCCGGTCTTTTCGGCCACGCTGACCACGGTGATCGCCTTTTTCGGGCTGACCGCGATCTCGGGGCGGTTCGGCGACCTGATCGCCGACATTCCCTTTACGGTTATCGTCGTGTTGATCGCGTCACTGGTGGAATGCTTCCTGATCCTGCCCAACCACATGGCCCATGCGCTGAAACATTCCGACCGGCAGCACTGGTACGACCTGCCCTCGCGCATGGTGAACCGGGGCTTCGTCTGGGTGCGCGAGACGCTGTTCCGCCCCTTCATGCGGCTGGTCATCACCATGCGCTATGCCGTGCTGGCCGGCGCGGTGGTGCTGCTGGCGGGGCAGGTCTCGCTGCTGATCACCGGCGATGTGCAATGGCGCTTCTTCAACGCGCCCGAACGCACCTCGGTCTCGGGCAATTTCGCCATGGCGCCGGGCGCCACGCGCGAGGACACGCTGGCGCAGATGCGCCTGTTGCAGGAGGCGACCGAGGCGCTGGGCGCAGAATACGAGGAACGCTATGGCCGCAACCCGCTGGCCTATGTCATGGCCGAGATCGGCGGCAATTCGGGCCGTGGCCTGTCGGGCACCGACACCAAGGATGCCGACCAGCTGGGCGCCATCTCGATCGAGCTGATCGAGGCCGACCTGCGGCCCTATTCCTCCTTCGCCTTCGTGGGCGAGTTGCAGGAGAAGGTCACCCGCCATCCGCTGGCCGAGACGATCTCGTTCCGGGGCTGGCGCTCGGGGCCGGGGGGCGACGCGCTGGACGTGCAGTTCTACGGCGCGGACTCCGAGACGCTCAAGGCCGCGTCCGAGGATCTCAAGACCGCCGTGGCGCGCTTCCCCGAGGTCTCGGCGGTCGAGGACAACCTGGCCTATGACAAAGAGGAGCTGATCCTTGAGCTGACACCGCAGGGGCAGGCGCTGGGTTTCGACATCGACGGTCTGGGCCGTGTGCTGCGCAACCGGCTGGGCGGGATCGAGGCGGCGACCTACCCGGTGGGGCCGCGCTCGGCCGCGATCCGGGTCGAGCTGCCCGAGGGCGAGCTGACCGCCGATTTCCTGGAACGCACCCAGATGCGCACCCCCGGCGGCGCCTATGTGCAGCTGGCCGACATCGTCAGCGTCGAACGCCGCACCGGCTTCTCGACCGTCCGGCGCGAGAACGGCATCCGGCTGGTCTCGGTCACCGGCGACATCTCCGAGGACGACCCCGCCCGCGCGACCGAGATCATGAAGGCGCTGGAGGAGGAGATCCTGCCCACCATCGCCAGCGAGCAGCAGGTCGAGTACCGCATGTCCGGCCTGTCCGAGCAGGAGGACCGGTTCCTGAACGATGCCCGCACCGGGCTGATCCTCGTGCTGCTGGGCATCTACCTTGTGCTGGCCTGGGTCTTTGCCAGCTGGACACGGCCGCTGGTGGTGATGGCGATCATCCCCTTCGGACTGGTCGGCACGATCTTCGGCCACGCACTATGGGACGTGCCGCTCAGCATGTTCACCGTGGTCGGGCTCCTGGGCATGACCGGGATCATCATCAACGACTCGATCGTGCTGGTGACGCAGATCGACGAATACGCGGCCGAGCGCGGGCTGATCCCCTCGATTATCGACGGCGCGGCGGACCGGCTGCGCCCGGTCTTCCTGACCACGGCCACCACGGTGCTGGGCCTTGCGCCGTTGCTCTACGAGCAATCGGCCGACGCGCAGTTCCTGAAACCCACCGTGATTACGCTGGTCTACGGGCTGGGCTTCGGCATGGGGCTGGTGCTGCTGATCGTGCCCTCGCTGGTGGCGATGCAGCATGACGTGGCGCGCCATGTCACCGCGCTGCGCCGGGGCCTGCGATTCCGCGCGCTGGGGCCGCGGCTGGCCTCGGGGGCGGCGGTGCTGGCCATGCTGGGCTGGCTGGGCGTGACCATGGGCCATGTCGCCTGGACCGGAGAGCTGCTGCCGCTGCTGGCCGGGCTGGGCCCGGTCTCGGCGCTGTCGCCGCTGCTGGCCAGCTTCGTGATCTTCGTGGCTGGCGCGGGGCTGTTCGCGCTGCTGCTTTACCTGCTGGGCGCGCTGGTCGTGGGGCTGATGCGCCTGCGTCGGCCCGCCGCGCCGGCGGGCTGAGGCCTCAGCCGTCGCAGCCGCGGATCTCCAGCGGCAGGCGGCCGTTCAGCACCGTGACCTGCAGCGCGCCGCGCGACAGGGCAAAGGCTCCGCCAGAGGCGTGCGAGACATGCGCCTCGGCCACAAGGTCGCCATCCTGCCAGTAGGTCTGCGGCTCGGTCACCCAGAGCTGGGGGTCGGGAAACTCGATCACCGTCTCCTCGCGCCCGGTGCCGCGCGGCATGTCCAGCTCGACCCGCACGGCCAGCCCGCCATCCGAAGCAGGCGAGACCCGGCAGCGCATGGCCGAGACGCCGCCATCCTCGCGCCCGAAGGGCAGATCGGCCAGCGAGGCGGCGATCACCGGGTCGGGGCGGGTGGCATCTGCGGGCAGCACGGCCTCGACCTGCAGGCGGTGCGGCATGCAGACATCGTGGCAGATGCCGATATCGACCACCCCGGCCAGCCGCGCGTCGCGGCTGCTGTTCTTCAGCGAGACGCGCAGCGGCAGCACGACCTCGTCGCGATAGCCGACCGAGCGCATGCCCGATTGCCAGAACACGTCCGGGGCGGGCCACTGCACCCGCACGGCGCCGGTATTGCGCGCGCCCGACCAGTCGAAGACCGGCGGGATGCCGGCCTCGCCCGGGCTGCGCCAGTAGGTCTTCCACCCCGGCGCCAGCACCATGTGCAGCGCCGCCATGTGATCACCATCGGGCAGACGCCAGCCGGGCCGCAGCTCGGCCGAGATGACGTCGTCATAGGGGCCCGACAGGGCCGTGCCTGGCACGGCCAGGCCCAGGAGCAATGCGAGAATGCGTGTCATCCGGCGATATAGGCCCGGATTCGCTGAAATGGGAAGTCACGAAGCGGCGACGGAAAACGTGAGCCCGCCATGTCCGCACGCCCTTGCACGGGACCCGGCGGGCGGTCATTCTGGGCCGGCCAAGAGCCGGAGTACCCTTCACGTGACGATGTCAGAAATTGCGACAGGCGCGACCGACCTGACCGGGCACATGCTGATCGCGATGCCGGGCATGGGCGATCCGCGGTTCGAGCATTCGGTGGTCTTCATGTGTGACCATTCCGAGGACGGCGCCATGGGGTTGATCATCAACAAGCCCAGCGACGATCTCGACATGGGCGGGCTGTTGTCGCAGCTGTCGATCGAGACCGACCCGGCGCTGGCCAAGCGCCGCGTGCATTTCGGCGGCCCGGTCGAGATGGGGCGCGGATTCGTGCTGCACACGCCCGATTACAGCTCGGTCGTGACCACGCTGGAGGTGCTGGACGAGGTGCACATGACCGCCACGCTGGATATCCTCGAGGATCTCGCCACTGGCAAGGGGCCCTCCAAGTGGTTGATGATGCTGGGATATGCCGGCTGGGGGCCGGGCCAGCTGGAGGGCGAGATCGCCGAGAACGGCTGGCTGGTCTGCCCCTGCGCGCCGCGGCTGGTCTTCGATCTGCCCGACATGGAGAAATGGGAGGCGGCGCTGGAATCGATCGGCGTCGCGGCGCTGGCCCTGTCGGCCGAAGGCGGTCGGGCCTGAGACGATGCCCTCTGCGCTGATCGTGACCGCCCATCCCGGGCCCACCTCCTTTGCCCGCGCCTGGGCACAGGCATCGCGCGATGCCTGTGCCGAGCTGGGCTACAGCGTTGAAATCTCGGACCTTTACGCCATGGGCTTCGACCCGGCCGAGCGCGCTGCGCTTTATGGTCGGGACGGGCCGTTCGATCCGCTGGTCGCGCAGGAAGACCTGGGCGGCGCGCCGGATGCGCAGGCCGAGGCGGCCAAGATCGAGGCGGCCGACCTGCTGGTCCTGCATTTCCCGATCTGGTGGTTCGCGCCGCCCGCCATGCTGAAGGGCTGGCTGGACCGTGCGCTGATCCACGGGCGGCTGCACGATGTCGAGAAGCGTTTCGATTCAGGGGTTTGCCGCGGCAAGACCGCGCTGCTCTGCGTCACGACCGGCGCCTCGGAGGCCGAGGTCGGCCCGCGCGGCAAGGAGGGGCGGCTGGACCTGCAGCTCTGGCCGGTGGCCTACACGCTGCGCTATTGCGGCTTCGACATTGCCCGGCCCGTGGCGTTGCACGACGTGCATGGCTACTGGGACGGGGCCGAGAAGGACGCGCTGGAGGCGCGGCTGTCGGCGGCGCTGGCGGGGCAGCGCGACGTGATCGCGGGGCTGCCGGTGCGCCCGCGCTGGCGCTTCAATGCCGATGCCGATTTCGACGAGACGGGGCGATTGAAGCCCGGCGCGCCGGTCTACTGGCCCTTCGTGTCCTGAACGCGGGTTTGCCCGTTTCGTACGAAACGGGTGCCGATCTTGCCAAAACGGACGAAACCCCTCAGCGCTCGGCGGCGGCGCGGCTCAGCCGGTCATTGATGGCGACGCCGAGATCGAGATGCGGCACGGGCGAGACGGCGATCACCTCGGCCCCCGAGGCGTCCAGCCGGTGCAGGTACTCGAACAGGTTGGCGGCCGCCTCGGTCAGGTCTTCGTCCTGCGACAGGTTCAGGTCGCAATCGACCGGGCCGAAGCCCAGCCGCGCCTCGCCCGGTTCCCACTCGGTCGCGTTGATGCGCACGCGGGCGCGCGGCGCGTAATGCGACGGCGTCTGGCCGGGGGCCGAGACGGCCTCGGTGTCGCGGCGACGGGCGACCGGGGCGCCCAGTGTCCGGGCCAGCGCCTCGCGCGAGATCGCGCCGGGGCGCAGCAAGGTGGGCGGGCCGGACAGGCCGAGGATGGTCGATTCCAGCCCCACCCGGCAGGCCCCGCCATCCAGCACCGCGTCGAGTCGGCCGGTCATGTCGGCGGCGACGTGCGCGGCCCGGGTCGGGCTGATGCGGCCCGAGCGGTTGGCCGAGGGCGCCGCGACACCGCGTCCCACCCGTCGCAGCAGCGCGCGGGCGACCGGCGCCTCGGGCACGCGCACGGCCAGCGTGTCCAGCCCGGCGGTCACCAGCCGCGACACCCGCGCGCCGGGGCGCAGCGGCAGGACCAGTGTCAGGGGGCCGGGCCAATAGGCCCGCGCTGCGGCCTCTGCCGCGTCGGACCAGGTGACAAGCGCCTGTGCATCCTCGATTTCCGCCAGATGCACGATGAGCGGGTTGAAGCTGGGCCGGCCCTTGGCGGCATAGATCGCGGCGACGGCGCGGTCATTGGCGGCATCGGCGCCGAGCCCGTAGACCGTCTCGGTCGGGAAGGCGACCAGGCCGCCGGCGCGCAGCAGGTCTGCGGCCCGTCCCAGCCCGTCCTCGTCGGCGGCCAGCGAAATCGTGGTACGGTCGGTCATGGGCCTCGTGACGCGGCGTTTCGGTTGCCGGGCCAAGCGCGGCATATACCCTTGCCCCGAGCGATGCCTAGCTACTAAAGCTGACGCGCATTGCCAAGTGGATGCAATGCTGGAGGAGGTTTCCATGTCCTACCGTGCCCCGCTGGACAGCTATCGGCTGTTGCTGGCCGATGTCGTCGGATATGACCGGGTGGCCGCGACCGACCGCTTCTCCGAAGCTTCGATGGAGACGGTCGAGGCCGTGCTGACCGAGGCCGGGCGCATGTGCGAGGAGGTGCTGGCGCCGCTGCGCCGGCAGGGTGACCTGGACCCCGCGCGGCTGGAGAACGGCGTGGTGCGCACCTCCAAGGGCTTTGCCGAGGGCTATGCCGCGATCGCCGAAGGCGGCTGGGTGGCCAGCTCGGCCGATCCGGCGCATGGCGGGATGGGCCTGCCGCTGACCGTGACCACCTGTGTCAACGACATGATGAGCGCCGCCTGCCTTGCGCTGCAGCTGAGCCCGCTGATGACGCAGGGCCAGATCGAGGCGCTGGAGCACCATGCCAGCGACGCGATCAAGGCGCTTTACCTGCCCAAGCTGGTGACCGGCGAATGGGCCGGCACGATGAACCTGACCGAGCCGCAGGCCGGCTCGGACGTGGGCGCGCTGACCACCCGGGCCGAGCCCAATGGCGATGGCAGCTACGCGATCACCGGGCAGAAGATCTACATCACCTGGGGCGACAACGACTTCACCGGCAATGTCTGCCACCTGGTGCTGGCGCGTCTGCCCGGCGCGGTGCCCGGCACCAAGGGGATCAGCCTGTTCCTCGTGCCCAAGTACCTTCCCGACGCCGACGGCAATCCCGGCGTGGCCAACACGCTGAAGGTCGTCAGCCTCGAGCACAAGCTGGGCCTGCATGGCAGCCCGACCTGCGTGATGGAATATGATGGCGCCACCGGCTGGCTGGTGGGCGAGGAACATGACGGGATGCGCGCCATGTTCACCATGATGAACAATGCCCGGCTGGGCGTGGGCGTGCAGGGGATCGGCGTGGCCGAGGGCGCCTTCCAGCACGCGCTGGCCTATGCGCAGGAGCGCAAGCAGGGCCGCAGCCCAGAGGGCACGATCATCGGCCATGCCGATGTGCGCCGGATGCTGGCCACGATGAAGGCCCAGACCTTTGCCGCCCGCGCGATCGGGCTGGCCACGGCGGTGGCGATCGACATGGCCAATGCCACCGGCGGGGCCGAGTGGACGGCCCGCGCCGCGCTGCTGACGCCCATCGCCAAGGCCTTCGGCACCGATACCGGGATCGAGGTCGCCTCGACCGGGGTGCAGGTGCATGGCGGCATGGGCTATGTCGAGGAGACGGGCGCGGCGCAGTTCATGCGCGACGTGCGGGTCACCGCGATCTACGAGGGCACGAACGGCATCCAGGCGATGGATCTTGTCGGGCGCAAGCTGATGGATGGCGGCGAGGCAGCCTATCGCCTGATGGACGAGATCTGCACCACCGCCGAGGACGCCCGGGGCGCCTTCCCCGACCTGGCCGAGGCGCTCTGGCAGGCCACCGAGGATCTGCGCGAGACAACCGAGGCGCTGGTCGCCATGGAGCCCGCCGCGCGTTTCGCGGGCGCGGTGCCCTTCCTGCGCGGCTTCGCGCTGGTGCTGGGGGCGGGCTATCACCTGCGCGCTGCCATGGCCCGGCGCGAGGGGGGCGAGGCGCGGCTGGCCCGGTTCTACATCGAACGCATCCTGCCCGAGACCGCGGGCTGCCTGGCCCATGCGCGCAGCGGGGCCGACAGCCTGATGGCGCTGTCGCCCGAGGATCTCGTGGCATGATGGACGGTGCGGGCGAGGCCATCCGCTACCCGTGGGAAACCCCGCCCGAACCCGGGGCGGCGGTCGAGGTGGCCGAGGGCGTGCTCTGGCTGCGCCAGCCGCTGCCGATGAAGCTGGACCACGTGAATGTCTACGCGCTGGACGAGGGCGATGGCTGGACGCTGGTCGATACCGGGTTCGACACGCGCAAGTCGCGCGTGCTCTGGCAGGCGGCGCTGGAGGGCCCGCTGAAGGGCCGGCCGATCCGGCGCGTCATCGTCACCCATCACCATCCCGACCATGTGGGGCTGGCCGGCTGGTTCCAGCAGGACCACGGTGCCGAGCTGGTCACGACCCGCACCGCCTGGCTTTTTGCGCGGATGCTGCAGCTGGATGCGCAGGACCGCCCCTCGCCCGAGACGGTGGCCTATTGGCGCGCCTGCGGCATGGACCCGGAGATCCTGTCCCAGCGGATGGAGGAGCGCCCCTTCAACTTCGCCGATTGCGTGGCGCCGCTGCCGCTGGGCTTCACCCGGATCCGGCAGGGCGACGTGATTCGCGCCGGCGGGCGTGACTGGGACGTGCACGTGGGCAACGGCCACGCGCCGGAACACGCGACGCTGTGGTCGCGCGATGACGGGCTGGTACTGGCGGGCGACCAGATGCTGCCCTCGATCAGCTCCAATATCGGGGTCTACGCGACCGAGCCCGAGGCCGACCCGGTGGGCGAATGGCTGGAGGCCTGCGAGCGGCTGGCCACGCTGGCGCGCCCCGACCAACTGGTGCTGGGCGGTCACAAGCTGCCCTTCACCGGGTTGCCGCTGCGCATGGCGCAGCTGATCGACAATCATCACGGCGCGCTGGAGCGGCTGCACGCCCATATCGCCACGCCGAAAGCGGCGGGCGAGTGCTTTGCCCCGCTCTTCAAGCGCCGCATCGGGCCGGGCGAATACGGGCTGGCGCTGGTCGAGGCGATGGCCCATTGCCTGCATCTCTGGCACACGGGCCGCGCGACGCGGCAGCGCCGCGACGACGGCGCCTGGGCCTGGCAGGCCGCCTGACCGGGCAGGCGCGCGCGCCACACTGCGACATATGGGCGACCCGCGCGCGGCTTTGGCATCGTGACAGGCGCGGCGAATTCCGGTAATTCCTGTGCCGAACGCAGGAACAGGAGCCGCGACATGGCAGAGCACAAGCATGGCAGCATGGATGTCACCGAACAAGAGAAGACCTTCGAGGGCTTCATCACCTTCACCATCCGCTCGGTGATCGTGATCCTCGCCATCGTGGTCTTCCTCGCCGTGTTCAACACCTGATCCGCGCCGCGGACAGGACAGTGACCATGGTGATGAAACTGCGCTGGCTCATGCTCGCGCTGGTCGCGACCGTCACCCTGAGCGGGTGCGACGCCTCCTTCCGGCCCGATGCCTCGCCCGAAGAGGTGGCCCGCTTCGCCTACCGGCATGACGGCCCGCCCGAGATCGTGCTCTACACGATGATCAACAACCGCACCGGCAATGGCGCGCATTCCAGCATGCTGATCAATGCGCCCAGCCAGCGGGTGGTGTTCGACCCGGCCGGCTCGGTGGCGCTGCGCACCGTGCCCGAGGTGGATGACGTGCTCTACGGTGTCACCCCCGAGGTGCGCCAGTTCTACGAGAGCGCGCATGCCCGCAGCACCTACCACGTGCGCATCCAGAGCGTGCGCGTCGCGCCCGAAGTGGCCGAGATGGCGCTGCGTCTCGCCGAGGCGAACGGCCCCGCGCCGGCCTCGCAATGCGCGCTGTCGACCTCCGGCGTGATCAGCCGCCTGCCGGGCTTCGAATCGGTCGAGCGGGGCTGGTTCCCCAACCGCGTGGCCGAGCAGTTCGCCCGCATCCCCGGCGTGACCGAGCGCAAGCTCTACGAGGATGACGACGAGGACAAGGAAAAGGCCGTGGCCGAGTTCGAGGCGCAGCAATTGGCGCGCCTGCAACGCGCCCAGGCGCAGTAGACCCCTTCGCGCCTGCCCGGGGCTCAGAGCCCGGGCAGGTAGGCGGCACCCAGCATGACCGCGCCGCCGGTGCCCATGGCGGCATAGATGTTCTTCGTCAGGTAGCCCACCGCCAGCGCCAGCAGCGCCGCCGACAGGCGCACCGGGTCGGGCTGCCCGTCATTGGCGGCAGGCCAGACCACCAAGGGCGCGACCAGCGCCGGCATCACGGCGACGGCCGTGTAGCGCAGGTGGCGCAGCAGCCAGGGCGGCAGCGCGCGGTCGCCCACGAGGCCCAGGAAGACGAAGCGCAGCCCGAACGAGCCCAGCCCCAGCGCCGCGATGACGATCCAGAGATTGTCCTTGTCGATCATGTCGCCTCGCGCCGCCGTTCGATCTCGGCCCCCACGACCATCCCGCCCATCGCCGCGACCAGCAGGCCCAGGTTGTAGGGCAGCCAGGCCATCAGCAGCGCAAGCCCCGTGGCGCTCAACGCCGCGCCCACATGGGCGCGGGTGCGCAGCGCCGGGCCGATCATGGCGATGAAGGCCAGTGGCAGAACCATGTCCAGCCCGGTCCCCGGCGGAATCGCCTCGCCCACCCAGGCGCCCACCAGCGTGAACAGATACCAGTTAGGACAGATCGGCGTCGCCACACCCAGGAAGAAGGCGAATTTCTCCGACAGGCTCTGCCGCGGGCGCGCCTCGTAATCGAGGATCGAGGCGGCATAGACCTGGTCGACCAGCAGGTAGGCGGCCAGCGCCCGCTTGTGTAGCGGCAGCGGGCCCAGATGCGGCGTGATCGAGGCCGAGTACATGGCCATGCGCAGGTTGACCGCCAGCGCCGAGGCGATGACCACCAGCGTCGGCGCGTCCTCTCCCATCAGCTGCAGCGCGGTGAACTGCGAGGCGCCGGCAATCACCACCACCGAGAAGCTCAGCGTCTCGAAGAGGCTCAGCCCGGCCTTGGTTGCCACCACGCCGAACATCATGGCGAAGGGCACCACGACAAGGATGAAGGGGCCGCCCCCGCGCATCCCGCGCAGATAGGCGGATCGGATCGTGTCTCTGGACATGTGGACCGTCTGGTTCGCTTTCCGCCGGGCTTACCCCAGCCCGCATCCGGCGGCAATGCGCCGGGCCCGGCGGTGCGCTTGGTGGCGGGCGCCGAAATGAGTATTTCTGGAAAGATGAAAGACGGGGTGCGACCTGCCTTTCATCTTTCTCCAAATACTCCCGGGGGAGGCGCGCAGCGCCGGGGGCGGAGCCCCCTCAGTCGAACGTGCCCGCCACGCGGCCCAGCAGCATGAAGGCGCGCGAGGTGCGGGTCGCGGCAAAGGCCGAGATCTCCTCGTCGCTGGCCTCGGGCTCGAAGGCGGCGAGGCTCTGGTCGTAGCGGCGCAGGAAGTGATGCGCCGCGTCGCGGAAGATCGGGTCCTGTTTCATGCGCCCGGCGGCCAGCGCCAGCGAGGAGCGGTCGCGCACACCGCCCAGCCCGGCGATGGCGCGGCCGCGCGCGCCCTGGGCGAAGGCGCGCCAGACCTCGGGGCGGGCCATGTCGGGGCGCAGGTCGTCCATGTAGATGCCATCCTGGCTGAGCAGGGTGAGCACGTCCTGCGCGGCCTGAATCAGCCTTGCGGCGTTGCGGTCCTTAAGCGCGCGGCGCAGCGCGGCAAAGCCGTCCTCGTCCTCGGCGGTTTCGGGAAAATGCAGCGCGCGGATGAAATCGGCATTGGCCAGCGGCGGCTGCAGCGCCTCGGCGGGCGTGCCGAGCGACAGGCTGGGCTGGTCCTCGCCGCTGCCCTGTGGGGGGGCGCCGGCGGGGCGGGTGCCGCCCTCGGCCTGGCGGATGCCGCCCAGCATGGCCAGCGTGGCCTCGACATTGCGCTGCGCGCCCGAGATCTCGTCCAGCCGCTTGAGGATGCCGGGATGCGGCTGGTCCTGCCGCCCGGTCTGGGCCTGGCTGACATAGGCCTGGCGCAGCGCGTCCACCGCGGCCTGCAGCCGGGCGCTTTCGTCGCGCAGCACGCGCGAGGTGCGGATGGTGATTGCCGCCACCCAGATCAGCGCGATGGGCAGCAGGATCACCATGAGCACCAGCAGGAAGCGCAGGCTGCTGTCGGTGCCGCCATCGGAAGCGGCGAAATACCAGCCCGACAGGCCGAGCCAGAACACGGTCAGCGCCACGGCGACCATCTCGACCCCGGTCACGCCGGCCTCGACGCCGCGGTCATAGAGCCCGGGAAGCGTGGGACGGGCCTGGTTCTGATCGGCCATGCGCGGTCTGCCTTACTGGTAGGTGATCGACAGGATCTCGTAGGACTTCTCGCCGCCGGGGGTGCGGACCTCGACGCTGTCGCCTTCTTCCTTGCCGATCAGCGCCCGCGCAATGGGGGATTTGACGTTGAGCAGACCTTTTTCGATGTTCGCTTCGTGTTCGCCCACGATCTGCCAGGTCTTCTCTTCGTCCGTGTCCTCGTCGACCACGGTGACGGTGGCGCCGAACTTGACGGCGCCGGACAGCGTCTTGGGGTCGATGACCTCGGCCAGGCCGATCACGCCTTCGAGTTCCTTGATGCGGCCCTCGATGAAGCCCTGCTTCTCGCGGGCCGAATGGTACTCGGCGTTTTCCTTCAGGTCGCCCAGCTCGCGCGCCTCGGCGATGGCCTGGATGATGGCCGGGCGTTCGACGCTTTTCAGCTGTTTCAGTTCGGTCTCGAGCGCGGTGAAGCCCGCGCGGGTGATCAGGATCTTTTCCATGTCGGGTCGGTCTTCCCTGGGGAACTCGCGTGTCGTCTGATGGTCGTGCGGTGAGCGCGGGATGTAAAGCCAAGCGGGGCGCGCTGCCAGCAGGTTTTCGCGTGCAGCCCCGGTTGCGGGCGCGAAAGACGCGGCGACGAGGCGTGTGGGGCCGGTCTCGAATCGGGCGATTCGCCGGAATCGCGGCATGCGGGGCTGTGAGTGCGGGGAATTTGTTTACGTTTGGTAAGCAAATTCCGTGGATTGCGTCGAATGCCCTGCATCCCGGGGGGAATTGCAAGAAGTTCGCCATGATTTCGCCAAGCCGGGTATGCTGATGACGGCGATGGGCGAGTGGTGCGCCGGCCGGGGATATTTTCAGGGGACAGAATTATGCCGACAAGTGGAAATGACAGTCTGACGGGGTCGTTTCTGGGCGACCTGATCGCGCTTCTCGAGGGCGACGACACCTATCACGGTCTTGCCGGCAATGACACGATCGACGGCGAGGCGGGCGATGACGTGCTGTCCGGCGATCTCGACGATGACTCGATCAAGGGCGGGCTGGGCTTCGACCTGCTGCTGGGCGGAGAGGGCAATGACACGCTGGAAGGCGGGCTCGACAATGACACGATGGACGGCGAATCCGGCAATGACCTGATGCTTGGCGGCGAGGGCAATGACTGGATGAAAGGCGAGCAGGGCCGCGACACGATGGATGGCGAGGCCGGTGATGACACGCTGGAAGGCGGGCTCGACGACGACTGGATGAAGGGCGAGCAGGGCCGCGACCTGCTGCTGGGCGGCGAGGGCAATGACACGCTGGAAGGTGGGCTCGACAACGACACGATGGACGGCGAATCCGGCAATGACCTGATGCTTGGCGGCGAGGGTGATGACTGGATGAAAGGCGAGCAGGGCCGCGACACGATGGACGGCGAGTCGGGCAATGACACGATGGAAGGCGGCTCCGGCACGGACTGGATGAAGGGCGAGCAGGGCGATGACGTCATGTATGCCGCCTCGGAAGATGGTAACTCGTTCGGCCGGGATACCCTGGATGGCGGGATCGGCGATGACAGCTTGATCGGTGGCAACGGGGCGCAACTGCTGATCGGTGGTTGGGGCAATGACACGATCACTGGCGGGGATGACTGGTTCACCGCCGATACCGACACGATCGAGGGTGGCGGCGGCAACGACCTGCTGATCTCGGGGCAGGTATTGACGCCAATGACTGCGTTTCAGGCGCGCGGCGACATCATGTCGGGTGGGTCCGGGACCGACAGCATCGTCGGCGGTGCTGCGGATGACGTGCTTTATGCTGACGCGGTCAGTGGCAATGCCTACGGACGGGACACGCTGGATGGCGGTGCCGGAGACGACGAACTCTTTGGCGCGAACGGGGCGCAGCTTCTGCAGGGCGGGTCGGGGAACGACACGATCACCGGCGGGGATGACTGGTTCACCGCCGATACCGACACGATCGAGGGCGGGTCGGGCGATGATCTGCTGATCTCGGGACAGACGCTGACGCCGACGGCCGCGACGCAAGGCAACGGCGATATCATGTCGGGTGGCGATGGCATGGACACGCTGGAAGGCGGCGCGGCGGATGACCTGATGTCTGGCGGTGCCGATGCGGATGTCTTCGTCTTTGCGGCTGGCGGGGGCGTGGATACGATCACCGATTTCGAGGACGATATCGACACGCTCGACTTCTCTGCGATCGGGGCACTCTCCTACTCGCTGAGCCCGGACGGCTCCGGGAATACCGAGGTCCTGGCGGACGGCACGTTGTTCCTGATCGTCGAGGGGATCGATCCGTTCCCGCTGAGCGATGACGTGATCCTCTGAGACCTGCGCCATATCAGGCATGAGACATGGCCCGCGCCGATCATGCGCGGGCCTTTTTCATGGCTGCGACGCTGCGTCAGCGGGGCCGCGCGCTTATGACGCTGCGGGCGCATTGACGGATGCCGCAGCGCCGCGCTACCTCTCGTCAAACCCGTCCGGTGCCGCGCGGATCCGCCCGGTGACCGGTCCCATTGAAGGAGTAGGCATGAGCGACGTCACGCGCGAGTCGATGGAATATGATGTGGTCATCGTGGGCGGCGGGCCCGCGGGTCTGTCGGCGGCGATCCGGCTGAAACAGCTGGATCCCGGGCTGGATGTCGTGCTGCTGGAAAAGGGCTCGGAGATCGGGGCGCATATCCTGTCGGGCGCCGTGCTGGACCCGGTGGGGCTGAACGCGCTGATCCCCGACTGGAAGGAGAAGGGCGCGCCGCTGAACGTGCCCGTGCGCGAGGACCAGTTCTACATGCTGGGCGAGGCGGGCAAGCTGCGCATTCCCAACCTGCCCATGCCGCCGCTGATGAACAATCACGGCAACTACATCGTCTCGATGGGCAATGTCTGTCGCTGGATGGCCGAGCAGGCCGAGGCGCTGGGCGTCGAGATCTTCCCCGGCATGGCCTGCTCCGAGCTGGTCTACGGCGCGGATGGCGAGGTGCGCGGCGTGGTCGCGGGTGAGTTCGGCCGCAATGCCGACGGCACGCCGGGACCGGGCTACGAGCCGGGGATGGAGCTGCTGGGCAAGTATGTCTTCCTCGGCGAGGGCGTGCGCGGATCGCTGTCCAAGGAGGTGATCGCGAAATACGACCTGGCCGCCGGGCACGAGCCGCAGAAATACGGGCTCGGCATGAAGGAGATCTGGGAGGTCGATCCCGAGAAGCATCACGAGGGGCGCGTCACCCACACGATGGGCTGGCCGCTGGGCTCGAATGCCGGCGGCGGGTCGTTCATCTACCATCTCGAGAACAACCAGGTCTATGTGGGCTTCGTGGTGCACCTGAACTACCGCAACCCGCATCTCTACCCCTACATGGAGTTCCAGCGCTTCAAGCATCACCCGATGGTGGCCGAACTGCTGAAGGGCGGCAAGCGCGTGGCCTATGGCGCCCGCGCGATCAGCGAGGGCGGCTGGCAATCCATGCCCAAGATGGTGGCGCCGGGTGTCGCGCTGCTGGGCTGCTCGGTGGGCATGGTCAACGTGCCGCGCATCAAGGGCAACCACAACGCGATGCTCTCGGGCAAGGCCGCGGCCGAGGCGGCGCATGCCGCGCTGCAGGCCGGCCGGGCCAGCGACGAGCTGTCCGATTACGAGAAGACGGTGCGCCGCGGGCCGATCGGGCAGGACCTCAAGAAGGTCCGCAATGTCAAGCCGATGTGGTCGAAATGGGGCCTGACCGCCAGCCTGGGGCTGGGCGGTCTGGACATGTGGACCAACGACCTGCTGGGCATGTCGCTTTTCGGCACGATGAAACACGGCAAGACCGATGCCGAGGCGACCGAGCTGGCCGCGCAACACCAGCCGATCGAGTACCCGAAACCCGACGGCACGCTCAGCTTCGATCGGCTGACCAATGTCAGCTTTTCCTTCACGAACCATGAAGAAAGCCAGCCGGCGCATCTGAAGCTGAAGAACGACATGGTGCCGGTGATGGACAACCTGCCCAAATATGACGGGCCGTCCCAGCGCTATTGCCCGGCCGGGGTCTACGAGTTCGTCAAGGACGACAATGGCCGCGCGCGCTTCGTGATCAACTTCCAGAACTGCGTGCATTGCAAGACCTGCGACATCAAGGATCCGGCGCAGAACATCAACTGGACCGTGCCGCAGGGCGGGGACGGGCCGAACTATCCCAACATGTGAGTCTGTTCAGGAAATCTGAACCTTTCCCGGTCCATCCTGCGTCTGCATTCGGCAGCGGCAGGAGGATCGGGTGAAATACAGGGCACAACGCTGGCCCAGCGCCTGGGCGCTGGCGGTGGACACGCCGTCGGGCCGTGTCGCCGTTCAGGTGCGCAATGTCAGCGAGAGCGGGCTGCTCTATCGCGGCGACCTGGGCTGTCAGCCGGGCACGCGGGTCGCGGTCGAGGTGCTGCACCAGGCGCTGCCGGCGGATGTCACGCGGCTGACCGGGCAAGGCGGCGCGCTGGGCTTCGTGCAGCCGGTCTCGGCGGTGCAGCTGGGCGTGTTGCGGCAATATCGCGACGCGGTGCCCGGGATGGGATGACAGGGTGACACGGCTGCGTGAGCAGGGGCGGATCGGCGCCGGCGGGGCGACCGGCGCGATTGCCATGCTGCAAAGGGCGCTCTAGGCTCTGTCAAAACCATATGACAGGAGAGGCGCATTGACTGTTTGGGCCAAGACGATCCGTGCCGGCGTGCTGGCATGCGCGCTGACCGCGCCCCTGGGGGCGGCGGCGACCGGCGTGTCCGGGGATTACCTCGCCGCGCGTCAGGCCAGTTTCCTGGGCGATTTCGAGGCGGCGGCACGCTATTACGGCCGCGCCCTGGCGCATGACCCGGGCAAGCCGGAGCTGCTGGAGCGGGCGATCTACGCCAATATCTCGCTCGGCAAGCTGAACCTGGCCGCCGACCTGGCCGGGCGCCTCGGCCAGCAGGGCTATGCCAGCGAGCTGGGCCAGATGGCGCTGATCTCGCAGGATGTCCGGGCGCAGGATTATGCCGGCGTGCTCAGCGCCATCGAGGCGCAGCGCGGGCTGGGGCCGCTGGCCGACGGGCTGGTCCGGGCCTGGGCGCTTCTGGGCAACGGGGATCGCGACGCCGCGCTCGAGGCCTTTGACGAGGTTGGCCGGATGCAGGGGCTGGCGCCGTTCTCATCCTATCACAAGGCGCTGGCGCTGGCCTCGGTCGGTGCGTTCCGCGAGGCCGAGGCGATCTTTGCCGATGCCGCCGCCGGCAGCATGACCGCCACGCGGCGCGGTATCATGGCCCGCGCCGAGATCCTGTCGCAGCTGGACCGCAACGGCGATGCCGTGGCGCTGATCGACACCAGCTTCGGCGCCGACCTGGACCCGGGGTTGGCGGCGCTGCGCGAGGCGCTCGACAGTGGCCAACAGGTGCCCTTCACCCATGCCGAGACGGCGCGCGACGGGGTGGCGGAGGTGTTCTACACGCTTGCCGCGGCCCTGTCGTCGGAGCGCAATGACGACCTGACCCTGCTCTATGCGCGGCTGGCCGAGTTCCTGCGCCCCACCCATGTGGACGCCATCCTGCTGTCGGCCGAAGTGTTGGACGAGATGGGGCAGTTCGACCTCGCGGTCGAGACCTATGCCGCCGTGCCCAAGGCGCACCCGGCCTATCACGCGGCCGAGCTGGGCCGAGCCGATGCGCTGCAGGCCCAGGACAAGCTGGAACAGGCCGTCGCGGTTCTGGCCGCGTTGGCCGAGACGCATGGCGAGCTGCCCATCGTGCATTCCACGCTGGGCGACCTGATGCGCCGGATGGAGCGGTACGACGACGCCGTCGCCGCCTATACCACCGCGCTGGACCAGGTGGCCGAGATCACCGAGCGGCAATGGTTCATCTTCTACGCGCGCGGCATCTCCTATGAGCGGATGGACGAGTGGGAGCAGGCCGAGGCCGATTTCCGCCGCGCGCTCGAGCTCAACCCCGAGCAGCCGCAGGTGCTGAACTATCTCGGCTATTCGCTGGTCGAGAAGCAGATCAAGCTGGACGAGGCGCTGAACCTGATTGAGCGCGCTGTCGCCGCGCGGCCCGATAGCGGCTATATCGTCGACAGCCTGGGCTGGGTGCTCTACCGGCTGGGCCGCTACGAGGAGGCGGTGGCCCATATGGAACGCGCCGCCGAGCTGATGCCGATCGACCCGATCGTGAACGACCACCTTGGCGATGTCTACTGGGCCGTCGGGCGCCATCGCGAGGCCGAGTTCATGTGGCGTCGCGCGCTGTCTTTCGTCGACTGGGAGGATGCCGCCGAAGAGGCCGACCCGGACCGTATCCGCCGCAAGATCGAGGTGGGGCTGGACCAGGTGCTGGCCGAGGAAGGCGCACCGCCCCTGCAAATGGCCAATGACGACACCCGCTGAGGCCTTTGCGCCGGCTAAGGTCAACCTGACGCTGCACGTGACCGGCCGACGCGACGACGGCTATCACCTGCTCGATTCGCTGGTCATGTTCGCCGATATCGGCGACCGGGTGACGGTGCGCCCTGCGGACGAGATCTCGCTGAGCGTGACGGGCCCCTTTGCAGAGGGGGTGCCGAATGATGCGCGCAACCTGTGCTGGCGCGCGGCCCAGGCCTTTGGCGCGCCGGTGGCGATCACGCTGGACAAGCAACTGCCCGCGGCGGCGGGCGTGGGGGGCGGATCCTCGGACGCGGCCGCGGTGCTGCGCGCGATGGAGGCGGCCTTCGGCCGCCCTGCACCGGTCGATCCGCTGACGCTGGGTGCCGACGTGCCGGTCTGCACCGTGGCTCATGCCGCGCATATGGCCGGCATCGGCGAGCGGGTGTTGCCCCTGACCATGGCGCCGATCCCGGCCGTGCTGGTCAACCCGGGCGTCTCGGTCGCCACGCCAGAGGTGTTCGCCGCGCTGGCCAGCCCCGACAACGCGCCGATGACGCCCTGGCCCGAGGGCGGCGGCACCGCGGCCACTCTGCGCTGGCTGGCAACGCAGCGCAACGACCTGCAGGCCCCCGCCATCGCCTGTGCCCCGGTCATCGCCGAGGTGCTCGACGCGCTGAAGGGGGCTGATCTGGCGCGCATGTCGGGCTCGGGCGCGACCTGTTTCGGCCTGTTCGAAGACGCGGCGGCGGCCGAGGCCTGCGCCGCGGAACTCTCGGCCGCGCATCCCGGCTGGTGGGTGCGGGCGACCACGCTGCGCTAAGCGGCCCCTGCCGACTGAGGGGGTCGGCCTTGTGCACCGCGCCGCCGACCCGCACGTCGATCAATGTGCGTGACCTCGTGCCGACCGGACGGGCCGGATCACGCTGAAGGTGGTCGAGGTCAGGCGCGGGGCCGGCGCAGCACGCCTGCGGGCGGGATGGGCCCGGCCGGTGTGGCGGCGTGGCGGTCGGAATAGTTGAACCAGAACCGCTCGGTCCCGGTGTCGCGCACGCGCACGCCCTCTGGCAGGGTCAGCACCTCGATCCCGGTCTTGTCGCAGACCCAGGCGATCACCCGGTCGAGCGCATCCTCGTCGCCCCAGCCGGCGAGGTAGAGATGCCCGCCCGCATGGACCGCGAAGGGGGCGCCGTCCTCGGCGGCGATGATCGTGTCCAGCCGGCCCTCCAGTTCCTCGCGGTAATGCAGCACATGGCCGCCGCCCGACAGGGGTACGGGCATGTCGGGGCGCAGGCTCTCGACCCGGGCGACGCGCAGATCGGCGCCGGGCAGGCCGGGTGGCAGCCCCTCGGGGATGGCCATGTCGAGGTCGCGGGCCCCGCTGCGCGGCCCGGCCACGACCAGCGCATCGCTTTCGGCCAGCGCGGCCTTGAACGGTGCGGCCATGTGCATCAGCCCGGGCGCGAAGATCGCGGCATAGCCCTCAAGTGCGTCCGGGTCGGGCGGCAGGATGTCGATGGACAGCCCCGCCCGGCGCAGCGCGCGGTAGGTGTCGAAGACCAGCCCGAAATAGCTGAGCCCGCGGCCATGCGGCTGCACCGCCCAAGCGAAATCGGCATCGTAATCAAAGACCAGCGCCACCCGGGCGCGGTGCGGCACGACCTCGGGCGCCTCGGCCAGCTCGGCCGCGACCTGCCGGGCCTCGGCCAGGCCCGGCGCCTCGGCGCTGTCGGGGCGCAGCAGGCCGGCATGCATCTGCTCCTGCGCGAAGGGCGCCTGCCGCCAGCGGAAATAGCACACCGCCTCGGCGCCATGGGCGAAGGCCTCCCAGCTCCACAGCCGGACCATCCCGGGCAGGGGGGCGGGGTTGTAGGGGGCCCAGTTCACCGGGCCGGGCTGCTGTTCCATCACCCACCAGCGCCCGCGCCCGACGGCGCGGTAGAGATCGTGGTGGAAGGCCTGGAAATCGGGGTCGCCCTGCCGTGCATAGGCCCGTTGCCGCTCGGGCGGGGCGCCGACGCGATCCTCGAGAAAGCCCAGCGGGTAGCTGTCCCAGCTGGCCACGTCCAGATCGGCGCCCACCTTGAAATGGTCGAAATCGGTGATCCGGCCCATGTAGTTGTGGATCAGCGGCGCGTCGGTATGGGCGCGCAGGATGTCCACCTGCACGCGGTTGAAGCGCACCACCTGGTCCGAGGAGAACCGCCGGAAGGCCAGCACATGGGCGGGGTTCGGCTCGGTCACCGTCAGGTTGGGCAGGTCGACCTGGTCGAAGCGGTCATATTCCATCGACCAGAACACGTTGCCCCAGGCGCGGTTGAGCGCATCGACGGATTGGTAGCGCTGCGCGAGCCAGTCGCGGAAACCCGCGCGCGCCGCGTCCGAGTAGGACAGGATCGTGTCGTGGCAGCCATATTCATTGTCCGTCTGCCAGGCCGCCACATGCGGGTTGCGGCCATAGCGCCGGGCCAGCTCGGTCACGATGCGGCGGCATTCGCCGAGATAGCCTTGATGGCTGAAGCAGTAATGCCGGCGCGAGCCGAACTTGCGGGGGCGGCCCTGTTCGTCCACGGCCAGCATGTCGGGATGCTTGTCCACCACCCAGCGCGGCGGCGTGGCGGTGGGCGTGCCCAACACCACGCGCAGGCCGGCCGCGCCCAGCACCGCGATCGCGTCGTCCAGCCAGTCCCAGTCGAACCGGCCCTCTTCGGGCTCCAGCCGCGACCAGGCGAACTCGCCGATGCGCACCCAGGTCAGGCCCGCCTCGGCCATGCGGCGTGCGTCCTCCTCCCAGGTCTCGCGGGGCCAGTGTTCGGGGTAGTAGCAGGTGCCGAGCGTGCGCTGCATGGGGTCTCCGTTCGGGTCTTGGGATCAGTCGGGCAGGGCGTCGTAGGCCGCGACCATGACCGCGGCGCGGCGGCCCACCTCGGCGGCGTCGAGGCCGGGCTTGTAGAGCTCGGAGCCGATGCCGAAGCCGGCGATGCCGGCGGCGCGCCATGCGGCGAAATCATCGGCGCCGACCCCGCCCACGGCATAGCTGTCGGTGCCCTTGGGCAGCACCGCGCTCAGCGCCTTGTAGCCGTCGAGCCCCAGCTTGAAGGCGGGGAAGAATTTCAGCCCGTCCGCCCCGGCGCGCAGCGCGGCAAAGCATTCGGTCGCGGTGAACACGCCGGGGAAGGACAGCATCCCGGCCGCCTTGGTGGCGGCGATGACCTGCAGGTTGCAGTCGGGCGAGACCACCATGCCGGCGCCCAGCCCGGCCAGCCGCGCCACCGCGTCGGTGTCGAGCACGGTGCCGGCGCCGATCAGGGCGCGGTCGCCCGCATGTTCGATCATCCGCGCGATGCTGTCATAGGGATCGGGCGAGTTCAGCGGCACCTCGATCCGGGTGATGCCCGCACCGACCAGCGCGTCGGTCATGTCGCAGGCTTCGTCCGGGTGCAGCCCGCGCAGGATGGCGATGATGTTGCGGCTCATGCGGTGGTGTCCTTCAGTTGTGCGTAGGCGGCCGTGAGGCCCTTGAGCGTGATGTCCTGGGCGGGGGTGGTGGCGACCTCGGCACCCTGTGCCTGCAGCGCGCGCAGGTAGGCCGCGCCGATGCCGTCCTCGCCCACGATGCGCACCGGCTGGCCCAGCCAATAGGGGCGCGACGCGGCCAGTTCCATCCCGATCAGCAGCCCCGAGAGGCGCGCTCGCGCGGTATCGGCCGAAAGCCCCTCGAGCAACGCGGCGGCTCGGAGCCCGAAAAGCCGTGCGGCCACGTTGGCCGGGGTCGAGATCGCGTCCGAGACGGCCTCGTCGAAGGCCGCGTCATCCCAGCCCGGCCCCTGCACCGAGTGGCGCAGCACCGACTGGTCGGAGAGCAGGGCGAACATCTCGCCGGTCATGAAGGTGCGGAAGCTGACCACCTCGCCGGCGCTCAGATGCGCCCATTTCGTATGGGTGCCGGGCAGGCAGGCGATGCCGTCGAACCCGGGCGTCGCGGCCAGCAGCCCGGCGATCTGGGTTTCCTCGCCGCGCATCACGTCGGCGGGCGCGGTCTGCTTGATGCCGGGCAGGATATGCACGTCGAAATGGTCGCAGGTGATGCGGGTGGCCTGCGGCGCCCCGGGGGGCGCGCAGGGCACCGCGGCATAGGGCGCCTCGGCCCAGCCCTGGCGCGAGCCGGCCATGCCGCAGCAGATCACCGGCAGTCGCCCGGAGGCGGGCAGCACATCGGCCAGGGCCGCGTTCAGCACCGGCGCGTAGCCGTCGCGGGTCAGCCGGCCCATGCCCTGGTCGGAGGAGCGTCGGTCGAGCACCCGGCCCGTGTCGCTCATCAGCCAGAGACGCAGGTGCGACGTCCCCCAATCGGCGGCTATCCAGTCCGGTGTCGTCTCTGCCATGGTGCGTGTCTTTCCTTGTCGTCCAACGATGCGCGCGACAGGCGCGCACCGGTTCCTGTCCGGGGGCGGGTGCGCTCAGAGGCGGCGGCCCTCGACCACCCACATCGTGCCCGGGAAGCGCCAGGGCAGGGTCAGCCCGTGGCGCATCAGGGCCTGTCCGCTCAGCGTCAGCGGGCCGTCCTTGATCGGCATCGCCCCCCGCGACAGGTGCGAGGCCTGGTCGCGGTTCACGAGGTCGACCTCGTACATCGCTTCGGGGTCCAGCCCGCACAGCGCCAGCGGCCGGGGCGCGATCTGGGCCGAGGTCGCGGCCTGCCCGACAAAGACCACGAAGCGGCTGCCATCCTGGGCCAGCTGCGCCTCGGCGATCACCGCGGGGTCGCGGCTGTCGAGCCGCAGGATGTCGGCCTGCATGCGCCAGTCGCGGTTGGTCTTCCACCACAGGGTGATCTCGCGCAGCGTGGCGGCCTCGTCCTCGGTCAGCTCGCGCGGGTCCATCTCGAAGCCCATGTGGCGCTGGGCGGCCACCCAGCCGCGGAAGGACATGTCCAGCACCCGGCCCGAAGTGTGGCAGGTGCGTGGGCCGACATGGCTGCCGGTGATCGCGGCGGGCAGGAACAGCGCGGCGTCATGCTGGATGCGCAGGCGTTCCAGCGCGTCGTTGCTGTCGGACAGCCAGACCCGCTGGGTGCGCGACAGGATGCCGAGGTCGATCCGCCCGCCGCCCGAGGCGCAGCTTTCGATCTCGACCGTCGGGTGCGCGGCGTGCAGCCGGTCGAGCAGGTCGTAGAGCCCCGCCACCTGCGCGGCGTCCACCATGGGCAGCAGGCGGTTGTGATCCCATTTCAGGTACTCGATCGGCGCGCTCGAGAGCACCGCGTCGAGCCGTTTGAACAGGTGGTCGCGCACGGCCTCTTGCGCGAGGTCCAGCACGTATTGCTGGCGCCCGGGCGGCTGGTCGGCGGGGCCAAGCAGCCAGTCGGGATGGGCACGGTAGAGCGCGCTGTCGAAATTGACCATCTCGGGCTCGACCCAGAGACCGAAGCCCATGCCCAGGTCGCGCACGTATTCGGCGAAGGGCGCCAGCCCGTCGGGCCATTTGCGCGGGTCGATCTCCCAGTCGCCCAGGCTGGTCGTGTCATCGTCACGCCGGCCGAACCAGCCATCGTCGAGCACGAAACGCTCGGCGCCCAGCTCGGCCGCCTGCTCGGCGATCTCGTCCAGCACGGCGCGGTCATGGTCGAAATAGACCGCCTCCCAGCAGTTGTAATGCACCGGGCGCGGCTGGCGGGCGCGGGGTGCGGTCAGGGCGCGCAGGTGGCGCTGCAGGCGCACCGCCGCCCCGTTCAGCCCGGCCGCGCTGTAGGCGCCGGTCAGCTCGGCGCTCTCGACCCGCGTGACCAGCCCGTCATAGGCGCCGGTGGCGTGTCCGAACTGGATCTGGCGGCGCCCGTCGGGCAGTTCCTCGGCGACCATGCGATGCCCGCCCGGCCAGCCATAGGCCAGCGCCCAGACCTCGCCCGCAGCATTCGTGGTGCCCGGCGTGGTCAGCAGCGCGAAGGGCGGATGTTCATGGCCCGAGCGGCCCTGCCGTGCCTCGCGCAGGTGGATGCCGGGACGCCAGTCATGGCGCTGCAGCTGGAACTCGCCGATCCAGCGGCCCGAGACATCGGTCAGTCCGTCGCTCTGCGCCGGCACGGGCAGGACCGGCGCGGCCAGCCACTCGACGCGGTGGGGGGCGTCCATCTCCAGTGCCGCTTTCGAGACCAGCAGGCCCTCGCGCAGGTGCAGCGACAGCTGGTAGGTGATGCCGCCCTCGCTGGCCGTGGCCTCGAACCGGTCGGGGCCGGCCTCGACCGTGCCGAGCGCGAGGCAGGGCGTCACCGCGCGGCCCTGCGCATCGCTCAGCCGCAGCCCGGGCTGGCCCGGGAAGGCGCGCCGCGCCTCGGGGCAGACCGAGATCGGTGCGGTGGCGTCCATCATCCCGCCCGAGACGTCGACCACCTGCGCCGCGGCCAGCGTGGCCAGATCCTCGGAGGCGGGCAGGGGCGCGCCCCAGTAGGCGATCCCGGGCAGGCCGCCCTCGGGGGCGGCCAGGACCACGGTCTGGATCTCGTCATCGAGTCGCCAGGTCTGCATCACTTCACGGCCCCCAGCGTCAGCCCGGCGATGAAGTGGCGCTGCATCAGGAAGAACATGGCCACCGGCGGCAGGGCCGCGACGATGCTGCCCGCGCTCATCAGGTGGTACTGCGCCACGAACTGGCTATTGAACGAGGTGATGCCCGCGGTGACCGGCTGCGCGTCGGGGCCCTGTGTCAGCACCACCGCCCAGAAATAGTCGTTCCAGATGAAGGTGAAGATCAGCACCGCCAGCGCCGCGATCGCGGGTTTCATCAGCGGCAGAACGACGTACCAGAAGATCCGCCACTCGGCCACGCCCTCGACCCGGGCCGCCTCGATCAGCTCGTAGGGCAGGGCGCGGATGAAGTTGCGCATGAACAGGGTGCAGAACCCGGTCTGGAAGGCGACGTGGAACAGCACCAGCCCCAGCTTGGTGTCATAGAGGTTGAGGTCCACGGTCAGGTCGCGCACCGGCACCATCAGGATCTGGAAGGGCACGAAGTTGCCCGCGATGAACATGAAGAAGATCAGCAGGTTGCCGCGGAACCGGTAGATGCCCAGGGCGAAGCCCGTCATGCAGGACAGCGCCACCGCGCCGATCACCGTGGGCACGGTGATCAGCACCGAGTTCCACAGGTAGCGGGGCATGTCGGATTCGAGGAACACGCGCCCGTAATTGGTGAACAGCTCGAAGGACGAGGGCCAGCCCCAGTAATTGCCGTTCGAGAAATCGGCCAGCGGCCGGATCGAGAACAGCGCCACGGCGATCAGCGGCAGCAGCCACAGGATCAGGGCGACGGGGACCAGCGCCTGGTAGGCGACCTGAGTGCTGCGCGGGCGCTTCTGGATCGGGGTCGGGAACATCTCAGGCCTCCTTGCGGGCCGGTGCGGCCCCTGTTGCTGCGGCGGCGGGGAAGGGGGTGGGGCGGGTCATGGCAGGACGGGTCATCAGCGCCGCGCCTCGCGCTCTTCTCGCCACATCGACCACAGGAAATAGGCGATGAAGACCAGCATGATCAGGAACAGCACCACCGCGATGGCCGAGCCATAGCCCATGCGGAAGCCGTATTCCGACAGCGCCTTCTCGAACATGTAGAAGGACAGCACCCGGGTGGAGCCGAACGGGCCGCCATTGGTCATGACCGAGATCAGGTCGAAGCTGCGCAGCGCGCCGATGATGGTGACCACGAAGGCGATGAAGGTGGCCGGGCGCAGCTGCGGGATGACCACGTGCCAGAGCATCCGCCAGCCCTTGGCGCCGTCCAGACGGGCGGCCTCGATCTGCTCGGGGTCCACGGCGTTCAGGCCGGTCAGGTAGAGGATCATGCAATAGGCGGTCTGCGGCCAGAGCCCCGCGGCGATGATGCCGTAGGTGGCCAGCGTGGGATCGCCCAGCACGTTGATCGGCTCCATCCCGAACAGGGTCAGCGCCGCGTTCAGCAGCCCCTCGCGCGGGAGGTAGAACCACGAGAAGACGAGGCCCACCACCACCTGGCTGAGCACGAAGGGGAAGAAGAACAGCGACTTGTAGATCCGGATCCCGGTGACGGTCTGGTTCAGGAACAGCGCGATGAACAGCCCGCCGGGGATCGCCAGCAGGTACAGCGCCAGCCACTTGACGTTGTTCCACAGCGAGACTTCGAAGGCGCGGTCGCCCATCAGCTCGCGGTAGTTGCCCATGCCGACGAATTCGCCCTGCTCCTGCAACTCGCCCAGACCGTTCCATTCATAGGTCGAGATGTAGAAGCTCTGAAAGATCGGGATGACCACGTAGACGGCGAAGAACAGCACGCCGGGCAACAGGAACAACAGGGGGGTCAGGGTCATCCGGTTGCGCCTGAACCAGCCCTGTTCGGGTGGCAGATCGACAGCGACTGTCATGTCCTCTCCTCCGTTGGACACTTCACGGGAAAGCCGCGCGGCCCCGGGGCGGGGCGGCTTGCCGATGAGGTGGGGATGGGAAAGGGGGCGCGCGCCTGGCGCGCCCCGGGGGTCGGGTCAGTCGTAGATCCGCTGGCGGGCGCTTTCGAGCCGCTGCAGGATGTCGTCCAGGTTGTCCGGGAAGACCATGAATTCCTGCAGGCCTTCCATGCCGAGCGCGGCCATCTCGGCCGGGAAGTCGCGGTCGAAGAACTGCGCGATGCCGCCGGTGGCGTTCTGCGACAGCATCTCGAAGCCCTGCTGGATGAACTCGTCATCCGCGACGCTGGCATTGGCGTTGACCGGCAGCTGGCCCAGCCCGTCGGGGCCGTTGATCTCGGCCTGCACCTCGGGCGAGGTGACGTATTTCAGGAAGGCCTTGGCCGCCTCGACATTCTGGGCGCCCGACGCGATGTGGAACGTGTCGGTCGGCGCGTCCTCGCCCATCGGGTGATCGCCGATCTTGGGGAACTGGTAGAAGTCGATCTGGTCGTCCGACAGCCCGGCCTCGCGCAGGTGCGGCACGGCGAAGTTGCCGATCAGGTAGGCGGTCGCCTCGCCATTGACCATGAAGGGCAGGGCCTCCTGCCAGCTATAGGTCTGGTGGTCGTCGATGAAGGCGCCCATGTCGATCAGCTTGCGCCAGTTCGCAAAGGTCTCGCGCACGCGGTCATCGGTCCACGGCACCTCGCCGCGCGCCAGCTCCATGTGGAAGTCGAAGCCGTTGGTGCGCATGTTGAGGTAGTCGAACCAGCCGCCCGCGGTCCACAGGAACTTGGAGCCGATCGTGTAGCACTTGCGGCCCGAATCGAGGATCTTCTGGCAGTTCGCCATCTCTTCCTCGAAGGTCGCGGGTTCGCTGAGGCCCAGCTCGTTGAAGATGTCCTCGCGGTAGTAGATGCCCCACTGGTAGTAGCTGTAGGGCACGCCCCATTGCTTGCCGTCGATGGTCATCGCGCCCTTGACCGAGTCGAGCCCGGTCAGCTCGCCCGACGCGTACATGTCGCTGATGTCCATGAAGAGACCGGATTCCACGTAGGGCAGCATCCGGTTGGCGGCGTACCAGTTCACCACGTCCGGCGGGTTGGCCGAGAGCGCGTTGCGGATCTGGCTCTTCCAGGCTTCGCGGTCGACGATGTCCAGCTCGACCTCGAGATCGGGATGCATCTCGCCGAAATCGGCGGCGAGCTTTTCCATCACGGCGCGGGGCGCCGGGTTGGACATGTCCGAGATGATGCGCAGGGTGCCGTCGAGGCTGGCGCCATGCGAGCCGGCAAAGGCCGGCGCGACCAGCGCGGTGGACAGCGCGAGAGCGCCCGCGAGGCGGGTAACGGGGTTGTGCATTGGTATCCTCCCTTTTGCACGTTGGGCGGTTCCGAATAATGAAACTAGTTTCCAACTATTGAAACAATGAAGGATTCGGGGTATGCCTGTCAACACCCCAGCGGAAGAGGAGCCGCGGGGCAGGGAGGATTGAGGCCATGAACAGCCATGTCAACGAGATGCGCGCCCGCGACGGCACGGTCGGCAAGGCGCTGGACGTGCTCGATACGGTGGCCGGCTATGGTCGCCCGGTGCGATTCGGCGAATTGCTCGAGGGCTCGCCGCATCCCAAGGCAACGCTCTACCGGCTGCTGCAGACGCTGACCAACCAGGGCATGCTGGCCTATGACGAGTCCAGCCACACCTATTCGCTGGGCCTGCGGCTGGTGCGGCTGGCCCATGTCGCCTGGCAGCACAGCTCGCTCGCGCCCGTGGCGCGGCCCTTCCTCGACGCGCTGTCCGCCCGGGTGGGCGAGACGATCCACCTGGCCCAGCTGGACGAGGGGCAGGTGCTCTATGTCGACAAGCGCAACGCGCAGCGCCCGGTCGAGATGTTCTCGGCCGCGGGCAAGGTCGGGCCGGGCTACTGCACGGGCGTCGGCAAGGCGATGATCGCGCATCTCGCGCCCGCCGAACGGGCCCGCGCCATCGCGCAGCAATCCTTCTACCGGCACACCGCGCATACGCTGACCGACCCGGAACGCTTTGCTGCCGAGCTGGACCGGATCGTCGCCGAGGGCGTGGCCTTCGACCGCGAGGAGCATGAGCCCGGCATCATCTGCATCGCCGCCCCGATCGTCGCACCGGACGGGCGCGTGCTGGGCGCGCTGTCGATCACGACATCGCTGCAGAACAGGACACTCGAGGATCTGACCGGCCTGCGGCCCGACCTCATCGATACCGCGAAACGCATCGCCGAGGCTGCCGCATCCTGGCAGTTCCCGGGATAAGAAGGAGGAGATCCACGCATGACAGGCGTGACACTTGAGAACACCATCAAGAAATACGGCGACACACAGGTCATCCACGATATCGACCTGACCATCGAGGATGGCGAGTTCTGCGTCTTCGTGGGCCCGTCGGGCTGCGGCAAGTCCACGCTGCTGCGCATGATCGCGGGGCTCGAAGAAACCACCGGCGGCCGCATCAGCATCGGGGCGCGCGACGTGACCCGCGCCGATGCCGCCGATCGCGGCGTGGCCATGGTGTTCCAGACCTACGCGCTCTACCCGCACATGACGGTCGAGGAGAACATGGGGTTCGGGCTGCGCATGACCGGCCACCCCAAGGAGGAGATCCGCGAGAAGGTGGCCGAGGCCAGCCGCATCCTCAAGCTGGACGCCTATCTCAAGCGCAAGCCCAAGGCGCTCTCGGGTGGCCAGCGTCAGCGGGTCGCCATCGGCCGGGCCATCGTCCGCGGCCCCGAGGTGTTCCTCTTCGACGAGCCGCTGTCCAACCTCGATGCCGAGCTGCGCGTCGACATGCGGGTCGAGATCGCGCGCCTGCACAAGGAGATCGGCGCCACGATGATCTACGTCACCCACGACCAGGTCGAGGCGATGACGCTGGCCGACAAGATCGTCGTGCTGCGCGCCGGCCGGATCGAACAGGTGGGCAGCCCGATGAAGCTCTACGAGGATCCCGACAACAAGTTCGTCGCCGGCTTCATCGGCTCGCCCTCGATGAACTTCCTCGAGGGCGTGGTCGAGGCCGGCGCGATCCGCGTGCCCTCGCTGGGCAACCGGCGGGTCGAGACCAGCGTGTCGCTGCCCGAGGAGGGCCGGGCGGTCTATCTGGGCCTGCGCCCGCAGAACCTGCAGATCACCCCGGCCGAGAGCGAGATCCGCCTCGACATTCGCGAGCGGCTGGGCGGCGTGTCCTACGACTACCTGATCGCGCCGGGCGGCGAGAAGATCATCGTCGAGACCCGCAGCAAGGAGGAGTTCCGCGAGGGCGCCACCGTCGACCTGCAGTTCGACCCCGCCGAGGCGATGGTCTTCGACGCCCGGACCGAGGCCCGCCTGCGCTGAGCGTGGTACCCGGGCCGCGACGAGACGCGGCCCGTTCCCGGCTTGCGCGGAATCGCTCTTGCAGTCCGTGCGAAGCCTTTGCTACACGGGTCGACGGAGAGGTGGCCGAGTGGTCGAAGGCGCACGCCTGGAAAGTGTGTAGGCGGGAAACCGTCTCGAGGGTTCGAATCCCTTCCTCTCCGCCACTTGCCCTTGCGAAAGCGTTCTCCCGATCCGGCTGCGGCCGGATTTTTGCGTTGTTTTCGAGGGTTATGCGGGAGGGGCTGAGCACTGGCCCTCGCGCCAAGAGGCCCGTAAGTGGTCTCTGAGGGCCGATATTCTCCGGACCTCATGACTGCGCTGGTTTGGTGAATAGCTTGTAAGCTCCTGGTAGAATGAACATTTCTTCGCTGCCGACCTAAACACTTCGACGCCGGTGGCACACGTTGGGACGGAACGCAGATCCAACTGTCACTGCAGCAAGCAACGCTGTGCACTTAGTCTAGCTTGAGCCATTCCATGAAATCCTGACGCTGCTGGAAGACGTCTCTCAGGGCATCTTTCAATGGAGACGTCCGCGTAGAGAGATTAATGACCAGTGTGTCCATGGCGCGGGTTAGAGGGATCATCGTCCATTGCGCTGCGAATGCAGCAGCCAAATCTTCCTGGGCATCAAATAACCCGCCTAGATCTTGAGGAGCGTTCAACCATTTTCGATACTTATAATCGTAGAAATCATCCAACGCATAATTGAAGACGGTCCAGCCCTCAAGGCCGCGGCAAGAGTCGTACTGCACAATCCGCAGTGCATCGCGATCAGTTGGAAACTGCGCGCGAACGTCTGCAGCCGTAGCATCCCAGACGAGGCCTACTTCAGAATTAATCGTTTGCCCAGGTACTGAATAGGTATTGTCTTCGTCGCGAATGACGAGTGACGGCGGTACGCAGGCAAGCAAGTCGACGGGATAGTTGCCGAGTTGCGCTGGCCTGCCCCTATTGGGTGGTCCGGTTTCAGTCTTAGTGCATGACGGGTCTCGGCGCCAAGGTAGATGCCTGGGGCGGGGGCGATCCGCCATCTCGGG
>NZ_LPXO01000012.1 GCF_001482405.1 Pseudoponticoccus marisrubri
TGGCGTCCCGTCCGCTCCGGCCGGCGTCCCGTGCAGCGCCTCAGCGCCGCCGGTGAAGGGGTATCTACGCCCAACAACAAAACCCCGCAAGCAGTTTTTTCCGGATTCGTCATTTTTTCTTCAACCAAGCCGGAAAAATCAGCAAAACCAGAGACTTGCCAACCCGATTTTCCGCCAAAAACACCCCGAACACCCCCAAAACCCACGCCAGACCACCCCTCAAACCCACCATTCCCCGACTCGCCCGAACTTATCCACAAACTCACCCACAGACTCACACCAAAAACCCAGGCAAGACAGCCGAGCCAACCGGGACTCAGGCCCGAACAAACCGACCAAACAAACGTCCAAAACGAAGGCGAAGAGTGCTACTTTGGAATTCGTGACCGACGCCCAGCCTGTCCCTCCTCGCAGAGACCATGCGACCTGAACAATCGCGGAGGCCTCAGTTGCAAACCGGCTCATGAGCGATGTGAGTGCGCCCTTCATGTTCCGTCCACCAAGGTCCTGCGTCCCTCCTTCGGATATATTGGGAGTTGCTTGCGATATATGGTCGAGCATCGGGCGTGGCGCCTCGCTGCCCATACCCTCTGCTCTACGACAGCGGAGCGCTTTGCGCGCGGCCAACACTTGGCAACAACGCTAAATGGTAGCGCTGCTCTCTGAACCAACCGTTCCGGCGGATTGGAAGGCCGATAATCCAGTCGTCACCGGGCTCATGGCCTCATCGATCCACCGGATTTTTTTTGGCTTAGAAAGCCTTGCGGGTTGGATACGCCCGACGGCAACCGCCGCAATACTACCGAACACCCCTACACCTGTCCCAGACGTACCTCGGCCACCACGCATTCATGGTCGGACAGGGGTGTGCCATCCGGGCCGAGCGATGCCAGTAGCGGGCCTGCTTGGCCGGTTACGTCACGGGCGCAGAACCAGTCCAGTTTCATCCGGCGCGACGGGTGGGGGGTGATGAGGCTGGCGCGGGTGGTCACGCCCTCCGGGGTCAGGTCCCAGTGGTAGCCTCGGGCGCGGGCGGCGTCGAACAAGGTCTCGCGCTGCCAGTCGAAATCGGGTGGCAGGTGGTTGCCGGTATTGAGGTCTCCGCCGATCACCACCGGCAGGTCCGGCGCAAAGGCGTCCACCGCGTCCATCAGCCGGTCGAACTGGGCGCCGCGGTGGGCGACGCCGGCATTGCTTTCGAGGTGGGTGGAGACGACGCAGAGCGGGCCGGCCTCGGTCGGGACGGTCGCGGCTACGGCCATGCGCCCGCCAAGGCGCGGCTGCTCGGGATCGGTGGCGTTCTCGCCGGGCATGAACCAATGGCCGTGGTCGTCCAGCCGGATCAGCGTGGCGCGCTCGAAGGGCACCGTCGAAAGGATGGCATTGCCGTGAAAGCCGAGGCTGTTGAAATCATCCTTGCAGAATTTCCGCTCGGTCGGCCCGCCAAGGCCCAGCTCGAAGAACTCCACCCCGTAAGCGTAGTGCATGCCCAGCCCGGCCGCCATTTCGGCGGTGGTGTTGCGCTGGCCGGTGCGGGACATGCCGTGATCGACCTCGCTCAGAAGCACGATCCCGGGGTAATGCGGCGCCAGCAGGGCCGCGCTCGCCTCGGGGAAAAGGCAGCGCTCCATGTTCCACGCGGCGATGTTGAACCCGGCGGGCAGCGTTTCGGCCGTGCCCGTCCCGCTGAGTTCCAGCGCGTGCATGGCCTCGGTCTCGGCCAGCAGGGCGCGGTGCAGTGCCTCGGTCCGGGTGCCGGTCAGGATGCGGTCCCGGATGGAGTCAGGCACCGCGGGGAGTTTGGGCAGGAGCGCGGTCACAGTCGGTGTCCTTTCTCGGCGCAGAAGAGGTTCACGGCGCCGGGCCGGGCCGACAGCCGCGCCGGGCCGGTGCCCACCTCGGTGTCCTTTGAGACGGAGACCGTGAAGGGCTGCTCCGAGAGGCGGCCATGCAGCAGGCGGTGGGCGCCAAGCTCTTCGACGATCTCGATATCGAAAGCGATGGGGCCCGCGCCATCGAGCGCCATGTCCTCGGGCCGCAGGCCGAGCAGGACGGGGCGGTTGCTCTCGGTGTCGAGCGGCACCGGAACCGCCTGCCCGCCATCGAGCGCCACCGCGCCGTTGCCCGTGCCCCGCCCAGACAGCAGGTTCATCGGCGGCGCACCCATGAAGCTGGCCACAAAGGTCGATGCCGGGCGGTGATAGATCTCGGACGGGGTGCCGATCTGCTCGATCCGGCCGTCATTCAGCACGAAGATGCGGTCGGCCATGGTCATCGCCTCGACCTGGTCATGGGTGACATAGACCGAGGTCACGCCAAGCCGGCGTTGCAGGGCGCGGATCTCGATGCGCATCTGGTTGCGCAGCTTGGCATCGAGATTGGAGAGCGGCTCGTCGAAGAGGAAGAGCGCCGGGTCGCGGACGATGGCGCGACCCATGGCGACGCGCTGGCGCTGCCCGCCCGAGAGCTGCGACGGGCGACGGTCGAGATAGTCGGTCAGGTTCAGCATCTCGGCCGCCTGCGTGACCCGCTGGGCAATCTCGCCGGCGGGTACCTTGCGGTTGCGCAGACCGTAGGCGATGTTCTTGCGCACGGTCATGTGCGGGTAGAGCGCGTAGTTCTGGAACACCATCGCGATGTCGCGATGCGCGGGGTCCACGTCATTGACCACCCGGTCACCGATCCGCATCTCTCCGGTGGTGATCTCCTCGAGCCCCGCGATCATGCGCAACAGCGTGGACTTGCCGCAGCCGGAGGGACCGACAAGGACGACGAACTCGCCCGGCTCGATCTCGAAGCTGCAGGGATGCACGGCGGTGAAGCCGTTGGGATAGGTCTTGCTCAGGTCGGTGACGCTCAACTGGGCCATTGCTGCTGCTTTCTACTTGTCCGTTTCCGTCAGGCCCTTCACGAACCAGCTCTGGAAGGTGACGACGATGGCGACGGGCGGGATCATGGCGATGAGGGCCAGTGCCATGGCGCGGCCGTAATCGGGAATCTCCGAGCCCTCGGCGATGGCCTGCACGATCTGGCGGATGCCGCGCACGAGGGTGAACAGGCTTTCCTCGGTGGTGATCAGGGTCGGCCAGAGATACTGGTTCCAGCCATAGACGAACATGATGATGAAGATGGCCGCGATCATGGTCCGCGAGAGCGGCACGAGGATGTCGACGAAGAACTTGAACGGTCCGGCCCCGTCGATGCGCGCGGCCTCGACCAGTTCTTCGGGCACCGACATGAAGAACTGCCGGAAGAAGAAGGTGCCGGTGGCCGAGGCCAGCAGCGGCACGATCAGCCCGGTATAGCTGTTGGTCAGCCCCATGCCCTGGATCACCTCGTAGGACGGCACGATCCGCACCTCCAGCGGCAGAAGCAGCGTGGTGAAGATCACCCAGAAGGCCAGCGTGGCAAAGCGCAGACGGAAATAGACGATCGCGTAGGCCGCCATCATCGACAGGATGATCTTGCCCACGGCAAAGCCGACGCCGAGGATGAAGGAATTCATCAGCATCGTCGCGCCGGTGATGTCGCCGGTGAAGCCGCCGGGTTCGAACATGGCGGCGTTGAAATTGGTCAACGTCTCGCTGCCGAAGGCCCATTGCAGCCCCTCGCGCTGGATCAGCACCTTGTCATGGCTGGCCGTGGTCAGCGCCAGGAAGATCGGCGTCAGCATGAACAGCGCGCCGCAGATCAGCACCGCGTGGTCCAGCACGGTTTCCAGCTTGAGCCGGCGCCGGCGCGGCGTGACGGCAGAGACGGGGGCGGTATCGGTCGCGGTCATCGTCTCTCTCCTCAGGTATAATGGATGCGGCGTTCGAGCAGGCGGAACTGAAACACGGTCAGGATCAGGACCAGCACCATCAGGACCACCGACTGCGCCGCCGAGCCGCCGATGTCATTGCCCCGGAAGCCGTCGATGAAGACCTTGTAGACAAGGGTCATCGGGTTGGAGGCGGGGTTGTTCTTCACCAGCGTGTCGATGATGCCGAACGTGTCGAACAGCGAATAGGTGATGTTGATGATCAGCAGGAAGAAGGCGGTGGGCGCCAGCAGCGGGAAGGTCACCTCCCAGAAGCGGCGAAAGCCCGAAGGATTGTCGATCCGGGCGGCTTCCAGCACCGGCTTGGGGATCGACTGAAGCCCGGACAGGAAGAAGATGAAGTTCACCGGCGTCTGGATCCAGACCGACACGACCACCATGGCCAGCGCGGTATCGCTGTAGGAGACGCCAAGCCGGTAGTCATATCCCAGCGCGGCAAAGAGATCGGTGATGGCGCCGATATTCTGGTCGAACAGCGCCACGCCGATCAGACCAGCGACCGGCGGCGCCACCGCGTAGACCCACATCAGCAGGGTGCGATAGGTCCGGGCACCGCGGATGACCTTGTCCGCCTTCACCGCCAAGAGCAGCGCAAGCCCCAGCGAGAGGCCGGTAACCAGCAGGGTGAAGACCAGCGTGAACCGGGCCACGCGCATGTATTCCGACGAGGTCCAGAGCCGCGTGTAATTGTCCATGCCGACGAATTGCGACCCGAAGCCGAAAGGATCCTGAAGGTAGAAGGAGGAATGCACCGCGTTCCAGGCCGGCCAGTAGAAGAAGATCGCGATGATCGTGAGCTGCGGAACCAGCAGCATGACGGGCAGCAGGCGATGATCGAAACGGGCGCGTTTCATGGCGGGCTCCGGCTTTGAACGGGATCGGCGGCCACGCAGAGCGCGGCCGCCGAAACAGGGTATTGGAAAGGATCAGGACTGGGTCTGGGCAAAGCGCGCCAGCAGCGCGTCGGCTTCCTTCTTGATCGCGGCAAAGGCGTCATCGACCGAGGTCTCGCCCGTCAGCAGGCGGGTATATTCGCGGTTCATCACGTCGCGGATCTGGACGTAGAAGCCCATGCGGTAGCCGCGGGTGTTCTCGCCGGCCGGCAGCGACAGCTGCTGGATGCCGACCTCGGCCGCCGGGAAACGGTCGTAATGGCCGTCTTCCTTGGCCAGCTCATAGGCGGCGGTGGTGATCGGAACGTAGCCGGTTTCCTTGTGCCACATGTACTGGACTTCCGGCGAGGTCAGGTAGCGGAAGAACTCTGCCGTCGCCTTGTTTTCCTCGTCCGAATGGCCGGACATGGCGAAGTTGGCCGCGCCGCCGATGAAGGTCTGCTTCGGCTCGGTGGTGATCTTCTCCCAGTAGGGCAGATAGGTGGCGGAGAAGTCGAAATCCGCCTTCTGCGCCAGACCGCCGAAGGAGCCCGACGAGCCCAGCCACATGGCGACGTCACCCTGCTCGAACGGCTTGGCGTTGTCGTCCCAGGCCGCGCCGTAGAAGCCGAACAGGCCGTCATCGACCCACGACTTGAACGAGGCGAAGTGTTCCTTGATCTCGGGCGCGTCCATGTTGATCGTCACGTTGACGCTGTCGAACCCGTTATTGTCCGAGGCAAACGGCAGGTTGTGGCGCGAGAAGAAGTTCTCGGTGAAGATCCAGGGCATGTGCGACTGGGTCATCGGGATGTAGCCGGCTTCCTTGAGCGCGGGGGCGGTCACCGACTCGAACTCTTCCCAGGTCTTCGGCGGGGTCACGCCGGCCTCTTCGAGCGCCTCGGTGTTGTAGTACATGATGGGCGAGGAGGAGTTGAACGGCATGCCGATCATCTTGCCGTCGCTGTCGGCATAGAAGTAGCGCACGCCCGAGATGTAATCTTCGATGTCGAAGGGCACGTCATTGGCCTTCAGCAGGTCCTCGACCGGCAGAACGGCGCCCGGGGCGGCGATCACGGTGGCGGCGCCGGCATCGAAGACCTGCACGATGTTGGGCTGCTCGCCGGCACGGAAGGCGGCGATGGTCGCGGTCAGGGTCTCTTCATAGGTGCCCTTGAACACGGGGGTGATCGTGTAGTCGTCCTGGCTGGCGTTGAAGTCGCTGGCGATCTGGTTGACGACTTCGCCCAGCTGGCCGCCCATGCCGTGCCACCAGGTGATCTCGGTTTCCGCGAAGGCCGGCAGGGTCAGGCCGACGAGGGCGCCTGCCGAAAGAATGGTCGTGCTTTTCATCTCGAGCTCCAGTTGTCGCAATGTGCCGTCAGGGCACAAAGGGAGAGGTCCGCGCGGATCGCCCCACGCGGGTCAAAAAAGGTCCATGGCTGCGCATGGGCAGCTTTCCTGCGTTGGGGAAGTACCCTCAACGCATTGGAAACAAATCCAGAAACTCCGGCGTCGCCGAGAATCCCGCGTTCGGGACTCCCGATGATCCGGCAGATCTGCATGCGTGCTCACCTAGGCCAGAGACGTGACGCTCATGTGACAGCTTGCGTGAAAGATTGATGACATCGCACTGACCGACCGGGGGAACGCGACACCTCCGAGAACGCGCCCGGGGGGCGTCGACGAAGCATCACGACGACGGACGGGGCATCGCACGCGGACATGCGCAGATCGGCTCTCTCGCGTGCCGCCTCCCGTACGGCCCATGTCGATCCAAGCGTGCGCGCACGCCTTCAAACTCGCCGTACAGCCGGGACAAAGCCCCAACGCGCTCGCCGCAGCCTCGACCTCGCTCCCGAAGGCCTCGCAATCCGCGCCACGGGCCTGAGTGCCGCGTTCGACGAAGGCGACACCGCCGAGATCACGCTGCTGACCTCAGCCGGGGACATCGCGTTGACGGTGGCCGTTGAAGCCGCCGACGCCCGCCAACACAGCCACGCCGGCCACAGTCACTGACGCGGTCCGGACGCTTGCGTCTCTGATTTCCGTTGGTGGCTTGCGTGAGCAGGCGTATCGTCGGGGTGCAGGTGTCGGGAAAGGGAGCCGCATGCTGGAACTGATCAACGTATGTGTCGCGGCGCTGGTGGCCTTTGTCGCCGGGGCGGGGTGGTACATGGCGCTGGCCGAGCCGTGGATGCAGGCCTCGGGGATTGCGCGGGGTCCGGACGGGCAGCCCGAGGGCGGCGGCATGAAACCCTCGGTCATGGTGCTGACCTTCGTCATGCAGCTGGTCGTGGCCGGCATGATGCGCCATGTCTTCGTGCTGGGCGGGATCGACACGCTTGGCGCGGGACTGGTCGGCGGGCTGGGGATCGGGCTGTTCCTGATCGCGCCGTGGATCGCGCTGAACAATGCCAACGCGATGAAACCGGCCAAGCTGACGCTGATCGATGGCGGCTATGCCACGCTGGCCTGCATGCTGATGGGCGGGGTGCTGACGCTTTTCTGACGCCGCCACGGACGCGACACGGCGCACCCGGCACAACCCAAGAACGGGAGATCCGGCCATGACCGGACCCCCCGTTCCCCCACGTGCTCCCTACGCACCACACGTGTAACGAAATCTGGGTTCCGGCCGTTCTGGCCGCGTTGACCTGAGCTTAGCCGCCGGGTCCGCGCCGTTCAACGCGCGAATGCCGACAATTGGAACGACCCGGCCTAGCCGTAGACCGCGTCCTTGCCGAAATGCTTGGTCAGCATGTAGTAGATCACGGCGCGGTACTTGTTGCGCTCGGAGCGGCCATAGGTCTCGATCACCTGGTTGATCGCATCCATCAGCTCGGGGCTGTCGGTCAGGCCCAGCTTCTTGATCAGGAAGTTCTCCTTGACGGTCTCCAGCTCGTGCGGCTGGCCAGCCGCGACGGTCGAGGCGTCGGGGTTGTAGATCGCCGGGCCGCAGCCGATGGTCACCTTGCGCAGAAGCGCCATGTCGGGCTCCATCCCGCATTTCTCGCGCAGCTCGGCCGCGTATTTCTCGATCAGCTCGTCACGTCGTCCCATGGGTCTTCCTCTGCCGTGCCGGGCGCCTGCCGCGCCGCTGTCCTCGTCCCGAAGCCCCGCCGGGGCCCCATGCGAATCGTTGCCGACAAATGAAATTCTGACAATGGGAAATATCCCGGCGCTTTCCCGCATCGCGGCTTCGCAGGACCGGCGCGGGCGGCTATGCTGGGGCGGCGCGCCGGGCCGGACCGGCTCGCCAGCGCCGGAAAGGGCCCCAATGCCGCAGATGCCAGACGTCGCCCGCCGCCGCTTTGTCGACCCGATCTGCGATTCCGGGCGGTGGGACGCGTTCCGCCCGCGCCCCGGCGATATCGTGGTCTCGACCCCGCCGAAATCCGGCACAACGTGGATGCAGGGCATCCTCGCGCTACTGATCTCGGGCGATCCGCAGGTGGATGCGAACCCCTCGATGAAGGCGCCGTGGATCGACATGAAGATGCGCCCGCTGGACGAGGTCATGGCCCGGCTGGAGGCGCAGACCGGGCGGCGCCACGTCAAGTCGCATTCCCCCTTCGACTGCATCCCCGACTGGCCGCAGCTGCGCTATATCGCCGTCTACCGCCACCCGATCGATGTGCATTTATCGTACCGGGCGCACCGGGCGAACATGCGCTTCGATGTGGGCCTGGCCGAGGTCGCGCAGGACCCGTCCGAGAGCTTTCGGCATTTCCTGCAGGACCGGACCGAGCATCACGGGCTGCCGGTGATCCTCGATCACTATCGCAGCGCGCTGGCCCGCGACGGGCAGGAGAGCCTGGCCCGGTTCCACTATGCCGACATGCTGCGCGACCTTGGGGGTGCGGTCGCGCGGGTGGCGCAGCACGTGGGCATCGACCACCCGCCCGAGCAGCTGGCCCGCCTGACCGAGGCCGCGCGTTTCGACAGCATGAAGGCCAATGCCGACCGGTTCACGCCCTCGGCTGGACAGGGATTCTGGCATGATGACCGGGCCTTCTTCGACAGCGCGCGCTGCAACAAGTGGGAGGGGGTGCTGAGCGCCGAAGATCTGGCCGCCTATGACGCGGTGATGGCCGCCGCGCTGGAACCCGACCAGCGCCGCTGGCTGGAAGGGGGCGATTCGGGGCTGGCCGGCGTAGGATAACGCGAAGCCTTGAAGGCTCGGACACGCATGGGATGTAGCGCCTGCGGGCGGTACACGGTGCCGCGATCATTGTGCGCGGATGCAGCACAACCCAAGGAGAGCCTCGACATTGTTTCGCCAACCAGAACAATGCGCCCACTGGCCGAATGCGCCATCAAGACCCGGATGCGCCAGAAACAATCCGTTTTTCCAAGCGGAATCCAGTTCTGACGTTGTGGAAAAAAGGGTAAACTTTGATCGACCTTTTGGGGAGGGTGGCATGTCGACATCGAACTTGGAAGAGCATGAAACGGGCCCGCCGCGACCGGCGGGGCAGAACCGCTCGAACGGAACGCTGACGCGGGCCGAACTGGCGCAGGCGCGGCAGGCCGGCCTGTCGCTGGCCTATGATGCCGCGCAGGACGGCTGGGTGCGGCTGGACGTGATCGACGATATCGATCCGCCGGAAAGCGCGGGGGCGGCCGACATCACCCTGCGCCCGTGGCGGGCAGAGGATGTCTTCACCTATGTCGCGCTGCTGGATGACAACGCCGTGTGGGAGACCCTGCCCGAGGACTATCCCGCTCCGCTGACCGGGGACATGGCCCGCGCGCTGATCGAGCTGTCCAATGACAGCCCGCACCACCTTGTCCGCGCCATCGTGATGGACGGCGCGCCGGTGGGCCAGGTGCGCCTGCAATACGACGCCGACCCCGGCGACAGCGCCACGGCCGAGATCAGCTATTGGCTGGGCCGGGCCTATTGGGGGCGCGGCATCGCCTCGGCCACGGTGGCGCGCTTCGCGGAATCGAGCCTGGCGCGGCACCCCGGGATCACGCGGCTGATCGCGCGGGTCAAGTCCGGCAACATCGCCTCGGCCCGGGTACTGGAAAAGGCCGGCTTCCGGCTGCAGGGCACCGACCCCAAGGATGCGGACTGGCAGGTCTACCACCGCAGCCGTTAGGCCCTTGGCGCGCCCGGCCCGCACCGGACGCGTCGGCCCCGCTCAGGGCTTGCCGATACAGGCGGCCAGCTCGGCCTCGCGGGCCTTCTGCTCGGCATTCATGACGGCCATGTCCGGCCCGGTCATGCACCAGCCGAAATGCGCCGTGTATTCGGTCAGCCAGCGCGGCCCGACAAAGCCGCAGCCGCGCGCCGCCGCCTCTTGGGCCAGCGCCGTGGCGTGCTTGGCATAGGTGTCGCAGACCACCTTCTGCTGGTCGGGCAGCGGCAGCGGCACGGTCGGGATCGGCGTCACGGTGCCGGTCTTCATCCCCTTGTCGTCGGGATGCAGGTTCATGACGAACTCGAGATAGGCCCCGAACTTGTCACCCGGCCAGGTGGTGCGGCCATCCCCGACCAGCCGCTTGGCGTGGTTCATGCGGATGTCGTAATGCCCCTCGCGCTTGCCGATGCGCGACCGGGCCTGCTGAGCGTTGACGAACACCTCGAACTCCATGCCGATACTGGTGTCGGGCGCCGGGTCGAGATCGGCCCAGTCATCTGAGCCGCTGTCGGACTCGGTGATGTACAGGGTTATGTCCATCTTGGTGTAGCGCGGCACGTTGCGGATATAGACGATCTCGGCGAACCCGGTCTCCCAATAGCCGCCGCGGCTGATCGAGAAATCCCAGTCATGCGGGATCGTCACCACCGTCTTGCAGCGCACCGGCCCGGTCCAGCCCGGCTTTTTCGGATCGTAATCCGTGACCTGCACATGCAGCTGCAGCACGTGTTCGAAATCGTTCCCGATCACGTCGCCATCGCCCTCGTCACTGTCGACCCCCATCAGGCGGGGGTGGAAGACGAAGGTGGCGGTTTCCTCTGCCGTGGCGGGACAGTCATGGACCCAGTCGCGCGCCTGCGCGGGCTGCACGGTTGCGATCAGGCCAAGGGCCGCGGCCCACAGGCAGGATGAAAGGATTGGTCGGCGGCTGAACATCGTCGTGACTCCGGTTCAATCTGGCGCGTCCCGCCCGGAGTATAGCGCGCCGCCGCCCCGCCCCCCATGATCCCGATCATGCCCCGCCCGAATCGAAACGGCGGGGCGCCGCAAGGCACCCCGCCGCCATGTCACCGCGCAGCGCGCGGGTCTCAGTACCGGTAATGCTCGGGCTTGAACGGGCCCTCGGGCGTGACGCCGATGTAATCCGCCTGCTCGGAGGAAAGCGTCGACAGCTTGACGCCGATCCGCTCGAGATGCAGGCGTGCCACCTTCTCGTCGAGATGCTTGGGCAGGATGTAGACCCCGGGCGTGTAGTCTTCGGCATTCTTCCACAGCTCGATCTGCGCCAGCACCTGGTTGGTGAAGCTGGCCGACATCACGAAGGACGGGTGGCCGGTGGCATTGCCGAGGTTCAGCAGACGGCCCTCGGACAGCAGGATGATGCGATTGCCGGCCGGCATCTCGATCATGTCCACCTGGTCCTTGATGTTGGTCCACTTGTGGTTCTTCAGGCTGGCGACCTGGATCTCGTTGTCGAAATGGCCGATATTCCCGACGATCGCCATGTCCTTCATCTCGCGCATGTGCTCGATGCGGATCACGTCCTTGTTGCCGGTGGTGGTGACGAAGATGTCGGCAGTCGAGACCACGTCCTCCAGCAGCACCACCTCGAACCCGTCCATCGCCGCCTGCAGCGCGCAGATCGGGTCGATCTCGGTGATCTTGACGCGCGCGCCGGCACCGCGCAGCGACGCGGCCGAGCCCTTGCCCACGTCGCCATAGCCGCAGACCACGGCGACCTTGCCGGCCATCATCGTGTCGGTGGCGCGGCGGATGCCGTCGACAAGGCTTTCCTTGCAGCCATACTTGTTGTCGAATTTCGACTTGGTCACGCTGTCATTGACGTTGATCGCCGGGAAGGGCAGCCGCCCCTCCTTCTGCAGCGCATAGAGACGGTTGACCCCGGTCGTCGTCTCTTCGGAGACACCGCGGATCGCGTCGCGGGTCTTGGTGAACCAGCCCGGGCTTTCGGCCATGCGCTTGGCGATCTGCTTCTTGATCACCTCCTCCTCTTCGGATTGCGGCACGGGGATGATCTCTTCGCCCGCTTCGGCCCGCGCGCCCAGCAGCACGTAGAGCGTCGCGTCGCCGCCATCGTCGAGGATCATGTTCGCGCCCTCGGGGAACAGAAAGGACTTGTCGAGATAGTCCCAATGCTCCTCCAGCGTCTGGCCCTTGACGGCGAAGACCGGGGTGCCGCCCGCCGCGATGGCGGCCGCCGCGTGATCCTGGGTCGAGAAGATGTTGCACGACGCCCAGCGCACGTCGGCGCCCAGCGCGACCAGCGTCTCGATCAGCACCGCGGTCTGGATCGTCATGTGCAGGCTGCCCACGATCCGCGCGCCGGCCAGCGGCTTGGCATCGCCGTATTCCGCGCGCAGCGCCATCAGGCCCGGCATCTCGGTCTCGGCAATGTCCAGTTCCTTGCGACCGAAATCGGCCAACGCGATATCCTTGACGACGTAATCCTTGGCCATCCGCCCGTCTCCATCTGTGTCTAGGGATTGCCCGGGCACCTATCATTCCTTGCGTCACGCGACAACGCGGATAAACTCACAATCAAAACAGACCGGCGAGGCGACGGCATGAGCAGCGACACCATCACGCAGCCCGACCCGACCTGCCCGGGCACCGAGGCGCGCAACGAGTACGGGCGCTATCACGTGCCGCAGGGGCTGGAGGGGCGCCCGGCCGCCAAGGCCGTGCTGGCCGGCCGCGCCTTCGAGCCCGAGACGCTGGCCTTTATGCGCGCCCATGCGGGCGACGGTGACATCATCCATGCGGGCGCCTTCTTCGGCGATTTCATCCCGGCCCTGTCGCAGGCCTTGGCGCCCGGCGCGCGGCTCTGGGCGTTCGAGCCCAATCCCGGCAATTTCGCTGCCGCGCAACGAACCGTCGCGCTCAACGGGCTGGAGAATGTCACCCTGGCCAATGCCGCGCTCTCCAACCGGGACGAGACGGTGCTGTTCCGCACGCGGGACGCGGAAGGAAAGTCGCTGGGCGGGATCTCGCATTTCGTCGAGGAGGACGGCGAGGGGGTGGAGCCCGTCCGGGCCGTGATGCTGGATTTCAGCGTGCCGCTGGCGCGTCCGGTCTCGATCCTGCAACTGGATGTCGAGGGGCACGAGAAACAGGCCCTGAAGGGCGCCTACCACATCATCAACCGGTGGCAGCCCATCCTGATCCTCGAGTATTTCTCGCAGACCCAGTGGATCAACCGCACCTTCCGCAGCCTCAGCTACACGCGCATCGGCAAGCTGCACGGCAATTTCGTATACGCCCCCGACGGCGCGGGGATCACGCTCTAGCTCGGCAGGCCCGCGGGTTGCGGCTTGCGCACCACCCAGTCGGTGCCGTGGGCGGCGATGCAGGTGATGCCGTTGGCGCGGGTGACCAGCAGCGTCCAGGTGCCGTATTCGGGCGAGGCCCAGATCTCCATCAGCTGGCTCTGGCCTTGCAGCCCGCCGGCAGTGCGCACCTCGTCATGGCGGTCCGACAGCATCTCGACGATCTCGGCCCGGGGGCCACAGGACATGTGTTGGGCAAAGGCGGGGAGGGCCGATGCAACAAGCATCGCGCCGCCCGCAAGAACGGGCCTGATCATGGCATTTTCCTCTCTGTTTACGCGGAGGAAACGCATGAAACCCGCCTTTGGTTCAGTTTCCCCGCCCGCGCTCACGGGCTTGTCATGCAAGGCGTCGATTTACAGCCGGGCGCGATCGGCCTAGAGCACGGCCGAGCCAAGAGGACGACATGCCCAAACCCCAACGCGCCTGGCAACGGATGCTCTCGGGCCGCAGGCTGGACCTGCTGGACCCGACCCCGGTGGATATCGAGATCGAGGACATCGCCCACGGGCTGGCCTTCGTGGCCCGCTGGAACGGGCAGACCCAGGGCGATTACGCCTATTCCGTGGCCGAGCATTCCCTGCTGGTCGAAACGATCTTCGGGCGGCTCTGCCCGCAGGCCGGCGCGGCCGAGCGGCTGACCGCCCTTCTGCACGACGCCCCCGAATACGTGATCGGCGACATGATCTCGCCGGTGAAGGCCGCGGTGGGCCCGGGCTATGAGGAGCTGGACAAGCGGCTGAGCGCGGCGGTGCATATCCGCTTCGGCCTGCCCGCCCTGCCCGACCCGCGGCTCAAGAAACAGATCAAGAAGGCCGACCGCGTCTCGGCCTGGATGGAGGCGGTGCAGATCGCGGGCTTTACCGAGGCCGAGGCCAACCGCTTCTTCGGCGCGCCGGACCGCGCGATGATCGCCGACCTGTCCATCCGGCTGCGCCCGCCGGTCGAGGTCCGTACCGAGTTCACCGCCCGCCACGCCACCCTTCTGGAGCAGATGCCATGATCACCTGCCGCCCCGCCGGGCCGCTCGATGCCCGCCCGCTGGCCGAGCTGATCAACGAGATCATTGAGGCCGGCGGCAGCACCGCCCTCACCACGCTCTTCACCCCGCAGAGCATGCGCGACTGGATGACCCGTGCCGAGGGGCGCGCCGCCTGGACCTTGGCCGAGGACGAGAGCGGCACCGTGCTGGGCTTCCAGTGTATCGAGCCGGCCGAGTACCTGCCGGAGGAGGCGGTCGAGATCGCCACCTTTGCCCGGCGTGGCCGCACCGGGCTGGGCATCGGCTCGGCGCTGTTCGAGCGCACCAAGGCCGCCGCGCGGGCGCTGGGCTATGCTTGGATCAACGCAAATATCCGCGCCGACAATGCCGGCGGGCTGGCCTATTACCAGAGCCGCGGGTTCGAAGATTACGCCATCAAGCGCGGGGTGGATATCGGCGGCGGGCTGACCGTCGACAAGGTGTTCAAGCGCTACGACCTGTGACGCGGCCCCCGCTCAGCGCGGGCTGCGCTTGGCCAGGATGCGTTGCAGGGTGCGGCGATGCATGTTCAGCCGCCGCGCGGTTTCCGAGACATTGCGGTCACAGAGCTCGTAGACCCGCTGGATATGTTCCCAGCGCACGCGATCCGCGCTCATCGGGTTCTCGGGCGGCGGGGGCAGGTCGTCGCCCTTGGCCAAAAGCGCGTTGGTGATGTCCATCGCGTCGGCCGGCTTGGACAGGTAATCCGTGGCGCCGATCTTGACCGCGGCCACCGCAGTGGCGATGGCGCCGTAGCCGGTGAGCACGACGATGCGCGAATCGGGGCGCTTCTCGCGCAGCACCTCGACCACGTCCAGCCCGTTGCCATCCTCCAGCCGCAGGTCGACCACCGCGTAGGCCGGCGGACGGGCGGTGGCGACGGCGGTCCCGGCCGCGACCGACCCGGCCATCTCGACCTCGAAACCACGCTTCTCCATGGCCTTGGCAAGGCGCCGCAGGAACGGCTCGTCATCATCGACGAGCAGCAATGTCCGGTCCTCGCCCAGTTCCTCGAAGTCGTGATCCGCCAAGGCCGTGCTCCTCGCCCAACTATCCGTGTGGCCTCAAGTCTTAGGGCGTCGGGCGGGGGTGGTCAAACCTTCTCACGGGGCTGTCAAGAGGCCTCAATGAAGCAGGCGACGCGGTCGGCCATCTGCTCGGGCGTCTCCTCGCGCCGGAAATAGTCGACAAACCCCTCTTCGGGCAGCACCAGATAGGTGAAGGTCGAGTGGTCCACGAGGTAGTAATCGGGATCGCCGTCCTGCTTGTTGTAGTAGGTCCGGTAGGCCTGGCTGGCCGCCTTGACCTGCTCGGGTGAGCCGGTCAGCCCGATCATCTTGTCATGCATCAGGTCGGCGAACTGGCCTACCGCCTCGGGCGTGTCCCGTTCGGGATCGACCGAGATGAAGACCGGCGTCGCGCTGTAGCCGCGCTCGGCCAGCACGTCCACCGCGTCGGCATTGCGCGCCACGTCGAAGGGGCAGACATCGGGGCAGAAGGTATAGCCGAAATAGACGAGGCTCGGCTCGGTGATCACGTCCGCGTCGGTCACCGTCTCGCCCGCCGCGTTGACCAGCGTGAAGGGTCCGCCGATCTGGTCCGACCCGCCCGCGACGGCGCCCGCCCGGCACTGGGCGAACCGGTCGCCCCCACTCGGACCCGTGGTGGCATACCAGACGCCGCCCACCAGGGCGACAACGGCGACGGAGGCGGCGATTGCGGCAGTACGAAGCATCGGCAGTCCCTTTGCGAAAACCCGCAACACAGGTATCAATCGCTGCGTCGGGAACAAGGGACGAAAAGGCGCAGCCATGGGCGATCTGGGACTGATCGGCGAATCCGAGCGCGGCAACTGGATCCGCCTGCGCACCATGATCCTGCTGCGCTGGTTCGCCATCGTCGGGCAGCTGACCGCGATCACCGTCGCGCAGGAGATGTACAACCTCCAGCTGGAGCTGGGCCTGTGCTACCTCGCCGTCGGCGTCTCGGTCATGGGCAACCTGATCGCGATCTTCATCTTCCCCGAGAACAAGCGCCTGTCCGAGACAGAGAACTTCCTGATGGTCATGTTCGACCTGTTGCAGCTCTGTTTCCTGCTGTTCCTCACCGGCGGGCTGCACAACCCCTTCTCGCTGCTGGTACTGGGGCCGGTGACGGTCTCGGCCTCGGTGCTGACGCTGCGCTCGACCCTGATCCTCGGCGCCACGGCCTTCCTGCTGGTCTCGGCCATGGTCTACTACCACCTGCCGCTGCGCACCGAACAGGGCTTCATCCTGCGCATCCCCGATGTCTTCGTCTTCGGCCAGTGGACCGCGATCACCATCGCGCTTGTCTTCATCAGCGTCTATTCGCGCCGCGTCACGCGCGAGATGACCGCCATGTCCGACGCGCTGACCGCCACCCAGATGGCGCTGGCGCGGGCGCAGAAGCTCAACGACCTGGGCGGGGTGGTGGCCGCCGCCGCGCATGAGCTGGGCACGCCGCTGGCCACGATCAAGCTGACCTCGGCCGAACTGGCCGAGGAGCTGGGCGACTATCCCGACGTGGCCGACCTGCGCGAGGACGCGCTGCTGATCCGCGCGCAGGCCGATCGTTGCCGCGACATCCTGCGGTCGATGGGCCGGGCGGGCAAGGATGACCTGCACATGCGCCAGGCGCCGCTGGTCGAGGTGATCCGCGAGGCCGCCGAGCCGCACGAGAAGCGCGGCAAGGAGATCATCATCGAGGACGGGCCCGGGCCGGGGGGCGAGGACCTGCAACCGCAGATCCTGCGCCGCCCCGAGATCATCCACGGGCTGCGCAACCTCGTGCAGAACGCGGTCGATTTCGCCCGCACCACCGTCTGGGTCGAGGCGCTGTGGACCGACGACCTGATCTCGATCCGCATCCTCGATGACGGGCGCGGCTTCCCGCCCCACGTGCTGGGCCGCATCGGCGACCCGTTCATGCGCCGCCGCCGCAGCGAAAGCGACCGCCGCGCGCGCCCCGAATACGAAGGCATGGGGCTGGGCCTGTTCATCGCCAAGACGCTGCTGGAACGCAGCGGGGCCGAACTGAGCTTTGCCAATGGCAGCGATCCCTATACCGGTGCCGGCGCGCCGCAGGCCACCCGCGGCGGGGCCGTGGTCGAGGTGGTCTGGCCGCGCAGCCGGATCGTGCCCCCCGCGGTCGAGCCCGGCACCCCGCTGGGCGAGAACCGCCCGATCGAGATCTGAGCGTCCTTGATCCAGAGACGCGAAACATTTGGACTCTCCGGCACTTAACCATGCATTAACCTTTCCGGCCCTACGCTTGGCCGGGGCAGTGCAAGGAACGTGACGTGCAGGACATGCTGGCATTGGCAACGGGTGCAGGGGCGGGCCTTGCGGTGCTGGCCGGGGCCTTCATCGTGTATCACTGGGTGCTTCGGGCCCGGCTGCGGCGCAGCATCCGGGCCGAGGGCAGCGCCGTCGTGATCCTGCTGCGCAACGGGGTGCTGGTCGACTGCACGCCGGGCGTGGCCGAGATGCTGGAACGGCGCAATGTCGACGGGCTGGAATGGGAAGAGCTGCGCCACGACCTGCTGCTGCGCTTTCCCGGCATCCCGCCCGACCCGCCCGAGGGCGTGACTCGGCTGGCCGCCGCCGGCGATCCCGACAGCGCGCTGACGCTGGTGCAGCGCGACGGGCTGCTGCGCGTCACGATCGAGGCCAGCGCGCACGGCCCGGGCCACCTGCACCACCTGCTGCAGATCCGCACCCGCTACGACTACATGCAGCGCGCCATGGATGCCGCGCCCAACCCGGTCTGGCAGCTGGACGAGCGGGGCCAGCTGATGTGGAGCAACGCGGCCTATGACCAGCTGGTCGAGATCGTGGGCCCCCGCGCGCATGCCGACGGCCCGTTCGACCTGCCCGCGCTCGCCCCGGGCGAGATCCGCACCTCGCGCGTGCATCTGGTCGGGCCGGACGGCAAGCCGCTCTGGTTCGAGGTCACCTCGCGCCCCGACCGCGACGGCTGGCTGAACTTTGCCACCAGCATCGACACGCTGGTCGATGCCGAGATGGCCCAGCGCAATTTCGTGCAGACCCTGACCAAGACCTTCGCGCATCTGCCCATCGGGCTGGCCGTGTTCAACCGCGACCGGCTGCTGGTGCTGTTCAACCCCGCGCTGGTCGACCTGACCAACCTTCCGGTGGATTTCCTCAGCGCCAAGCCCGACCTCTTCACCTTCTTCGACCACATGCGCGAGAACCGGCTGATGCCGGAGCCCAAGAACTATGCCTCGTGGCGCGAGAAGCTGGCCGACGTGATCTCGGCCGCGCGCGAGGACCGCTACAACGAGACATGGACCCTGCCCTCGGGGCTGACCTACCGGATCACCGGGCGGCCGCATCCCGATGGCGCCGTGGCCTTCCTGATGGAGGACATCTCGGCCGAGATCTCGCTCACCCGGCATTTCCGCTCCGAACTCGAGATGACCCAGTCGGTGATCGACTGTTTCGACGATTCCGTGGCGGTCTTCTCGCGGCTGGGGGTGCTGACCTTCTCCAACGCCGCCTACCGCACGCGCTGGGACTGCGACCCCGACAGCGCCTTTGCCGAGATCACCATCATCGACGCCACCCGCGACTGGCAGCAGGAATGCGAAGCCTCGCCGATCTGGGCCGAGATCCGGGATTTCGTCCTCACCCTGCGCGAGCGCAGCGCCTGGGACGCGGTGGTCACCACCCGCACCGGCGAGCGGCTGCGCTGCACGGTCGAGCCGATGCCCGGCGCCGCCACCATGGTGCGCTTCACCCGGATGGACACGGTGCACGCGGTGCGCACCGAGGCGCTCGCCGCCCCCTCCTGATCGCGCTTGGCAAGCGCCGGCCCGCGTGGCAATCACGGGGGCATGCAGCACCGCCTGACCCTTCCCTCCGCCGATGCCACCGCCCGGCTGGCCGCCACGCTGGGCGCGGGGCTGGCCCCCGGTGACGTGCTGCTCCTGTCCGGCGGGATCGGCGCCGGCAAGACCCATTTCGCACGCAGCCTGATCCACAGCCTGCAGGAGGTGCCCGAGGACGTGCCCTCGCCCACCTTCACGCTGGTGCAGGTCTACGACACGACGGCCGGCCCGCTCTGGCATGCCGATCTCTACCGGCTGGACAGCCCGGACGAGGTGGTCGAACTGGGCCTCGAAGAAGCCTTCGAAGAGGCCATCTGCCTTGTCGAGTGGCCCGACCGGCTGGGCCCGCTTGCCCCTGCCCGCACCCTGCATCTCGAGTTTGCCGACGGGCCGGAGGAGGATGCGCGCGACCTGACGCTGTCATGGGACGCCCCGCGCTGGGACAGCCTGCGGGATCTCGCATCATGACCGACCTTCTCGCGCAGGCCGGCTGGGACACCGCCCGGCAGGAGCCGCTGGCCGGCGACGCCTCGACACGCCGCTACACGCGGCTGCACCAGGGCGACCGGACCGCAATCCTGATGCAGGATCCCGGCGGCGATGTCGCCCTTTTCGCCCGGCTGGCGGATCACCTGCGCCGCATCGGGCTGAGCGCGCCGAAGATCCTCGCCCGCGACGACGCGGCCGGGCTGCTACTGCTCGAGGACCTCGGCGACGGGCTGGTCGCGCGGCTGGCCACCGATGCCGCGACCGAGAAACGGCTCTATGTCGCGGCGACCGACGTGCTGGTCGCACTGCACGACGCCCCCCTGCCCGAGGGCCTGCCGCTGGCCGATGCCGATCACCTCGCCGCGCTGATCGACCTGCCCTTCCGGCACTACACCCACGCGCCAGAGGCCCTGCCGGAGGTCGCCGAAGCGTTCCGCCCGCTTCTTGCCGAGCATGCCCTGCCGGCCGATGTCATGGTGCTGCGCGACTACCATGCCGAGAACATCCTGCGCCTGCCCGGGCGCACAGGGCCCGCCGGGATCGGCCTGCTGGATTTCCAGGATGCCTGGCAGGGCCACCGCGCCTATGACCTCGTCTCGCTGATCGAGGATGCGCGGCGCGACGTGGCCCCCGCCACGGCCGAGGCCTGCATCCGCCACTACCTGTCCGCCACAGGCCTGCCCGAGGGGCCCTTCCGCACCGCGCTGGCCGTGCAGGGCGCCCAGCGCAACCTGCGCATCCTCGGCGTCTTTGCCCGGCTGGCGCAGAGCCGGGGCAAGCCGCATTACATCGACCTGATCCCCCGCGTCTGGGCGCATCTGCAACGCGACCTCGCCCACCCCGCGCTGGGCGATCTGCGCAGACGTGTCACCGACGCGCTGCCGCCGCCCGACCCCGCCCATCTGCAAGCCCTGAAGGCCCCATGCCCGACGCCGTGATGCTCTTTGCCGCCGGGTTCGGCACCCGCATGGGTGCGCTGACCGCCGACCGTCCCAAGCCCCTGATCGAGGTGGCCGGACGGCCGCTGCTGGACCACGCGCTGGCCCTGACCGAGGGCCTCGGCACCCGCGTGGTCAACGCGCATTACCATGCCGAGCAGATCCGCGCGCATCTGGTCGGCACCGATATCGCCGTCTCGGTCGAGACGCCCGAGATCCTCGACACCGGCGGCGGCTTGCGCCACGCCCGGCCGCTCCTGGGCCCCGGCCCGGTCTTCACCCTGAACACCGATGCGGTCTGGACCGGGCCGAACCCGCTCGACACGCTGCGCGCGGAATGGGATCCCGCCCGGATGGATGCGCTGCTGCTCTGCCAGCCCGCCGAGCGCGCCACCGGCCGCGCCGGGCCCGGCGATTTCACGCGGGCCCCGGACGGGCAGCTGATCCGCGGCGGGCCGCTGGTCTATACCGGCGCGCAGATCCTGCGCACCGACCGGCTGGACGAGATCGACGAGACCGCCTTCTCGCTCAACCTGCTCTGGACCCGGCTTGCCGCCGAGGGGCGGCTCTTCGGCACGCTGCACTCGGGCGGCTGGTGTGATGTGGGCCATCCCGAGGGGATCGCCGCGGCCGAGGCGATGCTCGATGTTTGACACGCCCGGTCCCCGCCTCTTCGCCCTGCCGCCCGGCGTGGATTTCCCGCGCGCGGTCGTCGACGGGCTGCGCGACCGGCTGGGCGACGGCGACCCCGCCGCCATCGCGCGGGTCGAGATCTTCGTGAACACCACCCGCATGGCGCGGCGCCTGCGCGAGATCTTCGACAGCGGCCCGGCCAGCCTGCTGCCGCGCATCCGGCTGGTCACCGACCTGGCCGATCCGCAGATGCGCGCCGCCCTGCCCCGGCCCGTGCCCGGGCTGCGCCGGCGGCTGGAGCTGACCCACCTGGTCGCGCGGCTGCTGGAGCAGGAGCCCGACCTCGCCCCGCGCGCGGCGCTGTTCGACCTGTCCGACAGCCTGGCCGCGCTGATGGAAGAGATGCAGACCGAGGGCGTGCCCCCAGACCGCATCGCCACGCTGGACGTTACCGACCAGTCGGGCCACTGGCAGCGGGCGCTGTCCTTCCTGCGCATCGTGCAGGGCTATTTTGCGGCCGACAGCGCGCCCGACCAACCCGCGCTGACACGGCTGGCGCTGCAGGCGCTGCAGGCGCGCTGGGCCGAGACGCCGCCGCAGCACCCGATCCTCGTCGCGGGCTCCACCGGTTCGCGCGGGACCACGCATGACTTCATGAAGACGGTGGCCGGGCTGCCGCAGGGCGCGGTGATCCTGCCCGGTTTCGACAGCGACCTGCCCGGCCCCGTCTGGGAACAGCTGACCGACCCGCTGACCGGCGAGGATCACCCCCAGTTCCGCTTTGCCCGGCTGCTGCGCGAGCTGGCGCTGGACCCGTCCGAGGTCGCGCCGTGGAGCGATGCCCCGGCCCCGTCGCCGGCGCGCAACCGGCTGATCTCGCTCGCGCTGCGGCCCGCGCCGGTCACCCATCAATGGCTGAGCGAGGGCCCCGCCCTGCCCGATCTCGTTGAGACCACCGCAGACCTGACGCTGGTCGAGGCGCCCGACAAGCGGCAGGAGGCGCAGGCCATCGCGCTGCGCCTGCGCCAGGCGGTCGCGGACGGGCAGAGCGCCGCGCTCATCACCCCCGACCGGATGCTGACCCGGCAGGTGACCGCGGCGCTGGACCCCCTGGGCATCCTGCCCGATGACAGCGCCGGCACGCCCGCCCAGCTGACCCCACCGGGACGGCTGATGCGGCATGTCGCACAGCTCATGGAATCACCGCTCAGCGCCGAGCTGCTGCTGACCCTGCTCAAGCACCCGCTCTGCCATCGCGGCGGCGGGCGCGGGCCGCACCTGCTCAACACCCGCGAGCTGGAGCTGCACATCCGGCGCAGCGGCTGGCCCTACCCGCAGCCCGGGCAGATCCGCGACTGGGGCAGCGCGGCCGATTGCGCAGGCTGGGCCGAATGGGTGGCGCGCACCTTCTGCGACCGCGCGATCCCCGGCGCGCAGCCTCTGGCCGTCTGGCTCGACCGGCACGTGGCCCTCGCCGAGGCGATCACCGCGGGCTCGGACAGCACCGATCCCGGCGCGCTCTGGGACGAGAATGCCGGCCGCGTGCTGCGCCGCATGGTCGAGGCGCTGCAGGAGGAGGCCGCGCATGGCACGGACATGGGCGCACGCGACTATGCCGACCTGTTCGGTGCGCTTCTGTCGCGCGAGGAGGTCCGCGACCGCGACGCGCCGCACCCGCTGATCCGCATCTGGGGCACGCAGGAGGCGCGCGTGATGGGCGCCGATCTGCTGATCCTTGCCGGGCTGACCGAGGGCACATGGCCCGAGATGCCCGGCGCCGACCCGTGGCTGAACCGCCGGATGCGGGCCGAGGCCGGGCTGCTGCTGCCCGAACGGCGCATCGGGCTGGCCGCGCATGACTTCCAGCAGGCCGCCGGCGCGCGCGAGGTCTGGCTGACCCGGCCGCTGAAATCCGACGAGGCCGAGACCGTGCCCTCGCGCTGGCTCAACCGGTTGATGAACCTGATGCGCGGCCTGCCCGGGCGCAACGGCCCCGAGGCGATCGAGACGATGCGCGCGCGCGGCGCGCAATGGCTGGCCCTGGCCGAGACGGCCGAACGCCCGATCCCGGCGGCGCCCGCGCCGCGCCCCTCGCCCGCGCCGCCCGTTGCCTCCCGGCCCGACCGGCTTTCCGTGACCGAGATCCGGCGGCTGATCCGCGATCCCTTCGCGATCTATGCCAAGCATTGCCTGCGCCTGCGCCCGCTCGACCCGCTGATGCGCGCGCCCGATGCGCTGATGCGCGGCATCATCCTGCACGCGGTGCTGGAACGCTTCGTCCGCGACACGATCGACACGCCCGAGGCGCTGAGCCCCGACCATCTCGACAGTCTCGCCCGCGAGGCGCTGGAGCCGCTGCCCTACCCGACCATCCGTCGGCTGTGGCAGAGCCGGCTGGCGCGGATCTCGCACTGGTTCTGCGAGACCGAGATCGCGCGCCGCAAGCTGGCCCGGCCGACGCCCAACGGGTTCGAGGTCAAGGGGCGCGCCGCGCTCCCCGAGCTGGGCTTCACCCTGACCGCCACCGCCGACCGGATCGACCTCGACGCCCGCGGCGGGGCGCATCTGTACGACTACAAGACCGGCGCAGCGCCCTCGAAATCCGAGCAGCAGCATTTCGACAAGCAGCTCCTGCTCGAGGCCGCCATGGCCGAGGCCGGTGCTTTCGAGGGGCTCGATCCGCGCCACGTGGCGCGCGCGGTCTTCATCTCGCTGAAACCGGGCGGCCCGGACGAGGTGCCCGCACCGCTGGACGAGGCCCCGCCCGACCAAGTGTGGGACGAGTTCCGCCAGCTCATCGCCGCCTATGCCGATCCCGACCGGGGCTATACCGCGCGGCGCGCGCTGATGAAGGATACCGACATCGCCGATTACGACCACCTGTCCCGCTTCGGGGAATGGGACGTGACCGATCCGCCGGTGAAACGGGGGCTCACATGATCCGCGACGCCGCCACGCAGGCCCAGGTGGATGCCGCCCGGCCCGGCCAGTCCACATGGCTGGCCGCCAATGCCGGGTCGGGCAAGACCCGCGTTCTGACCGACCGGGTGGCGCGGCTGCTGCTGGAGGGCGTCTCGCCCCAGCACATCCTCTGCCTGACCTATACCAAGGCGGCCGCCAGCGAGATGCAGAACCGGCTGTTCAAGCGCCTCGGCGCCTGGGCCATGCTGGACGAGGCCGGGCTGCGCGACGAGCTGCAGGTGCTGGGCGTGGACCGTACGCTCGACCCCGATTTCCTGCGCGCCGCCCGCACGCTCTTTGCCCGCGCGATCGAGACGCCGGGCGGGCTGCGCATCCAGACCATCCACTCCTTCTGCGCCGCGCTCTTGCGCCGCTTCCCGCTCGAGGCCGGGGTCTCGCCGCAATTCACCGAGATGGAGGACCGCGCCGCGGAACGGCTGCGCGCCGAGATCCTCGACCGCATGGCCGATGGCCCGCAGGCCGCGCTGATCGACGCCGTGGCGCCCTATCTCTCGGGCGATGACGATCTGGAATCGCTGCTGGCGCAGGTCGCGCGGATGCCCGATGCCTTCGCCGCCACGCCCGACCGGATCCGCGCCGCCTATGGGCTGGCGCCCGAAGATGATGAGGCCGGGCTGTTGGCGCGCGTCTTCCTCGGCTCGGAACGGGACCTGATCGACGGTCTGGTCGAGACCCTCGGGACCGGCAGCAAGACCGACCTCGCGCTGGCCGACAAGCTGGCCGCCGTCACCGCGCCCGACCGTGCCGGCTATGCGGCGCTCAAGGCGGCGGTTCTGACCCAGGCCGGCACGGTGACGAAACGGCTGGGCACCAAGGGGGTGCGCAGCGCCGCGCCCGCGCTGTTCGAGGGGCTGGACCAGCTGGCCGCCCGGGTCGAGGATGCGCTCGAGACCGAGCGCGCGCTGACCGGCAGCCGGCGCGACATCGCGCTCTACGCCTTCGCGCAGGCCTTCCTGCCGCTCTACGCGCAGGCCAAGCAGGCGCGCGGCTGGCTCGATTTCGACGATCTCATCACCCGCACCCGCGACCTGCTGAACGCGCCCGACGTGGCGGCCTGGGTGCTCTACCGGCTGGATGGCGGCATCGACCACATCCTTGTCGACGAGGCGCAGGACACCTCGCCGGTGCAATGGCAGGTGATCGAACGGCTGGCACAGGAATTCACCGCCGGCGAGGGCGCGCGCAGCGACGTGCGGCGCACGATCTTCGTGGTGGGCGACAAGAAGCAGTCGATCTACTCCTTCCAGGGCGCCGATCCGACCGAGTTCGACCGCATGCGCGAGGAATTTCGCGCCCGGCTGGAACGCACCGACGCGCCGCTCGTCCCGCTCGAGCTGGAATACAGCTTCCGCTCGGCCGAGCCGATCCTGCGGCTGGTCGACAACACGTTCGAACATGCGCCGGGCGCCGACATCGCCTCGCAGCATCGCGCCTTCAAGGACCGCATGCCGGGGCGGGTCGATCTCTGGCCCGTGGTCGAGAAGGTCGATGACGAGAAGGACGGTCCCTGGCACCAGCCGCTCGACCGCACCGGCGCCCAGCATCACAGCGCGATCCTCGCCCGGCGCATCGCGCATTTCATCGACGGCATCCTCGGCAGCCCGCTGCCGGTCGAGATCGGCCATAGCGGCAGCTATGCCGCGCGCCCCGTCCATGCCGGCGACGTGCTGATCCTCGTGCAGCGGCGCGGGCGGCTCTTCTCCGAGATCATCCGCGCCTGCAAGCAGAAGGGCCTGCCCATTGCCGGGGCCGACCGGCTCAAGGTCATGGCCGAGCTGGCGGTGCGCGACGTGGTCGCCCTGCTCTCCTTCCTGTCCACGCCCGAGGATTCGCTGTCGCTGGCCACCGCGCTGCGCTCGCCGCTCTTCGGGCTGTCGGAACAGGAGCTCTTCGACCTCGCCCACCGGCGCAAGGGCAAATACCTGTGGGAAGAGCTGCGCCGCCGCGAGGACATGGCCCCTGTGCTGGCCGTTCTGAACGACCTGCGCGCACAGACCGATTTCCTGCGCCCCTACGACCTGATCGACCGCATCCTGACGCGCCATGGCGGCCGACGCCTGCTGACCGGCCGGCTGGGCCCCGAGGCGCTGGACGGGATCGACGCGCTGCTCGGCCAGGCGCTGGCCTATGAACAGACCGAGATCCCCTCGCTGACCGGATTCCTCGAATGGGTGCAATCCGACAATCTCGAGATCAAGCGCGCCCCCGACAGCGCCGGTCCGACCCTGCGGGTCATGACGGTGCATGGCGCCAAGGGGCTCGAGGCGCCCATCGTCATCCTGCCCGACTGCGCCGAGCCGCGCCGCGAGGTGCGCGACAGCGTGCTGCGCGATGCGGATGGCGCGGTCTGGAAGCACCGGGCCAATGAACAGCCCGCACGCCAGCGCGCCGCGCTCGAGGCCGCCGCGGCCAGGCAGGCCCGGGAACGCGACCGGCTGCTCTACGTCGCCATGACGCGCGCCGAGAAATGGCTGGTGGTCGCCGCCGCCGGGTCTCTCGGCAAGCAGGGGGATGCCTGGTACGAACAGGTGCGCCGCGGGATGGAAGCCTCGGGCGCAGTGGAAGAGACCCACGATTTCGGCGCGCTGGGCCGCGGCACCGGCCTGCGCATCGGCGGTCTGGACGGCGCGGCGCTGGACGCGGCCGATCCCCCGACCGCTCCGCCGGAGCCGCCCACGCTGCCGGCGCATCTTGCCGAAGCGGCCCCGGTCCCCGACCCCGCACCGGCCATCCTGTCACCCTCGGACCTGGGCGGCGCCAAGGCCCTGCCCGGTCCCGGCGATCCCGAGGAGGTCGCCAAGGCCCGCGGCACCTGTCTGCACCTGCTGCTGGAACATCTCGCCCCGCAACCACCCGAGGCGCGCGGGGCCTTTGCGCCGGCGCTGCTGGCCGATCTGCCCGAAATGGCGGATCTGCCGCCCGAAACGTACGAAATGCTCGATCCGCAGGCGCTGGTGACCGAGGCGCTGGCCACCCTGTCGGCCCCCGGTTTGGCGCGGTTCTTCGGCCCCGACAGCCTGGCCGAGGTGCCGATCACCGCCGAGCTGCCAGACCTGGGGCGCATCCACGGCGTGATCGACCGGCTGGTCGTCACGGGCCCCCGCATGATCGCCGCCGATTTCAAGTCGAACCGCATCGTGCCCGACACGCCCGAGGCCGTGCCCGAGGGTCTGTTGCGCCAGATGGGCGCCTATGCGGCGGCACTGGCGCAGGTCTTTCCCGGCCGCGAGATCGAGACCGGGCTGATCTGGACGGCCACCGCCCACTATATGCCGCTGTCGCACGATCTTGTGACACAATCGCTCGTCCGCCGGGGCACGGCTTGACGCCACCCGGGGCCGTCCATACCTTCCGCAACCTGACAGTCCGCCGCAATTCAAGGAGATCCCCCATGGCCACCGTCGCCGTCACCGATGACACGTTCGACACCGAAGTGAAGAATTCCGACATCCCCGTCGTGGTCGATTTCTGGGCCGAATGGTGCGGCCCCTGCAAGCAGATCGGCCCGGCCCTCGAAGAGCTCTCGGAAGAGATGCAGGGCAAGATCAAGGTTGCCAAGGTCGACGTGGACCAGAACCCCAACACCGCCGCCGCCATGGGCGTGCGCGGCATCCCCGCGCTGTTCATCTTCAAGGACGGCCAGGCGATTTCGAACCGCGCCGGCGCCGCGCCCAAGGCCGCGCTGCAGAACTGGATCGAGGAATCGATCTGAGCGGATCCGACCGCAACATGTTGAAAGGCCTCGCGATTTCGCGGGGCCTTTTGCGTTTCGGCGGTCGGGTGCCGGGCTGTGTCACGCCGGCCTCCCGGCACGCGATGCGGCCGCACGGCTTGCCAGCGGCGCGCCGCTCCCCCATATGACCGCCAGCACGGATAAAGGAGTAGACATGGCCGAAACGGAGTTTCCCGGGTGGCACGGCACGACGATCGTCGGGATCCGCAAGGGCGGACAGGTGGTGATCGCCGGCGATGGCCAGGTCTCGCTGGGCCAGACGGTGATCAAGGGCACCGCCCGCAAGGTGCGGCGGCTGTCCCCGGGCGGGCACGAGGTGCTCTGCGGCTTTGCCGGCTCGACCGCCGATGCCTTCACCTTGCTGGAGCGGCTGGAGACCAAGCTCGAGGCGACGCCTGGCCAGCTGCAGCGCGCCTGCGTCGAACTGGCCAAGGACTGGCGCACCGACAAGTACCTGCAGAAGCTCGAGGCGATGCTGATCGTCAGCGACGGGGCGCAGCTATACGTGATCACGGGCGCCGGCGACGTGCTTGAGCCGGAACATGACGTGGCTGCCATCGGCTCGGGCGGGAACTATGCGCTCGCAGCCGCCCGCGCGCTAATGGAGAGCGACAAGACGGCCGAAGAGATCGCCCGGACCGCCATGGCCATCGCGGCCGATATCTGCGTCTACACGAATGGAAACCTGACCGTCGAAACCCTCGACGCGTAAGAATTTTCCTGAAAATTCTTGCAAAATTCGTCCACGAATTTTGTCCCTCCCGGAGAGGACCCTCATGACCGACCTCACCCCCCGCGAAATCGTCTCGGAGCTGGACCGTTTCATCATCGGCCAGAAAGACGCCAAGCGCGCCGTTTCCGTGGCGCTGCGCAACCGCTGGCGCCGCAAGCAGCTCTCCGATGATCTGCGCGACGAAGTCTATCCCAAGAACATCCTGATGATCGGCCCCACCGGCGTCGGCAAGACCGAGATCAGCCGCCGGCTGGCCAAGCTGGCCCGCGCGCCCTTCATCAAGGTCGAGGCCACCAAGTTCACCGAGGTGGGCTATGTCGGGCGGGACGTGGAGCAGATCGTGCGCGACCTGGTCGATGCCGCGATCGCCATGACCCGCGAGCAGATGCGCGAGGACGTGAAATCCCGCGCCCACCAGGCGGCCGAGGATCGCGTCATCGCGGCGATCGCCGGCGAGGACGCGCGCGAGGGCACGCGCGAGATGTTCCGCCGCAAGCTGAAGGCCGGCGAGCTGGACGATACCGAGATCGAGCTGGAGCTGCAGGACAGCGCCTCGCCCCTGCCGATGATGGACATCCCCGGCCAGCCCGGCGCGAACATGGGCATGATGAATATCGGCGATCTCTTCGGCAAGGCCTTTGGCGGGCGCACGGTCAAGAAGCGCATGACCGTCGCGGACAGCTATGACGTGCTGATCGCCGAGGAGGCGGACAAGCTGCTGGATGACGAGCAGGTCAAGCAGGCGGCGCTGAGCGCGGTGGAGCAGAACGGAATCGTCTTTCTCGACGAGATCGACAAGGTCTGCGCCCGCGCCGAGGCGCGCGGTGGGGATGTCAGCCGGGAAGGCGTGCAGCGCGACCTGCTGCCCCTGATCGAGGGCACGACGGTCAGCACCAAGCACGGGCCGGTCAAGACGGACCACATCCTCTTCATCGCCTCGGGCGCCTTCCACATCGCCAAGCCCTCTGACCTGTTGCCGGAATTGCAGGGCCGCCTGCCGATCCGGGTCAACCTGCGCGCGCTGACCGAGGAGGATTTCGTGCGCATTCTGACCGAGACCGACAATGCGCTCACCCGGCAATACACCGCGCTGATGGCGACCGAGCAGGTCGAGGTGGCCTTTACCGAGGACGGCATCGCCGCGCTGGCCCGAATTGCCGCCGACGTGAACCAGTCGGTCGAGAATATCGGCGCGCGCCGGCTCTATACCGTGATGGAGCGCGTCTTCGAGGAGCTGAGCTTTACCGCGCCGGACAAGGCCGGCGAGGCGGTGACCGTGGATGCGGATTTCGTCGAGCAGCACCTGGGCGAGCTGACCCGGTCGAGCGATCTCAGCCGTTACGTGCTCTGAGAGGGCGGGACGCCTTCGGCGAGAGTATTTTTGGAAAGATGAAAGGCCGGCCCTAGGGGTCGGTCTTTTTTCGCGGCGCGCGCCGGGGCCTGCTGGGCCAGGGGGTCATGGATGGCAAGACGCCCCGCGCGGGGGCGGGGCGTCCTTTGTCTGTCGGATCGGTGATGGGGCCGATCAGGCCATCCACCAGCGTTCGGCCATGCGGGCATTGTCCATCTGCCAGAGATTGCCGACCACGTCCGGGTTGGCGACCTTGTTGCTGACCGCCTGCACGTAGTTGGCGAACATGGGCAGGACGAGGCCGCCATCCTCGTTCAGGATCTGCTGCATCTCGTGATACATCTCGCGGCGCTTGCTGCTGTCGAGCTCGGCGCGGGCCTCGATCAGCAGGTCCTGGAAGCGTTCGCTGTCCTCGCGGCCCCATTGCGTGTCGTTCCACGGCACGCCCTCCTCGTAGGCGGAGGAGAACATCCAGTCCTCGGTCGCGCGGCCCGACCAGTAGCAGGCGCAGAAGGGCTTCTTCAGCCAGACATTCGACCAGTAGCCGTCGGCCGGTTCCTGCACCACGTTGATGTTGATGCCGGCGGCCTTGGCCGAGGCCTGGTAGAGCTGCGCGGCATCCACGGCGCCTTCGAAGGCGGCGTTGGAGGCGGAGAGGTCGATATCCAGCGAGGAAAGGCCGGCCTCTTTCAGGTAGAACTTCGCCTTGTCCGGGTCGTAGCTGGTCTGCTCCATCTCTTCGAAGAAGTACTGGTTGGCCGGCCCGATGGGCGTGTCGTTGCCGACCCGGCCATGGCCCAGCAGGATCTTGTCGACCATTTCCTGACGGTTGATCGCGAATTTCAGCGCGCGGCGGATGTTCACGTCGTCGAAGGGCGCCACGTTGGTCAGCATCGGGAAGGTATATTGCTGGTTGCCCGTGACTTCCTGAATGCGGATCATCGGGTTGGCGCGCAGCAGCGACTCGGTCTTGAAGTCGATCCGGTTGATCGTGTCCACCTGCCCGGTCAGCAGCGCGTTCATCCGGGCCGTGTTGTCGTTGATCGCGATATACTCGATCTCGTCGAAATGCCCGTACTCATCGCCCTTGTAGTGGTCGGGATAGCGGGTGGCGACCATGCGCACGCCGGGCTCGAAGCTCTGGACCTGGTAGAGGCCGGTGCCGATGCCGCGGGCGATCGCCTCTTCGATCTGGCCGGCGGGGTACATCAGCAGGTGGTAGTCCGACATCAGGTAGGGGAAGTCGGCATTGCCGGCCGCCAGCGTGAACTGGACCTGCAGGTCACCGGTCTTCTTCATCTCGGTGATGGTCTCGACGATCGGCTTGGCGGCGGATTTCGCGCCCTCGGCCACGTGCAGCTGCAGGCTTGCGATCACGTCATCGGCGCCGAAGGCCTTGCCATTGTGGAAGGTCACGCCCGAGCGCAGGTTGAAGGTCCAGACCTTGGCATCCGGCGAGGCTTCCCAGCTTTCCGCCAGCTCGCCCTTGATCGAGCCGTCGGCGGCGACCTCGGTCAGCGCGTCGAAGACCGCGCCATTGGCCGAGGCGATCATGAACAGGTCAGAATGGGTGCGGCCATCCCAGCTGTCCGAGGTATTGGCCCCCGAGAGGCCGGCGCGCAGGCGGCCGCCCTTCTTGGCCTGTGCGCGCAGCGGCAGGCCGCTGGCGGCGAGCACACCGGCGGCGGCGCCGGTGGTAAGAAGTCCGCGTCTGCTGATACGTGTCATCGTGTCGTCTCCCTGGTCGTTATCGGACGCATACGCGTCGCGTTCCTGTCGGACCCGCGGGGTCCGGTGATTCGGTCATCCCATCTTATCAACTGCGGCGTCGCCGAGATTATCAACTCCGCGTTCAGCCAGCAGATTTGTCAGCCAGTCCGGGTCCATCTCGGGGACCGAGGACAGCAGGAGGTCGGTATAGGCGTGGTGCGGCGGGCGGAACATGTCCAGCTTGGGGCCCTGTTCGACCACCTCGCCATCCTTCATCACGACCACCTCGTCAGCGATGGACCGGACCGTCGCAAGATCATGCGTGATGAACATGTAGGACAGCTTGAGCTCGTCCTGAAGGCGGGCGAGCAGCTTCAGGATCCCCTCGGCCACCAGCTGGTCGAGCGCGCTGGTCACCTCGTCGCAGATGATGAACTTGGGCTCGGCCGCCAGCGCGCGGGCGATGCCGATGCGCTGTTTCTGCCCCCCCGACATCTCGGAGGGCAGGCGGTCGATGAACTCCCCCGCCGGCAGCTCGATCTGGTCGAGCAACTGGGCCACGCGGTCGCGCTTCTTCCGGCCGCGCAGGCCCATGTAGAATTCCACCGGGCGGCCGACGATCTCGCCCACGGTCTTGCGCGGGTTCAGTGCAGTATCGGCCATCTGGTAGATCATCTGGACCTGCCGCAGCTGGTCCTTGGAGCGCTGGCGGTAATCGGGCGGCAGCGCTTCGCCATCAAGCTCGATCCCGCCCATCCGCGGCGGCAGGAGGCCTGTGATCACCCGCGCGGTGGTCGACTTGCCGGACCCGGATTCGCCCACGACGGCGACGGTGCGGCCCTCGTGGATGTCAAAGCTGACATTGTGCAGCACGTCGATCTTGCCATAGGCGGCCGTGACCCCCTGCACCGAGACGACGGGCGTGGCATCCTCGGCCACGGGCGGCTTGGGCGGGCGCTGGAACTCGCGCACCGCCCAGAGGCTCTTGGTGTAGTCCTGCTTGGGATGGGACAGCATCTCGCGCGTGTCGGCCTCTTCGACCTCGTCGCCGCGCAGCAGCACCTTGATGCGGTCGGCCATCTGCGCCACCACCGCCAGGTCGTGGGTGATGTAGATCGCCGCGGTGTCGAACTCCTCGACGATCTGGCGGATGCTGGCCAGCACCTCGATCTGGGTGGTCACGTCCAGCGCGGTGGTGGGCTCGTCGAAGATGATCAGGTCGGGGCGGCAGGCCATGGCCATGGCCGTCATCGCGCGCTGCAGCTGCCCGCCCGAGACTTGGTGCGGGTAGCGGAAGCCGATCTCGTCGGGATTGGGCAGGCGCAGCTTGCGATAGAGCTCGATCCCGTCCTGCTCGGACTCCGCGCGCGCCATCACCCCATGCTGCACCGGCGCCTCGACATGCTGGTCGATCAGCTTGTGCGCGGGGTTGAAGCTGGCCGCGGCGGATTGCGCGACATAGGCAATGCGCTTGCCCAAGAGCCGGCGCTTCTGCTCGGCGCTGGCGGCCAGCAGGTCGATGCCGTCGAAGCTGACGCTGCCGCCCGCGATCCGCACGCCGTCCCGGCAGAACCCCATGGCCGCCAGGCCCAGGGTCGACTTGCCGGCGCCGCTTTCGCCGATCAGGCCCAGCACCTCGCCCTTCTTCAGGGTCAGGTCCACGCCCTTGATGATCGGCATCCAGGTCTCGTCGGCGCGGCCCTCGATCCGGATGTCACGCATCTCGACCAGCGTGTCGGTCATGCCTTGTGCTCCTTTGTCGCCTGCGCCGCATGTGGGACGGGATGGCTCATTCCTTCAGCCCCGAGGAGCGGTAGAGCATCCAGTCCACGACGAAGTTCACCGCCACGGTCAGCAGCGCGATCGCGCCCGCGGCCATCAGCGGCAGCGCGGCGGTCAGCGGCGAGAAGGCGGCGAAGTTGATGAACTGCGCGAGGTCCCGCACCATTGTGCCCCAGTCGGCCAGCGGCGGCTGGATCCCCACGCCAAGGAAGGACAGCGAGGCGATGGTCAGGAAGACGAAGCAGAAGCGCAGCCCGAACTCGGCCAGAAGCGGCGCGGTGGCATTGGGCAGGATCTCGCGGAAGATGAGATAGCGCAGCCCCTCGCCGCGCAGCTTGGCGGCCTCGATATAGTCCATCACGACGATGTTCATGCCCACCGCCCGCGCCAGCCGGAAGACCCGGGTGGAATCGATCACCGCGATGATGATCACCATGTAGACGGTCAGCAGCCATTTCTCGGACCCCGCCCAGGCGCTGGCGATGGTCATCAGCAGCAGCGCGAAGATCAGCGAGGGGATGGCCATCAGCACGTCCACGGCGCGGCTGAGCACCTGGTCGAACCAGCCCTGCAGCGTCGCGGCCAGAAAGCCCAGGCTGCCGCCCAGGAAGAAGGCGAGGCAGGTCGTGGCAAAGGCGATGCCCACGGTGTTCTGCGCGCCGTAGATCAGCCGGGACAGCAGGTCGCGCCCGATCTGGTCGGTGCCCAACAGGTGGTCGGGATTGCCCCCGGTCGCGGCATTGCCGCCGGGCAGCGCGTTGACCTGCTGGAAGACCTCGGCCTGCCCGTAAGGCGCCAACACGCCGGCAAACACCGCGAGGAAGGCGTAGATCAGGATCACGAGAATGCCGAAACTGGCGGTCAGCGGCATCTGGCGAAACATCTTGCGGCTGCCGGCCGTGCCCACGTGCCGCCCCAGCAGGCGGAACAGGTAGGCGGCCACGGCAAAGCCGATGAAGGCCTGCACCGCCCAGCGGAAGAACATCACCCCGGCCACCGGCGTGCCCTGCTCGGTCATCGTGGGCTGGAAGAAATACCAGACCGCAAAGACCAGCACGGCAGCGCCCAGCACATAGCCGAAGGCCACGGCATAGGGCATGTCGCGGAAGACGGGCTTGTTGCCGGTCAGTTTCTGCCCGGCAAAGCGCAGGGCCCAGCCACCGGCGGCGATCGCGGCCAGCGCGATCAGCAGTGTCAGCCAGACGCTCATTTCTTGTGCCTCAGGCGCGGGTTGGACAGGATCGACAGGATGTCGGCCGTCAGGTTCAGCAGGATGTAGGCGGCAGCGAAGATCAGGCAGCAGGCCTGCACCACGGGGATGTCACGGATCTTGACGCTGTCCACGAAAAGCTGGCCGATGCCGGGATAGACGAAGACCACCTCGACCACGACGACGCCGGTGATCAGGTAGGCGAGGTTCAGCGCGATCACGTTGATGATCGGGGCCAGCGCGTTGGGCAGCGCGTGGCGCACGATCACCCGCATGGGCTTGATCCCCTTCAGCCGCGCCATTTCGATATAGGGCGAGGCGAGCAGGTTGATAATCGCCGCCCGCGTCATGCGCATCATGTGGGCCGTCACCACCAGCGTCAGGGTCAGCGCGGGCAGCAGCGTCTTCTGCAACCGCTCGCCGAAGCCCATGTCGGCATAGATGTTGGACAGCGAGGGCAGCACCGGGTTCAGCACCGCAAGGAACAGGATCAGCACGTAAGCCAGAAAGAACTCGGGGCTCGAGATCGAGGTCAGCGTGGTGATGTTGGCCGCCTTGTCGAAGACCGAGTTGCGGTAGAGCGCCGCGAGGATGCCCAGCGTGATCGCGAAAGGCACCGCGATGGCGGCGGTCACCCCGGCGAGGAACATGGTGTTGGCGAAACGCGGCGCGATCTGCTGCGCCACGGTCACCCGCACGCCGCTGTCGGCGCCCACGAAACTGGCAAAGTTGGCCTGTGCGAAGGAGTTGCCCAGGTCGCCCTGCACCGCGCCGGCCAACCAGTCGAGGTAGCGGGCAACCGGGTGCTGGTCGAGACCGAGGTCACGCCGGATGGCGTCGACCGCTTCGGGCGTTGCGCCCTGGCCCAGGATCGCCTCGGCGAAATCGCCCGGCAGCATGTTCACTGCCGTGAAGATGACAATCGAGACGATGAACAGCGTCAGAAGGCCGAGAGCGAGCCGTTGGAGGATGATCTTGAGAACTGGGTTCACGTGCCCTGTCGGAATTATGTTCTGATTGCTGGCAGGTTAACGGCTGAGGCGCGTATGTAAACCCTCTGCCTCGGCGATCTGGTCCATCGCGCGCACCAGCTCGGCGCTGATCCCGGGTTCGGACAGCGCATGGCCGGCATTGCGCACCATGCGCAGATCGGCCTCGCCCCAGGCCTGAGCCAGCTCCCAGGCGCGCTGTGGCGGGCAGATCATGTCGTAGCGGCCCTGCACGATGACGCCCGGAATGCCCTGGATCCTGTCCACGTTCTTCAGGATCCAGCCATCCTCGGGCAGAAAGCCGCGATGCGTGAAATAGTGGTTCTCCAGCCGGGCAAAGGCGCGCGCGTAATCGCCCGGCGCCTCGCCGCCCTGCCCATTGGAATAGACCGAGGCGAGCGCGTTCTCCCAGGCCGACCAGGCCTGTGCATGGCGCGTCTCGGCGCGCAGATCGCCCGAGAAGAGCCGCCGATGATAGGCGGCGATCAGGTCGTCGCGCTCGTCCTCGGGGATCAGGTCGACGAAACGCGCCCAGGGTTCGGGCCAGAACTGCCCGGCGCCGCCGCCATAGAACCAGTCGAGCTCGACCTGCGTCATCATGAAGACGCCGCGCAGCACCAGCTGGCGCACCCGCTCGGGATGCGAGATCGCGTAGATCAAGGCCAGCGTCGCGCCCCAGCTGCCGCCGAAGACGACGAAGCGGTCGATCTCCAGCGCGGTGCGGATCGCCTCGATATCGGCCACGAGATCCCATGTGGTGTTGGCCGAGACGCTGGCATGGGGGCGCGAGCGTCCGCAGCCGCGCTGGTCGAACAGCACCACGCGGTAGACATTGGGATCGAAATAGCGCCGCATGGCCGGGCTGCACCCGCCGCCCGGGCCGCCATGCAGCACGATCACCGGCAGCCCGTCGGGGCGGCCGCATTGTTCCACGTAGATGCGATGGCCGTCGCTCACCTCCATGACCCTCTGGTCGAAGGGATCGACAGCCGGATACAGGTATTGCACTGCGCGCTTTTGGCCCGGGATTTTGTCCATGACCTCTCTATATTAGCCGCGAGACACAAAAGACCATGGGGAAAGTCGTGACAAGCACCGTCGATGCATCCGAGATCGCCAAGTTCGAAGCGATGGCGGCCGAATGGTGGGACCCGAACGGCAAGTTCAAGCCCCTGCACATGCTCAACCCCTGCCGGCTGGACTACATCACCAGCCAGATCGCGGCGGAATACGACCGCGTGCTGGGCACCCCGGCGCCGTTCGACGGGCTGCGCATCCTCGATATCGGCTGCGGCGGCGGGCTCTTGTGCGAGCCCATGGCGCGGCTGGGCGCCGAGGTGGTGGGTGTCGACGCTGCCGGGCGCAACATCCCCGTGGCCCAGGCCCATGCCGCGCAATCGGGGCTGGAGATCGACTATCGCCACACCACGGCCGAGGCGCTGGCCGAGGCGGGCGAGCGGTTCGACGTGGTGCTGAACATGGAGGTGGTCGAGCACGTGGCCGACCCGCTGGCCTATCTGACCGCCTGCCGGCAGCTGCTGAAACCCGGCGGGCTGCACATCTGCTCGACCATCAACCGCAACCCGAAAAGCTTTGCCATGGCCATCGTTGGCGCCGAATACGTCATGCGCTGGCTGCCCAAGGGCACGCATGAATGGCACAAGTTCATCACCCCCGACGAGCTGTTCGAGCTGATGTCGCAGGCGGGGCTTGAGCCGGTGGACCGCAAGGGCTTCGTCTTCAACCCGGTCAGCTGGAAGTGGCGGTTGTCGGATCGTGACCTGTCGGTGAACTACGTCACCGCGGCGCTGGCCCCTGCGCTTCCAGCTTGAGCCGCAGCTCGCGCAGCACGGGCAGTGCGGCGCGCACCTTCTCGGTGCCCAGCTCGGCCATCATCTCGTCGATCATCGGCGTGATCGCGGCCAGCGCGGCCTCGCGCGCGGTGCGCCCGGCGGGCGAGATCGAGACCAGCTTGCGCCGGGCATCGTCCCAGTCGGGGCGGATATGCACGTATCCCGCGATCTCGAGCTTGGAGAGCGTGTTGGTCATCGCCCCGCGCGTCACGTGAAAGGCCCGCGCCAGCTGGGCCGGGGTCTTCTCGCCCCCGCGGGCCAGGTGGTTGAGCACCGAGAAATGCGAGATCTCCATGCGGTTGGGCAGCACCTTGGTCAACCGCGCGCGCAACAGCTGGTCGGCGGTCAGAAGCTCGCTGAAGAGCGAGATGGCCAGCGCGCTGCCGTCGCTCATGCCGGGCCCGTGAAATCGCGATCATGGGTCAGCGAGGGCAGCTTGCGCCGCGCCTCGGCCACCTGGCCCAAGTCGAGATCGAGCAGGTGCAGGCCCGGTTCCGTGCCGGCGTCCAGCAGCACCTCGCCCCAGGGCGCGACGGCCAGCGAATGCCCGTAGGTGCGCCGCGGGCGCCCGGCCCGCGCGGCATGGGTGCCGGTCTGGGCCGGTGCCAGCACGAAGCACCCCGTCTCGATCGCGCGGGCCTGCAACAGCGGCTGCCAGTGCATCGGCCCCGTGCCAGGCGAGAAGGCCGAGGGAACGGTCAGGATCTGCGCACCGGCCTGCGCCAAGGCGCGGTAGAGATAGGCAAAGCGCAGGTCGTAGCACACGGTCAGACCCAGCACGGCCCCGGGCATGTGGCCCAGCACCGCCCGGGCGCCCGGCGCGAAACCGGCGGATTCGCGGTAGGTCTCGGTCTCGCTGACCTGCACGTCGAACATGTGCATCTTGTCATATGTCGCGACGATGGCCCCCTCGGCATCGATCAGCACCGAGCGGTTGGCGAAGCGTGTCTCGGGCGGGTCCGATTTCAGCGCCAGCGAGCCCGCCAGAACCCAGATCCCGTGATCGGCCGCCGCCATGCGAAGCCCGGCCAGCACCGGGTCGCTGTCCTGCGGGTGCAGCACGGCCTGCTGGTGTGCCCGGTCCATCGAGACGCAGTTGCAGACCTCGGGCGTCAGGATCAGTGCAGCCCCCGCGCGGGCCGCCTCGGCGATGGCGCGCTGCATCGTGACGAGGTTCTCCGCGGGGTCGTCCGAGGAGCACATCTGAAGCAGCGCGACCCGCATCAGCCGGCCAGCATCGGGTCGAGCTTGCCGGCCCGGTCGAGCGCGTAGAGCTCGTCGCAGCCGCCCACATGCGTCTCGCCGATGAAGATCTGCGGCACGGTGTGGCGGCCATGCGCGCGGTCCATCATCTCGGACTTGCGCTGCGGCTGCGCCAGCACGTCGATCTCGGTGAAGTCGACGCCTTTCTTGGTCAGCAGACGCTTGGCGGCGTGGCAGAAACCGCAAAGCGGCGACGAATAGACCTCGACTTTCGGCATGAGGCACCTCCTATCCTGAATGGTCTACAAACAGTTAGGTGTCCTTGGCAACGCGTGCCAGTACGCTGACGCAAACCGACGATGCGCCGGCGGCAAGGCAGGCCTCGGCAGATGCGGCAAGGGTCGCGCCGCTGGTCATGACGTCATCCACCAGCAGCACGGGCCGGCCCGCGATCCGGGACGCATGGGCCGGCGTGACCCGCAGTGCGCCCGACAGCGTGGCAAAGCGATCCTCGCGCGTGCGCCCTTCAAGGCTGGGCGTGGCCACGTGACGGGTCAGTGCGTCGGGACAGCAATCCAGCCCGGTCTCGGCCGCCAGCGCCTGCGCCAGAAGCGCCGACTGGTTGAAGCGCCGCCTGAGCAGACGCCGCAGGTGCAGCGGCACCGGCACGATCAGCGTATCCTGTTGCAGCATGTCGCGGCTGGTGCGCGCCATCCAGCGGGCGGCCGGGCGCGCGATGTCGTGCCGGTCGCCATGTTTCAGCGCCAGCACCAGCCGCCGCCCCTTGTCGCGGTAAAGCAGCGCGGCGCGGCCGTGATCCCAAGGTCGCGCCGTGGCCAGGCAGTCGTCGCAATGCTCGGCCCGGTCGGACTGCCCCGGCAGCGGCGTGCCGCAGAGATCGCAGGTCAGGCCCGAGGTGAAGGGCGTCTCGCGCCAGCAGGCGCCGCACAGGCCGAAATCCGTCTCGACCAGCCCGCCGCAGGACAGGCAGCGCGGCGGGTAGAGCATCTGCACCAGCATTTGCATCCCCCCCGCCAGCACCCTATCTGCCCCCCATGTCCGATACGCCCCGCCTGACCGACCGCCGCGCCCTTGCGCAGCATCGCGCCCGCGCCGCCCGCGCGCCGGCCCTGTTCCTGCACGAGACCGCGCGCGACGAGGTGCAGGATCGCCTCGCCCTGGTTAACAGGACGTTTACGCAGCCGGCCCTCGTGACGCCCTTCCCGCAAGTCTGGGAGAGCGCGGTGCCGGGCGCCCGCGTGGTGCCCGATGGCGAGGTGCTGGCGCTGGAGGAAGGTGCGCATGACCTCGTGGTGCATGCGCTCTGCCTGCACTGGGCCGATGACCCGGTGGGCCAGCTGATCCAGTGCCGCCGGGCGCTACGGCCCGACGGGCTGATGCTGACGGTGAGCCTGGGCGGGCAGACCCTGCACGAACTGCGCAGCGCGCTGGGACAGGCCGAGGTCGAGGTGACGGGCGGCATGTCCCCCCGCGTGGCCCCCATGGGCGAGATCCGCGACCTGGGCGCGCTGATGCAGCGCGCGGGTCTCGCCCTGCCGGTGGCCGATTCGCTGCCGCTGACCGCCAGCTATGACAGCGCGCTGCACCTGATGCGCGATCTGCGCGCCATGGGCGAGACCAACGCCATGGCCGCCCGGCTGCGTCATCCCACGCGGCGTGCCGTGCTGCTGCGCGCCGCCGAGCTTTATGCGGAAGGCTACGCCCTGCCCGATGGCCGCGTGCCCGCGACCTTCGAGATGATCACCCTGACCGGCTGGGCGCCCGATGACAGCCAGCCGCAGCCGCTGCGCCCGGGCTCGGCCGCCGCGAGACTGGCCGATGCGCTGGGGACCGACGAGACTCCGCTGAAAGATTGACGTATCACCGACGGGCGATATGTACCGGAGGGACATTTGAACAGGACAGATCCGATGCTCGACGCCACCAAAAGCGCCACCCGCCCGGCGCACGCGCCCACCGATCATCCCAAGATCCGCCCCGGCCGGGTCGGCGTGCTCTTGGCCAATCTCGGCACGCCCGACCATTACGACTACTGGTCGATGCGGCGTTACCTGAACGAGTTCCTCAGCGATCGGCGGGTGATCGACTATTCGCCGTGGCTCTGGCAGCCTCTGCTGCAACTGATCATCCTGACCAAGCGGCCCTTCAGCTCGGGCGAGGCATACAAGTCGATCTGGAACGAGGAAGCGGGGGAAAGCCCGCTGATGACGATCACCAAGGCGCAGACCGAGAAGATCGCCCAGACCCTGACAGACCGGCATGGCGACCAGGTCATGGTGGATTTCTGCATGCGCTACGGCAATCCATCGACCAAGTCGAAGGTGCGCGAGATGGTCGAGGCCGGCTGTCGCCAGATCGTCTTCTTCCCGCTCTACCCGCATTACGCGGGCGCCACCTCGGCCACCGCGAATGACCAGTTCTTCCGTGCGCTGATGGAAGAGAAGTGGCAGCCGACGGCGCGGATCGTAGACCCGTATTTCGACCACCCGCTCTATATCGAGGCGCTGGCCCAGTCGATCGAGCGCGCCTATGCCAAGGCCGAGGTCGAGCCGGATATCCTCGTCTGCTCCTATCACGGTGTGCCCAAGCGCTACCTGCTGGAGGGTGATCCCTACCACTGCCAGTGCCAGAAGACGACGCGCCTGCTGCGCGAGCGGCTGGGCTGGGACGAGGACCGGATCACCACCACCTTCCAGAGCAAGTTCGGCCCCGAGGAATGGCTGAAACCCTATACGGTCGAGGAGGTTGCCCGGCTCGCCAGCGAGGACGGCAAGAAGAACATCGCCGTCTGTGCCCCGGCCTTCTCGGCCGACTGCATCGAGACGCTGGAAGAGATCAACGAGGAGATCAAGGAGAGCTTCGAAGAGGCGGGTGGCGAATCCTTCACCTACATCCCCTGCCTCAATGATGACGACGCCCATATCGAGGCGCTCTGCGCGGTCATCGACGAAAACCTCTCGGGCTGGGTTCGCTGAAGCGCGCCCAAAGGCCTCAGTCAGACATTAAAAAAGGCGGTGTCGTCACACCGCCTTTTTCCATATTCGGGAAACTGATCCGGATGGATCAGTTATGTGCGGCCGCGGCCACGATCGCGATCAGCAGCAGCGGGATCACGATGGCTGCCGAGGACGACGACTGTTGCGTGGTTTCTTCAACGACGACAACGGGTTCCATGACCACGTCGTCCTTGGCGTAGGAGCCGGCCATGGCGGTCGAAGCGGCACCGGCGAAGGCGGCGGCGAGTGCGAGTTTCTTCATGTTATCCTCCAGATAATTCGCCTGGCGCACCCGAGAAAATCGCGCACGGCAGGCACCCAAGACTTACCTCGTAGCCTTGTCTAAGCAGCATTCCCGCGCCTTTGCAATTGGTACTTGGCGCCCGGTTTTCCCCGCTCGACAAACTGTCGTCAAATAAGCAACACCTGCGTGCCCACCTTGGTCATGGCGAAAAGCTCGGCGATGTGCTCGTTGTACAGACCGATGCAGCCGTTGGAGGAGCGGCGGCCGATCTTGCGCGTGTCGTGGGTGCCGTGGATGCGGTAATACTGCCAGCTGAGGTAAAGCGCATGCGTGCCCAACGGGTTGTCCGGACCCGGGCCGACATAGTCGGGCCATTCGGGGTTGCGCTTCTTCATCGCCGGGGTCGGGCGCCAGTCGGGGCCCTCGACCTTGCGGATGACACGGGTGCGCCCGCGCCGGGTCAGGTCCTCGGTCAGCGGAACGGAGGACGGGTAGAGGTGATAGCCGCCATTCTCTTCCCAGTAATGCAGCGCGCGCGAGGAGATATCGACCAGGATCGCGCCGTTCGACAGCGAGTCGAAATAGGGCTGCCAGTCCAGCGTGCGAAAGCTCGAGATGTTGCGCCGCACGACAGTGTTGATGTCGCGCTCGATCTCCACCGTGCCGGACCCGTTCACATCCTGTGCCAGCGCCGGCGTGCCCAGCATCGCCGCGCTGCCTGCCAGAAAGGCGCGGCGGTTCACCTTCGCTCCTGCCCGTTTCGTCATCGTTCCAGCTCCTCTCAGACCCTTCGTCCTGCGGAGGGTGCCATTCCCAAATGCCCTGCCCGGCTGCGCGGAAAGACGCCGGACGGTCGTGCCCTGCAGCGGCGCCTCATCCGGCCAACCCCGCATCGGGGATCCCGGTTCCCCGCCAAGCCCTTGAAAAGACGGGGCTAAGCAGATCTATCCACAGCCTGCCACAGATCGGCCCGGGCTGGACAGGGCCTTGGGGATAACCCCCGAATAATGGGCGGTAGCATATGGCCGGAATGCCGCAGTCGCAATTCAAACCCCCGTCAGACGGCGTGGTCACGCCGATGTGGGTTTGATCGGCAACGCCGCATTCGCTAAGGCAAGGGAAACAGAGAATTTCGAGAGCAGCCTATGAACCGACGCGCCATCCTCGCCTTCGCTTCGGCCCTTGCCCTGACGGCCTGCGCCACCACGCCCCCGGGCAACACCCCGCCGCAGCTGGGGCCGGATGGCAAGCCCCTGCCCAAGGTCTACCGGATCGGGGGCGATTCGGCTCGGGTGCAGTTCCGAATGCTCGATTCGGTCAACGCGCTGCGCCAGGCGGCGGGCGCCCCGCCGCTGGAGCTCGATTCCAAGCTGACCGCCGCCGCGGCCACCCATGCCCGTGACATGTCGGTGCAGAATCGGCCCTGGCATTTCGGCTCGGACGGCTCCTCGCCGATCGACCGGGTGCGCCGGGTGGGCTATTCCGGTCGCCTGGTGGGCGAGACAATCTCGGAGACCTACGAGACCGAGCTGGAAACGCTGGGGGCGTGGATGGAGGAACAGCCGACGCGGCAAGTGATCCTCGACCCGACCGCGCGGGATCTCGGCTTCTCGTGGTTCCAGGAAGACAATGGCAAGATCTGGTGGACAATGGTGCTGGGCGCCCCGGGACGCGGCCCGATCATCGGCGAGACCTCCGAGGCGTTCTGAGACCTTCACCACGGGCCGCAAGCCGCTTCGAAGCGGCTTGATCCAAGCGATTTCGAAAATCGCTTTTCACCGCGTTTGCAAACGCGGTCAGGAAGGCTTTTCGAAAAGCCTTACCAGCGCCCCGCTCAGGGGTTGATCCGGATCGGCGTGCCGTTGCGCACCATGGCATAGATGTCGCGCATCTCGCGATTGGTCACCGCGATGCAGCCCGCCGTCCAATCGCGCCGGTTGGCCCGGAATTTCTTGGGTCGTCCGTGGATGAAGATGTCGCCGCCGGGGCTGACACCCAGCGCCCGCGCCTCGGCGATATCGGCCGGCGAGGGATAGTTGATCCCGATGCTCAGGTAGAACTGGCTGTTCGGATTGCGCCGGTCGATCAGGTAGTTGCCCTCGGGTGTGCGCCCGTCCCCCTCGCGCGCCTTGTCGCCCTGCGGCGCAAACCCCAGCCCCACGTCATAGGCCTTGAGCACCTCGTCATGGTGCAGAAGGTACATGCGCCGGTCACCCTTGTTGACGATGACCTGCGTCACCTCCGGCCCGTGATAGGTCTTGAACTTGCCGCACCCGGTGACGCCGAGCGCCACCAGCAAAACCAGTGCCACCTTGATAAACCGCATCTCGCTGCCCCGCTTTTTTCGGGCAATATACACCCGGGCCGCGGCTGCGGGAAGTTCACAAAGCCGGCATCTCAGTCGCGCTCGGCCAGGCGCCGCTCGATCGCCTCGAGCCGGCTCAGCACCTCGTCGCGATAGGCATCGGTCTTCTCGCCATCCTCCTTCTCATGCGCATCCTGCATCGAGTTCACGATCAGGCCGACCAGCAGGTTCACCACGGCAAAGGTGGTGACCATGATGAAGGGCACGAAGAACATCCAGGCGTAAGGGTAGACCTCCATCACCGGGCGCACGATTCCCATGGACCAGGATTCCAGCGTCATGATCTGGAACAGCGAATAGGCCGACAGGCCGAGATCGCCGAACCAGTCGGGGAAGGCGTCTCCAAACAGCTTTGTCGCCATGACCGAGCCGATATAGAAGATGATCGCCATCAGCAGGAAAACGCTGCCCATGCCGGGCAGCGCGGTGATGAAGCCCTCGACCACCCGCCGCAGCCGCGGCGCGACCGAGATCACGCGCAGCACCCGCAGGATGCGCAGCGCCCGCAACACCGAGATGCCCTGCGCCGAGGGCACCAGCGCGATGCCCACGATGACGAAATCGAACACGTTCCAGCCATTGCGGAAGAAGCGCGGGCCCCGCGCCACCAGCTTGGCACCGATCTCGGCCACGAAGATCATCAGGCAGGCCAGGTCGGCCGCCCGGATCAGCCCGCCCCAGCGTGCCATCAGCACCTCGGAGGTCTCCATCCCGAGGATGATCGCATTGAAAATGATGACGCCGATGATCGCGTTCTGGACGCCCGGTCGGTCGATGAAGGCGCCCAGTCGGCTGCGCAGGTCCATGGTCAGTCCTCTCGGCTCAGGCAGGAAACGAGTTCCACATGGGCGGACCAGCGGAACTGGTCAACCACCCGCACCCACTCCAACCGATAGCCGCTGCGCGCCAGACACGCCACGTCGCGCGCATAGGTGACGGGGTTGCACGACACATAGGCGATGCGCGGCACGCCGGCACGGGCCAGCGCCTGGACCTGTGCCTCGGCCCCGGCGCGGGGCGGATCCAGCACCACGCCATCGAACCGCGCCAGCTCGTCGGGCAGAAGCGGGTTGCGGAACAGGTCGCGCGTCTCGGTCGTCACCTGTTTCAGCCCCTGCGCCTTGCGCCAACCCCGGTCGAGCGCCGCCAGCATCGGCCGCGCCCCCTCGACCGCGTGCACAGCCGCCCGGCCCGCCAGCGGCAACGCGAAAGTGCCGCAGCCCGAGAACAGGTCGGCCACCTGCCCCGCCCCTTCCAGCGCCTCAAGCACGCCTGCGACAAGCGCGGCTTCGCCTGGGGCCGTGGCCTGCAGGAAGGCCCCGGGCGGGGGCACCACATCGGCCGTGCCGAAACGCTGAAAGGGCGGTTTACGGGTCAGCGTCTCGTCGCCCCAGCTCAGCCGGGCAAGATCATGCGCCTCGACCAGCGTGGCGAGCTCCTGACGCAGCGCCGTGTCGATCGGCTTGCCGCCGCTGACCGCGACGTCCAGCCCGGACAGGCTGTCGGTCACGGTGACCGAGATCTCGGTCTTGCGGCTGGCTCCGGCCACGGCCAGCGCCTCGACCAGCGGCAGGGCGCCGGCGATGCGCGGCGTGACCACCCGGCAGTCTGGCACGGCGACGATCTCGTCGGAGCGTTTGCGGTGGAACCCGGCCAGCGCGCCCTTCTTGAGCCGCCGGGCCGAGAACACTGCCCGTCGGCGGCTGTGCGGTGGCGAGGTCTCGCAGCCCGTGATCGGCGCGGGCAGGCCCTGCGCCTCGAGCGCGCGGCGCAGCACCTCGGTCTTCCACGTCTCGACGAAACTGTCCGAGGCGTGCTGCAACTGGCAGCCACCACAGGTCCTGGCGTGCCGGCAAGGTGGCGCGACGCGATCGGGCGACGGGGACAGGATGCGCGGCGCGGCAAGCACCTCGCCATCGAGGATCCCCTCGACCCGCTCGCCGGGCAGCGTGCCCGGCACGTAAAGCGGGCCCGGCGCGATGCCGTCGCCCTTGTGGCCAAGCCGCTCGATCTGCACCTGCCGGGTCACGCCGCCCTCCTGAATCGCGCTTCGGTTCGGGGCAGAGCCATACAGCCCGCGCGGCACCGGCACCAGCCGGCGGGGCGCCTGCTCACTCCGCGGCGTCCTGCGCGCCGATGAAGCCGCCAGATTGCCGATCCCAGTAGCGCGCGTAGAGCCCACCCTGTTCCAGCAGCGCCTCATGGGTGCCCTGCTCGACCACGCGGCCGGCATCCAGCACGACGATCCGGTCCATCTGGGCGATGGTGGACAGGCGGTGCGCGATGGCCAGCACGGTCTTGCCGCGCATGACCTCCTGCAGGGCGCCCTGGATCTCGGCCTCGACCTCGCTGTCCAGCGCGCTGGTCGCCTCGTCCAGCACCAGCACCGGCGCGTCCTTGAGAATGGCACGGGCCAGCGCGATGCGCTGCCGCTGCCCGCCGGACAGCTTGACGCCGCGTTCGCCCAGCCGCGCGTCATAGCCGCTGCGCCCCTTGTGATCCTTCAGCTGGAGGATGAAATCATGCGCCGAGGCGCGGCGCGCGGCCTCGTGCACCTCTTCGACCGAGGCGCCGGGGCGACCGTAGCGGATGTTCTCCAGCGCCGAGCGGTTGAACATCGAGGTTTCCTGCCGCACCACGGCGACCGCCTCGCGCAGGGCGCTTTGTGTCAGGTCACGGATATCGGTGCGCCCCAGCAGGATGCGGCCCTGTTCCACGTCGTACAGCCGCAAGAGCAGCGACACGGCGGTCGACTTCCCTGCACCCGAGGCGCCGACCAGCGCGACCTTCTCACCCTCGTTCAGGGTCAGGTCGAAATCGTGCAGCGCGTGGCTTTCGCCGCCATAGGCAAAGCCCACCTGCTCGAAACGGATCGCGCCGCCTTCGGCCCTGTCCCGCGCATCCGGCCGGTCGGTGATCTCCAGCGGGACATTGAGCGTCTCGACCCCGTCCTGCATCTCGCCGATATTGGTGAAGATGGTCATCGCCACGCGGCCCAGCCGGTTGGTCAGCATGGACAGGCGCGTGGTCACCATCGCGGTCATGGCAATGTCGCCCGCGGTGGCCTGCCCCAGCGTCCACAGGTACAGCGCGCCCAGGATCGACACCAGCGGCAGGATGCCCCCCAGCGTCATCAGCACCATCCGGAACACGGCCGACAATTCTCCGAAGGACAGCGCGCGCTGGCGGAAATCCTGCAGCGCCTCGCGCGTGGCGCGGTCCTCGTCATCGTCACGGGCAAACAGCTTGACCGTGGTGATATTGGTCAGCGTGTCGACGATCTGCCCGGTGACCTGCGTGCGCGCCCCGGCGCGTGCGGCCGAGCGGACCTGCACGCGCGGAATGAAATAGCGCAGCGCCGCGACGTAGAGCACCGCCCAGATCACGAAGACCAGCAGCAGCCGTCCGTCGATCGCCCCGATCAGGACGAAGGCGCCGGCAAACATGGCCAGCGCATAGACCAGCACGTCCGAGACCTCGATCACCAGATCCGTCAGCGCCCGCGCCGTCTGAAGCGCCTTCTGGCTGATGCGCCCGGCAAAATCATTCTCGAAGAAGCGCAGCGAATGACCGGTGACATGCCGGTTCAGCCGGCTGAGCACCATGGGAAACAGGTTCGGGCCCAGCAGGACGCCGGTCACGCCCGCGTCAAAAATGAAGATCAGCGGGCGGATCAGCAGGAAGAAGGCCACGCCGAACAGGATCAGCGGCCAGAAGGCCCAGAAATCCCCCGGCCCCTGCGCCGCGGCGCTGTCGATGACCCAGCCGGTGAAGCGCGCCGCCACCAGTTCCGAGATGCCGGTCAGGAAGGTGACGAAGAAGGACAGGAAGATCGCCCGCTCGGCCCCTTTCAGCGCCCAGCGCGAGAAGGGCCAGAGCGCGCGCGGTGGCGGACCGTCGGCCGGCGCGAACGGGTCGATCAGGTTCAGCACGTTGCGGATCACTCGGCCGCCTCTTGCGGCGCGTCATCGCCGAGGAACCCGCCGGACTGCCGCTCCCAGTAGCGGGCATAGAGCCCGCCGGCCTCGAGCAGGTCCTCGTGGGTGCCTTCCTCGACGATCTGCCCGGCATCCATCACGATGATCCGGTCCATGCTGGAGATGGTCGACAGGCGGTGCGCGATGGCCAGCACGGTCTTGCCCTCCATCACGCGGGTCAGCGCCTCCTGGATCGCGGCCTCGACCTCGCTGTCCAGCGCGCTGGTCGCCTCGTCCAGCACGAGGATCGGCGCGTCCTTGAGAATGGCGCGGGCCAGCGCGATGCGCTGGCGCTGCCCACCCGACAGCTTGACGCCGCGCTCGCCCAGATGCGCCTCGTAGCCCTGCCGGCCCGCGCCGTCGCGCAGCTCGCGGATGAACGCGTCGGCCTCGGCGCGACGGGCGGCGGCGATCACCTCGGCATCCGTGGCATCGGGCCGGCCATAGCGGATATTGTCCATGGCCGAGCGGTTGAACATGGCGGTTTCCTGCGTGACCATGCCGATCTGGCGGCGCAGGCTTTCCTGCGTCACCTGCGACACGTTCTGCCCGTCGATCCGGACCGCGCCGCCCTCGGCGTCGTAGAGCCGCAAGAGCAGCGCCACCAGCGTCGATTTGCCCGCCCCCGAGGCGCCGACAATGGCCAGCTTCTCGCCCGGGGCGATGGTCAGGTCGATGCCCAGCGCGCCGCCGCTTTCGCCGCCATAGGTGAATTCCACATGGTCATAGCGGATCTCGCCGTCGGTCACCTGCAGCTCGGCCGCGTCGGGCGCATCGGTCAGGTCATGCGGGACCGACAGGGTGACCATGCCGTCCTCGACCTCGCCCAGGTGGCCATAGATGACCATCAGCGTGAAGCTGATCCAGCCGGTCATCTGCGCCAACCGGATGGTCACGGCACCCACTGCGGCGATGTCGCCCGGGGTCACGCCACCGGCACGCATGGCGATGGCCGCCCCCACCATAACCACGGGCAGAAGCCCCGCGATGAAGATCAGGCCAAGGCGGAAGGCGGTCTGCGCCTCGCCGAAATGCATGGTCTTGTCGCGCAGCTCGGACATGGCGCCCAGCGCCATGCGGTCTTCCTGCGCGCCGCCGGCAAACAGCTTGACCGTCTTGATGTTCGAGATCGTGTCGACCACCTGCCCCGTCACCATGGCCTGCGCCTCGGCCCGCCGGGCCGAGCGCGCGCGGATCAGCGGCAGCATCACGCGCAGGAAGGAGAGGTAAAGCGCGAACCACAGCGCAAGGAACAGCAGCAGCCACGGGCTGATCGCGCCCAAGAGCACCGCGGTGCCCGCAACGGTGGCCAGGCCGAAGGTCACGGCGTTGACGCTTTCGACCACGATCTCGGTCAGCGAGCGCGCGGCCTGCATCTTCTTCTGCGCCACGCGGCCCGCGAAATCGTTGTCGAAGAAACTGACCGACTGGTCGATGGTCCAGCGATAGAGCCGCGCCAGCACCAGCTTGAAGATGTTGGGCCCGATCATCACGGCCTGCGTCAGGGCCAAGCCCCCGAACAGCAGCGGCCGCGCGATCAGCAGCAGCGCCATCGCCCCGGCGATCAGCCAACCATAGCTGCCAAGGAAACCGGCATCGGTAGCCGGGGCCGCCACGGCGTCCACCACGAGGCCCAGCAGGTACATCGAGGCGACCTCGGTGATCCCGGCCGCGACCGAGATCGCGACCCCCACCCAGATCACGGTCCAGCCGCCCTGCAGGGCCCAGGCCATGAAGGGGCGCAGCGTGTCGGGCGGCGGGCCTTCGGCCGGGCGCTCGGGGTCGATCAGGTTGCCCGCGCGATGCACGAGCCTTTGAAACAGGGCTTTCATCATTCCGCCGCCTTGGTGTCGGGGTCCAGGAACCCGCCGGATTGGCGCGCCCAGAAACTGGCATAGAGGCCATCCATGGACAAAAGCGCGTCGTGGCTGCCTTGTTCCACGATGCGTCCCTGATCCATCACGAGGATCCGGTCCATTTGCGCAATTGTGCTCAAACGGTGGGCAATGGCAATGACCGTTTTTCCCTGCATCATCCCGTAAAGCGTCGTCTGGATCGCGGCCTCGACCTCGCTGTCCAGCGCGCTGGTCGCCTCGTCCAGCAGCAGGATCGGCGCGTCCTTGAGGATCACGCGGGCCAGCGTGACCCGCTGGCGCTGCCCGCCCGACAGCTTGACGCCGCGCTCGCCGACAAAGGCGTCATAGCCGCGCCGCCCCTGCGGATCCTCGAGATCGAGGATGAACTCATGCGCCTGCGCCTGTTTCGCCGCGGCGATCATCTGGTCCTCGGTCGCGTCGGGCCGGCCATAGAGGATGTTGTCGCGCACCGAGCGGTGCAGAAGCGCGCTGTCCTGCTGGACCATGCCGATCCGCGACCGCAGGCTTTCCTGCGTGACCTCCGAGATATCCTGCCCGTCGATCAGGATACGACCGTCCTCGACATCGTAGAAGCGCAACAGAAGCTTCACCAGCGTCGACTTTCCGGCGCCCGAGCGGCCCACCAGCCCGATCTTCTCGCCCGGTCGAATGGTCAGAGAGACCTGGTCGAGCCCGCCGCTGCCGCGCCCGTAATGGTGCGACAGGGACTGGATCTCGATCCGCCCTTCGGTCAGCTCCAGCCGTTTTGCATCGGGCTTGTCGGTCAGCGAGATCGGCTGCGCGATGGTCTCCATCCCCTCGGCGACGACGCCCAGCTCGCGGAAGAAGGTGGTCAGCGCCCACATGATCCACCCGGTCATCGAGTTCAGCCGCAGCGTCAGCGCGGTCGCCGCCGCCACCGCCCCGGTCGAGGCCGCGCCCTGCATCCACAGCGCGATGGCCAGCCCGACCACGCCCACGATCAGCAGCCCGTTCAGGATCATCAGGGCGACGTCCATGATGGTATAGAGCCGCATTTCCCGCATGAAGGTGTCGCGGGTGACGTCGATCGCCTCTTTCGCATAGGCCAGTTCGCGGTCGTGATGGGCGAACATCTTGACCGAATGGATGTTGGTATAGCTGTCCACGACGCGCCCGGTGACCTGGCTGCGCGCATCCGAGGCCGCCTTGGAGGCCGGGCCCACGCGCCGGATCGTCCAGCGCATCAGTAGCGCATAAAGCACCAGCCAGAGCACCAAGGGCCCGATCAGCCACGGGTCGGCATCGCCCAGCAGCACCAGCGCACCCACCACGTAGGCCAGTGAAAAGGTGATCGCGTCGAAGACCTGGAACACCGCCTCGCCCGCGGCGGGCGGGGTCTGCATGATGCGGTTGGCGATCCGGCCGGCAAAGTCGTTCTCGAACCAGCCGACGGACTGGCGCAGCACATGCGCATGGGCCCGCCAGCGGATCAGCGTGCCGAAATTCGGCAGGATCGTCTGGTTCAGCAGCAGCACGTCCACCGTCTGGATCAACGGCCGCAGGAACAGGATGAACAGCGCCAGCGCGATCAGCCACGTGCCATGCGTCTCCCAGACCTGCTCGGGCCCGGCAGACAGGATGTCCACGACCCAGCCCATGGCCCAGATCAGCCCGATCTCGACCGCGGCCACGATGATCGACATCACCGTGGCCCAGGCAAAGATGCGGCGGAAGGGCTGGGCATAGGCCAGCATGAAGGGCAACAGCCGCGTTGGCGGCGTGTCGGTTTCGCGATAGGCGCAATAGGGATCAACGAGGTTCTCGAAAAAACGAAACATATCGGGGGCTCCGAATGAGCTAATCAGGACATGGATGGAATACGGGCGCCAGGACGCACCCGCACGTGCAGGCTGTCTCAGGCGAAGCTGGTCAGGATCCTGTCACGCACCATCATGTCTCCCTCGATATGAGTCGATTTTCCTTTTAGCCCAGCCTGCCCGTCCTGTCACCCTTCCGGGAGGGTGGCCAGAAGTGCGGGCTTGTCGAGCGTGAAGCCCGAGGCGATCCAGCGCGCTTCCAGTGCGCGCAGCGCCTCGCCCAGCGCGGCGCCCTTGTAGGCCGGCATAAGGTCGCGGGCCGTGACCGGACAGCGGGCTTGCGCGGCGGCCTCCAGCCCCGACAAGGCATCGGGCGCCAGCGGCTGTTCCAGCGTCGCGGCGCGCAGCACCAGCACGTCCCGCGCGGTGGCGGCGCCGTGGCGATAGGCGATCTCGGCCCCGCTGGCCGTCTGCGGCACCAGCGCGTGGAACAGGTCCAGCACCTTCTGCCGTGCCTTGGACAGGCGCAGCGCCGCGCCATCGGCGAACCCGGTCGCCGCCAGCCGGCGCAGCGGATCCGGCTCCAGCCCCACTTGCGTTTCCAGCAGCCGCAGCGGGCCCAGCGCCCGGGCCGAGCCACCGGGCAGCACGTGGGGCAGCACGCCGACCCGCTCCATCACCGAGACGGCCATGACAGGATCCGGCGCGGCAAGAATCTTGAGCATCTCGCCGCCCACCCGCTCACGCGAGAGCGTGTCCAGCCCGTCGAGATTGCCCGCGATCGCGGCCAGCGCCTCGGGGTCCATGCCGGTTTCGGGGTCGCCATACCAGGCGGAGAAGCGGAAGAAGCGCAGGATGCGCAGGTAATCCTCGCGGATGCGACGATCGGCATCCTCGATGAAGCGCACGCGCCGGGCGTGCAGGTCCGGCAGCCCCCCCAGCGGGTCGACCAGCTGCCCGTCGCGCGCGGCATATAGCGCATTCATGGTGAAATCGCGGCGCACGGCATCCTGCGCGATGTCATCGGCAAAGCGCACCACGGCGCGGCGGCCATCGGTTTCGACATCGGCCCGGTAGGTGGTGACCTCGAACCCCTCGCCCGCGACGACGATCGTCACCGTGCCATGGTCGATCCCCGTCGGCACCGCTTTCAGGCCCGCGGCTTTGGCCAGTTCCATCACCCGTTCCGGCCGCGCGTCGGTCGAGATGTCGACGTCCGAAACGGCCACGCCCAGAAGCGCGTTGCGCACGCAGCCGCCCACGGCAAAGCCCTCATGCCCTGCGGCCTCAAGCATGCCCAGCACGGTCTGCGTGCCCGTCCCGCTCAGCCAGTCGCCCGTGACGCGCGTCACGCTTGCACCTGTTCGGCCAGCCCCCGCAGCATCCGCGCGGTGGCACCCCAGATATAGTAGGGCCCGAAGGGTGCGGTGTAATAGAGCCGCCTTTGCCCGCGCCAACGCCGGCCCTGCACGGAATAGCGCGCGGGGTTCATGACATGGGCAAAGGGCACGGTGAACACTTCTTCGACCTCGCCCGGCTCGGGCCGGGGCGTGAAGGGCCCGGTCACCAGCCCGATCACCGGCGTCACGAGGAAACCGGTCACCGTCTCGTGCGGCGGCAAGGTGCCCAGCACCTGCACCGCCTGCGGATCAAGCGCGACCTCCTCATGCGCCTCGCGCAGAGCGGCCGCCACCTCGTCGGCATCCACGGGGTCGACCTTGCCTCCCGGAAAGGCGATCTGGCCGGGATGGTGCTTGAGCCGGGACGAGCGCTTGGTCAGCACGAGGTCCAGACCGTCCCCACTCTCGACGAACGCGGCCAGCACGCCGGCCGGGCGCAGCTTGCGCGTCGGCGGCAGGACCGTGTCGGGGTTCAGGTCGAAATCCGACGACGCGTCCCGATCCGCCGCGATGGCACGGCGCAGGGCCGCGACCTGCTCACTGGTCGCCATCGCCGGCCTCGAAACCCACGCTCGCGGGGTCCAGCCGGTAGTGGGCCCCGCAGAACTGGCAATCCGCGGTCACCTGCCCGTCCTCCGTGGTCATCTTCTCGATGTCGCGCGCCGAGTAGATCGACAGGCTCTGGCGCACGCGGTCTTCCGAGCAGGTGCAGCCGAAACGCACCGGCTGCGCATCGAAGACCCGCGGCTGTTCCTCGTGAAACAGGCGCACCAGCAGGTCGGTCGATGTGACATTGGGCCCGATCAGCTCCAGCTCCTCGACGGTCTGCAGATGCGCGTTGACCCGAGACCAGTTCTCGTCCGCATCGTCGCCCACCAGGTCCTTCGCCTCGAGCAGGCCGCCCTCGCCCGATCCGCCATCCTTGGCGAAGGGCGAGGCCTTGGGCATGTGCTGCAGCATGATGCCGCCGGCGCGCCAATGCTCCTCCGTGCCCGGCTCGGACGAGCGGCCATAGCTGAGCGCGAAGACGGTGGGCAGCTGCTCGGACTGCGCGAAATAGGAGGCGGCGCAATCCGACAGGCTGGAGCCCGCCACGGGCGTGATGCCCTGATAGGGTGTCATGCCTTTGCCCTGGTCGATCAGTACGGCGAAATAGCCCTCGCCCAGCTGTTCGAACCCGGGTTTGTCATCCTCGACGCGGTCGCGGTCAAAGCTGGCATAGGCGCGGATGCGGGCCGGCTGGCCCTCGGCCTCGGGGCCGAAGTAATCGGTGGCGATCATCCGAACGGGGCCGTTGGTCTGCACCTGCAGCGACAGTTTCCAGCGCAGCTTGATCGTCTGGCCGATCAGCGCGGTCAGCAGGGTCATTTCCGCGATCAGCGCCTCGACCGCGGGCGGGTAATCATGTTGTTTCAGCACACCGCTCAAGACCCCGTCGAGGCGGGCCACGCGCCCGCGCATGTCGGAGCGGTCCAGCTGAAAGGGCAGGACGGTGTCGTCCCAGGCGAGTTTGGTACCGAGGCTCATGGGGTTTCCTTATCTGCCGGAGGCTGGCATATCGCGCTCATATATGACGGACGGCCGGAGACGCAAAGGGGGACGACATGACGCCGCGACTGGGTCAGCCACCCGATCCCGATCGGCGCTACGTTCTGCGCCCCGGCGTCTACGCGATCCTGCCCCGTCATGACGCGCTGCTTCTGACACACCAGGCGATCCCATGGCCAGAGGTCCAGCTGCCCGGCGGCGGAATCGATCCCGGCGAACAGCCGCTGGCCGCGCTGCACCGCGAGGTCTACGAGGAAACCGGCTGGCGCATTGGCCGGCCCCGTCGGCTGGGTGCGTTCCGGCGCTTCACCTACATGCCGGAATACGACCTCTGGGCCGAGAAGCTCTGCATCATCTACAGCGCCCTGCCGGTCCGGCCCCTTGGCGTCCCGAGTGAGCCGGGCCATCACGCGCTGTGGATGTCCGCGCGGCAGGCGGCCGAAGAGCTGGGCAATCCCGGGGACCGCGCCTTTGTCCGACGTCACGCGCTCTGACCGTCCAGATCACAGCACGTCGAACTCAAGCAGGGCGGCCGAGACATCATCGTCCAGCTGATCCGCCGCCCGCATCTCGGCGGTGAGGCGCCAGTAGAGATCGGCCAGCAGGTCCGGCCCCTCGCCCACCTTCACGCTATCACGGAAGAGCTGCACCAGCCCTTCTTCGCCCAGCATCTCACCGTTCCTGAGCACCGCCTCGGTGAAACCGTCGGAATAGAGCAACAGCCGGTCGCCCTTGCGCATGGTGACCACGTGCTGCTCATGGTCCACCGCGTCGACCAGCCCGATGGGCAGACCGCCCGTGCCGATGAACTCCACCTCGCCGCCGGCGCGCAGCAAGAGCGGTTGAGAATGCCCGGCTTGCACCATCCGCATCCGCCCGGTGCGCAGGTCGCCCGCCACGTAGGCCATGGTCAGGTATTCCTCGACCCCCGGATCCGCGGCAAGCCGCTGGTTGAGCAGGCGGGCCGTCTCGACCGGATCGCGCATCGCGTAGAACCGGTCAAAGCGCTTCTCGAGGGCGATGTTCTGATCGGGGAACTTGCTGGACAGGTAGCCGGCCACCCGCGCCGTCACCATGGCCGAGGTGATCCCGTGCCCCGACACGTCGATGCTGTAGAGGCCCAGCCGTTCGTGCCCAGGGTTGAACATGCCGACAAGATCACCGCCCACATGGCCGCAGGGTTGCAGGAAGAGGCTGACACGCGAGGTGCCGATCTCCTTGACCCGTTCGGGAATCAGCGATTGCTGGATCGTGCGGGCCTGCCGCAGGTCCTTGTCGATCGCCTCGTGCACCTCCTTCAGCCGGGCAAAGGCCTCGGACACCTCGCGATTCTTCTCGCTCAGCTGACGTTCCATGCTGACGACCCGCTCCCCCGCGTTGATCCGGGCGCGCAGCTCCTCGGCATTCACCGGCTTTGTCAGGAAGTCGTCGGCCCCGGCATCCAGCCCCTCGGCGACCTCGCCCTTCTCGCTCTTGGAGGTGAGCAGGATGAAATATCCGTACCCCTCGCGCTTGAGCGCACGGAACCTACGGCACAGTTCCAGCCCCGTCATCTGCGGCATCATCCAGTCCGACAGGATCAGGTCGGGCTCGGACACGGCGGCAATGCGCAGCGCCTCCACCCCCGATACGGCCTGCAGCACCTCGAACCCCCAGCGCGTCAGGATCGCGTTCAGGATCCGCAGTTGCAGCCGGCTGTCATCGACGATCAGCACGCGCCTTATGGCGCCGGTCAGCGGTGCCGGTCGATCCACGGGGTTTGGCTGCACGGTGATCCCTTTGCCGAAAGAACTGCTTCGGCCCTGTCTAAGGGCAGATGTGTTAACCCATCGTGAAGCTTAAAACTTTCATGGATCACCGTGCGGTCGAAACCTGTTGTTCACCCTTCGGGCATAGCCTTGACGCGCAGGAGGTGTTACATGATCGACTGGGCCCGAGTGGATGAACTCGTCGAGGAAATCGGCGCCGAGGATTTTTCCGAGGTCGTGACGCTGTTCCTTGCCGAGGTCGAGACCGCCATCGAGTTGCTTGAAGCGTCGAACGGCAATCCCGTCGTCATCGAGGAGCAGATGCATTTCCTCAAGGGCGCTGCGCTGAATCTCGGTTTCAGGAAGCTCGCGCAGGTCTGCCGGACGGGTGAGCGCGCCGCCTCGGAGGGGCAGGTCGCGCTTGTTCCGGTCGAGGAGGTGCGCAAGGTCTTCGCCAGTTCGCGCGTCCGGTTCGAGGCGGAACTGGGCGACCGCTATGCCGCCTGAACCGACATGCCCACCCGAAAACGGCTGGCATGTCGCGCGGTCAGATCACGAATTGCGCCAGGACCTCGTCATCCGTGATGTCCTGGTAGGTGAAACCATGCGCGTCGAACTCACGGTACAGGCGATCGAAATTCTCGGGATGCAGCGTCTCGATGCCGATCAGCACCGAGCCGAAATTGCGCGCGGATTTCTTCAGGTATTCGAAGCGGGCAATGTCATCCTCGGGGCCAAGCAGTTCAAGGAAACCCTTCAACGCGCCGGGGCGCTGCGGCAGGCGCAGGATGAAGTATTTCTTGACGCCGGAATAGCGCTGCGCCCGCTCTTTCACCTCGGGCAGCCGCTCGAAATCGAAATTCCCGCCCGAGGTCACGCAGACTACGGTCCGGCCGCGAATCGCCTGCCCCATGTCCTTGAGCGCGTCGACCGCCAGAGCACCGGCTGGTTCCAGCACGATCCCCTCGACATTCAGCATGTCCAGCATGGTGGTGCACAGCCGATCCTCGGGGATGGTCAGCGTGTTGGCAAGCCCGACACCTTTCAGGCAGGCAAAGGTGCGCGCGCCCAGACGCGCCACGGCCGCCCCGTCGGCGAAGGTGTTGACCTTGTCAAGCGTCACCGGCCGACCGGCCTGAAGCGCCGCCTTCAGGCAGGCGCCGCCGGCAGGTTCGACAAAGGTATAGCCGATATCCGTGCCAAAATAGCTGAGGATCCCCGAACTCAGCCCGCCGCCACCCACCGGGATCACCATCTGATCCGGAAGGCCGTTCATCTGCTCGGCGATTTCGACCGCAACGCTGGCCTGGCCCGCGATCACGTCGTCATCGTCGAAGGGCGACAGGAAATGCCCACCCGCCTCGGCACAGAAGGCCTGCGCCGCAGCAAGGCATTCGTCGAAATAATCCCCGATCATCCGGATCTCGACCGCGTCACCCCCGAACATCGCGGTTTTCTGGATCTTCTGCTGCGGCGTCGTCACCGGCATGAAGATCACGCCCTGCTTGCCGAAATGCCGACACATGTAGGCAACACCCTGCGCATGGTTGCCGGCACTGGCGCAGACGAACAGTTCCTCATCCGGATGGCGCGACATGGCGTTGAAGGCGCCGCGCAGCTTGTAGCTGCGCACCGGGCTCAGATCCTCGCGTTTCAGCCAGATATCGGCACCGTAGCTCTGCGACAGGTGCTCGTTGCGCTGCAATGGGGTGGCAGGGAATACGGCGCGCATGGCCGCGCAGGCGGCGCGGGCTTTGTGCTGGAAATCGGTCATGCCCAAAGCAGTGGCGCAGAGCGCGCGCCGGCGCAAGTCAGTCGATGTGACGCCCTTCGACACAGACGCCATAGAGCGTGGTCAGGACCGACACGCCGATCATGGTCGCAAACCAGCCCACGACAAGTCCGTAGACCAGATTCAGTACCGAAGCGGGATCGGCATTCATTAGCGTCGGCACCTGTACCAGCAGGCCGACACCCGCCACGATCACGGCGAGCACGACGATGGTCTTGTTGTGTCCGGCCGTCTCGCTCCAACCTTGTTGCAGGTTCATTTTCTGACCCATGGCGATCCCCGGCAAGGCCGTGCCCAGACGCAGCGCCACATATAGGCAGGCTACCGCGATCCCTAGCAGCGCAATCGGCGCCAATGGCGACAGCACCATCATCACGATTGCGGCAGGAATTGCGGCGAGGAAGGCTGCGACCACGACGATCAACCCCAGCAGCAGGGAGTAGCCGAGGTAGCGCAGTACCTCCGGCCCATGCCAGGCCGGCACCCAGCCACCCGACAGTTCCCCTGTCAGTACATAGCGGTGCCAGGCTACGGCGATCCACAGCGAACTGCAGATGGCCACCAGCCCCAAGACAAAGATCAGCGAGGCCGCGCCCGGCTCCATCATCGGCAAGCCCTGTGCATCGACCGCTGGCGGGTTCGCGTAAAGGAAGAGTTGAGGCGCAGATGATACAATGTAGAGCAGCAGCGAGACGCGCAGCGCCGGGCCCAGATTGTCCAGAACCATCCGGGCAGAATGCAGAAACATCTTCCACGCGTGCATCGTCCGACCTTTCATACGTTTTGCACAGGGCTACCACGCCCCGGGCCCGCGTCAACGCCGCTTCCTTGCAGCAGCGCACAAAACGGTCTAATCCGCGCGCCAAACCGCTGAAAGGGAACCCCTGCCATGTCCGCGTCCAAATTCGCGCCGAAGAAGGTCGTCCTGGCCTATTCCGGCGGTCTCGACACCTCGATCATCCTGAAATGGCTGCAAACCGAGTATGGTTGCGAGGTCGTGACCTTCACCGCCGACCTTGGCCAGGGCGAAGAGCTGGAGCCCGCGCGCGAGAAGGCACAGATGCTGGGGATCAAGCCCGAGAATATCTATATCGAAGACGTGCGCGAGGAATTCGTGCGCGATTTCGTCTTCCCGATGTTCCGCGCGAATGCAGTATACGAGGGGCTTTACCTGCTGGGCACCTCGATCGCGCGTCCACTGATCTCCAAGCGCCTGGTCGAGATTGCGGAGGAAACCGGCGCGGATGCCGTGGCCCATGGCGCCACCGGCAAGGGCAACGACCAAGTCCGGTTCGAACTTTCCGCCGCCGCGCTGAACCCCGATATCCGCTGCATTGCGCCGTGGCGCGAATGGGACCTGAACTCGCGCACCTCGCTGCTGGATTTCGCCGAGAAGAATCAGATCCCGATTGCCAAGGACAAGCGGGGCGAGGCGCCGTTCTCGGTCGATGCGAATCTTCTGCACACCTCCTCCGAGGGCAAGGTGCTGGAAGATCCGGCCGTCGACGCGCCCGATTATGTCTACCAGCGCACGGTGAACCCCGAGGATGCGCCCGACACGCCGGAATTCATCGAGATCACCTTCGAAAAGGGCGATCCGGTCGCGATCAATGGCGAGGCGATGTCGCCGGCTACGATGCTGACCGCGCTGAACGAATACGGGCGGAAGCACGGAATCGGGCGGCTTGACCTGGTCGAGGGGCGCTTTGTCGGGATGAAGTCGCGCGGCATCTACGAGACGCCGGGTGGCACCATCCTGCTCGAGGCGCATCGCGGGATCGAGCAGATCACGCTGGATCGCGGCGCCGCGCATCTGAAGGATGAGCTGATGCCGCGCTATGCCGAGCTGATCTATAACGGGTTCTGGTTCTCGCCCGAACGCGAGATGCTGCAGGCCGCGATCGATGCCAGCCAGGCCCATGTCTCGGGCACGGTGCGGCTCAAGCTGTACAAGGGGCTGGCCCGGACCGTGGGGCGCTGGTCGAAAAATTCCCTGTATTCCGAGGCACATGTCACCTTCGAGGATGATGCGGGCGCCTATGACCAGAAGGACGCGGCCGGGTTCATCCAGCTGAACGCGCTGCGCCTCCGCCTTCTGGCGGCCCGCAAGCGGCGAATCGAGACCGGCCAGTAATCCACGGCCCATGGCCACGCTGGAGGAATTCGTCGCCGCGCAGGATCCGGTCTGGCCACAGGTCTGCCGGGAACTGCGCGGCGGTCGCAAGACAACCCATTGGATCTGGTGGGTTTTCCCGCAGCTTGCCTCGCTGGGGCGGTCGCCGCGCGCGAGGTATTTCGGACTGTCCGGCTTGGGAGAAGCGCAGGATTATCTCGATCACCCGGTCTTGGGCCCGCGGCTGATCGAGGTCGCCAGACTGCTGCTGCGGCATTCCGGGACAGATCCGCGCAAGATCCTGGGCGAGGTCGACGCGCTCAAGGTTCGGTCGAGCATGACGCTGTTCGAGGCCGTGCCGGGTGCCGACCCGATCTTTACAACCGTGCTGGAGCGGCTCTATGCCGGCGAAAGATGTCCGCTGACGCAGACAGAGATCATGACCTAAAAAGCCGGCGGACCGCGAAGGCCCGCCGGAGGCGGTCGGCAGCTGCCGACGGGGAGGGTTCGGTTACTGGGCCGTCACGGTCGCGGTGACGAGCTCGCCATCCTGGCGGATCGGGCCGTCTTCCTTGGCGCCCAGCGTGTACTCGAAGATACCGGTCTGCATGCCGCCATCCTCGCCATGGACCATCAGCATCAGCATGTCGCCGGACGCGACCTCTTCGGTCAGGATGGCGGCGACATCCATGTTTTCACCCTCTTTCAGGGGCGCGTGACCGACGACCGGACCGGGCTTCATCTCGGAATCGGTGCGGTGCACCACCAGCCAGCCATTGGCCGGCGCGACGATCTTGGAGGCGGTGACGGTGCCGCCGGAGACATCCTGGTCGGAGGCTTCGACCATGGGCGCCATGCCGTGGCCACCGGCGAAGGCGGTGCTGGCGGTGGCGATCAGCGCGGCGGTGAACATCTTGAAAGTCATGAGGTTTCTCCCTGTCTGAATGAGCTTGTATCAACAGACACGAAGTACGGGGCCGCGCAGTTTCACGGGAAACGCGAAAAAATTCGGGGTCACAGGGGCTCACCATCGGGTGACAATGCCGTTCCCCTGTTGCCCGATCACTCCGCAGCGGCCAGATTCCCGGGCAGATTTGGAGGTGTTTCATGTGGACTGACAGATTGTGCGCGCTTGGTCTGGGCGCGCTTGCCCTTTGCGCGACGGCGCTGGGGGCCGAACGCGCCGCGGCGGCCGAGCTTTACGTGGCCGGTGGCTGCTTCTGGTGCGTCGAGGCGGATTTCGAACGCGTGCCCGGAGTGGGCGAAGTCGTCTCGGGCTATACCGGGGGCACGGTGGCGGACCCGACGTATCGGCAGGTGACGCGCGGCGGCACGGGCCATTACGAGGCGGTGCAGATCAACTATGATGCCGGACGTATCTCGGCGCGGCAGCTCTATGACCTGTTCTTCCGCTCGGTCGATCCGACGGATGCGGGCGGGCAGTTCTGCGATCGGGGCGAGAGCTATCGCACGGCGATATTCGTCACTGATCCTGCCCAAAGACGCGCGGCAGAGGCGGCAAAGGCCGCGGCGGAGGCCGAGCTGGGACAGGAGATCGTGACCCCGATCCTGGATGCCAAGACCTTCTACCTGGCCGAGGACTATCACCAGGATTACTACAAGGGCACCAACCGCGTGGTGACGCGCTTCGGCATCATCCAGCAGAAGGATGCCTACAAGCGCTATCGCGACGGCTGCCGCCGGGACGAGCGGGTCGAGGCGCTCTGGGGCAGCGACGCGCCCTTCGTGAACTGAGATTTGCCCGTTTCGTACATTTCGGACGCCGATTTCGCCAAAACGGCCAAACGCGCAAGGAAGCGTTAACCGCTGAAATCCTGCACGTCGCGCAGGTCGGGGATCACGTCGGCCGCGCCGGGGCGGGTCACCATGATCGCGGCGGCGCGGGTGGCCTGCCCGATGGCCTGTGCCATGGGCAGCCCGCGGTCGAGCCCGGCCATGACATAGCCGGTGAAAGTGTCGCCGGCGCCGGTCGTGTCCACCGGCTGCACGGGCACGGCGGGAAAGTCCTGCACCGCCCCGGTATCGGTGTTGTACCAGCGACAGCCACGTGCCCCCAGCGTGACGATGACATCGCGAACCGGCAGCGCCTCGGGCGCGGTGCCGGTCGCCTCGGCCAGTTGCTGGGCCTCGACCTCGTTGAGAAAGAGCAGGTCCAGAAGCGGCATCACCGCGCGCACGGCACCGGCATCGAAGGGTGCAGCGGCATAGGCCACGCGCATCCCCTTGGCCGAGGCCATCTCGGCCCCGGCCCGCTGGGCGTTGGTTTCGTTCTGGAAGAGGAAGGCATCCTCGGGGCCCGCTTCCTCCAGTGCCAAGGCGATCTCCTCCTCGGAGAGGGCCTGATTGGCGCCGGGATAGATCATGATGCTGTTCTCACCCGAATCATCGACGGCGATGATGGCGTGGCCGGTGTCTTCGGCGGCGTTGGCGATGGCGCGCGTGTCGACACCGTATTCCATCAGCCGCTGCACGGCCCATTGCCCGTCCGGGCCGACCGCGCCGATATGGCGGCAATGCGCCGCCGCGCGGGCGCAGGCGACGGACATGTTGGCCCCCTTGCCGCCCAGGCCGCGGGTCAGCGTGCGCGCGGCCAGCGTGCCGCCCGGGCCGGGCAGATGCGGCACGCGGTAGACAAGATCGGCATTGATCGAGCCGAGATTGTAGATCGTCATGGGCATCCCCCGCGGTTGGTCCATGGTGACGGGCCGGGCGAGGCCGGCCCTGCGCGACCGCTCAGCCCACCTTGCAGGCGGCAAGCACGGCCATGTTCAGGATGTCGCTGGCGGTGGAGTTGGTCGAGCAGATCTGGATCGAGTTGTCGATCCCGGCAAGGATCGGCCCGATCACCGTGGCACCGGCCATTTCCTGCATCAGCTTGACCGAGATCGAGGCCGAGTGGCGCGCCGGCACGACAAGGATATTGGCCGGGCCGGTCAGGCGCTGGAACGGGTAGTGCTCCTGCGCGCGGGTGTTCAGCGCCACGTCCACGGTCATCTCGCCTTCGTACTCGAAATTGACGCCGCGCTTGTCGAGCACCACCGGCGCCTTGTGCATCTTCTCGGCGCGTTCCGAGACCGGGTAGCCGAAGGTCGAGAAAGAGACGAAGGCCACGCGCGGATCGAGGCCCAAGTGCCGTGCCACGTCGGCGGCGCGCTCGGCGATATTGGCAAGATCCTCCTCGTCGGGCCATTCATGCACCAGCGTGTCGGCGATCAGCACGATGCGGCCCTTGTGCAGCAGCGCGGTGATGCCGGCGGCGCCATTGGCGGCATCGGCGTCGAAGACATGGTTGATCAGCTGCATCACATGGGCCGACTTGCGCGTGGCCCCGGTGATCAGCCCGTCGCCATGGCCATGGGCCAGCATGAGCCCGGCAAAGACATGGCGGTCGCGGGCGGCCAGCCGGTGGATGTCCTGCCGGTCCATGCCCTTGCGCTGCAACCGTTCGTAAAGGAAATCCTTGTAGGTCTCCAAGTGGCGGGTATTGGCGGCATTGACCACCTCCAGCTCGCGCACCGCATCGCCCAGGCCGGCCTCTTCCAGCTTGGCCTTCACGTCGTAGTCGCGCCCGACGACCAGTGCCTTGCCCAGGCCCGACCGCTGGTACATCACTGCGGCGCGCAGCACGCGGGGGTCATCGCCCTCGGCAAAGATCATGCGGGCCTGCGCAGCGCGGGCCCGCGCATTGATCGAGCGCAGGATCGCCGCGGTCGGGTCCATGCGCGAGCGCAGGCTGGTCTCGTAGGCGTCCATGTCCACGATCGGGCGCCGCGCGGCCCCGGTCGCCATGCCGGCACGCGCTACGGCGGGCGGGATGCGGTGAATCAGACGCGGGTCGAAGGGCGTGGGGATGATGTAGTCGCGCCCGAAGGTCAGCGCCTTGCCATAGGCCAGCGCGACCTCGTCGGGCACGTCCTCGCGCGCCAGTTCGGCCAGGGCCTGGGCGCAGGCAATCTTCATCTCGTCATTGATCGCGCGGGCGTTGATGTCCAGCGCGCCGCGGAAGAGATAGGGGAAGCCCAGCACGTTGTTGACCTGGTTGGGATAATCCGACCGGCCGGTGGCGACGATGGCATCGACGCGCACGTCATGCGCCTCTTCCGGGGTGATCTCGGGGTCGGGATTGGCCATGGCGAAGATCACCGGGTTGTCGGCCATCGAGGCGACCATGTCCTGCGTCACGGCACCCTTGACGCTGACGCCGAGGAACACGTCGGCCCCTTTCATCGCCTCCTCCAGCGTGCGCAGGTCAGTGGCGATGGCATGGGCCGATTTCCACTGGTTCATGCCCTCGGTGCGGCCCTGGTAGATCACGCCCTTGGTGTCGCAGACGATGCAGTTGTCATGCCGCGCGCCCATGGATTTCAGCAGCTCGATACAGGCGATGCCCGCCGCGCCGGCTCCGTTGAGGACGATTCGCACATCCTCGATCTTCTTGCCCGACAGGTGCAGCGCGTTGATGAGCCCCGCGGCGCAGATCACCGCCGTGCCGTGCTGGTCGTCATGGAAGACGGGAATGTCCATTTCTTCCTTGAGCCGCTGCTCGATGATGAAACATTCCGGCGCCTTGATGTCCTCGAGGTTGATGCCCCCGAAGGTCGGCCCCATCAGCTTGACCGCCTTGCAGAATTCGTCCGGATCCTCGGTGTCCAGCTCGATATCGATGGAGTTCACGTCGGCGAAGCGCTTGAAGAGCACCGCCTTGCCCTCCATCACCGGCTTGCCGCCGAGCGCGCCCAGATTGCCCAGCCCCAGCACCGCCGTGCCGTTCGAGATCACGGCCACGAGGTTGCCCTTGTTGGTGTAGTCATAGGCCAGCTCGGGGTTCGCGGCGATCTCTTCGCACGGCACGGCCACGCCCGGGGAATAGGCCAGCGACAGGTCGCGCTGGGTGGTCATGGGCACGGTGGCCTGCACCTCCCACTTGCCGGGGGTGGGGTCGAGATGGAAGGCCAGCGCCTCCTCGCGGGTGAGTTTCTGCTTGGCCACTGTCGTCTCCTTGTCCCGATGGTGTCTCTCGGGTTTTCCCTCGGCTCCGACAGCCTTAATGTCACGCGAAACCGGCGGGGGGAAGCATTGAGCGCGAGCGGCAGGACAAAGGCATCGGCGGTGACGCCGATGATGGCCCAATACCTGGAGATCAAGGCGCAATACCCGGATGCGCTGCTGTTCTACCGGATGGGCGACTTCTACGAGATGTTCTTCGACGACGCTGTGGCGGCGGCCGAGGCGCTGGACATCGCGCTGACCAAGCGCGGCAAGCATGACGGCGATGATATCCCCATGTGCGGCGTGCCCGTGCACGCGGCCGAGGCCTACCTGCTGACGCTGATCCGCAAGGGGTTCCGCGTCGCCGTGGGCGAACAGCTGGAGCGTCCCGAGGAGGCGAAGAAGCGCGGCTACAAGGCGGTGGTCAAGCGCGACGTGGTGCGGCTGGTCACGCCGGGCACGCTGACCGAGGACGCGCTGCTGGATGCGCGGCGGCACAACTTCCTGGCCGCCATCGCCGCGGTGCGCGACGACTGGGCCCTGGCCTGGTGCGACATCTCGACCGGCGCGTTTCACGTGATGCCCCTGTCGCGGGCGCGGATCGGGGCCGAGCTGGCGCGGCTGGCCCCCTCCGAGCTGCTGGTCTCGGACAAGGTGGACGAGGTGCTGCGCCCGGTGCTGGAAGATCTCGGCATGCAGCCCACCGTTCTGGGCGCCGCCTCCTTCGATTCGGGCTCGGGCGAGAGCCGGCTGGCCGGGGTGTTCGGCGTGCAGACGCTGGCGGGGTTCGGGGATTTCGCCCGGGTGGAGCTGTCGGCCATGGGCGCGCTGGTCGACTATCTGGACATCACGCAAAAGGGCCGCCTGCCCCGCCTGCGACCGCCGCGGCAGGAGGTCGTCACCCGGCTGATGCAGATCGACGCCGCGACACGGCGCAACCTCGAACTGACCGCGTCCCTGCAGGGCGGGCGCGCGGGCAGCCTGCTGTCGGTGATCGACCGAACGGTGACGGCGGCCGGGGCGCGGCTGCTGGAGCGGCGGATCGCCTCGCCCTCGCGCGACCTGGCCGTGATCCGCGAGCGGCTGGAGGCAGTTCGCTGGGGGGTTGAGGGCGATGGCCGGCTGCGCGACGCGTTGCGGCAGGTACCCGACCTGGACCGGGCGCTGTCGCGGCTGGGGCTGGAGCGTGGCGGGCCGCGCGACCTGGCCGCGGTGCGTGCGGCGCTGGCGCAGGCCGAGCAGATCCACGCGCAGCTAACCGAGGCAGAGCTGCCCGCGCTGGTCCGGCAGGCGGCCGAGACGCTGACCGGGCAGGACGCGCTGCTGGACCGTCTGGACGCGGCGCTGGTGGCAGACCCGCCGCTGATGGTACGCGATGGCGAGTTCATCGCGCCCGGCTTTGACGCTGCGCTGGACGAGGCGCGCACCCTGCGCGACGAGGGGCGCGGCGTGATCGCCGGGCTGCAGGGCCGCTATGCCGAGGAGACCGGCATCGGATCGCTGAAGATCAAGCACAACAACGTGCTGGGCTATTTCGTCGAGACCACCGCCGCCCATGCGCAGAAGATGATGAGCCCGCCCTTGTCGGAGCAGTTCATCCACCGCCAGACCACGGCCAACCAGGTGCGCTTCACCACGGTGGAGCTGTCCGAACTGGAGACGCGCATCCTGAACGCGGGCAACGAAGCGCTGCAGATCGAGAAGCGGCTGTTCGACACGTTGCGGGACGCGGTGATGGCGGTGGCCCCTGCCCTGTCGGAACTGGCGCTGGCTCTGGCCGAGATCGACCTGTCACTGGGGTTGGCCGACCTTGCGCGGGCGCGCGACTGGTGCCTGCCGCGGGTCGATGACAGCCGCGCCTTCCATGTCGAGGCCGGGCGGCACCCGGTGGTCGAGGCGGCGCTGGCCGGGGATGGCGCGCCCTTCATCGCCAATGATTGCGACCTGTCGGCCGAGGGCGACGCGGCCTCGGTCACGCTGCTGACCGGGCCCAACATGGCGGGCAAGTCGACCTATCTTCGGCAGAACGCGCTGATCGCGCTTCTGGCGCAGATGGGATCCTATGTGCCCGCTCGGGCGGCGCATGTGGGGCTGGTCAGCCAGATCTTCAGCCGTGTCGGCGCCTCGGACGACTTGGCGCGCGGACGGTCGACCTTCATGGTCGAGATGGTCGAGACGGCGGCGATCCTGAACCAGGCGGATGACCGGGCGCTGGTGATCCTCGACGAGATCGGGCGCGGCACGGCGACCTATGACGGGCTGTCCATCGCATGGGCCGTGCTGGAACAGCTGCATGCCGAGAACCGGGTGCGCGCGCTTTTTGCCACGCATTACCACGAGCTGACCGCCCTGGCCGGCAAGCTGCCGGGTGTGCGCAACGCCACCGTGGCAGTGAAGGAATGGCAGGGCGAGGTGATCTTCCTGCACGAGGTGCGTGACGGGGCGGCTGACCGGTCCTATGGCGTGCAGGTGGCGCAACTGGCCGGACTGCCGCAGCCGGTGATCGAGCGGGCGCGGATGGTGCTGGATGCGTTGGAAAGCGGCGAGCGCGAGCGGGCCTCGCCGAAGGCGCTGATCGACGACCTGCCGCTGTTCTCGGCGGCCGCGCTGCGCGAGGTACCGCCGAAACCGGCGGAGACCGCGTCTGAAGTGGAGAGTGAGCTGCGCGCGCTCAATCCCGACGAGATGACGCCGCGGGACGCGCTGCAGGCGATCTATGCGCTGAAGACCAAGCTGGCGCAGGACGGGTAAGGCCCCGTCCCGCGCGACCCGCTCAGCTGGCGGGCATCGAGGAGACACCGACCTGCGCGGGGCGCAGCAGCCGGTCATGCAGGAAGAAGCCCTCGGCCGAGACCTGGATGATCTCGCCGGCGGTGGTGCCGGGGACCGGGGCCTCGAACATGGCCTCGTGCTCCTTGGGGTCGAACTTGTCGCCGACCTGCGGGGTGATCCGCGTCACGCCGTGACGATCGAAGACGTTGAGCAGCTCTTTCAGCGTCAGCTCCACCCCTTCGACCAGCGCCTTCGAGGCCTCGCCCTCGTCTTCCTTGGCGGCGGTCAGCGCGCGATTGAGATTGTCGTAGACGGGCAGCAGGTCGCGGGCGATGCGGGTGCCGCCATAGGCCTGGGCCTCGCGCCGATCCTTCTCGGCGCGCTTGCGGGCGTTCTCGGCATCGGCCAGCGCACGCATGAAGCGGTCTTTCAGCACATCACGCTCGGCGCGCAGCTGATCGATCTCGAGCGCCTCGTCGTCGATTTCCTGCCCGTCCAGCGCCTCGGCTTCTGCTTCGATCTCGTCGATATCGTCAAGAAACTCGTCTTTGTTCGGGTCTGCCATTTTGTACCTCTAGCTCCGGTCGGACAGCAATCTGCCGACCAGTTGCGCCGTGTAGTCCACGATCGGGACGATCCGGCCGTAGTTGAGACGTGTGGGTCCGATGACGCCCACCGCGCCGATGATCTTCCGGTCCGCGTTCATATATGGAGACACCACCAGAGAGGAACCCGAAAGCGAAAAAAGTTTGTTCTCGGAGCCGATGAAAATGCGCACACCCTCGCCATCCTCGGTCAGGTCGAGGAACTCGGCGATGTCGCGCTTGCGCTCGAGATCATCGAAGAGCGAACGGATCCGGTCGAGCTCTTCCTCGGCGGTCTCCTCGCCCAGCAGGTTGGCCCGGCCGCGCACGATCAGCCGTTCGGAACTGTCATCCTCGCCGTCCCAGATCGCGATGCCGCTGTCGATCAGCTGGGCGGCCAGCCCGTCGATCTCGCGCCGACGGCGGGCAATCTGCTCGCCGATGACCAGCCGCAGCTCGGACAGGGTGCGCCCTTCGAGATGGGCATTGATGAAATTCGCCGCCTCGCGCATCGAGCTGGGCGTCTGCCCCGCCGGCGGGGTGAAGACGCGGTTCTCGACATGGCCGTCGGCGAAAACGATCACCACCAGCGCGCGTTCCGGCGCGAGGCTGACGAACTCGATATGGCGCAGCGGCGCCTCGTGCTTGGGGGTCAGCACCAGCGAAGCGCCGCGCGTGACGCCCGAGAGCGCCGAGCCCACTTGGTCGAGCAGGCCCGAGACATCGCTGGAATTGCTGCCCACCGTGGCGTCGAGCTTTTCGCGGTCGGTGTCATCCAGCGCGCGCACCTCGAGCAGACCGTCCACGAACATGCGCAGCCCGGCCTGCGTTGGCACGCGGCCGGCGCTGACATGGGGGCTGTCGAGCAGGCCAAGGAATTCGAGATCCTGCATCACGTTGCGGATTGTCGCGGCCGAGACCTTTTCGGTCAGGGCGCGGGTCAGCGTGCGCGAGCCCACAGGCTCGCCCGTGTCGAGATAGGCCTCGACCACGCGGCGGAACACCTCGCGCGAGCGATCGTTCATCTGTGAGAGCGTGTCGCGTGCCTCTGTCATCTCTCGGCCTTTTGCCCGGGCGTATTAAAGACGGCTTGACCGGCGCGTCAATCGGGGTTGCACCGCGGGGGCGCGGCCGTCTATCCCGGGGCCGGATCACAACAAGGACTTGCCATGCGACCGTCGGGACGAGACTTAAGCGAAATGCGCGCCGTTTCAATCGAAACAGGCGTGACGAAACATGCGGAAGGGTCGTGCCTGATCCGGATGGGCGACACGCATGTGCTGTGCACCGCTTCGCTGGAAGAGCGCGTGCCGCCCTTCATCAAGGGCTCGGGCCAGGGATGGGTGACGGCGGAATACGGCATGCTGCCGCGCTCGACCTCGTCCCGGATGCGGCGCGAGGCGCAGGCCGGAAAGCAGGGTGGCCGCACGGTGGAGATCCAGCGGCTGATCGGGCGCAGCCTGCGCGCCGGGGTCGACCGCAATGCGCTGGGCGAGCGCCAGATAACCGTGGATTGCGACGTCATCCAGGCCGATGGCGGCACGCGCTGCGCCGCGATCACCGGCGGCTGGGTCGCACTGCGGCTGGCAGTGAACAAGCTGATGAAGGCGGGCGACGTCTCGACCGATCCGCTGGTGTCCGAAGTGGCCGCGGTCAGCTGCGGGATCTATGCCGGGCAACCGGTGCTGGACCTGGATTATCCCGAGGACAGCGAGGCCGGGGTGGACGGCAATTTCGTGATGCTGGGTGACAAGCGTCTGATCGAGGTGCAGATGTCGGCCGAGGGCGGCACGTTCAGCCGCGCCCAGATGGACGAGCTGATGGGCCTCGCCGAGGCGGGTGTCGCCCAGCTGGTCGAAGCGCAGCGCGCGGCGGTGGCATGAGCCGCAGGCTGGAACGCGGCACGCGGCTGCTGGTTGCCACGCATAACCGTGGCAAGCTGGAAGAGATCGCGCATCTGCTGGAGCCCTACGGCGTCACCGTCGTGGGCGCAGCCGAGATGGATCTGCCGGAGCCGGAGGAGACGGGCACGACCTTCGTCGAGAACGCCCGGATCAAGGCGCATGCCGCGGCCAAGGCGACGGGTCTGCCGGCGCTGGCCGATGACAGCGGGATCGAGGTGGACGCGCTGGGCAAGGCGCCCGGCGTCTACACGGCCGACTGGGCCGAAACGCCAGACGGGCGCGATTTCACCATGGCGATGGAGAAGACCCACGCCCGTCTGGTCGAGGCCGGCGCGGCCGAGCCCTGGACCGCGCGCTTTTGCTGCACGCTGGTGCTGGCCTGGCCCGACGGCACGGACGCCGTCTTTCCCGGCGTGATGGAGGGGCGTGTCGTCTGGCCGATGCGGGGCGATCAGGGCCATGGCTATGACCCGATCTTCCAGCCTGAAGGGCACGATCTGACCTTTGGCGAGATGGACCGCTGGGAGAAGAACAAGATCAGCCATCGGGCCGATGCGTTCCGGAAATTCGTGGCCGGTTGCCTTGCCTGAGGACCGGCCCGGGCTGGAGACCTGGCAGCGCGCCGGCTTTGGCCTCTACGTGCATTGGCCGTTCTGCGCGGCCAAGTGCCCCTATTGCGATTTTAACAGCCACGTGGTCGGCCGTGTCGACCAGGCCCGCTGGGCCGAAGCCTTCCGGGCGGAAATCGCGCGGGCCGGGGCAGAGACCCCCGGCCGCATCCTCTCTTCGATCTATTTCGGTGGCGGCACCCCGTCCCTGATGGAGGTCGACACCGTCGCGGCCGTGCTGGACACCGCGCGCGACACCTGGACCTTTGCCAATGACATCGAGATCACGCTGGAGGCCAATCCCGGATCGGTCGAAGCGGCGCGTTTTCACGGCTATCGCGCGGCCGGGGTCAACCGGGTCTCGTTGGGCGTGCAGGCGTTGCGGGCGCCGGATCTGCGCCGGCTGGGCCGCTTGCACAGCGTCGAGGATGCCCGCCGTGCGCTGGGGTTGGCGCGCGAAGTGTTCGATCGGGTGAGTTTCGACCTGATCTATGCGCGGCAGGGGCAATCTCTGGAAGACTGGCGGGCCGAGCTGTCCGAGGCGCTGGAGATGGCGGGCGACCACCTGTCGCTTTACCAGCTGACGGTGGAGCCTGGCACGGCTTTCTGGACGCGGGCGCAGGCCGGCGGCTTTCGAGGCCTTCCGGGCGAGGACCTGGCGGCGGAGATGTACGAGCTGACGCAGGAGCTGTGCAACGCGGCGGGCTTGCCGGCCTACGAGGTGTCGAACCATGCGCGGCCGGGCTCGGAATCGCGCCACAACCTGATCTACTGGCATGCGGGGGATTGGGCCGGGATCGGCCCCGGCGCGCATGGTCGGTTGGGATCCGGCGCGCAGCGGGTGGCGACGGAGACAGCGCTGGCCCCGACAGCCTGGCTGGCCGCGGCCGAAGCTGGTGACGGCATTTCGCGCCGGACTTCCCTCTCGCCACAAGATCAGGCAGGAGAATACATCATGATGGGGTTGCGCAGCTTCGATGGCATAGAAATCGACCGGGCCCGTGCCATGTGGGACGCTGCTTTGCCCGACGACAAACTGGCCGATCTGGTCGGCGATGGGCTGCTGGTCCTTGAGGGTGCGACCGTGCGGACGACGCCGCGCGGCCGGCTTGTTCTGAACGGGGTGATCCGCGAGTTGATGGCCTGAGCGGGGTCAGCCCCGCCCGAGCAGGCCACACAGCACGTCGAGCTGTTCGAGCGTGTCATAGCTGATCGTCACCCGGCCGGATTCCTGTCCCGGCTTGTGGTCGATCCGGACCTTCATCCCGACCGCCGCGGAAAGATCGCCTTCGAGCGCCTTGGTGTCCGCATCCTTGTCGACCTCGAAACCGCCGCTTTTCGGTTTGGGTCGCGCCGGCTGTTCCCCACCGGATTTTGCCAGTTTCTCGGCCTGCCGGACCGAAAGCCCCTCTTGCACGATCTTGCGCGCCAAGGCGTCGGGATCCTGTGCAGTGATCAGCGTGCGGGCGTGACCGGCGCTGAGATCGCCCTTGGAGACCATGTCCTGGATACCGTCGGGGAGGTTCAGCAGGCGCAGCAGGTTCGCGATATGGCTGCGGCTTTTCCCCAGGGCCTCGGCCAGCTTTTCCTGCGTGTGGCCGAACTTGAACATCAGCTGCTTGTAGCCCGCCGCCTCTTCGATCGGGTTCAGGTCGGCCCGCTGGATGTTTTCGATGATCGCGACTTCGAGCACCTCGGTGTCGTTGAAGTCGCGCACCAGGACCGGGATCTCGTGCACCTGCGCCATCTGCGCGGCGCGCCAGCGGCGTTCACCGGCGACGATCTCGTACTGGGCAGGATCCTGCGGACTGACGCGGACGATCAGCGGTTGCAGCACGCCCTTGGTGCGGATGGACTCGGCGAGCTCATCGAGCTGGGTCTGCGTGAACTGGCGGCGCGGCTGATCCGGGTTGGGCACCAGCCGCTCGATCGGGACGACGGTATCCGCGCGACGTTCGACCGGTTGCGATTCGACCGGCTCGTTCGGCGTGACATCTGCCATGAGCGCCGACAGGCCCCGGCCCAGACCGCGGCGGTTTTCCTTTTTCTCGGACATCTTGCCCCCTGCCCTGTTCCTCGCGCCTTCAGGCGGCGAGCTTGTCATTCTTGCGGATGAGTTCGGCGGCCAGCGCGCGATAGGCGGCGGCGCCCTTGGAATTGGTGTCGTAGCTGAGCACCGGTACAGCGTAGGACGGCGCCTCGCTGACGCGGACGTTGCGCGGGATCACGGTGGAGAAAACCAGCTCGCCCAGGTTGCTGCGCGCGTCATCCTCGACCTGTTGCGAGAGGTTGTTGCGCGCGTCGTACATGGTGAGGACGATCCCCTCGATCCGGAGATCGGGATTGGCGGTCTGGCGCACTTCGCGGATGGTCATCATCAGCTGCGACAGACCTTCCAGCGCGAAGAACTCGGATTGCAGCGGGACCAAAACGGAATGCGCTGCGACCATCGCGTTCACGGTCAGCAGATTGAGCGAGGGCGGGCAGTCGATCAGCACGAAATCGAAACCGTAGAGATCGATCGCCTTTTGGCGCAGTGCGTCGTGCAGCAGGAAACTGCGCTTTTCGTTGGAGAGCAACTCAATATCGGCCGAGCTGAGATCGACCGTGGCGGGGACCAGATGCAACCCGTTGGTCGAGGTGGGCAGCACGACCTCGTCGAGCTCGATCTCTTCGAGCAACAACTCGTAGGTCGTATTCTCACGATCTTCGACCTCGATCCCCAGGCCGGTGGACGCGTTGCCCTGCGGGTCGAGATCCACGACAAGGATCTTGAACCCCATCTCGGACAGTGCGGCGCCGAGATTGATCGTGGTCGTGGTCTTGCCGACGCCGCCTTTCTGGTTGGCGATGGCGATGATTTTGGGACCGGCCGGACGCGTCGGGTCAGACATTGGAGAGCTCTTCGATTTGGAGGATGACGGCGTGTGGATCCGTTTTACTGGGATGTGCGCGGCAAGTGAAGTGCCAGGAGCGCTCTGCATCAGCGATTTCCGACCTGTGGCCCGAACCCTTCATCAAGAGTGCAGTGCCCTCGGCAGAGAGGTGCCGATGCACGTGGGTGAGCAGGTTTGGCAGCGGCGCGAGGGCGCGGGCGGAAAGTACCTGTGCGTTCCGGGGCGCGACATCTTCGATCCGCTTGGCCAGAACCTCGGTATTGAGGGAAAGCGCGCCGGACGCGCGGCGCAGGAAACTGGCCTTACGGGTATCGCTTTCGATCAGAGATACCGTGGTTTCGGGCGACCATTCGGCGAGGATGCAGGCGACGACGAGCCCGGGAAAGCCGCCGCCGCTGCCGAGATCGGCCCATGATGTCGGGTTGGCCGGTGCGTGGTTGAGGATCTGCGCGGAATCGAGGATGTGCCGCGTCCATGCGTCGTCGAGCGTGCTGCGCGAGACGAGGTTGATGGCCGGGTTCCACTTGCGCAACAGGGCGAGCAGCTCATGAAGCCGTTCCTCTGTTTCACGTGAAACACTGCCCGCGAGGACGGAAGACAGCTCTCTCATGCAGATTTGCTTTTCTCGGCACGCCGCAGCCGGGCCAATAGGAGGGTCAGCGCAGCTGGCGTCATCCCTTCGATCCGTCCGGCCTGGGCGATATTCTCGGGCCGCGCATGGGCGAGCTTGCTTTGCAACTCGTTGGACAGGCCCGGGATCCCGGTGAAATCGAAACCGGCCGGGAACCGCGCGTTCTCATCACGACGCAGCGCCATGACATCGCGTTCCTGCCGCTCGATGTAATTCGCATAGAGCGCTTCACGTTCCAGCTGCGCGCCCGTCTCACCGTCGACATTTTGCAGCTCCTCGGCCAAAGGTCGCAGCGTGGACAGGTCGATATCCTTGAAAGACAACAGCTGATAGGCGCTGCGCTTTGCGCCGTCGGCCTTGACCTCGATCCCGACCTCGCGCAGCCGGGCCGGCGAAAGATGCAGTTCCTTCAGCAGCGCCCGGCCCGCCTCCAGACGGTCCAGCTTGTCGTGGAAGCTCCGCAGCCGCTCTGTCGATGCGCAGCCAAGACGCTCAGCCTCGGGCGTCAACCGCTGATCGGCATTATCGGCGCGCAGGGACAAGCGGAACTCGGCGCGGGAGGTAAACATCCGATAGGGTTCCTGCACACCCTTGGTCGTAAGGTCGTCCAGCATCACACCGATATAGCTGTTATGCCGGTTGAACAGGATCGGGTCCTTGCCCTGACAGGCCAAGGCCGCGTTCAGCCCGGCCACAAGCCCCTGCGCTGCCGCTTCCTCGTAGCCCGTCGTGCCGTTGATCTGCCCGGCGAGGTAGAGCCCCGGCACATCGCGCAGCGCAAGCGTGCTGTCCAAGGCGCGGGGATCGATGTAGTCATATTCGATCGCGTAACCCGGCTGCAGGATCTTCGCATCCTCGAGGCCCGGAATGGTCCGGACATAAGCTTCCTGGATTTCCTCTGGCAGAGAGGTCGAGATCCCGTTCGGATAGACCACGTGGGAGTCGAGCCCCTCGGGCTCCAAGAACACCTGGTGCGAGGATTTGTCGGCAAAGCGCACAACCTTATCCTCGATCGATGGGCAATATCGCGGACCGACCCCGTCGATATGCCCGCCATACATGGCCGAACGGTCGAGGTTGGCGATGATGATCTCATGGGTCTTCGGGGTCGTATGGGTGATCCCGCAGGACAGCTGCCGTGCTTCCGGAGCTTTTGACAGGAAGGAAAACAGCACCGGATCCGGATCGCCAGGCTGCATTTCCAGCCCCTCCCAGCGGATTGTCCGCGAATCCAGCCGGGGCGGTGTCCCTGTCTTGAGGCGCCCGGTGGGCAGGTTGAACGACTTGAGCCGCTCGGCCAGGGGTTGGGACGCGCGGTCGCCCATGCGGCCACCGGAATACTGGACGTCCCCGACATGGATGACGCCGTTGAGGAAGGTGCCGCTGGTCAGGATGACGGCCGTCCCCAGGACCTCACTGCCATCCGCAAGCCGGATGCCGACAACGCGATCACCTTCTTGGACAAGGTCGACGACCTCGCCTGCGAGGAATGTCAGGTTTTTGGTCCCTTCGATCTCGGCCCGCATGGCCGCGCGATAGAGCGCGCGGTCGATCTGGGCCCGCGGCCCCTGCACCGCCGGCCCCTTGCCGCGGTTGAGCAGTCGGAACTGGATCCCGGACCGATCGGCCAGACGGCCCATGATTCCGTCCATCGCGTCGATCTCGCGCACGAGGTGCCCCTTGCCCAGCCCACCGATCGCGGGATTGCAGGACATCGTGCCCAGGTCCTCGATCTTGAGCGACACAAGGGCGGTATCTGCGCCTATCCGGGCCGAAGCCGCGGCCGCTTCACAGCCCGCATGGCCTCCACCGATGACGATCACGTCGAAGCGCTTCTGTTTCACGTGAAACACTCCTCACTTTCCAATGCAAAAACTCGAGAAGATTTCGTCCAGCAGATGCTCCACATCCACGTAGCCCAGAAGCGATTCCAGACGTCTCAGGACGAGTCGCATGTCCTCGCTGGCCATATCGTACTGGTCCGGACCATCCTCGATCAAGGCCGCGGCTTGCGCCAGGTGCACTCGCGCGTCCCGCAAGACCTGGCGATGTCGTTCCCGCGACGCAAGGCTGGAGCCCGCAGTCCGCTGAAGCAGTTGTGCCTCGATCTGCGCGAGCAAGCGGCCAGCCCCCTGCCCCGTCTTGCCCGAGATCCCGTTTTCGAGGTCTCCGGTGTCGTCCTTGGCTGACAAAACGATATCGCCATCGGAGGGCTCCAGCATATGAGCCTCTCCCGGAAGGATAAGGTGTACCCGCAGATCTGCCTGCTCGGCGCGCTGCAACGCACGCTCCACGCCGATGCTCTCGACCCTGTCTTCGGTCGCGCGCAGACCCGCCGTGTCCAGAAGCGTGACCGCCAGCCCGCCGATATCCATCCGCACCTCGATCACGTCGCGCGTCGTCCCGGCAATCTCCGAGGTGATCGCGGCTTCGCGCCCGGCGAGGTGGTTCAGCAAGGTCGACTTGCCCGCATTCGGCGGGCCGACGATGGCAATCTCGAAGCCGGTGCGGATCCGTTCCGAGGCGCGCGCGCCCGACAGCATCCGGCCGATATCCGAGGCGACGGAGCCGATCAGCTCCAGCACCTCGCCCGACACGTCGACGGGCACCTCTTCATCCGCGAAATCGATCGTGGCTTCCAGCAGGGCTGTCGCGCGGATCAGGTCCTGACGCCAGCGCGAGATCTCCTTGCTGAAGGCGCCGGTCAGGGTTTCCAATGCCTGGCGCCGCTGCGCCTCGGTCTCGGACTCGATCAGGTCGGACAGCGCCTCGACCTGGGTCAGGTTCATCATGCCGTTTTCAAGCGCGCGACGCGTGAACTCTCCCGGTTCGGCCTGCCGCAAGTCGGGCAATTCAGTCAGGGCGCGCAGGATCGCGGCAATGACGGCGGTGCTGCCATGGGTCTGGAACTCGACCACGTCCTCGCCGGTAAAGCTCGCGCCTTTCGCAAAGCGCAGCACCAGCGCCTCGTCCAGAAAGAGCCCATCCGGCGCATGAAGCCGGCGCAGCCGCACCTGCCCCGGCGCCGGCACGCTCCGCGCCAGCGCCTGCCCCGCCGCAATGGCCTCGGGGCCGGAGACGCGGATGACCGCGACCCCGGCCTGCCCCGGCGCGCTGGCCAGCGCAAAGATCGTATCCATGGCCGATCAGCTGTTCATCGAGTCAAAGAACTCGGAATTCGTCTTGGTCTGCTTGAGCTTGGACAGCAGGAACTCGATCGCGTCCGTGGTGCCCATCGGGTTCAGGATCCGGCGCAGGACAAAGGTCTTCTGCAGGTCCACCTTGTCGGTCAGCAGGTCCTCTTTCCGGGTGCCGGATTTCAGGATGTCCAGTGCCGGGAAGACGCGCTTGTCGGCGACCTTGCGGTCCAGCACGATCTCGGAGTTGCCGGTGCCCTTGAATTCCTCGAAGATCACCTCGTCCATGCGCGAGCCGGTATCGATCAGCGCAGTCGCGATGATGGTCAGCGACCCGCCCTCCTCGATATTCCGTGCGGCACCGAAGAACCGCTTGGGCCGCTGCAGCGCGTTGGCGTCGACACCGCCGGTCAGCACCTTTCCCGAGGACGGCACCACCGTGTTGTAGGCGCGGCCCAGACGCGTGATCGAATCCAGCAGGATGACCACGTCGCGCTTGTGCTCGACCAGGCGCTTGGCTTTTTCGATCACCATTTCGCTGACCGCCACGTGACGCTGCGCCGGCTCGTCAAATGTCGAGGACACGACCTCGCCCTTCACCGAGCGCTGCATGTCCGTCACTTCCTCGGGCCGCTCGTCGATCAGCAGCACGATCAGGTAGCACTCGGGATGGTTCTTCTCGATGGAGTTCGCGATGTTCTGCAGCAGCACGGTCTTACCGGTGCGCGGCGGCGCGACGATCAGGCTCCGTTGGCCCTTGCCGATCGGCGCGACCAGGTCGATGATCCGGGCGGACTTGTCCTTGATCGTCGGATCCTCGACCTCCATTTTCAGCCGCTCATCCGGGTAGAGTGGCGTGAGGTTGTCAAAGGCAATCTTGTGCCGCGCGCGCTCGGGTTCCTCGAAATTGATCCGCGTCACCGAGACCAGCGCGAAATAGCGCTCTTCGCCGTCGGGCGCCTTGATCTCGCCCTCGATGGAATCCCCGGTCCGCAGCGAGTATTTCCGGATCATGTCCGGCGAGACATAGATGTCATCCGGACCCGGCAGGTAGTTCGCCTCGGGCGAGCGTAGAAAGCCGAACCCGTCCTGCAGCACTTCCAGCACGCCATCGCCGAAAATGTCCCAGCCTTCATCCGCGCGTTCGCGCAGGATCTGGAACATCATCTCGCCCTTGCGCATGGTCGAGGCGTTCTCGATCTCCAGCTCTTCGGCCATGGACAACAGATCCTTGGGGCTCTTCGCCTTCAGATCCGCCAGGTTCAGTCGTTCTTGGGACATGCCAACTCCGCTCACGGGCCGCGCGGCCCATGTCATCGCATTATTTCGGAAGAAGCCTCCAGAACAGGAGGTAGGCCTAGATATCGTGGCACAGGTGCAAAAGTCAATCTTGCCGCCCCGCGGCGCCGGCGGGCGCGGTATTCCTTAAAGATAAAGAAAGAAAGAAGGGATTTTGTTTGTGTTTGGGGGCGCCGAGTCCTGTGGATTGTCCAGGTTCTCACAGGGTTATCCAAAAGGCAGGATGTTGTGGATCGTTTCGTGGATCAAATGCAGACAGATCTGACCGGTTTCGCAAAAGCCGCAGGGATTCAACAAGATACAACGAAAATCAGGGAAAAGCCTGATGCGGACAAACGCGGGAGGATCACGTGTCCGACCCCCCTGCCCCCAGCATCGGGTTCTCCCCGCTCACAGGCCGAAAAAGCCTGCGCTGCTGTGCAGCACGCCCGGGTTCTCCCCCATGCTTGCAAGCGCGGCGCTTTTTCCTCAAAACCGTCTTAACGTCCCGCACAGAACTGTCCTCAGATCCATCCCCATGAATCTTGATCTTCTCCTCGCCTCCGGCTCGCAAATCAGGCTCTCGCTGCTGCAATCCGCCGGGCTGTCGGTCGAGGCGCATCCTGTCGCGCTTGACGAGGCCGCGATTCGCGAATCGATGCTGGCCGAGGGCGGCACGCCGCGCGAAATCGCCGATGCGCTGGCCGAGGCCAAGGCGCTCAAGGCCGCCCGCCGTTTCCCCGAGGCCCGCGTGCTGGGCTGCGACCAGGTGCTGAACTATGACGCCATGGTCCTCGGAAAACCCGAGACGCGCGATGCCGCAGCGCAGCAATTGCGCAACCTGCGCGGTCAGACGCATCAGCTCCTCTCGGCCGCGGTGCTCTGCGAGGATGGCAAACCCGTCTGGCGCCAGATCACGACGGCGCGCCTGACCATGCGGGATGTCTCGGACAGCTACCTCGACGCTTATCTCGACCGGAACTGGCCGGATATCGCCACCTCCGTCGGCGGCTACAAGCTGGAGCGCGAGGGCGTGCGCCTCTTCTCACGCATCCAGGGCGATCATTTCACCATTCTGGGCCTGCCGCTTCTGGAGCTGTTGAACTTTCTCTCGATCCGAGGAACCATCCACGCATGACGCTCGCCCGCATTCCCCTGGCCGCCGTGATCGGCGCGCCTGTCGCGCATTCCCGGTCGCCCCGGCTTTTCGCGCATTGGCTTCGCAAATACGGCCTGCCCGGGCATTACATCCCGATGGAGGTGCCGGCCGACAAGCTGGAAGAGACCTTGCGCCTGCTGCCCGATCTCGGCTTTGTCGGGCTGAACGTGACCATTCCCTACAAGGAACGGGTGATGCAGATCGCGGATGTCGTCTCGGATCGCGCGACGCTGATCGGGGCGGCGAACACGCTGATCTTCCAACAGGATGGCCGTATCCACGCGGACAATACCGACGGCTACGGCTTCATCGAGAACCTGCGCCAGAACGGGCCAGATTGGCAGCCCGAGGCCGGGCCGGCGGTCGTCTTCGGCGCGGGCGGTGCCGCGCGGGCCGTGATCGCCTCGCTGCTCGATGTCGGCGTGCCCGAGATCCGGCTGTCCAACCGCACCCGCCACCGGGCCGAGGCCGTGGCGCAGGATTTCGGCAACCGCGTGGAGGTGCATGACTGGGTGCAGGCCGGCAATATCATCGAGGACTGTGCGACCGTGGTGAACACGACCTCGCTGGGCATGGCGGGAAAGCCCGAGTTCCGCGTCCCGCTGGATGCGCTGGAGCCGGGCATGCTGGTGACCGACCTGGTCTACACGCCGTTGCGCACTCGGTTGTTGCGCACGGCCGAAGAGCAGGGCTGCACCACGGTGGACGGGCTGGGCATGTTGCTGCACCAGGCCGTCCCGGGGTTCGAGCGCTGGTTCGGCATGCGCCCGGATGTAGACGAGTCGATCCGGGCCGCCGTACTCAGATGAGGTTCAAGCTGGGCCTGACCGGCTCCATCGGCATGGGAAAGTCGACCACGGCCGCGATGTTTGCCGATCTGGGCTGCGCCGTCTGGGATGCGGATGCGGCGGTGCACCGGCTCTACGGGCCGGGTGGCGCGGCGGTCGCGCCACTGGGCGCGCTGGTTCCCGAGGCGATCGTCGAGGGGAGCGTGTCCCGTGCCGTCCTGCGCGAGGCGTTGCGCGACGACCCTGCCCTTCTGCCCCGGATCGAGGAAATCGTGCATCCGCTTGTGCGTGCGGATCGTGATGCCTTTGCCGCGCAGCATGCTGGCCGGATCGGGGTGTTCGACATCCCCCTGCTCTTCGAGACGGGGGCCGAGGCCGAGATGGATGCCACCGCCTGCGTCACGATCCCGGCCGAGGAGCAACGCGCGCGCGTGTTGGCCCGTGGCACGATGAGTGCCGAGGATCTGGACGCGATCCTGGCGCGCCAAATGCCGAATACCGAGAAATGCGCCCGGGCGGATTACGTGATAGAGACCGACACGCTGGACTACGCGCGGGCACAGGTGCGTGACGTGGTGCAGGATATCGAACAGAGGCTGCAAGATGCGTGAGATTGTACTCGATACGGAAACAACCGGCTTCGAGCCCGAACAGGGCGACCGGATCGTCGAGATCGGTGCGGTGGAGCTGTTCAACCACGTGCCCACCGGCAAGACCTATCACCAGTACATCAACCCCGAACGCTCCATGCCGCAGGAGGCCTTCGCGGTGCACGGGCTGGGCGATGACTTCCTGCGGGACAAGCCGGTTTTCCGCGACATCGCGGACGAACTCCTGACCTTCATCGGCACGGCCAAGCTGGTCATCCACAACGCCGCCTTCGACGTGAAATTCCTCAATGCCGAGCTGCGCTGGGTGAACAAGCCGCCCCTGCCCGCCGATTGCGCCATCGACACGCTGGATATCGCGCGGCGCCGCTTTCCGGGCTCGCCCGCGTCGCTGGATGCGCTGTGCCGCCGGTTCAGCATCGACAACGCGGCGCGGACCCTGCACGGCGCCCTGCTCGACAGCGAGATCCTGGCCGAGGTCTACCTGGAACTGATCGGGGGCAAGCAGCCGGATTTCGGGCTGAGCGCGGGCGGTTCGCCGCGCAACGCGGCGGCGGCCGAGACGGCGTGGCGTCCGAAGCCGCGTCCGACGCCCCTGCCCTCGCGGCTGTCGGACAAGGAAAAGGCGGCTCACGCCGCCTTTGTCGAGAAGCTGGGGGACGAGGCGCTCTGGCTCAAGACCTGAGCGCCCGGTCTTACGCCTGTGCCGGGGCCGCGGCTTGGGCCTGCTGGCGGCGGGCGATCTCGTTGCGGTAGAGCGCAAGGAAATCGATCGTCTCGAGGTTCAGCGGCGGGAAGCCACCGTCGCGCGAGATGTCCGACACGATGCGGCGCACGAAGGGGAAGAGCATGCGCGGGCACTCGATCAGCAGGAACGGGTGCAGCTGTTCCTCGGGCACGTTCTCGACGCTGAAGACACCGGCGTAGTCCAGCTCCAGCAGGAACAGGCGGTCATCGCTGCCCTTGGACTTGCTGTCCACCTTCAGCTTCATCACCACTTCGTACTGGTTCTCGGCCGAGCGCTTCTTGGCGTCGAGATTCACCTGCACCTGCACGTCGGGCTGCACCTCGCCGGTGACACCCTTCTGCGACAGGATGTTCTCGAAGGACAGGTCGCGGATGAATTGCGCAAGAATGCTCATCTTGGGCGGCTGCTGCGCCTGTTGCGGTTGTTGCGGCTGCTGCGGGTCCTGCGCACCATTATCCTGAGGCATGAAAACTGTCTCCAAATGTCACTCTCGGCTCATCGCATAACAGTGCGCTCAGTGTTTCGTCCAGCCCGAACCCGGGTGATTGGGCGACTTGCCCGGCGGCACCTCGGTGAACTCGCCATCGATCACGTCGCCCTGCCCGGGCCGTTGCGGCCGGCCGGGCGGTGTGCGGCGCGGATCCTGCCCCGGCCCCGGCTGTTGCGGGCCCATGCGGAATTCCTGCACCTTCACGCGCTTGCGCACCCAGACCATCACGGCGCGCCGCACCGGCGGGGCCAGCAGCGCAAAGCCCACCGCGTCGGTGAAGAAACCCGGCGTCAGCAGCAGCGCGCCCGAGAACAGGATCATCGCGCCATGGGCCAGCGGCTCGCCGGGGTTGCTCATCCGCTCGAAGCTGTTGCGCAGATCGTCCAGCGCCATGCGTCCCTGCGCCCGCACCAGCCAGGTGCCGATGATCGCGGTCAGCACGACGATGGCCAGCGTCGGCCACAGGCCAAGCCATCCGCCGACCTGAATGAACAGGCCGATTTCGATCAGCGGGACAAGGATAAAGGCTGCTAGCAACCACATATGGCGCACCTCCATTACCGGCTCTCAGGTGGACTCACCCGGATGCGTCACCTACATAAGGTTTCAACCGTCATAATTAAACGTCCGCCGCCACGAGGTGCCGATGAATTCGCCCATCCTTCAGCTTCTGGTTCTCGCCGGAATTGCCATCTTCCTCGTCCTGCGGCTGCGCAGCGTCCTGGGCACGCGGGAGGGGTTCGAGAAGCCGCCCGCTCCCCAGACCAGCGAGGCGCCCAGCCGCCGCGGGTTCGAGGTGATCGAGGGTGGCCCCGATCGCGACATCACCGACCATGTCGAGGAAGGCAGCGATGCCGCCTCGGCACTGGCCGAGATGAAGCGGGCCGAGCCGTCCTTCTCGGTGTCCGAGTTCCTTTCGGGGGCGCGCGGTGCCTACGAGATGATCCTCATGGGGTTCGAGCGCGGCAATGTCGAAGAGCTCAAGCCCTTCCTTGCCGATGACGTCTACCAGACCTTCGAGGAGGTCGTGGCGCAGCGCGAGGAACAGGGCCTGACCATCGAGGCCGAGTTCATCGGTGTGCGCGAGCTGACGCTGGCCGATGCCACCTTCGACAGCCAGAGCGGCCGCGCCGAGATCACCGTGCGCTATGTCGGCGAGCTGACCTCGGTCGTGCGCAATGCCGAAGGCGAGATCGTCGAGGGCTCTGCCACCGCGGTCAAGCGCCAGAAGGACATCTGGACCTATGCCCGCAACATGGGCAGCGACGATCCCAACTGGCAGCTGGTCGCCACGGACGAATGAAGCACCTGCTGTTCGGTGTCTGTCTGGCCTTTTCAGCGATGACCGGGGCAGAGGCATCGGAGGCCGAGCCGGAGATCCGGATCCTCGGGTTCGAGGATCTGGAAGGCTGGGGCGAGGACGACCACGCGGCGGCCTTGGCCGCCTTTCTCGAGACCTGCGGTGACCTGCGCGATGTCGATTGGTCGGCCCTCTGCCGCGTCGCGCAGGATGCCACGGATGCGCGCGCCTTCTTCGAGCTGTTCTTTCGCCCGGTCATGATCGACGATGGGCAGGATGCGCTGTTCACCGGGTATTTCGAGCCCGAACTGGACGGCTCGCCCGTGCGGACGCCGCGTTATCGCTATCCCGTCTATCGCATGCCGCCCGAAGCCAAGGTGACCCGGCCCTGGCTGACACGCCGCGACATCCTGACATCGGGCGTGATGGAGGGGCGGGGGTTGGAGATTGCCTGGGTCGATGACCCGGTCGAGCTGTTCTTTCTGCAGATCCAGGGCTCGGGCCGGATCCGCTTTCCCAACGGGCGCTACGTGCGCGTGGGCTATGGCGGCTATAACGGGCACCAGTACAGTTCCGTCGGGCAGGAGCTGGTGCGTCGCGGCACCTATCAGCCGCACCAGGTCTCGGCCCAGGTCATCAAGAACTGGGTACGCCGCAACCCGGTGGACGGGGCCGAGCTGCTCTATCACAACGACGGTTATGTCTTTTTCCGCAAGGTCGACCACGTGCCCGCCCACAAGGGGCCTCTGGGCGCCATGAACCGCTCGATCACGACGATGCGGACGGTGGCCGTCGATCCGGCCTACGTGCCCCTGGGCGCGCCGGTCTGGATCGAGAAACAGGGTCGCTCGCCGCTCAACCGGCTGATGATCGCGCAGGATACCGGCTCGGCCATCAAGGGCGCGCAGCGGGCGGATATCTTCTATGGCACCGGCGATGCCGCCGGGCGCGAGGCCGGGCGCATCCGCGATACCGGGCGCATGGTCGTGCTGCTGCCGATCCAGCGCGCCTACGCGATGCTGCCGGATCCGCTGCAATGAGCCGACGGCGCGTCCGCCCCGAAGAGCTGGAGCTGTGGCAGCAAGTCGCCCGCGGCACCGATCCCCTGCACAAGGATCGCCGCAGCTTTGCGCCGAAACAGGCCGAGCCCGCGCGATCCGAGCGCCCCGAGCCATCGCCGAAACCCGCGCCGATCCCGGAATTCGAGCTGGGCGGCAATGCCATGCGCCGGACCGAGACGCATGTCTTCCCCCGCACCACCAGCGATCACGTGAACGGCGCGCCGGTCCAGATGGACCGCAAGACCTTCACCCGGCTGAAGCGCGGCAAGCTGCGTCCCGAGGCACGGATCGACCTGCATGGCATGACGCTGGACCAGGCGCATCCCGCGCTGATCCGTTTCATCATGGACAGCCAGTCGCGGGGCCGCAGGCTCGTTCTGGTGATCACCGGCAAGGGCAGCCGCGAGGACCCCTATGATGCCTCGCCCCGTCGGCGCGGCGTGCTGAAAAGCCAGGTGCCCCACTGGCTGCGCCTGCCGCCGGTCGGCCGATCGGTCCTGCAGGTGTCCGAGGCGCATCGCGCCCATGGCGGAACCGGCGCCTATTACGTCTACCTGCGGCGCAGCTGAGCTCAGAGCAGGGCGCGAGCGCGGGTGACGCCGATGCCCATCAGGACCGAAGCGACGACGAAATAGGTTGCGACGCCGATATACTGTGTCTCGATCCCGATCCCGGCGTCGATCAGCACCCCGGTGATGCCCGGCCCGATGGCCGATCCGAAGACCATGACCGCCGCGGCCATGGACTTGATCGCGCCAAGGTTCCGCGTGCCGTAGAACTCGGCCCAGAAGGCGTTGGGCAGCGTGTTGTTCGCCCCGGCCGACAGCGCCAGGAAGATCAGCCCCAGGAAGGTCAGCGCTAGGCTCTCGGTCAGTCCGAACAGCAGGAAGGCGACGATCATCGGGGTCTGGAACCACGGCATCAGCCGAGGCGTCCCCAACCGGTCGAGCAGCCAGCCCGACAGCACCAGAGCGCCCACGGCCGTGGCCGTGTAGAAGGGGAAGAGCGCCACCAGATCCAGATGCGCCCAACCCTTGATTTCGGCGAAATGCACCTGCTGGAAGAAGAACGCCGTGTTGAAGGCGGCAGGGCCCAGAAGGGCAGGGACCATGAACCAGAACAGCCAGTGGCCCAGCACCTCCTTGCGGGTCCAGTGCCGCTGCGCCATGCCCAGAGCGTGATCCGTGTCGGCATGGCTCTGCGGTGTCCGTTCCTGCCGCAAGAGCATCAGCAGAACCGGGATTGCGGCGATGCTGGTCACGGCGGCCCCCACCCAGAGCCAGCGCCAGTCCAGCACCAGCATCAGCGACACGAAGGTCACGGGCAGCACCGCCTCGCCGAAGGCAAAGCCCAGCCCGGCCACCGACAGGGCGCGGCCGCGCGTGGCAACAAACCAGCGCGACATCGAGACCACGGCAATATGGCTGGCCATGCCCTGCCCGCAGAAGCGCAGCGCAAAGATGACAAAGGGGATCAGCGCGGCGGCGGTGTTCAGCGCCATGAACAGGCAGGCCGAGGCCAGCGCCACCAGCACGAAACTGCCCAGCACCCGCGACCGGAACCGGTCGGTCAGCACCCCGGCCCAGACCATCGCCGCGGCCGAAGCGGCCGTGCCCAGCGTGTAGATCCCGCCCCAGGCCCCGTGGCTGAGGCCGAAGGTCTCGCGGATCTCGCCCGCGAAGATCGAGATGAAGAAGGTCTGGCCGAAACTCGACAGAAAGGTCAGCATCGCGCCGGCCGCCAGCCATCGGGCGTTCCGGGCAAGAAATCCAAAAATCGTCATGCCCTGCCTATCCCCCGCCGTTCCGCCATGTGCAAGATCGCCTGCCATGAAAACTGTGCTGACCGCGGGATTGCACGGCTATTGTTGACACCGCCGTGACTGCGCTAGGTTGATCTCGGGAAACGCTGGAAGGGAGTACTTTCATGAAACTCAAGATCGCATCGGCCATTGCCGCTGCTTCGCTGGCCACCGTGGCCCATGCCGAGTCCCACATGGGGTCGGGGGATGCCACGGCGGGCGAGCGTGAATTCAACAAGTGCAAGGCCTGCCACATGATCGTGGCCGATGACGGCACCGAGATCGTCAAGGGTGGTCGCACGGGCCCCAACCTGTATGGCGTGATCGGCCGTCAGGCCGGGTCGGTCGAGGATTTCCGCGGCTACGGTGAAGACTTGGTTGCGGCCGGCGAGGCCGGGCTGGTCTGGGATGAAGAGAACCTGATCCCCTATCTCGAGGATCCGCGCTCGTTCCTGCAGACCTACCTTGATGACAACAGCGCACGGTCCAAGATGTCCTTCCGCCTGCGTCGCGGCGGCGAAGATGTCTATGCCTATCTCGTCTCGGTCGGCCCCGAGATGGACGCCGAAGAGGGCGAAGGCGACTCGTAAGCCCTTGGTCTGCGACACAGAAAAGGCGCGCCCCGCGGGGCGCGCCTTTTTCTTTGCGGTCCGGTCGAATTAGTTGGCGGCGTTGGCCACCCGCGTCGTCAGACCGAAGACAGAGCCGAACAGGCCGATGATGGTCTGGGCCGAGTTCACCGGGCTTTCGGTCGCCAGGACCGTGTCGTCGGGCTGGATATAGAACTTGCGCGCCGCAAAGAGGCCATCCGCCGTGGTCAGGTCCAGCGTGAAGACCACCTGCTGCAACTCGGGGCCGGAGCCATCTGCCCGCAAGTCGCCGGCCGCGAATTCCCGCAGGATCAGAACGCCCTCGGGGTCGGCACGTGTATCGTTCAGCCCGCCCATCAGCGACATGGCTTCCAAGGCGGTGATCTCGTCCTTGGGGAAATAGATCAGGTCTTCCTGGCCCGAGGCTCCCAGCGCGACGAAACTGCGGTCATCCTCTTCCACGATGATCGTGTCGCGGGGATAGAGCAGCGCGTTCCTCGAGCCGTCGGCGAAGAGGATATCGGCCGAGATCTCGTAGGTTTTCGAGCCGCGCAGCAGGCGGACCTGCGGGTTGCGCAGGTTGGGCGGGATCCCGCCCGCATCGGCGATGACGTTCAGGACCTTGTAATTGCGCGAAGGCATGGGGAAGGCGCCGGGCTGGGCAACGCCGCCGACGACATCGACCGAATGGTCGCGCCCCTGCTGCAGGCTCAGCTGGACCTGTGCCGAGGGCACGATCGGCTCCAGCCGCTGCTGGATCTTGGAGCGCGCCCCGGCCGGTGTCAGGCCGCGAATGCCGACCTTGTTCACGTAAGGCAGGAAAACCGAACCATTGGCATCGACCTCGACGCCCTCGATCTTGGTGAAGCGCTGACCGGGATTGGTGATAAGCGAGTTTTCCTGGCTGTCCCAGATCGTGATATTGACCAGGTCACCGGTCCGGATCACCGAGGAACTGCTGCCGCTGCTGGTGTTGGGCCAGTGGTAATGCCCGTGCCAGCCGGTCGAGGGCCATTGGTTCAGGGCCGGGATATTGGCGCGGCTGACTTCGACCACCTGGAAGGTGGGGATTTCTGCATCCCGTTCCTTGATGACTTCGGATTGCACGGCGGCACCGCGCGGCAGGCTGCAGGCCGAAACGGCCAAGGTCGCCAGAAGAATGGCTGCAAATCTGATAGACACCCGCAATTTGCCCCCCAAGGTGGTCCGGCGCGCTTTGTACTTTCTAGCGTCCCCCCAAGCTGATAGACAGTCCTTTGCCGGATTGAAAGCAGATTGAGGCCGAATCGTGGCGCCAGAACCGCATCCCCGCCCCGTTCTGTTGCTGGGCGCCACCGGGAAACTCGGGCGTGGCATGTTGGCGGCGCAGCGCGGGACGGCACGCATTGGGTATGAGATCGTGCCCGTCGCCCGCCGTGCTGGTGACGAGGTCCTGCAATGGGCGCCGGGCGATCCGATGACGGCCTTGCCTCCGGCCCGGGCCGTGATCGCCGCTTGGGGTGTGACCGAAGGCACCAGTGAAGAGCTTGCCGCGAATGTCGAGCTGGCGCGGTGTGCGATGGAGGTTGGGGCCGCGACCGGTGCCGATATGGTGCTGCACATGTCCTCGGCCGCGGTCTATCGTCCGCAGGACGCGCCGCTGAGCGAGGATGTGCCCGCCGACCCGCCGGCGCCTTACGGTGGCGCCAAGCTGGAGATGGAGCAGGCGGTGATCGACTGGGCGGCGCGGCATCCCGACGGGCCTCGGCCGATCCTTCTGCGGATCGGCAACGTGGCAGGCGCTGACAGCCTGTTTCGCAATCTCAAACCGGGTGGGACCCTGCGGCTCGACCGCTTCCCCGATGGTGCGGGGCCAAACCGCAGCTACGCCACCGCGGCCGATATCCTGCGGGTGTGCGGCGCGTTGATCGCGGCAGGGCAGGGGCCCCATGTCCTGAACGTCTGCGCGCCGCGCCCGACCCCCATGGAAGAGATCGCAAGGGCGGCGGACTGCGAAGTCACCTGGCAGGACGCGCCTGAGACGGCGAACCGGACGGTCTGGCTGGATACCACGCGGCTGTCACGTCTTTGCACGCTGCCGGACGAAGCCTCTGACGCGGAGTACGTCGTGCAGGCGGCGCGCGACTCGGGGCTCTGGCCATGACGCCCCTGCGCCGGACGCTGGATATCCTGTATGCGCTGGGGCTGGGGATAATTCTGTCGCCCTTGATCCTTTATGTTGCCGGGTTGGTCCTTATCAAACAGGGGCGCCCGCTGTTTTACTGCTCGGAGCGGATGAGCCGCCCGGACAAGCCGTTCCAGCTGATCAAGTTTCGCAGCATGACCGTGGTCGAGACCGACAGCGGCGTCTCGGGCGGCGACAAGGCGGCGCGGATCACGCCGACCGGGGCGATGCTGCGCCGGACGCGTCTGGACGAGCTGCCGCAGCTCTGGAACATCCTGCGCGGGGATATCGGCTTTGTCGGGCCCCGCCCGCCGCTGCGCCACTATGTCGAGATGTTTCCCGAACTCTATGCCGAGGTGCTGAAGGACCGACCGGGCATCACGGGCCTGGCGACCATCGCCTTTCACAAGACCGAGGAGCGCCTGCTGGCCCGGACGCGGACGCCGGAAGAGACCGAAGAGATTTATTGCCGGCGTTGCGTGCCGCGAAAGGCTCGTCTGGACATCCTGTATGCGCGGCGCCGCAATGTCTGTTCGGACTTCCGGCTGATGTGCGCGACGGTCTTCAAGAGCGTCACGATGCACGATCGCAAGCGCTAGCGGCGGATCGCCTGCGTCGCCATGTAGCCGATCACCTCGCCCATCCATTGCCGCGCGCTGAGGATGTAGCCGTCATGTGCCACCACAAAGGTGTTGCTGAACGTGCCGCCCGGGCCGCTGCATTTGGCGTTCACCGTCTGCGCCGGCTCGTCGATCAGACCCACCGTCACCTGCATACCCCCGGCGGGCGCGACGATGCAGCTATAGCCCACCACCCGCGTCTGGTTGTCAGAGGTGAGGAAGCGCTGCACGTATTGGGCCGAGCCCGCCTGGCGCGCCTTGACCAGCGAGATCAGCGCATCCTCTTCCGAAGACATCAGGTCGCCGCCGAAGCCGCGGGTCGAAACGATCATCCCGTCCCGCATCACGATGACCTGTCGGCTCGAGGCGCCGAAGCTCTGGTAGGGGCCGTTGCGCTGGATGTCGAACATCAGGAACTGGGCCTTGCGTTCCTCGATCTCGTAGAGATGAACCGAGGCATCGGTGGCGCCCAGCGCCTGGGCAAGCTGCTGGGGCGTGACGCGCGCCTCCTGCTGTTTCTCGCCCGACAGGGCGGCCGGCAACTGCGCAAGCAACTTGGCCGCGTCGTTTGTGCCGTTGCCGCAGGCTGCCAGAAGACCGAGGCCGGCCACGGCAAGGGTGCGGCGGAGCGCCGTCATTCTCGTCATCTCCAGAACCTTCCCCAGGATTTCACCGCTTCGGGCTCGTGATAGTCGCGGACCTTGTCATAGAGCCGGCCGCGCACGTTCAGGCGGGCGCCGCCGTCGCGCGACAGCGACTGGATGTTGATCGCGTTGTCCTTGCGCGAGGGCGTGCCGAGGAAGGGCGACAACGGGATTGTCACCCGGATGCCCTTGTCGAAGGAGCCTTCGCCGAAATCCTCGAAGCTGGCATCGGTGAAGGTCGCATAGGCGCCGACCTTCCAGCCATTGGCAAACTCGCGGTCCAGCGTCACGGTCGCGCCGTAATCCCCGGCCAGGTAGCGGCCCACGTCCAGCTGGCCGTGGAAGCCGTTGCCGATGTCGTAATAGGCCGAGACATGGCCGTTGAAATTCGGGATCTCGCGCTGGATGCCGGTGACCGGGTCGGTGGTGACCATGTCCTGGAAGCCGAAGAGCTGGTCGAACTCGCGCCGCTGCACGTAGTTGACCTCGGCGCCCAGCGCCAGCCGGCTGCCCACGGGCTTCCACAGAAGCTCGGCCGAGGCGCCGCCATACATCTGTTCCAGGTAGCCGACGGTCACGCGCGAATAGAGGTTCGGCGCGGGCCGGCCATAAAGCGCGAATTGCAGGTACTCGATCGCCGGGTCGCCCTGCGACGAGTAGAGCGACTGGTCGGTGCGCACGCGGGGCAGGTTCGACTTGTCCCGCCGCGTGACCGTGTCGAGATTACCGCCGACCTTCTTGGTGACCGAGCCCGACAGGATCAGGTTCGGCGTGATCTCGACCTTGGCCGAGGCGCGTACCCCGCTGTCGGCGCGCACCGGGTTGTCCGGGTCGAAGACCGACAGCTGCAGGTAGGGCGCGATGGACCATTCGAATTTCGGATAGGTGCCCGGGTCGGGCCGCGGCGCGCGGCCATAGGCGTCGACGATGCTGGTGCGGGCCAGCATCTCGTCCGCGGCCTCGTGCTCCAGTCGTTCGAGATCCGAGCGGCGCATGACGACCGCCGACATGGGCATCCCGTCGACCACCGGCACGATCACGAATTCCTCGATCGAGGCGGGCAGGGCGCGGGTCATGGCGCGGGCCGTGCGCCCGATGGCCTGGCTGACGGCACCGTAGCGCGGGTTCAGCAGCCGCACCGTGGCGCGGGTCGGCTCCAGCCGGACACCCTCGATGATCAGCCCATCCTTGGCGGCCAGCTCGGTCAGCGAGGCCTTGGCCGCGGTGCCGCGGGTCGCATCCGAGGTCCAGCCCAGGTCCTGCGCGGCGCCGGGTGCGCGCGGCGCGACGGGCAGGCCGGCCGATTCGATGCCGCCGGGGATGCCTTGTGTCTTGGGATTGGTGACGATGGTGAACTGTGCGCCCACCTCTTCGCCCAGCACGTGGTAGAGCGAGACCTGCCCGCCATTGCGGAACCGGTAGTCCAGCCCGAAATTCCACGGGCTGGACTTCACATGCGCACCGCGGGCGCGTTCCCGGGTGTAATCGTCCGAGGAATACTCGACTTTGAAGTTAAGTCGGTCATTGGGCGCATAGCTGACCCCGCCGAACACACCCATGTCGCCACGGAACCAGCGGTCATAAGTCGGGATACCGCCCTGTCCCAGTACGGTCGCGGGGCGCGTGCCGGTCGTGGCCACGGGGTTGTAGCTGCCCAGCCGTCCCCAGCCGAGACCGCCGGTCAGTTTCAGACCCGGGGCGACCGTCTTGGTCGCGACAATGTATTCGCCGCCATAGGCGCCGGTGCCGATGAAATCCTGCAGGCCGATCACGATCGACGGGCGCGAGGGTGATTCGGTCAGCAGCTGGAACCGCATGTCGAAGCTGCGGTCGTAATAGATGCCCTCGGGATCGTTGGCCGGCTTCGAGCGCGGGTGGTTGAAGTCGCGGATCGCCGAGTAGCGGAACGCGGCCGACAGGCGCGGCGTGATCTGGAAGTTCAGCGTCGTGCGGGTCGTGTTGCCGAAATTTCCGACCGTGGCCGACAATGTCCCGTCGGGCAGAACCTCGGCCGTGGGCATGTCGACCAGGCCGGGCGAGCCGTAGAGGTTGAAGGAGGGTGTATTGCGGTCCGTCTCGGCCCGCGCCGGCGCAATGCCGGCCGCCAGCGCAAGCGCCGCAACCACCGCCAGCGTCGCCCGCGACCTGTTTCGCGTAGGCTCTGACATGCCAGTCCCCCAACCCTGTTTCAAAGCGTCAGACCCTTGCTAATGGTTTTCGCGGGTCAAGTCCACGTGACAACGCAGGCGCAGCACGGCTTGTGGGATTATCGGCACGGATCGGCGCGCGGCGCCGCATTAACGCGCGATTTTTACAGTTTAAGCCAGCGGTAAGAGCCGTCCGCTATCCCTGAATTCGGTGGGACTGAAGGTGGTGAGATGAGTGGCGACAGCAATATGGCGCCGGTCATCATCAAGCGTAAGAAGGTCGTCTCGGGCGGCGGGCACCATGGCGGGGCCTGGAAGGTGGCATATGCCGACTTCGTGACCGCGATGATGGCTTTCTTCATGCTGATGTGGCTGTTGAACGCAACGACGGAAAAGCAACGCAAGGGGATTGCGGATTACTTCACGCCGACGGTGGCGATGGCACGCGTTTCGGGGGGCGGGAACGGTCCTCTCGGAGGGGATTCGGTCTTTGCCGAGAACACCTTGCCGCGCATGGGCACCGGCGCGACCAGCCTGCATCCGAATGCCGAAAACCGCGCCCGCGGCAGCTTTGCCGATGGCGAGACCGCCGAGGCCGAGGCCGAGCAGGAGGCCTTCGAACAGGTCGAGGATCTGCTGATGGGCCGGGGTGGCGAAAGCATGGTCGCCGATGACATGCTCAAGCATATCGTCACCCGCGTCACCGACGAGGGGCTGGTGATCGAGTTCTTTGGTACCGAGGCGGCACCACTGTTCACCGGCGCCGATGCGCCGACCCAGCTGTTGCGCGATCTCTCGCTGGTGCTCGTGCGCGCCGCGTCTCTGGTTACGAACCCTGTGGCGGTCGAGGGGCATGTTGCCGCCTCGCCGGTCGTGCTGGCGCGCAACCCGTCCTGGGACGTCTCGGGCCTGCGCGCCACAGCCTTCCGAGAGCTGCTGGTGCGCAACGGGCTGGGGGCCGAACGGGTGCATCGCGTGACCTCGCATGCCGATCGCGAGCCCGCCCATGCCAACCTCATGGATCCGCGCAACAACCGGATCGAGGTCGTCTTCCTGCGCAGCGACTGACCCGCGGAAAGCTTGGGAGCTGTTAGCCCGACGTTAAACCACAGCGCGTATCTGTTGTCCGAGAATTTGATCGAGACAGCAGAAAGGCGTGTCCATGACGATTTCATCCTCTCTCAATGCCGGTGTCGCGGGGCTGGCGTCCAACGCGACCCGGCTTGGGACGATTTCCGACAATATCGCGAACGCGTCCACCAAGGGGTACAAACGGGTCGAAACGGATTTCTCCTCGATGGTCATGTCGTCGAACGGCAGCGGGTATACGGCGGGCGGGGTGCGCACGACGACGACGCGGCAGATCGACCAGAGCGGCGCGCTGGTGGGCACGACCAACGCCACCGATCTCGCCGTGCGGGGCAACGGCTTCTTCCCCGTGGCCGAAGCGTCCGAGTTCGTAGCGACCAATGATGCCCAGATGTACCTGACCACGACAGGCTCGTTCCGCGTCGATGCCGATGGCTACCTGCGCACCGAATCCGACCTGCTGCTGCAGGGCTGGCCGGCCAATGCCGACGGCACCGTGCCCTCCTATCCGCGTGACACGGCAGACAGCCTCGAACCCGTCCGGATCAACCGCAACCAGGTCACGAGCGAGCCGACCACGGCGATCACGATGGGCGCCAACCTGCCGGCCTCGGCTACAATCGTGGGCGCCCCCGGCACGGCGGAAAGCCTGCCGATCGAGTATTTCGACAATATGGGCCGGTCCGAGACGCTGACCGCCAGCTTCTCGCCGACCGTTCCCGCGGCAGGCAGCCCGCCCTCGAACGAATGGACGGTGACGATCGACGATTCCGCGACTGACCCGGCCGCCAATCCGATCGCCGAATACACCATCGCCTTCAATGCCGGGCCGACCGATGGCGGTACGCTGGGCACGGTGACCACGGTCTCGGGCGGCACCTATGACCCGGTCACCGGCACGGCCATCGTCACCGTGGCCGGCGGCCCGGTCGAGATCACGCTGGGCCGCCCCGGCACCAGCGAGGGTCTGACCCAGGTGGGTGAGAGCTTTGCTGCTCTCAACACCTCCAAGGACGGGTCGGCCGCCGGTTCGATGACCACGGTCGAGATCGACGAGAACGGCTTTGTCCACGCGCTGTTCGACACCGGCGCCTCGCGCGTCGTCTACCAGGTCCCGCTGGTCGATGTGCCCAACCCCAACGGGCTCGTCGCGATGGACAAGCAGATCTACATGCCTTCGCCCGAAAGCGGCAGCTTCTTCCTGTGGAATGCCAGTGATGGGCCGGTGGGCGACGTGGTGCCCTTTGCGCGTGAGGAAAGCGCTACCGACGTGGCGAACGAGCTGACGGCGATGATCCAGACCCAGCGGGCCTATTCCTCGAACGCGAAGGTCATCCAGACCGTCGACGAGATGCTGCAGGAAACCACGAACATCAAGCGCTGACGCGTTCCGCGTCGGCCCTGAACGGAGGTCGCTAGATGTCTCTCACAGGTGCTTTGTACAACGCGTTCAGCGGTCTGCGCGCGAACGGCCTTGCCGCCGGTTTGGTCTCGACCAATATCGCCAATGCCGCGACCGAAAGCTACGGGCGGCGCGAGCTGGGCCTGACGCCGGGTGCGCAGGGCACGCATGGCGGGGTGCGCGTCACCGGCACCATCCGGCACGAAGATGCGATCCTGCAGGGCGATCGCCGGCGCTCCGACGCGCGGCTTGGTGCCGCGCGGGATGCGTTCGACTTTGTCCAGCGGCTCGAGACGCAGCTGGGCACATCCGGAACTCCGGGTTCTCTCGGTGCGCGGGTCAACGCGTTCGAAAACACCCTGCTCACAGCAGCGTCGAACCCGGCCTCGACCCAGCGGCTCGAGGCGGTGGCCAGCGCGGCCCGCGACCTTGCCACGAAACTCAACGACCTCTCGGCCGAGGTGCAGGATGCCCGCCAGACCGCCGACCGGACCATCGCGAGCCAGGTCGAGACGCTGAACGACACGATGCAGCGGCTCGACCGGATCAATACCGACATCGTGCGCGCCGGTACCACGAACACCGATGTCACCAGCCTGCTCGATGAACGCCAGAGGCTGCTGGACACGGTCTCGGAAATCGTGCCGCTGCGCGTGGTGACTCGCGAGAGCGGCGAGATCGCCGTCTTCGCCGCAGCCGGCGCAGTTCTCCTCGATGGCCGCCCGATGGAGGTTGGCTTCACGCCGAGCACCGCTATCGGTCCGGGGGCCACGCTGGCCAATGCCGCCCTGTCCGGGCTGACGCTCAACGGGGTCGGCGTGGACAGCACGCCCAATGGGATGTTCGCCGGCGGCAGCCTTGCCGCGCAATTCGAGATCCGGGATGGCACGGCGGTCGCGATGCAGGCCCGGCTTGACGCCGTCGCCCGTGATCTTGCCGAACGGCTCGGCCCCGCCGGTCCGGACACCACGCTGGCCGGCGGCGACCCGGGGCTCTTCACCGACCAGGGCCTGGCCTTCGATGCAATCAATGAGACCGGGTTCGCTGGTCGGATCGCGCTCAACGCGCTGGTCGCGCCGGGCAGTGGCGGGACATGGCGGCTGCGTGACGGCCTGGGTGCTGCAACCCAGGCTGAGGTCGGCAATGCCGCGCTGTTGCAAGGCCTCTCGGCCGCGCTCGAGGCCGCCGTGCCACCGGGCTCGTCAACCTTGGCCCCCGTCGCCCGGAGCTTTGCCGACCAGATGTCGGATTTCTCGTCTGCCATCTCGGGGCAACGCGTGCGGGCCGAGGGTGCGCTGACCTACGCGACCACGCAGAACACCGCGCTGAAGGAGCTGGAACTCTCCGAGGGCGTGGATACCGATCAGGAGCTGCAGAAACTCATGCAGATCGAACAGCTCTACACCGCGAATGCCAAGGTCATGTCCGTGGTCGATGACCTCTTCGACCGGCTGATCTCGATTTGAGGAGAATGACATGGACTCGGTAGGAGATTTGGCCCGCGCGCTGGTGCTGCGAACCAACCAGGTTCGGCTGCGTGAGGAAATGGATCAACTTGCGGTCGAAGTGTCGACCGGGATCGTCAAGGATCCGGCCCGGCATCTCGGTGGCGACCTCACCGGCCTTCAGGCCATCGATCGCTCCCTGGCCCGGCTGGAGAGTTTTCGCGTCAACACCACCGAGGCCGCTTTCCTCACGGATGCGATGCAGACCGCGCTGGACGAGATCCAGAGCCGCAGCGAAACCCTGTCGCAGTCCCTGATCGCGGCGGACCTGACCCCCAACGACGCGCTGCTCGGCACCATGTCCGAAGACGCGGCGAACGCGCTGGATCAGACGCTGAACGCGCTCAACAGGTCTGTCGCAGGGCGCTTCATGTTCTCCGGCACGGCGACCGATCGCCCCGCGGTGCAAGGCTTGCCGGCAGTACTGGCCGACCTGCAAGGCACGCTGGCCGGCCAAACCACCGTTGCGGGGATCGATGCCGCGCTGGATGCGTATTTCGGCCCCGGCGGCGGGTTTGAGACGGCCATTTACCAAGGGTCGAATACGGGCCTTTCGCCTCTCCAGCTGAGCGACAGCGAAAGCGCAAGCGTGGATATCCGCGCCTCCGACCCGGTGTTCCGCAAGGTCTTGCAACCTCTGGCCATGGCGGCCTTGGCCGCGGACGGAACGCTGGCGCTTGATGGCAAGGTGCAGGTGGAGCTTTTGGCCAAGGCCGGGCGTGACCTGCTGGCGGCCCAGCAGGACGTTGTGGAGCTGCGCGCAGGGCTCGGCGCGCTCGAGGCGCGGATCGAGGAGACGACCGCGCGCAACGCTTCTGAGCGGACCGCCACCCAGCTGGCGCGGCTCGATCTGGTGGGCGCCGACCAGTACGAAGCCGCCACCCGGTACGAGACCATTCGCGCCCAGCTGGAAAGCCTTTACGCGATCACCGCGCGGTCGCAACGGCTGTCCCTGGCGGAGTACCTGTGATGGTCAAACGCCTCCTCTTCCTGCTTCTGCTGACGCTGCAGGCCGGCGCGGCCGCGGCACAATCCGTGCGCATCAAGGATCTGGTCGAAGTCGACGGCGTGCGCGCCAATGATCTCGTGGGCTACGGGCTTGTGGTGGGGTTGAACGGCACGGGCGACGGGCTGCGCAATTCGCCCTTTACCGAGGAAATCATGTCCAACATCCTCGAACGTCTGGGCGTGAACGTGACGGGAGAACAGTTCCGCCCGCGCAATGTCGCAGCGGTTCTGGTCACCAGCCGCCTGCCGCCTTTCGCGCGGATCGGTGGGCAGGTGGATGTCACGGTTTCCGCCATCGGCGATGCCAAGAGCCTGCTGGGCGGGACGCTGATCATGACGCCGCTGAACGCGGCGGACGGGCAGATCTACGCGGTGGCGCAAGGCACGGTCATCGCCGGCGGGGTCGGCGACGAGGGCGACGCGGCCCGCGTCGTCCAGGGCGTGCCCACCGCCGGCGTCATTCCCTCCGGCGCCCGGGTCGAGCGCGAGGTTGCCTTCGATTTTTCCAAGCTCTCCACGCTGCGGCTCGCCCTGCGGGAGCCGGACTTCACCACGGCGGCCCGGATCGAGGACGTGATCAATCGCGCGGTGGGCCGCCACGCGGCGACGATGCTGGACGCCGGTACGGTCCGCGTGAACCTCTCGCAGACCGGGGCCCGCTCACCGGCGCGCGCGGTGGTGGCCATCGAGAACCTGCAGGTCGAGCCGCAGCGCCGGGCCAGGGTCGTGGTCGATCAGCGCTCTGGCACCATCGTCATGGGGGCGGATGTGCGCATTTCCCGGGTCGCGGTCTCTCAGGGCGGGCTTACGCTGCGCATCGAAGAGGCGCCGCTGGCCATCCAGCCGAACCCGTTTTCCGAGGGCGAAACCGTCGTCATCCCGCGCACCGGGGCCGCGATCGAGGAGGATCCCGGCATCAGCCTGGCCGAGGTTCCGACGGGCACCTCGCTCTCCGAGGTCATTGCCGGGCTCAACGCGCTGGGCGTCAGCCCGCGGGACATGATCGACATTCTCAAGAGCATCAAGGCCGCAGGCGCGCTTCATGCCGATTTCGTCGTGATGTGACCAACGGCAACCGCAACTTCATCGCACGCTGAGCGCCACGAACAGGGAATTACCGAATGCTGGGTATCATCGGGATCGTCGTCATCTTTGCCATGGTCTTTGGCGGCTATCTTGCGGCCGGCGGCAAGCTTGGCATCATTCTCAAGGCCCTGCCGTTCGAGTTCATGATGATCGGCGGTGCGGCAACCGGCGCCTTCCTGATCAGCAATGACGGCGCGACAGTGAAGCACACGCTCAGGGATGTCGCCAAGGTGTTCAAGGGCGCCAGGTGGAAACCCGATGATTACCGCGACCTTCTATGCCTCCTGTTCGAGCTGATCCGCCTGGCCCGACAGAATCCCGTCGCGATCGAGGAGCATATCGAGGCGCCTTCGGAGAGTTCGATTTTCGGAAAATACCCGAAGATCCTGGCAGACAAATACGCGATCGAACTGATCTGCGACACGATGCGTTCGGTCTCGATGAATTATGACGATCCGCACCAGGTCGAAGAGGTGTTGGACAAGCGGCTGGACAGCATGGAGCATCACGCCCTGCATCCCAGCCACGCGCTTCAGAACATGGCGGATGCGCTGCCTGCGCTCGGCATCGTGGCCGCCGTTCTGGGGGTGATCAAGACCATGGCCTCGATCGACCAACCGCCCGAAGTGCTGGGCAAGCTGATCGGTGGCGCTTTGGTGGGCACGTTCCTTGGCGTCTTCCTTGCGTATGGTCTGGTCGGTCCCTTCGCCGCCAAGGTCAAATCCGTGGCCGAAGAGGACATGCATTTCTACCATCTGATCCGCGAGGTCCTGGTCGCCAACCTCTATAACCACGCCACCAATATCTGCATCGAGGTGGGTCGCCAGAACACGCCCGGACACAACCGGCCCAGCTTCGAAGATCTCGAGGAGGCGCTGAAATCGGTCAAGCAGGAGGCCGCATGACCCGGGCTTTCCTTCTGTTTTTGCTGATGGTCTGGGGAGCGGCGGTGGCCGCCCAGACGGCCAAGGTCCGCTCCGGCGAACATGGTTCCTTCACGCGTCTGGTCCTGGACGTCCCTGGCGAGACCGAGTGGCAGGTCGATGTCGCCGAAGATCGTCTCTTGCGGCTTGCCCTGTCGCCGGGTGATTGGTCGTTCGACCTGTCCGATGCGTTCGATCGGATCGACCGAAGCCGCGTTGCTGATCTTCGCGCGTCAGCGGGTTCATCCACTCTCGATATCCCGCTGGCTTGCGATTGCGTTGCCAACAGCTTTCGCCTGGGCGACCGGATGCTCGTGATCGACATCGCGCCTTCTGACACCGTCGACACCAATGCGGATCGGTCGGACGCCCTGCCCACCGGTCTGACGGCTGACTTGACCCAGGTCCGCGTTGGTCAGACGCCCGGGATCGGCCCGCGCCGTGTGGCAGCCCCGGTGACACTCTTTCCTGTCGACATGGCGGGGCCGTCCGTTACCAGCTCTCCGGCGATCACCAACCAAGCAACCGATATCGCGGATAGTCTAGCACGCGATGTCGCCGCCGCGGCGACGCGCGGATTGCTCGAGCCAGTGGGTTCGCCCAGTCGCGTGACGGCCCAAGAACCTGCGGAGCACCGAGAGACCACCTCCGGCCCGGTCGCGGAAACACCCGGGCAAAGTGACATCATCGAACGGTTTTCAAGAGAGGCCGCACGGCTTGGTCTCGAGGTGATCGAGGACGGGCGCATCTCGGCCGGTGCGCAAGATTGTGTCCCTGATGAAGCGCTGCGGATCGCGGATTGGGCGGCTACCGATCAAACGGTATCTGCCGTGCTTGCCGCAACAGGTTCAGCCATCTTCGGCGAGTTTGATCGGATCAACGGGGCCGCTGTCAAGCGACATGCCCGCGCATTGCTGCAATTCGGTTTCGGCGCCGAGGCGCGTGCGACACTGGCACTCGATCCCGATGGCCCGGACGAAACGCTCCTGTCCCTGTCCTATCTCGTCGATCTCGAGAACGATCCGGCGAACAGGTTCGCTGGGCTGACGGATTGCGAGTCGGCGGCGGCGCTCTGGGCGCTGCTGGACCATGATCCAACGGGGTCTGCAGTCGTGAACGAGGCAGCGCTGATACGTGCGCTTGAAAGACTTCCGAGGCATCTTGCCCTGCATCTCGGGCCGGCCTTGGCGCGGAAACTCATTGCTCTGGGCCAGGTCGGGCTGGCCGGAGACATGTTGCGGCGGCTCGAACGTATGGCAGGTCAGCGGACGGATGAGATCGCTTTGGGCCGGGCCGAACTTGCCCTGGCCCGGGGCGATGCAGCCGAAGCAGAGCCGATCCTGGACGATTTGATCGAACGTCCCGGTCCGGTCACCCCGGACTCCGTGCTTGCGCGGGTCGATGCCGCGCATGACAGCGGCGCAGCCCTGCCCGACCGCGTGATCGAACTGACGGACAGCTACGCCAAGGAGTTGAAGCATACCGAGGCTGGACCGGATCATGCCGAGGCGCATTTCAAGTCCCTCATTGCGAACCGGGATTTCGCCGGTGCTTTCGACGCGCTGGACAGCTCGGATACGCTTCCCGCGGCGCGACGCGAGGAGCTCGTGAACCGGGCCATTCCGCGGCTGGTGGGCGAAGCTGGCGACATGGAGTTTCTCAAGGTTGCCATGCCCGTGATCCGAACGGGCACTCTTCTTGATCGGGCGGCAACCAAGGCTCTTTCTCGGCGGCTGCTCGATATCGGTCTGCCGGATGTCGCGTTCGACTTGCTTCGACGCGTGCCGCCCTCCGATACGGATCGCACGGTGCGGCTGCTCATCGCCGACGCGTTGATCGACCTGTCCCGACCAGGCGAGGCTGAGACCTTGCTGATCGGCTTGACCGGAGATGACGTGGGCCTGTTGCGCGCCCGCGCCCGCTTCGAGATGGAGGATTACGAGTATGCTCGCGCGATGTACGATCAGCTTGGCCGATCCGAGCAGGTGTCCACCGCAGCCTGGCTGGCCGGGGAATGGCCGATCCTGATCGAACGGGAGGATCCGATCCTTGCTGCAGCCGCCCGCCTTGCCGAGTCCGACAGCGCGATAAACCCCGAGGCGGATATCACCCTGACGGATATCAGCGCCGCGATCGACGAGACCTCTGCCACACGATCCGTGCTTGAGGCGCTTCTGGCCCAGACCGATGTTGAACAAAGCGAAACCGAACCCGTTTCCTCACCCTGATCGGCACGTGTCGCAAAATGACCGTCCCTTTCCCGTACTGCTTGACGGCACCTCAAAAGGGCGCCGACGCAACCGAGTTCGTCGCGAGCGACGATCCCTTGACGAATGTCGATCAGTGCCAAGCCGCTGCGTGGACCCTCGGCCTCAAACCCAACAGCGAAAGCTGGCTTACGCAATCTTAATCAAGTTTCTGCAAGACATGCCCTGAAGGCGCCGCGCGCCCCGTTAACCGAGGATGCTGCAATGACCCTCACAGGCACGTCTCACTTCAAGCCCACCGTTCTGATGGCCTTGGCGCTGATGGCGGTCATCATCATGATGATCCTGCCCATGCCGTCCTGGGTGCTGGATATCGGGCTGGCCGCGTCCTTTGGACTGGCCATCCTGATCTTTACCGTGACGCTGTTCATCGAACGGCCGCTGGATTTTTCCGCCTTCCCGACCATCCTTCTGACTTCGCTGATGCTTCGCCTGTCGCTCAATGTCAGCTCGACCAAGCTCATCATCGGCGAGGGGCATACTGGCACGCATGCCGCCGGCGCGGTGATCCAGGGCTTTGCGAATTTCGTGATGGGCGGCAGCGTGTTCCTCGGCCTTGTCGTGTTCGGCGTTCTGATGATCGTGAATTTCGCGGTGATCACGCGCGGCTCGGCCCGCATGGCCGAGGTTTCGGCCCGTTTCGCGCTGGATGCGATGCCGGGCAAGCAGCTGGCCATCGATGCCGACATGTCCGCGGGCGCCATCGACCATGCCGAGGCCAAGGCGCGGCGCGAGCGTGAGCAGCAGGAGACGACGTTCTTCGGCTCGCTCGACGGGGCGTCGAAATTCGTCAAGGGCGATGCGGTGGCGGGTCTGCTGATCACGGTATTGAACCTCGTCATGGGCATCGTCATGGGCACGGTGGTGCATGACCTGCCGCTGGGACAGGCGCTCGAGACCTACGCGATCCTGACCGTGGGCGACGGACTGGTTTCGCAAATCCCGGCGGTCATCATCTCGATCGCCGCGGGTCTTCTGCTGGCGCGCGGCGGGGCAACGGGCGCGACCGACGTCGCGGTGGCCAGCCAGCTGGGTCGACACCCGGCGGCCCTTGCGGCGGTGGGCGTGCTGATGGCGCTGTTCGCGCTGGTGCCGGGCCTGCCCTTCCTGCCGTTCATGGCCGGGGCGCTGGTCCTGATGGGCACGGCCTGGTATCTGGCTGACCGGCGCCGGAAAGAGGCCGCCGCGCCCCCGAAGCCGGATGAGAACGCGACCGCCGTACCGGCCAGGCGGCCCATGGGCGACGTGCTCGATCTCGACGACATCCACGTGGAATTCGCGCCCGATCTCGTGAACATGGTACTGGACCCGGGCACCGGGCTCGACGTCCGGATCGCCAATATGCGCACGCATATCGCGTCGAATTTCGGCCTGATCCTGCCCGAGATCCGCCTGACCGATGCCGCCGCCCTGCCCACCGGAACCTATGTCATCCGCATCCACGGGGTCGAAATGGCGCGCGGCGAGCTGAACCCCGATCTGGTTCTCGCGCTGGTGCCCGACGACACGGCGGCGCTGCCGGGCGGGCAGGACGTGACCGAGCCGGTCTATGGCGCACCGGCGCGCTGGATCCGCCCCGAGGAGCAGGAGCGTGCGGCCATTACCGGGGTCACCATCGTCTCGCCGACCGAGGTGCTGGCCACGCATCTGCTGGAAATCATCCGCCGCAATTTCGGCCGGCTGCTGACCCTGAAGACCCTGCGCCGCCTGCTGGACGAGCTGGTCTCGCTCTCCAACCCGGCCCGGGCCGAGGCGAACCGCAAGCTGCTGGACGAGCTGATCCCCGACAAGGTTCAGATCGACACGCTGCACCACGTGTTGCGGCTGCTGCTGGACGAGCAGGTCTCGATCCGCAACCTGCCGCTGATCCTCGAGGCGATCGCCGAGATGCGCGGTCACCAGAACCAGGCAGAGGCGATCTGCGAACATGTGCGCCAGCGGCTGGGGTTCCAGCTGGTCGCAGGGCTGCGGCGCGAGGACGGGACCATTCCACTGATCCAGCTGGCCCCGGAATGGGAAGAGACCTTCCTTGCTTACCAGATCGAGGGCACGCAGGGCGCCATGGACGTGGCCCTGCCGCCCGACAAATTCGAGACATTGACCACCGCGCTGGCCGAGCAGATCGGCGAGTCCAGCAAGCGCGGCGTCAATGCCGCCGTGGTCACCTCGTCCCGCCGGCGGCGCTTTCTGCGCACGATCATGGCGGCCAAGGGGATGACCAACCCGGTGATGAGTTTCGAGGAAATCGGGCTCGAGGCGCGCCCGGCCCTGGTCGGGGTCGTGGCGGCATGACCGGCCTGCCCGCCCTGGTCGATCCGCTGGCCGGCATGGCCTGGGCGGCTCTGCTGGTCTTCCTGCGCGTCGCGGCCGCGATGTTCGCCATTCCCGGCTTGGGCGAGCAGGTGATCTCGGTCCGGGTGCGGCTGGTGCTGGTGCTGATGCTGACAGCCATCGTCGCCCCGGGCGCCCCGTTTCTCGACACCCTGCCGCCTTTCCGGCGTGAGCTGTTCTTCCTGGGCCTCGCGACCGAAACCCTGTCGGGCCTCTTCCTGGGCCTCGTGCTGCGCTTCTTCATCATGGCGATCCAGACCGCGGGGTCGATCGCGGCGCAATCGACCTCGCTTGCGCAGTTGATGGGCCAGTCCGGGCTGGACCCGCTGCCGGCGGTCGGCCACATCCTGACAACGGCGGCGCTGGCCCTGTTGATGAGCACCGGCTTTCACGTCAAGGCCGCCGCCTTCTTCGTGCAGACCTACCAGATCCTGCCCGTGCTGAGCTTTCCCAACCCCGCCGACATCGCCGAGGCCGGGCGGCAGCGCGTCTCGGAAAGCTTTGCGCTGGCCTTCAGCTTGGCCGCGCCCTTCGTGACCCTGTCGGTGATCTACAATCTGACGCTTGGCGTGATCAACAAGGCGATGCCGCAGCTCATGGTGGCCTTTGTCGGCGCGCCGGTGATCAGCTTCGGGGCGATCGCCATGCTGCTGGTCTCGGCGCCCGTCATGCTGAGCGCGTGGCTCACGGCGTTCGAGCGCTTCCTCGCCGTGCCCTTCCGGTAGCGCATCATGGCCGGGCAGGAGGACAGCGCCGAGAAGAGCCACGAGCCATCGCAGCGCAAGCTCGACGAGGCGCGCAAGAAGGGCGAGATTGCCCGCGCGCCGGATTTCCTGACCGCGGTGGCCTATCTCGGGCTGCTGGTCGCCGGCACGATGCTGGGCGGCGCCATGGTACAGGGGATGTCCGAGGCGATGCTGCCGCTTCTGGAACAGCCTGACCGTCTGCGACCGCTGTTCTTCGAAGATGGTGCAACGCCCGTCGCCGGCGGTCTGCTCACGGCCGCGCTGGGCCCGGTGGCGCCGCTCTTCGTCCTGCCCGGGCTGTGCGTTCTGGCGGCGCTCTTTGCCACGCGGGGCTTTGCCTTTGCCGGGACCAAGCTGACGCCCAAGATCTCGCGCCTCTCGCCCGTCGACAATGCCAAGAACAAGTTCGGCCGCAAGGGGTTGTTCGAGTTCTTCAAGAGCTTCGTCAAGCTCACCGTCTACTCGATCCTGCTGGCGCTGTTCCTGCGCGGCCAGCTGGAACCCATCGTCGGCACCGCGCAGGAAAGCCCTGCCGAGGCGATCCTGATGATGACCGGGCTGATGATGCGCTTTCTGTTCATCGTGTCGCTGATCGCGGTGGCGATCGGGATCATCGACCTGTTCTGGCAACAGGCCGAGCACCGTCGCAAGAACCGGATGTCCCAGAAGGAGCTGCGCGACGAGTCGAAAGAGGCCGAGGGTGATCCGCATCTGAAGCATCACCGCCGCAGGCGCGCGCAGGAAATGGCGATGAACCAGATGATGCGCGACGTGCCGACGGCGGATGTGATCCTTGTCAACCCGACCCATTACGCGGTTGCGCTGAAATGGAGCCGCCGGCCCGGTTCGGCCCCGACCTGCGTGGCCAAGGGGCAGGACCTGGTCGCCCAGCGCATCCGCGACAAAGCGCAGGAGGCGGGCGTGCCGATCCATTCCAACCCGCCCGCGACCCGGGCCCTGTTTGCGACAACCGAACTGGGCGCCGAGATCTCGCCCGAGCACTACATGGCGGTTGCCGCGGCGATCCGCTTTGCCGAAGCGATGCGCAGGAAGGCGCGCGAGAAAGGCTGGAAATGACACGCTATGACGACCTGATTTCCGCCTCCTCGCTGCTCAAGGAGCAGGCGCTGGAGCGGCATCGCGAGCGGGTTCGGGCGAGGCAGGATATCGAGGCCGAACTGGCGCAGATCGACCAGCTGCGTGCCGCGGCACAGGCCGATGGCGGATCGCTGGGCGCGCGCCAGATCCTGGGGGCGGATGCGCTCTGGCAGGGCTGGCTGGTACGCCGCCGGACCGAGGTGCTGCGCCAGATGGCGATGGCACGCGCCCGCGAGTTGGAGAGCCTCGACCGGGCGCGCAATGCCTTTGCCCGTGAGGAAGCGGCCCGGACCCTGCAGGAAGATGACCAGCGCGCGCGCATGCGCAAACAGCGCTCGGCCGAGGCCGACGCGCTGGATGATCTGTCGTTGCTGCGCCGGGCGCTGGCGGCGCGCGATTTCTAGGTGTCCTGTCGGGCGATCTCGGTGATCAGCACGTCGCTCACATCCGTGCCCAGCACGGGCCGTGCCGCCTCGAGCAGGGCCTTGCGCAGGATCTGCATCCGGTCGCCATTGGTGAAGGTCCCCTCGAACCCGCCGATATTGGCGTGGTCGAACATGACCTGCAGGAACACGTCGCGCAGCTTGGGTTCGCGCGTGTAGACCTGCTCGCTCGTGCCGCTGGCGACCTCGACGCTGAGCGAGGCGACGACCAGCGCCTGCACCCGCTCCGGCCCCATCACGGGAATGACGAACTGGTTGTTCAGCTTGACATATTCGCGGCCCGAGGGCGGCAGATCATCGTCGGGTGCCGGGGTCTCCAGCGTCGCGGTCTCGGCCGGGGGCGGGCAGTCCACCGCCGCCTGCGTGCCGGCCGCTTCCGGATCCGGCATCAGGAACAACCCGGCGCCGACCCCGGCGCCGGTGCCGATCAGGGCGAGCAGGATGGGCAGGAGTTTCCGCATCATGGCCTCCTCAGAAGGGCAGGATCACGTCCAGCACCTGCTGGCCGATCCGTGGTTGTTGGACATCGGTGATCTGGCCACGCCCGCCATAGGAGATCCGGGCCGAGGCGATCTTGTCATAGGTGATCTCGTTCTGGCGCGAGATGTCCTCGGGCCGGACGTAGCCGGACACCAGAAGCTCGCGCATTTCGAAATTCACCCGCACCTCCTGCGAGCCCACGATCGACAGCACGCCATTAGGCAGCACGTCGGTCACCGTGGCCGCGACGCGCAAGGTCAGGCTCTCGGCCCGTCGGACCGAGCCGTCGCCGCTGGAACTGCTCGAGCTGTCGATCGACACCGCCTCGTCCAGGCTGGCCCCGTCGGTGATCTTCTGGTTGACCCGTTGCGGGATGCCGAAGAGCCCGGGGATCCCGAGGCTTTCCGATCCGGAGCGCGAGCGCGAGGTGCTGTTCGAGATCTCGGCCTCTTCGTCGATCTCGATCACCACGGTCAGGATGTCACCGCGTTTCATCGCGCGCCGGTCGCCCAGCAGCGAGGTCTGCCCGCCGCTCCAAAGCGAGGCAGAGGCCACGCCATGCTTGCGCTGCGGGCTGGCGGCCACGCCTGAGGCGACCATGGCGACCTTCTCGGTGCTGGTGGTGTTCGGGGTGAACTCGGGCGGCTTGCCGATATGGCCGACGCGGCCGCAGGCGGAGGCGGCCAGCACCAGCGCGGCAAGCGGTACGAGGCGCAGGGATGGCCCGATCATTGCGCCACCCGGACCGAACCGTCGGCATGGATCCGTCCGAACAGGACCGAGCGCGAGCTGGTGTTCATGACGCGGATGCGGTCGCCTTCGGCCCCGCGGCCCAGCGCCTTGCCCTCGGTCACGATGCGCAGCCCGCCCTGGCTGTAGATCAGCTCGACCACCTGGTTGCGATCGACCAGCGCCGGCGTGCCCACGTGGCCGCGCATGACCGCGCGCCCGGGATAGATGGCGATGCGGGCTTCCTGGCCCAGAACTGCCGCCACGTCTTCATGCGCGCCGGGCACGCTGGCCGGGTCCAGCCGGATGTCGGCGGCGGTGATGATGCTCTGGGCGCGGATCGTGCGGGTGGCGACGACCGTGTCGGCCATCGCGCCCTGTCCGGCCAACGCGGCGACAAGAACCAGCCCCCGCATCAGCGCACCTGGCTGGTGGCGGCGAGCATCTGGTCGGCGGCCGAGATCACCTTGGAGTTTAGCTCGTAGCCGCGCTGGGCCTCGATCAGCTCGGTGATCTCGCGCACGGCATCGACGGTGCTGTCCTCGAGATAGCCCTGCCGCACCGTGCCCAGGCCATCAAGGCCCGGGGTGGTCTGGATCGCGGGGCCCGAGGCCTCGGTCTCGACGAAAAGGTTCGAGCCGATCGCCTCCAGCCCCTTGGCATTGGTGAAGCCCGACAAGGTGAACTGACCCAGCAGCTGGCCCTCGGCCGCCTCGGCGAAATAGGCATAGACCTCCCCATCGGCATTGATCGAGATGCTGCGCGCATCCGAGGGGATGGTGATCTCGGGCGCGACGGGGTGGCCGTCGGCGGTGACGATCAGCCCCTCGCCGGTGCGTTTCAGCGCGCCGTCGCGGGTATAGGCGATCTGGCCCGAGGGCAGGGTGACCTCGAAATAGCCCGCACCCTCGATCGCCATGTCGAGATCGCCGCCGGTGGCCGACAGCGCGCCCTGCGCCAGCTGCACCGAGACGGCCGAGGGCCGCACGCCAAGCCCCAGCTGGATGCCGGTGGGCAGGACCGTGCCGTCGGCGGCGTTTACCGTGCCCGGCCGGGCCATCTGCTGGTAGTGCAGGTCGGCGAACTCGGCCCGGCGCGCATTGTAGCCGGTCGTGCTCATGTTCGAGAGGTTGTTCGAGATGACCTCGACCCGCATCTGCTGCGCGCTCATGCCGGTTGCGGCGATTTTCAGGGCTCGCATCGGTTGTCTCCTATTTCACGAAGGTGTTCAGGGCGGCGCGCACGCGTTCATCCTCGCGCTCCATGAAGGTCTGGCCCAGCTCGTAGGCGCGCTGCACCTCGACCATGCGGGTGATCTGCAGGATCGGGTCCACGTTCGATGCCTCGACGAAACCCTGCATCACGCGCGGGTCTGCCACCGGCTCGATCCCCGCCTCGGCCCAGAACAGCGTATTGCCCTCGCGCACCATGCCCTTGGGGTCGAGCGGGCGCATGATGGCCAGCTGGCCGACGGGGCGGCCCTCGGTCGAGATCGTACCGTCGCGGGCCACGGCCAGGTCGGTGGCAAGGGGCGGCAGCAGGATCGGCGCACCGCCGGCATCCAGCACCGGGTGGCCATCGGGCGTGACCAGCGTGCCGGCCCCGCTGATGGCAAAGGCGCCCGCGCGGGTCAGGCGTTCGCCCTCGGGCGTGCCGACCAGGAAGAACCCGTCGCCCTCGATCCCGAAATCGAGCTGCCCGCCCGTCTGCTCGAGCGTGCCCTGCGCGAAGGAGGTGTTGCGCACCCGCGCGCTGGCCATGGCCACCGCCTCGGCGCCGTCGCCCTGCGTGATGTATTCCGAGAAGATCACGCCCTGCTGGCGATAGCCGGTCGTGTTGGCATTGGCGATGTTGTTCGCGATCACCCGCATTTCCCGCATCAGGCTCGATTGCCGGGACAGGGCGGTATAGCCGGCTGTTTCCACGTCAGCCTCCTGTAATGATTGGGATGATCTGGTCTTGGAAGAAGCTGACCAGCGTGTTCGTCATGAAGCTCATCGACATCCAGAACACCGCGACGATGGCCATCAGCTTGGGCACGAAGGTCAGCGTCATTTCCTGGATCGAGGTCAGCGCCTGGAACAGACCGACCCCAACCCCGGCGATCAGCGCGGCGCTGAGGATCGGGACCGAGGTGATCGTGGCGATCCACAGGCCCTGGCGCAGCGTGTCGAAGAAGATGGTCTCGGTCAGCATGGCTCAGACCGGCATGCGCAGGATTTCCTGGTAGGCCTCGACCACCTTGTCGCGGACCGCGACCACGGTCTGGACCGCCAGTTCGGACTGGGCCAGTGCCTCGACCAGCGCATGCGGATCGGCATTGCCGGCCATGGCGGTCTGGCTGACCTCCTCGGTCCGGCGCAGATGGTCGGCAAAGCTGTCGGCGGCCCGGGCCGCCACGGCCTCCGCCGGCCTCGCCTCGGAGGGTTCGGGCTGCATGGCGGGACGGGAGGCCGCGTATTTCTGCGCGGCGCTCAGGGAGCGGACATCCATTCTGGTCTCCTTTCGCTCGGGTTTGGCGCGCGTTCTGCGCGGCTCAGCGTCTGAGAAGGTCGAGCAGGCTGCTCGACATCTGGCGCGTCTGATCGAACATCTTGAGATTGGCCTCGTAGCTGCGCTGCGCCTCGCGGGCGTCGGCAATCTCGATGATCAGGTCGACATTCGAGCCCTTGTAATGCCCCGTCGCGTCGGCCAGCGGGTGCGAGGGGTCGTGGATCACCTCCAGGTCGCTGCGATCCAGCCGCACATCGCCCATGGACACGGCGGACAGGTCGGTCCGCGTTTCGGTCAGGCGGAATGGCGCCGTCTTGCGGCGGTAGCCGGGCGTGTCGACATTGGCGATGTTCTCGGACAGCAGGCGCAGCCGGTCGGCCTGCGCGCGCAACCCGCTTGAGGTGACGGTCAGGGCATCTGCAAAGGCGTTCATGGCGGGCTCCTTCAGCTGCGACCAAGGCTGGTGCGCAGGATGGTGAGGTTGCTGCGATAGATCGCGAGCGCACGGTCGTGCTGGCGCTTGGCGCCGACGGCGGCTAGCATCTCCTGCTCGAGCGAGACGGTGTTGCCGTTGGGATCGGCGGGGGTGTCGCGGTCGCGCGCCTCGAAGATCGTGCGGGTCGTGCCGTGCAGATGCCCGGCGCGGGTGGCCTTCTGGGCCGTGTCCAGCGTGTCGCCGGCCAGGCGGAAAGCCGGCATCTCGCGGGCGCGGTAGCCGGGCGTGTCGGCATTGGCCATGTTCTGCGCGCTATAGGCCTGTTGCAGCCCGGCGTGCCGCGCCATGGTCATCGCCGTTCTGAAGACGTCCAGGTTTTCGAACATCGGGGCTTCTCCCTCGGTTTCTGAAACCAAGGCTTAACGTTGATTCCTTTAGAAACGGTTTGCGAAGTTTGAACGGAGCGGACGATGGACGAAGAGATCGCTGGCCTCAGGGCGCAGATCGCGCAGATGCAGCCGGTGCGGGCTGTCGGCCGTGTCCAGGCGGTGGATGGCACCGCGATCTGGGTGCGGGGCCTGGCCGAGAGCGCCTCGATCGGGGATCGCCTGCGCCTGATCCGCCCCGACGGCGCGCTGGGCGGCGAGGTGCTGCGCATTCGTGACGATCTCGTGGCGATGCTGCCCGACGAGGCCGCGGATGGCGTGTCACGCGGGGATCGCGTCGCGGTCCTGGGGCCGCCGACGCTGGCCCCCTGTGACAGCTGGGTTGGCCGGGTGATCGATGCCTATGGCCGGCCACTCGACGGTGCTCCGTTGGGCCCGGGACCGCGCCGACGACCCTTCCGGACCAGCCCGCCGCCTGCTGCGATGCGGCGGGGGCTGGGGTCTCGGCTTGGAACGGGTCTGGCGGTCTTCGACACGTTGCTGCCCATCGTGCGCGGCCAGCGCATCGGCTTGTTCGCCGGCTCCGGTGTAGGCAAGTCCCGTCTTCTGGCCCAATTGGCGCAAGGGATGCAGGCTGATGTCGTCGTCCTGGCGCTGGTCGGCGAACGCGGGCGCGAAGTACTTGAATTCGTGCGCCATGTGCTGGGCCGTGAAGGGATGGCGCGCAGCGTGGTCGTGACCGCGACCTCGGACCGGTCGCCCCTCGAACGTCGGCGCTGCCCGCTAGCGGCGATGACCATCGCTGAGCATTTCCGCGACCAGGGCCATCATGTGCTCTACCTCGCCGATTCGATCACCCGCTTCGCCGAGGCGCATCGCGAAGTGGCGATTGCCTCGGGTGAGCTGCCAGCGCTGCGTGGCCATCCCGCCTCTGTTGCGCATCAGATCATGCGGCTTGCCGAACGCGCGGGGCCCGGCTGTGACGGGCAGGGGGACATCACGGCCGTGTTCAGCGTGCTGGTTGCCGGGTCGGACATGGACGAGCCCGTGGCGGATATCCTGCGCGGCGTCCTCGACGGCCATGTCATACTCGACCGTCAGATCGCCGAACGTGGCCGTTTTCCAGCGATCGACCTGCTCCGCTCCGTATCCCGGAGCTTGCCCGAGGCCGCGAATGCGCTGGAAAATGACACCATCCAGCAAGTGCGGCGCCTGCTCGGGACCTATGCGCAGAACGAAACCATGCTACGCGCGGGTCTCTACCGGGAAGGCGAGGATCCAACGCTGGACCTCGCCATCAAGGCCTGGCCAGAGCTCGATTCCTTCCTTGCCAGCACATCACCCGTTGGACCCGAGCAGGCTTTTCGACAGCTGAGCCTGATCCTGCGTCGGCTTGGATCGAGCGGCGCTAAGGTGCCGCAAAGAGCCGCACGATCCAACGTCCCAAGCAAGGTCACCTCAACATGATTCTCCGTTGCTCACCCTAGCAATGATTGGCGGGGGATGGACTGCAGCAGAGACAGGGCGATCTGCCCGGAGCCCGCCACGCTGGTCTGATTGATCTGGCTTTGCAGCAGGTAGGTTTGTACGACCTTCCGGATGACATCTGGATCGGCCATATCATTGATTTCCTTGACTCCGAAGCGGCTGTTGACCTTGTCGCGAAACATCTCCAACTGCTTGTCGATATCCAGTTGGCCAAAACCGCTGGGAAGGCCAAGCGCTGTTTCCAGTACGTTCCGCAACGGAGTCGTCCCCATGACGCGGAACCACTTCGTATCGTCTCCGCCGCTTGCCCGGGCGATCTCGGGTAAGCTCCGTTCGTAATTCATGGCGAGGCGAAGACTTTCGTCCTGGTTGCCGACCGCCACTTCAAATTCCTGCGCTCTGAAGCGCGAAATAATGTCGGCGGCAAAGCCGTCGCGCTGGGTGGCCGGCTCCAGAGCCGAATCAAATGCAAATGTCCGCGCGAGAGATTTGTAGCGTTCATCCGTTAGTCTGTTGGCCAAGGCCTCCGGGTCGTTGATCCCATCCTCCAGCACTTTCCGAACGAAAAACGTGTTGTCGATGTCGTCCTGCAATCCGAACGCGCCCAAGGCCACCCGCAACAAGCGCCGATCCGCGACAAGATCCTCGGCGCTGGTCACGTTTCGAATCTCCGAGGCGAAGTAATCCGTGTCCCGCACGAGTTCCGGTGCGGCGTCGAAAACGGCACGCTGTTTGGATTGGGTGGCCTGCAGAAACTGCCATCCGACAAGTCCGGACCCGACGATGACCGGCTGAAATGTCATCGCGATCCGGCGGCCAGAAGCCGGTCCTCTCGTGGTATGAGCGCCCGAAGGGATTTTAGGCACTGATAGAACTGCTCACCCATCACGGCTTCGCTGGCCGTTGTCAGCAAACGCCGGCTGTCGGGGTCGACGAGGATCTGGCTGAGCTCCTCGATCCGGGGCAGCAGTTGTTCACGTGCAAGCGCGGGGTCGGCGTCTCCTGTCAGGATCAGTTGCGCAGTATAGCAAAGTCGCCGAACCGGTGTCTTGGCCTCGTCGGGATGGATGGCATCGCGCAGGCGCAGGACGTTGGCGTTGGGCGTGACAATCGACAACCGGCTGCGCCGATCGCCGTTCTCGATCACGGCGCCATTGATCAGAACACGCTCTCGCGGTCCGAGTTTGAGAACGAGTCCACTCATTTCCGTGGTCTCCTGCTGCTTAGCCCACGCAGGATCGCGGCATTGATCTCGAGCAAAGGCGTGATCCGTCCCTTGCGAGCCAGGACCTTCGATGTCTGGAACTGGACAAATTCGGCCAGGTAGAAAATTTGCGCCCGCAATTCCTTGGGAAGTTCGTTGCCGCCATCCGCGACATCGACGGCAAGCGCTGTCCAGAGACGTTGATTGTCGGACAGCGCCTCGACCAGCTTGGGGTAGGCCATGGGCCCGGCCTCGGCCATCGACTTGATCCGATACGTGACGCGGGCGATCAGCTCGTATTCGGTCCCGCGCGGTGTTTGTGTCGTGCGCGCATTCTGGGAATAGGCGCGTTGGGCTAGGGTCTGTGCGTTCATTTCAGAACCTTCTGGTTAAGAAAGACGGGGATCGGGATATGCGGAGGCCGGATACGGCCCCCGCACTACCAATCAGCGGAAGAGCGACAGGAGCGACTGGGGCGCCTGGTTTGCGATCGAAAGCGCCTGAACACCCAGCTGCTGTTGTACTTGGAGTGCCTGCAGCCGTGCCGAGGCTTCTTCCATGTCGGCATCGACCAGCGTGCCGATGCCCGACTTAAGGGCATCAGTTAGGTTCGAGACGAAATCCGCCTGGGTTTCGATCCGGCCCTGCACGGACCCGAAGGCCGATGCCGAGTCGATGGCCGTCTGGATCAAACCCTCGATCTCTTCGATGGCGCTGTCGGCCCCGGCCTGAGTCGTGACGTCGATATTGCTCAGCTCTTCGAGCCGGCCACCGATTGTTGTAGCAGCATCTGCTGCATATTCCTGTACTGCGACGCTGAAGTTGTCGCCGCCATTGTCGATGCCGGTAAAGGTGATCTCGTTCCCATTGGCCGTGGCATCGATCGTTCCGACATTGTCCGCACCAAGATCGGCCTTGATATATTTGTTGAACTGAGCGGCCAGCCCGGCTGCGACATCCGCCATGGTATCGCCATCGCGTGCGACATACTTGATGTCATTGCGGTCGGTGGTGTTGGAGGGACCATTGCCCGCCGTGGCGGAGATCTCGATCGAGAACCCTGTTCCGGCGGCCACCGTGTCGGTTGCCGCGGTACCGAGGGTCGTCGTACCGGTCGGCGCGGACGCAGCACCCGTCAAAGCTGCAGCCGCGGCATCACCGAAACCCCCGATATTGTTGGCAGCGGCGCCAAGCGCGGTGAGGGCCCCACCGATCGATGAAGCACCGGTGCCAAGATCCTGCTTCGCGACGCTGATATCCGATGCGGTCACACCGGTGCCCGAGCGATCGAGCGAGGCAAGCACGTTGATGGACCCCGAATCGGCGGTCTGTTCGGTGTTCGAGAGCAGGTTCAGGCCGTTGAATTGCGCAGCGCCTACGACGGCGGCAATCTGGTTACGCAGCGCGTCGATATCGGTCTGGATCTTGTCGCGATCGACATTCTCTTCCTGTGCGGCGACGATCTTGCCCTTGATGTCGGTCAGAAGGCTGGTCGTTGTCTCGGCGGCCTGACGCGCAACCGAAACAGTGGATTGACCGAGATTCAGGCTGTCGGAAATCCCCTTGAAGCCTTTGACATCGGCTTCCATCACCTTCGAGATCGCCCAGACCGCCGAATTGTCCTTGGCGCTCGCGACGCGCTTGCCGGTCGAGATCTGCTGCTGGGTATCGGCCAGCCCCTTGTTGATCGACTTGAGGGTCTGCAGCGCGACCATGGCGCCGTTATTCGTCAGAATGCTGGACATGATTGTCATCCTTGCTTCACGTTCGGCGCCCTTCAGCGCCCGTTGCTTTGGCCGCGCTCGGGCGGCCGCTCTGACGTCTTTCTGACGGTTGCAGACCCCTGTCATTCGGCCAGTCTGCGCCACCCGTCTTGGGTGCAGCGCCAACCTGACCGTCATGTGCTAACGATACGCTAAACCGAGCCGACCAAATTGCTACGATTTGCCGGATCTCCTCACGCACGGCGCTCCAACGCGTTGGAGACAGGGGCGTCGATGGTCTGCTTTTGCCCCTGCCGATCATAAGTATCCATCGAGCGGCGCAGACGGTTGAGATCGCCAAGCCTGCTGGCAACGTTTCGAATTCCGGCCAACGCTTGGTCGTAAAGCTCCTGATTCCGACGTAACCCATCCTTGAGTTCACTCGCCCGCTTCGGAGGTAAGCGTGCGGTCTGCAGATGCTGGGTAAGTGCCCGCTTTTCTTCGATGATTTCAGAGATCCGGTCGAATTGGCCTTTCATCAAGGCGCGCCGTTCCTCTGCGATCAAGGCTTTCAACCGATTTTCGATCTTGGGGTCAGTCATGGTCGTGCCCCTTCAGGCTGTCAAAAAGTGCTTCCGCCAGGCCGATACCACCCCGTGCAGCCAAATTCTGAGCCTGCTCCTGGCGCAGGAAGGAGGCGAAGTGATCTTCGCCGATGCCGCCGCCGAAGGCGTCTGGTGTCTTGCCTACCCCTGCCGACTTCAACATTTCGGCCAAGAACACTGCTTCAAGCTGTTCAGATTTTTCGTGCAACCTTGCGTGAGCGTTTTGTATCAGATGGGGTACAGGGTGAGAGACGATCATCAATAGCTCCAATTCAAGTTGGTTTCGGAGCATTACCTCGTAGACGGTAAAGAACGAGTAAGGATCTAGCGTTAAACCAGCGCCCGAGGAAGAACTCCTGGAGCGAACATGCTGAACCTCTTGACCAAAGCGCTACCACCGCTGGCTGGACCTGAAGCGAAGGACAACGAACAGCAGAGGGAAGGAGGAAATCCCTATCTTGCCCATTTAGAGGATCCGACGCATGGGTTTTCTGGTATATATTGGAGGAACATAGGCCCACGAGAGCCAGTAGGGTTCAGAATTGAAGTGCCCTCCCCGCAAGAACTCCTAAAAGCAAGCAGTATGGAGAAAATGAATAAGTTTAATGAATCAGGTAATGTACAAAGCTTCAATTTAATAAGTCTCCATGAGGGCAGTGCGCAATTTCCAGATAACGCAAAGGTGAGTGGGGCAGATAGTTATAGCTATGCGTCTCATGATATTTTTAGGTTTTCATCAGATATCATGTCTAAACTCGTGAATCTTTTTTGTGCTGGCAGCAACTGCGTAGCACGCAGGGAAAATCAAGGTAGTGAACTGGAACGCCTTCAAAGCCCAAATGCCTTTGTTGAAATCCCCAGAGGGTTCACTCGCTCTAGGGAAATGAACCAAAGTATTAAGTTGGAGGTCCAGAAAGCCTCCAACTTGGATCCTGATAAAGCTATCGACCCAGAAGTAGAAATAGAAACTCGCGAAGTAGTGACACACTTGGGACGAGGGCTTTACACTCCTCTAGAGCACAGAACGGACGTTTTCAGGCCAGAGGTTGAGTCAAAATACCAAACCAATCCTACTGTCTCAGACAACACTCCGGCTGAGTTTTTTGTGAGAAGAAAGAGCGGCAAAGATCTGCCAAGGATTGAAAAGAAAGGTGCCGTTTTGATTTCAGATCTAATGATCGGCGACCAGATGTTAATGAACAACGCTGCGTCCAAAAGAAAAATAAACAGGCTATCAGGACAAGCGAATTGCCTGAATATGGCTGGAATTGAAAACGCGATACGAAGGAGGGTGGAAAATAAAGATGCTGTAGTAAAGGACGCTATAGAAGTTCGGCTGTCTCCCAAGGAGCTTGGATCTATCTTCATAAGGGTTTCAAGGGGTAAGCGGATAACTTTAAAAATTGAAGCCCAGAGACTTGAAACACTGAAGTTGCTTCGGAAAAATGTAAGAGTCCTTCTCCAGAATCTTTTGGACACGGGAGTGGAGGGATTTGATATTGAGTTTGGCAGAAATTATTCAATACATAGACCTAATTCTGAGAATGGGGGTCTGCTGGAAAGCGTAAATGAGACCACTAGCGATAGTAAATTGTTGCTAGCGCCGAAAAATTTTGCCAACGGGTTTGAAGTAAGGATTTGAAGATGACCGAAATACAGGCACTCCCACCATCTCTTCCAGAAGTTGTATCTTCAACAGGTGTGGACAGTAGCGCCACATCCGGCACTAAGCTCAACTCGGACTTCGAGACCTTCTTACGGATGTTGACGGCTCAGGTTCAGAATCAGGATCCGCTGAACCCGGTGGAGTCGACCGAATACGCCACGCAATTGGCGACCTTTTCTTCGGTCGAGCAACAGGTCCTGACAAACGACTTACTAAAAGAACTTGGGGTACGGATTGGAGGTAATGACCTTCAGCATTTCGGAAACTGGATTGGAAAGGAAGCGTTGGTTCGCGCGCCTGTTCGTTTCGATGGAAGCCCGTTTACCGTGTTTCCCGACTTCGCAGAGAATGCGGATCGATCAATCTTGATCGTGCGAAACGAAAACGGAGACCCGGTACAGCGCCTGAACGTGGAGGTTGGGGAAGACCGAGTTCTCTGGTCGGGAACAACCATGGATGGGCGCAGCCTGCCTTCAGGGAGTTATCGATTTGAGGTGGAGAGCTATTCGGGCGATTCCTTGTTGGAGACGAAGCGCGCGGCCGTTTACGAGAAGGTTGAAGAAGTGCGTAGTGTCGACGGCCAAGTCATGATCCGACTCAGTAGCGGCACAGAAATAGAGCCTAGCTTCGTAGAAGGTCTCCGCTCTGCAGAACTTCTTTGAAGCTGACGCGGCTCGAAAAGCATATTATTTCAATAATGTTGTCTGTCAAGCGTCACCGCAAAGAGCAACTGTCCAGGCCGAACGTGTCGAAAGCAGAGAATTCCGATCCTATCTCTCTGGGGCGATCGATCACCTTGTGTTGTTTCCTCAACCTAGGCAGGATAATCAAGCTTAACCACTGAAATCAAATAAATTTTTGCCGCAGCAGCCGTGGCGATACCTGAGACGCTCATTATTTTGGCAAAAATGTTGCCAATTTGCATCGTCTTGGTGTTGGAGCGCTTGCGCCTGCAGCTCACGGCAATTTTGTCGTTTGAACCAGGGTTTTCCCCTGTATAAGCTTGAAAGTGTCGGGCGTGCCGCGTCCCAACCTGTACTGTCTGGAGAGAATTATGAAAAAGCTTTCGATCATTGCTGCCGCTGCAGCGATCGCAACCGCCACGGCCGCGCCGGTGGCTGCTCAGGAAAACACCACGCAGGATCCGTTCGTGACCACCGCTGGCGCCGGCATCCCGGCTCTGGCGATCATCGGCGGCATCGCTGTTGTCATCGCGATCGCGGCGTCCTCGGGCACCGACTGATCTGCGGGTCAGCACCGCAATGCTCAGGAACGGCGGTCATTTGGCCGCCGTTTTTCTTTCTGGAATAAAGAGTTAAACGTCAGGCCAGCGTGGCTACGGCGAAGGTGACCGCCGCCCCCATGCCCGCACCGATCAATGCCCAGGCGGCCCGTCCCCGCCAAGGGCGCGGCGTGGGCGACGCTTCGGCCTGGCCCTGCCGGATGAGTGCCGCCTCGATCAGTTGCGGCAGGCGGGGGCCGAAGCGTGCGAGCACCTGCGCGGCCTGGCGCAGGTCACTGGCGACCGCGCGCGGTCCGATGGATTGCTTGATGTACTGCTCGACAACCGGCTGCGCCACCTTCCAGATATTCATCTTTGGGTCGAGCGACCGGGCGACGCCTTCAACCACGACCATCGTGCGTTGCAGGAGAATCAGCTCGGTCCGTGTCTCCATGCCAAATCGCTCGGTCACCTCGAACAGGTAGGCCAGCAGTTTGCCCATCGAGATTCGCGTGGCATCCATGCCAAAGATCGGCTCGCCCACGGCACGCAGGGCCCGCGAGAATTCCTGCACGTCCTGGTCGGCCGGCACGTAGCCGGCTTCGAAATGCACTTCGGCGACGCGCTGGTAGTCGCGCCGGATGAAACCGAACAGGATCTCGGCATAGACCCTGCGGGTGTACTCGTCGATATAGCCCATGATCCCGAAGTCATAGGCGATGATGTCGCCATTGGCGGCGACCTTGAGGTTGCCCTGGTGCATGTCCGCGTGGAAATAGCCATCCCGCAGCGCATGGTTCAGGAACAGCTGCAACACGCGTTCCGACAACACCACCCGGTTGTGACCGGCGGCGTCGATGGCGTCATTGTCGCCCAGCGGGACGCCCTCGGCCCAGGACATGGTCATCACCCGGCGCCCGCAATAGGGCCATTTCACCACCGGCAGCTGGAACCCCGCATCGGCCTCGGTATTGGCGGCGAACTGGCTGGCGGCGGCGGCCTCGAGTCGTAGGTCGAGCTCGCCCATGACCACGCCCTCGAAATGGGCGATCACTTCGCGCGGGCGCAATCGGCGCGAGGAGGGCGACAGCAGCTCGATCATGCCGGCGGCGAAATAGAACGCGTCGATATCCTTGCGAAAGGCGCGCTCGATTCCCGGGCGCAGCACCTTGACCGCGACCGTCTCGCCGGTATTGGCCAGCCGGGCCTTGTGAACCTGCGCGATGGAGGCAGCGGCCACGGGTTCCGAGAAATCGTCGAACACCGTGTCGACCGGGGTGTCAAGCTCGGCCTCCACCTGCGCCTTGGCCGTTGTGACCGAGAAGGGCGGCAGCTTGTCCTGCAGGACCCGCAACTGTCGGGCCATGTCGTCGCCTACCACGTCGGGCCGGGTGGACAGGATCTGGCCGAACTTGATGTAGGCCGGCCCCAGCGCGGTGAGCGCGCGCACCGCGGGCGGGGTCGAGGGGTCGCCCTCGTCGCCCAGCCACTTGAACGGCCAGCCCAGCACGCGGGCGGTGATGCGCAGCGGCGCGGGCGCCTCGAACGCGTCAAGCACCACTTTCATCGCGCCCGTGCGTTCCAGCGTCGCGCCCGTCTGGATCAGGCGCCAGATATTGTGCGGCCCGCGCACCTCAGATCTTCCAGCCGGAATGCAGGCAGGCCACGCCCATGGTCAGGTTGCGGTACTTGGCATTCTCGAAGCCCGCGGCGCGGATCATGGCGAGAAAGCTGTCCTGGTCGGGGAACTTGCGGATCGATTCCACGAGATACTGGTAGCTGTCGCGATCCCCGGCGATCACCTGCCCCATGCGCGGGATGATATGGAAGGAATAGAGATCATAGGCCCATTGCATCAGCTCGTTCGGGATCTGGCTGAATTCCAGAACCATCAGGCGGCCGCCCGGGCGCAGCACACGATAGGCCTCGCGTAGCGCGTCTTCGGGGCGGGTGACGTTCCGGATGCCGAAGGAGATCGTGTAGACGTCGAAGCTGTTGTCGGGAAAGGGCAGGGCCATCGCGTCGCCCACCACCCAGTCCAGCTGGTCGGACATGGCATCGGCCTCGGCGCGCTTGCGCCCCTCGACCAGCATCGGCTCGGTCAGGTCCAGCACCACGGCCTGTGCGTGCCCGGCGCGCTTGAGAAAGCGGAAGGCGATATCGCCGGTGCCGCCGGCCACGTCGAGCAGGCGCTGGCCCTGTCGCGGCGCCAGCCAGTCCATCATGGCGTCCTTCCAGAGGCGATGGATGCCGAAGGACATGGCGTCGTTCATCACGTCATACTTGGACGCGACCGAGCGGAACACGCCCTGCACGCGGCCGGCCTTTTCCGACGCGGGCACATCCTGAAAGCCGAAATGGGTGGTGTCGTCTGGGCGGTCGGTCATGAAAACTTCCGTTCGAGCCATCCTGAGGTCGGAGTTGTCCTTAAAACCCGGCAGGGCAAGACACAAACGGTCAAATCCGCGCAAAGCGCGCGCGCCCGGCATCTGTCGGGCCCCGGGCAGAGATTGCGCCGACCCGGTGCCGGGCCTATCTGGGAAGCGCTGAACCAAGGCCGGACCCGATGCCCGAACTGCCCGAAGTCGAAACCGTACGCCGCGGCCTGTCTCCCGTGATGGAGGGGCAGGTGATCCGTGTCGCACATGTGAACCGGCCCGACCTGCGCTGGCCGTTTCCCGACCGCATGGCCGAGCGGCTGACCGGCGCGCGCGTCCTGCGCCTGCGGCGGCGGTCCAAGTACATCCTTGCCGATCTCTCGACCGCCGAGACGCTTCTGATCCACCTGGGCATGTCCGGGCGCATGTTGATCTCGGCCGATCCCGGGGCGCGCGGGCTCGCCGAAAGCGTGGGGCAGTTTGTGCATGCCCACCCCGCGCCGCAGAAACACGACCACGTGGTGCTGGAGATGGGGCAGGGCGCGCGCGTCACCTTCAACGATCCGCGCCGCTTCGGGGCGATGGACCTGATGGCCACCGACCTGGCCGAGCAGCATCCGCTGATCGCCCATCTCGGGCCCGAGCCGCTGGGCAACGCGTTCAGCGAATCCTACCTTGTCGCGGCGCTGAAGCCGCGCAACACGCCCATCAAATCGGCGCTTCTGGACCAGCGCGTGGTCGCCGGGCTGGGCAATATCTATGTCTGCGAGGCGCTGTTCCGCGGCGGCATCCACCCGGCGCGCAAGGCCCGGCGCATCTCGGAGGCGCGGCTGGCGGGGCTGGTGCCGATCATCCGCGACGTGCTGGCCGACGCCATCGCGGCAGGCGGCTCGTCGCTCAGGGATTACCGCCAAGCCGATGGCGAGCTTGGATATTTCCAGCACAGCTTCGATGTCTACGGCCGAGAGGGGCAGCCCTGCCGGACGCCGGAATGTGGCGCTCCGGTGCGCCGGATCGTGCAATCGGGACGGTCGAGCTTCTATTGCGGACTATGCCAAAGATAGCTTGATCCGGGACCACGAAGTGCTAAGGCTTGGCGCCTGACGGAAACGGACGGAGCCCGACCCAATGGCCTATGAGACGATCATCGTCGAAGTAGAAGACCACGTCGCCACGATCAAACTCAACCGGCCCGATGCGTTGAACGCTCTCAACTCGCATCTGCTGCGCGAACTCGGCACGGCGCTGGCCGAAGCCGACCGCAACGACAAGGTGCGGTGCATCATCCTGACCGGCTCGGCCAAGGCCTTTGCCGCGGGGGCGGACATCAAGGAGATGTCCGAGAAGAGCTATGTCGACATGTTCCTGTCGGATTTCTTCGGCGGCGAGGGGCGGGCGATCACCTCGACCCGCAAGCCGGTGATCGCGGCGGTCGCGGGTTACGCACTGGGCGGCGGTTGCGAGCTGGCGATGATGTGCGATTTCATCATCGCGGCCGACACCGCCAAGTTCGGCCAGCCCGAGATCAACCTTGGCGTCATCGCGGGCCTGGGCGGCACCCAGCGCCTGACGCGCTTCATCGGCAAGTCCAAGGCGATGGACATGAACCTGACCGGCCGTTTCATGGATGCCGAGGAGGCCGAGCGCTCGGGCCTCGTCAGCCGGGTCGTGCCGGCCAAGAAACTGATGGAAGAGGCGCGCGCCGCGGCCGACAAGATCGCCGAGAAGTCGATCCCTAGCACGATGGCGGCCAAGGAGGCGGTCAACCGCGCCTATGAGACCACGCTGTCTGAGGGGCTGCTGTTCGAGCGCCGCCTGTTCCACGCGCTGTTCGCGACCGAGGATCAGAAGGAAGGCATGGCCGCCTTCATGGAAAAGCGCACCGCGCAGTTCCGCGACCGCTAGGCGGAACCCGGCGGCGGGGCGCCGCGTAAAGTCTGGCAAGGAGGTTCCATGCCAGACCAAAGCCCCGAGCGGACCATCACCCTGCATTTCCAGTCGCGCGATGTGCTGCGCCACGTGGATGATCCGCTGCATCGCGACCTGTCCACCGCAACCCGCTGGAAGGACAGCCTTCTGGTCACCTGCGACGAGACCGCCGGCGTTGATCGCCTCACCCGAATTGGTCCCGATGACTGGGGTGACCATCGGCATTTCAACCTTGGACAGCTGATCGACCTGCCGGACGGGCCCGATGGCGAGATGGATATCGAAGGGCTGCATTGCGACGGAGACTGGCTCTGGGTCGCGGGCTCGCACTCCCTGAAACGCAAGAAGGCCAAGCGACCGGACAAGAGCGCCAAGAAGGCGCTGGACCGGATGACCCGGATCGCGCGCGATCCCAACCGCTGGTTTCTCGGACGTTTCCCGCTGGTCGAACATGATGGCGGCGTGGTGCCCGTGGCCATCGACGGCACGCGCCGCGCGGCCTGTATCGAGCTCAAGCGCACGTCGCCCAAGCTGATCCGATGGTTGCGTGGTGATCCGCATCTCGACCCGTTCCTCGACCTGCCATCGAAGGAGAACGGTCTCGATATCGAGGGGATCGTCGCGCGCGACATGCGGGTGCTGCTGGGGTTGCGCGGTCCGGTGCTGCGCGGCCATGCCGTGATCCTCGACTTGGAGATGAAGCGCACCCGCGACGGTTTCCTGAAGCCGCGCAAGATCGAGGGCGGACGGCGTTATCGCAAGCACCTGGTCCCGACGGCCGGGCAAGGGATCCGCGACCTTGCCTTTGACGGCGACGACCTGCTGATCCTGACCGGCCCCACCATGGCGGGGGACGGGCCGGCCGCGGTGTTGCGCTGGCCCGATGCGCTGGACCATGCGCGCTCGGGCGTGCTGGCGCCGGGCGAGGTCGATCATGCGCTGGACCTGCCCTATCGCGGAATGCACGACCACCCCGAGGGGTTGGTGCACTGGCCCGCCCATGGCAAGCGCAAGCCGGGCTGGATGGTGGTCTACGATTCGCCGGCGGAGAGGCGCGTCTCGGACAGGGGCCAATCCGTCACGGCAGATATCTGGCGCTTTTGACCGGGAATTCCCGACAAGGGGCTTTGCAACGGGCGCGCAAGCCGCTATAGGCGCCCGTCATACATGCGCGTGATGCCCGCTCAGGCAAGAATCGGTCCGACCCTCGTGTCGGCACTGTCGCGGCGTCGCGCAGACCCAGACACGGATACAAAGGACCGGATCGACATGGCAAATTCGCCCCAGGCCAAGAAGCGCGCACGTCAGAACGAAAAGCGCGCGGCAGTGAACAAGGCGCGTCGCTCGCGCATCCGCACCTTCCTGCGCCAGGTCGAAGAGGCGATCGCCTCGGGTGACAAGGCCGCCGCGCAGGCCGCGCTGCAAGCCGCACAGCCCGAGCTGATGCGCGGTGTGAGCAAGGGAATCTTCCACAAGAACACCGCGTCGCGCAAGATTTCGCGCCTCTCCTCGCGCGTGAAATCGCTGGGATAATTCTCGCGGGAACCTGTGCCTTTTTGCAACGGCCGCCACTAGATGTGGCGGCCGTTTGCGTTGGTCCAACAGCATATGGTGGACGTAGATTCTTTTCTGAATATTCGAGAGTCAAGGTTGAAGAACAGTTGCCGCCCCTGTCGCGGCCTTGCTAATTTCCCCAAGCGAGTCACGTCGCAGGGGGGACAGGCTGCCGGTCTCAAGGCTGTATTGGGGGGCTTTGGGACATCACGTTCGACACCATGCGCTGCATGCAGGGTGTCGCGGTGTTCAGGATTTTTCCTGGCCATGTCCAAGATACAGACCGTGTCGTGACGGTATCGCTCTCGTTGTTTGGGGACGAGAGCCATGTCGTCCGACGATAGGGCAACTCTGTTGCTCCGCTCATGCGACTGCTCGCGTGGGATGCGTGTCCTGTGTCTTCCGCCCTGTCTTGTGGCGCGTTCCGGGTGCAGGCCCGGGTGGGGAAAACATACAGGAACCGGGGACAGATGACCAAAGAGCAATGGGGCGACTTGCAGGACGACATTTGCAAGACGATGGGCGAAAATAACTACAGAACGTGGATCGAACCACTGCGCTTTGTCGGGAAATCGGATGATGGCGTCGTGACGCTGCAGGCGCCGACCAACTTCTTCGGAAACTACGTCTCGCGGAACTATGGCGACATGCTGCTGGCGCAGATCTCGCGCGTGGATCGCAACGTGCGCCGGGTGGCCTTCGACGTGGCCCGCGACGAGGCGCCCGAGCCCCCCGCGCAAGCCCCGGCGGAGGAGACCCCGGCGCCGGCCCAGGCCGCCAAGCCCGAACTGCCGAGCGCGCCGCTGGACAAGCGCTTCACCTTTGACAGTTTCGTCGTCGGCAAGCCGAACGAGCTGGCCCACGCCGCGGCCAAGCGCGTGGCCGAGGGCGGCCCGGTCACCTTCAACCCGCTTTTCCTGTATGGCGGCGTCGGACTGGGCAAGACGCACCTGATGCATGCCATCGCCTGGGAGATGAGCGTCCGCAATCCGCACCTGACCGTGCTCTACCTGTCGGCCGAGCAGTTCATGTACCGGTTCGTGCAGGCCCTGCGCGAACGCCGGATGATGGATTTCAAGGAGATGTTCCGCTCGGTCGACGTGCTGATGGTCGATGACGTGCAGTTCATCGCCGGCAAGGACAGCACGCAGGAAGAATTCTTCCACACGTTCAACGCGCTGGTCGACCAGAACAAGCAGATCATCATCTCGGCCGACCGCGCCCCGGACGAGATCAAGGATCTCGAGAACCGCATCCGCTCGCGCCTGCAATCGGGGCTGGTGGTGGACCTGCACCCCACCGATTACGAACTGCGTCTGGGCATCCTGCAATCCAAGGTCGACAGCTACCGCACGCTGTACCCGGGGCTGGTGATCGAGGACGGCGTCCTGGAATTCCTGGCCCACCGGATCAGCACCAATGTTCGCGTGCTGGAAGGCGCGCTGACCCGGCTCTTCGCCTTTGCTTCGCTGGTGGGCAAGCCGATCAACATGGATCTGGTGCAGGACAGCCTGGCCGACGTGCTGCGCGCCTCCGAGCGCAAGGTCTCGATCGACGAGATCCAGCGCAAGGTGGCCGAGCATTACAACATCCGCCTCAGCGACATGATCGGGCCCAAGCGGGTGCGCAACTTTGCCCGCCCGCGGCAGGTGGCCATGTACCTGTGCAAGCAGCTGACCAGCCGATCGCTGCCCGAGATCGGGCGCCGCTTCGGAGGGCGCGACCACACCACCGTGATGCACGGGGTGCGCCGCATCGAGGAGCTGCGCCAGCAGGACGGGCAGATCGACGAGGATGTCGAGATGCTGCGCCGCGCGCTCGAGGCCTGAGCCCGGCTCACAACACTTGCGGTCCGCAGGCGCAGCAAAGGGCCGCAATCCCTTGACGCTATGGAAAAACCGTCGGAAGACTCCAAGAAAAGGGCTTGGAGCGCGGGCATCCTGCAACTAGGGTGTCCCTCCCGGCGGTGCGGAGGGATGGTCGATGAAGATCAGCATGGAACGGGCGACGCTGCTGCGCGCGGTCGCGCAGGCGCAATCCGTTGTCGAGCGGCGCAACACGATCCCGATCCTGGCCAATGTGCTGATCGAGGCCGAAGGCGACACCGTCTCCTTCCGGGCCACCGATCTGGACATCGAGGTGCTGGATCGGGCGAATGCGCAGGTCGAGAAGGCCGGCGGCACCACCGTCTCGGCGGTGACCTTGCACGAGATCGTGCGCAAGCTGCCCGACGGTGCGCTGGTCGTGCTGGCCAGCGACGAGGCGGCGGGCCGGCTGACGGTCTCGGCGGGGCGGTCGAACTTCTCGCTGGCGACCTTGCCGAAAGAGGACTTCCCCGTGATGGCCTCGTCGGAATACGGCACGAATTTCAAGGCAAGGGCCGATGTGCTGCGGCGGCTGTTCGACAAGTCGAAATTCGCCATCTCGACCGAGGAGACGCGCTACTACCTGAACGGCGTCTACATGCATGTCTCCGACAGCGAGGATGGCCGCGTGCTGCGCTGCGTGGCGACGGACGGCCACCGCCTGGCGCGGATCGACGCTGCCCTGCCCGCGGGCGCCGAAGAGATGCCGGGCGTGATCGTGCCGCGCAAGACCGTGGGCGAGCTGCGCAAGCTCTTGGACGATGACGAGATGGAGATCGCGGTCTCGGTCTCGGAGACCAAGGTGCGCTTTGCCACGCCGGACATCACGCTGACCTCGAAGGTGATCGACGGCACCTTCCCGGATTACACCCGGGTCATCCCGCAGGGCAATTCCCGCAAGCTGGAAGTGGATGCGAGCGATTTCGCCAAGGCGGTGGACCGCGTGGCGACGGTCAGCTCGGAACGCTCGCGCGCGGTGAAGATGCAGCTGGACGAGGATCGGCTGGTCCTGTCGGTCAATGCGCCGGACAGCGGGAATGCCGAGGAAGAGCTGGCCGTGGCCTATGGCGACGAGCGGCTGGAGATCGGGTTCAACGCGAAATACCTGCTGGAGATCGCCAGCCAGGTCGATCGCGAGAACGCGGTGTTCCTGTTCAACTCGTCCGGCGACCCGACCCTGATGCGCGAGGGCAGCGATACCAGCGCGGTCTACGTGGTCATGCCGATGCGCGTCTGACCCGGCCGCGGCGCGGAGCCGGCCCGTCGGACGCCTCCGGCGGGAGTATTTGCGGAAAGATGAAAGACGAGGGGCGATGTACCTGTCGCGGCTGACCCTGTCGCATTTCCGCTCGCACAAGCGCGTTGCGCTGGCGCTCGATGCGCGGCCCGTGGCGATCTTCGGGCCGAACGGGACGGGCAAGACCAACCTGATCGAGGCGGTGTCGCTGTTCTCGCCCGGGCGCGGCCTGCGCCGGGCCGCGGCGCAGGACATGGCGCGGCGCCCGGAAAGCCTTGGCTGGAAAGTCACGGGCGAGATCCGCGGCGCGACGGGTCTGCACGAGATCGGGTTCGTCTCGGAGGGCGGGTCTGCGCGGCAGGTCGAGATCGACGGGAAACCGGCCAGCCAGATCGCCCTGGGGCGGCTGGCACGGACGCTCTGGCTGATCCCGGCGATGGACCGGCTGTGGATCGAGGGGGCCGAGGGGCGGCGTCGGTTCCTCGACCGCACCACGCTGAGCTTCTTTCCCGATCACGCGCAGCTGGCGCTGGATTACGAGAAGGCCATGCGCGAGCGCAACCGGCTGCTCAAGGAGCAGGTGCGGGACGGGCACTGGTACCGCGCGCTGGAGGCGCAGATGGCGCGCAGCGGTGCGGCGCTCAATGCCAACCGGCAAGCGGCACTGCTGCGGCTGGCCCGTGCACAGGCCGATGCCACGACCGCCTTTCCGGCGGTGGAACTGGAGCTGGTGCAGTCCGAGGGCGCCATGCCGGAGACGGAGACCGACCTGCGTCACGCGCTGGAGGAGAGCCGGTTCCGCGACATCGCGGCCGGGCGCACTTTGGTCGGGCCGCACCGGACCGATCTTTACGGCGTGTTCGCCGCCAAGGGGGTGCCGGCCGCGGAGAGCTCGACCGGGGAGCAGAAGGCGCTGTTGCTGTCACTGATCCTGGCCAATGCGCGGGCGCTGGCGGGTGATATCGGTGCGCCGCCCATCCTGCTGCTGGACGAGGTGGCGGCGCATCTCGATGCCGGGCGGCGCGCGGCGCTTTACGACGAGATCTGCGCGCTGGGCGCGCAGGCCTGGCTGACGGGGACGGGGCCCGAGCTGTTCGCCGAGCTGGGCGCGCGGGCGCAGATGCTGGAGGTCACCGAAGAGAGCGGCGAATCGCGCGTCTCGGGGGCCGGATCGGCGCCCTGAAACCCGTGTCATCCGCGTGACAATGCCCTGGCGAGCCGCTATAACCCGCAGCATAATAACAAAGGAAGGCGGCATGTCCGAACCCGCAGGCACACCCAACGAGTACGGCGCGGATTCCATCAAGGTTCTCAAGGGTCTTGAGGCCGTGCGCAAGCGTCCCGGCATGTATATCGGGGACACGGATGACGGCTCGGGCCTGCACCACATGGTGTACGAGGTCGTGGATAACGGCATCGACGAGGCGCTGGCCGGCCATGCCGATTACGTCCATGTGAAACTGCATGCCGACAACAGCGTCAGCGTGCGCGACAATGGCCGCGGGATCCCGGTGGACCTGCATGCGGGCGAGGGGGTCTCGGCCGCCGAGGTCATCATGACCCAGCTGCATGCGGGCGGGAAGTTCGACCAGAACTCCTACAAGGTCTCGGGCGGGCTGCACGGCGTCGGCGTCTCGGTGGTCAATGCGCTGTCGGTCTGGCTGGAACTGCGCATCTGGCGCGACGGCAAGGCGCATTACGCGCGGTTCGAACATGGCGAGACGGTCGAGCATCTGCGGGTGACCGGCGATGCCGAGGGCGAGACCGGGACCGAGGTGCGCTTCCTCGCCTCGACCGACACGTTCTCGAATCTCGACTACAAGTTCGAGACGCTCGAGAAGCGCCTGCGCGAACTGGCCTTCCTGAATTCCGGCGTCCGCATCATCCTAGAAGATGCGCGCCCCGCCGAGCCGCTGAAGAGCGAGCTGTATTTCGAGGGCGGCGTGCGCGAATTCGTCAAGTTCCTCGACCGCTCCAAGCAGGCGGTGATGCCCGAGCCGGTCTACATGACCGGTGAGCGGGACGGGATCGGTGTCGAGATCGCCATGTGGTGGAATGACAGCTACCACGAGACGGTGCTGCCCTTCACCAACAACATTCCCCAGCGCGATGGCGGCACGCATATGGCGGGGTTCCGCGGCGCCCTGACCCGCACGATCCAGAAATACGCCACCGAGACCGGCATATCCAAGCGCGAGAAGGTCAGTTTCACCGGCGACGATGCGCGCGAGGGGCTGACCGCGGTGCTGTCGGTCAAGGTGCCTGATCCCAAGTTCTCGAGCCAGACCAAGGACAAGCTGGTCAGCTCCGAGGTGCGCCCCGCGGTCGAGGGGCTAATGAACGAGAAGCTCTCGGAATGGTTCGAGGAGCACCCGGCCGAGGCGCGCGGCATCGTCGGCAAGATCGTCGAGGCCGCGCTGGCCCGCGAGGCCGCCCGCAAGGCGCGCGAACTGACCCGCCGCAAGACCGCCATGGATGTCAGCTTCAACGCCGCCAAGCTGAAGGATTGCTCCGAGAAGGATGCCTCCAAGACCGAGCTGTTCCTCGTCGAGGGCGACAGCGCGGGCGGTTCGGCCCAGACCGGGCGCGACCGGCGCACCCAGGCGATCCTGCCGCTGCGGGGCAAGATCCTGAACGTAGAGCGCGCGCGCTTCGACCGGATGCTGGGCAGCCAGGAGATCGGCAACCTCGTCATGGCGCTGGGCACCGGCATCGGGCGGGACGAGTTCGACATCTCCAAGCTGCGCTACCACAAGATCATCATCATGACCGATGCCGACGTGGACGGCGCGCATATCCGGACGCTGCTGCTGACCTTCTTCTACCGGCAGATGCCCGAGCTGATCGAGGGCGGCTATCTCTACATCGCGCAGCCGCCGCTCTTCAAGGTCGCGCGCGGCAAGTCCGAGGTCTATCTCAAGGACCAGGGCGCGCTGGATGACTACCTGATCCAGCAGGGCGTCGATGGCGCGCAGCTGAAGCTCGGCTCGGGCGAGGTGATCATCGGGCAGGATCTTGCCCGCGTGGTCGACGAGGCACGGCAGCTGCGCCGCGTGCTCGAAGCCTTCCCGACGCATTACCCGCGCCACATCCTCGAACAGGCCGCGATTGCCGGCGCCTTCGTGCCCGGCGCGGTGGAGGCCGACCTGCAGGGCGTGGCCGACAAGGTGGCCGCGCGGCTCGATCTCGTGGCGCTGGAATACGAACGCGGCTGGATGGGCCGGATCACCCAGGACAAGGGCATCCGGCTGGCCCGGATCTTGCGCGGTGTCGAAGAGGTGCGCACGCTGGACGGGCCGATGCTGCGCTCGGGCGAGGCGCGCAAGACCGGCAGCTTCACGCAGAGCCTGCAATCGGTCTACAACACGCCCGCCATGCTGGAGCGCAAGGAGCGCCGGCAGTTGATCCACGGCCCGCTGGAGCTGCTCCGCGCGATCCTCGACGAGGGCGAGAAGGGCCTGTCGCTGCAGCGCTACAAGGGCCTGGGCGAGATGAACCCCGACCAGCTCTGGGAAACCACGCTCGACCCCGACGCCCGCACCCTGCTGCGCGTCAACATCGCCGACATCACCGAGGCGGACGACCTTTTCACCAAGCTCATGGGCGACGTCGTCGAACCCCGCCGCGATTTCATCCAGCAGAACGCGCTGAACGTGGAGAACCTTGATTTCTGAGGGAGTGTAGGTGAGCAGGCATTTTTTCGTGGCACGCATATTTTTTCGCGTCACAGGGGCGCGGATGCCAGAAAAATTGCCCTGTTCTTAGAGGCTTAATGTGGCGCCAGTGAGAGCGGAGCAAATGGGCCTTGGCCGATTATCACTTCCATTGGGCCACTGCGACGGCTTCCGGCTCAACCCTTGTTGAACCTTGCCATGTCGCATTGCCCATCACTGGTCCGCCAGCGGGCTAAGGCGCGCTCTGTCAGCATGTCATGCGCTCTTCGTTAGCTTGGCTCTGCCATCACAGTCTGGGAAACACACAGCCGAGAAATGCTCCATAGCGGCCGCGCCGTTCGACCAGCCCTCCTGCTTCGCAACAGGGACAGACCTGCTGGGTCTCGCCGCAATCACCGCAAACCAGATCTCCACCGGTCCGGGAACGGACCGGAAGGCCGACACCGCAGGCATGCGAGTGCCGCAGAGCTTCACGTGCTCGCGCGATACCAGTCGCGACCCTCCTTTCCGTTCATTTGAAGCAGACGCCCATCCCTCAGATGAAGCGAAAAGTCGGCTATCCGCCAACTGCGCCTGAAATGGTTGAGACAGCTATTCGTCGATATTCATTCCTCAACCAGCATCCGACCAACCTCCGACACGAAGGGCGGGAAGCGGACATTCGCTGCTGCATGCGCGAACGGCCGGTTTCGGCTTGGGAAGAAGACAGGGCGGTCTTGACGCAAGGGCGAGACCGGAACCCCCAATCATCTCCATATGCTACAAGGGGGATTCCAATCACGAGGCACTTTGATACTCTCGAATGCGATGAGCCGGCATTGGCGCAAAATGTGCAGGAAGGGTGGCGTGCATGGCTGCAATTGCCACGATAAAGACGCTGAGCGGCGTCGGCGTCTTGGCAGATAAAGCTGCACGAGAAGACATGCCCCCATTCCGCCAGTTTAATCTCGTTTACGGTTTCAATGGATCCGGCAAGAGCACGTTGTCGAGATTATTTGCCTGCCTTGAGGATGGGAAGCATCACGGAAATCTTCCGTCAGGCTGCAGCTTTGAGAGTGCACTCGATGGCGGCGCAACGTTCAAGGCTCCAAACGCACTGGGAGGCCTTGACAGCCACGTCCGCGTATTCAATGAGGATTTCATCGCGCGAAATTTGGAGTGGAAAGAAGGCCGCGCATCGTCGATTTTTTATATTAGTGAAGAACAGTCCGATCTTGCGGCCGAACTCAGTGCTGCTCAGCAGACACTCGCGGACAAAGAGCGGTCACGGGACGCAGACAAAAAAATTGCTGACGAGCGCGAAAAGGCGCTCAAGAACTACCGAACAGAACGGGCCAAGCTGGTTGCGGCATCGCTGCATCTGGGCAACCGCAGGTACGAGGCCAGACAGCCGGAGAAGGACTATGAAACGCTATCATACGACAAAGACGCGAGGTTGGAGGCTGAAGCCCTCACTGCTCTTGTCGATGTAGCCCGCCTCACAGCGCCGCCGCCGGCTCTGAATGCCATCTCAATAGAAGTTGATGCCATTCGGAAAACGGTGGAAGGCGCACGGCACTTCGCTGAGCTGAGTATTGGGACGGTGGTGCTGGACGAAATGGAAAACCACCCTGCTATGGTTCCTTGGCTGAAGACCGGTCATGATTTTCACAGCGCGAACGACCTGGAAAATTGCCTGCTATGCGGCAACACGATCAGTGACGCTCGAAAACAGAAACTCGCTCAGGCACTGGACGACCGGCTCTCGAAGCTGCTTGGAGAGTTGAAAGACGCGGGCGCGAAGGCTTCAATACTTCTGACCGAGATCCGATCCGCTTCAGACGCTTGGCCCAAGACTGCCGAACTCGAATTGCAGCTTGCGGAGCGTTACGCTACCGCTCGCCATGACACGGACAGCTTCCTGAACGACTTTGTCCCTGTCATCGAGGAAGCGTGCCGCATTCTCTCTGCCCGTGTGGAACAGCCAACCACACCCATTACGCATGATCTGCCGAGCCCCGATCAGATCGCGGCACGGAGCGAAGCCCTCAAGGAAGCCATCGCTGTGCAAAATGCCGTTGTCAGCGAGCACAACGAAGCGTCTGCGGATTTTGCTAAACGCCAAGACGGCGCCCGCGAGGCCATCAAGAAGCACTATCTGGCCGAAGGGCACGAGAACTACGCCGCGCTCAAAAATTCGCTGGAAGAAGCGAATGGTCGCGTGAGCTCTTTAGAAGAAGAGATCCGCACGCTGGAAGGCGATATTGCTGAACTCAGTGCCAAGGTGCGGACCCATGGCCCGGCCGCCGACCAGATCACGAAGCTTGTTCGCGCCTACCTGGGCCACGGTGAGCTGACGATATTTGCGGTCGACGGAGGATACGAGCTACGTCGTCACAACAAGTGTCCGTCGTCAGGTAATTTGGGACGCTTGAGGGCTTTCCAGGCTGGAGGCCCTGGCTCACCGCTGATTAATGCTATGCGTTTGCAGTTTCGTGGCGCAAGCGCCGAGCGAGCATGGTTTTCCGTTTGATCTCCTCTCGCTGTTGCAGGATCTGGTCACCCCGGCCGTAGTAGACGTCGGCCGGCGTCAGGTTCCCGAGGCTCTCATGGTACCGGTGGGTGTTGTAGTAT
>NZ_LPXO01000013.1 GCF_001482405.1 Pseudoponticoccus marisrubri
AAGCATGACAAGCGCCGCGACAAACGACGCGACAGGATCGAAATCATGTTCGGCAGGCTCAAGGACTGGCGACGCGTCGCCACGCGCTACGACCGACGCCCACCAGTCTTCCCGTCAGCAATCGCCCTCGCCGCTACGGTCATCTACTGGCCATGAGTCCTGAGCCTAGCTTGATGGACGAACACGATCGCCGGCTTTCCTTTCGACAGCGCGGAATGCAGAGGGCGGCGCCTTCCGGAGGCGCCGCACGGTAAGTGTACGTCGGCGCCGTGGTGGTTCTCTGAGACACCCCGCGCGGTCGGCCGGTCTATCCGGCGTGAGTGTCGCCCGATGGCGGGGCCAGAAGGGATTGCACGGTGTAGACGAGGATTGCCGCGCCGATGGCGCCGCCGGCGGCCACGGCCAGCAGGACGATCATGTCGATCGGCCCGCCAAGATTGGCGAGCTGGGAGTCGGTCATCGCCAGCACGAACCAGATGGCCAGCACCGCACCAACCGGCATGGACAGCTGGGCCAGCAGGAACTTGCGCCAACTGACCGCGCGGTCACGGATCAGGACGTAGAGATAGCCAAGCGTCACAAGCGCCGCGACAACGACCATGGCCCAGAACAGGCTCCGGCCGAAGATTTCCTCGAACACCGCGATCAGGGTTCCGATTGTCAGGTCTTTCATTTCTTCCTCCTCAGGCGCGGCCGCGCAGCATGGCATTGTAGGTGGCCTTCAGCGCCACTTCCTTCATCAGCCAGCTGATCCACAATTCCTCGAGCGGGGCGATCATGCCCGGGAAGGACGGCACGAGGTTGTTGTCATAGTCGAACTCCACCAGCATCGCGCGCCCGACCCGGGTGATCATCGGGCACGAGGTGTAGCCATTGTAGGTCTCGGTCGGCTCGGTCCCCTCGATGGCCGAGACGAGGCCGTCCTCGACCACCGGCACCTGCCATTTCACGCTGGCCGCGGTCTTGCCCTTGGGCACGCCGGCCACGTCGCCCAGTGCCCAGACCTCGGGGTAGCGCAGGTGGCGCAGGCTGGCCTTGTCGCATTCGACCCAGCCCTGGTCCGTCCACTTGTCGGCCCAGCTGAGGCCGGACTGGCGGATCACCTCGGGCGCGCGCTGCGGCGGGATCACATGCAGGTAGTCGTAGTCCATTTCGGTCGTGCCGTCTGGCGTCCGGAACGTCGCGCGCTTGGCGCCCGCGTCGATGGATGTCAGGGTGTGCCGGTAATGGCTGGCGATGCCGCGCTGGTCAAAAAGCATCCGCACCTTCTCGGCCACGATCGGCACCCCGAAGAGCGATCCCTGCGGCGCGGCGTAATGCATGTCGATCTTGCCGCCATTGCCTGCGCGTTTGCTGATGTCGTCGATCAGGAAGGTATGCTTGAGCGGGGCGCCCGCGCATTTCATCTCGGTCTCGGGGCGGGTGAAGAGACCCACGCCGCCTTCTTCGGTGAAGCGTGCGGCTGCCTGCCAGGTGCGCGCGGCATAGTCCGGCCCGGCATAGAGCGCGCCGATGCCGTTCTTGCCGACCATGTCCAGCGAGAAACCCTCGATCGCGTCGTGATCCAGCACGAGGCCGGGGGCAACGACGAGGAAGTCATAGGGCAGGGACTGGCCGCTCTCGGTCGCGACGGTCCGGGCCTCGGGGTCGATGGCGGCGGCCTTCTCGGCGATCAGGGTGACGCCGTCGGGCAGCCAGTCGGTGGTCTGGCTGACCACGTATTCCGCCGGTTTCAACCCCGCGGCCACCAGCGACAGTCCCGGCTGGTAGAGATGCTGGACGCGCGGGTCCAGCAGGGTGATCTGTGCCTCCTCCAGCCGGCGCACCAGCCGGTTGGCCAGCGAGGTGCCGCCCGCCCCGGCGCCGATGATGACGATCCGGGCATTGGTCGACACCTGCGCGCGCGCGTCCCCGGGGGCGGCCAGCGCGGCAGCGGCGGCACCGCCCGCGGCCAGTCCGAAAAACTGCCGCCGGGTCGCGTTCAGCTTGGTCATGATGTCCTCCTGAGGCATGTCGTATTCCGTTGCATACATATATCAGAAGTGAAATGTGTGGTTTGATATATGTCAAAATCATCAAAGAATGCGCCCGCCCGCGAGCCTGTCGCGGGCGGGCCGGCCATGGTTCAGTACGAGGCGATCCGGGCCGTCGGCGACACCATGGCGGCGGCCATCTCGCCGGGATTGGCCACGCCCACCCCGTCCAGCAGGACAGAGGCATCGGCGCCCTTGCCGGGCAGGTAGATCGCGCAGACCTCGACCTTGGCGCCGGGCATGGCGGCGATGCGGGTCATCAGGGCCTGCGGGCTCATGTCGCGCGGCGGCTGCGGGGCGGTGGCGCTTTCGGGCGCGTCCTTGAGCGCGAGGTCACCGGCCGGCCCGCAGAGGAGGATATGCGGAGCGACGCCCCGGTTGGCGGCCTGGAACGCCAGCACCATCGCCATCAGCTGGGTCTGGGGCTCGGGTGCGGTCAGGATGGTCACCAGCGTCTCGGGCGCCTCCTGCGCCACGGCGGGCGTGCCGAGGGCGAGGGCCAGCATGGCGGCACGGGCGATTGTCTTCATGGTCGTAGTCCTTTCAAAGGGTTACTCGGGTTGGCAGATCTCGCCGCGCGCGATGGCGCGGAGGGTGCGGACCAGCAGCAGCGCCACGATGGCGCAGAGCACGGCCAGTCCGATCCGCCCGGCCAGCACGTGGCCGGGACTGGGGGCCAGCGCGCCGAAGCGCAGCGTGGCGATGGTCAGGGCGGCGACGGGAAAGCTCAGCGCCCACCAGGACAGGGCGAAGGGCAGGCCGCGCAGCTTGGCCGCCTGCGTCGCGGCGAGGCCCAGAAAGACCAGCGCGGCGCCGAAAAGGATGCGGGCGAAGGCATCGAGCACGCCGCCGTTCAGTTGCAGCCAGGCCAGGAAGGCCACGGCGGGCGGCGCGATCAGGATGGCGAGCGTCGGCACCATGCGGCCGGGCAGCGGGTCGTGAAAGACGAGCCGGTTCATGACCAGCACCAGCAGCACCAGCCAGAAGATCAGCCCGGCCGAGAAGAAGACCCAGGAGGTCTCGGGAAAGCCCAGGGCGACGCCCGCCACCGGGGCGACGACATTGCCCACCGCCGGAATGAACCAGGCCGGCGAGATATGCATGGTCTGGAAGGGGCGGTGCCCGATCCAGTTGGACAGCACGGCCAGGGTCAGGGCGCCCTGCGCCGCGGCCCCGGTCAGCCAGACCCCGCGCGCCAGCTCTTCCGAGACGGGGCGCAGCGCGGTGGCGATCAGCAGGAGCGAGATCGAGATCGCCGGGAAGAAGGCCAGCTTGACCGGATGGCGCCACTCGGCCGCGACGGCCTGCGGATAGCGCAGCGCCTTGAGCGTGTAGAGCCCGGCCAGCGCCGCAAAGACCAGCAGCGTCAGGGCCAGCGCGCCAATGCTGGCGGTCTCGGCGCCGGCGGCGTGCAGGGCCAGCGTCAGGCCGGACAGGCCCATGACGGCGGCAAAGAAGGGCACGGGGAAATGTTCCAGCCGGTTGTGGGGCAGGTCGGCGGTCTCGGGCAGGGCGGTCATGGCAGGTCTCGGATGGAGGGGGGCTTGGTCCGGTCCCCGCGGCGGGATGCGGCCGCGGGAACCGGCAGGGCGGGAAGGAAGGGACGTCCCCCCGCCTGTCTCAGTGCGTGTGCTCGCCGATCGGGCAGTCGCCCTCCTCGGCAAGGCAGGCATCGGTGCGCAGCTCCAGCCACATGGCGTTCAGAACGGCGAAGAGCGCGGCCAGCGGAAGGCCCAGAAGCCAGGCGAAATACCACATGATATCAATCCTTTCAGTAGCTGTGGCCGGATCCGGTGACGTCGGCCTCGGTGACCTTGCCCCAGAGCACCTTGTAGACCCACGCGGTGTAGGCGAGGATCAGCGGCATGAAGATCAGCGCGCAGACCAGCATGATGAACAGCGTCTGGTGCGAGCTCGACGCGTCCCAGACGGTCAGCGAACTGCGCGGATCCACCGTCGAGGGGAGGATGAAGGGGAACATGGTCAGTCCGACCGAGGCGATGACCCCGGTGATCCCCATCTTGGACCAGAGCAGCGTGCTGACCTCGCGGCCTGCGCGCAGCCCCATCACCGCCAGCGCGATGCCGGCAAAGCCCATCACCGGGGCCACCACGATCCAGGGCCGGGCGGTATAGGCGGCCAGCCAGCTGCCCCCGCGCGTCACCTCGGAATAGAGCGGGTTGGACGGGCCACCCGGCACCACCTCGTTCACCAGCGCGAACCCGTCGATCCCGACGGCCAGCCACAGCCCGGCCAGCGCATAGCCGCCCGCCGCGACCAGCCCGGCGATGGTGCCGATGCGGCGGGCACGTTCGGCGACCACGCCTTCGGCCTTGAGCGACAGCCAGGCGGCGCCATGCATCAGCAGCATGGACAGCGACACCACCCCTGCCAGCAGCGCGAAGGGGCGCAGCAGGCCAAGGAACTTGCCGTAGAAACTGCCGTCATACATCGGCATCAGGTCCTCGGTCAGGTGGAAGGGCACGCCCAGCAGCACGTTGCCCACCGCCACGCCGAAGATCAGCGCCGGCACCGCGCCGCCGGCAAACAATGCCCAGTCCCATCGGGCGCGCCATGCCGCGTCCTCGCGCTTGGAGCGGTACTTGAACGCGACGGGGCGCACGATGAAGGCGGCCAGCACGACGAACATCGCCAGGTAGAAGCCCGAGAAGGACACCGCGTAGAGCGGTGGCCAGGCGGCGAAGATCGCGCCGCCGCCGAGGATGAACCAGACCTGGTTGCCTTCCCAGACGGGGCCCACCGTGTTGATCACGATGCGGCGCTCCACATCCGTTTTCGCGACGAAGGGCAGCAGCGCGCCCACGCCCATGTCGAACCCGTCGGTCAGGGCAAAGCCGATCAGCAGCACGCCCAGAAGCGCCCACCAGATCACGCGCAACGTGTCGAAATCGATCAGTTCGTAGAGGATCATGTCTGTTACTCCGCGGGGGTTGCGGTTGCGGCGGGCGCGTCGGGCATCCGGCGCAGCCGGGCCTCGTGACGGGCCTGCCAGGCCTCGGTCTCGGCGACGTCCTGGAACGGGCCCTTGCGGATGTATTTGACCATCAGGCTCACCTCGATGACGAAGAGCACCGTGTAGAAGAGCACGAAGCCGGCGAGCGTGATCAGCAGGTCGGCAATCCCGAGATGGCTGACCGACAGCGCCGTGGGCAGCACCCCATCCACGGTCCAGGGCTGGCGTCCGAACTCGGCCACGAACCAGCCCAGCTCGGCCGCGATCCAGGGCGTCGGGATGATCGCCACCGCGGCGTAGAGGGACCAGCGCGGGAACTGCATGTTCCGGAAGGACGCGCGGTAGAAGAAATAGGCCATCACCGCGATGAAGCTGAAGCCGAGCGCCACCATGATGCGGAAGGCCCAGAAAAGGGGCGCGACACCGGGGATCGTGTCCTCGGCCGCCATGGCGATCTGCTCCTCGGTCGCCTCGCGCGGGTCCTCGACATAGCGCTTGAGCAGGAAGGCATAGCCAAGGTCGTCGGAATGTGCCTCGAACCTGTCGCGCACCGCTTGCGGGGTGGCGTCACGCTCGGCCCGGATGGTCATCAGCGCGTCATAGGCGATCACGCCGTTGCGGATCTTGTCGGCGCTTTCGGCCTCCAGCTGGTTGATGCCGGGGATCTCCTCGGTCAGGCTGCGCGTGCCGATCAGCCCCATCGCCCAGGGGATGTGCACCGCGTAATGCGTCTCGCGCGCTTCCTTGTCGGGCAGGCCGACCAGCGTGAACGAGGCGGGCGCCTCCTCGGTCTCCCACATCGCCTCGATCGCGGCGAGCTTCATCTTCTGCGTGTGGCTGGCCGAGTAGCCGGATTCATCGCCCAGCACGACCACCGACAGTGCGGCGGCCAGGCCAAAGGACGATGCGACCGCGATCGATCGCCGTGCAAGGTCCTTGTGCCGGTCCTGGATCAGGTAAAGCGCCGAGACACCCAACACGAAGACCGCGGCGGTGACGTAGCCGGCGCTGACGGTGTGCACGAACTTGGCCTGCGCGACCTCGTTGAAGACCACGTCGAAGAAGGACGTCATCTCCATGCGCATGGTCTCGGGGTTGAACTCGGCACCGACCGGGTTCTGCATCCAGCCATTGGCGATCAGGATCCACAGCGCCGAGAAGTTCGACCCGATGGCCACCAGCCACGCCACGACCATGTGCTGCACCTTGCTCAGCTTGTCCCAGCCGAAGAAGAACAGCCCCACGAAGGTCGCTTCGAGGAAGAAGGCCATCAGCCCTTCGATCGCCAGAGGCGCGCCGAAGATGTCGCCGACATAGTGGCTGTAATAGCTCCAGTTCATGCCGAACTGGAATTCCATGGTGATGCCCGTGGCCACGCCCAGCACGAAGTTGATGCCGAAGAGCGTGCCCCAGAATTTCGTCATCTGCCGCCAGATCGGGCGGTTCGTCATGACATAGACGGTCTCCATGATCGCCACGAGGATCGACAGACCCAGCGTCAGCGGCACGAAGAGAAAGTGATACATGGCCGTCATCGCAAACTGCAGGCGCGACAGCTCGACCAGTCCGATCTCCATGAGTGGAATCCTTTCGGTGATTATCCGCATCGGGGATGCGGGTTATCGCCGGTTATATTCCATATTGGAGATGTGTATTTGACCTGAGTCAAATTCCCCATCGGTCATGCAGATTTTCCGGCCGCGTGACGCGCACATGCCGGTCGGCGCAGGCGCGTTCCTCGGTGCGGTGCGCGGCCAGCAGGATCGCGGCCCCGGGGCAGGCGGCGCGCAGGCCCGACATGACGGCGCGTGCCGTCTCTGCGTCCAGCCCCTCGGTCGGTTCGTCCAGCAGCAGCAGGCGCGGCTGCCGCAGCAGCGCGCGGGCCAGCACCAGCCGCCGCGCCTCGCCGCCCGACAGACCGGTGCCGCGAAAGCCCAGCCGGGTCTCCAGCCCGTCCCGCGCGCGTAGTGTGTCGGCCAGTTGCACGGTCTCCAGCACTTGCCAGAGCCTGTCCTCGGACGCTTCCGGCGCGGCGAGGCGCAGGTTCTCGGCCACGGTTCCGGCGATCAGCGCATGGCGCTGCGGCACCACCGCGATGCTGCCCGTCCGGGCCGTCAGCGGCAGGGCGGCAGGGTCCTGCCCGCCGATCCGCACCGTGCCCGTGGACGGGGTCAGGGCCCCGGCGGCCAGCAGCAGCGCGGTGCTCTTGCCGCTGCCGCTCGGCCCTTCCAGCACCACGGTCTCGCCCGGCGCGACGCGCAGCGAGAGCGGGGCAAAGACCGGCCGGTCGGCCTCGGGCCGGGCAAAGGTGACCGCGTCGAAGACCAGCGTGCCCTCCGGCGGCTGCCCGCCGCTTGCCTCTGCAGGCGTGTCGAGGGCGGGCAGGATGCGGCGCGCGGCTTGCGTCATGCGGCCGATCTCGGACAGGGCGCGGCGCACCGGGGCGACGGTTTCCCCCAAGGCCAGCGCGACGAAGACGCCGATCGCGGCCTGCGGCGCGGTGATCGCGCCCTGCTGGACCAGCGCGATGCCCAGCCCCAGGGCCAGCACGGTCAGTCCCGCGCCGGTCATGTCCAGCAGCGCGCCGGTCACCCGTTCGATCCCGTCCAGCCGCGCCCGGGCGGCGGCATGGCGGGCAAAGGCGGTCTCCACCTGAGCGGCGCTCTGCCGCAGTTGCCCGTGCATGGCAAGGTCGTCGCGCCCGGCCACCAGGTCGATCAGCCGCGACCGCGCCGCCTGCAGCGCCGCCTCGGCCCGGCGCGCCGGATGCCGGGCGACGCGCTGGCCAAGGGCGAAGGTCGCCGTGGGCAGGATCAGGTAGCCACCAGCTACCGCCAGCGCGATCCACGGGTGCACCAGCGGCCAGAGCAGCGCTCCGCTGCACAGGATCACCGTCCAGCCGGCCAGCGCGGGCAGGATCAGCCGCAGCAGCGCTCCGTCCAGCGCGTCGGTATCGGCCGTCACGCGGTTGAGAAAGGCATTGGCCCGCATCCGCTCCAGCTGGCGATAGGGGCTGTGCAGCAGGCCCTGCAGCAAGCGAATGCGCAGGCCCGACAGGGCGCGCAGCGTGGCGTCATGGGTCAGAACCCGCTCGCCATAACGCGCCGCGGTGCGCCCCAGCGCCAGCAGGCGCACCATGGCCGAGGGCGCGAAGACGTTGAACAGGATGCCCAGGCCCGCCATGCCCGCCGCGGCGGCGGCCGTGATGAACCAGCCTGACAGGCCCAGCAGGGCCACGCCCATGGCCAGCACGGTGACCGACAGGGCAAGCCCGCGCCACAGGGCCCGCTGCTCGGCCCGGGCAAGGATCAGGACAAGGCGCAGCAGGGCGGTCATGCGGCGGCCTCCGCGGTCCCCAGCGCCACCTGCCGGTCCATGCGCGCGGCCAGCGCCGGATCATGCGTGGCAAGGATCAGCGTCCCGCCATCGCGGACATAGCGCATCAGCCCGTCGGTGATCGCATGGGCCGTGGCGGCGTCCAGATCGGCGGTGGGTTCGTCGGCAAGGATCAGCCCCGGCCGGCCATGCAAGGCGCGGGCGAGCGTCACGCGCCGCGCCTCGCCGCCCGACAGGCCGGCACCGCGTTCGCCCAGCCGGGTCAGGTCGCCCCGGGGCAGGCTGGCGAGCACCTCGGACAGGCGTGCCGTCTCGATCAGCGCGGGATCGAGCGGTGCGCCGAAGCCGATATTGTGGCGCAGGCTGCGATTGCCGAAATGCGGCGCCTGCGGCATCCAGCCCAGCGTCGCACGCCACGCGTCCGCCGTGTCGTCCTCCAGCACCCGGCCGTCCAGCAGGATCCGCCCGGTATCGGGCCGCTCGAGCCCGGCCAGCAGGCGCAGCAAGGTGGTCTTGCCGCAACCGCTGGGCCCGGTCAACGCCACCGTCTCACCCGGTGCGACGCGCAGGTCGGGAAAGCGGATCGCGCCGCGGCTCACGCCTTGCAATTGCACCACCGGCAGCGGCGCCAGCGGTGCGGCCTGCGTGCCGTGCCCCATGCGCTGCGGGCGGTCCTCGGCGCGCCAGGCGTCGATCTCGTCCAGCACCGCCTCGGCGGCGGCCCGGTCGTGCCAGGCCGCGGCAAGGTCGCGCAGCGGCTGGAAGAACTCGGGCGCCAAGAGCAGCAGGTAGATGCCCACGGCCGGCGACAGCTCGGCGCCCCACGCGCCCCAGCCCAGCTCGCCCAGAAGCGAGAAACCGACCCAGATCGCCACCATCGCCACCCCCAGCGCCGAGAACAGCTCGAGCACGGTGGAGGAGAGGAAGGCGATGCGCAGCACCGCCATGGTGCGGTGGCGCAGGTCCTCGGAGGCGCGGGCAAAGCTGTCGACGGTCTGCGGGCCGGCCCCGACAAGGCGCAGGTCCGACAAGGCGGCCAGCCGGTCGACCAGCAGGTCGCTCAGCTGGCCGATCTCGGCCATTTGCTCTTCGGAGGCGGATTTGGCGGCCCAGCCGACCAGCGCCATGAAGACCGGGATCAGCGGGCCGGCCAGCAGCAGCACCACGGCCACGGCCCAGCTGTGCCAGGCTGCGATGGCCAGGATCACCAGCGGCAGGACACTGGCGCGCATCCGGGCGGGGCGGTAACGCAGCAGGTAGGGGCGCACGGCCTCCAGCTTCTCGGCCGCCAGCGCGGCCAGCGCGCCTGCACCGCCATGGGCCGAAGGCGTCGCGGCCGCCGCCTCGGCGCGGGTGATCCCGTCCCGCAGGGCCGCGATCCGCGCATCGGCCGCCCGGGCCAGCGCGCGCTGGGCGGCGGCCTCGAGCAGGCTGCGCAGCAGCGCCAGCGCGGCAAAGCCCCCGGCCATGACCAGCGGCTGCAGGCGGGACGGATCGGTCAGCAGCGTGCCCAGCGACCATGCGATCACCGCCGCCGCGGCCAGCCAGACCAGCGCGGCCGCCACGCTTAGCACGGTGCCGCGCCGCATGTCTTTGGCGAAATTCGAGGGGTCTGTCCGGGGCACGTCGGGGCCTGTCTAATTCACATCCTGGGTGCAGCTTTAGACGCAGTGCCGGACCGGCGACTTGATCTGCCTCAATGTCAAAGCCGCATCTCTGGTGCAGAAATGAGAAAAGGGAGAGACCGCGCAGATGAGGCTGACCACACGAACCAACCTGGCGGCGCGCATCCTGATGACCTGCGCCAGCAATCCCGACCGCCTGCTGCGCACGGCCGAGATCGCCGAGATGTGCAACTGTTCCACAAACCACGCCGCGCACGTGGTCCAGCGGCTGCAGGCCGAGGGCTACGTGACGACGCTGCGCGGGCGGGCCGGGGGCATCCGGCTGGCGCACCCGGTGGAGCAGGTCTCGATCGGGGCGGTGTTCCGCCTGTTCGAGCGCGAGATCCCCTTCGCCGAATGCTTCGACGCGGAAAACAACGGCTGTCCGCTGGTCGGCGCCTGCCGGTTGCGCAGCTATATCCAGCGCGCGCTCGAAGCCTTCTACCACGAGCTGGACATGGTCACGCTGGACGATCTGGTGCGCGGCAATTGCGGGCTTCAGGCGCTGCTGGCGATGCAGCCGATCCCCGATCACCCCTGCGCCGGACCGCCGGCCTGACCGACCCGGACCACGGGGATCGCGGGCCCGCGCGGGTCATGCTGCGACGCGGCGTCGCAGACAAAAACAGACTGCGGGATATTTCGGCCAACCCCCGGGAGTCTGCCCCCCGGGCGCCGTGCCGTACCGTTTCAGGATTGCCGACGGCCCGGCTGGCAGGCGTTGGGCGGCAATAGGACAACAGGACGGCCTGTCTCTGAAACGGGAGGAAAGTCATGAAAAAGGCACTGGTAGCCTCGGCATCGGCCCTGGCGATCTGGCTTCCTGCGGCCGCCATGGCCCAGGACGACACGGTCAAGTTCGGTATCCTGGTGGCGCTGGAGGGCGCGTTTGCCGAAGGCGGCGCGGATGGCGTGCGCAACGTGGAACTGGCCATCGAGCAGGCCGGCGGCATGGCCGGCGGCAGGACCATCGAGACCGTGGTCGCCCCCACCGACACCACGCCCGACACCACCGTCCGGCAGGCGCGCAAGCTGATCGAGCAGGACGGGGTGGACATCATCCTCGGCCCGCTCTCGGGCTCGGAAGGCATCGCCATGCGCGACTATGCCAAGACGATCCCCGACCACACGGTGATCAACGGCATCTCGGGCGCGCTCGAGACGACATGGGTCGACCCTGCCGAGAACTTCTTCCGCTTCAACCTGGACGGCGCGCAATGGGGCGCGGGGCTGGGCACCTACGTGGTCGAGGAGAAGGGCTGGACCAAGGTCGCCACGGTCGCCGCGGACTATTCCTTCGGCTACACCAACTTCCTGGGCTTCGCTGTCGATTTCTGCCGCTCGGGCGGCGAGATCGTCGATCGCTTCTGGGTGCCGCTGGGCTCGTCCGATTTCGGCGGGGTGATTGCCTCGCTGCCCGATGACGTGGACGCGATCTACCTTGGCGTCGGCGGCACGGATGCGATCAACTTCCTCAACCAGTACAGCCAGGCCGGGGCCGAGACCAACCTGATCGGCGGCACGATCATGGCCGACCAGACGGTGCTGACCTCGCGCGGCCGCGCGAAAGAGGCGCTGATCGGCACGCCCACCTCGGGCCCGCTGGCCGAGGACAACCCCGACGAGGCCTGGCAGAATTACGTTGCCGCCTATCAGGATGCCTTCCCCGAGGATGAGCGCTTCCCCTCGCCGTCGCTGTTCGGCGTGGGCTACTACGTGGCCGCGCTGGCCGCCATCGAGGCGCTGGACCAGGTCGAGGGCGACCTGTCGGACGGGCAGGCGGCCTTCAAGGAGGCGCTGTCCAGCATGACGCTGGAAACCCCGCTGGGCCCGGTGACGCTGAACGAGAACCGGCAGGCGACCGGCTCGGTCTTCATCAACGAGGTGGTCGAGGATGGTGAAGGCGGCCTGAAGAACGAGTTCAAGGCCCGCACCGACAATGTCAACCAGACGCTGGGCATGACCGCCGAGGAGTTCCGCGCCATGGGCCTGCCCTCGCGCGACACGCCGGATTGCGCGGCCCTGGCCGAGGGCGGCTGAACCCGCGCCCGAGCCGTTCCGTCTGGCGGGGCCGGTGCGCCGGCCCCGCCCCATCCGCCCCTCCCCGTGTCCCGGACGGCCCGCGCGGCTGCCCGAGCCGCCCTGACCGCCACGGTGCGACACGTGTCATTGATCGCCTATCTCACCCGGGTGCATTTCGCCGACCGCGTGCTCGAGGATGCACTGCCCGAAGAGCTGTCGCGGCTGGGGCTGCGCCACCCACTGATCCTGACCGATATCGGCAATGGTGAAAGCGACGGGCTGGACCGGCTGCAGGACGCGCTGGCGGTCACGCCAGAAGAGCCCGCGCTGCTGCGCGTCGCGGCCTCGGGCGATGGTACGGCCGACCTGTCGCGGGCGCGCGCGCTCTGCGCCGAGACGGGCTGCGACGGGATCATCGGCTTTGGCGGGATGCGGGCGCTGGATCTCGCGCGGCTGCTGGCCGATGCGCAGCGCCCCGCGATCACCATTCCCACCCAGACCCAGACCATCGGGCTGGGCCCGCTCTCCAGCCACGTGGTCCCTGCGCCGGGCTGCCGTGCGGTGCTGCCGGCCGCGGTGCTCTGCGACGCGACGCTGACCTTGGGCGCCGATCCCGACAGCACGGCGACGGCCGGGATGGATGCGCTGATCCACTGCCTTGAAAGCTTCCTCGGCACCGCGTTCAACCCACCCGCCGACGGCATCGCGCTGGAGGGGCTGCGGCGCTGCGCGCTGCATCTCGAGGACGCGGTGCGTGACGGCGCCGACATCACCGCGCGGCGCGAGCTTCTGGCCGTGGCGCTGAATGGCGGGCTGGCCGCCGAGAAGGGGTTCGGCGGGATCGAGGCCGCGGCGCATGGGCTGGAGACGCTGTCGGGCGCACGCCACGGCGCCCTGCACGGCGCGCTTCTGGGCGGCATGCTGAGCTTCAACGCCCCGGCCGTGTCCGACCGGTTCGCGGTTATCCGCACCGCGCTGGGCCTGCCCGCGCGCAGCGACCTGGCCGAGGAGCTGGCCGCGCTGGCCCGCCGCATCGGCCTGCCCACGCGGCTGTCGGATATCGGGATCGGGGCGGACCTGCTGCCGGCGGCGGCACGGCGCGCCGCGGCCGATCCGGCCAACCGGACCAACCCGCGCCTGGCCACCGCGCGGGATTACGAAAGGATCATGCGCGCCGCGCTTTAGCGCGCCGCCCCCGCGCATACCATTTTGTGGTGCGACAGATTCGCGCTAACATCGCGGCGCCGACGCGGACGAAGACGCTGCGCGCGCCAAGAAAGAACAAGAAGAACGACGTTCTTGGGAGGACATTATGAGTGAGTCATTGGCCGTGTTTCACGGGCATTTCGGTCGCGTGTGCCTTTACGACATGGACCGCCGCATGGTGCCGCACGGGCATCGCGAGGGGCACCTGATCTTTCACGTGCAGGGGCCGCCCGGCGCCGTCGTGGTCAATGACCGCTCCTACCCGCTGTCGGCGGGGCAGGCCGTGGCGGTCAGCCCGTGGCAGGCGCATTACTACACGCCGATCCATTGCGAACAGTCGACCCTGGCGCTGGTGCTCTACATGCGGCCGGGCTGGTTTCTCGAGGCGGCGCGCCGGGCCTCGGCCTCGCTCTGTTTCGGGCGCGTCGGCATCGAGGTGACCGAGCACCTGTCGCGGCTGGTCTTCGGCACCGCGCAGGCCATGCTGGACACCGACCGCGAGGACCTGCTGATCGAGGACCGGCTCTGCGCGCTGACCCAAGGGGCCTATGACCAGTCCTGGCAATGGACGCCGCGGGGCACCGAGTTCACCGGCCCCGAGCTGCCGCGGCGTGATTTCCGCATCCGCAAGGCGCTGCGCGTGATGCAGCAGCGCGTGGGCGAGGCGATCGGGCTGGACAAGGTGGCCTGCGAGGTCGGCCTGTCGCGGCCGCATTTCTACAAGCTCTTCCGCGCGCAGATCGGCCTGACACCCAATCTCTACCTCAACGCGCTGCGCATGGAACGCGCCATCGACATGCTGGCCACCTCGCAGGAGGCGGTGGCCGATATCGGCTTCGACCTCGGCTTTTCCAGCCAGGCCAGCTTCTCGCGCTTCTTCATCTCCAACGGCGTGGTCCCGCCGTCCGCCTACCGCCGCGCGGTGCAGGTGGCCTGAGGGGGTCCGGGCCGGGGGACAGCCCTTTGCATTCGTAGGTGCATAATGGCTTGCGGCTCGGAGCACTATATTCGCCCAAAGCCCGGGGTGACAGCGCCGTGGCGCACCGCGTTTGCATTCTTGAGAGTGGCGAGTGGAAATCCCTCGCCCCACCGCTCCAAGTTCGGACCATTGACCGCGCCGCATGACGCGATACGCTGCCCCCGGAAAGCGTCGGTGAGCGTATTCCACCAACTGCGCGGCCCGATGCCTCATAGGAATGAAAAGTTTGATGATGAACAAAGCGCTTAGAGTATCGGTGATGATCGGCTGCATGGTCATTGCCATGGCCACACCGAGATCTGCATGGTCTGATAATGACTGCATCAATTGCGGGCCGCCTTTGACGGGGTCTGACTCCATCACGCGGGTCACGGAGTATATCAACGCGCATTGCCGACCAATTGTTAATATTCATAGCCTTTGCGACAGTATGGATATTGTTGAGAGTTTTGATGATGATATCATGAACTTCTTTACTGACTGTGGAGATAAAGAACTGGACGTTATCCATGCGGCCCTTCGCAACGTCGAGTGCAGAAATAACGACTTCAAGGAAAGTTATCCATATCGGGATAGTATTCGCCTTTTGCCTTTGATTTCTCACTACATTCCTACTTCAAGCTCATTTATCAAACAGATTGCTGACAAATACATCGATGCAGGCAGGGCTGATGACCTCGCTGAGATAATGAATACACCCGATCATCAGGGCAGAGCCTTCCTCGATTATATTGAGTTTATTCGCCAGTTTGCTGGTGAAGACACCTATCAGTACAAAGACCTTCAAAGAGTCATAAATCTGACCTGCAATCTTGGGGGCCGGTACAGTCAAAAGCCCCAGCCTGAGGGGTGCCAGACCCATGAACGGCTGCGCTCCCATTTCGATGATTAGAAAGAGGTGATTTTGGCGCGCGCCGATCGGTGAGGGCGCAGGATCTCTTTGTGCCGTTCAGAGGTGTGCTGGATCACTTTGCACCTTGGGGGGCATAGGGTCATCGGGGCGAGCCAGTGTCGCAGGCGATATCGCGTCGGTGACGCTTTTTCTGCGATCCATGTCAGAGAACCGGTCGGAAGCGTCCTGCGCATGGCCATCCGCATCTGACTAACACGTGGCAAGCGTAACGCACCGCAGGAAGGTTCGCCAAATCGACCTCCGGCGTGTAGGCCCCCCGAAGATTTCTTTGGGGGGCTTTGTTGGACATAGTGTTAGCAGGCCGCTGAAAAAGGCCCGCGTGAGGGATGGTTTCCGTCAATGCGGACGCTGGGTGGGGCTGGAGCATGCGCAGGCAAACCTGACTGCGGCTTCCGCGGTCAGGCCGCCTGCAGTTTTGGCAGCCTCGCCATGTTGCAAGCTGCCATAGTCAGCGTGAAGCGGGCGCGCACGCGCTCAATGCCGCGATACATGGTTTGCGCCATACCGCCGACGGTCTTCGCCCAGCCGAAAGGTTCCTCGATCTTCTTCCGTCGCCGCTGTGACTTAGCGTAGCCGGGGTGCCGGGTGGTTCTGCCGTCGATAGCGGAGTGTCGGGACTTTTGGGCGACATGCGGCGTCACAACCATCTGACGCAGCTCGGCGACGAAGTCGGCGCTGTCATAGCCGCGGTCCGCTGCCAGGGTCAGACGCCGCGTCGATCCGGGCGAGTGGCGGTGGAGCATGTCGATGGCGGCACGGTGCTCGGCGTGCCCGTCAGCTTGCGTGAGGTCGGCCTGCACGATCAGGCCGGAACGGTTCTCCATCAGGCTATGCCCCATGAAGCATAGCACCGCGCCAGCGCCGGGCGACTTCTTGAACAGCCGGGCCTCCAGATCGGTCATCGAAGCATGGGTCGCGTTCGACCGGCGTTCGCCACGGAAGTCGACTTCGGCGTTGCGGCTGCGGCGTGTGGGGCGGATCATGGGGTCAGGCTCGGTCGTGGATTGGTCAGATGAAGATGTGGGCGGCGCGCTGCCATCTGGCGCATCGCCGGAACCCTCGTCCCCGCCCAACGTCGCTCTTTCCTTCGGCTGGAAACTCTTCATCGACGCCCAGGCCTTCACAAGGGTGCCGTCGATCGAGAAATGGTCGTCCGACAGCAGCGGTGCCACCTCGCGATGCGCGAGAATGGCGGCCATGATCTTGCGCGACATGTCCGTGGTCAGCAGCCGGCCGCGGTTCTTCGTGGACACGGTCGGGACCCAGACAGCGTCATCGATCCCAAGGCCCACGAACCAGCGGAACAGCAAGTTGTAGTCCATCTGCTCCATGAGCTGCTGCTCGGACCGGATCGAGTAGAGGATTTGCAGCAGGCTGGCCCGGATCAATCGTTCCGGCGCGATCGAGGAGCGGCCCTCTCCCGCGTAAAGCCGGTCGAACTCTGCATCTAGGGAGCGCAGTGCGTCGTTGACGACGGCCCTGATCTTGCGAAGCGGGTATCGCGCTGGAATGCGCTCCTCGAGATCGATGTAGCTGAACAGCGAGCCCGTCACCTGATCTGATCCACGCATCCCACACTCCGTCGCCATCGTAGTGGTGACGGTGAATCATGTTCCGCGGCAGTCGTCGAGGCAGGAGTTTTTCAGCGGCCTGCTAACCCGACAACCGAGGCATTACAGCATTCCAAATGACAAATAGAATCATCCGAAGCCTTTCTTGAATGTGCCGCAGCAAACTTTGCCTTCACAAAGCGAGGCGCTATAGTATCGGTAGATCAAATTTGAGAGGGCCGACCATTCCCAATATCTCTCCCTCTTATTTCCGAAGCTTCTCACTGTTGGAAGCAAATTTCCTTTTACTCCGCTTGCAGTTTTTCCAATATCAACTAACTCTATTGGTGCATAGCGCTGATAGAGGCACCCATCTGTCGTGAAGAACTCCAACCGAGGATCTCCATCCACTACATGTGGCACAATTTGAACATTTCCGAAGCCGTTATTGAGTGAGACCCGACGCAGTACAAATTATTGCCACTCGGTGCCATCCCAGGCTTTAGGGTAGAATTAGTTAGACAAATTCGACCTGCTTATATTGAACCATTTTTCAAAGCCAAACAAAACTGTTGGTCGCTGGAGTGCTGCAGAAGCTTACGTTGCACACAATGCGCAGGTTGTACGTGGCGGCATGAAATCACGAAAGTATCTTGTCGCGGCTCAGCGACACGTTTCCGCAGTGTAGCTCAGCTCACGTGGGAACGTGAAAGGTTTGGCGCGACGCAAGCCGAAACAACTGCGCAAAAACTGCGTCCTATACGCGTCCTAGAACCTCAAAGGGCTCAGCCGCCTCCGGCTAAGCCATTGAGGTAGTGGTGAGCCGTGCAGGATTCGAACCTGCGACCCACTGATTAAAAGTCAGTTGCTCTACCAACTGAGCTAACGGCCCACTGTGTCGCGCCTTCTATGGATTGCGCGGGGGGTGGTCAACCCAAAATTTCGCATCGGCAGCAAAGCCGTGTCGCGGGCTCTGGAAAGCGCAGGCGAGGACACGTATATCGGCGCAATGGAACAGATGCCGCACACCGGTTTGCCCTTCATGAAGATGCACGGGCTGGGCAACGACTTCGTCGTGCTGGATGCGCGTGCGCGGCCGGTCGAGGTCACGCCAACCTTGGCCAGGGCGCTGGCGGACCGGCATCGCGGTGTGGGATTCGACCAGCTGGCCGTCATCGGAACCGGCGCGGCGGATGCGCATCTGACGTTTTTCAATTCCGACGGTTCGACCTCGGCGGCCTGCGGCAACGCGACGCGCTGCATCGCGCGCTTCCTGATGGACGAGATCGGGTGCGACAGCCTGACCCTGACCACCGATCACGGCACCTTGCAGGCGGTGGATGCGGGCGACGGGCTGACCTCGGTCAACATGGGCCCGCCGCAGCTGGACTGGCAGGAGATCCCGCTGGCCGAGGAGATGGACACGCTGGAGCTGCCGATCGAGGGCAGTCCGACCGCCACCGGCATGGGCAACCCGCATTGCACCTTCTTCGTCGAGGATGCCGAAGCGATCCCGCTGGCGCAGTTCGGTCCGCGCTACGAGACCCATCCGCTTTATCCCCAACGCACCAACGTGCAGGTGGCCAGCGTCACCGGCCCCGACCGGCTGCGCATGCGGGTCTGGGAACGCGGTGTCGGCATCACGCTGGCCTCGGGCTCGTCCTCCTGCGCGACGGCTGTGGCCGCAGCGCGGCGCGGGCTGACCGGGCGGCGCGTGACGATCGACCTGGACGGGGGCACGCTGCAGATCGACTGGCGCGAGGATGGCGTCTGGATGACCGGCGCGACCGCGCATGTCTTCTCGGGCACGCTGACGCCCGACTGGCTGGCGTCGCTGTGACCGCCCCGCGCTTCACCACGCTGGGCTGCCGGCTCAACGCCTACGAGACCGAGGCCATGAAGCGGCTGGCCGACGAGGCCGGCGTCAAGGATGCCGTCGTCGTGAACACCTGCGCCGTCACGCAGGAGGCGGTGCGCAAGGCCCGGCAGGAGATCCGCCGCCTGCGCCGCGAGAACCCCGACGCGCGCGTCATCGTCACCGGCTGCGCCGCGCAGATCGACCCCGACAGCTTTGCCGCCATGGGCGAGGTCGACGCGGTGATCGGCAATACCGAGAAGATGAGCCCCGAGACCTGGGCCGGGCTGGCCTCGGATTTCATCGGCGAGACCGAGCGCGTGCAGGTCAACGACATCATGTCCGTGACCGAGACCGCGGGCCACCTGATCGACGGGTTCGGCACGCGGGCGCGCGCCTATGTGCAGGTCCAGAACGGTTGCGATCATCGCTGCACCTTCTGCATCATCCCCTATGGCCGGGGCAATTCCCGCTCGGTTCCGGCGGGGGTGGTCGTGGACCAGATCCGCCGGCTCGAGCAGGAGGGGTTCAACGAGGTGGTGCTGACCGGGGTCGACCTGACCTCGTGGGGGGCGGACCTGCCGGGCGGACCGCGGCTGGGCGATCTGGTGATGCGGATCCTCAAGCTGACCGGCATCGCGCGGCTGCGCATCTCCTCCATCGATTCGATCGAGGCGGATGACGCGCTGATGGAGGCGATCGCGACCGAGCCCCGGCTGATGCCGCATCTGCACCTGTCGCTGCAGCATGGCGATGACCTGATCCTCAAGCGGATGAAACGCCGCCACTTGCGCGACGATGCCATCCGCTTCTGCGAGGAGGCGCGCCGCCTGCGCCCCGACATGACCTTCGGCGCCGACATCATCGCCGGCTTCCCGACCGAGACCGAGGCGCATTTCGCCAATTCGCTGAAGCTGGTCGAGGAGTGCGACCTGACCTGGCTGCATGTCTTCCCCTACTCGGCGCGCCCCGGCACCCCGGCGGCCCGGATCCCCGACAAAGTGAACGGCGCGGTGATCCGCGAGCGTGCGGCACGGCTGCGCGCGGCCGGTGAGGCGGCGGTGGACCGGCACCTGGCCGCGCAGCAGGGCCGCGCGCATGAGGTGCTGATCGAGGCGCCCGACATGGGCCGCACCGCGCAATTCGCCGAGGTCAGCTTTGACGCCCCGCAGCCCGTGGGCCAGATCGTGCCGGCGGTGATCCGCGGCACGCGCGGCACGCAGCTGGTCGCCTGATGCATCCCAACCCGCAGTTCCGGCAGGCCGAGCGCACCCGCGCGCTGGCCTTTGCCCGGGCGCGCGGCTTCGGCCTGCTGACCGTGTCGACCGAGGGTGCGCCGCTGCTGGCGCATGTGCCCTTCCTTCTGTCCGAGGCGGGCGACAGCGTGGACCTGCACCTGGTGCGGTCGAACCCGATCTGCCGCACCGCGCGCGACGGCGTGGCCGCGACGCTCGCCGTGACCGGGCCGGATGGCTATGTCTCGCCCGACTGGTACGGGCTGGAGGACCAGGTGCCCACATGGAACTACGTCGCGGTGCACCTGACCGGCATGCTGATCCCGCTGCCCGTCGAAACCCTGCCCGACATGCTGGCCCGGCAATCGGCGGCGTTCGAGGCGCGGCTGGCGCCCAAGCCCGCCTGGACGATGGACAAGATGAGCACCGAGACGCGCGCGCGGTTCCTGCGCATGATCCTGCCCTTCCGGATGCAGGTGAGCGAGGTGCAGAGCACCTTCAAGCTCAACCAGAACAAGCCCGACGCGGCGCGCCACGCGGCCGCCGGGCATGTGGCCCAGGGCTTTGGCAGCGAGCTTGATGCGCTGGCGTCGCTGATGCGCGAGCCGCCGGGCTGAGAGGGCGCGCCGCCAATTGCACCGCGCGGCAAAATCGTCCATGACGGGTCGATGACACTTCAGTCCCGTGCCCTCTGCGTCCACCTGCTGACCGCCACCGGCGCCGTTTTCGCCATGCTGGCCATGCTGGCCGCGGTGCAGGAGAACTGGCCGATCATGTTCCTCTGGCTGGTCGTGGCCTTTGCCGTGGACGGGATCGACGGGCCGCTGGCGCGCAAATACGACGTCAAGACCAACGCGCCGCGCTTCGACGGGGTGCTGCTGGACCTGATCATCGACTACCTGACCTACGTGTTCATCCCGGCCTTCGCGCTGTTCCAGTCCGGCCTTCTGCCCGGCTGGACCGGCTGGCTGGCGATCATCCTGATCACCTTTGCCAGCGCGATGTATTTCGCCGATTGCCGGATGAAGACCTCGGACAATTCCTTCCACGGCTTCCCGGGCTGCTGGAACATGGCCGTGGTGGTCCTGTTCGCGGTCAAGCCGGATTTCTGGGTGATCCTTGCGCTGGTCGCGGTGCTGGCCGTGGCGATGTTCCTGCCGCTGAAATTCATCCACCCGGTGCGCACGATGCGCTGGCGCGCGGTGTCGCTGCCGGTGGCGCTGGCCTGGACCTGCTTTGCCGGCTGGGCGGCCTGGGTCGAGTTCCACCCGCAAAGCTGGGCGATCTGGGGGCTTGTGGCCAGCTCGGTCTACCTGCTGCTGGCCGGGATCGCGCAACAGCTGATCCCCGCGCGGGACCGCTAGGCCCCGCGCAAGTCCGCCTCAGACGAAGCGGTTCACGTAGTTCTCCAGCCGTTCCTGCCGGCCCGAGCGTGGCGCGGGGTTGATGCCCTCGTCCAGCACGCGCGCCTGGATCGCGGCCAGGTCGCTGTCCAGCATGGCCTGCGCCTCTGGCCGCTGCCAGCCGGCATAGCGCTCGGCCAGCGCCGCCTCCAGCCCGCCATCCTCCAGCATGGCCGCGGCGGCCTTCAGCCCGCGGGCGCAGACATCCATCGCGCCCACATGCGCGGCGATCAGGTCCTCCGCGTCCAGCGACTGGCGCCGCAGCTTGGCGTCGAAATTCGTGCCGCCCGTGGTGAAGCCGCCCGCCTTCAGCACGTGGTAATAGGCCAGCGCCACCTCGGGCACGTTGTTGGGAAACTGGTCGGTATCCCATCCCGACTGGTAGTCATTGCGGTTCATGTCGATCGAGCCCAGCATCCCCTCGGCCGCCGCCAGCGCCAGCTCGTGCTCGAAGCTGTGCCCGGCCAGGATCGCGTGGCCCTGCTCGATGTTCAGCTTCACCTCGCCCTCCAGCCCGTATTTGCGCAGGAAGCCGATGCAGGTGGCCACGTCGAAATCATACTGGTGCTTGGAGGGCTCCTGCGGCTTGGGCTCGACCAGGATCGTGCCGTCAAAGCCGATCTTGTGCTTGTACTCGACCACCATGGACAGGAACCGGCCCATGTGGTCCATCTCGGCGCCCATGTCGGTGTTGAGCAGCGTCTCGTAGCCCTCGCGCCCGCCCCAGAGCACGTAGTTCTGCCCGCCCAATTTGTGCGTGGCGTCCATGCAGCCCTTCACCGTGGCGGCGGCGAAGGCAAAGACATCCGGGTCCGGGTTGGTCGCCGCGCCCGACATCCAGCGCCGATGCGAGAACATGTTGGCGGTGCCCCAGAGCAGCCTTGTGCCGGTGCCCTGCATCTTCTCGCCGAGGTAGTCGGTAATCTCCTCCAGCGTCGAGAGGTTGTCGGCGAAATTGCCCTGTTCGGGGCGCAGATCGACATCGTGCCAGCAATAGAAGGGCTGGCCGAGGATCTCGAACATCTCGAAGGCCACGTCCGCCTTCATCCTGGCACGGCCCATGTCGTCCTGCGGGTGCCAGGGCCGCTCGAAGGTGGGGCCGCCGAACGGGTCGCCCCCTTCCCAGGCAAAGGAATGCCACCAAGCCACGGCAAAGCGCAGGTGGTCCTCCATCCGCTTGCCCATGACGATCTCGTCCGGGTCGTAATGCCGATAGGCCAGCGGGCTGTCGCTGTCCGGCCCCTCGTAGCGGACCCGGTCGATTCCGTCGAAAAATCCCGTGCTCATGTCACCTCCCTCACGGCCGGATAGGTGGCGCGATAGGCGCGCCATGCCTCGTCATAGGCGCCCGCCAGCTCGGCGCGCGGCTCGATCGTCTGGGCCACGCCCGGCCGGGTCATGATCTCGTCCGGGGATCCCACCCCGGCGCCCACCATGGCCAGCCGCGCCGCGCCCAGCGCCGCGCCGAAATCACCTGCCTCGGGCAGGTCCAGCGGCAGGCCCAGCTCGGTGGCGATGGTCTCGACCCAGTAGCGCGAGGCCGCGCCGCCGCCGATGGCCAGCAGGCTGTTCAGCGCAACACCGGTGCTGCCGATCGCCTCGGCACAGTCACGCATGGCAAATGCCACGCCCTCCATCACCGCCTGCGTCATGGCGGCCCGGTCGGTGCCCACGTCGAGGTTCAAGAAGGCTCCGCGCACGTGACTGTCATTGTGCGGCGTCCGCTCGCCCGAGAGATAGGGCAGGAAGCGCAGCCGCCCGGGCCCGTCGATGGTTTCTCCCAGTTCCTGCGACAGCGCGGCCGGCGTGACCCCGGTGATCCGCGACAGCCAGTTCAGGCTGTCCGTCGCGGCCAGGATCACCCCCATCTGGTACCATTGCCCCGGCACCGCGTGGCAGAAGGTGTGCACCGCGCTGTCGGGCCGCGGCGCATAGCCATCGCGCCCGGTCAGCAGCACGCCCGACGTGCCCAGCGAGACGAATCCCGCCCCCTCGCGCAGCGCGCCGACGCCGCAGGCCGCGGCCGCGTTGTCCCCGGCGCCGCCGACCACGATCACGTCGCGCGTCATGCCCCAGCGCTCGGCCAGCTCCGGGCGCAGCGTGCCACCGGCCTCGCAGCCCTCGACCAGCGCCGGCATCTGGTCGGGGCGCATCGCACCTGCCGTCAGCAGCCGGTCCGACCAGCCCCGCGCGCCCACGTCCAGCCAGGCGGTGCCCGCGCTGTCGGACATGTCGGCGAAATACGCCCCCGTCAGGTGGAAATTCATGTAGCCCGCCGGCAGCAGCACCTTGGCCACCCGGTCGAAGGCCTCGGGCTCGTGGCGCTGCATCCAGAGCAGCTTGGGCGCGGTGAAACCGGGAAAGACGATATTGCCCGACAGCCCGCGCACGCCTTCGGTCGCGTCCAGCTCGGCCGCCTCGGCGAAACTGCGCGTGTCGTTCCACAGGATGCAGGGTCGCAGCACACCGCCCGCGGCATCAAGGCAGACGGCGCCATGCATGTGCCCCGAGACACCGATCGCGCGGACCCGCGCCATGGCCGCGCCGCGCTCGGCACACAGGGCCGCCATGGCGCGATCAAGCGCCGCGACCCACTCTGCCGGATCCTGCTCGCTCCAGCCCGGGGCGGGATGCGCGACGGCGCAGCTCTCCGACACGCTCGCCACCGGCGCGCCGTCTTCATCGACCAGCAGCGCGCGCAGCCCCGAGGTCCCAAGGTCCAGGCCAAGAAACACGTCCATCCTCCCACATGCTGGCGCGACCTTAGGCCCGGGGGCACGGGGCTTGTCAAACGGCCCGTGCCTTGGCCGTGCCCTTCCGCAAGCCGCTCACGGTTTCCGGGAACGGGACAAGTAAGCGCGTTTCAAGGGAAAAACGGGGCATCGCGCAAAATCGAATCTGCTAAGCTTGCGACACATTTCACACCGGAGGACGATTATGAAACTTCTGAATATTGCCGCCATCGGCGCCTTTGCCCTGGCCGCCTCGACGGTTGCAGGCGCGGCGGACCATCACAAGAAGAAGCACTATCAACGCTGGGGCTACAGCGTGCATGACACGGCCTGCGACAAGCACCTGTGCTACACGCCCTACACGCCCTATTCCAAGGGGCATTACGGCCATATCCGCTGCAAGGACGTGACCAAGCGGCTGACCTATGTGGACGGCCATCTCGATTGCGTGCCGCGCAAGACCGCGGTCGCCCACTAAGACCTTTCGGACCCTCAGGAACCAAAAACCCCCGGAGGCGCAGGCCATCCGGGGGTTTTCATGTCGGCCGGGCCCGGGGCGCCACGGGGGTCACGGGCGCGCGGGCCGGGGATGGTGGGCGGGGCGATGTTCGCCAGAACGAGCGCCGTCCCGCCAGACCTCACTTCTCTTCCAGCGCCGCGATCCTTGCCTTCAGCGCCTCGTTCTCCTCGCGGGCCTTCTGCGCCATGGCGCGCACCGCGTCGAACTCCTCGCGGGTGACGAAGTCGCGATCGGCCAGCCAGCGATCGACCATGCCCTTCATGGCCGTCTCGGCCTCTTCCCGTGCGCCCTGCGCCACGCCCATGGCGTTGGTCATCAGCTGCGAGATGTCGTCGAATACCTTGTTGCGCGTCTGCATGGGTCACTCCGCCGTTGCGTTTCCTCACTATATGGTGCGATGACACCCGCCCCACAAGGTTGACTTCCCCGACCCGCCAGAGGCAACAGGACGCATGTTGGCCGCCATCCCCTTTCCGCCCCTCTCCTCCGAGGTCTTCTCGATCAGCCTGTTCGGGATCGAGTTCGCGCTGCGCTGGTACGCGCTGGCCTATATCGCCGGCATCCTGATCGGCTGGCGCCTGGCGCTGGCGGCGATCCGGCGCCCCGGTCTGTGGCCCGGCGACAGCGCGCCCATGAGCGCCAAGCAGGTCGAGGACCTGCTGACCTGGGTGATCCTCGGCATCATCCTTGGCGGGCGGCTGGGCTTCGTGCTGTTCTACATGCCCGGCTACTACCTGTCCCACCCCTGGGAGATCCCGATGATCTGGCAGGGCGGCATGGCCTTTCATGGCGGGCTGCTGGGCGTGGTGGCCGCCGTCTGGCTGTTCTGCCGCACCCAGCGGATTCCGCCGGCCTCCTGCGCCGACATGCTGGCGCTGGCCACCCCGCCGGGGCTGCTGCTGGGAAGGCTGGCCAATTTCGTCAATGCCGAGCTCTGGGGTCGCCCGTCGGACCTGCCCTGGGCGGTGATCTTTCCCGGCCAGCTGGCGCAGGCCTGCGGCCAGCCCGCCGGCATGCTCTGCGCGCGCCACCCCTCGCAGCTCTACGAGGCCGCGCTCGAAGGGCTGATCCTCGGCCTCGTGATCCTCTGGCTGGTGCGGCGCGGCGCACTCAAATCGCCGGGGCTGATCGCGGGCATCTTCTTTGCCGGCTACGGGATCGGGCGCTTCATCGTCGAGTTCTTCCGCCAGCCCGACGCCCAGTTCGTGGGGCCGGACAACCCGCTGGGCCTTGCGCTGCACGTGGACGGGATCGGGCTGACCATGGGCCAGCTGCTGACCCTGCCGATGATCGCGGGCGGGCTGCTGGTGGTGGCCTGGGCGCGGCAGCGCCACCGCGACCCCGGCCGGGCCTGAACCCTTGCCATCCGCACCCGCAGGCGGCACCACACGGGCGATGACGCCGCTCGCCTCGATTCTTACCCGCCAGATCGCCGCCTCCGGGCCCATGCCGCTGTCGGACTACATGGCAGCCTGCCTGATGCATCCCGACCATGGCTATTACAGCACCCGCGATCCGCTGGGCGCCGCGGGCGATTTCACCACCGCGCCCGAGATCAGCCAGATGTATGGCGAACTGACGGGGCTCGCGCTGGCGCAGGCCTGGCTGGATCAGGGCGCCCCCGCGCCGGTCACCCTGGCCGAGCTGGGCCCGGGGCGCGGCACGCTGATGGCCGACGCGCTGCGCGCCACGCGCGGCGTGCCCGGCTTCCACGACGCGCTGGAACTGCATCTGGTCGAGACCTCGCCCACCCTGCGCGCCGCGCAGGCCGAGCGGCTGGGCGGCCTTGATCCGACATGGCATGACAGCGTCGCCACCCTGCCCGAGGCACCGCTGCTGCTGGTCGCCAACGAGTTCTTCGACGCCCTGCCGATCCGCCAGTTCCAACGCAGCGGCGCGGCCTGGCGCGAACGGGTGGTCGGGCTGGAAGAGGGCCGGCTGGTGCTGGGGCTGGCCGATCCGGCCGCGCAGGCGGCGCTGGCCCACCGGCTGGAGGATACCGAAGAGGGCGACATCGTCGAGACCTGCGCCCCCGCCGCCGCCATCATGGCCGAGATCGGCCGGCGCATCGCCGCGCATGGCGGCGCCGCGCTGATCACCGATTACGGCGACTGGCGCAGCCTTGGCGACACGTTGCAGGCCCTCTCGGGCCATGCGCCCGCCGACCCTTTCGCCGCGCCCGGGCAGGCCGACCTGACCGCGCATGTGGATTTCGAGGCGCTGGCCGGGGCCGCCGCGCCCGCCCGGCACAGCCGGATCACCCCGCAGGGCGTGTTCCTCGAACGGCTGGGCATCACCGCCCGCGCCCAGGCGCTGGCCCGCGGCCTGACGGGCGCCGCGCTCGACGCCCATATCGCCGCACATCGCCGGTTGACGCACCCGTCCGAAATGGGGTCACTGTTCAAGACACTCGCCCTCTACCCGGAGAGAGGGTCGCCGCCACCCGGATTGGAGCCATGACGCTCGAGATCATCACCGCGCCCTCGCTGACGCCGTTCCGGCACGGGTTCTTCACCCGGCGCGGCGGCGCATCCTCGGGCATCTTTGCCGGGCTGAACTGCGGCGCGGGCTCCTCCGACCAGTCCGAGATCGTCGCCATCAACCGCGGCCGCGTGGCCGAGGCGATGCAGGTCACCCCGCGCGAGCTGGTGACCGTCAACCAGGTGCATTCGGCCGAGGTCGTCACCGTGACGGGCCCGCTGCACGATCCGCGCCCGCGGGTCGACGCGCTGGCCACCGCGACCCCGGGGCTGGCGCTGGCGGTGCTGACCGCCGATTGCCAGCCCGTCCTTTTTGCCGATGCCGAGGCCGGGGTGATCGGGGCCGCCCATGCCGGCTGGCGTGGCGCGCGCGACGGCGTGCTCGAGGCCACGATCGAGGCGATGGTCGCCCTCGGCGCACGGACCGAGCGGATCCGCGCGGTGATCGGCCCCACGATCAGCCAGGCCGCCTACGAGGTCGGGCCCGAGTTCTTCGAGGATTTCCTGATGGAGGACCCGGTCAACGCGCGGTTCTTCATCGGCGGCGAGGGCGACCGTCTGCTTTTTGATCTGCCGGCCTACGGGCTGCACCGGCTGCGGCAGGCCGGGGTCGAGGCGGAATGGACGCGGCATTGCACCTATTCCGACGCCGCGCGCTTCTATTCCTACCGCCGCGCGACCCATGCGAAAGAGGCCGATTACGGCCGGCTGATCTCGACCATCCGGATCTGACCGGCGCGGCCCGCGCGGCCTGCGGAAACAATGCCGCCGCCTCCCCGGTATTATCCCGATCTTGCCACAGGCTTGCCCGAATTGGCCGCCATCGTTGTTTCCAGAACAGCGACAACACAGGCAAGGAGCCATCGCCATGAAACCGCAGCGCCGCTTCATCAAGTCGATCATCGAGACCGCCCGCACCTGCGACACCCGCATGCCCTGGGAACGCGGCACGCCGCGCAGCACCATGATCGCGCGGCGTCGCGCCCCGGCCCCGCAGCTCAAGCGCGCCTGATCCGGGCCGACGCCCGCCCCCGAGATCCGATTCGGCGCGGTCCCGCGCCGAATTGTGGCGAAGACGTCGCCACTTTTTCGACAATCCCGCCTTTCCCGACAGTATTGATCCGCCACACATGGCCAGACCGGCGCCAATTTTGACGCGCCTCCCGCATTGGGTCTAAACCGAGATCAGCGCACGGGCCGAAGCGCCCGCGCCATCCGGTAAGAGTAACAGTCCTTCTGTCGTTGTTGGTGGGGGCCAGCACGGATGTGACCAACCCAAGGGGTGATCACATGTCGAGTCTCCATCGCGACCTTGCAGAAACGCAGCACGCGCTCTCTCTCCCGCAGCCCACGCGGCGCGTCTTGCCGTCGGACGGGCGACCTCGCCGCGCACCCTCTCTCATGCGCAAATACGAGGTCGCCGCTCTGCTTCCGGATCTCACCGTCTCGTTCAAGCAACATGTCGCCCCGGCCACGCCGCTCTTCGAGGAATGCGCCACTGCCTTTGCCCGCGGCACGCTGATCCAGACCGTGCGCGGCGCCGTCGCGGTCGAGGACCTGCTGCCCGGCGACTACATCCAGACCGCCAGCGGCACCGAGCCGATCACCTGGATCGGCTCCACCACCTACCTGCCCGGGCAGGATCCGCAGACCACCAGCCTGTCGAAACTGACCCGCGTCACCGCCGATGCCTGCGGGCCGGGCCGGCCGCCGATGGACATCCTGCTGGGCCCGGCCGCGCGGCGGGTGGTGCGCCATGACCGGCTCAAGACGCTGATCGGGCAGGACCGGGTGCTGGCGCCGGTGGCCGACTATGCCGATGGCGACCGGTTCGTCGAGGTGACGCCAGCCGGCACGGTGCAGCTTTATCACCTGATGGTGCCCCGGCACACGGTGCTGTCGATCGGCGGGGTCGAGTTCGAGACCTATCACCCCGGCAAGACCGCCAGCCAGATGCTGGGGCAGAACATGCGCGCGCTGTTCCTGTCGCTCTTTCCCAACCTGGGCGGGCTGGACGATTTCGGCCAGGTCTCGCTGACCCGCACCACGCGCGAAGCGATCGACAGCCTGCTCGACACCTGACCGTGCCGGTCGCAGCGCTCAGGCGCTGCGGTTCAGCCGCTCTTCGAGGATGTCGAATGGCACGCCGGGCTCGTCCTTGGCGTCGCGGATCACCAGCGAGGTCTTCACGCTGGCCACGTTCGCGGCGCTGACCAGCTGCGCGGTCAGGAAGCTCTGGAAGGTGGACAGGTCGGGCGAGACGCATTTCAGCAGGAAATCGACCTCGCCGTTCAGCATGTGGCACTCGCGCACCAGCGACCAGCCCTTGCACAGCTCCTCGAAGGCGCGCAGGTCCGCCTCGGCCTGGCTCTGCAGCCCGACCATGACGAAGACCTGCACCTCGAAGCCCAGCTCGCGCGCGTCCACCTCGGCATGATAGCCGCGGATGAAGCCCTGTTCCTCCAGCACGCGCACGCGCCGCAGACAGGGCGGGGCCGAGATGCCGACCCGGCGCGCCAGTTCCACATTGGTCATGCGGCCGTCGGCCTGCAGCTCGCTCAATATCTTGCGATCGATCGGATCAAGCCGGTGCGACGGCATCTTTCCCTCCGCGAATTTCGCGATTGTTATAACACCACCGCGGGGATGCGCAATAATGTTTCCCAATTGCGCAAGATTCTTTTGCCGTTTCGGAATTTTCCGGCCGGGCGCGCGGGCACGGGCCGCGACCCGTGGCCCCCTTTCGCCGCTGCTGCCCAAGGTCTATATCAGCCTTCGATCCGGCGCAAAAGGAGCTGACCCCATGTCCGATACCCGTCACACCAAGGTCCTGATCATCGGCTCCGGCCCGGCCGGCTATACCGCCGCGGTCTATGCCAGCCGCGCCATGCTGGAGCCGATCCTCGTGCAGGGGCTGGAGCCCGGCGGCCAGCTGACCACCACGACCGAGGTCGAGAACTGGCCCGGCGATACCGAGGTGCAGGGCCCCGACCTGATGGTGCGCATGGAGGCCCATGCACGCGCCGTCGGCACCGAGATCGTGGGCGACATCATCAACAGGCTGGACCTGGACAACCGGCCCTTCACGGCACATGGCGACTCGGGCACCGTCTACACCGCCGACGCCGTCATCCTGGCCACCGGCGCGCGCGCCAAGTGGCTGGGCCTGCCCTCGGAAGAGGCGTTCAAGGGGTTCGGCGTCTCGGCCTGCGCCACCTGTGACGGCTTCTTCTACCGCGGCAAGGAGATCGTGGTGATCGGCGGCGGCAACACGGCCGTGGAAGAGGCGCTGTTCCTGACCAACTTCGCCTCGAAGGTGACGCTGATCCACCGCCGCGACGAGCTGCGCGCCGAGAAGATCCTGCAGAACCGGCTGTTCAAGCACGACAAGATCGAGACGCTGTGGTTCCACCAGCTGGAAGAGGTGGTCGGCGAGGACAATCCCAAGGGCGTGACCGGCGTGCGCGTGCGTCATGTCGAGACCGGCGAGATCACCGAGATCCCCTGTGCCGGGGTCTTCGTGGCGATCGGCCATGCGCCGGCCAACGAGCTGGTCAAGGACAAGCTCGAGACGCATATGGGCGGCTACGTGGTCACCCAGCCCGATTCCACCGCGACCTCGATCCCCGGGGTCTTTGCCGCGGGCGACCTGACCGACCACAAGTACCGGCAGGCGGTGACCTCGGCCGGGATGGGCTGCATGGCCGCGCTCGAAGCCGAGCGCTGGCTGGCCGAGCAGGGCGAGGATTCCGGCAAGGACGTGACCGAGCCGCTGGGTTACGGCGCCCCGGTCGACGCCACGCATTGACGCCCCGTGGCGCGCCCCCGTTAACGGGCCGCGCGCCACGACCGGGCCGGCGGCAACGGCAGGCAGGCCGGCGGCATAGTGCGCCGGTCTTTCCCGCCCGGAGTCTGCCATGCCCAAGGACCTGTCCCACATCCCCGCCCCCGCCCAGACGCCGCTGATCGGCAACACGCTGGACCTGATCCGCGACGCCTATGGGCTGCACATGGGTTGCATCGACGCCTATGGCGAGATCTACCGCATTTCGATGTTCGGGCGCTGGCGCGTCTGCCTCGCCTCGGCGGCGGGAACGGAATACATCCTGACCGACCCCGACCGGATCTTTTCCGGCGCGGGCGGCTGGGACACGGTGGCCGATCTCTTTCCCGGCGGGCTGTTCCTGCGCGATTTCGACGATCACCGCACGCATCGCCGGATCATGACGGCGGCCTTCCGCAAGCCGGCGCTGGACAGCTACCTGGCGATAACCGCGCCGGCCATGGCCGCGCAGGTGGCGCGCTGGCCCCTGGACCGGCCGCTGCGCCTCTACCCCGCGCTCAAGGACCTGACGCTGCGCCTCGGCGCGCATGTCTTCATGGGCCTGCCCGTGGACAGCCCCGAAGCGCCCAAGTTGAACCGCGCGTTATCCGACGAGATCGCCGCCGGGCTGACCGTGATCCGCAAGCCCCTGCCCTTCACCCGCTACCGGCGCGGCGTGACGGCCCGCGCCCGGCTGACCGCCCGGTTCCGCGAAATGATCGACGACCGCCGCGCCGGGGATGGCGCGGATTTCTTCAGCCGCATGTGCCGCGCCCGCGACGAGGACGGGCGCGGCTGGAGCGATGACGAGATCGTCGACCATTTCAACTTCCTCATGATGGCCGCGCATGACACCACCGCCTCGGCGCTGAGCGCGCTGACATGGTACCTGGCCCTGCATCCCGACTGGCAGGAGGCGCTGGCCCGCGAGGTGCGCGCCACCGGTAACGGGCCGCTGACGCCGGACATGCTGGGCGCCATGCCGCTGACCGAGCGGGTCTTCAACGAGACCATGCGCCTGATGGCCCCGGTGCCCTTCATCCCACGGCTCGCGCTGCGCGGCTTCGACTGGCAGGGCACCTGGATCCCCGCCGGCACCCATGTCACTGCCATGCCCGGCACGGTGATGCTGGACCCGGCCCATTTCCCCGACCCACTGCGCTTCGATCCCAACCGCTTCGCCCCCGACCGGGCCGAGCACCTGTCCCACCGCTTCGCCTATGCGCCCTTCGGCGGCGGCGCGCATAAATGCCTCGGGCTGCATTTCTCGGTGATGCAGGTGAAATCCTATGTCCGCGCCCTGCTCTCGCGCCACCGGGTGCGCCTCGCGACCAAGCGCCCGGTCCAGTGGCAGCGCCTGCCGATCCCGAAACCGCGCGGCGGCTTGCCGATCCGGCTGCACCGGCGCGACTGAGTCGCGCCATCCGGGCCGGGGCGCCGCCGAGCCTCGCGGCGGGCACCATGGCCCGGCGCAAGATCCTTGCGCCAAGAACCCGCCCCGGATCACGACCGGCATCCTGTCCGCCACCATTCGCGGCGGGCGGGGCTCAAAACCGTGGCAGGCCGGTCACAGTGGCGGAAATCCCCGCCCTTCGCAAACTCCGACTTTCCTTCCGCGACGTCCCGTGCGATGCGTTCAGCACTGAACACACTTTGACGCCGCCGCATGATGACCCCCGCCCCCTCCCTCCCTCCGCAGATCGACGAAGACCAGCTGTTCCGCCTGCTGCGTCAGCTCGACGAGACGCCCGACGTGTCCCAGAGGGTCACGGCGAAGGCGCTCGGGATCTCGCTGGGACGGCTCAACGCCTATCTGCGCACCGCCGCGGATCACGGCTTCGTCAAGGTCACCGAACGGGACGGCCCCGACCGGCGGCAGCGCTACGGCTATGCGCTGACCGCCCGCGGCGCCGTCACGAAGAACCGGCTCATCGACCGGTTCCTGGCCCGCAAACTCGCAGAATACGACGCGCTGCATGCCGAGCTGACCGGCGTGGGCAGCGGTCTTGTCCCTTTGAAGTACAGGAGTAAATTCATGCAGAACAACCTGGCGCCCATTCCCGAGCTCTATGTCTCGTATGACAGCGCGCAGAAACTGAAGGTCGAGGCCGGCGAGCTGACCAGCCATGACCTGACCCCGCGCCAGGTCTGCGACCTGGAGCTGCTGATGAATGGCGGCTTCAACCCGCTCAAGGGCTTCCTGAGCGAAAAGGACTATGACAGCGTCGTTTCCGACATGCGTCTGTCGGACGGGTCGCTCTGGCCGATGCCGATCACGCTGGATGTCAGCCAGGCCTTCGCCGACAAGATCGAGCTGGGCCAGGACATCGCGCTGCGCGATGCCGAGGGCGTGATCCTCGCCACCATGACGGTCACCGACAAATGGGTGCCGAACAAGTCGCGCGAAGCCGAGAAGGTCTTTGGCGCCGACGACCAGGCGCACCCGGCGGTCTATTACCTGCACAACACCGCGGGCGAGGTCTATCTGGGCGGACCGGTCACCGGCATCCAGCAACCCGTGCACTATGACTTCCGCAGCCGCCGCGACACGCCGAACGAGCTGCGCGCCTATTTCCGCAAGCTGGGCTGGCGCAAGGTCGTCGCCTTCCAGACCCGCAACCCGCTGCACCGCGCGCACCAGGAACTGACCTTCCGCGCCGCGAAAGAGGCCCAGGCCAACCTGCTGATCCACCCCGTCGTGGGCATGACCAAGCCGGGCGATGTCGACCATTTCACCCGCGTGCGCTGCTACGAGGCGGTGCTGGACAAGTACCCGCAATCGACCACCACCATGTCGCTGCTGCCGCTGGCGATGCGCATGGCCGGCCCGCGCGAGGCCGTCTGGCACGGGCTGATCCGCGCCAACCATGGCTGCACCCACTTCATCGTCGGCCGCGACCATGCCGGCCCCGGCAAGAACAGCCAGGGCGAGGATTTCTACGGCCCCTATGACGCGCAGGACATGTTCCGCGAGTACCAGTCCGAGATCGGCGTCGAGATGGTCGATTTCAAGCACATGGTCTACGTGCAGGAGCGCGCCCAGTACGAGCCCGCCGACGAGATCGCCGACCGCGAGAACGTCACCATCCTGAACATCTCGGGCACCGAGCTGCGCCGCCGCCTGTCCGAGGGGCTGGAAATCCCCGACTGGTTCTCCTTCCCCGAGGTGGTCAACGAGCTGCGCAAGACCAAGCCGCCGCGCGCCAAGCAGGGCTTCACCGTGTTCTTCACCGGCCTGTCCGGCTCGGGCAAGTCGACCATCGCCAACGCGCTCATGGTCAAGCTGATGGAGATGGGCGGCCGCCCGGTGACGCTGCTCGACGGCGACGTGGTCCGCAAGCACCTGTCGTCGGAGCTGGGCTTCTCGAAAGAGCACCGCGACCTGAACATCAAGCGCATCGGCTACGTGGCCTCCGAGATCACCAAGAACGGCGGCATCGCGATCTGCGCGCCCATCGCGCCCTATACCGCGACCCGCCGCGCCGTGCGCGAGATGATCGAGCAATACGGCGCCTTTGCCGAGGTGCATGTCTCGACCTCGCTCGAGGAATGCGAGCGCCGCGACCGCAAGGGGCTCTACAAGCTGGCCCGCGAAGGCAAGATCAAGGAGTTCACGGGCATCTCGGACCCCTATGAAGAGCCCGAAAGCCCCGAGCTGCGCGTCGACACCGAGAATGTCGATGTCGACAACTGCGCCCACCAGGTGATACTCAAGCTCGAATCCATGGGCCTGATCGCCGGCCACTGAGCGGCAACTGAGCAGCATAGGACCAAAGGAAAGGCCGGGGGATCGTCCCCGGCCTTTTTCCGTTGCGCGTTTCGCGGCTGCGGTTAAATCTCCGAGCCATTCAGATCGAATGGAGTGTTCAAATGCGGAAATTTCTTTTGACCGTCACCCTGCTCATCGGCGCGACAGCCGCCCATGCCGAAAAACTCGGGGGTCAACAGGTGGCCACGCTGCTGTCACAAGGCCCGATTGCCTTCGAGGCAGGCAGCGTCGGCATTTTCCGGAGCGATGGCACCTTCGAATTCAAGCATCGCTCCAGCTCGGAAAAAGGCACCTTTCGGGTCTTTTCCAATGGCAATGTCGAAATACTCGACACGCGCACCGGAAAGAAGATCGTCTTCTATTTCGACAAACGCCCGCAGGATGCAAAGCCGGCGCTGATCTACAAGAGCGGCACCTCGGTCAATGGCAAGCGCTATCCGATGAAATGATGAGGCGCTTCGGGCCTCACCCCCGCGGGCTCATCCGGCGCAGCAGGCCGTCCTTCAAGACGAAGTGATGCACCAGCGCCGCCGCGGCGTGGCCGGCGACAAGGATCAGGGTCGCGGTGATCAGGGCCTCGTGCACCTCGCCGGCAGCGCGGAGGCCGCCGCCCCAGGCCATCATGCCGGTCAACGGGATCGCGATCAGCAGGGCGTAGAGCGCCATGTGCATCCAGTGCGAGGCCCGGGCCATCAGCGGAGGCACGGTTTCGGGCAGCGCCGGCGCCCCGTTCTGCCAACGCAGCCCGATCCGGATCAGCGTCAGCAGCAGCACCACCACGCCCACCGGCGGATGCACCCGCGCCGACAGCCCCGCCGGCAGGGCCCCGTCGAGGCGCAGCCGCAGCGCCTCTTCCATGCCGTCCCCGATCAGCACGTTGAGCGCGAACAGCACGAGGATGCCCCAGTGCAGGGCAATCTGGGCGGGGGCGTAGCGTTCCGGGCGGTCGGTCATGGCGGCATCCTCGGTCAAGGCTGCGCCCAGTATAGCGCGGCGAAGCGCCGAATCGTCCGCCAGATTGCCGCGGCCTAGCGCATGCCGGGCAACATGGCATCCGTCGTGAACAGGTAATCCGGCGCCGCGCCCGCATGGCAGGCGATGCAGCCCGCATCCGCATTCTTGCCCACGAGACCGGCCAATGCCATGTCCTTGGGGTTTCGGTCGAGCGTCCCGTCGGGCAGGTACTTGGCGTAGAACCAGTCGCGGGTTTCCGCGTCATACCCTTCTTCACGCTGGAACATCACGGTGACCGCCGCAAGGTGACCGGCCGGGTCGGCCAGCACCTCGTCCGCAGTGACACCGGCAGGACCATAGTTGCGCTTGACCACCAGCGCGCCCTCGTGACCGTCGATCTCGGTCGTGGTGTAGAAGGTCTCCAGCATCAGCCCGTGCGGCTCCACCCCCTCGTAGGGCGCGGCCAGCACGGCGCCGTCACCAACCAGACCGGCATCGGCCATGGCCTCCCAGAGCTGTGCGGCATAGTCGATATCGTCCTCGGCGCCAAACGGCGCCTCCTGGGCACTGGCCATGACGGCCGCGCCCATGGCCAATGCGGCCAGTGTACTTGTCGCTCTTGTCATGATCGTCCTCCCTGTGAAAACGCGGCACCTTGCGCGCCGCCCTCTCACGGTAGCAGCCGAGCCGGTCACGCAGGGCCACGACCGGTCACGTCCGCGTTACGCGTCCGTGTCGACGGCCGCCAACCGGTCGCGCAGCGCGTTGACCTGCCGGGTCAGGGCGGCGGCCTCATCGGCGGGCAGGCCCGTTGCCGCGAGGATCGCGTCGGGGATGTGGGCAGCAGCCTCCTGCAGGGCACGGCCGCGCCCGGTCAGGGTGACGATCACCTGCCGTTCATCCGCCGCACTGCGCGTGCGGGTGACCAGCCCGGCCTCGGACATGCGCTTGAGCAGCGGCGTCAGCGTGTTCGTCTCCAGCGCCAGCTGCGCCCCGATGGCGCCCACAGGCTGGGCATCGCGCGCCCAGAGCGCCACCAGCACCATGTATTGCGGATAGGTCAGGCCCAGCGGCTCCAGCAGCGGCGCGTAGACCCGGTTCATCGCCCGCGCCGCCGAGGCGAGGCTGAAACAGAGGAACGTGTCGGGAGAGGCAGGCGTTTGCGACATGGCCGTGAAATAGGTCGCGCCCGATCTTGTCGCAACCTCGGGCGCCACCATATACACGATCATATCGTCCACGATATAAAGGAGGACACTGTCATGAGCATCGACGTGAAATACACCATCGCCGCCACCGCGACCGGCGGCCGCGAGGGCCACGTCAAGACCGAGGACGGCGCCATCGACCTCGACCTGACCCCGCCCAAGGCGCTGGGGGGCTCGGGCACCGGGCACAATCCCGAACAGCTCTTCGCCTCGGGCTATGCGGCCTGCTACCTGGGTGCGATGAAATTCGCGACCTCGCAGGATGACAGCCTCGCCAAGGTGCCGGACGATGCCACCGTGACCGCCAAGGTCGGGATCGGCCCGCGCTCGGACAAGGGGTTCGGCCTGACGGTCGAGCTGGAAGTGCATTTCCCCGGTGTCGATACGGCCGAGGTGCAGAAGACCGCCGATGCGGGCCACGAGATCTGCCCCTACAGCCATGCCACCAAGGGCAATATCTCGGTCACGACCAAGGTCGTGTAAGCCGGCTTGACGCGGCCGCCCCCGTGCCACAGGGGGCGGCATGCGCGTGATTTCCCTCACCTCGATTCCGCCGCGGTTTTCCGCCATCGGACCGACGCTGGAAAGCCTTCTGGCGCAAGGCGCCGACCGCGTCGTGCTGGCCTTGCCCCGGCACTACCGGCGCTTTCCCGGGCCGATGAAGCCCCCGCCGCTGCCCGGCGGCGTGACGCTGCTGTGGTCCGACACCGATTTCGGCCCCGCGACCAAGCTGCTGCCCGCCCTGCGGGCCTATCCACAAGCCGAGATCACCTATTGCGACGATGACGTGATCTATGGTGCCGGCTGGCTGGACGCGCTGGCAGGGCCGGAGGACCGTGTTACCGCCGCCTCGGGCTGGTCCGTGCGCCGCTTGCGCCGGCAGGGCGTCGACGCGCCACAGGTCGACGTGGCGCAAGGATTCTCGGGGGTGCGTGTCAGCGCGCACCTGTTCGATGCCGCGCTCTTCGATTTGCCGCCTGCCGCGCAGGCCGTCGATGACATCTGGATCTCGGGCCATCTCGCCCGGGCGCGCATCCCGATTACGCTCTCCCGCGACGCGCGTGCGCTCTGCGAGCCGCGCACATTGGACCACGATCTGCAGGATGCCGAGATTGACGGGCTCTCTCGCGCGCAGGCGAATGAGCGCTGTGCGGCCGAACTGCATGCGCGCTACGGGATCTGGCCGCCGCTCTCGAACTGAGCCGACCCATCGGCGCCCCCGCGCGAGGCACCACCTGCCCCGCGCATCGGACCGGGACGACGCCGGTGCGTCGCCCTCCGCTGCTCAGTGCACGGTCACCGGCGCCAGGTCGTTCTGCCGCGCCAGCATGAAGGCCAGCGAGCGGTTCTTGACCAGCGCCAGGCGCTCGCCATCGGCGCGGTGCACCGCGTAGAGCGTGTCCATGCCGCCGACCTGCTCGCGCACGTCGTCGGGAAGATCCTCGGCCTTGACCGGGCGCACGTAGACCAGACGCCCGTCATCCACCTTGTCGAAGCTGTGCTTGGTATACATCGTGCTCACCCTTTCCTGATCTGGATCGTCTGCACCACCGTCTCCGGGCGGCTCATCTTGAGGTCGACATGCAGCAGGCCGTTCTCCATCACGGCCTCGCCAACCTCGACCCCGTCCGCCAGGACAAAGCTACGTTGAAATTGCCGCGCGGCAATGCCGCGATGCAGGAACACCCGTTCGGCGCCGTCATCCTTCTGGCGTCCGCGGATCACCAGCTGGCGATCCTCGACGGTGATCGACAGATCCTCTTCGCGGAACCCGGCCACGGCCAGCGTGATCCGGTAGGAACATTCCGAGGTCTGCTCGATATTGAAGGGCGGATAGCCTTCGCTGGATTTCGCGGTGCGCTCCAGCAGCTGCTCCAGCTGTTCGAATCCCAGCATGTGGGGATAGGAAGCCAAGGTCAGTTTTGTCATCGACACGTCCTGTTCATAAGCGACCGTCAGAGGCACGGTCCCGTTATGGCGGCCGCGCCCGAAAGATATGGGATTTGCCATGCATTGGCGCAAGTCCCTTTGCGCAAGCCCCGAGTTTCGCTATATTTCAGGTCTCTCCAACTCACAGGGGTGGCTTGCCATGAATGCGCCGACGGATATTTCGATGAAGACGGACGAGGTGCTGCGCGTGGAGCTCGAGGTGTTCCGACGCGAACATCGCGACCTCGACGAGGCGATCCGCGCCATGCAGGGCACCGGCACGGCCGACCAGATCACGCTGCAGCGGCTCAAGAAGAAGAAGCTGGCGTTGAAGGACAAGATCGCCCTGATCGAGGACCGGCTGCTGCCCGACATCATCGCCTGAGCCGCACTTGTGCCCCGGCCCCGCACCGGGTTAGCCTGCAGGCTCAACAGCGCCGGAGGGTGGCATGAGCGGGATCAGGGTCGGCATCATCATGGGCAGCCAGTCGGACTGGCCCACCATGCAGGAGGCGGCCGAGATCCTCGACGAGCTGCAGGTCGAGCACGAGGTCCGCATCGTCTCGGCCCACCGCACACCCGACCGGCTCTGGGAGTACGGCAAGACCGCGGTCGAGCGCGGGCTGCAGGTGATCATCGCCGGCGCCGGCGGGGCGGCCCATCTGCCCGGCATGATGGCCTCGAAGACGCGGGTGCCGGTGATCGGCGTGCCGGTCCAGACCCGCGCCCTGAATGGGGTGGACAGCCTCTATTCCATCCTCCAGATGCCGCGCGGCTTTCCCGTGGCCACCATGGCGATCGGCGCCGCCGGTGCGCGCAATGCCGGGCTGATGGCGGCCGGCATCCTGGCACTACAGGACGCCGCGCTGGCCGACCGGCTCGACGCCTGGCGCGCCGCGCTCTCGGCCTCGATCCCCGAGACGCCCGCGCGCGACGGGTGAGGAGGGGTCTGGGGCTGGACATTCCGGACACTCTGGCGGAAGCACCGTCCAAAACGTACGAAACGGACAAACACCAGCCACGAGGAGCCGCCCCATGACCGCCCCGCTTCCCCCCGGATCGACCATCGGCATCCTCGGCGGCGGCCAACTCGGCCGCATGCTCGCCGTCGCGGCCAGCCGGCTCGGCCTGCGCTGCCACATCTTCGAGCCAGGCGCCCAGCCCCCCGCGGGCGATGTTGCCGCCGCCACGACCACCGCCGGCTATGACGACGGCCCCGCGCTCGAGGCCTTTGCCCGCCAGGTCGATATCGTCACCTACGAGTTCGAGAACATCCCCACCGCCGCGCTCGACCGGATCGAGGCGCTCTGCCCCATCCGCCCCGGGCGCGAGGCGCTGCGCGTCAGCCAGGACCGGCTGACGGAAAAGACCTGGCTGACCGGGCTCGGGCTGAAGACCGCCCCCTTCGCCGAAATCACCGACCTGCCCTCGCTGACAGCGGCGCTGCAGGACATGGGCACGCCGGCCATCCTCAAGACACGGCGCTTCGGCTATGACGGCAAGGGGCAGGTGCGCATCGACCGGCCCGACCAGGCGGCCGCCGCGCTCGAAGAACTGCAGGGCGCGCCCGCCATCCTCGAAGGCTTCGTGCCCTTCACCGCCGAGATCTCGGTGATCGCCGCGCGCGGGGCCGACGGCCAGGTCGCCGCTTTCGATCCGGGCGAGAACACGCATCGCGACGGCATCCTGCGCACCACCAAGGTGCCCGCGACCCTGCCCAAGCGCGGCGTGACCGACGCCGTGCTGATCGCCGCCAACATCCTGAACGCGCTCGATTATGTCGGCGTTCTGGGAGTCGAGCTCTTCGTGACGCCGCAAGGGCTGATCGTGAACGAGATCGCGCCGCGCGTGCACAATTCCGGCCACTGGACCCAGAATGGCTGCACCGTGGACCAGTTCGAACAGCACATCCGCGCGATTGCCGGCTGGCCGCTGGGCGACGGCACGCGCTTTGCCGATGTCACGATGGAGAACCTGATCGGGGACGAGATCGACCGCACGGCCGAACTGGCCCGCGACCCGGCCTGCGCGCTGCATCTCTATGGCAAGCGCGACACCAAGCCCGGCCGCAAGATGGGCCATGTCAACCGCGTGGCCCGGCCCTGAACACTGGGGGTTTGGGGGGCATCCCCCAAGGCCTGCGTGGCCTGAACGCGAACCGACCTGTGCGCCCCGTGGGGCGCGCCGGCAGAGAGCGGCCCGGACCTCACCCCAGAAAACGCGCCGCCACCGCCCCGCTCATGAAGGCCACCGCGCCACCGCAGAGCGTCGCGGCCAGGCGCCCGGTGGCACGCTCGCGGATCACCAGGTCGGCGCGCAACCCCGGCGCCAGCCGCCCGCGATCGGACAGGCCCAGCAGCCGTGCCGGTCCTTCCGAGACCAGCCGCCACGCCACGACCTCGTCCAGCACGCCCAGCTCGACGCAGCGCCGCGCCGCCCGCGCGGGCGAGGGGTAATGGTAATCCGAGGCCAGCGCATCGCAAAGCCCCGCCTCGATCAGCTCCAGCGCCGAGGCATTGCCCTTGTGGCTCGCCCCGCGCACTACGTTGGGCGCGCCCAGCACGATCCCGTCCCCACCCTGTCGCGCCGCCTCGGCCGCGGCGCGGGTCTCGGGGAACTCCGCCAGCCGCGCCCCGCGCGCCCGCCACGCCGCACGGCTCTCCGCATCGCGGTCGTCATGGCTGCCCAGCGTCACGCCAAGCCCCTGCAATCGCGCGCAAATTTCGTCCAGCGCGCCCGGCACCTCGGGCCCGCGTGCGTGCAACTCCAGCAGCATCCGGAAATGCGCCTCGGGGTTGCGGCCGGATTTCAGCGCCTGACCGGTCAGCCGCGGCGGGCGCCGCCCCTCGGCCAGCCGGTCATGCGGCAGGTGGTCGTTGAAGACGACGTAGTCGATGCCGCAGCGCGCCACCACTTCGGCCACCCTGTCGAACGTGTCGAGCAGATGCGTCTCCAGCCGCAGCTGCATGCGCAGGTCCATCGGCACCGTGGGCGCCACCCGCGCAACCGCGTCGAACACGTCCTCGGCGAAATCGGGCCCGCGCAGCCCGCCTTCCCAGGACCAGAACTGCGCCAGAACGGCAGTGGTGATACCGGCCGCGGCCATCTCGTGCGCGCAGGCCAGCACGCCGGCCTCGGGCTCGCGCAGGGCGCCGCGACGGGGCGCCACGTGCCGCTCGAACCCGTCGCCATGCGCGTCGACGATGCCCGGCAGGATGTCGAACCCCTGCAGGTCGACATGGCGGCCAGTGGGCGCATCGCACAGCACCCCCTCGGCCATGGCCAGCGGGCCGTCCTCCCATCCGCCGGGCCGCATCACCCGCGCGCCCTGCAAAGTCATCCGCAACGGCATCTGCCGGCTCCCCTTTTCCGCTGCGCCGGGATAGCCTGACACCTGCCCGCTGAGAAGACCGAAAGGCACGCCATGCCCGCGCCCCGCCTCGCCGCCCGCGCCGTGATCCTGCAGGACGACCGCCTGCTCTTGGTCAATGCCTGGCCCGGCAACCAGTCGACCCTGTGGTGCGCCCCGGGCGGCGGGGTGGAGCGGGGCGCCAGCCTGCCCGACAACCTCGCCCGCGAAGTGCACGAGGAAACCGGGCTGCAGATCGCCGTCGGCGCGCCCTGCCTGATCAACGAGTTCCACGATCCCGCCGGCAGCTTCCACCAGGTCGAGCTGTTCTTTCGCTGCGAGATCCTGTCCGGCCGGCTGAGCCCGGACTGGCGCGACCCCGAGGGCATCGTGCACCGCCGCCAGTTCTTTTCCCGCGCCGAGCTGGCCGGGATCCGGCTGAAGCCCGACAGCCTGCCTGCCATCGCCTGGTCCGAGGGGCTGGGCTATGACCCGCTGGAGCCGATCCTGCGCTGAGGCCTAGTTGCGCGAGGGGTAGACCCCGGTAATCGCCACGCAGTAGCGCAGCACCAGCGTCGGCTGGGCCAGCGGGAAGGGCGCGCCGGCGCCCGCCGCGGTCACCTCTGTCTCGACCCGCGTCTCGACCGTGCCCTGCGCCATGGCCGTGTCCAGCCGCCCGCCCTTGGAATAGCCCTGCGCCTCGGGGAATTGCGCCAGCACCGCGCCGTTGGGATCGCGCAGATCGGCGGTCTCGCTGCTGGCCATCAGCTTCGAGGTCGCGGTGCTGTTGGCGCCATGCGTGTGCTCGGGCATCTCGTTATAGCTCAGCGCGTGGGTCTCCGCACCATAGGCCTGCCCCTGCCGCACCGTGCTCAGCCCCGGCCCCGTGCCCTCACCCACCGCGACGCGGCCACGCAGGTCGGGCAGCGCAAAGGTCGTCTGCCCGTCACCGCCATAGGTCGTGCCCAGCAATGAATAGAGCGTCGAATGGTCGGCGATGGAGAGCAGCTGGCCATTGGCCTCGGCCGTGCCGCGCGGGCAATAGCTGCCCGCGGTCGGGATGATCTCGCCCAGGAAGGCCTGCGGCCCGGCGCTGGCCTGCAGCGGCGCGGTCACCAGCACCAGCGCGGCTGCGGCGCGAAGGATCGGGGTCTGTGTCTCAAACATCTCTGTCTCCCAGAGTTTCGAAATCGGGTTCCGGCACGCGCCGGCCCTAGTCGCGCGGCGGGAAGGCCCCGTAGAGCGCGATGCAGTAGATCATCCCGACCGAGGGCTGGCTGACCGCGAAAGGCTGCGAGGCGCCGGCCGTCGCAAGGATGGTCGAGGCCGAGGTGACCACGCTGCCATCGGCCAGCGCGGCCGCGCGCGGCGCCTCGCCAGACACGTAGGCGGCGCTGGCAGGCGCGGTCTCTGCCGGGGCGGCGACATCCGCGTCCGGCGTGGGGTCGGCCGCATCGGGCGCCTCGTCGGGGAAGTACGGCCCGGGCACCGGGTCGGCCTGCGCCGTGACCGTATCGTCATCCGCCTCGGGCGCCGCGGTCTCGGGGGCCTTGGCGGGATCGGCCTGCGCGGTGACCGTGTCGTCGGCAGGATCGGCCTGCGTGGTGACGGGGGACAGCGCGTCGCTGGCACCCTCGCGCGGCTGAGCGTCGGCAGCAGGTTCCAGCCGTTCATGCAAAAGGGGGTCGGCCTCTTCGCCCGGGCCGGAGCCGGGCACGGCGACCACCTCGCCCTCGGGGCCATCCGCCTCGGGGGTGCGGATCGGGGCAAGCTCGCGCGCGGCGCCGTCCGGGGCGGGCATGGGCTCGAAATCCGCGGCCTCGGGCGCGGTGGGTTCGGGCCAGAGGCCGAACCGGGCCTCGGCGGGGCTGGCGCTGTCCACCGGCGCGGCACTGGCCACCAGCGCGGACTCCGCGCGGCTTTGGGCGTCGTGGATATGAGACGGCAGGTGCGTCTCGTCCGGCTGCATGTCGAGATAGCCGAATTTCTCGCCCTGCGCGCGCGGGCTGGTGCCCACGCCCGCGCCCATATGAGCCGGCGCGCGGCCGCGCATGTCCGGCAAGGCAAAGCTCGTTTGCCCGTCGCCGCCATAGGCCGTGCCCAGCAGCGCGTAGAGCGCGCGATGCTGCGCGATCGGCAGCAGCTGCCCGGTCAACGGCGCCCAGTCGCGCGGGCAGAAGTTGAACCCGACCATGATGATGTCGCCGATATAGGGCTGCGTGTCGGCATGCGCAGGGCGCAAGGCAGGCCCCGCAAGCACAAGCCCCGCGGCCATCGCGAAGGTCGCCTTTCGGAACATCGGACCTCTCCCCTGCGTGAAATCGGGTGTCTGAAATCTGTGCAATACGCCTTGGATGCCTTCAGGCTGGCGCAGAGCGGACCGCATGGCAAGGGATTTCTGGGTCGGGTATACCCCCGCCTCAGCGCCTCTGCGGCAGCAGGGACAGGCCCACACCGCCCAGGACCAGCACCGCGGCGCCCACGAACCGCGCCGTCAACGGCTCGCCCAGGAACGCCATGCCGCCGGCCATGGCCAGGATCGGCACGGTCAGCTGGGCCACGGCCGCCACGGTGCCGCCCAGCGAGGGCAGCAGCGCGTACCACAGCGCATAGCCCAGCCCCGAGGTCACCGCGCCCGAGATGACCGCAAGTGCCACGCCCGGGCCCGACAGCATGGCCGGCCCGGTGGCCGGCACCAGCCAGGCCAGCGCGATACCCAGCGGGGCGGCCAAGGCAAAATTGGCCCCCGTGGCGGCCAGCGCATCGGTCGCGCGGCGCCCGACCAGCGAGTAGATGCCCCAGCCCAGCCCGGCCAGCGCCATCAGCGCGCCCTGGATCAACGGGGTCGGCGCGGCTGCGCCCGGCCAGAACAGCCAGGCCAGCCCGCCCATGGCCAGCGCCGCGCCCAGCCAGCGCCGTGCGGGCGGCCGCTCGCCCCCGGCAAGGCTGCCCGCGAACATGGTCACCTGCACCATGCCGAACAGCAGCAGCGCCCCCAGGCCGGCATCAAGCGCGGTATAGGCTAGCGAAAACCCGTAGATGTAGAGCAAGAGCCCCGCCACCCCGGCGACGCGCCCCGGCCCGCCCAGCGTGATACCGCCGCGACGCCACCAGACCAGCGCCAGCAGCACCACAGCCCCGGACCAGAGCCGCAGCGTGCCGAAGCTGACGGCGTCGATGCCGCCGCCGCTGAGCGCGGCGCGGTTCAGAAGCGAATTGGCCGCGAAAGCGGCCATGGTCAGGGCGGTCAGCAGGAACAGGCGCATGGCGCGGATCTACTCCGCGACGCGTCCGGGGGAAACCGCTATTCGGGCCGTGCCGGGAACCGCTCGCCCGCCGCGTCCAGCAGCACCAGCCGCCCGGCATTGCGGACGTAGAGGTCACAGCGCGCAAAGCCGTTCACGAAATCGATGCAGACCGCGCCCTCTGCGTCGATGCGCCAATAGCCGTAGGCCGTGCCGCCCTGCCCGGCATAGGTGTAGGTATAGCGGCCATCGGGGTAATATTCGGACTGCCCGTCATCATAGAAGGTCACGGTCCGCCCGGTCAGCCGCTCGCGCAGCGCCTCGCCGGTCAGGGGCGCATCGCCGGCGCGCAGGTCAAAGCCCTGGGCGAAAGCGGGCCCGGCGATCAGCAGGGCGAGGAGGCAGGCAATCCACATGAGATGAGCCTATCCCGGCGCGCGTCTCCCGGGGGTCACGTTTGCGCGACGCGGGCGCCATGGGCTCAGGCGACCATCTTCTCGGCCCGCTTGAGATCGACCGAGACCAGCTGGCTGACGCCCTGTTCCTGCATCGTCACCCCGAACAGCCGGTCCATGCGCGCCATGGTCACGGCATGGTGGGTGATGATCAGGAAGCGCGTGTCGGTCCGCCGGCACATCTCGTCCAGCATGTCGCAGAAGCGCGTGACATTGGCATCGTCCAGCGGGGCGTCCACCTCGTCGAGCACGCAGATCGGCGAGGGGTTGGCCAGAAAGACCGCGAAGATCAGCGCCAGCGCGGTCAGCGTCTGCTCGCCCCCCGAGAGCAGCGACAGGGTCGACAGCTTCTTGCCCGGCGGCTGGCACATGATCTCGAGCCCGGCCTCCAGCGGGTCGTCGCTCTCGACCATCACGAGGTTCGCCTCGCCGCCGCCGAAGAGATGGGTGAAGAGCATCGAGAAATTGCTGTTTACCTGCTCGAAGGCGGTCAGCAGCCGTTCGCGCCCCTCGCGGTTCAGGCTGGCGATGCCGCCGCGCAGCGTGCGCACCGCGTCCTCGAGATCGGATTTCTCCGAGACCAGCTCGTCATGCTCTTCCTGCACGGCGCGGGCGTCTTCCTCGGCGCGCAGGTTCACCGCGCCCAAGGCGTCGCGCTGGCGCTTGAGCCGGCCGACCTCGGCCTCGACCGCATCGGCCGCGGGCATCTGGTCGGGATCGGTATCGAGCCGGTCCAACAGGGCCTGCGGCGTGGTCTCGAGCTCTTCGGCAATGCGGTCGGCGGCGGCCTGCACCGTTTCGCGCGCCGCCTCGGTGCGGGCCTCGCTGCGGGCGCGGGCCTCGCGCGCCTCGCCGGCGCGGCGCTCGGTCTCGCGCTCGGTCGTCACGGCCTCGCGCAGGGTCGCCTCGGCCTGCGCCAGCGCATCGGCGGCGGCCGACTTGCGCTCTTCGGCCTCTTCGATGCTCTCTGAGAGCTCGGCCCGGCGCTCGGCCAGCTCCTCGGGCACCGCGACGGCGTCCTGCAGCTCGTCCTCGGTGGCGGCGCGGCGCTCGGCCAGCTCGCTCGCGCGCTGCTCGGCCGTCTCAAGCCGGTGACGCCAGCCCGAGAGGTCCTTGGCGACGCGCTGCGCCCTGGAGGTTCGGGCCTCGCCCTCGCGGCGCAGCTCCTCATAGGCGGAACGCCGCGCCATCATTGTCATGCGTGCGGCCTCGACCGTCATCTTGATGTCCTCGGCCTTGGCGCGCGCCGCGTCGAGATCGTCCAGCGCGGCCATCGCGCGCTCGGCCTCGAGCAGCTGGCCGCGGGCAGTGCCGGCCTCGTCCTCGTGGCGCTTCACGGCCATGCGCGCGGTCTCGAGCTTGCCCTCGGCCATGTCGCGCTCGGTCTCGGCGCGCGATTCGGCGCGGCTGGCCTGGGTCAGGGCCTGGTCGGCCTCGCGCCGCGCCTCGCGGGCCTGCTTGTCGGCCTGCGTCAGCTCGGCCAGCCGGGCGACCAACGCCTCGTGCGCGGCGGACATCCCGTCGAGCCGCGCCGAGGCTTCCGCCATTTCCTGCTTGAGCCCTTCCAGCCGGTTGAGCTGTTCCAGCCGCAGCGCGGCGGCACTTGGCTGGTCCTCGGCCCAGGCGCGGTAGCCGTCCCAGCGCCACAGGTCACCTTCGGGGCTGACCAGCCGCTGGCCGGGCCGCAAGAGCGGCTGCAGGCGCTGGCCGTCCTCGGCCTCGACCAACCCGATCTGCGACATCCGCCGCGCCAGCACGTCGGGCACCGAGACATGATGCGTCAGCGCGGTCACGCCCTCGGGCAAAGGCTGATCGACGTCATAGGCCGGCAGCACGGCCCAGCCGGTGGGCCCGTCCGCGGCCACCTCGGGCGCACGCAGGTCATCGGCCAGCGCCGCCCCCAGCGCCTTTTCGAAGCCCTGCTCGACCTGCAGCCGGTCGAGAATCTGCCCGCCCTCGGCAGTGTCGCGCTCCAGCAGCCGGGCCAGCGCGGTGACCTCGGCGCGCAGCGCGTTCATCTCGCCCTCGGCCTCGGAGCGTTCGCCACGGGCCTCTGCCTCGCGCGACTGGGTCTCGTGCCGGGCCTCCTCGGCATCGGCCAGCACGGCCTCGGCCCGTTCGACCATCTCCTGCGCGGCCTCGCGGCGCTCCTGCGCCTCCTCGGCGGCGGCATGGCCGGCGCGCAGGGACTCTTCGGCGCTGGCCACGGTGTCGCGGGCGCGGGTGGCCTCGGCCTCGTGGCGCGCGGCGGATTTGCGGGATTCGTCGAGAAAGCGCTGCGCGGACTGGTGGCGCGCGGCCAGCCGGGCCACGTCCTCGGTCTGCTGGGCCAGATCGGCCTCGCGGTCCTGCAGCACGCTGGCCGCCTCGGTCGCGGCATCCTTGGCCTCGGCCAGCCGGTCGTCATGGCCCTCGGCGGCCTTCTCCAGCTCGCGCGCCTCCCATTCCAGACGCTCGATCGTCTCGCCCGCGTCGCGGTTGAGCCCGGTCTCGCGCTCCATGTCCTGGCTGAGCTGGACGATGCGCTTGCGCAGCGTGGCGATGGTTTCGGCGGCGCGCTTCTCCTGGTCGGTGAGCGCGTCACGCTCGACTTGCAGCCGCTGCAGCACGGCCGCGGCGATGGCGTCTTCCTCGCGCAGGGGCGGCAGCGCCTCCTCGGCACCGCCCCGGGCGGCGGCGGCGGCGCGCGGCGCGATCTCGGCCCGGGCGGCGGCGGTGAGCGCGGCGCGCAACTCCTCCTCGGCGCGGGCGCGGGTGTCATCGGCCTCGCGCCAGCGGCGATAGAGCAGCATCCCCTCGGCCTGGCGCAGGTTCTCGCCGATGGCACGGTAGCGCGCGGCCTGCTTGGCCTGCCGGGCCAGCTGCGCCAGCTGCGCGGCCAGCTGCTCGATCACGTCATCGACGCGCAGCAGGTTGGCCTCGGTGTTCTTCAGCTTCAGCTCGGCCTCGTGGCGGCGCTGGTAGAGCCCGCCGATCCCGGCAGCATCCTCCAGCACCTTGCGGCGGTTCTTCGGCTTGGCGTTGATCAGCTCCGAGATCTGGCCCTGCCGGACAAGCGCGGGGGAATGCGCGCCGGTGGCGGCATCGGCGAACAGCATCTGGACGTCGCGGGCACGGGTGTCCTTGGCATTGACCTTGTAGGCCGAGCCCACATCGCGGGTGATCCGCCGCACGATGTCCAGCTGGTCGCTGTCGTTGAACCCCGCCGGCGCCAGGCGGTCGCCATTGTCGATGGTCAGACTGACCTCGGCATAGTTGCGGGCCGGGCGGGTCGCGGCGCCGGCAAAGATCACGTCCTCCATCCCGCCGCCGCGCATCGCCTTGGCGCGCGTCTCGCCCATGACCCAGCGCAGCGCTTCCAGCAGGTTGGACTTGCCACAGCCATTCGGGCCGACCACGCCGGTCAGCCCGTCCGAGATCACCAGATCGGTCGGGTCCACGAAGCTCTTGAAGCCCGTGAGTCTGAGCTTGGTAAAACGCACCTGTCCTGCCTTTTTCGGCCTGACCCGCAGAGTGGCTTTGGTGCGGGGGCAGTGTCAACGGCGCTCGGGGCGCATTTGGCAAAGGTGTGCCAGTTCTCCACAAGATATTGCGGGCGCGCATAGACCTGCCTAGCGCTTGGAACAGGTCAGCGCGCCGCGGGCCAGGTCGCCGCGCGCCTGCAGATCCTCCAGATCGCAATAGAGCGTGCGTTTGCGGCGCGGCATCTTCGGGGCCCGCGCACCGTTGCAGGACAGGCCGATCCACATCATCGCCGGGTCCCCCTCGACCCAGGCGGCGCGGCAGGCGGTTTCCGCCTGCGCGGCCAGAGCGGCCTTGCGCGCGATGTCGGGAAAGCGGGGCATCCATTCGGGGTTGGTGCGGATCGCCTCGGCAATGCCGCCGCGGAAGCGGAGGGTGAAGCGGCTGCCCTCGACCTCGCGGATGACGGGATCGGCGCCTTGAAACCCCGGCCCCGCCGCCGAACAGGCGGCGAGGCCGAGGACCAGGACCTGCGGAGAGAAACGCATGTCCACACCCTGCGACACAATGGTTGCGAAAGGCTTAACGCAGGGTAGGTCGCGCGGCCCTCCTTTACATTCATTTTTCCGCATGCATATTACATTCCAGTTTTGGAATTCTTTTCGGGAGAGTCGCATGGCACAGACCCAACACAGACCCGCGGATACCTATTCGCCGCTCTACTTCCTTGCCTCGCTGGGGGCCGGCGGCATTGCCGTGACCTTCTTCATGTTCCTGATGTTCTGGGTGCCGCATCCCGGCCGCCCGGTGCCGATCTTCGAGGATATCTCGGCCGCCTTTCTGACCGGCGGGCCCGCGATGCAGGCCGCGATCGGAGTGGCGGTGCTGGGCATCGCCTATTTCGCCACGCTCAACATCCGCGCGCTGATCTGGAACCTTTCGGCCTTCGCGGCCTTCCGCAAGTCCGAAGCCTATGCCGAGTTGCGCCGGTCCAACGCGGAATCCACCCTGCTGGCCATGCCGCTGGCCATGGCGATGAGCGTCAACGCGCTGTTCATCGTGGGGCTGGTCTTTGTCCCGCAGCTCTGGAGCATCGTGGAATACCTGTTCCGGCTGGCCATGGTGGCCTTCGGCCTGATCGCCGTACTGGCTTTCCGCCAGATCGGGGCCTTCCTGGGCCGCGTGCTGTCCAAGGGGGGCGTGTTCGACGTGACCGCGCACAATTCCTTTGCGCAGCTGACCCCGGCCTTTGCCGTGTCGATGATCGCGGTGGGCTTTGCCGCGCCGGCCGCGATGGCGACCAACCTGACCACCGTGGCCGCCAGTCTCGTCCTCTCGACAATCCTCGGCACCGTGGCCATCCTCTACACGGGTTTCGCCGCCGTGACCGCACTGGGATCGATGCTGCAGCATGGCACGGCGCGCGAGGCCGGGCCGACGCTGATGATCATCGTGCCGATCGTGACCGTGCTGGGCATCATGTTCCTTCGCCAGGATCACGGGCTGCACACGACCTTTGCCGCGCATGGCAATGATGGCGAGACGCTGGTCTTCCTCAGCCGTCTCGTGGCGATCCAGCTGGCCTTCCTTGGCCTCGGGGCCGTGGTGCTGCGCGCGCAGGGCTATTTCGCGGATTTCGTCCTGGGCCCCAAGACCTCGCCGGGCTCCTACGCGCTGGTCTGCCCCTTCGTGGCCTTCGCCGTGATGCTGCATTTCTTCACCAACAAGGGGTTGGTCGCGGCCGAGGTCGTGGAGAAGTTCGGTATCGGGTACTGGGCTGTCACCGGCGTCGCCATCGCCTTCCAGCTCGTGGCCATCGCGCTGGTCCTGCGCCTGAACCGGCAGCATTTCACGGCGCGTACGCCCGTGGTCGTGCCGGCGGAGTGAGGCGCAACACAGCCTGTCATCGTGAAAGGGCCGGGTCTTCGGATCCGGCCCTGTCGCGTCTGGTGGGCCTCATCGGGGGCCAGCCCCCGAACCCCCGGAGTATTTCAGGAAAGATGAATGACCCCGGTCTCAGAACTTGATCTCGACATCCGGCAGCTTGAGCGCCTTGAACAGGTCGCGCAGCTCCTGCCGTGCGGCCACGTTGGAGATGTTGAGCTGTTTCACGCCCATGTCGCGCAGGTCGAGCAGGGTCAGACCGCGGGGGAAAAGCTCGCGGAAGACAACCCGTTCGGAGAAGCCGGGGGCGACTCGGAACCCGATGCGCTTTGCCAGCCGCTCGATCGCCTTTTCCATTTTCATCTTGTTGACCATCTGCTGCGCGCCAAGCCGGTTGCGCAGCACGATCCAGTCGATGGGCGGCAGGCCGGCCTGCGCGCGGAGCTGGCGGGCGGACCAGACCATCTCGGAATAGACCGAGGGGCCGAGGATCTTCTCGCCGTCATTGTCGATCCGCGCCAAGAGGTCAAAATCGACGAAACTGTCATTGAGCGGCGTGACCAGCGTGTCGGCCAGCGAATGCGCTACCTGGGCGAGCCGCGTATGCGAGCCCGGGCAGTCGATCACTATGAAATCGGCGCTGGTCTCGAGCTCGGCCACGGCCTGGCTGAGCCGGTGGTCATAGGCGTTCTCGCCGGGGGCCAGCGTGTCGGCCTCGATCTCGGGCAGGTCCTGGTAGAGCGGCGAGGGCAGGTCGATCCCGGTCTTGTCGAGATACTTGCGGCGGTTCTCGATATAGCGGCCGAGGCTTTTCTGGCGCAGGTCGAGATCCAGCGTGCCGGTGCGATGGCCCATGCGCGAGAGCGCGGTGGCCACATGCATGGAGACGGTGGACTTGCCCGCCCCGCCCTTCTCGTTCCCGACGACGATGATATGTGCCACGGTTCTGCCCCTCGGTCGCCCCACATCTGTGTGGTGGGTTGGTCATCGCAGACAGTATCTTGTGGCGCTGCGCAGGGAAAGAGGCTGAAGCCTCCGCGTCCCCAATCGTGGCAGCGATGCCGCAGGCCGGACGGCAGAAGGCCCGGCACATGGCCGGGCCCCTGTCATCCTGAACTGCGATGCCGGCTCAGTGCAGCCGGGCACCGACCTCGGAGATCGCGTTGTCGATCATGCGGCCCTTGTCTTCGGGGCCCATCTGGTCGGCCACGACGTCGCGGGCGGCGGCAATGGCCACGGCCGCGGCCTTGTCCTTGACCTCGCGCACCGCGGCGGCCTCGGCCGAGGCGATCTGCGATTCAGCGGCTTGCAGGCGACGCTGGATCGAGGATTTCATGTCTTCCTTGGCCTGCTCGGCGGCCAGTTCGGCCTCTTGCCGGGCATGCGAGATGATGCGGTCCGCCTGGTCCTGCACCTCGCGCTGCTTGCGCTCGTAGCTGGCCAGCAGGCTCTGGGCCTCCTCGCGCAGCTTGCGCGCCTCGTCCAGCTCATCGCGGATGCCCTCGGCGCGCTTGTCCAGCATGCCCGCCAGAAGCGAGGGCACGTTGAAATAGATCAGCACGGCGATGAAGAGCAGGAAGCCCAGCAGCACCACGAAATCGGTATTGGCCAGCGAGAAGAACGGGCCGGAGGCGGCCAGTGCCGGGCTGGCGGTCAGGGTGGCGGCAAGGGCCGCGAGTGACAGCGTGCGCATGGCCTTACCCTTTCATCCGGTTGTCGACGGCCGCGGCGATGCGCGCCTCGTCGGGCTGAGCGCCCAGGGCCTGCACGATGGCGGCGGCGGTGTCCTTGGCCACGACCTCCACGTGCTCCAGCGCCGAGGCGCGGATCTCGGAAATCGCCTGCTCGGATTCCGCCGTCTTGGCGGCGATCTCGGCGTCGGCCTTGGCCATTGCGTCGTCGAGCTCGGCCTTGATGTCGTCGCGTGCCTTCTGGGCGATGGTCTGGGCCTCGGCCCGGGCATCGGCCAGCGATTTCTGGTAAGCGGCCTCGGCCTCTTCGGCCTTGCGCTTCAGCTCTTCGGCGGCGGCGATGTCATTCGTGATCGTGCCCTGCCGTTCCGCCAGAACCGAGGCGATCCGCGGCAGCGCGATGCGCGAGAGCACGAAGTAGATCACCACGAGGGTGATGATGAGCCAGAAGACCTGGTTGCCGATCCAGTCACCGCAGAGCTGCGGCATGCCCACGGCAGAGCCGCCGGCATCGACGCAGGCGCTGACGGTTTCGGCGGCGGTCGTTTCGGTCGCCATGGTGTCCTCCGTCGGAACGATGTCGTTACATCGGGCGGTGCGTCATGCGCACCGCCCGCGCGTAAGGATCGGGTCGTCCGAACTTAGACGGCGAACATCAGCAGCAGCGAGACGAGGAAGGCGAAGATGCCCAGCGCTTCCGCGAATGCGATGCCGATGAAGAGGGTTGCGGTCTGCGAGGCCGCGGCCGAGGGGTTGCGCAGGGCGCCGGCCAGGAAGTTGCCGGCCACGTTGCCCACACCGATTGCGGCTGCGCCGGAACCGATTGCTGCCAGGCCTGCGCCGATATGTGCGAGATCGCCTTCCATTGTGATGTCTCCTTACGATTGGAAGTTGATTTTTCGGGTTGGTCGGTGGGTTTGGTGGGTCGGAAACCCACCGCCCTCAATGGTGCGGATGCAGCGCGTCCTTGAGATAGACGCAGGTCAGGATCGTGAACACGTAGGCCTGGATGAAGGCCACGAGGATCTCGAGCCCGTACATCGCGGTGATCGCGAGCACGGAGATGGGCGACACGGCCGCGATGGCGGCGAATCCGGCGAAGACCTTGATCACCGCGTGGCCTGCCATCAGGTTGCCGGCAAGACGGATGGAGTGGCTGACCGGCCGGACGAAGTAGGAAATCACCTCGATCACCGCCAGGATGGGGCGCAGCGCGAGCGGCGCGCTCGACACCCAGAAGAGCTCGAGGAAGGCCGCGCCGTTCTTGACGAAGCCCAGAACGGTCACGGTGATGAAGACCGCCAGCGCCAGCACCACGGTCACCGCGAAATGCGAGGTGGTGGTGAAGCTCATCGGGATCAGGCCGAGGAAGTTGGCGAAGACGATGAACATGAACAGCGTCATGATGTAGGGGAAGTACTTCAGCCCGTCCTTGCCGGTCACATCCTCGACCATCTTGTGCACGAAGCCGTAGGCCAGTTCGGCCACCGACTGGCTGCGCGAGGGCACGATGGCGCGGCGCGAGGTGCCCAGCACCATCAGGCCGATGATCGCGAGGATCGAGATGAACAGCCAGAGCGTCACGTTGGTGATCGTGAACATGCCCACCGCGCCGTCCCCGAAGAGCGGCTTGACGATGAACTGGTCCATCGGGTGAAAGACCAGCCCGCCATCGCCATGATCTGCGCCTTGCGTCTCAGTCGCCATCTTTGTTCCCCTCGTGTCCGCCCGCGTCCGGCGGCGTTTGCGTCTTTCCCTGCAGCTCCTTGGCGGTGCGCAACATCACGTTGATGCCCGCCGCGGTGCCCAGCAATGTGAACAGCACCATGAGGAACGGCGCCGTGCCCAGCAGCACGTCCAGCCCGTACCCGATGCCGAAGCCGACCCCGAGGCCGGCGACCATTTCCGTGACCATCCGCCAGGCCACCTGGGCCTGGGAATAGTGCTCCTCCTGGTGGGCCTTGTCGGTCCGCTTGGCGGCTTTAAGCGCCGTCAGCTTCGCGTCCAGGTCTTGCAGCTGCCGCTTCGGATCGGGGTCGCTCACGCAACAGGCTCCTTCGGAGGTCGAGCCATGTGCTATGCGCAAGGCGCAGCCGAGTCAACAACGGCTTTGGATGGCGATGGAGGTCCGCAAGTCACTGACTTGAATTAATAAAATATCGACGCGCAAAAGGCCGACCATTCTGCCGCAGGCCGACACCCCCTGCCCTGCCGCCTTGCGGCATATTCAACCCCGTGGTTGATCTTGCGCGGCACGCCCTTGACGCATGGCCGGGCAGCCCCCACTGGAAGGGCATGAGCGACCGTCTCGACACCGTCTTTGCCGCCCTGGCCGATCCCACGCGGCGCCGCATCCTGTCGATGCTGCTGGAGGATGACATGGCGGTCAGCGACGTGGCCGAGCCCTTCGAGATGTCGCTAGCCGCGATCTCCAAGCATCTCGCGATCCTGACCCGCGCCGGGCTGATCAGCCAGGATCGGCACGGGCGGGTCAAGTGGTGCAAGCTGGAGCCCGACGCGCTGCGCGAGGCCTCGGTCTGGATGCAGGGGTTCGGCCAGTTCGAACCGGTCAATCTCGACGCGTTCGAGCGTTTCCTGGCCCAGGAACTGCCCGAGGGGCCGGATCGCGGCTGACCGCGCCCTCCGGCGCGACCTCGTCCTTCAGCAGCAGCACCAGCGACAGCACGGTCAGGCCGATCCCCGGCAGCACGAGCCCCGGCGGCAGGTCATGGCCCAGCACCATCTCCCACAGGATGACCCAGCTGGGCACAAGGTAGGTATAGGCCATCACCTTGGCCGCCGGCAGGCGCAGCGTCGCGTAGCGTACCAGCAAGAAGCTGAACGCCGTCGCCGGCAGCGCCAGGTAGACCGCCACACCCCAGACCAGCGGGGGCAATGCTGCCCAATCGGTGGCCATGATCGCCGGGACCGACCAGATCCCGGTGATCAGCGCGCCCGCGCTCAGCACCATGGCACTGAAGGGCACGGCCGGCTCGCCCTGGTTCAGGCGGCGCAAAAGCGGCGCGTACAGCCCGTGCCCCACGCAGCCGAGGAAGAAGATCGCCTCGCCCCGCCCCACCCGGAACGCCAGAAAGGCCTGCCAGTCGGCGCGGAAGATCACCCAGAGCGCACCGGCCAGCCCGATCGAGATCGCCAGCGCCATGCGCCCCGTCGTGACCTGCCGCATCAGCAGCCAGCCGAACAGCGCCGCCAGCGCCGGGTTCGAGGTGAAAACCGCCGACATGTTGACCGGGTCGGCCGTCTTCAGCCCCTCGAACATCAGGATGAAATAGACGGCATAGAGCCCCGCCAGCAGCGCGTAGCGCCACGGCGCGGCCAGGACCCGGCGCGGCACCGGGCGGACCGCGGCCAGCGCCCAGAGCACCGCCGCCGCCATGACGAAGCGCAGCGCGGTCAGCGCACCGGGATCGATCAGCGGCGCGACCAGCCCGCCCAGCGAATAGGACCAGGCGACCACCGCCGAAAAGGTCAGCATGGCCAGGTGCCCGCGCTGCGCCTCGGACATCATGCCGAGGCGTCGTCCGCGTAGGCCTTGAGATGCTTCAGGAAGGCCTGCACCTTGGCCGTCCGGTGCAGGTCCACATGGGTCACCAGCCAGAGCGGCGAGCGCCAGCTGTCCAGCGGCTCCAGTACGGGGACCAGATCGGGATGGGTCTCGGCCTCGGCCACGGGCAGGAAACCGATCCCCGCCCCCGCCAGAACGGCCTGCTGCATGACCTGCGTGTCGGTGCTGCGGAACACCACCCGGTCAAAGGGCACCTGCGCGTTCAGCCAGCGATAGAAGGGCGCGCGGCTTTCGGGATCGTCATGCGCGACGAACTGGTGCTCGGTCAGCGCCTCCCAATCCTCGGGCAGACCCATGCGCTCGACATAAGCCGAGCTGGCGAACATGCCGATCTGCTGGCGCGAGAAGGGCTGCACCACGTTGTCGGGCTCTTCCGGCGCCGCCCCGGCCCGCAGCGCGACATGCGCCTCGCCATATTCCAGCCGGAACAGCCGGTCCCCGGTCAGGTAGCGCACGATCACGTCGGGGTATTGCGCGCGAAAGGCCGTCAGCGCCGGCACCATGAACCGCGCGAAGGCCATCAGCGAGGTCACCACCAGCTCGCCCGAGACATCGCTGCCCCGGCCACGGATGCGGCTCTCCAGCTGCTGGAACTGGTCATCGGTGGTCTGCGCCACGCGCAGCAGGTCCTGCCCCGCCTCGGTAGAGGTATAGCCACGCGCATGGCGCTGGAACAGCTTGACGCCCAGCTTGCCCTCCAGCGCGTCGATATGGCGGATCACGGTGGCATGGTGCACGCCCAGCGCCTCGGCCGCCCCGCTCACCGTGCCCAGCCGGGCCACCTGGTAGGCCGTGCGGATCTCGTCCCAGTTTTCCATCTGAACCCTTGTGCGATTTTCCACATCACCCGCGCATTTGGCAGAGTTGCGTTCGATTATGCAAGGGCCAATCTAGGGGCTGTCACAGGCCACACTGCCCGGCCGGCGCAAGACCCCGCCACCGGGCCCCATGTCACGAAAGGACCCATCATGACCCGCACCCTGCTGCGCATCGACGCCTCTGCCCGCACCGAGGGCTCCACCACCCGCCAGATCGCCGATCGCGTGGCCGAGCGTCTCGCGCCCGAGACCGTGGTCACCCGCGACCTGTCGCAGGGGCTGCCGATGATCGATTCCGACTGGATCGCCGCCAATTTCACCGAGGCCGCGGACCGCACCGAGGCGCAGCGCGCCAAGCTCGCGCTGTCCGACGAGCTGATCGCCGAGCTTCAGGCCGCCGACACGATCCTGATCGCCGTGCCGATCTACAATTTCGGCGTGCCCTCCGCGCTCAAGGCCTGGATCGACATGATCGCCCGCGCCCGCGTGACCTTCCGCTACACCGAAGCCGGCCCCGAAGGCCTGCTGACAGGCAAGCGCGCCATCCTCGCCGTGGCCTCGGGCGGGACCGAGGTGGACAGCGCCATCGACTTCGCCACGCCCTACCTGCGCCACGTGCTGGGCTTCGTCGGCATCACCGACGTGCAGGTCGTCCGCTCCGACCGGCAGATGGTCGATGCCGAGGCCTCCTTCGCCCGCGCCGCCACCGATATCGAGGAACTGGCCGCCTGAGGCGCCCCTTTTCATCTTTCCCGAAATACTCCCGCCGGAGGCGTCCCCACCGGCGGGCCCGATCCCTTCGCCTATTTCGTCTGGAAGGCGATGGGCCACATGAAATCGAGCGGCCTGTAGCCCTGTCCAAGGTACTGCACCACGCCCTTGGCATCGGGCTTGTTGTAGCCGGGATCCAGCGCCCCCGTCGGGACCGAGAAGGGGAAGAAGGCCCGCGTCTCGGGGTTGTAGGCCGCCGTCGCGTGGCAGGCATGGCAGCTCGACTGGAACGTGGTCCAGTAGGCCGGCTGCGCCGTGTTCGGCCCGCCCGCAAAATCCTCCATGTCGGTATGGCCCAGGATCACCGGCTCCGCACCAGTACCGCCCGCGGTGAAGCGGATCTGCGTGCCGTTGGGCGCATAGGCCTCCAGCCCCATCCCCGCGACACCGCCCGCCTCGAGGATCGCCGCGATCTCTGCCTGCGGCAGCGGCGCGCGCTGGGTAATCAGGCTGTCGCGCACATGGCGCGCCCCGGGATTGTCGGTGAACTCGAAGGTCGCCCAGAACCAGCTGGGCGCCTCGCTGTAGAAGATGTCGCCCGGCACCTCCAGCGACCGGATCTTCGCCATGATGTGCAGCCCCCGCCACCAATAGGTGCCGCCCTCGAACCGGTAGGTCAGCGCGCCCTCTGGCGCCGGGCTGCCCTCGGTCACCTGCAACCAGCTGGCCTTCAGCTCGATCGACCCGACCGGCATGTCGACCGCGTCATGGCTGTCGAAGAAATGCGCGATGCCGCGCCGCGTGGTCAGCCCGTTCTCGACCAGGTAGTCATAGCTGATCCGGTTGCGCACCACCTCCTCGTTGGCGCCATCGGGATCGGCCGTCGTGATTCGCCCGGCCTTCAGGTCCTTCTTCTCGACCGAGGGGCGCAGCGCCGCGCGCGGGCCCGCACCGAACTCGAAGGGCCGCGCCGTGTCGAACGTGTCGGGATCGGTGGGCCAGGCCATCCAGTTGGGCACCTGGCCGCTGCCCGAGAAGCCGCCAGCGGGATCGGAGATCGGAAAATTCACACGGGCAAACAGCATCCACGCGAAGCGCTGGCGATCCCGCAGGCTGTCGCCGAAGGCCATCTCGGCGCAGACCGACGCGAAAAGCGGCTCATGCATATAGGACCAGGCGCCTTCCCCCATGCAGGCCTCGCGCGCCTCCTCTGCCAGCGCCGGCGGGGCCGACAGCAGCAGCCCCGCTGCCACCAGCGGCCAATTCCCGATACTGCGCATGTCGCATCCCTCCTGCTGCCCGCATGCCGCTGCGTCAACACGAGGCTGACAGGCTTCGCACCGCTACTCAACCATTGATTGCCAAAGCCTCGACCAAAACGCCTAAAACTCTAACCACCGCCGCCCGCGATTGACAGCCGGGCCGCGATGCGCTACCGCCTCAGCATCTCCGGAAGACCGATGGCCTTCCGGTCCCTTGGGCATTGCCCGGGATCGCCCTCCGTCAGCGCGTTGCGCCCACGGGGGCGTTTCCGCTGTGCCCCTTGTGCAATTGAGTCGGACCGGCCGCCCCCTTACCTTCGGGGCAGATGACAGAGAAGAAGGAGGGACCCCCCTCATGTTCGAAAATCTCTCCGAACGCCTCGGCGGCGTGTTCGACCGGCTGACCAAGCAGGGCGCGCTCTCCGAAGAGGACGTGCGCACCGCCCTGCGCGAGGTCCGCGTCGCCCTGCTCGAGGCCGATGTCTCGCTGCCCGTGGCGCGGCAGTTCATCAAGGCGGTCAAGAAGAAGGCCACCGGCGCCGCGGTGACCAAGTCGGTCACCCCGGGCCAGCAGGTGGTCAAGATCGTCCATGACGAGCTGATCGCCGTGCTCGCCGGCGAGGATGGCGATCCCGGCAAGCTCAAGATCGACAACCCGCCCGCGCCGATCCTGATGGTCGGCCTGCAGGGCGGCGGCAAGACGACCACCACCGCCAAGCTGGCCAAGCGTCTCAGGGAACGTGACGGCAAGAAGGTCCTGATGGCCTCGCTTGACGTCAACCGCCCGGCGGCGATGGAGCAGCTGGCCATTCTCGGCCAGCAGATCGGCGTCGACACGCTGCCCATCGTCAAGGGAGAGGACCCGGTCGCCATCGCGAAACGCGCCAAGACGCAGGCGGGGCTCGGCGGCTACGACGTCTACATGCTGGACACGGCCGGGCGGCTCTCCATCGACGAAGAGCTGATGGCCCAGGTCGAGGCGGTGCGCGATGTCGCCAACCCGCGCGAGACGATCCTCGTGGTCGACGGCCTGACCGGCCAGGACGCGGTCCACACGGCCGAGAATTTCGACAACCGCATCGGCATCTCGGGCGTCGTGCTGACCCGGATGGATGGCGACGGGCGCGGCGGCGCCGCCCTGTCCATGCGCGCGATCACCGGCAAGCCGATCAAGTTCGTGGGCCTGGGCGAGAAGATGGACGCGCTCGAGACCTTCGAGCCCGACCGCGTCGCCGGCCGCATCCTCGGCATGGGCGACATCGTCGCGCTGGTGGAAAAGGCGCAGGCCACGCTCGAGGCCGAACAGGCCGAGCGCATGATGAAGCGCTTCCAGAAGGGTCAGTTCAACATGAACGACCTCAAGATGCAGCTCGAGCAGATGATGAAGATGGGCGGCATGGAGGGCATGATGCAGATGATGCCCGGCATGGGGAAGATGGCCAAGCAGGTCGGCGAGGCCGGCATCGATGACGGCATGCTGCGCCAGCAGATCGCGCTGATCCAGTCCATGACCAAGACCGAGCGCGCCAACCCGCAGATCCTGCAGGCCAGCCGCAAGAAGCGCATCGCCAGGGGCGCCGGGCTCGAGGTCTCGGACCTCAACAAGCTGCTCAAGATGCAGCGCCAGATGTCCGACATGATGAAGAAGATGGGCAAGATGGGCAAAGGCGGCATGATGAAACAGGCCATGCGCGGCATGTTCGGCAAGGGGGGCCTGCCGCCCGAGATGGCCGGCCAGATGGATCCCAAGGCGCTCGAGGCCGCAGCCAAGCAGATGGGCGGCAAGGGCGGCCTGCCGGGCATGGGCGGCGGCGCGGCCCTGCCGCCGGGCCTGTCGGGGTTCGGCAAGAAGAAATGACCCGCCCTTTCATCTTTCCGAAAATACTCATGCTGCCAGAAAGGCCCGCGCACCGCTTGCCCTGACACGATGCCCGCACCGATCCTGCATACCCCGCGCCTCACGCTGCGCCCCCATCTCCGCTCGGACATGGACACGTTCTGGACCTTTTTCCAGGGCGACCGGGCGGGGTATGTCTCGGCCCCCGCGACCCGCAGCCAGCTCTGGTACGGCTTCGCCTCCGAGGTCGGCAGCTGGGACCTGATGGGCCATGGCGGCTGGGGCGTCGATCTGAAGGACGGCACCTTCATCGGACAGGTCGCCATCGGCCAGCCGCCGCATTTCCCCGAGCTCGAGATCGGCTGGATAGTCTTCGACGGGCACGAGGGGCAGGGCTACGCGCAGGAGGCGGCCACCGCGGCGCTGCACTGGGCCTGGGGCGCGCTGCCGATCGACACGCTGGTCAGCTACATCCATCCCGGGAACACGCGCTCCATCGCGCTGGCCGAACGGCTGGGCGCGCAGCACGACCCCGACGCCCCCCGGCCTGACGGCGAAACCCCGGCCGAGACGCTGGTCTACCGCCACCGGCCCGATGCCGATGGCAGCCCGGAGGCCTATGCATGAGCCGATCGCCTGACAACCCCCTGATGGCCGGGGCCGACAGCCTGACCCGGGCGCCGCGGCTCGAGACCGAGCGGCTGATCCTGCGCGGCCCCGAACGCCGCGACGCCGCGCCGGTGATCGACTTCCTGATGGATGCCGAGCGCGCCGAGGGGTTCGGCCACATTCCCGAACGTGGCGAGGCCTGGCGCTGGTTCGCGCTGCTGGTCGGGCACTGGCACATCCACGGCTTCGGCTATTTCGTGGTCGAGGACCGCGCCAGCGGCGCCGCCGCCGGGATCTCGGGCATCTGGTTCCCCGAGACATGGCCCGAGCCCGAGCTGGGCTGGGTGGTGTTCGACGGGTTCGAGGGGCGCGGCATCGCCTTCGAGGCCGCATCCCGCGCCCGGCTCTGGGCCTATGCAGATCTCGGGCTGACCACGCTGACCTCGAACATCGTGCCCGGCAACGCACGGTCCAAGCGCCTGGCCGAGCGGCTGGGCGCCCGCTATGAGCGCACCTACCTGAACACCAACATGGGCGAGGACGAGCTGTGGCGTCACCCCGGCCCGGCCGAGGTGCTGGCATGATCCCCGATGTCACGCTCACCACCGACCGGCTGATCCTGCGCCCCCCGCAGGAGGATGATTTCGACGCGGTCGCGGCCTATGTCGCCTCGCCCCGCGCGCGTTTCACCGGCGGGACCAGCGACGACCAGTTCCACGCCTGGCGCGGCTTCCTGGGCGTGATGGGGCATTGGTGCCTGCGCGGCTACGGCATGTTCACCGTCTGCCGGCCCGATGGCACGCGGCTGGGCCGGGTCGGCATCATCAACCACATCATGTGGGACGAGCCCGAGCTGGGCTGGCAGCTCTTCGACGGCTACGAGGGGTTCGGCTATGCCACCGAGGCCGCCATCGCCGCGCGCGACTGGGCGGCGGCGGCGCATGGGCTTGGGCCGCTGATCTCCTATATCCATGCCGAGAACACGCGCTCGCGCCGGGTGGCCGAGCGGATGGGCGCGCGATACGAGCGCGACACCGTGCTTCTGGGCCACGAGGCGCAGGTCTGGCGCCACGAGGAGGGCCAGGGATGAGCACACCCGCCATCGCCCCCGTGGAACGCCACCGTCCGGGCCCCGCCGCCCGGACCGCCGCGCGGCTGGGTGGCCGCGTGCCGGTGCTCGACACCCGCCGGCTGCAGCTGCGCGGCCCGCGGATCTACGATTTCGCCGCCTTCGCCGAGATCATGACCACGGACCGGGCGATCTTCATGGGCGGGCCCTTCACCCGGGCCGAGGCCTGGGGCGAGTTCACGCAGTATACCGCGCAATGGATGCTGCACGGCCACGGGCTGTGGACGATCGATGCGCAGACCGCACCCTCGGCGGGCTTCGTGACGCTGGGCTTCGAATATGACGACCCCGAGCCCGAGCTGGGCATCTTCCTGACCGCAGCGGCCGAGGGGCAGGGCTATGCCGAGGAGGCGCTGCGCGCCGTGCGCGCCCATGCCTTCGAAGCGCTCGACTGGGACAACGTCGCCTCTTTCGTGGCGGAGGACAATGACCGCTGCATCCGCCTGATGGAGCGCCTCGGCGCCACGCGCGACAGCGCCGCCGAGGCCGCGCTGGACGCGCCCGGGACCCTCGTTTTCCGGCACGTGAAGGAGACCGCCTGATGGGCCATCGCGACATTCCCGTCCTGCAGACCCGGCGGCTGGTCCTGCGCGCCCCCGCCCCCGCGGATTACCCGGATTTCAAGGCGACCTTCGCCTCCTACCGGTCGCGCTTCATGGGCGGTCCGCTCAACGCCTACGAGACATGGATGCTCTATGCCGCCGAGATCGGCCATTGGGAGATCCGCGGCTTCGGCATGTGGATGGTGCATCTGAAGGACACCGAAGAGACCGTCGGCATGGCCGGCGGCTGGTTCCCGGCCAAGTGGCCCGAGCGCGAGATCGCCTGGATCATCTGGCCCGACCGCGCCGGCAAGGGCTATGCGCTTGAGGCCACCGACCGCGTGCGGCGTTTCTTCTATGAAGAGCAGGGCTGGGACGGGGCGGTCAGCTATATCGACCCCAAGAACCTCGACTCGATCCGCCTCGCCGAGCGGCTGGGCTGCACCAAGGATCACGCGGCGCCCTCGATCGACGGCACGGATGCGGTCTATCGCCATCCCGCGCCGGCCGACCTGCAGGGCCAGCTGGGCCATGGCATCGCAATGGAGATCGCGCATTACCAGGATCCGCTGTTCAAGCCGAAAGGCTTCGCCATTGACTGAGATCCCCGTCATCACCACCGCGCGGCTGCGGCTGCGGGCGCTGTGCGAGACCGATTTCCCGGCCTACGCGGCGTTCTATGCCTCGGACCGGGCCGGTTTTGTCGGCGGGCCGTTGGGGCCCAAGGGCACGTGGAAGCGATTTGCCGCCGTGGCCGGTCACTGGGCGCTGAAGGGCTTCGGCTGGTGGACCGTCGAGGTCGACGGCCGCCCCGCCGGCTATGCCGGGCTGCACCACCCGCCCTACCAGGCCGACATGGAGCTGGGCTGGACGATCTACGCGCCCTTCTCGGGCCGCGGGCTGGCGCTCGAGGCCGCCCGCGCCGCGCTGCACTGGGGCTGGGCGAACCTGAATCCGCGCCGGCTGGTCAGCTATGTCGACGCGCAGAACGCGCCCTCGATCCGGCTGGCCGAGCGCCTTGGCGCCACGCCCGAGCCGGGCCGCGCGGCGCATGACCCGCTCAGCCTGACTTTTGTACACCCGCGCCCTTCCGGAGAGACGACATGACAGATGACACCGCGCGCGCCGCAGAGCTTCTGAAGGAGCATCGCGACAGCATCGACCGGCTGGACGCGATCCTGGTCTACACGCTGGCCGAACGCTTCAAGCACACCCAAGCCGTGGGCGTGCTGAAGGCCGCGCATGACCTGCCGCCCTCGGATCCCGCGCGCGAGGACCGCCAGATCGAGCGGCTCAAGCGGCTGTCGCTGGATGCCGATCTCGACCCCGAATTCGCCAAGCGCTTTCTCACCTTCATCATCGAGGAGGTGATCCGCCATCACCGGCAGCACAAGGCATGAGCGCCGCTGCCCGCCCCCTTCACCGCACGCGCCGGCCCGCCGCCGGCACCGTGCCCCGACTGCAACGGCGGAGACCGGCCCGGCGGCCGGGATCGCCGTCGTTCTGACCGGCCGGCTCCCCCCGGCCTTTTCCCCGGCGGAAGCGACCGGCGGCAGACCCGCCCCCTTCCGTCCCGACGCCATCACAAGGAGACACCAGACATGGCTATCAAGATCCGACTCGCCCGCGGCGGCTCGAAAAAGCGCCCCTTCTACCGCATCGTGGCGGCCGACAGCCGCATGCCGCGCGACGGCCGCTTCATCGAGAAGCTGGGCACCTACAACCCGCTCCTGCCCAAGGACAGCGAAGAGCGCGTCAAGATGGACATGGAGCGCGTGCAGTACTGGATGGACCAGGGCGCGCAGCCGACCGACCGCATCTCGCGCTTCCTCGAGGCGGCCGGCGTTCTGAACAAGAAGGAACGCGCCAACATGAAGAAGGCCGAGCCGGGCAAGAAGGCCAAGGAGCGCGCCGAGGAGAAAGCCGCCAAGGCGGCCGCAGCCGAAGGGGCCGACGCCGAGTAAGCGTGCCCCTTTCCCCCGGCGCCAGGCCCACCCTGGCGTCGGGGTTTTTTCTGCGCGCCGCGCCACGGGATGCATTCCCGATCCCCGCGTGGCGTGGAATACTGGTCCCTGCAGGACCACCCGGGCGACCCCGACCACAGGAGGGCACGATGGAGGAGACAATCTGCGTCGGCGCCGTGGCAGGCGCGTTCGGCGTCCATGGCGAGGTGCGGCTGAAGAGCTTTACCTCGGACCCCGGGGCGATCGCCGATTACGCCCCGCTGTCGACCGAGGACGGCGCCCGCCAGTTCGAGGTCGAGATCTCGCGCGAGATCAAGAACGGTTTTGCCGCCCGCCTGTCGGGCGTCGAGACCAAGGAAGAGGCCGACGCGCTGCGTGGCGTGCGGCTCTATGCGCCGCGCAACCGCCTGCCGGGCCTGCCGGATGACGAGTTCTACCATGCCGACTTGATCGGGCTCAGCGTGCTGGACACCGGCGGCAAGACGCTGGGCGAGGTCAAGGCCGTGTTCAACCACGGCGCGACCGACCTGCTGGAGCTGCGCATCGCCGGGCAGAGCCGGACCGTGCTGCTGCCCTTCACCCGCGACATCGTGCCGACCGTCGACCTGGAAGCCGGCCGGCTGGTCGCCGATCCCCCAGAGGGGCTGCTGGACTGAGTCGCCTGACGCAACGACAGCGCCATCGGCGTTTCCCCTGACGAAACGGTCTTGCTAGACTGCCGAACATTGGCCGAATGCGCGCCACGGTGTTCTCTTACGGTCCCGATTTGAACCGCTAAATCGCCACAATCTTTATCCATTTTTAGCCTCATTCGAATGAACCTCGGGGGGGTGAGTCGTGGACGGCATGGTGTATCGCGTGTTGCTAACAGGGTTGGCGTTGAGCCCGGCCCTGGCTGTCTCCGTGCTGCCCGCCTCGGTTGCCGGGCTGGCACTGGGCGGGCTGGGCGCGCTCTATGCGTTGGTGACCTCGATCCGGGTCAGCCGCGCGCGTGGCGGGCCGTCGCGCCGCACGCTGCTGCGGCGCAAGCTGCCGCGCCACGCGCTTGACGGCTTGCCCACGGTCGAGCAGATGCGCGCCGAGCTGACCCTCGCCGTGACCGAGCCGGTCCTGCCCGAGGATGCGGTCTTTCCGACGCGGCCCGAACGCGCGGTCGGCCAGGCCCTGTCCGGCGTGCTGGCCCGCTGCGCCAAGCCCGACCCTGAGGCGCTCGACGAGGTTTCGGTGCGCGAACTCTACCTGTTCCGACAGGTGCTCACCGCCGAACCGGGCGAGGCAGGCCGGCTGGCCCAGCTGTTCCGACGGCCGGAACTGGTGCTGGACGTGCGGCAGGAGATCGAGGCCATCGCCGCGACCCGCGAGGTCTTTGACCGCAAACACGATGCCTATCTCGCCACGCAGGCGCTGTGGCAACAACAGATGCGCGGCGCGGAGCCCGGATCGCTGCCCGCGGCGCTGCGCGCGCTCTCTGCCCCCGATCCCGATTTGTGGCATTACGTGGTCGGACAGGGCGACCTGACCGATCCCGACCAGCGCGCCGCAATCACATGGTGCCTGCAGGAGGAAAGCTGCGACCGCGCGACGGTGGCGCTCTACTTCTACCGCGTGGCGCGGGACGGCGTGCTGGACCGCGCGCTCCGGCAACGCGACATGGAAACCATCCGCTTGGTCGAGGCGGTGATCCGGCGCTGGAACGATCGCTGCCGCCGCCGACAGGAGATCGCCCTGCCCGCCGCGCGCGGCGAGGCCGCCCTGTCCGAGGCGCTGACCCGCGTGGCCGAGGCCACCGGGCGCAAGCGGGTGGCCGACCCCCATGGCGCCTTCCTTGGCTTCGACGGGCGGCCGGCGCGCCCGCGCGAGTTCTGGAACCTGACCACCGGCCGGCTGACCGCCGCCCCGCGCCTGACCGATTTCGTCGACCTGCCCGTGCCGGCCGAGGCCGGGCCGCTTGCCGCGCCGCGCCGGGACGACTAGGAGGGGGCCTGAACCGCAACGGGCCCCCGCGCATGTCAGACCAGACCCCCAAATCGCACGGACGCAAGACGATCCGCCCCTCGCTGCAGCCGCGCAGCCTGATGGACCCGGCGCCAGAGCTGGCGCGGGCCTGGCGCGCGCAGGTCATCACCCTCTTCCCCGAGGCCTTCCCCGGCATCCTGGGCCTGTCCCTGACCGGCAAGGCGTTGAAGGACGGGCTGTGGCAGTTGCAGACGGTCGGGCTGCGCGAGTTCGGCATCGGCAAGCACCGCAATGTCGATGACACGCCCGCCGGAGGTGGCGCGGGCATGGTGCTGCGCGCCGACGTGATGGGCGCCGCCATCGAGCAGGCCCGGCGCACCATGCCGCCTGCCGCGCCGCTGATCTACCTGTCGCCGCGCGGCACGCCGTTTTCCCAGCCCATGGCGCGCGACCTTGCCCGCGCGCCCGGCGCCACGCTGATCTGCGGCCGTTTCGAAGGGCTCGACCAGCGGGTGCTGGACCATTTCCGGGTGCGCGAGGTCTCGCTCGGGGATTTCGTGCTGACCGGGGGCGAGCTGGCCGCGCAGGCGATGCTGGACGCCACGATCCGGCTCTTGCCCGGGGTGCTGGGCAATGCCAGCTCGGCCGAGGAGGAGAGCTTTGCCGAGGGGCTGCTGGAGCATCCGCAATACACCCGACCGGCCGAATGGAATGGCCACGCGATCCCCGATGTGCTGCTGTCGGGCAATCACGGCGCGATCGCGAAATGGCGCCGCGCGCAGTCCGAGGCGCTGACCGAGGCGCGCCGCCCCGATCTTTGGGCCGCGCATCGCGACCGCACCGACAAGGGCTAGGCAGGACGCGCCGGCCCGCGCATACTGCGGCCAGACCCCGCGAGGAGCGCCCAGATGCCAGCCCGTCCCCATCTTGCCGCCATCGCGGCCTGCCTGCTTGCCACGCCCACGGCCGCGCTGGAGATTACGCATGAATACCGCATTCCGGGGGATGCGCTGCGCAGTGTCGAGCTGGTGCCGCACGCGAACGAAGATCCCGGCCTGCTGCGCCTGATGCTGCGGGCCGATGGCGTGGACCGCCTGCTGGAGATCGAGAGCGACGGGCCACTCGCCGAATGCCTGACGATCCTGCAGAACATTCAGGGCCAGCCGGACCGCGTCGCGGTGCTGAGCGTGAACATGACCGCGCTGACCCTGAACGGGGTGCTGCTGGAGCGATGCGGCACGCGCTGAGCCGCGCCTTCGGGCTTGCCTGCGCGGCGCCCCGGCTGTACACAGCGCCATCTCAAGGCTTCGGGGCGACTCGGAGCCTTGTGATATGTGGAGGCCGCCGGACCGCCGGGGGCATCCCGCAACAAAGAACAGCTGGCGTATCTGCCGGGCGGCGCAAGCCGCGGGCAGCTCTGGCCTGACATCTCCGCGGGCAAACCGCGATGGCAAATAGGAGTAGGTCACATGGACCTGATCGCAGAACTCGAGGCGGAACAGATCGCCTCGCTCGGGAAGGACATTCCCGATTTCAAGGCCGGCGACACCGTGCGCGTCGGCTACAAGGTGACCGAGGGCACCCGCACCCGTGTGCAGAACTACGAAGGTGTCTGCATCAGCCGCAAGAACGGCGCGGGCATTGCCGGCAGCTTCACGGTCCGCAAGATTTCCTTCGGTGAAGGCGTGGAACGTGTCTTCCCGCTCTACTCGACCAATATCGAGAGCATCACCGTCGTGCGCCGGGGCCGCGTGCGCCGCGCCAAGCTGTACTACCTGCGTTCGCGCCGCGGCAAGTCGGCCCGTATCGCCGAGGACACCACCTACAAGCCGCTCAAGGGTGACGGCAAGAAACCGGTTCAGGGAAGCGCGACATGAAAAAGGGCATCCATCCCGAATATCACCTCGTCACCGTCAAGATGACCGACGGGACCGAGTTCCAGACCCGCACCACCTGGGGCAAGGAAGGCGACACGCTGACGCTGGACATCGACCCCACCGTGCACCCGGCCTGGACCGGCGGCTCGTCGCGCCTGATGGACCAGGGCGGCCGCGTGTCGAAGTTCAAGAAGAAATACGAAGGCCTCGGCTTCTGAGCCACGCGCCTGTGACGGATTTCAGAACGCCGCCCCTTGTCGGGCGGCGTTTCGCGTTTCGGGGTCTGGGCTGTCAACCGGCCGCGCCGCCGCCCTCGTCCTCCGGCAGCAACAGGCGCACCGCGGTGCCGTCGGGGCCTGTCCGGATGGTCACGCCCCCGGCGCAGGCCCGCGCGAAGCCGATCACCATGGGCAGGCCCAGCCCGGTGCCGTGGCCCGGGGGCTTGGTCGTGAAGAAGGGCTCGATCACCTTCTGCAGCAGCGGCTCGGGGATGCCGCGCCCGGTATCGCGGATCTCGATCCCGACATAGCGCCCCGGTGCAAGCGTGGCGCCGTCCCAGAGCGCTTGCGGCGCGGCCAGCGTCTCGGCCCGGACCTGTACCGTGATCTGCCCGCCGCCCGGCATCGCGTCGGCCGCGTTGCCCAGCAGGTTGATCAGCGCGGCCACCAGTTGCCCCCGGTCGACGCGCACATGCTGCGGCGCCTGCGGCAGGTCGAGCGTGCAGGTGACCGTGTCCTCCAGCAGGCAATCGGCTAGCGGCACCGCCTCGCGCACCGCCTCGCCGATATCGACCCGGCTGGGATGGACCGGCGCCCGGCGGGCGTAGATCAGCAATTGCCGCACAACACGCTCGGCGCGTTTGGCAGCGGCATGGGCGGCGTCCAGCGCCTCGTCCCGCTCGTGATCGGTCTCGACCACCCGGCTCAGTTCAAGGTGGCCGATGATTGCGGCAAGGTAGTTGTTGAAATCATGTGCCACGCCGCCGGCCAGCCGACCGATCGCCGCCATCTTCTGCTGCTGCGCGGCCTGCTCGGCTGCCTCTTCGGCACGCAGCCGCGAGGCGCGCGCGCTCAGGATCGCCTGCGCCACGTAGATCACCGCGGCCGTGCCCACGATCAACGCGCCCACGATGGCCAGCGACCCGTCCGAGACCTTGATTCGCGCCTGCGCGATCCAGGCGATGGCGGCCGCGATGCAGGCGATCTCGCCCCCGACCATCCAGGCCAGCGTATCCGCCCGACGCACGAGGAAGGCCATGACCGCGGCCAGCAGCACGCTGCCGGCAAAGGCCAGCGCGATGTCGGATTCGGTGGCCAGATGCACCGGCATCCACAGGAAGCTTGCCAGCACCACGAGGAAGAGCGCCCCCGCGATGGTCACATGCCGCCCGGTGACGATCAGCCGCTCGCGCGAGAGGTAGAGGTAGAGCGCCGCCTGCGCCACGAGGTAGATCCCCGACCACAGCAGGGCCGCCACCCAGCCCGTGTAGCCATAGAGCAGGAGCCCGCCGCCGCCCACGCCCAGGAGACGAAACCAGACCTCGCGCCGGTCGCCATACTCCACCTCGTAGAGCCGGCTCATTTCCTTGTCGCGCTGGATCAGCATGCCGTGCCCCTTGCGGCCACAAAGCGCGTTGCGTGATCATTAACCATTTCGAACGAGACACTTGTTACTGCAAAGCCGCGGTCGTTGCGGACCGGTGGGCGTCCCCTGATTTATATGTCAACTTCGCTGCCCGAGAAACTGTTCTCGCTTTGCGGCGCCGGGCTGGCGGGCGTTCACCGATAGCGTGTGAGGGCCTCAGTCGCAGGCCAGGGCGGGGTCGTGCAGCATCTGCTGCAGCACCGCATCGCCGGGCGCGTGGCTGGCCAGCATGGCGCCATGTGCCGCGACCAGCCGTTCGAAGGCCGCCGCACTCGGCGCATCCCAGGTGCCGGACAGGGCTGGTGTCCCGCAGCCGCGCGCTACCAGCTCGGCCTGCAGAGAGCGGGTCGTCACGCGGCGCAGCAGGCTGTCGATCTCGTCCATGATATGAGTGCCGGGGCAGCTGGTCTGCGCGTGGTGCAGGTGCGGCAGGATATTGGCCGTGGGCACGCGATAGGCGCGCTGCGCCTCGGACATGACCCGCACGTAAGAGGCGCGCGCCGCCTCGGTCAGATGCTGGTGGTTGAAATCGCCCAGCGCCACGACGGCGAAATGCCCGTCGAAATCCGCGCGCCGGGACGAACCGCGCAGGGTGGATCTCGTGGCCGGCTTGTAGCGCACGGGCCGACCCTTGGCGATCTGACCGGCCGGGTCCACGGCGTAGTGATAGGCGATCATGCCCAGCCCGGCATTGTGCGCGTGGTCATGGTGGATGTTGCGGACACGCTGCGCGATGCTCTGGCGTGCCCGCGCGGCGCTGGCCCGGGCGAAGAGATCGGCATCGGTGCCGGCAAAGCCTTCGTGGTGGAAGGTGATATGCGTGATGCGGGCGTGGCGATAGGTGTCCAGCGTGGCCTGCTCGATCCCGGACAGGGCGGGCACGATCTCGCCCTCGATGCTCAGCGGCGCCGGCTCGGCCGACAGGGTGGTGGCGCCGGCCAGCAGCAACAGGCAAAGACGGATCAGGGCGGGCATGTCGGGCTCCGGTCGCGCTGTGGGATCACCCCAGCCTAGCATGGACACGGCCCCGCCGCGCAGGGTTTCCCGCCCGCCGGCGGAGCGGCGCCGGGCCTGCGACCCTCTGGCCCATATCACATTCTTATTCATGAATGCATAAAGGCACCAAGACACGAGTCCCGCTGCCGGAGGAGCGCATCTTGGAATTCCGCAAAATCACCGACGACATCACCGTCTCGCCGCAGATCACGGCGGGCGACATCCCCGCCATCGCCGAGGCGGGCTTCCGCGCGATCATCTGCAACCGGCCCGATGGCGAGGGGGTGGACCAGCCCGGCTTCGACGAGATCGCAGAGGCCGCCCGCGCCGCGGGGCTGGAGACCCGCTACCTGCCGGTGGACAGCGGCAAGGTCACGGACGCGGCGGCCGCCGATTTCGGGCAGGCGATGCGTGCCCTGCCCGGCCCGGTGCTGGCCTATTGCCGCACGGGCACCCGGTCGGCCACCCTGTGGTCGCTGTCGCGCGCGGCCGATCTTGCCCCGGCCGAGATCCTCGAGAAGACGAAAGGCGCGGGCTATGACATGGCCGGCGTGGTGCGGCGCATCGTGAATGGCGGCAAGACCCCGACCGATACCGGCGATGCGCGATTCGACATCGTCATCGTGGGCGGCGGCGCGGCGGGCATCGCGGTGGCCTCGAGCTTGCGCGCGCGCCTGCCCAATGCGCAGATCGCCATCCTCGACCCTGCCGACATCCACTACTACCAGCCCGGCTGGACCATGGTCGGCGGCGGTGTGTTCGAGGCGCAGAGCACCGCGCGCACCATGGCCAGCCTGATCCCGCGCGGCGTGCACTGGATCAAGTCCGCCGTCGCCGCCTTCGAGCCGCAGAACAATGCCGTGGTGCTGGATGGCTGCCGGGTGGTGAAATACGACCGGCTGGTGGTCTGCCCGGGGCTCAAGCTAGACTGGCACAAGGTCGACGGGCTGGTCGAGACGCTGGGCAAGAACGGCGTGACCTCGAATTACCGCTTCGACCTGGCGCCCTACACGTGGGAGCTGGTCCGCGGGCTCAAGGAGGGCCGCGCGGTCTTCACCCAGCCGCCCATGCCGATCAAATGCGCCGGCGCGCCACAGAAGGCGCTCTACCTGTCGGGCGATCACTGGTTCCGCAACGGCGTGCTGGGGCATGTGGACATCCAGTTCATGAACGCCGGCGGCGTGCTGTTCGGCGTCAAGGACTACGTGCCGGCGCTGGACTCCTACATGCAGAAATACGGCGCCTCGCTGAACTTCTTCCACAATCTCGTGGCGGTGGACGGGCCGGCGCGCAAGGCGACCTTCAAGGTTGCGCGCCCCGACGAGACGCCGCAGGAGGTCACGGTGGAGTTCGACATGCTCCATGTCTGCCCGCCCCAGACCGCGCCAGATTTCGTGCGTGTCTCGCCCCTGGCCGACGCGGCGGGCTGGGTCGATGTCGACCAGAACACGCTACGCCACAAGACCTACGAGAATGTCTGGAGCCTGGGTGACGTGATGAACGCGCCAAATGCCAAGACCGCCGCGGCGGCGCGGATGCAGGCCCCCGTCGTGGCCGAGAACATCGCCGCGGATTTCGCCGGCGGATCGCCGCGGGCCTCGTATAACGGCTATGGCTCCTGCCCGCTGACCGTCGAGAAGGGCAAGATCGTGCTGGCCGAGTTCGGCTATGGCGGGGCGCTGCTGCCCTCTTTCCCGAAATGGCTGATCGACGGGACCAAGCCCACCCGCGCGGCCTGGCTGCTGAAGGAGCAGATCCTGCCGCCGGTCTACTGGAAGGCCATGCTGCGCGGCAAGGAATGGCTGGCCAAGCCCGAGACCGTGTCCGCCAAGTAGGCCCCCCGGGCCCCGGCACTGACCGGGGCCCGACAGGATCGCCGCACCCCCTTTCAAATTCCATTAGTGGAATATATATGTCGCTCGACACAGACGATTCCGGTGCGCCAAGCTGCCCGGACCCGAGCAAGGACCAGCCATGACGCCTCCCCGCCTGACGGCCCGCCATTTCACGCGCTACCTGCCGATCCTCGACTGGGGGCGACGCTACGACCGCGAGAGTGCAACCTCGGACATCGTGGCGGCGGTGATCGTGACGATCATGCTGATCCCGCAATCGCTGGCCTACGCGCTGCTGGCCGGACTGCCGGCCGAGATGGGGCTTTATGCCTCGATCCTGCCGCTGGTGGCCTACACGATCTTCGGCACTTCGCGCGCACTGGCCGTGGGCCCGGTGGCGGTGGTGTCGCTGATGACCGCGGCCGCGATCGGCAACCTCGGCCTGAGCGACCCGGTGCAGATCGCGCTGGCCGCGGGCACGCTGGCCTTCCTCTCGGGCGCGATCCTGCTGGTGATGGGGGTGCTGCGGCTGGGCTTTCTGGCGAATTTCCTCAGCCACCCGGTGATCGCGGGCTTCATCACCGCCTCGGGCGTGCTGATCGCGACCTCGCAGCTCAAGCATATCCTCGGCGTCGAGGCGCATGGCCACAACCTGGTGGGGCTGGTCGGGTCACTGGTGGCGCATCAGGGCGAGACCAACCTCTACACGCTGGTGATCGGCGTCAGCGCCACCGCCTTCCTGTTCTGGGTCCGCAAGGGGTTGAAGCCGCTCCTGATCAATGCAGGGCTCAAGCCGCGGCTGGCCGATATCGCCGCCAAGGCCGGCCCGGTCGCCGCCGTCGCCGTGACCATCCTGGTCACCTGGGCCTTCGGACTGAACGCGCGCGGAGTCGCCATCGTGGGCGAGGTGCCCACCGGCCTGCCGCCCCTGACCCTGCCCAGCCTGTCGCCGGCGCTGTGGAACCAGCTGTTCCTTTCGGCGCTGCTGATCTCGATCATCGGCTTCGTGGAATCCGTCTCGGTCGCGCAGACACTGGCCGCCAAGAAGCGCCAGCGCATCGTTCCCGACCAGGAGCTGATCGGTCTGGGCGCCTCGAACGTGGCCGCCGCGGTGTCGGGCGGCTACCCGGTGACCGGCGGCTTTGCCCGCTCGGTGGTGAATTTCGACGCCGGCGCCGAGACGCCCGCGGCCGGTGCCTTCACCGCCGTGGGCATCCTGCTGGCCGCGCTGCTGCTGACGCCGCTGCTCTACTTCCTGCCCAAGGCCACGCTGGCGGCCACGATCATCGTCGCGGTGCTGAGCCTTGTCGATTTCTCGATCCTGAAGAAGAGCTGGACCTATTCGCGGGTGGATTTCACCGCCGTGGCCGCGACGATCCTGCTGACGCTGGGCTTCGGCGTCGAGACGGGGGTCAGCGCGGGCGTCATCATCTCGATCGGGCTGCACCTCTACAAGACCTCGCGCCCCCACGTGGCCGAGGTGGGGCTGGTGCCCGGCACCCAGCATTTCCGCAACATTCTGCGCCACAAGGTCGAGACGCGGCCCGACATCGTCACCCTGCGCGTCGATGAGAGCCTCTATTTCGCCAATGCGCGGTTCCTGGAGGATTACGTGCTGAACCGGGTCGCCTGCGAACAGCCGCTGAAGCATGTGGTGCTGATGTTCCCCGCGGTGAACGAGGTCGACATGAGCGCGCTGGAGACGCTGGAAGAACTGAACCGGCGGCTGGGCGACATGGAGATCTCGCTGCACCTCTCCGAGGTCAAGGGCCCGGTGATGGACCGGCTGAAACGGTCGCATTTCCTGGACGAGCTGACCGGCGAGGTCTTCCTGGCGCAGTATGACGCGTGGAAGAAGCTGACGGGCACGCCGGTGCGTGCCGCGTCATAGCGGCTGGCGGCCGGTCTCGGTCAGCTGCGCGATCCGGCCGCCCTCGAACACCGCCACGGAAAGCGGGCGGCCATAGCCCGCGCCGGTGTCGAGGTTCAGCCGGTTGGACCGCAGGTCCGGCCCCTCGACCGGCGTATGGCCATGCACGACGAAATGGCCGAAATCGCGGCCGTCCGACAGGAACTCGTCGCGGATCCACAGCAGGTCGTCCTCCTGCTGCCATTTCAGCGGCAGGCCCGGGCGAATGCCGGCATGCACGAAGAGAAAATCCCCCTGCTCGTGGTAGAGCGCGAGGTCTTTCAGGAAGGCCCGGTGGCTGTCCGGCACGGCACGCTCCACCGCCTGCAGCAGCGCCTCGGGCTCCATCGTGGCCGCCCCCGGCACCCCGTAAGAGGCCAGCGTCTCCTCGCCGCCAAGGTTGGGCGTGACCCAGGACTTGCCCGACTTGATCCGGTCGTCATGCCGTTCACCGCTGTCGAGGAACCGCTCGAACATGCGGTCATGGTTGCCCTTGACGAAGACCCAGTCGCGCCCCGCATCGCGGCCGCGCAGAAACGTGTCGATGACGCCGCGGCTGTCGGGCCCGCGATCCACGTAATCGCCCAGAAAGACGGTGCGGGCCCCGGCCCCGCCATCCGCCTCGATCCGCGCCAGCGCCCCGTCGAGCATGGCCTTCTGTCCGTGGATGTCGCCGATGGCGTAGATGCGCTCTGTCATGCCGGCCGCTTAGCACGGCCGGCGCCCGGCGGCCAGATGACCTTGGGATCGCAGGGCCCGGGTCAGGGCAACATGATGCGACAGGCGGCAGAGTTTTGCAGGCAAGTCGCGCCCGAGGGGTCGGCGTTCAGGTCGAAACAGCCCGGCCGGCAGCGCGGCCCGGCTGCGGCGGCATTGACCGTGCAGACCGTGGCCGAGGTCTGCATGCGGCTCTCGCCACCGAACCGGCTGGGGATGCCCACCGTCCATTGCCACATGGCGAGGTTGGCGGCCTGCCCGTCGGTCGAGTAGCAATCCTTGGTAAAACTGCGCGCCTCGGTCCGTTGCGAGGTGCGGCTGATCGCGGTGCTTTCCTCGTGGGTCGCTGTGATCTTGAGAGAATTGGTGGCCGACCCGCCGCCCAGGTTGGTTTCCACCTCGAAGCCGCGCTCGATCGCCAGCGACCAGGCGCGTGTCTCGGTGACGCCGCGCGCCGTGGACAGCGACTCGGTCAGGTTGAAGGTCTGCTTGGGCCCGGCATGCTGGTCGACGAGGAACCAGTTGCCGCTGACCTTCAGGCTTTCGCCCGCCGGCGGGCGCGACCGCGTGTCGAAAGTCTTTTTCCAGACCGAGCCGAGCGACGGCGTGTCACCGAAACAGACCCGCTTGTCCACCGCCGGGTCCCAGAACTGGCTGGTCGAGATCAGTGTGCTGAGATCGCTGGTTACACTGTCGCGCCAGCGCCGAGTGTACATCTGGCGCATGCAGTAATCGTCGCCGCCCGAAAAGCGCAGCTTGGCCATGACGTGGAACCCCACGTCCTGGATCGCCCCCCGCCCGATATTGTCCGGCGCGGCAAAGCAGGTCCACCGCGCGCGTTCGAGATCGTTCACGCCGGGATTGTCGATACGGAATTCGCGGGTTTCCTCGCCGGACACGCCGACCAGCGTGACATAGAGGTCGTCATCTGTGCCGGCGACGTCGAAATCGCTGGTTCGAATGCAGAATTCGGTCAGGACGGCAGCCTGCGCCGAAACACCAAGCGTGGAAACCGCTGCAACCATGAAAGCACGCGCCGCGCGGCGCGGATCTGTCAGCAAGAACATCTTGGCAATCCTTTGGAAATGACGCGGCTCCTTGACCGCTCTACATTCTACGGTCAGGACGCCAATTCAACATAACACAAAGAATCCAGCGAAACGGCTGGCTTGCCGGCCGTTCAACCGTGGCGCGCATCCCGCTCAAGGATGCGCGCCACCTGGTCTGTCAGGTCTCCGGGACCGGCCCCGGATCAGGCCACGTCGAAGGCCAGCGGCTTGATCTGCTGGAACAGGCCGGTGCTTTTCAGATCGTCGATCGCGTTGGCCGGGATCGGCTCATCGACATAGAGCAGCGCGATGGCCTCGCCCTGCGCAGCCTTCCGGCCGAGGGTGAAGTTCGCGATGTTCACGCCGTGCTTGCCCATCGTGTTGCCAAGCGCGCCGATGATGCCGGGCACGTCCTCGTTGGTGGTGTAGACCATGTGGCGGCCGATCTCGGCATCGATGTTGATGCCCTTGATCTGGATGAAGCGCGGCTTGCCATCGCTGAAGACCGTGCCCGCGATCGACCGCTCGCGGCGCGGCGTGACCACGGTGACCTTCACGTAGCCCTCGAAGATGCCGGACTGCGCCTGGTTCGTGGTCGAGATCTGGATGCCGCGATCCTTCGCGATCAGCGGGGCCGAGACCATGTTCACGTCGGGGTTGATCGACTTCATGATGCCGGCGATCAGCGAGCAGTTCAGCGCCTCGAGGTTCATCTCGGCCGCGTAGCCGTCATAGAGGATGTTGATCGCCTCGATCGGCTCGTCGGTCATCTGGCCGATGAAATTGCCCAGGTGATCGGCCAGCTTGATCCAGGGGCCCATGACCTTGGCCTCCTCGGCGGTGACCGAGGGCATGTTCAGCGCGTTCTCGACGGCGCCGGTCAGCAGGTAATCGGCCATCTGCTCGGCCACCTGCAGGGCGACGTTTTCCTGCGCCTCGGTGGTCGCGGCGCCCAGATGCGGGGTGCAGACCACGTTGGGCAGGTTGAAGAGCGGGTTCTCCTTGGCCGGCTCCTCGGCGAAGACGTCGAAGGCCGCGCCGGCCACGTGACCCGATTGCAGCAGGTCGGCCAGCGCCTGTTCGTCCACCAACCCGCCGCGCGCGCAATTGATGATGCGCACGCCCTTCTTGGTCTTCTCCAGCGCCTCGCGCGACAGGATATTGCGCGTCTGGTCGGTCAGCGGCACGTGCAGGGTGATGAAGTCGGCGCGCTTCAGCAGGTCGTCGAGGTTCTCGATCTTCTCGACCTGCATCTTCTCGGCCTTCTCCTCCGACAGGAAGGGGTCATAGGCGATGACCTTCATGCGCAGCCCGCGCGCGCGGTCGCAGACGATGCCGCCGATATTGCCGGCACCGATCACGCCCAGCGTCTTCCCGGTCAGCTCGACCCCCATGAAGCGCGACTTCTCCCACTTGCCGGCATGGGTCGAGGCGCTGGCCTCGGGGATCTGGCGGGCGCAGGCGAACATCATGGCGATGGCATGCTCGGCCGTGGTGATCATGTTGCCGAAGGGGGTGTTCATGACGATCACGCCCTTCTTGGAGGCGGCGTCCTTGTCGATATTGTCGGTGCCGATGCCGGCGCGGCCGATCACCTTGAGGTTGGTCGCGGCCTCTAGGATGGTCGGCGTGACCTTGGTGGCCGAGCGGATGGCAAGGCCGTCATAATGGCCGATCACCTCGGCCAGCTTGTCCTTGTCCTTGCCCAGCTCGGGCATGAAATCCACGTCGATGCCGCGATCGCGAAAGATCTGGACGGCGGTTTCGGAGAGCTTGTCGGAGACGAGTACCTTGGGGGCCATGGTCTGGGATCCTCTGGATATAGGTCGCATGCCGGGTCACGGACCCGCGATGCGAAACACGTTCTGGGAAATGTGCAGGGTGGGCCCGGGGCCCACTCGGGAACTCACGCGGCCGCGGCCTGTGCGTCGATCTCGGCGTGGAACGCCCAGTCGAGCCAGGGCAGCATCGCCTCGATATCCGAGGTCTCGACCGTGCCGCCGCACCAGATGCGCAGCCCGGCCGGTGCGTCGCGATAGGCGCCCACATCCAGCGCCACGCCTTCGGCCTCCAGCCGTTTCTGCACCGACTTGGCAAAGGCCGCCGGGTCGGCGATGCGCGGATCGGTGAATTTCAGGCAGACCGAGGTGTTGGAGCGCGTCGCGGGATCGGTGGCAAGATTGTCGATCCAGTCGCGGCGCTCGCAGAAATCCCAGATCGCCTTCGCATTGGCATCGGCCCGCGCCATCAGGCCGGACAGCCCACCGACCGAACGCGCCCAGTCCAGCGCCACGAGGTAATCCTCGACGGCCAGCATCGACGGCGTGTTGATCGTAGCGCCCTCGAAGATGCCCTCGATCAGCTTGCCACCCTTGGTCAGGCGGAAGATCTTGGGCAGCGGCCATGCGGGGGTGTAGCTTTCCAGACGCTCGACGGCGCGGGGGCCGAGGATCAGCATGCCATGCGCGGCCTCGCCGCCCAGCACCTTCTGCCAGGAGAAGGTGGTCACGTCGAGCTTGTCCCAGGGCAGGTCCTGCGCGAAGGCGGCAGAGGTGGCATCGCAGATGGTCAGCCCGCCACGATCCGCCGGGATCACGTCGCCCGACGGCACGCGCACGCCCGAGGTCGTGCCGTTCCAGGTGAAGACGACGTCGGTGTCATAATCGAGCGCCGCCATGTCGACGATCTCGCCATACTCGGCGGTCCTGACCTCGGCCTCGATCTTCAGCTGCTTGACCACGTCGGTCACCCAGCCTGCGCCGAAGCTTTCCCAGGCCACCATGGTGGCGGGGCGCGCGCCCAGCAGCGACCACATGGCCATCTCGACCGCGCCAGTATCCGAAGCCGGCACGATGCCGATCCGGTACTCGGCCGGGATGCCCAGCAGAGCGCGGGTCTCCTCGATGGCGGCCTTCAGCTTCTCCTTGCCGATCTTGGCGCGGTGCGACCGGCCGAGCGCGGCGTCGGACAGCTTCGACAGCTCGAATGTGGGGATCTTGGCACAGGGGCCGGAGGAAAAACGCGGGTTCGCCGGCCGCGTGACCGGAGCATTGTCAGCCATGTCTGCCTAACCTTCCAGATAGATGCCCTTCGTTGGGGAAGGGTGTCCCGCGGATGGAGGTACTCTGCCCCGCCCCGCCCGGCAAGTCGGAAGCGTGGCCGAAAGCGTCGTTTTCGCGGGGAAGGCGGGGAACGGCGTCGCCGATCGGAAACCTGCAACCGGGCCCGCGCGCCGGTCTCGGGACGGGCGCAGGGCGGCGCAATCGGGCAAAGCGCTTGATCTGTCGCGCTTTTGGCGCAACTCTGAGGGCATGAACAGCTTCACGCCGCTTTCCCAGCCCGGCCCCGCCCAGGACGTCACCGCCTTCCAGCGCAAGGAGCTGAACGTGATCCTCGCGCTCTACGGCCGCATGGTCGCCGCGGGTGAATGGCGCGATTACGGCATCTCCTCGCTGCGGGACGTGGCCATCTTCTCGGTCTTCCGGCGCTCCGCGGAACACCCTCTCTACCGGATCGAGAAGCGCCCGAAGCTGCGCAACCGTCAGGGCGAATACGCGGTGATCGGCATGGACGGGCAGATCCTGAAGCGCGGTCATGACCTGCGCACCGTCCTGCGGGTTCTCGAGCGCAAGCTGATCCGGGCGGTGGAGTAGACGCGACACGGCGCCACGGGCGGAAGGCGTTTGCAAACGCCTTGAAGGGCCTTGCAAGGCCCTTCCGCCCTTTGAGAGGGCCGCGCGAGACTTGGGCGTTTTGTCCGTTTTGGAACGTGTCTCCGTCGAAACGGACGCCCCTAATCCAGCATGGCGCAGAGCAGTTCGAACAGGATCGAGGCGCCCAGAAAGGCCGTGCCGCCCGACGCATCGAAAGGGGGCGAGACCTCGACCAGGTCGGCGCCCACGATGTCGAGGCCGGAGAGCGCGCGGCAGACCTGCAGCGCCTCGAAGCTGTTCGGGCCGCCCACCTCGGGCGTGCCGGTGCCCGGGGCGAATGTCGGGTCCACGAAGTCGATGTCGTAGCTGACATAGGTCGGGCCGGTGCCGACGATCCGGCGCGCCTCCGCCATGACCTCGGCCCAGCCACGCTCCATACATTCCTCGATCGGGATGATGCGGATGCCGGCGCTGGCGGCGAAGTCGCGGTCCTCGGCATCATACATGGTGCCGCGGATGCCGATCTGGACCACGCGTTTCGGATCGAGCAGCCCCTCTTCCACGGCGCGGCGGAAGGGCGTGCCATGCGTGTACATCGTGCCGCCGAAATAGGCGTGGTAGAGATCGGTATGGCTGTCGAAATGCACCATGCCCAGCGGGCGCTCGCGCGCCAGCGCGCGCAGCACTGGCAGTGAGGTGAGGTGATCCCCGCCCGCCGTCAGCGGCCGGATGCCCGCGCCGACCAGCCGCTCGTAGAAGGCGGTGATCCGGTCCATCGAGTCGGGGATATCGGCCGGGTTGGGCCCCACATCGCCGAGATCGGCGCAATTGGCGGTCTCGAAGGGCCGCAGCCCGCTGACCGGGTGCTGCGCCCGGATCATGGTGGAGGCATCGCGCAGCTGGCGTGGCCCGTGGCGCGGGCCCGGTCGGTTGGTCGTGCCCGAATCCCACGGCACGCCCACCAGCCCGATCTGCAACTCGGCGAAGCGCGGATGCTCGGGCGGGATATGCGGCAGGCGCATGAAGGTGGGCACGCCGGCAAAGCGCGGCAGATCGAAGCCCGAGACCGGGTGGAAAAACGGATCGGTGGTCATGTCGGGCCTTTCCTCGAACGGGGGCGCGCTGCGGCACGTGGGGCAGCGAGTATTTTCAGAAAGATGAAAGGGGCGCGTGGATCGGGCGGGCGTGGCCGGTGACCGGGCCGTCGCCCTGGCCCTTGATGCGGGCGATGGCCGAGCCCAGCGGCTCGTAGGCGACGGCCATGTCATGGGCGTTGGCATGCAGCAGCCGATCGGGTCCGGCGACCCAGGCCACGTGGCCCTTCCAGAAGAGCAGGTCGCCGCGCCGGGGCTCTGCGCCCTCGGGCGCGGCCGGGAGCGCGGCCTGCTGCAGGTCGCTGTCGCCGGGGCAGTCGATGCCGCAGGCGGCGAGCCCGGCCTGCACGAGGCCCGAGCAGTCGATGCCCTGGGCCGAGTTGCCGCCCCAGAGATAGGGGGTACCGAGCAGCCGCTCCGCCACCGTGACCGGATCGCGCTCGGGCGTGTCGAGCGGTGCGAGATGCGAGAGGGGCACGAAGCCGCGGGCGGTCTTGGCGAAGCGGCCTTCGGTGTCGCGCAGCTCCAGCAGGCTGCCGAGGCTGAGCCAGCTGGCGCGCGGCGCCTTGATGTCGGGCGCGGTATAGGCATGGGTGGCGCGGCTGGCCACGCGATGGGTGACGGGCGCCGGCGGACCCGCCTCCAGCTGTTCGGAGCGGAGATGGCCGACATAGCCGTCGGCCTCGGCCCGCAGGAAGGCCCAGCCCTCGTGGATCTCGTAGACCGTGACGAGGGCGCCATGCAGCAGCTGCCGGTCGAGCTTGCCACCCGGCGCGGCGCAGAGATCGGCGACAGCGGCGGCGACGCGGTGCTGCCGCCCCTCGGTGAAGCGCTCGGCCTGCACCTGCCCTTTCAGCGCGGGATCGGCGACGCGGCCATTGCAGGGGGTCAGCCGGCGATCCATCAGAGGTCCAGCACCTGCGGCAGCGCGGCGAGGATGGCGCGCGGCCCCTGCCCCAGCCCACCCTTGGGGCGGCCGGGTTCGGGCTTGGGCTGCCAGGCGTAGATGTCGAAATGCGCGTAGCGCCGCCCCGGCGATGTGAAGCGGCGCAGGAAGAGTGCCGCGGTGATCGAGCCCGCGAAGCCGCCCGAGGGCGCATTGTCGAGATCGGCGATGCCCGGTTCGATCATCGCCTCGTAAGGCGCGTGGAAGGGCATGCGCCAGACGGGATCGGCCTGTGCCGCGCCGCCCTGCGCCAGTGCCTGCGCCAGCGCGTCGTCATCGGTGTAGAAGGGCGCGAGATCGGGGCCCACGGCGACCCGGGCCGCGCCGGTCAGCGTGGCCATGGAGATCATCAGGTCGGGATCTTCCTCGTCGCCGAGGCAGAGCGCATCGGCCAGGACCAGCCGGCCCTCGGCATCGGTGTTGTTGATCTCGACCGTCAGCCCCTTGCGCGAGGTCAGGATGTCGCCGGGGCGGAAGCTGTTGCCGGCGACGCTGTTCTCGACCGCGGGGATCAGCAGGCGCAGGCGCAGCGGCAGGTCCAGCGCCATGATCGCGCGGGCAAGGCCCAGCGTGTTCGCCGCGCCGCCCATGTCCTTCTTCATCAGCCCCATCGAGGCGCCCGGCTTGAGGTTGAGCCCGCCCGTGTCGAAGCAGACCCCCTTGCCGACCAGCGTCAGGGTCGGGCCGCGATCGCCCCAGCGCATGTCGATCAGGCGCGGCGCCTGCGCGGCGGCCCGGCCCACCGCGTGGATCATCGGGAAGTCCTGCTCCAGCAGCGCGTCGCCGGTGGTGACGGTGATCCCGGCGCCGAATTCCTGTGCGAGCACGCGGGCAGCGGTCTCGAGCGCCTCGGGGCCCATGTCGGCGGCGGGGATGTTGACGAGGTCGCGGGTCAGGCATTCCGCCGCGGCCAGCGCCTCGATCCGCGGGGCGTCCACCCCCTCGGGCGCAACGAGATGGCGCGCGGGCGCGTCACCGGCGCGGTAGCGGTCGAAGCGGTAATTGGCCAGGAGCCAGCCGAGGCACTCGGTCTCGGGCAGCGGCGCGGTGAGCGCATAGGTCCCCGGCGCGAGACCCGGCAGCGCGGCGGCCAGCGGAAAACGCGTGCGCGCCCGGGCGGCCGCATCGCCATGGCCCGCCACCGCCCCGACCGGGCGGCCATCGGGACCGGGCAGCATCAGCGCCGAGCCCAGCGCCCCGGTGAAGCCGCAGGCCTCGGCCCAGGCGCGCTCGGCCTCGGGGCGGCAGGCCAGCCAATCGGCGCAGCCCGCGCTGTCGATCACGTGAAGGGGCATGGCGTCGGCCGTGGCCTCGGCAAATCTGGGCGGCATGGCGGCTCCTGTCTCTGACGGTGCCGCCAGCCTAACGCCCGCTGTCCCGGCCGCAAGGCCCCTAGATGGAAAAGGCGTCGGTCTCCCATATGTCGATCAGCGAGCGTTCCCCGGTGCGCGCCAGCCGCGCCAGGGTCGCGGCCTCGGCCACGAGGTCGCCCAGTTCGATACAGGCCATCACGTCATGCGCCACGTGGCTGAGGCTGGCCAAGCCAATCTGGTCGGCGATCGCCGCCAGGACGCGCAGGTTCTTGTACAGCTCCTCGCGCGTGCCGCGCCGGGCCTTTTCCTCGATCAGGCACAGCCTGTGTGCCAGTTCCTCCATCGCGCGGCAGACCACGTCCTCGGCCGCATGCGGCCCGAGATCGGTGCACAGCGCCTCGATCTGGTCCCTGTCCATCCGAGGCCGTTCGACCGGCGCGAGGTACGTCACCTCTTTCACAACTCACCCCTCATATCCGTGCCCCCACGGTGGCCGCAGCATGGCAGGGCGAGGTTCCCAATTCGTTAGGTCCGGGGTGGCTTTCCGCGCGCAATTCAATAGAAAGCCGAATAACTCGTTCGTGATCGCCACCAGGAGACCCAGATGGACTTCGCCCGCCCCCTGCCCGCCTTCCTGGTCCAGCGCTACCATGGCTGGAAGGCCACGACCTATGCCGAGAACCGCGCCTGGTACCGGCGGCTGGCGGATGAAGGCCAGCGGCCGCGGGCCATGGTGATCTCGTGCTGCGATTCGCGGGTGCACGTGACCTCGATCTTCGGCGCCGACCAGGGCGAGTTCTTCATCCACCGCAACATCGCCAACCTCGTGCCGCCCTACGAGCCCGACGGCAACCAGCACGGCACCAGCGCGGCGGTGGAATACGCGGTGACGGCGCTGAAGGTGGCGCATCTGGTGGTGCTGGGCCATTCGCAATGCGGCGGCGTGCAGGGCTGCCTGGACATGTGCGAGGGGCGTGCGCCGGCGCTGGAGGAATCCTCGAGCTTCGTGGGGCGCTGGATGGACATCCTGCGACCGGGCTACGAAGCCGTCAAGGAGGCCGAGGACAAGCCGCGCGCGCTGGAGAAGGAGGCGGTGAAGGTCTCGCTGAACAACCTGATGACCTTCCCCTTCGTGCGCGAGGCGGTCGAGGGCGGCCGGCTGTCACTGCACGGGCTCTGGACCGATATCGGCGAGGGCGGGCTGAGCTGCTACGACCCGGCCAGCGACGGGTTCGTGCCGATCTGAGAGTCCTCCGGGGATCAGATCCGCGGCATGGCGTGCAGCGGCGGTCCCAGCCGGGCCATCAGCGCGGCCAGCGGTACGCCGAGGCTGCTGCCGAAGCAAAGCGGGCGGCCGGCCTCGTTCAGGATCACCAGTCGGCCGCGGCGCAACCCGATGCCATAGCCTTTCTGGCGGAAGCGGATGACGATCTCGTCCCAGTCGCGCGCGGTCTCGAGGATCGGCGCGAGGAAGATCCGCAAAAGCGACATGGTTTCACAATCCACCGGGGTGGCGTCGCGGTTGTGGAATTCGGAATGTCGTATCATGGGTGGGCTCCTTGCACTGCCGGTCCAGCCTGCCCGGGCAACTGGGCGAAATTGGGGCCGATCCGGACATTTCTCCACGGGTGTTGCAAGACTTCCTTAACCCTCCGTGCGCCAGGATGGGCCGGTCGTAACCGGGGATGTCGACATGGGCAAGCAGGACGGGCCGGGCCGTGATCCCGGCATGACCGCTCTGGCAGAGCGGCTGGCGGGGGACCTGCGGCAGGCGGGCAGCTGGCCGGAACTGCAGGGACGGCTGCTGATCAAGGGATATCGGCTGACGCTGCGCGACGGGGCACTGGCGGTGGCCGCGAGGCAGGGCGGCGCCGTGCTGTGCCGGCTGCAGGATCTGGGGACCTGTCCGGACGGGTTGCAGGCCCGGTTCGGCCGGCCGTTTCCCGACCATGCACGGCGCCAGCTTGCGCGGCTGCGCGAGGCCCCGATGTTGCAGGGCCCCGCGCGGCGTGGATCAGGCGGCGATGGCGGTAGCGCTCTCGGCGCGCGAGAACAGGCGCTGCCGGGCCGGGCGGCTGCGCCGCTTGCCGTCCAGCGCGCTGAGCGCGCGCAGGCGCCGGGCGCGGACGACGGTGATCAGGGTCTCGGGCGGCGATAGGTCGGACATGGCTCTCTCCTTGTTGTGCCCCGGTTGCCCCGGGGACCTGCCTCGCCCTGCATCAAGCCCGGCCGGGATGGCAGCACCGGGGCGGCGCCAAGGAAATTCGGGCGCGTTTTCGGGGCCGTGGCACATGACCGGGGCAATGCGGGCGATGACCGGGCAGAAGAAAGGCCCGCATCCGGCGGGATGCGGGCCCGATCGGGTCCTCGTCCGTGCCAGACGGCTCAGCCCTTCTTGAGCACCTTCTGGCCCACCGCCTCGGCGATCTGCACGGCGTTCAGCGCCGCACCCTTGCGCAGGTTGTCCGAGACGCACCACAGGTTCAGGCCGTTGTCGATGGTCGGGTCCTGCCGGATGCGGCTGATGAAGGTGGCGAAATCGCCCACACATTCGACCGGCGTGACGTAGCCGCCATCCTCGCGCTTGTCGACGACCATGAGGCCCGGCGCCTCGCGCAGGATGTCACGGGCCTCCGCCTCGTCGAGATGGTCCTCGGTCTCGATATTGATGGATTCGGCATGGCCGACAAAGACCGGCACCCGCACGCAGGTCGCGGTGACCTTGATCGAGGGATCGACGATCTTCTTGGTCTCGGCAACCATCTTCCACTCTTCCTTGGTGGAGCCGTCCTCGAGGAAGACGTCGATATGCGGGATCACGTTGAAGGCGATCTGCTTCTGGAACTTCTTCGGCGGCACCTCGTCCACCGGGTTGTAGACCGCCTTGGTCTGGTCCCAGAGCTCGTCCATGCCTTCCTTGCCCGCGCCCGAGACCGACTGGTAGGTCGACACGACGACGCGCTTGATGCGGGCGCGGTCATGCAGCGGCTTCAGCGCCACCACCATCTGCGCGGTCGAGCAGTTCGGATTGGCGATGATGTTCTTCTTGGCATAGCCCAGAACGGCATCGGCATTGACCTCGGGCACGACCAGCGGCACGTCGGGGTCGTAGCGGTAGAGCGACGAGTTGTCGATCACGATGCAGCCCGCCGCGGCGGCCTTGGGCGCGAATTCCTTGGTCGGGCCGGAGCCCACGGCAAAGAGCGCGATGTCCCAGCCGGCAAAGTCGAAGGTGGCGAGATCCTGGGTCTTGAGCGTCTTGTCACCGAAGGTCACCTCGGTGCCCAGCGACTTGCGCGAGGCCAGCACGGCGATCTCGTCGACGGGGAAGCCCCGCTCCGAGAGGATGTTCAGCATTTCGCGGCCCACGTTCCCCGTGGCCCCGGCGACGACGACTTTATAGCCCATATGGTCCTCCATTGGGTTAGCACGCCGCACCCGGCATGGGGCGGCGCAATTGGCGCGCTGCATAGCCCAGCAAGCCGGTGGGCGAAAGGCCCGTTTCCGAGGGCGCCGTGCAACCCCGGGCGATTCGCGGTGCGATTCGACCGGGGCAGGCGCGCAATTCTGCTTGCAATCGCGACAGGTGCAGCATTTTCGGGCAGCCCCCTGACAATCCTGCCATGAATGGGTGGATTCCCGCCGCTATTCGCAGGTGCAGAAATTCCGTACTTGCCTGATAATTGAGCGGAGTTCTATGAAGAGCGCAGCATTGCCGAACGGAAGACGCGGTGCAGGGCCGGACTGCCATGTCGAATTGCGACAGCCCCGAACACGCCGTGCAACTGCAATTTTGAGCCCATCCACGGGCCGAAGGGAAGTGAGAGATGTTCTACGCGATCGTCACGAGGTTGTCTCGGGCACAGAAACAGCTCATCTTCTCCGCACTCGACCTCCTGATGATCCCCGTATCTTTGCTTGCGGCGGTTTTGCTGCAGGCCTCGGTCTCGCCCAGCCCGGACCTGCTGCGCGGCCTTGCGCCGATCCTGCTGATCCTGGCGGTGGCCGGGTACGGGATCGGCTGGTGGCTGGGGCTGCCGCGGATCAAGCTCAACGCTTACGAGACGCGTGGTATCGTGCGCACGGCCGGCTTCGCCGTGGCGATCGGGGTTCTGGGCTTCGCGCTTGATATGCTGCTTGGCGGAGGATTGCCCACGGGTGCCTATTTCATTTTCACGCTGCTGCTGCTCGTAAGTTGTGCAACCTGGCGGATCTTGCTGCGTCAGGTGACGCTCGGCGTGTACCGCCGCGGCGAGAACCGCATGCGGGTGCTGGTCTACGGCGCCGGCCAGACCGGCCAGCAGCTGGTCGCCGCGCTGCGCCATGACAACGCGATTCACCCGGTGGCCTTCGTCGACGACAACCCCACACTGCAGAGCCAGGTGGTTCTGGGCCTGCGGGTGCATGCTGCCACCAATATCGAGGACCTTGTCGTCGGCAAGGCGATCGACCGCGTGGTGCTGGCGATGCCCTCGATCAGCCAGCCCGCCCAGGCGCGCATCGCCCACCGGCTGCGCAATATCGGCTGCGAGGTGCATGCCCTGCCCTCCTTCGCCGAGCTGGTCGGCAAGGGCGAGCTGCGCCGGCGGGTCTCGCCGGTCTCGCTCGACGACCTGCTGGGGCGCAACCGGCTGGAGAAGGAACTGCCCGGCGTGAGCCATGCCTATTCCGGGCGGCGCATCCTCGTGACCGGGGCCGGCGGGTCCATCGGGTCCGAGCTCTGCCGCCAGCTGATCGCCTGCAAGCCCGACTGCGTTGTGCTGGTCGATCACTCCGAACACGCGCTCTACAATATCGAGAAGGAGCTACGCGACCTCGCCCAGGGCATGCAGATCGTGCCGGTGCTCGGCTCGGTCCTGAACGAGCAATTGATGCGCGACACGCTGCATGATTACGGGGTCGAGGTGGTCCTGCACGCGGCCGCCTACAAGCACCTTCCCATGGTCGAGCGCAACGTGATCTCTGGGCTGCGCAACAACGTGCTCGGCACCAGGATCATGGCCGAGGCTTCGCGCGATGCCGGGGTCGAGCGCTTCATCCTCGTCTCGACCGACAAGGCGGTGCGGCCGACCAATGTCATGGGCGCCTCCAAGCGGCTGGCCGAACTGGTGGTGCAGGATCTCGCCACGCGCTCGCTGGGCACACGCTTCTCGATGGTGCGCTTCGGCAACGTGCTGGGCTCCTCGGGCTCGGTGATCCCGCTCTTCGAGGAACAGATCGCCCGCGGCGGCCCGGTCACCCTGACCGACCCCAAGGTCACGCGCTATTTCATGACCATCTCGGAAGCCGCGCGGCTGGTGCTGCTGGCCGGCTCCTTCTCGCGCGGGGGCGATGTCTTCGTGCTCGACATGGGCGAGCCGGTGCCGATCCGCAAGCTGGCCCGCCAGATGATCGAGGGCGCCGGCTACAGCGTGCGCGACGAGGCCAACCCCAATGGCGATATCGAGATCCAGGTGACCGGCCTGCGCCCGGGCGAGAAACTGCAGGAAGAGCTGCTGATCTCGGCCGACATGCTCACCACGCCGCACACCAAGATCCTGCGCGCGCAGGAAAGCTACCTCTCGGAATTCGAGATGGCGACCGCGCTGAAGGACCTGCGCCAGGCGATCGAGGCACGCGACGAAGAGGCCGCACGGCTGGTCATCGGCCGCTGGGTCGAGCGCGCCGAGCTCGACGAGGTCGCCGAGGGCTGAACCGCCGACTCGCCGGACCGGTAGCCGCCGGACCGCGCGCCCCCTGCCCTTTCATCTTTCCCGAAATACTCCGGGGGCGCCGCAGGCGCGGGGCAGAGCCCCTCGACGCCTGCCATCCCGCACCGCTCAGCGGTCGGGGATCTCCGCCCGGGGCGGCGCCGCATCCCAGGTCTCGATGATCTCCAGCGCCTCCTCGGCCGTCTCGACGAAACGGAACAGGTCGAGATCGTCGGCGCTGATCGTGCCGGCCTCCGACAGCGCCTCCCAGTTGATGATCCGCTCCCAGAAGGCGCGCCCGAAGAGCAGGAAGGGCACGCGGCGCATGCGGCCGGTCTGGATCAGGGTCAGCGTCTCGAACAGCTCGTCCAGCGTGCCGAACCCGCCGGGGAAGACGCAGATCGCACAGGCGCGCACCAGGAAATGCATCTTGCGGATCGCGAAATAGTGGAAGTTGAAGGCAAGATCCGGCGTCACGTAGGGGTTCGGCGCCTGCTCGTGCGGCAGCACGATGTTCAGCCCCACCGACACGCCGCCTTCGTCCGCGGCGCCGCGGTTGCCCGCCTCCATCACGCCGGGGCCACCGCCGGTCACGATGACGCGTTCGCGGTTGCCCGTGGCCTTGGACTTGCGCGTCACCAGCCGGGCGAAATCGCGCGCCTCGTCGTAGAAATGCGACAGCTCGGCCAGGGTTTCGGTGCGCGCGGTATGGCGTTCGGACGGGGCCGGGATGCGGGCCCCGCCGAACAGCACCACGGTGCTGTCGATCCCGTACTGGTCGAGCAGCATCTCGACTTTCTGCAACTCCAGCTGCAAGCGCACCGGGCGCATCTCGTCGCGCAGCAGGAAATCGCTGTCCGCGAAGGCCAGCCGGTAGCTGGGCGAGCGCGTCTGCGGCGTATCCGGTATATGCGCCGCGGTCTCGCGGTCCAGTTGCGCGTCCCGGAACGGGCTGCGGCGGTCCTCGGTCATCGGCCACTCCTTGTTACCACCGTGTCAGGACTATAGCGTCGCGACCGAAAGGGCCAGCGAGGGAGAGACGGGATGGACTGGACGGCAGAGATCGAGGCGGCGGCCGGGCGCATCGCCGGCCACGTGGTGGACACGCCGGTGCTGCAGAGCGACGTGCTCTGGGACCGCCCCGTGGCGCTGAAGCTGGAACAGCTGCAGCATACCGGCAGCTTCAAGGCTCGCGGCGCCTTCAACACGCTGCAATCAGTCGAGGTGCCCGAGGGCGGCGTGGTCGCGGCCTCGGGCGGCAATCACGGCGCGGCGGTGGCCTATGCCGCGCGCAAGCTGGGTTACCGGGCGCGGATCTACGTCCCCGAGATTGCCGGCCCCTCCAAGATCGCCCTGATCGAGCGCACCGGCGCCGACCTGACCGTGGTGCCCGGCGAATATGCCGACGCGCTCTCGATGGCCAAGCGCTACGAGGAGGAACAGGGCGCCATGCAGGTTCATGCCTATGACGCGCCGCAGACGGTGGCCGGACAGGGCACGGTGATGCGCGACTGGGAGGCGCAGGGGCTGGAGGCCGACACGGTGCTGATCGCCGTGGGCGGCGGCGGGCTGGTCGCCGGCGCGCTGGGCTGGCTGGAGGGGCGCCGCAAGGTCGTCGCGGTCGAGCCCATGGCCTGCAACACGCTGGACGCCGCCCTGGAGGCCGGCGCGCCGGTCGACGTGGCGGTCTCGGGCGTGGCAGCCAACGCGTTGGGCGCGCGGCGCATCGGGCAGATCTGCTTCGACCTCGCCCGCGCGCAGGGCACCGAGGTGGTCAAGGTGCCCGACGGCGCGATCCTCGAGGCGCAGAAGCGTCTGTGGCAGGCGCACCGCCTGCTGGTCGAACCCGCCGGCGCCTGCGCGCTGGCCGCGCTGCAATGGGGCGCCTATGTCCCCGCCCCGGATGAGCGCGTGGCGGTGCTGCTCTGCGGCGGCAATGTCTCGCCCGACCCGATGCAGGTCGCCATGGGGGGCCCGGGCGAGGAGAAGAGCCGCTGACCGGCGCGCCCGGCCCTGTCGGCGGGACGCCTCCGGCGGGAGTATTTTCGGAAAGATGAAAGAAGGCGTGTCTGGCCATGGGCTGGTGTGCATCAGACGATATGCGGGCCTTGCATGCGGGGTGAGACGCTGACGGCTGCGTTCGGTCCTGCCGGCGGGCGTCTTTGGGGAAAGCTGAATGGGTGGATGTCAGAGCCCGGGACTGGCGGGGGCTGGTGTCGCGGTGCGTGGAGCTTCGGGACGTCGTCGGGTCCTGCCTTCAGGACACTCGCGGGCGCGCCCGGCCTTACCGAAGGGGCCCGCTGGCAAGCGTGGTTGCTGACAGGGGACAGAGCGGGTGTCGCGGCGGCGTCAAGGCGGGCATTGTCGCGCGGCGGTCCCGCGGCTATAGCGGGCGGCGACGCGAGACACGAGGAGAGGCCCATGTCCAACGCCCAGCTTGAAGCTGCCATCGAAGCCGCCTGGGAGGCGCGCGACACCATCACCTCGAGCACCGGGGGCGAGACCCGCGAGGCCATCGAAGACACGCTGAATGCGCTCGACAGCGGCCAGCTGCGCGTCGCCGAGCGGCAAGAGAACGGCGACTGGCACGTGAACCAGTGGGCCAAGAAGGCCGTGCTGCTGGGTTTCCGCATCAAGGACATGGCGCTGCAGGATGGCGGGCCGCAGGGCTCGGGCTGGTGGGACAAGGTCGACAGCAAGTTCAAGGGGTGGGGCGACGCGGAGTGGACGGCCGCGGGCTTCCGTGCCGTGCCCAACTGCGTGGTGCGCAAATCCGCCTATATCGCGCCGGGCGTGGTGCTGATGCCCTCCTTCGTCAATCTTGGCGCCTATGTGGACGAGGGCACCATGGTGGACACCTGGGCCACGGTGGGATCCTGCGCGCAGATCGGCAAGGGCGTGCACCTGTCGGGCGGCGTCGGCATCGGCGGTGTGCTGGAGCCGATGCAGGCCGGCCCGACGATCATCGAGGACAACTGTTTCATCGGCGCGCGCTCGGAGGTCGTCGAGGGCTGCATCGTGCGCGAGGGCTCGGTCCTCGGCATGGGGGTCTTCATCGGCCAGTCCACCAAGATCGTCGACCGCGAGAGCGGCGAGGTCTTCTACGGCGAGGTGCCGCCCTACTCGGTCGTGGTGGCGGGCTCCATGCCCTCCTCGGGCGGGGTGAACCTCTATTGCGCGGTGATCGTCAAGCGCGTGGATGCGCGCACCCGCTCCAAGACCGGCATCAACGAGTTGCTGCGCGACTGAACGCGGAACCGGCGCGGCGGCCCCGCGTTCCCCCTGTCTTGACACAACAGACAAGGGGGACCGCCGTGCCGCGCCGCAATCCTGTATCGAACACCCGGTCCCCGGCACAGGCGGGGGGCTGAGCCGTGCTGGCCGATCTCTCCACCTTGTGGCTGATCGCCGTCTCGGGCCCGGCCGGGCTGGCCGTGATCCTTGCCTCGATCCGCGCTACCGCCCTGGCCGACGTGATCGCTGACCGCACCCGGATCGGCGAGGCGATGGCCGGCGGCATCGTTCTAGGCGGGGCGACCTCGCTGTCGGGGATCGTCGTCTCGGTCACTGCCGCCTCGTCGGGCGATGCGAGTTTCGCGGTCTCGAACGCGGTGGGCGGCATTGCCGCGCAGACGCTGTTCCTGGCGCTGGCGGATCTGTTCTACCGCGGCCCCAACCTCGAACACGCGGCCGCCGAGCCCGCCAACCTGCTGCAGACTGTGCTGCTGATCGGCTTCCTGAGCCTGCCCGTCGCCGCCATGGCCGGGCCCGACGTGGCGGTCTGGGGGGTGCACCCGGCCTCGGTCGTGATGGCGCTGGCCTATGTGGGCGGCGTGCAGATGGTCGCCAAGATGCGTGACGACCCGATGTGGCGCCCGGTGCGCACCTCGGCCACGCGCCGCGACGAGCCCGAGGATGCCAGCGAGGCCGGCAAGCCGGTGGGCAAGCAGGTGACGCTCTTCGCCGCGCTGGTGGCGGTGATGGGCGTCTCGGGCTGGATCATCAGCCAGGCCGGCGCCGTCTTCATCGACCGGTTCGGTCTGTCCTCGAGCCTTGTCGGCGCGCTGGGTACGGCGGTCGTGACCTCGCTGCCCGAGCTGGTCACCACGCTGACCGCGGTCAAGCGCGGCGCGCTGCAACTGGCGGTGGGCGGCATCATCGGCGGCAACACCTTCGACACGCTGTTCCTTGTCTTCTCGGACGTGGCCTATCGGGACGGCTCGATCTATCACGCGGCCAGCGCCAACGACCTGTTCTGGCTGGCCACGGGGATGTTGATGACGGTGATCCTGCTGGCCGGGCTGATCCTGCGCCAGCGCGAGGGGCCGGCCCGGATCGGGGTGGAATCCATGCTGATAATGGCGGTCTACGCGGTGGCGGTTTGTGTCGAGGTCTGGCTGCGCGGCGGCACGGGCTCTTGACAGCGGGGACGCGGACGGCGACAGGGGCGGCATGGCAAAACCCAGATCGAAACAGGATGTCTACACGCTGCTGGTCGAGGTCGGCCGCAGGTCCGGCGACGGGCTGCCCGACGGCGCGACCGGCGCGGCGCTCATGTGCTACGCCTCGGGTGTGGACGAGGCCGAGGCCGTGCGCGAGACGGTGGCGATCCTCAAGCAGGCCGAGATGGCGCCGCTGGACGTGACCGGTTATGGCACCCGCGCCGAGCGCGAGGCGCAGGGCCACGAGATCGACGCCGAGGAAGCTGCCCTGATGGACCGCGCCCTGGCCGAGAACGCGGTGATCGTGGCACAGGTGACGCCCTTTCACGATTGAGCGCCGCTCAATCCACCCGGCGGACCAGAAGCTGGTTGTTGGCGGCGCGCTTGGTCTCGAAGACCTTGAGTTCACCCACGAGGTCGGAGAGCTTGCGCTTGCCATAGGTGCGGGTGTCGAAATCGGGATTGGCGGCGGTGATGACCTGGCCGATATCGCCCAGCCGGTACCAGTCGTCATCCTGCTCGATCGCGTCCATCGCCTTGAAGATCAGGTCGCGCGCCTCGGTCATGTCGCGATCCTTCTTGGGCTTGGCCGTGGCGCCCTTTTCCGGCGCGCCGTCGAGGTTTTCCAGGAAGATGAAGCGCTTGCAGGCCTTGCGGAAGGCGTCGGGTGTCTTTTCCATGCCCATGCCGTAGACATCGAGCCCCTGTTCCCGGATCCGGCTGGCCAGGCGGGTGAAATCGCTGTCCGAGCTGACCAGCACGAAGCCGTCGAAACGGCCGGTCAGCATCAGGTCCATCGCGTCGATCACCAGGCTGATATCCGAGGCGTTCTTGCCCACCGTGTTGGCTGGCGAGTGCAGCGGCACCAGCCCGAAATCGGCCTGCACCTTGGACCAGCCCGCCATCTGCTGCGAGGAGAAGTCGCCATAGCAGCGCCGCACGCTGGCCTCGCCCAGAATGGCGATCTCGTCGAAGATCGCCTTGGTGTATTTCGGCGACGTGTTGTCGGCGTCGATCAGGACGGCGAGAAGCTTGGTATCGGCCATGGAACCCCCGGTTGCCAGCGGCGCCACCCTAGCGCCTTGGCCGCCGGGATGCGAGGGGCCTCACGTCAGGTCAGCTCGCGGAACATGACCAGCGCGTCGATCAACCCCTCGCGCGGATGGCGGAAGGCCCGCGGCAGCCGCCCCACCGTCCGGAAGCCCGCGCGCTGCCAGGTGTCGATGGCGCGGGTGTTGGTGGCGAGGACGAAGTTGAACTGCATGGCGGCAAAGCCGAAGCCCGGGGCGACCGCCAGCGAATGGGCCAGCATGGCGCGTGCCACGCCACGCCCGCGCGCCGCCTCGGCGGTGATGTAGCCGCAATTGCACACATGGCTGCCGCCGCCCTTCTGGTTGCGCACCATGTAATAGGTGCCCAGCAGGGTACCTGCATCCTCGACCACGAAGACCCTTCGCTCGGGCCCGGTCCAGTAGGCCAGCGCGGCCTCGGCCGGGATGTCGGGGTCGATCGCATAGCTGTCGCCCGACCGGAAGACGGGCAGGATCATCCCGGTGACCGCCGAGGCATCGGCGGGGTCGTAGTCGCGGATCAGCATTCTGTCAGCCCTGGACGCGGCGGGGCGGGGTCGCCCCGACCCTCTGGATCAGTAGACCACGACGGCGCGGATCGACTCGCCCGCGTGCATCAGGTCGAAGCCCTTGTTGATCTCGTCGAGGCTCAACGTGTGGGTGATCATCGGGTCGATCTCGATCTTGCCGTCCATATACCAGTCGACGATCTTCGGCACGTCGGTGCGGCCGCGCGCGCCGCCGAAGGCCGTGCCGCGCCAGACCCGCCCGGTGACCAGCTGGAACGGCCGGGTCGAGATCTCGGCCCCCGCCGGCGCCACGCCGATGATGATCGACTCGCCCCAGCCCTTGTGCGCCGATTCCAGCGCCGCGCGCATGACCTGCACGTTGCCGGTGGCGTCGAAGGTGTAATCGCCACCGCCGCCGGTCAGCTCGACCAGATGGGGGACCAGGTCGCCCTCGACCTCGTCGGGATTGACGAAATCCGTCATGCCGAACCGCTCGGCCATCTCGCGCTTGGCGGGGTTCAGGTCGACGCCCACGATCTGGTCGGCGCCGGCCAGCCGCAGGCCCTGGATCACGTTGAGCCCGATGCCGCCCAGCCCGAAGACGATGGCGCGGCTGCCGATCTCGACCTTGGCGGTGTTGATCACCGCGCCGATGCCGGTGGTGACGCCGCAGCCGATATAGCAGACCTTGTCGAAGGGCGCGTCGGGATGGATCTTGGCCAGCGCGATCTCGGGCAGGACCGTGTGGTTGGCGAAGGTCGAGCAGCCCATGTAATGCAGGATCGGCGTGCCGTCGGGCATCGAGAAGCGCGAGGTGCCGTCGGGCATCAGCCCCTGGCCCTGGGTGGTGCGGATCGCCTGGCAGAGATTGGTCTTGGGGTTCAGGCAGTATTCGCATTCGCGGCATTCGGGCGTGTAGAGCGGGATCACGTGATCGCCGGGCTTCAGGCTGGTCACGCCGGGGCCCACCTCGACCACCACGCCGGCGCCCTCATGGCCCAGGATCGCCGGGAACAGCCCCTCGGGATCGGCGCCCGACAGGGTGAACTCGTCGGTGTGGCAGATGCCCGTCGCCTTGATCTCGACCAGCACCTCGCCCTCGCGGGGGCCGTCGAGATTCACTTCCATGATTTCCAGAGGCTTGCCCGCCTCCAGCGCCACTGCCGCCCGCGTCCGCATGTCATGTCCCTTCGTCGAAAGCCGTTTGCCCAACACTGCGGCATGCAGCACCCGCTCGCAAGCCCCGGAGAGCGACGTTCCGGTCGCGGGCCATGCGCGGACGGGGCCGTGTCCCAACTTGCCGCGCAGACGTTCCGAAACGCAGTGTTTCCGGCAAAACGGCTGCAATCATGTCGGAAATCGGGCCGCGATGTGGCAGTTTACCCAGGGTGACCCTGCGAACGGCTCGGATGCCGGCGCGGGACGGGGCAGGACACGCAGATCGAAGGGGACATCACATGCCGGACTATTCCAAGGTCTTCACCTACGAGGTGGAGGGGCTGTCATATACGGTCTCTCTCTACGAGGAGAACGGGGTCGTCATGGGCGATATCGAGGTTCTCGAAGGGGCGATGGACGTGAATGCCGTCTATTTCGGGGATGACGAGTTTTCCGGGCCAAGTGCCTCGCTGGGCGGACCGCTCAACATGAACGGGGCCCGGCTCGACGGCGAGAAGATCCAGTGGGATGGCACGGCGGTGGAAAAGAGCGATCCCGGCCTCGGGCCGGACGGCACCGACAAGGAAACCTATGTCGAGGCCGGCGACACCCTGACCGTTTCGCTGGAAGGGGTGGCGCTTGATGATATCGACGTGCTCGGGATCCGCGCCACGTCGACCACGACGGAAGAAGGGTCGATCAAGGCCGTCTCGGACGATCCTGAAGAACCGGAGGATCCCGAAGAGCCGGAGGACCCCGAGGAGCCGCTGCTCGAGAAGGTCCTCTTCGGCACGCAGCTGGACGAGGCTGGCGGCGTGATTGACGGGGTCGCCATTGTCGGTGAGCCGCGCGAAGGATACGAACTGTCGCTTCCCGAGGGGCAGGAGCCGACCTTCGAGAACTACCTGTCCTTCTACGAGAACGATGTGGATGGCTACGACGTCGCCTCGCTCCAGACGATCAAGTTCTACGAGTTCCACCCCGACGGCTACCCGGTCGAGATCTTCAGCATCGACGCGCCCGAGGACGGCTTCCAGAGCTCGGAAGAGGTGCTGGCCGCCTATGACGAGGCGATCGAGGCCGGGGCGCTGGAACCTGCGCAGGAGGGCGCGGAACTCATGGCCGCGCTGAGCCTGGAGGAGACCGGCGAGGAGACCGAGACCGTCGAGGAAGAAACCGCGTCGGAGGAGGACCTGGAGGTCGCCTGACGGGTAACCCTCAGACCAGCCCCAGTGCGGCATCGCTGGCCGGCGGCCCGTACTTGTCGCGCGGCGGCCAGGGGCGGTCGCGCCAATGCGGCGTGAAGGCAAAGCTCGACACGCGGCGCCCTTCGGGCAGGGCGCCGTTTCCGGCACCGAGCGCGTAGTCGTAGTAGAGCTTGACGATCTCCTCCTCGCTGACCTGCTGCGCGGCAGGATGCGCCAGGCAGGCATCGCGCCAGCGCCGGACGCGGGCATAGTCCGGCTCCTCGGGCAGGGCGTAGCCCTCGTAATAGTCGAGGAACCGGAAGCGCATGAAGAGCGGCGTGAACACCGCCTCGGCCAGCCCGAAGCGGTCGAACAGGAAGGGCCCCTCGGGCGCGTGGTGCTGCAGGAAATCGTCGAGCTGCCGGTAGAGCCCGTTCAGCTTGTCCACGTGGGCGGGACGCGCGTCAGGGTCCTGGTTCATCACCATCCGGTAGCCCGCGGCGGTGAAGGGCCCTTCCTGCGCGATCAGCATGCTCTCGACGGCATGCTCGAACGGGTCGCTGCGCCGGACGGGCGCGCCCAGCTGTTCGTCGAGATAGCGCAGGATGACCAGGCTTTCCTTCAGCACGCGGCCCTCGGCGGTCTCCAGCACCGGCAGGGCCGTGGTGCCGCGGGTCTTGCGCAGCAGCTCGGGATCGCGCGGCCGGGTGATGTCGACCACGCGGAAGCGCACGGCATCGGACAGGCCCTTGAGCGCCAGCAGGATCTCGAGCCGTTGCGAGAACGGGCAGACGGGGATGTGATGGATGACGGGGGTCACGGGCGGTCCTCCTGCACGGGCATGGCAGGACGGTGCGCCGATCCGGCCCCGCCGTCAATCGGCCTTGCGGAAGCGTTCGTGGCAGGCCGAGCAGCTCTGGCCCAGCGGCCCCAGCCCGGCGCGCAGCGTGTCGAGGCTGCCCGTGTCCAGCGCGGCGGCGGCCGTGCCCATCTGTTCTGCCGTGGCAACGAATCGCGGCCAGTCGGTCCAGATCGCGGGCAGCGCCTCGGTCTTGGGATCGGTCTCGGGCGCTTCGAACCGGGCCGGGATCTCCGCGGCATGGCCGACCAGCGCGGTGCGGGCCGCCTCGGCCGCCACCGGGTCGAACCCCGTGCGGCCGCGCGCCATGTTGCCCAGCACCGCCATCGCGTCCTTGACCTCGACCATCAGGTCCATCCGCGCCTTCACGGCCGGGTTCTGCACCCCGCCATGGGCCAGCACCGCGCCGGCGGCACAGATCGAGAGCAGAAGCACGGGCAGACGGCGCAAGGGCATGGGCGGGATCTCCTCGGAACAGGGGGGACGGGGTGGGGGCAGGCTAGACGGTCCCTGCGCGACAGGCCAGCCCCGGACTCGACTCCGGCGGATGCAGCAACTAGAACAAAGCAGGAACAACGCTGCTGCCCCAATGTCCAATCGTCGAATCCTCTCGCTCTGGTTTCCCCGCCTCGGCGCCGAACGGCTGATCCGGGCCGAACCGCATCTGGCCGGGCGGCCGGTGGTCTCGGTGCAGGAGGACGGGCCGGCCCGGCGGCTGGCCGCGCTGTCGGCCGAGGCCACGCAGGCCGGGCTCTATCGCGGCCAGCCGCTGCGCGATGCCCATGCCATGTGCGCCGCGCTGGTGGCGCGCGCCGCCGATCCCCGGCAGGAGGCCGCCTTTCTCGGCGCGCTGCACCGATGGGCGGGCAAGTTCTCGCCTTGGGTCTCGGCCCAGCCGCCCGACGCGCTGGTGATCGACCTGACGGGCTGCGCGCATCTCTTCGGTGGCGAGGCGGCGCTTTGCGCGCAGGTGACGCAGGATTGCGCCGACCTCGGCCTGACGGTGCAGGCCGGCATCGCCGACACGCTGGGTGCGGCCTGGGCGCTGGCGCGCTTCACCGCGCAGGCGGCCGAGGGGGCGGGCGGGCGCTCGGGCGATGCCATCGACCAGGAGGCGCGCGCCACCCGCGCCCGCGCCGGCAAGCGCCGGCACTGGGAACGCGGCGGGGCGGCCCCGACCGGGCCGCAGGGCCCGCTGCCCGAGGGCGCCATCGCCGCACCGGGCAAGACATGGGGGGCGCTCTCGCCCCTGCCGGTGGCCGCGCTGCGCCTCGAGCCCACGGTGGTCGAGCAGCTGACCCGGCTGGGCCTGCGGCGGGTCGGCGACCTGCTGGGCCAGCCGCGCGCCGGGCTGGCCCGGCGCTTCGGCCGGGGCCTGGTCGATCGGCTGGACCAGGCGCTGGGGGCGGCGCCCGAGCCGGTCTCGCCCGCCGCCCCGCCCGAGCGCTTTGCCATCCGCATCTCCTTCCCCGACCCGATCGGGCTGGAAGAGGACGTGGCCGAGGCGGTCTCGCGTCTGCTGGAGCGGCTCTGCGCACGGCTGCGCGCGCGTGGGCGCGGGGCGCGGGCGCTGCGGCTGGAGGCGCATCGCGCCGATCACGCCATGCAATGGGAGACGGTGCTGACCGCGGTGGCCAGCGACGATCCGCACCGGCTGATGCCGCTGGTGCGGCTGAAGATCCCGGCGCTGGAGGCGGGGCCGGGTTTCGACATGCTGCGGCTGGAGGCGGTGCGCCACGAGGCGCTGCATGCCCGCACCGTGGCCGGGCATCTCGAGGCGGCCGAGCAGGGGCGGCAGAAGCTGGGCGGCGATGCCGGGCTGGACGACCTGATCGGCCGGCTGGGTGCGCGGCTGGGCATGGAGGCGATCACAAGGCGCCATCCCGGGTCCAGCCACCTGCCCGAGAAGGGCGCGCAGGTGCTGGCCGCGGCCTGGGCGGGGCCCGCGCGGGACTGGCCGGTGCCGGCCGCGCCGCGCCCGCTGACGCTCTGGCCGCCGGAGCCGGTCACCGCGCCCGACAGCCCGGACCCGCCCGAGCGCTTCCGCTGGCGCGGCCGCGACTGGGAACGCAGCGGCGCCGAGGGGCCCGAGCGGATTGCGCCGGAATGGTGGCTGGACGAGCCCGCCTGGCGGTCCGGCGCGCGCGACTATTGGCGGCTGGAGACCACGCGGGGCGACCGGCTGTGGCTGTTCTACGCCCATGGCGCGGCGCTCTCCCCGGGCTGGTTCTGCCACGGCGCCTTTGCCTGAGCGTCCCCGCGGCCACGGGGCGAACAAGATTTTTAAGGAAAAATCTTGCAAATTTCGTCGACGAAATTTGGCCCTCTGGCCAAGCGCGCGCCCCCGTGCCAGAAGCCGGCGCAAGGTTGCACGGGAGAGGCTCCATGGTCATCGCATCGCTCATCGCCGCACCCGGGGCGCTGGACCCGGCGCTTGTCGACAGCCTGCGCAACGCGTTCGGCGGCGGTGCGGTCGACTGGCTCTCCCCGGACGAGGCGGCCGAGTTCCCGCTGCCCGCCCGGCCGTCGAATTTCGACGCGGTGCGGGCCGAGGTCTCGGGCCAGGTCGATCTCAACCTGCTGCCGGCCGAGGGGCGGCGCAAGCGCATGCTGCTGGCCGACATGGACAGCACCATGATCCAGCAGGAATGCATCGACGAGCTGGCCGAGGCGGCCGGGGTGGGGGCGCATGTGCGCGACATCACCGCCCGCGCGATGAATGGCGAGCTGGATTTCGAGGGCGCGCTGGTCGAGCGGGTGGCGCTGCTGCGGGACCTGACCGAGACGGTGATCGACGAGGTGATCGCCACCCGCATCACCCTGATGCCCGGCGGGCCCGCGCTGCTGGCCACGATGCGCGCGCAGGGCGCCCATTGCGCACTGGTCTCGGGCGGGTTCACCGCCTTCACCGCCCGCATCGCGGCCCGGCTGGGCTTTGACGAGCACCGCGCCAACACGCTGCAGGCCGAGGACGGCAAGCTGACCGGCACCGTCGCCCGGCCGATCCTTGGCCGCGCGGCCAAGGTGCAGGCGCTGGAGGAGATCACGACCCGCCTGGGCCTGGAGCCCGGGGACGTGCTGGCCGTGGGCGACGGGGCCAATGACCTGGGCATGCTGGGCCGTGCAGGCCTTGGCGTGGCGCTGCATGCCAAGCCCTCGGTGCAGGCGCAGTGCGCGGTGCGGGTCAACCATGGCGACCTGACCGCGCTTCTGTTCCTGCAGGGCTACGCCCGTCCGGATTTCGCGACACCATAGGCCGGCCGTCCCGCGGGCGATCGCAGGCAAGGCGCGCGGCGTCGGGCTGCTGAACGGGGTGGCGCCGGGCGGGGCAGGCCGCTCAACTCTCGGCGATTATCTGCCAACGGGGCTTTCACGCGGTCGATTTTTCAGGCTATTGTCCCGCCGTCGAGAGTAAATGCCCATGCGTGACGCCAAGGATCGGGACAGGCCCCGGCGCCGCGTGGCAATGAGGCTGAACAGCTGGAGGCTGCAGGTATGAAGTCAGGTCTGGGGCGGTGGATCGGTGCGGGCATGCTGGCCCTCGCGGCCGGAATCGCCGGCGCGCAGGAAAGCAGCGAGAACCGCGTCGATTCGATGACCGACTGGTCCGTGTTCGAGGGCAACAGCCCCAAGGAATGCTGGGCCGTCACCACCTATCAGGAAAGCGTGAACACCAAGGATGGCCGCGTCGTGGCCGTGACCCGGGGCGAGATCCTGCTGATGGTGTTCTTCCGCCCGGGCGCCGAGGTGCAGGGCCAGGTCGCATTCACCGGCGGCTACCCGTTCGCCAATGGCTCGACCGTGAACGTCAATATCGGCGGCACCGAGTTCGAGCTCTATACCGAGGGAGAATGGGCCTGGCCCGCCACGCCGCAGGATGACACCAAGCTCATCACCGCGATGAAGCGCGGCGCCGATGCCGTGGTCACTGCCATGTCGAGCCGCGGCACCAAGACCCAGGACACGTTCTCGCTTCTGGGCTTCACCGCCGCCTTCGAGGATGCCGAGCGTCGCTGCAGCAGCTGAGCCGCGCCGGGGCCTCTGCGCCGTCCGACACCGCCACGAGGGCCGATGCAGATCGGCCCTTAAATTTTGCCTGCGAATCCTGTATCCAGCAGCCTTCTTCGACAAGGATGCCCTCTCATGACCGCGACCGCGCCGATCACGCAAGATGTGCTGACCCTGCCCCGGAAACGGCCCGAGGGGCCGGTCAACCTTGTCGGGTTGACGCGCGACCAGCTGCGCGACGCGCTGCTGCAGGCCGGCACGCCCGAAAAGCAGGTCAAGATGCGGGTCAACCAGGTCTGGCAGTGGATCTACCACTGGGGCGTGCGCGAGTTCGACGCCATGACCAACCTGTCCAAGGCCTATCGCGCGCTGCTGGCCGAGCATTTCACCATCGCGCTGCCCGAAATGGTCTCGCGCCAGGTCTCGGCCGACGGGACGCGCAAGTATCTCGTGCGGATTGCCGGCGGGCACGAGGTCGAGGTGGTCTACATCCCCGAGGCCGATCGCGGCACGCTGTGCATCTCGAGCCAGGTGGGCTGCACGCTGACCTGTTCCTTCTGCCATACCGGTACGCAGAAGCTTGTGCGCAACCTGACCGCGGGCGAGATCGTGGGCCAGATCATGCTGGCGCGCGACGATCTCGAGGAATGGCCCGCCCCCGGCACCGGGACGGGCGAGTCGGGCCCGCGCCTTCTGTCGAACATCGTTCTGATGGGCATGGGCGAGCCGCTCTACAATTTCGACAACGTGCGCGACGCGATGAAGATCGCCATGGACGGCGAGGGCATCGCCCTGTCGCGCCGCCGCATCACCCTGTCGACCTCGGGCGTGGTGCCCGAGATCGCGCGCTGCGCCGAGGAGATCGGCTGCCTGATGGCGGTCAGCTTCCACGCTACCACCGACGAGGTGCGCGACAGGCTGGTGCCGATCAACAAGCGCTGGAACATCGCCACGCTGCTGGATGCGCTGCGCGAGTACCCGCGCCTGTCCAATTCCGAGCGCATCACCTTCGAATACGTGATGCTGAAGGACGTGAATGACAGCGATGCCGATGCACGGCGGCTGGTCAAGCTGATCTCGGGCATCCCCGCCAAGATCAACCTGATCCCGTTCAACGAATGGCCCGGCGCACCCTACGAGCGCTCCGACTGGGCCCGGATCGAGCGCTTTGCCGATATCGTCTACAAGGCCGGCTACGCCTCGCCCATCCGCACCCCGCGCGGCGAGGACATCATGGCCGCCTGCGGCCAGCTCAAATCCGCCACCGAACGCGCGCGCAAGAGCCGCGCCCAGATCGCCGCAGAGGCCGGTCAGGGCTGAGTGGGCGTCACATTGGGTTGGCGCAGCTGCGGCGCGACGCCCTGGCCCTCTTTCTTGTGCGTTGACTGCATTGGCGGCCTTTGCTGTCGGCGTTGACTCGTCCGCGTGTCAGCAGGCTTGCCAATGCATGTGCAGGGTCCTTGAGGCTGGACAGGACCCCAGCGCGCGACACACGCGTCCCTCAGAGCAGTACTTAGGCAGTTGGCAGGAACGGCTTCGGGCGCCACGACGCATGTACCTTCAGCCTGAGCGGTTCCCTGACTGATCCACAGGAGACGCAGGACAGAGGCGCGGTCCGGGCGCGTCACGCCAAGCTACAAACCCTGCGCAATCCGCTTCGCCACGCGCCGGATCTGTCTTGGCGCCTGACCGCACAGCCAGCTGGGCTTCTACCACTCGACCCCCCACGCACGCCTACCGCGCCATAGTTCGAGCGGGCACAACCTGTCGTGACACTGTCTAGAGAATTGGCAGGGGCAGCAGGGTTCGAACCCGCGACCTACGGTTTTGGAGACCGTCGCTCTACCAGCTGAGCTATACCCCTTCAGGCCGTGTCGTGGGGTACGCCAAGCTGCAGCCGAAATCAAGACCCTCCGGGCAACTTGCCGACAGGTCAGGACGATTTCCTGTCACGACCTGCTCGCAGTGGCTCACGCGGTGGCGCGCCGGATGAAACATCGCGGCGGCGCGCGGGGAAAATTCGCGGTCACGACCTTGTGTCTCACGCTGCAATGCCGCCCGAACGCACCTTTCCGACACGCGCGCCCGAGGGGCTGTCAGGGCGCTATGGCCCACAAAACCTGACCCGAACCAACTCTGTGCATCCATGCACAACACCCGGTGAAAACGCAGCAAAATCAAGCACAAATCGGTGTGAGCAAGGTGCGAGATTTTCGTGAATTCCATTTCCCGGGGTGGCTCCCAAATGTGTTTGCACCGGACGGACACACCGTCCCGCACACTTCCCTGCCCCGGCATTCCGCCGGGGTCCCACATCGAAAGGAGACCAACATGAACCGCATCATCGCAGCCGCCCTCGTCGCCTCCGCCGCCTTCGCCGGCACCGCTCAGGCCATGGTCAACACCATCGACGCCGTCCGCCACGAAGTGCAGACCTATGCGCCCGGCGCCGATCTCGACGGCCTCAGCTCGGCCCAGGTCGCAGCGCTGCAGTCGATCATCCATGGCGGCGACACCGAGAGCGAAAAGCGCACCAAGATCCGCAACATCGTGAACTGAGCGCTCGCGCCAGCCCCCCTCACACAGATCCCAAAGGAGACCAACATGAACCGCATCATCGCAGCCGCCCTCTTCGCCTCCGCCGCCTTCGCAGGCACCGCTCAGGCCATGGTCAACACCACCGACGCCGTCCGCCACGAAGTGCAGACCTATGCGCCGGGCGCCGATCTCGACGGCCTTAGCTCGGCCCAGGTCGCAGCGCTGCAGTCGATCATCCATGGCGGCGACACCGAGAGCGAAAAGCGCACCAAGATCCGCAACATCGTGAACTGAGCCCCCTCACACAGATCCCAAAGGAGACCAACATGAACCGCATCATCGCAGCCGCCCTCGTCGCCTCCGCCGCCTTCGTCGGCACCGCACAGGCCATGGTCAACACCACCGACGCCGTCCGCCACGAAGTGCAGACCTACGCGCCCGGCGCCGATCTCGACGGCCTCAGCTCGGCCCAGGTCGCAGCACTGCAGTCGATCATTCATGGCGGCGACACCGAGAGCGAGAAGCGCACCAAGATCCGCAACATCGTGAACTGAGCGCTCGCGCCAGCCCCCTCACACAGACACCAAAGGAGACCAACATGAACCGCATCATCGCAGCCGCCCTCGTCGCCTCCGCCGCCTTTGCCGGCACCGCTCAGGCCATGGTCAACACCACCGACGCCGTCCGCCACGAAGTGCAGACCTATGCGCCCGGCGCCGATCTCGACGGCCTCAGCTCAGCCCAGGTCGCAGCGCTGCAGTCGATCATCCATGGCGGCGACACCGAGAGCGAGAAGCGCACCAAGATCCGTAACATCGTGAACTGATGATGTTGCCCCCATGCCCGCGCGCCGTCTCCCGGGCGCGTGGGCATCTTTGCGGCTGCACAGGGCCGCGCCATTGATTTTCCGATTTCGACCCTGACGACCCGCCTTTCGCCTCCGGCGAAACGCGGGTTTTCTCTGGCCTGCCCCACCCCAACAGACTGCCGGGCACAGCCATACCGCCCGCGACGTTGGCGCTCTGCGATCTCGCACCTGTCGGGGGACACGCGCCAGCCCCTTCGGCCAGCAAGGCACAAAAAAAGGATGGGTGCGGGCACCCATCCTGTGTTTGCGTGGTCCGGGCGCCGCTTGGGCGCCCGGGGGTCGCGATTACTCGATGATCTTCGAGACGACGCCC
>NZ_LPXO01000014.1 GCF_001482405.1 Pseudoponticoccus marisrubri
CTCCTCCGGCTTGTGTCTCTTCTGTCCCATTCGTTCGTCCTCCATCTGGCTCGAAAGCCTACCTCAGGAAGGACCACTTTTCTGGGGGCAGACCATCCACCCGCGCCCGAAAGCATCGTGCCAATGGACCAGAGGCCGACGATGCACCACCACTCAAAGCGGACCACCCGATGGGGGCAGACCAGCGCGTGTGCCCTCGGTCGCAGGAGTTAGGCGACACCACAGCCGTAGTACCAACCGTAGTACAGGCGGCACCTGTTGACCCGGTCTCACGGCCTCTGCTATCCAACAATTGCTGGATGCAGGGCTGCCGTGGGTGCCTGTAACGGGAGCACAACCGCCACCTGCCGCAGTGTGGGGGCACCTCTTCCCGCAAATCTCATCCCCGCGCGAGACCATGGAAGAAGTCCCAGCCCCTCCTACCGCACAGGCGTGAACAGGGCGTCGTCGAGGGTACAGTCGCGGATGACGTCGGCGCCGCAGGGGACGGGGGCGAGGTCGCGCGAGAGGCAGATTCGGGCTTCCTGGATCATGCCGTCGCGGCAGGTGATGGTCAGCATGTCGGCCTCGAGATCGGGGTTCTCCTTCAGGAAGGCCTCTTCGATCACGCTTGCGGGCAGGGTGACGGGCTTGTCCAGCCGGCGCAGCAGGGCCGGGCGCGTCACGGCGTCATAGGCCTCGCGCGAGAGGTCGAAATAGGCCCGCGCCGAAAGCCCCGAGCAGGTGCCGTGCTTCTTCCACTGGTGCCAGGCCAGCCCGCCCGAGCCCATGATGTCGGCCATCGCCCCGGTCATCCCGCGCGAGGGCGGGCGCTCCACCGTCGGGCAATAGGCGGGCCAACCGCGATGGTATTGCGGCCAGAGCCCGTGCAGCACCCAGCCGGCATCGGTCTCGCATTGCTCGGACTGGCGCGCATCGCCCTCCCGCGCGCACCAGTTGGGCGACCAGCTGAGCGCCATCACGTAGTAGTCGAACTCGCCCGCGGGCTCGCCCTCGGCCGCCGCAAGGCCGGCACTCAGCATCAGAACTGCCAGGAATCGCATTTTCTCTTCCCCTTCGCACGCCGCGCCACTATATACCGCCCGAGTTTCCCGACAACGGTGACCCGCTCCGCCCCCGGAGCCGCCCGAGGCGAAAGCCCCCGGGCCGCGCAGATCCCGTAGCCGTCGGACCCGAAAACGACCAAGGAGAAGTACCATGGCCAAGCTGCTGCACCCCAAGGCGACCGCCGTCTGGCTGGTCGACAACACCACGCTGAGCTTCCAGCAGATCGCCGATTTCACCGGCTTTCACGAGCTGGAGATCCAGGGCATCGCCGATGGCGACGTGGCGGCCGGGGTCAAGGGCTTCGATCCGGTGGCCAACAACCAGCTGGAGCAGGTCGAGATCGACCGGGCCGAGAAGAACGGCAGCTACCGCATGAAGCTCAAGCACAACCCCGCTGCGCGCGACGAGGACAAGCGCCGGGGCCCGCGCTACACGCCGCTCTCCAAGCGGCAGGACCGCCCGAACGCCATCCTGTGGCTGGTCAAGTTCCACCCCGAGCTGGCCGACAGCCAGATCTCCAAGCTGGTGGGCACCACCAAGCCGACCATCCAGTCGATCCGCGAGCGCACCCACTGGAACATCCAGAACATGCAGCCGATCGACCCGGTGGCGCTGGGGCTGTGCAAGCAGACCGAGCTGGACGCCGCAGTGGCCAAGGCCGCCAAGGCGATGGAAGCGGTGATGACCGATGACGAGCGGCGCAAGCTGGTCTCGACCGAGCAGAGCCTCGAGATGCAGTCCGAAGAGCCGCGCCTGCCCTCGGCGATCGAGGGGCTCGAGACCTTCAGCCTGTCCGACCCGCGCGGCGAGGATGACGAAGAGGACAAGAAGTCCGACGACGATTACCTGGACGCCGAGAGCTTCTTCAACCTGCCGGGCGACAAGGGCGATGACGACGAGGATGACGACACGCGCGGCTGAACGCAGCATGCCGGTCCCGCGGGACTGGCATCGTCGCGCGATTTGGGGCAATGTTTCGGCATGTCACGATTGAGCGGTGAACCAGGGCCTGTGGAGCATCCCTCCGAGGCGGATCTCGACCTCGACGCGGACCTGTTCATGCGCAAGATGCTGCGCGACCTGACGGGGCTGCTGCAGGATGTCGTCGGCCTTGACGAGGCCGAGGGCTACATCAACTCGGTGGGCACCTCGGTCGGGCGCTGGATCGAGGACAAGTACCGCGCCGAGATGGGGGGGCAGGATCTCGACCCCACTCGCATCGCCGAGGTCTTCGTCGATCTCAAGCGCCGCATCGGCGGGGATTTCTACGTGATCTCGGTCACGGATGACTGCATCACGCTGGGCAACCGGGCCTGTCCCTTCGGCGACATGGCGCAGGGGCGCGACGCGCTCTGCATGATGACCTCGAATGTCTTCGGCCGGATCGCGGCGGATCACACCGGCTATGCCCGTGTCGAGCTGCACGAGACCATCGCGCGCGGTGACGCGGGCTGCCGCATCGCGATCCACCTGTCGCCCGACGGGGCCGGCCCGTCGGATGGCGCGCGCGAGTATTTCCGGCTCGATCCCGACCTGCGGGAGAACGGGGGCTGAGCATGCAGGCGGCAGAGCAGTCCCGGCTTTTCGAATCGGTTTTCGCCCATGCGCCGACGCCGACCTGCCTTGCGCGGGTCGACGGGGCGTTGATCCGGCTGAACACGGCGGCACGCCGCCAGCTGGGCATCGAGGCCGGGCAGGATGCTGGGCTGGGCCTGTCGGATCTCTTCCAGCGCAGCGAGGGCCGGGTCTGGTCCGACCTGCCAAATGCCGCCGGCACCGCCGGCTGGGTCCGCTCCAGCGCCGTGCTGGCGCGCGGCGACCTTGCCGGGCTGCGCCAAACCCTTCGGCTGCGCAGCCTGCGCGACCATCCCGCCGCCGCGCCGGTCCTGATGATCTGCATCGATCCCGATGGCGCCGCGCCCTTCCGCGAACACACCCGCCTGATCGCCAGCCTCAACCGCGAGCTGACCCGCGCGCGGGCGTTGCAGGCGCAGCTGGAACAGGCGGTCGAGCGCGAGCAATACCTGCATGGCGAGCTGATCCACCGGGTCAAGAACAACCTCGCGGTGCTGTCCTCGCTGGTCCGCGCCCGCATCGGCGAGGCGCAGCATGACGAGACGCGCGAGGCGCTGCGCACCATCGCGCTGCGCACCCGCTCCATCGCGCTGGTGCATGACCTGCTGGACCAGAGCAACGCGGTCGAGGTGATCGACGCCAGCGACCTGATCCAGGAGCTTTGCCGCCTGCTCTCCGGCGCGCTGGTGCCCGAGAACGTGACGCTGAACTGCGAGGTCGAGGCGCTGCGGCTGCACAATGCCGATGCCACGGCGCTCTGCATCCTGATCAACGAGCTGGTCACCAACGCGCTGAAATACGCCTTCACCGGCAAGGCCGAGGGGCGCATCGACCTGGTCTTCCGCCAGAACGGCGTCGACCGGATGGAGCTGCGGGTGCGCGATGATGGCCGCGGCATGGCCGAGCAGCCGCAGCCCGCCACGGACAGCGCCGGTGGCGGCGGGCAGGGCACGCGGATCCTGCATGCGTTGGCCGAGCAGCTGCGCGGCGAGCTGACACAGGACAGCGGTGCCGGAACCGAGTGGACACTGGTCTTCGACCCGCGCCCCGCGCTCGAGACCGCCGCCGAGTAGGCGCGCTACAGCCGCTTGCGCGCGTTCAGCGCCGCGGTGATCGTGCCGTCGTCAAGATAGTCCAGCTCGCCCCCGATGGGCACGCCCTGCGCCAGCGAGGACAGGGCCACCCGGTCCTCCAGCTGGTCGGCGATGTAATGCGCCGTGGTCTGGCCATCGACCGTGGCGTTCAGCGCAAGGATCACCTCGCTCACGCCCTCGGCCTCGATCCGCGACAGCAGCTGCGGGATGCGCAGCTCGTCCGGGCCGACCCCGTCCAGTGCCGACAGGGTGCCGCCCAGCACGTGGTAGCGGCCGCGGAAGACGCCCGAGCGCTCCATCGCCCAGAGATCGGCCACGTCCTCGACCACGCAGAGCAGCCCGTTGCCGCGCGCCTCGCTCTGGCAGATCTCGCAGATATCCGAGGTGCCGACATTGCCGCAGTTCAGGCAGGGCCGCGCGCTGTCGGCCACCGCCTGCATCGCGGCCGCCAGCGGCACCAGCAGCGCGGCGCGCTTGCGGATCAGGTACAGCACCGCCCGCCGGGCCGAGCGCGGCCCGAGCCCCGGCAGGCGCGCCATCAGCTCGATCAGCGCCTCGATCGGGTCGTTGCGCCGGCTCACGGGCGGCGGCCGCCGCCCGGGCGCGGAAGGGATCCCCGGTGCACCACCTGGCTCAGAAGGGCAGCTTCATGTCGGCGGGCAGGCCCATTTCCTCGGTCAGCTTGCGCATCTCCTGCTCGGCCCGCTCGCTGGCGCGCGACTGCGCATCCTTGATCGCGGCGAGGATCAGGTCCTCGACCACTTCCTTCTCGTTGGGATCGAAGATCGACGGGTCGATGTCCAGCGCCTTCAGCTCGCCCTTTGCGGTGGCGGTGGCCTTGACCAGCCCGGCCCCGGATTCGCCCACCACCGTGATCGATTTCAGGTCGTCCTGAAGCTGGGTCATCTTGCCCTGCATTTCCTGCGCCTGCTTCATCATCTTGGCCATGTCGCCAAGCCCGCCTAGACCCTTGAGCATTCCCGTCTCTCCTGTGTGCTGGGGCCGCGCGTGTCCCGCCCGGACCATTCGCCCGGTTATCGCAAGCCCGTGGCCGCGCCACAAGAGGGGCAGGGGCCGGGCGGCGCTGCGTCGCGGCCTCTGGACAGTCGGCCCGGGCGCGGGTTCACTCGCCCCCGAAAGGAGCCCGCCCATGACCCAGCCGCCCGATGCCGAGGCCCGCCGCGCCGTTGCGCCGGTGATCTGCTACCCGACCGACACGCTGCCGCGCCCGGACCTTTCGCGCTATGCCGCGGCGCTGGAGGGGGCGCAGGTGACCGACACGGTCACCGCCCCGCCGCGCGAGGCCTGCCATTTCCGCGTCGGCGCCGCGCAGTTCTTCCGCATCACCAGCGTCGAGGGCCCGCAGGTGGGCGACCTGAACCTCTGGAATGCCGAGGACCTGTCCGAGCGCTTCTATTCCGGCAAGACCCGCGCGCTGCACGGCACCCATGTGAGCACGGGCGACCGGCTCTGGTCGTGTTTCCCGTTCCTGCGGCCCATGGCGACCATCGTGGCCGACAGCCTCGACTGGTACGGCATCGACGCTTTCGGCGGGTCGGTGCATGACGTGATCGGCACGCGCTGCGATCCCTATACGGGCATGCTGCTGTCGGGGCAGCCCTATCACCATTGCTGCCATTCCAACCTGACCCGCGCGCTGGCCGATGCGCTGGACGTGCCGCTGGCCGAGGCCGAGCGCCATGTGCATGACGTGCTGAACGTCTTCATGTGCACGGGCTTCACCCGCGACACCGGCCAGTATTTCATGAAGGCCAGCCCGGTGCGCCCCGGCGACCAGCTGACCTTCTTCGCCGAGATCGACCTGCTGGGCGCGCTCAGCGCCTGCCCGGGGGGCGACTGCTCGGCCGAGCATACCTCGGACGCGGCCGCCTGTTTCCCGCTGCGGGTCGAGATCCTGACCCCGCCGCCGGGCGCGCTGGAGGGCTGGCAGCCCCCCGCCCGCAACGGCTATGACCGCAGCCACGGCCGCTAGGGCCGCGGTGCGTGGATCAGGCGTCGGGAAAGGCCGCGTGCAGCGCGATCTCGACCATGTCGCCAAAGCTCTGCTCGCGCTCCTGCGCGGGCAGCGCCTCATGCGTCAGCAGGTGGTCCGAGACAGTCAGCACCGCCAGCGCCCGCACCCCGTGACGCGCCGCCAGCGTGTAGAGCTCGGCCGCCTCCATCTCGACGCCCAGGATCCCGTGCCGGACCATCTGGTCATTGAGGTCGGGCCGCTCGTCGTAGAACACGTCCGAGGAGTAGATCCCGCCGGCATGGAACGGCACGCCCTTGGCCTCGGCCGCCGCCACCGCCGCGCGCAGCAGGCCGAAATCGGCACAGGGCGCGAAGTTCAGCTCGCGGAAGATCCCGCGCGAGGGCGTCGAGAGCGTGGTGGCCGTCATCGCGAGGATCAGGTCGCGCATCGCCACGCGCTCCTGCATCGCCCCGCAGGAGCCGATGCGGATCAGTGTCCTGGCGCCGAAATCGCGGATCAGCTCGTTGGCATAGATCGACAGGCTCGGCATCCCCATGCCCGAGCCGTGGATCGTCACCCGCTGGCCGCGCCAGGTTCCGGTATAGCCCAGCATGCCGCGCACCCGGTTCACGCAGGTGGCGTCGTCCAGAAAGGTCTGTGCCGCCCATTCCGCGCGCAGCGGATCGCCGGGCATCAGCACGGTTTCGGAAATCTGTCCGGGCTCTGCCCCGATATGGATCGACATTTCAGATCGCGAGATCTTCGACCGACTTGCCGGAATTCAGCGCGTCGATCACCCATTGCGGCTTGCGCCCGCGGCCGGTCCAGGTCTGCGTGGGATCGGCCGGGTTGGCATAGCGCGGCACGCCTTTCGAGGCTTTGCCGTCCCCGGTCACGATTTCATCCAGCGAGAAGCCGAATTCCTTCGCGGCCTTTTCGGCGGCCAGTTTCGCCTCGGCCTTGCGGCGGGCATCCACCGTCTTGAGCGCCTTTTCGGCATCGGTGATCAATTGCTTGAGCTCATCGCGCGAGAGCTCTTCGAGTTTCAAGTCCATGAGTGTGTCCTTCCAGGTGACAGGTCAACCTGTATCCAATTCACGACTTTTATCACGATGAACAAGCATCATTCTGTGTCAATCGCGCAAAATGGTCAATTCCCGCGAAAAACCGCCCGCCAATCTGGCGAGCGGTTGCATATTGTTTCAATTAGAGGGGTGAATCGACGCTATTCAGCGGCAACCGATTTCGGATCGGCCAGTGTCACGATATCGTGCATGATGGCATTCAATTCGAAATCCTTGGGCGTATAGACCCGGTCCACGCCCATCGCCTTCAGCCGTGCGGCGTCCTCGTCGGGGATGATTCCGCCCACGATCACCGGCACCTCGCCCAGCCCCGCCTCGCGCAGGCGGCGCATCACCTCCTCGACCAGCGGGATATGGCTGCCCGACAGGATCGACAGGCCCAGCACATGGGCGCCGTTCTCGGCCGCCGCCACGATCTGCTCGGGCGTCAGGCGGATGCCTTCATAGTCGATCTCCATGCCGCAATCGCGCGCGCGAAAGGCGATCTGCTCGGCGCCGTTGGAATGCCCGTCCAGCCCCGGCTTGCCCACGAGGAAGCGCAGCCGCCGGCCCAGCCGGTCGCTGACCGCGTCCACGGCGGCGCGCAATTCGTCCAGCCCCTCTGTCTTGTTCGAGCGCGCGGCCGAAACGCCGGTGGGCGCGCGGTACTCGCCATGCACGGCGCGCATCTCGCCGGCCCATTCGCCGGTGGTGACCCCGGCCTTCGCACAGGCGATCGAGGCGGGCATCACGTTGCGCCCCTCGCACGCGGCGGCGCGCAGGACCGCCAGCGCCGCCTTGACCGCCCCGGCATCGCGCGCGGCGCGCCACGCCTCCAGCCGCGCGACCTGGTCCGCCTCGACGCCCGGATCGACGGTCATGATGCCGCCATCCTCGCCCACAAGCGGCGAGGGCTCGCCCTCGGTCCAGCGATTGACGCCCACGACCACGGTCTCGCCCCGCTCGACCTTGTTCAGCCGGTCGGCATTGCTGTCCACCAGCCGGCCCTTCATGTAGGCGATCGCGCCGATCGCGCCCCCCATGCTCTCGATATTGGCCAGCTCGGCGCGTGCGCCGTCCTTCAGCGTCTCCACCTTGGCATCCACCGCCGGGTTGCCTTCGAACAAATCGTCGAATTCCAGCAGGTCGGTCTCGTAGGCCAGGATCTGCTGCATCCGCATCGACCATTGCTGGTCCCAGGGCCGGGGCAGGCCGAGGGCCTCGTTCCAGGCCGGCAATTGCACGGCGCGCGCGCGGGCCTTTTTCGAAAGCGTCACCGCCAGCATTTCAATCAGGATCCGGTAGACATTGTTTTCCGGCTGCTGCTCGGTCAATCCGAGGCTGTTCACCTGAACACCATAGCGGAAACGGCGATATTTCGGATTTTCCACCCCGTAGCGGCTTTGCAGGATCTCATCCCAGAGATCCACGAATGCGCGCATCTTGCACATCTCGGTCACGAAGCGAATGCCGGCATTCACGAAGAAGGAAATGCGCCCTGCCAAAGCCGGAAAATCCTCTTCGGCCACGCGCGGGCGCAATTCGTCCAGAACCGCGATGGCGGTGGTCAGGGCAAAGGCCAGCTCCTGCTCCGGCGTCGCCCCGGCCTCTTGCAGATGATAGGAACACACGTTCATCGGGTTCCATTTGGGCACGTTCCGGTAACAATATTCCGCAACGTCACCGATCATTTTCAACGAGGGTTCCGGCGGGCAGATATAGGTACCGCGGCTGAGATATTCCTTGATCAGGTCGTTCTGCACCGTGCCCTGCAGCTTGGCGACGTCCGCCCCCTGTTCCTCGGCCACCGCGATATAAAGCGCCAGCAACCAGGGCGCCGTCGCGTTGATCGTCATCGAGGTGTTCATCTGCTCCAGCGGGATCTGGTCGAACAGCGTGCGCATGTCGCCCAGGTGGCAGACGGGCACGCCGACCTTGCCCACCTCGCCGCGGCTGAGCACGTGGTCGCTGTCATAGCCCGTCTGCGTGGGCAGGTCGAAGGCCACGCTCAGCCCGGTCTGCCCCTTGGCCAGGTTCGAACGATAGAGCGCGTTGGACCGGGCGGCGGTCGAGTGGCCCGCATAGGTCCGGATCAGCCAGGGCCGGTCGGGCTGGCGCGGGGCGTCGCCGGTGGCGCGGTCGGGGCCGGGCGCGGCGGCGGCTCTGTCACTGTCGCGTGTCGGGGTCTGGCTCATCTGGCTCTCCATGCGGGCTCTTGCGGGCGGCAATCATATTTCGTTTCTAGCGGACTATACGAAACAAAATGTCTCTGTCAATTCGCCGCGATGCAGCGGGCGCAGGTGCAGCATAGCCCGCCCCGCTCCGCAGGGGGAGGGCCCTGCGCCCCCGCCGCGGGCCGCTTGCCGCGAAACGGCCCGTTTCGGCGAAACCACCGCCCGAAACGTCCGATCTGTACAAAATTCCGGCAGGCTGGTTTGGTCGCGCCCATGACTGCCCCGGTGACGCTCCCGCTCTGGCTCTTCGTGCTGATCCTGCTCTTCGCGGCCAGCGCCTTTGCCACGCATTTCCTGTTCCCCTCGGTGCGCTGGTTCTTCCGCCGCCGGCTGGAAAAGGCGGTGGCCCGGCTCAACACGCGGCTCGAGCGGCCGATCGAGCCCTTCAAGCTGCTGCGCCGCTACGACCTGATCCAGCGGCTCTGCTACCATCCCGACGTGACCCGCGCGATCCTCGACCATGCCGCGGAACACGGCCTGCGCGAGGACGTGGCCTTCGAACGCGCGCGCCGCTATGCCCGTGAAATCGTTCCGGCGTTTTCCGCCTTTGCCTATTTCGGCTGGGGCGTGCGCGCCGCAAGGATGCTCTCCAACGCGCTCTACCGCGTGCGCCTCGGCCATCATGACCCGCAGGAGCTCTCGGGCATCGACCATGACGCCACGCTGATCTTCGTGATGAACCACCGCTCCAACATGGATTACGTTCTGGTCACCCATCTCGCGGCCGAACGCTCGGCCCTGTCCTACGCGGTGGGCGAATGGGCGCAGGTTTGGCCGCTGTCGCGGCTGATCCGGGCGATGGGCGCCTATTTCATCCGCCGGCGCTCCCGCGACGGGCTTTATCGCGCGATTCTGCGGCGTTACGTCGAGATGGCCACCGCCGGCGGCAGCACCCAGGCGATCTTCCCCGAGGGCGGGCTCAGCCTCGACGGTGCGCTGCAGCCGCCGAAGATGGGGCTGCTCAGCTACATCACCGACGCGCTGCCGCAGGTCGAGCGCGAGGTCGTCTTCGTCCCCGTGGCGCTGAACTACGACCGCGTGCTCGAGGACCGGGTGCTGATCGGCGCGGCAGAGGCCGGCACCCGCCGCTTCGACGCGCGCATCAGCCATGTCTTCGCCGCCACGCTGCGCCAGCTCTGGCTGCGCGTCACCGGGCGCTACCACCGCTTCGGCTATGCCGCGGTCAGCTTCGGCAAGCCCCTGTCGCTCAAGCATTTCCCGGCGCTCGCCCGGGATCCCGAGGCGCTGGCCGACGCCTTGATGGACCGCATCGCCGCCTGCGTGCCGGTGCTGCCGGTGCCGTTGGTGGCGCATCTGCTGCTCGACGGGCCCAAGTCCCGCGCCGAGCTCGAACGCGGCGTCTCGGCGCTGCTCGACCGGCTCGGGCACTGCCATGTCCACCTGCCGCGCAACAATCGCGATTACGCGGTCGAGGTCGGCCTGCGCAGCCTGACCGAACGCGCCATCGCGGTGAAGGAGGGCGACACCTTTGCCATCGCGCCGGAAAACCGCACCCTGGCCCGGTTCTACGCGAATTCCATCGCCCACTTGCTCTGACCCCCTTTCATCTTTCCCCAAATACTCAATTCCCCGGCCGCCACGGGCGCGCCGTTGGGGCAGGGGCGCGGCCGTGCCAGTGGCCGGGGCTTCGCTGCAGGCGCGCGGGCTTTTCTGCATTCGCTCGGTCATAAAATTACAAAATACCATCACGGGGAGTTGCAATGTTGCGCGTTTCTCCGTATCTCGGGTGAAACCCCCGCGAGATTCTGCACTGCAGAGCGGATCAAACTGAACCCTCGGACCTGACAGGAGGCCGCCATGGCATTGGACACGCATGCTGGAATCGCCCAGTACGACGCGCCGGAGAAAGACCTCTACGAGATCGGCGAGATGCCGCCGCTCGGCTACGTACCCAAGAAGATGTATGCTTGGGCGATCCGCCGCGAGCGCCATGGCGACCCCGACCAGTCCTTCCAGACCGAGGTGGTCGACACCTGGGAGATCGACAGCCACGAGGTGCTGGTGCTCGTGATGGCCGCGGGCGTGAACTACAACGGCGTCTGGGCGGGCAAGGGCGTGCCGATCAGCCCGTTCGACGTGCACGGGCAAGATTTCCACATCGCGGGCTCGGACGCCTCGGGCATCGTCTGGAAGGTGGGCGAGAAGGTCACCCGCTGGAAGGTGGGCGACGAGGTCGTCATCCACTGCAACCAGGACGATGGCGATGACGAGCACTGCAATGGCGGCGACCCGATGTTCTCGCCCAGCCAGCGCATCTGGGGCTACGAGACCGGCGACGGCTCCTTCGCCCAGTTCACCAAGGTGCAGGCGCAGCAGCTGATGCCGCGACCCAAGCACCTGACCTGGGAGGAAAGCGCCTGCTACACGCTGACGCTGGCCACCGCCTACCGCATGCTCTTCGGGCACGAGCCGCATGACCTCAAGCCGGGTCAGAACGTGCTGGTCTGGGGCGCCTCGGGCGGGCTGGGCTCCTACGCCATCCAGCTGGCCAACACGGCGGGTGCCAACGCGATCGGCGTGATCTCGGACGAAAGCAAGCGGCAATTCGTGCTCGACCAGGGCGCCAAGGGCGTCATCAACCGCAAGGAGTTCAACTGCTGGGGCCAGCTGCCCACGGTGAACAGCCTTGAGTACAACGAGTGGCTGAAAGAGGCGCGCCGCTTCGGCAAGGCGATCTGGGCCATCACCGGCAAGGGCGTCAATGTCGACATGGTCTTCGAACACCCGGGCGAGGCGACCTTCCCGGTCTCGACCCTCGTGGTCAAGAAGGGCGGCATGGTGGTGATCTGCGCCGGCACCAGCGGGTTCAACTGCACCTTCGACGTGCGCTACATGTGGATGCACCAGAAGCGCTTGCAGGGCAGCCATTTCGCCCATCTCAAGCAGGCTTCGGCGGCCAACAAGCTGATGATCGAGCGGCGCCTCGATCCCTGCATGTCCGAGGTCTTTGCCTGGAACGAGATCCCGGACGCGCACATGAAGATGATGCGCAACGAGCACAAGCCCGGCAACATGGCCGTGCTGGTCCAGTCGCCCCGCACCGGGCTGCGCACGCTGGAAGACGCGCTGGACGCGCGCAAGTAAACAATGCCGCCGCCCATGGCGGGCGGCGCGACCTCCTCCCGACGCCCGCGAATCGCCCCATGGCGTGCCGCGGGCGTTTCGCGTTCCGGCCTTGGGACGCGGGTTCAAGGGCTTGGGGGCCCGTGCCCTCGCCATTTCCGGGGAGGAGGATTCCGGGAATATTAACCCCGCCCCCCGCATGCTAGCCTTGTGTTAATGAAGCTTTAACCAATTGCGAGAGAGGCTTGCCATGGGACATGACTGGATACTGGACGTTCTGGCCGACCTGAAAACCTTCGCGCGTGCCAATGGTTTGCCCGCCCTGGCCTCGCAGCTGGAGGATGCCTCTTTCGTGGCGCAGGCCGAGATGACGTCCCTGGCAGAGGGGAACGGCATTGGGGTTCTTGGGGAACGCACCGCATCTGGACGGACTTCTCGAACGGCTGGAATGCGCTGAGGGGCTGGAGGATCTGCAAATCGCCATCGAGGATCTGCGCGACAGCTATGGCGTGGATCACATGGTCTATCACTGGGTGTCCAGCAGCGGCGAGCAATATGGCTGCGGCACCTACCCGCTGGACTGGATCAACCGCTATGTCGAGAAGGGGTACCTGCGTATCGACCCGGTGGTCTCGGGTTGCTACCAGCGCTTCCACCCGGTCGACTGGAAGCGGCTGGACTGGTCGTCCAAGGCGGCGCGCGCCTTCCTGCAGGACGCGATCGGGCACGGGGTCGGCAACCAGGGCTTCTCGATCCCGATCCGCGGCCCGAACGGGCAGTTCGCGCTGTTCACGCTCAGCACCACCTGCAGCGATGCCGAATGGGAGGAGTTCACCGAGACCAACCGCCGCGACCTGATCCTGCTGGCGCATTACTTCAACCAGAAGGCGCTTGAGTTCGAGCCGGGCCGCGCCCCTGATCCGGCGCAGCCGCTCTCCCCGCGCGAGATCGAGGCGATGACCCTGCTGGCGATCGGCTACAACCGGGCACAGGCGGCCGACACGCTGTCGATCTCGGAACACACGCTCAGGGTCTATGTCGAAAGCGCCCGGTTCAAGCTGGGCGCGCTCAACACGACCCATGCGGTGGCCCGCGCGCTGAGCCGGGGGCTGATCGTCGTCTGACCGGTCGCGGTGAATGCCGCGTGAGCGGGGCGCACGGGCGCGAGCAAAGCCGTTAACCATGGCACCGGAGAGTTTTCCCATCAGCTCTGGCTACGGGGAAGACCATGATCCGCTACATCTACGGCAATGACCTGCACAAGTTTCCGCAACTCGCCCGCTCCATGTTCCGCGACCGTGCCGACCAGTTCAGGACGCGGCTCGGCTGGGCGGTCGAGGTCGACGTGAACGGCTACGAACGGGACGCCTATGACGGCGAGAACCCGCTCTACGTGATCTGGGAAGAAGAGGATGGCCGCCATGGCGGCTCCATGCGGCTCTTGCCGACCACCGGGCGCACCATGGTGAACGAGCATTTCAGCCACCTGACCGACGGGGTCGAGATCCGCAGCCCGCTGATCTGGGAATGCACCCGGTTCTGCCTGTCGCGCGGCGCGCGGCCGGGCGTTGCCGCGGCGCTGATGCTGGCGGGCGGCGAGGTCATGCAGCATTTCGGCGTGGCGCATTACGTGGGCGTGTTCGACGCGCGCATGGTGCGGATCTACCGCCGGATCGGCGCCTGTCCCGAGGTTCTGGGCTCGGACGGGACGGGGCGCGCGCAAGTCAGCGTGGGTCTGTGGGAGTTCTCGGCCGAGGCGCAGTCCCGCGTCGCGCGCGCCGCCGGGATCACGCCCGAGATGTCGCGCCGCTGGTTCGAACGCGCCTTCGGCGCAGTCCCGCGGCCGGGAGCCACGCAGGCGGCCTGAGACACGCCCCCAAAGGAAGACCTGACGCGCGCCCGCCCGGCGCGCGTTTTGCTTTGACCGGCGCTATTCCTCGAACGGGTCCCACTCGTCCTCGACCTCGGGCAGGGCGTCGGCCTGCACATCCTGCGCGATCTCCTCGGCGCTGCGCACCGTGGCGATCTTGGCGCCCGGGAAGGCCTGCAGCGCGGCGCGCACCAGCGGGTGCTCGGCCGCCTCGGCCTCGCGGGCCAGCCGGTCGGCATCGCGGCGTTCCTGCACGGTGGGGGCGGTGGCGTCGTTGACCACGATCACCGCCCAGCGATTGCCCGTCCAGCGTTGCAATGCGGCGCCCAGCCGCTGCGCGAGATCGGGTTCGGCATCGTGGGCGGGCGTGAACTCGATGCGGCCCGGTCGGTAGGCGCCCAGCCGCAGCCCGCCTTCCACCTCGACCAGCAACTTGACGTCGCGATTGGCGCGGATCAGCTCCAGCACATGCTCGAAGGTCGGGTAGCGCGCCAGGGCCTGGTCGGCCGCCGTGGCCGGCATGGCGCCGCCCTCGGGCCCGCCATGGCCGCCGCGCGCCCAGGTGCCGCTGGATGCGCTGCCGGTGGCGCCTTGCGCGCCCGGCTGGCCGCGGGGCGGGGCCTCGGCGCGCGGACCTGCCCCGCCGGAACCCTGCGGCGCATGCGCATCGCCCTGCGCGGGCGGCGGCGGGCTGTCCTGAAGCTTGCGCACCAGGTCCTCGGGCGAGGGCAGCTCGGCCACATGGGTCAGCCGGATGATCGCCATCTCGGCCGCCATGATGGCCGACGGCGCGCCAGCCACCTCCTCGATCGCCTTGAGCAGCATCTGCCAGGCCCGGCCCAGCGGCCGCATGCCCAGCCCGTCGGCAAAGGCCAGCCCGCGCGCGCGCTCATCGGGCGAGATGGTCGGGTCGTCCGCCGATTCGGGTGTGATCTTGACGACCGAGATCCAGTGCGTCAGCTCGGCCAGGTCGCGCAGCACCGCCAGCGGATCGGCCCCGTCGGCATATTGCGCCGACAGCTCGGCCAGCGCGCCGGCGGCGTCGCCACGCATGATCCGCTCGAACAGGTCCATCACCCGGCCGCGATCGGCCAGCCCCAGCATGGCGCGCACCTGCTCGGCCCCGGTCTCGCCCGCGCCATGGCTGATCGCCTGGTCGAGCAGCGAGGTCGCGTCGCGGGCCGAGCCCTCGGCGGCGCGGCAGATCAGTGCCAGCGCCTCGTCGGTGATCTCGGCCCCCTCGGCGGTGGCGATGCGGCGCAACATCGTGATCATCACCTCGGGCTCGATCCGGCGCAGGTCGAAGCGCTGGCAGCGCGACAGCACCGTGACCGGCACCTTGCGGATCTCGGTCGTGGCGAAGATGAACTTCACATGCGCCGGCGGCTCTTCCAGCGTCTTGAGCAGCGCGTTGAAGGCCGAGGTGGACAGCATGTGCACCTCGTCGATGATGTAGATCTTGTAGCGCGCGCTGGCCGCCCGGTAATGCACACTGTCGATGATCTCGCGGATGTCGCCGACGCCGGTGCGGCTGGCCGCGTCCATCTCCATCACGTCGACATGGCGGCCTTCCATGATCGCCACGCAATGCTCGCAGACGCCGCAGGGATCGGTGGTCGGCCCGCCCGTGCCGTCCGGTCCGATGCAGTTCATCCCCTTGGCGATGATCCGCGCCGTGGTCGTCTTGCCGGTGCCGCGGATGCCGGTCATGATGAAGGCCTGCGCGATCCGGTCGGCCTTGAACGCGTTGCGCAAGGTGCGCACCATCGCGTCCTGCCCGACGAGATCGGCAAAGGTTTCGGGGCGGTACTTGCGGGCGAGCACCTGGTAGGCGGGGGCGTCTGTCATGGGATCCTGCTGCGGCTTTTGCGACAAGCTAAGCGAGGCGCCGCCCCGCGTCCACCATCCAGCCGGCGCTTGCCTTTCGCGCGCGGCTGCGGCACCCTGCGGGCAGGCCCGTCGCCGGGGGCCGCCTGATCCGCGGAAAGCACGCGCACCGGCCTGACGACCGACGCCATTCTTCGGTTTTCTCTGGCCCGATACAGCGGATCGCGGGCGATGACGGAGGAACCCGATCATGCCGGACCTGTCCCTCGATACCCTGCGCCGTGACGCCAAGCGCCTGCACCGGGCCCATGCGGCCGGCGAGCTGCAGGCGCGCCAGCGCGTCCTGCAACACCCGCCCCGCCCGGACGGGCAGGCGCTGAAACATGCCGATTTCCTGCACGTGATCGCGCAGGAGAACGGCTTTGCCAGCTGGCCACAGCTGAAGCTGGCGGCCGAGACCATGGGCCTGTCCCGCGCCACCGCCCTGCAACGGTTGAAGATCGCGCTGGCCCATGGCCGCATCCCGGTGGTCGAGGCGCTGCTGTCCGAATGGCCCGACCTGGCCGAGGGGCATTTCGGGCTGGCCTGTGCGCTCTACCAGCAGGCGGAGGTCGAGGCCGCACTGGTGCGCGATCCCGCGCTGGCCACGACGCCCGCCGGGCCGCGCCGTCCGATCCTGCACCTTGCCTTTTCGCGCTGGATCCATGCCCGCCCTGAACTCGAGCCCGACATGCTGGCCGTGGCCGAGGCGCTGCTGGCGCACGGCGCGGACGTGAATGACAGCATGCCGGTGGCGCCGGACAATGACCACCCGCTCTCGGCGCTCTACGGCGCGATCGGCCATGCCGACAACATGGTGCTGGCGCAATGGCTGCTGGATCGCGGCGCGGATCCGAATGATGGCGAGTCGCTCTACCACGCGACCGAGCTGGGCCATCTGCGCGGGCTGCGGATGCTGCTGACCGCGGGTGCCGATCCGCGCGGCACGAATGCGCTGCTGCGGGCCATGGATTTCCACGACCACGCGGCAGTGGCACTGCTGCTGGAGCATGGCGCGCGGCCCGACGATTTCAACGATGCCGAGCTGGCCGGCGAGCCGCCCTGGGTCGTGCCGGCGCTGCACCAGGCGGCGCGGCGCGGGTCGGATGCGCGCATGGTCGCGATGCTGCTTGAGGCCGGCGCCGATCCTGGGTGCGTCTACCAGGGGGCCAGCGCCTATGGCTTTGCCCGCGTGCATGGCGCGCGCCCGGTGGTCGAGGCGATCGAGGCGCGGGGCGCGGCCGTGCCGCTCGGCCCCGAAGAGACCCTGCTGGCGCGCGCCGCCGAGGGGCTGGACAGCCCGGGCCGCTATATCGACCCCGCGAAACTGCCCGAGGCCTATCGGCACATCCTGCGCGAGATCCTGCACCTGCCCGGCAAGCTCGACCACCTGCGGCGGCTGGTGGATCTCGGCCTGCCGACCGACCAGCCCGACGAGATGGGCCTGACCCCGGTGCAGGTCGCCGGGTGGGAGGGGCTGCCAGAAATTATGGGCTTCTTCCTGCGGATGCGCCCGGATCTGGGCCATGTGAACGGCTATGGCGGCACCTTGTTCACCACGATCCTGCACGGGGCCGAGAATGCGCCCGACCGGGACCGGCGCGACCACCTGGGCTGTCTGCGCATGGCGCTGGAGCATGGCGTCGCGCTGCCCCGGCGCGAGATCGGCTATGTGGGGCGCGACGAGATCCGGTTCTTCCTCGAGGACTGGGCCGAGCGCCATCCCGGGCAGGTGGTCTGACGCGCCTTGGCGTCATGCGATCCGGACCGGGTGCCACGCTCTTGCCTTTGCGGGGGATTCTGCTGGGCGTCCGGCCCGCGCTGTGTCACATTTCCGGACATGGAGGAGGATCGCGACCCCATCTGCGGGCCCGACAGGCTGTGCCGCGCCATCGGCCTTGGCCGCCATCTGCCCTATATGACCGGGGCAGGGGGGTGCCGTGCGTCCATGACGGCCACCCCCGCGGAAGCGAAGGGGAGGCCGGCATGAGGGCGACACCGTCACAGGACGACACGGCGCAGAACGTGGTCTTTAACGCGCTGCCGGTGGGCGGCGGCATCCTCGGCCTGTCCGCGCTGCCGGGGCGCGGCGGCGATTACCGCGGCGACATGGAGCATCTGGCCAGCTGGACCCCCGCGCTGGTGATCTCGCTGGTAACCGAGGTCGAGCTGCTCGAGGCCGGGGCCGGGGATCTCGGCCAGCGGATCCAGGACAAGGGCACGCGCTGGGCCCATCTGCCGATCCGCGATGCCGGCGCGCCGGACGCTGCCTTCCAGGAGGCCTGGCCCGAGGTCAGCACCCGCGCGCGGCGGGCGCTTCTGGGTGGCGGCCGCGTGCTGATCCATTGCCGTGGCGGCTGCGGGCGCTCGGGCATGGTCAGCCTGCGGCTGATGATCGAAGCGGGCGAGGCGCCGGACGAGGCGCTGGAGCGCCTGCGCGGCGTGCGCGCCTGCGCCATCGAGACCGATGCCCAGATGCGCTGGGCCATGGCGGCCGAACGCCAGCCCGCGGTCTTCGTGCGCCATTCGCGATAGGCACCCGTCACCAGCGATTTGGGGAATGGTGAGAGATTGTAGCGACCCAGGCGGGGCTCGTTGCGGCTGCTTCCTTCCGGACCTGACCGGGTTGGCGAGGCGCCTGCCCGCACAACCTCTCACCCGTCTAGATAGGGGGTTCGGCGCGCGGATGCAATGGGGGGCGGGGCGCGCAGCGGCCGGTCGCGATGCAAAACCGCTCGCAGCGCGCGGCATTTCCGCCTAGACCCGGCGTCATGGATGACAGCTTCGAGATTTTCCTGGCCGGCGTGCCGGGGCTGGAGGACGCGCTGCGCGACGAGGCGCGGGATGCGGGGTTCGAGGGCGCGCGCGCCGTGCCGGGCGGGGTGGAGATTCGCGGCACCTGGGAGACGGTCTGGCGCGCCAACCTCGTGATACGCGGGGCCGGGCGCGTGCTGGCCCGGATCGGATCCTTCCGCGCCTTCCACCTGGCGCAACTGGACAAGCGGGCGCGCAAGTTTCCCTGGGCCGGGATCCTGCGCCCGGACGTGCCCCTGCGGGTCGATGTGGTCTGCCGCAACTCCAAGATCTACCACGACCGCGCCGCGAAACAGCGCATCGAGCGCGCGATCACCGAGACGCTGGGCGCGCCGCTCTCGGCCGCGGCGGCGCTGCGCGTGGCGGTGCGGATCGAAGATGACCTCGTGACGCTGTCGCTCGACACATCGGGCGCCCCGCTGCACCGGCGCGGCATCAAGGAGGCGGTGGGCAAGGCGCCCCTGCGCGAGACGCTGGCCGCGCTGTTCCTGCGCCAATGCGGCTATGACGGGACCGAGCCGGTGCTGGACCCGATGTGCGGCTCGGGGACCTTCGTGCTCGAGGCGGCCGAGATCGCAACGCGCCGCGCGCCGGGTCGGCTGCGTGCCTTTGCCTTCGAGGAACTGGCCGGTTTCGACGCGGCCCGCTGGGAGGAGATGAAGGCGGCGCTGCGCCCGCGCGAGACGGCGCTGGTCTTCCACGGCGCCGACCGCGATGACGGGGCGATCCGCGCCTCGCGCGCCAATGCGGCGCGGGCCGGTGTCGACGATGTCTGCCGCTTCGACCGCGCGCCGATCAGTGCCTTGCAACGGCCCGAGGGGCCGCCCGGGCTGGTCATGGTCAACCCGCCCTACGGTGCGCGGATCGGGGACCGCAAGCTGCTCTTCTCGCTTTATGGCACGCTGGGCCAGGTTCTGCGCGAGCGGTTCGGCGGCTGGCGGCTGGGCCTCGTCACCTCGGATGGCGGGCTGGCCAAGGCCACGGGGCTGCCGCTGAGCGCCGGGCCGCCGGTTGCCTTCGGCGGGCTGAAGGTCAAGCTCTACCGGTCGGAGATCCTGTAGCGCAGCCGCGATCGCCCGGTGCATCTGCCCGGTGCCGGATTTCCCCCTCCCTACCGCCCTTCACCCTGCGGCGAGTCGCTGAACATCTGGTGAATATCTGCAAGGCATGCCGGGAGGGAGTCGGGAGGCGCGGGGCGCGGGCGGGTCACACCTGAACCCCGAGGCGGGCGCCCCCGGCAGATGGCGGGGTGCGTCCTGACAAGACATCACTCGTCCGCTTGCAGCCCGCCGGGGCAGAGGAAGCGGGTGTAGAGCCCGTAGCAGGTCGCCGTCAGGCCGAACCCGTCCAGATCGACGCGCGCGTAGAGGAGGCGGTCCTCGTAGCTCAGCGTGATGCCGCTGCGCAGCACCGAGTAGCAGGTCTGCGGGTCCAGCCGGCAGGCCAGCAGCAGCGCGGCGTCCAGCGCCTGCGCCTCCTGCAGGCGTTCATTGGCCACGGCCTGCGTGACCTGCCGCTGCAGCTCGGCCTCGGCGGCCTCGACCGAGGGCTTGGTCACCAGCGCGCCCAGCCCGGCCATGACGATCATCCCGGCAAGGAATTTCCACATGAACCCATCTCCTTTGCCGCCCTATAGAGACGAAAACGGGCGGCTGTCGAGCCGCCCGTTGCCACATTCCGCGGAGCCGCTTCTGTCAGAGCTTGATGCGGAAGGCCGCGAAGCCGTCGGCGCCGTCGCCGGCATCCTCGATCTCGACGCCCTTCACGTCATCGGCGAAGTCGCGCGCCTTGGGGCCGGTCTCGAACAGCACCGTGGTGTCCGGCAGCGGCGCGAAGGACCAGTTGGCATCGGCGGACGGGTTGATCGTGCCCTGTTCGACGATGTAGCGCACGATCACGTCGCGATTGGTGTCCGGCGCCTCGAAGACGATCGTGTCGCCCATGGCGCCGGGGAAGCTGCCGCCGCCCGAGGCGCGATAGTTGTTCGTGGCGATGATGAATTCCTGCTCCGGCTGCACCGGCGCGCCCTCGAATTGCAGGTTCACGATGCGGTTTGCCTCGGGGTTCTCGAGCTCGCCCTTGGGGCCGAATTTCGACGGCTGGCTGAGGTCGATCTGGTAGGTCACCCCGTCGATCACGTCGAAATTGTAGGACGGGAAGGACGGGTTGAGCAGCGGCGCATCCTCGGCGCCGGGCGTGACCTGGTTGAACATGCCGGCCGAGCGCTCCAGCCAGTCCTTGACCTGCGCGCCGGTCACCCGCACCGCGCGCACCGTGTTGGGGTAGAGGTAAAGATCGGCCACGTTCTTGATCGCCACCGCGCCGGGCGCCACGTCGGTGTAGTAATCCGGGCCGCCGCGGCCGCCGGCCTTGAACGGGGCCGCCGCGGAGAGGATCGGCAGGCCGGCATGTTCGGTGCCCTGCAGCATCTGGTCGATATACCATTTCTGCGCGTTCGAGACGATCTGGACCGAGGGGTCGTCGGCCACCAGCGCGAAGTAGGAATGCAGCGGCGCGGCGGTCTCGCCCACGGCGCGGCGCACATAGGCCAGCGTCTCCTCGTGGTCCTGCGCCACGGCCTCCAGCACCTCGGCATCATCCTCGACCAGCGCGGTGATCGAGCGGTCCTCGCCGCGCTCGTAGATCGGGCGGGCCTCGGTGGTGGTCGAGACGACGCGCCAGCTGTTGCCGTCGCGCTCCAGCAGCAGGTCGATCACGCCCAGATGCGAGCCCCAGAACCCGCCCATGACGGCCGGCTTGCCATGGATCGTGCCGGCCTCGGCATCGACGGCGGCGTAATCGGCATAGGTGGGCGAGGGGAAGACGAGATGGCTGTGCCCGGTGGTCAGCGCGTCGATCCCCTCGACCGCCGCCAGCGGCACCGAGGCGTTCTCCATCCCGTCCACGGGATCGGCCGAGCCGATGCCGGAATGCGACAGGGCGATGATGATCTCGGCGCCTTCCTCGCGCATCTGCGGCACGTAGGCCTGCGCCGTGGCGACGATGTCGCGCGCGGTCACGTTGCCCTCCAGATGCTTGCGGTCCCAGTTCATCACCTGCGGCGGGGTGAAGCCGATCACGCCGATGCGGATCGGGTGGGTGTTGCCGGCGCCGTCGGTCAGCTCGCGGTCGAGGATCGTGTAGGGCTGGAACAGTGTCTCGTCCTCGCGCGGGGTGGCGCCCTCGGACTTGGCGATATTGGCCAGCACCACCGGGAAATCGGCGCCCGCCATGGATTTCATCAGGAAGTCGATGCCGTAGTTGAACTCGTGGTTGCCGATCGTGGCGACATCGAAGCCCACCGTGTTCATCGCGGTCACGATCGGGTGCATGTCACCCTCTTTCATGCCGCGCTCGTAGGCGATGTAGTCGCCCATCGGGTTGCCCTGCAGGAAGTCGCCATTGTCCACGGTCAGCGTGTTCGTCGCCTCGGCGCGGATGCCGTCGATGATGGTCGACACGCGGCTGAGCCCCACCGTGTCCACCGGCCGGTCGGCATAGTAGTCATAGGGGTAGACATGCACATGGATGTCCGTGGTCTCGAGGATGCGCAGATGCGCCTGGTTCGCTTGCGCCCGGGCCGAATAGGGATGCAGGGCGATCAGCGCGGCGCCGGCGGTGCTGCTGGCCAGGAACTGGCGGCGGGACAGGATCGGTTTTCTGGAAAGGGACATCGGAGGACCTGTTCTGTTCTGAGATACCCCAGCCTAGCACGCAAACCTCGACGCGCATGTGACAAAAAACCGGGCCGCGATAGCGGTTTGCATTGCGCCGGTCCTGCGGGCATGCTCCGCCGCGAAACGGGGGTGGACATGCGGCACGCAGAGCAGGTGACATTCGGTGGCTCGGGGCTGGACCGGGCGGCCGAGATCCGGGGCGACATTCCGGCGCTGAGCGCTGCGATGGAGGATCCCGGCACGCGGGTCGTGCTGCTGTGGCGCGGCAAGCCGCTGGTGGCGGGCGACGAGGCACTGTCGCTGGTGCGGCTGCCGCTGGAGCATCCCGTGCTGGCCGAGACCCGCGCCGCGCCGATCCTGCTGGGGCGCGAGGACGGCTACGCGGTCTTTGCCCATGACGTCTCGGGCTACGAGCCGCCGGATCTCGACGCGGCCGAGCTGGGCCGGTTCGTCGACCCGACCGAGCAGACCCACCCGGCGCTGGCCGAGGGGCAGCGCTTTGCCGAGCTGCGCCGCATCATGACCCGGCTGGACGCGCGCGATGCCGAGCTGGCCGCGACCGCCAAGGCGATCCTCGGCTGGCACGGCTCGCACGGGTTCTGCGCGCGCTGCGGCGCGGCCTCCGAGATCTTCATGGCCGGCTGGCAGCGAATTTGCCCGTCCTGCGGCGCGCATCATTTCCCGCGCACCGACCCGGTGGTCATCATGCTGATCACGCGGGGCAACCGCACGCTGATGGGCCGTTCGCCCGGCTGGCCCGAGGGGATGTATTCCTGCCTCGCCGGTTTCGTCGAACCGGGTGAGACGATCGAGGCGGCGGTGCGGCGCGAGGTCTTCGAGGAGGCCGGCATTCGCGTGGGCCCGGTGCGCTACCTGGCCAGCCAGCCCTGGGCCTTCCCGTCCTCGCTGATGATCGGCTGCCATGGCGAGGCGCTGGAGGAGCGGATCACGATCGACCCGGCCGAGCTGGAGGACGCGATCTGGGTGACCCGCGAAGAGGTGGCGGCGGCCTATGCCGGCGAGACCTCGGGCCTGATGCCGGCCCGCAAGGGCGCCATCGCGCAGTTCCTGCTGCGCAACTGGCTGGCCGATCGATTGGATTGAGCACAGGCTTCGGCTACAGTTTTGCCACAAGGCCGGTATACAGGGCAGGCAGGCCAGGTCGCGGCCACATCCAACACAAGAGCAGGCAGAGCCAATGCAATTGACGGCACGGGAAGACATCGAGGCGCCGCTGGATCGCGTCTTTGCGGAACTGACGAATTTCGAGAATATCGAGCGACAGGCCTTGCGGCGCGGCGTTGACGTGCAGCGCACCACCGCCACGCAGGGCATCGAGGAAGGCATGAAGTGGCATGTCGCGTTCGGCTTTCGCGGCAAGCAGCGCAGCGCCGACATCACCCTGACCGAATACTCGCCGCCCGAGCGCGTGATCTTCGACAGCGTCTCCGGCGGGCTCGAGGTGCACCTGGTGGTGGACACTGTGGCGCTCAGCCGGACCCGCACGCGGATCAGCATGACGACCGAGCTGGCGCCCAAGACCCTGTCGGCGCGCCTGCTGGTGCAGTCGCTCAAGCTGGCCAAGGGCGGCATCGACAAGCGGTTCCGCGCACGCATGGGCAAGCTTGCCGGCGAGCTGGAAGAGCGGCTGAAGCGCACCGCCTGAGCCATGGCGGCCACGGGTGGTTGCGGGTCCCGGCGGCAGGGCTACACTGTCGACGGTATGTCCCGTCAAGGAGCCCGTCCATGCGTTGCCTGATCGCCGTTCTCGCCCTGCTGGCCGCGCCGGCCGCCGCCCACGAGTTCTGGATCGACCCGCACGATTTCCGCATCGATCCCGGCGACGCCGCCGTGGCCGATATCCGCGTCGGCGAAAAGCTGGAGGGCGTGGCCTATCGCTACGTGCCGCGCAATTTCCGCCGCTTCGACATCGTGACGGGCGCAGAGACGCGGCCCGTCGAAGGGCGCGCGGGCGACCGGCCCGCGCTGGACATGGCGCTCGAGACGCCCGGCCTGTCGGTGGTGGTCCATGTCTCGCGCGACCATGACCTGACCTACACCGAGTGGCAGAAATTCGTCGATTTCTGCGCCCACAAGGATTTCGACTGGGCCGTCGAACGGCACCTGGACCGCGGGTTGGGCAAGGAGGTGGTGCGCGAGCGCTATTCCCGCCATGCCAAGAGCCTGATCGCCGTGGGCGAGGGGGCCGGCGCCGACCGGCAGGTCGGGCTGGTGGCCGAGATCGTGGCCCGCGCCAACCCCTACACCGATGCGCTGGATGGCCGCTTCCCGGTCACCGTCTACCATGAGGGCGCGCCGCGCCCCGATGCGCAGGTCGAGGTGTTCGAGCGTGCACCTGACGGGTCGGTCACCGTGTCGCTCTACCGCACCGATGCCGAGGGCCATGCCGAGATCGCGGTGACGCCGGGCCACATGTACCTGGTCGATCACGTGGTCATGCGCGAATTGCCCGTCACCTCGCCTGACGACCCGGCCTGGGAAAGCCTCTGGGCCTCGCTGACCTTCGAGGTGCCAGGGTGAGCCTGCTCGACGACCTGCGCGGCGCGATTGGCGCGGGACATGTCCTGACCGGCGAGGATTGCGCGGCCTGGTCGCGCGACTGGACCGGGCAGTACAGCTGGACGCCGCTTTGCGTCGCGCGCCCGGCAGACACGGGCGAGGTCTCGGCCGTGCTGCGGCTGGCCCACGCGGCGCGCTGCCCGGTGGTGCCGGTCTCGGGGATGACCGGACTGACTGGAGGCGCCTCGGCCGAGGGGGCGGTGATGCTCTCGCTCGACCGGATGACGGCGATCCGTGAGATCCGCGCCCCGGCGCGGCTGGCCGTGGTCGAGGCAGGCGTGGTGCTGGAGCAGCTGCACGCGGCGGCGGCCGAGCAGGGTCTTGCCTTCCCGATGACCTTCGGCGCCAAGGGCTCGGCCCGGATCGGCGGCATGCTGGCCACAAATGCCGGCGGCTCGAACGTCCTGCGCCACGGCAATACGCGCGACCTCGTGCTGGGGGTCGAGGCGGTGCTGGCCGACGGCCGCGTGGTGGACCTGATGTCCGAGTTGCACAAGAACAATGCCGGCTACGACCTGCGGCATCTGCTGATCGGCTCCGAGGGTACGCTGGGCGTGATCACGGCCGCGGTACTGAAACTGGTGCCACGGCCCCGGGCCCATGCCACGGCGATGGTGGCGACCGCGACCCTGACGGAGGCGCTGGCGCTGCTGAACCGGTTGCAGGACATGACCGGCGGCGCGGTCGAGGCCTTCGAGTACATGCCGGGCGCCTATATGCGCCGCTACGCCACGCTGCATCCCGAGGTCCAGCTGCCGCTGGGGCAGGATCACGCCGTCAACCTGCTGGTCGAGCTGGGCGCCACCGCGCCGCGCGATGCCACGCCGGATGAGACGGGGGCGGTGCCGATCGTGAGCTATCTCGAAGAGGTGCTGGCCGACCTGCTGGAAGAGGGTGCCGTGCAGGACGCGGTCGTGGCGCAGACGGATGCACAGCGGCGCGCCTTCTGGGCGCTGCGTGAATCCGCGGCCGAGGTGACCCTGTCGCGCAAGCCGGTGCTCCTGAACGACGTGGCCGTGCCTGTCGACCGGGTGGGCGCGTTTCTCGAACGGGCCGAGGCGGCGATCCGCGCGGTGGATCCCGGGGCCGAGAGCACGGCAGTGTCGCATCTGGGCGATGGCAATATCCATTTCGGGGTCTGGCCCTCCGAGGCGGGGATCGCCCGCAAGGAGGCGCTGACCGAGGCGGTCGAGGACGTGGTGAGCGAGATGCGCGGCTCCTTCTCGGCCGAGCACGGGATCGGCCTGTCCAAGCTCGGCAGCATGGCCCGGCGCAAGGATCCCGTGGCGCTCGAGATGATGCGCGCGGTGAAATCCGCCCTCGACCCGCGCGACATCCTCAACCCGGGCAAGCTGGTGCCGTGAGCGCGGGGGAAGGCCCTTCGAAGGGCCTTCGGGAACGCGATTGCAATCGCGTTTTCAAAGCGGCTTCAAAGCCGCTTTTTCCAAGCCGCTTCGAAGCGGCTTGCGCCCGACCCGCCGCGAGGCGCCCGGACCGACCGGGTCTCAGTCCTCGTCATCCTCCGGCGGGTCGAAGGCGATGAAGAACTGGTGACAGCAATAAAGCCCGATCGCCCCGAAGATCATCGCCCAGAACAGGTTGCCGTGCAGCACTTCCAGCAGCGCCCAGCCGATGCACAGCGCCACCACCGCCACGCGGCGCCAGAGCGGCTTGAAGATCGCCAGTTGCACGTTGAACGCGGAATTCATGCCGGCCCCTTCTGCCCGTCGCCGCCTTGCTCAGATCGTGGGATCGTCCGCCGCCGCCTCGAGCTTGTCCAGTGCGGCCAGGAAGACCTCCAGCTCTTCCGCGGTCAGGCGGTCGCGCAACTTTTCCTGCCGCGTGCTCATCCGCGGCATCATCCGGTCATAGACCTCGCGCCCCTGCGCGGTCAGGCGCAGGTGGTGGGCGCGGCTGTCATCGGTATCGCGGTGCGAGGCGACCAGCCGGGCGCCCACCAGCGTCTTGACGTTGCGGCTGATCAGCCCCTTGTCCATCGCCGCGAGCCGCGACAGATGCGCGGCGGTGGTGCGCTCGGCGCTGCCGATCAGCGCGATCAGGCGCCACTGGGTCAGCGTGATGCCGACATTCTCGCGCAGGATGCGCGAGGTCTGGGCGTTCAGCTTGGCCTGCACGCGGGCCATCTTGTAGGTGAGGAAATGGGACAGCGGGGCCGTGCGCAGCGCCTCCAGCGTCGAATCGTTAATCATGTTGTGCCATTCATCTATGGGCAAAGGCCCCCATTGGGGGCACATGTATCTCTACGCCTGCCAGTTGTCGTGTCAACGGGGGGATGCGCCGCGCCGCCCCGTGGCGCGCAGGACCCATGTGGCAAAAGGACCGCGCCTGCGGGGCGCGGTCCTTTGTGTCAGCCTATGAAGGCGGCCGGTTCAGTAGAGGCAGAGTTGCTGGGCCGTCTGCAGGATGGGCCCGGGATGGTCGGGCAGGCGCATGAAGGTCACGCGCCGGTTCTCGGCCGCACGCGGGTTGACCGTGTTCTTCAGCACCTGCTCGCCGAAGCCCACCGGGTAGAGCTGCACGTTGACATGGCTGCCCTGCAGAAAGCTGGCCACGGTCTGCGCCCGGCGTTGCGACAGGTTGCAGTTATAGGCGTCCGAGCCCACGGAATCGGTGTGCCCGATCACCGCGTAGGAGGTGCCAGCAAGGGCCGGGTCGCTCAGCGCCGCCACCAGCGTGTTGATGTTCTGCAACTGGTCGCCGCGCACCCGGTCGCTGTCATAGTCGAACTCGATCGTCAGCGAGATCGAGGGCAGTGCCACCCGCTTGGGCGGCGGCTGGTAGCCCGGCTGCTGGGCCGTGTGGTCCTGCGTCGGGACACGTGCGGTGGCCGTCTTCTCGGGCGGCGGGGCGGTGTAGTCCGGCGCCACGGCCGGCGGCGCCTTGGTCACCTGCACCGTGCCCGCGTTCGGGTCGAAGACCAGCGTCTCGTATTCCGGCGCCATGTCGATCACGGCGCTTTCGAACTGGATGTCGCCGCCGCCGCTGTTCGACAGGTCGTTGCAATTGGCGGCGGTGGCGTTCAGCAGGCAGCGCGCGATCGGGTTGCGCGGCTGCGGCTGCTGCTGCACGAGCGGGAAGGGAGTGTCGTCCTCCCCGGGGATGAACATCTCTCCGGTCTGTGCCTGGCCTGCCATGGGCAGGCCGAGGCAGAGAGCGAAGCCGAGCATCAGGGGTCGCATCGCTCTCATCTCCTCAGTGCTCCGAGACCGGGACCGAGATCTGCGCCTTGATCACGTCGGGGTTGTGATCGCTCAGGGCGCGGTAGTCCACGTCCGGCGCCGAGGCCTTCTTGTGGTCCGGCCCCTCGTCGTCGAGGCTCAGGATCAGGGTCTCGTTCACCACGGTCGAGTACTGGTCACGGCTGATCGGCTTGTGGCCGGCCGCGCAGGAGACCTTGGTCGTGTCCCGCGTCGCGGCGCTGATCGCCTTGTCACCGCCGTTGCAGATGGCCAGGATCGTCTCCAGCCCCGGTTCGGAGGTGCGCAGCGCGCCCCGCGGCGGGAAGACATACTGCTCGCCGCCCTTGATCACGATGTCCTCGAGACCGGGGAAGGGGTAGAGCACGCAGCTGTCATGGTCGTCGTCGATCGAGATCAGCGTCAACCGGCAGTCGTGGCGCGGCTCGATGATGATCTTCAGCTCTTCGCCGACCTTGTAGGTGGGCTGGTCGGTATAGACGGTCAGGTGGCTCTGCGCCGGCACCGAGTGCTGCACCGGGTCATAGGCGGGCGCGTCCTTCTTGCTGGCGACCACGTCGTCATAGCTGGTGTCGACATGCGGCTTCTTGGCCGGCGGCGCGGTATGGCCGGCGGGCTTGGGCTCGGGCGCGTAGTCGGTGCCGTCCACCACCTTCTTGACCGAGGCGGGCAGGTGGGCGACCGGCTTGAACTCGGTCTTCAGCGGCGCATAGTCGGTCAGCCGTTCCAGCAAGACAGGGTAGGCCGCGTTCCACTCGTCCCGCGCGATGGGCGAGACATGCAGGCGGTTGAGCAGCCCGGCCATGTCGGTGCCGGCAAAGCCCATGCGGCTGGTCAGGTCCTCCTCGGTCAGGCCCAGCTCGTTGGCGGCCTGCGCGAAATCGAGGAAGTAGTCCACGTGGTAGACGAACAGCCCGCGCACGGGCTCCAGCCCGGCGGCCTTGGTGTCGGGGTCGATGCCCGACAGGGTCAGCGTCTCGAGGAAGGCGTCCATGTCCTCCTGGAAGACTTCGTTCACCGCGTCCTGTCCCGGGTAGATCGCGTCGATGGTCTGGCGCGCATGGGCCGGCAGGGCGAGGTTGTTCAGCGCCACTTCGCGGACGGTGTCGTCGTTGAAGCGGATGCCCTTGGAGTGGCACGAGATGCACGAGATGCCGTTGACCACCTCGCCGGTGCCGTCGGGATAGTCGGTGTCGCGCACGATCTGGGTCGGGCCGACATCCAGCCGCTCGCCATCGGCGGTGTTGAGGTAATAGGCGTGGAAGCCGTTGGGCAGGGTGAAGATCGACTCGCCCCCGTCATGTTCGAAGGCCAGCTCGGGGCCATAGACGAAATCCGGGCCCAGCGGGTACTCGAAGAAGCTCTGACGCCCCTTCGAGCCGGCGAAGTCGTAGGAGGTCCAGAAGAAGCCGGTGCCCATCGGATGCCGTTCGATCAGGCGGTTATGCGTCGACACGCCCGAATCCTGGAAGCCGGCGCGGATCACCTGCTCGTTCAGGATGTTCTTCTTCATGTCGATGCCGAGCATGTTCTCCAGCCCGGCCACCGTCTCGGGCAGGCCCAGCATGTCGTAGTAGAGCGGCGAGACCGAGGCCGTGGCCGTGAACCAGTCGGCCCGGATCACCGGCACCTTGGTGTCGGTCAGGTGCTGGATCTGGCTCAGGTAGGGGTCGGTCTTGCTTTGCATCGCATAGGGGTAACGGGCCTCCAGCAGGTGCCAGGTCTCCTTTTCCCAATGCAGGTCGGGCAGGAAGATGCGGAACAGCGTGCCATGCTCGTCGATCTTCTCGAAGGTGTAGATCTCGGGGTTCCAGCTCAGCGCGTTCAGCAGCTTGACCGTGGCGGCGAGGTAGGCCTGGTAGTTCTCCTCGCTGACATCGCCGTCATTCCACATCGGCCGCATCGACAGGTAGCGGATACGGTCGCGGCGCTGCGTGGGCTGCGCCTGGATGTCGGCATGCACCATCTCGTACATCTTCTCGAGCGTGATGAACTCGCGCGGCTCGGGCGCGGTCTCGCCCAGGGCGACGATCCATTCCTCGAGCTTGGCGAGATCCTCGGCACTGGGCGCGCAATCGGGCGTCCAGCAATCGTCGGGCATGGGGGGCGAGCCGCCGGTGATCACCTGGTAGAGCTTGGATTTCGAGGGCTCGCCCGAGGCGACCAGCTTGGGGTCCTGCGACAGGCGGCGGATGTCCAGCACGTGGCCGAACCCGTCCTTGGCCTTGGTCAGACCGTCCTCCAGCGCACCGTCCTGGTGGCAGCCGGCGCAATACTTGCCCAGCACCTCGTAGGCGGCGGCCTCGGCCTCGGTCGCGTCGTCCGGCAGCGGCATCGCGTCGCTGGCCAGGGCCGGGGCGGCGGCCATCCCGGCCACTGCGACCACCACGGCCTTGATCACATCACTTGCTTGCATAACGCGGGTCTCCTTGAAAATGCGGTTCGGTTCAGTTGCACCGGATGGAAAGATACTTTTTCGAAGCCCACCCCGTCACGCCGCCGGTTCCGCGATACGGGGTCTGACACTGGCCCGAGAGACACTGGACACGGGCCCAATTGCCTTTCTGTGCGAGCACCTGGACCTGATCGCCGAGATACAGCTCCGAGATCACCCGCGCACGCGTGCTATTGTCGGAGCGAACGTTCAGGAAGCCTAGTCCGGAATTCCTGCTGTGGGTGCTGTAGGGTTGCAGGTTGACGACACGGGCCCGGCACTGGGTGACGCGCGGCTTGGTGCGCGTCAGCAGCGGCGTGTAGACCCAGCCGGTCCGCCCGTCGGGCATGCGGATGTTCGACCACTTGTCCTGCTGGGCAAAGACCGTGACCTGGGTGCCGGGGCGCAGCTCGGTGAAGTCGTGATAGCTGGTCGAGGGGCCGGTGCGCACGTTCAGCCCGCCCGAGTTGTTGTTGTCCACGTACATCACCCGGTTCACCGGGCTGGGCGAGGGGGCGGGCGCGCCGCCGTTCCACAGCACCTCGGCCACGAAGCGCCGGCCCGTCGAGCAGTAACTGTCGCCGGGGATGGCATTGCGCGATTTCAGCTGCGCCAGCCGCGCATCGGCGCCGCTGCGCGAGACGGTTTCCAGCACGATGCCGTAATAGCCGTTATCCGACTGGAACATGCGCACGCCGCTGCGTCCGCGCAGCCATTGCGAGATGAAGCCCGTGGCCTCGGCGATCGAGGTGCGCGAGGCCGCCACGATGTAGCAGCGGTTCGAGCCCAGCGTGTAGTTGCCCTTGACCACCCGCACGCCGCCATTGCCCGGCGAAGGGGCGGGGGCCGGCGGGTTCTGCAGGTAGGCGATCCGGTCGATCACCGCCTGCGCGATGCACGAGCCGTTCGCGCCGCAGGAATTGCGGGTCTTCAGCCAGCTGCCCTGCTCGGAGGCGCTGACATGCGACTGGGCGTTGTAGGTGCTCTCCATCTGCGCATCCAGCCCGGCCAGGTATTGGCTGTTGCAGATCGTGCGCTCGGTCGTGTTCAGGTTGGACGACCGGCACCACGGCCGCAGGTAGGTCTGTTCGATCTTGGGCGGCGTGGGGTCGATGGTCTGGCCCGGGTCGATCGGCGTGCTGTCGATGGGCGGCGGCGCGGTGGCCGCGTCCTCTTCGGTGCAGTTCGCGGCAAGATAGCCCTTGGCCACGATGGACAGCGGGTGCGTGTCGCACTGCTCGATATAGACGTCATAGGCAAAGCACTGGTCGTAGGCCTTGGCCTCCTGGTAGAGCGCGTTGCACAGCGCGTCGGCGGTCTGGTCGACCGGCGGCGCCTCGGGCGTGCCGGTGTCGACCGTCGGCGTGCCATCGGAAGGGTCCACCGGGGCGGGATCCACCGGCGCGGGCTGCTCCGGCGCGGGCGTGGTCAGCGCCGCCTTAAGTACCTCGGACTGCGACAGGATTTCGGCCATGGGGATGGCGAAATTCACCGCGTCGCGCTTGGAGCCGGCATGGTGCAGCCCCACCACCATCTGCAGAGAGGCGTCGATCACCGGCGAGCCGGAATTGCCCGGCAGCGTGTCGCAGGTGTGCAGCAGGCGGCGGTCGGACAGGGCGGGGCGGTTGGCGCGGCATTGCTCGCGGCTGATGCGCTGCGCCTCGCCCATCGGGTGGCCGATCACCCAGTAGGGATCGCCGTCTGCCGGCATCTTGGCGGCCAGCTGCAGCGCGCCGAACTGGCGCGACGGGTTGCCGATCACCTTGAGCACCGAGTAGTCGAGATCCTCCGAGGTCTCGACCGGGTGGGCGATGACGGTGTATTTCTCGGTGCCTTCCTCGACGCCGGGCTGAGTGTAGCCGGCCACGAACATCACGCTGTCGATCCGCGTCGCCTTGGCGCGGGGGTTCTTCAGGATGCCCGGCACGCAGTGGTGATTGGTCAGGATGTGGTTCTCGTCCACGATGAAGGCGGTGCAGGGAAACACGCCCTTGTCGGTCAGCACGTCCAGCCGGCCCACAGACAGGCCCATCTTGGCGAACACGCTCTCGGACGAGTAGTTCACGATGTGTTCGTTGTTGTAATCGTCGATCGTCACTTCCAGCTCGTCCCAGCTTGCGCCGGCGGACTGGGTGGTGCTGAGCACGACGCTGCCATAGCTTTGCGCGTCGAACCCGATCAGATCCTGCGCGGCCGCCGGTCCGGGCTGGCCGAGCAGGGCTATGAATATTGCCAATGCCGCGAGGGGTCGCACTGTGGATTCCTCCAAAAGGTCTTTTTCCGCAAGATATTTTCATGATCCGCCACGCCACCCGTTCGAGTCAACGCGGGAAAACCGGACCCGTGCATATGACGCGGGCCGGGGGACGATCCTTGGCGGGGGGCGGGACTTTACAGGACGCGCGACAGGAAGGCCCGCGTGCGGGGCTCTTGCGGGGTCTCGAAGATCCGCGCGGGCGGGCCGGATTCGAGGATCCGGCCGCGGTCGAGGAAACAGACCGTGTCGGCCAGCTCGCGCGCGAAGCCCATCTCGTGGGTGGCCAGCACCATGGTCATGCCCTCGGCGCGCAGCTGGCGCAGCACGTCCAGCACCTCGCCCACCAGCTCGGGGTCGAGCGCCGAGGTGATCTCGTCGAAGAGCATGATCTCCGGCGCCATGGCCAGGGCGCGGATGATCGCCACGCGCTGCTGCTGCCCGCCCGAGAGCTGGTCGGGATAATGCTCCATCCGGTCGGCCAGCCCGAAACGCGCAAAAAGCGCGGCCACCCGGTCGGACAGCGCCGCGCCGGACTGGCCGCGCACGCGGCGCGGGGCCAGCTCCACATTGGCGCGCGCGGTCATGTGCGGGAACAGGTTGTAGCTCTGGAACACCATGCCGATCCGGGTGCGCACCGGCTGCGGATCGCGCCCGGGCTCGGAGATGTCGGTCCCGTCCAGCAGGATTGCCCCGTCATCGATGGGCTCCAGCAGGTTCATGCAGCGCAAGAGCGTCGACTTCCCCGAGCCCGAGGCCCCGATCAGGCAGACCATCTGCCCGGCCGAGACGGTCAGGTCAATGCCGTCCAGCACCACGTTGTCGCCGAAAGCCTTGCGCACCCCTGTCAGCTGCAGCATCGCCATCACGACCGCGCCCGTTTCTGGCGGCTCATCAGGTGGTCGGCATAGCGCGTCGCCGGGATGGTGATGGCCAGGAAGATCAGCGCCGCGCCGACATAGGGCGTGAAATTGGCCAGCAGCGACTTGTAGACGCCGGCCTGCCGGAAGATCTCGACCGGGCCGATGAAGGACAGCAGCGCCACGTCCTTCTGCAGCGCGATGAACAGGTTCATGTTGGCCGGCACCACGCGGCGCACCGCCTGCGGCAGGATGACGAAGCGCATCGTGTCGCGCGGAGACAGGCCCAGCGACTGCGCGGCGGCGCGCTGGCTGTCATGGATCGACTCGATGCCCGAGCGGATCACCTCGGCCACATAGGCCGAGTAGACGAGGATCAGCGCCAGCGAGCCCCAGAGATAGGGCGAGTTCCACGGCCGCGGCAGGCCCAGCCCGGGGATGCCGAAACCGATCAGGTAGATCACGAGGATCACCGGCAGCCCGCGGAAGATGTCGATGAAGGCGGTGGCGGCCAGCTTGACCGGCGTCAGCGCCGGGGCACGCAGATCGCGCGCGATGGCCAGCAGCAGCCCCGCCGCCGCGATCAGCGGCGCGCACCAGGCGAAGATCGCGATATCCATCAGGAAGGCGTTCAGCAGCCCGGGAAAGGTGCGCGCGAAGACCTCGCCGTTGAAGAAGGAGCGCTGCACCGCCTCCCATCCCGGGGCCAGCGGCACCAGCACCACGATGGCCAGCACCACCAGGCCGGTGGAGCCGGCCGCGACGAGGTTGGCACGGCGGCGTTGGCGGGCCTCGAAGATCTCGCGGCGTGTGGGCATGGGCGCTCCGGACAGGGGCAGGGGCCGGACCCTTGCGGGCCCGGGCCGTGGTTGCGACAGGTGGCGGGGTTACTCGATGACCGGCACGCCGGTGGCGTCCTGCAGCCAAGTGGCCTCGATCTCGGCCAGCCGCCCGCTGTCCTTCAGCGCGCCCAGAGCGGCGTCGACGCATTCCTTCAGCGGGTTGCCCTTTTCCATCAGCAGGCCGAACTGGTCGGGGTTCTCGCTGCGCTCGGGCGGGAACTGGCCCAGCAGAACGCCGTCATTCAGCACCACCGCCGAGAGGTACAGCGCGGTGGGCAGGTCGAAGAGCGCGGCGTCGATCTGGCCCGCCTGCATCGCGGCGGTCACGTCGACATTGTCGCCGTAGAGCAGCGGCTGGCGCTCGGGCGCGATCAGGTCGGTCAGCATGGGCACGGCGGTGGTGTTGGCATCCGCCCCCCAGACCAGCCCCTTGAGCGAGGCGACGGTCGGCTCGGCCCCGGCCTCGACCACCGCGCCGGTGGTCAGTACCGCCATGGCCGAGGTGTAGTAGGGCACCGAGAAATCCACCACCTGCGCCCGCTCGGGCGTGATCGAGAATTGCTGCAGGTTGACGTCGAAATCCTTGGCCCCGGGCTGGATCGACTGGTCGAAGCTGGTGCGCGTCCAGCTGACCTGATCGGCGGCGAAGCCCATCTCCTCGGCCAGGGCATAGGCGACGGCGGCCTCGAACCCCTCGCCGCTTTCGGGCGCATCGTTCAGCACCCAAGGGTAGTAGGCCGGGTTGCCGGTGGCGATGGTCAGCACGCCCTCCTCGATCGTCTTGCCGGCGGCACAGTCGGTCTGGGCGACGGCGGGCAGGGCAAGCACAAGGGCCAGCGTCGAGGTCGTCAGAAGGCGTGTCATGTCGGGGCTCCCTGTGAGGTCGGTTCGCGCGCAGCTTTGCGCCGCGCGGCGGACTTGTCAATTTGGCCGCTGCATGCGGGCTCAGAGCCGGGTCAGCACCGCCTCCAGCATGCGCTCCACCGCGCTGGTGCGCTGCCGGATCGGGCTTTCGATCACGAAATAGGGCGAGACGGTGATCCGCGTGTCCAGCTGCAGCTGCACGAGCCTTGCGCCGATCCCCGGCCCGGTCAGCAGCGAGGCGGTCTCCTGGGTCTGGGGCGAGACCGCGTCGCTGCCCGACATCAGCGCCAGCGCAACCAGCAGCGACGAGGTGTCGGTGACGCGCCGCGGCACGGGCAGGCTGCGCGCGATGCAGGCATCCTCGACCGCGCGCCGGATCGGCGAGCCGGGATCCTGGATCACCCATTCCGCGCCGGTCAGCTCGGACAGCCCCACCGGGCGCCCGGCCAGCGGATGGCCGTCGCGCGCCAGCAACGCCACGGTCTCGACCCGGGCGGGGTGGCTGCGGAAGCTGCGCGCATCCCCCTCCGAGGGCAGGCGCGCGATGATGAAGTCATAGCGCCCCTCTTCCAGCCCCCGGATCAGCTTGTGCGACGGTGCCACCCCGATCGAGACCGACAGGGTGAGGGCCTTGGCGCGCACCGCGCGCAGCGCCGGCACCAGCACGCCCACCGCCGGCCCCGAGACCGAGCCCACCCGCACGCTGCCGGCCTCGCCGTCGCGCAGCTGGCGCAGCTCGGTCGTCAGGCTGTCGAATTCCGACAGGATGCCGCGCGCGTGTTTCAGAAAGGCCTCGCCCGCCTCGGTCGGGATCATGCCGCGCGGGTGGCGCTGGAACAGCGCCATGCCGGTCTGGCCCTCGATCTCGGACAGGATGCGCGAGGCGGCCGGCTGGGTGATCGCCATGGCCTCGGCCGCCATCTGCAGCCTTTGCGTCTCGGCGATCTTCAGCAGCAGCCCCAGATGCGAGGGTTTCACGCGATGTGCCAGGGACATGGGCCCGCCTTATCAAGAATGGTATGACATCTGCCCGGATCGGCATTTGAAGGGTATATCGCGCAGCGATAGGGTCGCGCCAGAGCCAAAATCGGGGGACGGGACGTGACATTCAAGCCGGCAGACTGGCCGCGCCGCCTGCGCAGCCAGGAATGGTATGGCGGCACCAGCCGCGACGTGATCTACCATCGCGGCTGGCTGAAGAACCAGGGCTATCCCGACGACCTGTTCGACGGCCGCCCGATCATCGGCGTGCTGAACACCTGGTCCGACCTGACGCCCTGCAACGGCCACCTGCGCGAGTTGGTCGAGAAGGTGAAGGCGGGCATCTGGGAGGCCGGCGGCTTCCCGGTCGAGGTGCCGGTCTTCAGCGCCTCCGAGAACACGTTCCGCCCCACGGCGATGATGTTCCGCAACCTCGCCGCCCTGTCGATCGAGGAGCAGATCCGCGGCCAGCCGGTGGATGGCTGCGTGCTGCTGGTGGGCTGCGACAAGACCACGCCCTCGCTGCTGATGGCGGCGGCCTCGTGCGACCTGCCCTCGATCGTGGTGACCGGCGGGCCGATGCTGAACGGATATTTCCAGGGCGAGCGCGTCGGCTCGGGCACGCATCTGTGGCGCTTCTCCGAGGCGGTGAAGGCCGGCGAGATGACGCAGGAGGAGTTCCTGGAGGCTGAGCAGAGCATGTCGCGCTCGACCGGGACCTGCAACACGATGGGCACGGCCTCGACCATGGCCAGCATGGCCGAGGCGTTGGGCATGGCGCTGTCGGGCAATGCCGCGATCCCGGCGGTGGATTCGCGGCGCCGGGTGATGGCGCAGCTGTCGGGGCGGCGCATCGTGCAGATGGTCAAGGACGACCTCAAGCCCTCCGACGTGATGACCCGCCCCGCCTTCGAGAACGCGATCCGCACCAATGGCGCCATCGGCGGGTCGACCAACGCGGTGGTCCATCTGCTGGCCATCGCCGGCCGGGTGGGGCTGGACCTGACGCTGGATGACTGGGACCGCTGCGGGCGCGACGTGGCGACCATCGTCAACCTGCTGCCTTCAGGCGAATACCTGATGGAGGAGTTCTTCTATGCCGGCGGCCTGCCCGTGGTGCTGCGCCAGCTGGGCGAGGACGGGCTGCTGCACCGCGATGCGCTGACCGTCTCGGGCGGCACGATCTGGGACGAGGTGCGCGAGGCGCGCAACTGGAACTCCGACGTGATCCGCCCGGTTGCGCAGGCGCTGACCCCGCAGGGCGGCATCGCCGTGCTCAAGGGCAACCTTGCACCCAAGGGGGCGGTGCTGAAACCCTCGGCCGCCAGCCCGCACCTGATGCAGCATCGCGGCCGCGCGGTGGTGTTCGAGGATATCGACGACTACAAGGCCCGCATCGGCGACGAGGCGCTGGAGATCGACGAGACCTGCGTCATGGTGCTGAAGAATTGCGGGCCCAAGGGCTATCCCGGCATGGCCGAGGTCGGCAACATGGGCCTGCCGCCCAAGATCCTGCGCAAGGGCATCACCGACATGGTGCGCATCTCGGATGCGCGCATGTCCGGCACCGCCTATGGCACGGTGATCCTGCATACCTCGCCCGAGGCAGCAGCCGGCGGGCCGCTGGCCGTGGTGCGGACGGGCGATATGATCGAGATCGACGTCGCGGCCCGCCGCCTGCATCTCGATATCTCCGAGCAGGAGTTGCAAACCCGGCTGTCGGCATGGCAGCCGGTCCATGAAACGCCCCCGTCCGGCTATGCCTGGCTGCACCAGGCCCATGTGGAGGGCGCCGATACCGGCGCCGACCTGGACTTCCTCAAGGGCTGCCGGGGGGCACCGGTCGGAAAGGATTCGCATTGATGAAGATCGCCCTTGTAGGCGTGGGCAAGATCGCCCTCGACCAGCACGTGCCGTCGATTGCCGACAGCCCGGACTGGGACCTCGCCGCAACCGTCTCGCGCCACGGCACCGTCGAGGGTGTCGAGGCCTTCACCGACATGGATGCCATGCTGGAAGCACGGCCCGACATCCGGGTCGTCTCGCTCTGCCTGCCGCCGGTGCCGCGTTTCGACTATGCGCGCAAGGCGATTGCCGCGGGTCGGCACGTGATGCTGGAAAAACCGCCCGGCGCCACCCTGGCCGAGTGCCATGCTCTCGAGGCCATGGCCCGCGCCGCCGGCGTGTCGCTCTTTGCCACATGGCACTCGCGCGAGGCCGACATGGTCGATCCGGCGCGTGGCTGGCTGGCCGACAAGCGGGTGACGCGTGCGCATATCAACTGGCAGGAGGACGTGCGCAAGTGGCATCCCGGGCAGGACTGGTGTTTCGAGCCCGGAGGAATGGGCGTGTTCGATCCCGGCATCAACGCGCTGTCGATCCTGACCAAGATCCTGCCGGCGCCGGTGCATCTGCGCGCCGCCACGCTGCATTTCCCGGAAAACCGGCAGACGCCGATCACCGTCGACCTGACCTTCAGCGACGGGGTCACCGGGCATTTCAACTGGGACCATGACGGCCCCGAGCACTGGGATATCGAGGTCGAGACCGAGGCCGGCACGCTGGCGCTGCATGATGGCGGCGCGCGCATGACGCTGGACGGGCAGGCCCACGGCGCGCCCGGCGATGCGCTGCGCGGCGAATATCCAAGGCTTTACAAGGCAATGGCCGCGCTGGTCGAACGCGGGGGGATCGACATGGATCTCGCCCCGCTGACCCATGTGGCCGATGCCTTCATGCTGGGCGAGCGCCGCAGCGCCGCCGCTTTCGATTGGTGAGGAGACGAGAATGGACAAGGTACTGACGGGCATCCTGCCCGTGGCGCCGACCCCGTTCCACGCGGATGGCCGCGTGGACGAAGAGGGCACGCGCCGTGTGATGGATTGCATGATCGACCAGGGCGTGGACGCGATCTGCATCCTGGCCAACTATTCCGAGCAGTTCCTGCTCTCGGATGCCGAGCGCGACCTGGTGATGCGCCTGTCGCTGGAGCAGGTGGCCGGCCGCGTGCCGGTGATCGTCACGATCAGCCATTTCGCCACCGAGGTCGTCACCGCGCGGGCCAAGGCGGCGCAGGCGATGGGCGCGTCCATGGTGATGATGATGCCGCCCTATCACGGGGTCGGGCTGGTGCCAGGCCCCGAGGGGATCTTCGAGCAGTTCCGCGCCGTCTCGGACGCCATCTCGATCCCGATCATGGTGCAGGACGCGCCGCTGTCGGGCGTGTCGCTGCCGGTGCCTCTGCTGGTGCGCATGGCGCGCGAGATCGAGAATGTCAGCTATTTCAAGATCGAGACGCCCTTTGCCGCCGACAAGCTGGCCAGGCTGATCGACGAGGGGGGCGACGCGATCGTCGGGCCCTTCGACGGCGAGGAGGCGGTGACCCTGCTGGCCGATCTGGATGCCGGCTGTACCGGCACGATGACCAGCGCCTTGCAGCCCGAGAAGATCCGGCCCATCGTGACCGAGTACCTGGCCGGCAACCCGGATGCCGCGCTGGAGCAGTGGAAGCTCTGCCTGCCGCTGATCAACCATGAAAATCGCCAATGCGGCCTGCGCGCCGCAAAGACCGTGATGATGGCCGGCGGGGTGATCGGCTCGGACCATGTGCGCCACCCGCTGGCGCCGATGACCGAGCGCACCCGCGACCGGCTGTTGCAACTGGCGGGCGAGCTTGATCTCGTCGCGCTGAAATGGGGCAAATAAGGAGATGATCCGCAGATGACCTTTCAACCGCACGGAAAGCACCTGGTGGCCAGCGAGTGGGTCGAGGGGGATGCCAAGTTCCGCTCGGAGCCCGTCGAGGGCACGGCGCATGAATTCTCGGTCGGCACGCCGGATCTGGTGGACCGCGCCTGCAAGGCGGCCGAAGAGGCGTTCTGGAGCTATGGCTATTCCTCGCGCGAGGACCGGGCCAAGTTCCTGAACACCATCGCCGACGAGATCGAGGCCCGCGGCGACGCGATCACCGAGATCGGCTGCCAGGAAACCGGTCTGCCCGAGGCGCGCCTGCAGGGCGAGCGGGGCCGCACCACCGGCCAGCTGCGCCTCTTCGCGGACCACATCCTCAAGGGCGACTATCTCGACCGGCGCCATGACGAAGCGCTGCCCGACCGCCAGCCGCTGCCGCGCCCGGACCTGAAGATGGTCCAGCGCCCGATCGGCCCGGTCGCGGTGTTCGGCGCCTCGAACTTCCCGCTGGCCTTCTCGACCGCGGGCGGCGACACCGCCAGCGCGCTGGCGGCCGGCTGCCCGGTGGTGGTCAAGGGCCACTCGGCCCATCCCGGCACCGCCGAGGTCGTGGCCGAGGCGATCCATGCCGCCATCGCGGCCTGCGGCATGCCCAAGGGCGTGTTCAGCCTGATCCAGGGCGGCAAGCGCGACGTGGGCCAGGCGCTGGTGCAGCATCCGCTGATCCGTGCCGTGGGCTTTACGGGCAGCCTCGGCGGGGGTCGCGCGCTGTTCGACCTGTGCGCGCAGCGCCCCGAGCCGATCCCCTTCTTCGGCGAGCTGGGCTCGGTCAACCCGATGTTCCTGCTGCCCGAGGCCGTGCGCGCCCGCGGCGCGCAGATCGGCGAGGGCTGGGCCGGGTCGCTGACCATGGGCGCGGGCCAGTTCTGCACCAATCCCGGCATCGCCGTGGTCGAAAAGGGCGCCGAGGGCGATGCCTTCGTGCAGGCCGCGGCCGAGGCACTGAAGGGCGTGCAGACGCAATGCATGCTGACCGACGGCATCGCCTCGGCCTACCGGGACGGCAAGTCGCGCTTTGACGGGCGCAACGCGGTCAAGCCGGTGCTGGTCACCGAAAGCGACGGGCGCTACGCCAATCCCAACCTCTACGAGACGGATGCGGCCGACTACCTGCAGGACCACGCGTTGGGCGAAGAGGTGTTCGGCCCGCTGGGCCTGGTGGTGCGCGTCTCGGGACCTGACGAGATGGAGACGCTGGCGCGCGGCTTCGAGGGTCAGCTGACCGCCACGCTGCACATGGATGACGGCGACACCGCGCTGGCGCGGCGGCTGATGCCGGTGCTGGAGCGCAAGGCCGGCCGGCTGCTGGTCAATGGCTTCCCCACCGGCGTGGAAGTGGCCGACAGCATGGTGCATGGCGGGCCATTCCCGGCCTCGACCAATTTCGGCGCCACCTCGGTCGGCACGCTGGCGATCCGCCGCTTCCTGCGGCCGGTCTGCTACCAGAACGTCCCCGACGCGCTGCTGCCGGGCGACCTGGCCTGACCCTGTCCCGGGGCGGGGGCCTGCGGGCCCCCGTCCATGCCCGCCCCGCAGCGGGGCGGGGTGCTTTCCTTCCCTGACATGCGCAGAGAACGCCCTGCCGCCCGGCTCAGCCGGGCTTGTAGACGCGGTTCGCCTCGGGGTCCTCGGTCGAGTAGGGCAGGCTTTCCAGCGCGTCCCAGACCTCGGCCGGGATCTTCGTGGCCGCCCAGTCCAGCGTTTGTGTGACCCGTTCGGGCTTGGAGACACCCACGATGGTCGAGGTGATGCGCGGGTCGCGCAGCGAGAAGGCCAGCGCCACCGCGCCCGGAGCCACCCCGTATTGCGCGCAGGCGGCCTCGATACGGCGCACCGGCTCCAATGCTTCGTCGCTGGCCTCCTGGTAGGTGACGCGCGGCATCTCGGCCGAGCCCTTTGCCAGAACGCCGCCGGCATAGGGCGCGGCGTTCAGCACCGCGATCCCGTTGTCATGGGCATAGTCGAACATGTTCGAGGCGGCCCGGTTCAGCAGGGTGAAGCGGTTGTGGCTGATCAGCGCGTCGAAGGGACGCTCGCGCAGGATCGGCTCCATGATGTCGAGCTTGCCCATGGCCAGCCCCACCGCCTGCGCGATGCCCTCGTCCTTCAGCTTGAACAGCTCATCCAGCGCGCCGCCTGTCCCGGTGATCTCTTGCAGGTCGCGGGCGTGCTCGGGATCGTGCAGGTGCAGCAGCGGGATGCGGTCCAGCCCCAGCGCGGTCAGGCTCTCCTCGACCGACTGGCGCACGCGGGCCGCGTCGAAGCGCCCGGTCTCCATGTCGCGGTCCAGCTTGGTGGACAGAACGAACCCGTCCGGCAGCCCGCCACGCTCGCGGATCACCGCGCCGATGCGTTCCTCGGAGCGGCCGAAGCCGTAATTGCGCGAGGTGTCGAGCATGTTGACCGGCCCGTCGAAGATCGCGCGTACCGTGGCGCGGGCGCGCTCCTCGTCGACCGAGTATCCGTAGGTGTCGGGCATGTCGCCCAGCCCGGAGGCGCCGAAGCACAGCTCGGTCACCTCGAGGTCGGTATTGCCCAGGGCATAGCGTTGCATGTCTGTCTCCTGTCAGAGCCGGTAGAAACGGGCGGCGGTGCCGCCGAAGATCTGCGCCTGGTCGGTCGCGTCCAGATGCGCGGTCAGGCGGCACGCCTGCGCGTACCAATCGGCATATTCGGCGCGCAGCCGCAGCACCGGCCAGTCCGAGCCCCACATGACGCGCGCCGCGCCGAAGGCGGCGAGGATGTGATCGGTATAGGGGCGCAGCGCGTCGTCTTCCAGCGGGGTATCGGCCTCGGTCAGCAGGCCGGACAGCTTGATCGTGGCATGGCTGTCGCGGGCCAGCGCCGAGATCCCGGCGGTCCAGTCGTCGAAGGCGGCGGGCGCAGGGTCGCGGATCTGCGGCTTGAGCCCGTGATCCAGCACCACGCGGAGGTCGGGGTGGCGGTCGAGCAGCCTGCGGAAATAGGGGATGTGGCGCGGGAAGCCCAGCGCGTCAAAACTCAGGTCCATTTCGACCAGCGCGCGATAGGCCCATTGCACCTCGTCGCGCAGCATCCAGCCATCGTCGGGAAGGTCCTGGATCATCGGCCGCACGCCAAGGAACTTGGGGTGCCGGGCGAGGCGCTCCAGCTCGGCCCGGCTGTCGGGGCGCTCGAAATCGATCCAGCCCACCACGCCGGCCACGTGCGGCGTGGCATCGGCGAGGCCCAGCATGTACTCGGTCTCGGCCACGCTGGGCGCGGCCTGCACCAGCACCGTGCGGGTCACGCCGGTCGCGGCCAGACCGGGGGCCAGCTCGGCGGGACCGTAGGGGCGGGTCAGCACGGGATCGTCGGGCGGCATCCAGCCGTAATCGCCGCGGGCGGGCTGCCAGAAATGGTGATGGGCGTCGATCCGGTCCATGCGCGGGGCTCCCTGGCGGCGCGGGCCGCCCTGTGGTCGGTGGTCTGAAAGCGAACGGCGGCGCTGTCGCGCCGCCGTCCCCGTCCCGTCGTCAGGATCAGTTGACGCAGGTGTCGATGTTGTCGTTGTTGCAGACGTCGAGCCCGGTATAGATCGGATCCTCGACCTCGTTGCCCTCGGCGATGTCCTTGAGGATGTACATCGCCTTGTAGCCCATCTCGAACGGGCGCTGGCCGACAAGACCGTTGCCCAGACCGTCCTTGGTCTGTGCGATCTGCATGGGCAGCGTGTCGGCCACCACGATGGTCAGATCGCCATTGGCCATCTCTTCCTGGTAGGGCTCCACCGCGTTGCGGTAGGCATTGTCGAACCATTGCGTGAAGGCGCCGGTCGACAGGAAGGCGGTCAGGTCGGGATTGGCGGCAAGGATATCGGTCATGCCCTGCACCGCGACATTGCCGTCATCGTTGGTGATCAGCGGGCAGCCCGAGATCTCGGTCCAGCCGCCCTGTCCGGTCAGCGGCTCGCCCGGCGGGTCGCCCAGCTCCATGCCGGCCAGCTGCTCGCGCGCGCCCAGCAGGCGCTCGTTGTGGTTGGCCGCCGCCGCGCCGCCGGTCTGCAGGCAGATCGTGCCGCCATCGGGGTGACGCGCCTGCACCAGCTCGGCCAGGTGACGCCCGATGTCATAGTTGAACGTGCCCACATAGGTGGTGCGCAGCTCGGCATCCTCGGGCAGCAGGTCGCTGTCCCAGGTCATCACGGGGATGCCGGCCTCGGCCGCGTCCTCCAGCGCCTTGGCCATGGCCGGCGCGTTCGAGGGCGCCACCGCGATGCCGTCGACACCCTTGGTAATGAGGTCCTGCACGATCTGGATCTGCTCCAGCTCGGTATGCTCGCCCGGGCCGATATATTCGCAGGTCACGTCCTCCAGCTCTTCCTGCGCCTTGTAACAGCCGTCGCGCGCAAGATCGAAGAACGGGTTGTTCATCGCCTTGGGCACCAGTGCGAAGGTGTAGCCGCCATGCGCCTCGGCAAAGGCCGCCGGCGCGGTCAGTGCAACCAGTGCGGTTGCTGTCAGTAGCTTCTTCATGGGTCTCCTCCCTGATGGTCATGAAGCGTTGCGGGGCGGGGGTGGTTGTTATTTTCCCCCTCGGTTGCGGATCTGTTCCAGAAGCACCGCAAGGATGAGGAACAGACCGACAAAGAATTGCTGCCAGAGCGCCGGGATCCCGGCCAGCAGCAGCGAATTGCGGATCAGCTCGACCAGCGCGGCGCCGATCGGGGCCCCCAGCGCGTAGACCACGCCGCCCATCAGGTTGGCGCCGCCGATCACCGTGGCGGCGATCACGTTGAGCTCGTATGTGACGCCCATGCCGTTGGTGGCCGAGCCGGTATAGCCGATGAACATGAAGGCGGCGACGCCGGTGCACATCGAGCAGACCACGTAGACCGAGACGATCATCCGCTCGACCGGGATGCCCGACAGCTTGGCCGCCTGCGCATTGCCGCCGATGGCGATCACCCAGCGCCCCCAGGATGTGAATTTCCACACCCACCAGAAGATCGCCGTCAGGATGCCAAGCACCCAGACCACGTTGGGCACGCCCAGCACGCTCTCGCCGCCGATCCACTCGAACAGGTCCTGCTGGGGGCCGAACTCGTAGATCATCTTGTTGTCCGACAAAACCATGGCGATGGAGCGCGCCATGGCCAGCATGCCCAGCGTCACCACGAAGGGCGCGAGCCTGAGATAGGCGATCAGCACGCCGTTGATCAGCCCCACCACCGCGGCGGTGGCCATGCAGACCAGAAAGCCCGGCAGCACGCCCCATCCCGCCTGCAGGGTCAGGCCCAGCGTGATCGCGCAGAGCCCCAGCAGGGAGCCCACGGAAAGGTCGATCCCGGCGGTGCAGATCACCGCCGACATGCCAAGTGCCATGATCCCGAAGAAGGCCATGTTGCGGGTGATGTTGAACATGTTGCGCTCGGTCATGAAGGCGTCCGAGACAAAGCTCATGACAAGACCGATGGCGATGATGGCGACGAAGACCCAGAAGGGCTGGGTGCGCAGGATGGTGCCGAAGCCCGAGACCTCCTGCCGCGAGGTGATCTCGTCGTCGATGGCCGCGTGGTCGACGCTCTCCTCGACCTTGTCCATCGGGCCACGGCCCGGGTGGCGGCGCAGGTCCTGGTCGGTGGGTTCGTCCGTCATGCTGCTTCGATCGCCCCGATGATGAGGCCCGTCACTTCTTCCGGGCTGGTGTCGGTTATCTTCTTGTCGGCCACCTTGGTGCCGCGGCGCAGCACGGCGACCCGGTCGCAGACCTCGAACACGTCGGGCATCCGGTGCGACACGAGGATCACGGCGTGGCCGGTCTCCTTCAGGCGCTTGATCAGGGCCAGCACCTCGGCCACCTGCCGGACCGAGATCGCGGCGGTGGGCTCGTCCATCAGCACCAGCTTGGGGTCCGACAGCTGCGTGCGGGCGATGGCCACGGCCTGGCGCTGGCCGCCCGACATCTGCTTGACCAGGTCGCGCGGGCGGGTTTCCGATTTCAGCCCGGCAAAGAGCTTGCCCGCATTGGCATACATCGCCGCGTAGTCGAGCATCGAGAAGGGGCCCACCTTCTTCTTCAGCTCGCGGCCGAGATAGACATTGGCCCCGGCGGTCAGGTTGTCGCAGAGCGCGAGGTCCTGGTAAACGATTTCAATGCCGGCTTCGCGGGCATCCAGCGGCTTGTTGAACTCGACCCGTTGACCGTCGATGCGGATCTCGCCGCTTGTGGGCATGAAATTGCCCGCGATGATCTTCATCAGCGTGGATTTGCCGGCCCCGTTGTCGCCCATCAGGCCGACCGCCTCGCCGGGCGCGATGGACAGGTCCACCCCGCTCAGCGCGTGGATCGCGCCAAAGCTTTTCGTGATGCTCTCGAGTTCGAGCAACGACATGCATGTCCTCCCATGATCCCGCGCCCGTGGCCCCTTGGCCCGGTCACGTTCGGCGCGCTCTCGTTCGGTGGAGCGACGTGGGGGAAACTGTAAGCCGCGAATCCGTTAGCGGTCAAACCTTGATTGATCGCGCATTCTTGGCGGCGCGATCCAGACGCGATGCGGGCCTGCTCAGCCGGGCAGGGGGCCGGTGCTGGCGCGCAGGATCAGCTCGACCCCGATGGTCTCGACCGGCTCGTCGGGCACGGCCAGCGGCTGCTCCAGCCGGGCCAGCAGCATCGAGGCGGCCCGCGTGCCCAGCTTGTGCCGATCCTGCCGGATCGTGGTCAGCGCGGGGATGTAGTAGTGCGACATCTCGATATCGTCGAAGCCGATCACCGACATGTCGCCCGGCACCGACAGCCCCGCCGCCACGAGGGTCGAGATCAGCCCGAAGGCCACCATGTCCGAGGCGCAGAACACCGCGCTGGGCCGGTCTTCCATGGCAAGGATCCGCTGCGCCGCCTCCTGACCCGAGCGCATCGAGAAATCGCCCCGGATGATCCATTCGTCGCGCGCGGGCAGGCCCAGCCGCGCGCGCTCCTCCTGCATGCCTTCGCGCCGCATCCGGGTCAGCACGTTGCCCTTGGGCCCGGTCACATGGGCGATCCTCTGGTGGCCCAGCTCGGCCAGGTGGCCGATCGCCAGCCGCGCGCCGCCCTCGTTGTCGCTGCGGATCGAGGGGAAGGGCGCGCCATGCACCCATTCGCAGGCAAAGACGATGCGGTCCGACAGGTTGCGCGCGGTGAACTGGGCCAGCTCGGAAGCGGGCAGGCCGCCATCGAGCGAGATGATCCCGTCGACCCGGGCATCGAGGATGAAATCGGCGAGGCTGCCCTCGGCCGGGTCGCGCACCGAGGTGTCGGTGATCAGCACCGCATAATCGCTGCCTTCCAGCGCCTGGCTGATCCCGGCCAGGATGCGCGAGAAGAACGGGTTGGACAGGTCGGGCACCAGCACGAGGATCGCGCCCGCGCGCTGCTTGCGCAGGTTGCGCGCGGCCTGGTTCACGCGATAGCCCGTTTCGCGAATCGCGTCGAACACGGCGGTGCGCGTCGCCTCGGCCAGCAGGTCGGGATTGGACAGGGCCCGGCTGACCGTGGCGGTCGACACGCCGGCGGCGCGCGCAACGTCCTGAATCCGGACGGATTTCTGAACCATCTGTATGCCCTTTCCTGAATGCGTCTCTTAGCGTGTCGTCCCCGCTTGACAAGAGCGCTTGTGACATAACAGTGTATATGTAATCGTTTGCAAGTCACTTTGACGCGGAATGTAAACGATTGCACGAGGGATCTCGCCATCAGGCAGACCCGGTGATCCTGCCGCGAGGCAGACAGGGAAAGGGCCGGGCAAACCGGCCCGTCAGGGAGGAAAGATGACACATATGCGCAACCTGCTGGCCGCATCCACGGCCCTGTGTGCCGGCGCGGTCCATGCGGCCGATCTGGAAGTGACCCATTGGTGGACCTCGGGCGGCGAGGCGGCGGCGGTGGCCGAGCTGGCCCGCGCGCTGGACGCCAACCCCGACCACAGCTGGGTGGACGGGGCCATTGCCGGCGGCGGCGGCACGGCGCGCCCGATCGTGGTCAGCCGGATCATCGGCGGCGACCCGATGGGCGCGTTCCAGTTCAACCATGGCCGCCAGGCCGAGGAACTGATTGAGGCCGGTCTGCTGCGCGACATGACCCATGTGGCCGAGGCCGAAGGCTGGGCCGATATCGTCAACCCGCCCTCGCTGCTGGAGGCCTGCACGGTGGACGGCCGCATCTACTGCGCGCCGGTCAATATCCATTCCTGGCAATGGCTGTGGCTGTCCAACGCGGCCTTCGAGGCGGCGGGCGTGGATGTGCCGACCAACTGGGACGAATACACCGCCGCGGCCGACGCGCTGCGCGCCGCCGACATCCAGCCGCTGGCGCTGGGCGCGCAGCCCTGGCAGAGCTCGGGGCTGTTCAACGTGCTCATGGCCACGCTGGCCGGGCCCGAGGTGCTGACGCAGATCTATGGCGAGGGCGATTCCGAGCTGGCGGCGGGCGAGGAGATGGCCCGCGTCTTCCAAGCGGCCGCGGCGGCGCGCGACATGGCGCGCGGCTCGAACGTGCAGGACTGGAACCAGGCCACCAACCTTGTGATCACCGATGCCGCCGGGGGCCAGATCATGGGCGACTGGGCGCAGGGCGAGTTCGCCGTGGCCGGCGAAACCGCGGGCGCGGATTATACCTGCCTGCCGGGACTGGGCGTGCGCGACGTGATCTCGACCGGGGGCGACGCCTTCTACTTCCCCGAGACCGGAGATGCCGAGATCGAGGCCGCGCAGGACGCGCTGGCGGCGATCCTGCTGGCGCCGGACACGCAGGTGGCCTTCAACCTCAAGAAGGGCTCGCTGCCGATCCGCGGCGATGTCGACCTCGCCGCGGCCAATGACTGCATGAAGAAGGGGTTGGAGATCCTCGCCGCCGGCAGCACCATGCCGGACGTGAACATGCTTAACACCGAGGACACGAACAACCAGCTCAACGACCTGTTCGTGCAGTTCTTCCAGGATGACGGGATCACGCCCGAGGCGGCGCAGGAGACCTTCGTCTCGATCGTTCGCCGCAAGGACTGACCCGGCCGCCCCGTCCCGGCCTGCGCGCACCTGCGGCGGGCCGGGACGGGGCCCCACATTTCCCGGCAGGAGGCCGCGAGCATGGCGCACGCCCGCCCCAATCCGCTGTTCCGCAACCTGATGGCCAAGCTGGCCGCGATCCCGATGATACTGACCGCCATGGTGGTCTTCGTCGGCGGCACGGCCTGGACGGTGACCTATTCCTTCACCAACTCCAAGCTTCTGCCGCGCGAAAAATTCGTCGGCCTGCAGCAATACGAGCGGCTGTGGGAGACCGAGCGCTGGATGGTCTCGATCGAGAACCTGATGATCTACGGCATCTGCTCGATGGTGCTCAGCCTGCTGATCGGCTTCGTGCTGGCGGCGCTGATGGACCAGAAGATCCGCTTCGAGAACACCTTCCGCACCATCATCCTCTACCCGTTCGCGCTCAGCTTCATCGTCACGGGGCTGGTCTGGCAGTGGATCCTGAACCCCGAGTTCGGCATCCAGGGCATCGTGCGCGGCATGGGCTGGGTCGGCTTCACCTTCGATCCGCTCTACAACGCGCAGATCGTGATCTTCGGCATCCTGATCGCCGGGCTCTGGCAGGGCACGGGGCTGGTCATGGTGCTGATGCTGGCGGGGCTGCGCGGCATCGACCAGGAGATCTGGAAGGCCGCCCGGGTCGACGGCATCCCGATGTGGAAGACCTATCTCTTCATCGTCATCCCGATGATGCGCCCGGTCTTCATCACCACGCTGGTGATCATCGCCAGCGGCATCGTCAAGCTCTACGACCTTGTCGTGGCGCAAACCTCGGGCGGGCCGGGCATCGCGTCCGAGGTGCCCGCGAAATACGTCTACGACTACATGTTCTCGGGGCAGAACTTGGGCCAGGGCTTTGCCGCCTCGACCATGATGCTGCTGGCCGTGCTGATCGTCGTCATCCCCTGGGCCTATCTCGAATTCGGAGGCAAGAAGCGTGTCTGAGCCGGCATCCCTGTCCGCAACCGCCGCCGGCGCCGACGCGGTGGCGCCCGCCCTGTCGGGCCCGCGCGGGCCGCGGCCCCGCAAGCGGCTGAGCCGCGCCAACATCATCGTCTACGGCACGCTGATCGTGGTCAGCCTGTACTACCTGCTGCCGCTCTACGTGATGGTGGTGACCTCGCTGAAGGGCATGCCCGAGATCCGCCTTGGCAACATCTTTGCGCCGCCCATGGAGATCACCTTCGAGCCCTGGGTCAAGGCCTGGTCCGAGGCCTGCACCGGGCTGAACTGCGACGGGCTGAGCCGGGGGTTCTGGAACTCGGTGCGGATCACCGTGCCCTCGGTCGTGCTGTCCATCGCCATCGCCAGCGTGAACGGCTACGCGCTGGCCAACTGGCGCTTCAAGGGGGCGGATGTCTTCTTCACCATCCTGATCTTCGGCGCCTTCATTCCCTACCAGGTGATGCTCTACCCGATCGTGATCCTGCTGCGCGAGATGGGGCTCTACGGCACGCTGGGCGGGCTGGTGATCGTGCATTCGATCTTCGGCATGCCGATCCTGACGCTGCTGTTCCGCAACTACTTCACCTCGCTGCCCGAGGAGCTGTTCAAGGCCGCCCGCGTTGACGGGGCCGGGTTCTGGGGGATCTATTTCCGGATCATGCTGCCCATGTCGCTGCCGATCTTCGTGGTGGCGATGATCCTGCAGGTGACCGGCATCTGGAACGACTTCCTGTTCGGCGTGGTCTATACCAAGCCCGACATCTACCCGATGACCGTGCAGCTGAACAACATCGTCAACTCGGTGCAGGGGGTGAAGGAGTACAATGTCAACATGGCGGCGACCCTTCTGACCGGGCTGGTGCCGCTGGTCATCTACTTCGTGTCCGGCAAGCTGTTCGTGCGCGGCATCGCCGCCGGGGCGGTGAAGGGATGAGCCGTGCCGCGCCGATGCCCGCCCGAGCGACGCGGGGGCCAGCCCCCGCACCCCCGGAGTATTTCGTGAAAGATGAAAGCCAGCGCCAAAGAGGCCCCGACATGCACATCACAGATCCCAGCATCTCGATCCGCAACCTCAAGCTGAGCTTCGGGGCGGTGGAGGTGCTCAAGGACCTCGATCTCGACGTGGCGCAGGGCGAGTTCGTCGTGCTGCTGGGCTCGTCCGGCTGCGGCAAGTCCACGCTCCTGAACTGCATCGCTGGGCTTTTGGATGTGAGCGACGGGCAGATCTTCATCGGCGGGCGCAACGTGACCTGGGAGGAGCCCAGCCGGCGCGGCATCGGCATGGTGTTCCAGAGCTACGCGCTCTACCCGCAGATGACGGTGGAGGCAAACCTGTCCTTCGGGTTGAAGAATGCCGGGCTGCCGCGCGACGAGATCGCGCGCAAGGTGGCCGAGGCGGCGCGCATCCTGCAGATCGAGCCGCTGCTCAAACGCAAGCCGGCGGCGCTGTCGGGCGGGCAGCGCCAGCGGGTGGCGATCGGGCGGGCACTGGTGCGCGACGTGGACGTGTTCCTGTTCGACGAGCCGCTCTCCAACCTCGATGCCAAGCTGCGCGCCGGGCTGCGGGTCGAGATCAAGCAGCTGCACCAGACCCTGTCCAACACGATGATCTACGTCACCCATGACCAAGTCGAGGCGATGACGCTGGCCGACCGGATCGCCATCATGAAGGGCGGGCAGGTGCTGCAATTCGACACCCCGCACGAGATCTATGCCCGGCCGAGCTGTCTTTACGTGGCCGAGTTCATCGGCTCGCCCTCGATGAATTTCATCGACGGGGCGGTGGCCGAGGGGATCTTTGCCGCGCCGGTGGGGGATATCGCGCTGGAAGGCTATGACTTTGCCGGCCCGCCGGGCACCGGGCCGGCGCGGCTGGGCATCCGGCCCGAGCATATCGCCAGCGGCCCGGAGGCCGAGGCCATGCCGGTGCGGCTGGAGACGGTCGTGGAACTGGTCGAGCCCTTGGGCTCGGACACGTTGGTGCGCGTCGGCGTGCAGGGGCAGAGCCTGTGGGTCCGCATGGACGGGCAGGCCGTGGTGCAGCCGGGCCAGGCGCTGCAGGTGGGTTTTGCCCCGGCGCGCGCGCATCTTTTCGACAAGGCAACCGAGGCGCGGCTCTAGGCGCGTCGCAGAAGGACCGACATCATGGACATTTCTTATCAGCTGTATTCCGCGCGCGACGCGGGCCCCTGGGACGCGACGCTGCGCAAACTGGCCGGGCTGGGCTACACACAGGTCGAGGGGTTCGGCGGCGTCTATGGCGACCCGGCGGGCTTCCGTGCCCTGATGGACGAGGCCGGTCTGGCCATGCCCTCGGGGCATTTCTTCCCCGTGGGCCAGTTCGAGGACGCGCTGGAGACCACGCTGGCCACCGCCCGCACGCTGGGCATGCAGCGCATCTTCTGCCCGGCACCCGAGGATGCGCTGCGCAACGCGCCGCAGGACGTGGCCGCCTGGACGGACCTGGCCGCGCGGCTGGAGGCGGCCGGCCACAAGGTGCGCGACGCGGGCTTTGCCTTCGGCTGGCACAACCACCACTGGGAGTTCATGGGCGAGGGGATGGAGATCCTGCTGCAGGAGGCGCCCTCGCTCGACTGGGAGATGGACGTGGCCTGGGTGGTGCGCGGCGGCGCCGACCCGCTGGACTGGATCGCGCGCTACGGCGACCGGATCACCACCGCCCATGTCAAGGACATCGCCCCCGAGGGCGATTGCGCAGACGAGGATGGCTGGGCCGATGTGGGCCAGGGCGTGCTGCCCTGGACCGAATACATGACCGCACTGCGCAAGGCGGGTGTCGATCTCTTCGTGGCCGAGCATGACAAGCCCTCGGACGCGGTACGCTTTGCCACCCGCTCCATCGCCGCCATCCGGGAGTACTGAACATGGCGCAAATGGGGATCGGCGTGATCGGCTGCGGCAACATCTCGGCCGCCTACATGAAGCTTGCCCCGCTGTTTTCGGGGATCGAGATGCGCGCCTGCGCTGATCTCGACAGCGCGGCGGCCGAGGCGCGCGCCGCCGAATTCGGCCTGCGGGCCGAGACGGTCGAGGAGCTGCTGGCCGCGCCCGATATCGACATCGTGGTCAACCTGACCGTGCCGGCGTCGCATTTCGCGGTCTCGAAGGCCATCCTCGAGGCGGGCAAGCACGCCTATTCCGAGAAACCCTTCGTGCTGACGCTGGACGAGGGCGAGGCGCTGCGCGCCTTGGCCGAGAAGAAGGGGCTGCGCGTGGGTTCGGCGCCGGACACCTTCCTTGGTGGTGCGCACCAGCTGGCCCGCGCCGCGCTGGACGAGGGCCGGGCGGGCCGCATCACCGGCGGCACCTGCCACGTGCTGTCCTTCGGCATGGAACATTGGCACCCGAACCCCGATTTCTTCTTCCAGCCGGGGGGCGGGCCGATCCTCGATCTCGGGCCCTATTACATCACCAATCTCGTGCAGCTTTTGGGTCCGGTGCGCTCGGTGGCCGCGATGACCGGGCGGGGGCGCGCCACGCGCACCATCGCCAACGGGCCGCGCAATGGCGAGGAGATACCGGTCGAGACGCCGACCACGGCGCATGCGCTGCTGGAATTCGCCCAGGGCGCCATCGTCACGCTGGGCGCCAGCTGGGACGTCAAGGCGCACCGCCACGCCAACATGGAGCTCTACGGGCTCGACGCCTCGCTCTACGTGCCCGATCCGAACTTCTTCGGCGGCGACGTGGAGCTGGCCGATCCCGAGGGCCGGGTCGCGCTGGAGGAGCGCGGCCACCCGTTCGGCGTGGCCAATCTCGAGGACGGGCGCGGCATCCCGCGGGCCAATTACCGCTGCGCCGGGCTGGCCGAGATGGCGCAGGCCATCGCCGCGGGGCGGCCGCACAGATGCAGCCTTGAACTTGCCACCCATGTGGTCGAGGTCATGACGACGATCCTGGCGGCGGGCGAGGCCCGGGCCTGGATCGAGATGACAACCACCTGCGACCGGCCCGCCGCTCTCGATCCCGAACAGGCGCGGGCCCTGCTGGCATAAGGAGACGCCCGTCATGGTCTGGACCGCATCCGAGACCCGTTACGACCGAATGAGCTATCGCCGCTGCGGGCGGTCGGGGCTGAAGCTCCCGGCCGTCTCGCTGGGGCTGTGGCACAATTTCGGCGACGACACCCCGCATCAGACCAAGCGCGAGATCTGCCGCACCGCCTTCGATCACGGCATCACGCATTTCGACCTCGCCAACAATTACGGGCCCGAGCCGGGTTCGGCCGAGCGCGCCTTCGGCGAGCTGTTGCGCACCGATTTCGCGCCCTATCGCGACGAGATGATCATCTCGTCCAAGGCGGGCTATGGCATGTGGCCGGGGCCCTATGGCGAATGGGGGTCGCGCAAGTACCTGATCGCCTCCTGCGACCAGTCGCTCAGGCGGATGGGGCTCGACTATGTCGACATCTTCTACTCGCACCGCTTCGACCCCGACACCCCGCTCGAAGAGACGATGATGGCGCTCGACCACATCGTGCGCTCGGGCCGGGCGCTCTATGTCGGCATCTCCTCCTACAACGCGCAGCGCACCCGCGAGGCGGCCGAGATCCTGCGCCAGCTCGGCACGCCCTGCCTGATCCACCAGCCCTCCTATTCCATGCTCAACCGCTGGGTCGAGGAGGACGGGCTCCTGGACGCGCTGGACGATCTGGGCATCGGCTCCATCGCCTTCTCGCCGCTGGCGCAGGGCATGCTGACCACGAAATATCTCGGCGGTGTGCCCGAGGGCAGCCGCCTGACACAGGGCAAGTCGCTGCGCGAGAGCTTTGTCACCGACGAGGTGCTGGAGCGCATCCGCGCGCTCAACGCCATCGCCGAGCGGCGCGGCCAGACGCTGGCGCAGATGGCCATCGCCTGGGTGTTGCGCCGGGGCCGGGTCACGACCGCGCTGATCGGCGCGTCGAAACCCGCGCAGGTGGCCGATTGCGCCGGCGTGGTGGACAATCTCGACTTCACCGATGACGAGCTGGCCGAGATCGACAGCCACGCGAAGGACGCCAATATCAATCTCTGGGCCGCCTCGGCCGAGCGCGACGGGCCGTCCCGGTGACGCCCCGGCCCCTTTCATCTTTCCCCAAATACTCCCGCCGGAGGCGTCGGCGGGGGGCATGGGCGCAAGGGGGCCTGTCATGATCCGCAACCCGATCCTGCCCGGGTTCAACCCCGACCCGTCGATCTGCCGGGTCGGGCAGAGCTTCTACATCGCCACCTCGACCTTCGAATGGTATCCCGGCGTGCAGATCCACCGCTCCACCGATCTCGCCAACTGGGCGCTCTGCGCCCGCCCGCTCGACCGCGCCGCACTGCTGGACATGCGCGGCAATCCCGACAGCGGCGGGATCTGGGCGCCCTGCCTCAGCTTTGCCGACGGCCAGTTCTGGCTGGTCTATACCGACGTCAAGCGCAACACCGGCAATTTCAAGGACGCGCATAACTACATCACCCGCGCCCCGTCGATCGAGGGGCCGTGGTCCGACCCGGTCTACGTGAATTCCTCAGGCTTCGACCCGTCGCTCTTCCACGACACGGACGGGCGCAAGTGGTTTCTCAACATGCAGTGGAACCATCGCGGCGGCTCGGTCGGCGGGCACCCGGTCCACCCGGCCTTCGACGGCATCCTCTGCCAGGAATGGCATCCCGAGCACGGGCTGACCGGGCCGGTCACCAATATCTTCCCCGGCAGCGCGCACGGGCTGACCGAGGCGCCGCATCTCTTCCGGCGCGACGGCTGGTACTACCTGACCGTGGCCGAGGGCGGCACCGGCTATGGCCATGCGGTCACCATGGCGCGGTCGCGCGAGCTCCTCGGCCCCTATGAACTGCACCCCGACACGCATCTTTTCACCGCCAGGGACGCGCCCGGCAGCGCGCTGCAGCGCGTGGGCCATGGCCAGATCGTCGAGACCGAAGAGGGCGAGACATGGCACACCTTCCTGTGTTCGCGGCCCATCGATGCCGACGGCACGCGCAGCCATCTGTCGGGGCGCGGGCGGGGTTTCTCGCCGCTCGGCCGCGAGACGGGGATCGAGCGCTGCGTCTGGCGCGACGGCTGGCTCTGGCCCGAGACGGGCGATCCCGTGCCGCGCATTCAGATCCCCGCACCGGCCGAGCCACCCGCGCCGCAACCGGTGATCCGGCGCTTCGACAGCACGATTCTGCCGCCGGAATTCCAGTGGCTGCGCACGCCCCATCCCGACCGCATCTTCACGCTGACGGGCGAGGCGCTGCAGCTGATCGGTCGCGAGAGCATCGGCAGCTGGTTCGAACAGGCGCTGGTCGCCCGCCGGCAGGAGCATCTGGCCTACCGGGCCGAGACCACGTTGCAGGATTTCACCCCTGACAGCTACCAGCAGGCCGCGGGGCTCGTGACCTATTACAACCGGCACAAGTTCCACTATCTCGCCGTCACGCATGAGCCGGGCCTCGGCCGGGCGCTGACCATCCTGTCCTGCCTCGGCGACGCGGTGGATGCGCGGCTGAGCTTTGCGATCGACCCGATGCCCATTGCCGATGGCCCGGTCGATCTGGCCGTGCGGACCGATCACGCGACGCAGCGCTTCCTCTGGCGGCAGGGGGGCGACTGGCAGGAGATCGGCCCGCCGCTCGACGCCACGCTGCTCTCGGATGAGGGCGGTCTGGGCGAGCACGGCTCCTTCACCGGCAATTTCGTCGGCATGGCCGCGCATGACGTCACGGGGCAGGGGCGCCGCGCGACATTCACCCGCTTTGCCTACCTGCCGGGAGGGGACTGATGTTTGCCAGTATCGAGACCATCGACATCGAGACCGGCGAGACCTTCGTGGTGTTGCAGACCGACGCCCATGTCGAGGCGCCCAACTGGACCCGCGACGGTGCGGCGCTGATCGTGAACTGCGACGGCCGGCTCTACACTGTCTCGCTGGCCGAGCCTGCGCTGGTGCCGATCGACACGGGCCCGCTGGCGCGGCTCAACAACGATCACGGCCTGTCGCCCTCTGGCGACCTGCTGGCGATCAGCGACAAGACCGAGACCGGGAAAAGCTGCATCTACGTGCTGCCCGCCTTGGGCGGGGTGCCGCGGCGGCTGACGCGGCAGGTGCCCTCGTGGTGGCATGGCTGGTCGCCCGATGGCGGTGCGCTGCTCTATACCTGCGTGCGCGACGAGGCCTTCGGCATCGCCACCTGTGCGCTGGAGGACGGGGCAGAGACGCTGCTGATCCACGGCCCGCACCATTATGACGGGCCGGATTACACGCCTGACGGCGCGTGGATCTGGTTCAACTCCGACCGCGGCGGGGCCATGGCGCTGTGGCGCATGCGCGCCGATGGCAGCGATGCGCAGCAGATGACCGACGGCAGCACGGTCGACTGGTTTCCGCATCCCGCGCCCGACGGGCGGCAAGTCTGCTACCTTGCCTACCCGGCCGGGACCGAGGGGCACCCGTTCGGCTGCGAGGTCGAGCTGCGCCTGATGCCGGCCGAGGGCGGCACGCCCCGGACGCTGCTGTCGCTCTTCGGCGGGCAGGGCACGCTCAACGTGCCGTGCTGGGCGCCCGACAGCCGCCGCTTCGCCTTTGTCCGCTATTCCCGACCATCCTGAGACAGGAGATTCCCATGCCCGGCCTCATCAAGGGACCCGCCCTTTTCCTTGCCCAGTTCGCGGGCGACACCGCGCCGTTCGACAGTCTCGAGAACATCACCAGATGGGCCGCGGGGCTCGGTTACAAGGGCGTGCAGATCCCGACCTTCGACCCCCGGCTTTTCGACACCGACAAGGCGGCCGAAAGCGCGACCTACCGGGACGAGGTCAAGGGGATCTGCGCCGAGGCAGGCGTCGAGATCACCGAGCTGTCGACCCATCTGCAGGGCCAGCTGGTCGCGGTGAACCCCGTCTATGACGCGGCGTTCGACGCCTTCGCGCCGGCGGCGGTGCATGGAAACCCGCGGGCGCGGCAGGACTGGGCGGTGGACCAGGTCACCAAGGTCGCGCGCATCTCGCGCGCCATGGGGCTGGACACCACGGTCAGCTTCACCGGCTCGCTGGCCTTCCCCTTCCTCTACCCCTGGCCGCAGCGCCCCGCCGGGCTGGTGGAGGAGGCCTTTGCCGAGCTGGCCCGCCGCTGGAGGCCCATCCTCGATGTCTACGAGGAGGAGGGCGTCGATATCGGCTTCGAGATCCACCCGGGCGAGGACGTGTTCGACGGCGCCACCTGGGAGATGTTCCTCGACGCGCTGGACGGGCATGGTCGGGCGCGGATCAACTACGATCCCAGCCATTTCCTGCTGCAGGCGATGGATTACCTGCAGTTCATCGACCTCTACCACGACCGGATCTGCGCCTTCCACGTCAAGGATGCCGAGTTCAATCCAGACGGGCGGCAGGGCGTCTATTCCGGCTACCAGCCCTGGCTGCACCGCGCGGGCCGCTTCCGCAGCCTCGGCGACGGGCAGGTGGATTTCGGTGCCATCTTCTCGCGTCTGGCCACCTACGACTATGACAGCTGGGCGGTGCTGGAATGGGAGTGCTGCCTGAAATCGCCCGAGCAGGGCGCCGCCGAAGGCGCTCCCTTCATCGCCGAGCACATCATCGAGGTGACCGACAAGGCCTTCGACGATTTCGCCGGGGGCGAGACCGACATGGGTGCAATCCACAAGATGCTGGGGGTGACGCGATGAGACCGCTGCGACTGGGCATGGTGGGCGGTGGGCAGGGCGCCTTCATCGGCGGCGTGCACCGCATCGCGTCGCGCATCGACGCGCAGTGGCAGCTGGTCGCCGGGGCGCTGTCCTCGGACCCGGCCCGCGCCCGCGCCTCGGCCGAGGAGTTGGGCATCGCCGGCGACCGCGCCTATGACGATTTCGAGACCATGGCCCGGGCCGAGGCGGCGCGGGACGACGGCATCGACGCGGTGGCCATCGTCACGCCCAACCACATGCATGCCGCCCCCGCCGTGGCGTTTTTGCGCGCCGGCATCCACGTGATCTGCGACAAGCCGCTGGCCGCCACGGCCGAACAGGCCGCGCAGATCGAGGCCGCGCAGGCCGAGAGCGGCAGGCTGTTCATCTTGACCCACAACTATACCGGCTACCCGCTGGTGCGGCAGGCGCGCGAGATGGTCGCGCGCGGCGACCTGGGCGAGATCCGGGTGGTCCACGTGGAATACGTGCAGGACTGGCTGGCCGAAGAGGTGCACAACAAGCAGGCCGAGTGGCGCACCGACCCGGCGCGCTCGGGCGCGGGGGGCTGCGTCGGCGATATCGGCACCCATGCCTTCAACCTCGCCAGCTATGTCACCGGGCTGTCGGCGCAGGCGCTGGCCGCCGATCTCGACGCCTTCGTGCCGGGGCGGCCGGTCGATGACAATGTGCATGTCATGCTGCGCTTCGAGGGGGGCGCCAAGGGCATGCTCTGGGCCAGCCAGGTCGCCACCGGCAACGAGAACGCGCTGCGCCTGCGCGTCCACGGCACCAAGGGTGGGCTGGACTGGGCGCAGGAGAGTCCCAACGTGATGACCTATACCCCGCTGGGTGCGCCCAAGCAGATCCTGACCCGCGGCGGGGCCGGGGCCAGCGCGGCGGGGCTGCGCCACCTGCGCGTGCCGCCGGGCCATCCCGAGGGCTATCTCGAAGGCTTCGCCACGCTCTATGCCGAGGCCGCCAGCCTGATCCGCCACGCCGATACGGGCGCCCCGCTGCCCGAGGGCGTGCACACGCCCGACCTGTCCGACGGGCTGGCCGGCATGCGCTTCATCGCGGCCTGCCTCGCCTCGTCCGAGGCGGACGGCGCCTGGACGTCGCTGGCGCGCTGAGCAGGCGGGGTTTGATCCGGATCAACGCGCCGGGCCTTTCTGCGATGCAGAATGACCGGGCGAACCGGAGAACCCCATGCCCGATGCAGCTGGCACCGCGCCCGAGGTGGTCTTTCGCGCCGAGGGGCTGACCAAGATCTACGACACCGGCGAGGTGCAGGTCCACGCGCTGGCGGGCGTGGATCTTGCGCTCTATGCCTCGGAGCTGTCGGTGCTGCTGGGCCCGTCGGGCTCGGGCAAGTCGACCCTGCTGAACATCCTCGGCGGGCTGGACCATCCCACCGGCGGGCGCTTCTGGTTCCGCGACCGCGACATGACCGGCGCGGGCGACCGCGCGCTGACCCGTTACCGGCGCGACCATGTGGGGTTCGTCTTCCAGTTCTACAACCTTGTGCCCAGCCTGACCGCGCGCGAGAACGTGCAACTGGTCACCGACGTGGCGCGCGATCCCATGCGGCCGGCCGAGGCGCTGGAGCTGGTCGGGCTGGGCCACCGGATGGACCATTTCCCGGCCCAGATGTCGGGCGGCGAACAGCAGCGCGTGGCCATCGCGCGGGCCATTGCCAAGCGCCCCGAGGTGCTGCTCTGCGACGAGCCCACCGGCGCGCTGGACAGCCGGACCGGCACGCAGGTGCTGGAAACCCTGCGCCGGGTCAACGAGGAGTTCGGCACCACTACCGTGGTCATCACCCATAACGCGGCAATCCGGCAGATGGCGCACCGGGTGATCCGCTTTGCCGACGGACGGATCGAGCGGATCGAGGTCAATGACCACCGGCTCGCCCCGTCCGAGATTCACTGGTAGCGCCATGCAGGCCATCGACCTCAAGCTGATGCGCGACTTCCGCCGGCTCTGGGTGCAGGGCCTGGCCATCGCGCTGGTGCTGGCGGCAGGCGTCACGGTCATCCTGATGTCGGTCGGCATGAGCCGCGCCCTGAACGAGACACGCGCCGCCTATTACGACGACAACCGCTTTGCCCATGTCTTTGCCTCGACCCGGCGTGCGCCCCTGTCGGTGCTGCCCGATCTGCGCGCCATCGAGGGCGTGGCCCAAGTCGAGGCGCAGGTGCGCGGCTATGCCATGCTGGACCTGCCCGGCCGGACCAAGCCGGCCACCGGGCTGTTGATCTCGCGCCCCGCCTCGGGCGCGGCGCTGCTCAACGTGCCGATCCTGCGCAGCGGGCGCTGGCCCGAGGCCCCGTCCGAGGTGGTGGTCAACGAACCCTTTGCCGAGGCGAACGGCTTCGTGCCGGGCGATGTCGTTTCGGTCAACCTGAACGGCCGCAAGCGCGCGCTGACCATCACCGGCACGGCGCTGTCGCCGGAATTCGTCTACACGATCGGGCCCGGCGCGCTGATGCCGCAGAACGAGACCTTCGGCATCCTGTGGCTGACCGCCGAGGTGATGGATGCCGCCTTCGGCATGGCCGGGGCCTTCAACACGCTGTCGCTGACCGTGCTGCCGCGCACCCCGCTGGAGCCGGTCAAGGAGGCGGTCCGGGCGCGGCTGGATCCCTATGGCGCCACCACCCCCGTCGACCGCTCGGGCCAGCAGTCGAACGCCTTTCTCGAGACCGAGATCACCCAGCTGGAGGTGCTGGCCTACGTGCTGCCGCCGGTCTTTCTCGGCATCACCGTCTTTCTCGTGAATATGGTGATGGGCCGCATCGTGCAGCTGGAACGCGCCGAGATCGGGCTGCTCAAGGCGATCGGCTACAGCAATTTCGAAATCGCGCTGCATTACCTGATGCTGGCCGGGCTGATCGCGCTGGTGGGCGTGGGCATCGGCTGGGCCGCGGGCACATGGCTGGCCCAGAGCATGGCGTCGCTCTATGCCAAGTATTACGATTTTCCCTATCTCGTCTTCGGCGTGTCTCCCGGCGTCTACGCGGCCTCGGCCGCGCTGGGGTTGGCGGCGACCAGCGCGGGCGCGCTGCGCAGCGCGCTGGGGGCGGCGCGGCTGGCACCGGCCGTGGCCATGGCGCCGCCCGCGCCGCCGCGCTTCCGCCAGACCCTGCTGGACCGCGCCATCGCCGCGCTGCGCCTGTCCCAGCCCAGCCGCATGATCCTGCGCAGCCTGCTGCGCTGGCCGCTGCGCGCGGCGATGACCATGCTGGGCATGGCGCTGGCCGTCTCGGTGCTGGTGGCGTCGAACTTCTTTCCCGACGCGGTGGACGAGATCATCGACAAGGGCTTCTACCAGTCCAACCGGCAGGACATCCTGCTGCTCTTCGATCCCGACGCGCCGATCTCGGCGCTGGAGGAGGTGCGTCGCCTGCCCGGCGTGCTGCAGGTGGAGCCGCAGCAATACCATGCCGCACGGCTGATCCACGGCCCCTATGAAAAGCTCTTGCCGGTCTCGACCGTGGCGCCCGGGGCAGACCTGGCCCGCGTGGTCGACGATGCCGGCCGCGTGGTCACGCCCGAGGGCGGCGGGCTGCTGATCTCGGAGCGGCTGGCCGAGGCGCTGCGCGCCCGGGTGGGCGACACGCTGACCGTCAGCTTCGAAAGCGGCCTGCGCGAGAGGCACCGGATCCCCGTGACCGGCATCGTCACCCAGTTCTTCGGGCTGGGCGCCTATCTCGACCATGACACGCTGAACCGGCTGTTCCGGCAGAGCCCGCGCGTGTCCAATGTCAACGTGACGCTGGCCGATCCCGACGCCGCGGCCGATTTCGAGGCGCGGATCAAGGATTTCCCGCGGCTGATGGGCACGATCAACATGACCGAGAACCGGCGCAGCTTCCTCGAGACGCTCAGCCAGAACATCCTCGTCGTGACGGCCGTCTATGCCGCGCTGGGCGCGATCATCACGGTGGGCGTGGCCTACAATGCCGCGCGGGTGCAATTGTCGGAACGCGCGCGCGAACTGGCCAGCCTGCGCATCCTGGGCTTCGGCAAGGGCGAGGTGGCCTATATCCTCGCCGGCGAGGTGATGCTGCTGGCGATCCTCGCGCAGCCGCTGGGCTGGTGGATCGGGACCGAGGTCGCCCGCGCCATGACCTCGGGCTTCTCCAGCGATCTCTACGCCATCCCGCTGGTGCTGGAGCCGGCGACCTATGCGCGCGCCAGCCTGATCGTACTGGGCGCCGCGGCAGGCTCGGTGGCGCTGGTGGCCCGGCGGCTGGGCCGGCTCGACCTGATCTCGGTGATGAAGACGAGGGAATGACGCGATGACACTCTCCATCCGGACCGTGGGCCTGTCGGCCCTTGCGCTGGCCATCCTCGGGGGGCTGGCCGTCACGGCCTTCCGCTCGGACCCGATCCCGGTCGATCTTGCCACGCTGGAACGGGGCGCGCTCAGCGTCACCGTCGATGCCGAGGGCCAGACCCGCATACGCGACCGCTATGACGTTGCCGCCCCCATCGCGGGCACGCTGCGCCGCGCACCGGTCGCGGTGGGCGACCTCGTGGCCAAGGACGTGACCGTGGTGGCACAGGTGGACCCGGCGACCTCGGGCCTGCTGGATGCGCGCAGCCGGGCCGAGGCCGAGGCGGCGCTGCACGAGGCCGAGGCCGCGGTGCAATATGCCCGCGCCGAGGTGACCCGCACCGAGGCGGAGGCGGCGCATGCCCAGGCGCAATACGACCGGGCCCGCGCGCTGGCCGAGCGCGGGGCCGGCGCGCTGACCGCGCTCGAGGATGCCGAGCAGCGTCGCGCCATCGCGCGCGCGGCCACCCAGTCGGCCAAGGCGCGGCTGCAGATGGCCGTAGCCGGGCTGGAACGCGCCCGCGCCGTGCTCAGCCAGCCCGATGCCGGGGATGCCGCGGCGTCCTGCTGCCTGACCCTGACCGCCCCGGCCGATGGCGTCGTGGTCGAGATCGCCGACCGAAGCGCCCGGCCGGTGGTGGCCGGCGCGCCGATCCTGACCATCGGCGACCCTGCGGATCTGGAAATCGTGGTGGACCTGCTGTCCTCCGAGGCGACGCGCCTGGCGCCGGGAGCCCCTGCACGGGTCGAGCGCTGGGGCGGCGCGACGCCGCTCTCGGCCGAGCTGCGCCTGATCGAGCCGGCGGCGCGCACCGTCGTCTCGGCGCTCGGCATCGAGGAGCAGCGTGTCGACGCGGTGCTGGACATCACCTCGCCGCCCGAGGCCCGCGCGGGACTGGGCGACGGCTTCGCCGTCTTCGTGCGGATCGAGGAATGGCGCACCGAGGATGCGCTGCTGATCCCGCTCGCCGCGGTGTTCCGGCGCGGCGGGGCCTGGTTCACCTTCGTGGTCGAAGACGGGGTCGTGCAAGAGCGCGGGATCGAGATCGGCCGCCGCGACGGGCGCTTCGCCGTGGTCGAGGCCGGGCTGGCCGCGGGCGATGCGGTGATCCTGCACCCGCCCGACACGATCGAGCCGGGCGTGGCCGTCACCCCCCGCGCACGCCGCTAGGGCCGGGGAGAAGCCGCTTCGAAGCGGCTTGCGGCGCCCCGTGGCAACCGTTCGACCGAATGGCGGCCGGGCAAGCGGGCCCAATCCGCGCCACCCCCCGCGCGATGGTTTCCGTGTTCTCCCGGCATGTCGATGGTCTGCCGACCGGTGCCGCCGGGGGCCAAGCCGCTTCGAAGCGGCTTCCGTCGCACGAACGCTTACGCCTGCGCCCGGGACATCAGTCGTGGCGAAAGCGCCGCATCTCCATCAGGAAGAGGCTGGCCAGCGCCTGTCCATAGGGCGCGGCCACGTTGCCGATCTGCCTGTAGAACGCCAGCGTGTCGCCCATCGGCGTGCCGTCCGAGACATCCGCGAGGATCCCGTCCACCCCGATGCGCTGCAGGATCGCGTCGCAGGCCCTCTCGGCGATCGTCGCGTGATCGGGCGCCAGCAGCCCCGTGCGGATGCCGCAGAGCACGCCATAGCCGATGCCGGCCGTGGCCGAGGCCTCGACCGGCGCGTCGGGATCGTCGAGCAGCGTGGGGAACATGCCATCGGCCCGCTGGCAGCCGGCCAGCGCCGTGACCTGGCTGCGCAGCACCTCGGCGAGGTGGCGCGACAGCGCCGGATCGGCGGGCGGGGCCAGCAAGAAGAGTTCGGGGATGGCAATGGTCACCCAGGCATTGCCGCGCGCCCAGAGCGCCCGGGCATAGTTGTGCCGCCCCTCGAAGCACCAGCCGTGGAAGAACAGCCCCGTCGCCGTGTCGGCGAGGTGGCGCAGGTGCACGAGGTACTGGTATTGCGCCTCGGACACCCAGTCCGCGCGCCCCGTCATGCGGCCGGTCTGGGCGAGGAACAACACCGCCATGAACAGCGTGTCATCCCAGAGCTGGCCGGGGCGGCGACCTTCCTTGACCACGTGTTCGAACCCGTCCTCGCCGGTCCGTGGCAGCTCGGTGACCAGCCAATGCGCCCAGTCGCCGCAGAGCGCGGTCCAGTCCGGGCGGTCGGCATGCTCGGCCAGGCAGGCCAGCGCCAGCATCGGGGCGGTGGAGTTGATCTGCCGCGCCGGCAGGCCGCGACCGATCTGCCGGTCATACCAGCGCGCCACGGCCGCGAGCGCCGCCGTGTCCTGCCGGTCCTGCGCGTCGCGCACCGCGCCGTAGAGCCCGACGCCGACCTCCCAGTCCCATTCCTCGAACAGGATCTCGTCACCGGCCCCGGCCACCGCGTGGATGCCCTTCAGCCGGCAGAACCCCGCGGCGAGCCGCACCAGCGCTGCGTCAATCTCGTCCATCTCTCCTCCAGGGCTGCAGGGGGCCACCGTTACGCGCCACATGCGGCTCGGGCGTCAGGGGGGCGAAGGGGCGGGGCGTGCCATCGACCGACAGCGTTCCGTCGAACGCCAGCGAAAGCGCCGCGCCGTCCGACCCGCGAGCCTCCAGCCGCAGCGCGGCGGCATCGAAGCGCGGCGCGGTCCGCTGCAGGCGCGCGTCGAGCCCTGCGCTGTCCTCGCCCGGCATGGCCAGCGTCACCACCCAGCCCAGCCGTGGCCCCGTGGCGCGCCAGAGGCTGCCCGCGTAAAGCCCTGGCGCCGGCGCCAGCGGGGCTGAGCACTTGGCCGCGACCGCACCGCCCGGGCCGGTCGCGCTGTCGGCAGTCTCGAAGACCCACCACTCGCCCACGCGCCGCGGCGGGGCAAAGGCGTCGCGGGTGGCAAAGAGCTGGGCGAAGGGGATCTCGGTCCAGTCGCGGTCGAGGTCCTGGATCACCAGCGCGACCGGCCCGTATTGGGCGACCTGCGGCACCACGTGGCTGCCGGCCAGCAGCGACGGGCGCCGGTCGCCCCAGGGCTTGAGCTCGCCCGGATGGTTGATCCAGAGCCGCGCCATCGGGTGCGCGGCCATCTGCACGTCCAGCACCTGCGCCTGGTGGCCCTCATCTCCGGCAGGAAGGGCACAGACCGTCGACAGCTGGCCCTGGGCGGATTTCCAAAGGCTCAGCTTGCCGGCATGGGCGTGGCCCTGCGTGTAGCGCGCCTGCAGCACCGTGCCGGGCAGCGGCGTCACCAGCGCCGCCGCCTCGGCCGTGGGCGCGTAGTCCGACAGGCAGAATAGCGCTGCGGCGCGGTCATAGCCCGGGCGGAACGGCGCGCCGAAGGCGATGGCGGCGACCGAGCCCAGCTCGGTGCAGGGGCCGGCCAGCAGCTCCTTCTCGTAGCAGCGACCCTGGCTGCCGGCGGGTGTCGTGCCGCTGGTGTGCAGCGCTGTCATCGCGAAGATCCGGTCCAGCACCGCACGCGCCCGGTCGCGCAGTGCCGGCACCATGTCATGCAGCGTGAACAGCCCCAGCAGGTCGATCGGGTAATAGGCGGCCGAGTTCCACTCGCACAGCCCGTCGCGGTCGATCGCGTCGAACCAGCGGGTCAGCCGGGCCTGCGCGTCCTGCGCGTGTTCGGCCCCTGACCGGCCGCTGTTCGTGAAGACCGCGTCGGGAAAGAGCTGCCCGGCCACGGCTTGCGCGACATGGAAACACAGCACGTGGTTTTCGGACCAGAACCACATCACGTCGTCGCCGGGCTCGGTCATCCAGTAGCGGTAGCCCAGAACCGCCGCGCGCAGCCGCGCCTGCCGGTCCGCGTCCAGCGCATTGCGCCCGTCGCGCCAGAGCCGGAGAAGCGGCAGGATCGTGAAATCCGAACAGTCCTGGCGCTCCTCGATCGTGGTCAGCGCGGCGTCGAGGATGCGGGCGACCGCCTCGGGGGCTTCCCCGCGCAAGGCCAGCAGCGTGGCGCGCGAGGGGTCGAACCCGTCACCCTCGACGATCAGCTGCGCGGCCTGTGCCTTGCGCGCGGCCAGATCGCCCGTCAGCGCCTGGCCCGGCGGCAGGTTGGTGGTGCCCAGCCGGCGCGCGACGCGCACCCCGTCCTGCGTGACCGCGATCTCGACCGGCAGGCAACCCGGCGCGGTGTCGCCCACGTCGAACAGGTGGGCCGCGGACGCGTCGGGCGTCAGGGTGACACGGGTCTGCCGCCCGGCCGCGGGATTGACCGACAGACCGCCGCGCGCGAACGGGTGCAACCCGCTGACCTCGAGCACCAGCGGGTGCTCGGGCGGGGGATCCATGACCAGCTGCGCCGGGTGGGCTTCGTGGAAGACGGCGTTCAGCCCGATCGCGCCCAGCTGCTGGGCCAATACGGCCGGATCCTGCGCCATCCCGGGCACGGCAGTCTCCAGCGCCGGACCCTCCAGCAGGGTCATCGAGACGGCGCAGGTCGTGTCGCGTTCGTGAAGGTCCTCCAGCGCAAGCGTCAGCGCGACGGGCTGCGCGGTCAGCTCCAGCGTGACCTCGCAGCTCTGGAGGCGGTTGCGGGTGAAGGGCTCGAACACGGCGACGGGCTCTGGATCGTCCTCCAGCCAGATCCGCACCCCGCCGCAGGTGGTCAGCCGGAAGCGTGCCGGCCCGGGCGTGGCGGCGCGCAGGTGGCAGCGCAGCCCGTGGCGGATCAGGACCGGGCGGTGGCGGAAGGTCGAGAAATCCACCTGCGGCCCGTCCAGCCCGGGATGCAGCCGGTCGAACGGGCCCTGCGGCCGTTCCGGGCGGCGATGGGGCAGGGCCTGTCGCAGCGCCTCGCGGCAGGGCAGGTCGCCCGTGTCGGTCCAGCCGTTGCGGAACACGTAATCCACCCGGTCCTCCATCGGGCGGGCGTGGCCGGGCCAGGGCGTGACCTCGGGCGCGGCCATGGCCCAGCGGGTCAGCGCGCTGCCGGGCGGCAGGGCGTGCCAGTCGAATGCATTGGATTGCATGTGTTTTCCGCGCGCCTCCCGCTCCGGCCCCTGTCCGCAACGCTAGTCGAAAAACGTGCAGCAATGATAGATCAATTTTTTGACCCGCCGGGTGCAATTCTGTTGACCCGCCGCGAAAGCTTTCCCAGTATCGCCCCACAAACCGCCGGCACGAGCGGTATCGAGACACCAGGGAGGATCGTTCTCATGACATTCACGCAGATACCCGCCATGCGCCGCGCGGTGGCCGGATCGGTTTCCGCGATCGCGCTGTTCAGCGCCAGCTCCGCCCTCGCGGTCGAGCTGGACCTGATGATTTCCGATGTCGACGGCAAGGCGAACATCATCGCCGAGTTCGCCGAGCGCTACCAGGAGGTCAATCCGGACGTCGAGATCACGCTCAACGCCGTGGGCTACAACGTGATCCGCGAACAGCTGCCGATCCAGATGGAGGCCGGCACCGGCCCGGACCTGGCCTTCGTCACCAATCTGGGCGGTCTGAACCCCTATTACGTGGACCTGACCCCGCATGTGGATGCCGAGGCCTGGGAAGCGGCCTATGGCGCGGTGCTGCCCTGGTACCGGGCCGGCGCGCCGGACGGGATCTACGGCTTCCACACCGAGATGACGGTGACCGGACCCTACGTCAACCTGACCATGTTCGAGGAGGCGGGCGTCGAGGTGCCGGCCGATGGTGCGACCTGGGAGGAGTGGGCCGAGGCCACCGCGCAGGTGATGGACGAGACCGGCGCCTATGCCGCGATGGTCATGGACCGCTCGGGCCACCGGATGGCCGGCCCGGCCATGTCCTACGGCGCGGCCTATTTCGATGCCGACGGCAACATGGTGATCGACGAGGGGTTCCGCACCTTCGCGCAGCTGATGATCGACTGGCACAATGACGGGCTGATGCCGCCGGATATCTGGCCGGCCGTCTCGGGCAGCAAATATGCCAACGGCAACGAGATGTTCTTCAACCAGGACACGCCGTTCTACATGTCGGGCTCGTGGAACACCGGCAACGTGCAGAACAACGTGGGCGACAAGTTCGACTGGACCGTCGTGCCCGTGCCCTGCGGCCCGGCGGGCTGCGGCGTGATGCCGGGCGGTGCGGGGCTTGTGGCCTTCCAGTCCGACGACCCCGAAAAGGAAGCCGCCGCGGCGCAGTTCGTCGCCTGGATGGGCGAGGAGGCGCAGGCGCGCGAGTGGTATTCCCGCACCTTCGCGATCCCGGCCCATGCCAAGCTGCAAAACGAGGGGCTGGACTATGTCGCGGCCGGCGCCTCCGAGCAGGTGGCCGAGGGTCTGACCGCCTTCACCAAGATGGCCGCACGGGCGGCCGAGCAGACGCCGCAGGCCTATGACCTGCAGGGCGATCCCAAAAACTTCGTGATCTTCAACGCCACGACGCAATACCTGGCCGCGGCGATGAACGGCGAGCTGACGCTCGACGAGGCGATCGAGAAGATCGAGGAAGAAGTGGCGACCAACGCCAACTGAACCCGACCGGAGGCAGGGCGGGCCCGTAGGCCTGCCCTGCGCCCCCCGAGGCTGGGAGCCCCTGCATGACACCTGCCGGATTGCTGATGGCTGCGCTGGGCCTGTTCTGGGGTCTTGGCGGCACCATCTGGCTGTTGAGCCATCGCCGCTACACGCTGCGGCAGGTGCCGCAGTTCTTCATGGACCTGCTGGGCTTCCCGGTGGAGCTGGCGCAAAGCATGTTCGGCCGCGTCGGCGTGCCCTACGCGCTGCTTCTGCCCAACATGCTGATCTTCGGCTTCTTCACCTTCCTGCCGATGATCCTGAACCTCTATGTCTCGATGACCGGGGGCGGGTCGATCGCGCTGTTCGACCGGCCCTTCGTGGGGTTCGAGAAATACGCCGATCTCTTCGATTGCGAGACCATCTTCTCGCCGCGGACCTGCTCGAACCCCGGCTACAATTTCTGGACCGGCATGTTCAACACGCTGTGGTTCGTGCTGATCCAGGTGCCGGCGCTCTGCGTCGTGGCGCTGCTGACCGCGCTGGTGGTCAACCAGAACATCCGCGGGCGCGGCTTCTGGCGGGCGATGTTCTTCTACCCGGTGATGCTGTCGCCGGTGGTGATCGCCAATATCTGGAACTGGGTGCTGCACCGCAAGGGCGCGCTGAACGCGGCCATCGGCGAGACCCGCGAGGGGCTGTCGCTGCTGGCCGGCGTGGCCGGGTTCGACATGGTCATGACCGTGCTGATGGCGGTGCTGCTGCTTCTGGCCAGCGAGCGGACGCTGCGCGCACAGGACGACCCCTCGACCGCTTGGGCGGCGGTGTTCGGACTGCTCTTCGCGCTGGTCTGTGGCTGGGCCGCGCCGCTCAGCCTCATGGGCCTGTCGGGCAGCTTCTGGCTGGGCGTGGCGCTGGCCGGCGCGCTGGTCTGGCTGGTCTCGAGCGGGCACCGGTTGGCCCGGGCGGCGGTGATCGGGGCGGGGATCGTTTCCGTCCTGCTGCTGCTGATGGTGCAGTTCGACGCGGTGTTCGATTTCGGCCGCTACCGGCCGATCAACTGGCTGGTCACGCCCAATACCGGCTGGCCCTTCTTCTGGCTGGTCTTCGTCTTCTGCTGGAGCCACATGGGCTTCTACATGCTGATCCTGCTGGCCGGTCTGCAGGCCATCCCGCGCGATCTCTACGAGGCGGCCAAGATGGATGCGACCAAGCCCTTCCGCGCCTTCTGGCGGATCACCCTGCCGCTGATCATGCCGACGCTGACCGTGGTGATCGTGCTCAGCCTGATCCGCAGCTTCCAGATCTTCGACGAGGTCTACCTGCTGACCGGCGGCGGGCCGGGGCGCGAGACCTTCATGGTGGTGCAGAACATCTACGAGGTGGCCTTCGCCAAGGACATTCCCGATTACGGGCAGGCCGCGGCGGGATCGGTGCTGATGGCGATCGTGATCGCGGTCTTCACCTTCTTCCAGCTCTGGATCACCCGCAGGCAGTCCGAGCTGTGATCGCGGCCGGGCGCCAGAAAGCCGCGTCGACGCGGCTTGCTTACGCGGTTTGCAAACCGCGTGTCCAAGGCCGTTGCAACGGCCTTCCTTCAAGGCGCTTCGAAGCGCCTTGCCCGCGACAGGAGGCCCCGTCATGAGCATTGCCACCTTCCTGACCCGGACCCGCGGCAACCGCGACACCGCGCAGCCCTTCGGCGTGCAGGATTTCCTGGCCTATGGCTATCTCGTGCTCGGCGTGCTGATCATCCTCGTCCCCGTGCTCTGGACCTTCTTCAGCTCGATCAAGTCCGAGGTGGCGGTGGACAGTTTCGACACGCGCGTCCTGCCCATGGCCCAGGTCGAGGCCGAGATCGACGGCGTCGGCCCCAAGCCGGTCTGGATCCACACCGCCCCCGACGGCACCCGGACCGAGGTCTTCAAGGCCGGGCCCACCCGCATGATGACCGAGGTGGCCCGCCTCGCCGCGCCCGAGGACGTCTACGAGGTGCCGCGCGACGAGCTGGCCCCCAAGGAAGAGGTGCGCGTCGCCGTCGAGAACTATCTCGACCCGCTCCTGAAACGGAACGGGCAGGAGAACTTCCACTTCGCCACCTATCTCTACAACTCGGTCTTCGTCACCGTCGCGGCCACGCTGATCACGCTGCTGATCAATGCCATGGCGGCCTTCGCCCTGTCGAAATACCGCTTTCCCGGAAGGCTGACATTCACGCTGCTGATCGTGGCCACGCTGCTCATCCCGGCCTCGATCATCCTGGTCTCGCTGTTCTTCGTGGTCTGGTCCTTCGGCATCTTCGGCTCGCTCTGGGGGGTCATCATTCCCGCCGCGGCCACGCCCACCGGGGTCTTCCTGCTGCGCCAATACATGCTGACCATTCCCGACGAGCTGCTTGAGGCCGCGCGCATGGATGCGGCCAGTGAATGGCGCATTTTCTGGCGCATCATCATCCCGCTGTCGCTGCCTGCGCTCAGCGTGCTGGCCATCCTGTCGGTGATCTGGCGCTGGAACGATTTCCTCTGGCCGCTGATCGTGCTGATCTCGGACCCCAACAAGCACACGCTGCAACTGGGGCTGACCCAGTTCGCCGGAGAGTTCAACTCGGACTTCCACTACATCCTGGCCATGACCGTCGTGACGCTGATCCCGATCACGCTGGTCTTCGTCTGGCTGCAGCGCTTCATCACCACCGGGATCGCGACCACGGGTCTGAAATGACGCATACGCTGGAACTGAACGACATCCGCAAGAGCTTTGGGCAGGTCGACGTGATCCACGGCATCGACCTGGCGATCGAGGATGGCGAGTTCGTCGTCTTCGTCGGCCCCTCGGGCTGCGGCAAGTCCACCCTGCTGCGCCTGATCGCGGGGCTGGACGATCCCAGCTCGGGCGACATCCTGCTGCGCGGCCGCCGCGTCAACGGCGTGCCCGCCTCCGAGCGTGGCCTGTCCATGGTGTTCCAGAGCTACGCGCTCTACCCGCACATGTCGGTGCGCCAGAACCTGTCCTTCGGGCTCGAGAACATCCGCATGCCGCGCGAGGAGATCCGCAGCCGGGTCGAGGACGCCGCGAAGCTTCTGCAGATCGAGCACCTGCTCGACCGCCGGCCCGGCCAGCTGTCGGGCGGGCAGCGCCAGCGCGTGGCTATCGGGCGGGCCATCGTGCGCGAGCCGGTGATCTTCCTCTTCGACGAGCCGCTTTCAAACCTCGATGCCGAGCTGCGCCTGCAGATGCGGGTCGAGATCTCGAACCTGCACGCCCAGCTGGGCAACACGATGATCTATGTCACCCATGACCAGATCGAGGCCATGACCATGGCTGACCGCATCGTGGTGCTGCGCGGCGGGCGGATCGAGCAGGTGGGCCGGCCGCTGGATCTGTACAACCACCCGGCCAACAAGTTCGTGGCGGGCTTCATCGGCGCGCCACAGATGAACTTCCTGTCCGGCACGCTGGACGGCCGCGTCCTGACGCTGGACAGCGGCATGGTGCGCGACGTGCCGGTGGCCGAGCCGGGGCAGGGCGAGACCGTGACGCTGGGCATCCGGCCCGAGGCGGTGGGCGTCTCGCTCGACGGGCATGGCGACGAGCAGATCACCGTCGAGAACTACGAACAGCTGGGCGCGGTCACCTATATCTATGGCGTCTTTCCCAATGGCGAGAGCCTGACCGTCCAGCACGCCCACCAGATCCCGCTGACCCGCGGCCAGACCATCGGCGTCAGCTTCCCGACCGAGGCGTTCCACATCTTCGGTGGCGCGGGCGAGCGGGCGCTGGAGATGCAGCGATGAAGGTGGCTCTGATCGGGCTGGGCATGGTCTCGGGCACCTATGCCGACGCGCTGGCCAAGGCCCGCGGCCTTGACCTTGCACTGGTCCATGCCCGCAGCGCCGAGAGCCGACGCGCCTTTCTGGCCGATTGGCCCGATCTGGGCGCGACAGCGGCTGACAGCGTCGAGGCGGTGGCTGCCTCGGACGTGGATTTCGTGATCCTGACCACGCCGCCCGATGCGCGGGTGGAGATCGTCGACGCGCTGCTGCGCGCCGGCAAGCCGATCCTGATGGAGAAACCGGTGGAGCGCACCGTCAGCGCCGCCGCCGCGCTGGTCGAGCGCTGCGAGGCCGCCGGTCTGCCGCTGGGCATCATGCTGCAGCACCGCGCCCGGCCCGTCGTGGCCGATCTGCGCGCGGTGATGCCGGATCTGGGCGCGCTGCGCATGGCCGAGGTCAACGTGCCCTGGTGGCGGCCGCAATCCTATTACGACGCGCCCGGGCGCGGCAGCTATGCGCGCGACGGCGGCGGGGTGATGATCAGCCAGGCGATCCACACGATGGACCTGATGCTGTCGCTGACCGGCCCGGTGACCGAGGTCTCGGCGCTGAGCGCCACCACGGGCTTCCATGACATGGAGGCCGAGGATTTCCTCTGCGCCGGGCTGCGCTTTGCCAATGGCGCGGTGGGGCAGTTCTTTGCCACCACGGCCAGCTTCCCGGGACGCGGCGAGACGATCACCCTGCATTTTGCCCATGGCTCGGCCCGGCTCGAGGCCGGGATGCTGCGGGTCGAGTACCAGGACGGGCGCAGCGACAGCTACGGGCAGGCGGTCGGCTCAGGCGCGGGGGCGGACCCGATGGCCTTCACCTCGGACTGGCACCGCTTCGTGATCGAGGATTTCGCGCAGGCGCTGCGCGAAGGCCGCCCGCCGCTGGTGCCCGGGCGCGAGGCGCTGGCCGTGCACCGGCTGATCGCGGCGCTGGAACGCGCCGGCGAGACGGGCCGCACCGTGACGCTCGACGCGGCCTGACAGGCGCGCATCGGCACAGACCAACCCCGGGGGAACGGAACCATGCCCTTCAAACTTGGCGTCATCGGCATCGACCATGGCCATATCTTCGGAATGCTCTCGAACATGCAGGCGCAGGGCTGCAGCTGCGCGCAGTACTGGACCGACGGCAGCCCGGTGACCGAGAACAAGTTCAACGAGGTCTTCCCCGATCTGGACCGGGTGGCCGACCGCCGCGCCATCCTTGATGATCCGGACGTGCGGATGGTGCTGATCTCGGCCGTGCCCGCGGATCGCGCGGGGCTAGCGATCGAGGCGATGGAGGCCGGCAAGGACGTGATGGTCGACAAGCCCGGCTGCACCACGCCCGACCAGCTGGCCCAGCTGCGCGAGGTGCAGGCCCGCACCGGGCGGATCTGGTCGGTCAACTTCTCGGAACGTTTCCAGGTGCCCAGCGTGACCCGCGCCTCGGAACTGGTGGCCGAGGGCGCCATCGGGCGGGTCATCCAGACGGTGAACCTCGCCCCGCACAAGCAGAACCTCAAGACCCGCCCCGACTGGTATTTCCAGCGCGAGCGCTATGGCGGCATCCTGTGTGACATCGGCAGCCACCAGATCGACCAGTTCCTGCATTTCACCGGCTCGACCGAGGCGCGCGTGGTGCATGCCCATGTCGAGAACACGACCCGCCCGGAACATCCCGGCTTCCAGGACTTCGGCGAGGCGACGCTGATGGGCGATGGCGGGCACGGCTATGTGCGGCTGGACTGGTTCACGCCGGACGGTCTGCCCACATGGGGCGACGGGCGGCTCTTCATCCTGGGCACCGAGGGCACGATCGAGTGCCGCAAATACACCGATATCGGCCGGCCGCATCAGACCGACACGCTGTTCCTCGTGAACGGGACCGAGAACGCGCTGATCGACTGCCGCGAGGCGGGGCGGCCCTATTTCGCCCGGCTGGTGGCCGATGTGCAGGACCGCACGGAAACCGCCAATCCGCAGGCCATGACTTTCCTGACCATGGAACTGGCGATCCACGCCCAGCTGATGGCCGAAACCCATGCGTGACGTGGCCATCATCGGCGCCGGGATCGGCGCGCAGCACATGGCAGGCTTTGCCGCACTGCCGGATCTCTTCACCGTGCGCACGGTCTGCGATCTGGACACGGCCCGCGCCGCCGAGATGGCGGGTGACGCGGCCGTCACGGATGATTTCGCCGCGGTGCTGGCCGATCCGCAGATCGACATCGTCGACATCTGCCTGCCGCCGCACCTGCATTTCCAAGCCTGCATCGACGCGCTGGAGGCGGGCAAGCACGTGATCTGCGAAAAGCCGCTGGTGCGCTCGCTGCGCGAGGCCGACGCGCTGATCGCCACGGCCGAGGCCACCGGCCGGCAGGTCTTTCCGGTCTTCCAGTACCGCTACGGCATCGGCGCGGCGCAGCTGCGCGCGCTGCAGGCCGCGGGGCTTGCCGGGCGCTGCTATGCCGGCACGCTCGAGACCCATTGGGACCGGCCCGCCGCCTATTACGAGATCGACTGGCGCGGCACATGGGCGGGCGAATCGGGCGGCGCGGTGCTGGGCCACGCGATCCATATTCATGACTTCCTGCCCGCTTTCCTGGGGCCGGTGGCGCAGGTCTATGCCGATCTGGCCACGCGGGTGAACAAGATCGAGGTCGAGGATTGCGCGGCCCTGTCGATCCGCATGGCGGACGGTGCGCTGATCACCTCGTCGGTGACGCTGGGCTGTGCCGAGAATATCAGCCGCATGCGCCTGATGTTCGAGGGGTTCACCGTCGAAAGCGACCATGCCCCCTATGCACCCGCGGCCAAGCCGTGGCGCTTCAAAGCGCGCGCGCCCACCACGCAGGCGCAGATCGACGCGGTGCTGGACGACCTCGGCCCCGAGGCCGCGCCTTGGTATCCCGGCCTGTTCCGCGCGCTCTCGGCTGCGCTGGATGGCCAGGGCGGGCAGGAGGTGACGCTACAGGACGGGCGCCGCTCGATCGAGTTCGTGACGGCCGTCTATGCCTCGGCCCGCGCGGGCGCGCCGGTGACGCTGCCGCTGGGCGCCGATCACCCGCTCTATGACAGCTGGCTGCCCTGAGCCATGCCGGGGCTGTGCGCGGCCTCGCGGGCGCGGGTCCTCTCCGAGCTGGCCGGATCGCTTTACGGCCCGGTGCCGCGGCCGCCCGACGCGCTGGAGGTGAGCTGCCAGCCCTGGACCGGGTCGCATGCCTTGTGGCTGCGCATCACCGCGCGGGTCGGCACGGGCGCTTTCACGGTCGATGCGGCGCTCTGGCTGCCATCGGGACCGGGCCCCGCGCCGCTGATTGCCGGGCTCGACTTCCTCGGCCCCGTGGGGATGAGCGCCGATCCCGGCTTTCCGCTGGACCCCGATGCCGTGGTCTCGCCCCGTCCCGATCTTGGCGCGGCGGATGGGCGGCTGCGCGACGCGATGCGCGGCGCCTCGACCTATCGCTGGCCGCGCGACCTGCTGCTGCGGCGCGGCTACGCGCTGCTGCTGAGCTGCTACGGCTCATGGGTGCCGGATGATCCGCAGGCATGGCGCGCGCATGGGGTGAAGCCGCTGATCGACCCCGACGGGCCGTCCGGCGCGATCTCGCTCTGGGCCTGGGCGCTGATGCGGTTGCTGGATGTGGCCGAGAAATGGCCCGAGATCGACGCGGGCCGCATGACCGTCGCGGGGCATTCGCGGCTGGGCAAGGCGGCGCTCTGGGCCGCGGCGCAGGACGGGCGCATCCGGGGCGTCTATGCCAACCAGTCGGGCTGTGCCGGGGCGGCCCTGTCGCGCCATCCCGAGGGCGAGACCTTGGCCCAGCTGGCCGATCGCTTCCCCCACTGGCTGTGCCCCGACCCGGTGACCGACCCGGGCGCTCTGCCAATGGACCAGGACCGGCTGATCGCGGCCTGCGCGCCGCGCGGGGTCTACCTGGCCGCGGCGGCGGGCGATGGCTGGGCCGATCCGGCGGGCAGCTACCGCGCGCTGCAGATGGCGGCGCGTGCCTGGCCCGATGCCCATATCGACACCCCGCCAGAAATCGCATTGCGCCCCGACCAGCCGATCCTGTCGGGCCCGCTGGGCTGGCACCTGCGCCCCGGCGGGCACGAGATGCTGCCGCAGGACTGGGTTCGCGTACTGAACTGGCTGGACCGGCTCAGCCCCGCATCCGAAGATGCCCGGGATCATAGGGGCAGGGCGGGATGACCTCGGCCGGAACGAGATCGCCCAGCAGGTCCAGCGTGACCCGCGTGCCCGGGGTCGAGAGCGCGGGCGCCACGAAGGCCAGCGCCAGGTTCAGCCCCGTCCGGTGCCCCCAGGCGCCCGAGGTCACCGTGCCCATGACGGCCCCGTCCCGCATGGCCGAGGCGCCGGGATGCGCGGCCCGGTCCGTCGCCGCGACCGAGAGCGTCACCAGCCGTCGCCGCGGCCCCGCCTCTTGCCGGGCCAGAAGCGCCGCTTTGCCATGGAAGTCCTTGTCCAGCCGGACGAATCGGTCGAGCCCTGTTTCGAACGGGTCGAACTCGGTCAGCAGGTCGGCCTTCCAGTGCAGGAAGCCCTTTTCCAGCCGCATGGACTCCACCGCCCGGCTGCCGAACAGCCGCAACCCCTGCGCGGCCCCGGCCTCGCGCAGGGCGGTGAAGGCGACCAGCAAGCTGGCATTGGGCACGTGGATCTCGTAGGCCAGCTCGCCCGAGAAGCTGACCGACATCACCGTGACCGGCGCGATCCCGACAAATGCCTCGCGCACCGACAGCCACGGGAAGGCGCCGGCCGACCAGTCGCCCCGGCTGACCGCACAGAGCACCGCGCGCGCCTTGGGCCCGGCCAGCACCAGCACCGTGTGGCTGTTGGTCAGCGAAGTCAGGCGCACATCCTCGTCCGGCCGAACGTGCTGGCAGAGCCAGTCCATGTCGTGGCGCGCCGAAGCGGCGGCCGAGCCGTACCAGATCCGCGGCCCACCGCGATCCGAGGCGGGCAGGCGGGCAAAGGTGGCCTCGGCCTTGACCATGCCGTGATCGTTCAGCAGGTAGCCCAGTCCGACCCGCCCGTCGCGCGCGGGCAGGCGGCCGCAGCACATCCGGTCGAGGAAGGCCTGCGCATCCGCCCCGGTGATCTCGATCCGGTTGAACCCGTTCACCTCGGCCAGCCCGACGGCCTGCTGCACGGCGCGCACCTCCTCGGCCACCACGTCGAACGCCTCGTCGAAGCGGAAGCCGTGGGTCACGGTGAATTCCGGGGCGGGGCGGATATACTCCACCCGCTCCCAGCCATCGACCGGGGCAAAGGCGGCGCCCTCGGCGGCCAGCACCGGGGTGAGCGGCGTGGTCTTGGCATTGCGCCCGGCGGGACGTTGTTCGTTCGGGAAGTGGAAACGGAACTCATTGCGGTACTCCTGGATCGCCATCTGCGAACAGAGCTCGGTATTGGCCTCGGGGCCGAAGCGGCGCGGATCCAGCGCCCAGGTGTCGTAGCAGGCCTCGCCATGCACAATCTGCTGCGCCAGAAGCCAGCCATGGCCGCCGCCCTCGCCAAGGCCCGCGCGCAGCCCGATGATACAGAAGGCGTTGCGCCGCCCCGGGATCGGGCCGACCAGCGGCGCGCCGTCGATCGTGTAGGTGATCGGCCCGTTGACCACGCGCTTGATCCCGGTCTCGCGCAGCGCCGGCATGCGGGCAAAGGCGCCCTCGAGCACGTCCATGATCCGGTCGAGGTCATCCGGGCAGAGCGCGTTGGTGAAATGCGGGTCGATCCCGTCCATCCCCCAAGTGCGGCAGTGCTGCTCGTAGAAGCCGACCAGCAGCCCGCCGCGTTCCGGCCGGCAGTAATAGTCGCTGATCGGGCAGCGCAGCAGCGGCATCCGGTGGCCGGCCGCGGCGATGGCGGGGATGTCCTCGGTCACGAAATACTGGTGCTCCATCGACATGACCGGGTGATGCACCCCCATCATCGCGCCGACCTCGTTCACCCGGTAGCCGCAGGCATTGACCACGATCTGCGCGTGGATCTCGCCCTGCGGCGTGGTGACGATCCAGCTGTCATCGTCCAGCTGGCGCAGCCCGGTGACGGGCGTGTTGCGCATCACCTCGGCGCCTGCCTTGCGCGCGCGGCGCGCCAGCGCCTGGCAGAGCTGTGCGGGGTCGATATCGCCGTCCGACGGATCCCAGAGCCCGCCCAGCAGGTTCTCGGTCGAGATCAGAGGATGGCGGCGGGCGCATTCGGCCGCGTCGAGCACCTCGAACTCAACCCCCATGCCGCGCGCCATCGAGGCGAAATGGCGATAGCCGTCCATCTGCGCCTCGGTGTTGGCCAGCCTTATGCCGCCATCGCCATGGTGATAGCCCACCGGGTAGTCGGGATCGTCGCGCAGCTCCTGGTAGAGCGCGATGGAATGCGATTTCAGCCCGACCATGGTCTGGCTGGTGCCGAAATTTGTCACCTGCGCGGCCGAGTGCCAGGTGGTGCCCGAGGTCAGCTCGTCCCGTTCGAGCAGCATCACGTCGGACCACCCCTCCCGTGTCAGGTGATAGAGGGTCGAACAGCCGGCGATCCCGCCGCCGATCACCACCACGCGTGCCGAATTGCGCATCCTGCCTCTCCTGTTGGTCTGCCCCGCATCGGGGCGCATCGGCGCGGCGGGGGCAAGGCACGCAAGGGCAATTCGGCTTTCCCGAAACCTTCATTTCAACAGGCTGCATCCGCAACTTGGCGCTTGCCACGCCGCGGGGCCCGGCGGTTGACTGGGCCATGTCGGATGCAAACCTGCGCAAGCCGCGCCGCGGAGGACGCCGTGCGCGCCATGACACACGGGCTGCGGGCCCGCCCAACCCCTGCCCGCCGGGGCAGCGGGGCGGTCAGTACCAGCCGCTGTCGCCGCGCGAGATGCAGGCGATCCTCGACACCGCGCTGCGCCTGCTGGACGAGCTGGGCATGGGCGACGTGCCCGAGCGCCTGCGCGGCGACCTGCTGGCCGCGGGCGCGCGCGTGGCGGGCGACCGGGTCTGCCTGCCGCCCGCGCTGGTCGAGGCGGCGATCGCGGCGTGCCCCAAGCGCTTTGTCCTCCACGGGCGCGACCCGGCCCGCTCGATCACGGTGGGCGGCGAGGCGGTGCATTTCGGCTCGGGCGGGGCGGCGGTGCAGGTGCTGGACATCGATACCGGGCTCTACCGCCCCGCGACCCTGCGCGACCTGCATGATTTCACCCGGCTGCAGGACAGCCTGGTCAATATCGGCTGGTTCACGCGCTGCTGCATCGCCACCGACCTGGCCGATCCGTTCGCGCTGGACGTCAACACGGTGCACGCGCTGTTGCGCAACACGACCAAGCCCGTGGGCACGGCCTTCACGCTGGCCGAGCATGTGGCGCCCATCGTGAAGATGCTGGACGTGGCGGCGGGCGGGCCGGGGGCCTTTGCCGAACGGCCCTTCCTCAAGGCGCATGTCAGCCCGATCATCTCGCCCCTGAAGTTCGGCGCCGACGCGGTGGCTGTCAGCTATGAATGCGTGGCGCATGGCATCCCGATCAACGCGATCACCGCGGCGCAATCGGGCGCCACGGCGCCGGCGACGCTGGCGGGGTTCCTTGCGCAGTCGCTGGCCGAGACTCTGGCCAGCCTCGTCATGGTGCACGTGATGAAGCCCGGCCACCCGATGATCTTCTCGAACTGGCCCTTCGTGGTGGACCTGCGCAGCGGCGCCTTTTCTGGCGGCGGGGCCGAGGTGGCGGTGCTGAACGCGGCCTCGGCGCAGCTGTCGAACTGGCTGGGGCTGGTCTCGGGCGTGGCCTGTTCGATGACCGATGCCAAGGCGGTGGACGCGCAATACGGGGCCGAGAAGGCGATGACCGCGCTGGCCGCGGGGTTGGCGGGCGGCAATCTCGTCTATGAGAGCGCCGGCATGACCGCGGCGCTGCTGGGCGCGAGCTTCGAAGGGTTCGTGCTGGACAACGAGATGCTGGGCGGGGTCTACCGCGTGCTGCGCGGCATCGAGGTCAGCCCCGAGACGCTGGGTTTCGAGACGATCCGCGAGACGGTGCAGGGCGCGGGCCATTTCCTGGGCGCGGCGCAGACCCGTGCGGCGATGGAGCGCGACTATCTGTACCCGCGGCTGGCTGACCGGCTGGCCCCGGTGGCCTGGGCCGAGCAGGGCGCGCTGAACGCCTGGGGCCGGGCCCGGGTCGAGGCGCGCCGCCTGCTGGAGGCGCCGCATCCCGGCTTTCTCGATGCCGCGCAGGAACGCGCGATCCGCGCCATGCTGCCCGTCGCGGGCTGAGCGTCAGACCGAGACCTTGGAGAGCAGCAGCTCGCGCGGGGTGTCCGCCTTGGGCGCGTCATGGATCACCGCGCCGCGTTCCAGCGCCACGAAATGATCGCCCAGATCGAAGGCGAAATCAAAGAACTGCTCGACCAGCACGATGGCCATGTCGCCGCGCCCGCGCAGGTATTTGATGACCTCGCCGATCTGGGTGATGATGTTGGGCTGGATGCCCTCGGTGGGCTCGTCCAGCAGCAGGAGCTTGGGCCGGGCCACCAGCGCTCGGGCGATGGCCAGCTGCTGCTGCTGGCCGCCCGACAGGTCGCCGCCGCGGCGGTGCAGGAAGTCCTTGAGGATCGGGAAGAGCTCGAAGATCTCGTCGGGCACGTGACGGTCGTCCCGCGGCAGGCAGGCATAGCCCGTCTCGAGATTCTCGCGCACGGTCATCAGCGGGAAGATGTCGCGCCCCTGCGGCACGTAGCCCACCCCCAGCCGGGCGCGGTGATGCGCGGGCATCTGGCGCGGCATCTCGGTGCCGTCCAGCGCCATGCCCCCGCCCGAGCGCGGATGGGTGCCCGAGATCGCCTTGAGCAACGAGGTCTTGCCCACCCCGTTGGTGCCCATCAGGCAGGTGACCGCGCCGGGCCGGGCCTGCATCGAGATGCCGTGCAGGATCTGGCTGTGGCCGTAATGCAGGGTGAGGTCGGTCAGCGTCAGCATCCGCGCTCCTGTCCGGAAAGGCGGCGCCCGTGGCCGGCGCCGGATTTGAGTATTTGCAAAGAGAAGAAGCCCATGCGCTCAGCGCCCCAGATAGACTTCGATCACCTGCGGGTCGCCGGTCACGTGGTCGATGCTGCCCTCGGCCAGCACCGATCCCTCGTTCAGCACGGTGACCTTGCAGTTCAGCCGGCGGACGAATTCCATGTCATGCTCGACCACGATCACCGCGTGGTCGCGGCCCAGATCGACCAGCATCTCGGTGGTCTTCTCGCGCTCGGCCGGGGTCATGCCGGCCGCAGGCTCGTCGACCAGCAGCAGGCGGGGCTCCTGCGCGAGCAGCATGCCGATCTCGAGCCATTGCTTCTGGCCATGGCTGAGCTCGCCCGCGGGGCGGGTCAGCGCCTCGGAAAGCCCGATGCGCGCGGCGATCTCTTCGATGCGGGCGGCGCCGGCCCTGGTCTTGCGGTAGAGCAGCACGTCGAAGGGGCCGCGCGGGTTCTTCAGCGCCATGGCGAGGTTCTCGCGCACGCTCTGCGCCTCGAAGACGGTGGGTTTCTGGAACTTGCGGCCGATCCCTTCGCGGGCGATGCGCGATTCCGACAGGCCGAGCAGCGAGATGCCCTTGTCGCCATAGAGGATGCGGCCCTCGTCGGGTTTGGTCTTGCCGGTGATGATGTCCATGAAGGTCGTCTTGCCGGCGCCGTTGGGGCCGATGATGGCGCGCAGCTCGGGTTCGCCGATCTGGAAGGAGAGGTTGTTGATGGCGCGGAACCCGTCGAAGGAGACCGAGACGCCGGACATTTCCAGTAGTGTGCTCATGACTTCCTCACCAGCTTGTCGACCAGCCCGCCGAGCCCCTGCGGCGCGAAGAGCGTGACGGCCACGAAGGACAGGCCCAGCAGCACCAGCCACCAGTCGGTCCACTGGATGGTGTAGATGCCGAGATCGATATCGGGCGCGCCGCCGCCGGTGAACCAACTGGATAGCAGGGTGACGAAGACCGTGCCCAGCACCGCCCCGTAGAGCCGGCCGCGCCCGCCGATGGCGACCCAGACGGCGAGGTAGATCGAGGCGATGGGCGCGATCTCGGCGGGGTTGATGATGCCGGCCTGCGGGTAGTAGAGCGCCCCCGCGATGCCCGAGACCACCGCCGTCAGGGTGAAGACGAAGAGCTTGTAGCTTTCCACGTGGTAGCCGAGGAAGCGCACCCGCGCCTCGTCGTCACGGATGGCGCGGATCACGCTGCCCATCTTGCCCGAGACCACCCAGGCGAAGAGCACGTAGCCCAGTGCCAGCGCCAGGGCCGAAGCCCAGAAGAAGGCGATCGAGATCTGCGATTGCGGCGTGGCCTCGAAGCCGGGGATGTTCTGCAGCCCCGACAGCCCGTTATTGCCGCGCAGCCCGCTGTCGTTCTGGAAGAGGTAGAGCGACAGGGCGAGCGTCATGGCCTGGGTCAGGATCGACAGGTAGACGCCGGTGACGCGGCTGCGGAAGGCCAGCCAGCCGAAGACCAGCGCCAGGAGCCCCGGCACCAGCACGACCATGGCCAGTTGCAGCGGCAGCGAATGGGCAAAGGCCCAGATGGCGGGGAATTCCGAGGCGCCGACCACGCCGAAGATCTGGCTGGCGATGGCGTCCGAGACCTCGGCTTCGGTCGGCGGGATCACCGCGGCGGCGAGGTTCTCGGTCACGATGGCCTCGGTGCGGGCATACATCAGCCACATGCCGATGGCATAGCCGCCGATCCCGAAGAAGGCGAAATGCCCCAGGCTCAGGATGCCGCAATAGCCCCAGACCACGTCCATGGCGATGGCCACGAGGCACAGGCACAGCGTCTTGCCCAGCGTCTTGACGAAGGAGGTCGAGAGCACCGCGGTGCCATAGGCCTCGGACAGCACGGTCACGCCGAGGGTGAACAGGCCCAAAAGCCCGATGAACCACAGGATCGAGGGGTTCTGCGCGAGAAAGCCGCGGGTCATGTCAGGCCTCCGGTCTGGGGTGCGGTGCGCGCGCGGGGCGGCCGGCCCTTGCGCGGCGGTTGCGGGGCAGGGGGCTGGGGGAGATGCGCGCCGGCGCGGATCAGGAGCACATGCATCGGATCAATCCCCCGCCGCGCGGCCCTTGAGGGCGACGATGCCCTTGGGACGGAACTGGATGAAGAGGATGATGAAGAGGATCATGTAGGTCTGCGCCGCCAGCGTGTTGGAGGGGTTGAAGAACTCGATCCCCTTCTGCAGGAAGCCGATCAGTGTGGCGCCCGCCAGCGTGCCCCAGACATTGCCGACCCCGCCCACGACCACGGTCATGAAACTCTGCACGATATAGTCCGAGCCCATCTCGGAGGTGACCTTGGCATAGAGCCCGATGGCCACGCCGGCGATGCCCGCGATGCCCGAGCCCAGCCCGAAGGTCATCATCTTGATGCGGTCGGGGTTGATCCCCATCGAGGCCGCCATGCGCGGGTTCTGGGTGACCGCGCGCACCTCCAGCCCCAGCCGCGTCCGTTTCAGGATGAAGAGCAGCAGGCCGAGGAAGAGCAGCGCCAGCACGAAGATCGCGATGCGGATATAGCTGATCTGGATCACGTCATTGATCACCCAGGCGCCGTCCAGCCAGCCCGGCGAGGTCAGCGGGCGGGCCTGCGTGCCGAAGATGTTCTTGGCCAACTGCTGCAGCGCGATGGACACGCCGAAGGTGGCCAGCAGGGTTTCCAGCGGCCGGTCGTAGAGCCAGCGGATCACCAGCCGCTCCATGGCGACGCCCGCGGCAAAGGTGATGGCGAAGGCCAGCGGCAGGGCGACCACCAGCGAGACGGTGTAGTTCTCGATGAAGAGCTGCACCACGTAGCCGGTATAGGCGCCCATCATGATGAACTCGCCATGCGCCATGTTGATCACGCCCATCACCCCGAAGGTGATGGCCAGCCCGATCGCGGCAAGGAAGTAGATCGAGGCCAGCGAGACCGCGTCCAGCGCGAGATCGGCGGCCTGCCCGGCGGCGACGCGGGTCTGCACGCTGTCATTGGCGGCGCGCGCGGCATCGGTGACGGCGCTGTCCTCTTCGTCATAGGCCTCGTAGATCGTCCAGCTGGCCAGCGCGGCATCGACGGTGGCCGGGGTGGCGCGCTCGGGCACCAAGCCTTCGGCCGCCAGCCCGTCATAAGCGAGGAGACGCCCGGAGCGTGTGGCCAGCCGCGCGATGGGCAGCCCGCCCACCTTGCCGCCCTCGACATGGGTCTCGAGCAGGCCGCGGATGCCGGAGGGGTCCAGAACGGGGGGCAGGTCGGCGGCCTCGCGCATCAGCGCATAGGCTTCCTCGCGCGGCAGGTCGGTGCCGGGCTCCAGCACGCGGGCGAGGTTCACATCATCGGGCACCTCCTGCGCGACCTCGACCGAGGTGTCGAGGATCTGCGACAGCACGGCACGGCCGTCGACGCTGGAATCGGTGGCCAGCGCCTCGATCGCGGCGACGCGGGCCTCCGTGCTGTCGCCGAAACGGGCGACGAGGTAATTGGCCAGCCGCTCCTTGCGCAGGCGCAGCGCGGGGTCGGGCTCGCCCGCGATGGAGCCGCGCAGCGGGCCCAGCTGGTCGGGGTCGAGGTTGCGGGCGATGGCATCCAGCGCGTCGCGCCGCCGGTCGATGTCGGGATCGCTCAGCTGGAACTGCACCAGTGCCTCGGAGATGACACGGCGCACGCCGCCATTGGGCTTGATCTGGTCCAGCCCGTCGGTCGGCACGTCCTCGGCCACCGTCTCGCCGGTGGTCAGGTCCAGCAGCGCCACGGTGTCGCCGCTGCCATCGATGCGGAAGAACAGCCCGTCGGCCTCGCGGACATAGATCTCCTTGTTCTGCCAATCCTCCAGGAAGGCGGGCACGCCCGGCAGGCCGGAGCCGGCCAGCGCCTCGATCGCAGGGCCCACGGTCCGGCGCGAGGGCTTGGCGATCTCGGCCTGGTGCTGCTGCAGGATGGCCTGCAGGTCCGGGGCGGGGCCCGGCGCGGTCTCCTGCGCCTGCAGGGCGGCCGGCAGCCACGCGCAGAGAAGGGCTGCGAGAAATACTCGGAGCATCGGAAATCCTGTCCTGAAGGGAGGTCAGGACGGGTGCGCACACCCGTCCTGCGAAAGAGCCCGGGGGCTCAGTAGTTCGACTTGATCTGCACGCAGGTCTCGGTCTCGGTGTTGTACATGCCGCAGCCCAGCTCCTGCCAGTCGGACTTCAGCACCGCCGATTCCGGCAGGTAGTCGGTCCAGGCATCGCCCGGCACTTCCTCGGTCTGGCTGATGATGTCGAACTGACCGTCGGCCTGGATCTCGCCGATCAGCACCGGCTTGGCCAGGTGATGGTTCGGCAGCATGACGGCGGTGCCGCCGGTCAGGTTCGGGAATTCCTGCCCGTACATCGCGTCGCGCACCGCGTCCACGTCGGTGGTGCCGGCATCCTCGACCGCGTTCACCCACATGTTGAAGCCGATGTAATGCGCCTCCATCGGGTCATTGGTCACGCGCTCTTCGCCCATGCGTTCCTTCCACGCGGCGACCCATTCGGTGTTGGCCTCGCTCTCGGCGGACTGGAAGTAGTTCCACGCCGCCAGGTGGCCGACCAGGTTCGAGGTGTCGAGGCCCGACAGCTCTTCCTCGCCGACCGAGAAGGCCACGACGGGAATGTCATCGGCCGAGACGCCGGCCGCCGCGAGCTCCTTGTAGAAGCCGATATTGGCGTCGCCGTTGATGGTCGAGATCACGCCCACGAAAGAACCATCCTCGCCCAGTTCGACCACGTCCGACACGATGGTCGACCAGTCGGAATGGCCGAAGGGGGTGTAGTTGACGAAGATGTCCTCTTCGGCGATGCCCTTGTCCTGCAGGTAGGATTCAAGGATGTTGTTGGTCGTGCGCGGGTAGACGTAATCGGTGCCCAAGAGCGCGAATTTCTCGACGCCCAGCTCTTCGAGGAAATAGTCCACCGCCGGGATCGCCTGCTGGTTCGGTGCGGCGCCGGTGTAGAACACGTTCTTGGAGCTTTCCTCGCCCTCGTACTGCACGGGGTAGAACATCAGCCCGTTCAGCTCTTCCAGGACCGGTAGCACCGACTTGCGGCTGACAGAGGTCCAGGAGCCGAAGATCACGTCGACCTCGTTCACGGTCAGCAGCTCGCGCGCCTTCTCGGCGAAGAGCGGCCAGTCCGAGGCCGGGTCGACCACCACGGCCTCCAGCTCGCAGCCCAGCAGCCCGCCGGCCGTGTTCTGCTGCTCGACCAGCATCAGCATGGTATCCTTCAGCGTGGTCTCGGAAATCGCCATGGTGCCCGAGAGCGAGTGCAGCACGCCGACCTTGATCGGGCAGGCGGCCTCTTGCGCCGAGGCGGCGCCCGAGATCAGAGCGAGCGTGGCGGCACCGGACAGCAGTTTCGTGAAATGGGTCATTCATCTCTCCCCTGCAGACGCACCGCTTGCGCCGCCCGGGGGCAGCGGCTAGCACGCGTCTGCAACTATTGTTGCATCCCGTGTGGCGGTCCGGTCGAGGTCCAAGTCGCAAGGACCGTCACACACCCCCCGGATCACTGACAGCGGACAGCATGTCGGCAGGCCCCTTCAGTCATTCTGCGCTGCCGCGTAACGGTCAATTGCGCTCCGGCGATTGACCATGCCTCCCCTCGGATTGCCCAATTTTGCGGCGCTGAGCCGGCGATGTGGTCGATTATTGGGCGCCATTTCGGGGCTGGCGCCGGTTTCGCGGTGGAATCGTTGTCGTTGGGGGCCGGACATGCTCAACGAAACGGCGAAACTGGGCACGGGGACCGAAGTGACACGCCATCTGCGGACAGACGACCTGACCCGTGACGCGGCCGTGCCCCGCGCCGAGGGGGCGCTGACCCTGCGGGCCAAGGCGCGCGACGGGCAGAGCGCGCTGGCGGCCTATCGCGGGGCGGGATGCCTCAAGGCGCTTTTCCCGCGCGGCCGCGAGAGCGTCGAGGCGATCGTCATCAACAGCTCGGGCGGGCTGACCGGCGGCGACCGGCTGGACCTGGACCTGGCCGTCGGGGCGGGTGCGGCACTGACTGTGACCACGCAGGCGGCCGAGCGCGCCTATCGCGCCGCGGCCGGCGAGGCGCGGGTCACCAGCACCGCGCAGGTCGCCGCGGGCGGGATGCTGTCCTGGCTGCCGCAGGAGCTGATCCTCTACGATGGCGCGGCGCTGCAGCGGCGGCTGCAGGTCGCGCTGGAGCCCGGCGCAAGGCTGCTGCTGGTCGAGCCGGTTCTTTTCGGCCGCCGCGCCATGGGCGAGCAGGTCCGCCAGCTGGCCTTCCGCGACCGGATCGAGATCACCCGCGCCGGGCGCCCGCTCTATACCGATGCGCTGCGGCTGGACGGCGATGCGGTGGCGCAGCTGGCCCGCCCGGGCGTGGCCGGCGGCATGGGGGCCATGGCCGCGCTGGTCTACGTGGCCGCGGATGCCGAGGCGCAGCTGCCCCGCCTGCGCGCCATGCTGCCCGCCAGCGGCGGCGCCTCGCTGATCGGCGCCGACCTGCTGGTGCTGCGCCTTCTGGCGCAGGACGGCTTTGCCCTGCGCCAGGCCCTGCTTCCCATCCTCGACCGGCTCAGCCGCGAGACCCTGCCCGCGTCATGGAGACTCTGACAGATGCAACTGACCCCGCGCGAAAAAGACAAGCTGATGGTGGCCATGGCGGCCGAGTTGGCCCGCAAACGGCTGGCCCGCGGCGTCAAGCTGAACCATCCCGAGGCCATCGCCCTGATCACCGACGCGGTGGTCGAAGGCGCGCGCGACGGCCGCTCGGTCGCGGACCTGATGCAGGCCGGTGCCGAGGTGATCACGCGCGACCAATGCATGGAGGGCATCGCCGAGATGATCCACGAGGTGCAGGTCGAGGCCACCTTTCCGGACGGCACCAAGCTGGTGACCGTGCACGAGCCGATCCGGTGAGACATGAGTATTTTCAAAGAGAAGAAGCGGGGAGACGTGCAGATGACCAGGCGTTTGACGGGTGGTGACGACAGGGCGCTTCTGCGCGCGGGCCCGGAGGGGGGCGCATGATCCCCGGTGAACTGTTCCCTGCCGAGGGCGAACTGGAGCTGAATGCCGGGCAGGTGGCGATCACGCTCATGGTGGCCAATACCGGCGACCGGCCGGTGCAGGTCGGCAGCCATTACCATTTCGCCGAGGCGAACCCGGCGCTGGCGTTCGACCGGGACGCGGCGCGTGGCCACCGGCTGGACATTGCCGCGGGCACCGCGGTGCGCTTCGAGCCCGGTCAGCGCCGCGAGGTGCAGCTGATCCCGGTGTCGGGCGCGCGGCGGATCTTCGGTTTCAACCAGCAGATCATGGGGGCGCTGTGACCATGACCCCCTTTCTGCCGGATGCGGCGCGGATGATGCGCACGCAGGCCTTCATGACGGCCCTTGCCACCGAGGCGGGCGCGGTGATCTGGATGCGGATGCTGGGGCTCTGCGGCGCCTGGAGCGTGGCGCCGTCGGAATCCGCCACCATGATCGCCGAGAAACAGGCCGCCTTTGCCCGCGCGGGCGAGGCCGGGCTGCGCGCCAGCTATCGCGGCCAGTCCCCCGATGCCGTGCTGATGGCCACGCTGGCGCCGATCCGGCGCACCACGCGCGCGAACCATGCCCGGCTGACGCAGAGCGGCCCCAAGACCCTTCGCTAGGAGACCCAGATGCCCGCCACGATCAAACGCGCCGATTACGCGGCCATGTTCGGACCGACCACCGGCGACCGGCTGCGGCTGGCCGATACCGACCTGATCATCGAAGTCGAGCGCGACCTGACCACCTATGGCGAAGAGGTGAAGTTCGGCGGCGGCAAGGTGATCCGCGACGGCATGGGCCAGAGCCAGGCCACCCGGGCCGAGGGCGCGGTGGACACGGTGATCACCAATGCGCTGATCGTCGACCATACGGGCATCTACAAGGCCGATATCGGGCTGAAGGACGGGCGCATCGCGAAGATCGGCAAGGCGGGCAATCCTGACACCCAGCCCGGGGTCGACATCATCGTGGGGCCCGGGACCGAGGCGATCGCCGCCGAGGGGCGGATCCTGACCGCGGGCGGGTTCGACAGCCATATCCACTTCATCTGTCCGCAGCAGATCGAGGACGCGCTGCATTCGGGCCTGACCACCATGCTGGGCGGCGGCACGGGCCCCGCGCATGGCACGCTGGCCACCACCTGCACGCCGGGGCCCTGGCATATCGGGCGGATGCTGCAGGCGGCCGATGCCTTCCCGATGAACCTCGCCTTTGCGGGCAAGGGCAATGCCTCGCTGCCCGGCGCGCTGGAGGAGCAGGTGAAAGCGGGGGCCTGCGCGCTGAAGCTGCACGAGGACTGGGGCACCACGCCGGGCGCCATCGATTGCTGCCTGTCGGTGGCCGATGCCTGGGACGTGCAGGTGATGATCCACACCGACACGCTGAACGAGAGCGGTTTTGTCGAGCATACCGTCGCCGCCATGAAGGGCCGGACGATCCATGCCTTCCACACCGAAGGGGCCGGGGGCGGGCACGCGCCCGACATCATCAAGATCTGCGGCGAGGATCACGTGCTGCCCTCGTCCACCAATCCCACGCGCCCCTTCACCGCGAACACGATCGACGAGCATCTCGACATGTTGATGGTCTGCCACCATCTCGACAAGTCGATCCCCGAGGATGTGGCCTTTGCCGAAAGCCGCATCCGGCGCGAGACCATCGCCGCCGAGGACATCCTGCACGACATGGGCGCCTTCTCGATCATCGCGTCCGACAGCCAGGCCATGGGCCGGGTGGGCGAGGTGCTGATCCGGACCTGGCAGACCGCCGACAAGATGAAGAAGCAGCGCGGGCGGCTGGCGGACGAGACCGGCGCCAACGACAACCTGCGGGTGCGCCGCTACATCGCCAAGTACACGATCAACCCCGCCATCGCGCACGGGATCGGGCACGAGATCGGCAGCATCGAGGAAGGCAAGCGCGCCGACCTGTGCCTCTGGTCGCCGGCCTTCTTCGGGGTCAAGCCCGAGATGGTGCTGCTGGGCGGCACCATCGCCATGGCGCAGATGGGCGACCCCAATGCCTCGATCCCGACGCCGCAGCCGGTCTATTCCCGCCCGATGTTCGGCGCCTATGGCCGCTCGGTCGAGCGCTCGGCGGTGACTTTCGTGTCCGCCGCGGCGCAGTCCGAGGGGATCGGCGCCACGCTGGGCCTGGCCAAGGACACGGTGGCGGTCCGCAACACCCGCGGCATCGGCAAGAAGGATCTCGTCCTGAACGACGCGACCCCGGTGATGGAGGTCGACCCCGAGACCTACGATGTGCGCGCCGATGGCGAGCTGCTGACCTGCCAGCCGGCGGCGGAGCTGCCCATGGCGCAGCGCTACTTCCTGTTCTGAGTGGCGACGATGCCCGGCCATCCCCTCCTGCGCGCGTCAGAACGGCTCGATCAACGCGAAATCCTCCGCCATGTCCCAGGGCGGCGCGGTGTCGCGGCGGGGCCGCGTGGTGACGACCTGTGTCTCGACCGTTTTCCAGTAGCGCGGATCCTCGCGGATATGGTCCGGCAGCTGCTGGCCATCCAGACGGCGCGACACTTGCCGACGCACGTCCAGCGTGAAGCTCTCGCCGCTGACCGTCCCGTTCGGCCGCGCGTCCAGGATCGCCTGCCACAGCACCTGTTCCCGCGCTTTCAGCGCCTTTATGCGGCCGCGCAAGACACCCAATTCATCGGCGATCTCCGCCAGTGGTCCGTCCCGTCTCATGCCCCAGAGATAGCGGCGCCGGGTAAAGACCGGGTAAATACCTCCCCTTGGCCGGGCCACCGCGCCGCCGGCCACCACAGACCGGAGCCCAGAATATGAGCGATCTTCCCGTCACCCAGACCCTGCACCGCAAGGGCACATGGACCGGCCCGGCCGACTGGCTGGAGCTCAGCTATGACGACCGGTTCTTTCGCCGCAAGAAGCTGGTGAGCGATGGGGGCATCGGCTTCGTCGCGGATTTCGCGCAGACCCTGTCGCTCGATCACGGGGATGCGCTGGAGTTGCCCGGTGGCCGGCTGGTCGAGATCGTGGCCGCGCCCGAAGACCTGTTCGAGGTGCGCGGCCCCGCGCTGGCCCGGCTGGCCTGGCATATCGGCAACCGCCACACGCCCTGCCAGATCGAGGGCGCAGCACTGCTGATCCAGCGCGACCCGGTGATCGGCCACATGCTGGAGCATCTCGGCGCCGAGCTGGTCGAGGTGCGGCGCCCCTTCACGCCCGAGGGCGGCGCCTATGGCCATGGCCGCACCCATGCGCATGAGCATGGCAAGAGCGCCCATGCCCATTGATCCGCGCCTGCTCACGCTGACGCAATGGCTCTCGCCCGCCTACCCGCTGGGCGCCTTCGCCTATTCGCACGGGCTCGAGGCGGCGGTGCAGGGCGGGCAGGTGTCCGACGGGCGCGACCTTCAGGCTTGGCTGGAAGACCTGCTTGCGAGCGGGACAGGGCGCAACGACGCGATCTGGATCCGGCTGGCCGCCGATCCGGCGGCCGATCTCGCCGCGCTCGATGCCGAGGCGCGCGCCTTCCAACCCTCGGCCGAACGGCTGCGCGAGGCCGACCGGCAGGGCGCGGCCTTTGCCCGGGTGACGGCCGAGATCTGGAATCTCGACCTGCCGCCGCTGCTATTGCCCGTGGCGCTGGGCCGCGCGGCGGAGCAGATGGGGATGGACCCGGGCGCGGTGGCCGCGCTCTACCTGCAGGGCTTTGCGGGCAATCTCGTGGCGGCGGGCCAGCGGCTGCTGGCGCTGGGCCAGACCGAGGCGCAGGGGATCCTCGCCGCGCTGGCGCCGCTCTGCCAGTCGGTGGCCGAAGCGACCGAAGGCGCGGGGCAGGGCGATCTCTGGTCCGTGGCGCTGCTCTGGGATATCGCGTCCATGCAACATGAAACCAGCGAACCGAGGCTCTTCCAGTCATGACACAGTTGAACGGCCCGCTGCGCGTGGGCATCGGCGGCCCGGTGGGCGCGGGCAAGACCACGCTGACCGCGCGCCTCGCCGATCGCCTGAAAGGCGACTACTCCATCGGGGTGATCACCAATGACATCTACACGCAGGAGGATGCCGAGGCGCTGATGCGGTTGCAGATCCTGCCGGCCGACCGGGTGATCGGGGTCGAGACCGGGGGCTGCCCGCATACCGCGATCCGCGAGGATGCCTCGATCAACCTTGCCGCCGTGGCCGAGATGCGCGAGCGGCACCCGGAGGTGCAGATCGTGCTGATCGAATCCGGCGGCGACAACCTGTCGGCCACGTTCAGCCCTGAGCTGGCCGATCTGACGGTCTACGTGATCGACGTGGCCGCGGGCGAGGAGATCCCGCGCAAGGGCGGCCCCGCGATCACCCGTTCGGACCTGCTGGTGATCAACAAGACCGATCTCGCGCCGCATGTGGGCGCGTCGCTCGAGGTGATGGAGCGCGATGCGACCCGCATGCGTGCCGGCCGCCCCTTCGTCTTCACCGCGCTGCGCCATGACGAGGGCGTCGATGCGGTCCTGCGCCAGATCACCGAGATCTCGGGCCTCTGAACAATGCGCGGCGAAGCGGCTTCGAAGCCGCTTCCACACCGCCAGGACCGGCCGTCATGCGCGGTCCCGACCCGTGTCATGGGCGGCGGCGCTGGATAGACGCGGTGTCCCGGGCCAGGAGCGCGGGGGAAGCGGCTTCGAAGCCGCTTCCGCGGCGCCCGGGATCGCGGTCACGCGCCATGCAGGCGGGCGCGCTATTCCGAGATGAAGCGGCGTTCCATCTCGACCTCCTGCGCGCGCATCAGCCCCCAGGCGGTTTCCATATGCGCCTTCATGATCGCCCGGGCCGCGCCGGCATCGCCCTCGCGCAGGGCCATCACCAGCCGCGCCTGGTAGTCGCGCCCACGCGCCCAGAGCTGGGCGTTGGGCGGCGCGTAGAGCTGCCGGTAGACGGTCAGGTCCGACAGCAGGTTGACCATGAAATCGATCACGAAGCCCAGAAGCGGGTTCTGCGCCTGTTCGGCCAGGATCGCATGGAAGCGCAGCGAGGCGACGTGCTGCGCGCGTTCCTCGTCCAGCGTCCGCGCCGGGGCGGCATATTCGGCGATATTGGCCTCCAGCTGCGCCAGCACGGTCTCGGGCAGCGTGCCGGCCAGCGTGGCCACCAGTTCGGGCTCCAGCGCCAGGCGCAGCTGGTAGATGTCGCCGATCGTCAGGTTGCGGAAGTAGAAATAGTTGCCCAGCAGCGCCTTGGCCCGGGCGCGGCTGACCTCGTGCACGAAGCTGCCGCCACCGGGTCCGGTGCGGGTCTTGACCAGCCCCTGCGCCTCGAGGATGCGCATCGCCTCGCGGATCGTGCCCTTGGACATGCCGAAGCGCTCGATCAGCGCGGCCTCGCCGGGCAGCCGGTCGCCGGCGGCCAGGCCCTGTTCCACGACCCAGGACTTGATCGCCTCGGCGACCTGCACCGGGCGGCTGGTGCGGGGCTCAGTCCGCGATCGGGTGGTGGCAGGCGGCAAGCTGGTCCTCTCCCATCGTCTCGAGCGGCGGCTCCGTCTCGCGGCAGAGCGCCGTGGCCCGCGGGCAGCGCCCGGCAAAGGCGCAGCCCGGTGGCGGGTTCAGCGGGTCGGGCAGTTCCGTACCCGTCTGCTCGGGCGCCCGCAAGGGCCGGCCGACCACCGGGGCGCTTTCGGCCAGCAGCCGGGTATAGGGATGTTTCGGCGCCGCGAAGATCCGCTCGGCGCGGCCGATCTCGACCACCGAGCCGAAATAGAGCACCATCACCCGGTCGCTCACCGCCTCCACCACCGCAAGGTCATGGCTGATGAACAGGTAGGTCAGGTCCAGCCGCGCGCGCAGCTCGGCCAGCAGGTTCAGCACCTGCGCCTGCACCGAGACGTCCAGTGCCGAGACCGGCTCGTCGAGGATCATGATCTTCGGCGCCGCGGCCAGCGCGCGGGCGATGCCGATGCGCTGCGCCTGGCCGCCCGAGAACTCGTGCGGATAGCGCTCGAGAAAGGCCTCGCGCAGGTTGACCGAGGCCAGGATCTCGGCGATCCGCGCCTGCCGCTCGGCCGCGCCCATCCCGTAGAGCCGCTTCAGCGGGGTCTCGATGATCTGGCGGATCGACTTGCGCGGGTTCAGCGACGAGATCGGGTCCTGGAAGACATACTGGATCAGCCGTCCGAAGGCGGCCGGATCGGCAGTGTCGAGCGCGCTGCCGTCGATCTCGATCGACCCGGTGGTGGGCTCCAGCAGCCCCACCAGCATGCGTGCCAGCGTGGACTTGCCGCAGCCCGACTCGCCCACGATGCCCAGCGTCTCGCCGCGGGACACGGAAAAGGACATCGGCCGTACCGCGCGCACCCCGTCGCGGGGGCCGCCGAACAGCCCGCTGCGCAGGGCGAAGGTCTTGGACAGGTCGGTCACCTCGAGCGCGTGCATCAGACGGCCTCCTCGGGAAACAGGCAGCGCACGGCGCGCGGCCCCGTGCCCTCCAGCGCGATCTCGCCCTGCCGGCAGGCCGTCTGCGCCTTGTCGCAGCGCGGGGCAAAGGCGCAGCCCGGCGGCAGGTCATCCACCGAGGGCGGCAGGCCGGGGATCGCGGCTAGTTCGCGCCGACCGCCGCCCAGCTCGGGCACGCAGGCGATCAGCCGGCTGGTATAGGGATGGGCCGGCGCCGCCAGCACCGCCTTCGTCGGGCCCTGCTCGACGATGCGGCCGGCATACATCACCGCCACCCGGTCGCAGAGCTGGGCGACCACGCCGAAATCATGGGTGATGAAGATGATGGCCAGCCCGCGCTCGCGCCGCAGATCGTCCAGCAGGGCCAGGATCTGCGCCTGCACGGTCACGTCCAGCGCGGTGGTCGGCTCGTCGGCGATGATCACGTCGGGATCATTGGCCAGCGCCATGGCGATGCCGACGCGCTGGCGCATGCCGCCGGACATCTCGTGCGGGTAGTCGCCCAACCGGCTCTCGGCGTTGGGAATGCGCACTGCGCGCAGCAGCTCCAGCGCACGTTCCCGCGTCTCGGACTCGCTCACCTTGTGGTGACAGCGGATCGCCTCGGCCAGCTGCTCGCCCACGCGGTAGAGCGGGTGCAGCGTGGCCAGCGGATCCTGGAAGATATAGGCGACGTTCTCGCCGCGGCGCTGGCGCAGGTCGGCATAGCGCATGGCCAGCAGGTCCTCGCCCGCGTAGCGCACCGCGCCCCCCGTCACGACGCCGGGCGGCGAGGAGACAAGCCCCATGACCGACAGCGCGGTGACCGATTTGCCCGACCCGGATTCCCCGATCAGGCCCAGGCATTCGCCCTTCTCGACATGCAGCGTGACCCCGCCCACGGCGCGGAACACCCGCTTGCCCACGTGAAACTCGGTCTGCAACTGCTGCAGCGCCAGCAGGCCCTTGCCATCATCCTCGGGCACCGGGCCCGTGCGGTCGACCAGCGTGGTGGCGCGCGGCCGCGACAGCGCGCCCGAGCGCAGCCGCGGGTCCAGCGCGTCGCGCACGCCGTCGCCCAGCAGGTTGATGCTCATCACGATGAGAAAGATCATCACGCCGGGCACGACGCTGGTATGCGGCGCAGTGATCAGCGCCGCGCGTGCCTCGCCCAGCATCGAGCCCAGATCCGCCTGCGGCGGCTGGCTGCCGAGGCCGAGGAAGGACAGGCCGGCGGTCTCGAGGATCATCCAGCCCACGGTGGTGGACATGGCGATCACGATGGTCGACAGCACGTTGGGCAGAAGCTCCGAGACGATGATGCGGGTATGGCCCAGCCCGGCCAGCCGTGCGGCATCGATGAACTCGCGCCCGGCCAGCCCCACGGTGATGCCGCGGATGTTGCGCGCGAAGAAGGGGATGTTGACCGCGGCCACCGCGATCAGCGCGTTCATCAGCCCCGGTCCCAGCGCGGCCACGATGGCCAGCGCCAGCAGAATGTAGGGAAAGGCCATCAGCATGTCGACGCCGCGCATGATCAGGTTGTCGATGCGGCCGCCAAAATAGCCCGCCACGATCCCGATGGCCGAGCCGATCGTCGCCGCGATCAGCGCCGCGGCCAGCCCCACAGCCAGGCTCAGCCGCGTGCCGTGCAGGAGCCGGCTGAGCAGGTCGCGGCCCAGGTGGTCGGTGCCCAGAAGATGCCCCTCGGAGAACGGGCGCAGGAACCGGTCGGCGGTGGCGGTGGCGTTGGGGTCCTTCAGCGGCAGCACCGGGATCAGCAGCACCAGCAGCAGGATCGCCCCCAGCACCACGGCCCCCAGCGCGGCCAGCCGGTTGCGGAACAGCAGTTTGAGGAAGGCGCTCATGTCTTGATCCTCGGATCCAGCAGGCTCTGCGCCACGTCGACCATGATGTTGAACAGCACGTAGCAGGCCGCCACGAAGACCACGCCGCCCTGCACCAGCAGGATGTCGCGCTTCAGGATCGCGTCGACCAGCATCCGCCCGACGCCGGGCCATTGGAAGACGATCTCGATATAGACCGCACCGGACAGCACGAACCCCGCCTGGATGCCCAGCACGGGGATGATCGACACCATGGCGGCGCGCAGCGCGTGGCCGTAGATCACCCGGCGCTCGGGCACCCCCTTGGCCCGCGCGGTGCGGATGTAGTCCTGCCGCAGCACCTCCAGCATGGCCGAGCGGGACAGCCGCGCGATGACCCCCGTGGCCACCGCCGCCAGCGCCAGCGCCGGCATGATCAGGTGGCGCAGCAGGTCGGGCAGATCGCCGCCGCCATAGATCGCGTACATGCCCGAGACCGGCAGCCAGCGCAGCTTCACCGCGAAGAGCAGGATCATCATCATGCCGAGAAAGAAGGCCGGGATCGAGATGCCGATCAGCACGGTGAAGGTGATCGCCTTGTCGGCCAGCCCGTATTGCCGCGCCGCCGAGACGACGCCCGCCACGATGCCCAGCACCGCGCAGAGGACAAAGGAGGTGCCGGCCAGGATCAGCGTCGCCCCGAACCGGTCGAGGATCTCGTCCAGCACCGGTCGGTTGAGGCTGAAGGAGCGGCCGAAATCGCCCTGCAACATGTTGCCCAGCCAGATGAAATACCGCTGCACCAAGGGCTTGTCCAAGCCGAGGTCGCGGTTGATCTTCTCGACATTCTCCGGCGTCGCGTAAGAGCCCAGGATCGCGGTGGCCGGGTCGCCCGGGATCATCGCCATGATCAGGAAGACGATCACCGTGATCCCCAGCAGGACCGGGATCGCCGAGGCGAGGCGTTTCAGGATGTAACGGCCCATGCGGTCTCCTCGGTCAGGGGGCGGTCACCCCCGAATGCGTTGGGGGAGGCCGCGCCTCCCCCCGGTCGGGCCGGGCGCACCCGGCGCGGCCTCAGTTCTTGACCACGTCTTCCAGCATCAGCAGGAAGGACGGCTCGAGCGAGAAATTCTCGACCCGGTCGCTGGTCACGGCGTTCTGCTTCCAGTTCGCCACGAAGACCCAGGGCGCGTCCTCCTGCACGATGGCCTGCATCTCCTTGTAGAGCCGCGCGCGCTCGGCCTGGTCGGTGGCCACGCGGGCCTGCTCCAGTAGCCGGTCCACCTCGGGGTTGGAATAGTAGCCCGAGTTGAACCCGCCCTCGGAGGGCCACGCCTCGGTGCGCAGCGCCAGGTAGGGCAGCGTGTCGGGGTCGTTGGTCATCCAGGCCATCTCGGCCATGTCCGCCTTGCCCTCCAGCCCCGGGTTCACCTCGCCCAGGAAGGTGTTCCACTCGTAGGTCTCGATGCTGACATCCAGCCCCACGGCGTTCAGATCGGCCTGGATCGCGGTGCCCATGGGGATCGGGTCCAGCATGCCCGAGCCGCCCTCGGTCACGTAGAAGGTCAGCTCGGCCCCCTCGGCACCGGCCTCGGCCAGCAATTCGCGCGCCCGGTCGGGATCGTAGGGGTAGGGGTCCAGCTCTTCGTTATAGGCCCAGGCGAAGGCCGGCGGCGTCGGGCCGGCGGCGACCTCGGCGGTGCCCTCCAGCACGTCGTTCACGATCGCTTCCTTGTTGATCGCGTAATTGGCCGCCTGGCGCACGCGCTTGTCGGCAAAGGGACCTTCCTTGGCGTTCAGGATCAGGAACCAGACATGCGGGCCGGCCTGCTCGACCACCTCGAACCCGTCGCCCTGGAACTGGCCCAGCGCGGTGGGCGGCACCTCGACCATCAGGTCGATGCCCCCGGCCAGCATCTCGGCCACGCGGGTATTGGCGTCGGTGATCGGGCGGAAGACCACGGCCTCGGTGCCTGCCGGATCGCCCCAGTACTCGGCGTTGCGCTCGATCACCACCGCCTCGTTCGACCGCCACTCGGCAAAGGTGAAGGGCCCGGTGCCCACCGGGTTGCGCCCGTAATCGGCGCCGTTCGCCTCGACCGCGGCAGGCGAGACGATCAGCCCGGTCGGGTAGGCGAGGTTCGACAGGAAGGGCGCATAGGGCTCGGACAGGGTGAAGCGCACGGTGTGCGTGTCCACCACCTCGGTGCTCTCGACCGAGCCGAAGAAGAAGGCCAGCGGGAAGGGCCCGGTGTCGTGATAGGGGTGATCCTCGTTCAGCATCCGGTCGAAATTGAACTTCACCGCCTCGGCATCGAAGGGCGTGCCGTCATGGAAGGTCACGTCCTCGCGCAGGGTGAAGGTATAGACCGTGCCGTCCTCGCTGACCTCCCAGCCGGTGGCCAGATGCGGCTCCACCTCCAGCGTGCCGGGCGCGTAGCGCACCAACCCCTCGTAGAGGTTCACCAGGATGCGGAAGTCGTTCACCGCGGTCACCGCCGCCGGATCCAGCGATTTGGGCTCGGCGATCTGGCCCACGATCAGCACGCCCGGCGGGGTCTGTGCCTGCGCCGGCAGGCTCAGCGCCCCCAGCGCCAGGACCGAGGTTGCGGCGGCGAACAGCGTGCGCCGCGTCAGGGAAAGGATTGTCATGCGAAAGGCTCCCGGTTGGAATTATGTTTCAAAAATTATCATGATAATTTGCGCCGGTCAATTTATCATGATAATTCTGGGCCCCTGATCTTCAGGGGGTGCACGCAGGGGGTGCCATGACATTCTCCATTCTGGTCCGCGATCCCGAGACCGGCGCGCTGGGCGGGGCGGCGGCGACCGGCTCGCTCTGCGTCGGCGGCTGGGTGCTGCGCGGCGACATCCGCGCCGGGCTCTCGGCCAGCCAGGGCGCCGCGCCTTCGACCTTCTGGGGCGAGGACGTGCTGACCCGGATGCGCGCGGGCCGCCCCGCCGATGCCGCCGTGGCCGAGGTCACGGGCGCCGATCCCGGCCGCGCCGCGCGCCAGCTCTCGGCGCTCGACCTGTCGGGGCAGGGGGCGCATTTCACCGGCGCCGACAACACGCCGCAGATGGCCGGCTCGCTGTTCCCGCAGGGCGTGGCGGCGGGCAACATGCTGGCAGATGCGGGCGTGGTCGACGCGCTGGCCGAGGGGTTCGCCGCCGCAACCGGACCGTTAAGCCTGCGGCTTCTGGCCGGGCTGCGCGCCGCCGAGGCCGCGGGCAGCGATTCGCGCGGCCTGCTCTCGGCCGCTCTGCTGGTGCTGCGCCATGACCATGCGCCGCTGACCCTGCGCATCGATTATCACGAGGGCGATCCGATCGGTGCGCTCGAGGCACTGCATGACCGCGCCACCTCGGGCGCCTATGCCGACTGGGCGCGGCAGGTGCCCAGCCCCGAGGACCCGACCCGCGTGCTGGACCGCTTGCCCCCCGCCCGCGGCTGACGCTGCGTCCGCCTGCAGCTTGCGCAGCCGGCGCGGGAACCGGGGTCTGATATCCGGCGTTCCCGCCTTGCTTGTGCACGACGGCTTGCGTCCCGCACGGCGACGCGGAACAGTGACAACGGGCAAGACGGGGCGGGCATGTGAGCGTTGTGGTGTTTACCGATCTGGACGGCACGCTTCTGGATCACGAAACCTATGATCACGGGCCGGCGCGCCCGGCGCTGGACCGGCTGAAGCGCCACGGCATTCCCCTGGTCCTCGCCAGCAGCAAGACCGCTGCCGAGATCGCCCCCCTTCACGTACAGCTGCAACTGGGCGAGGCCCCCGCCATCGTCGAGAACGGCGCCGGGCTCTGGCGCCCGGGTGATGCGGGGGCGGGCCGTGATGCCTATGACCGGCTGCGCGCCGCACTCGACACGTTGCCGGAGGCGCTGCGCATTCATTTCCGCGGCTTCGGCGACATGGGCCCGGACCAGATCGCGCAGGTCACCGGCCTGCCGACGGAGGCCGCTGCGCAGGCCGCCGACCGCGCGCAGTCCGAGCCCGGTCTCTGGACCGGCTCAGACCAAGCGCGCGCGACCTTCATCGACGCGCTGACGGAGCACGGGATCACCGCGCGGCAGGGCGGGCGCTTCCTGACCCTGTCCTTCGGCGGCACCAAGGCCGACCGCATGGCCGAGATCGCCCGCGCCCACGGCGCGACCACGACCATCGCGCTGGGCGATGCCCCCAACGATACCGAGATGCTGGAGCGGGCCGATCACGGCGTGATCGTGGCCAACCCCCACGGTGCCGGCCTGCCGGAACTGGCGGGCGAGCGCGCCGGGCGCATCCGCCGCACCGCGCTGCCCGGCCCCGCCGGCTGGAACGCGACGATGAACGAGATTCTGGACGAACTGGATTACGGAGACGACAGCCATGGCTGACTTTCATCAGAACGGCAACATCGCGCAGTTCCACGACCTGCGGCAGCGACCGATCGAAGAGCTGGTCTACGAGATCGAGACCTTTGCCCAGACCCGCAAGATCACCCTCGTCCTGCCTTCGCTCTACTCGGAGCTCGAAGGCCCCGCGCTGGGCCACATCCTCGACGAGCTGAGCCAGGTCAATTACCTGCACCGCGTCATCATCGGGCTCGACCGCGCCGATGAGCGGCAGTACCGCATGGCGCGCGATTTCTTCTCGCGCCTCAAGCAGCAGCACGTGGTGCTGTGGAACGACAGCCCGCGCATGCAGGCGCTCGAGGAAAAGCTCTCCGAGCAAGGGCTGGCCCCCGAAGAGCCGGGCAAGGGCAAGAACATGTGGACCTGCATGGGCTACCTGATCTCGTGCCAGGACAGCGCGGTGATGGCGCTGCATGATTGTGACATCACCACCTATCACCGCGACATGCTGGCCCGGCTGGTCTACCCGGTGGTGAACCCGAATTTCCGCTACCAGCTGTCCAAGGGCTATTACCCGCGCATCGGCGACGGCAAGCTGAACGGGCGGGTGACGCGGCTGCTGGTCTCGCCGCTGCTGATCGCGTTGAAACGGGTGATCGGCGACCGCGACTATATCGATTACCTGCGCGCATTCCGCTACCCGCTGTCGGGGGAATTCGCGCTGCGCACCGCTCTTCTGCCCGACCTGCGCATCCCCTCGGACTGGGGGCTTGAGATCGGCGTGCTCTCCGAGGTCTGGCGCAATCTCGGCCGCCACTCGGTCTGCCAGGTCGAGATCTCGGATGCCTATGACCACAAGCACCAGGATGTCAGCGCCGAGGACGCGCGCGGCGGGCTGAACCGCATGTCCACCGATATCTGCAAGGCGATCTTCCGCAAGCTGGCCGCCGACGGCACGGTGTTCACCGCCAACACCTTCCGCGCGCTCAAGGCCACCTATTACCGCGTGGCGCTGGACCTGCTGGAGTTCTACGCCGACGATGCGCGGATGAACGGGCTCAAGCTCGACCGGCACCGCGAGGAAAAGAACATCGAGCTCTTTGCCGAGAACATCATGGTCGCCGGCCATACCTTCCTCGCCAAGCCGAACGAGGCGCCCTTCATCCCCAACTGGAGCCGCGTCAACGCCGCCGACAACGAACTGGTCGCCGAACTGCGCGCCGCCGTAGCGGCCGACGAAGAAGAATACGCCCCGATCCCCTTCGGCAGCTGAGGGGGGTGGGGCCGGGCTATTGCCAGATCTGTAGGTGACCGCGAGCGGGGGCGGAGTCATCGCAAGGGTGTTCGTCGGATTTGAGCCCATGTTGCCGGAGGCGTGCCCAGCCGAGGTTGCACGTGCAGCAACGCAATATGTTTCGCGAGCGGACCAGACCTGTCACTCAGCAGGAGTTAAATCGCTGCGACGCAGTTTACCTGAACCGGATATCACTGGCCGCACTCGATAAGTTAAATCAAGGCAACATTGGACAACTGGGTGTAGTTGTGTCCGAGTTGAGTCAGTTCGCCTGGAAGTGGTTCTGTTTAGTTCATTGTGGTATGTCGGCCAATCTTTTTTGCATTCCAGCGCAACCAAGCTATTTGCACAAGCAAGCTACCATCATGGGCTCATGGAAAGAATTCTCTTGGGGATATGCCCAACATGACTCTTAAAACCGCTATAAGTTTCCTGCGCATTTTTTCCGCATCGCCAGAATCTGAGAATAGTCTCGCCGAACCATAGCAGGCTGCTGAAAAACTCCGACCTCGACGCCCATGGCGGAACATGATTCACCGCCACGACGGCATGGAGGGAGGTGGCGATGCGCGGATCGGACGAGGCGACGGGATCGTTGTTCAGCTATGTTGATCTCGAGGAGCGCATCCCGCCTCGGCATCCACTTCGCAAGATCAGGTCCGCCGTCAACGATGCGCTGCGTTCACTGGATGCCGATTTCGACCGGCTCTTCGCCGGTGAGGGTCGGCCTTCCATCGCGCCGGAACGTTTGATCCGCGCCAGCTTGCTGCAGATCCTCTACTCGATCCGGTCCGAGCGACAGTTGATGGACCAGATGGATTACAACCTGCTGTTTCGTTGGTTCGTGGGCCTCGGGATCGACGATACCGTCTGAGTCCCGACCGTGTTCACGAAGAACCGCGACTGGCTGCTGACCACGGACATGTCCCGCAAGATCATGACCGCCATCTTGGCGCATCGCGAGGTGGCGCCACGGCTGTCCGATGACCACTTTGGACCTGTCCCGTTTTTGTGCCGCGCCAGGTGCTCGTTTAGGCCACTTTTCTTTCGAAGACGACGGGGCTTTTGCAGCCCAAAGCTGAGTGTCTCCGGCGCGGGTTGTAGAAGCCATT
>NZ_LPXO01000015.1 GCF_001482405.1 Pseudoponticoccus marisrubri
CCGTTCTCACGCATCAGACGACCGACACGGCGGTGGCCAATGTTCAGGCCCAACTCCTTCAACTCCTCGGTCATCCGCGGACGGCCATAACTGCCTAGGGTCAGGATGCATTGATTTCGTTCGCGGGGCGTGATTCACGGTTCCGAAAACGGAGCGGTGACATGAGCGATCTTTTCTGCTTGACCGACGCGCAGATGGCACGTCTGGTCCCCTTCTTTCCCAAGCCACATGGCTTGCCTCGGGTCGATGACAGGCGCGTGTTGAGTGGGATTATCTTTATCAATCGCAATGGCTTGCGCTGGCGTGACGCTCCTTCCGCCTACGGTCCGCACAAGACGCTCTATAGCCGGTGGAAGCGCTGGAGCGAGAACGGCATTTTCGCGCGGATGATGGCGGGTCTGGCAGCTGAGCACGGCGAAGAGAAGACTGTGATGATCGACGCGACCTACTTGAAGGCACATCGAACGGCGACCAGCATGGCCGCCAAAAAAAAAGGGGGCGCGGTCGCCTGATCGGTCGCACCAAGGGCGGGATGAACACCAAACTGCACGCGATCTGTGATAGCCAGGGACGACCGATCGACCTGTTCGTGACTGCCGGGCAAGTCAGCGATTATATCGGCGCGCGGGCGCTGCTTGGCAGCCTTCCAAACGTCAAATGGCTGCTCGGGGATCGCGGCTATGACGCCGACTGGTTCAGAGAAGCGTTGCAGGAAAAGGGCATACTGACCTGCTCCCCTTGGAGTCCGCGTTTATAAGTTAGCGCTGTTCAGGTTTTGGTCCTCTCTTGACCGTTGGTGCTACTCCCACGGAGTGAGCCCGTCGAGGCTCGAATGTGGGCGTTGGTGATTGTAGTCGGCGCGCCATGCCGCAATCATGCGGCAGGCATGGCGCAGAGACGGGAACAGGTGTTCGTTCAGGCACTCCTCGCGCATTCTTCCGTTGAAGCTTTCCACCAGACCGTTCTGCATGGGTTTGCCAGGCGCGATGTGGTGCCAACCGACCTTTCGGTCTTCCTGCCATTTGAGCATCGCGTTCGATGTCAGTTCCGTCCCGTTGTCCGAGACCACCATGCAGGGGTAGCCTCGCAGTTCTGCAATCCGATCCAGTTCTCGGGCGACACGCGCGCCGCCGATGGATGTATCCACCACGGCGGCCAGGCATTCCCGGCTGAAGTCATCAATGACGTTCAGCACACGGAACCTGCGCCCGTCTTCCAGCGCATCGGACATGAAGTCGAGCGACCATCTCTGGTTCGGTCCTTGCGGGATCGCCATCGGCGTCCTGGTGCCCACAGCGCGCTTGCGTCCGCCGCGTTTACGAACGGTTAACCCTTTTTCGCGGTAGAGCCGGTACAGCTTCTTCCAGTTCACATGCCACCCCTCGCGCTTCAAAAGGATGTGCAGACGCCGATAGCCAAACCGCCGCCGTTCAGACGCCAATTCCTTCATCCTGACCCGCAGCTCAGTATCCGCCGGACGCTTCGATGCCCGCCGGTAAACCCGCGGATCAATCCCCGCCAGAGCACAGGCGCGACGCTGCGAATACCTCTTCTCTTTCATGGCGCAGTCCACGGCATTCCGCCTCGAACCGGGCCTCAGAAGTTTTTTCCAAGCATCTCTTTAAGCGTCACCACATCCATCATCTGCTCGGCCAGCATCCTCTTCAGCTTGGCGTTCTCAGTTTCCAGCGTCTTCAGCCGCCGCGCGTCGGAAACCTCCATGCCGCCATACTTCGACCGCCACTTGTAGAAGGTCGCGTCGCTGATCCCGTGCTTGCGGCACAGCTCCTTCGCGCCCAGCCCGGCCTGATGCTCCTTCAAAATCCCAATGATCTGTTCTTCGCTGAAACGGCTTCTCTTCATCGTCTGTCTCCTCAATTGGAGAACAGGCTAACCAAAATTCGAGGACATTTCTGGGGAGCAGGTCAATACGCGCCTGCATCCCCGGCCGAAAGCAACGCAAGACACCGGTGAAACATGACAAGCGGCGGAACCGCATCGAGATCATGTTCGGCAGGCTCAAAGACTGGAGGCGCGTCGCGACCCGCTATGACCGATGCCCCAAAGTCTTTCTCTCGGCCATCGCCCTCGCGGCCATCGTCATCTACTGGTTATGAATCCTGACCCTAGGAACATCTTACAGGTTGTTTGGCCTCGATGCGGCCATGCGGTGACGCAGCATAATTCTCTCTGCGATACTGGAATGAAAGTCGGTTCGTCGTTCGGCGGCCCGCCCAGTTCGCAGGCGCGGAGAATGACCGCTGTCCGCCCATTGTGTTGAAAAACTCTGCGGCCTGAAATTCGCTTTAAAATTTTGGAACAGCTTTCCCTCAATTCACCCTTGGTCAAACTGTGTCCGCGCGACGGAGCTCTCTTGGGAGGAGGTTCTGGAGATTTGCTTCGTCCTCGCAGCACACCGAATTCTTCAACACAATGCGCCCTTCCTCCCACTGGGCTTCGCTGTTGCTGCGCAAACTCAGCAAGTGCGGCGAACTGCAGAAAAGTCCCGCAAACTCGACGCCCGAGATCACAAAAAGTCTTTACGCCCCGCAGATATCTGCAGGGGGCGTCGGCCTATTCGGAACCGCGCCGCGAGCAAGGGCGGGGCGCGTCACCACGCCGTTACATCGGCGGCGGGGGCGGGGGCATGACGGTGAAGAGCTGTGCCAGTTCCGAGACCTGGCCCGCCTTCTTCCAGCCGTCCTGGCCTTGCGTCCAGACATAGGTCTCGCGGGTCAGCTCGCCGCTGCTGGCCATGCGGCCCAGATCGGCGCGCGAGAAGGGGCCGCGGGTCTGGCCGTTCTCGGCCAGGTGCCAGACATGCTCGACCGGGGGCGGGGGCGGCGGGGCGGCGGCCGCCGCCTGCGGCTGTTGGGGGGCGGCGCCCCAGGGGCCCTGCTGGCCCATCGCGTTGGCCATCTGCATGCCCATGCCGGCGCCGAAGCCCATGCCCATGGACTGGTCCATCGCGCCGCCCTGGCCCATGGCCTCGGCCGCCTTCCACTTCATGTGGTCGTCGAGATTGCCCGCCAGCCCGCGCGAGGTGCGCGCATCCAGCGCCTTCTCGACCTCGGGCGGCAGCGAGATGTTCTCGATGTAGAGCTCGGGCAGCTCCAGCCCGTATTGCCGGATCACCGGGTCGATCGCCTTGGCGATCAGCTGGCCCACGTCGCCTGTGTTGGCCGCCATGTCCAGCACCGGGATGCCGCTTTTCGCGATGTCCTTCGAGAATTCCTGCACGATGATGTTGCGGATCTGGAAGCTGATCTCGTCCATCGTGAACTCGCCATCGGTGCCCACGATCTCGGACAGGAACAGCGCCGGGTCCGCCACCTTGACCGAATAGGTGCCGAAGGCCCGGATGCGCACCGGCCCGAATTCCGGGTCGCGCAGCATGATCGGGTTCTTGGTGCCCCATTTGAGGTTGGTGAACCGGTTTGTGTTGACGAAATAGACCTCGGACTTGAAGGGCGACTGGAAGCCGTGATCCCAGTGCTGCAACGAGGTCATGATCGGCATGTTGTTGGTCTCGAGCATGTAGAGCCCGGGCGTGAACACGTCGGCCAGCTGGCCCTCATGCACGAAGACGGCGGCCTGCCCCTCGCGCACGGTCAGCTTGGCGCCGTACTTGATCTCGTGGCCCTCGCGCTGGAAACGCCAGACCATGGTGTCGCGGGTGTCGTCGGTCCAGTGGATGACGTCGATGAACTGGCCCGACAGGAAATCCCAAATGCCCATCCGAATACTCCCTTGATTTAACTCGGCCCGTCCGAGCCGGTCAGCTCGGCGGCCCTGGCCTGGACGATGGGCAGCGCCTGTTCGGCGCGCATGCCCGGGGTCAGCCGCGGATCGTAGAGGATCTTCAGCAGCATCTCGTCATGCGTCGTCAGCAGCGCGAACTCGTCATCGTCGTTGAAGATCGAGGGCCGCGCGCGCGGGTCGTCATTGCCCAGCCCCATGCCCTGCGCCACCTCCTCGTGGATGCAGGAGCGGCGCAGCAGCTCGGGATGCTCCGAGCGGATAACCGCGATCGCGGTGCCGTAGGAATAGCCGCCCGGCGTGTCCGAGAAGGCGACGACAAGGCAATGGATCGAGCGCGGCAGGTTGTTGAAGATGCGCAGGGCCGACGGGTTCACGTCCGGCACGATCTGCTGGATGCGCGGCGCGATGCGGTCGCTGTCATCCTCGCTCATGAACAGGACGTGGAAATTGGGGTCGCTGTCCGTCATGGTGATCGGGTGGCCGGTGACCCGCGCCAGCCGCGCGGCAAAGGACGAGACCTGCGCGCGGTCGAAGGCGTGCTGGTCCTCGGGCACGCGCGGGCCGAACTCGACCGTCATGCGCACCGGCTGCAGCCATTTCTTGATCGCGCTGGCCGCCCCGCCCGAGGGGCGCAGCCCCTCGCCGCGGACATATTCCTCCTCCAGAGCGATGGCGGCGAAGTTGCGCACCAGCATCGTGTCGGTGAAGGCCGTGTCGGGGCCGCCGCCATCGGTGCGCAGCAGACCGCGGGCCAGCAGGTCATTCTGGACGCGGGCGTAGTACTGCGCAAGCGCCTGGCTGGCGGCCGAGGGCTCGGGCGCGGCCGGCTGGGCCGGCATCGCCGCGGGCTGCGGCGCGGGCGCCGGGGCCAGCGTGGCGGGACGCGCCTGCGGCTTGACCCCGCTCGTGCGCGGGGCCAGCGCCGAGGTCTCGCAGCCCGCAAGGGCCGCGACGACACCAAGAGCCGCCAGCGTGGCGGCAAGCCTGCCCCGACGCAGCATGATCAGCGCGGGACCGAGGTGGCGGCCACGTCGCCGGTGCCGCTGCGCCGCGACTTGGCGGCGGCCAGCGTCTCGCGCAGTTCCTTCTCCATGGTCTGGAGCTCTTCCTCGGCCTTGGCGCGGCGCGCCTTGCCCTCGTCGGCGATCTGCAGGCTGTCCTGGATGGTGGCGACCAGGTCGGCATTGGCCTGCTTGACGGCCTCGATGTCGAACACGCCGCGCTCCATCTCCTCGCGGATCATCTTGTTGCTGTCGCGCAGGTTGGCCGCGTTCGAGGTCAGCAGCTCGTTGGTCAGGTCATTGGCATCGCGCACCGCCGCCGCCGCCTGCTTGGAGCGCTGCAGCGTGACCGCCTGGGCCAGCTGCGTCTCCCAGAGCGGGACGGTATTGACGAGGGTCGAGTTGATCTTGGTGACCAGCGACTTGTCGTTCTCCTGCACCAGCCGGATCGAGGGCAGGGACTGCATGGTCACCTGCCGCGTCAGCTTGAGGTCATGCACCCGGCGTTCCAGGTCGTCGCGCGCGGCGCGCAGGTCGCGCAGCTCCTGCGCCTTCATCACCTGGTCCCCCTCGGGCGCGGCGTTGACCTCGGCCTCCTTGGCGGGGATCTCGGTGTTGTCGAGCTCTTCCAGCTTCTCCTCGCCGGCCGCGATGTACAGCGCCAGCTCGTCGTAGAACTGCAGCGTCTTCTCGTAGAGCATGTCCAGAGACTTGATGTCCTTCAGCAGCGTGTGCTCATGCTTGAGAAGGTCGTCGGTGATCTTGTCGATCTGCGCCTGCACGGTCTCGTAGCGGGCGGTGAACTTGGCGAAGGGCGCGGCGCGGCCCAAGAGCTTTTCCCACCACGAGCGTTCGCGGCGCACGTCCAGCTCCGAGACCGAGAAGCCGCGGATCGTGGTGACCATGTTGCGCAGCCCGTCACCCGCCGGGCCCACATCCTTGTTGCGCACATCGGCCAGCATGGCCTGGCTGATCTCCTGCAGCTCGGCCTGCGCGGCGGAGCCGAAGGACACGATGGAGTTCGTGTCGCGCATGTCGATCTCGTCCATGCGGGTGCGGATCTCCTCGCCGACCGGGGCGTCGGCCTCCTTCAGGTGCACGATGGCATTGGCGTCGCGCGGCTCGGGCAGAACCACCGCGTTCACCTCGTCGACCAGGGTCACTGCCTTCTCGGCTTCTTGGCGTACATTCTCAGACATGGGGGCTCCCGCATTAAATCACTTCATCGCGTGTCGAGACGGACACCTTCGCGCTGCAGACGCTCGCGCAGTACCTCGATCTCGACGGTCAGATCGGCATTGTTGTCCAGCAACAGCCTGTCGATCTTCTTGTCAAAGCTCTCTTCCAGATCGGTCAACAGCATCATGAAATCGCTGCGCGCATCGCGGTCGCGTTTGCGCGCGTAGACATCGGAAAACTTCACCGCCGCATCCCGGGCGCCCATCAGGTAGACGCCAAGGAATTTCTTGGCCGCCGTCAGGTCGCGGGGATCCTCTTCGACCGTGCGGATCATCTCGCGCACCTTGCCGGCAAAGCGCTCGACCCGGGCCTCGACCTGCCGGTCGCCGGCACGTTTCACCGCGTCCGTCATGTCGGCCAGGTGTTTCTCGGCCTCGTCCACCACCCGGGCGACGCGGTCCTGCTGGAAGGTGTCGATCCCCTCCATCCCCTTGTCCTTCATCGGATCGAGGCCGAAGGCGCCGAGGTGCAGCGCGGTCGCGGCGCCGCCGAAGATCAGCGGTGCGACCAGCCCGGGCTCGGACCGCCAGGCGGCGATCGCGGCGCCGATCCCGGTCAGCACGGCGGCAAACAGCTTGCGCGGGATGCCCGGACGGCGCGCCACCTTGCGCGCGTCATAGGCGGCCTGCGCCTTCAGCCCGTCGCGCAGCAGCCAGGCGCCCAGCAGCAGCGCGCCCGCGCCGCCCAGTCCCGCGGCGAGGCCCACGGCACCGTCATTCAGCGACAGCGCGGCCAGCACGATGGGCGGGATGAAAAGCAGGTTCGAGCGTGCACCGACCGGCGTCACCGTCGCACCCGCATAGGCCGGGCGGTCGCCGGGCTCCGGGCCGCTTTCGCCGTCGGGGCTGTACTTGCCGCCATAGCGCTGCGCCATGCCTAGAGCCCCCCGAGCCAGCCGGTCGCCACCCCGAACAGGAGCACGATCAACAGCACGTAGCTCACCTTCTGCAAGGCGTTTCCGGACATGGCTCCCCCGCGCTCTGCTTACGCCGCAGAACTTAAGGGCAAATTGCTGCGCTTGCTAGGGGGAACCCGCGGCGAGGGGCGTCAGGCAGCGGATTCGCGCGGCATGCGCTCCAGCAGGAAGTCCGCCTCCATGTCGAACACGTCGCGGCCGCCGCGCAGCCCGTGCCGCCGGGCGCGTTCCTCGAAGCTTTCGGCCATCACGTCCAGCTTGGCGACGAAGCGACGGCGGGCAAAGCGGAAATCCTCGCGCCTTGCGGCGTCCTCCAGCCGCGCGGTCTCGGTTTCCAGCATTTCGGCGAAGCGGGTCACCGGCTTGAGGATGCGGGCCCGCTCTTCGGGCGTGTGGCCGATGCTGCGCATGCAGCGCAGCACCATGGCGCGGGTCGCCTCGCTGCGCCGGGTCAGGTCGGCATCCTGCAGGGCGGCAATGCGGTCGGTCAGTTCGACCAGCACATCCTCCAGCCGGGCCTGCGCGGCCTCGACCTCCAGCGCGGCGGAATTGACGGGCTGTTGTTCGCCCTTGTCGCGCAGCGGGTCCGGCCCGAAGGCCGCAAGGCTCAGCGCCATGCCCGTCAGGCCCATCAGCAGCGGCGGCATCAGCGTGGCGAACTGGTGCCCGGCCAGGATCAGCACCATCACCCCGATCAGGGCCGAGCCCAGGATCTTGCGCGGCAGGCGCGGGCGCCGGGCGACCGGCGCGGCGTCATAGGCTTGGTGCAGCCGGTGGCCATGCGCGATCAGCCGCAGACCGATAGAGAAGATCCACAGCGCCATCAGCGCCGTGGCCACCCCGGCGAACGAGCCGCGGAACAGCCAGAGCAGCAGCGGGAAGGCCGCCAGGAACAGGATGTTGAGCCAGGAATCGAAGGCCGCGTCATCGGGCGCGGTCGTTGCGGTCCGGGCACGCCTGTCCTTGGGGATCATGAGGGCCTCCACCTAGAGATAGCTGAGCAGGAAGATCATCGCCCAGAGCGCCAGGAAGGCCGCGCGCTGCGGCAGCCGATGATCGGCCCGTGCCCGGGCCGCGCATCCGGCGAGCGCGTCATAGGTGTCGCGCGCGATCCCGGGCAGCTGGCTGAGCACCAGGACCGAGGTCAACAGAATCGTGGCAAGGGCGATGAGGGATGTCATGCCCCCAAGGTCCGGCCCAATCCGGGCGAAATCGGGGCAGGGGCCGGGAAAAACTGAGAAAGGTTAATGCCGTGTGAGGTGTTCTGGGGCAGGCCGGGGCCGAGCGTGCCGGGACGGGGCGGCGCCGGGGCCCGCGCGCTCAGCTCCGGCCGCGTCCCGGCGGGCTCCGCCGGCGCCGCACCGGGCGTTTCCTGGCCGTCGCCGTGCCCTCGGTCTCGGGGGCGGGCAGGCCCAGCTGGTCGCGCAGGATCTTGCGGCGCACCTCCTGCACCTCGCCCGGTTTCAGCTGGCCCAGCTGGAAGGGGCCGTAAGACAGGCGGATCAGCCGGTTCACCTCCAGCCCGATATCGGACATGGCGCGGCGGATCTCGCGATTCTTGCCCTCGCGCAGCCCGACGGTCAGCCAGGCATTGGCGCCCTGCTGGCGGTCCAGCGCCACGGTCATGGGCTGAAAGCGCATGCCGTCGACCTCCAGCCCGTCACGCAGCGGCGCCAGCATGGCATCGGTGGGCCGGCCCTTGACGCGCACGCGGTACTTTCGCAGCCAGCCGGTCGAGGGCAGCTCCAGCTTGCGCTTGACCCCGCCATCATTGGTCAGCAGCAGCAGCCCCTCGGAGTTCAGGTCCAGCCGCCCCACGCTCATCACCCGGGGCAGGTCGTCGGGCAGTTCGTCGTAGATGGTGGGCCGGCCCTGCTCGTCCCGCGTCGTGGTCACGAGGCCCGTGGGCTTGTGGTAGAGCCACAGCCGCGCCGCGTCGGGCGCCTCGAGCGGGGTGCCGTCCACGGTGATCCGGTCCGACGGGGTGACGTTCAGCGCGGCGCGTTCGACTTGGGCGCCGTTCACCGTGACGCGGCCGGCCTCGATCAGCCGCTCGGCCTCGCGGCGGCTGGCCCGGCCCGCGCGCGCGATGACCTTGGCGATTCGCTCGCCCTCTGGGGTATCCTTGCTCATGCCCTTCCTTAACGCAGGCCGGGCGCGGAGCGGAAGGGCCTTCGAAGGCCCTTCAAAGCGGCGTGCACGCCGCTTGAAAGGCGCTTGCAAGCGCCTTTCCCCCGCCCGCCGGGACCGGTACCAAGCGGTATGAGTTTCGTGTCGCATATGGACCTGGCGCTGAAGGCCGCGCGCGCGGCCTTCGCCCGTGGCGAGGTGCCGGTAGGCGCCGTGCTGGTCGCGCCCGGTGGCCGGGTGGTCGCCAGCGCCGGGAACCGCACGCGCGAATTGCAGGACCCGACGGCCCATGCCGAGATGCTGGTGCTGCGCGCCGCCGGGGCCGAACGGCTGCCGGACCATGACCTCTACGTCACGCTCGAGCCCTGTCCGATGTGCGCCGCCGCGATCTCTCTGGCGCGGATCCGGCGGCTTTACTACGGCGCCTCCGATCCCAAGTCCGGCGGGGTGGCGCAGGGGCCGCGCATCTTCAGCCACCCGCAATGCCACCACGTCCCCGAAATCTATGACGGGCTGGCCGAGCCCGAGGCGGCCGCGCTGCTGCGGGATTTCTTCCGCGCACGGCGGGGCTGAGCGAGGGTGTCCGGAATGACGAAAATCCCGTCCGGATCGTACGAAACGGATATTGCCCCCGAGGCCCCATGGCGCGCGTGATCCTCTTCAACAAGCCCTACGGCGTGCTGTCGCAATTCACCGATCGTGGCACTGCCGACAGCCCGCGCGCCACCTTGTCGGATTTCATCGACCTGCCCGGGGTCTACCCGGCCGGGCGGCTGGATCGTGACAGCGAGGGGCTATTGGTGCTGACCGATGACGGCAAGCTGCAGGCGCGCATCGCCAATCCCCGCTTCAAGCGCCCCAAGACCTATCTCGTGCAGGTCGAGGGCCGGGCCGAGCCCGCGCAGATCGCCGCGCTGCGCCGTGGCGTGACGCTCAAGGACGGCCCCACGCGGCCCGCCCGGGTCGCGGCGATCGATCCGCCCGTGCTCTGGCCGCGCACCCCGCCGGTGCGCTTCCGCAAGACCGTGCCGGATGGCTGGCTGCGGATCACCATCACCGAGGGGCGCAACCGGCAGGTGCGGCGCATGACCGCCCATGTGGGGCTGCCCTGCCTGCGGCTGGTGCGCTGGGCGGTGGGCGACTGGACGCTGGACGATCTGCCCCCGGGCGCATGGCGCGACGCGTGAGGCGCACACCCTGAAGTTGATTTTTGCCGCATATTCTGCCATCATGGCGGGACTTTCAGCAGCAAATTTCAGAGCATCGCCATGGCCCATTCCCAGAAATCCCCGCGCCCGTCGGATTACGACCGGCACCTTGCCCGCCGCCTCGACGATATCGAGGAGATGATCGACACGCTCAGCCGCCGGCTCGACGATCCGGCCACGCCGGAGCCCGGAGGGCGCGCGCCCGGACCCGACAGCGCCGCGCCCTTGGGCGAATGCGCGCTGCCCGCGGTGCCCGAGCGCAGCCTGCCCGACACGGTGTCCAGCGCGCGGGCCGAGCTGATCCGCTATTCGGACCGCAAATGGGTCAACGGCACGATCCTGCATTACTATTTCTTCGAAGAGGGGCCCTTTGCCGGGGACCGCGCCAATATCCGCATGGTGCGCGAGGCCTTCGACACCTGGGCCGATGTCGGGATCGGGCTGGGCTTTGTCGAGACCGGCGACATCTCCGAGGCTGAGATCCGCATCGGCTTTCAGCCCGGCGGCTCGTGGTCCTATGTGGGGCGCGACGTGATCGATATTCCGGGCCAGGCCGAACGGACGATGAATATCGGCTGGGACCTGCGCCGCGACCCGCGCGGCATCGACACGGCGGTGCACGAGATCGGGCACACGCTGGGCTTTCCGCATGAGCACCAGAACCCGTTCTCGGGGCTGGTCTGGGACGAGGACGCGGTCTATCGCCATTTCGCCGGCCCGCCCAACAACTGGGACCGGGCGCGCACCTATCACAACGTGCTGCGCAAGCTGGCACCGCGCTTGGTCACCGGATCGGACTGGGATCCGGATTCGATCATGCATTACGGCTTTGCGCCCGGGCTGATCCTGCAGCCCGAGCCCTATCACCGCACCGGGCTGCGCCCGGCGCTGGGGCTGAGCGAGACCGACCGGGCCGAGGTGCGGCGCTTCTACCCGCCCATGACGCCGGAGGAGCTGATCGGGCTGGCGCCCTTCCGCTCGGTCCTGGTCGAGTTGGAGGCGACCGAGCAGGCCAATTACCTGCTGGTGCCCGAGGCCACGCGCGACCACACGATCCGCGCCTTCGGGCAGGTGGACCTGCTGATGGTGCTGTTCCGCCGCGATGGCGACGTGACGCGCTACGTCGCGGGCGGCGACGATGCCGGGCAGGAGGCGAACACGACCCTGACCGTGCGGCTGGAACAGGGCCAGGAATACATCCTGCGGGTGCGCATGTTCGCCCGCTACGGGAGTGAGCGGGCGGCGCTGATGTACTGGTAGACGAAGCGGGCCCCCGGGTCAGACCCACTTGGCGAGCGGCGGCAGGCTCATCAGCACGGCATTGGCGTCATGGCCGGTGGCCAGCCCGAACTTGGTGCCCCGGTCATAGACGAGGTTGTACTCGGCATAGAGGCCGCGATGCACCAGCTGCGTGTCCTTGTCGGCCTCGGAAAAGGGCATGACGCGGCGCTTTTCGACCAGCGGCACATAGGCCGGCAGGAAGGCGCGGCCGATATCCTGCGTCAGCGTGAAATCCGCGATCCAGTCGCCGGTATTGCGGTCATCCATGAAGATGCCGCCCACGCCGCGGGCGCGCTTGCGGTGGGGGATGTAGAAATACTCGTCCGCCCAGGCCTTGAGGCGGGGGTATTCCGCCTCGCCATGCGGGTCCAGATGCGCCTTCTGGGTGGCGTGGAAATGCGCCGTGTCCGCGTCATACTCGATGCAGGGGTTCAGGTCCGAGCCGCCGCCGAACCACCATGCCGCGGGCATCCAGAACATGCGCGTGTTCATGTGCACCGCCGGCACGTGCGGGTTCTGCATATGCGCCACGAGGCTGATCCCCGAGGCCCAGAACCGCGGATCCTCGGCCGCGCCGGGCACGCCGCGGGCGGCCATCGCCTTCTGCGCCGCGTCGCCCAGCGTGCCATAGACGGTCGAGACGTTGACGCCGACCTTCTCGAAGACGCGCCCGCCGCGCATCACGCTCATCAGCCCGCCGCCCGCATCCGAGCCGTCATCGGAGTGACGCGTCGTCTCGGTCACCTCGAAGCGGCCGGGCGCGGCCTCGGCGAAGGGGCCGGTGTCATGGCTGTCCTCCAGCGCCTCGAAACTGGCGACGATCTCGTCGCGCAGGGTGCGAAACCACGCGCTGGCCTGCGATTTTTCCGGCAACATGGCCTCGGACATGGCGGCTCTCCTTGTTCGGTTTGCGGCACTCTAGGGCCGGCGGCGCCGGATGAGAAGCACCCCTGCGCCGGATCAGTGGGCGGGGGCGGCGACCGGGTCCAGCAGGGTGCGCCCGCCATCCACGGTCAGGATCTGGCCGGTGACGAAGCCCGCCCCGTCGCAGGACAGGAACTGCACCGTCTCGGCCAGGTCGCGCGGGGCGGCGATGCGGCCGAGCGGCGTGTGGTCCTCGATATCCGACCGGTAGCTGGTATGCTCTTTCAGCGTGTCCTTGAGGCTGGCCGACATGACCGAGCCGAAGGCCACCGCGTTCACCCGGATCCGCTCGGGCGCCAGCGCCACCGCCATCGAGCGCGTCATCTGGTCGAGCGCGGCGCAGGAGACCGAGTAGCCCAGCAGCTCGGGATGGGTGCGGCGCGCGGCGATCGAGGACAGGTTGATGATCGAGCCGACCTGTCCCTCGGTCTGGTCCTTGGCCTGCTTGATCATGCGCTTGGCGACCAGCTGGCTCATCCGCAGCGAGGTCATCAGGTTCTGCTCCAGCAGCTGCGGAACGGTGTCGTCCTCGATGTCCAGCGGGTCCGAGGGCAGCATCTGGCGCGAGCCGTTGATCAGCACGTCGACCCGGTCGAACGCATCCAGCGTGGCCGACAGCAGGTTGGCCATGGTCAGCCTCTCGCGCAGGTCGCCCGCGAAATAGCGCATGTTGCCGTCATCATCGGTCTTGCCGCATTCCTTGTGCAGGCGCGGCTCGTCCATGTCCGCCAGCATGACATTGGCGCCCTTGTCGACGAAATGCCGCGCGATGGCCAGGCCGACCCCGTTGGCGGCGCCGGTGACGATGGCCGTCTTGCCTTCGATTGAAAAACCCATGCGAGCCTCGTTTGGTTGTCCGGTGCCCCTAACCGGAATCAGCGCCGGTTGCGAGAGGGGCGGGCGGCGTGGAACAGCTTGAAGCGCGAGGTGCCGCCCTCCAGCTCGGTCACGTCCCGGAAGGACGCGGCCAGCGCGCCTTCATAGGGCAGGTGGCGGTTGGCCACCATCCAGAGCGCGCCGCGCGGGTCCAGCATCCGTGCCGCGGCGGCGATGAAGGCCTGCCCCAGCGCGGGATCGGCGCGGCGCCCCTGGTGGAAGGGCGGGTTCATCACCACGGCCGAGACCGGGGACGGGGGCTCCCACCGCGTGGCATCGGCCCAGTGAAACGATGCCTTGGGCGTGTCGATGTTCAGCCGGGCACAGTCCAGCGCGGCGAGATCGGCCTCGACCACGTAGAGCTTGGTGACATGGGGCGTGCGCAGGATCGCGCGCGACATCCAGCCCCATCCGGCGCCCAGATCCGCCACCGGCCCCGCCAGCAGCGGCAGGTTGCGCACCAGCAACTCGCTGGCCGGGTCGACGCCTTCGGCCGAGAACACGCCCGGCGCGGTCCACGCGCCTTCGACGTTGCGTGTGGGCGTGCGCGCCCAGTCCCGTGCCAGCGCCGTATCGGCGTTGAACCAGACCACCTTGCCATGCGCCTTGGACACCTGGCCCAGCAGCTCGACCCGGGCGCGCAGCGCCTTGATCATCGCGTCCATCCCGTCCGTCTTGGCCCCGTCCACCACGACCAGCCCGCCGGGCGCGGCAGCACAGGCCTCGGCAATGCGGGCCTCGGCCAGGTCCCGGGCACGGGGCAGCGTGACGATGGCGGCAGAACAGGCGGCCTCGGGGGCGGTCACGGTCTCGATCCCGCGCGCCTCCCAGGCATCGAAATCGGGGCGAAAGCGCTGCACGACCTGCAGGCGCTCGGGCGCGAGATCGGGCAGGGGCGCATCGCCCGGCGGGCCGAACAGCACCACGCGCCCCTCGGCCGGCAGGGTCAGGCCCGAGGCCAGCGCAAAGCCAAGGCGATCGGTGCTCATGACCGGATCTCCACGCGCAGCAGGGACGGGAGGGGCAGGGGCCGCACGGCCGGCAGGCAGGACGCGGTCAGGGCGTCTATTCCTTTTCCATCGTGCATTGCAGCGGGTGCTGGTGGCGCCGCGCGAAATCCATCACCTGTCCCACCTTGGTCTCGGCGATCTCGTGGCTGAACACGCCCACCACGGCCACGCCTTTCTTGTGCACCGTCAGCATGACCTCGAAGGCCTGCGCGTGTGTCATGCCGAAGAACCGTTCGAGCACATGCACCACGAATTCCATGGGCGTGTAATCGTCGTTCAGCAGCAGCACCTTGTAGAGCGGCGGCCGTTTGGTCCGCGGCTTGGTCTTGACGACCACGCCAGCCTCGCCCTCGCCGTCATCGGGCGGGGTGGTGCTGCCGGTCAGGGGATTTGTCCGAGCCATGCGGGCGTCTGTCATCGGAACCTGTCGCGCTTTGCGTGTCTGGATGTGACGCCGTTATATAGTCTACCGAGCGGTGGCGAAAAGGGGGGGCTGCCCCATGGAGGACGAATGGCGCGCAATCTCAGGACAATTGCATTCGATGCGGACGACACGCTCTGGCACAACGAGCGGTTCTTCAGCCTGACGCAGGCGCGATTCGCCGAATTGCTGGCCGACCATGCCGAGCGCGATCACCTCGATGCGCGGCTGCTGGCGGCGGAGAGGCGCAATATCGGCCATTACGGATTCGGCGTGAAGGGGTTCACCCTGTCGATGATCGAGACCGCGATCGAGGTGACCGATGGGCGGGTGCCGGCCTCGGTCATCTCGGAGCTGCTGGCGGCAGGGCGCGACATGCTGGACCACCCGATCGAGCTCTTGCCCCATGCCCGCGAGGCGGTGGAAGCGGTGGCGCCCAGCCATCACCTGCTGCTGATCACCAAGGGGGACCTGCTGCACCAGGAGCGCAAGCTGGCGCAATCGGGGCTGGGCGATCTGTTCGACGGGGTCGAGATCGTCTCGGACAAGGCGCCGGACACCTATGCGCGCATCTTCGGCGCCGCCCCCGGCGGGGCAGAGGGTGCGATGATGGTCGGAAACTCGATGAAATCCGACGTGCGCCCGGCCATCGCGGTGGGCGGCTGGGGGGTGCATGTGCCGCACGACCTGGCCTGGGCCCTGGAACACGCCGAGGCGCCCGAGGACAGCCCGCGCTTTCGCAGCCTGTCCGACCTGTCGGGGCTGGCCGCGCTGGTCGATGAGATCGGCTGACGCGCGGGCCCGAGTCGCCACATTTCCGCCGCAATCTGCCACAATCGGAACACATTGGCCGGTCTTGGGGGGGCTTTGGGGGGAATCCCCAAGATGTTGCATCACCCGATCTGCAAAAAACAGGGGAAATCAACAGTCTGTAAGCTTTTCTGAAACCATCTGGCATGCTATGGTTGTGGACAATAATCGACAAAACCCACCGAAAAATCGGGGGTCGAGGCAGAAAGGCGGAACACGTGAAGGGACTTCGCGGGCAGTCAGGCCGGTACGGCCTGGGAATGGTGACGTTTGTCTGGCTGGCATTGATGGTGCCGATCGCCACGGCAGCCGCACCCTACGCAGCGATGGTCATGGACGCGCGCAACGGCAAGGTGCTGCATGCCAGCAATGCCGATACGCGGCTGCATCCGGCCTCGCTCACCAAGATGATGACGCTCTACATCGCCTTCGAGGCGGTGCAGAACGGCGAGATCACCATGGACGCGATGGTCACGATCTCGCGCTTTGCCGCGTCCGAGCCACCCTCCAAGCTGGGGCTGCGGACCGGGCAGAAGATCAAGCTGCGCTATCTCGTGCGGGCCGCGGCGGTGAAATCGGCCAATGACGCGGCCACCGCCATCGGCGAGGCGATCGAGGGCTCAGAGGCCGCCTTTGCCCGGCGCATGAACCGCACGGCCAAGGCCATGGGCATGACGCGCACCACCTTCCGCAACGCCCATGGGCTGACCGAGGACGGGCACCTGTCCACGGCGCGCGACATGACCCTGCTGGGGCGTCACATGATCTATGACTACCCGATGTACTACAACCTGTTCTCGCGCCAGACGGCCGATGCGGGCGTGCGCCGGGTCGCCCATACCAACCGGCGGCTGCTGCAGGCCTATCGCGGCGCGGACGGGATCAAGACCGGCTACACGCGTGCGGCGGGTTTCAACCTCGTCGCCTCGGCGCAGCGCGGCTCCGAGCGGGTGATCGCCACGGTGTTCGGCGGCCGCTCCACCGCGTCGCGCAATGCCAAGGTGGCCGAGCTGCTGGACCTGGGCTTTTCCCGGTCGCCGTCGCGCGTGGCGCTGCGGGCCCCGCGCGTGCCGCCCTATCTTGGCCGCGCCAGCGGGCCGGTCGTGACCACGGCCAAGGCCGGCATCCCGCCCGCCGACAGCGGCAAGATCATCCGTCGCGGCAGCGCCGCCGTGGCGCGCAGCCTGCGCCCGGTGGCACGTCCGGTGCCCGACACCACGCCCGACGTGGCGCCGCTGGTGGCCGATCTGCAGGATGATATCGAAACCGTGCTGAAAGAGGTGCAGATCGCCGCCGCGGCCGAGGCCTCGTCCCGCGCGCCGGACGCCTCGCCCAAGCCGGTGCCGCGCCCGGAGGGGCTGCTGCTGGCCGCCACCGCCGAAGAGCCGCCGACCCCGGCGCGCAAGGCCGAGGTGGTCACCCGCCTGTCGACCTCGGGCGGACGTCACTGGGGCATCAATATCGGCCGCTTCCCCAACCGCTTCGCCGCCGAGAAGGTGCTGCTGAAGACCGCGTTGACCGAGACGGCGACGCTGGACGGCGCGCTGCGCAAGGTGGTCAAGGGATCGCGCGGATGGGATGCCAACTTCATGGGCCTGACCCGCGACACGGCCGAGCTGGCCTGCCGCCGGCTGCATGCGCGCCAGCTCAACTGCTTCATGATCGGGCCGGGCTGAGCCCCGTCTGACCGCTCCGCCCCTGCAAAGCCCCGGCCATTGCGCCGGGGCTTTTTCATTGGCGGGATCCGCTCAGCGGCGGCCGAAGGCGCGCTGGTACTTGCCGATGAACAGGTCCTTGCCCTTCATCTGGCGGGTCAGCAGGTCGCCCACCGTCTTCAGCACAAGGAAGGAACTGCCGCGCCGGGGGCCCAGCGGGATCAGGATCGGCGCCTTGCGCCAGGGCGTGTAGCGGGGCAGGTCCTCGACCCGGCGGCCGGCGCAGAGCGCCTTGAGCGTCTTGGTCAGCCACGGCCCCTGCCGCGCGGTGGCGACCACGGTCATGCCGTCGCCGGTGGCAGCCACGTCGCCCGCCGCGAAAAGGTTGGGGAGCTGCGGGGAGGGGCGCAGCCAGTCATCCACCTTGATCCGGCCCTGGCCCGTCACCTCGGCGCCGGGCAGGTTGGTCAGCAGCTCCGAGCTGGCCGTCGCGCCCAGCACCGGGAAGACGAGATCCGCCTCGATCCGCGTGCCGTCCGACAGGGTCAGGGTGCCCTCGAAAGGCGCGGTGGTTTCGGGCAGATCCTCGGCCCGCGCGCCCAGCACCAGCTTCACGCCCATGTGGCGCAGCTTGACGGTCAGCGCGCGCCCCAGCGCGGCGGGCTGGTCGGGGAAAAGCGCAGGTTGGTCCGAGATCAGGTAGACCGTCTTGTCGGGCATGAAATGCGCGATCTCGCCGGCCAGCTCGGTGCCCACGGCGCCGGCGCCCACGATGGCCACGGTCTTGGCCGCGACCAGGCGCGCATGCGCTTCGGCGTTCTGCGCCCGCAGCCAGGCAATGTCGTCGCCCTTTGCCTTGAAGGGCAGGGCATTGGACGATCCGGTGGCGGCAACGACATAATCGGCCGCGACCCGGCTGCCATCCGCCAGCGTCACGCCTTCCGCGTCCAGCGCGGTCGCACGGGCCTGCAGAACGCGACCGCGCGAGAGCAGCTTGTCATAGGGGATCAGCGCATCGTCCAGCAGCTCGGGCGTGACCACGGCGCGGATCATCGCCGAGGTATGCACGAAATGGCTGCGCTGCTCGATCAGCGTGACCTCGGCCGTGTCCTCCAGCGACCGGGCCAGCTCGGCGCCCAGGTAGCCGCCCCCCACGATTGCGATCCGTTTCGACATGTGCTCCGCCTCTCTGCATTGTCCGGTTGGGGCAAGGGTAGGGTTCGGGGTCCGCAAGACCAAGCCGCGCACAATTTGCCGGGCCCTTAAACAGACGAACCCCCGAGAGGCGGCCTCCGGGGGTTGTCACGTGACTTCAGTGTCTGAAGACAAAGGCGGGCGCTTAGAGCAGCCCTTCGCGCTGGGCCTTCTTGCGCGCCAGCTTGCGGGCACGACGAATCGCCTCGGCCTTTTCACGGGCCTTCTTCTCGGAGGGTTTCTCGAAATGCTGCCGAAGCTTCATTTCGCGGAACACGCCTTCGCGCTGCAGCTTTTTCTTCAGGGCGCGGAGCGCCTGATCGACATTGTTGTCGCGAACACTGACCTGCATGTGGTTGTCACCACCTTTCTAGTTTCGAGTTGCAAGGAAAATTGCAGGAGGTGGCCGTATAGCAAGCAGCGGCCTAGTTGTCTAGTGTCACGCCCAACGCCACGAGGAGACGATCCCATGACCGAGACGACTGCCGACAGCCTGCTGGACGCCGCGCTGATGCATGTGCCGTTCGACGGCTGGTCCGAGGCCACGTTCCGCGCCGCGATCCGCGACACCGAGACCGAGCGCGCGGTGGCGCGCGGCCTGTTCCCGCGCGGCGCGGTGGATCTTGCCGTGGCCTATCACAAGCGCGGTGATGCCTTGATGCGCGACCGGATCGCGGCCGCCGACCTGAGCGAGATGCGCTTCCGCGACAAGGTGGCCTTTGCCGTGCGCGCCCGGATCGAGGCGGTGGATGACCGCGAGGCGGTGCGCCGGGGCACGACGCTGTTCGCCCTGCCGATGCATGCGGCCGAGGGCGCGCGGCTGATCTGGGGCACGGCCGACGCGATCTGGACCGCGCTGGGCGACAGCTCGGAGGACATCAACTGGTACACCAAGCGCGCCAGCCTGTCGGGGGTCTACTCGGCCACCGTGCTCTACTGGCTGGGCGACGATTCGCTGGGCAACGAGGCGACCTGGGATTTCCTCGACCGCCGGATCGAGGACGTGATGCAGATCGAGAAGGTGAAGGCCTCGATGCAGGACAACCGGCTCTTCGGCACGCTGATGGCAGGGCCTTCAAAGCTCTTCGACCTCGTGCGCGCACCGGGGCAGGGGATGCACGACGACCTGCCGGGGCAAAGCGGCGCGCGCTAGGCCTCAACGACCCGGGACGCTTTGCCCTTTGTCCGCCGCCGCCGACTTGCTACCACGCGGGCCAAGTCGAAAGGATCAGCGGATGACGGACATGCGAGCAATCGAGATTTCTGAGCCGGGCGGACCCGAGGTGCTGCGCCCCGTGACGCGCGGGCGGCCCGAGCCCGCGGCCGGACAGGTGGTGATTGAAGTGGCCTATGCCGGGGTCAACCGCCCCGACGCGCTGCAGCGCGCAGGCAATTACGCGCCGCCGCCCGGCGCCTCGGACCTGCCGGGGCTTGAGGCTTCGGGCACCGTGGTGGCCGTGGGGGACGGGGTCGACTGGCCGCGCGTCGGCGACGCGGTCTGCGCCCTGCTGCCGGGCGGGGGCTATGCCGAGTATGTCGCCACACCCGCCGCGCATTGCCTGCCCGTGCCCGACGGGATGGGGCTGAAAGAGGCGGCCTGCCTGCCCGAGACCTTCTTCACCGTCTGGACCAACGTTTTCGACCGCGGCGGCCTGCAGGCGAGCGAGCGTTTCCTCGTGCATGGCGGCTCGTCCGGGATCGGCACAACGGCGATCCAACTGGCCCGGCATTTCGGCGCACGGGTCTTCGCCACCGCCGGCTCGGCCGAGAAATGTGCCGCCTGCACGCGGCTGGGCGCCGAGCGCGCGATCAACTACCGCGACGAGGATTTCGTCGAGGTTTTGCGCGCCGAGGGCGGGGCGAACCTGATCCTCGACATGGTGGGGGGCGATTACATCCCGCGCAACGTCAAGGCGCTGGCCGATGACGGGCGGCTGGTGCAGATCGCCTTTCTGCAGGGCCCCAAGGCCGAGCTGAATTTTGCCCAGCTCATGGTGCGCCGCCTGACGATCACCGGCAGCACGCTGCGCCCGCAGAGCGACCTGGCCAAGGCCCGCATCGCCGAGGCGCTGCGCACCCATGTCTGGCCGCTGCTGGAGGCGGGACGCGTGGCGCCGGTCATGGATTCCGAGTTTCCGCTGGACGAGGCCGCCGCGGCCCATGCGCGGATGGAAAGCTCGGACCATATCGGCAAGATCGTCCTCAAGGTCCGCGACTGACCGTGTGGCGCAGGCGGGGGCGGCCCCTCCTGCGCCGGGGTCACGTCACGGCGTCACTTCACCGCGCGGCGATAGAGATGCCAGGTGGCATGGCCCAGCCAGGGCAGCACCAGCACCAGCCCCAGCAGGAAGGGCAGGCTGCCCAGCACCAGCAGCCCGGCCACCAGCGCGCCCCAGGCCAGGATCACCTGCGGGTTCTGCCGGGTCACGCGCACCGATGTCTCGACCGCCACGGGAAGACCTGTCTTGCGGTCGAGCAGCAGCGGGAAGGCCACGACCGACACGGCCAGAACCACCAGCGCAAAGACGAAGCCGATCCCGCAGCCCAGCACGATCATCGTCCAGCCCGCCCCGGTGCCCAGAACCTGGGACAGGAACGCCCCGATCGAGGCCGGCGCGCCGGGGCCCATCGTGACCGAGTAGAGCGTCATCGCCACCGCCATCCAGGCCAGGAACAGCATCGCCAGGTAGAGCCCAAGCACGAGGATCGCGCTGAACGAAGGGCGCTCCACCACTTTCAGCGCGCTCAGCATGCCGGCATCCTCGCCGGCCTCGCGCCGGCGGCTGATCTCGTAGACCCCGACGGCGGCCACCGGGCCCAGCAGGGCAAAGCCCGCGACCAGCGGGAAGAGCAGCGGCACCAGCGACATCTGCAGCCCGATCCCCATCAGGACCAGCCCCATCACCGGGTAGAGCAGGACGAGAAACATCACGTCGCTGCGGCTGGCCTGGAAATCGGCCCAGCCGTCACGCAGCGCGCCGCGAATATCCTGCATCGAGAGGGTCTGGACCTGCGGCGGGGCCACGTCCTCGCTGCCCAGCCGCGAGGTGCTTGCCGCCACGTGTCGCCCGGTGCGGCCGATCACGTTGGCCAGCCATGTGCCGGGATTGCCGATCGTCTGAGCCATGTCTTACCTCCTCGTTGGCATGCGCATACCAACCGGGCAGGGCCATGGGGCGCCCACGGCCAGACCGGCAAGCGCACGATGCGACAAAGGGTAGCATGATTCTGCCGCCCCGTGGGTCACGGAGTGGCGAGGGCCCGCGCCGGCGGGCCTATCCGCGCCAGTCGAAGAAGCCGGGACCGGCGCGCGACAGCAGATCGGCGGCCAGGGCGCGGCCCAGCTCGGGCCCCTCGACGATCGGCCCGCTGACCGCGCCGGCATGCGCTTCCGAGCCGTCGGGGCGCAGGATCTCGCCGCGCAGGTGCAGCTGATCGCCGTCCAGCTCGGCCAGCGCGGCGATCGGCGTCTCGCACGAGCCGTCGAGCGCGGCCAGGAAGGCGCGCTCGGCCGCCAGCCGTTGGGCGGTGGTCAGGTCGTGGATTGCCGCCAGCATCCCTGCCACGCGCGAATCGCTCTCGCGGCGCTCGATGCCGATTGCGCCCTGCGCGACGGCGGGCAGCATGTCCTCGGGCGGGATCGGGGTCTGCGGCACATGGGTCATGCCCAGCCGGCTCAGCCCCGCGCAGGCGAGGAAGGTGGCATAGGCTACGCCGTCCTCGAGTTTCTTCAGCCGGGTCTGCAGGTTGCCGCGGAACTCGACCACGCGCAGGTCGGGGCGGCGGTGCAGCAGCTGCGAGCGGCGGCGCAGCGACGAGGTGCCCACCACCGCGCCGTCCGGCAGATCGGCGATGGTCGCGGCATGCGGGCAGATGAAGGCGTCGCGCGTGTCCTCGCGCGGCAGCAGGCAGTCCAGCACCAGCCCCTCGGGCTGCTCGACCGGCATGTCCTTCATCGAGTGGACGGCGATGTCGATGCGGCCGTCCAGCATCGCCTCCTCGATCTCCTTGGTGAACAGGCCCTTGTTGCCGATCTCCTTCAGCGGCCGGTCCGCGGCGATCATCGCGCGGTCGTCGCCGGTGGTCTTGATCACCACGATCTCGAAGGCCTCCGGCGCCAGGTCATGCGCGGCGGCCAGCCTGTCGCGGGTCTCGTGGGCCTGGGCCAGCGCCAGCGGCGAGCCGCGGGTGCCGATCTTCAGGGGGGCGGCGGGGGAGGGCAGATCCGTCTTCATGCGCAAAGCTTTATGCGGCAGGCTGCCCGCTGGCAACCGGGCTTGATTTGCCATATGCGACGGAAAACGGATGGGAGGCCCCCGATGAGCAAGACGATCCTGCGTGCCCTGGCGGGCGAGACATTGCCGGTACCGCCGGTCTGGATGATGCGGCAGGCGGGCCGCTACCTGCCCGAGTACCGCGCCACGCGGGCCGAGGCGGGGGATTTCCTGTCGCTGTGCTACAACCCGGAACTGGCGACCGAGGTCACGCTGCAGCCGATCCGGCGCTACGGGTTCGACGGCGCGATCCTCTTCGCCGACATCCTGCTGCTGCCGCAGGCGCTGGGGGCGGATCTGTGGTTCGTCACGGGCGAGGGCCCGCGCCTGTCCACGATCACTTGCCAGGCCGATTTCGACAAGCTGGGCCGGGGCGAGATGATCCATGACACGCTCTCGCCGATCTACGAGACGGTGTCGCGGCTGTCCCGCGAGCTGCCGGAGGAGACGACGCTGATCGGCTTTGCCGGCGCACCCTGGACCGTGGCGACCTACATGATCGCGGGCAAGGGCACGCCCGACCAGGGCCCGGCGCACGCGCTCAAGGACGAGAACCGCCCGCTTTTCGAGGCGCTGATCGAGCGGCTGACCGAGGGCACGATCGACTACCTCTCCGAGCAGGTGAAGGCCGGCGCCGAGGTGGTCAAGATCTTCGACAGCTGGGCCGGCTCGCTCGAGGGCGAGGATTTCGACCGCTACGCGCTGGCCCCGGCGCGCACCATCACGCAGGAGCTCAAGAGCCGCTTCCCCGGCCTGCCGGTGATCGTCTTCCCGCGGCAGGCGGGCGACAAGTATGTCGGCTTCCACGCGGCCACGGGCGCGGATTGCGTGGCGCTCGACGACAGTGTCAGCCCCGACTGGGCGGCCGAGCATGTGCAGGTCTCGGGCTGCGTGCAGGGCAACCTCGCCAACACCCACATGGTCACCGGCGGCCAGGCGCTGGTGGACGAGACAAGGCGCGTGGTGCAGGCGTTCTCCAAGGGGCCGCACATCTTCAATCTCGGCCACGGCATCACGCCCGACGCCGATCCCGAGAACGTGCAGCTGATGATCGACACGATCCGGAACGGCTAGGCGGACAAATTCCATCAGATGGAATTTGCAAGAATTTTCCGAAAATTCTTGTCCGCCCCCTGTCAGCGGCGTCCCCAGAGCGAGCGGCGTCCCGGCGTGGGGCGGCCGCGCCGCCGTTCGCGCAGGAAGACGAAGATGCCGGCGCCGATGATCAGCGCGCAGCCGATCCAGGTCGCCGGTACCGGCCATTCGCCGAAGATCGCCCAGCCCCAGAAGATCGCCAGCGGCAGGCCGATATACTCGAAGGGCGCCACCGTCGCCGCCGCGGCCGAGCGGTAGGCCGCGCTCAGGCAGTAGCCCACGATGCCCGACATGCAGCCCAGCCCCAGGAAGACCGGCCAGTCCTCCTCGGGCGGCCAGCGCCAGGCGCGCAGCAGGAATTGCAGGCTCTCGTTCTCGACGCCTTCGGCAAAGCGCCCGTCGCCCGCCACCACGAAGAAGCCCAGCGAGACCACGAGGAAGGTCGACTGGATGTAGACCGCGAGGGCCGAGGCGCGCGTGGTCACGCCCAGCCGCCGTGTCAGCACCTGCATCAGCGCGTAGAGCGCTGCGGCGATCACCGGCAGCAGCAGCACCCAGCGCGCCACGTCCAGCTCGGCCTTCCACGGCTCCTGCAGGATCACCACGCCGGCAAAGCCCACCACCACCGCCCCCATGCGCAGCGGGCCCACCGTCTCGCCCAGCATCGGGATGGACAGCAGCGTGATGAAGAGCGGCGCGACGAAGAACAGCGCCGTCGCCTGGCCCAGCGGCAGCACCGCCACCGCGGCGAAGAAGGTCATGTTGGCCAGCACCACCAGCAGGCCGCGCAGCGCCTGGATGCCCGGGCGATCGGTGCGCAGCAGGCGCAGTCCGCCCTCGGCAAAGAGGAAGCCGAAGGTGAAGACCAGCCCGATCGCCGCGCGCACGAAGACCAGCTGGTGCAGCGGGTAGCCGCCGGACAGGACCTTGATCAGCAGGTCGTTGACCGAAATGGCCAGCGTGCCGATGCAGATGAACAGGATGCCGAGTCCGGGCCGGTCATGCGTGTCAGGTGTCATGCCCTGCGCCTAGCGTCGCGCGCGCGCCCGGTCCATCCCCCAACGGACATGCATGGCCGTTGTGCAGGATTGCACGATTGCATTCTGAACGATCGGGTCTAGTTTCCCCACGCGAACAGGAGGGCCGGACATGGCGATGGTAGAGATCCGCGACGTGCGGAAATGGTACGAAGGCGGATTCGAGGCGCTCAAGGGCGTCACGCTCGACATCGAGGAGGGCGAGATCCTCGCGCTGCTCGGACCGAACGGGGCCGGCAAGACCACGCTCATCTCGGCGATTTGCGGCATCACCCGCCCCAGCGCGGGCGAGATCCGCGTCGGCGGCCATGACGTTGTCAGCGACTATCGCCGCGCCCGCGCGCTGGTCGGGCTGGTCCCGCAGGAGATCAATCTCGAGCCCTTCACCAAGGTCGCCGACAGCGTGCGCTTCTCGCGCGGGCTGTTCGGCAAGCCGCATGACCCGGCCGCGATCGAGCGGATCCTGCGCAAGCTGTCGCTCTGGGACAAGCGCGACAGCAAGACGATGGAGCTGTCGGGCGGCATGAAGCGGCGCGTCCTTATCGCCAAGGCGCTGGCCCATGATCCGCGCGTTCTATTCCTTGATGAGCCCACCGCCGGGGTCGATGTCGAGTTGCGCCGCGACATGTGGCGCATCGTCGAAGAGCTCAAGGCCGATGGCGTGACCATCATCCTGACCACGCATTACATCGAGGAGGCCGAGGCCATCGCCGACCGCGTGGGCGTGATCAACAAGGGCGAGATCCTGCTGGTCGAGGAAAAGGCCGGGCTGATGGCGCGCATGGGTCAGAAAGAGCTGCGCATCGACCTCGTCACCCCGGTCGAGACGCTGCCCGAGGCGCTGGCCGCCCATGAGCTGGAACTGGAGCGGGACGGGCGCGTGCTGGTCTACCGCTACGAGACCGGGTCCGGGCGCAGCGGCATCGGCCGCCTGATGGGCGAGATCGCCGCCGCGGGCCTGCAGGTCAGCGACGTGCACACCGCGCAGGATTCGCTCGAGGACATCTTCGTCAACCTCGTGGCCGGGCAGGACCACAGTGACATGGAAGGGCGCGCGGCATGAATTTTCACGCCATCCTGGCCATCTACCGCTCCGAGATGGCGCGGTTCTTCCGCACGCTGTTGCAGAGCTTCATCTCGCCGGTCATCTCGACCTCGCTCTATTTCGTGGTGTTCGGCGCGGCCATCGGCTCGCGCATCGACGAGGTTGAGGGGGTCAGCTACGGCGCCTTCATCGTGCCCGGCCTGATCATGCTGAGCGTGATGACGCAGGCGCTCTCCAACGCCTCCTTCGCGATCTACTTCCCGAAATTCATCGGCACGATCTACGAGCTGCTCTCGGCACCGATGAACTTCCTCGAGATCGTGCTGGGCTATGTGGGCGCGGCGGCGACCAAGGCGCTGTTCATCGGGGTGGTGATCCTCGGCACCTCGTCCTTCTTCGTGGACCTGTCGATCCAGCACCCGCTGGCGATGATCCTGTTCATGGTGCTGACCTGCATCAGCTTCTCGCTGTTCGGCTTCATCATCGGCATCTGGGCGAAGAATTTCGAGCAGCTGCAACTGGTGCCGCTGCTGGTGGTGACGCCGCTGGTCTTCCTGGGCGGATCCTTCTACTCGATCTCGATGCTGCCGCCGGTCTGGCAGACCATCACCCTGTTCAACCCGGTGGTCTACCTGATCTCGGGCTTCCGCTGGTCCTTCTTCGGCGCCGCAGACGTGCCGGTGGGGCTGAGCCTCTTGGCCATCGCGGGCTTCACCGCGCTCTGCCTTGCCGTGATCTGGTGGATCTTCCGCACCGGCTGGCGCATCCGCAGCTAGGTTTTTTTGAGTTCGAGACCGCACCCCGGGCCCGCGAGACATCGCGGGCCCGCCGGACGTTTTTGGCGGGACGAGAACCCGGCAGCTCCGTGTCGCCGAACGTCCAGCCCGTCAGTACGTATCAAAGCCGCCCCGGGGCAAGCTCGGGCGCGCCCGTCCGCTGGCATCCCGCGGGCGCATGGGGCATAGGCGGGGCATGGATATTCCCAACACCGCGGCGCGCAACCGGGCGGCCGTCTTCTTCATGATCGGTGCGTCGGCGCTGATCTCGGGCACTTCGCTTCTGGCCAAGGCGCTGGGCCTGCCCATGGGCGAGGTCGCGGGGCTGCACCCGTTCCAGGTGACCGCGGGGCGGTTCTGGTTCGGGCTGGTCACGCTGCTGGTCTTTCTCGGCGCGCGGCCGGCGCTGCGGCCGGGTTTTGCCGGTGCCAACTGGGGCCTGCACATGGCGCGCGTGGCCTGCGGCTGGCTGGGCGTCACCTCGATGTTCGCCGCGGTGGCCGCCATGCCGGTGGCCGAGGCGACGGCGATCTCGTTCCTCGCACCCCTGGTCACCATGGCGCTGGCCGTGCTGATGCTGGGCGAGCGGCTGGGCCTGACCAAGCTGGCCGCCGCGGCGCTGGCGCTGGTGGGCGTGACGCTGATCCTCAAGCCCGGCACTGCGGCCTTCCAGGTGGCAGGGCTCTACGCGCTGGCCTCGGCCGGCTTCCTCGGGGTCGAGGCGATCTTCATCAAGCGGCTGAGCGGCAGCGAGCCCGCGCTGCGCGTCTTGCTGATGAGCAACCTCTTGGGCTCGGTCGTGTCGCTGGGCGTGGTGGCCTTCGTTTGGGCCTGGCCCGTGGCCGGGCAATGGGCGCTGATGGCGCTGCTGGGCGCGGTGATGGTCGGTGCGCAGGCCTGTTTCGTGCAGGCGCTGAAACGCGGCGAGGCGAGCCTCGTAATGCCGGTCTTCTACACCGTGCTGGTCTTCGCGGCGGTCTATGACTACGCGCTCTACGACGTGGTGCCGGACTTGCTGGCCGGGATGGGCGCGGCGCTGATCGTGGCCGGTGCGCTGCTGCTGGCCTTCCGGCAGCCGGTGCGCGCGGCGCTCACACGGTGGCGGGGGCGCCGCGACCTCCGAGGATGACATCGGTCGCCATGCCGCCCACCCACATGGCAAAAAGCGCCAGCCAGGCGGTGCCGGCGAATATCGAACCGCCCGAGACACCGGCGCCGATGGCGCAGCCGCCGGCCAGCATCCCGCCGAACCCCATCAGCGCGGCGCCGATCATGGCGTTGCGCATGGGCGTCGGCCCTTCGAACCCCTGGAAGCGCAGCTCGCGCGCCCAGGCAGCGGCGAGGAACGATCCGATCACCACGCCGGGCACCAGCCCGATGTCGAATTCCAGCACCGAGGTGCGGTCGAGGAAGAACATCAGCGTGTTGGCGGAAGGGCCGGTGAAGGTCAGGCTCTCGATCTGGACCGGCTCGAAGGCCGACTGGCTGAGCGCGGTGGTCAGCCCATAGCCCAGGGCCGCGGCGAACCCCACGCCCGAGGCGAAGACCAGCCGCGACCAGCCGATCTGGTTGCGGCGCGACAGTTCCAGCGCGACCAGTGCCACGATCAGCCCGATCACCAGCCCGCTGCCCTGCGGCAGGCTGGCGGCGGCCAGCAGGTCCATGTTGCGCCCGCCCTCGGTGATCCAGAGCGCCGCCAGCCGGTCGCGCAGCGGCGCCAGCCAGCCGGTCAGGCTCATCTGTGCCACCACCGCGAAGATCAGCCCCGAGACGACCGAGCGCAGGTTGCCCGTGGCCGCCAGCACCAGGAGCCGCCCCGAGCAGCCGCGCGCCAGCACCATGCCTGCGCCGAAAAGCAGCCCGCCGATCACCGCGCCCGACCAGCTGCCGGTGACCGCCATCATGCGCGCCTCGCCGGTGTCGATCAGCCCCAGCATCCGCGCGCCCTGCACCCAGACCACCGCGGTCGAGAAGGTCAGCAGCCAGACCGCCACCTTGTCCTGCAGCATGCCGCGGGCGAACTCGACCACCGCGGCGCGCAGGCAGAAGCGCGAGCGCTGCGCCGCGACGCCGAAGACCAACCCGGTGATCAGGCCGAACAGCGCGGCAGCGGGGCTTTCGCCGATCCGGTCGAGAAGGGGGACGATATCCATGGGCGGCATCCTCTCAGGCGGTTCCGGGCGGTCTGCCGCAGCCGCGCGCCGGGCGCCTTGATCTGGATCAGGGCAGGGCCGGTCCATCTGCGACGCGGGCGTCGTTTTCAGGGCGCTTGTCCCCGACACGGGCGGGTCGTCCCCGGGCCGGACCGATGCGGGTGATTCGCGGCACAAGGGGCGGCAACGACATTCAGGCGAAATCGGAGGATCGCCATGGACCAGAGCTTTTCTGCAGCCCAGCTGATCGCGGCCATGCCGGTGATCGCCAATGCCGACCACGCCCCGCTGGAGGGCGGCGAGGATCCGGCCTTCGGCACGGTGCGTTGGCGCACGCTGTTCTCGGCCGACAAGACCGACACGCATTCCATGGTGATGGGCGTGGCCGAGTTCGGCCCCGGCGGCACGCTGAACGCCCATCGCCACAGCCCGGCCGAGATCTATTTCGGGCTGGCGGGCCACGGCACCGTCACCATCGACGGGGTCCCGCACGAGATCTCGCCCAACGTGGCCGTCTTCATTCCGCCGGATGCCGAGCATTTCACCGAGGCCGGCGAAGAGGGGCTGCGCTTCCTCTATGTCTTCCCGAACAATCGCTTTGGCGAGGTGGAATACCGCTTCTCGGTCGCCTGAGCCGGCCTGTGACCCCGCGCCCGGTGCGCAGGTCGGCCTGCGCTGGCGCAGGGTGCATTGCGCTCGCCTCGTCCCGGGAAAAGGCGTAAGGACAGGGGCATGATGACCCCCGTGCCCCTGTCCGATGCCCGCAGCCTTCCGATCTGGAAGCGGCCGGTGACGCTGCTGTTCCTGATGGCCGTGGCCATGCCGCTGAGCTTTGCCACGTGGTCGGCGCTGCTGAACAATTTCGTCATCGAGGCGGCGGGGTTCGACGGGTCCGATATCGGCTGGCTGCACACGGTGCGCGAGATCCCCGGTTTCCTCGCCGTGGGCGTGATCCTTGTGATCATGGTGATGCGCGAGCAGGTGCTGGGCCTTCTGTCGCTGGTGCTGCTGGGCGTGGCCACCGGCGTGACCGCGTGGTTCCCCACCATTGGCGGGCTGATGATCGTCACGCTGCTCAGCTCCATCGGCTTTCATTATTTCGAGACGGTGAACCAGTCGCTGCAGCTGCAATGGCTGCCCAAGGACCGCGCGCCGCAGGTGCTGGGCTGGCTGATCGCCGCCGGATCGGCCGCGACGCTGGTCGCCTACGTGCTGATCGTGATGACCTGGGAAGCCTTCGATCTGTCCTACAATTTCGTCTACCTCGCCTCGGGCGGGGCGACGGTGCTGATCGCGCTCTACTGCCTGCTGGCCATCCCGCAATTCGAAAGCCCCAACCCGCAGGTCAAGAAGTTCATCCTGCGCCGCCGCTACTGGCTGTATTACGCGCTGCAGTTCATGTCGGGCGCGCGGCGGCAGATCTTCGTGGTCTTTGCGGGCTTCATGATGGTCGAGCGTTTCGGCTTCGAGGTGCACGAGGTCACGGCGCTCTACCTGATCAACCTCGTGGCCAACATGGTGATCGGGCCGCTGTTCGGGCGCGCCGTCTTCCGCTTCGGCGAGCGCAACACGCTGGCCTTCGAATATGTCGGGCTGACGCTGGTCTTCCTTGCCTATGGCGGGATCTACTGGTTCGGCTGGGGCGTGATCCTCGCCGCGGCGCTCTACGTGATCGACCACCTGTTCTTTGCCATGGCGCTGGCGCTCAAGACCTATTTCCAGAAGATCGCCGATCCGGGCGACATCGCGCCCACGGCGGCGGTGGCCTTCACGATCAACCACATCGCGGCGGTCTTCCTGCCGGCGCTGCTGGGCTATCTCTGGCTGGTCTCGCCCGGGGCGGTGTTCGGGCTGGCCGCGGCCATGGCGCTGACCAGCCTCGCGCTGGCCCTGATGATCCCGCGCCACCCCGAGCCGGGCCACGAGACGGTGTTCGCGGCGCTCGTGCCCACCCCGGCCGAGTAGCGGCGATGCGGCCCCCGTCCACGCGCACGGATCCGGGCCGGGCATGAGCGGCACCGAGGGCCGGTTCCTGCGCGGCGCGACACTGGGGCACGTGGTGCGCATGACGCTGACCAGCGCGGCGGGCATCACCTTCGTCTTCCTCGTCGATGCGGCCAACCTGTTCTGGCTGTCGCAGCTGGGCCAGCCGATCCTGATGGCCGCGATCGGTTTCGCCTTCGCGATCCAGTTCTTCACCGTCTCGATCGGGGTGGGGCTGATGATCGCCACCACGGCGCTGGTTTCACGCAGCATCGGGCGCGGCGAGCGTGCACTGGCCCGGGATCAGGGCAGCGCGGGCATGGTCCTGACCGTGCTGGTGCAGATCCTCACCGCCTCGGCCGTGGTGCTGCTGCGCGAGCCGCTGCTGCGCTCGGTCGGGGCAGAGGGGGCCGCGCTGGAGCTGGCGGCGCGCTACTTGGCCCTGTCCATCCCCTCGCTGGCGGTGATGGCCGTGGGGCTCTGCGGCAGCGCCGTGCTGCGGGCCGAGGGCGACGGGCGGCGCGCCATGCAGGTCACGCTGGGCGCGGGCGCGGTGATGCTGGTGCTGGACCCGGTGCTGATCGTCTGGCTGGGGCTGGGCCTGGACGGCGCGGCGCTCAGCGTCTGGATCTTCCGGCTGCTCATGGCCGGGCTTGCGCTGCATTACGCCATCGGCGTGCATGACCTGCTGGCGCGCCCCCGGCTGGCGGCGCTGCGCCACGCGGCCGGCCCGTTGCTGCGCGTGGCGCTGCCGGCCATGGTCACGCAAATGGCCACGCCCTTCGGCAACTTCCTTCTGACCGGCGTGATCGCCACCCATGGCGATGGCGCGGTCGCCGCCTGGGCGGTGATCAACCGGCTGACCGTCGTGGTCTTTGGCGGGCTGATCTCGCTCGGCGGGGCGATCGGCGGCATCTTCGGGCAGAATTACGGGGCGGGTGCAATGGACCGGGTGCGCAGCACCTATCGCGACGCGGTCGGCTTCGCGATGGTCTATGCCACGCTGGCCTGGCTGGTGCTGATGGCATTGGCCGACCGGGTGGCCGCGGCCTTCGGGCTGGCGGGCGAGGCGGCCGAGGTGCTCGCCGCCTTCGCGCAGGTGGGCACCGCCGCCTTCATCCTGGGCGGGCTGATCTTCGTGTCCAACGCCGCCTTCAACGCGCTGGGCCGGCCGGTCTCGGCCAGCCTGCTCAGTTGGACCCGCGAAGGCGTGCTGATGCTGCCCGCCGCGCTGTGGCTGTCGGGGCCGTTCGGCGCCGCGGGCGTGGTCTATGCCCAGGCGCTGGTCGGCGTGGTCATGGGGGTGATCGCGGGCCTGCTGGGCTGGCGCCACGTGCAGCGGCTGGATCCGCGCCCGGTCGCGCCGCTTGACCTTGTCACCCGGCGCGCCTACCGGGACGTGAACCGCTATCGGAGACGCTGACATGCCCACCTGGACCGCCTTCACCAAGCTCGCCACCAAGGCGCCCGCCGAGGCGTTGGGCGAGGCGATGGAAACGCTGGAGCCCGAGCCCACCGGGGTGGGCGTCTTCGAGATCGAGGACGGTTCGGGCACATGGGAGGTCGGCGGCTATTTCACCGAGGCCCCGGACGAGGTCGAACTGGCGCTGCTGGCCGCCGCCTTCGGGGCGCAGAGTTTCGTGGTTTCGGAAGTGCCGGATACCGACTGGGTCGACAAGGTCCGGCGCGAGCTGACCCCGGTCGTGGCCGGGCGCTTCTTCGTCTATGGCAGCCATGACGCCGACAAGGTGCCCGAGGGGTCCGAGCCGCTGTTGATCGAGGCCGCCATGGCCTTCGGCACCGGCCATCACGGCACCACGCAGGGCTGCCTCGAGGCGCTGGACCGGCTGGCGGTCGAGGGGCTGATCGGGCGCAACGTCGCCGACATCGGCTGCGGTACCGCGGTGCTGGCCATGGGCGCGGCGCGGATCTGGCCGGTAGAGCCCGACCGCCCGGTGCTGGCCTCCGATATCGACGCGGTCGCGGTCGAGGTGGCCGAGGCGAATGTCGCCGCCAATGCCCTGTCCGAGCGGGTGCGCTGCGTCGAGGCGGCGGGCTTCGGCCACGAGGACATCCTGTCCCGCGCGCCCTTCGACCTGGTCTTTGCCAATATCCTCAAGCAGCCGCTGATCGACCTTGCTCCGGACATGGCGCAGCACCTTGCCCCCGGCGGCTACGCGATTCTCTCGGGCATCCTGACGCGTCAGGCCGACGAGGTGGTCGAGGTCTATGCACGCCACGGGATCAATCAGCTGCGCCGCGACGTGATTGGTGACTGGGTGACGCTCACCTTGCGCAGTTCTGCTGCCGTTTAGTCGAAATTTCGGTGAATGCGCCGCATTTGCCGAAATTTTGCCGCAATTTGACGTCAAATTGGCCAAATCCGGTGGGGGCCGGACATTACGAGGCTGCCATGGACGACGCGCTCCGCAACTTCCAGAAACGCCAGCAGGCGGTTCACCGCAAACATCTTCGCATGGCCCGCGGCTATGTGACGAAACTCGACCGGACCGGGGTCTTCGTGCAGACCCCCGACAACAAGGCGGCCGGCTTCGGCCTGCGCACCCTGCTGCTGGTGGTGCTGGCCTTTGCCCTCTTCAAGATCGGCGTACTCGCCTATCTGGGCGAAGAGGTCTATGCCGGCCATGTCGAGGCGCTGCGCGCCGGCTCGGTCTTCGAACAGGCGGGCGCCTGGCTGATGCAGGCCGACCCGGTCACACGGGCGGCGGCCAGCCTTGTCGCGCCCTATCTCGGCTGACCCTGTCGGCTGCGCTCTCTTTCTCTCTCCGCTCACGAAAAAGGCCGCTCCTGCTTGCGCAGAGCGGCCTTCAGTTCCAAGGTATCACGTGTTCAGCCCCGCGCGACCTTGTCGATGTCGCCACGGTGCAGGCCAATATCATCCAGTTCGCGGTCGCTGAGCTTGGACAGGCTCTTGCGCGTCACGCGCTCGTCGTTCCATGCGGCAAAGCCGCCGACGGCCAGGGTGAAGATCGAACCGATCCGGGCGGCGGAGCCGGTCGCGGCGAAGGGGCGGGTGGTGTCGAATGCGGCCATCTGTCTGGTCTCCTGTCCTTGGTGCTGCGCTTCGTCACCCGCACCTAGTCGAGCCGAAATGCCCGAACAAGAGGCGCTTTTTGCATGGAACCCATGCAAAAAGCGCATGCCGGAATTGATCATTAAAGTTTTGAAATTACTGCCGGAATCTGCCTTGGCGTCGTGTCGTTTCCGACCCGTTTGGCGCCGCTTTCAGACCATGCCTGTCGCCTGTGGAAAACCGCATGTCGCAAACGGTGCAAGCGGGATTTTGCGTGGTATATGTTCGCCTTTCGTGCTAGTCGTGGCGAAATAACAACAATTGCAGGCAACCATGCGGGTATTGGGCATCGATCCGGGGCTGCGCAACCTCGGCTGGGGCGTGATCGAGGCGAAGGGCAGTCGACTCAGCCATGTCGCGAACGGCACCTGCCACTCGGCGGGCACGGATCTCGCGGCGCGTCTGCTGTCGCTGCACGCGCAGCTGAGCGCGGTCTTCGCGCGTTACGCACCGGACACGGCGGCGGTCGAACAGACCTTCGTCAACAAGGACGCGGTGGCGACGCTGAAGCTGGGACAGGCGCGGGCCATTGCGCTGCTGGTACCGGCGCAGTTCGGGCTGGCCGTGGGCGAATACGCGCCCAACAAGGTCAAGAAGACGGTGGTCGGCGTGGGACATGCGGACAAGGCGCAGATCCAGCACATGGTGAAGATGCAGCTGCCCGGCGTGACTTTGGCCAGCGCCGACGCGGCGGACGCGCTGGCCATCGCGATCTGCCACGCCTTCTACGCGGCCGCCCCGCAATCGCGGATGCGCGCGTCATGATCGGGCGGATCGCGGGACGCATCGAGTACAAGGCCACCGATCACGTGCTGATCGACGTGCGCGGCGTGGGCTATGTCGTCTATTGCTCGGACCGGGTGCTGGCGGCACTGCCCGGCCCGGGCGAGGCGGCGGCGCTCTACACCGACCTTCTGGTGCGCGAGGACCTGCTGCAGCTCTACGGCTTTCCCACCCTGACCGAGAAGGAGTGGTTCCGCCTGCTGATGAGCGTGCAGGGCGTGGGCGCCAAGGCGGCGCTGGCCATCCTCGGCACGCTGGGCGCCGACGGGGTCAGCCGCGCCATCGCGCTGGGGGACATCGCCTCGGTCAAGGCGGCCAAGGGGATCGGCCCCAAGACCGCGCAGCGCGTCGTCAACGAGCTCAAGGACAAGGCGCCGGCCGTCATGGCCATGGGTGCCGGCGCCGCACCCGCCATGCCCGACACGGAGCTGACGGAACCCGCCGAGCCGGCAAGCCGGCCGGCCACGCCCGCAGCCGCGCCGTCGCCGCAGGCCGCCGCGGTCTCGGCCCAGTCCGAGGCATTGTCGGCGCTGGGCCATCTGGGCTATGCGCCGGGCGAGGCGGCCGCCGCTGTGGCGCAGGCCGCCGGCGAGGATCCCGAGGCCGGCACCGAGACGCTGATCCGCGCCGCGCTCAAGCTCTTGGCGCCACAGGCGTAATCTCAGCCAGCAGGGCGGCGCCGCCCGACCTGCGGAAAGGGGCCCATGACCGAACCTGACCCGACCCTGCGCCCGGAACCGCTTTCCGAGGATCGCGACCGCGCGCTGCGGCCGCAGATGCTCACCGATTTCATCGGGCAGGCCGAGGCCCGCGCCAACCTGCGCGTCTTCATCGAAAGCGCCCGGTCGCGCGGCGAGGCGATGGACCACACGCTGTTCCACGGCCCCCCCGGGCTCGGCAAGACGACCCTGGCGCAGATCATGGCGCGCGAGCTGGGCGTGGGCTTCCGCATGACCTCGGGCCCGGTGCTGGCCAAGGCCGGCGATCTCGCCGCGATCCTGACCAATCTCGAACGTCGCGACGTGCTCTTCATCGACGAGATCCACCGCCTGAACGCCGCGGTGGAAGAGGTGCTCTACCCCGCGATGGAGGATTACGAGCTCGACCTCGTGATCGGCGAGGGGCCCGCGGCCCGCACCGTCCGGATCGAGCTGCAGCCCTTCACGCTAGTGGGGGCCACCACGCGGCTGGGCCTGCTGACCACGCCCCTGCGCGACCGGTTCGGCATCCCCACGCGGCTGAACTTCTACACGGTTGAAGAGCTCGAGGTGATCGTCGCCGGCAACGCCACCAAGCTGGGCGTGCGGGTCGAGGGGGACGGCGCGGTCGAGATCGCCCGGCGCGCCCGCGGCACGCCGCGCATCGCCGGCCGGCTGCTGCGCCGGGTGGTCGATTTCGCCGTGGTCGAGGGCGGCGGCGTGGTCACGCAGGCGCTGGCCGACCGCGCGCTCACCCGGCTGGGCGTCGACGGGCTGGGGCTCGACGGGGCGGACCGGCGCTACCTCCAGCTGATCGCCGAGAACTATGCCGGCGGCCCCGTCGGGATCGAAACGCTCTCCGCCGCCCTGTCCGAGAGCCGCGACGCGCTGGAAGAGGTGGTCGAGCCCTTCCTGCTGCAGCAGGGCCTGATCCAGCGCACGCCGCGCGGCCGCATGTTGGCCCGAAAGGCCTGGACGCATCTCGGCCTCGCCGCGCCGAAGGCGCCCGGGCAGGCGGATCTCTTCGGCAAGTAGCCCTGCGCCCGGCGACCGCGCCGCGCCCCCGCGGGGTTGCGGTGCCGCCGCACAGCGCCTATCCCGCGGGCGAAGGGAGAGGCCATGACCCCAGACCAGATCGAAGCCCTGTTCACCCGCGCCGATGGCGGCTTTCTCTGCGCCCGCTGGGGCCGGCCCATCGTGCCCATCGTCTTCGGGGTCGAGGATGCCACTCTGAGCACGGTCAAGGGCGCCTTCGAGGCGATCTGCGCGCTGGCCGGCCACCCGATGGCCGAGACCGACCCCGAGCTCGGCACCAACACGATGGTCTTCTTCTTCCGCGACTGGGACGAGCTTCTGGCCGTGCCCGATCTCGACCGGCTGATCGAGGGGCTGGGCCCGCTGGTGGCGCGGCTGAAATCGGCCGGGGCCAACCAGTACCGGGTCTTCCGCTTCGACGCCGACGGCGCGATCCGCGCCTGCTTCATCTTCCTGCGCATGGACGAAGAGCTGTCGAAGGTCCCGGCCGAGGTGCTGGCGCTCAGCCAGGTCGTGCAGGCGATCCTGCTCTGGTCCGACACGGCCTTCCGCGACCGCTCGCCGCTCGGCCGGGTCGAGGGCGGGCGCACCGTGCTGCGCCCCGAGATCGCGTCGCTCGTCCGCGCCGCCTACGATCCCGTGCTGCCGGCCATGTCGCAGGACCCGACCCACGCCCTGCGCCTCGCCGCACGCATCCAGGCACAGGAGAAGGCACAATAGCCGTTCCGCACCGGCCAAGGCCCTTTCATCTTTCCCGAAACACTCCGGGGTCCGGGGCAGCGCCCCGGTCCGACAGCGATGACCTGCCCGGGGCACCTTGCGGGTTCGCTCACAGCTCCTGACCCGCCGAACGGCGCAGAACCAGCCACAACAGCCGTCCCGCACCCTCCAAGCCCCTTTCATCTTTCCAAAAATACTCCGGGGTCCGGGGCAGAGCCCCGGTCCGACGATGAAAGCCCGCTCAGCGCACCATGCCGACGATGTCATAGGTCCGTGCCAGGATCGGCTGCGCGATGGCGCGGGCCTGCTCGGCGCCGTGGCGCAGGATCGCGTCGATCTCGGCGGGGTCCTGCATCAGCCGTGCCATCTCGCCCGAGATCGGCGCCAGCTGCGCCACCGCCAGCTCCGCCAGCCGCGGCTTGAACTCGGAAAACGGCTTGCCGCCCATCTCGGCCAGCACCGCCTCGACCGAGCTGTTTTCCAGCGCGGCGTAGATGTTCACCAGGTTGCGCGCCTCGGCCCGCTCGGCCAGCCCGTCGGCCTCCGAGGGCAGGGGCTCGGGATCGGTGCGCGCCTTGCGGATCTTGGTCGCGATCGCGTCGGCATCGTCGGTCAGGTTGATCCGGCTCATGTCCGAGGGGTCGGATTTCGACATCTTCTTCGTGCCGTCGCGCAGGCTCATGACCCGCGTGGCGGCGCCCTCGATCACCGGCTCGGTGATGGGGAAGAACTCCACGCCGAAATCATTGTTGAACTTCGTCGCGATGTCGCGCGTCAGTTCCAGGTGCTGCTTCTGGTCCTCGCCCACCGGCACATGCGTGGCATGGTAGACCAGGATGTCGGCCGCCATCAGCGCAGGATAGGCGAACAGCCCCAGCGAGGCGTTCTCCTGGTTCTTGCCGGCCTTGTCCTTCCACTGCGTCATGCGCTTCATCCAGCCCATGCGCGCCACGCAGTTGAAGATCCAGGCCAGCTGCGCGTGCTCGGCCACCTGGCTCTGGTTGAACAGGATCGATCGGTCGGGATCGACCCCCGAGGCGATGAAGCCGGCACAGAGCTCGCGCGTGGCGCGGGCCAGTTTCGCGGGGTCCTGCCAGACGGTCATCGCGTGCATGTCGACCATGCAGTAGATCGACTGCACCCCGCTGTTCTGGCTGTCGGCAAAGCGCTTGAGCGCACCGAGATAGTTTCCCAGCGTCAGGCCGCCCGAGGGCTGGATGCCGGAAAAGACGCGCGGCGTGAAAGCGGGAGAGGGCTGGCCCTCGGACATCGGCGGTCTCCGTCTGGAAGTTTGGCTGCGGGTGGCTTACCCATGCGCCCGAGCGTGGTCAAGAAAGCCGGGAAAGGGTCCGCCATGACGCATCCGCACCAAGAGACGCCGGTCAACCCGATGCCGCCCGTGGTGGTGGCGCTGTTCCTCGTGCTGGCAGGGATCGAGGGCGCCTTCGCGCTGGCCGACCGGGGCCTGCTGGGCGGTGCCGGCGGGGTCGGCTGGCGGATCGAGGCGCTGAACCGCTTCGGCTTCTCGGGCCGGGTGATGGACTGGATGCTGCAGACCGGGCAGACCCCGGCCGAGCACCTCGTGCGCTTCCTCGCCTATCCCTTCGTGCATGCCAGCTTCAGCCATGCGCTCTTTGCCATGGTGATCCTGCTGGCCATGGGCAAGCTGGTGGCGGAATCGCTGGGCACGCTGGCCTTTGTGGCGATCTTCATGATCTCGGCGCTGGCCGGTGCGCTGGCCTACGGGCTGCTGCTGGACGACCCGCGCCTGCTGGTGGGCGCCTACCCGCCGGTCTACGGGCTGATCGGGGGTTATACCTTCCTGCTCTGGACGGGGCTGGGCGCGATGGGGCAGGCGCGCTACCGCGCCTTCACGCTGATCGGCTTCCTGCTGGGCATCCAGCTGATCTTCGGCGTGCTCTTCGGTGGTGGCAGCGACTGGGTGGCCGATGTGGCGGGCTTTGCCACGGGTTTCTTCCTCAGCTTCCTCTTCGTGCCGGGCGCGCTGCAACGCGTGCTGGCCAAGTTCAAGCGCGACTGACCGCGCGCCAGGTTTCACGACAAAGGAGAATGTCATGATCGTCGAACATGCCCAGGTGCGGGTGACCCCCGGCGCCGGCGCGGCGTTTGCACAGGCCGTGGCCCAGGCCCGGCGCGAGGTCTTTCCCAAGGCGAAGGGCTGGCTGGGGCTGGAACTGCACCGTTGCGTCGAGGCGCCGGACAGCTACATCGTCGCGATCTCGTGGGAGACGCTGGAGAACCACACGGTCGATTTCCGCGAAGGCCCGCTCTTCCGCGACTGGCGCGCCCTCGTCGGCCCCCACCTCGCCGACCCGCCCAGCGTGCTGCATTACGAAACCGTGGATCTCGCCTGAGGGCACGCGCGGCCCGACCCTTCTTCGGCCGGGCCGCGTGTGTCGTCAGGTGTTGTCGAAGGCGACCTGCGGGGCGTAGCGGGGGCGGGTGAAGCTGTAGGTGCGGATGTCGAAGCTGCCCAGTCCCACCTCGAAGACCGGGTCGTAGAGGTCCCAGGTCTCGACAAGGATCAGCTGGTCGCCGGACATCGCCTGCGGCAGGCGGTCGACCATCTCCTGCACGTCGCGGGTCTGCAGCCGGACCTGGTCGCCGCGTTCGCGCGACCAGCGCACCTCCCAGTTGGCGTTGTCCGCGTCGTATTCCACCACCGTCACGCGCAGGTCGCTGTCGGTGCCCGACGACTTGGTCAGGTAGCGCAGCAGGTTGCGGGCATTGGTGATGTAGGTGCCGTCGATCGGGTCGGTCTCGCGCGAGATCATGTCGCCGATCACGTAATTGGCCTTCTGGCTGATCGATTGCTGGCGGAACACGTCGAAATAGACCCAGCCGGCAGCGAAGATCCACAGCAGCGCGGGCAGGACGATCATCGCCTCGACCGAGACATAGCCCCTGTCATCTTTCGAGAACCGGCGCAGGAAGCTGTTGAGCGGTCTGAGCAGCATGGACATGTCTCCTATCAGGGCTCGGTCACGAAGGCGGAGGACACCACCAGCGCGGTATAGCCCTCGGCATCCTTGGGCAGGGACGAGCTGACCGTGCCGGCCGGGGTGATGGGGCGGTACTTGTAGCAGGCGCGCAGGAACATCATCTGGTTCGCCTCGCCGTTCTGGAAATTCCGGTTCGGCGTCACCGGTTGGGCGGTGTCCACGCAATCGGCGCTCTGTTCCGGGGCCGACCAGTTGCGCATGTCGAGGCGCACCATCTCGAGATGCAGCGCGTCCATGCAGCCCGGCAGGATGGTGGTGCGGTCGCAGATCGCCTGCTTGAGCGAGCCGTGATCGGTGATCGTGCTGGGGCTCAGCCGGACCTCGCGCACCGCGCCGTCCAGCGCGCGTTCGAGGATGGTGCTGCGCACCGTGACCACGCCCAGCTCGACCGAGGAGAGGATGAGCACCAGGAAGAGCGGCATCCAGAGCGCGAAGGGAACCACCATGGAGCCGTCTTCGCTGCGGGCAAAGCGGCGGAGGAATGCTGTCTGTCTGCGGGTCATTGGATCAGCCTCAACTGGACGAGGGAGCGGGCGATATTGGCGAAGGTCTCTGTCAGGTCCTCGCCCTGCACGTCGAAGTAATGCGAGGCCGAGGAGGCGCAGTCCTGCATGGCATCCAGCCCGCGCTGCGGCGCCTCGACGCCGATGGCGTAGACGATGATGCCCTCGGCCTTGGCCGCGTCGCAGATCCGCGACAGCCGGTTGTCGGCCGTATTGGCATTGACCATCGTGCGGTAGGGCGTGCGCATCGCGTTGTAGCGGCTCCACGAGATCAGCCCGGCATAATAGGCCGGCCGGTACCAGGCCTCGGCCACCCAGCGGGTCTTGAACTCGGCATAGAGTTCGAGGTTGCTCAGCCGCAGCGGCACGTTGGACGCGCAATCGGCGGCGTCGCTGTCGGGCGCCACGTGGTAGGGGCTGCAGAGCGGCTCGGTCGTGCCGGTGCCCGCCGGGGTGATGATCGATTCCAGCAGATCGCGGGTGATCTCGGCCACGTCGCCCACCATCGGGGCCGCGCCGCCAAGCGCATGGCTGTAGGGGCCGCGCGCCCAGCCACCATTATGCGGCCAGTACCAGATGTCGTTGCTGGTGCCGACATTGTCGACCACGCGGATCGAGAACCGGTCGTCGCCCTTGGCCAGGGTGCCGTTGTCATCGACCCAGACATCGGACATGTCGTATTTCATGCTGTCCGGCAGATCGTATTGCTGGGTGTTGGCGCCGTCGGTCATCACCACGATGAACTTGAAGGTCTCGCCGTCATTGTAGGGCGCGGGGCGATCGGCCGCCGCGGGTGCCACGTGCCCGTCCGCCGCCATCTGCGCGACGGCTGTCCCGGCCGAGGGGTCGAGCAGCGCGGTGCCCCATTTCACGCCGAGGTCGATGGCCGTGTTGCCCTGCGCCTCGAAGGTCTGGATATGCGCCTTGAGCGTGGCGGGATCCGAGCTGTAGGGCACCACCGCGTTGTGGTTGCCGGCGCCGCACCACGGGTCTGTGACCCGGCCCGAGCCGCCATAGGGGTCGAAATGCGCCAGCTGGCCCAGCTCTTCGGCGGGCGAGACGGCGGCATCGTCGAATTCCGCCGCCTCGAAGGTGGCGCAATGCGATTTGTCGTGCAGCGGCTTGAGCGTGTAGTAATCCGACAGCGTCTCGCCAAGGTTGACGGTCGCGTTGTAGGGCACGACCGAGATGGTCACCGTGCCGTCATTGCCGGGCGGCAGCATCAGGTCGATGAACTCGCCCGAGGCATCCTTGAGCTGTTCCAGCTTGTTGCCCGACATCGAGCCGGACACGTCCAGCACCATCGAGATCTCGAGCTTGCTCAGCGCCTCCTCGGCGGTGGCCAGGCCCGAGGCCTGCAGCGTGTCGATGCCCAGAAGCGACAGGAAGTTCGAGGGCATCGTCGTCTGGGCCGAGGCGTTCACCCGCTTGGAGACGACCGTCTCGTCCACGTTGACCTCGGACAGCGTGTCTTCCAGCCCCATGGCGCGGAAATATTCCTCGACCGTGGAGGTGGGGTCGAGATCGTTCTCCATGCTGGCGGCGGCCAGCACGGCGCGGTCCAGCGTGCCCTGGATCTTGGCGCGCTTGACCTCGGCATACATCATGTCGATGCCGATGCCGCCGAACACCATCATGATCAGCGACCCGGCCACGCCGACATAGGACATGGCGCCGGACTGGTCTTTCCAGAACCGTCCCAGCCATCCGCCGGTCGCCGAAATGGCGGATCCTCCGGGCCGTGTTCGCCCGCGTGTCAAATGCAAGTCCGTTTCAAACATCACGTTTCCTTTCCCGTAGCAGCCCGGGACAAAACACACGATTCACTCAGCCCATGTCGCATTGATGCCGTGTCAAGGTGGCCAAATTTGGGCGGTTTTAATCGTAATTGTCTTGAATTTTAGGGGCTTGCGGTGACAGTGCAGGTCCTGCCGGGTCTTTGTCCCCGGCTTCCGCACAATGCCCGGCACAGGCCGGCCAAGGCGGGGGCGAAACTGTGTTGGGTCCGGGGCAAAGTCGCGTTACCGTCACGGTTACGGGCGATGATCCGTCACAGCAAGAACCGCAGATCGCCCGAGCGGGAGGGACACATGTGCGCTACACCTTTGAATGAGCCGAGTTTTCGCCAATCCGTCGACCTGATGTACAATCGCGCCGTGGCGCTGATGGACCTGCCGCCGGGGCTCGAGGAGAAGATCCGCGTCTGCAACGCCACCTACACGGTGCGCTTCGGGGTGCGGCTGCGCGGGCAGGTGCATACCTTCACCGGCTACCGCTCGGTCCATTCCGAGCATATGGAGCCGGTCAAGGGCGGGATCCGCTTCGCGCTGGCCGTCGACCAGGATGAGGTCGAGGCGCTGGCCGCGCTGATGACCTACAAATGCGCGCTGGTCGAGGCGCCGTTCGGCGGCTCCAAGGGCGGGCTCTGCGTCGATCCGCGGCAATGGGACGAGCACGAGATCGAACAGATCACGCGCCGCTTCGCCTACGAGCTGATCAAGCGCGACCTGATCAACCCGTCGCAGAACGTGCCCGCCCCCGACATGGGCACGGGCGAGCGCGAGATGGCCTGGATCGCCGACCAGTACCAGCGCATGAACACCACCGACATCAACGCACGCGCCTGCGTGACCGGCAAGCCGCTCAACGCGGGCGGCATCTCGGGCCGGGTCGAGGCGACGGGGCGCGGCGTGCAATATGCCCTGCGCGAGTTCTTCCGCAGTGCCGAGGACCGCGCCGCCGCCGGGCTGGAGGGCAGCCTGGACGGCAAGCGCGTGATCGTGCAGGGGCTGGGCAATGTGGGCTACCACGCCGCCAAGTTCCTGCAATCCGAGGATGGCGCGATCATCACCGGCATCATCGAGCGCGACGGCGCGCTGTTCAATCCCGCCGGGCTGAATGTCGAAGCCGTGCGCGAGTGGATCGTCAAGCATGGCGGCGTGACCGGCTATCCCGATGCCAACCATTTCGCCGAGGGCGCCAGCGTGCTGGAGGAGGAGTGCGACATCCTGATCCCCGCCGCGCTGGAAGGGGTCATCAACCTCGGCAACGCGCACAACATCAAGGCGCGGCTGATCATCGAGGCCGCCAACGGCCCGGTCACCGCCGGGGCCGACGACATCCTGCGCCAGAAGGGCACGGTCATCATCCCCGACATGTATGCCAATGCCGGCGGTGTCACCGTGTCCTATTTCGAATGGGTCAAGAACCTGTCCCATATCCGCTTCGGCCGGATGCAGCGGCGGCAGGAAGAGGCGCGCCACCAGCTGATCGTGGACGAGCTGGAGCGGCTCGACCGGCACCTGGGCGACGCGTGGTCCATGACGCCCGATTTCAAGGCGCAGTACCTCAAGGGGGCGGACGAGCTGGAACTGGTGCGCTCGGGGCTCGATGACACGATGCGCATCGCCTACCAGTCCATGCGCGAGGTCTGGCACGGGCGCGACGACGTCACCGACCTGCGCACCGCCGCCTATATCGTGGCCATCGACCGCGTCGCCAAGAGCTATCGCGCCAAGGGTCTGTGAGGTCTCAAGCGGGGGCGGCGCGTGCCGCCCCCGGCCGCGATGCGTGAAGTTCGTCTAAAACTCGCGCGTTAGTCCTTTTTTAGGACACATTTCTGCACCGTAACCATTCCGGCTGTTCCCGGATCCTGCCCCACGCCGCGCCCCTTGCCGGGAGCGCGCGAAGACAGGGGACAGGACCATGCGACCTCGTTGCGATTTCGGCTTGCGCTTCTTCGCGGAAGAAGACGGCAACATCACCATATTCTCCGTCTTCATGACGGTGCTCATCCTCGCCATCACCGGCGCCTCGGTGGACCTGATGCGCTACGAGGCGACGCGGGCCCGCATGCAGGCCACCATGGACCGCGCGGTGCTCGCGGCGGCCGATCTCGACCAGGAGCAGGATCCGGTCGCCGTGGTCAACGACTACATGACCAAGGCGGGGCTGCTGGACGTGCTGGCGCAGGTCGAGGTCGACCAGGGGCTGAACTACCGCACCGTCAGCGCCGATGGCGCGGCGGACATGGACACGATCTTCCTGCACATGTCGGGTTTCGACCAGCTGACCGCACCGGCCCGCAGCGTGGCCGAGGAGAAGATCTCGAATGTCGAGATCAGCCTCGTGCTGGACGTCTCGGGCTCGATGCAGGGCAGCCGCATCTCCAAGATGCGCGACGCGGCGCAGGAATTCGTCGACACGGTGATCGTGCCCGACGGCGACACGGCCGGGCTGACCACCGTGTCGGTCATCCCCTACAACGCGACCGTGAACCTCGGGACCACGGCCGGGCCCTACTGGCGCCTCTCCGACACGCATGGCTATTCCAACTGCGCGATCTTTCCCGATGCCAGCTTCGATCAGACGGCGGTGTCGCCCGAGACCGAGCTCGAGCGGCTCGGGCATTTCGACCTGAGCTCGACCAACGAGACTACCTCCGAGATCCCCAACCCGTGGTGCCGGACCGGCAACGAGAGCGCCGTCGTGGTGCACAGCGCCGATGCCGCCGCATTGTCAGCGCATATAGCGACCTTCGAGGCGGGCGGCAACACGGCGATCGACCTGGGCGTGAAATGGGGCGCCGCGCTGCTGGACCCTGCCGCGCAACCCGTCGTGGCCGCCATGTCGGCGGACGGCCATGTCATCCCCGACGCCGCAACCCGACCCGCGGCCTTCGAGGATCCAGAGGCGATCAAGTTCATCGTGGTGATGACCGATGGCGCCAACACGACCGAGTATGACCTCAAGCCGCGCTACAAGACCGGCCTGTCCGATATCTGGATCGATGATCGGGGCACAGCCGATCCCGGGGACGACCGGTTCTCGTTGCGGGTGGTCGACAATCCCGGCAGCCAGAACGACCGGTGGTTCTGGCACCGCTACGAGAACAGCGGCTGGAGCTATCGCTACCGCTCGCGGCCCGATGGCGGCGGTGATGCCCGCAGGATGAGCCATGCCGAGCTGTTCGCCCGGTTCGGGACCAAGGCCGTCGCGCGCAAGATGTACACCCAGCCCTATTATGACGGCTACGTCTCCTACGACGCCTATTACGACATCTACTATGCCTACCGCGCGATCGTGAACGGCGACGCGGCCGACAGTCGTCTGTCCGACATCTGCGAGGCGGCGCGCGACACGGGCATCGTGATCTTCGCCGTGGCCTTCGAGGCGCCGCAGGGCGGCAAGGACGCCTTGCTGGACTGCGCCTCGTCGCCATCCCACTATTTCGACGTGGAGGGGGTCGAGATTACCGACACCTTCCACGCCATCGCGCGGCAGATCAACGCGCTGAGGCTGATCCAATGAGCGCGATTGTGGCAGGCGGCGCGCGGGTTCTGCCGCAATTCGGGGGCGAAGCGGTCACATTCCATCCTGTCGATGCATGTGACCCCGGGGCGCGGCGCGCAAAAAAGGTCCGCTTGTGTCCCAATCCCGTCCCGCTCGCACCGCATTCGTTAACTAATCCTGACAGGTGCCGAGGACCGGGAGTCCGGGTGAACGGAAGGGAAAAAGAGCATGTCCAGTGCGTACCAGGAACTGAACCGTTTTCGAACGGAAGAGGACGGAAACATCACGATCTTCTCGGTCATGATGATTGTTCTCATTCTCATCATCACGGGGGCTTCGGTGGATATCATGCGGTTTGAAGCCACGCGGGCCCAGCTGCAGGCGACCATGGACCGGGCGGTTCTGGCGGCGGCGGATCTGGACCAGCACCAGCATGCCTCGACCGTCGTGACCGACTACATGCAGAAGGCCGGGCTGGAAGACGCGCTTGGCGGCGTGGATGTCGAGGACGGGTTCAACTACCGCGTCGTGGATGCCCATGCGCAGGTCGAGCTGGACACCTTCTTTCTGCACATGTCGGGCTTTGATCGCCTGACGGCGCCAGCCCGCAGCATCGCAGAGGAAAAGATCTCGAACGTCGAGGTGTCGCTGGTGCTCGATATCTCGGGATCGATGCGCAACAACGGACGCATGGACAGGATGCGCCCGGCGGCCCAGTCCTTCGTCAACAAGGTCATGACCGAGCAGACGAACGGCATCACGACGCTGAACCTCGTGCCCTTCGCAGGACAGGTGAACCCCGGCGATATCCTGTTCGACTATTTCCGGGGCGAACGGCCCAAGATCAAGAAGAACGAGAACAACGGCTGGGGCAACGGGGACCAGGATGCCCCCGGCGGTTCGCTGTGCAACAACAATGCCGAGAACGCGGATGAAGGCGCATCCGATCCCTCCTGCTCGGACGGCACCACCACGACCGAAACGACGGAACCCGCGGCGGAGGACTACTTCCAGCCCTGGGCGCAGGCGATTTCGAATATCGTGATCTATTTCGACACCGACGGCGATGAAATCTACGACGTGGCCCACAAGATCCAGGGGTTCCCGGAGAACGCGCCGCGCGACACGGATGACTTCTTCAAGGGCGCGGTGGCCTACATGATGTCTCAGGACGGCCGCTTGCAGCATGCCGACCAGTTCCTCGGCATCTCCATCAAGGGGGGCAAGCAGAAGACGCGCTACTTCCAGGTGAACGGTGACGAGAACGGCCCCGAGAGCGATATCGGCCCCAAGAAGAACCGCGGCAAGATCCCGGGCAACACCTACAGCTACGGCCACATCAACTTCGACTACTGGGCCCAGTTCTACACCTCGCCCAACCCCGAAACACCGCCGTCCGACGGGACCGACACGACCGAGGAGCCGGCCCCGGGCAATTCGCAGAACGTGAACATGCCGTCCTCCTGCGTCGAGATCTACAACAACGAGTTCGCGACGACGGAGATGCCGAAATCCGACGACTACGTACCACACTTCAACTTCTGGCCCTATGACGAGACCGTCATGGACTGGGGCTGGTGCCCGGGCGAGGACACGACCGTCCAGTACTACTCGGCGAACCGCCAGCAACTGGTCGATTTCATCGGCGACATGCGGATGCATGACGGGACGGGCCTTCAATATGGCATGAAATATGGTCTCGCACTGCTGGATCCGGCCAACCGGGACGAAGTCGGCCACCTGATCGACAACGGGGTGGTGGACCCGCAATTCCGCGGCCGGCCGATCGACTGGCACGATCCCGAGACGGAAAAATACGTCGTGCTGATGACGGACGGCCAGACGACCGACCAGTATCGCCCGCAGGATCCCGAGGCGCCGATCAACAACGACGAGGCGCTCCAGACCCAGGGCAGCGGATCGTACTACACGATGTCGTCGCGCTCGACCAACATCTCGAACCTGCTGCAGCAATGCGATCTTGCCCGGCTGAACGGCGTGACGGTCTTCACCATCGCCTTCGAGACGAGCAACTCCGCCGCGAACGACATGAAGGCCTGTGCCTCCTCGCCGTCGCATCACTTCCACGTGCACGGCGATGAAATCGCGGACGCTTTCGATGCGGTTGCGCGCCAGATCAACAACCTGAGGCTGATTCAATGATCTCCCGTCTGATCTCCTTCGCCAAACGCTTCCGCAAGGAAGAGGACGGCAACGCCACGGTCGAATTCGCCGTCTACTTCACGATCTTCTTCATGATCCTCGCCGCCGGGGTCGAGATCGCCTTCATCAACCTGCGCCATGCCATGCTGGAGCGCGGGGTGGACCTGGCGACACGCGACATCCGGCTGAGCACAGGGCATGTGCCCAGCTATGAGGAGGTGCGCGACAAGATCTGCACCGAGGCGACCATCCTCGACGTCTGCGGCGACAACCTGCGGGTGGAAATGGTCCAGGTGGAGCCGCGTGACCTGAGCGCGGCGCCGGTGGATGCCGACTGCATCAACGCGCAGCAGGATCCGCGCCCGGTGCGCAATTTCGTGGCCGGGCAGGACAACGACCTGATGCTGATCCGGGCCTGCCTGAAATACAAGCCGATGATGCCGACGACCTCGATCGGCAAGGAACTGAACTTGGACGACGAAGGCTATGCCCAGCTGGTGGTGACATCGGCCTTCGTCCAGGAACCGAGGTAAGCCCGATGCGACAGAGCCTTCTTTCCCGACTGACCCGTTTCCTGCGCGACGAGGACGGCAATGTCACCGTCGAGACGGTGATCTGGGTGCCGCTGATGATCAGCATCCTCGCGGCCACGTTCAGCCTGTTCGACGCGTTCCGCTACAAGGCGCTGAACGTCAAGGCGGCCTACACGATCTCGGACGCGCTGTCGCGCGAGACCGACCCGATCGACGGGGCCTACCTGGACGGGATGGTGGACCTGCTGGCCTTCCTGACCCGCTCGGAAGGGCCCTATTCCCTGCGGGTCACGCTGGTGCGCTATGACGGCGACAACAGCCGGTACAGGGTGGAGTGGTCGCAATCGCGCGGCACCTTCGAGACGCTCGAGAATGCCGACCTGGCCGATATCGAGACCAAGCTGCCCAACATGCTGGACAACGAGCGCGTCATCGTGGTCGAGACCGCCACGCAATACGTGCCGCCCTTCGAGGTGCCGGGGCTGAACACGGCCGGGCTGTTCTACAATTTCGGCTTCACCCGTCCGCGCTTTGCGCCCAAGATCGTCTGGAGCGACGGCTGAACCCAGCCGCCGCTTCGGGCCGAAAACGACATCAGGCGTCGTCGCCGGGCGTTGATCGCGCCCGGCGCTGCTGTTTCACTGGCCCGGTGGCAGACGGGGCAGGGCATGCGGTTTTCAGGATGGCGGATCGTCAGGGAGGGGCTGACCGGGAACCGGGGCTGGCGGCCGCACTGGCGCACGCCGGACCCCAAGCCCGAATATGACATCGTCATCATCGGCGGCGGCGGGCACGGGCTGGCCACGGCCTTCTACCTGGCCAAGGAGCACGGGCTGCTCAATGTCGCGGTGCTCGAGAAGGGCTATCTTGGCGGCGGCAATGTCGGGCGCAACACCACGATCGTGCGCGCCAATTACAACCTGCCGGGCAATTCCGAGTTCTACTCGCATTCCCTGAAACTCTGGGAGGGGATGGAGCAGGAGCTGAACTTCAATACCATGATGAGTCAGCGCGGCGTGCTGAACCTGTTCCATTCCGACGGACAGCGCGACTACGCGGCGCGGCGCGGCAATTCCATGCGCCTGCAGGGCGATGATGCCGAGCTGCTCGACCGCGAGCAGGTGCGCGCGATGGTGCCCTATCTCGATTTCGACACGGCGCGCTTCCCGATCTATGGCGGGCTGTTCCACGCCCGCGGCGGCACTGCGCGGCATGACGCGGTGGCTTGGGGCTATGCCCGGGGCGCGGATGCGCGCGGCGTCGACCTGATCCAGAACTGCGAGGTGACCGGCATCGACATCGCGGGCGGCCGGGTGCAGGGCGTGCAGACCACGCGCGGCGCGATCCGGGCCAGGAAGGTGGGCATCGTCGTGGCCGGACGCTCCAGCCAGGTTGCGGCGCTCGCAGGGATGCGCCTGCCGATCGAAAGCCACGTGCTCCAGGCCTTCGTGACCGAGGGGCTGAAGCCCTGCATCGATCACGTGGTCACCTTCGGGATGGGGCATTTCTACATCAGCCAGTCCGACAAGGGCGGGCTGGTCTTCGGCGGCGACCTCGATTTCTACGCCTCCTACGCGGCGCGCGGCAACCTGCCCATGGCCGAACACGTGATGGAGGCGGCCATGACGCTGATGCCGATGATCGGCAAGGCGCGGGTGCTGCGCAGCTGGGGCGGGATCATGGACATGTCGCCGGACGGCTCTCCGATCATCGACCGCACCGGGATCGAGGGGCTCTACCTGAATTGCGGCTGGTGCTATGGCGGGTTCAAGGCGGTGCCGGGCTCGGGCTTTTCCTTCGCCCACCTGATCGCCACCGACCGCCCCCACGCGCCTGCCGCGCGGTTCCGGCTGGATCGCTTCGCCACCGGGCGCGGGCTGATGGACGAGGAGGGCACCGGTGCGCAGCACAACCTGCACTGAGCGCGCCGGCGAGGGGGCGGATGTGAGTATTTTCAAAGAGAAGAAGCTGCAGCGCGCGCCCCGGCCTCTGGTGCGTTCTGGGGACGGGGAGGGGGTCGGATGCGCCTGAGCTGTCCGCTGTGCGGCGAGCGCGACCGCCGCGAGTTCACCTACCAGGGCGCGGCGGCGATGGTGGACCGGCCGGCCCCCGGCGCCACGACCGAGCAGTGGTCGGACTGGCTGCACCTGCGCGACAACCCCGCCGGGCGCACGCGTGACCTGTGGTATCACGAGGCCGGTTGCGGGGCCTGGCTGGTGGTGGAGCGCGACACGGTCACCCACGAGATCTTCGGCACCGCGCTGGTCGGAGGCGATCATGCGGATTGACGGGATGGGCCGCGTGGACCGGGCGCGGGTGCTGGGTTTCACCTTCGACGGGCGACGCTACCAGGGGTTTGCCGGCGACACGCTGGCCTCGGCGCTGCTGGGGGCGGGGGTGCGGCTGATGGGCCGCAGCTTCAAGTATCACCGGCCGCGCGGGCCGCTGACCGCCGGCTCGGCCGAGCCCAACGCGTTGGTCACGGTGGGTCGGGGCGCGCGGGCCGAGCCCAATACCCGGGCCACGATGCAGGAGCTGTACAACGGGCTGGCCTCGGTCAGCCAGAACCGCTGGCCCTCGCTGGCGCTGGACCTGCTGTCGGTGAACGACCTTGCCGCGCCGTTCCTTGGCGCGGGGTTCTACTACAAGACCTTCATGTGGCCGAAAGCATTCTGGGAGAAGGTCTATGAGCCCGTGATCCGGCGCGCGGCCGGGCTGGGGGCCCTGTCGGGGCAGCCGAATCCAGACCGTTACGAGAAGGCCTTTGCCTTCTGCGACGTGCTGGTGATCGGTGCGGGGCCGGCGGGGCTGATGGCGGCGCTGGCGGCGGGGCAGGCGGGTGCGCAGGTGATCCTGTGCGACGAGGACGCCGCGCCAGGCGGCCGCCTGCTGGCCGAGGCCGAGGCGGTGGACGGCCGGCCGGGCGCCGATTGGACCGCGGCGCAGTGGGAGGCGCTGCGGGCCATGGAGAACGTGCGCCTGATGCCGCGCACCACCGTGACGGGCGCCTATGACCAGGGCAGTTATGGCGCGCATGAGCGGGTGGCGCAGCACCTGGCCGATCCCGGTGCGGCGCCGGTCGAGTGTTTCTGGCGCATCGCGGCGCAGCGCGCGGTGCTGTGTTCGGGGGCGCTGGAGCGGCCCATCGCCTTTCGCGACAATGACCGGCCGGGGGTGATGCTGGCGGGCGCGCTGCGCGGCTATGCCCATCGCTGGGGCGTGGCCCCGGGTCGGCGCGTGGCGGTCTTCGGCAACAATGATGACGCGCATCGCACGGCGCGCGACCTGGCCGCTGCCGGGTTGGAGGTGGTGGCGCTGGTCGACAGCCGCCATGATGCCGAGAACCGCGCAGGCGACGTGCCCTTCTTTCCCGGCCACGTGGTGAGCCGCGCGCATGGGCGGCGCGGGCTCTCGGCCATCGAGATCCGCGGCGCGGATGGGCGCCGGCAGCGGGTCGCGGTGGAGGCGCTGGGCGTGTCGGGCGGCTGGAACCCGGCCCTGCACCTGACCTGTCACCTGGGCGCGCGACCCGTCTGGTCCGAGACGCTGGCCGCCTTCCTGCCGCGTGCCGATGCGGTGCCTGGGCTGCGCCCGGCCGGCGCGGTGGCGGGGGCCCTATCGACCACGTCCTGCCTGCGGGACGGCGCCGAGGCCGGGCGGGCAGCGGCGGCCGATCTGGGCTTTGCGGCGGTGCTGCCCGCGATCCCAGAGGCGGAGGATGCGCCCGGCCGCCTGCGGCGGCTCTGGGCGGTGCCGGGCCGTGGGCGGGCCTGGCTGGATTTCCAGAACGACGTGACGGTGAAAGACGTGAAACAGGCCGCGGCCGAGAACTATGCCTCGGTCGAGCACATGAAGCGCTACACCACGCAAGGCATGGCCACCGACCAGGGCAAGAGCTCGAATATCGGGGCGCTGGCGATCCTGGCCGATGCCACCGGGCGCGACATCCCGCAGACCGGCACCACCACCTTTCGCCCGCCCTACAGCCCCGTGCCGATCGCGGCCATGGGGGCCGGGGCGCAGGGGCAGGGCTTTGCCCCGGTGCGCGAGACGACCTCGCATGCGCAAAGCGTGGCGATGGGCGCGCCGATGGTGGAGGCCGGGCTCTGGTACCGGCCCTCCTACTTTCCACGCGCGGGCGAGACCACGTGGCGCGCCGCCTGCGACCGCGAGGTCGCCATGGTGCGCGGGGCGGTGGGCATCTGCGATGTCTCGACGCTGGGCAAGATCGAGCTGGTCGGCCCGGATGTGGGCGCCTTCCTCGATGTCGTCTACACCAACCGCTTCTCGACGCTGAAGCCGGGGCGCGTGCGCTACGGGCTGATGCTGCGCGAGGACGGGCACGTGATGGATGACGGCACCACGGCGCGGCTGGAGGCCGATCGCTGGGTGATGACCACGACCACCGCCGCGGCGGGGCAGGTGATGCGGCATCTCGACTGGGTGCAGCAGGCCTGGGCGCCGGGCATGGATCTGCGCTTTGTCTCGGTCACCGAGCGCTGGGCACAGTTCGCCGTGGCCGGGCCGCGGTCGCGCGAGCTGTTGAACGGACTGCTGGACGCGCCCATCGACGATGCGGGCTTTCCCTTCATGGCCTGTGGGCCGGTCTCGGTCGGCGGGGTGGCGGGGCGGCTGTTCCGGATCTCCTTCTCGGGCGAGCATGCCTACGAGATCGCGGTGCCGGCGCGCTTTGGGGCCAGTCTGTTCGAGGCACTGGTGGCGCGGGCCGAAGCGCTGGGCGGCGGCGCGTACGGGATGGAGGCGCTGAACGTGCTGCGCATCGAGAAGGGCCATGTCACCCATGCCGAGATCCATGGACGGGTCACGGCCTTCGATATCGGCTTCCAGCGGATGATCTCGCCCGCCAAGGAGTGCATCGGCAAGGCGCTTGCGGCGCGGCCGGGGCTGGTCGAGGAGAGCCGCCCGCAGCTGGTGGGGCTGCGCCCGCTGGACGGGCAGAGCCCGCTGCCGGCCGGCGCGCATCTCTTTGCCGCCGAGGGTGCGGTGACGCCCGACACCGACTTGGGCTATGTGACATCGACGGGCTATTCGCCGACGCTGGGCCTGCCGCTGGCGCTGGGCTTTCTGGCCAATGGCCGGGCGCGCCATGGCGAGACGGTGCGGCTGATCGACCGGCTGCGCGGGGCGGAGGTCGCCTGCGAGGTGACCGACCCCGTGGCCGTCGACCCGGACGGAGGGCGCTTGCGTGGTTGAACTGACGGCACAGACCCCGTGGGCGGCGCTGCTGCCCGTCACTGCCGGGGCGACGGGGCTGAGTGCCTGGGATCCCGGCCCGATGACCGCGCTGATGCCCTATCGCGGGCGGAGGGCGGCGCTGTCCGAGGCGATGCAGGCGGCGCATGGGCTGGGTTTCCCGGACCCGGGCGAGGTGACCGCAGCGCCGCCGCTGCGCTGCCTCTGGACCGGGCGCGGCCAGGCCTTTCTGATGGGCGGCCCCGCCGATCCGGGCCTGTCGGCGCAGGCCGCGCTGGTGGACCAGAGCGATGGCTGGGTCGCGCTGCGGCTGGAGGGGGAGACCGCCCCGGAGGTGCTGGCCCGGCTGGTGCCGGTGGATTTGCGCCCGGCGGCCCTGCCCGAGGGGCGGACCCTGCGCACGCTGTGCGGGCACATGACGGTGTCGATCACGCGCGCGCCCGAGGGGCTGGAGATCCTGGCCTTCCGGTCGATGGCGGGCACGCTTGTGCATGAAATCGCCGACGCGATGCGTCTGGTTGCCGGGCGGGCGGTGCTCGGCTAGGTCCTGCCCCAGCCTGATATGTTCTCGGTTTGCCGGAGATTGCCCCATGCGCCTGCCCGTTCTGCCCGCCCTCCTGTCGGCCTGCCTGCTGCCGTTGGCCCATCCCGCCGCCGCGCAGGCGCCGGATTGCGCCGCGCAGGCCGAGATCGTGATGCAGGCGGTCACCGCCCGCGCCGAGGGGCGGCCCAAATCCGAGGCGGTGGCGGGGCTGAGCGCGGCGTTGGATGCCGAGGCGGCGTCCATGCTGTCGGACTGGATCTGGACCCTGCCCGAGGACCAGTTGACATCGGCCGTGGGCGAGGCCTGGCAGACGCAATGCGAGGCGCTCTGAGCAGGGCGCTGCCAGACGGAGCGCGCTGACGCGCGCGCTGCCTCTCTCGTCCTTGGCTTGCGGCCGCGTCCTCGGGCCGCCGGTGGCACCCGCGCGCCCGGCACGGGGATCTTCGCGGGCGTGGCGATCTTGGGACTTGGATTCGGCGGCCGGAACGCCGATATTCCGGCCATGAGCCTTCCCCCCGGTTTTCTCGATGAATTGCGCACCCGCGTGACCCTGTCCGACGTGGTCGGGCGCAAGGTGCTGTGGGACAACCGCAAGTCCACGCCGGGCAAGGGCGATTACTGGGCGCCGTGCCCGTTCCACCACGAGAAGACCGCCTCCTTCCACGTCGATGACCGCAAGGGGTTCTACTATTGCTTCGGCTGCCAGGCGAAGGGGGATGCGATCTCCTTCGTGCGCGAGAGCGAGAACCTGGGCTTCATGGAGGCGATCGAGATCCTGGCCGCCGAGGCGGGCATGGAGATCCCGGCCCGCGACCCCAAGGCGCAGGAAAAGGCCGACCGGCACACGCAGCTGCGCGAGGTGCTGGAACAGGCGGTGCAGTTCTTCCGGCTGCAACTGAAGACCGCGGCGGCGGGCGAGGCGCGCGCCTATCTCACAAAGCGCGGGCTGGACGCGGCAACGCAGGAGCGCTTCGAGATCGGTTTCGCCCCGCCGGGCTGGGAAGGGCTGCGCGAGGCGTTGGCCGCCAAGGGTGTGCCACCCGAGCTGATGCTGGAGGCCGGGCTGGTCAAGGCCTCGGACAAGGGGCGGGCGCCCTATGACGTGTTCCGCAACCGCATCATGTTCCCGATCCGCGACGGGCGCGGCCGCGCCATCGCCTTCGGCGGGCGCGCGATGGACCCCAAGGACAATGCGAAATACCTGAACTCGCCCGAGACGCCGGTCTTCGACAAGTCGCGCACGCTCTACAACCTGCGCGAGGCGCGCGCGGCCAGCGGCCGGGGGCAGACGCTGATCGTGGCCGAGGGCTACATGGACGTGATCGCGCTGTCCGAGGCCGGCTTCCAGGCCGCTGTGGCGCCGCTGGGCACGGCGGTGACCGACCGCCACCTGCAGCAGCTGTGGCGGATCGCGGATGAGCCGGTGATCGCGCTGGACGGCGATGCGGCGGGGCTACGCGCGGCTTACCGGGTGATCGACCGGGCGCTGCCGCTGCTGGAGGCGGGCAAGGGGCTGCGCTTTGCCATCATGCCCGAGGGCAAGGACCCCGACGAGCTGATCCGCGCCAAGGGCCCCGAGGCGGTGGGCGAGGTGCTGGAGGCGGCGCTGCCCATGGTGCAGCTGCTCTGGCGGCAGGAGACCGAGGGCCGCGTCTTCGACAGCCCCGAGCGCAAGGCCGCGCTGGACAAGGCGCTGCGCGCGCGCATCGCGCAGATCCAGGACCCGGGCCTGCGGCGCCATTACGGCGAGGATATCCGCGAACTGCGCTACCAGCTGTTCCGGGCCCGGCGCGCGCCGCGCCCCATGCCGCAGGGCGGCGGCTTTGCCGGGCGGCGCCCGGACTGGCGCGCGCCGCTGCCCGCGACCGAGACGACCAAGGCCTCGCTGCTGGTCTCGGCGGGCGAGGCGGTCGAGACGCGGCTTCGCGAGGCGGTCATCCTGGCGGCGATCCTGTCGGCGCCCGAGGTGGCCGAGGAATTCGAGGTCGAGCTGGACCGGATGGATTGTGCCGAGCCCGATCATGCCCGGCTGCGCGACGCGATCCTGTCGGCGATCGGCCGTGAGGAGACGATGCGCGAGGCCGCCGAGGCCGCGATCGGTGCGCAGGCGCTTGAAACATTGCTCTCGGCACGCCATGTGGCAATCGTGCCATGCGTGCGCGCCCCCGGCCAGGCGGGGTTGTCGCGGATGACGGTGGCCGAGGAACTGGCCAAGCTTCAGGCCGAGCGCGGCTGGCAGGCGGAGTTGAGCGAGGCCGAGGCCGATTTCGACACGCTGTCAGACGAGACGCTGACCTGGCGCGTGGCCGAAGCCGCACGCGAGCGCGCCCGCGCCGGGCGGCGCAAGGACGAGGACGATGCCGATTACGAGATCGGGCCGAACGGGGCCCAGATGGACCGGCAGGAACGCAGCGCATTCGATTCGCTGCTGTCCGGGATTCGCTTCGACAAGGGGCGTGGGTGAACCGGGTTTGAGGAAACCTTGAGGAATTTGTGCTGGATGGGTGTGCGAATCGCACAGGTGCGCTATTGATTCGGACCATCGAATCGCCCGCCATCCCCCGATCAGGAGAGCCGCATGGCAGCCAAGGACAACGAAGACGCCAAGACCGAGGATCAGGAAGAGGAGATCAGCCTGGACATGTCCCAGGCTGCGGTGAAGAAGATGATCACCGAGGCGCGGGAACGCGGCTACATCACCTATGATCAGCTCAACCAGGTGCTTCCCCCCGATCAGGTCAGCTCGGACCAGATCGAGGACGTGATGTCCATGCTGTCCGAGATGGGCATCCAGGTGACCGAGGAGGAAGAGACCGAGGAGGACGAGAACAAGGGCTCGACCGACCTGGTCGAGACCAAGAAGGCCGGCGATGTCGCCGTCGCTTCGGGCGGGCAGGAAAAGCTCGACCGCACCGACGACCCGGTGCGCATGTACCTGCGCGAGATGGGCTCGGTCGAGCTTTTGTCGCGCGAGGGCGAGATCGCCATCGCCAAGCGCATCGAGGCCGGGCGCAACACGATGATCCTGGGCCTCTGCGAGAGCCCGCTGACCTTCCAGGCGATCACGATCTGGCGCGAGGAACTGCTCTCCGAGGACATCCTGCTGCGCGACGTGATCGACCTCGAGACGACCTTCTCGGGCCAGATGGGCGAGGATGGCGAGCTGGAAGAGCCGGTGGTCGATGCCGCCGCCGTCGAGCCGGCCGCCGCGGCGCCGGCCGCCAGGTCCAAGGGCGACGAGCCCGAGCTGGATGCCGACGGCAACCCGATCGCCAAGGAAGATGACGACGAGGATGACGAGCAGGCCAACATGTCGCTGGCCGCGATGGAGACCGCGCTCAAGCCGCGCGTGCTCGAGACGCTCGACCGCATCGCGCGCGACTACGAAGAGCTGGCCGAGATGCAGGACAGCCGGATCTCGGCCACGCTGAACGAGGACGGCTCGTTCTCGGCCGAGGACGAGGCTCGCTACCAGCAGCTGCGCGGCGAGATCGTCGAACTGGTCAACGGGCTGCACCTGCACAACAACCGCATCGAGGCGCTGATCGACCAGCTCTACGGCATCAACAAGCGCATCATGTCCATCGACAGCGCCATGGTGAAGCTGGCCGACCAGGCTCGCATCAACCGGCGCGAATTCGTCGAGGAATACCGCGGCCACGAGCTCGATCCCAACTGGATGGAGCGCATGGCCTCCAAGACCGGGCGCGGCTGGCAGATGTTCATCGACCGCTCCTCGGACAAGGTCGAGGACCTGCGCGCCGACATGGCGCAGGTCGGGCAATATGTCGGCCTGGACATCAGCGAGTTCCGCCGCATCGTGGGCCAGGTCCAGAAGGGCGAGAAGGAAGCCCGGCAGGCCAAGAAGGAGATGGTCGAGGCGAACCTGCGGCTGGTGATCTCGATCGCCAAGAAATATACCAATCGCGGCCTGCAGTTTCTCGACCTCATCCAGGAAGGCAATATCGGCCTGATGAAGGCGGTGGACAAGTTCGAGTATCGCCGCGGCTACAAGTTCTCGACCTATGCCACCTGGTGGATCCGGCAGGCCATCACCCGCTCGATCGCCGACCAGGCGCGCACCATCCGAATCCCGGTGCACATGATCGAGACGATCAACAAGCTGGTCCGCACCGGGCGCCAGATGCTGCACGAGATCGGCCGGGAGCCGACCCCGGAAGAGCTGGCCGAGAAGCTGCAGATGCCGCTCGAGAAGGTCCGCAAGGTGATGAAGATCGCCAAGGAGCCGATCAGCCTCGAGACGCCGATCGGCGACGAGGAAGACAGCCAGCTGGGCGATTTCATCGAGGACAAGAACGCCATCCTGCCGCTGGACTCCGCGATCCAGGAGAACCTCAAGGAGACCACGACGCGGGTCCTGTCCTCGCTCACGCCGCGGGAGGAGCGGGTGCTGCGCATGCGCTTCGGCATCGGCATGAACACCGACCACACGCTTGAAGAGGTGGGCCAGCAGTTCAGCGTCACGCGCGAACGGATCCGCCAGATCGAGGCCAAGGCACTGCGCAAGCTCAAGCACCCGTCGCGGTCGCGCAAGCTGCGCTCGTTCCTCGACCAGTAGGGAGACAGATCCATGTCCTTGCTTTCACGCCTGTTCGGCGGGGGCGGCGGCGGTGGCACACCGGCGCCCGAGCCCGTCGAATACGAGGGGTTCCGCATCTATCCCGAGCCGGTGTCGGAAGGTGGCCAGTACCGGATCGGCGCGCGGATCGAGGCCGAGATCGACGGTACGCTGAAGGAGCACCGCCTGATCCGCGCCGACATGCTGCGGGACCGCGAAGAGGCCGAGACCGCCTCGGTCAACAAGGCCAAGCAGATGATCGACCAAATGGGCGCGCGCCTGTTCGATTGAGGCCGGGCCTCCGGGCGCCCCGAGCGCGGCGCCTGCGCGCCGCACCGGCCCACCCTCCAGCCGCGGCCCGGCGAATCGGCCTGCAGTGATTCGGAACCCTTTTTCCTCTTGCGCGTTGTCTTGCCGAGAGGATGAGGATCATGAAAAAGCTGCTTGCCTATACCACTGCCTTCTTCTGCGCCGCTGCCGGGGCGCTGGCTGCTACCGATGCGCTGATGCCGGCGGAGCCCGAAGTGATCGAGATCGAGGTCGCCCCCCACGAGTTGCAGGAGTGCCGGGACACGCTGGCGCAGGTGGCGCAGCGGCCGGCCGTGTCAGACAGCGGCACGCCGCTGCTTTTCGACTGGACCACCGAGGATCTGCCCGGGGTTGTCTGCGTGGCAAGCGATACGGCGGCGTGACGGGGCCTCGGGTCTCGTGTTTTGCCGCCCCGTCCGTCATATGATGACATGAGGGGCGGAAGAACAGGGCAGGGCGCGTCATGCAAACAGAGTTCACCATCGCCACGCAGGGAGCCGGGCTTTACGAGATTACCGGTGACGTGGCGGATTGGGTGCGCGGTGACGGGCTGCTGACATTATTTGTCAGGCATACGTCCGCCTCGTTGCTGGTGCAGGAAAACGCGGATCCGGACGTGCAGGTGGATCTGGTGGCCTTCTTCCGCAGGCTCGTGCCGCCAACCACCGATCCGTCCATGTCCTACCTGACCCATACGATCGAAGGCCCGGATGACATGCCGGCCCATATCAAGGCGGCGCTGCTGCCAGTGTCGCTGTCGATCCCCGTCCGCAATGGCCGCCTTGCTCTGGGCACCTGGCAGGGCATCTACCTGTTTGAGCATCGCGATGCACCTCATCGTCGACAGGTCGCGGCCCTTCTGATGCCGGTCGCGGCTTTGTGAACGAGCGGCCGGGGCGCCGGGCCGGGATGGCGGTATTCCTCCATAGGCGCGCACGGTCCGGTTTGGTACGTTATGGCGGAATTTCGCTGCCACGAAAGCCAAACCCTTGCCATGACACGCGTAATCTCAGCTCGGATCATCGGGGCCTTCGCGCTCTTCTCTGCTGCGGCCGTGGGCGGTGCGGTGTTCGGCGTGCCGGAATACCTGGCGCGCCAGGCACTGGAAGCAGCCGAGAGCTGTCATGACCTGACCGAGCGTGACCGGCGCTGCCGCTTTGTCGGGGGGCCGCTCGAGATGGCCGGCGCGCCCGTCTTCATGGAGAATTTCCAGCAGGCCTTCCTGCCCACCCGCCAGCAGATCGATTTCGTCGACGCCAAGGGCGAGACCTGGACCGCGCCGCCGCGCACGCTGACCGACGGGGCCTCGATCCCGACGATCTTCGCGCCGCTTGTGGGCGACCGGCAGAGCCGCGAATACCTGATCGCCGCCGCGCTGCACGATGCCTATTGCGGGGTCGGCAACGAAGGGCTGGACACCTACTGGGCGCGGCCCTGGCAAGAGGTGCACCGCATGTTCTACGAGGCGCTGCTGGTCAATGGCACGCCGCCGCAGAAGGCCAAGCTGATGTTCGCCGCCGTCTACCTGGGCGGGCCGCGCTGGGATGATCCCGAGCGGGATTTGGGCGATGTGAGCGAGGCCGCGCTGCTGCAGGAGATGGAATGGTGCCTGGAATGGATCCGCACCGAGAACCCCAGCGCCGACGAGATCGAGGCGTGGATGGACGAGCGCGAAAAGGCCCTGAAGGAGGGCCGGCCCAGCGTGCCCGATTACATCGACGCCCATGATCCGCGCGGGCTTTGAGCGTGGCTGACCTGCAGGCTGCCAAGGCGACGGCCGATGACCTGATCGCCGCCCGCGCCGGGGAGCTGTCCGACTGGTGTGCGCAGATCTTCGATTTTGCCGAACCGGCCTGGCGCGAATATCGCTCGGCCGACTGGTACGTGGAGCGGCTACGCGCCGAGGGGTTCGAGGTCGAGCCGGGTTCGGCCGGGATGCCCACGGCTTTCTGCGCGAACTGGTCCAACGGGGACGGGCCGCGCGTGGGCCTTTATGCCGAGTATGACGCGGTGCCGGGGAACTGCCAGGCGCCGCTGCCGCTGGCCGCGCCGCGCCCCGGGTTGGGACCGGCGGCGGCGGGCCATACCGATCCGCATTCGGCGCTGGGGATCGGCGCGCTGGCCGGTCTGCTGGCGACCAAGGCGGCGATGCAGGCCCATGACATCCCCGGCACGCTGCAATTTACAGGCGAGCCGGCCGAGAAGGTGCGCGGCTCCAAGCCGATCCACGCGGCGGCGGGCTATTATGACGGGCTGGCGGCGATGCTGTCCTTCCACCCGTTCTACATGCTGCCGCTCTGCAACACGGTCCGCTGGGACACGCATTGCGGGGCGGCCTACAGTTTCGTCTATCGCTTCCGCTGCACCGCGCCCGAGCGGTGGGGCGCGCAGGACGGCGCGCCCATCCCGCAAAGCCATTCCGACATCCGCGCCCCCGGCGCCAATGATGCGCTGATGATGATGTACCAGGCGGGGCGCAGCTTGCGCGACAGCATGTTACCGCATCGCGGCGGCTGGTCCGTCTCCGAGGCGATCCTTGCCACCGGGCAGGCCACGGCCGACAACCTGCCGGCGTTGCAGGCCGATCTGCAATACATGATCCGCGTGCCGGACCTGCAGATGGCCGAGCAGATCTCGGGGCAGTTGCACCGGCTGGCGCGGCAGGTGGCCGAGATGACCGGCTGCACGGTCGAGACGATCTGGGTCTCGAAATCCCGGCCGGGCCTGGCGAACCACGCCGTGGCGCGGCTGGCCTGGGAGGCGTTGCAAGAGGTCGGCCCCCCGGTCTGGGAGGCGCCCGCGCACGAGCTGGCCCGCAAGGTTCAGGCGGCCTGCGGGCAGCCGGCCGACGAGGCGCCGCTGATCGAGGCCTGCACCCGGCTGATCGACCCAGAAGAGGCCGAGGCGATCCTGCGCCGCGACCTGCCGCCGGCGCAGCGCAACAGCACCTCGGATGATTACACGGACATGAGCTGGCATTGCCCGACCGCCCGGATCTATATCGCGCGGCCGGCGCTGCGGGGTGGGCCCTATCCGCCCTGGGCGATGAACGCGCTGGCTGGCATGCCGGCGCTGATCGACCCGATGGTGCAGGTCGCGGGCCGCGTGCTGGCCCGCAGCGCGCTGCGGATCCTGACCGACGCCCCCGCCCGCGCCGCCGCATGGGAAGAATTCGAAGAGCGCCGCGCCGCCGCCGAAGATGTGCCGCCCCTGGCCGATTACCCGCCGCCGATCCACCTGCCTTGGCCCGAATATGTCGAGACGCGGCGCGGGCGGGACTGGCACATCCCCTCGCCCCCTTCGGGAGACGCAAGATGATCCGTTCGCTCGCACTTTGCCTTGTCCTGGCCCCGCCCGCGCTGGCGCAATGCCCCGCAGAGCAGGCGTTCCTGTCCTGCCAGATCGGCGCCAACGGCAAGTGGCTGGAGGTCTGCGTCGCGGGCAGCCGGGTCGATTACCGCTATGGCGATACGCTCTGGTCGCCCGAGCTGCACCTGTCGGACCATGCGGCGCAGGTCGACTATCGCCCCTGGTCCGGCGTGGGGCGCACCATCTTCGAAGAGGTGCGCTTCATCAATGGCAGCTATGAATACCGCGTGCACGGGGCGCTGGAGCGCGCCTTGACCGCCGGCCAGACCGACCGTGCCTCGGGCGGGGTCGAGGTTTACAAGGGCGGCGCCCGCATCGCCGCGCTGGATTGCGCACCGCAGGCCACGCTGTTCGGCTGGAGCACGGCGCTGTCGGATGCGAAATGGGCCGCCGGGCTGAAATGGAACCCGGGCACCGGCACCTGGCAGCCGCGCGGCGGAAACTGAGTCCCGCGCGCCACGGCGCGCCTCTCCCTGATCTTGCGGCGACAATTGCCCCCTACCCAAATTATGGGCGAGATCCTATAGTGGCTGTGGATAAGGTGGGGGCCAACCCCATCTCTGCATGTGCCGCGTGCGGGCCCGGGACAGGCCTGCCCATCCGCGCATGACCCAACGATAACAGGCGGGGCGCGGGCACAGACGCTCCCCGAGGCAGAGACGAATAGGGGGGACAGGCCCATGCGCTGCCCGTTTTGCGGAAACATCGACACACAGGTGAAGGATTCCCGGCCGGCCGAGGATCACGTCTCGATCCGGCGGCGACGCTTCTGCCCGGCCTGCGGCGGGCGCTTCACCACCTATGAACGGGTCCAGCTGCGCGACCTCGTGGTCATCAAGTCCAACGGGCGGCGCGAGGATTTCGACCGCGACAAGCTGGAGCGGTCGATCCGGATCGCGCTGCAAAAGCGCCCGATCGAGCCCGAGCGCATGGACCAGATGATCTCGGGCATCGTGCGGCGGCTGGAAAGCATGGGCGAGACCGACATCCCCTCCAAGCTGATCGGCGAGATCGTGATGGAGGCGCTGGCCCGGATCGACACGGTCGCCTATGTGCGCTTTGCCAGCGTCTACAAGAATTTCCAGGCGGCGGACGATTTCGACAAGTTCGTCAGCGAGCTGCGCCCCGAGACACCGGCGCGCAAGTGACCGGGACGGATGCGCGCCACATGGCCCACGCGCTGCGGTTGGGCCGTCGCGGGATGGGCCAGTGCTGGCCCAACCCGGCCGTGGGCTGCGTCATCGTGCAGGGCGATCACGTGGTCGGGCGCGGCTGGACCCAACCCGGCGGACGCCCCCATGCCGAGACCGAGGCGCTGGCCATGGCAGGGTCCGCGGCGCGGGGCGCCACCGCCTATGTCACGCTGGAGCCCTGTTCCCATCACGGCCAGACCCCACCCTGCACGGACGCGTTGATCGCGGCCGGCATCGCGCGCGTGGTCGCGCCCATCCCGGACAATGATCCGCGCGTCTCGGGGCAGGGCTTCGAGACGCTGCGCAAGCATGGTGTGCAGGTCACGACCGGGGTTGGCGCCGAAGAGGCGCTGGCCGATCACGCGGGCTTTTTCCTGCGCATGTCGCAGGGCCGGCCCTGGGTCACGCTGAAACTCGCACTCAGCCTCGACGGGCGCATCGCCACCGCCACGGGCGAGAGCCGCTGGATCACCGGCCCGGAGGCGCGCCGTGCCGTGCATGCGTTGCGCGCCCGGCATGATGCGGTGATGGTGGGCGCCGGTACGGCGCGCAGCGACGACCCCGAACTGACCGTGCGCGGCTTCGGCCCGCACCGCCAGCCGGTGCGCATCGTCGTCTCACGCCTGCTGGACGTGCCCTTGATGAGCAAGCTGGCCCGCAGCGCGCAGGAGGTGCCGGTCTGGCTCTGCCATGGCGCCGAGGCGCGGGCCGAGCTCAAATCCGCCTGGGACGGGCTGGGCGCGCGGCTGCTGGCCTGCCCGATCACCGCAGGGCGGGTGGATCCGCATGCGCTGCTGCAGGCCTTGGGCGCGCAGGGGCTGACCCGGGTTTTCTGCGAGGGCGGCGGGCAGCTGGCCGCCTCGCTGCTGGCCGCGGATCTGGTGGACGAGCTGGTGGTCTTCTCGGCCGGCATGATGCTGGGCGCCGAGGGTCATCCCGGAATCGGCGCGCTGGGGGTCGAGACGCTGGCCGAGGCGCCGTGCTTTGCGCTGGTCGATGTGAAGGTCGCGGGCGGTGACACCTGCCATGTGTGGCGACGGTCGTAAATCGGCTGATCTGCCAGAGGGTTGCGCGCCGCGGCTCATCTGACCGGGTATTCGCAAGCGCAAGCTGTGGACAAGCCGGGGTCTTGTCGTATTCCAAGGGATTGCGTGCGACTGTTGAGATGGCCTCTCAACAGGGCCTATCGGCGCCAGAGATGCGCCCGGCTGGCCAGCAGACCCTGCAGTTTCGACAGGCTCCGGTTGAACGGGCCGGGGGCCGGGATCTGGTCATGTTCCAGCCGGTCGACCACCACCTCGACCGGGCAGGCCGTGCCCGTCACCGGGTCGAAATAGCGCGGGTAGTCGATCAGCGCCGCGTGGGCCAGCGCCTCGAGCGAGGGGCGCGGACCGGAGAGGCGCCGCGCCGGAACCGGGCCGAGATCGCGGGTCAGCCCCCAGCCGGCATAGAAGGGCGCGCCCAGCGTGGTCACGCGACAACCGCGCAGGAGCGCCTCGAACCCGGTGAGCGAGGTCAGGGTCCAGACCTCGTCCACCTGCCGCAGCAACGCGCCCATGTCGCCGCCCCGCAGCACCGTGTCGGCCCAGTGCTCGGGCGTGTCGACCGCGCCCGTGCGCAGCCCGGCCTCGACATCCGGATGCGGTTTCCAGATGACATGCGCTGCAGGGTGCTCTTGCCGGACGCGGGCCAGAAGCGCGGCGTTGGAGGTCATCTCGGGGCTGCCGGTGAGGATCGAGGCGTCATCCTCCACCTGCCCGGGCACGAGGATGCGCAGCCCGTCGGGGAATGTGGGCAATTCTCCGGACAGGTTGTATTTGGACAAGTTCTTGGCGGTCAGACGTCCGATCAGCCGGGTCACACGTTCGAATTGGTCAGGCCGCAGGTCGGTTGCGCGGGCGCGGATCAGCGCCTCAAGCCGCGAGGGGCGGCGCGGATCGTAGTAGATCCCGTCCGGATCCAGCACCAGCGAGAGCGGCGGGACCAGTTCGGCGCCCAGCCCGCGCGAGCGCAGGAAACCGTCCTCGACCCGCGTGGCCCCCTCGGGCGCGCGCCCGGCCCATGCCATGTGGCCACGGCCCTGCGCGCGGGCGGCCATGGCCGCCTTGTCCACATCATCCTCGAACCGTATCCGCTTGTGCTGTCCGAAAAAGCGCTGCAGCGGCTGCCTTTTCCACAGGCGCATACCTGAGGCGATCCAGCCGGTGCGGTCCTCGCGCCAAGCACGGCTGCGTGCCTCGAGCGTGGCAAGCACCTGCTCCACCGGGCACAGCCGGTCATGATAGGGGTCATACCAGCGCGGGTAGAGCAGCATGGCCCCGGCAAATAGCTGCGCGCGGGTCAGGGAGCGGCGGCGGCGGGCAAAGACCTCTTCATCCTGCGTCAGCCCCCAGCCGGCATAGAACGGCCCGCCGAAGACGCGCGGGCGATGCCCGGCAAGGATCGCCTCGAACCCCATCTGTGAGGAGACGGTATAGACCGCGACGGCCCCCTCCAGCAGCAGCCAGGGGGAGAGCGGCCCGTCATGCAGCGTCACGCCGTCCGTTGCATCGCCGGGTTCGAAATGGCCGGGGCGATGGCCCGCGGCGGTCTCGGGATGGGTCTTGATCAGGATGCGCGCGCCGGGGTTTTCTTCACGCGCGACGAAAAGCATCTCGAGGAAGCGCGCCCGATCTGCCCCGCTGGCGCGGACCGAGGCATCGCCGCGCGTCTGGTCGATCACGAGGACATAGCCGGGGGCGGGTGGCTCCAGATCGGTGCGCGTGGCTGAGTATTTGCTCAGGTGGCCCGCCCGCATCCGCGCCATGGCGCCGCGCGCCCGGTCGAGCAGGGCGGTGTCGTCGAAGGGATGGTCCCGCAGCAGGGTTTCGAGGTCCGAGGGGCCGCGCGGATCGAAATGCAGGCCCGTATGGTCGATCAGAAGGCCCAGCGGCGGCTCGCCCGTGCGGCCGGGGTGCAGCGAGCGGAGGAAGGCATCCTCCAGCCGGACCAGCGGCACGTCGCGCCGCGCCGCCACGGCCTCGCCCCGCGCGGCATAGGGTGACTGGCCCCAGACGCCCACAAGGTCATCGGGGCCGGGCAGGCCCAGCGAAACGCGATAGCCCGACAGCGCGAGGATCCGGCGCAGCCGCGCCTGCCGCGCCAGCCCGGCGGCATAGACGAAAAGACGCCGGGAAGCGGGCTTCCCGGCGTCCTGTGCCATGGGATCGGCGTGCAAGATCAGCCGCCCGTCCCGCCACCGACCGAGTCGGCGATCGAGGTCAGCGTGCTGACGGTGCCGAGCGATCCGGTGAGCGCCGCGATCGTCTTGTCCCACTGGGTGAAGGGCGCCTCGGTCACGTAGAGCGTGTCCTGATCGCGGATCACGAAGTCGCGCGCCATGAACATGCCGTTCGGCTCGGTCAGGTCGAGCACGTAAACCATGCGCTGCGCGCCGATCAGGTCGTCGCGGCCCAGCACCTGGTTGGCGATGTCGGCCGGCTCGTTGCGGAACACGAAGACGCCGGTCGGGTCGGCCGTGGCCGAAAGCAGCCCGCCCACCGTGGCGATGGCCTCGACCGCCGAGATCGACTGCGATTCGAAGGGCACGCGCGCCTGCGTGCCGGTGGCCCCGAGCGCGGTGAAGCTGCGGGTGTCCTCTTCGACGAGGATGCGGTCGCCGCCGCGCAGCGCGATGTCGAATTGCGGCTGCTTGTAGAGGTCCTGGAACCAGATCGTCTCGGCATGATCGCCGCGCAGCACCTTGATCTGGGCGATCTCGGGCTCGATCGTGATGCCGCCGGCGCGGGCCAGCATCGAGGACAGCGTCCGCGTCGGCCGCTCGATCGCGTAGACGCCCTGGCCGCCCACGGCGCCGACAAGGCTGACGGTCGAGCCATCGCCTGCGATGCGGCGCACCTGCACCTGCGGGTCGGGGGTCTGGTCTTCCAGCTTGGTGGTGATGATGCGGCGGATCGCTTCGGGCGTGTTGCCGGCGGCGCGGATGCGGCCGGCGTAAGGCACGAAGATGAAGCCCGCCCCGTCGACCTGCACCTCTTCGAGGATGGTGGAATTCGTCGCTTCGGCCGCGAGCAGCCCGTCATCGACGTTTTCCCAGATCGTCAGGCCCAGCGTGTCGCCGGGGCGGATCGTGTCCGATCCCAGCACGCCGGCATTGCGGAAGCCTTCGGAAAAGCCGAGCGCGGGCACCACGGCGGTGGCGCGGGTGACGCGGTCATTGACGGAGACGATGAAGCTGTCGCCCTCGCGCTGGACGGAGCCGGCAAAGATTTCTCGTTTGTTGGGGCCAACGCGCGGCAGGCCGCAAGATGCCAGAATCGACACCGCGGCCAGCAAGGCGACGGAACGCGCCCACCGGGAGGGGGAGTGTTTCACTGCTCGGTCTCCTCGACCTGTATTGTCTGCCTCAAGTTTTTCTTTCAACGTACCGTGAGGTCGAGAAAAATGCCAGCGCCGCGTTCCGCGCCCCTCAGTGCACGACGCGCAACTGTTGCCTTGGCGCCGCGGTGCCGTGCTTGAGCGCATCATAGGGATCGTCCGGCGACAGCATCATGTCGACCACCTGGCGCAGCAGCTGGCGCCGCCCGCGGGCCGAGTAGAAGCCGCCGGGCAGCTGCGAGGTCTCCAGCAGGTAGCGGCGGTAATCCTTGTAGGCGCGGTTGTCCGGCCGGGCCGGCATGGCGAAGAATTCCGCCAGCGGCTGCGAGGAGACGAATTCCGGCTTCGCATAGACGGCGTCGCCGAACACCTTGAGCGGGATGCCCCGCCACAGCACCTGCTGTGCCGCGGTGGAATTCACCGTGACGGCCGTGCGCGCATCGTTGAGCAGCTGCGCCAGCTTGCCGCCGCGCACGTAATGCACCCGGTCGGCCACGCCGTGGCGCCGCGCCGCGTCGCGGATCGCACGATGCAGCCCGCCGCGGCCATCCTCCAGCGGATGCGCCTTGAAGACAAGGTGATGGTGACCGGGCGCACCCTGGGCAAAGCCCTCGATCACGAGGTCCACGAATTCCGACTGGCGCCGGAAGGGCGAATGGCGCTGGAAGCTGGAATCATGCTCCAGCTGCATCAGCGCGAGGTGATAGGGAAAGCCGCCCAGACGGATGCGCTGGGTCGCGACCACCCGGTCGAGATAGCTGACCGGCATCAACAGCAGCCGGCGCAGGTAGAGCAGGAATTCCTGGAACACGGTCATCGACCGGTGCGGCTGGAACTGGCGATAGTCGCCGTTCCGGAACATGACGAACCAGTGATAGAGCGCGCCGTAGAAGATGTGCTGGCGCATGTCGCCCCAATGCCCCGGGGGCAGGGGGGCCTCCATGTCGGACAGCTCCAGCGCCTTCTGCATCTGCCGCACGCTCATCCGCATCAGCCGCGAATGCCCGTTCGATCCGCCGCGCTCATAGGTGACCCAGTAGGGCCGCATGTAGCCTTCCTCGAAGACATGGATGCGCAACCCGCGCTTGCGGGCCTCTTCGACCGCCTCGGCATGGACGGGGCGCACGTCGCCATAGAGCACGATGTCGGTGACCTGTTTCTCGGTCACGATCTCGGCGAAGCGCGCGCGCCAGTTCTCTTGCGTGCCGCGATAGGGGATGTAGCTGCGCGGGTGGAACCAGAAGGCGCGGTCGCCGGCATTGAAGCCCACCCGCCAGACCGCCGCCCCCGTCTTGCGCAGCATGCGCCCGAGACGGTGGAAGAAAGGTCCGTGGGGGCCCTGCAGGAACAGGAACACCCTTTGCTGGCCGGTTGCGCTTGTCATGGTGCCGTTCTATGTGCGTGATCTGACACTGCATTAGCCTCCGATCCCGGCAAAATTAAGACTGGATCGGGGAGATCGTTCAGGGAGCGCGAACATGTTTACCGGCATCGTGACGGATATGGGAGAGGTTCGTGCGCTGGAGGATCGCGGCGACCTGCGTGCCCGGATCGGCACCGGCTATGACACGGGCCGCATCGACATGGGCGCCTCGATCGCCTGCGACGGGGTCTGCCTGACCGTGGTGGGGCTGGGCCCCGACTGGTTCGAGGTCGATATCAGCGCCGAGACCGTCTCCAAGACCAATGTCTCGGCCTGGGTCGAGGGGTGCCGCATCAACTTGGAACGCGCGCTGAAGGTGGGCGACGAGCTGGGCGGCCATATCGTGTCCGGCCATGTCGACGGCGTGGCCGAGATCGTCGAGATGCGCGACGAGGGCGACAGCACCCGCGTCACCTTTCGCGCGCCCGAGGCGTTGGCCCGGTTCATCGCGCCCAAGGGCTCTGTCGCGCTGAACGGCACCTCGCTGACGGTGAACGAGGTGTCGGGCTGCGATTTCGGCGTGAACTTCATCCCCCACACCAAGGAGGTCACGACCTGGGGGGATGTGAAGACGGGCGATTTCGTCAATCTCGAGATCGACACGCTGGCCCGCTACGTCGCGCGCCTCAACGAGATGTCCTGAGCCGCAGCGCCGCAAGGCCGAGGTGCAGCGCAGCGCCCGCCGCGTAGCAGGCCGCGAGGGAGACCAGCCCCAGCGACGACCCGCCAAGTGACAGGCCCGCCAGCAGCAGCGGCGTGCCGGCAAGATTGCCGAGATTGCCCATCTGCGCCACGGCGCCATTGGCCAGCGCGCGATCCCGGGCGCTGTCGTTGAGCTGCGGGATGGCAGCGAAACTGCCCGCCTGCACCAGCGCCAGCGTCCCGAACAGGCCCAGCCACGGGGCCGCGCTGCCGGGAAAGAGCGCGATCAGCGGGATCCAGAGCGTGGCCAGCACGAAGCCCGCCGTCACCACGCGCACGGCCGGCACGCGGCGCAGCAACGCGGCCACGAGGCTCAGCGACAGCACGATGCCGATCAGCGGCAGGGCGGTGGCCAGCCAAGGCGCGTCGGGCACCAGCCGGGGCAGCAGCGTCAGCACCGACACGAAGGTCAGCGTGTAGCACAGCCATCCCAGCGCCGGCGCGGCCATGAAAGGCGAGCGATAGACCTGCCAGTGCCGCGCCAGCACCAGCCGCAGGCCGAAGGGCTCGGACGGGGGCGCGATGCGCCGCCGCGGCAGGGCCAGCGCCACGGCCAGTGCGAGCGCGGCCATCGCGGCGGCATGCAGCACGATCACCGCCTGCGGTCCGCGCGCCTCGGCCAGCGGCAACCCGGCCCAGGCAAAGAGCGCGAAGCCCGTCCCGAAGAAGGTCGACCACAAGGCCATGGCAACGGGCCGCTGCCGGTCATCGGTCAGCTGCGCGATCAGCGTCGGCGCGGCCACCACGATGGCAAGATGCGAGGCGCCCTCGGCCACGCGCGACAGCATCAGGAGCGGCAGCGGCGGCAGCAGCGTCTGGTAGGCCGACAGGCCGGCCCCCAGCGCCAGCCCGGCGACCAGCACGGTGCGAAAGCCCAGACGGGTCACGATCATCCCCGCCACCAGCCCCAGCGCCACGCCGAGGAAGCTGATCAGCGAGATGGCAAGGCCCAGCCCGGGCCCGGCGCCGGGATAGGCGGCGACGAGCAGCTCGAACCCCGTGGCCAGCTTGGCAAATTGTCCCGCGGCGCCCAGCCCGGCCGCAAAGAGCAGCAGGACCCAGCCCCAGGTCTTGAATTGGTCCGGCATGTCCATGTCCCGATCGCGCCGCGCGACCCTGACCCCGGCGCGCGCCAAGCGCAAGCCCGGTCACGTGCGGCACCCCGGGGTCGGGTCGTCCGCCTTTGGGCGGGGGAGGCCCGTTCACCCGACAAAGATGTCGGTCTGTCAGCCGGACGACAACGGACCGCGCTACTCGGCCGGCTGGAAACCCATGATCAGCTGGCGCAGGCCCAGGGCCGCGCCGGCAAAGATCGCCGCGAAGGTGATGGGCGCCGAGATCGCCAGCACCGAGAAGGCCGACAGGCCCTGACCGATGGAGCACCCCAGCGCGATCACCGCGCCGCCGCCCATCAGCGCCGCGCCGAAGATCTGGCGGCGCAGCTCGCGCGGGTCCTCGCAGGCCTCCCAGCGGAAATGCCCCTTGATGAGCGAGCCGAGGAAGGCGCCGCACCAGACCCCGGCGATGGAGCCCACGGCGAAGGAGAGCGGCCGCGCCGAGCCGGTCATGAACCACAGGATGGTCTCGCCCATGGGCGCGGCAAAGCTGTGCGACACGACGGGCAGCGCCTCGAAGCTCTGCGCGGCGATCCACGATGTGCCGGCCCAGCCCAGGATCACCGCAAGCCCCACGGCCAGCGCCCAGCCCACCTGCTGCGGCTTGGCCAGGAGGGGTTTCGAGGCGAGAGAGCCGCCGAGGATCAGCAGGCCGATCACGATGCCGATGGCGTTGACCGGCAGGCCGGTCATGGCGCCCAGCTGGTGGGCGATGCCGGGCGGCGTCTCGGTCGTGACATCGACCTGCAGGAAGAAGAAGTTGCGGATCGGCGCCAGCGGCCCGGCCAGCACGACGAAGGTGGACACGCCCATGACCAGCACGATGACGAAGCTGCGCAGATCGCCGCCGCCCAGCCGCGCGATGGCGCCGTAGCCGCAATTGCCCGACAGCGCCATGCCATAGCCGAAGATCAGCCCGCCCAGCACCGAGGCCACGGGCATCCAGCGGATCGACAGGTAATAGGTCTGCCCGCCATCCAGAAACCCCGCCGCCATCAGGCCGAAACTGCCGAGGATGGCAAAACCGATGGCCACGCCCCACATGCGCAGGCGCAGGCCCGATCCGCCATAGAGCGCATCCTCGATCGCGCCGAGCGTGCAGAACCGGCCCAGCCGCGCGGCCAGGCCCAGCAGCACGCCGCTGGCCAGACCGACGGCGGCCATCAGGTGATGGTCGCTGAGATATTCGAACATGTCTGGGCCCTCCTCCCGGCCCGGACGGACCTCCGTCGGGTCGGAAGTATGCGGCCGGTTGCGCGGTCCCGCAAGGGACTCAGTCGTCGTCCTTGCAGAACAGCTCGTAGACGCATTCCAGCATCTTGCGCGGCCGGTCATCGGCGAGCCGGTAATAGATCGCCTTGCCCTCGCGACGGGGCACCACCAGCCCTTCCAGCCGGAGCCGAGACAATTGCTGGCTGACGGCGGCCTGCCGGGCCGAGAGCAGCTCTTCGAGCTCGGTCACCGTCTTCTCGCCGCTGACCAGATGGCACAGGATCATCAGCCGGCCTTCATGGCTTATCGCCTTGAGAAAAGCCGACGCGGTCGTCGCCTTGTCGACGATGCGGTCGAGCTCTTCTTCGGACATGTCGTCGCGGAGTACGGGAAGGGCCATTTTGCGCGTCCGTTCAGTTCTCGGGGACTTCTGTCGTGAAATCGGTGTGTCTTTGCAAGAGCAGCGTATAGACCGGCCAGAAGAAATCCTCGCCGGGATAGCCTTCGATCCGCGCGATCTCGGCGCCGTCCTCGGTCAGGATGAAGGTCGGCGTGAAATTGACGCGACGGGCGTAATCGATGCCCTCGGGCGGGCCCATGTGCAGGTCGGCGCGCACCAGCGGGGCAAAGCGCCCCTCGTCGGTATTGGGATAGGCGGGCGCGATCTGGTCGTTCCACGCGGCGCAATAGGCACAGCCGGGCTGCTCGACCATGACAAGACGCATCTCGCCCGCCGACACCGATGTGCCGGCCAGCAGGCAAAGCGCGAAACTGGCAGCGCGGATCATGGCGGCCCCCGTACGACAGCGATTGACGATCGACTGACGGACAACGTAATCTGAATATGTGAATTGATCAAGGAAAGCGCCTTCACGTGCTCGATATTTCTTTTGCAGGTGCAGCAATTGCCGGTTTGCTGAGCTTTTTCACGCCCTGCATCCTGCCCATGGTGCCGTTCTACCTGTGCTACATGGCCGGGATCTCGATGGCCGAGCTGCGCGACGATGCGGGCATCCCGCCGGGCGTGCAGCGCAAGCTGATCATCTCGGCGCTGTTCTTCGCGGCCGGGGTGACCACGATCTTCGTGCTGCTGGGGCTGGGCGCGACCGCGGTGGGGCAGGCCTTTGCCGAGTGGCGCCAGCCGCTGTCCTACGTGGCCGCCGCGGTGCTGGCGGTGTTCGGGCTGCATTTCCTCGGGGTGATCCGGATCGGCTTTCTCTACCGCGAGGCGCGTATCGAGAGCACGGCCGAGCCCAGCTCGATCCTGGGCGCCTACCTGATGGGGCTGGCCTTCGGTTTTGGCTGGACGCCCTGCGTGGGCCCGGCGCTGGCATCGATCCTGATGATCGCCAGCGGCATGGGCGACATGCTGCGCGGCGGGCTTCTGCTGCTGGTCTACGGGGTGGGGATGACCGCGCCCTTCGTGCTGGCGGCGCTGTTCTCGGGGCCGTTCCTGCGCTGGACCGCCCGGCACCGGGCCAAGCTGCAATACGTGGAAAAGGCGATGGGGGCGATGCTGATCGTCTTCGCGCTGCTGATCGCGACGAACACGGTGAATTACATCGCTCAGTGGATGATCGAGACCTTTCCGGCTTGGACCGCGCTGAGCTGACAGAGGAGGGGAAGACCATGCGAATCCTGATGGCCGCGGCACTGGCCGCCGTGACGGCCCTGCCAAGCCTGCCGGTCCGGGCGTCCGAGATGGGCGATGACGGGCTCTACAAGGCGCCGTGGATGCGCGACACGTTCAAGGACCTGCGTGAGGATCTGGCCGAGGCCAATGCCGAGGGCAAGCGGCTGGTCCTGTTCGTCGAACAGCGCGGCTGCATCTACTGCCACAAGATGCACGAGGAGGTGTTCTCGCTGCCGGATGTCTCGGAGTATATCGGCGAGAACTACTTCGTGGTGCAGATCAACCTGCATGGTGATACCGAGGTGATCGATTTCGACGGCGAGTCGCTGTCCGAAAAGGCGGCCACGCAGAAATGGCGCGTGCTGTTCACGCCCAACATCATCTTCCTGCCCGAAGAGGTGCCCGAGAATCAGTCCGCCATCGAGGCGGCGGTGGCCGTGATGCCGGGCGCGTTTGCCAAGGGCACCACGCTCGACATGTTCACCTGGGTCGCCGAGAAGCGGTACACTCTTGATAACGGTGAGGATTTCCAGCGCTACCACGCCCGCCGCATCCGCGAGCGCAACGATGGCACCTTCGACTGAGCTGCGGCGAAAGGGTTCATCAATTCACATGAATGAATTTGTTGTTGCGTGAAGCGCCCCCGGTAGCCTACGGTATGCAAAGCCGAGAGAGGTAGGGCCCGGCAGCGGGTCGGCAAGCCTAGGGAGGGAACATGAGGCTTACAGCAATCACTGCGGCGCTTTCGCTGACGGCGGGGGCCGCCCTGGCCGAGGGCGTTGCGCCCGACGACGTGAGCTACAGCGATTACGGCGAGGTCACCGTCTCGCTCAGCGGCCAGCCGGGCGACGCCACGCGCGGCCGCGAGATCTTTGCCAACAAGTCGCAGGGCAACTGCGTGTCCTGCCATGCCGTGACCGAGCTGGCCGACGTGCCGTTCCACGGCGAGGTCGGCCCGATCCTGGACGGCGTGGGCAGCTATCGCACCGCCGAGGAACTGCGCGGCATCGTGGCCAATGCCAAGATGACCTTCGAGGGCACGGTGATGCCGGCCTTCTACAAGACCAGCGGCTTCATCCGCCCCGGTGACGGCTATACCGGCAAGGCCGCCCCGGACGACCTCGCGCCGATCCTGTCGGCGCAGGAAATCGAGGACGTGGTCGCCTTCCTGATGACCCTTCAGGACAGCTGACCTTCGGAACAAGGAGATAGGACATGGACTTCACGAGACGTGAAACCCTCGCGCTGGGCGCAGGTGCCGCGGCGATGACGCTGCTGCCGGCCCACGCCTTTGCCCAGGCCGCCGCCGATGCCGAGATGGTGGGCACCCCCGACGAGTTTCTCGCCGGTGCCTCCGCCTCGGAAGGCGGGCTGGACCTGACCGCCCCGGAAATCGCCGAGAACGGCAACACGGTTCCGATCTCGGTCGACGCCCCCGGCGCGGTCGAGGTGCGGGTCTACGCGCTGGGCAACCCGACCCCGGGCGTGGCCACCTTCCGCTTCGGCCCGCTGTCGGGCGCGCAGTTCGCCTCGACCCGGATCCGTCTGGCCGGCACGCAGGACGTGCAGGCGATCGCGAAGATGGCCGATGGCAGCTACGTCACCGCGATGAAGACCGTGAAAGTCACCATCGGCGGCTGCGGCGGCTGATCTAGAGGAGATTGAGAAATGGCATCTGGTGTCAAACCCCGCGTCAAGGTCCCCAAGAGCGCATCCGCCGGTGACGTCATCACCATCAAGACGCTGATCTCGCACCCGATGGAATCGGGCCAGCGCAAGGACAGCTCGGGCAACACGATCCAGCGCTCGATCATCTGGCGCTTCACCTGCGACTTCAACGACCAGAACGTGATCGACGTGGTTCTGGCGCCCGCGATCTCGACCAACCCGTATTTCGAGTTCGAGGCCCAGGTCCCCGAGTCCGGCGAGTTCAAGTTCACCTGGTACGACGACGACGGCGACGTCTACGACACGTCCAAGAAGATTTCCGTCTGAGGACGGCGATCCCTGTCCCGCCACGCCGCGGGGCAGGGGGCCATTAGGGAGGGACACACATGAGACACATGGCTTTGACGGCCATCGCGGCCGTGCTGGCCGGCACGGCGGCCTTCGCGGGCGGCGCCGATGACGACACGCTTATCCTCAACGACGAGATCGAGATGGTCACCAAGACCGCCGCGCCGGACCACCTGTCCGACGCGATGGACGAGATCATCTCGGGCTGGCACTTCCGTTCGGACGAGACGCAGCAGCTGCAGACCGACGATTTCGAGAACCAGGGCATGATCTTCGCCGATTACGGCGCCGAGGCCTGGGACACGGTCGAGGGCAGCGAGGACAAGTCCTGCGCGTCCTGCCACGGCGATGCCGCCGAGAGCATGGTCGGCGTGGCCGCCACCTATCCCAAGTGGAATGACGGCGCCGAGGAGGTCCGCACCCTGCAGATGCAGGTGAACGACTGCCGCACCACCCGGATGGGCGCCGAGCCGTGGAAATACGACAGCGGCGACGCGATCAACATGGAGGCCTTCGTGACCTCGCATTCGCGCGGCATGCCGGTCAACGTGGCGATCGACGGCCCGGCCGAGGCGACATGGCTGGACGGCAAGGACATCTACTACACCCGTTACGGACAGCTGGAGCTGGCCTGTGCCTCCTGCCACGAGCAGAACTACGGCAACTACATCCGGGCCGACCATCTCAGCCAGGGCCAGATCAACGGTTTCCCGACCTACCGTCTGAAGAATGCCAAGCTGAACGGCGTGCATTCCCGCTTTAAGGGCTGCATCCGGGACACCCGCGCGCATACCTTCAGCCCCGGCTCGCCCGAATTCGTGGCGCTGGAGCTGTACGTGAAGTCCCGCGGCAACGGCCTGTCGGTCGAAGGCCCCTCCGTCCGCAACTGACGAAGGACCCCGTGCCGGCGGATCGGCGCGGGGTTTTTCACGGCTTACCTATTCACACATGCGCATGTGTTACGCGACCGAGAAGGAAAGACCCTCCCCATGATCTCAAGACGCGATTTCCTGCAGGTGTCCATGGCGGCCTCGGCGCTCGTCGGGGCGTCGGGCTTCGGCAAATGGGCGCGGCTGGCCGCGCAGCAGAGCCTGACGCAGGACCAGCTTCTCCAGTTCGACACGTTCGGCAATGTCAGCCTGATCCATGTCACCGACATCCATGCGCAGCTCAAGCCGATCTATTTCCGCGAGCCGTCGGTGAATATCGGCGTCGGCCCGAACCGCGGAGAGGTGCCGCATGTCACCGGCGCCGATTTCCGCAAGCTTTACGGAATTGACGACGGTGCGCCCTCGCATTACGCGCTCTCCTCCGGCGATTTCTCGTCCCTGGCCAAGGCCTATGGCCGCGTGGGCGGGATGGATCGGGTGGCGACCGTCGTCAATGCCATCCGGGCCGACCGGCCCGATGCGCTGCTGCTGGATGGCGGCGATACCTGGCACGGCTCGATGACCTGCTACAAGACCGCAGGTCAGGACATGGTCAACGTGATGAACGCGCTGAAGCCCGACGCGATGACCTTCCACTGGGAGTTCACGCTGGGCAGCGACCGGGTGGCCGAGCTGGTCGAGGGGCTGCCCTACGCGGCGCTTGGCCAGAACATCTTCGACGCCGAGTGGGACGAGCCGGCCGAGCTGTTCAAACCCTACCAGTTCTTCGAGCGCGGCGGCGTCAAGATCGCCGTGATCGGTCAGGCCTTCCCCTACATGCCCATCGCCAACCCGCGCTGGATGTTCCCCGAATACAGTTTCGGCATCCGCGACGAGAACATGCAGGCCATGGTGGACGAGGTCCGCGCGCAGGGCGCCGAGCTGGTGGTCTGCCTCAGCCATAACGGCTTTGACGTGGACAAGAAGATGGCCAGCCGCGTGACGGGCATCGACGTGATCCTGACCGGCCACACCCATGACGCGCTGCCCGAGCCGGTGCTGATCGGCGACACGATCCTGATCGCCAGCGGCTCCAACGGCAAGTTCGTGTCCCGCGTCGATCTGGACGTGCGCAACGGCCAGATGCTGGGCTTCCGGCACAAGCTGATCCCGATCTTCTCGGACGTGATCGCGCCGGATCCCGAGATGGCCGCGCTGATCGACGAACAGCGCGCGCCTTTCGCCGAGGAACTGGCCGAAGTGATCGGGCAGACCGACACGCTGCTTTACCGGCGCGGCAATTTCAACGGCTCGTGGGACGACCTGATCTGCGATGCGCTGATCTCGGAGCGCGAGGCCGATATCGCCATGTCGCCGGGCGTGCGCTGGGGCCCCTCGCTGATCCCGGGCGACCCGATCACGCGCGAGGATATCTGGAACGTCACCTCGATGACCTATGGCGAGGCCTACCGCTCCGAGATGACCGGCGAGTTCATCAAGGTCATCCTCGAGGACGTGGCCGACAACATCTTCAACCCCGATCCCTATTACCAGCAGGGCGGCGACATGGTGCGCATCGGGGGCATGGGCTACCGGATCGACCTGCGCGCGCCGGCCGGCGAACGGATCAGCGACATGACCCTGCTCAGGACCGGCGAGCCCATCGACCCGGCGCGCAACTACGTGGTCGCCGGCTGGGCCAGCGTGAACGAGGGCACCGAGGGCCCGCAGATCTGGGACGTGGTCGAGAACCACATCGCCCGGCTGGGCACCGTGTCGCTCGACCCCAACAATTCCGTCGAGGTGGTGGGCGCCTGACGCCCCGCCTGTCCAAGGGAGAACGTAGATGAGCACAGAGACCAAGGGTCCCTCGCGTCGCCAGTTCCTGACCAGCGCCGCCGCGCTGGGCGCCGGAACCGTCGCCGCCACCGCCACGCAGGCCGCCGGCCCCGACCCGCTGATCACCGAGTTGCAGGACTGGGCCACGGGGCTTGGCGCCGGGGTGGACGAGGTGCCCTATGGCCTGCCGATCCGCTTCGAGGATGACGTGGTACGGCGCAACGTGGAATGGCTGACCGCCGACACGATCAGCTCGATCAACTTCACGCCGATTCACGCGCTGGACGGCACGATCACGCCGCAGGGCTGCGCCTTCGAGCGTCACCATTCGGGCGCGATCGAGTTGGCCAAGTCGGATTACCGGCTGATGATCAACGGTCTGGTCGACCGGCCGCTGGTCTTTTCCTACGAGGATCTCGAACGCTTCCCGCGCGAGCAGCATGTCTATTTCTGCGAATGCGCCGCCAACACCGGCATGGAATGGGCCGGTGCCCAGCTGAACGGCGCGCAGTTCACCCATGGCATGATCCACAACATGGAATATACCGGCGTGCCGCTGCGCACCCTGCTAGCCGAGGCCGGGCTGGATGCGGCGGGCGATTTCGCCGACAAGTGGGTCTATGTCGAAGGCGCCGACGCCTCGTCCAACGGCCGGTCGATCCCGATGGAAAAGGCCATGGATGACGTTCTGGTGGCCTTCAAGGCCAATGGCGAGGCGCTGCGCAAGGAGCATGGCTATCCCGTCCGCCTCGTGGTGCCGGGCTGGGAAGGCAACATGTGGGTCAAGTGGCTGCGCCGCATCGAGGTCATGGACGGCCCCGTGGAAAGCCGCGAGGAGACCTCGAAATACACCGACACGCTGGCCGACGGCACCTCGCGCAAGTGGACCTGGGTGATGGATGCGAAATCCGTCATCACCTCGCCCAGCCCGCAGGCGCCGATCGCCCACGGCCACGGCCCGCTGGTCATCACCGGCATGGCGTGGTCCGGCCATGGCAAGATCACCCGCGTCGATGTCTCGAAGGATGGCGGCATCACCTGGGAGACCGCGCGCCTGGCCGCGCCGGGCACCGACAAGGCGCTGACCCGCTTCTACCTCGACACGACATGGACCGGCGAGGAGATGCTGCTGCAGAGCCGCGCCATGGACGAGACCGGCTATGTCCAGCCGACCAAGGCGCAGCTGCGCGAGGTGCGCGGGCTGAACTCGATCTACCACAACAACTGCATCCAGACCTGGCACGTGAAAGCCAACGGGGAGGCCGAAAATGTCGAAGTCTCTTAACCTCTATGTCGGCCTCGTGGCGGGCATCGGCGTCACGCTGGTCGCGGCCTACAATTTCGCCGACCGCAATGTCGCTGGCTTCCCGCGGAACGCACCGACGCTGGGCGCGCTGCCCGCGCCCATCCCCGAGCCCGAGGCGCCGGTGCAGCAGGCCCAGGCCCCTGCAGCCGAGGCGCCGGAAGATGGTAGCGAGACGGCCGCGGCTGACGCCCCCGAGGGCGGTCTGATCGCCGCGGCCCATGCCGATCAGGAGGCCACAGGCCTGCGCTTCGGGCTTGGCCGGGCAGCGTTGCCCGAGGAGATCGCCGCATGGGACGTGGACGTGCGCCCCGATGGCAGCGGCCTGCCCGAGGGCACGGGCAATGCCTGGGATGGCGAGGCGCTTTTCGAGGACAATTGCGCCTCCTGCCACGGCTCCTTCGCCGAGGGCGTGGGCAACTGGCCCAAGCTGGCCGGTGGCGACGGCACGCTGGCCGACGAGGATCCGCTGAAGACGGTGGGCTCCTACTGGCCTTATACCTCGACCGTCTGGGACTACGTGCACCGCTCGATGCCTTTCGGGGGCGCGCAGACCCTTTCGGATGACGATGTCTATGCCATCGTGGCGTATATCCTCTACTCGAACGACATCATCGATGACGAGTTCGAGGTCTCGCACGAGACGCTGCCCACGATCGAGCTGCCCAACGCGGACGGGTTCATCATCGATGACCGCGCCGAGACCGAGTACAGCCAGTGGCGCGCCGAGCCCTGCATGGAGAACTGCAAGGACGGCGTCGAGATCACCATGCGCGCCACGGTGCTGGACGTGACCCCCGACGAGGCGGTCGAGGAGAGCGCCGAGATGGACAGCGGCACCGTCGTGGCCACCGCCGCGCCGGCCGAAGACGCCGCACCGGTCGAGACCGCCGAGGCCGCCGCCCCGACCGAAGAGGCCGCCGCGCCGGTGGAAGAGGCCGCCGCGCTGGATCCCGAGCTGGTCAAGGCCGGCGAGCGTGTCTTCAACAAGTGCAAGGCCTGCCACCAGGTCGGCGACGGGGCCAAGAACCGCACCGGCCCGCATCTGAACGACGTGATGGGCCGCGAGATCGGCGGCATCGACGATTTCCGCTACTCGCGCACGATGGAGGGCATGGACGGGGTCTGGACCGAGGAGACGCTCGCCGCCTTCCTCGAGAACCCGCGCGGCTACGTGAAGGGCACCAAGATGGCCTTTGCCGGACTGCGCAAGGCCGAGGAGATCGCCGCCGTGACCGAATTCCTCAAGTCGCACGCGCAGTGACCCGATGCGGCGGATCCTGATCCCCCTGCTGGTCGCGCTGGCCCCGTTCGCGGGGCCGGCCCTCGCCGAGGACGCGGCGCTGCCGATCGGCGATCCCGAACGGGGCGCGCAGGTCTACCGCAAGTGCACCGGTTGCCACCAGATCGGGCCGGGCGCCGAGAACCGCGCCGGCCCGCATCTCAACGACATCTTCGGCCGCCGCGCCGGCAGCGTCGAGGGGTTCGACTATTCCCGCGCCATGGAACGGGCGCATGGCGACGGGCTTGTCTGGGAATACGCGCAGCTCGACGCCTATATCGAGAACCCGCGCGCGCTGGTCTCGGGCACGCGCATGTCCTTCCGCGGCATCCGCGATCCGCGCGACCGCCACGACGTGCTGGCCTTCCTGCGCAGCTACAGTGCCAGCCCGCAGGACATTCCCGAATCCGCGCCCACCGCGATGCCGCGCGAGGTCGAGCTGCCGCCCGAGATCCTTCAGATCGTGGGGGATGCGGAATACGGCGCCTATCTCGCCTCGGAGTGCCTGACCTGCCACAAGGCCGACGGGGGCGATGCGGGCATCCCCTCGATCACGCGCTGGCATCCCGAGGATTTCGTGGTGGCCATGCATGCCTACAAGCGCAAGCTGCGGCCCCACCCGGTGATGCAGATGATGGCCGGGCGGCTCTCGGACGAGGAGATCGCCGCGCTGGCCGCCTATTTCGCGACGCTCGAATAGGAGAGGGGTCGGGTATTCCGCAATTGTTCCGGCCAGGATCGACAGGCAGAATGACGGCACAGAGTGCGCTCTGTCCGCCCGCGACGGATTTTGCGCGGCGCGACGTTCATTTCCTACACCCGATTGCCGGAGCCCGTGACCATGCCCTTTGCCCTTCGGATCCTGATCCTTGCAACCTGCCTGACCGGGGCGGCCGCGCTGGGGCTCTTGCCGCACTGAGCGTCCCACCCGTCCCGATCCGACCACAGCTGAACGCCCCGCAGGCCCGGCCCGCGGGGCGTTTTGCCGTGCAATTGCCAGTGCGCGCCCGCAAGGCGCGACATGTGTCCAAAAAGGAGGAGTAGGGACATGACACTCAACAGACGCCTGTTTCTGGGCAGCGGGGCGGCCGTTGCGGCCAGTCTTGCCGCGCCCGCGGTGCATGCGGCGGGCCACGGCCTGCCGCGCGTGGTCGTGGTGGGCGGCGGCGCGGGCGGTGCGACGGCCGCGCGCTACATCGCCAAGGACGCCGCCGGCGAGATCGACGTGACCCTGATCGAGCCGACGCGGACCTATTACACCTGCTTCTTCTCGAACCTCTACCTTGGCGGGTTCCGGACACTGGACAGCATCGCGCATGACTATGCCACGCTGGCCAGCGCATACGGCATCAATGTCGTGCATGACTGGGCCACCGGCGTGGACCGCGATGCCAAGACCGTGGCGCTGGCCGGCGGCGGGTCGGTGCCCTATGACCGGCTGATCCTGTCGCCCGGCATCGATTTCGTCGACGGCGCGGTGCCGGGATGGGATCTTTCCGCGCAGGACGTGATGCCCCATGCCTACAAGGCCGGCACGCAGACCGCGCTGCTCAAGGCGCAGATCGAGGCGATGCCCGAGGGCGGCACATTCGTCATGGTGGCCCCGCCCAACCCGTTTCGCTGCCCGCCCGGCCCCTACGAGCGGGTCTCGATGGTGGCCCATGTGCTGAAGGCACGGAACCCGACGGCCAAGATCCTGATCGCCGATCCCAAGGAGAGTTTCTCGAAACAGGGGCTGTTCGAGGAGGGCTGGCAGAAGCACTATCCCGGCATGATCACCCGGATCGGCCCGGATTTCGGCGGCGGCAATGTCACCGTGAACCCCGCGACGATGGAGGTCGATATCGACGGCGAGCTGGTCAAGGCCGATGTCTGCAACGTCATCCCGGCCCAGAAGGCCGGCCATGTCTGCGCCGCCGCCGGGCTGACCGAGGGCAACTGGGCGCCGGTCTCGGGCCACACGATGCAGTCGCGGCTGGACGAGAACGTGCATGTGCTGGGCGATGCCACCGACCAGGGCGACATGCCGAAATCCGGTTTCTCGGCCAATTCGCAGGCCAAGGTGGCGGCGATGGCGGTGCGCGGTGCCCTGACCGGCAGCCGGGTCTTCCCGGCCAAGTTCTCGAACACCTGCTGGTCGTTGATCGACACCGATGACGGGGTGAAGGTCGGTGCCTCCTACGCGGCGACGGACGAGAAGATCGCCAAGACCGACGGGTTCGTCAGCCAGACCGGCGAGGATGCCGCGCTGCGCAAGGCGACCTACGAGGAAAGCATCGGCTGGTACGAGGGGATCACCTCGGACATGTTCGGCTGAGGCGGTCAGGGTGGGCAGTACGCCCACCCTGACGGGCAAAGGGCACGGTCAGGCCGCCGCGATGCCCTTCATGTCCCCGATCAGGCGCGGGATCTTCTCCTTGAACTTGAAGAAGCCGGCCGTGGCATGCGGCCACGCGGCGGCGTCGTAGGGGCGCAGCACGCGCACCACCGGAATCCCCTCGATCCGGTCGATCACCTCGCGCACCGGGCCCACGGGCGCCCAGGCGCAGACGATCTGTTCGGCCCCCAGCGCGCGCGCCCAGTCGGCGATGGCCTGCGCGTCGTCCAGCCGCGTGACCGGCCCCAGCCGGTCGGCGCAGCGCGTCACGCACTCCTCGGCCAGCGCCTTGCGGAACTTTGTCACCTGCGGCGCCACCTGCAGGGGCGAGGCCGCGTCCGAGGCGTGCAGCACCGCCGTGCCCAGGGGCGACAGACCGCGTTCGAACAGCCAGCCGGGCGAGAGGTCGTCCTCGTGCAGCAGGAAGGCAGTGGGCCGGGACGCATCGAACACGTCGCCCGCGGGCGCCGGCAGCCGTTCGGGATGGGCGGGCGCGTCGGGGGCGGGGGCATCTGCCGCCAGCTCACCCTCCGAAGGGCGAAAGCGCCCCTCGGTATAGCGCGCGATGTTCGACGGCCGTGCCAGGTAGGTCTTGCCGCGGGTTTGGTAGCCGGCCACCCAGCGCCAGCCCAGCGTGTTCGAGGCCGGGTCGCCATCCAGCAGGTGGCGCAGAAAGAAATCGGCCCCCAGCTCCCAGGGCAGGCGCAGCGTGAAGACCCAGATCGAGGCGAACCACATGCGGGCGTGATTGTGCAGGTAGCCCGTCTCGGCCAGCTCCTGCGCCCAGGCATCGAAACAGTCGATCCCGGTCTGCCCGGCACAGGCCTCTTCCCAGGCATGGCGCAGCCCCGACTGGGTCTGCACGTCGTCGAGCGCCCGCCGCAGTCCGGCCTGGTAGGCGATCCAGACCGAGGGCCGCATCTCGAGCCAGCCCTTCCAGTAGGTGCGCCAGAACACTTCCTGCACGAATTTCTCGGCGCTCGACAGCGCGAAGCGGCCCAGCACGGCCTGCAGCACCTCCGGCTCGGTCAGGGCACGATGCCGCAGGTAGGGCGACAGGGTCGAGACATGCACGTGCCGCCCCGGCCCGAGGTCGTAATTGCGTTTGCCGGCATAGTCGCGCCCGGCATGGGGGACGAACTCGGTCAGCCGCTGCAGGGCGGCGCTGCGGGTCGGGGGGAAGGCGCTGTCGATCATGGCGCAAGGGTAGGGGGCGGTCGCGGCGCTTCAAGCGCGCCGGGCGGAGGGGCGATTTTCCCGCCGCCCCTTGCGACCCTCGCGGGCCGACACTAAGACTCTGGCAACGCCAAGACGCTAAGTATGCAACCGATCCAGAGCAGGCAGGCCGATGCAAGATCCATTCGATACCTACATGAACACGCTGGTCCCCATGGTGGTCGAACAGACCAGCCGGGGCGAGCGCGCCTATGACATCTTCTCGCGCCTGCTGAAGGAGCGGATCGTTTTCCTCAGCGGACCGGTGCATGACGGCATGTCCAGCCTCGTCGTGGCGCAGCTGCTCCATCTCGAGGCCGAGAATCCGTCCAAGGAAATCTCGATGTACATCAACAGCCCCGGCGGCGTGGTGACCAGCGGCCTGTCGATCTACGACACGATGCAGTACATCAAGCCCAAGGTCTCGACGCTGGTGATCGGGCAGGCGGCCTCGATGGGCTCTCTGCTGCTGACCGCGGGCGCCAAGGACATGCGCTTCTCGCTGCCCAACAGCCGCGTCATGGTGCACCAGCCCTCGGGCGGCTACCAGGGCCAGGCGACCGACATCATGATCCACGCCGAGGAGACGCTGAAGCTCAAGCGCCGCCTCAACGAGATCTACGTGAAACATACCGGCCAGGACTACGAGACGGTCGAGAACGCGCTCGAGCGGGACAAGTTCATGTCCCCCGAAGATGCCCGCGACTGGGGCCTGATCGACGAGATCGTGACCAATCGCAAGGCAGAAGACGAGGCGTCCTGACGCGGCACGCCCCGCCCGCCCGGGTGGGGCGAATTTTCGGATTGTCGCGCCGGAACCGCTGGCCTAAGCTGCCGGGATGAAGTCGGTGCGGGCCATGGGGCAGGGCGCGACCGGCCGGACGGATGACGATACCGGTGACAACCGGGAAAGGTGCGAACATGGCAACGACATCAGGCGGTGACAGCAAGAACACCCTCTACTGCAGCTTCTGCGGCAAGAGCCAGCACGAAGTGCGCAAGCTGATCGCGGGCCCCACGGTGTTCATCTGCGACGAATGCGTCGAGCTGTGCATGGACATCATCCGCGAAGAGACCAAGGGCGCCGGGCTCAAGAGCTCGGAGGGCGTGCCCACCCCGCGCGAGATCTGCGACGTGCTCGACGATTACGTGATCGGACAGGCCACGGCCAAGCGGGTGCTCTCGGTCGCGGTGCACAACCACTACAAGCGACTGAACCACGCGCAGAAATCCTCGGATATCGAGCTGGCAAAGTCCAACATCCTGCTGATCGGCCCCACGGGCTGCGGCAAGACGCTGCTGGCACAGACGCTGGCGCGCATCCTCGACGTGCCCTTCACCATGGCCGACGCGACCACGCTGACCGAGGCCGGCTACGTGGGCGAGGATGTGGAGAACATCATTCTCAAGCTGCTGCAGGCGTCGGAATACAACGTGGACCGGGCGCAGCGCGGCATCGTCTATATCGACGAGGTCGACAAGATCACCCGCAAGTCCGAGAACCCCTCGATCACCCGCGACGTGTCGGGCGAGGGCGTGCAGCAGGCGCTGCTCAAGTTGATGGAAGGCACGGTCGCCAGCGTGCCGCCGCAAGGCGGGCGCAAGCATCCCCAGCAGGAATTCCTGCAGGTGGACACGACCAACATCCTGTTCATCTGCGGCGGTGCCTTTGCCGGGCTGGACAAGATCATCTCGCAGCGGGGCAAGGGCTCGGCCATGGGCTTCGGCGCCGACGTGCGGGACAATGACGCGCGCAACGTGGGCGAGGTCTTCCGCGATCTCGAACCCGAGGACCTGCTGAAATTCGGCCTGATCCCGGAATTCGTCGGCCGCCTGCCGGTGGTCGCCACGCTCGAGGATCTGGACGAGGACGCGCTGGTCACCATCCTGACCCAGCCCAAGAACGCCTTGGTCAAGCAGTACCAGCGCCTGTTCGAGATGGAGGACACGCAGCTGTCCTTCACCGATGACGCGCTGTCGGCGATCGCCCAGAAGGCGATCGAGCGCAAGACCGGTGCGCGCGGCCTGCGCTCGATCCTCGAGGGGATCCTGCTCGACACCATGTTCGAACTGCCGGGCATGGACGAGGTGACCGAGGTCGTCGTCAACGAAGAGGCGATCAGCGCGGATGCCAAGCCGCTGATGATCTATGCCGACCAGAAGAAAGAGGGCACCTCGGCCGGCTGAGCCCGGCCGACCTGCCGATCAGATAGGGGCGAGCGGCGTGTCGCTCGCCTCTTTTCTTGCGCGTGCCAGCGCATCGGCGTTCGGAGCGGACCAGCCTGCCGGCTCTGCCACGAACCCGCCCGCCGCCAGCGCGGCTTGTGCGGCGGCAAAGTCCAGCTCGCTCATCCGCAGGCGCGCGGCACTTTCCCCTTCCGGCACCCATTCGCGGCGGATCGTGTTGACCAGCAGCGGCTCGATCCCGCCAAAACTGCGCACATGGCGCAGGATGAAGCCGGTCGCGGTCGAGACGCGCCGCGCCACCACGGCCAGCTGCTGCTTGGGGCGTGCCACCATCGCGAAGAGATGCAGGGCCGAGCCCTCGGTCCCGATCACCTGCCGCGCCGCCTTGTAGCGCGCGATCTGCGTGCGCAGGTCGTGATCCTGCGGGTGGAAGACCTCGTAGCCCTCGGCCTGCAACGCCCGATCCAACCAATCCTCGCAGAGCAGCTTGCCGCGCCCGCGGCCCAGGCGCGAGCGGCTGATGAACAGCCGCTCCGGCCCGTCGGGTGCGACCGACCGGGCAAAGCCGTGGCGGAAGAAGCGCCGGCAATGATCGGTGCCGTCCACGATCCGGCCCAGCCCGAAGCCCTGCCCGGGCACGTAGAGCGTCTCGGGCCGGACCGGCGCGGTGGCCAGAAAGACGCGCGAGACGCCGGCCAGCGCAAGGAAATCATTGTGGAAACCGGTTGGCGCCAGCTCGCTGCCGGGGTTCTTGGGCACGAAGAGCACACCGTCGACGCCCTCGGGCAGGCCGGGCAGGGCCCAGAGGCGGCCGGTGCTCTCGACAAGGAAATGGCCGAAATGGCGCCACAGCACCCCGCCCCAGAGCCAGCGCCCCGGCAGCGGCGCCACGGGCCCCTCGGGCGGCTCGGGCCGCACGGTCAGCGGGCGCGATTTGCGCCACAGCGCCGCCTGCGCGCAATAGCCGCCATTGGCGCGCAGCACCCCGGTGGGCTGGATGAAGCCGCGGGTCGCGGGCGGCACCACCACCGGGTTGTGCAACCGCTCGATCCGGCGCGACCAGCCCTGCTCGGGATGGGGCGGGAAACGCTGCGCCTCGCGCAGGGTGCTCTGGTTGGACATGGGCAGGTCTCGTCACGCTGTGGCCTGCGCCCCGGCATGCATCGCAAATGCGGCAACCGCTGGTCGCTTTCCGGGTGTTTCGAAGGTCCCGGCCGCCCGACATCAGGGCCGCCCGGACCAGCCGCTGCGGCATCGCGGGTGCTGGACCTCGCGGGCGGAATTGTCCATAACCGGGTCAAGTGACACGAGGAGTCGTCCATGGGCATTCTCAATACCCTTCTGCGCGCCGTGACCTGGTGGAACGGCGCCACGCTCAACACCCTGCTCTACACCAGGCGCAATGGCACCAAGGTGGGCGAGGACGAGCAGGGCAACGCCTTCTACAAGAATGCCGATGACAGCCGCCGCTGGGTCATCTTCAACGGCGAGGCCGAGGCGAGCCGCGTCAGCCCCGATTGGCATGGCTGGCTGCACCACACCTTCGACACGCCGCCCAGCGATACGCCGCTGGCCCACAAGCCGTGGGAGAAGCCGCACCAGGAGAACCTGACCGGCACCGCGCTGGCCTATGCGCCCGCCGGCTCGATCCGGCGCAAGACACCGGCCCCGCGCAGCGATTACGAGGCGTGGAGCCCCGAATGAGCCACACGCAGGCCGAGGTGGTCGTCGGCGGGATCGTCCTCGCCGGCGCTTTGGCGTTCGGCGTCTATGCCGTCCAGAGCACCGGGTTTTCCGTCAGCAGTTCCGGCTATGACCTGCGCGCCTCCTTCCGGTCGCTGGAAGGGGTGAGCGTGGGCACCGATGTGCGCCTCGCCGGGGTCAAGGTCGGCACCGTTTCGGCGATGGAGCTGAACGCCGAGACCTACCGCGCCGAGGCCACCGTCACCATCCAGGACGACATCCAGATCCCCGATGACAGCGCGATCATCGTCGCCTCCGAGGGGCTTCTGGGTGGCAATTTCGTCGAGATCTCGCCCGGCGGATCCTTCAGCTATTTCGCACCGGGCGAAGAGATCCTCGACACGCAGGGCTCGGTCAGCCTTGTCAGCCTGCTGTTGAAATTCGTCAGCGGCGGCGAGGCGGAATGATCCTGCGCGCGCTTGCCATGCTGGGCCTGCTGGCCACCGCGCAGGGCGCGGCGGCGCAGGAAGTGGTGAATTTCGGCACCGGCGCCGTGTTGCGCGGGCTCGACAAGCTGGACGCCAAGGTCGAGGATTTCACGCTGGAGACCGGCGGCGTGGCCGTGCTGGGCCTGATCGAGATCGCGCTTGGCGAATGCCGTTACCCGGTGGGCAACCCCTCGGGCAATGCCTATGCCTACCTGACCATCCGCGAGGCCGGCGTGGCCGAGCCGGTCTTCCGGGGCTGGATGATCGCGGCCTCGCCGGCGCTCAACCCGCTGGATCACCCGCGCTACGATGTCTGGGTGTTGCGCTGCACCACGTCCTGACCGCTGAGCGCCAGCGGCACGGCGCGCAGGTCGGCAGGATCGCCCTCCAACGCCTCTGACAGGCGCCTCTGATACTCTCGCCGCGGGATCTCGATGGCGCCCAGCGTGGCCAGGTGCGGGGTCAGGAACTGCGTGTCGAACAGCGTGAACCCGGCTCGGTTCAACAGGTCGACCATCCAGGCCAGCGCGAGCTTCGAGGCATCGGTGCGGCGTGAGAACATCGACTCGCCGCAGAAGGCGCGTCCGACCGTCACCCCGTAGACGCCGCCGGCCAGCTGGCCCTCCATCCAGACCTCCAGCGAATGCGCGTGGCCCGTGACATGCAGCTCGTCGAACAGCGCGCGGATCGTTTCGTTGATCCAGGTCTCGGGGCGGTCGGCACAGCCCTCCATCACGCCGGCGAAATCGGCATTGAGCGTCACGCGGTAATCCTGCCGGCGCAGCCGCCGGGCAAGGCTGCGCGAGATGTGGAACCCGTCCAGCGGCAGGATGCCGCGCCGCCGCGGATCGACCCAGAACAGGTCCGGATCGTCGCGCTGCTCGGCCATGGGAAAGATCCCGGACCGGTAGGCATGCAGAAGAAGCTCGGCAGTGACACTCATGACCGGGCGGTTATGGGCCGGGCGCGACCGCCGGGCAAGCCCCCCTGCGCGGGGGAGGGCACTAAGAAAAACGGCGGCCCGGGGGGCCGCCGCATGAACACGAACGTGTCCGAAGATCAATCGGTGCCAGATGCCGAAGCGATCGCGATCACGACGGCCATGCCGCCGATCACGGCCAGGGCCGGGATGCCGGCGCCTGCGGTGCTGACGAACGGGTCGTTCGTCGAGGGTGCTTCCTGGGCCAGGGCCGGGGTTGCAGCGAAGAGCGTGGCGGCAAGGGCCGCTGCGGTAATGCGCTTCATGTCAGTACCTCATAAACTGGGTTGGTCCAGTCTAAGCAGATGCCGCATTTTTCGCTGCACTGCAATGACCGATTTGACACCGCCCGCGCATCGGCGAGCCATCGCGCATGGGGCCCGCCTCACTCGACGAGCCCGCCACCCTCCAGCCATTGCTCGAGCCAGTGGATGTTGTACTCGCCCGTGTGGATGTCCTTTTCCTGCAGCAGAGCGCGGAACAGCGGCACGGTAGTGTCCACCCCGTCCACGATCAGCTCTCCCAGCGCGCGGTGCAGCCGGGCCAGCGCCTCGGGGCGGTCGCGGCCCTGCACGATCAGCTTGGCGATCAGGCTGTCGTAATAGGGCGGGATGCGATAGCCGTCATAGAGCGCCGAATCCATCCGCACGCCCAGCCCGCCGGGGGCGTGGTAATGCGTGATCGTGCCGGGCGAGGGCGAGAAACTCGGCAGCTTCTCGGCATTGATGCGCACCTCGATCGCGTGCCCGTTGATCTGCAGGTCGTCCTGCGCGAAGGACAGGGTTTCTCCGGCGGCGACGCGGATCTGCTCGCGCACGAGATCGACGCCGAAGATGCCCTCGGTCACCGGGTGCTCCACCTGCAGGCGGGTGTTCATCTCGATGAAGTAGAACTCGCCATTCTCGTACAGGAACTCGATCGTGCCGGCGCCGGAATAGCCCATCTTGGCCACGGCATTGGCGCAGATCTCGCCGATATGGGCGCGCTCGGCCTCCGTGATGGCGGGGCCGGGGGCCTCTTCCAGCACTTTCTGGTGGCGCCGCTGCAGCGAGCAGTCACGCTCGCCCAGGTGCACGGCATTGCCCTTGCCGTCGCCGAAGACCTGGATCTCGATATGGCGCGGCGTGGTGAGGTATTTCTCGATATAGACCTCGTCATTGCCGAAGGCCGCCTTGGCCTCGGACCGCGCGGTCTGGAAGGCAGTCTGCATTTCCTCGGCCGTGCGCGCGACCTTCATGCCGCGCCCGCCGCCGCCGGCGGTTGCCTTGACGATGACCGGGTAGCCGAATTCCTCGCCGATCTTCAACGCCGCGGCGACATCCGTCACGCCGCCCTCGGAGCCCGGCACGCAGGGCACGCCCAGCTCCTTCATCGTGTCCTTGGCGGTGATCTTGTCGCCCATCAGCCGGATATGCGCCGCTGACGGGCCGATGAAGGTCAGGTCGTGATCCTCGACGATCTGCACGAAGCGCGCATTTTCCGACAGGAAGCCATAGCCGGGATGGATCGCCTGCGCGCCGGTCACGTCGCAGGCCGAGATGATCGCCGCCATGTTGAGATAGCTGTCGGTCGAGGGGGCGGGGCCCACGCAGATCGTCTCGTCCGCCATGCGCACATGCATCGCGTCGGAATCGGCGGTGGAATGGATCGCGACCGAGCGGATGCCCATTTCGCGGCAGGCGCGGATGACGCGCAGCGCGATCTCGCCGCGATTGGCGATCAGGATCTTGTCGAACATCTCTGCCGCCTCACTCGAGGATCACGAGGGGGGCGCCATACTCGACCGGCGCGCCATCCTCGACGAGGATGCGCTTGACGGTGCCGGCGCGCGGGGCCGGGATGTGGTTCATGGTCTTCATCGCTTCGACGATCAGCAGCGTGTCGCCTTCCTTGACCTGCTGGCCGATCCTGACGAACGGGTCGGCGCCGGGCTCGCCCTGCATGTAGACGGTGCCCACCATGGGCGAGGTCACGGCGCCGGGATGCGCGGCCGGGTCCTCGGGCAGCGCGGCTGCGGGCGCGTCCTGGGCCGGGGCAGGGGCCGGTGCGGCCGCGACGGCCACGGGCGCGGCGGCCGGTGCAGCGGCGGCCGGGGGGGCGGCGCGGCTGACCCGGACGGTCAGGCTGTCATCCTCGTCATAGACGCGATCGACCTCCAGTTCGGTAAGGTCATTGTCCACCAGGACTTCCGCCAGGGCCTTGATGAAGGCCACATCCGAATCGTGACTGTTCTTGCTCATGCAATCCTCGCCTGTCGCAGTCCCGCCCGACGGGGCGGTGGCTGCCCGCTTATAGGCCAGCGTGTCGCAAGAGAAAAGTGACGCGCGGCGAGTTTGCGCCGCCGGTCCGGATTAAGGCAGCGCAGGGCGGGCCGGCTCGGGATCGGTCGCGGCGGGATCCTCGGGCGGTGCATCCGGCGCGATGGCCGTGGTGTCGGAATAGGGGGCTTCTTCCGGCTCGCTGCGCGGGTCGGGCGGGGCCGGTCGGTCGCCGTCCTGCTCGGGAGCGCGCGCATCGGCCTGCTCGGTCAGCAGCTGGGTGATCTTGATCTGCATGATCGAGGGCGGCGCCACGTGGGTTTCCGGATCAGGCTCGCCATTGGCGGCCGGCCAGAAGCGCGATGGCCGGCGGCTCGCGCTCTCGGCGGTTTCGGGATCGCGCGCGTGCGCGATCGGCGTCACGTGCAGATCGGGTGGCGGTGTCGGTCGCGCGCCCGGCAGGCCGTGGGGATGTCCCGCGGCCAGAGGCGCGCTCCAGGATGGTGAAGCTGCGAGTACCATGTGATGGCTCCGTCCAGCGTGCCCCCACCGGACAAGGTGAATTGACCCTTCAGAGTATGGCAGGCCGCGCGGGCGCCTTGAAGACAGTTTCGCATGCGTTGGTAAAGGGCGGGTAAACGGCTGAGGCGGCCCCGGTTCGAGGCCGCCCCTGTCTCGTGATCCGGTTCATCCCTTGGGCGTGCTCACCCCTTGTTCATTCTGTTTTCGATGAGGTCGTCGACGACGGATGGGTCGGCGAGGGTGGAGGTGTCGCCGAGGCTGCCATAGTCGTTCTCGGCGATCTTGCGCAGGATGCGGCGCATGATCTTGCCGGAGCGGGTCTTGGGCAGGCCGGGGGCCCACTGGATG
>NZ_LPXO01000016.1 GCF_001482405.1 Pseudoponticoccus marisrubri
CCCTCCACGGCACCCCCCGCGACGCCCTGCCCGGACCCGAAGCGGGCCTCCGCTCCATGACCGCCGTCCACGCCGCCGTAAAATCCGCAAAACAAAACGGAACATGGACAAACGCAATACCAAACGCGCTCAAGTGACCCAGGGGGCTGGCCGGCTCAGAGCAGCTGGCCCATCGCCTTGAGCACGAGGTAGGTCGAGACGACCAGCAGCAGCGTCTCGATCATCCGCATGTAGAGCGCCTCGGGCAGCCATTGCGCCAGCCGCTTGCCCAGCACCGCCCCGGCCGAGGCGACCCCCGCCATGGCCAGCAGGCTGGGCAGGTGGATGTTCGACATCATCCCGACCGAGGCATAGGCGGGCAGCTTGAACAGGTTGATGGCGGCGAAGACCAGCGTGTTGGTGCCGGCATATTGCATCTTGGGCAGTTTCTGCGGCAGCACGAAGCTCTGGAAGGGCGGCGCGCCGGTATGGGACACGAAGCTGGTGAGCCCGGCCAGCGTGCCCCAGACCAGCCCCGGGCCCGGCCGGAAGAGCACCGTCCGGTCCCGGCCGCGCAAGCGCTTGCCGGCGGCATGGGCGCAGTAGAACAGCCCCACCCCGCCGGTGGCCAGCTCGGCCACCGGGGTCGAGACCACCGGCGCGAGGAAGGTGGCCAGCACCACGCCCAGCAGCCCCGCCGGAATCAGCAGCAGCACGTTCTTCGCCGAGTAGTCGCTCCGGTAGAGCCAGACCCCCACCCCGTCGCTGATGATGAAGATCGGCAGCAGCACGCCGGCCGCAACCAGCGGATCCATCCAGATCGACAGCAGCGGCACGGCCAGCGCCCCGGCCGAGGCCAGCCCCCCTTTCGAGGCGCCGACGATCAGCGAGGCCAGCAGGAACAGGGCGAGCATCTCCATGCGGCGGGCTCCCATGCGCGCGAGGCCGCGCGTCCGGTTTCGGGGTGTCAGCGACGGGCGGCGGGTCAGTCCGCCCGGTCGAAGGCGATGGAATCGCGGTCCACGGCGGTGCAGGCCAGCTGCCGCGTCTCCCACCCCTCGGACCATGTGGTGATACGCTGACTGAGAATGTCGACCGTCTCGTGTACCATGGCCTCGAGCGGCTGGCGCAGGGTGGTCAGCCGGTAGGTCGACGCGGCAGCGAGGTCGACATCGTCGAAGCCGATGATCGACAGATCGTCGGGCAGGGTCAGGCCGAACTCGCCCCGCGCCACGTCCATCAGCGCCATGGCCAGCAGGTCATTGGCGCAGAACACCGCATCGGGCCGGTCGGCCCGGTCTAGAAGCTTGCGCGCGCTCTCGGTGCCGGCGCTGTAGGTGTATTCGCTGGCATGGGTGGCGGCGATCACCGCGTGGCCGGCCTCTTCGACGGCGGCGTGAAAGCCCTTGCCCCGGTCGATCGTGGTCGAGGCGCCCGAGGGCCCGCCCATGAAGCCGAAGCGGCGGTGGCGCGACTGCAGCAGCCGGTCGCCCGCAACCCGGCCGCCGGCCACATTGTCGGCGCAGACCACGTGCAGGTTGGCGCGCCGCGGCCGGCGGGCGAAGGCCACCAGCGGGATGCGGCGCTTCTGACATTGTTCGGTGATATGCGGCGAGATCGCCCCGGCCGAGACGACCAGCCCGTCGACGCTGTATTGCAGCACCAATCGCGCCATCTCCTCGAGATCCTGCCCCTCCGAGACGTTGAGCAGCAGCGTGCGCAGCCCCCGCGCCTGCAGCGTGCGGGTGAAATGGTCCAGCACGGTCAGGTAGATCGGGTTCTTGAAGTTCGCGAGGATCACGCCCACCAGGTTGGTGCGCTGCGTCATCAAGCTGCGGGCCAGCACGTTGGGCTGGTAGCCCAGCTTGTCGGCCGCCGCCATGACGCGCACGCGCATCTTGGCCGAGACGCTGGCGCCCGGCGTGAAGACGCGCGACACGGCCGAGAGCGACACGCCGGCCTCGCGCGCGACATCCTGCGCGGTCACGCGGCTGGCGTTCCGTTCGGCGGGGGGATTGGGACTTTCCTTCATGCTTCGCAACCATATGGGGGAGTTGGCGCCCGGCGCAAACGGTTCGGCCTCAATAGAGCGGCGCGACCGCCTCCCAGATGCCGGGGGCCGCGACCAGCACCGGGCGCTTGGCCTCGCAGACCAGCGAGGGCGCGAAGGCGTTGGTGCGCCCGCCGGCCTCGCGCACCAGCAGCATGCCGGCCAGGTCGTCCCAGGGCATGACCCGCGGCTCGTAGGCGGCCAGCAGCCGGCCCGAGGCGACGTAGCACAGCGCCAGCGCGCAGGCGCCCACGCGGATATACATGCCGCCATCCGAGACAAGGTCGCCGATGAAGGCGGCCGACTTGTGCGGATCGCCCTGCGCGTTGGCGCCCACGGCGATCAGCCCGTCGCCGATCGAGGCCGCATCGCTGACCCGGATCGGCCGGCCGTTCAGGAAGGCGCCGCCGCCCGCGGTGGCGTGGAACAGCTCGTCCGTGACCGGCGCATAGATCGCCGAGACCACCGGCACCGCGTCCACCGTGTAGCTGAGCACCACGCACCATTGCGGCAGGCCCAGCATGAAGCAGGTGGTGCCGTCCACCGGGTCGATCACCCACGCCGTGTTTCCGCCTTCGGGATCCTGCGCCGTCTCCTCGCCGACGATCGCGTCGCCGGGATAGGCCGCGCCCAGCCGCGCGCGGATCAGCGCCTCGACCTCGAGATCGACATTGGTCACCCAGTCCTGCGTGCCCTTGGTCTCGACCGACAGGCTGCCATGGTCGCGGAACGCCGCCAGCGCCACGGCCCCGGCCTCGCGCACGATGGCGCAGGCGGTGCGGGCGCGGGCCTCCAGCGTGTCGGCCACCTCGCTCAGCTCACTCATGCTCATGCGCTGCCCTGCCCTTCTGCCACGACCCCGACCTGCAACAGCGCGGCACGCAGCTTGGCGCGCAGCGTCTCGATATCGCCGGTATTCTCGATCCGCAGGTCCGCGGCATCGATCAGCGCGGCGTTGTTCTGGAAATTGCCGTCGCCGCCATTGGCGCGCAGGTCATCGGTGCGGAACCGTTCAAGCTCGCCCGGATCGCCGGCCCGCGCCCGGCCCTGCACGCGCTGGAACCGGCTTTCGGTGTCCAGCACCAGCGCCAGCAGCACCAGGGTCAGCCCGTGGCGTTCCGCGGTGGCGCGCAGGTGCTCAAGCTCGTCGAGATTGCGCAGCCCGTCGATCACCGCGCGGCGCTGCGCCATCAGGTCGGTCTGTGAGATCAGCACCTCGGCATAGTAGTGGTTGCCATGCGCCTCCTGCTGGGCCTTGCCATGGCTCTGCACCTGTTCGCGGGTCGGCGTGTCGATGGCCGCCTCGGCCTCCTGCCTGAGGAAGGCCGATAGCGAATAGGGGGCGAATCCCTCTTCGCGCAGCAGGCCGGTCGTGGTCGATTTCCCGGCCCCCGAATCTCCGCAGACCGCAACGATCAATCCGTCGCTCATACCCCTGTTCTCCTTGCATGGGCTTTCAAAGTGATCCGCGAGACCCGCAGAGAAAGCTGTTATTGAAAGATGAAATCAGCATACCGGCAGAAATAATTTTTGCAAGGGCTTGCAAAAATGCGTCAGTGGCCGTAGCGTCAAGGCAAGTCGAACCGGCACAGGCCGGACATCCAGGGAGGAAAGACACCATGCGACACACATTGTCAGTACTGGCCCTTGTCGCCGCGCAGGCCGGCCTTGCGCAGGCCGCGCCCGAGGGCACGTTCACCGTCGCCGTCCACCAGGAACCGCAGGATCTCGCGGCGCAGGGCGTCTACAAGGAGATCAACGCCCCCGGCCTGCGCAACGTGCTCGAGACGCTGATCGCCACCGATCCCGAGACCGGCGAATACATCCCTGTTCTGGCCACCGCGTGGGAGCGCGTGGATGACAGGACCGTGCGGCTGACCCTGCGCGAGGGCGTCACCTTCCATGACGGCACCGAGATGACGGCCGAGGCGGTCGCCACCAATATCTCGTTCATCTGGAGCCCCGACAGCGCCTTCACCATCCAGGAATACGCCGGGCCCGGCGTGATCACGGCCAGGGCCACCGGCCCGCTGCAGGTCGAGGTCAGCTCGACCGAGCCCGACCCGATGATGGAGTTCCGCCTGACCCTGACCGGCATCGCCTCGGCCAGGCAGATCGAGGAGAACCCGGCCGAGCATTTCGGCACGCCCATCGGCACCGGCCCCTACCGGTTCGAGGAATGGGCCCGCGGCCAGTACTGGACCGCCAGCGCCAATCCCGACTGGTGGGGCCTGACGGCCGAGGATGCCTATGGCGAGACCACGCAACAGTTCGAGACGCTGCGCTTCGTCTTCCGCCCCGAGGGGTCGGCCCGCAACGCCATGGTGCGCACCGGCGAGGCGGACCTGGCCACCAACCCCTCGCCCGAGGATTGCGCCGCGGCCGAGGGCAATGACGGCTATTCCTGCATCACCGGCCCGTCGGATGCCTATCTCTACGGCCGGCTCGACCAGTCGCTGCACGCCCATCCCGCGCTGCAGGACATGCGGGTGCGCAAGGCGATCTTCCACGCGCTGGACTACGAGGGGATCGCCGACCTGATCGGGCTGGCCTCGGTGCCGCAGGGCCAGCTGGGCACGCCCGACATGCTGGGCTTCAACGACTCGCTATCGCAATACGAATACAACCCCGACCTGTCGCGCCAATTGCTGGACGAGGCGCGCGCCGACGGGGTCGACGTGGACGGTCTGGTGGTCGAGGTGGTCGGCCGCAACACCACGCCGCGCGTCGGCTCGGTCACCGAGGTGATCGGCTTCTTCCTCGAACAGGTGGGCATCAACACCCAGATCAACGTGCAGCTGCCCGACGTGTTCAACCCGCGCGTCCGGATCAAGGGCTATGCCGAGGAAGCGCCGCGCGCGATGATGCAGGTGCATGTCAAGCAGAACGCCTCGGGCGAGTTCGGCACCAACCTTCTGGGCAACTATGCCTGCCCCGATATCGACGACCCCTCGGGCGCCTCGCGCTCCTCGGTGCATTGCAACCCCGAGTTCGACGAGAAGCTGGCCAAGGCGCTGACCCTGTCGGGCGAGGAACGCGACGCGGCGCTGCAGGAGCTCGTGGGCTTCCTGCACGGGCAATACCCGATCCTGCCGCTGGCGCTGCTCGACAAGGGCTACCTGATCGGGGACGGCTATGACTTCACTTTCGGGGTCGACCACCGGTTCCTCGCCGTCAACGTGACGCGCGCCGACTGAGACCGCCCCGAAGCGCGGACCGCCCTCCCCCGCGGTCCGCGCCGTTCCGTCGTCATCCGAGGTTCCGCCAGATGCCCTACCTGCTCAGACGTTTCCTGCAGTCCCTGACGCTGCTCTTCGTGCTGGTCTCTTTCGTCTTCGTCGTCGGTCGCATCATCGGTGATCCGGCGCTGATCATGCTGGGCACCAGCGCCACCGAGACCGCGCTGGACCAGCTGCGCGAGAATCTCGGCCTGAACGAGCCGATCTGGCGCCAGTACCTGGTATTCCTGGGCGATCTCGCGCAGGGCGATTTCGGCGTCAGCTTCCGTTACGGCTTCTCGATGATGCCCTCGGACGCGCTGCGCTCGGAAGGCACGCCGGTGCTGCCCATCGTGCTGGAGCGGCTGCCCGCCACCTTCCTGCTGGCCGGCACCGCGCTGGTCTTCGCCTTCGCGCTGGCGGTGGTGCTGGGCTGTCTCGCGGCGATGTACCCGCGCTCCTGGATCGACAACCTGGTCAACGTGATCTCGCTGGCCTCGGTCTCGGTGGTGCAGTTCTGGCTGGGGCTGATCCTGATCATCGTCTTCAGCGTGCAGCTGGGCCTGCTGCCCACCGGCGGCTACGGATCCTGGCAGCACCTGGTGCTGCCGGCGCTGACGCTGGCCGCGCGGCCTCTGGGGCGGATCTCGCAGGTGGTACGCAGCGCCATGCTTGACGAGCTGTCGCGCCCATATATCGCCGCCGCCCGCGCCAAGGGCGTGCCGGAATGGCGCGTGGTCTTCGTGCATGCGCTCAAGAACGCCTCGATCCCGATCGTGACCATCACCGGGGACGAGCTGTCGCAGCTGCTGACCGGGGCCATGCTGGTCGAGACGGTCTTTGCCTGGCCGGGCGTGGGGCTGCTGCTGATCGACTCCCTGGGCCGGCGCGACCTGCCCATGGCGCAGGCGGGGATCTGCGTGGTGGCCGCGCTGGTGATCCTCGTGAACCTCGCGGTGGACTTCGCCTACACGGTGCTGAACCCGCGCATCCAGATGGACAACCGGGGAGGCCGGGCATGAGTGCCGTCGATACCAACACCGCCGCCCTGCCCGAGGAAGAGCATGACCGCGCCGTCGCGATCACCTGGCGGGCCTATGCCAAGGCCCTGCTGCGCGACCGGGTCGCCTTCGTCTCGGCCGTCTTTCTGTTGCTGCTGTTGATCGCCGCCGCCGGCGCGCACCTGCTGGCGCCCTACGATCCCAACCACGCCAATCTCGGCGCGCGTTTCGTGCCGCCGCTGGGCACGGCGCGGGATGGCGGGTTCCACCTGCTGGGCACCGACGAGCTGGGCCGGGACCTGTTCTCGCGCCTGATGCACGGGGCGCGCGTCTCGATGTCGATCGGCCTTCTGGGCGCGCTGTGCTCGGGGATCGTGGGCATCACCCTGGGCGTGCTGGCGGGCTTCTACCGCGGGCTGCTGGAAGACCTGTTGATGCGCGCGGTGGACGGCATGATGGCCCTGCCCTCGCTCTTGATCGCGCTCTTCATCCTGTTCGTGATCGGCCCGGGATTTGCCAACCTGATCCTGATCTTCACCCTGCTGCACTGGATGGTCTTTGCCCGCATGGCGCGGTCGCTGACGCTGAACCACCAGCAGAGCACCTACATCACCGCCGCCCGCGCCATCGGCGGCAGCGACCGGCGGATCATCCTGACCCACCTGCTGCCCAACATGGTCTCGCCGCTGATCGTGCTGTTCACGCTCGAGATCGCCGTGCTGATCCTGTCCGAGGCCTCGCTCTCCTTCCTGGGCTTCGGCGTGCAGGCGCCGCAATCCTCCTGGGGGCTGATGATCGCGCGCGGGCGGGAATATATCAGCTCGGCCTGGTGGCTGGTGGTGATGCCGGGCGCGGCGATCTTCCTGACCGCGCTGGCGCTGAACCTCGTGGCGGCCTGGGCGCGCGCGATCACCGACCCCGTGCAGCGCTGGCGCTGGCTGACCCCGCCGCGCCGCAAGAACCAGCCTGTCGACCATGACGCGTAAGCCGGAGGACACCATGCGGGAAATGCACCCATCCCAGACCACCGACGCGACCCCTGCCCCGCTGCTCGAGGTGCGCGACCTGCGCGTCAGCTTCGACACGCCCCACGGGCTGGTCAAGGCGGTGGGCGGCGTCAGCTGGACCCTGTCGCCGGGCGAGACGCTGGGCATCATCGGCGAAAGCGGTTCGGGCAAGAGCGTCGGGCTCGAGGCCATCATGGGCCTCATCAAGTCGCCCCCGGGCCATGTCGCGGGCCAGGTCCTGTTCGAAGGCGAGGACGTGCTGACCATGAAGGAAAGCCGCCGCCGGCAGCTGCGCGGCGAGAAGATCGCGATGATCTTCCAGGACGCGATGAGCGCGCTGAACCCCGCGCTGACCGTGGGCACGCAGATCGCCGAGGTCTACCGGCTGCGCCGCAGATGCAGCCAGACCGAGGCCGAGCGCAAGGCGGTCGAGCTGATGGACCGGGTCAAGATCCCCTCGGCGAAATCGCGGGTGCGCTGCTACCCGCACGAGTTCTCGGGCGGCATGTGCCAGCGCGTGATGATCGCCACCGCGCTGGCGCTCAACCCGCTGATCCTCATTGCCGACGAGCCCACCACCGCGCTGGACGTGACCGTGCAGCGCCAGATCATGACACTTCTGGCCGATCTGCAGCGCGAGGACGGCATGGCGCTGGTGCTGATCACCCATGATCTGGGCCTCGTGGCCGAGACGGTCGACCGGGCGATGGTCATGTATGCCGGCCGCGTGGTCGAAAGCGCGCCGGTCTCGGCGCTGTTCGATGCGCCCTCGCACCCCTACACGCGCGGGCTGATCCGCTCGATGCCGCGCATCGACGGTGCCTCCGGGGCGCTGCACGCGATCGGCGGCACGCCGCCCGCCGCCGGTCGCATGCCGCGCGGCTGTGCCTTCCACCCGCGCTGCACGCATCGCATCGATCGCTGCCGTGCCGAGCGCCCCGCGCTGCGCCCCGTCGCCCCGCGCCACACGGCCGCCTGCCACCTTGTCGAGGAGATGACGCATGACTGACGCCCCCGTCTTCGAAGTGCGCGACATCCGCAAGGAATACGCGCTCGGCAAGCCCGGCCTCTTCGGCGGCAAGGTCCGCTCGCTCACCGCCGTCAAGGATGTCAGCTTTGCCCTGCGCCGCGGCGAGACCGTGGGCCTTGTGGGCGAATCCGGCTGCGGCAAGTCCAGCCTCGCGCGCACCGTGCTGCGCCTGAACGAGCCCAGCGGCGGCGAGGTGCACTATCATGGGCAGGACATCCTCGCGCTGTCGCGCCCCGAGATGCAGAAGCTGCGCCGCCACATCCAGGTGGTCTTCCAGGACCCCTACAGCTCGCTCGACCCGCGCTTCACCGTGCGCCGCATCCTCAGCGAGCCCTGGCAGATCTTTCCCGACATCGTGCCGCCCGAGCAACGCGAGGCGCGCGTGGCCGAATTGCTGACGCTGGTGGGCTTGAACCCCTCGGACGCGGATCGCTACCCGCACCAGTTCTCGGGCGGGCAGCGCCAGCGGATCGGCATCGCACGCGCGCTCGCGCTCGAGCCCGAGGTGATCGTCTGTGACGAAGCGGTCTCGGCGCTGGACGTCTCGGTGCAGGCGCAGGTGGTGAACCTGCTCAAGGAATTGCAGGACAAGCTGGGCCTCGCCTACCTGTTCATCGCGCATGACCTGTCGGTGGTGCGCCACATCTCGGACCGGGTGATCGTGATGTACCTGGGCGAAGTGGTCGAGGAAGGTCCGGTCGAAGAGGTCTTCACCACGCCGCGCCACCCCTACACGGTTGCGCTGCTCTCGGCGGTGCCCCTGCCCGACCCGTCCCGGCGCGACCGCGAGGTGATCGTGCTCGAGGGCGAGGTGCCCAACCCGATCTTCCCGCCCTCGGGCTGCCCGTTCCACCCGCGCTGCGCCCACGCGCAGGAGATCTGCCGCCAGACCCCGCCCCCGGTCCGGACCATCGGCCCCACCAGGGCCCGCTGCCATTTCGCCGGCGCGCTCGACACGCCCCCCGACCTCGCCCACGCCGCGGACGACGGGCCGTCATAGCCCCGCGCGCGCCGCTCAAGGCAGCCGTGCCGCGCGCATGGGGCGACCCCGGGCCGGCGCGCGCAAGACCCTGGCAAGCCACGCCGCCACGCCGCGGCCGCCGGCAGCCTTGCGCGCCGCCAGCATCTGCGCGGCGTGGCGGTCCTGCGCGTCCTTCGGGTGCAGGTGATCAGGGCGGGCGGTCAGGATGCGGGTGTCGAGCGGGGTCAGCATGGTGGTCTCCTCTGATGTGATGACCCCATCCTCGCAAACCGGCGCGCTGCGCGCTTGAGGGCCGTCCTTGGATAATCCTTGGAAACCCCTGTGTTTCGATCCGGAGCTTGCGCAAACGTGCCGCGCGCGGCTTTACTCGGGACATGATCCTGACTTTCGCGGAGTGCCGGCTGGATTGCGACGCGCTGACCCTGACCCGGGACGGCGCGCCCGTGCCGGTGGAGCCGCAGGTCTTCGACCTTGTCCGGCTTCTGGCCGAAAGCCCCGGCCGCGTGGTGACCCGGGACGAGATCATCGCACGGGTCTGGGGCGGGCGGATCGTCAGCGACAGCGCCATCTCGGCGCGCATCGCCGCGGCGCGCAAGGCGGTGGGCGATGACGGCAAGCGGCAGGCGGTGATCCGCACCGTGGCGCGGCGCGGGCTGCAGATGGCGGTGCCCGTCGATCGCGACGCGCCGGAGGCCCCCGCCCCCGTCACGCCACCGCGCGTGCGCTACGCGCGCAACGCGGCCGGGCAGATGATCGCCTATACGGTCACCGGGGACGGGCCGCCGGTGCTCAACGTCTCGTTCTTTGCCCGCGCGGTCGAGCGCGAATGGCAGGTTCCCTCGCGGCGCCTGCTGCTCGAGGCGCTGGCCGCGCGGCACCGGCTGGTCTGCTATGACGAGATCGGCGCCGGCCTGTCGACGCGCGGCATGGAGGGCGTGAGCATCGACAGCAAGGCCGGGGAGATCCGCGCCGTGGCCGATGCCGCGGGGCTGGAACGTTTCGCGATCATGGCCGAATCCGGCGGCGCGCAGCAGGCCATCGCCTTTGCCGCCGCCTGGCCCGAACGGGTCACGGCTCTGGTGCTCTCGGGCGGCTATGCCGACGGGCGGCTGCGGCGCGGTACGGCCGACAGCGATTTCGTGCGCGCCATGATCCACGAGGGCTGGAGCCCGGGCTCGGTCGCGATCAGCCGCGCCTACCTGACCGCCTATTGCCCCGACGGCCCGTTCGAGGCCGCAGCGGAAGTGGCGCAGATGATGCAGGAGGCGACGCATCGCGCCGACATGCTCTACCAGCGCGACCTGTCCAACGGCGCCTCGGTGGCGCATCTGCTCGACCGCATCACCTGCCCCACGCTGGTGATCCATGCGCGCGGCGACATGGTGCACCCGCTGGCCGAGGGGCAGAAGCTGGCCGCCGGGATCCGGCGGGCCGAGCTGCACGTGCTGGAATCGGGCAATCACCTGCCGCTGGCCGGGTCAGAGGGGATCCGGCCCTATCTCGACCAGATCACCGGGTTTCTCGCGGCCCATGCCGGCGATGCCGCCCCCACTGGCGCTTGGCCGCAGGATTGGTAGTCTCCGCCGCAAAGGAGAGACCCCATGTTCCAGAGCTTTGAGACCACCGCCTCGCCCGGGCAGGGCCCGGCCCGCCTCGCCGCCCTGCGCGACGTCATGGAGCGCGAGGGGCTGGACGGCGTGATCGTGCCCCGCGCCGATGCGCATCAGGGCGAATATGTCGCCCCGCGCGATGACCGGCTGGCCTGGCTGACCGGGTTCACCGGCTCGGCCGGCTGGTGCGTCGCCCTGCGCGACCGCGCGGCGGTCTTCGTCGACAGCCGCTACCGCGTGCAGGTCCGCGCGCAGGTGGCCGAGGTCTTCGAGCCGGTGGACTGGCCCGAAACCTCGCTGGGCGACTGGATCGCCGGGGCGCTGCCCGCCGGCACGGTCGGGTTCGACCCCTGGCTGCTGACCGTCGAGCAGAAGCGCGCGCTGGAGGGCAAGCTGGGCGCCATCACCCTGCGCGCCGTCGAGAACCCGGTCGACCGGATCTGGGAAGACCAGCCCGCCCCGCCCATGGGCAAGATCTTTGCCCAGCCCGAGGCGCTGGCCGGCGAGCCGCATGGCGCCAAGATCGACCGGCTCGCGGCGTCGCTGGAGGGCGCCGCGGCCGCCGTGCTGACCCTGCCCGACAGCATCGCCTGGCTGCTCAACATCCGCGGCAGCGACATTCCCCGCAACCCGGTGCCGCATGCCTTTGCGCTGCTGCATGCCGATGCGCGGGTGACGCTCTTCGTGGCCGAGGCAAAGCTTGCCGATCTGGGTGACCACCTGGGCGGGCGCGTCACCGTGGCGCCGCCCGAACAGCTGCTGGAGACGCTGGCCGCGCTGGAGGGACAGGTGCGCATCGACCCGGCCTCCTGCCCCGTGGCCCTGGCCGAGGCGCTGGCCGACCCGGTCGAGGGGCCCGATCCCTGCCTGCTGCCCAAGGCGCGCAAGACTGCCGCCGAGCTGGAGGGCGCGCGCGCCGCGCATCTGCGCGACGGGGCGGCCATGGTGCGCTTCCTCGCCTGGCTCGACGACCAGCCCCCCGGCAGCCTGACCGAGATCGACGTGGTCCGCCGGCTCGAGGCCGAGCGCCGCGCCACCAACGCGCTGCGCGACATCAGCTTCGAAACCATCGCCGGGGCCGGACCAAACGGCGCCATCGTGCATTACCGCGTCACCGAAGAGACCGACCGCCGCGTGGCCGAGGGCGAGCTGCTGCTGGTCGACAGCGGCGGGCAATACGTCGACGGCACCACCGACATCACCCGCACCGTCGCCATCGGCGATCCCGGCCCCGAGGAGGCCGCGGCCTTCACCCGGGTGCTCAAAGGGATGATCGCGGTGTCGCGACTGCGTTTTCCGAAGGGGCTGACCGGGCGCGACATCGACCCCTTCGCGCGCGCCGCGCTGTGGGAGGCGGGGCTCGATTACGGGCACGGCACCGGGCACGGGGTCGGCGCCTATCTCTCGGTGCACGAGGGTCCCGCCCGCATCGCGCGCAGCGGCACGGTGGCGCTGGAACCCGGCATGATCCTGTCGAACGAGCCGGGCTTCTACCGCGAGGGCGCCTTCGGCATACGGATCGAGAACCTGATCGCGGTCGAGGACGCGCCGGCCTTGCAAGATCAGACCGTGGCACGCATGTTGCGGTTCGAAACCCTGACATGGGTACCGATCGACACGCGGCTGGTCGTGCCCGCCCTGATGACCGGGGCCGAGCGCGACTGGCTGAACGCCTACCATGCCGAGGTCGAGGCGCGGATCGGCCCGCTGGTCGAAGGATCGGCCCGGGACTGGTTGTCGCGGGCCTGTCAGGCTATCTGACATGATAACGTTACACGCCCCGTGTCTGACAGAGCGGGGTTCAGGACAGGGGACAGCACTCATGAGCAAGCACATCACCATCACGCAGGCCGAGGGAACCTGGGTCGTCCGTGCCGGCGGCGCCGTGCTGGGCGAGTCGAGCGACGCGCTGGAGCTGGTCGAGGGCGACATGGCCCCGGTGATCTATTTCCCGCGCAGCGATATCGGCATGGCCTTCCTCGAGCGGACCGATCACAGCACGCATTGCCCGCACAAGGGCGATGCCAGCTATTTCTCGATCATGTCGAAATCGACCACCTACGAGAATGCCGCCTGGTCCTACGAGGACCCCTCCGAGGACGTGGCCCGCATCAAGGACCACCTCGCCTTCTACCAGCAGGACGGGGTGACCGTCGAACAGGTCTGAGCGCCCCTTGCGGGGCCGGAACACGCCCGTTCCGGCCCTGACAGCCGCCGACAGGGCGGCGTTATTGCATATCAGGCGCGCGGGGCGCTTTGCTGGGGCCAATCCCGGATTTCTGTACAAGGACGCCCCCGCCATGTTCCGCCTGATCCTCTTCCTCTCTGCCCTCCTGCTCGGGACCGCCGCCGCGGCCACCCAATCGCTTTACGTGAACGCGCCCGATGACGGGTTCCTCAACCTGCGCAGCGGCCCCTCGACCGCCTATCGCGTCATCCGGCAGATGCCGCATGGCGACACGGTCACCGTGCTGTCGACGCCGGGCAAGTGGTACAAGGTGCTGCACCGCTCGGGCGCCAGCGGTTGGGCGCATAGCGGCTGGCTGGTGCAGGACGATCCCACCCGCGCGCCCGGCTATCACGACGGCATCACGCAGCTGCCCACGCTTTACGTCCATGCGCCGGGCCATGGCGCGCTGAACCTGCGGCAGGGCCCGGGCACCGAGCATGCGGTGATCCTGCAGATGGCGCAGGCCAGCCGGGTCGAGGTGCTGGGCGAGCAGGGCAAATGGCTGCTGGTCCGGCACGAGAGCGGCCATGTCGGCTGGGCGCATGGCGACTACCTGTCCAGCACGCGGCAGGCCCTGCCCCGCGCGCCGCACGGCCCGGCGCTGCATGGCCATGTGGCCACGAAGAAATGGCGCCAGATCATCGCCACCTGCCAGGAGCGTCCCGGCGCGGCCTTCCGCCCCTGCATCGCGTGGCACCTGCGCCGGATGCAGCCCCGCGGCTGGTAGGCCGCAGTCCGCCGCCTGCCCAATTCCTCACCGCTGATCCGCCCCCTGCCCCCGTGTCGCAGGGGGCGGGCCCGTTCGGCACTGGCCCGGGGCCGCCCCACCTGTCACCATCGCACGACCTGCCGGCCACGCGCGCCATCCCGGGCGCGCGGGCACGACGGGGCGAAAGCGAGGGATCCGATGAGCATGCGTTTGAACCTGGGCTGCCGGCTGACTTTCGGGCTGCCCGCGCCCACCCCGATGATCCTGCTGCTCAACGTGCATTACTCGCGCGCCAGCGACCTTGAACGGCCCGACCTGCTGGTCACCGACCCGGCCGTGCCGGTCACCGCCTATCGCGACGGGTTCGGCAATTGGTGCACCCGTCTGGTGGCGCCGGCCGGCACGATGACCGTCTCGACCGATGGCACGCTGCGCGACGCCGGGTTCTCCGACCCGGTGGGGCTGGAGGCCGAGCAGGTCCCGGTCGAGCTGCTGCCCGCCGAGGTGCTGCCCTTCCTGCTGCCCAGCCGCTATTGCGAAAGCGACGTGCTGTCGGATTACGCCTGGCAGCATTTCGGCCAGACCCCGCCGGGCTGGGCGCGGGTGCAGGCGGTCTGCGACCACGTGCACAACCACGTCACCTTCGGCTACCAGTATTCGCGGCCCACGCGCACGGCGGTCGACGCGCTGAACGAGGCCCGCGGCGTCTGTCGCGACTTCACGCATCTGGCGGTGGCGCTCTGCCGCGCGCTGAACATCCCCACGCGCTACTGCACCGGCTATGTCAGCGATATCGGCCAGCCGCCGCCCCATGCCGAGATGGATTTCGCCGCCTGGATGGAGGTCTATCTTGGCGGGCAATGGTGGGTCTTCGATCCGCGCAACAACGACATCCGCTATGGCCGCGTGCTGATTGCGCAGGGGCGCGACGCGGCCGATGTGCCGCTGACCCACAGCTTTGGTCAGCACAGCCTGACCGGGTTCGAGGTCTGGATCGACGAGGCGCCCGCGCAGGGCTGAGCCGCAATGCGAGACGGGCGGCGCCGTTTGGCACCGCCCGTCCCCGGATCTCTCAGGCCGTCCTGTCGCTCAGGCGGCCAGTTTCACCTTTTTTCCCGTGCTCTCCACCAGCGCCTGGTGCAGCGCCTTGATGGTGGGGGCCAGGTCGTCACGCTCCATGATGAACTGCACGTCCACGTTGCGCGGCCCCTGGCTGGCGCCCAGGCTTTCCATGCCGGCCTCGGCGATGGCCTGAAGCCCGCGGGTCAGCACCGACAGCCCGCGCAGATCGCGGCCCACGACCGAAGCCATGCCTAGCGTGCGCGCCTTGATCTCGGCCGAGGGGTACAGCTTGGCGATGTCCTTCTCGACGCGGCGCATCTTCTTGAGCGAGGCATCCACGTAATGCGTGATCGTGTTGGCGTTCGACACCTTGGACACGATGCGCACGTCATGCCGGGTCAGCACGTCGAGGATCGCGGCGTCATAACCCTTCACGCCGACCATGTCCTGCTCGAACACTTCCAGCGCCACGACGTTCAGCCCGGTGACGATCTCGACCGCGGCCTCGTCGGCGGGCTGATCGTCGATCAGCGTGCCCGGGTCATGCGGCTCGAAGGCGTTTGTCACGCGCAGCGGCACCTCGGCCTGGCGCAGCGTCTTGGCCGCCTTCGGGTGGATCGCCTCCATCCCCAGGTTCGACAGCTGGTCGGCCACGTCGTAATTGGTCCGGCCCAGCTTGCGCACATTCTCCTGACCCACCAGCTTGGGATCGGCCGAGGAGAGGTGGAATTCCTTGTGGATGATCGCCTCGCGCGCGCCCGTCAGGGCGGCCAGCTTCGAGAAGGTCACCTCGGAATAGCCGCGGTCGAACTCGCGCATGAGCCCTTCGGCACATTGCGCATAGCCGGTCACGATGGGCATCTCGGTTGCCGGGTCGATCCCGTCCATCGCCTGCGTGATACGCTCTTCCAGCGTCACGTCGCCCTCGTCGCGCCAGCCCGACAGGTCCACCAGCCGGGCATTGATGCCGGCGCGCTGCAGCAGCAGCGTGGTGACGAAGGCGGAATGCGCCTCGCCCAGCCCGCTCAGCAGCTCGCGGATCTGCAACATGTGCTCGGACAGGCGGAAATGACCGTAGGCGCAGAGGCGCTGCAGGTCGATCAGGCAGTTACGGGCGCCCTCGATCCGGTCGCGCACGAATTCGCGCGCCCGGTCCTGGTCGCCGGCCTGGTCGAGCACCGCGTCATGCGCCTCGATCATCGCATCGCCGACCTCACGCAGGGCATCGTGCCAGCCATGATCGTTCTCGGCGTTCGAGAACTGGCCGTAAACGCCGGGTTTGCCGCTCTTCTTGTGCTCCAGCAGGCGATCGGTGATGCCGCCGAAGGCCGAGACGACGAAGATCCGGCCGTAAGGATCGGCCCCGTCGCCCCGGATGAAGAGCGTGTCCAGCAATTCGTTGACGCGGGACATGGATGTCCCGCCGATTTTCTCAACCGTATGACTCATTGCGTCTCCAGTTCTTCGGGCGCGGCATAAGAGCCGTCTTCCCGGTGCACCTCGGTGCCCGTCACGGGCGGGTTGAAGCAGCAGGCCATGACCAGCTCTTCATCCGCCTTCAGAACGTGACGGTCATGCTTGTCCAGCGCGTACATGACGCCCGGCTTGATGGCGTGGACCTCGCCGGTCGCCAGGTCGGTGATCGACCCGGTGCCCTGCATGCAGTACACGCTCTCGAAATGGTTCTTGTACTCGAAGGTGTGCTCCGAGCCTTCCTCGAGGAAGGTGATGTGGAACGAGAAGCCCATCCCGTCACCGGCCAGGAGCATCCGCACCGAGGACCATTTCGCATCCGAGACGACGCGGTCCCGCTCGTTTTTCACGATCTCGTTGAAATCACGTACGATCATATCTGTTACTCCGCTGCCATCTTGGAGGATTGGGTGGCTTCGATGGTCGCCTCGAGCAGGATGCCCAGGCCTTCCTGCATCAGCTCGGAGCTGGTGGTCAGGGGGGCGAGCACCTTGACAACCTCGTCGTCGGCGCCGCTCGTCTCGATGATCAGGCCCTTCTCGAAGCAGCGCGCGCAAATGTCACCGGCCAGCTCGCCCGAGCCGACATCGACGCCCTGCATCAGGCCGCGGCCCTTCAGCTTGGCGCCCGGCACGGCCTCGGCCACAGACTGCAGACCGCTGGTCAGCAGCACGGCCTTCTCGGCCAGCTCTTTCTGGAACGTGTCGTCCTTCCAGAACTTCTCGAGCGCGACGCGCGCGGTGACGAAGGCATGCGTGTTGCCGCGGAAGGTGCCGTTATGCTCGGCAGGCTTCCAGATATCCAGCTCGGGCTTCAGCAGCAGCGCCGCGAAGGGCAGGCCCATGCCGCTGAACGACTTGGCCATCGGGATCAGGTCCGGCTCGATGCCCATCTCCTCGAAGGAGAAGAAGGTGCCGGTCCGGCCACAGCCCGCCTGGATGTCATCGGCGATCAGCAGCGCGCCGTGCTTCTGAGCCAGCCGCGCCACGCCCTGCATGAACTCGGTCGAGGCGGCGTTCAGACCGCCCTCGCCCTGCACGGGCTCGATAATGAAGGCGGCCGGCGCATCGACACCCGAGGACGAGTTGTCGAGCATCTGCTCGATCAGGCTCAGGCTGTCGACATCGTCGCCGAAGGCGCCCTCGAAGGGCATATGCGTGGTGCCGCAAAGCGGCGTGCCGGCGCCGGCACGCTTGCCGGAATTGCCGGTGCAGCTGAGCGCGCCCATGGTCATGCCGTGAAAGCCGTTGGTGAAGGCGATGATGTTGCGGCGCCCGGTGATCTTGCGCGCCAGCTTCATCGCGGCCTCGACGGCATTGGTGCCGGTCGGGCCGGTCATCATGACCTTGTAGTCCATGTCGCGCGGCTTGAGGATGATGTCCTCGACCGCCTGAAGAAACTTGGCCTTTGTGTCAGTGAACATGTCCAGACCATGGGTGATGCCGTCGGCCTGGATATGCTCGACCAGCGCGGCCTGCATGTCCGGGTCGTTATGGCCGTAGTTCAGCGAGGAACAGCCGGCGAGGAAGTCGATATAGCGGCGGCCCTGGTCGTCCCACAGTTCCGAGCCTTTGGCCCGGGCGAAACGCGTGGGGAAGGACCGGCAGTAGGAACGCGCCTCGCTTTCGCGGCGCGAAAAGATGTCGGTCGGGGTGGATGTCTCGTTCGTCATGGAACGGTCCTCATGTTGGGAATATCAAGGGGCGTGGCGCGGACCCGGCACGGTCAGGCGGCGGGTCGACGGGCCACGACAGGCATGTCTGGCGCACCCCCTGCGGGATGCGCCGGCCGCATCAGGCGGCGCGTGCCAGTTCGATCTCTTCGGGCAGGGTGATGATCACCATGTGCTCGGTCGCGTGCTGACCATCGAAATGGTCGTCACGGGTATAGTGCGGTGCGTCGGTCATCTCGCCGCCGATGTCGCGGGCAAAGCTGCGAAACAGCCCCCACGAGGCGTCATTGTCGGCGGTGATCGTCGTCTTGAGGGCGTGGCAGTCACCACAATTCTCGCGCTCGACGAGGTGGCGCAGCATCTTCTTGCCAAGGCCGAGACCGCGCGCCTTTTCGCTCACCGCGACCTGCCAGACGAAGAACGCCCCGTCGGTCGGGATGATGTGACCCGAGATCCAGCCCACGACCTCGCCATCCAGCTCGGCCACGACGCAGGTGTCACGGAAATGCTCCGCCTGAACGATATTGCAGTACATGGAATTCTCGTCCAGCGGGTGGCAGTCGCGCACGAGGTCCCAGATGGCAGCCCCGTCCGTCGCGTCGGGCTTGCGCAGACGAGGCGTGCGTGATCGGGGTGTGGAAATGTCTTTCGGCATGGGTCACTGCTCCCTGAACTGTTCGGATAACTAAGTAGTCTAGGCGGTGAAAAGTTTCAACATCCAAAGCAGTTTTTTCCGCTCATAGCGCGATTTCCCTGTTTTTTCGGGAAAAATGGGCGAAAAGGACTAACAATTTTCGACCGCACCCCTTAATTAGCTGAAGCAACTTGGCGCAACCATGTAAAGGGTGGATCATTCTGACACAGCATGTCACATTGGCCTCCGTTCCAGAGGTGCCCATGGACCGGACTGACGAAAGCCTCATCGCCTTGCGGCGCATCCTGCGCACGACCGAGCTCTATTCGCGCGATCTCGCACAGGCCGCGGGGCTGACGCCGGCGCAGCTGCGCGTGCTGCAGATCGTCGTGGCCAAGGGCGGCCGCACGACGCCCAAGGCGCTGGCCACCCAGATGGGCGTCAGCCAGGCCACCGTGACCGCGCTGCTCGACAAGCTGCAATCGCGCGGGCTGCTGACACGCACCCGCTCGCAGGCCGACCGCCGCCAGACCGACGTCACCATCACCCCCGACGGGCAGGCCGCCACGGACGAGGCACCCGACGCGCTGCAGCAGCGCTATGTCAAGGCGTTCGAGCGGCTGGAGGACTGGGAACAGGCCATGCTGGTCGCCGCGCTGGAACGCGTCGCCGCCATGCTGGACGCCGAGGATATCGACGCCTCCCCCGTGCTGGCCATCGGTGACATCAAGACCGGAAAGACGAGCCACTAAGGCACCGACCGGGACCTGTCGCGGTGCGTCCGCAAGTCGATTGGTTCGGCGTCCCGGACCGGTCCGATCGCGCGCGTGTTGCGGACGGGAACGTCCCTTGCTCCAGATCAGCCGTCCGCCCCGCTCTCCGACTGACCCCTCAGCTGTGCTCTTCCTCGGCCGAGGCCTTCAGCGCCTCGTTATAGGCCTTGAGCGCGTCGACGTGGAAGAGCGCGCCCTGCAGGACCGGCTCTTGCGTGCGGCCCTCCAGCGTGACCACGGGCAGGAAAGCCACGCCCGAGCGGTCGAACATGGGCAGCGCCACCTCCAGCGTGGCGCCGGCCTGCACGAAGAGCCCCTGCTGGATCATGCGCAGGCAGGCCTCTTCATCGGCGGCACCCTCATCGGTGGGCTTGCGCATCACGCCCTGAACGCGGAACATGGTCAGCAGGTAGGCCTGCGGCCCCTCGGCCAGGTGCACGTGGCGCCGCTCCAGCTGGGTCAGGAAGAAGGACCGGTCGACCAGCCGCGAGGCCAGCGCGGTCGACATCGACACCGAGATCATCACCGCCAGCCCGGTCTGCCAGTCGCCCGTCAGCTCGAACACGATCAGCGTGGTCGAGATCGGCGCGCCTAGCACCGCCGCCGCCACCGCGCCCATGCCCGCAAGCGCATAAAGCGTGAAGGCCGAGGAGACCTCGGGGAAGAGCCCGGTGGCGATATGGCCGAAGGCCAGCCCGGTCAGCGCCCCCACCATCAGCGAGGGCGAGAATACCCCGCCCCCCATGCGCCCCGCCATGGTCACCGCGACCGCGCAGACCTTGAGCACGGCAAAGACGAAGGCCTCGTGCAGCACGAGGCTGCCGGTCAGGGCACGCGAGGTGGTCTCGTAACCGACGCCGATGATATGGGGGAAATAGATCGCCATGGCGCCGAGGATCAGCCCCGCCACGGCCGGGCGCAGCCAGTGGGGCAGGCCCAGCCTGTTCTGCAGCGCGGTCTCGAGATCGTCGGCAAAGAAGATCGCGCGCATCATGATCACCGCCACGGCGCCGCAGACGAGGCCGAGGATGAAGAAGGCCGGCAACTCCAGGTAGAACTCCACCACCGTGGTGCCGGGCAGCACGAACTCGGTCACGTCGCCATAGACCAGCCGGTTGATCACCGTGCCCGCGGCGCTGGCCACCACGATGGGCGCAAAGGCGTGCAGCGCGAAATGGCGCAGGATGACCTCGAGCGCGAAGAGCGCGCCGGCAATGGGCGCGTTGAAACTGGCCGAGACGGCGGCGGCGACCGCGCAGCCCAGCAGGTCGCGCCCGGTGATCCCGTCGGCGCGCAGCGTGTTGGCCACCCAGGACGAGACCATGGCCGCGATATGCACCACCGGCCCCTCGCGCCCGGTGGAGCCGCCGGTCGACAGGGTGATCCAGGAACAGAGCGCCGAGGCGATGCCGGCCTTCTTCTCGACCCGCCCGTCATTGAGCGCCGCCCCCTCGATCACGTCGGCCACGGCGCGCACCCGCCCGTCGGGCGTGGCCAGGTGCAGGATCACCCCCACGGCCACCCCGCCCAGCACCGGGATCAGCAGCACGACGAACCAGGGCAGCGTCTCGGCGAAACTGTGCAGCGTGTTGACGTCCTCGGTGCGGTAGACCAGCGTCTGCAGCCCCTCGACCGCGGCGCGGAAGGCGATGGCCGCCAGGCCCGAGGCGATGCCCAGCCCCAGCGCGATGAACCAGAACTGCACCTGGCTGGGCCCGCGATGGCGCACCATGTCCCAGCCGCGCGCCACCTGCAGGCGGGCGGACACCCATTGCTGACGCAGAAAGCTCAACCCTTCCGACCTCCTCCGATCCGGTGGCTTTTCCGCCGGCCACGGCCCGGCTAGACTGGACGGGACACCCACCGGAGATCCCGACATGGCCATCGCACAGGCGCTCGACGCGTTGCACGCACTCCTAGGCGAACGGTGCAGCATCTCCAAGTCCGAACGCGACCTGCACGGCCGATCGGAGTCCCATTTCCCCCCGATGCCCCCCGATGCGGTGGTCTGGCCCGAAACGACGGCGGAGGTCCGGCAGATCGTGCGGATCTGCGCCACCGAGGGCTGTCCGGTGATCGGCTGGGGGGCGGGAACCTCGCTGGAAGGGCACGGGCTGGCCGTGCAGGGCGGCGTGGTGGTGGATTTCGCACACATGAACCGCGTGCTCGAGATCCGGCAGGCCGACATGGATGTCACCGTGCAGCCCGGCGTCACGCGCGAGGCCCTGAACGAGGAACTGCGCGCCACGGGGCTCTTCTTCCCGGTCGATCCCGGCGCCAATGCCACGCTGGGCGGCATGGCCATGACCCGCGCCTCGGGCACCACGACGGTGCGCTATGGCAGCATGCGCGACAATGTGCTGGCGCTCGAGGTGGTGCTGGCCGATGGCCGCGTGATCCGCACCGGCACGAGGGCGCGCAAATCCGCCGCGGGCTACGACCTGACCGCGCTGATGGTGGGCTCCGAGGGAACGCTCGGCTTGGTGACCGAGCTGACCCTGCGCCTGTCCGGCATCCCCGAGGCGACGAGCGCGGGGATCTGCGCCTTTCCCGACATGGGCTCGGCGGTGAACGCGGTGATCGAGACCATCCAGATGGGCATCCCCATGGCCCGGATCGAGTTCGCCTGCGCCGAGACGGCCCGCGCCTTCACCGCCTATGCCGGGGTCGAGATGGCCGAGGCGCCGCACCTGATGGTCGAGTTCCACGGCGCGCCCGACAGCGTCGCGCAGAATGCCGAGCGCTTCGCCGAGATCGTCGCCGATCATGGCGGCGCGCCCTTCCGCTGGTCGACCCGCGAGGAAGAGCGCCGCGCGCTCTGGGCGCTGCGCCACGCCGGCTATTACGCGATCCTCGCGTCGCGCCCCGGGGCGCGCGCGCTGGTCACCGATATCTGCGTGCCGATCTCGCGGCTGGCGCAGGCGATGGCAGAGACGCAGGCCGACATCGCCGCCTCCCCCCTGCCCGGCCCGATCCTCGGACATGTCGGTGACGGCAATTTCCACGCCGTGCTGATGATCGACGAGGCAGTGCCGGCCGAACTGGACGAGGCGAAACGGCTGGCACAGCGCATGGCCGAACGCGCCCTGAGACTGGGCGGCACCTGCACCGGCGAGCACGGGATCGGCATGGGCAAGACCGGGCTGATGGCGGCCGAGCATGGCGCGGGCTGGGACGTGATGGGCCAGCTCAAGACCGCGCTCGACCCGCAGAACCTGATGAACCCCGGCAAGCTGGTGCCGGGCAACTGACCGATCGGTCCGGCGTCACGGGGCGGCGTGCAGCCGCCGGACAAGCCGTGCCGCACGGGCCGCCCGGTCAGCCCGTGTCGCCGCGTCGGGCCGTGCCATGGCCCCGGTGGCGCAGCGGATTTGCCAGTCGCCGACCAGCAGATCGACCCACAGCGCCGCGGCCGCCCCGGCCGGGCCCGTCACCCGGTCCGCCGCGACTTCCCGCGCGAACAGGGCTGCCAGCCGGGGAAACACTGCGCCACGTCCGGCCTCGGCCAGCACTTGGCCCAGGGAACCGCTGGCATCTGACGCCGCGGCGCGGTTCAGCGCGATGGCCCGCTCGCTCAGCAGCATGTCCAGCAGCGCGGCACCGACCGCCTCCAGATCCTGCTTGTCGGCCGGGGCCGCAAGCATGACATCCAGCCGCTCCGACACCTGCGCCGCATTGCGCGCGATCAGCGCCCGGAACAGGCCCGCCTTGTCGCCATACCAGCGATACAGAGTCTCGTTCGACGCCTTCGCCCGCCGCGCAACCGCCAGCATCGACATGCCCGCCAACCCCTTCTCGGCCAGAAGGGCATAGGCCGCTTCGGCAATCTGCGCCTCGCGCGCCGCTTTGGTTTCGGGTGTCAAGACCGCCTCCAATTCCGTCTTGACTGAAACCGTACACGTGGTTACGGGTATGCGCAACCGTACACCCGATTACGCCAACTGGAGCACCGCCATGCAAGACCCCACCACCTTCCGCGCCGCCATCGCCATTCTGGCGATCCTGCAGACCGTCATGCTGGGCGCGCTGTTCGCCGGCGTGCCGCCGCATCCGCCCGTTCAGGTCGCGCCGTTCGGCATCGGCCCGTTCCTGGGCGCATCGCTGGCGATCTGCGCGGCCGCCTGGATGCTGGCGTCCCGCCGCCGTCCCGCCCTGCTGCTGGGCGGCGCGGCTATCGTCGCGGCGCTGGTCTCGTTCGGCCCCCAGAAATATTTCGACCCGCAGTTTCCGCTGATCTGGCCCGCCGTGCTGATCGCTCAGGCCGCGATCGCCACCCTGCTGGTTCAGCTGGTCGCCCTGCCCCGAACCCGCGGCGTCCCGGCATGAGCGCGCGCACCCTGACCGCCGGCTTCGCGACCCTGCTGCTGAGCGGCGCGATCTTCGGCTTCTTCTACGCCTGGATCTGCTCGACCATGTGGGGGCTCGACACGCTGGACCCGCGGATTGCCATGGCGGCGATGCAGGCGATGAATGACAGCGTGCGCAACGCCGTCTTCGCCCCGGCGTTCTTTGCCACGCCCGTCGTGGCCGGACTGGCCGCAGGGCTGGCCCTGCGCGACGGCGCGCCCCGTGCCGCGCTGGCCTTTGCCGCGGCGGCACTGGTCTACCTGCTGGGGGGCATGGGGCTGACCATGGCCGTGAACGTACCGATGAACGAGGCGCTGGCCAGCCGCGAAGTGCCCAGCGACATCGACACCGCCCGCGCGATCTGGCAGGACTATTCGCCGCGCTGGCAACGGTTCAACACGCTTCGCACGCTCGCCTCGGGTGTCGCGCTGATGCTGTCCGGTTACGGTCTGGTCGCGCTGGCCCGCGCCTGACCCTCAGACCGCGGCCAGAAGGGCCCGTGCGGCGGCGCGGGCCTCGTCGGTGACGGTATCGCCGGCCAGCATGCGGGCGATCTCGCCTTCGCGCTCGGTCTCGGCCAGGGCCACCACGTCGGAGCGCGTCTGCTCGCCCTCGACCCGCTTGGCCACGCGCCAGTGATGCGCGCCGAGGGCGGCGACCTGCGGGGAATGCGTGACGACCAGCACCTGCCCCTCCTCGGCCAGCGCCTTCAGGCGGCGGCCCACGGCATCGGCGGTGGCACCGCCCACGCCGCGGTCGATCTCGTCGAAGATCATCGTCACGCCGGCATCGCGCTCCTGCGAGAGGCAGACCTTGAGCGCCAGCAGGAAGCGGCTGAGCTCGCCGCCCGAGGCGATCTTGTTGAGCGGCCCCGACGGCGCGCCGGGATTGGTGGCCACGGTGAAGCTGACCGCGTCGCGCCCCTCGGGCCCGGCGGGCGCTTCGTCGAAGACGGTGCGGAACACCGCGCGCTCCATCTTGAGCGGCGCCAGTTCGGCCGCCACGGCCGCGTCCAGCCGTTCGGCCGCGGCGCGCCGGGCCGCGCCAAGCGCCTCGGCGGCCGCGTCATAGTCGGCCTCGGCCGCGCGCAGCTCGACCTGCAGCGCGTCCAGCCGTGCCTCGCCCGCGTCCAGCGCCTCCAGCCGCTCCGACAGCTCGGCGGCCAGCCCGGGCAGGTCGTCGGCCAGCACCTGATGCTTGCGGGCCAGCCCGCGCAGCGCAAAAAGCCGCTCCTCGGTCTCTTCCAGCTCCAGCGGGTCGAAGTCCAGCGCGTCGAGGCAATCGGCCACGCCCTGCGCGGCTTCGTCCAGCTCGGCCATGGCGCGGGACAGCGCCGCCAGCGGCGCGTCGAGCCGGCCCTCGGCCTTGTCCGCCGCGCCCTCCAGCCAGCGCAGCGCGCCGGCCATGGCGCCCTCGGCGCCCTCGTATCCCAGCGCGGCCGAGGCCTGCGCGATGTCCGAGCGGATCTTCTCGGCCCCCTGCATGGCGCGGCGGCGCGCGTCCAGCTCGGCCTCCTCGCCCGGCTGCGGCGCCAGCTTGTCCAGCTCGGCCACGGCGTGGCGCAGGAAATCCTCCTCGGCGCGGACCGCCTCCAGCGCCTCCTCGGCCGTCCGCAGCGCCTTGCGGGCGCGCGCCATGCCGGTCCAGGCCGTGCGCACCGCGGCGCTTTCCGCCTCGACACCGGCATAGGCGTCGAGCAGGGCGCGGTGGCCGCGCGGGTCCAGCAGGCCCCGATCATCATGCTGCCCGTGCAGCTCGACCAGCGTCTCGGAGAGCCGGCGCAGCACCTCGCCCGAGACGCGGCGGTCATTGACCCAGCCGGTCTTGCGCCCGTCGCGCGTGTTCACCCGGCGCAGGATCAGCTCGGAGCCGCCGGGCAGGCCGGCCTCGTCCAGGACGGCATGTGCGGCATGGCCCTCGGCCAGCTCGAAGACGGCCGTCACCTCGCCCTGCGCGGCACCGCTGCGCACCAGCTCGGCCCGGCCGCGCCAGCCCAGAACGAAGCCCAGGCTGTCCAGCAGGATCGACTTGCCGGCGCCAGTCTCGCCGGTCAGCACGTTCAGACCCGGCTGGAAGGCCAGGTCCAGACGTTCGATGATCAGCATGTCCCGAATTTCAAGCGCGCGCAGCATGGGAGTGTTCCGTCAGGCAGGTGGGGTGCCCCGCCCGGCCTAAAGCCATTCGCCCTTGATCATCTGGCGATAGACGGCCGACAGCCAGTTGTCGCCGAAGACGCCGGGCTCTAGACCCTGCCCTGTCAGCAGCCGGTAGCTGTCCTCGTACCACTCGGTTGAGCGGTAGTTGTAGCCGAGGATCGCCGCCGCGGTCCGCGCCTCGTCGGTCAGGCCCAGCGACAGGTAGGATTCGACCAGCCGATGCAGCGCCTCGGGCGTGTGGGTGGTGGTCTGGAAATCCTCGACCACGACGCGGAAGCGGTTGATCGCCGCGGCGAAATGATCGCGCTTGAGGTAGTAACGGCCGATCTCCATCTCCTTGCCGGCAAGGTGATCGAAGGCGAGGTCGAATTTCAGGATGGCCGAGCGGGCATATTCGCTGTCGGGATAGCGCTCGATCACGGTGCGCAACGCCTGCAGCGCCTGAAAGGTCAGGCCCTGGTCGCGCCCCACCAGCTCGATCTGGTCGTAATAGCTGAGCGCCAGCAGGTATTGCGCATAGGCCGCGTCGTCATCAGCGGGGTAGAAATCGATGAACCGCTGCGCCGCCGAGCGCGCGTTCACGTAATCCTTGTCCTGGTGATAGGCGAAGGCCTGCATGATCAGCGCGCGTTTGGCCCAGTCCGAATAGGGATAGAGCCGCTCGACCTCGCCGAAATAGAACGCCGCATCCTCGGCGTCGTTCTCGTCCAGCTCGTACTCGCCGCGTTCGAAGATCTGCTTGGCGGTGAAGGCCTCCAGCGGCGCGCCGCCCGGCCCCACATCCTTGCGCTCCAGCTCGCCGCAGCCGGCAAGGCCCAGCGCAGCCAAGGCCGCCGCGATCGTCAAAACCCGAGATCCGCCCCCTGCCATGCTCAAACCCTCTGCTCTCCTGCGCCGCGTTGGCATGGGTCTAGCACAGAAAATTCCGGGGCAAAATGTCTTAACACGGGTTTTATCGGCGCGGTTGCGCCCATCCTTCCGGCTCAGGCGACCGCCGGGATCTCGTGCCGGCCCACGCCCCAGCCGGGCAGCCGGGCGGCGCGGGATTCGTCACACAGAACAACACGGTAGGCGTCGGGCGTGGCAAAGAGCGCATGCAGCAGCGCGTTGGTCATGGCGTGGCCCGCCTTGTGCCCCTCGTAGAGCCCGAGGATCGGGCCACCGGCCAGCGCGAGGTCCCCCAGCGCGTCGAGCATCTTGTGGCGCACCGCCTCGTCGGCATGGCGCAGCCCGCCCGGGCTCAGCACCTGGTCACCCTCGACCACGACGGCATTCTCGTAGGTGCCGCCAAGCGCCTTGCCGGCGGCGCGCATCGCCTCGACATCGCGGGCGCGGCAGAAGGTCCGGCTGTCGCAGAGCTCACGCACGAAGGCACCGTTGGCAAGGTCCAGAACCTTGTCCTGCCTGCCGATCGCGGCATCGTCGAAATCGATGTGAAAGGCCATCTGCGTGCCCGACGCGGGCGACAGGCGGGCCCAGCCCCCGGAGGTGTGCACCGAGACGGGGGTCACCACCTCGATCGCGCGCACCGGCGCCTCGAGCTGGCGCACGCCGCGGGACAGGATGCCGCGCACGAAGGGCGCGCTGGAGCCGTCGAGGATCGGGCATTCCGGGCCGTCCACCTCGATCAGGGCGTTGTGCACGCCGCAGCCGGCCAGCGCGGCCATGACATGTTCGATGGTCGAGACGGAGACGCCCGCGCGGTTGCGGATCAGCGTGCAGAGCGGCGAGGTCTCGACCGCGTCCCAGCGGGCCGGCACCATGCGGTCGCCCAGGGCGATGTCCACGCGTTTGAACCAGACGCCGTGTTCGGCCCCGGCCGGGCGGATGGTCAGCCGGACCGGGCGGCCCGAGTGAAGGCCGGTGCCATGAAAGGTGATCGCCGAGCGAATGGTGGTCTGCATGGGTTGCCCCTTCTGTCTGCCACGTCTCATCCTGCCGCGCGTGGTCTTGGGAGTGCAGTAAGGGATGCGGGCCCGATCGCTCAAATCAAAGTTTGCAACGTCCTGAAACACGCCACCCGGCGATTCGGCGGCAACCCGCGCACCCCCCGAAGATGCCCCGCAACCCACTGTTCCAGAAGAGGAAAATCGCGCTGCAAACGTACCCGGAAATCCCGGCGCCACGGCCCGATTGTCACGAAAGCTGCGCCACGCTGTCATCTTTCGTCATCGATGTGAGCGGAGCTGCAACAGGCCCTCACAGCAAAAGGGCGCGCCTTCCTGCGAAGACGCGCCCCTTGTCGGGATCACTGGATGGGCCGATCAGTTCGCCTGGCGGCGCAGGAAGGCCGGGATCTCGATGCGCTCGGCATCGGGGTCGTTCTGGCTGTCCTCGACCGGGGCCGGGCGCTGCTGCGACTGCACCGGCGGGGCAGTGCGGCGCGACGGCGCCTGCTGGGCGTCACCGCCCGAGCCATGGCCGGTCATGCGACCGATCAGCGTGTTCATGCTGAACAGCTTCTCGGAGCGCTGCGCCTGCGGCTGCTGTTGCGGCTGGGCCTGCGGCTGCTGCTGCTGCGCCTCGCGGGTGCGGGCCGCGGCAGTCTTCAACCGGTCGATCGCTTCCTGGCTGGGGGTGCCCGGCGTGCCGCGGGTGGGCACCACGAAGTCGGCCGGGTCGGCCTCGATCGTGTCGGGCGCGGGGCGGAACTCGCTCGCGGCGGGCTGGTAGACCGGCGCCGGCAGGCCGTCATCGTCATTCACCCGCTCTTCGAAGATGTGCTCCATCTCGTCCTCGGCCGCGGCGCGCTCGGCATCCATGCTCTCGAAGAGCGAGGGCTCCTCGACCGCGTGGGGCTGGGCTTCGGCGGCGACGGGCTGCGGGGCCGGCTCGGGCTGCGGCGCCGGTGTCGCGGCCGTCGGGGTCGGCTCGGGCACGGTCTGCGGCTGCAGCGGCTGGCGCATGCTGCGACGCGGCACGGGCACTTCGCCCACATTGTCGCTGGCATCGATGCCGGTGGCGACGACCGAGACCCGCATCATGCCGGCCATGCCGTCATCCAGCGTGCTGCCGACGATGATGTTGGCATCGGCATCCACCTCTTCGCGGATGCGGTTGGCCGCCTCGTCGAGCTCGAACAGGGTCAGGTCGTGGCCGCCGGTGATGTTGATCAGCACGCCCTTGGCGCCCTTCAGGCTGATCTCGTCCAGCAGCGGGTTCGCTATGGCCTTCTCGGCCGCCTGGATCGCGCGTTCCTCGCCCTCGGCCTCGCCGGTGCCCATCATCGCCTTGCCCATCTCGTCCATCACGGCGCGCACGTCCGCGAAGTCGAGGTTGATCAGGCCGGGCCGCACCATCAGGTCGGTCACGCCCTTCACGCCCTGGTAGAGCACGTCATCGGCCAGGCTGAACGCCTCGGTGAAGGTGGTCTTCTCGTTGGCAAGGCGGAACAGGTTCTGGTTGGGGATGATGATCAGCGTGTCGACCACCTTCTGCAGGTGCTCGACCCCGTCCTCGGCCTGCTTCATCCGCTTGGCGCCCTCGAACTGGAAGGGCTTGGTCACGACACCGACGGTCAGCACGCCCAGCTCGCGCGCGGCCTGCGCGATGATCGGCGCGGCGCCGGTCCCGGTGCCGCCGCCCATGCCGGCGGTGATGAAGCACATATGCGCACCGGCCAGGTGATCGACGATCTGCTCGATGCTCTCCTCTGCGGCGGCGGCGCCCACGGTGGCCCGCGCCCCGGCGCCCAGCCCCTCGGTCACCTTGACGCCCAGCTGCACGCGGCTGTTCGAGCGGCTCTGCTGCAGCGCCTGCGCATCGGTGTTGGCGACGACGAAATCGACGCCATCCAGCTGCTTCTCGATCATGTTGTTGACGGCGTTGCCGCCGGCCCCGCCCACGCCGAATACCGTGATACGCGGCTTCAACTCGTCCTGACCGGGCATGGATAGGTTCAATGTCATGTGTCTGTCCGCCTGTGTTCTTTGGCCACTTCCAGGCCTGTGCTCCGCCTGTTCCCGCCCACCTTATCGCTTGACAGGCGGCGCGTCACGCGAAAATCGGCAGATTTCTACCAAATCTGCCACATTTCGGGCGCATTTCCGCGGGATTTCGCCGGCTCGTCTAGATCCGGTAGGCTGGGCGCAAGACGACACCAGACACGGGGCCGGCACAGGGGCCCCGCGAGGGATCGGTGCTTCGATTTTCAGGGAGCCTGCCCGACATCCCTCACGGCCTCTGACGGGCCTGTTGGCGTTTTGTTAACAGGTTTATCCCCGCCCGTCACGCGGGAATTTCGGCCCTGGCGCGACGGAACGGCTGCCCCGCCAGGGCCGTGACCCTAGCTGATCAGCAGGTCGAACAGGCTGTCCACCCCGGCCAGGTACAGCACGTCGCCATCGCCGAAATCCATCCGCAGCCCGCTGAAGACCTCGCCGCCCGGTGCCACCATCTGGCCATGCGCAAGGCTGTCCAGCACCATGCCGGCGCCCAGCTCGATCACGTCGAGATCGGCCTCGTAATCCCAGATCACGTCGCGCCCCGAGCCGGTGCCGAAGACGAAGCGGTCCTCGACCCCGTCCGCGCCGCCCGACAGCGAGTCGTCGCCCGCCCCGCCATCCAGCGTGTCGCGCCCGGTGCCCCCGTTCAGCACGTCATTCTCGGCCCCGGGATAGAGCGCGTCCGAGCCGAAGAGCAGGTCATCCCCTGCCCCGCCATTGACCGTGTCATCGCCCTGCCCGCCATAGGCGGTGTCATCGCCGACATCGCCGTTCACCACATCCGCGCCCCACTGCCCGTGCAGCAGGTCATCGCCTTCGCCGCCATGCACCGTGTCCTCGCCCTGCCCGGCCCAGACCGAATCCCGGCCCGCATCGCCGAAGAGCAGATCGTCGAAGCCGAAGCTCGCGTCATCTCCGGTCCAGTCGCCGATGATCCAGTCGGCCCCGTCGCCGCCGCGCACCGTGTCCGAGCCGTCCCCGGCATAAAGCACGTCATCCGCCGTGCCGCCGGTCAGCAGGTCGTTGCCAGTCTCGCCGTCCAGCGTGTCCTGCCCCGCCCCGCCATGCAGCGTGTCGTGGTTGTCGCCGCCATAGGCGCGGTCATTGCCGTAGCCGCCCGAGAAATACTCGCGCAGCGCGCTGCCCTCGAAGCGATCGGCAAAAGGCGTGCCGAAATCATAGACATCCCCCGGCAGGGTGATGACCGGCGGGTTGAACGTGTAAGTCGGCTGCAGAAAATCGAACATGTCGGAACTCCTTGTGCACCAGAAACCGTGACATCAGGCAGGCTGTCACAGCCTCACGTTGCAGGTCATTGGCGGAATTCCTGACGGAGGTTTTCCCGACCTTGCCCGGCACCCGGCCGGGCCGGGCCCGCCGCAGCAGGTCAGTTCGATCGGGCCGCGGCGCGCCTTACCAGTTGTCGCGGAACCACTGCACCGCGCGCTTGAAGCCGCGCCCCGACAGCCGGTCCGAGGGGATCTCGAAATCCCACCACTCGTCCTGCGGATGCGCGGCGAACAGGCACAGCCCCACGCAGGAGGCAAAGCCCGGCCCGGTCGCCGCCTGCGGCAGCCCGTGCACGCGCAACGGCCGACCCAGCCGGACCTGCTGTCCCAGGATCTTGCTGGCCAGCCCGTCCAGCCCCGGGATCTGGCTGGCGCCGCCGGTCAGCACGATCTGCTGGCTGGGCAGGTGGTCGAACCCGGCCGCGTCCAGCCGCGCGCGCACCTCCTCGAGGATCTCCTCGACCCGCGGGCGCATGATGCCGATCAGCTCGGCGCGGCTGACCGTGCGGCGGTCATGTTCCCAGTCGCCGGTCTCGCCCCCGGTCTCGATCATCTCGCGGTCGTCCATGCCGGTGGCCACCACCCCGCCATAGAAGGTCTTGATCCGCTCGGCCGTGGCCATGGGCACCTGCAACCCCATCGAGATGTCGCTGGTCACGTGATCGCCGCCCATGCGCACCGCATCGGCATAGATCATGTGCTTCTTGATGAAGATCGACACGCCGGTCGCCCCGCCGCCCATGTCGATGCAGGCCGCGCCCAGCTCCTGCTCGTCCTCGACCAGTGCCGAGATCCCCGAGACATAGGCGGACGAGGCCAGCCCCGCCAGTTCCAGGTCGCAGCGCTTGACGCAATGGGCAAGGTTCTGGATCGCCTGCGCATCCACCGTCAGCATGTGCATGTCCGTGGACAGCTCGTTGCCGATCTGGCCGCGCGGATCGATCAGCCCCGAGCGGTGATCCAGCGCGAAATTCACCGGCTGGGCATGTAGCACCTCGCGGCCATGGCCGAAATCGGGCACCTCGCATTCCGACAGCACGCGCGCCACGTCCTGCTCGTCCACCGTCATGCCCATGACGTCCACCGTGCCGTCCAGCCCGTAGCTGCGCGGCCCCGCGCCCGAGAAACAGGCGATCACGTGGTCGACCCGGATCCCGGCCATCTTCTGCGCCGCCTGCACCGCGGTGCGGATCGCCCGCTCGGTCTCGGACATGGAGTGGATCTCGCCAAAGCGCACCCCGCGCGACCGCGTGGTCGCCGCGCCGATCACGCGAAAGCCCGACTGCCCCGCCAGCGAGCCGATGCCGTCCTCGAGCGGCTCCGAGCCGTCGAAGCGCAGCACGAGACAGGCGATCTTGGACGATCCCACGTCCAGCACCGCGATCACCCCGCGCTGCATCGCCGCCCGGCGCATGTTGCGCATTGCCCTCTGGGATTCGTAGAGCTCGATCATGTCCGTTCAGTCCCCACCAGCCTCAATCGCCTTGATCCGCCACATCTCCTGCGTGGCTTTCTCACTCATCCGTATGGTCGGACGCCGCGGCAGGCGCAGGTCCACGACCAGCAGGTCGCGCGCCAGCATGTCCACCGCCTGGTCCATGGCGATGGCGCGCTCCAGCGCGCGCACCGCCCCCGTCTCGGGCAGCATCAGCCGCTGGCCGCGGTTCAGCACCACGTCCCAGCGCCGGCCGCCCATGCGCTCGAACCCGCGCAACCGGCCCCGGATCGGGCCAGTCACGGCATAAAGCGCCAGCGCCTCGTCCACCGCCTGCTCGGCCCCGGCCCCGGCGATCACCGGCAGCGCAGGATGCGCCGCCCGCGCCGCCGCCGCGCCGACCAGCACGCCGCTTTCGTCCAGCCGGAACAGCCCGTCCGCCCGGCGCCACAGCACTGCCGGCACGCGCTCGACCACGTCGATCTGCAACACCCCGCCCTGCCGGATGCGCAGCTCGGCCGATTTCACCGGGTTCAGCGCCACGACCTGCGCCTGCATCGCCGGCAGGTCCAGGTCGAACGAGCTGATCGGAAAACCGATCGGCAGCAGCGCCCGGATCGCCTCGGACAGCTCCGCCGAGGCGCCGTCGATCGCCATCATCTTCACCTGGAATTCCGGCCGGCTTTCGACCGAGGCACGCAGATCCGCCACCATCAGGTTGAAGGCCTGCCGGTTCTCCTCGACCGACACCCAGGCCGAGGCGCCACCGAAACACAGCGCGAAGGGCAGGCCCACGCGCAAAGCAAAGCGGAAGACCGGCGTCAGCATCAGACGCTCGATGCGGTATTTCAGCCGCGAGGCGCTCGGATCCAGCCGCGCCATCTGCGGATCGGGCCGGGTCAGCGGCGGCTCCATCCGGCTCATGCGCCCCTCCCCGGGACCACGCCCCGGCTTCTTCTCTTTCCAAATACTCCGGCCGCCGCCAGCCACGCGGCGCGGCGCGACGGGGAAGGCATCACCGATCGCATGAGGCATCCTCCACCATCCACGCGCAGAACGCCCCGAAGCTCAGCCCGATCAGCCCCGCATGTTCCGGCGACAGCGAGGTCGGCGTCATGCCCGGCTGCGTGTTGGTCTCCAGAAGCACCAGCCCGGCCGGACCCTTCGCCGCGTCCCAGCGGAAATCGGTGCGGCTCACCCCGCGGCAGCCCAGCGCCCGATGCGCGCGCAGCGCGAAATCCAGGCAGGCCGCCTCGATCGCTTCGGGCAGCTCGGCCGGGCAGATGTGGCGCGACCCGCCGGGCGTGTACTTGGCATCGTAATCGTACCAGCCCTCGGTCAGGATCTCGGTCACGCCCAGCGCCCGGTCGCCCATCACCGTCACGGTCAGCTCGCGCCCCGGCACGAAGGCCTCGACCATCACAAGGTCGGGCATCTCCGCGCCCAGCACGGGCGGTGCGCCGCCCGCCTCGACCAGGATGATCCCGACGGACGAGCCCTCGTTATAGGGTTTCACCACGTAGGGCGGCGCCATGACATGGCCCGCCGCCACCTCCGCGCGCGAGGCCAGCAGGCTCTCCGCCACCGGCAGCCCGGCCGTCTCGTAGACCTGCTTTGTGCGGATCTTGTCCATCGCCAGCGCAGAGGCCAGCACGCCGGAATGGGTATAGGGCAGGCGCAGCCATTCCAGCAGCCCCTGCACGCAGCCATCCTCGCCCCAGCGCCCGTGCAATGCGTTGAACACGACATCCGGTGACAGCGCGACCAGCCGCTGCGCCAGGTCGGCGCCCGCGTCCAGTTCCGTCACCTCATACCCTTCGTCCCTCAAAGCGGCGGCACATTCCCGCCCGGAAGAAAGCGACACCTCGCGCTCGGCCGAGGGTCCGCCCTTCAATACCGCCACTTTCGGGAGTGTCCTGCTCGACATCCCCAAAACCGCCTCGACTGCCCCGGGGGTCACGCCCCCCCGATTTCTCTCGCGGGATCGGTAACGCGCCCCGCGTGTGTACGGGCCCGCGCCAGCCGCTTCCGGCCCCGCGCGCCCAGTTCGTTGTTTCTGGTGACCTGCCCTAGGTCTGCCGCCGGGGCGTTTGCCGCCCTCGGATGTATTATTGATGACCGGTTAAGGTTAACCGCGGGTTAAAGCCTGCCCGCTCAGCTGTCCCCGTCCCCGGCCGCATCCGGTCCGGCCTCGCCGACCCGCATGATTTCCCAGTCTAGCGATATTCCGCTGTGTTGGAAAACCCTTTTTCGCACCTCCTCGCCCAGACCTTCAAGATCCGCGGCGCTGGCGCCCCCGGTATTGACCAGGAAATTCGAATGTTTCGGGCTCATCTGCGCCGCCCCGCGCATCGCACCGCGCAGGCCCGCCTCGTCGATCAGCTTCCAGGCCTTCAATTCGTGCGTGTCATCCGCCTGCCCGGTCGAGGAGAACCCCGCCGGGTTGCGAAAGGTCGAGCCGGCGCTGCGGTCCTTGGTGGGCTGCGTCGCGTCGCGCTTGGCCAGCTGCGCCGCCATGCGCGCGGCCAGCTCTTCGGGATCGCCCCGCCGCGCCGAAAGCTCCGCCTCGACCACCACCATGCCCTCGGGCAGATCGCTGTGACGATAGGCAAAACCCATTTCCTTCGGGCCCAGCACCACCACCTCGCCCGCCCGGGTCACCGCCCGGGCCTGAACGAAATGATCGGCCATGTAGGACCCGTAGCAGCCCGCGTTCATGCGCACCGCGCCGCCGATGCTGCCGGGAATGGTGCGCAGGAAGGTCAGGTCCAGCCCGGCCTCGGCCGCCCGCTTGGCCACATGCGCATCCAGCGCCGCGGCCCCGGCGATCACCCGGTCGCCCTCGATGCGGATCCCGTTAAAGCCGCGCCCCAACCGGATCACCACGCCGCGCAGGCCACCGTCGCGCACGATCAGGTTCGACCCGACCCCCATGGCAAAGACCGGCACCGAGGGCGCCAGCGCCGCCAGGAAGGCCGCAAGGTCCTCCAGGTCGGCGGGCTGGAAGAACCACTCCGCCGGCCCGCCCACGCGCAGCCAGGTCAGCTCGCTCAGGTTCCGTCCCGGCGTCAGGCGCCCGCGTGTCTGTGGAAGATCGCTCATCCCCGCCTGCTAGACCGCCACGCGCCCGGGGGCAAGCCCGCGCAGGGCACACCGCGTCTCAGGCGGCCGCCAACCGCGTCCCGGCCCAGCCCAGCGCCGCGCCGATCGCCAGCGCGACCAGCCCCGGCACCACCGCGCCCCACAGGAACAGCGTGTGCACCAGTACCTCCAGCCCTGCCGCCGCGCTCTCCTGCCACAGGGCCCAGCCCGCCAGCGCGACCAGCAGGCCAGCCAGGCCCAGCGCCCGCTCGGGACGCCCGGCGCGCAGCGCGGCAAAGCCGGTCAGGGCACTCAGGAAAATGGCGGCAAAGGGGACGATCAGCAGCATGGGTCGGGTCCTTCCTCTCGGTCCCTCAACCCTGACGCCAGGTCAGCGGTTCCGACAGTCCGGAATACCCCCGCCGCTCAGGCGCCCGACACCCGGCCCCGCAGCCAGGCCAGCAGGTAGCGCACGGGCCAGCGCAGCACGCTCATCCCCGCGACCAGCACCAAGAGCCCCAGCCACGGCCCGTTCTCGTAGGTGACATAGCCCAGGATCGGTACGCCCAGCGCGATCAGCAGGTAGGCGCGGCGCCAGTGATTGTCCTTCGAGGGCAGCATGGCCAGCACATTGGCCAGGATCGCCCAGAGGCATGCAAGGATCAGCGATATGCTCATGTCCGGTCTCCGCCCCCCGTTTGGCAGCGCCACTCTGCCAAGCCGGACAGGCCACGGCAACCTCTTCCGAGACCGGCCTCTTTCATCTTTCCAGAAATACTCATGACGCCCGCGCCACGGGCGCACCCGCCGGGCGGATCAGCGGGGCGGCCGCAACCGCCCCGACAGGCTCAGCCCTTCAGCCGCTCGGGCAGCGCATTGGCCCAGGCCGAGATCGTGCCCGCGCCGAGGCAGACCACCATGTCGCCCGGCTGCGCCTGCTCGCGCACCAGCCGTTCCAGGTCGTCCTCGTCGCGGATCGCGCGGGCATGGCGATGGCCGTGGCGCACCAGCCCGGCCACCAGGTCATCGCGCGAGGCGCCGGCGATGGGCTCTTCGCCCGCGGCAAAGACCTCGGCGATGGCCACCACGTCGGCCTCGTTGAAACATGTGCAGAATTCCTCGAAATGATGGCTCAGCCGGGTGTAGCGATGCGGCTGGTGCACCGCGATCACGCGCCCCTCGCAGGCCTGCCGCGCGGCCTTGAGCACCGCCGCGATCTCCACCGGGTGATGGCCGTAATCGTCGATGATCGCCACGCCATCCACTTCGCCCACGCGGGTGAAGCGGCGGTTGACGCCGCCGAAGGCGGCCAGCGCGGCGCGGATCTCGTCACCGCTCATCCCCAGGTGCCGCGCCACGGCCACGGCCGACAGCGCGTTCGAGACGTTGTGATCCCCCGGCATCGGCAGGGCACAGCCCTCGATCACCTCGCCCGAGGCCTGGAAGACCACGTCGAACCGCGCCACGCCCTTGACGTAATGCAGGTTCACCGCGCGCACATCGGCCTGCGCGTTGAAGCCGTAGGTCACCACGCGCCGGTCGGTGATCTTGCCCACCAGCGCCTGCACCTCGGGATGGTCGATGCAGCACACGGCCAGCCCGTAGAACGGGATGTTCGAGACGAAATCCTGGAAGCCGCGGCGCAGGTTCTCGATCGAGCCCCAATGCTCCATGTGCTCGGGGTCGATATTGGTCACGATGGCGATGGTCGCGGGCAGGCGGTTGAAGGTGCCGTCGCTCTCGTCGGCCTCGACCACCATCCACTCGCCCTGCCCCATGCGCGCGTTCGAGCCATAGGCATGGATGATGCCGCCATTGACCACGGTCGGGTCGAACCGGCCGGCATCCAGCAGCGTGGCTACCATGGTGGTGGTCGTGGTCTTGCCATGCGTACCGGCCACGGCGATGTTGGATTTCAGCCGCATCAGCTCGGCCAGCATCTCGGCCCGGCGCACCACCGGCAGGCCGCGCGCCCGCGCCGCGTCCAGCTCGGGATTGCCCGGCTTGATCGCCGAGGAGATCACCACCACCTCGGCGCCCTCGAGGTTCTCGCCGCTTTGGCCCTCGAAGATGCGCGCGCCCATGCCGGCCAGCCGCTCGGTGATCTTCGAGCGTTTCAGGTCCGAGCCCTGCACCGCATAGCCATGGTTCAGCAGCACCTCGGCAATGCCCGACATGCCGATGCCGCCGATGCCGACGAAATGGATGGGGCCCACGTCCCCGGGCAGTTTGGTTGCGCCGGTCATGCATGCGCTCCGTTCGAGTTCCAGATCCTTCATGTCCCGCCCCTTTCCTGTCAGGCTTGTTATCGGGTCTCAAGCACCAAGGGGGCGGGTCCGGACAGCGGCCCAGGCCGCCCGGTTTCTCTGTCCTGTCCCCTGTCGCGCCCGGGCGATGCGTGCCGCCCGGATCGCCGTCTCAGTCCTGCGCGGCCGATGTGCCCCGGCCTGCGGCAAGCTCTTCCACCAGCGCGGCCAGGTCCTCGGTCGCCTCCGGTCGTGCGACGCCCAGCGCCGCGCGCGCCATCTGGATGGCACCCTGTTCGTTCTCGAGGATCGCCCGGATCGACTCGCTCAGGCTGTCGATGTCCAGCCGGCTCTCCGGGATCTTGATCGCCGCGCCCGCCTCGACCAGCGCCCGGGCATTGGCGCTCTGGTGATCGCCGGTGGCATGCGGGTACGGGATCAGGATCGAGGGCCGCCCGATCACCGCGATATCCGCCACCGAGGAGGCGCCCGAGCGCGAGATCACCAGCTGCGCCTCGCTCATCCGCGCGGGCAGATCGGTGAAGAAGGGCTGCACATCCGCGTTCAGCCCGTTCTCGGCGTAATAGGTCGCCACGCGCGCGCCGTCCTCGTCGCGGGCCTGGTGGCTGACGCGCAGGTTGCACACGATCTCCAGAGGCAGCCCGGCCAGCGCCGGCGGCACCACGTCCGACAGCATGCGCGCGCCCTGGCTGCCGCCGATCACCAGCACCGACATCGGGTACGGCCCGGGCGCGATATAGCCCGCGCCCGCGCGTTCGCGCACCGCCAGCCGCACTGGGTTGCCCACATGCACGCCCTCCACCCCCTCGGGCAGGTCGGTCGGCCAGATGCCGCAGGCGACCACGTCGACCTTGGGGGCGAAGAACCGGTTCACCCGGCCCAGCACGCCGTTCTGTTCATGGATCATGCGCGGCAGTTTCAACAGCCGCGCCGCGCCCAGGGCCGGGATCGAGGGGTAACCGCCAAAACCCACCACCACGTCGGGCCGGTCCCGGCGCATCCGCGCGGCCATGGACAGCACGCCGCGCGCCACCTTGAACGGCACGCCCGCCTTCGCCAGCATGCCGCCCCGCGCCGGCGTGCCCGAGGTCACCTGCTCGATCTCGACCGAGTGCGGGAAGCCGCCGGTATAGCGCGCGCCGCGCGCATCGGTCGACAGCTTGACCCGCCAGCCCCGGCGCAGCATCAGCTCGGCCAGGGCCTGGGCCGGGAACATGTGCCCGCCCGTGCCGCCGGCGGCCATCACCAACAGGGGCTTGCGCTCAGCCATCTCGTCTCTCCGTCACCGCAATTGCGGCCACATACCCCAAGCGGGCGGTCCCGTCCATCGCCCGGCCCGCGGCTGCGCCTTTGCGCGATTTACGGGCGATTTCCGCGTCTTGGGCGGGCCGTGCACGCCCCTCGGCCGCCTCAGCGCAGCCGGCCGCGCAAGATATCGCCGATCTCGCCCTGCGGACGCACCCGGGTGAAGGCCAGCAACATGCCCACGGCCAGCCCGCCCGCGATCAGCGACGAGCCGCCATAGCTCACGAAGGGCAGCGTCATGCCCTTGGCCGGCAGCAGCCGCACCGCCACGCCCATGTTGATCATCGCCTGCACGCCGAAGGTCGCCGCCAGCCCGGTGCCGGCCAGCCGGATGAACGGGTCGCGCTCCCGCATCAGGCGGAAGAAGCTGCGCACCACGATCGTGGTGTAGAGCGCGATGATCGCCAGCACGAGGATCAGCCCGTATTCCTCGGCCGCAACGGCGATGATGAAATCGGTATGCGCGTCCGGCAGGCTCCACTTCACCTGCCCCTCGCCCACGCCGACACCGAAGAAACCGCCCTCCTGGATGGCGTTGGTGGCATAGCCCAGCTGCGTCGTGGGATCGACCTCGGGGTTGAGGAACCCGTCGATCCGGCGCGCGAAATGCTGCGAGTTGTTGTAGGCCACCATGCCGGCCAGCACGACCAGCCCGGCCAGGCCCAGCAGCAGCAGCATGGGCGCGCCGCCCACGAACCACATCACGCCCCAGCCGAACAGCACCAGCGAGGCCTGCCCGAAATCGGGCTGCATTGCCAGCATCAGCACGATCGCCACCATCAGAAAGAAGCTGTAGAGCCTCCCCGGCGGGCCGCCCAGCTGCTGTCCCGCCGCCATCAGCCAGGCCGAGGCGATGACGAACATCGGCTTGAGGAATTCCGAGGGCTGCAGGCTGGCAAAGCCCAGCGAGTACCACCGCACCGCGCCCTTGCCGAAATCGGTGCCGAAGAATGGCAGCAGGGCCAGCGCGACGAAGCTGACCAGGAAGCCCAGGACCGCGAGCCGGCGCACCACGATCGGGCTGAGCATCGAGACCAGCGCCATGGCGACCAGCGCCGCCCCGCCAAAGACCACCTGCCGCTGCACGTAGTGAAAGGTGGCCAAGCCGTTGCGCTCGGCCAGCGGGACCGAGGCGGCAAAGCCCAGCAGGATCCCGGTGCCGAAGAGCATCAGGATGCAGGACAAGCTCCACTTGTCGACCGTCCGCCACCATTTGGGAAGAATCGGCTCGCCACCCTTCACGGGCACCGTGCCGTAAACCATCTCTGTCATCTGAGCACCGCTCGACTGCCTCTACACGCCCGTTTCCCGGGTCTGACGATCAGTCTAGCCGAATTCCGGCGCCCGAGCCAGAGATATCGTCGCCCGCACCTCCTTACCCGCGGAACAGATCCTGCGAGGGATCCCATGACACGTCTTCCCCGCGCCGCGCCTTTTCGCGCGCCTGTTCCAGCCAGGTCATGTGCCGGTCCGAGGCCTCCAGCCGTCGGCGCCGCTCGGCGGCCGACCGGTGAACGACCTCCTCCAGCGCGTGCAACTCCCACGGGGGCACGAGCCCCGCGACAACGCGGCCATGCCGGGTGATCAGGTAGCGCTGGCCCTGCATCTCGAGCTTGCGCAGGTAAAGCGACAGCTCGTCCCGCAGGCGGCCGGCGGGGATTTCGGGGGCCCGGAAAGCGGCCTTGGAGAGATCGGTCATGCAAGGGAGCCTGCCCCGCCAGAAATGAACCTTTCCCTGCAGCATAGGACGCAAGGATGAACGAAGGGTTGCGGAACCTGCCGTTTTGGCGAAAACGCGGGGCAAAACGTACGAAACGGACAAATCCATGCAACGCCGCCATTTCCGCACCCTGATCCTTGGCGCCGGCGCCGCCGGGTTGATGGCCGGCGCGCATTGCGGGCCCGACACGCTGATCGTCGACCACGCAAAAGCCCCGGGCGAGAAGATCCGCATCTCAGGCGGCGGGCGGTGCAACTTCACCAATATATACTGTGATTCCAGCCAGTTCCTTGGCCAGAACCCGCATTTCCACAAATCCGCCCTGGCCCGCTACACGCAGTGGGATTTCATCGATCTCGTCTCGCGTCACGGGATCGCATGGCACGAGAAGACGCTGGGCCAGCTTTTCTGCGACGGCCAGGCCACGCAGATCATCGACATGTTGATGAAAGAGCTGGATAAATCCGGCACGACGCTGTGGCTGAATACCAGCGTGCGCGAGTGTGCGCATCGCGACGGGCGCTTCGTCACCCGCGTTGAAAACGCCGGGCAGGATATTGAAATTACGTCGGATTTCCTGATCCTCGCCACGGGCGGCAAATCAATCCCCAAGATGGGTGCGACCGGGCTGGCCTATGACATTGCACGTGATTTCGGCCACGAAGTGACCGAGACGCGGCCTGCCCTCGTGCCGCTGACGTTCGACAAAGGACGATTTGCCCCGCTGGCAGGTGTGTCTAGTAAGGCTCTGATCAGGAATGACAAAACGGGTTTCGAAGAGGCGCTGCTCTTCACGCATCGCGGCCTGTCCGGGCCGGCGATCCTGCAGATCTCGAGCTATTGGCGTGAGGGCGAGGCGATTGAGATCGACCTGCTGCCCGGCTTGGACCTTGCCACGCATTTGCGCAGGGCCCGCCACGCCAGCGGACGCCGCGCGGTGACCACGGAGCTGGGCCAGCTGCTGCCCGCACGCCTTGTCAGCTTTCTGGCAGAAGTCTCTGATCTGACGGGAAATCTCGCCGATCTTTCGGATGTGCGGATCGCGTCGATCGCGCAGGCCTTCAAGGCATGGTCGCTCAAGCCCACGGGAAGCGAGGGCTACCGCACGGCCGAGGTCACGCTGGGCGGCATATCAACGTCAGAGTTGTCTTCCAAGTCCATGGAATCGCGAAAGGTTCCGGGGCTTTACATGATCGGAGAGGCGGTCGACGTGACCGGCTGGCTGGGTGGGTACAATTTCCAATGGGCCTGGTCCTCGGCCATGGCCGCGGCGGGCCACATTGCCCGCTAGGCGCCACGCCCGTAACCCGTTGAAAACCCTCAGGCTTCGCCCGGTTCCAGCCCCAGTTCCCTCAGCACGCAGGCGGTGAAATCCTCGCCGCGTTTCTCGAAATTGTCATATTGGTCAAAGCTCGCGGCGGCGGGGGCCAGCAGGACCACCTCTCCGGGCTGGGCCTCGGCCACGGCCAGCGCCACCGCGAGGGCCATGTCGCCACAGGTTTCCGCAGTCACGCCGGGCAGTTGCAAGGCAAAGCTCTCGGCCTCGCGCCCGATCACGTAGGCCTTGGCGACACGATCGAGCGCCGGGGCCAGCGCCTCCAGACCGCCCTCCTTCATCAACCCGCCACAGACCCAGCGGATGCGCGGAAAGGCCTCCAGCGCCTTGAGCGCCGAGTCGACATTTGTCGCCTTGGAATCATTGACATAGCGGACATTGTTCACCTCGGCGATCTGCTGGCTGCGATGCGGCAACCCCTTGAACGAGCGCAGGCCCGCCTCGATCTCGCGCGGGCCCATGCCAAGGGCGCGCACCGCGGCAAAGGCCGCACAGGCGTTCTGGTGGTTATGCGCCCCCGGCAGGCCTGCGATCTCGCGCAGGTCCACCGAGGCGATCTGCCGGCCCTTGCGCCATTCCGACAGGAACCCCTTGCGGGCAAAGACATGCCAGCCCGGGCCCTGCAGCTTCCGCGCGGCAGAGATGCGGATCACGCGGTCATCGCTGCGTCCCTCGGCCAGTTGCCCGGCGAGAAAGGCGCCCTCGGTCTCATCCACGCCGATCACGGCGCGATCCGGCCCGCCCTCGGCGAACAGCCGGCGCTTGGCCGCGAAATAGCCGCCCAAGCCCCCGTGCCGGTCCAGGTGATCCGGCGACAGGTTCGTGAAGACGGCGATGTCCGGGGTCAAGGCGCGGGCAAGCTCGGTCTGGTAGGAGGACAGCTCCAGCACGACGACGCCGCCATCTCCGGGCCGGTCGATGTCCAGCACGCCGCGGCCAATATTGCCGGCCAGCTGGCTCTCGCGGCCCGAGGCGGTCAGCAGGTGATGGATCAGCGCGGCGGTGGTCGATTTGCCGTTCGATCCGGTTACGGCGATCACCCGGGGCGGCCGGTCATAGGCGTCCCAGGTTTCGCCACCAAGGCTCTGGAAAAACAGGCCGATATCGTTGTCCACCGGCACGCCGGCGCGCAGGGCAGCAGCCACGGCAGGGTTGGGACGCGGGTAGAGATGCGGGATGCCGGGCGACACGATCAACCGGGCGACGTCATCCAGCGCCCTGTCCTGCACGAGGTTGCGCGGCTCGAACCCCTCTTCCGCGGCGCGTTCCAGCGCGGCGGGCGTGTCATCCCAGACCAGCACCCGCGCACCCCCGGCGGCCAGCGCCCGCGCGGCCGACAGGCCCGAGCGGCCCAACCCGAGCACGGCCAGCGTCTCGCCCCGAACCCCTTGTACCGGAATCATGCCCGTCCCTTCCCACCTGTCTCGACCGGTTCAGCGATGGCACAGCGCCCCGCGCGCCGCAAGCGCCGCGGCCGCCGACAGGGCCCTCACGGTGCCACCGGCGGCCCGAGGGTCCGGCCGCAGGCCGGGGCCGAGATGTCTGCGCGCGCGTCCGCGCGCTCCGCGTGAGAACGGCCCGCTCAGCGCACCTTGAGTGTCGCAAGCCCGATGATGGCGAGGATCAGCGAGATGATCCAGAAGCGGATCACGATGGTGGGCTCGGCCCAGCCCTTCTTCTCGTAATGGTGGTGGATCGGCGCCATGAGGAAGACCCGCTTGCCGGTGCGCTTGAAATACAGAACCTGGATGATGACCGAGAGCGCCTCGAGCACGAAAAGCCCGCCAACCACGGCCAGCACGATCTCGTGCTTGGTGGCCACGGCAATCGCCCCCAGCGCGCCACCCAGCGCCAGCGAACCGGTATCGCCCATGAAGACCGCGGCGGGCGGCGCGTTGTACCATAAAAATCCCAGCCCACCGCCGGCAACGCCCGCGGCAAAGATCAGGATCTCGCCGGTGCCGGGCACGTAATGCACGTCGAGATACTCGGTGAAGTCGACCCGCCCCACCGCGTAGGCGATCACGCCCAGCGTCGTGGTGGCGATGATCACCGGCATGATCGCCAGCCCGTCCAGCCCGTCGGTCAGGTTCACCGCGTTTGCCGCGCCCACGATCACGATCATGGCGAAGGGCACGAAGAACCAGCCCAGATTCAGCAGCGTGTCCTTGAAGATCGGGAAGGCCAGCTGATAGCTCAGCTCGGCCGGGTGGTACTGCGCCGCCCAGACGGCGGCCACCAGCGCGATCACGAAACCCAGAAGCAGGCGCGCGCGGCTCGACAGCCCGGCAGTGTTCTGCTTGGAAACCTTGGCATAATCGTCGGCAAAGCCGATCGCGGCATAGCAGATCGTGACGAAGAGCACGATCCAGACAAAGGCATTGTCCAGCCGCGCCCAGAACAACGTCGCGGTGACCAGCGCGCCGATGATCAGCAAGCCGCCCATGGTGGGGGTGCCGGCCTTGACGTAATGCCCCTCGGGACCGTCGCTGCGGATCGGCTGGCCCTTGCCCTGCCGCTTGCGCAGCACGTTGATCAGCGGGCGCCCGAAGAGGAAGCCGAAGACCAGCGCGGTCAGGAAGGCGCCGCCTGCGCGGAAGGTGATGTAGCGGAAGAGGTTGTAGAAATCGCCACCGTCGCTCAGCTCGGTCAACCAGTACAGCATGCCACTACCCTTCCAGCTCCCCGTCGGCGTGCGCGGGGGCTTGGCGCATTTTGCGGATCGCGTCAACCACGCGGGCCAGCCCCATGGAGAGCGAGCCCTTGGCCAGCACCACGTCCCCGGCATCGAGGTCGCGGGCCACGCGTTCGGCCATCTCGGCGCTGGTCTCGCAGCAGCGGCCGCGCTTTTCCTCGGGCAGCGCCTCCCAGAGCTGCCGCATAAGCGGGCCCACGCAATGCACCATGTCGATCTGCGCCATGGCGGGCAGCGCGGCGATCTCGCGATGCATCGCCACCTCCTGTGGGCCCAGCTCCTTCATGTCGCCCAGGTAGGCGATGCGCCGACCCTTGCGCACGCGGCCCAGCTCGTGCTGCACCTCGGCGGCGGCCAGCACCTCCAGCGCGGCGCCCAGCGAGGCGGGGTTGGAATTGTAGGCGTCGTCGATCAGCTGCACGCTCTGGCGTGCATCCACCGGGTCGAGCGGGATGACCTCGCGCTGCCCGCGCCCCTCGCCCGCGCTCCACTGGCCCAGCGCGGTGACCCCTAGCGCCATGTCCAGCCCCAGCGCCGAGACCACGGCCAGCACGCCCATGGCGTTGAGCGCGAAATGCCGCCCCGGCGCCATCACCTTGTAGAGCAACGCCTGCCCGCCGGCCTGCCCGCGCACCACGGTGCAGGCGTCATGCACCTGCACCTCGGTGACGCGGTGATCGGCCTGCGGCGCGGTGCCGAAGGCGATGAGCCTGTCCGCCCCTGCCTCGGCCACGTCGCGCAGGATCGGGCTGACCTCGAGATCGGCATTGTAGATCGCCACGCCCTGCGGCCCCAGCCCCTCGAAGATCGAGGCCTTCTCATGTGCGATGCCCTCGATATTCTCGAAGGCGGCGAGGTGCGCCGGCGCCACGATGGTGACCAGCGCCACGTCGGGCCGCGCCATGCGGGCCAGCGGCGCGATCTCGCCGGGATGGTTCATGCCGATCTCGATCACGGCGAACTCGGCCTCGCGCGGCATCCGCGCCAGCGTCAGCGGCACGCCCCAATGGTTGTTGTAGCTCTTCTCGGCGGCATGCACCCGGCCCTGCGCGCCCAGCACGGTGCGCAGCATCTCCTTGGTCGAGGTCTTGCCGACCGAGCCGGTCACCGCCACGACCCGGGCCTGCGTGCGCGCCCGCCCTGCCCGGCCCAGCGCCTCCAGCCCCGCCTGAACGTCGTCGACGATCAGCAGCCGGTCCTCGGGCACGCCCTCGGGCACGTGGCTGACCAGCGCGGCGGCGGCGCCCTTCTCCAGCGCCTGGGCCACGAAATCATGCCCGTCCCGCGCCGCCTTGAGCGCCACGAACAGGTCGCCCGGCGCCAGCGTGCGGGTGTCGATCGAGACGCCATCGGCTTGCCAGTCGCCAGCGATGCGTCCCCCGGTGGCCGCTGCGGCCTCCTGCGCGGTCCAGAGCATGCTCACAACCCCCGTCCGTCCAGCGCCGACACGGCCACGCTGGCCTGCTCGGCATCGTCGAACGGGTAGACCGTGTCGCCCACGATCTGGCCCGTCTCGTGCCCCTTGCCGCAGACCAGCAGCGCGTCGCCGGGGCCCAGGCTGTCGACGCCGCGCAGGATCGCCTCGGCCCGGTCGGGCACCTCGATCGCCTCGGGCGCGCCGGACATCACCGCGGCACGGATCACGGCCGGGTCCTCGCCGCGCGGGTTGTCATCGGTGACGATCACGCTGTCGGCATGCTCGGCCGCGGCGCGGCCCATCAGCGGCCGCTTGCCCGCGTCCCGGTCGCCACCGGCGCCCACGATGGCCACCAGCCGGCCCATGACATGGGGGCGCAGCGCCTGCAGCGCGGTGGCCACCGCGTCGGGCGTGTGGGCATAGTCGACGAAGACCGCGGCGCCGTTGTCACGCGCAGCGGCCAGCTGCATCCGGCCGCGCACGGTGGTCAGCATGGGCAGCATGTCGAACACGTCCGAGGGATCCGCCCCGCAGGCGATGACCAGCCCCGCCGCGACCAGCACGTTCTCGGCCTGGAAACCGCCGATCAGGGCCAGCCGCTCCTGCCGGACCATGGAGCCGAAACGCAGCCGGATCTCCTGCCCCGTCGCGTCGAAGCGCTGCGCCTCGAGGCAGAGATCGGCGGCGGTGCGCCCCACGGTCAGCACCTCCTGCCCGCGGGCCCGCGCGATGGCCAGCATGTCCACGCCGCGCGCATCGTCGATATTGATGACCGCGGTGCCGTCCTCGGGCAGGACACGCGCGAACAGCCCGGCCTTGGCGGCGAAATATTCTTCGAAATCCGCGTGGTAATCCAGGTGATCCTGGCTGAAATTGGTGAAGCCCGCGGCCCGCAGCGTGACCCCGTCCAGCCGTCGCTGGGCGAGGCCGTGGCTCGAGGCCTCCATCGCCACATGACCCACCCCGGCCTGCGCGGCGCCAGCCAGCGCCCGGTGCAGGGTGATGGGTTCCGGCGTTGTGTGGCGCAGCGGTGCCTGCCAGTCGCCCTCGACCCCCGTGGTGCCCAGGTTGATCGCGCGCAGGCCCAGCTCCTGCCAGATCTGGCGCGCGAAGGTCGCGACCGAGGTCTTGCCGTTGGTGCCGGTCACCGCGACCACCGTCTCGGGCTGCGCGCCGAACCACAGCGCCGAGGTGAAGGCCAGCGCCTGGCGCGGGTCCTCGGCCACGATCAGCGCGGCGTCCGATCCCGCCAGCTCATCTGCCGCGATCCGCGCACCCGTCGCATCGGTCAGGATCGCCGCCGCGCCCATGCGCAGCGCGTACTGGATGAACTCGCCGCCATGCACGCGCGTGCCCGGCAGCGCGGCGAATAGAAAGCCGCGCTCGACATCGCGGCTGTCCACCGCCAGTCCCGTGATCTGCGCCTCGCGCCCCGACCGGGCCGTCAGGCCCAGCTCCGACAGGCTCTTGCTGTCCCGCTCCATAGATCCGCCCCCGGATATCCTGCTGGCAATTCGGCATCTCGGCCCCGCCGCACCCGGACGGCGTCTTACTGCGAGGTTTCGATGATCCTCTCCAATTGCCCCCGATCATGCTGCGGACGCAAGCCCAGAAGCGGCGCGATCCTGCCGATCATCTCGGCCGCCACGGGCACGGCCGTCCAGCCGGCGGTGCGGCGCGGCTTGGTCCCCGAGGTCTCGACCGGCTCGTCCAGCGTGACGATCAGCACGTATTTGGGATCATGCGCGGGAAAGATCGCGGCGAAGGTGGTGATGGTCTTGTCGCTGTAATAGCCGCCGCCACGCTCTTTCGGCTTGTCGGCCGTGCCGGTCTTGCCGCCCACGTGATAGCCCGGGACCTCGCCGAAACTGGCGGTGCCCTCGGTCACAACCTTGCGCAGCATGGTGCGCGAGGCCGCGGCCGAGGCTTCGCTGAGCACGCGCGGCCCGTGCTGCGGGCCGTCCTGCTTCAGCAGCGTGGGCCGCACGACGCGCCCGCCATTGGCGATCGCGGCATAGCCCGCGGCCAGGTGCAGCGGCGAGGTGCTGAGCCCGTGCCCGTAGGAGATCGTGACCGAGCTGAGATCGGTCCAGCGCTTGGGCAGAAGCGGCGCACCGCCCTGCGCCTCGACGATCTCGAGCGGGGTGGCCTCGAAAAAGCCCAGCGATTTCAGGAAGTCCTGCTGCCGCTGCGTGCCGATGGCCAGGGCCATCTTGCCGGTGCCGCGGTTCGAGCTTTTGACGATGATCTTCTCGACGCTGATCGGCCCGTAATTGTGATTGTTGAACTCGCCGATGCGGTGCCCGCCGACCTTGAAGGGCGGCGCGGTGTCGATCACCGTCTGCGGCCCGACAAGGCCCAGCTCCATCGCCTGCGCGGCGGCGAAGATCTTGAAGGTCGAGCCCAGCTCGTAGACGCCCTGCACGGCCCGGTTGAACAGCGGGCTGTCCGAGGGCGAGCCCTGCGTCGGCGGGCGCGGCCGGTCATTGGGGTCGAAATCGGGCAGCGAGGCGATCGAGATCACCTCGCCCGTGTGCACGTCCATCAGGACCGAGGCGGCGCCCTTGGCATTCATCAGCTTCATGCCGGCATCGAGCACCCGCTCCGAGGCGGCCTGTACGCTGAGATCGATCGACAGCTGCAACGGCGCGCCCTCGCGCGCGGGGTCGCGCAGTTCCTCGTCGAAATATTTCTCGATCCCGGCGGTGCCGATCACCTCGGCCGAATGCACGCCCTCGCGCCCGAAGCTGGCCCCGCCCAGCACATGCGCGGCCAGCGCGCCGTTGGGATAGAGCCGCATCTCGCGCGGGCCGAACAGAAGCCCGGGCTCACCGATGTCATGCACCGCCTGCATCTGCTCGGGGCTGAGTTTCTTGCGGATCCACATGAACTTGCGCTTGGGATCCTTGAACCGCTTCAGCAGCGCCTCGCCGTCGAGATCGGGGAAGATCTCGGTCAGCGCGGCCACCGCCTGCTCCTTGCGGTAGATCTGCTGCGGGTGGGCATAGAGCGAGTGGGTCGACATGTTGGTGGCCAGCACCCGCCCCTGCCGGTCGGTGATGTCGGCGCGCGAGGCGATGATCGAGGCACCGGTGGCGGCGGCGCGCGGCTCGGTCGGCTCCGAGGCCGAAAGCATGCCCATGCGCGCCCCGATCACCGAGAAGGCGCCGAAGAACATGATGGCCAGCACCAAGAGCCGCCCCTCGGCGCGCAGGCGCATCCGGTCGCGCATCTGCTCGTGACGGATGCGCAGGTTCTCGCGTTCGATGGCGTCGGGGTTCTCGCCCTTCTGGCGGGCGTCGAGCACACGGGCAAGCGGGCGCAGCGGCGTGCGGATCATGTCACTCGGCTCCTTCGCTGGTCACGTCCACCGGCTGGCTGATGTCCAGCTCGGGCGGGACGGGATAGGACACCTGGTCGATGCGGCCGAACTGCTCGGGGCGCAGCGGCAAGAGGCCCAGCCGGTCGAAATTGAGGTCGGCCAGGTCACGCAGCCGGTCGGGACGGTTCAGATAGGCCCATTCGGCGCGCAGCACGGCCAGCCGTTCGCGCGCCGCGCCGATCTCTCGGTTGAGGTCCTCGACCCGGTCCAGCTCGGCCTGCGTGCGATAGTTCTCGCGGTAGGCCCAGTAACCCGAGCCGATCACCGCGAGCGCGCTGAGAATGAAGAGCAAGGTGCGCATCTTATCGTCTCCTCTCCGGGTCCGGCATGGCGATCTCGCTGCCGGAAATGTCCTGTGCGGGCACGTCCGTCCGCCGCGCCACGCGCAGCTTGGCCGAGCGCGACCGCGGGTTCTCGGCCAGCTCGCGCGCATCCGGCCCCACTGCCTTGCGGGTCAGGATCTCGAAAGGCGTGGTGGCCGGTGCGGCCTCGGCCTCGCGGGCGTAGCGGTTTACATGGGTCTTGCGGTCGCCATGCAGCTGGAAGAAGCGCTTGACCATGCGGTCCTCGATCGAATGGAAGGTAACCACCGCCAGCAGCCCGCCCGGTCGCAACACCCGTTCCGCCGCCATCAGCCCCTGCCACAGCGCGCCGTACTCGTCATTCACCGCGATGCGCAGCGCCTGGAAGCTGCGCGTGGCGGGATGCGCCTGCCCGGGCTTGGGGCGCGGCAGGCAGGTCGCGATCAGCTCGGCCAGCGGCACGGTGCGCTCGAACGGCGCGGTCTTGCGCTCGGCCACGATCTTGCGCGCGATCCGGCGAGAGGCGCGCTCCTCGCCGTAGAGATAGAGGATGTCGGCCAGCTCCGCCTCGGAGGCGGTGTTGACCAGATCCGCCGCGCTTGCCCCCTCCTGCCCCATCCGCATGTCCAGCGGGCCGTCGCGCAGGAAGGAAAAGCCGCGTTCGGCCTCGTCCAGCTGCATCGAGGACACGCCGAGATCCAGCACCACGCCATCGGCGGCCTCGGCCACCTGGTCCATCTCGGCGAAATTGGCGCGCACCAGCGACAGGCCCGGCCAGCCGCCGATCCATTGCGCCGCCATCTCGTGGGCCTGCGGATCCCGGTCGATGCCGATCACGCGCTCGGCGCCGGCCTCGATCAGCCCGCGCGCATAGCCGCCCGCCCCGAAGGTCCCGTCGATCCAGAGCCCGCGCACCGGCGCCACGGCGTCGAGCAGGGGGCGCAGCAGGACCGGGACATGGGGGGCAGCGCCGGTTTGGTCCTGACCGCCCGCCATCTACAGATCCTCGGCCTCGTCCAGCCACTCCATCGGGTCATCCGGAAGCTCCTCGGGCAGGTCCTCCATCTCGACCACGTCGGTGGGCTTGTAGCGCTCGGCGCTCCAGATCTGGAACTTGTTGAGGCTGGCCACGGCCCAGGCCTCGCCCTCGATCCCGAAGCGCTCGCGCAGCTTGGCCGGGATCACGATGCGCCCGGTCTCGTCGATCGAGGTGTTGGTGGAGCCGGCCGAGAAGATCTTGGTCAGCGCGGTCTTGCGGGGGCCCGACTTCATGCGGTCGATGCGGTCCTCGATGCGCTCCATCTCCTCGATGGTGTAGCATTCGAAATGATCCAGCCGCGGGTTGCCATAGACCATGACCAGCCCCGGGTTGGCGTATTCCTTTTCCTTGGAGGCGGGGTCCCAATCGGGGTCACCGGCTTCGAGGACACGGCGAAAGGAGGCTGGAATGGACATCCGCCCCTTGGTATCGACCTTCAGTCGATGCTCGCCTCTGAACCTCAGCCTGCGGCTCACTGCCCTCGGCCCCTCTGCCCCCCTTTGAAACGAAATGCGGCGGGTTGATCAGCTGCCATTGATCAACCCGCCGCCTGACCCGCCGTGCGGGTGTCTCCGACTGCGCGCGCCACCTGGGGGGATGTCTGCTCGCCCGCGCGCCGGATTCTGTTGTCACGATGAGAGAGCGGGATGCCTGTATGAGACCTGCTCTTTTGTTTTTGTGATGTTCGGTGCGGGGGTTTGTTTTTGTCTTCCCCTTGCCCGTCCCTCATCGTGTGAACTAGGGATGCCATGGGAATTCATGGGGATCAACTGTTTTCTACCCAGCTTTCCCGGGACGGCATGGGCCAGAGCCGGGTTTCAGGAGCTCGCAACGACCCGAAACGTCGAAAATCGGGAAGATGAGCCAAGTCTTCTAAAATCTCACACAATATCTAGCGAACGCATGAGAGCGAATTTTTTTCCCATGAAATCCCGGAAAACTACGCCTACCCCGGGCCGGGCCCATGGTTTCCCGGGATCTGCCGCCTGATCTAGTGGTTTATCCACAGGGAATCACCCCGAAATCGTCAAAATCGATTCCGTCGGCAAGGATTCGCGGGGAATCGCAGGGCCCGTCCCATGCTCTGCCCACGGGCGGGCCATGAATTCCCACATCGCGGGCCATGAAATCCCACGCCCGACCAGAGCGCGCCGCGACAGCGGGCCCGGCGGTCAACGGCGCGGCGTTTTCCGGGGCGCCCTGCCCGCCCCGGCAGCAATGCGGCGACGGCCCGCCCGCCCGGCCCCCGGTGATTGAGACAACGCGCCGCAGACCATGTCACGGATATGTCAAGCAAACCCTGTCTCAAGGAAACGGGACGGGATCCGTCGAAGGGAAACAGGCGCGGAGCGCCGGAAAGGCCGGGCATGAAGATCGAGAACAAGGTGTTTGACGAATTGCAGCCGGGGGACACGGCCAGCCTGCGGCGGCTGTGCACCCAGGACGACCTGATCGTCTTTGCCAACGTGTCGGGCAATCACAACCCGATGCACATGCATGATGCCGATGGCGATGGCGACGGCATCCCCGAGGCGATCGCGCCGGGCATGTTCGTCGGCGCCCTTGTCACTGCCGTGCTGGGCAACGTGCTGCCGGGGGCGGGCTCGCTCTACCGCTCGCAGAGCTTCGTCTTCCACAACCGCGCCCATGCCGGGGAAGAGCTGGAAAGCCGCGTGACCGTGACCGACAAGAACGAACAAAGCCGCACGATCACGCTGGCGACCGAGGTGACACGGCCCGCCGATGGCGCGCTGATCCTGTCGGGCGTGGCCGAGGTCGAGGCGCCGCGCGTCAAGCTGAGCTATTCCAGCCACGACCTGCCCGGCCTCGTGGTGCAGCGCCATCGGCATTTCGAAAAGCTGCTGGCCCGGGCCGCCCCGCTGCCGCCACTGGTCACCGCCGTGGTCGCCCCCGAAGAGCCCAATGCGCTGGGGGGCGCGCTGCTGGCGGCCGAGCACACGCTGATCACCCCGATCCTCGTGGGCGACCCCGACCGGATCGCCCGCACGGCCGAGGAGATGGGCGCCGATCTCTCAAGCGTCGAGATCCATGCCGAGCCCGACCATGACAAGGCCGCCCGCCACGCCGTCGCGCTGGTGTCACAGGGGCGCGCCGGGGCGCTGATGAAGGGCCACCTGCACACCGACCAGTTGCTGCGTGCGGCGCTGGACAAGGCCACCGGGCTGCGCGCCGGGCGGCGCTTCACCCATGTCTTCGTGATGGACGTGCCGGGTCTGTCGCACCCGCTGCTGGTCACCGATGCCGCGATCAACATCGCGCCGGATCTCAAGACCAAGGTGGATATCGTGCAGAACGCCATCGACCTCGCGATCAGCATCGGCATCGACGAGCCCAAGGTCGGCGTGCTCTCGGCGGTCGAGACGGTCAATCCCGACATCCCCTCCTCGGTCGATGCAGCGCTGCTGTCCAAGATGGCCGAACGGCACCAGATCACCGGCGGGCTTGTGGACGGGCCGCTGGCGATGGACAATGCGGTCGACATCGCCGCGGCCCGGGTCAAGGGGATCACGTCGCCGGTGGCGGGACAGGCCGAGGTGCTGGTGGTGCCCAATCTCGATGCCGGCAACATGCTGGCCAAGCAGCTGACCTATATCAGCCACGCCGAGGGCGCGGGGCTGGTGCTGGGCGCGCGCGTGCCAATCATCCTCAACAGCCGGGCCGATGACGACATGGCGCGGCTGGCCTCCTGCGCGGTGGCCGCGCTGCACCACGCGCGCATCACGGGGGCGGTCTGATGGCGCATGTGCTGGTGCTGAACGCGGGCTCGTCCTCGATCAAGTTCGGGCTCTTCGACGCCGGCACGCTGCGCCCCGAGGGCAGCGGTCAGGTCGAACGGATCGGTGGGCCGGCCGTGCTGCACCTGCATGACGCGGAGGGCAACCGGCTTGAGAAGACCACCCTGCCCGAGGGCGCGGCCGCCGATCATGACGGCGCGGTGGGGCTCATCCTGCAGCAGCTCGAACGCCACTGGGCCGGGGTCGAGATCCGCGCCGTGGGCCACCGCGTGGTGCATGGCGGCTGGGAATTCGGCGCCCCGTGCGAGATCGCCCCGCAGGTGCTGGACCGGCTGGAGCGGCTCGCCCCCTTCGCGCCACTGCACCAGCCGCACAACCTGGCCGGCATCCGCGCGGCCTTCACCGCCTTTCCTTCGGCCCGGCAGGTGGCCTGTTTCGACACCGCTTTCCATCGCGGCCATGAGTTCGTGCAGGACACGTTCGGCCTGCCGCGCAGCTATTACGACAAGGGCGTGCGGCGCTACGGATTCCACGGACTGAGCTATGACTACATCTCGGGCGAGCTGGCCCGCATCGCACCGGAGCTGCAGGCCGGCCGCGTGGTGGTGGCGCATCTGGGCAACGGCGCCTCGCTCTGCGGGATGAAGGCGGGCCGCTCGGTCGCCTCGACCATGGGGTTCTCGGCGCTGGACGGTCTGTGCATGGGCACACGCTCGGGCCAGCTGGACCCCGGCGTGGTGCTCTACCTGATGGAAGAGGAAGGCCTGGACGCGGCGGCCATCTCGGACCTGCTCTACCGCAAGTCGGGGCTATTGGGCCTGTCGGGGATCAGCAGCGACATGCGCACGCTGCTGGCCTCGGACGCGCCGGCCGCGCGCGAGGCGGTGGCCTATTTCTGCACCCGCATCCGGCGCGAGACGGGCGGCATGGCCGCCGCGCTGGAAGGGCTGGACGCGCTGGTCTTCACCGGCGGCATCGGCGAGAACGCAGCCCCCGTGCGCGCACAGGTCTGCGCCGGGCTGGGCTGGCTGGGTGTCACGCTGGACCCGCTGCGCAATGAGGCGGGCGAGCCCGTGATCAGCGCCGAAGGCGCGCCCGTGCCGGTCATGGTGCTGCCCACCAACGAGGAACTGGTGATCGCCCGCGCCGCCGCCGCCATCGCATCGGACTGAGACGGCCCGGGGCGGCGCGCCCCCGGGCGCCCAGGACCCGATCAGCCGCCCTTGAGCCGCTGCATCAGGTAGACCTCGGCCCCCTCGGGGACCGGGGCGTGGCGGTTGGGCGCGACCTCGCCATCCACCACGACCGAGACGCCGCTGTCGAGGATCGGCTTCAGCCCCGGGTAGTCGGCGACCAGCCCGTCCAGCACGCCGCCCACCGTGTCGGCCTGCACCTCGACCTCGCGCGCCCCGTCGGTGAAGCGCGTGAGGCTGGACCAGAGCGTGACCGCCACCATCAGGCGCCCCGCGCGGCCTTGAGCGCCGCCAGCACCGCCGGCGGGTTCATCGGCAGCGCGCGCAGCCGCGCGCCGGTGGCGTCCTGGATCGCGTTGGCGATGGCCGGCAGCGGCGGGGTGATCCCGGTCTCGCCGACGCCGCGCACGCCGTAGGGATGGCCCGGGTTCGGCACCTCGACGATGACCGTGTCGATCATCGGCAGGTCCGAGGCCACCGGCACCCGGTAGTCGAGGAAGACGGGGTTCTGCAGCCGGCCCTTGTCATCGTAGATATAGGCCTCGTTCAGCGCCCAGCCGATGCCCTGCGCGGCGCCACCCTGGTACTGGCCCTCGACATAGGCCGGGTGGATGGCGCGGCCGGCATCCTGCACCACGAGATAGCGCAGGATGGTGACGCGCCCGGTCTCGGGATCGACCTCGACATCGACCACGTGGCAGCCGAAGCTGGCGCCCACGCCCTCGGGCACGCTTTCATGATGGCCCGAAATCGGCCCGCCCGTCTCGCCCATCTTGCCGGCGATCTCGGCGATGCTCATCGGGGGGAACTTGCCGGCGTTCGGCCCGGCGGGCTGCGCCGCACCGTCGACCCATTCCACCGCTTCGGGCTCGATGCCCCATTCCGCCGCCGCCCGGCGGCACATCTCGGTGATGGCCTGCCCGGCCGCCAGCACCGCCGCCTTGCCGCTGGCAAAGGTGGCGCGGCTGCCATGGGTGGGCTCGTTCACGCCGAGCGCGCCGGTCTCGACCACGTTGACGCGCACGTCCTCGTAGGGGATGCCCAGCGTCTCGGCCGTCATCAGCGCGATCGAGGCGCGCGAGCCGCCGATATCGGGCGTGCCGATCGAGACCTGCGCCGTGCCGTCCTCGGAGATGGCCAGGCTGACCGAGGTCTCGCCATTGTGGTTGAACCAGTAGCCCGAGGCCACACCGCGGCCCTGGTTGGGGCCCAGCGGCTCGGCCAGGTTCGGGTGGGCGCGGGTGGCCTCCAGCGTCTCGACCAGCCCGATCGAGGCGAATTTCGGCCCGTAGCTCGCCCGGTCGCCCTCGCGCACGGCGTTCTTCAGCCGCACCTCCATCGGGTCGAGCCCCAGCTCGCGGCACATCTCGTCGATCAGGCTTTCCACCGCGAAGGCGCCCATGGGCGAGCCAGGCGCACGGTAGGCGGCGCATTTCGGACGGTTGGCCAGCACGTCATAGCCCACATGCGCCACGTGATCGAGCTTGTAGGGCGCGAAGGCACAGTAGAGCGCCATGTCCACGGGCGAGCCGGGGAAGGCGCCGCCCTGCATGCGGAACTCGGCCCGGGCGGCGGTCAGCGTGCCGTCCTTCTTCATGCCGATCCGGACATCCATGCTGGCCGAGGCGGTGGGCCCGGTGGCGCGCAGCACCTCGGAGCGGGTCATCACGATCTTGACCGGCTTGCCCCCCGCTTTACGCGACAGCGCCAGGCTGAGCGGCTCCATGAAGATCGTGGTCTTGCCGCCAAAGCCGCCGCCGATCTCGGAGGGGGTCACGCGCAGCTGCGCCGCGTCCAGCCCCAGCACCCCGGCGCACATCTTGCGGATGAACCACTGGCCCTGGGTGCAGACCCACATCTCGCCCTTGCCGTCGCCGCCCAGCTGGCCCAGGCAGGCATGCGGCTCGATATAGCCCTGGTGGGTGGCCTCGGTCTTGTAATGCCCCTCGCGTACGAGGTCGGCCTCGGCAAAGCCCGCCTCGACATTGCCATGGCCGAATTCCATGTAGCGCACGACGTTGGGCGGCATGCCCTCGGGCACGGTGGCATCGGCCGCGCCCTCACGAATCACCGGGGCGTCGGGCTTGATCGCGTCATCCACGTCGATCACATGCGGCAGCACCTCGTAGGTGACGTCGATCAGCCGCGCGGCCTCTTCGGCGCGCAGTTTCGAGGTCGCCGCCACGGCGGCCACCGCATGCCCGTCATAAAGCGCGCGCTCGCCGGCCATGGTGTTTTCCTGCAGGTCCCAGTCCTCGCCGGTCAGGCCGGTGGGGAAATCGGCCCGCGTGACCACGGCCTTGACACCCTCCAGCGCCTCGGCGCGCGACGTGTCGATCGAGACGATGCGCGCATGGGCATGGGGGCTGCGCACCACCGCGCCCCAGAGCATGCCGGGGGCCGAGATGTCGGCGCCGTAGCGCGCCCGGCCGGTCACCTTGTCCAGCCCGTCGGGACGGTCGGGCCGCGTGCCGACCAGCCGGAATTCCTTGAACTCGTCCTTTGCCATCACGCCGCCTCCTGCCGCATCTCGGCCGCCGCATCCATCACCGCGCGCACGATCTTGTCATAACCGGTGCAGCGGCACAGGTTGCCCGCCAGGCCATAGCGCACCTCTTCCTCGGTCGGGTCGGGGTTCTGCACCAGCAGCGCCTTGGCCGCGACCAGCAGGCCCGGGGTGCAGAAGCCACATTGCAGCGCGGCATGTTCGATGAACTTGCGCTGCAGCGGGTGCAGCCCGTCGGCATCGGCCATGCCCTCGATCGTGTCGACGCGCCGGCCCTCGGCCTCGACGCCCAGCACGAGGCAGGAACAGACCAGCCGGTCGTCCAGCGTGACCGAGCAGGCGCCGCAATCGCCGGTGCCGCAGCCCTCCTTCGAGCCGGTCAGGCCCAGGTGGTCGCGCAGGCAGTCCAGCAGCGTCTCGCGCGGATCGGCGAGGAATTCGACCGGGTCGCCGTTCACCGTGGTGGTTACGTGGATCTTGCTCATGCCGTGTCTCCTTTCGCGCGCCCGTAGGCGATCAGCGCCGCGCGCCGGGCCAGAACGCCGGCCACCTCGGTGCGGAACGCGACCGTGCCGCGCTTGTCGTCGATGGGGGAACAGGCGGCGCGGGCGGCCGCGTCCAGCGCCTGCAGCGCCGCCTCGTCCAGCGTGGTGCCGATGATCGCCTCGGCCGCCTCGGGCACCAGCCGGATCACCGGCGCCACCGCGCCCAGCGCAACCTGCGCCTCGGCCACCGTGTCGCCCGACAGGCGCAGGTTCACCGCGCAGCCGACCACGGCGATGTCCATTTCGGTGCGCGGGATGAAGCGCAGGTAGGCGTCGCCGCCATGTGCGCCCCGCGGCGGCAGCAGGATGGCCGAGATCACCTCGCCTGCCTGCAGCGAGGTCTTGCCCGGCCCGGCCGGGATCTCGGCCACGGGCGCCGTGCGCGTGCCCTCGGGGCCGGTGATCTCGACCGTGGCGCCCGCGGCAACGAGCCCGGGCACGGAATCGGCGGCCGGAGAGCCGTTGCACAGGTTGCCCGTCAGCGTCGCGCGGCCCTGGATCTGGACCGAGCCGACAAGGTCCATCCCCTCGACCACGCCGGGCCACTCGGCGCGCAGCGCGTCATGCGCGCTCAGAGCCGCACCGGGCACGGCCACGCCGATGCGCCAGCCGCCCTCATCGGTGCGGGTGATGTCGCCCACGCCGGGGATCTTCTTGAGGTCGATCAGGTCGTCGGGCTGGACCATGCCGGCCCGCATCTGGACCAGCACGTCGGTGCCGCCAGCCAAAAAGCGGGTGAGGCCCTGCGCCTGCGCCGCCAGCCTGGCCGCGTCCTCGAATGAGCTTGGTGTGTGATACCGCATGTCCCCTCCCCTGCTGACCCGGTGCTGAAGGCGCGCCGATCGCGCTGCGCCTGCTGATGTTTTCTACCTGTCGCGGGGCAAAGACAAGAGGCAGGCTCAGCCGCGCGCCGCCACGGCAATCACCTCGACGCGGTACTCGGGCGTGGCCAGCTTCGCCTCGCCGCAGGCGCGGGTGGGGGCGTGGCCCTCGGGCACCCAGGCGTCCCAGACCGCGTTCATCTCGGCGAAATCGGCCATGTCGGCCAGCCAGATCGTCACCTGCAACAGCTTCGTCCGGTCGCTGCCGGCCTCGGCCAGCAGGGCATCCAGCTTGGCCAGGCAATCCTCGGTCTGCTGCGTGACGCTGGCCCCGGGGCTGCCGACCTGCCCGGCAAGGTAGACGGTGTCGCCATGGATGACGATCTGGCTCATGCGGGCGCCGGTCTGGTGGCGGGTGATCTGTGTCATGGTCTCTCCTGTTGCGTGTCGTGTGGGATTGGGTCGCGCATCACGCCGCAAAGCGCGCGGGGTCGAGCGCGGCGACCACCTGCGGCGCCAGCGCCGGGGTCGCGCCGGTCACCAGCGCCTCGGTCAGCGCCGCCATGGCGGGCGCCGTCTGCACGCCATAACCGCCCTGCCCGGCCAGCCAGCAGAACCCCTCGGCCTGCGCGTCGAAGCCGGCCACCAGAGTGCGGTCGGGCGCGAAGGTCCGCAGCCCCGCCCAGCTGGTTTCGACCCGGGTGACGGGCACGGTGACGGCCTGTTCGTAGCGGTCCAGCCCCTCGGCCAGCACCATGTCATCGGCCCAAGCGTCGTGCGGCTCGACCGGGTCCTCGTCGGCGGGGCTGACCATCAGCTTGCCCGCATCGGGCTTGGCATACCACGTCTCCGAGACCGAGCCGAAGAGCGGCCACTGCGCCAGCGCGCGATCCCCGGGCGCAGGCAGCAGCGCGGCCGAGCGGCGCATCGGCGTCAGCGGGATTGGCTGCGCCCCGGCCAGCACGCCCACCTGGCTCGCCCAGGCCCCGGCGGCATTGACCACCAGCGGCGCCTCGAAGTCCCGCCCGCCGGCCGTGATCCGCCAGACACCGGTCGAGCGTTCCATCGCCTCGACCCGGGCGCCGGTCTCGACCCGGCCGCCTTGGCGGCGCAGCCGGCGCATGTAGCCGCCCAGCATGCGGTCCACGTCGATATCCTGCGCATCCCATTCGATGATCGCGGCGGCCAGCCGCTCGGGGCGCAGGATGGGGACCAGCTCGGCCGCCTGCGCCGGGCTGAGCCGTTCCAGCCCGGTCGCCCCCTCGGCATAGGCCTCGAGCGCGGGCAGTTCCTCCTCGGCAGCCAGCAGCATCTCGCCCCGGGGCGAGAGCAGCCCGCCATCGAACCCCTCGCCCGGATCCTCCAGCACGGGCGCCGCGGCAGCGTTCAGCGCGCGCAGCGTGGCGTTGCCATAGTTGCGGATGAAGATCGCGGCCGAGCGCGCGGTGGAATGCGTGCCGGGCCGGTCCTCGGCCTCGAGCACCAGCACGTCCATATGCGCGGCGAGGTGGGCCGCGGCGCTGATCCCGGCAATGCCGCCGCCGATGACGATGACATCCGCCCGGGTCATGCCGCCTCCTGAAAGCCGGTCAGCACGCGGGTCAGGTTGGCGCCCAGCGTGTCCGAGATATAGCCCCCCTCCTGCACGAAGAGCGTGGGCAGGCCCAGCGCGGCGATCGCGGCGCCGATCCGGGCAAAGCCCTGCTGCGTGACGGCCAGCCCCTGGAACGGGTCGTCGATCGAGGCGTCGAGCCCCAGCGCCACTACCAGCACATCCGTGCCGAAGGCGCCGATGCGGCGCAGCGCCACCTCCAGCGTCTCCATGTAGGCGTCGTCGCCCGTGCCGCGCGGCAGGGGCAGGTTGAGGTTGCAGCCCAGCCCACGGTCCTGCCCGCGCTCCTGCGCATGGCCCCAGAAGAACGGGTAGAACCGTGCCGGATCGGCATGGATCGACACGGTCAGCACGTCGTCGCGGTCATAGAACATGCCCTGCGTGCCATTGCCGTGATGCACGTCCACGTCGAGGATCGCGGGCCGCAGGCCCTTTGCGCGCAGCCGTTCGGCGGCGATGCCGGAATTGTTGAGAAAGCAGAAGCCGCCGGCCAGATCGGCAAAGGCGTGGTGGCCCGGCGGGCGCGACAGCACATAGGCCGCGCGCGTCCCACCCGCGAGCAGGTCTGCCCCGGCCACGGCGCTCTGCGCCGACCAGTAGGCGGCCTCCCACGTGCCCTCGGCGATGGGACAGGCCGTGTCGGCCTGGTGATAGCCCGCCTGCCCGACGGCGGATTTCGGATAGCTGTCGCCGCGGTTCGCCGGGTGGATGTTGGGGATCACCTCGGCCCCCGCCCCGTCGATCCGGCGCCAGCGGGTGTAGATCGTCTGCAAAAAGGCCAGGTATTCGGGCGTGTGCACCGCCGCGATCGGGCCCATCCCGGCATCGGCCGGCGCGTCGAAGCGGCAGCCCGCCGCCTCGGCCGCGCCTTGCAGCACCTCGATGCGGCGCGGCTGCTCGGGGTTGGGTTGCGCCGCGCCATTGGCCATGAAGTGCTGCGGGTCGTGGCGCCACTGGCGGGCGTCGAAGAAGGCTTTCATGTCGTTCCTTTCAGGGCCGCGCATCCGGCCTCGTCCAAGATCATGTCGGTGGCGCCGCGGGCCGCGGCAAAACCCAGCCGGTCGTAGAAGCGGCGCGCCGCGGGCGTGCGGTCATAGACCTGCAGCCGCAGGTAGACCGCGCCCCAGGCCTTGGCGGCATCGGCGAAGGCCGCGCCCAGCAGGCGCCGGCCCAGCCCCGTGCCGCGCGCCTCGGGCGCGACCCAGAGGTCGGAGACATAGAGCCCCGCGCCGCCCCGCAGCGTCGAGAAGGCCGGCGAGTAAAGCGCCAGCCCCGCCAGCGCCCCCTCGCCCGCGATCTGCGCGCGGAAGGCCGGGGTCGAGCCCCAGCCGGCCCGGGCCAGCGTCGCGGCGTCCACCCGGTAGGCATCGCCCAGATCGACCGCCAGCCGCCGCAGCCCCTCCTGCAACGCCGCCGCGTCCGCCTCTTGCGCGATACGGATCGTGCTGTCCATCAGATCGCCGTCCTGTCTGCCCCTTTCAGGCCCAGCATCGCGCGCGCCTCGTCGGGGGTGGCGACAGTGCGGCCCAGCTCCTCGACGATGCGGCGGATCTTGGCGACCTGCTCGGCATTGGAGCGCGCCAGCGTGCCGCGCGCGATGGTCAGGCTGTCCTCCAGCCCGACGCGCACATGCCCGCCCAGCGTCGCCGCCATGGTGGTCAGCGGCACCTGGTGACGCCCGGCGGCCAGCACCGAGAAGGCGTAATTCTCGCCGAACAGCCGGTCGGCCATGCGCTTCATGTGCATCAGGTTCTCAGGGTCGGCCCCGATGCCGCCCAGCACGCCAAGGACGAACTGGATGAAGAGCGGCCCCTCGACCAGCCCGCGATCCACGAAATGGCGCAGCATGTAGAGATGGCCGACCTCGTAGCACTCGAACTCGAAGCGCGCGCCGCGGTCCTGCCCCATCTCGGTCAGCACGCGGGCGATGTCGCGCGGGGTGTTCTTGAAGACGAGGTCGTCCGAGCCTTCGAGGAAGGGCCTTTCCCAGTCGTGTTTCCAGTCGGTGATCCGCGCGGCGGCCGGGTAGAGCGCGAAATTCATCGTGCCCATGTTCAGGCTGCACATCTCGGGCTCGGCACGCTTGGGCGCGGCCAGACGCTCCTCAAGCGACATGACCGCGCTGCCGCCGGTGGTCAGGTTCAGCACCGCGCCGGTGGCCTGTTTCAGCCGCGGCAGGTAGGCCATGTAGTGCTCGGGCGCGGCCGAGGGGCGGCCATCGGCGGGATCGCGCGCGTGCAGGTGCAGGATCGCCGCGCCGGCCTCGGCGGCCGCCAGCGCCTGCTCGGCGATCTGGTCGGGCGTGACCGGCAGGTAGGGCGACATGGAGGGCGTGTGGATCGAGCCGGTGACCGCGCAGGTGATGACAATGGGCGACATCTTCTCACGCCCCTTCCAGCGCGGGCATGTCCGCCATGAAACCCGCCAGCGCGCTCTCCAGCCCGGTCATGATCTCGTCCAGATGCGCCTCGGTCGCGACCAGCGGCGGGCAGACCAGCACGTGATCGCCCGCCACGCCGTCGCGGGTGCGCCGCGAATAGACGATCAACCCCACCTCATAGGCGCGGTCGACGATCGCCTGGTGGGCGTTGAACGCGGGCGGCAGCGGTGCCCTGGTCTCGCGGTCGGCCATCAGCTCGAAGGCGGTCAGCAGGCCCTTGCCGCGCACGTCGCCGATGATCTCGAAGCGCGCCATCAGCGCGCGCAGCCGGTTCATCAGGGCCGCGCCCATGCGGGCGGCATTGTCGCACAGGCCCTCGCGCTCGATCACCTCGAGCACGCCCAGCCCCGCGGCGCAGGCCAGCGGGTTGCCGGCATAGGTGAAACCATGCGCGAAACCGCCCGCGTCCAGCACGGGCTCGACCAGCGTGGAATCGGCCACCATGGCGCCCAGCGGCGCATAGCCCGAGCCCAGCCCCTTGGACATGACCACGATGTCGGGGCGGCAGGCCCAGTGATCGCTGCCCAGGAAGGCGCCGGTGCGCCCCGCCCCGGTCATCACCTCGTCCATGATGAGCAGCACGCCGTGGCGATCGCAGATGGCGCGCACCGCCTCCATGTAGCCTGCCGGCGGCACCAGCGCCCCGGTCGAGGCACCGCCCACCGGCTCCAGCAGGAAGGCCAGCACCGTGCCCGGCCCCTCCGCCAGGATCTGGGTCTCGAGCAGGTCGGCATAGTGCTGCCCGGTGGCGGGGTCCTCGGGGTCCAGCCCGTCGAGATAGGCGCGCGGCGCGGCGACCTTGGGCATCTCGCGCATCATGGGCGAGAAGGGCTCGGTCAGCGGCGCATAGGAGGTGACGGCCAGCGCGCCCAGCGTGCAGCCGTGATAGGACGGCGCGCGGGTGATGACCTTCCACCGCGTGCCCTGCCCGGTGGCCAGCGCGTATTGCCGGGCCAGCTTGAGGCCACTTTCCACCGCTTCGGAGCCGCCCGAGACGAAGAACACGCGGTCCAGCCCAGCGGGCATCTTCCCGGCCAGCCGCGTGGCCAGCCGCTCGGCCGGTTCGGTCTCGAAATGCAGCCGGTAGCCGAAGGTCGACTTCTCCATCTGGCGCCGCATCGCGTCCAGCACCAGCGGGTGGGAATGGCCGATATTGCACACCATCGCGCCCGAGGAGCCGTCGAGATAGCGCTTGCCGTCTGTGTCCCACATGTATACGCCGCGCGCCTGGTCCAGCACGGGTTTGCGGCCGCGGCCCTGGTAGAAGAGGTTGCTCATCGCGGTGCCTCCACCGGCAGGGCCGCGCAATCCTGCGGACGGAAGCCCGCCGTGACCGCCGCGCCTTCCTCGAAGGGGCGTTCGTCGATCATGTTGATCGCCTGCAGCTGGGTGTCGCCCACGCGCAGGAAGTAGCGCACGGTCTGGCCTTGGTAATCCACCGTCTCGATGCGCGCCTCGGCCTGGACCTGGCCCTCGGCCGTGGTGCCGGGGGGCTGGATCAGCAGCTTCTCGGCGCGCAGCACCATCCGGGCGGGGCCCGGCGACACGCCGCCGGCCTTGGCCGCCGGCACGCCGAAGGCGCCGAAGAGCGGCGCCTCGAGCTGCGCGGTCCCGCCCGAGACATCGCGGCAGGTGGCGTCGAGGATGTTGGAGGCGCCCAGGAAATTGGCCACGAACTCGCTGGCGGGCGTGTTGTAGACCTCTTCGGGCGTGCCCATCTGCTCGACCCGGCCGGCGCTCATGACGACGATCTTGTCGGACATGGCCAGCGCCTCGGACTGGTCATGGGTGACGAAGACCGTGGTCACGCCGATCTTGTCCTGGATGCGCTTCAGCTCGACCCGCATGTCCTCGCGCAGGTTGGCGTCCAGCGCCGAGAGCGGTTCGTCCAGAAGCAGCACGTCGGGCTCGGTCACGATGGCCCGGGCCAGCGCGATGCGCTGCTGCTGCCCGCCCGACAGCGCCTTGGGATAGCGCTCGCCCACGTCGGGCAGCTGCACCAGCTCCAGCGCGGCGGCGACCTTGCCGGGAATCTCGGATTTCGGCACGTCGCGGTAATGCAGCCCGAAAGCCACGTTCTGCGCCACGGTCTTGTGCGGGAACAGCGCGTAGTTCTGGAACACGATGCCGAGGTTGCGTTTGTGGATCGGCACCTCGTTCACGCGCCGCCCGCCGATCAGAATCTCGCCCTCTGTCGGGTCCAGCAGCCCGGCGATCATGCGCAGGTTGGTGGTCTTGCCGCAGCCCGAGGGGCCCAGCAGCGTGACGAAATGGCCCTCGGGGATCTCCAGATCCGTGGGATGCACGGCGGTGAAACTGCCGAAGCGCTTGACGATGTTCTTGAGATGGACGGAGCTCATCGGACGGTCCCGGCTGGCATGGACAAAGGGGGTGGAGGGGCGCGCCGCGGCACGCCCGCTCCGGGATGTCGGGGCCCCGCGACGCGGGGCCCGCCCGGTGCAGCGGGGCTCAGTAGCCCTTCTGCACGCGGCCGAAGGTCTTGGACCAGTCCTGCTCGTTGCCGTTCCAGTAGGCCGGGTCGGCAAAGGTCAGCCCGTCCAGCGTGCCGCTGGGATCGAAGGCCGGCAGGGTCGGGATCTTGTCGCCCAGGTCCACCTTCTGCGGATCGAGCGCCGGCGGATAGTTCTGGCCCTCGGCCACGGCGATGGCGGTCTCGGGCGCCAGCATGAAGTTCAGCAGCTCCTCGCAGGCCTCCAGCGGCGAGCCCTTGATGACGAACATGCATTCCTGCCAGCCGAAGCCGTTGGGCGGGTCCATGTAGCCGATGTCGTGGCCCTGCTCCTGCAGCGCGTAGATCCGGCCCGACCAGCCCTCGGTCACGTGGATCTCCTCCTCGGCCAGAAGGCTCATCAGCTCGGCCCCCGAGCCCCAGTATTTCAGCGCGAGGTCGCGATGCGCGCGCACCGCGTCCCAGGCCGCGTCCACGTCGGTGATGTTGTTGGGGTCCTGGTCGGTCTGCAGCGCGGCATACCACATGCGCGTGCGCCAGTCCGACCAGCCGGCGATCTTGCCCTTGTGGGCCTCGTCGATCAGGATGCGTGCGCCCTTCTCGGCCATTTCCTCGTCCGAGATGTGCTTGCGGTTGTAGGCCAGCCCGGTGGTGCCATAGTCATAGGGCACGCAGGACAGCGAGCCGTCGGTCACGTCGCGGAACACGTCGACCAGCTTGGGGATCACGTTCTGCAGGTTGGGGATGTTGTCCTCGTTCAGCGTCGTGGTCAGGCCCAGCCCGTGATAGCGGGCATAGTCGAACACGCCCGACAGGTGCGCGATGTTGTACTCGCCCTCCTGGCTGGCCTTGACCCGGCTGAGGAACTCGTCGCCGCCGCCGAAGGTGCCGTCGACCACCTCGATCCCGGTCTTGGCGGTGAACGGGTCGAAGGCATTGGCGCGCAGCGCCTCGGACACGACCCCGCCCCAGCCGTCGAAGCGCACCTGGCTGACGCTCTGGGCCAGAGCGCGATACGGCGTCACCAGGCCATAGGCCGCGCCGGCCGCGCCCAGCAGGCCCAGAAAGCTGCGCCGGTCGAGATCGCCGTTCATGTAGCGCGCGCGCAGGCGCTCGTACCGGGTCGTGTTGTCCATCTTTGTCATCTGGTCACTCCTTGTCGGGTCGGTTGGGGGCGGAGCGGCTTCTACAGGCCGCTCTTCTTGGATAGGGTTCGCGCGATGGCCGCGCCCAGCAGGGGCAGGCCCACGGTCATCACGATCATCACCGTGCCCAGCGCGTTGATCTCGGGCGAGATCGAGTTGCGCAGCATGGCGAAGATCTGGGTCGGCACGGTTTCCACCCCGCCGGGCTTCCAGAACAACGTGCCGGTGATGTCGTCGAAACTGATGGTGAAGGCGAAGAGCGCGCCGGCCAGCACTGCCGGCAGCATCAGCGGCAGGGTGATCTGGAAGAAGGTCTGGATGGGCGAGGCGCCAAGGCTCATCGCCGCCTCCTCGACATCGCGGCGGATCGCCACCAGCCGCGCCTGCACCACGAGGATCACGAAGGGCAGCGTGAAGATCACGTGACCGAAGAGCAGCAGGGTGAAGCTCTTGTTGATGCCGAGGAAGTTCAGGAACAGCAGCAGCGCCACCGCCAGCACCACCTCGGGCACCAGGATTGGCGCGATCAGCAGGGTCGAGACGAGGTTCGCCCCCGGCACCCGGTAGCGCACCAGCGCGAGGCTGGCCAGCACGCCCAGCGTGGTCGAGATCAGCGCCGTCAGCAGGCCGAGGATGATCGAGGTGCGGAAGGCACGCAGGATCGCGTCATTGTTGGCCAGCTCGACGAACCAGCGGAAGGAAAAGCCGGTCATCGGGAAGCTGCCGAATTGCGAGGCGTTGAAGCTGAGCAGCACCACCACCGCCACGGGCAGGAACATGAACAGGTAGACGAGGATCGCGTAGCCGCGGATCAGGTGCCAGCCAAGTCCGGTCATCAGCCCAGCCCCTTCATCAGTTGCGCCATGCCCAGATAGCGGTTGTAGATGCCCACCAGCACCGCCAGCACGGCCAGCAGCATCAGGCTCAGCGCCGAGCCCAGCGGCCAGTTCAGCTGGGTGATGATCGCCTCGAAGACGAGGTTGGCGAACATCGCGTCGGTCGGCCCGCCAAGCACCAGCGGCGTGATGTAGGTGCCCGCCCCCAGCACGAAGCACAGCAGCCCGCCCGCCGCCAGCCCGGGCAGCGACAGCGGCAGCGTCACCTGCAAAAAGGCCTGCCAGCGCGTGGCGCCCAGCGAGGTGGCCGCATCCTCCAGCGTGGTGTCGATGCCGTCGAGGCTGACGAAGATGTTCAGCACCATGAAGGGCAGCAGGAAATGCACCAGGCCGAGGATCACCGTCACCTCGTTATACAGCATCTGGATCGGCTCGCCGATCAGGCCGATGGACAGAAGCAGGCTGTTCAGCGCGCCCGAGACACCCAGGATGTTGATCCAGCTCATCGTGCGGATGATGTAGCTGATCCAGAAGGGCAGCATCAGCAGCAACAGCAGCATCGCCTTGTTGCCGCGCGAGCGCGCGATGAAATAGGCCGAGGGATAGCCCATCACCGCGCAGACCAGCGTGGTGATGCCTGCGATCTTGAGCGTGTTGAGCAGGATGTCGCGGTAGAAGGCGTCGGTCAGCGCCTCCTGCCAGTTGTCGAGGTAGAAGCCGACCTGGTCGGCACCGGTCGAGGTGCGCAGCCAGAAGCTGTAGACCACGATGAAGAGCAGCGGCACGAAGAGCAGAAGCGCCACGGCGCTCAGCGCGGGGGACAGCAGGATCCAGGGCTGGCGGGCCTCGCGGGCTTCGACGGACATGCAGCTTCCTCGGGTCAGCGGACTTGACCCAAGCTTGCGGCGCCCCGATACATAGATCAAATAGATACCGTTTATCTTGGAAATAGGTCATTCCTATGGTGGAGCAGGATCCGCGTTTCGCCCCCGAGCGCATCTCGCGCGATCTGGACTGGAACCTGCTGCGCACCTTCGTGGTGCTGGCCTCCAGCTACTCTGTCACCGATGCGGCCGGAAAGCTGCGCCTGACCCAGCCCTCGGTCTCGGCGGCGCTGAAGAAGCTCGAGGACACGGTGGGGCGCAAGCTGATCGACCGCTCGCCGGGGCGCTTCGCGCTGACCGAGGCGGGGCAGCTCCTGCATCGCGAGGCGGTCGAGATCCACGGCTCGGTGCTGCGGCTCTCCACCCTGCTGCGCGAGCTGACCGATGACGTGCAGGGCCATGTGCGCATCGCGGTGGCCAGCCACGTGGTCTGCCCGCTCTTCGACCGGGCGTTGACGCGCTTCCATGCGGACCATCCGCGCGCGAGCGTGTCGATCGCGGTGCTGCCCAGCGCCGAGGCGGTGACCGAGGTGGCCGCCAAGCGGGCCTCGTTCGCGATCTGCCTCGTGCGCGACCGCAAGCCCAAGCTGGAATATCGCCGCCTCTACCGCGAGTATTTCGGCCTGTTCTGCGGCCCGCCGCATCCGCTGTTCGGGCGCGCAGGCCTGACCATCGAGGACTTGGCCGGGCACAGCTCGGTCAGTTTCGAGACCGACCAGCTGCACGACGTGCTGACCCCGATCACCATGCTGCGCGCGCAGGCGCAGATGGGCGAGCGCATCACCGGCGTGTCCAGCCATCTCGAAGAGGTCCGCCGCATGATCGTCACCGGGCTGGGCATCGGCCCCCTGCCCGTGCACGTGGCCGCCCGCGACGTGCAGGACGGCGTGCTTTGGCAGGTGCCGCCGCTGGACGATCTGCCGGCGATCGATGTGCACGTGGTCTGGAACCCTCAGACCGTGCGCAACCGTGCCGAGAACCTGCTGCTGGAGGACCTGCTGGCCGCCATCGAGACGACGCCGATCGACGAGCGTACCTACCGCTGATCTTCTTGCGCGGCGGGGCGCGGCCCGTAGCTCTGGAAGGCCTCCATCACCTCGGCGATCTCGCCGCTGCTCAGGATGTGGGGCGCGCCACCGATGCTGCTGAACAGGTAGGTGCGGGCCAGCACCTCGAGCTCTTCCAGCCGCCAGCAGGCCTTGGCGATCGTCTCGCCCAGCACGGTGGAGCCGTGATTGGCCATCAGGCAGCCATGCCGGTCGGCCATGATCTCGGCCATGTTGGCGCAAAGCTCGGGACTGCCGAAAAGTGCGTAATCGGCCAGCGGCACGTCCTCGCCGCCAAAGGCCGCGATCATGTAATGGCAGGCCGGGATCGCCCGGCGCTGCACCGCCAGCACGCTGCAATAGGGCGGATGCGCGTGCAGCACCACCGGCATGTCGGGGCGCGCGCGGTGCAGGCCCTGGTGGAAGGGCCATTCGCTCGACGGCTTGCCGCCGGTGCCGTCGGGCAGACCCTCCAGCGGGATCGTCACCATCGCGTCGGGGGTCAGCGCCTCGTAGGGCACGCCCGAGGGGGTGATCAGGATGCCGTCGGCCACCCGGGCCGAGATGTTGCCCGAGGTGCCCTGGTTCAGGTGGCGCGCGTTCATCCACAGGCAGGCCTCGATCAGCGCCTGCCGCGTGGCATGGGTGTCGGGCAGCGGCGGGGCGGGCTGCGGTCGTGTCATGGGGTCATCTCCAGAAGCTCCTTGGCGATCGAGGTGCTGGTGGTCAGGTGGGTGACGAAGCCGCCGCGCAGCGCGGCACGCGCCGGGCGCGCCCGGCCCGGACCGGCGGCGACCAGCAGCGCCATGTCCTTGTCGCGCATCTGGTCGAGCGAGACGCCGATCATGCGGGATTCGACCTCGGTGATCACGGGGCGGCCCTCGGCGTCGATCAGGCGCGCACAGATCACGCCCTCGGCGCCCTGCGCGCGATAGGCGGCGATGCCCTCGGGGTCGAGGATGCCGCTGCGCACCACATGGGCCTCGGCATCGCAGGTGCCGCAGGCCAGCACGGTCTTGTTGCAGGTGGCCAGCGCCTCGAGCTGGGCCTGCACCACCGGCTCGGCGCAGAGCGCGTCGCGCAGCCCCTTGTCGGAGAGGATCAGCGGCACGTGCAGGTTGATGCATTGCCCGCCCAGCCGCTGCGCCAGCATCGCCGTGCAGGCCTCGGGGGCAAAGCCCAGCGCCGCGGGGCGCGAGCCCAGAAGCTGGATCACCGTCAGGTCGGGCACCGGGAATTGCGGCACCTGCTGCGCCATCTGGTAGACCGTCGCCCCCCAGGACACGCCCAGCCGGTCGCCGGGCGCCAGCAGGCGCGGCAACCAGTCGGCGGCGGCGCGGGTGACGCGGCCAGTACCCGCGGGATCGACCGGATCGTCGGGCACGACCTGCGCCTCGGCCAGCCCGTAGGCCGCGCAGAGCTCGGCGGCCAGCCGGTGGCCGCGGAACACGTCGCTGTCCAGGTGCACGCGCACCCAGCCCCGGCTGCGCGCCTCGGCGAGGTAGTTGACCACCGAGGCCCGGCTGATCTGCATCCGCTCGGCGATCTCGGTCTGGTTCAGACCGTCATGGTAGTAGAGCCACGCCGCCTCGACGAAGGGGCCGTCATCACGCGGCGGCAGGCGGCCCGCCTCGGGCGCGCCGCCGCGGAGCCGGCCGGGCGCAGAGTTCGGCATTGCCGCGCGCTACTCGGCGGCCTGCGCGTGCTCGGGGAAGAGGCCCGACAGCCCTTCCTCGGAGGCGTCGCAGACCCCGCGCTCGGTGATCAGCCCGGTCACCAGCCGGTGCGGCGTCACGTCGAAGGCGGGGTTGCCGCCCTCGGTCCCCTCGGGGGTGACGCGCACATGGCCGATGCCGCCCTCGTCGGTCACGCCCTGGATATGGGTGACCTCGCGGGCGTTGCGCTCCTCGATCGGGATCTCGGCCACGCCGTCGCCCACGGTCCAGTCGATGGTGGGCGAGGGCAGCGCCACGTAGAAGGGCACGCCGTTGTCCCGCGCGGCCAGCGCCTTGAGATAGGTGCCGATCTTGTTGCAGACATCGCCCTGCCGCGTGGTGCGGTCGGTGCCGGTGATGACCATGTCGACCAGCCCGTGCTGCATCAGGTGCCCGCCGGCATTGTCCGTGATGTAGGTATGCGGCACGCCGTGGCTGCCCAGCTCCCAGGCGGTCAGCGCGCCCTGATTGCGCGGGCGCGTCTCGTCGACCCAGACATGCAGCGGGATGCCCGCCTCATGCGCCTGGTACATCGGACTGGTGGCGGTGCCCCAGTCGACGGTGGCCAGCCAACCGGCGTTGCAATGGGTCAGCAGCCGCACCGGCTCGCCCGCCGGCTTCTTCGCGGCGATCTCGCGGATGATCTCCAGCCCGTGCGCGCCGATGCGGCGGTTGATCTCGACATCCTCGTCGGCGATCTCGGCGGCCAGCGCATGAGCGGCGGTGGCACGCTCGCCCTGGGGCAGCGGGCGCAGCGCGGCGCGGCAGCGGTCCAGCGCCCAGCGCAGGTTGATCGCGGTCGGGCGGGTCTTTTCCAGGAAGGTCCAGGCCGCGTCCATGTTGGCGTCCGAAGGATCCTCGCGCATGGCCAGCGCCATGCCATAGGCCGCGGTCGCCCCGATCAGCGGGGCGCCACGAACGCGCATCTCGTAGATGGCATCGGCAAAGTCCTGCATCGTGGCCACCGGGATCACGCGGAAGTCGTGCGGCAGCCAGCGTTGGTCGATGATCTCGAGAACGTCGCGCTCGGCGTTCCACCAGAGCGAGCGGTAATGCGTGCCGTCGATTTTCATAGGACGTCCTTTCCGTTGAAGTCCCGGGCCATGGCGCAGACCGCGCCGGCATTCATCAGCGTCTCGGCGCCATGGATCAGGGCGGCCCCCATGGCAAGGTTCCGCGCCTCGAGCGGGGCGCGCAAGGCCGGATCGGCGATCTCCTCGAAATCGGCATTATGAGCCAGCGACAGGCAGCGGCGATGCATCTCGATTCCGCAGACCGCCCAGGCATCGCGCCAGATCTCCGCCAGCACCGCGTCGCAGGCCGGGCCGCTTTCATGGCCCTGATCCTCGAACAGCGCGGCGGAAAACAGAAGGCCCGTGCGCTCGGTCTGCCAGAGATGGCGGAACTCGGCCTCGAAGGCGGCACAGGTTTCCTCGATGACGCCCAGGATCCACTCCTGGTAGTCGCCCAGGCCGGCACCGCGGTGGCCGGGCTGGCTGAAATAGGCCATCAGGAAATTGGCGCAGAGCATCCCGATATCGAAGCCCATGGGCCCGTATTGCACGAATTCCGGGTCGATCACCCGGCTTTCGCTGTCGGTCGACATGATCGAGCCGGAATGCAGGTCGCCATGCACCATGGTCTCGGTGTTGGAGACGAAGCGCTGCAGCGCCTGCTGCACCCGCACCTTGAGCCCCTGGTCGGCGCGCAGCTGTGCCACAACCGGGTCGAGCCCGGGCGTGTGGTTGTTCATCTCGGCGTCGAAATAGGGATCGGTGAAGACCAGCGCCTCGGTGATGGCCGGAATCTCGACATTGCCCGAGAAGAGGCCGACATCGGCCTTCTTGTCGGCCGAGCGCATCGACAGCTCCGAGCCGCGAAAGGCGGTGCGCGCGCAGAACCGGCCCAGGAAACCGGCCAGCCCGGCGACCCGTTCGCCCGTGATGAGCTTGCGGCGCAGGATCACGTGGGGCGAGAGGTACTCCATCACGATCAGCGCCTGCGCCGCGTCGAAATGGAAGACCTGCGGCACAGACCCGGGATCGCGCGCGGCCTGTCGGGTCAGCGCGTGATACTCGTAGAAGGCGCGGTAGAGCGGCAGCGGCCAGCTGTCCCCCACCAGCCGGACATAGGGCAGCGCCTGCTTGACGATGACCGTGCCCGCGGGCCCCTCGACGATGAAGACGAGGTTGAGATTGCCGTCGCCGACCTCGCGCACCTGCCAAGCCGCCGGGTCGGTCCCGACCTGCGCCGCGATCGCGTCGATCCCGGCCAGCCGGGCCGGCAGGCTGTCGACATCCAAGGCCTCGTACACCGCGTCCGCGCTCATCGGCATCCCCTCCCCGCTGTCCTGCTCCGCTGCGTCACCCGTCTTGCCTAGCGCGCGATTTATGCTTTTGTCAAACCGTTTGACAAAAGCATTGGGCCGCGCCTACCGTCGGCCCAGCAACCGGGAGGAGACGGGTGGCTGGCGACGCGCTGACGATAACAGGGCTGCAGAAATCCTTTGGCCGCAACCACGTGCTGCGCGGCATCGACCTTGGCCTTGCGCCGGGCTCGGTGACCGTGCTGATGGGCGCGAACGGCGCGGGCAAGTCCACGCTGGTCAAGGTGATCTGCGGCCATCACGCCGCCGATGGCGGGCAGATGGTGCTGGCGGGCCGGCCCTTCGCCCCCGAGGATGCCGCCGATGCCATCGCGCGTGGCGTCGTCACCGTGCACCAGTCGATCGATGACGGGGTGATCCCGGATCTCGACGTGGCCAACAACCTGATGCTGGACCGGCTGGTGGAACGGGGTCGCGGGCTGTTCGTGCGGGGCCGCGCCATGCGCGCCGAGGCGGCCAAGATCGCCGCCGCCATGGGCATCGAGGTCAACCTGCGGGCCCGCGTCTCGGACCTGTCGGTGGCCGACCGCCAGATGATCGCCATCGCGCGGGCCATGGCGCGGGCGCCCAAGGTGCTGATCCTCGACGAGCCGACCTCCTCGCTCTCGGCGACGGAGGCGGACCGACTCTTTGCGCTGATCGACCGGCTGCGCGCACAGGGCGTGGCGATCCTCTACATCTCGCACCGCATGTCCGACATCCGGCGGCTGGCCGACACGATCGTGGTGATGCGCGACGGCGCGGTCTCGGGCGTGTTCGACACCGCGCCGCTGGATTACGAGGCCGCGGTGACGGCCATGCTGGGCCACCGCATGACCGAGGTCGACGTGGACGTGCAGCACGGCGCCGCGCCGGTGCTGGACCTGTCAGGCCTGCGCCTACACCCGGAGGCCGCGCCGATCGAGTTGCAGGCGCGCGACGGCGAGGTGGTGGCCATCGTGGGACTTCTGGGCAGCGGCAAGAGCCGCCTGGCCGAGATCCTGTTCGGCATGGCCCGCCCTGCCGCGGGCAGCATGGCGATCCACGGGCAGGCCTATGCGCCGCGCTCGGTGGGCGACGCGGTGGCGAAGGGGGTCTTCATGTCGCCCAAGGATCGCGGCACCAATGCGGTGATCCCGGCCTTCGATATCGCCGACAACATGACCCTGCCCTTCCTCAAGGGGTTGAGCACGGGGTCCTTCCTGAACGCGGGCCGGCAGCGGGCCGAGACGCGAAGCATGATCGACCGGCTGGGCATCGTCTGCCAATCGCCCCATGACGGGATTGGCACCCTGTCGGGTGGCAACCAGCAGAAGGTGATGATCGCGCGCTGGCTGCTGGAGCCGTGCCGCGTGCTGCTGCTGGACGAGCCCTTCCAGGGCGTCGATATCGGCGCGCGCCGCGATATCGGCCGCCACATCCGCGCCACGGCCCCGGGCCGCGCCACGCTGGTCTTCCTGGCCGAGATCGACGAGGCGCTGGAGATCGCCGACCGCATCGTGGTGATGAGCGAGGGCGCGGTGGCCGGCGAACACATCAACCGAAACATCGACCTGGCCGCGCTGGTCGCCGACATCTCGGGCAGCGCCGCGGCATCGGGCACGACGGACAGACCCACATGAACGACAGACTCCTCGACTTCGCCATCCGCTACGGCTTCCTGATCCTGCTGGCCGGGATGGTGGTCTATTTCAGCCTCGCCGCGCCGGGCTTCTTCGGCCCGCTCTCAGCGGCTTTCGTGCTGCAATCGGTGGCGATCACCGGCATCCTCGCGCTGGGGGTGACCTGCACGCTGGTGGTGGGCGGGTTCGACCTGTCGATCGGGGCGGTGGCGACCTCGGCGCTGATGCTGTCGGCCTATTCCATGGTCATCCTCGAGCACCCGACCCTGGTGGCGGTGCTGCTCTGCCTCGCGATGGGCGCCTTCGTGGGGCTGGTCAACGGGCTGCTGATCGTCAAGTTCCGGGTGCCGGACCTCTTGGCCACGCTGGGCATGATGTTCCTGCTGATCGGGCTGCAGCGGATCCCCACGCAGGGCAATTCCATCGCCACCGGCATGATGCTGTCGGATGGGCGCGTGGCCGAGGGCACCTTTTCGGCCGCCTTCCTCTGGCTGGGCCGGCACCGGTTCGACCTGGTCATCGACCGGCTGCTGCCCATGCCGGTGGTGATCTTCGTCAGCATCGCGGTGCTGGTCTGGCTGTTCCTCGGCTTCACCCGGCACGGGCGGCTGATGTATGCCATCGGCTCGAACGCGCGGGCCGCGGCGCTGGTGGGCACGCCGGTCAACCGCTACAAGATCGCCGCCTACATGATCTCGGGCGTGACCGCCTCGATCGGGGGGATCCTGCTGGCCGCGCGGCTGGGACGCGGCGACATCGCCAGCGGCAACAACCTGCTGCTGGACAGCGTGGCGGCCGCGCTGATCGGCTTTGCCGTCCTCGGCGCGGCGCGGCCCAACGCCTTCGGCACCGCGATCGGCGCGCTGTTCGTGGGCATCCTGCTGCAGGGCATGACCATGATGAACGCGCCCTATTACACCCAGGATTTCGTCAAGGGCGCCGTGCTGGTCGCCGCGCTCGTCTTCACATTCTACCTGTCCTCGCGCCGCAGCGGCGCGGGACATTGACCATCAGCGATAGGGAGGACACCGACATGCTGAGACGTCACTTCATGGCCCTTGCGAGCGCCGCGAGCCTCGCGCTCGGCGCGGGCGCGGCCACGGCACAACAGGCCCCGGCGCCGCTCGACAATCCCGGGGACGTGACCATCGCGCTGGTGCGCTACCTGTCCACCGGCGACTTCTTCCAGGCCTACCTGTCGGGCGTCGAGACCCAGGCCGAGGCGCTGGGGGTCAACCTGCGCGTGCTGGACAGCCGGCAGGACGCGGCACTGCAGGCCGACATGGTCGACCAGGCCATCGCGCTGGGAGTGGACGGGATCATCATCCAGCACGGGCTGACGGAATCCATGCGCGACGCGGCGCAGCGCGCCGTCGAGGCCGGGATCAAGGTCGTGGCCTTCGACGTGAATGTCGAGAACGACGCGATCCCGCAGATCGAGCAGTCGGACTACCTGCTGGGCAAGCTGGCGCTGGAACAGGCGATCGAGGACAATGGCGACAGCTTCACCGCCGGCTATGTCTACGTCCCCGGCATCGCGCCGCTGGACCGCCGCCACGTGGCCTGGGAAGAGATCAAGGAGGCCAACCCGGGCATCGAGGAGGCCGCCCGGATCGGCACGCTGGACAACCCCATCGCCAATGCCAACGCCAACCAGGCGCGCGCGGCGCTGCAGGCCAATCCCGGCATCTCGGTCTTCTTCGCGCCCTATAACGAGTTCGCCAAGGGGGTGAAGATCGCCGCGGACGAGTTGGGCCTGAGCGGGCAGATGAGCATCTATTCCGCCGACATCTCGACCGCCGACATCGCGCTGATGCGCGAGCCGGGCAGCGCGTGGAAGGCCACCGTGGCCACCAACCCCGCCGTGGTGGGCGAGGTCTCGGTCCGGGCGCTGGCGCTGATGCTGGCCGGCGAGGATCCGGGCGCCTCGGTCATCGTGCCGCCGACACTGATCACGCAGACCTTCCTGAACGACGAGAACATCCGCAACATGGAGGATCTGGGCGCCAAGATGCCCCAGTTCCAGCATGCCGACGTGGCGATGGCCGACTGGATGCCGCTGCCGCCGCGCTGAGCGCGTTCCCTTACCACGACACTGACGCCCGGTCCGCTTCGGACCGGGCGTTTTCGTTTGGCCCTATGCGCTTGCGAGGCGGATCCGGCGGGGGCGTTCGCGCACGATGGCGCCCTGCGCCACGAGGTCGGTGAAGGCGCGGCTGACGCTCTCGGCCGTGGTCTCGAGGTAGTGGGCGATGTCGCTGCGGGTCATGACCAGCGTCACCGTCGCGCTCTGCTGCCGCGCCGACAGGTCGCGCAGGAACCACATGAGCCGCTCGGCCACTTCGCCCGAGCGGGCGAGGATCAGCCGGCGCTGGTCCTGCGCGGCCTGCGCCCCGATCGCGTGGGTCAACGCGTGCAGCACCTCGCCCGACCGGTCGGGCGCGCAATGCACCCGTTCGGGATCGAGATCGCAGATCCAGCTTTCCTGCAGCGCGGTGATCGCCACGGGTTCGTCCGCGAAGGCGGTGACCACCGGCTCTCCCGGCAGCAGGAAGGCGGCCACCTCGGGCCGGCCCTCGGGGTTGAGATATTCGACCTTCAGGGCGCCCGCGCGCAGCATCAGGAACCGGTCGAGCGGGCCGCCATTGGGCAGCACCTGCCCACGGTCCACATGCATCACGCCGATCGCGCCGTTCTCGGGCTGCAGATCGGTCACGGTGTCCATGTCCAGACGCCGCAGCGGACATCCACCGCAAAGCTGCGGCGGGTCCTGTCTCAGAGAGATCATGAGGGACTCCAGTTCGAGTCGTATTGTTCGCGCAAGGCGAGCATATACCCGGACCGGGTTGCCAAAAAATGATGCAAATCAAAAAATCGGGAGAGCGCTGTGAAAGACTTGGGGCCGACTCATCAAGTTCGGAGGTCATCCCCGTGTCATCCACCCAGTCGGATCCCGCGCCGGATCACCCGGGCAAGCGTGACGAAACGCTGGCGTTTCTGTTCCTTGCCTTCGTGCTCTTCCCGATCCTCGCCATCCTCTTCGTGGGGGGCTTCGGCTTTGTCGTCTGGATGCAGCACCTGATCGTCGGCCCGCCGGGAAGCTGAGCGCATGAGCCGGACGAAACCCGACACCCTGCCGCGGCGGGCGCTGTTCGGCGGGCGCGGCACCGATGGCGTGATGCCCTGGACCGACCCCGAACGGCTGTTCGACCGCTGCACCGGCTGTGGCGCCTGCGCGCGCGCCTGCCCGCAGGGCATCGTGGCCACCGGGCGCGGCGGCCACCCCTACCTGGATTTCAGTGCCGAATGCACCTTCTGCGGCGCCTGCGCCGAGGCCTGCGCCGACGAGGTCTTTGACCTGACCCGCCTGCCCGCCATGGCCGCGCAGGCACGGATCGGCGCGGGCTGCTTCGAGACGCAGGGCATCGCCTGCCGCGCCTGCGAGGATTCCTGCCCCGAGGACGCGCTGCGCCTGCGCCCGCAACTGGGCGGCACCGCCCGCATCGAGGTGCTGGACACCTGCACCGGCTGCGGCGCCTGCGTGCCCGTCTGCCCCGCCAATGCCGTGGAGATCGCCCATGTCTGAACACCACCTTTCCAGCCTCGTGATCCATGCCAAGCCGGCGCAGCTGGACGACGTGGCCCGCCGGCTTGAGGCCGAGGGCTGCGAGGTTCATGTGCGCAGCGAGCACGGCAAGCTGGTCGTGACGCTGGAAGCGCCCAGCCAAAGCGTGCTGAACGACACGCTGACCCGCATCCAGCTGCTGCCCGGCGTGCTGGCCGCCACGCTGGTCTACCACCATGTCGACGATGCCGATCCGGGCGCCGTCGGCCCATCCCAGGTCCAACCCCAGGAGACGCGCGCATGACCCTCACCAGACGAGATGTCCTGAAATCGCAGGCCATCGCCGCCGCCAGCGCGGCGGCCGGCCTGTCCACCCCCGCCGCCGCCCAGAACATCGTGACCGAGCGCGACCTGACCGAGCTGACATGGTCCAAGGCGCCCTGCCGCTTCTGCGGCACCGGCTGTTCGGTCATGGTGGCCACGCGCAACAACCGCGTGGTGGCCACCCATGGCGATGCCGAGGCCGAGGTCAATCGTGGGCTGAACTGCGTCAAGGGCTACTTCCTGTCCAAGATCATGTACGGCGCCGACCGCCTGACAAAACCACTGCTGCGCAAGCGCGACGGCGTCTACCACAAGGATGGCGAGTTCGAGGAGGTCAGCTGGGACGAGGCCTTCGACATCATGGCCGAGAAGTTCAAGAAGACGCTAGCCGAGAAGGGCCCCGAGGGCGTGGGCATGTTCGGCTCGGGCCAGTGGACCGTCTGGGAAGGCTACGCCGCCTCCAAGCTCTACAAGGCCGGGTTCCGGTCGAACAACATCGACCCCAACGCGCGGCATTGCATGGCCTCGGCCGTGGCGGGCTTCATCCGCACCTTCGGCATCGACGAGCCGATGGGCTGCTACGACGATTTCGAACATGCCGATGCCTTCGTGCTCTGGGGTTCGAACATGGCCGAGATGCACCCGATCCTGTGGACGCGGCTGACCGACCGGCGCCTCTCGGCCCCGCATGTCGAGGTGGCCGTGCTGTCGACCTACCGGCATCGCAGCTATGACCTGGCCGATCTCGAGATGACCTTCACGCCGCAGACCGACCTGGCGCTTCTCAACGCCATCGCGCGGCACATCATCAAGACCGACCGGGTCAACCGCGACTTCGTGGATGCGCATGTCAACTTCAAGCGCGGCAACCCCGATATCGGCTACGGGCTGCGCCCCGAGCACCCGCTGGAACAGGCCGCGGCCAATCCCGACAAGGCGGGCGGCGCCGCCGACATGACATTCGAGGAATTCGCCGAGTTCCTCGAGCCCTACACCTTCGACTACGCGGCCGAGCTGTCGGGCGTGCCGGCCGACCGGATCGAGCGGCTGGCCGAGATCTATGCCGATCCCGACACCAGGGTCATGTCGCTCTGGACCATGGGGGTGAACCAGCACACCCGCGGGGTCTGGGTGAACAACATGATCTACAACGTGCACCTGCTGACCGGCAAGATCGCCGAGCCTGGCAACTCGCCCTTCTCGCTGACCGGCCAGCCCTCGGCCTGCGGCACCGCGCGCGAGGTCGGCACCTTCGCGCATCGCCTGCCCGCCGACCTGGTGGTGGCCAATCCCGAGCACCGCAAGGTGGCCGAGGAGATCTGGAAACTGCCAGAGGGCACGGTGCCCGGCTGGGTCGGCGCGCATGCCGTGCTGCAGAACCGGCACCTGAAGGACGGCAAGATCAACGCCTACTGGATCCAGGTGAACAACAACCTGCAGGCCGCGCCCAACCTGATGGAGGAGACCTATCCCGGCTACCGCAACCCGGACAATTTCATCGTGGTCTCGGACGCCTATCCCACGGTGACCGCGCAGGCCGCGGATCTCGTGCTACCCACGGCCATGTGGGTCGAGAAGGAGGGCGCCTATGGCAATGCCGAGCGCCGCACCCAGTTCTGGCACGAGCTGGTCCCCGCCCCGGGCGAGGCGAAATCCGATCTCTGGCAGCTGATGCAATTCTCCAAGCGCTTCACCACCGACGAGGTCTGGCCCGAGGAGATCCTCGCCGCCGCGCCGGAGTATCGGGGCAAGACCCTGTTCGAGGTGCTGTTTGCCAATGGCAACGTGGACGCGTTCGAGCTGTCCGAGACCGAGGCCCATCCGAACCACGAAAGCACGGAATTCGGCTTTTACGTGCAGAAGGGCCTGTTCGAGGAATATGCCCGCTTCGGCCGCGACCATGGCCATGACCTGGCCGATTTCGACACCTATCACCAGGTGCGCGGCCTGCGCTGGCCCGTGGTCGACGGGGTCGAGACCAAATGGCGCTACCGCGAGGGCTATGACCCTTACGTGACCAAGGGCGCGGGCGTCGAGTTCTACGGCAAGCCCGACGGGCGGGCCAACATCTTCGCCCTGCCCTACGAGCCGCCGGCCGAGAGCCCGGATGAGGACTTCCCCTTCTGGCTGGTGACGGGGCGCGTGCTGGAGCATTGGCATTCCGGCTCGATGACCGATCGGGTGCCCGAGCTGCACAAGGCCTATCCCAACGCCATGGTCTATATGCACCCGCAGGATGCGGCCGAGCTGGGCCTGCATCGCGGCAGCGCGGTCAAGCTGACCTCGCGCCGGGGCGACATGCTGACCCGGGTCGAGACGCGCGGCCGCAACAAGGTGCCGCGCGGGCTGATCTTCGTGCCGTGGTTCGATGCCAACCAGCTGATCAACAAGCTGACGCTTGATGCGACGGACCCGATCTCGAAGCAGACCGATTTCAAGAAATGCGCCTGCAAGGTGGAGGCGGTGTGATGCGCTATACAGGACTGAAACTCGCCGTGCTGGCCTGCCTCGTGGGCGGCCTCGCCGCGGCCCAGAGCATGAACAACATCTCGACGCTGCGGGCCACCGACCCGCCCGAGGACGAGATGCCGCCGCGGATGCGGCCCTTCGTCGACACCGACCTGCGCGAGGCCCGCAACTATCCCGAACAGCCGCCGCTGATCCCGCATGATGTCGAGGGCTACGAGGTCAGCCGCAATTACAACAAGTGCCTCAGCTGCCATGCCCGCGCGGCCACCGGGCGCAGCCAGGCGCCCATGGTCTCGGTCACCCACTATATCGACCGGCACGGGCAGGTGCTGGCCTCGGTCTCGCCGCGGCGGTATTTCTGCAACCAGTGCCACGTGCCGCAGCGCCCGGACGAGCCGATGGTGACCAACACCTTCATCGACATCGACACGCTTCTGACGATGCCGCGGGAGTAAGCCATGTGGACATTCATCAAACGGCTCTGGGCGGCGATGCGGCGCCCGAGCATGCATTTCTCGCTGGGGTTCCTGACGCTGGGCGGCTTCATCTGCGGCGTGCTGTTCTGGGGCGGGTTCAACACCGCGCTCGAGGTCACCAACACGCAGGAATTCTGCACCGGCTGCCACGAGATGCGCGACAACGTCTATGCCGACCTGCAGACCACGGTGCATTACACCAATGCCTCGGGCGTGCGGGCCAAGTGCTCGGACTGCCACGTGCCGCATGAATGGACCAACAAGATCGCCCGCAAGATCGCCGCCTCGAAAGAGGTCTATGGCTGGCTCTTCGGCACGATCAACACGCGCGAGAAGTTCGAGGCGCACAGGCTGGAAATGGCGCAGCGGGAGTGGGCGCGGTTCGAGGCCAATGACAGCCTGGAATGCCGCAACTGCCATTCCGAGGTGGCGATGGACTTCTCGGCGCAAAGCCCGCGTGCCGCGGATTCCCACGAACGGCTGCTGGCCACGGGCGAGGCGACCTGCATCGACTGCCACAAGGGCATCGCGCATACCCTGCCCGACATGCCCACCGAAAGCGCCGCGCTGCTGCCCGGGCTGGCCTCCGGCCACGGGACCGATCCGGCCGGCACCGCCGTGGCGGATTACCTGCAGGGCGGCGCGAAGCCCTAGGCCCGGCTCACAGCGCCAGCGGCTCCGTCATGCCGCTGGCCTCCAGGTCCCAGCGCGCGGCCCAGCTGCCGGCCGCGCGCTCCAGCATCAGGTAGTTGCGCTCGGCCACGTAGCGCCGCGCCTGCCCCGGCAGCCGCCCCACCCGGATCGGGTGGCCCGGCAGGGGGTTCTCTCCGAAACTGGCCAGCGCGCCCAGCGTCCGCGCCCAGGCGCGGGGCGGCGCGCGATGCGCGATGCCCGAGGCCACCAGCTGGTTCAGCTGCAGCCCGCCGCCCAGCTCCATCGTGGCACGGGTGGCCAGGTGGATTTCGCCCGACAGCACGGTGATGTCATGCCCGTCGCGCTGCGCCATGTCGCGCACGAGGGTCAGCATTCGGCGCCATTCGTCACGATGGGCACGGCTCTGCCACTGGTCGCGCAGGTCGTCCTCGTATTTCTGCATGCTGGGTATGGCGACCATCAGCGCCTCGAGCACCGACAGGCGCGGCCCCAGCAGCGGCACGCTGGACATCAGGAAACTGTGCCCGGCCGCGCGGCGCGCCGCCTCGGCCTCCATCATCTGCCAGCCGCCCGCCCCCATGACCTGCCGCCGCGTGCGCTCGCCGCGCAGGTCGGGCGCCACGATGCGCAGCTCGGGCGCGTCGACCGCCCAGCCCAGATGCAGCCCCGAGGGATCGGCAAAGCGCGCCGGCAGGTCGTCATCCGTCGCCGCATGCTGGAACACGAGGAAGGCGTCGCGCGCCACGTCGAACAGCGCCTGCCCCACCGGCGAGTAGGTGCGTGAACGTGGCAGCGAGCCCCAGCCGTCGCAGATGTCGTGATCGTCCCATTGCATCAGCGAAGGCACCCGCGCGGCCAGCCAGGCGAATTGCGGCGCGGCATAGAGCGCGGCGTAACGTTCGAGGAAGCGCGCCCGCAGGTGGCGCCGCAGGTCGGCCAGGTCGCCCTGCGACGGGTCGCGCGGGATCCTGTCGGGCCAGTCCTCGCTCAGCGGATGGCCCTGCGTGACCTCGTCGGCATAGATCTGGTCGCCCCCGTGCAACAGCAACGCGATCGGGCGCTGGCGATGCTCTGCGCGCAGCCGCTCCCACATGGCGTTGCGCTCCGAGGTCTCGCGCTCCATGTCGCCGACCTCCTCGCCGTTGCAGGACACGTAGGCCATGCGCAGATCGCCGGTCAGGCCGCCCGCCACACCGTAGGAGTCTCCGTTCCATGCGTATTCCGAGCTGTGATCGGCCGGCAGTGCGAACCGCGCGCGCCAGACCGTGGCCGCGTCGTGATGGGCCAGCACGGTGCAGGGATGGGCCTGCCCCGCCACCTCGACCGGCGGCGGCGGCGCGGTGCCCGGAGCGATGAAGAGCGCGGCAAGATGCATCTGCCCGTCCGCGACATCGTCGAGGACCAGCACGGGACCGATAACGGAGGTGATCTGGAACGTCATGTGTGAGGAGCTATGGCGGCCGGGCCCGCTTCGCAATTCGGATCCGCCGCTTTTTGCGCATTTCGCGCGCCCCCGGCGGGCGACCGCCACTGCAACGGATGCGCAACCGGTTGCAAATCCCGCCCGTTGGGGAGAGACTTCCGGCAGGACAACAAGAAGGACAAGACGGTGCCGGTGACCTTGAAGGACGTCGCAGAGCGGGCCGGCGTATCGCGCTCGGCGGTGTCGCGAACCTTCACGCCGGGCGCCTCGGTCTCGGAGAAGACGCGACGCAAGGTCGAGACCGCCGCGCAGGAACTGGGCTACAGCCCCAACGCGCTGGCCTCGAGCCTGACGACGGGGCGGACCAAGCTGATCGGGCTGGTCTCGAACAATTTCCGCAACCCTTATTTCCTCGAGATCTTCGACCTGTTCACCCGCGGTCTGCAGGATCGCGGCCTGCGCCCGCTGCTGGTCAACCTCTCGGACGAGCCGGGGCCCGAGGCCTCGCTGCGCATGTTGCGGCAATACTCGGTCGACGGGGTCGTCGTGGCCTCCTCCACCCTGCCGCCCACCTTCTCGCGCGCCTTCCTCGATGCCGGCATGCCGGTGGTGCACGCCTTCGGCCGCGCCGCCAGTTCCGCGCAGGTGCACGTGGTGGGGATCGACAACGTGGCCAGTGGCCGGCTGGCGGCGCATACGCTGCTGTCGCGCGGCTATCGCCGCATCGCCTTCCTCGGCGGGCCCGAGGGCGCGACCACCACGCAGGACCGGCTGGCCGGCTTCCTGAGCGAGCTCAAGACCCATCCCGAGGCCCGCGTGACCCATTCCTTCGCCGGCGCCTATTCCTTCGATGCCGGGCGCGAGGAGATGACCCGCCTGCTGGCCGAGGGCGACCCGGCCGAGGCCTATTTCTGCGGCGACGACGTGCTGTCGATCGGCGCGCTGTCGGCCCTGCGCGACAGCGGCCATGACTGCCCGGGCCAGGTCGGAATCCTCGGGTTGAACGACATGGAGATGGCGCGCTGGAACATCATCGACCTGACCACGCTGCGCCAGCCGATCGAGCGGATCGTGGCCTCCTCGATCGACCTGATGGTCGCCACGCTGGAGAACCACGACCGCTCGCCCGAGGCGCGGGTCTTTTCCTGCACGGTGGTGGATCGCGGCACCCTGCGCCCGGCGCCCGCGATCACTGGCTAGGTCACTTGAGCGCGTCTGGTATAGCGTTTGTCCATGTTCCGTTTTGTTTTGCGGATTTTACGGCGGCGTGGACGGCGGTCATGGAGCGCAGGCCGGCTTCGGGTCCGGGCAGGGCGTCGCGTTGGGTGCCCTGGAGGA
>NZ_LPXO01000017.1 GCF_001482405.1 Pseudoponticoccus marisrubri
CGATCTCCTCCGGCTTGTGTCTCTTCTGTCCCATTCGTTCGTCCTCCATCTGGCTCGAAAGCCTACCTCAGGAAGGACCACTTTTCTGGGGGCAGACCATCTCCAGCTCCTTCAGCCGCACAAGTTGTGACCGCTGCATACCGCCGTAGAGCTTCCGCCAGCGGTAAAACGTTTTCCGCGTCAGCCCGATCTGGCGCACAGCTTCGGTAATCGTCGCCCCTTGTCCTTGAAAACTTCAACCTGACGAAGCTTCGATACAATCTCTTCATTCTTCGGCATTCCTCGAACCAATGGCGGAACGCCTCGAATTCTCTCGCTTTCCAGCCATCGCTGATCCTCCAATATTCGGGATGAAACTATCCCTGTTGGTGGACCACTTTCAGGGGGCTACTCCAATGTACAGTGATGCGCTCCGAGCCCGGTCCGACTGTCTCCGGGAGAGTACGTGCTCCCGTCCCTCGGCGTCACGGGGAACTAGGAGGGGTGCCGAGTAAAGCGGAGCCGCCACAGCGGCGCTGTTCGAGAGGGGCGCTCAGGCCAGCGTGATGTTGACCCGGCGGTTCTGCTTGCCCTTGTTCTCGACCTTGCCGATGCGCAGCGTGCCGATCTCGCCGGTGCGCGCGACATGGGTGCCGCCGCAGGGTTGCAGGTCGACCTGCTCGGTGCCGTCGCCGATGCGCACCAGGCGGATCCGGCCGGCGCCGCGTGGCGGCTGGACCGACATGGTCTTGACCAGCTCGGGCCGGGCGTCCAGCTCGGCCTCGGTGATCCAGCCCTCGGTGACGGCCAGGTCGCGGTCGACCAGCCCGTTCAGCGCCGCCTCCAGCGCAGCCAGGTCCGCGGGCGGCTCGGGCATGTGGAAATCCAGCCGCCCCTTGCCGGCGCCGATCTGGCCGCCGGTGACCGGCAGCGGGATCACCACGCTGAGCAGGTGCAGCGCGGTGTGGATGCGCATGTGGCGGTGGCGCCGCTCCCAGTCGAGCACCTGCACCACCTCGGCGCCCACCGGCGGCAGCGGCGCGGGCTCGGCCGGCACCATCACCGGCGCGCCCTCGGCCCCGCGCACCGTCGTGGCGATGGCGAGCTGCCCGCCGGACCAGTCGATCCGGCCGCTGTCGCCCGGCTGCCCGCCCCCCGTGGGGTAGAAAAGCGGCGGCGTGACGATCAGACCACCCTCTTCGGTATGGCCGGTGACGCGGCCGGTTGCCTCGCGCAGGTAGGCATCCTCGCGGTATAGTGCGCTCATCGTCCGTCTCCATCCGGGTCGGCGCCCACCGCGCCGGGTTCCGGCCGCGCGGGCCCAGTGGCCGAGGGCTCGGCCGGCGTGCCCGAGCCGCCCTCGGTGCTGGCGGGTGCGGCCTCTTGCGGCGGTTTCGCGGTCAGCGTCTCGGGGTTGCGCAGCCAGACATCGCGCTGCGCGAAGGGGATCTCGATGCCCTCCTCGGCGAAGCGTTCGGCGATCTGGTGGTTCATCTCGGTGCGCACGGCCAGCCCCTCGCCGATATCGGTGAGGATGGCGCGGATCTCGAAATCCATGGAATCCGCGCCGAACCCCTTGAAATAGACGTAAGGCGCAGGGTTCATCAGCACCTTGTCATGTTGGCGCGCGATGTTGAGCAGCACCTTCTCGACCTTGCGGGTGTCCGAGCCATAGGCCACGCCGACCCCGACGATGATCCGGCCCAGCGAGTTGCCGCGGGTGTAGTTGGCCACCGTGCCCGAGACGAAATCGGCATTGGGAATGATCAGGTCGTAGCGGTCGAAGGTCTCCAGCCGCGTCGAGCGGACCGAGATGTCCTTGACGATGCCATGCGTGCCGTTGACCTCGATCCAGTCGCCCTCGCCGATCGGGCGTTCGATCAGCAGGATGATCCCCGAGACGAAGTTCGACACGATGTTCTGCAGGCCGAAACCGATCCCGACCGAGAGCGCACCGGCGACGATGGCCAGCGAGGACAGGTCCAGCCCGCCCGCCGTGATGGCGATCAGCGCGGCCAAGAAGATCCCGACATAGCCGATGCCCGAGACGACGGCGTTCTGCCCGCCCTGGTCCATCTTGGTCTTGGGCAGGATCGTGGTGCGCAGCGCCCCCTGAAGCAGCCGCGTCAGCAGGTAGCCCAGGATGAAGACGATCACCACGACGAGGAAATCGGTGGGCGAGATGCGCGTCTCGCCGAACTGGAACCCCTCGCGGAACCGCGCCCAGAGCTCGGTCAGGTCGGCCACCCGCGCGCCCCAGATCAGCGCGAGGATGGGCAGCGCGGCAAGGCTGAGCATGAAGCCCGCCAGCACGGGCAGCAGGCTTTCGTCCTCTTCCGCGTTGCGGCCGGTGACCATCTCGTAGAGGCTGTTGAAGAAGCTCTGCAGCACCAGAACGATGCCCACCAGCGCCAGCGTGGCGATGGCCGGGTAGACCAGCGCCTCGCCCACGCGGTAATAGCCGATCCCGGCCATGACCGGGCCCAGCACGCCGATGATGATCGCGGCGCGGCCCAGAAGGCGCGCGAGGCGCAGGCGGAACACGCTTTGCGAGCTGGGATCGCGCGCCTCGGCGCTGCCGGCCATGGGCGCGTCATTGCGCACACGACCCAGCCGGAACAGGAAATAGCCCGACAGCACCAGCACCGGGAACTGCGCCACGGCCATGGTCTCGGCCGGGAAATTGTCCAGCGCCGCCAGCGTGTCGATCACGTCGCGCAGCACGTAGAGCACGGCAAGGATCGAGGCGAAGGCCCGCGCCTTGACCCGGTCATCGGCCGTCAGTTGCAGCGCCGCGATGTCGTCATCATCGTGAAAGGCCTGGTCGGCCAGCCAGTGGATGCCCAGCATCGTGGTCGCCCAGATCGGCAGGTTCTCCAGCAGCAGCGTCCAGCGCGGCCCCATCATGCCGGTGGCAAAGGCAGCCTGGCTGAGCGCGTAGATCCCCGCCAGCGGCAGCACAATCTGGCCCAGCGAGACCATGAAGCGGAACACGCCCGTGCCGCGCCGCGCACCGCCATGCAGCATCTGCACCCCGGTCCGCGCCCAGGACCGGCCGCGCAGCAGCAGCATCACCCCGATCGCCAGCAGCACCAGGATCAGCGGAAGGTTGCGCTGCGCCTCGGACTGGTAGAGCCGCGAGGTGGCGTTGGAGGCGATCTCGCGCCAGGCATTGCGCAGCGACTGGGTCAGGTCCTCGATCGCCTGCGGCCAGTAGGCCGGGTTGAGCGGCGAGGGCCCGAGCTCGAGCAGCTCGTCGGTCTGGCGCTCACGGATGATGCGGTCGATCTCGCCGATGATGCCGTTGGCGCGGGTATAGGCCTCTTCGGCGCGCAGCACCGGTGCACGCAGCCGCGCCAGCTGTTCGTTCAGCTCGGCCCGGCGCTTGGCGATCTCGGGATCCTCGGTGCCGTCCTCCGGCGCCGGCCCGATCGCGTCGATCTGCGATTGCAGCGTGTCGATGCGCGAGGCGTTGGTGTCCTGCGCGGCCAGGAACTGCTCGCGCCAGCCGGCGATGCGGGCGCGCAGATCCTCCAGCGCCTGGTCCGAGGCGCGCCCCTCCTCGATCACCTGCTCGGCCTGGTCGGCGCGGCTGTTCCAGGTGTCGTAATCCGGCCCGGCCAGGTCCTGCGCCAGCGCGGCGCCGGCCAGCAGCGCCAGCGCCAGAAGCGATGCGGTGATCCAGCGGGTGATCTGTGTCATGTGTCCTCGAAGACGCCGGGAATGCTGGCCGGGGCACGCGTCAGCCATGGCGGCGTGGGCAGGCCCTTGTCCTTCAGGAAGTCGGGGTTGAACAGCTTGGACTGGTAGCGGTTCCCGAAATCGCACAGGATCGTCACGATGGTGTGGCCCGGCCCCATCTCGCGCGCCATGCGGATCGCGCCGCCCACGTTCACCCCGGTCGAGCCGCCCATGCACAGCCCTTCCTCGGCCAGCAGGTCGAAGACGATGGGCAGCGCCTCGCTGTCGGGGATGTTGTAGGCGAGGTCCGGGCGGAAGCCTTCGAGATTGGCGGTGATCCGCCCCTGCCCGATCCCTTCCGAGATCGAGCTGCCCTCGGCCTTGTGCTCGCCCGTGGTGTAGTAGTTGTAGAGCGTCGCGCCATCGGGATCGGCCAGGCCGATCTTGACCCCCTTGGGCTGCAGGGCCTGCGCCACGCCGGCCAGCGTGCCGCCCGAGCCCACCGCGCAGATGAACCCGTCCACCTTGCCGTCGGTCTGGTCCCAGATCTCGGGGCCGGTGGTCTCGACATGGGCCTGCCGGTTGGCCACGTTGTCGAACTGGTTGGCCCAGATCGCGCCATGCGGCTCGGTCTTCGCCAGTTCTTCGGCGAGGCGGCCGGAATAGCGCACGTAGTTGTTGGGGTTGCGATAGGGCGCGGCGGGCACCTGCACCAGCTCGGCCCCGGCAAGGCGCAGCATGTCCTTCTTTTCCTGGCTCTGCGTCTCGGGGATGACGATCACCGTCTTGAAGCCCAGCGAGGCGCCGACCAGTGCCAGCCCGATCCCGGTATTGCCGGCCGTGCCCTCGACGATGGTGCCGCCCGGCTCCAGCAGACCCTTCTCCATCGCGTCGCGGATGATGAACAGCGCCGCGCGGTCCTTGACCGACTGGCCGGGATTCATGAACTCGGCCTTGCCGAGGATCTCGCAGCCGGTCTCTTCCGAGGCTTTCCGAAGCCGGATCAGCGGCGTCCGGCCGACGGCCTGTGCCAGGTCCTGAGCGATACGCATGGCGCGTCCTTTCCTGTCCATCTCTGGAATGGTGTAGGACCGCCCCGCCGGGAACTCAAGCGGATGCCAGCAGCCCCTCGCGGCGCGTGGCCAGCCACAGGATCATCATGACAAGCGGCGCGGCGTTGATCTCGCCGCTCTCGACCAGCTCCATGGCGCGCTCGAAGGGGATCGCGTGGTGGCGGATGTCCTCGTGTTCGGTGTCCAGCCCGCCAAGGCCCCGGTCATGGCCAGACAGGTCGCACAGGCCGAGGAAACAGTTGAAGAACTCGGTGGAATAGCCCGGCGAGGCATAGGCCCGGGTGATCGGCAGCAGCCTGTCGATCTCCAGATCCGCCTCTTCGCGCGCCTCGCGAAGCGCTGCAGCCTCGGGCGTCTCGCCGGCGTCGATCAAACCGGCAACCGGCTCCAGCACCCAGGGCGCCGGGTCGCCGCGATGGATCGGGCCGAAGCGGACCTGCTCGATCAGAAGTACGTGATCGGAGCGCGGATCATAAGGCAGGACCAGCGAGACATCGTAGGCCACGAAGCACTCGCGCGGCATCGGCTCGCTCCAGCCGCCGCCGAACAAGCGGTGGCGCAGCTCGGTCGCGCGGATGCGGAAGAACCCGTCGAACCCGGGGCGCGGGCGCAAGATCTCGACATCCTCGGTGGTCATCGTGCTGCGCAGCGTCTGCGGTGCCGGCTGCCGCGCCATCTCGTGCGACCAGGCGCGGGCACGGAAGAAGGGCAACAGGTGGCCCATGTCGGCTGCCGCCGCGCTGCCCCGGCGCGCCATGACCTCTTCGGCCGCGCCCAGCGTGATCGCGCCCCAGCGCGCAACCCAGCCGTCCAGGTCCCAGGGCTCGGCCGCCTGCCACTGGCCCGGGCGTGGCATGTAGACCCGCGCCGCGGCGGGCCCGTCTGCGGTCTCGACCCTCACGTCCTGCAGGTCGTAGCCGAAGCCCGCCTCGTAGAAATCCAGCCGGTCGACCGCGTCCGCGTCCAGACCGCGCAGGAGCAAACCCTCGGCCCGCCCGCCCGGCTCGGGGCATATCAGCGGAAAGGGCTGGCCGTCGGCGCGGTAGACGGCGTGGTCCGGCAGCTGCGCCGGCTCGGCCTCGGGACAGGCGCGGCCCAGCACGCGCTCCAGCAACGGGACGTGGCGGAGCGTGCCGTACAGGAACAGGTCGGTCAGGGTCACCTCCAGCGTTTCGCCGCCATCTCGGCTGCCAGCCCGGCAAGGATCCCGCCGATGATCAGCAACGCGATCAGCGGGCCGTGCAGCAGGATCTCGCCATATTCCGCGATCAGTTCGAACACCGCGCCGATCGCCTCGAGCGGACTGTCATAGCGACGCCCCAGTGCAAGGCGCACCATCTCGTTGACCGCCTGCACGAAAAGGCCCCAGAAGACCAGCGCCACCGTGCCGGTGAACCCGTTCGAGATGGCCGCAGACAGGCCTCGCCCGCTGCGCGCCCCGATGACGAACCAGCCCATCAGCACGCCGATCACCATGTTGACGAGTGTGAACGAACCGAAGGCGGTGCCGTCCGGCATCAGCCCCTTGATCATTTCCGAAGCCACGAGTGCCAGCAAGGCCAGGCAGAGGGCGGCGACAAGCTTGGCGGCTGTGGGCATGTCTCAGGCTGGTCTCGCGATCGTGATCTGGGTCACGTCACAGTTACCGCTGTGGAAGGTCGCTGCGCAAGAGGCGAGGTAGAAATTCCACATCCGTCGGAACCGCGCGTCGAACCCCAGCTCAGCCACCGAATCCCAGCGGTCGTTGAAGGTCTCGTGCCAGCGGCGCAGCGTTTGGGAATAGCTCTCGCCGAATTCCAGCGAGCGCACCACCTGCAGCCCGGCACGCTCGATCTCCTCGCGCAGGACCACCGGGCTGGGCAGCATGCCACCGGGGAAGATGTATTTCTGGATGAAATCCACGCCCTTGCGATAGACCTCCCAGCGGCGATGCTGGACGGTGATGATCTGCAGCGTGGCATTGCGCCCGGGCTTGAGCCGCTCGCGCACCGTGTCGAAATAGGTCGGCCAGTATTTCTGCCCCACCGCCTCGAACATCTCGATCGAGGCGATCCCGTCATAGGTGCCGGTCTCGTCGCGGTAATCCTGCAGCTTGAGCTCCACCCGGTCGGACAGGCCGGCCTTCGCGATACGCTCCTGCGCATAGGCCAGCTGCTCTTTCGAGATGGTCAGCCCGGTGACCCGCAGCCCGCGTTCCTTCGCGGCATATTCGGCAAAGCCGCCCCAGCCGCAGCCTATCTCCAGCACGTGGTCGCCGGGCTGGGCGCCCATCTGGTCGACCATGCTGGCATATTTGGCGATCTGTGCCTTCTCCATGCTCTCCTGCCCGGTGTCGAACTTGGCCGAGGAATAGGTCATCGTGTCGTCGAGCCAGAGCCCGTAGAATTCGTTGCCGAGATCGTAGTGGTAGGAGATGTTCTTCTTCGCCTGCCGCTTGGAGTTCGATTGCAGCCAAAAGCGCAGCATCTCGTAGGCGCGCGCGATCTTCAGCCCCGGAAAGCCGTCATACAGGTCGTCATTGTCGGCATGCACGAGATCCATGAAGGCCATCAGGTCGGGGGTGGACCACCAGCCATCGACATAGGCCTCGCAGAAGCCAAGATCGCCCTCACGGATCAGCCGGGCGAACAGGTCGTCATTGTGGATGTGCAACTCGGCCACCGGGCCGGGCGCGGCCCCCTCGGCGCGGAAGCGCCGGCCGTCGGGCAGCACGAAGTCGAGCCGGCCGCGCGCCATGGCATTGGCGGTGTCGAAGACGCGGGCGAAGTAGCGGGGCAGATCTTTCTGGTCCGCGGTGTCATGCAGGATCATGGCCTGTCCCTGTTCCATTCAGATTTCAGCAAGTTTATGGCGTCAGGCCGGGCTGGCAAGCGTGGCAGGCGCCAAAACCCCGATTTTGCGTCGAAATCCCCACATCCGCGGCATGCGCATTGCCCAATACAGGGCGCAACCGGTCCCGCCGGGGGAAGGCCCTTCGAAGGGCCTTCCTGACGCGATTTGCAAATCGCGTGACAAAGCGGCTTGCAAGCCGCTTGAAACAAGCCGCTTCGAAGCGGCTTGCCGCTTCAGAAATCCCGGTTCTCGTAGGCCGCAAGGGCGCGCTTGCGGCCCTCGTCCACACCCACCACCGGCGCGGGATAGGCGTCGTCCGGCGACAGCGACCAACTCTCGGGAATGGCCTCGAAATAGGACAACGCCTCGGCGGACGGAGAACTGCGCCCCTCGGCGATCCAGCGGGTCACATAGGCGCGCTGGGGATCGAAGCGCTCGCGCTGCGTGATCGGGTTGAACACGCGGAAATAGGGCGTCGCATCGGGCCCCGATCCGGCCGACCATTGCCAGCCCATCGCGTTCGAGGCCGGGTCCCAGTCGATCAGGCAATCCTCGAACCAGTGCATACCGATCTTCCAGTGGCACATCAGGTGCTTGGTCAGGTAGCTTGCCACCACCATCCGCGCGCGGTTGTGCATCCGCCCGGTCACGTACATCTCGCGCAGGCCCGCATCGACGAAGGGCACGCCGGTGCGCCCCTGCTTCCAGGCCTTCACCTCGGCCAGGCGCTCGTCCTCGTTCCACGGGAAGGCGTCCCAGTCCTCGCGCCAGTTGTCGGTGGCCAGCCGCGGCGTGTGCCACAGCAGGTGATAGGCGAATTCGCGCCAAACCAGCTCCTTGAGGAAGGTCTCGGCCCCCGGCTTGCCATCCTCGTGCGCGCGCATGCCGGCATGCCAGCACTGCGCCGGGCTGATCTCGCCCAGGCTGAGATTCTCGCTCAGGCACGAGGTCCCGTCCTCGGCCACCCGGTCGCGCCCGTAATCGTAATCGGCCACTTTCGACGCCATGAAAGCCCCCAGCCGGCTCTGCGCCGCGCGCTCGCCCAGTTGCACGTAGGGCCGGACCACCCCCGCCCCACGGCGCATCCCCGCCCCCAGCGCCCAGTCCTCCAGCCGCTCGCTCTCGGGCCAGTTCGCCGGTGCCGGGATCCGCCCCGGCGTCGCCTCGGGCGCGGCCACGTCGCGCCCGCGCACCGCCTTCCAGAACGGGGTGTAGACCTTGTAGAACTGCCCCTGCTTGGTCTCCACCGTCCAGGGCTCGAACATCAGGTGGCCGGCAAAGCTCTGCGCGTCCACATCCCGCGCCTTCAGCGCCGCTTTGACCTCGGTGTCGCGTGCGACGCTCTCGGGATCATAGGCCCGTGACCAGTAGACCGCCCGCGCGCCCGTCTCCTCGACCAGCGCAGGCAGCATCTCAACCGCCCGGCCCGAGCGCAGGATCAGCCGTGACCCCTTCTCCTCCAACGCCGCGTCCAGCGCCTCCAGCCCCAGCCCCAGCCGCCATTGCGGCGCGGTGCCCAGCCCCTCGACCAGCGCGTCGCGCAGCACGACCGGGATCACCGGCCCGCCCGCCGCCACGGCGGCGCGCAAGGCGGCATGATCGGACAGCCGCAGGTCGCGGCGAAACCACAGCAGGACGGGGGCGGTATCGGACATGGGGCGGGCTCCTTTCGGGTCTGGATGCAGAGCTAACCCCGCCGCGCGAAAGACAAGCCCTCAGAGCGGCGGAATGTCGCCCTCTTCCCGCGCGGCGTGGAAATCGGCCTCGAACGCGGCCATGCGCCCCTCGGCAATGGCCGCGCGCAGCCCCGCCATCAGCTCCTGGTAGTAATGCAGGTTGTGCCAGGTCAGCAGCATGCCCGCGATCATCTCGCCGGCGCGGAAGACGTGATGCAGGTAGGCACGCGAATAGCCCTGGCAGGCCGGACAGCTGCAGGCCTCGTCCAGCGGCCGCGGATCATCGGCATGGCGCGCGTTCTTGATGTTGACCTGCCCGCGCCGCGTCCAGGCCTGCCCAGTCCGCCCCGAGCGCGAGGGCAGCACGCAATCCATCATGTCGATGCCGCGCACCACCGCGCCGACGATGTCATCGGGCTTGCCCACCCCCATCAGGTAGCGCGGCCGGTCCTCCGGCAAAAACCCCGGCGCGTAGTCGAGACAGTCGAACATGGCCGCCTGCCCCTCGCCCACGGCGAGCCCCCCCACGGCATAGCCGTCGAAGCCGATATCCCGCAGCGCCGCGGCGCTCTCCTCGCGCAGATCGCGCTCCAGCCCGCCCTGCATGATCCCGAACAGCATGTGCCCCGGCCGGTCGCCGAAGGCCTCGCGCGAGCGCGCCGCCCAGCGCATCGACAGCTGCATCGAGGCCGCGATCCGCTCGCGATCCGCCGGCAGCGCCGGGCATTCGTCGAAGGCCATCACGATATCCGAGCCCAGGAGCCGCTGGATCTCCATCGACCGCTCCGGGCTCAGCATGTGCCGGGAGCCGTCGATATGGCTGCGGAACTCCACCCCGTCCTCGGTCAGCTTGCGCAGGTCCGACAGGCTCATCACCTGGAACCCACCCGAATCGGTCAGGATCGGCCGGTCCCAGTTCATGAACCGGTGCAGCCCGCCCAGCCGGTCGATCCGCTCCGCCCCGGGGCGCAGCATCAGGTGATAGGTATTGCCCAGCAGGATGTCGGCGCCGGTGGCCGCCACGCTCTCGGGCAGCATGCCCTTGACGGTGGCCGCCGTGCCCACCGGCATGAAGGCCGGGGTGCGGATCTCGCCCCGCGGCGTGCGGATCACGCCCAGCCGGGCCCGGCCGTCGCGGGCCGTCAGGTCGAAGGATGTCATAGCCATGCCGGCCAGATGCCCCAGCGCCCCGCGCTTGTGAAGCCCTGGCTTTCATCTTTCCCGCAAATACTCATGCCCGCCCGCGGCACCGACGCCCCGGCCGGCACACCCGCGCCCGGCCCGCCACGCGCACCCGCCCGAGGCGCCGGGCCGCAGGCCCGCGCGCCGAGGCCCCTGCGCCGGCCGCAGGCCGGCACAATTCGACAGCGGCCACCTTGCCGAGGCGGCGCCGCTTCGCCACTGTCGCCCCATGCGCAGGACCCCCACCTATCGCGGCGGAATCGCCGCCCTTCTGGCCCGGTACGAGGGCCGCCGCGACCCGTTCGACACCGCGCCGGGCGAAGGCCTGCCGCCCGAGGATATCGACCTTGCCGCGCTGGCCTGCAAGGCCGTGCAGGCGCCCGAGGACACGCCGTCCTTCCGATCCTCCTTCCACCGCAAGCGGGTGCAGCTGGCCACGGAACTGGCCGGCCGCTCGCAGCTCTGCCTGCTGAACGCGCTGCTCATCTCGCATTTGCGCAAGCGATCCGTGCCCGAGCACGCGCCGCGCCTGTTCCACCGGCTCTGGGCCGAGCAGTCCGACCACCTGCTCGACAGTCTTGATGCGCGCTGGCTGGTCTCCTCGGTGACCACCTTCGGCGATCACGGGCTGACCCCGGTGCAGCGTGCCACCGGGCTGGCGCTGACTGCGCTCTTCGGCACGATGAAACTCTACGAGAGCGAGCGGCTCTACTCAGGCACTCCCCCCGATCAGCCGCACGGCGCGGGCAAGCTGCGGGCCGCCCTGCCGCTCGACATGGATGCCTATGCGCTGGCGGGCGGCGGGCTCGACGTGAACCTGATCGCCCGGCTCTGGCAGGAGGCCGCGCAGGATGCCGTGATCGCGCCGCTCGCCCATCACCTGATCGACCTCATGATCCATGACCCGCGCACCGTGTTCAGCCGGTTCGAGACGATGCGCCGGCGCAAGGCGGAAAAGGCCGAGACCCCCGCCGCGAAATCCCATATCGCGCCGGTGCCGGTCGACCGGCTGCACCTGTCGCCGCAGACCCTGCGCTGGGGTCTGGTGGCCACGGTCAAGGCGCCGCTGGCGCAGATCGCCCGCTTTGCCGCGCATCACCTCGACATGGGCGCGCAGGAGCTGCACCTCTATCTCGACGCGCCCGACCCCGAGGCCGAGTCCTACCTGGCACGCCACCCGCGCATCCGCCTGACCCGCTGCGATGACGCCTACTGGCAGGCCACCGGCAAGCCGCGCCCCGACGCCCACCAGCGCCGGCAGGCGCTGAACGCCACCCGCGCGCTGGCCGCCTCGGCCGAGACGCTGGACTGGCTGGGCCATGTGGACGTGGACGAGTTCCTGATCGCCGAGGCGCCCCTGCCCGGTCTGCTGGCCCAGCTGCCGCCCGCCCATGCCGTGGCGCGTATCCCGCCCGCCGAGGCGCTGGCCCGCGAGGGCGCGACGCCGTGCCATTTCAAGCTGACCCATGCGCAGGCCGGCGTGCCCAAGGCCCGGCTGCAGGACATCTACCCGACCTTCGGGATGCATCTCTATGGCGGGTTCCTGTCGCATACCTCGGGCAAGATCCTTGTGCGGACCGGCATCCCGGACACGCGGCTGGGCATCCACGCGCTGAAATACCGCGGCGCCGAGGCGACCAACCGCAGCAAGCTGCCCGGGGTCTACGTGGCGCATTTCCACGCCCCCGAATGGGCGCATTTCCGCGACCACCTCGCCTTCCGGCAGGATCACGGCTCCTACCGGCGGCGCGCAGACCGGCCCGAGCTGGGACAGGCCGAGCTGTTCCGCTTCCTGTCCGAGGAGGAGGGCGAGGACGGGTTGCGGCTGTTTTTCGACGAGGTCTGCGCCGACACGCCCGAGCTGCGGGCCCGGCTGGAGGCGCAGGGCATGCTGCTCACCCATCGGTTCGATTTCGACGCCACGGTGAAACGCGTCTTCGGGCGGCTGCCGTGACGCGCTGGGGCACGGTCACCACGGTCAAGGCGCCCCTGGGCGCGATCCTCGACTTCGCTTCCTGGCATCTCGAGCTGGGCGCCCACCGGCTCTACATTTATCTCGATGAAGAGGCGCCCGAGACGCAGGCCGTGCTCAAGGCCCATCCCCGGATTCGCGTCATCACCACCGACGCGGCCTATTGGGCCAAGCGCAAGGGCCGGCCCGAGATGCACCAGGCCCGCCAGGGGCTGAACGCGCGCCACGCCAACAACCGCAAACCCGAAGTCGACTGGCTGGCCCATATCGACGTGGACGAGTTCCTGCTGCCCGACACCCCCGTGGCCGAGCAACTGGCCCGCCTGCCCGCCGAGGCGCTCTGCGCACGGCTGCGCCCGGTCGAGGCGCTGGCCCCCGGCGACGGGGTGGCCCCGGGCGAGACCGCCTTCAAGGCCTTTCACCTCGACCAGCGCGACCGGCAGCGCGCGGCCGAGGCCTGTTTCCCGACCTGGGGGCGCCACCTTTCGGGCGGGTTTCTCAGCCACGTGGCCGGCAAGCTCTTCTTCCGGCCCACCAAGGGGTTGCAGATCCGCATCCACAATGTCCGGCTGGAGGGCGAGAGCAACCCGGGACAGGTCGAGCTGCCGGGCCTGCCGCTCGGCCATTTCCACGCCGCCGACTGGGCGCATTTCATCGCCGCCTACCGCTTCCGGCTGGCGCGCGGCTCCTACCGGGCCGAGCTCAAGCCGCAGGTGCGCCAGCCCGGCGCGGTCAACCTGCACGACCTGCTGCGCGGCATCGAGGCCGAAGGCGGCACGCCCGCGCTGCGCGCCTTCTTCGACGAGCTCTGCGTCGCCGACCGGGGGCTTTGCGACCGCCTGCAGAGACATGGCCTGCTGCGCCGCGTGCCGATGGACCTGCCCGCCCTGCGCGCCCGTCACTTCCCCGGCATCAATGCCGCGTGACTTGCGCAGATTGTCGCCAAGACGGAAACACCCGGCAGGGCTTCGCCCCCCTGCCCCCCAGCCTTTGATTGACCTTCTGCCAACAATTGCTTAAGGGGGCTCACAGCAGGGGTGAGAACTGCCCTCACCGGCCATCCGGGCCACCCTGAGACAGACGCGCGGGCCTGGCACAGTGTCCGCATTGATCGGACCTACATGACCAAATTCGCAGATCTCAATCTGAACCCCAAGGTGCTCAAGGCCATCGAAGAGGCCGGGTACGAGACGCCCACGCCCATCCAGGCCGACGCCATCCCGCACGCGCTGGGCGGCAAGGACGTTCTGGGCATCGCCCAGACCGGCACCGGCAAGACGGCCAGCTTCACGCTGCCGATGATCACCAAGCTGGCCCGCGGCCGCGCCCGGGCGCGCATGCCGCGCAGCCTCGTGCTCTGCCCCACGCGGGAACTGGCCGCGCAGGTGGCCGAGAATTTCGACACCTATTCCAAGCATGTGAAGCTGACCAAGGCGCTGCTGATCGGTGGCGTGTCCTTCAAGGAACAGGACGTGCTGATCGACAAGGGCGTCGACGTGCTGATCGCCACGCCCGGCCGGCTGCTGGACCATTTCGAACGCGGCAAGCTGCTGCTGACCGGCATCGAGATCATGGTGGTGGACGAGGCCGACCGCATGCTCGACATGGGCTTCATCCCCGATATCGAGCGGATCTTCAGCCTGACGCCCTTCACCCGGCAGACGCTGTTCTTCTCGGCCACCATGGCGCCCGAGATCGAGCGTATCACCAACACCTTTCTCTCCGCGCCCGCGCGGATCGAGGTCGCCCGCCAGGCTACCGCCTCCGAGACGATCGAACAGGGCGCCGTGGTCTTCAAACCCTCGCGCCGCGACCGCGAGAGCACCGAGAAACGCGCCGTGCTGCGCGCGCTGATCGAGGCCGAGGGCGAGGCCTGCTCCAACGCGATCATCTTCTGCAACCGCAAGGTGGATGTGGACGTGGTGGCCAAGTCGCTGAAAAAGCACGGCTATGACGCGGCCCCGATCCATGGCGACCTCGACCAGAGCCAGCGCACCCGCACGCTGGACGGGTTCCGCGCCGGCACGATCCGCCTGCTGATCGCCTCGGACGTGGCGGCGCGCGGGCTGGACATCCCGGCTGTCAGCCACGTGTTCAATTTCGATGTGCCCAGCCATGCCGAGGATTACGTGCACCGCATCGGACGCACCGGCCGCGCCGGCCGTTCGGGCAAGGCCTTCACAATCTGCACGCCGCGCGACGAGAAATACTTCGAATCGGTCGAGAAGCTGCTCCAGAAAGAGATCCCGCGGCTCGACAACCCCGTCGCCAAGCCGGCCCCCGCGGCCAAGGACGAGACCCCCGCGCAGGACAGCGAAACGCCGCAGCCCAAGGCCAGCGACAGTGCCGAGCCGCAGCGCGAGAAATCCCGCAGCTCCGGCAAGTCGTCGCGCGGGCGCAAATCCTTGGATCGCGGCGCGGACAAGCCGTCGCGCCGCTCGGACCGTGGCGGGCAGGACAGCAATGTCGTCGGCATGGGCGATCACATGCCCGAGTTCATCGCACTCAGCTTCGAGGAACGCCGCGCGAGCTGACCGCCCGCGCCGGACCAACGGACGTGGCGGCTTTCGCCGCCCGCCCGGTCATTCGGGCTTGTCGATTTCCGCAAGCCGCTCCTCGATGATGATGGCCGAGAGCGGGGTTTCGCGGTCCGGTGCGCTGCGCGTGATGGTCTCGGCCCGGATCCACCATTCCAGCACGGGGTCGTAGAAGAACGTCATCTCGCCGCTCGACACACGATCCGACTCGACCTCTTCGAACCGGTAGGTCAGACGCCACAACTGCTCGGACTGCGCCAGCGGGTTGTCCGCGGCCACGCAACAGGATTGCTCCACGGACATCCGATACTGCGCGTTGAACCCTTCCGAGCGCCAGTCCTCGGTCCACGCGACGTGCTTGCCATCCTCTAACGGAAAGACCAGCCCGCCCTGCCTGTCGCGCACGGTGACGTCGATGGCCCCCTTCATCTCCAGAACGGCGTCGCGCGTATAAAGACGCTCGAGATCGATGTCTTCTCTCGCGGGATAGGCCACGGCTTCCGTGGCGAAGAGCCCGTCCCGCAGCCACAGCGTGCAGAAGTTGTGGCATTGTACAAAGGCGATCTGCCCCTTGGGCGCCTGCAGGATCGTGGTGTCCGAAAAACCCTCGTAAGCAGCTTCCCCCGACCGTTTCGACACCGTGTCGAAATCGAGAAACGTGCGCGGCGCGGGCTCGGCCCTTGCGCCCATGGCCGTGACGACCGTAAGCGCAAGGATAGTGGCTTGAAATCTCATGAAGAACTCCGGAACAGATACGCCACCACCCTGCCCCGAAAGCCCCAACCCCGCAACCCGCGGCGGGGGGTCAGCTCAGGCGGCTGACCACCACCGTGACTTCGGGCTTCTTGCCGATCTCGTTCTGGCAGGTCTGGCGGGCGACGCGCTTGAGGCCTTCTTCCAGCTTGTCGTCATCGCTCAGCGTCTTGCCGCCGGCGCGGCCCATGAACTGGGCGAGGTCCTCTTCCAGCACATCCACCAGCGGCGCGTGGCTGCGGCCGGTCTCGGCCAGGCCCATCAGGTCGCACCAGGGTTCGCCCAGCGGCTCGTCATCCTCGTCGAGGATCACCGTCACGACGACATGGCCATTCAGCGCCATGCGGATCCGGTCGCGCACGATGCCGTCCATCGCGCCGATCTGGACCGAGCCGTCCAGGTAGGTGCGCCCGGTGTCGATATACTCGACCACGCGCGGCTCGTTCCCGGTCAGCTCGATCATCATGCCGTTCACCGCCAGCATGCCCTTGCGCCCCGCAGCGCTGGCCACGCGGGCATGTTCGCGCAGGTGGCGATGCTCGCCATGCATGGGCAGCACGATCTGCGGATCGACCAGCTTGTGCACGGTCTCCAGGTCGGGGCGGTTGGCATGGCCCGAGACGTGGAAATCGCCCATGCTGTCATCGACCACGTCCACCCCCTGCTCCGAGAACTGGTTCATGATCCGGATCACGCCGCGCTCATTGCCCGGGATGGTCTTGGAGGAGAACAGGAACAGGTCGCCCTCCTTCAGCTCGATCCCGTGATACTTGCCGCGCGCCAGCTGCGCGCTGGCCGCGCGTCGCTCGCCCTGCGAGCCGGTGACCAGCAGCATCAGGTTCTCGCGCGGGATCGAGGCCGCGTCCTCGGGGCTGACCACCGAGGGGAAATCCGACAGCACGCCAGTCTCGACCGCCGCCTCGATCATCCGACGCATGGCGCGCCCCATCAGGCAGATCGAACGCCCGGCGCGCACGCCGGCCTCGGCCAGCGTCTTCACCCGCGCCACGTTCGAGGCAAAGGTCGTGGCCACCACCATCTGCCGCGCCTCGGCGATCAGCTTCTCGACCGCCGGGCCGACCACGGTCTCGGACCGGCCCGGATGGCGCGAGAAGACATTGGTCGAATCGCAGACCAGCGCCAGCACGCCCGGCGCGGCCACCTCTTCCCAGAGCGCGGGATCCCACGGCTCGCCCACCAGCGGCGTCGGGTCCAGCTTGAAATCGCCCGTGTGGATCACCCGTCCCGCCGGCGTGTCGATCACCAGCCCGCTGCTTTCGGGGATCGAATGCGAGATCGGCAGGAACCCGACCGTGAAGGGGCCGTAGCTCACCGTCTCGGGCCATTTCGAGGCGGTGCGCACCGCCTTGCCCTCCACCCCGTACTCGGCCAGCTTGCCGCGCGCGATATTCGCCGTGAAGGCCCGCGCCACGATCGGCGCGCCCAGCGTCTCGAAGGTGTGGCCCACCGCGCCAACGTGGTCCTCGTGGGCATGGGTGATGAAGATCGCCTCGATCCGGTGGCGGTTCTCCTTCAGCCAGGTGATGTCGGGCAGGATCAGGTCCACGCCCGGCGTGCCGTCCATGTCCGGAAAGGTCACGCCCATGTCGACCACGATCAGCCGCTCCTCGCCCGGCTTGCCATAGCCGTAGACGTAACAATTCATGCCGATCTCGCCGGCGCCCCCCAGTGGAAGGTAGATGAGGCGTTCACCGCTCATGTTGTCCTGCCCGTGTTGTATGCGTGGATGACCGTCAGCCCGTGCATGGTAAGGTCATCCTCGTATTCGTCAAAAAGATCTGCCGATTGCTGGAAGAGCGGGGCCAGCCCCCCGGTCGAGACGATCTTCATCGGTCGCTCGCGCTCGGCCTTGATGCGCGTGCAGATCTCGCGCACCAGACCGACATAGCCCCAGAACACACCCGACTGCATGCAGGCCACCGTGTTGGTGCCCACCACGCGCTGCGGGCGCGAGATGTCCACATGCGGCAGCGCCGCCGCCGCCTGGTGCAGCGCCTCGAGGCTGAGATTCACCCCCGGCGAGATCACCCCACCCACATAAGCCCCGTCCGCATCCACCACGTCAAAGGTCGTGGCCGTGCCGAAATCGACCACGATCAGGTCGCCGCCATAGAGGTCATAGCCCGCCACCGTGTTGACCAGCCGGTCCGGCCCCACCGCGGTGCCCGCATCCACGCGCACATCCACCGGCAGCGCGCAATCCGGCCGCCCCACCACCCAGGGCCGCGTGTTGAAATAGCGGTCCGACAGGACGCGCAGGTTGAACACCACGCGCGGCACGGTCGAGGAGACGATCACGTCGGTGATCTCGGCCTCGATCTTCTGGAATTCCATCAGGGTCGACAGCCAGACGTAATACTGGTCGGCGGTGCGCTGATGCTCGGTCGAGGTGCGCCAGGTGGCGATGAATTTCGTCCCGTCCCAGATCGAGAAGACCGTGTTGGTGTTGCCGCAATCGATGGCCAGCAGCATGGGCGCCCTCCCTGTCAGAAAAACACGTCCGCCGCAGCGATGGCGTGACGGGCCTGCGGGGTCTTTAAGACCAGATTGCCACCCGCGTCCACCGTCTCGAAAGTGCCGGTAATCTCCTCGCGCGCCGTGCGTGCCGTGACGACTTCGCCCAGACGCGCCGCCCGGGCCAGCCAGGCGGTGCGGATCGGATCGAACCCGTAGGTGGTGAACTGCGCCTCAAAGCCCGCATAGCCGCCGGCCAGCGCCATCAGCAGCGCCTCGGGCGTCACGCGCACGCCCGTCTCGGGCCAGAGCGCCACGGGCGCGACCGCCCCCGGCTCCACCTGACCCCGATCCGGCGCCGCCACGAGGTTCACGCCGATGCCGATGGCCAAGTGACCGCCCGGCCCGCCCAGGCTCTCGAGCAGGATCCCGGCCAGCTTGCCGCCATGCAGCAACACGTCGTTGGGCCATTTCAAGGCCAGCCCCGCATCGCTGCCGATCACCCGCGCCAGCGCGTCATGCAAGGAGACTGCCGCCACGAACGACCGCAGCGCCAGCCGGTCCGGCGCCTCGCGCGCGGGCATGACCAGCGTGGCCGCGAAATTGCCCTCGGGATTGACCCAGGCCCGGCCGCGCCGGCCCCGCGCCGCGCTCTGGCGCAGCGCCAGGATCCATTCCGGCCCAGCCAGCCCCGGGGCCAGTCGCGCCGCCTCGGCATTGGTGCTGTCCACCTCGGCCAGCACGCGGCGCCCATACCCGTCAGGCCAGCCCATGCGGACCGGCCTGTTCTTTCATCTTTCGACAAATACTCCCGCCGGAGGCACCCGCCCCCGACGGTTGCGCGACCGGCTCAGTTGACAAGCGTTGCCGCCGCCGCCTGTGCCGCGCTCTCGATGCCGAAGAGGTTGATCACGCCCAGCACCATCACGATCGCCGAGGCCATCAGGAAGCCCGACAGCACGGGCGAGCGGCCGGGATCCAGCGCCTCGGTCCGCTCCTCGCCGAAATACATGTAGTAGACGATGCGCAGGTAGTAGAAGGCGCCGATCACGCTGGCCACCACGCCGGCCACGGCCAGCCAGACCAGCCCGGCATCATAGGCCGCGCGCAGCACGTAGAGCTTGCCGAAGAAGCCCACCAGCGGCGGCACCCCGGCCAGGCTGAACAGCAGCACCAGCATGGCCAGCGCCTTGCCCGGCTCGCGCGCGGAATACATGCCCAGGCTGTCGATATCGGTGACGGGCTGGCCGTCACGCTCCATCGACAGGATGAAGGCGAAGGTGCCCACGTTCATCGTCACGTAGATCGCCATGTAGATCAGCATGGCCTGCACCCCCAGCGCGGTGCCGGCCGCCAGCCCCATCAGCGCATAGCCCATATGCGCGATCGAGGAATAGGCCATCAGCCGCTTGATGTCGCGCTGCCCGATCGCCGCCACGGCGCCAAGGAACATCGACAGGACCGACAGCAGCGCGATGACCTGGCTCCAGTCCGCGGCCGAAGCGCCGAACGCGTCATGCAGCACCCGTGCGAACAGCGCCATGGCCGCAACCTTGGGGGCGGTGGCAAAGAAGGCGGTCACCGGGGTGGGCGAGCCTTCGTAGACATCGGGCGTCCACATGTGGAAGGGCACGGCCGAGACCTTGAAGGCCAGGCCCGAGACCAGCAGCACGAGGCCCAGCAGCAGGCCCAGCGACAGCTGACCCTCGGTGGCGCTCTGCAGGATGCCCGAGAAGAGCGTGGTGCCGGCATAGCCATAGACCAGAGACGCGCCATAGAGCAGCAGGCCCGAGGACAGCGCGCCCAGCACGAAATATTTCAGCCCCGCCTCGGTCGAGCGCACGCTGTCGCGGCGCAGCGCGGCGACGACGTAGAGCGCCAGCGACTGAAGCTCCAGCGCCATGTAGAGCGCCATCAGGTCGCCGGCCGAGACCATCATCATCATGCCAACCGCGGCCAGCGCGATCAGCAGCGGGTATTCGAAGCGCAGCAGCCCGCGGCGCTGCATGTAGCCCTCGCTCATCAGCAGCACGGCCGCCGCCGAGACGAGGATCACCACTTTCGAGAAGCGCGCAAAACCGTCATCGTTGAACATGCCGCCAAAGGCGGTCTGCGTCCCCTCGCCCGTGGTGCCGATCCAGAAGGCCATGGCCAGGAACAGCGCCGAGGTCGTCCAGACCAGCACCGGCGCCAGGTCGTCCTTGGCCGTGTAGACGGCGCCCACCAGCGCCAGCATCGCGTAGAGCGCGATGATGATTTCCGGCAGGATGATATTGATATCAGCCGAGATCATGTCTCCGCCTCCTTATTCGTCTGCAGCCGCCGCTTCGGCGACCTGCGTCTCGGGCGAAAGATCGGCCGCCGCGACGGCCATGTCCACGTGCTCCACCAGCGCCTCGACCGAGGGGCCGATGCGGTCGAGGATCGGCGCCGGGTAGACCCCCATCCAGATCGTCATGATGACCAGCGGGGCAAAGATCGCCTTCTCGCGCCGGGTCATGTCGGTGATCGACTTCAGGCTCTCCTTGATCAGGTCGCCCATCACCACCCGGCGATAGAGCCAGAGCGCGTAGGCGGCCGACAGGATCACGCCCGTCGTGGCGCCGGCGGCGACCCAGGTGTTGACCTGGAAGATCCCCATCAGCGTCAGGAATTCGCCGATGAAGCCGCTGGTGCCCGGCAGGCCCACATTGGCCATGGTGAACAGCATGAAGATCGTTGCATAGGCCGGCATGCGGTTCACCAGACCGCCATAGGCGTCGATCTCTCGCGTGTGCATCCGGTCATAGATCACGCCGACGCACAGGAAGAGCGCGCCCGAGATGAAGCCGTGGCTGATCATCTGGAAGATGGCACCGTCGATCCCCTGCTGGTTGGCCGCGAAGATGCCCATGGTGACATAGCCCATATGCGCGACCGAGGAGTAGGCGATCAGCTTCTTCATGTCCTCCTGCGCCAGCGCCACGAGCGAGGTGTAGATGATTGCCACGACGCTGAGGGTGAAGACGAAGTTGGCCATCACGTCCGAGCCCACGGGGAACATCGGCAGCGAGAAGCGCAGGAAGCCGTAGCCGCCCATCTTGAGTAGGATCGCCGCCAGCACGACCGAGCCCGCGGTGGGCGCCTGCACGTGCGCATCCGGAAGCCAGGTATGCACCGGCCACATCGGCATCTTGACCGCGAAGCTGGCGAAGAAGGCGATGAACAGCATGGTCTGCATGCCGCCGATCACCTGGATGCCCAGCACCGAGAAGGTCTCGGAGGCGAAGTTGTGCGTCAGCAGCTGCTCGATATCGGTGGTGCCGGCCTCGGAATACATCGCGACCATGGCCACCAGCATCAGCACCGAGCCGAGGAAGGTGTAGAGGAAGAACTTGAAGCTGGCGTAGATCCGCTCCTTGCCGCCCCAGATGCCGATGATCAGGAACATCGGGATCAGGCCGGCCTCGAAGAACAGGTAGAAGAGCACCAGGTCCAGCGCCATGAACACGCCCAGCATGAGCGTTTCCAGCACGAGGAACGCGATCATGTATTCCTTGACGCGGGTCTTGACCTCCCAGCTGGCCGCGATGGTCAGCGGCATCATGAAGGTGGTCAGCATGACGAAGAGCACGCTGATCCCGTCGACGCCCATCTTGTATTTCAGGCCCAGCAGCCACTCGCGATCCTCGACCATCTGGAAGCCGGTATCCGAGGGATCGAACTGGAACAGGATGAACAGCGAGATCACGAAGGTCGCCGTGGTGGCGATCAGCGCCAGCCACTTGGCGTTTCGGTTCGCCGCCTCGTCGCCGCCGCGCAGGAACAGCGCGAGGATCACCGCCGCCAGCGCGGGCAGGAAGGTGACGATGGAAAGCAGGTTCGACATTACTGCGCCCCTCCGGAGATGGTCATCCAGGTGATGAAGATCGCGATCCCGATCACCATGGCGAAGGCATATGTGAAGATGTAGCCGGACTGGGCCCGCCCCGCGAGGCGGGTGAAGAAGGGCACGATGCCCATGGCGACGCCGTTGATCGAGCCGTCGATGACGTCCCTGTCACCGCGCTTCCACAACAGGCGCCCCAGCGCCTTGGCCGGCTGCACGAAGAGGAAGTCGTAGATCTCGTCGAAATACCACTTGTTCAGCAGGAACAGGTACAGCGGTCGCTGCTGCTCGGCCAGCTGGCGCGGCAGCGCCGGGTTCACGATGTAAAACCAGTAGGCCACGCCCAGACCGATCAGCATGGCCACGAAGGGCGACAGCTTGACCCAGGTCGGCACGTAATGCGCCTCGTGCAGGACGGTGTTTTCCGGCGCGATGTAGATCGCCGCCTCGCCCGGGGCGCTTTCCATGACATAGTGCAGTTCGGACGCCTTCGGGCTGCGCTCGGCCACGGCCTCGACCAGCTCCTGCGTCGGCTCGCCATACTTGCCGCCGAAGAACTTCACCACCTCGTTGGTCTTGCCGAAGAAGCTGCCATACCAGATCGCACCGGCAAAGACGGCCCCCAGCGCCAGCACGCCCAGCGGCACCAGCATGACGTTCGGGCTTTCATGCGCGTGCTCATGCGTGTGCTTGTCGCCGCGCGGCTTGCCCCAGAAGGTCAAGAACATCAGGCGCCACGAGTAGAAGCTGGTGAACAGCGCCGCCACGACCAGCGCCCAGAAGGCAAAGCCGCCCTGGCTGCCGACATAGGCGCTTTCGATCACGGCATCCTTGGAGGCGAAGCCTGCAAAGCCGATCCAGCCGGTCAGGGGGATGCCGACGCCGGTGATGGCCAGCGTGCCGATCAGCATGGCCCAGAACGTGTAGGGCATCTTCTTGCGCAGGCCGCCATAGTTCCGCATGTCCTGCTCGTGATGCATCCCGTGGATGACCGAGCCGGCCCCGAGGAAGAGCATCGCCTTGAAGAAGGCATGGGTGAACAGGTGGAACATCGCCACCGAGTAGACGCCCACGCCCGCGGCCACGAACATGTAGCCCAGCTGCGAACAGGTCGAATAGGCGATCACGCGCTTGATGTCGTTCTGCACCAGCCCCACGGTCGCCGCGAAGAAGGCCGTGGCCGCGCCCAGGAAGGTCACGAAGGCGGTGGCGTTCGGCGCGAATTCCATGATCGGCGACATGCGGCAGACCAGGAAGACGCCCGCGGTCACCATGGTGGCGGCGTGGATCAGGGCCGAGACCGGGGTCGGGCCTTCCATCGCGTCGGGCAGCCAGGTGTGCAGGATCAGCTGGGCCGACTTGCCCATGGCCCCGACGAAGAGCAGCACCGCGACCACCTCGGCGGCGTTCCATTCGCGCCACAGGAAGGTCAGCTGCGTCTCGGCCAGGTCCGGCGAGGCGGCAAAGATGTCGTCCAGCTTGATGCTGTCGACGAGGAAGAACAGCGCGAAGATCCCCAGCGCAAAGCCGAAATCGCCGATCCGGTTGACCACGAAGGCCTTCATCGCCGCGGCATTGGCCGAGGGCTTGCGGTAGTAGAAACCAATCAGCAGGTAGGAGGCGACGCCCACGCCCTCCCAGCCGAAGAACATCTGGACCAGGTTGTCGCTGGTCACCAGCATCAGCATGGCGAAGGTGAAGAAGGACAGGTAGGCGAAGAAGCGGGGCTGATAGCTTTCCTCGCCCTCGCGGAAATTCTCGTCATGCGCCATGTAGCCGAAGCTGTACAGGTGCACCAGCGCCGAGACCGTGGTCACCACGATCAGCATGATCGAGGTCAGCCTGTCCAGCCGGATCGACCACGAGGTGTCCAGCGACCCGGACGAGATCCAGCGCGCGATTTCGATATGCTGCGTCTCGGGGCCATGCGTGAAGAACACGATCCACGAGAAAGCGCAGGCGAGGAACAGCAAGCCGGTGCTGATCCACTTGGCGCCGCGGATGCCCGTCAGCTTCCAGCCGAAGCCGGCGATCAGGCTGCCCAGCAGCGGAGCGAAGAGGATGATGCTCTCCATGGGTTCAGCCTTTCATCATGTTGACGTCTTCCACGGCGATGGTGCCGCGGTTGCGGAAGAAGCAGACGAGGATGGCCAGCCCGATGGCGGCCTCGGCCGCGGCCACGGTCAGCACGAAGAGCGTGAAGACCTGTCCCACCAGGTCGCCCAGATGGGTCGAGAAGGCGACGAGGTTGATGTTCACCGCCAGCAGCATCAGTTCGATGCTCATCAGCAGGATGATCACGTTCTTGCGGTTCAGGAAAAGCCCGAAGATGCCGATGACGAACAGCACCGCCGCCACCACCAGGTAATGTTCCAAAGCTATCATCAGTTGCCCCTCCGGGTCGTTCGCCCGTCTCTAGTTCCGTCTCGCGCGCGCACCCCGCCCGGGCCCGCGCAGGCGGCGCATCAGCCGCCGAAATATCCGTGGGCCACTGCCACGGCGGTGAGGATCGCGATCGCCACCGCCGTCCAGCCGCCCCGTGTCACGGCAGGCGCCGGCGCCGCATCAGCGGCCGCTCGGCCAACCGGCTGCGCACCCGCACCGGCAGCAGCGCCGTCGCCCGTCGCAGCGCCCACATGCCGAGCGTCAGCTTGAACGCCCAGAACGCGGCATAGGCCAACAGGCCCCAAGGCGAGGCGACGAAGGCCCAGACCTCGCTCACAGCCCCTGCCCCGGCTTCACGTCGCGCAGCTCCATCGCCTTGGCCGGGTCGCGGTACATCTGCGCAAGCACGTCCTGGCGCTTGACGTCCTGGCGGTGGCGCAGGGTCAGCACGATGGCGCCAATCATGGCCACCAGCAGGATCAGGCCGGCCAGCTGGAACAGCAGGAAGTACTGGTCATAGAGGATCATCCCCAGCGCCTGCGTGTTGTGCAATTCGCCGGTGATCGGCGCGGCGCGCTGCGCCTCGGCGATCTCGGAGGCTTCCCAGACACCGAAGGCCATGGCCAGCTGCATCAGGATCACCAGCCCGATCAGCAGCGCCAGCGGCATGTACCGGGCCATCTCGGCCTTCAGCTCGGCAAAGTCCACGTCGAGCATCATCACCACGAAGAGGAACAGCACCGCGACCGCGCCCACGTAGACGATGATCAGCAGCATGGCGACGAATTCCGCCCCCATCAGCACGAAGAGCCCGGCCGAGGACAGGAAGGCGAGGATCAGCCACAGGACCGAGTGCACCGGCTGCCGGCTGATCACCGTGAACAGCCCGCCCGCGATCGCGCCGAGCGCGAAGAGGTAGAATGCGAAAGTGATCATGATGCTTTGCCCTCCAAGGCTGTCACCCGGATCCCGAGCGTTTCGAACCTGTCTTTCACCGTGGCGCGCGCCGCTGCAACCCCCGGACGGGGCCGGATCGCGTCCTGCGGGCGGGCCGCGACGGGATGTCCCGGTGCCGCGGTCATTCCTCGCCCTCCTTGCGCTCGGCGATCACCTCGCGCGCCAGGTCCATGGCGCGCGTCATGGCCGGGATGCCGGCGAACATGGACATCTGCGCGATGGTCTCGGCCACCTCTTCCTCGGTGGCGCCGGCCTCCAGCGCGTGGCGCACCGACATGCGGAACGGCGTTTCCGCCTGCGCGCCCTGCATGGTCATGCCCGCAAGGGTCAGCAGCAGCCGCGTCTTGGCGTCCAGCCCGCTTTTCGACACGCCTTTGCCGAACCACATCTCCATGGCGTCCTTGGACATGGTCGGCCAGAGTTTCTCGTAATTCTTCGGATCGAACGAGCTGAGCGCGGGGTTGAAGGCCTTTGCCATTTCCTGCGCCTGCGCCATCATCAGCTCGAACGGGGTCTTGCCGTCGCTCATGGCCTGTTCTCCCGCTCCGTGGTGCCCTGCGCCCTGTCATGAACCGCGTCGAGCCGCCGGGCAAGCCGGTCCAGCCTGCGTGCCATCCGGTCGGCGCACTCCGAGATGTCCTCGGCGGCCTTCTGCACGGATTCCGTGGCGCGGTCCAGCGGCGATTGCGCGTCGCTCATGCCCCGCCCTCCGCGTCCGGGCAGTCGCCCACCACGGTCAGGCGGGCCGAGACCCAGTTCTGGCCCTGCACCTTGCGCGGCTCGAGGATCGAGACCACCTCGACCCCCTCGCGATCGAACGGCGCAACGGCCGCCAGCGCATCATCGGGACCCTTGTAGGCCGATCCCCAGTCCTGCATCAGCCGCGCGTGCAGCCCGTCGATCATCGCGTCCTGGTCGGGCGCGCCCACGTTCATCACGCAGCTGCAGAACCCGTCATGCGCAAACAGGCCGAGCGTCGCCTCGGGCGGCAGGTGCCACCCCCCCTCGATCCGCTGCAGGCCTTGCGTCTCGGCGGCGGAATCGAACCCGTCGAAGGTGGGCGCGGTGGCCATGCAGACCTGCGACAGCAGGCCCGCGCGCTCGGCGATCCATTCCGCCCCGCCCTCGACCGGTTGCGCACAGGCCATGCCACCCGCCAGGGCGGCCGTCACGGCACAGGCTGTGGTCGACAGGCGGGCCATCGGGGTCTCTCCTCAGCGGTAGGGCGCGTCAAGCTCGAGGTTGCGGGCGATCTCGGCCTCCCAGCGCTCGCCGTTCTCCAGAAGCTTGGCCTTGTCGTAGAACAGCTCTTCGCGGGTCTCGGTCGAGAACTCGAAATTCGGCCCCTCGACGATGGCATCCACCGGGCAGGCTTCCTGGCAGAAGCCGCAATAGATGCACTTGGTCATGTCGATGTCGTAGCGCGTCGTGCGGCGCGACCCGTCATCGCGCGGCTCGGCATCGATGGTGATCGCCTGTGCGGGGCAGATCGCCTCGCACAGCTTGCAGGCGATGCAGCGCTCTTCGCCGTTTGGATAGCGGCGCAGCGCGTGCTCGCCGCGGAAACGCGGGCTGAGCGGCCCCTTCTCGTGGGGATAGTTCAGCGTGGCCTTGCGTCCGAAGAAGTATTTCAGCCCCAGCTGGAACCCCTTCACGAAATCCGCGAGCAGAAAGTACTTCGCGGCCCGGCCGTAATCCATGGTCGCCATCAACTGTGCTCCTGTGCCTTGGCCTTCAGCTCGGCCTCGAGCTTCTCGGCTTCCTCGGCGTCCATGATCGGATCGCCGTTTTCGTCGTATTCCTGCAACGGGGTGTCCCCGGTGGTCTGCGTCGCCGCGGCGGCGGCGGTCGGTGCGGCGGCCGCGTTCTGCACATCGGCCGCCCAGCGGAACAGCGCGGCGGCGATCTCGGTGGCCTGCGGCATCAGGTTGCCGTCGCTGTCCACGTCCGGCAGGCCGCAATCGCGGACCACGAAATCCCCCAGCGAGATCATGTCGATATACTTGGCGTCGAGAATGGCGTTCTTGAGGTCAGACATCGGGTTCTCCTTGGACCATGGCGCGCGTGATGCGCGCCCTGGCCCGGACAGTACCATCTCTGCCCCGCACCGTCTGAGCAGCGGCCGCCGCGGCCCGGGAAACAGCACGTTCCCCGATCGGCAACAATCTGCGGACGGATGGGCCCTGCGCCGCCTTCATGCCTCAGCCCCCGGTGATCCAGCGTGCGTAGCCGCCCCAGAACCAGTCGAACTTGGCCGCGAAACTGACGAAGACCACCCAGACCAGGCTGAACGGCAGGAACACCTTCCAGCCCAGCCGCATCAGCTGGTCGTAGCGGTACCGCGGCGTGATCGCCTTCACCATCGCGAAGATGAAGAAGAAGAAGGCCATCTTGGCAACCATCCACAGCACGCCGTCGGGCAGGCCCGGGATCGGCGACAGCCATCCGCCGAAGAAGAGCAGCGTGGTCAGGGCGCACATCAGGAAGATCGCGATATATTCACCGGCCATGAAGAGCAGGAAGGGCGTGGCCGAATATTCCACCTGGTAGCCCGCCACCAGCTCGGATTCCGCTTCCGGCAGGTCGAAGGGCGGGCGGTTCGTCTCGGCCAAGGCCGAGATGAAGAACAGGAAGACCATCGGCAGGTGCGGCAGCCAGTACCAGCTGAAGAAGCCGAACCGGCCGTCCTGCGCCTCGACGATGGCGCCGAAATTCATCGATCCGGTCGAGATGATCACGCCGATGATGATCAGGCCGATCGACACCTCGTAGGAGATCATCTGCGCCGCCGAGCGCAAGCTGCCCAGGAACGGGTATTTGGAGTTCGACGCCCAGCCCCCCATGATCACGCCGTAGACCTCGAGCGAGGACATGGCGAAGACGTAGAGGATGGCCACGTTGATGTCCGACAGCACCCAACCATCGTTGAACGGGATCACCGCCCAGGCGATCACCGCCAGCACGAAACTGGTCATCGGGGCCAGGATGAAGACCGGCCGGTCCGCACCGGCGGGCACGACCACCTCCTTGACCACGTATTTCAACGCGTCGGCCACCGTCTGCAACAGGCCGAACGTGCCCACCACGTTGGGGCCGCGGCGCATCTGGACCGCGGCCCAGATCTTGCGGTCGCCATAGACCAGGAACAGCAACGAGACCATCACGAAGCCCAGTACGGCCAGGCATTGCGCGAGGACGATCACGAAGATGCCCAGGGGCGTCGAGAAGAAGTCAGCCATCAGATGTCCCTCACACCATCGGTATTCCGTTTTCGGCGCAGGCCAGCGCGACCACTTCTGCGTCGATCGTCTTGAGCCCGCGGGGCAGCGCCGCCGAGATGGTGTAAACCGCATCTCCGCGCCAGAGGCCACCCTCTTGGGCCACATTCGTGCGCAAATGCCGCGCGAACCCGTAACCGCGGATCAGCGCGTATTGCGCGGCCGCGCATTCGGCATAATCCTCGACATCGGCCGGGCCGCGCGCACCGCGCATCTCGACGATGAAATTCACCAGGTCCCCGTCCAGCAGCCGCGTGTCGATGCCCTGGTAGACGGGCAGGAACGCGGTTTCCGGCGCCGCGGGGGCGTCGGCACAGGCGCCGAGGCCCGTCGCAAGGATCAGCGCGGATATCATCGCCATGCCGCGCACTTATTCCGCCGCGAGCGGCGCCTCGGCGCGGGCCCGGGCATTGCGGCTCAGCTCGGCCATCACCTCGGAGGCGCGCGCGATCGGGTTGGTCAGGTAATGGTCCCGGATCACCTCGCGGAAGGCGGCGTCGCCCAGCTTGCCCGGCTCGACCGGCTGCCATGCGTTCTCGGCCACCACGTCCAGCTCGGCCAGGTGCGGCACCTCGGCCACAAGGGCCTGGCGCAGCTGCGCGATGCTGTCCCAGGGCTGCTTGGCGCCCAGTTCGGCCGAGAGTGCCCGAAGGATCGCCCAGTTCTCCTTGGCCTCGCCCGGGGCAAAACCGGCGCGCAGGGCCAGTTGCGGGCGGCCCTCCGTGTTCACGAACAGGCCCTGCTCCTCGGTATAGGCGGCGCCCGGCAGGATCACGTCGGCGCGGTGGGCACCGCGATCACCATGGCTGCCCTGGTAGATGACGAAGGCGCCATCAGCGATTTCCACCTCGTCGGCGCCGAGATTGTAGATCACATCGGCGCCCGACACGGCCTCCATGCCGTTATCCGCCACCGCGCCCACATCCATTGCGCCCACGCGGCTGGCCGCCGTGTGCAGCACCAGCAGCTTGGATTGCGCGGCCTCGGCCAGTTTCATGGCGGTGCCCAGAACGGCCGAGCCATCGGCCTCGTTCAGGGCGCCCTGCCCCACGATCACCACGCCCGGCACGCCGTGCTTGTCGGAATGGTCCATCCCGGCCAGCTTCTCCAGCGCGGCGCGGTCGGTGCCCAGTTCGTCCACCTCGTAGGTCAGGTCCGAGGGCTGGCCGATGCGCGCCACCTTGGCGCCCTTGAGCCAGGCCTTGCGGATCCGCGCGTTCAGCACCGGCGCTTCGACGCGCGGGTTGGTGCCGATCAGCAGGATGGTCTCGGCCTCCTCGATCTCTTCGACCGTGGCGGTGCCGACATAGCCCGAGCGGTTGCCGGCGGGCAGCTTGGCCCCGTCGGTACGGCACTCGACAACACCGCCCTGACCTTCGATCAGCTGTTTCAGGCCGTAGATCGCCTCGACCGGGGCAAGGTCACCGACGAGGCCAGCCAGCGACTTGGCGCCCTTGATCGCGGCGGCCGTCTTGGACAGCGCCTCGGGCCAGCTTGCGGGGCGCAGCTTGCCGTTCTCGCGCACATAGGGGCGGTCGAGACGCTGGCGGCGCAGCCCGTCCCACACAAAGCGCGTCTTGTCCGAGATCCATTCCTCGTTCACGCCGTCATGGTTGCGCGGCAGGATCCGCATCACCTCGCGGCCCTTGGTGTCGACCCGGATGTTCGAGCCGAGCGCGTCCATCACGTCGATCGTCTCGGTCTTGGTCAGCTCCCACGGGCGGGCGGTAAAGGCATAGGGTTTCGAGACCAGCGCGCCCACCGGGCAGAGATCGATGATGTTGCCCTGCAGCTCCGAATCGAGCGTCTCGTTCAGGTAGGACGTGATCTCGGCATCCTCGCCGCGGCCGGTCTGGCCCATCACGTTCAGCCCGGCCACCTCGGTGGTGAAGCGCACACAGCGCGTGCAGGAGATGCAGCGCGTCATGTGCGTCTCGACCAGCGGGCCGAGATCGAGATCGTCCACCGCGCGCTTGGGTTCGCGGTAGCGCGAGAAATCCACGCCATAGGCCATGGCCTGGTCCTGAAGGTCGCATTCGCCGCCCTGGTCGCAGATCGGGCAATCCAGCGGGTGGTTGATGAGCAGGAACTCCATCACCCCCTCGCGGGCCTTCTTGACCATGGGCGAGTTCGTCTTGACCACCGGCGGCTGGCCTTCGGGACCGGGGCGAAGGTCGCGCACCTGCATTGCGCAGGAGGCGGCCGGTTTCGGCGGGCCGCCGACGACCTCGACAAGGCACATGCGGCAGTTCCCGGCGATCGACAGGCGTTCGTGGTAGCAGAAGCGCGGCACCTCGATCCCGGCCTCTTCACAGGCCTGGATCAGGGTCATCGCCCCGTCCACCTCGACCTCTTGTCCATCGATGATGATCTTGCGCGTATCGGACATGCCCCAGGCCTTTCCATTGCTTTGGCAGGCGGAGCCCGGACCTCCGAGCAGGGGTCGGGCCGCGGTCAAGGGCGGTTCTACCGTGCCTGTCGGGCCGATGCCAGATCAGAAGGCCGCGAAAACCGGGAAAAAACGACGCGGGTCCGGGGTTTACATGCGCAGACGTGAATGTCTGGGCAGGGTGACCGCGCCCAGATAAGTGACTGAAATTGTCGGAAACTCCCCGCGTACGCTCAGCGCAGAAGGGATCCGATCGCGGTATTGCGGGCGATCTCGTCGCGGCCGAACCGGCACAGCGCGGCCTCGTCTCGCGCATCGACCCCCTGGCTGGCAAGATAGGCCTCGGCCTTGCTCCGCATCCGCTTCTTCTCGGCCTTGGACGAGGTATAGGCGTCGATCTCGTCATTGGTATAGCCCAGGGCCTTGGCCTCGGCGCGCAGCGAATTGATCCGGCTCATGGCGCGGATCATCCGGGCATTGATGCCGTCGCAGGTCTTGCGGATCTCGTCGGCGATGGCGATCGCCATCAGCGCGTCGTCGATCGCGCGCACCTGGCTGAGCGGCGGTTTCGCGGCGGCCGGCGCAGCCAGCGCGATCAACAGGGCAAGGGCGGGAATCAGGCGCATGTCGCCTCCTCGACTGGTACTCGTTCGGGCAAGAGGTGGGTCAGAGGCGGCGGATATGCAATATCACCGGCCCGGGGCGCCGCGGCCCCGGCCGGAAACCGCGCGTGGCCTACGGATCTTTGCAGGTGCCCACCAGCGTGAGCGTGTCGCCGTCGATGCGCAGCGCGTCGCGCGGCGTGTCGGGGCCGACCTCCCAGTCGATATCGGAGGTGCCGTAATACTGGATGCAGTGCTTGATGCCCTCGTGCTCGGCCGCCAGCACCGCCCCTTCGAGCGAGTTGGAGACCGGGCTGGCGGAGGCGATGAAGCTCTGGCGGTTGCGCGCCTCGGAGCGCGCCTGGCCGCGATAGCGCTCGCCGTCGAAGACCGGATCGGCAGAGCTGCCGAAATCGAAGGCGTTGCGCACACGGTCACAGCCCGGCAGGGCCAGCGCCACCAGCGCAAGGACAGCCAGCGCCCGCATCACCGGTCCCCCCGGCACAGAACTTCGAACTCGGCCGCCTGCGCATCGACCCCGGCCACCACGGTGGACAGCGGCGTGCCCGCGCGACAGCCCGCCTGCGCGGCAAAGGCCCCGGCCTGCGGCAGCATCGCCCGGCCCGGCACCGCGCCGGCCACGGTGGTCACGCTGACATAGATGTGGCTCATCGGCGTGCCATCGGCCAGCGGCTTGATCGCCCGGCGCTGGACATCGCCCTGGAAGCGTTCGGATTTCACGACCTCCGCGGGCGCCGCCTGCGCCATCATCAGCACCGCCGCGCCGAGTGTCATCGCTCGTCTCATGGTCTGCCCTCTTGCCTGTCCCGGCCCTGTTCCGGCCTGTCGCGACCGCGCGGCGCGCGATCCGTCATCCCAGTGTCCGACGTGCCGGGCGGGAGGTCAACCCGGGCGAGACCGCCGCTTGGAACGCAAGGGGCCGGCGCGATGCCGCGCCGGCCCCCGGAAACTCATGCGCAGCGCCCTGCCCGCGCTGGTCGCAAAATGGCGGTCACTCGGCCGCGACGGCGCTGACACGGCCGGTCTTCTGCGCCTTGATGCGGTCCTCGATCTCGTCGCGGAAGTTGCGGATCAGGCCCTGGATCGGCCAGGCGGCCGCATCGCCCAGGGCGCAGATCGTGTGGCCCTCGACCTGCTTGGTCACGTCGAAGAGCATGTCGATCTCCTCGACCTCGGCCTCGCCGCGCACCAGACGGTCCATCACGCGCATCATCCAGCCCGTGCCCTCGCGGCAGGGCGTGCACTGGCCGCAGCTTTCATGCTTGTAGAACTTGGACAGCCGCCAGATCGCCTTGATGATGTCGGTCTGCTTGTCCATCACGATCACCGCTGCAGTGCCAAGGCCCGAGCCCAGCTCGCCGCGCAGGTAATCGAAATCCATCACCGCGTCGCGCATCTTCTCGCCGCGCACGCAGGGCACCGAGGAGCCGCCGGGGATCACCGCCTTGAGGTTGTCCCAGCCGCCGCGGATGCCGCCGCAATGCTTGTCGATCAGCTCCTCGAAGGAGATCGACATGGCCTCTTCGACGACGCAGGGGTTGTTCACGTGGCCCGAGATGGCGAACAGCTTGGTGCCCGCGTTGTTCTGGCGGCCGAAGCTGGCAAACCATTCGGGGCCGCGCCGCAGGATGGTCGGCACCACCGCGATGCTTTCCACGTTGTTCACCGTGGTCGGGCAGCCATAAAGCCCCGCACCCGCCGGGAAGGGCGGCTTCATGCGCGGCATGCCCTTCTTGCCCTCGAGGCTTTCCAGCAGCGCGGTTTCCTCGCCGCAGATATAGGCGCCGGCGCCATGCACGAGGAAGATCTCGAAATCCCAGCCCGATCCGGCCGCGTTGCGGCCCACGAGCCCGGCATCATAGGCCTCGTCGATGGCGGCCTGCAGGGCCTCCTTCTCGCGGATGTATTCGCCGCGGATGTAGATGTAGCAGGCATGCGCGTTCATCGCGAAGGACGCGATCAGGCAGCCCTCGATCAGCGTGTGCGGATCGTGGCGCATGATCTCGCGGTCCTTGCAGGTGCCCGGCTCGGACTCGTCGGCATTGACCACCAGATAGGCCGGACGCCCGTCGCTTTCCTTGGGCATGAAGGACCATTTCAGACCGGTCGGGAAGCCGGCGCCGCCGCGGCCGCGCAGGCCGCTGGCCTTCATCTGGGAGATGATCCAATCCCGCCCCTTCTCGATGATCCCGGCCGTGCCGTCCCAGTGGCCGCGCTTCTTGGCGCCATCGAGGGTACGGTCATGCATGCCGTAGAGATTGGTAAAGATCCGGTCCTGGTCCTGCAGCATCTCTCAGTCCTTGTGTTTCTGGCGGTCCCGCCAGAGCCCGTATATCATCCAAATCGCCCAGCCAAACCCCGCAAGTGCGGCAAGATCGAACAAGGCGCGGATACGCTGGCTCCAGCCCAACGTTCCGCCAAGTGCGGTCATGGCGAACCAGCCAATCCCGACCCCGGCAATGACGAGCGCGATCACGCGCCCGCGCCGGTCGAGATCCTGCCCGTCCGCCATCCCGGTATCAGTTAGCCAGTTCGGCGGCCTGGGCCACCCAACCGTTCCGCGACGCACGGCCGCGGACGCCGGAGACGTTCTCGTCGACCCAGGCGACATTCGCCTCGGTCCAGGCCGCGATCTGGCGGTAGTGGTAGATCCCCGCCTCGTTCAGCGCCTCGGCCAGCTTGGGCCCGACACCGTTGAGCAGGGTCAGATCGTCGGCATCGCCCTCGGGCGCGGTCATGAGGGCGGGCTCTTCGGTCACCGTCTCGGCGATCTCTTCCGCGGCCTCGGTGGTCTCTTCCGTGAAGGCCTCGGTCGTCTCGGCGGTGGTCTCGGCCACGTCTTCCGCGGTCTCTGCGGTGGTCTCGACCGTGGTCTCGGCCACATCCTCGGCGGCATCCGCGACGGTTTCGGTCACCGTCTCGGCGGCCTCGGCGGTCTCGACGGCGGCCGTCTCGACCGGGGCGTCGACGGGCGCGGCTTCGACCGGGGCCTCTGCCGTTTTGGCCGTGGTCGCGCCGAACGGGGCGCAGACCGAGCCGTATCCGGCGGGCAGATTGCTCCACGGCATCATGGCCAGCTTCATCATCATCTGGCTCGTCTCAACGGCGAATCGCGTCTGAAGCGCCACCAGGCGCATCATCGGCGTGAAATCCGGGGTCATTGCGTGCATCGGGGTCATGGTACGTGGTTGCTCCGTTAACTCAGGAAGGGACACGGCCAATCCGCGTCCCGACAGCGCCGTTCCTCCCCAACAGTGCCGGTCCACGCCTTGCATACTGCAGCGCAGCACGCAAGGTCCGGTGGTGTCGCAGGATCAGTAGACGCCCCCCTTGTCGACCCGTTTAGAGAACTCGGTTTCGCCACCCCCGGCAAGCAGCCTGGCTTGCGCGACCCATTCATCGCGCGACACCCGGCCCTTGAACCCGTCGAGATTGGCATTGACCCAAGCGACCTCATCCTCGGTCCAGCTGGCGATCTGGTCGAAATGGTAGATGCCCAGCGAATGGCAGAGGCTTTCCAGCTTGGGGCCGATCCCCTTGATGTGCTTGAGATCATCGGCCCCCTCGGGACGCGGGCCGGTCAGCAGTTGCGGCTTGGTGCCCTCGTCGCTGCCCTCGACCACGCCATCCTTGTCGTAATCGGCCTCCGACGCGGGCTCAGACGCGGCCTCAGTGCCTGCATCCTCGGCAGAATACCGCCATGTGCCCTTTCTTTCGGCAAGCTCGGCCTGCCCGGGCAGTGCAGCGGAGGGTTTGATGACCGGCTCGGCCTGTGCAGGCGCCGGCGCGGTCGAGGGGCCGGTATCGCCCGCCGGGGCGACCGGCGCGCTGGCGCTCTCGGCCGGGGCTGGCGTCTCGATCGGCGTGGCGGATCGCGGCGGCGTCTCGGCCGCGGGTTCGGCGGCCGGCACGACCGGGGCCGAGGCCTGCGCCGCATCGCGCGCGGCCGCCCCCATTTCGGGCAGCGGAGCGCAGAACAGCCAGCTGAACAGCCCGCCCAGCAATGCGAAGACGAGCCCGCCGAGGAACAGGCTGGCGATGATCCCCTCGCCCCCCAGCGCGAGCAGCAGGACCGTGGTGAACAATCCGACCAGCGCGGCCAGAGACCAGCTCTGCACCGCGCATCCGGACGTGCCGTTCGTACTGTTGCTCATCGTGAACTCCTCCTCCCAGGTGCGATGACGCCCTAGTCGTCGGCATCACCTTTCTTTGCACGGGTAGAAAACTCGGTTTCTTCCCCGGATGCCAGAATTTTCGCCTGCGCCACCCATTCGTCGCGCGACACCCGGCCCTTGAACCCCTCGAGGTTCTCGTCGACCCAGGCGACCTCGTCGGCGGTCCAGCTGGCGATCTGGTCGAAATGGAAGAAGCCCAGCCGGTGCAGCAGCTCTTCGAGCTTGGGACCCACGCCCTTGATCTGCTGCAGGTCATCGGCGCCGCCATCACGCGGGGCATCCAGCGTCTGCGGCTTGGTGCCCGGCGTCGCTTCGTCCTCGGTGTTGGGCGCGTTGCCCGACACGTCGGTTTCCGGATGCGCCTTTTCCAGCGCCTGCGCTTCACGCTTGTCCACGCCGGTCTTGTCGGCGGGCACGTTGGCGGCCGGTTTCGGATGCGGCGGCGGGGCGGTGCGCCCGGCAGTGCCGCCGGTCTGGTCGCCCCAGGGCGCCACCAGCGGAACTTCGGTGCCGTCGATGCGCTTGACCGTGTCGCCGATGTCATGCGCCAGCTGCGCCGAGGCGTTCATCTTGATCTCGGCATTGCGGTACTCGGTCAGGCTGGTGATGCCCGAGGCCGGCTCCGAGGCGAAACGGCCGTTCTGCGGGCCCACCGCCGGCACCTCGCCACGCCCCAGTGCGTCCAGCAGCCCGGCCAGCTTCTCGGCGGTCAGGTCCTCGTAATAATCCTTGCCGATCTGGGCCATGGGCGCGTTCGCGCAGGCGCCGAGGCACTCGACCTCCTCCCACGAGAACTTGCCATCGGCCGACAGCTCATGCGGCTTCTTGGCGATCTTGTCCTGGCAGACGGCGACGAGATCCTCGGCGCCGCAAATCATGCACGACGTCGTGCCGCAGATCTGGATATGGGCCACGCTGCCAACGGGTTGCAGCTGGAACATGAAGTAGAAGGTCGCCACTTCCAGCGCCCGGATATAGGCCATGTCCAGCATCTCGGCCACGGTCTCGATGGCCGGGCGGGACAGCCAGCCCTCCTGCTCCTGGGCGCGCCACAGCAGCGGGATGATCGCGCTGGCCTGACGGCCGGCGGGATACTTGGTGATCTGCGCCTCGGCCCAGGCCAGGTTCTCGGGCGTGAAGGCAAAGCTTTCGGGTTGTTCGGGATGCAGCCTGCGCAGCATGGTTTGTCCCTTCTCATCTTCGGCGGCCAAGCGGCGCCGCTTAACGTGTTTTCCTCGTCCTGTCGCGACCGGGGCCCGGCGGCGCGGCCGCGATCCCCTGCCCCGTCCTGCCGGCGCGGGGCCTCAGCCGGTCGTGGTCTCGGCCGGCACGGGCTGGGGCGCGGGCGTGCAGGGCCCGGCGACGTAATCATATCCGCCCTCGGGGCGGGCCACCGCCTCGTTCGCGGCGACCTTCTCGCTCAGGATGCCGGTCACCTGCTCGCGGGTCAGCCCGCTCTGCAGTTCCACCGGCAGGTATTGCGCCTCGCTGACCAGCTTGCAGCCGACCGAGGCGACGGCGCCCTCCCAGCTGGCGATCTGCGCCTGGCGCCGCTCGTATTCCTCGGTCCCCGGGATGGTTTCGAGGAACTGCTCGTCACACCCGGCCAGGGCGGTCAGGACCAGCAGCGCGGCCAGTGTCTTCTTCATTCGTCGTCCCTCTTGGCGGGTCGGTCGCTCGAGGTCGAGGACCGCCCTGTCTGTTCCGTCGCACAATCCACCAGCGAGACCATGCCGCGGCTGCGATCGACCACGACCTGCCCGGTCTCGAGCATCAGCTCGCCGGTCTTGTTCAGGATGCGCTCGACCTCTTCGACGCCCTCGGCCGACAGCGTGTAGGGATAGCCGGTCTCCGCGACGACCCGCGCCACGATGGCGGCGTTGAACGCGTCCTCGGATTGCTCCATGTCCACGGTGCAGCCGCTGTCGCGCAGCGTGCCCGCGATGGCCGGGACGAAGGTTTCCTCCGGCATCCGCGACAGCCCGTCTAGAAAGCTGTCCTCGTCACGGGCCAGCGCCAGCCGGGACTTCGCGACCGCCTCATGCGCCTTGGGCGCGAGGATCGGCAGGCAGCCGGTCATGTAGAGATGGCTTTCGCCATCGGCCTCATCGACTTCGCAGTAGAACAGGGCACCGTCACTGGACAAAAGCAGCCCGTCCTCGATCGTGCCGATGGCCTCATACCCGGCCGTCTCGTCGAACACGGGGAGCGATTGCGCCGAGGCGAGCGACGCGCAGAGCGTCAGCAGTGCAGTCAGGCCCGACCTCGTCATTCCCGCTCTCTCCCCGTACCCGACAGCGCTCAGCGGTCGATTTCGCCGAACACCACGTCCATCGTGCCGATGATTGCCGCGACATCCGCCAGCTGGTGTCCCTTGGCCACATGATCCATGGCCTGCAGGTGCAGGTAGCCGGGTGCGCGCAGCTTGGCGCGGTAGGGCCGGTTGGTGCCATCGGCCACGAGGTAAACGCCGAACTCGCCCTTGGGTGCCTCGACGGCGGCATAGACCTCGCCCTCGGGGACGTGGAACCCCTCGGTATATAGCTTGAAGTGGTGAATCAACGCTTCCATCGAGGTCTTCATCTCGCCGCGCGACGGCGGGGTGATCTTGCCCCGGGCCAGGATGTCGCCCTGCCCCTCGGGCGCGCGCAGCTTCTCGATCGCCTGATGGATGATCTTCACGCTCTCGCGCATCTCGGCCATGCGGCAGAGATAGCGGTCATAGCAGTCGCCGTTCTTGCCGATCGGGATCTGGAAGTCGAACTCGTCGTAGCACTCGTAGGGCTGCGCGCGGCGCAGGTCCCAAGCCAGGCCCGAGCCGCGCACCATGACGCCGGAGAAGCCCCACTCGTTGATCTCTTCCTCGGTCACGACACCGATATCGGCGTTGCGCTGCTTGAAGATCCGGTTCTCGGTCAGCAGCCCGTCGATATCGTCGAGCACCTTGGGGAATTCCTTGGCCCAGGCCTCGATATCGTCGATCAGCTTGGGCGGCAGGTCCTGGTGCACGCCGCCGGGCCGGAAATAGGCCGCGTGCAGGCGCGCGCCACAGGCCCGCTCGTAGAAGATCATCAGCTTTTCGCGTTCCTCGAAGCCCCAGAGCGGCGGCGTCAGCGCGCCCACGTCCATGGCCTGCGTGGTCACGTTCAGCAGGTGGTTCAACACGCGCCCGATTTCCGAGTACAGAACCCGGATCAGGCTGGCGCGGCGCGGCACCTCGACCCCGGTCAGCTTCTCGATGGCCAGGCACCAGGCATGTTCCTGGTTCATCGGCGCCACGTAGTCCAACCGGTCGAAATAGGGCAGGTTCTGCAGGTAGGTCCGGCTCTCCATGAGCTTTTCCGTACCCCGGTGCAGCAGCCCGATATGCGGGTCGCAGCGTTCCACGATCTCGCCATCAAGCTCCAGCACGAGCCGCAGAACCCCGTGCGCGGCAGGGTGTTGCGGGCCGAAGTTGATGTTGAAGTTGCGGATCTTCTGCTCGCCCGTCAGGGCGTCTTCGAAACCTTTGGAGCCGTCCATCATGTTAACTCCTCATCAAAGCGCGCTTTTTCTTCCGACAGCGAAGTATCTTCGTTGGCCCCACGCCATCCTTTCGGCCTGTGGCCAATGACCGTTTCAACTTTTTCGTATACCATCTGCAGACGCTCAAACGCCATTTCGGCCAACTCATCCGGCAGCTCCCAGTCTCGAGCGATGCCCTCATTAATTGGTCCAGTCGGACACGATTCGGAAGCTTCCAATCCAACAAACCTCTTTACCTTAGCGAGGCCACTGTCGAAGAGATCACAGAAGTTGACTAGCAGGACTCTCTCTGCTGGAATGACCCGACGTAGACGATCCAATGTCACATCGTAACGCGATCGACGATAGTCCGGATCATAATCATCATGGAGTGAATTCTCAAACATTCGAATAACATCATTCTTCGACACCACTCCATGACGGAAGAGGCGTTTGTGACGATGCCGGATGCCTGACCAAAGGCGGTCGACGGGATCGCGCATCATGAAAAGAAATAGCGTATTACTGTGCAACAAGGACATTTCTTCGAAAGTCCTGCTGCCGCACAAGGCGTAGGCAGGAGAAAAATCCAACAGCAATGAGCCCGCGACGGCGCCCCTCGACACATACCTAGCGTACGCGGAATGGTCACTTGGAGGAGCTTGAAACATCTTGGAACGCCCGTCCTTTTTGATCTTAGGGTCAGTGTACCCCATCTTGTCCCAGTCAATGTATGGAGCACGACGCCTACTCCAATAATGCAACTCTTTGCTTTCCGAAGCGACCTCAGGACAATTTACGAGTTGTCTATACAACCAACTTGTCCCTGACTTCTGTGCGCCGATACAGATTAGAAGACCTTTTGAGCTTGAAAACTCTGGACAATGTATTTCTGAGAGGGGTCCTGCCATGGCCTAAGCTTTTTTCTCATCGCCGGGCAGCACGTATTCCGCGCCCTCCCACGGGGACATGAAATCGAACTGGCGGTATTCCTGCACCAGGCTCACCGGCTCGTAGACGACGCGCTTCTGCTCTTCGTCGTAGCGCACCTCGGTATAGCCGGTCGTCGGGAAGTCCTTGCGCAGCGGATAGCCGCGGAAGCCGTAGTCGGTCAGGATGCGGCGCAGGTCCGGATGGCCGGCAAAGAGGATGCCGAACATGTCGAAGACCTCGCGCTCGAACCAGTTGGCCGAGGGGTGCACCGACACGATCGACGGCACCATCTCGTCCTCGCGCACGGCAACGCGCAGGCGGATGCGGTGGTTCTGGTACATCGACAGGAAGTGGTAGACCACATCGAACCGCTTGGGCCGCTGCGGGTAGTCCACGCCGGTGATGTCGATCAGCGTCGAGAAGCGGCAGGTGGCATCGGTTTTCAGGAAATCCACCAGACCGCGGATGTTCGGCGCCGCCACGTCGACATTCAGCTCGCCATGCGAGACGTCCCAGCCGATCACGCAGTCGGGACGCTTCGCCTCGATATGGCTGCCGAGTTCCTTGAGGGCCTGTGTCATCGCGTAATCGTCCCCGTCCGGCGGATCTTGCGCTGCAGCGCCATGATGCCGTAGACCAGCGCCTCGGCCGTGGGCGGGCAGCCCGGCACGTAGACGTCCACCGGCACGATGCGGTCGCAGCCGCGCACCACCGAGTAGCTGTAGTGGTAGTAGCCCCCGCCATTGGCGCAGGAGCCCATCGAGATCACGTAGCGCGGCTCGGGCATCTGGTCATAGACCTTGCGCAGCGCCGGCGCCATCTTGTTGGTCAGCGTGCCGGCCACGATCATCAGGTCGGACTGGCGCGGGCTGGCGCGCGGGGCCACGCCGAAACGTTCGAGGTCGTAGCGCGGCATCGAGGAATGCATCATCTCGACCGCGCAGCAGGCCAGGCCGAAGGTCATCCAGTGCAGGCTGCCGGTGCGCGCCCAGTTGATGATGTCCTCGGTCGAGGTCAGCAGGAAGCCCTTGTCCTGCAGCTCGCGGTTCAGCGTCTGGGTGACGGGGTCGCGCTCATAGCCGGGCGCATCCGCCTCCAGCGGCACCTGCGAATTCGGGCCGGCCTTGACACGCGGCGTCTGCGGGCCCGAGCTCTGGACCTCGGTCACCATGGCGTCGTCGTCGCTCACTCCCATTCGAGGGCCCCTTTCTTCCATTCATAGGCAAAGCCGATCGTCAGCACCGCCAGGAACACCATCATCGACCAGAACCCGACCATGCTGATATCCTTGAAGGCCACGGCCCATGGAAACAGCATCGCGATCTCGAGATCGAAGATGATGAACAGGATCGACACCAGGTAGAAGCGCACGTCGAACTTCATCCGTGCGTCATCGAAGGCGTTGAACCCGCATTCATAGGCCGACACCTTTTCGGGGTCGGGGTTGCGTACGGCCAGCACGACGGCGGCAAGGATCAGGACGAGGCCCAACCCGATGGCCACGGCCAGAAACACGAGGATGGGGAGGTATTCCCGCAGCATCTCTTCCACGAGGCGGCTCCTTTTCGATGCGCGGGCGGCCGGCTTGGCGCACCGGTCCGCGCAGAATTGTGGCGTTGCTCACTTGCATCGGGTGTAGCCCCCCCGCCGGGGAGGGTCAATATTGGCCGCCCTGAAACATCGCGCCATATCGCCCCAGCGGAACCGCCCCGCGCCGCGCCCGTTGAGTCGCCAGACCCCTTTGCCGACAAGGAGTTCCCGATGCCGCTCGACGTCACAGGCCGCACCGCCCGGCTCTACCGCATGGCCACACCCGACCATCTCTGCCCGTTCGGGCTCAAGTCGCGCTGGCTGTTGCGCCGGCACGGCTACGAGGTCGAGGATCATCCCCTGACGACGCGGGACGAGACCGAGGCCTTCATGGACGATCATGGGGTCGAAACCACGCCGCAGACCTTCATCGGCGGCGAGCGGGTCGGCGGCTACGAGGCGGTGCAGCGCCATCTCGGCCACATGCCCGCGCAGGACAAGGAGACGAGCTACACGCCCGTGCTCGCCGTCTTTGCCATGGCCGCCGCCATGGGCATCGCCGTGGCGCTGGTCGCAGGGATCGGCGCGGCGCACGCGCTGCAGGCTTCGCTGGCCATCGCCATGTGCCTCCTGGCCGTGCAGAAGCTGCGCGATGTGGAAAGCTTCTCGACCATGTTCCTCAATTACGACCTGCTGGCGCGGCGCTGGGTGCCCTATGGCTATGTCTACCCCTTCGCCGAGGCGCTGGCCGGGGTGCTGATGCTGGGCCGCGTCCTGCCATGGCTCTCGGGCCCGGTGGCACTGTTCATCGGCACGGTGGGCGCGGTCTCGGTGGCCAAGGCGGTCTATGTCGAGCGGCGCGAGCTGAAATGCGCCTGCATGGGCGGCAATTCCAACGTGCCGCTGGGCGCGGTCTCGCTGACCGAGAATCTCGTGATGATGGGCATGGGGCTCTGGACGCTCTCCACCCTGCTCTGAAAGGTCATCAGCATGACGTAGCCGGCCAGCCCCACCATCACCAGCGTGATCGGGAACCAGACCGCCCGCTCGGGGCGCGACGGCGTGATGCCGTTCAGCAGGCAGGCGACGGCGCTCACCCCCAGCGCGACCCAACCGGTCCAGAGCGGCCAGCCCAGCCCGGGAAAGCCCGCCGCGCTCAGGATCGCCAGCCCCTGGAACAGTGCGACCGGTATCGAGAGTGCCGCGACGATCCGTCCCGACAGGGGCAGCGCGCCGGGGTGGCGCCCGCCCTGCGTCCATGGCCCCAGCGGCAGCCCGGCGATCAGCGCCAGCTGGAAGAAGATGATGCCAAGGCAGAGCGTGGCATAGAGATGCGCGACCTGCACTGTCATGGCTCTGCCCTGTCCGCCCGACCCGGATTCATTCGACCCAAGGCGCCGGGCGTTTGTCGAAGAAGGCCTGGATCCCCGCCTGCGCCTCCTCCGTCTCCCAACGCCGCGACAGCGCGTCGATCGCATGCTCAACCTGCGCGGCCGGCACACCGCCCGACAGGTGCCGCAGCAGCGCCTTGCCCTCGCGCACCGCCCCCGGCGCGCAGGACAGGTAAGGCCCGACCTCGGCCTCGACCGCGTCGTCCAGCGCCTCGGCCGGCACGGCCCGGCTCAGCAGGCCCAGCCGCTCGGCCTCGGCCGCGCCGAAGATGCGCCCGTTCATGAAGACCTCGGCCGCGCGCACCGCCCCCATCCGCGCCACCACGTAAGGCCCGATATTGGCCGGGATGATGCCCAATCGCACCTCGGTCAGCCCCATTTTCAGGTGATCCGCCCCCAGCGTGACGTCACAGACCGCCGCCAGCCCGATGCCGCCGCCAAAGGCATTGCCCTGCACGCGGCCGATCAGCGGCTGCGGTAGCGCATGCAGCGCCGCCAAGGCCGTTGCGATGCGCGCCGATTCCGCCCGGCGCGAGGCCGCATCCATTCCGAACTGCGCCCGCATCCAGCCCAGGTCCGCCCCCGCACAGAAGCTCTTGCCGCGCGCCGCCAGCACCACGACGCGCACATCGGTATCTTCTGCCAGCGCATGGGCCGCCGCCTCCAGCTCGGTCATCATGTCGGCCGAGAGCGCATTGTGCTTGTCCTCGCGCGCCAGCCAGAGCGTCGCCACCCCGCGCGCATCGCGCATCACCTCGATCAGGCCCATCTCCATCCTCCGTCCTGCGCGGGCGCCCGGCCCGCCATGTTCCGCCCCCGCCTCACGGCCCGAGCCGCGCGACGATGCGCGCCACCATCTCGTCCACGCCCAGCACGGCGCTGTCCAGCCGCAGATCCGCATCCGGGTGCGGATGATACGCGCGCCGGCACACTGCGGCCCAGTCCGGCAGGGCCAGCCCCGGCACCTCGGCCCCCCGGCGCTCAACCCGCGCGCGATGGATCGCCTTGTCGGCGCAGATCAGCTCCACCTCGCAAAGATCCGCGCCCGCCCCGCGGGCGGTCTCGCGCCATGGCCCGCGCGTCACCGGCGCCGGGTTCACGCTGTCGGCCACCACGTCGAAGCCCTGCCCCAGCGCCGCCCCGGCCACGGCCCGCGCCGCGGCATAGCCGCCATCGGCCAGGTCGCCCGCCACCTGCATGTGGCTCTCGCGCAGGGCCTGCTCGATCGCGTCGATCCGCAGCCAGAGCGCCCCGATCCGCGCCGCCAGCGCCCGGGCCAGCGTGCTCTTGCCGACCCCGGGCAGACCGGCCAGCACGACCAGCCCCGCCATCTCAACCCGCCTGCCAGACGGTGCCGCCCGCCCGCTGCCAATCCTCGAGGATCCAGACCATCCGGTCGATGAACCAGAATTTCGGCAGGGCCGCCAGCGCCGCGCCCAGGATCACCAGATCGGCCGCCAGCACATACAGCCCCCAGGACATGACCAGCAGCCCCGGCAGGCTCAACCAGGCCAGCAGCGCGGCGGCACGCCGGTGATGTGCCGGCAGCGCCGCGCGATGCGCAAGGTAGACCTTCTCGCCCATGACGCCCCGGCTCATCCAGCTGTCGAAGCGTGGCGGCGGCGGAAAGACCCGCGGGTTCAGCCAGAGCCAGAGCGCCACCAGCCCCAGCGCGGCCCAGGCCCAGCTGCCGATCCAGGCACGGCTCCAGATCGACAGGCAGATCAGCGGCAGGCCGGTCAGCGCCCGGCTCCAGCCCGACCACGGGTTGGCATGGCGCCGCCAGACCGTCTCGGACATGCCGAAGACGCGGGCCAGCCCGCCCATCCCGTCCATCAGCCCGGCGCCCGCAGGGCGCGCGCCATCTCCGCCGCGCGATCCAGCAGCGCCAGGTCCAGACCGGTCTCGTAGCCCAGCTCGGCCAGCCGCGCCGCCACTGCCTCGGTCGCCACGTTGCCGGCAGCCCCCGGGGCATAGGGGCAGCCCCCCAAGCCCCCCACGGCCGCGTCGAAGACCCGCAGCCCGCGCGCCAGAGCCACCTCGATATTGGCCAGCGCCCGGCCGCCCGTATCGTGGAAATGCCCGGCCAGCCGCTCTGCCGGCAGCGCCTCCAGAACCGCGCCCAGCATGGCATCCACCGCCTCCGGACCACCGCGCCCGATCGTGTCGGCCAGGCTGATCTCGTCACAGCCCATTTCGGACAGGGCCGCGGCCACCCGCGCCACCTGCCCCGGCGCCACCGGGCCGTCATAGGGGCATTCCACCGCGCAGGAGACATAGCCCCGCACCGGCAACCCGGCGTCCCGCGCCGCTGCCACCACCGGGCGGAACCGGTCGAGGCTCTCTGCCACCGAGGCGTTGATATTGGCCCGCGCAAACCCTTCCGAGGCCGACCCGAAGACCGACACCTCGTCCACCACCGCCGCCTGCGCCCGCTCCAGCCCCTTCAGGTTTGGCGTCAGCGCGGAATAGAGCACCCCCGGCACCCGCGTGATACCCTCCATCACCGCGGCACTGTCGGCCATCTGCGGCACCCATTTCGGGCTGACGAAGGAAGCGCATTCAATCCGCCGGAACCCCGCGCGGCTCAGCAGGTCGACCAGCGCGATCTTCTCCGCGGCCGGGATCAGCCGCGCCTCGTTCTGCAACCCGTCGCGCGGCCCCACCTCGAAGATCTCGACCCGCTCTGCCATGCGCCCCTCTCCTCCATCTTTCTCCAAATACTCCCGCCGGAGGCCCCGCCCCCGTCATGCCCCCGGTCAACCCTCGGGCACCGGATAGAAGTCCTGCGCGTAGAATCGCTGCGGCCCCTCGCGCGCAACAGCACGCCTGTGCGCCGGCCGCGCCTCGATCCGGGCCTTGTAGGCCGCCAGCCGGGGGAACCCGTCCAGCGGCACGTAATAGGGCGCGGCAAAGAGGTTGAACCCCATCATCACGTCTGCGGCCGAGAAGCCGCCGGGCAACAGCCAGTCGCGATCGCCCAGCCGCGCCTCCATCCCCGCCAGCGTCTGGCGCAGCCGCGCAACGGTCAGCTTGGCCACGACCGGGCTGGGCTTCGCCGGCGGTCGCAGGAAGACCAGCTGCAGGTTGAGGTTCTCGATCAGGCTGGCCTGCGTCTCGGCATAGTGGATCCATTGCAGGTAGGCCGGCCGCTCGCACGTACCCGGCGCCCGGCCGAGCTCCGGCGCATGGGTCTCGACGAGATATTCCACGATCGCCCCGGATTCGCTCATCTCCAGCCCATCGATCTCGATTGCCGGGATGCGATTGGCGGGCGAGAGCCGCGGCAGGTCTCCCTCGCGCATCTCGGGCGCGCCGATCCGGTAGGCGACGATCTCGAGCGGGCCCAGCCGGTCGATCAGGCCCGTCTCCTCGAGCAGCCAGAGCACGCGGAAGGACCGACCGTAAGGCACGTGATGCAACCGGATCATCCCGCGCCCCCAAATTCCATGCATGGAATTTGCAAAAATCGTGCACGATTTTTGGTGCTCATGCCCCGTCCTCCTCGAGACGGATCAGCGGTGCGCCGGCATCGACCTGGTCGCCCTCCGCGACGAAGACCTCGGCCACCACCCCGTCCCGGGCGGCGCGCAGCCCGTGCTCCATCTTCATCGCCTCCAGCACCGCCAGCCGGTCGCCCTCGGCCACGCTCTGCCCCGCGCGCACATGCAGCGAGACCACGCGCCCCGGCATCGGGGCCAGGGTGAGTGCCGCGCCTTCCTCGGCCGCGCCCTGCTGGGCCAGCGGATCGACGATCTCGAACCGCGTGCCGAAGCCAGAGAAGACCGTGATCACGGCGCCGGCGCGGGCATGGGCCGCCGCGCGCACCCCGTCGAGATACCAGGCCCCGTCGCGCCGCTCGGCCATGACGGTCTTGGTGCCGGTCTCGATCCGCACCCGGTCGGGCCCGTCGACGCGCAATATCACCGACTGCACCGCGCCCCCGACCGAAAGCCGCAGGCTGCGCTCCAGCGGCTGCCAGAGCGTGAAGCCCTGCGCCCAGTGCGCCGGCCCGTCGAGCCCGGCGGCCACCAGCGCGGCAAGCGCCAGCGCAGATGGCTCCGGCGCGGGGAGCGCGGCGAGGTCGTCGAGGTCACGCGCGATGAGCCCGGTATCCACCTCGCCCGCGGCAAAGCCGTCATGTTCGGCCAGCGCGCCCAGGAAGGCGAGGTTGGTCACGGTGCCGGCCACCTGCGTGTCGCGCAAACCGCGGGCGAGCTTGCGCAGCGCCACGTCCCGGGTCGGCGCGTGCGCGATGACCTTGGCGATCATCGGGTCGTAATGCGGGCTGATCTCGTCGCCCGCGCGCACGCCGCTATCGGCCCTGAGCCCCTCGGGGAAGGCGAGATGCGTCAGACGCCCGGTGGCCGGCAGGAAGCCCGCGGGCACGTCCTCGGCATAAAGCCGCGCCTCGAAGGCGTGGCCGGTGATCGACAACTCCTCCTGTGTCGCGGGCAGCGGCGCGCCGGCGGCGACGCGGATCTGCCACTCCACCAGGTCAACCCCGGTGATCGCTTCGGTCACCGGGTGTTCGACCTGCAGGCGGGTGTTCATCTCCATGAACCAGAACCCGTCGGGGCGCAGCCCGTCCGCGGCATCGACGATGAACTCCACCGTGCCGGCGCCGCGATAGCCGATCGCCTCGGCCGCGCGCACGGCGGCCGCGCCCATGGCGGCGCGCATCTCGGGCGTCATGCCGGGGGCCGGGGCCTCCTCGATCACCTTCTGGTGGCGGCGTTGCAGCGAGCAGTCCCGCTCGAACAGGTGCACCGCGCGGGTCCCGTCGCCGAAGACCTGCAGCTCGATATGGCGCGGGCGCTGGATGTATTTTTCGATCAGCACCGCGTCATTGCCGAAAGCGGTGCGCGCCTCGGCCTTGGCGCGTTCCAGCGCGTCGACGAACTCTTCCGGCCTCTCGACCAGGCGCATGCCCTTGCCGCCGCCGCCTGCCACGGCCTTGATCAGGACCGGGTAGCCCACGCGATCGGCCTCGACCTCGAGATGGCCGGGATCCTGGTCGGCGCCGAGATAGCCCGGCACGACGGGCACGCCGGCCTGGTCCATCAGCTGCTTGGCGGCATCCTTGAGCCCCATCTTACGGATCGCCCCGGCCGAGGGGCCGATGAAGACCAGCCCCGCCGCCTCGACCGCCTCGACGAAATCGGGGTTCTCGGAGAGAAACCCGTAGCCCGGGTGGATCGCCTGCGCGCCGGTCGCCTGCGCCGCTTCGATGATCGCGTCGCCGCGCAGGTAGCTTTCGGCCGGGCTGGCCCCGCCCAGCGAGACAGCGACATCCGCCATGGCCACATGCTGCGCGGCGGCATCGACGTCGGAATGCACCGCCACGGTGCGCAGCCCCATGGCGCGCGCGGTACGGATCACGCGCACCGCGATCTCGCCCCGGTTGGCGATCAGGATGGTGTCGAACATCAGGGTCTCCTTTCCCGGCGCGGACGCGGGCGGCCCGGTGGATGCGAGGGGCCGGCCCCTCGCGCTCCCCGGAGTATTTGCGGAAAGATGAAAGCGCATGCCCGGCCGGGTTTCGCGGCTTGCCGGACGGCGCGGGAGGCGGCAGGCTGGCCGGCATGGACCAGGACCTCTACGAGCCGGCCCGCGTGGCCGCCGTGTTCGACCGCTGTTCGCGACGCTACCGGGGCTGGAGCAGCCTCGCCTCCTTCGGGGTGATCCATTACTGGCGCCGGCTCTGCGTCGCGGCGCTGGGGCTGCCGCGCGAGAGCACCGCCTGCGGGGTCGACCTGATGGCCGGAACGGGCGAGCTCTGGCCGCACCTGCTGGCGCGGCATCCCAGGCTGGGGCGGATCACTGCGATCGATATCAGCCCGGGCATGCATGCGGCGGCGATGGCGCGGCTGCATGCAGCACGCGCGGGGCGGATCACGCATCTCTGCGCCGACATGCTGCGCACCGACCTGCCCGATGGCTCGGCCGATTTCGCAGTCTCGAGCTTCGGGCTGAAGACCTTCAATGCCGCGCAGCACCGGGTCATGGCGCGGCAGATCGCGCGCATTCTGCGGCCCGGCGCGCCCTATGCGCTGATCGAGGCGGCCGATCCGGACGGCTGGGTGCTGCACCCGCTCTACCGGATCCACCTGGACCGCGTGCTGCCGCTGGTGGAGCGGCTGTTCCTGGACGGTGCGCAGGATTTCGCCATGCTGGGCGCCTATACGCGCGGCTTCGGCGACGGGCAGAGCGTGGTCGACGCGCTGGCCGAGGCCGGTCTGTCGGTCCGGGTGCGGCGCTCCTTCGGGGGCGCGGCGCTGTGTTTTCACGGGCACAAGCCGCATTGAGCCCTCCTCACATCCGGAACACGCCGAAGCGTGTTTCCTCGATGGGTGCGTTCAGCGCCGCCAGCAGCGACAGGCCCAGCACGTCGCGGGTCTTGCGCGGGTCGACGATGCCGTCATCCCAGAGCCGTGCGGAGGCGTAAAGCGGGTGGGACTGGCGCTCGAACATCTCGAGCGTGGGGCGTTTGAAGGCCTCTTCCTCGGCCTCGGACCAATGCTCGCCCGCGCGCTCCATCGCGTCGCGCCTGACGGTGGCCAGCACGCCCGCGGCCTGCGCCCCGCCCATCACCGAGATCCGGCTGTTGGGCCAGGTCCACAGGAAGCGGGGCTGGTAGGCGCGGCCGGCCATCCCGTAATTGCCCGCCCCGAAGGAGCCGCCGACCAGCACGGTGATCTTGGGCACCGCGGTGGTGGCCACGGCGGTCACCATCTTGGCGCCGTGCCGCGCGATGCCCTCGTTCTCGTAGCGCCGGCCCACCATGAAACCGGTGATGTTCTGCAGGAAGACGAGCGGGATCTTGCGCTGCGAGCAGAGCTCGACGAAATGCGCGCCCTTCTGCGCCGCCTCGGAGAAGAGCACGCCGTTATTGGCGATGATCCCGGCCTCCATGCCGTGGATGCGGGCGAAGCCGCAGACCAACGTCTCGCCGAAGCGGGGCTTGAACTCGTCGAACTCCGAGCCGTCGACCAGCCGGGCGATCACCTCGCGGATGTCGTAGGGCGTGCGCAGGTCGGCCGGCACCACGCCCAGGATCTCGTCAGGGTCATAGGCGGGGGGCGGGCCGCCGGGCAGCACCACCGGGCCGGTTTTGGGACCGAGGCTGCGCACCGCGCGCCGGGCAAGGGCCAGCGCGTGGGTGTCATCCTCGGCCAGGTAATCGGCCACGCCGGAGAGGCGCGTGTGCACGTCGCCGCCGCCCAGCTCCTCGGCGGTGACCACCTCGCCCGTGGCGGCGCGCACCAGCGGCGGGCCGGCCAGGAAGATGGTGCCCTGCTCGCGCACGATGATCGTGACATCGGACATGGCCGGCACATAGGCGCCGCCCGCGGTGCAGGACCCCATCACCACGGCGATCTGCGCGATCCCCTTGGCCGACATGCGCGCCTGATTGTAGAAGATCCGGCCGAAATGGTCGCGGTCGGGGAAGACCTCGTCCTGGTTGGGCAGGTTCGCGCCGCCCGAATCGACGAGGTAGAGGCAGGGCAGCCGGTTTTCCTCGGCGATCTCCTGGGCGCGCAGGTGCTTCTTGACGCTCATCGGGTAATAGGTGCCGCCCTTCACGGTGGCGTCGTTGCACACCACCATGACCTGCCGCCCCTCGACCTGACCCACCCCGGCGATCACGCCGGCCGCGGGCGCGGCGCCGTCATAAAGCCCGTGCGCCGCGGTGGCGCCGATCTCGAGGAAGGGCGTGCCGGGATCGAGCAGGTTGGCCACGCGGGCCCGCGGCAGCATCTTGCCGCGCCCTTCGTGGCGGGCCCGGGCGCGCGCGCCGCCGCCCGCCGCCGCCGCCTCGGCCGCCGCGGCGATCTCGGACAGGGCAGAGAGATGCGCCTCGCGGTTGGCGCGGAACGCCTCGGAGGAGGCGATGACCTGTGAGGTCAGTTTCATGCGCTTGGATCCCCTTCAGTCGATGTCTTCGGTCAGCCCGGCGGGGCGGGCCCACGGGCGGGTCGGTGGCGGCGGGCGGGCCCAGCCCGCCGCGACGCCGCTTTCGGCCATGTCGAGGAAACGGGCCAGCTGCCACAGCAGCATCACGTCCGACAGCCGCGCATTGGCGGCGCGCACCTCGCAGAGCGAGGCCAGCAACGGCCGGGTGCCGGCACAGTCGGGCCCGGCAGACGAGCCATGCGCCAGCGCCCAGAGCACCGGGTAGAGCCCGTCGGACCAGACCCCGTCGCGGCCGGCCACGGATTCGGGCGGGGGCAGCCCCTCCAGCACGCGGGCGCCCAGCGCGTCGAGCCGGTCGCGCAGCGCGCCCTGGCAGGCGATGCGGTCCTCGACGGTATCATCGCAGAGCGTGATGCCGATCTGGCCGCAGTAATCCACGCCCGCCACGCTGGCGAAATCGAACTCGGGCGCGTCGAAAGTCTCGCGCCTGCGCTTGAGCGCGCGCTCGAAGCGGGCCACCTCGTTGTCGAAACAGGGGGTGAATCCTGACCAGGGCAGCTCGGCCCCCGCAGGCGCGGCCAACAGCGCGATCAGGGCGGCGAGGCGGATCATGCGCCCTCCTCCGCCGCGGCGCGGGCGCGCAGCGCCTTGCGGATCACCTTGCCGGTGACGGTCAGGGGCAGATCATCCACGAAGGCCACCTCGCGCGGGTAGGAATAGCTGGCCAGACGGTCGCGGACCCAGGCCTGCAAGCTTTCGGCGCCGGGATCCGCGCCCGGTTTCAGCACCACGTAGGCCTTGACGATCTGGGTGCGCAGCGGGTCGGGCTTGCCCACCACGCCCACATTGGCCACGTCCGGGTGGGTCAGCAGGCAATCCTCGATCTCGGAGGGGCCGATGCGGTAGCCCGCCGAGGTGATCACGTCATCCTCGCGCCCGACGAAGCGCAGGACCCCGTCTTCCAGCACGCCGCGATCCCCGGTCACCAGCCAGTCGCCGCGGAATTTCGCCGCCGTGGCCTCGGCGTTCTGCCAGTAGCCCAGCATCATCGAGGCGGCGCCGCGACGGATCGCGATATCGCCCTCACCGTCGGTGGGCAGGCCGTCCGCGTCGATCACCGCCAGCGCGGCCCCCGGGGCGGGACGGCCCAGCGCGCCGGGCTGTGGCGCGAACAGCGCCGCGCAGGAGCTGGCCACCATGTTGCACTCGGTCTGGCCGTAGAACTCGTTGATCGTCACGCCCAGCGCGTCGCGGCCCCATGCCAGCATCTCTGCGCCCAGAGGCTCGCCGCCCGAGGCGACGCTGCGCAGGCCTGCCAGCGTCGCGCCCTCGGCCTTGAGCATGCGCAGCGCGGTGGGCGGCAGGAAGGTGTTGCGCACGCCTGCGCTTTCGATGACCTGTGCGCAGGTCTCGGGCGTGAAGCGCCCGCCCGGCCCCGCCACCACCGGCACGCCCAAAGCCAGCCCCGGCATCGCCACGTCGAACAGCCCGCCGATCCAGGCCCAGTCCGCCGGGGTCCATAACACGTCGCCCGGCTGGCCGAGAAAATCATGGCTCATCTCGACGCCCGGCAGATGGCCGGTCAGCACGCGGTGGCCATGCAACGCGCCCTTGGGCTTGCCCGTGGTGCCCGAGGTGTAGATCAGCACGGCCGGCGTCTCGGGGCCTGTCACGGCGGGTGGGGCGTCGGTCGGTGCGGGCAGATCCGCCTGCTGCAGCAGGGTCACGTCCAGACCGGCCATCAGCGCGGCGCCCTGCGCATCGGTCACCGCCACGCGCAGCCCGGCATCGGCCACCCGCGTGGCCAGCGCGTCATGCTGGAACAGCTTGAAGAGCGGGACCGAGATCGCGCCCATGCGCCAGCAGGCAAGATGCGCCGCGGCGCAGAGCGGCCCCTGCCCCAGCAATACGCCCACCCGGTCGCCCGGTGCCACGCCGCGCGCCAGTAGCGCGGCCTGCACCTGCCGCGACAGCCCTGCCAATGCGCCATAGCTGACATCGCGCCGCGCCGGGCCGGTCAGGTCGATGATCGCCGGCCGGTCGGGCTCGGCCGCCGCCCACCTGTCGCAGGCCTGCTCGGCCATGTTCAGCCGCGCCGGCAGGTTCCAGCGGAACCCCGCGATCAGGTCGTCATATGTGGCGGCCCGCTCCAGCATCTCAGCGCGCGATCCGTTCCAGATACAGCGCCTGCTCGGCCGTGGTGGTCATCCGGCAATCGGCCATGGCCGGCCCCTGCCCGGTGCCGCCGCCCCAGAGCGCGCCGGCCCAGGCGCATTTCGCATCGCGAAAGGCGATCCAGGCCCGTTGCATGGCGCGCAGCGTCTCTTCCTGCGGGGGCGCGGTATAGCCGTATTCCGCTGCATCGGCATCGGCCTGCTGCGCCTCGGCCAGACGCGCCTGGTAGGCGGCGTTCAGGCGGCCGTCCCACCAATCGGCCTCGGCCCCCAGGCAGCCGCCCATGCCGACCGTGCTGTCGCCACCCGGCGTGTCGGCCATGCATTGCTCGGCGGCAAGGCCGATGCAGACCTGCTCGAACCCGTCATTATTGCCCATGCAGGTCAGCGTGGCATCGGGCGCGAAGACCAGCTCCTGCGCGGCAAGCGGCGTGCCCAGCACGGTCAGCGCCGCCAGCATCGGTTTCAGGCTCATCCGTCATCCTCCCGTCTTCCGACCGCTCAGGTCCTTGGCCCGTCCAGCCTACGCCGCGGATCCCCGGGGCCAAAGCGTTCTTTCAGCCGGCCCAGCCGGTCCACGCGATACTCCCACATGCCCGGCCCGCCGCAGGCCACGACCAGCCAGACCTCTCGCCCCGGGCGCGCCACGCAGTCGCTGGCCCGCGCCTGCGGCCCGGCCTCGGCGAGGTAGCGCGCGGCCATGGCCTCGATCACGTCGGTCTCGGTCAGATTGGCCACGATCCAGCCCTGCCGGAAGCCGAACAGCGCCACCGCGACCAGCAGCACCGCGAGCGGCGCGAACCACAGCCAGCGCGGCATCAGCGCGCGCCCCTCACCCGTGCTTCTCCCGCGCGATCTGCGCCAGCTCGCGGTCGAGGAAGAACGAGATGATCGCCCGGATCACCACCAGCAACAGCAGGAAGAGCAGGTCGCCGATGGCTAGGCTGAGCGCCGTGTGGATCACGTCCGAGACGATGAACAGCTCCAGCCCCGCGAGGATGTAGACCCCCAGCTGCAGCCGCGCCTCGTTCATCGCCGCGCGCCGTTCACCGGCCGGCACCAGTTCCGAGGGTGCAACGGACAGGATGAAGCGCAGCGCCCCCAGCACCAGCAGCGCGATGGCGCAGAGGTCTATGCCCGCCGCGATCCATTCCAGCGCCGCAACCAGCAGCGGCAGGTGCCCGTGCAGCACCGTCTCCTGCGCGCCGAGATCCACCAGAGAAGCCACCTGCGCCCCCGTTCCTGATCCGTATCCCGGACCCGTCGCCTAGCCCATCGCCCCCATCAGCTCGCGCCCGACCAGCATGCGCCGGATCTCGGAGGTGCCGGCGCCGATCTCCATCAGCTTGGCGTCGCGGAACAGCCGCGCCACCGGCGCATCGGCCAGGAACCCGGCCCCGCCCATGGCCTGCACCGCCTGATGCGCCTGCACCATGGCCTGCTCGGAGGCGTAGAGACAGCAGGCCGCCGCGTCCTGCCGCGTCACCTCGCCCCGGTCGCAGGCCTTGGCGACCTCGTAGACATAGGCGCGGGCCGAGTTCATCGCCGTGTACATGTCGGCGATCTTGCCCTGCATCAGCTGGAACGACCCGATCGGCTGGCCGAACTGCTTGCGCTCGGCCATGTAGGGCATGATCTCGTCGAGACAGGCGGCCATGATGCCCAGCCCGATGCCGGCCAGCACGACGCGTTCGTAATCCAGCCCCGACATCAGCACGCGCACGCCCTTGCCCTCTTCGCCCAGGATGTTGTCGAAGGGCACCTCGACATCCTCGAAGATCAGCTCGGCCGTGTTCGACCCGCGCATGCCCAGCTTGTCGAAATGCGGGCTGGTGCTGAACCCCGCCATATCCTTCTCGATCAGGAAGGCGGTGATGCCCTTGGGCCCGGCCTCGGGGTCGGTCTTGGCATAGACCACCAGCGTGTCGGCATCGGGGCCATTGGTGATCCAGTACTTGTTGCCGTTCAGCACGAAGCGGTCATTGCGCTTCTCGGCGCGCAGCTTCATCGAGACCACATCCGACCCGGCCGAGGGTTCGGACATGGCCAGCGCGCCCACCTGCGCGCCCGAGATCAGGCCCGGCAGGTAGCGCGCGCGCTGCGCGTCAGTGCCGTTCAGCTTGATCTGGTTGACGCAGAGATTGGAATGCGCCCCGTAGGACAGGCTGACCGAGGCCGAGGCGCGCGCGACCTCCTCGATGGCGACCGTATGCGCAAGATAGCCCATGCCGGCGCCGCCCATCTCTTCGGGCACGGTGATTCCCAGCAGGCCCAGCTCGCCCATCTCGCGCCACAGGGGCGCGGGAAAATCGTTGCTGCGGTCGATCTCGGCGGCCATGGGCTTGACGCGCTCCTGCGCCCATTTGTGCACCATCTCGCGCAGCGCGTTCACGTCCTCGCCCAGATCGAACGTCATGCTTGCCATGAACATCGCCAGCCCTCCCCCTCCGGTTTATTGAACGTGCGTTCATTTAAGCCACGAACTCCGCTCTGCGTCAAGCATTGCTGGAACGCAGGCGCCGGGCCCCGCGTTCTGCCCCCAAACCCGATACGGAGGATATCATGAGCGACGATCTGAAAACCGAGTTCTGGAGCCGTATGGACGATGTGCGCGCCGGCATGCTGGCCGCCGATGGCGAGCGCCCGGTGCCGATGGCGCCCATGGCCGAGCGCGACGCGCAGGCGATCTGGTTCATCACCGCCGCCGGTTCGGCCGCCGATCGCAGCGCCAAGTCGGGCGGCGAGGCCTCGTTCCACGTCGCCGACCCCAAGGCGAATTTCTACGCCAATGTCTTCGGCAAGCTGGAAGAGGCCAACGATTCGGACAAGCTGGACGACCTGTGGTCCTCGATGGCCGCCGCGTGGTTTCCCGAGGGGCGCGATGACGACGCGGTGCGGCTGGTGAAATTCACCCCGCATGACGGCGAGGTCTGGGCAACGCAGGGCGGTGCGGCCTATCTTTACGAGATCGCCAAGGCCAACATGACCGACAAGACGCCCGATGTGGGCACCCACGGCCGGGTCGTCTTCTGATCCGGCCCCGAACGACAGGAGCGCCCATGCATCGCGCCCTCACGCTGGCAGCGCTGCTGCCCCTCACCCCCGCCTGCGCCGAGCAGGTGGGGGAAATCGGTGTCGACTGGGTCGGCAATGACATCGTGGTCGAGGCCATTGCCGACCCGGACGTGGCGGGCGTGACCTGCCACATCGCCTATTTCGACCGTGGCTTCATCGACCGGCTGAGCAAGGGCAACTGGTTCGAGGATCCCTCGAACGCCTCGATCGCCTGCCGCCAGACCGGCCCGATCGAGATCGGCGACATCGACCGCAGCGAAGGTGGCGAGGACGTGTTCCGCACCTCGCGCTCGATCATCCTGAAGTCGCTGCGGGTCAAGCGGATCTGGGACGAGGCCAACCGCACCCTGATCTACGTGGCCCATGCCGCCGAGCTGACCGACGGCTCGGCCAAGGTGGCGATCTCGACCGTCCCGCTCTACACGCCCGGGGAATAGCGCGCGGGCGGTATGGCGGACAGTGTGGCGGAGATCCTGACCTCGACAGGTTGCTGACGTAGCGTCAGGTTGGGGGCAGTTTCATCAAGCCGATTGGATCTGCCTCATGTTCGCTGCCCTCGCCGCCCTCGCCGCCCGCCTGCGCCCTGCCCTGTGCGCCAAGCTTGCCATGCTGCCCGGTCTTGCCGCCGCGCAGAGCCATGGCACGTGGAATTACCTAGAGGACATGGCCGCCGGCCAAGTCGCCATGAGCTATGTCCGCAATGGCGAGGAGCGGGTGCATTTCTGGTGTTTCCGCGATCTCGACGCGATCCAGCTTCAGCTTTTCGTGGTGGGCGGCAAGCATCACCGCCCCGGCGACGTCATCCGCCTGCAACTGGTCGCGGACGACCGCCCGATCCAGGTCGACAGCTTCCATTCCAAACGGGCCGGGCAGCTCTTTCTGGTGCGCGCCATGATCCCGACCAACAGCCCGTTCTTCCCGCACCTGCTGGCCGCGGGCCAGTTCCGCGGCAACACGATCGGCCGCACGCTGGGCCCCGCCCAGCGGGTCGAGATCGATGCCGCGACCGAAGACTTCCGGCGCTTCTTCGGCACCTGTTCCTTCCTGCAGAGCTCCTGATCAGCCCGGATAGGGCACGGGCGTGCGATGCTCGGGCCGCCGGGTCCAGTCCCAGTAGCGCGCATGCAGCTGCCGCGCGACCGGTCCGGCCACCCCATTGCCGAAGATCCGGTCATCCACCCGGGTGATCGGCAGCACCCCGCCGCCCGAGGAGGACAGGAAGACCTCGTCCGCGGCCATGAACTCCTCCAGCGGCAGGGGGCGGATCTCGGTCGCAAGGCCCAGCTCGGCGCAGATTTCCAGCACCGTGCGGCGGGTGATCCCCTCCAGCACGCCGGTCTCGGGCGTCACCACCCGGTCCCCGATCACCGCGAAGGCGTTGAAGCCCGGCCCCTCGGCCACGTGGCCTGCGTGATCGCAGAGCAGCACGGTCTCGAACCCTGCCTCCTTGGCCTCGAACAGCCCCGCGGTGAAATCGCCCCAGTGATAGTTCTTGGCGCGCGGGTTCACGCTGTCGGGCGGGATCCGCCGCACCATCTTGGCAATCCAGACCGAGGCGCCGGCGGCGATGACCTCGGGCTTGATGACATGCACGTAGGGCACGGCCCAGGCGTAGAAATGGTTGCGGCAGTTGCGCGGATCCCGGTCGCCGGGCACCCGTGGCGTGCCGCGCGCCGCGACCATGGCGCAATAGGCATCGCGCAGCCCGGACGCCGCCACCATCGACGACAGCGCCGCGGCAATCTCGGCATCCTCCATGCCGATTTCGAAGCGCCCCGCCTGCACCGAGGCGCGGAACCGCGCCAGGTAGTCCGGCAGACGGAAGAAGGCGCCCCCCACCACCGGCACCACGTCATAGACGGTGTCACTATGGGTCAGCGCCCAGTCGGTCACGCCGATCTTCGCCTCGGCGATCGGCAGGATCCGCCCCGCCATCCAGGCGGCGCCGGCGGACAGGTCGGTCATGGGGCCGCCCCCTGGAACACGGCGCCGATCTCGGCCCGGATGATCCGCGCGATCAGCGCGCAATCGTCCAGGCTGAAGGTCAGCGGCAGGCGCATGTCGACGATCCCGCGCAGCACCCGGTCGGTGGACGGCATCGGCTGCGACGGCGCATAGCGCCAGCTGTCATAGCGCGAGGTGAAGCCCACGGGCTCGGACCCGCCGAACCATTTCAGCTCCACCCCTCGCGCGGCGCAGCGGCGCAGCGCCTCCTGCACCGCCTCCGGCGCCCAGTCGAGCAGCAGGAACTGGATCGATGAGCCGACGAAGCGTCCGCGCGGGTCGCGGTCCACCACGCGCAGCCCCGGCGTGTCGCGCAGTCCCTCCTCGACCACGCGGTAGCGGTCGTTCCAGCGCGTCACTTGGCCCTCCAGCGCGCGCAGCTGCGGGCGCAGGATCGCCGCGCGAAGATTGTCCATCCGGCCCGAGACATTGGGCGTGTCAAACTTGATCGTCTCGAACACCTCCGGGCGCGGTGCCGCGAGATGCCGCTCATACAGCATGTAGGATCCCGAGAGCATCACCGCGCGCGCGGCCAACGCCTCGTCATCGGTGACCAGGAGCCCGCCCTCGCCGGAATTGACATGCTTGTAGGTCTGCATCGAATAGCAGCCCACCGCGCCATGCCGTCCCGAGGGCACGCCGTCCCACACCGCGCCCATCGTGTGGGCGCAATCCTCGATCACGGTGATCCCGGCGGCATCGCAGATCGCCATCAGCCGGTCCATGTCGCACAGATGCCCGCGCATGTGGCTGAGCATCAGCACCCGCGCCTGCCCGGCCTTGGCGGCCAGATCGTCGAGATCGATCACCAGCCCCTCGGTGACGCCGACAAAGACCGGCACCGCGCCGACGCTGGCAATGGCCCCCGGCACCGGGGCAAGGGTGAAGGCATTGGTGAGCACGGGCTCGCCGGGTTGCACGCCCACGGCCCGCAACGCGCAGCCCAGCGCGTAGCCCCCCGAGGCCACGGCCAGGCAGTAGCGCGCACCGACCTGCGCGGCGAACTCCTGCTCCAGCAGCGCGGCCTCACCCGCCTCGCCTTCGGCCACGTTGTAGCGGTGCAGCCGGCCGCTGCGCAGCACGTCCAGCGCGGCGGCGATGCCCTCGTCCGGGATCGGCTCCTGCTGGGTGAAGCTGCCTGTGAAACGCTCGCTCATGTCCCGGTTCTGCGGCGCTTCGCCGCCCGGGTCAATGCAGGATGCGTGCCGCGGACATCACGCCGCGCCGTGCGGACCGGGCGGGGATCCGCCTTCGAAGGCGGATCCGGGCGCCACGCTCCACGCGCTTGACAACATCGCAGCTGGACGCCCCGGCCCGCCGTCCCGCGCAACGGCCAGGCGCAACCGGCGGCTTGGGCCGACCCGGGCCATCCGCCCGACCGGGCCGGTCCGCGCGCAAGCGGGTTGAACCCGCTTGAAGCGCCTTCGAAGGCGCTTGCCCGCTCATCCGATCAGCCGGCGCACCTCGGCGGGCAGCTCGGCGAAGGCGTCGATCACACCTTCAGGCGCCAGCTCCCGCACCGCCGCACCGCCCGGCGCGAAGGTGACGAGGATGCAGGGCACGCCCGCGGCCGCCGCCGTCTTGCGGTCGGTGTCGCTGTCGCCGACCAGCAGCGAGGCGTCGCGCCGCCCGCCCGCACCCTCCACCGCCGCCCAGTAGGGCGCGACATCGGGCTTGCGCGTGGCCAGCGTGTCGGCGCCGATCAGCGCGCCGAAGAGATCCCGCACGCCCAGCGCCGCCAGCAGCCGCTGCGCCAGCGCCTCGGGCTTGTTCGTGCACACGCCCACGGCATAGCCGTCCCGCCGCAGCGCCTCGACCGTCTCGGCCGCACCGGGATACATCCGCGTGTGCACGTCCAGCGCCCCGCCATAGGCCTCCAGCAGCGCCGGATACCAGCGATCCACCACCGCCGGGTCCGCCCCGCCGATCCGGCCCAGCCCCTCGGTCAGCATCGCCCGCCCGCCGCGCAGCGCCACGCCCGCATCGGCGCCGGGGTCCAGCCGCACCCCCGCGCCCATCGCGTCGAAACAGACATTGGCGGCGGCGATCAGATCGCCGCTGGTATCCGCCAGCGTCCCGTCCAGGTCGAAAATCACGCAGCGCATGGTCCATCCCCCAGCCTGTCACATCCCGCAATCAAGCGTGAGCAATCGCCGCTTGCTCCGCGCCTCTCAGGCGATAGAACGGCGCCGACGGAAAGACAAACGGATTGCCCCCATGAGCGTTGCCCTGATCCTGCTTGCCGCCGGCAAAGGCACACGGATGAAATCCGACGCGCCCAAGGTGCTGCACCGGATCGCGCAGGCCCCGATGCTGTGGCACGCGCTGCGCGCGGGCCAGGTCCTGGCCCCCGAGCGCACGGTGCTGGTCACCGGCCATGGTGCCGAGGCGGTCGAGGACGCGGCCCGCGCCTTCGACCCCGATTTGACCTGCGTGCGCCAGGACGCGCAGCTGGGCACCGCCCACGCGGTGGCGCAGGCGCGCCCGGCGCTGGAGGGGTTCGACGGGGATGTCCTCGTGCTCTATGGCGACACGCCCTTCATCGGCACCGAGACACTGGAGGCCATGGCCGCCGCACGCGCCCGGCACGACGTGGTGGTGCTGGGCTTCGAGGCGGCCGATCCGGCCCGCTACGGCCGGCTTGTCATGCAGGGCGATGTGCTGGAGCGGATCGTCGAGTACAAGGACGCCTCGGACGAGGAACGCGCCATAACCCTCTGCAATTCCGGGGTCATTGCCGCCGATGCCAAGACGCTGTTCGACCTGATCGACGCGGTGGAGAACGCCAATGCCAGCGGCGAGTATTACCTGACCGACATCGTCGGGCTGGCCCGGGCGCGCGGCCTCTCGGCCACCGTGGTGCGCTGCGACGAGGCCGAGACGCAGGGGGTCAACTCGCGCGCCGATCTTGCCGCCGCCGAGGCCACCTTCCAGGCCCGCGCCCGCGCCGCGCTGCTCGAGAACGGGGTGACCCTGGCCGCGCCCGAGACAGTCTTCCTTGCCTGGGATACCGAGATCGGCCGCGACAGCGAGATCGAGCAGAACGTGGTCTTCGGCCCCGGCGTCACCATCGAGACCGGCGCGCGCATCCGCGCCTTCAGCCATCTCGAGGGCGCCCATGTCAGCCGGGGCGCCGTGGTCGGCCCCTATGCACGGCTCCGCCCCGGCGCCGAGCTGGCCGAGGACGTGCATGTGGGCAATTTCGTAGAGATCAAGAACGCCCAGCTGGCCGAGGGGGTCAAGGCCAACCACCTGACCTATATCGGAGATGCCGAGATCGGCGCGCGCAGCAATATCGGCGCCGGCACGGTGACCTGCAATTATGACGGCGTGTTCAAGCACCGCACCATCGTGGGCGAGGACGCCTTCATCGGCTCGGACACGATGCTGGTCGCGCCGGTCACCGTGGGGGCGCGGGCGATGACCGCGTCGGGCTCGACCATCACCGAGGATGTGCCCGAGGGCGCGCTGGCCATCGCGCGCGGCCGGCAGCAGACCAAGCCCGGGCTCGCCACCCGTCTCTTCGACAAGCTGCGCGCCCAGAAGGCCCGGAAACAGGCCGGATCCTAGACCCTCTCGCAGAACGCGCGTCCCCGGACGCACGGGAAAGGTATGTGACATGTGTGGAATCGTCGGCGTGCTGGGCACGCACGAGGTCGCCCCCATCCTGGTCGAGGCGCTGCGCCGGCTGGAATATCGCGGCTATGACAGCGCCGGCATCGCCACGGTGCATGACGGCCATCTCGAACGGCGCCGCGCCGTGGGCAAGCTGGTCAACCTCTCCGACCTGCTGGTGCATGAACCGCTGCGCGGCAAGTCGGGCATCGGGCACACCCGCTGGGCCACCCATGGCGCGCCGACCGCGGACAATGCCCACCCGCACAAGGCCGGGCCGGTGGCCGTCGTACACAACGGGATCATCGAGAATTACAAGGACTTGCGCGCCGAGCTTGAAGCCGCGGGCCTGTCCCCCGAGACCGAGACCGACACCGAGACGGTGGCGCTGCTGGCGCAGCACTACATGGCCCGGGGCACGCCCGCGGTCGAGGCCGCCATGGCCACGATCGACCGGCTCGAGGGCGCCTTCGCGCTGGCCTTCCTGTTCGACGGCGAAGAGGACCTGATGGTCGCCGCGCGCAAGGGCTCGCCGCTCGCCATCGGCCACGGGGATGGCGAGATGTATGTCGGCTCGGACGCGATCGCGCTGGCGCCGATGACCGACCGCGTCACCTATCTCGAGGAAGGCGACCGCGCGGTGCTGACCCGCGACACGGTCGAGATCCGTGACGAGGCCGGGCGCCGCGTCAACCGCGAGATGCGCCGGATCCGCATGGATGCCGCCCGCGTCGACAAGGGCGGCTACAAGCATTTCATGGCCAAGGAGATCGCCGAGCAGCCCTCGGTCATGTCCGCGGCGCTGTCCGCCTACCTGACCGACACGGGCATCGCCCTGCCCGATCCGGGGATCGACTTCGCCCGGGTCGAGCGGCTGGTCATGGTGGCTTGCGGCACGGCCTATTACGCCTGTTTCACCGCCAAGTACTGGTTCGAGAAACTGGCCGGCCTGCCGGTCGAGGTCGATATCGCCTCGGAATTCCGCTATCGCGAGCCGCCCGTGCTGCCCGGCACCTCGGCGCTGTTCGTCAGCCAGTCGGGCGAGACCGCCGACACGCTGGCCGCGCTGCGGTACTGCCGCGACAAGGCCGACGCGATCTATTCCGTGATCAACGTGCCCGAAAGCTCCATCGCGCGGGAAAGCGACCTTGCCCTGCCGATCCATGCCGGGGCCGAGATCGGTGTCGCCTCGACCAAGGCCTTCACCTGCCAGCTGACCGTGCTGCTGCTGCTGGCGCTCAAGGCGGCCGAGGCGCGGGGCCGGCTGGACCCGGAGGCCCGCGACGAGATCCTGACCGCGCTGCGCGCCATGCCCGGCACGTTCAACACCGCGCTCGGCCGCGACGAGGTGATCGAGGCCGCCGCCCAGCAGCTGGCCGAGGCCCGCGACATCCTGTTCCTCGGCCGCGGGCTGATGTATCCGCTGGCGCTGGAAGGCGCGCTGAAGCTCAAGGAAATCAGCTATATCCACGCCGAAGCTTATGCATCAGGCGAACTCAAGCATGGCCCCATCGCGCTGGTCGACAGCAACGTGCCGGTGATCGTCATGGCGCCGAAGGATTCGCTCTTCGAGAAGACCGTCTCGAACATGCAGGAGGTCATGGCCCGCGGCGGCCGGGTCTGCCTGGTCACCGATGCCGCCGGCGCCGCGGCGGCCGGGGACGAGGTCTGGAAGACCGTGGTGCTGCCGGATGTGCCCGAGGTGCTGACACCCCTGCTCTACGCGCTGCCGGCGCAGCTCTTGGCCTATCACACGGCAGTGGCCAAGGGCACCGATGTGGACCAGCCCCGCAACCTTGCCAAGTCGGTGACGGTGGAATGACCCCCGAGGCGGCGCTGGAGGCGCTGCGCGCAGCGGCCAGCCCCGGCATGGCCGAGGGCAAGGCCGCCTATCACAAGGCGCCGCGCACGTACCTTGGCACGCCCAACTCCGCGATCAACGATCTCGCCCAACGATGGCGGCGCGAGCTGGATGTCGAGGCCCGCGTGGCGCTGGCCGATGCGCTGTGGGACACGGATATCCACGAGGCGCGCATCGCCGCGGCCAAGCTGCTGACCCAGGCGCGGCTGCGCCCGGATGACGCGGCCTGGGCGCTGATCACCTCCTGGGTGCCCCAGTTCGACGCCTGGGCCATTGCCGACCATGTCTGTGCCGCCGGCGCCCGGCGGCTGAGTGCCGATCCGGACCGGCTCGACACGGTCGAGACCTGGACCGCCAGCCCGCACATGTGGAGCCGCCGCGCCGCCTTGGTTATCACCCTGCCCTGGACCAAGCAGAACTTCCCCTCCGAGGCGGACCTGCAGATCCGCGACCGGGTGCTGGGCTGGGCGGCGGGCTACGTGCCCGACCGCGACTGGTTCATCCAGAAGGCGATCGCCTGGTGGCTGCGCGAGTTGTCGAAACACGACCCGGCCCGCGTCACGACCTTTCTTGACACCCATGGCGCCGGAATGAAGGCCTTCGCCCGCAAGGAGGCGTCGAAATACCTCTGAGCGGCGCTCAGCCGCCGGTATAGACCTCGAGCGTCGGCAGATCGGTCAGCGGTGCCTCGATCAGGCGCATGGCGGCCAGCGAGATGCGGCTGCCCGCGGTGGCCGGCCCGTCGATCGGGATCAGGTCGACCTGCGCCGACTTGCCGGTGGCGGGATAGACGACACGGCCCTTGGCGGGCGCCGAGACCAGCGGCGTCTCGAGCCAGAAACCCGGCCGCGCCGGGTCGCCGAGGCTGGCCACCGTCTCCCCCAGCTTGCGCTCGCCCGCCGGCTCGGCCGGGGCCGCGGCGGCGGCCGCGCGCTCCTCGTCCGAGGTGGTGTCAAACTCATCGGCGGTGCGCGCGGCCGGGTTCGGCGCTGGCGCGGTGCTCAGGCTTTCGGGGCGGGCCTGCGGCCGGGTCTGCCCGGTCGCGGCGGCCGGCGCCGCCTTGGCGCCCCGGTCGGGTGCGATGGCCTCGAACGGCGCCGAGCCGCACGCGGCGACCCCCAGAACCACGGTGATTGCCCAGACTGCTCGCATGACTGTTTTCCTCCCGTTCGGGATGACATGTTACAATTCCAAGGGCACACTTGCCCAAATTCCGGCCGGCGACTAGGTAGATTCCATGACCTTGCCCCTGATCGACCCGTTTGAGCGACCGATTTCCTATCTCAGGGTGTCGGTGACAGACCGATGCGATTTCCGCTGCGTCTACTGCATGTCCGAGAACATGACCTTCCTGCCCAAGAAGGAATTGCTCACGCTGGAGGAACTGGACCGCATGTGTTCGACCTTCATCCGGCTGGGTGTGGAAAAGCTGCGCATCACCGGCGGCGAGCCGCTGGTCCGGCGGGACATCATGACCTTCTTCCGTGCCATGACCCGGCATCTGGACAGCGGCGCGCTGAAGGAGCTGACGCTGACCACCAACGGCTCGCAGTTGGAACGCTTCGCCTCCGATCTCTACGCCGCGGGCGTGCGCCGGGTGAACATCTCGCTCGATACGCTGGACGCGGGAAAATTCGCCGACATCACGCGCTGGGGCCGCCTGCCGCAGGTCTTGAAGGGCATAGACGCGGCGCAGAAGGCGGGGCTGCGGGTCAAGATCAACGCGGTGGCGCTGAAGGGCTTCAACGATGACGAGCTGTTCACGATCACCGAATGGGCGGCGTCGCGCGACATGGACCTGACCTGGATCGAGGTCATGCCCATGGGCGACATCGGCAACGAGGACCGGCTGGACCAGTACTGGAAACTGACCGATCTGCGCGCGCAGCTGGCCACGCGCTATACGCTGACCGACCTGCCCGAGCGCACCGGCGGGCCCGCGCGCTACGTGCGGCTGGAGGAGACGGGGCAGAAGATCGGCTTCATCACGCCGCTCAGCCACAATTTCTGCGAAAGCTGCAACCGCGTGCGGCTGACCTGCACCGGTGAGCTGTTCATGTGCCTGGGCCAGGAGGACAATGCCGACCTGCGCGCCGCCCTGCGCAACAATCCCGGCACGGATGAACCGCTGGAGGACGCGATCCGCGCCGCGATCGGACGCAAGCCCAAGGGGCATGATTTCGACTACTCGCGCCAGACGGTGGATGGCCGCGTCTCGCGCCACATGTCGCATACCGGCGGATAGGGCGGACAAGCCGTTTCGAAACGGCTTGGGCCAAGCGGCTTGCAAGCCGCTTTTTCAACGCGCTTGCAAGCGCGTTGAGGAAGGCTCTTCGAAGAGCCTTCCCCGCCAGGCCCGACCGCCTGAAAAAAACCACCGAAAAGGCGAAAACCCCGCCCGTTTCGGACGGTTCGGACAAACCTAGGGTCGGCTGACCTGCCCGCCGCCGACCGGGGCCGCGACGCCGGTGGTGCCCGGCGCCGAGGTCGGCAGGCCGCGCAGCACGCGCACGGCAAGATAGGCAAAGGCCTGCGCCTCGAGCATGTCGCCATCCAACCCCACGCGTTCGACAGGCTCCACCAGGCAGTCGAGGCTGGCCGCCAGCATCCGCATCATCACCGGGTTGTGGCGCCCGCCCCCCGTGACAAGCACACGCTCGGGCGGCTCGGGGCAGTGCTCCATCCCCTGCATCACCGCCGCCGCCGCCATGGCCGTCATCGTGGCCGCGGCATCGGCATCCGACAGCTCGCGCACGAGATCCAGCATGACGGCGAAATCGTCCCGGTCCAGCGACTTGGGCGGCATCCGGCGGAAGAATGCCTCTTCGAGGAAGAGCTCCAGCGCCCCCTCCTCGACCCGTCCGCGCCGCGCCAGCACGCCATCGCGGTCGCAATCCAGACCCAGCCGCTGGCCCACCAGGTCGTTGATCGGCGCATTGGCCGGCCCAGTGTCGAAGGCCAGCAGGGCCCCCTCCGCCTCTGGCGCCGGCCGACGCGGATCGACCCAGGTCAGGTTGCCGACCCCGCCGAGATTGAGAAAGGCCACGGGCCGCTCCGCGCCGATCCACCGTGCACAGGCGAAATGGAAGAACGGCGCCAGCGGCGCCCCTTCGCCGCCCAGCGCCACGTCGGCCGAGCGGAAATCCCACACCACCGGCACGCCCAGCGCCTCGGCCAGCGCGGAACCGTCGCCCAACTGATGCGTGCCGCGCCCGCGCGGGTCATGTGCCAGCGTCTGGCCGTGAAAGCCCACCAGCTCGATCCCGTCGAAGCTCGAAAACGCCTCCAGATGCGCGCTTTGCAGCACCGACAGCGCCGCGTCCAGGTCCTCTCCCGGCCAGCGGCCCAGCGCCGCGCGCAGCACCTGGCGTTCGGCCTCGGCATAGCCGCGGTAGCGCGTCGGGCCGAAGCCCAGGATGCGCTGCCCGTCGGTCTGCACCACCGCCGCGTCGACCCCGTCCAGCGACGTGCCCGACATCGCCCCCAATGCCGTGAGCGGCCCGGTATTCTTGCCCTTCACCTTCGCCCCACTCTTTCTTATAGCTCGGCCCGGACTATAGGAGAGGCCGCACATGACCTACCATCCCAAATCGGACTTCATGGCCACCATGATGGCGCGCGGCTACCTGGCCGACTGCACCGATTACCAGGGCCTGGACGAGGCGCTGTCCAAGGGGGTGGTGACCGCCTATATCGGCTACGACGCCACGGCGCAGTCGCTGCATGTGGGCCACCTGCTGAACATCATGATGCTGCGCTGGCTGCAGAAGACCGGGCACAAGCCGATCACGCTGATGGGCGGCGGCACGACCAAGGTGGGCGATCCTTCCTTCCGCTCGGACGAGCGCCCGCTGCTGGGCCCCGAGCAGATCGACGCCAACATCTCCGGCATGCAGCAGGTTTTTGCCAAGTATCTCGACTATGGTAACGACGCCACCGGCGCGCTGATGCTCAACAATGCCGAGTGGCTGGACGGGCTGAACTATCTCGACTTCCTGCGCGACATCGGCCGGCATTTCAGCGTCAACCGCATGCTCTCCTTCGAGAGCGTGAAATCCCGGCTCGACCGCGAGCAGTCGCTCTCCTTCCTCGAGTTCAACTACATGATCCTGCAGGCCTATGACTTCCTCGAGCTGCACCGCCGCTATGGCTGCGTGCTGCAGATGGGCGGCTCGGACCAGTGGGGCAACATCGTGAACGGCATCGACCTGACGCGCCGCGTGCTCGACCAGGAGATCTTCGGCCTGACCTCGCCGCTGCTGACCACTTCCGACGGACGCAAGATGGGCAAGAGCCAGGGCGGCGCCATGTGGCTCAATGCCGACATGCTGAGCCCTTACGAATTCTGGCAGTTCTGGCGCAACACCACCGATGCCGATGTCGGCCGCTTCCTCAAGCTCTATACCGAGCTGCCGGTCGAGGAGTGCGACCGGCTCGGCGCGCTGGCGGGCTCCGAGATCAACGAGGCCAAGATCATCCTCGCCCGCGAGGTCACGACCCTCTGCCATGGGGCCGAAGCCGCCGCGGCCGCCGAAGAGACCGCGCGCGAGGTCTTCGAGAAGGGCGGCGTGGGCGACGATCTGCCGACGCTGGAGCTGAGCGCGGCCGAACTGGGTGACGGCATCTCCGTGGTCCAGCTGATCGTCCGCTCGGGGCTTGCAAAATCCGGCAAGGAGGCCAAGCGCCTGATCGCCGAGAACGGTGCCCGGATCGATGACGCCCCCCTGACCGATTCCGGCCTGATGCTGGACGCTACGGCCCTCTCCGCGCCGGTCAAGCTGTCGGCCGGCAAGAAGCGCCACGCGCTGGTCAAGCTGTCGGGCTGACGCGCTAAGGGATCAACCCGACCAGCATCAACAGGGCCAGCGGCGTCGAGAGCAGACATGCCAGCAGCATGGCGGCGGCCGCCGTCGGGCGGGGACGTGCCATGGCGGGTGGATCCGGGCGGGGCGCGGAACGGCGCGGGTTGAGATCTGTCATGCCCGCCATTTAACCCGACCGAAACTTTCGATCGCGTTAATGGCGGCATGGACATGCTGCCACTGCCCAAATCACCGGAATTCGCCCGGGCCTGCGCACTCCTGGGCTGCCCGGTCCAGCGCCACCGCCGCTGCGTGGCCGGCACACCACGGCTGGTCTGGCAGGTCCAGTCCCGCCGCCTCGGCCCGCTGGGCCAGAATGAACTCCGGGGCATTGTCCGACCTGATGTATTCGGGTGGGCCGTACAAGATGAACAGGTCCGTCAACGCATCCAGCACGTTCGTTGAATTGCTTGCGATCCACGCCAATGATCAGCGCTTCACTAGTGTATGCGTCGATGATGTTCAGCGTCCGGTACATCCGCCCGCCAGCGGTGCGATCCTGGACGAAGTCGTACGACCAGACATGGTAAGGCCGCTCGGGCCGCAGACGCGCACGACCCGCCGTTCAACCAAAGCCGCCCTTTCTTCTTCTGCTGCTTCTGTGGGACCTTCAGCCATTCACGCCGCCAGATGCGCTCACCCCGAGTATGGTTCACATGCCAGCCAGCGATTTTCAGCAGGCCGGTCACCATCCGATATAAACTGATGCGGTTGTCTAATCGCCTTTGTTGCGTCAAGCCCTGCTCGCCTGATTCTGGACCTGTCCCGTTTTTGTGCCGCGCCAGGTGCTCGTTTAGGCCACTTTTCTTTCGAAGACGACGGGGCTTTTGCAGCCCAAAGCTGAGTGTCTCCGG
>NZ_LPXO01000018.1 GCF_001482405.1 Pseudoponticoccus marisrubri
CGCCACGAAACTGCAAACGCGTAACATCAACCAGCGGTGAGCCAGAGCCTCCAGTCTGGAAAGCGCTCAAGCGTCCCAAATTATCTGACGACGGACACGTCGATGCTCGGCTCCGAAGCACCATTCAGGTAGGTGCGAATAAGCTCGGTCCCTGCCAGTTCAGCAAGGAAGTAGTCTCGGGCATCTTCTGGAACGCCTTGCTCGGCGAGATGGCGATCCAGACGCACCCGTTGACGTGCCTCTGCAAGGCGCTGTTGGTGATTCAGTTGGGTCATTTTCCTGATCCTTGTTGTTTTTTAGAAGTCGACGTGTGCGGCAGGCCTGGCCGCTTGGAGGATGCGTTGCTCTTGCTCAGGGGACAGGCGTGGCATCACATGCGCCAGCCACTCCACTATCATCTCGACGTCGAAATGAAGCTTCTTGCTGCCGCTGACGCGGCGTTCAGGCACAGGGCAATTCAGCACGCGCCGAATGGCCCGAAAATCCGCAGGGTGCATCCCGGCACCGACTGCGGCGTCGTCGTGCGTCACATATAGTTTTTCCATTTTTTTGCTCGACAGGTTTGTTTTGTTGGAAGATTTGGCAATCCGGCCCCGCCTTCTTACCCTGCTTCAACTTGTACCAAACTATCACGGAAAAGTCAATGTTCGCGGGGCATTTTTCGCTTGCAAATCCAGATACACCATTTTCACCGATGATTCGCGAAGGGCGGGCAGCAGCATCAGCGCGGCCGAAGTAGAGGCTCAACCTTGAACTTGAACCACCCACGGGAATCGATGCCGCTCAAAGGCAACGCCACGGTGCTACAGATCCAACCACACGCGTAGCACAAAAGTAGCAGAAGCACGCACAGAGAAACCGCGCAAGCTTTTGGAGTGGAGGTTTTCTGATTGTTTTCAGACTGGTGCGGGTGGAGGGACTTGAACCCCCACGCCTTGCGGCGCCAGAACCTAAATCTGGTGCGTCTACCAATTTCGCCACACCCGCGGGGACGGGCCAGGTGGCCCGTCGGTCCGGCGAGAGATAGCAAAGGCCCTGCCGCGGTGCGAGCGGAAATTTCACGGAGACGCTCGCCGCAAGAAAAGACAGGACATTAACCTGCTCTTGCCGTAGGCTGTGCAAAAAACCGAGGCAGTACAACATACAGGAAGAACGCCCATGGAACCGAACACGGTCCGGCGTGCAGGACAGCTCCGTTCAGCGGAGCCTGTCACGGCCGAGCTTTGCGGCAACGCCCTGCCAACCGGCACGGCAGTGCTGACGCTTGACGGGGCGCTGCCCGTCGAATTCCTCGAACCCGGCGACCGCGTGATCACGCGCGACCAGGGCGCGTCGACGCTGCGGGCGGTGGCGCGTCGGCAGATCGCCTGTCGCATGATCGAGATCCGCGGCGGCTCGCTGGGGCATACGCGGCCCGGGCGCGACATTCGCGTGCCGGCCGAGCAGAGGGTGCTGATCCGCGACTGGCGGGCCCGGGCGCTGTTTGGCAGACCGCAGGCTCTGGTGCCGGCGGCGCGGCTGGTCGATGGCAGCTTCGTCCGGGACCTGGGCATGCGGCAGGTCGACCTTGTCGCGCTGCGTTTCGATGCGCCGCATATCCTTTACGCGGACGGGCTGGAACTGGCCTCGGCGCCCGGGCTGACGGCCCCGGCCTGAGGCTCAGCGCAGCCCGCGCAAGACCCTGGGCAGCGCCTCGGGCAGGTCCTCGGCGATCAGGCCGGGGCCGAAACTGCGGGCGGCCTCGACATGCAGCCAGCTGGCCGTCCGGGCCGCCTGCATCGGGGCCAGCCCGCGCGCCAATAGGCCAGCGATGAACCCCGCCAGCACGTCCCCCGCGCCGGCCGTGGCCAGCCAGGGGGCCGCGCGGTCATAGGTGGCCGAGTGCACCGCGCAGGCGCCCGAAGGATCGGCGATCACCGTGTCGGCGCCCTTGAAGAGCACGACGCAGCCCGCCCGCCGGGCGGCGGCGCGCGTGGCCGCGACCTTTGAGAGGGCTGGACCCTCGTCCGGGGTCTCTTTCAGCGGTGCGGCGAGATCGGGGAAGAGCCGCGCGAATTCGCCGGCATGCGGGGTCAGCACGCAGCGCGGATGCAGCTGGCCGAACAACGCGGCGGGGTCTTCGGCGAAGGCGGTCAGCGCATCGGCATCGAGCACCACGCCGCGCCCCGGGCCTGCGGCCAAGGCGGCGGGGACAAGCGCCTGCGCGCGCTCCAGCCCCAGACCGGGGCCGAGGCAGAGCGCGTTCAGCCGGTCATCCTCCAGCGCGGCGGACAGCGCCGGGGCATCGTCGATCCGACTCAGCATGAGCGCGGTGATCTGCGCGGCCACCTCCATCTGCGCCGCACCCGGCACGCCCAGCGTCACCAGCCCGGCGCCGATGCGCAACGCACCGCGCGCGGCGAGCCGCGCCGCACCGGTCCGCCCGGCCCCGCCGGTCAGGATCAGCGCGTGACCATGACCGTATTTGTGGGCCGCCCCCTGCTTTGACAGCCCGGCCCACCCCTGCGCACCGGTCACCAGCGACACCTGCGCGGGATCGGGCGCATGGGCCAGACCGATATCCTGCACCGCCACGCTGCCGCAATGCGCCGGCCCATCGGCCAGCCGATGGCCCAGTTTCTCGGCATGGAAGCTGACCGTCAGGTCGGCCCGGCAGGCGATGCCATCGGTGCCCAGCACGCGGCCGCTGTCCATGCAGAGACCCGAGGGCGCATCCACCGCGAGCACGCGATCGGCCCGGGTCATGCCCCGCTGCAGCGGGGCCGCGAGGTCGGGGCCCAGCGGCCGGGTCAGGCCGGTGCCGAAGAGCGCGTCGACCAGCAGGGTGACGGGCGGCCCGTCGGAGGCCACGGCATCCAGCGGCTGCACCGCACCGATCTCACGCCAGCGGTCGCAATTGGTCTGCGCATCGGGCGGCAGGCGCGTCGCGTCGCCAAAAAGATACAGCGTCACCGACCAGCCCCGCTGCCGCAGCAGCCGCGCGATGACGAAGCCGTCGCCACCATTGTTGCCCGGACCGCAGAGCACCAGCGCGCTGTGCCTGCTTTGCGCCAGGTCCGGCCAGGCGCGAAACATGGCCTCGACCGCGCCATGGCCGGCACGCTCCATCAGGGTCAGCCCCGAGACCGCGCCCCGCGCCATGGCCGCCTGTTCGATCTCGCGCATCTGCCCGGCTGTCAGCAATTCGGTCATCTCGGTCACCGCCCCTCTCCCTGCATCGTCGTGGCGCAGCAAAGCGGCCCGGCCGCGCCACATCAAGCCCCGATCCCGCAGCGCCCGCCCTGCCCCCGGAAAACCGCGCATCACGCCGCGATTCACTTTCGCACATATTTTGACCAACTCGCCCAAATCGAAGGCGCCCGCTTTCCGTGCAGCCGTGCGACAGGGCCTTGGCGCGGGGTTCGCATTGTGGCGCCCGGTGGGACATGGTCTGCCCGTGCTGACAGGTTTTGCGAGGAGAGGTCAGGCCGATGAAGAAAATCGAGGCGATCATCAAGCCGTTCAAGCTCGATGAGGTCAAGGAGGCTCTGCAGGATGCCGGGATCCAGGGCCTGTCGGTGGTCGAGGTCAAGGGCTTCGGCCGCCAGAAGGGCCATACCGAGCTGTATCGCGGCGCGGAATACGTGGTCGACTTCCTCCCCAAGGTGAAGATCGAGATCGTTCTGGACGACGACCAGGTCGACGGCGCGATCGAGGCGATCACCGCCGCGGCCAAGACCGACAAGATCGGCGACGGCAAGATCTTCGTGACCGCGGTCGAGCAGGCCATCCGCATTCGCACCGGCGAGACCGGGTCCGACGCGCTCTGAGCGGCGCGGCACCGGTCACGGGCGAGACACTCAAAGTATCTGACAGAAAGGGAAACAGGGAATGAGCAAGGACGCAGTTCTCAAGACGATGAAGGACGAGGACGTCGCCTATGTCGACATCCGGTTCACCGATCCGCGCGGCAAGCTGCAGCACGTGACGGTGATGGCCGACCAGGTGGACGAGGACTTCCTGGAGGAAGGCTTCATGTTCGACGGCTCGTCGATCGCCGGCTGGAAGTCGATCGAGGCCTCGGACATGAAACTGATGCCCGACACCGACAGCGCCTATATCGACCCCTTCTACGCCGAGAAGACCCTGTGCCTGCACTGCTCGGTGGTCGAGCCCGACACCGGCGAGCCCTATGAGCGCGACCCGCGCGGCACCGCCGAGAAGGCCGAGGCCTACCTGAAATCCTCCGGCATCGGCGACATCTCGTACTGGGGTCCCGAGGCCGAGTTCTTCCTGTTCGACGACGTGCGCTACTCGAACACGATCAACAAGGTCTCTTACGAGGTCGACGCGCTGGACGCGTCCTGGAACACCGATACCGAGTACGAGGTCGGCAATACCGGCCACCGCCCGGGCATCAAGGGCGGCTATTTCCCCGTCAACCCGATCGATGACGGCCAGGACATCCGCTCCGAGATGCTGTCCACCATGAAGCGCGTCGGCATGAAGGTCGACAAGCACCACCACGAGGTGGCGTCCTGCCAGCACGAGCTGGGCCTGATCTTCGGCTCGCTCACCAAGCAGGCCGACGAGCTGCAGAAATACAAGTACGTCATCCACAACGTGGCGCAGGCCTACGGCAAGTCGGCCACCTTCATGCCCAAGCCGATCTACGGCGACAACGGCACCGGCATGCATTGCAACATGTCGATCTGGAAGGACGGCAAGCCGCTCTTTGCCGGCGACAAGTATGCCGACCTGAGCCAGGAGGCGCTGTATTTCATCGGCGGCATCCTGAAGCATGCCAAGACGCTGAATGCCTTCACCAACCCGTCGACCAACAGCTACAAGCGCCTGATCCCGGGCTTCGAGGCGCCCGTGCTGCGCGCCTACTCGGCCCGCAACCGCTCGGGCTGCGTGCGGATCCCGTGGACGGAATCGCCCAAGGCCAAGCGCGTCGAGGCCCGCTTCCCCGACCCGTCGGCGAACCCCTACCTGTGCTTCGCGGCGCTGCTGATGGCCGGCCTGGACGGCATCAAGAACAAGATCGACCCGGGCGAGGCGATGGACAAGAACCTCTACGACCTGCCGGCCGAAGAGCTGGAAGGCATCCCGACGGTCTGCGGCAGCCTGCGCGAGGCGATCGACGCTCTGAAGGCCGATCACGCCTTCCTGCTGGCCGGTGACGTGTTCACCAAGGACCAGATCGACGGCTATATCGACCTCAAGATGGAAGAGGTCGAGATGTTCGAGCACACGCCGCACCCGGTCGAGTTCGGCATGTACTACAGCTGCTGATCTCCCGCACGGCGGAGTTTCGACGGGCGCCTTCGGGCGCCCGTTTTCTTTGGCAAGATCCATTTTCCCCGACAATTCCATGATTGCGCCACGGAACCGCTCTGGCCACGTGGGACGGTCCTGCCATCGGGCGCGCATGACGCCGCGCGGCAGAACGGGAACCGAGGGTCATGGGAACGAGCTTCGAAGAGCGCCTCGCGCGTCTGAATGAACAGCAAGGCGGCAGCGGCCAGGGCAACCCGCCACCACGCCCGCCGACCGAACCTCCGCGTGGCGGCGGCGGCGGCGGACGCGGCGGGTTGGGCGTGGCCTTGGTTCTGGCCACAGGCTTCCTGATGGTATCGGCGGGCGCGGTCGTGGTGTTGACGTTCCTGTCCCCGGATCGCCAGATGCGCGCGATGGCCAAGGCCAGCGAGGCCGAGATCGACGGCAGGGACAATCTCTTGACGCGACTAGTGACCGGCGGCGGCGGCGCGGACGTGGCGGTGAACATGGCGGTGAAGCAGGCGCAGGCGCGGCTCGACAGTGGCGAGCTGTCCGCCGACGAGGCGCGCAAGACACGCGCCTTCATTGCGCAGCGCGAGGGCAAGAGCGCCGCCGACATCGTTCGCGACAACATGCGGCCGGCGCTTTTGTTAAAGGCGCAGGCGGCCGGGCTTCCGCATCTGGGGCAAGAGGCCGCGCGCAAGCTCGACGCCTGTACGTCGACCACCTGCCTTGGCTATGTGGAGGCCGAGTTCGAGGCTGCCCTGCACGACGCCGGCAACCGGTAGACGACGCGGGGCTGTTCGACCGGCGACTGCGGCGGGACGGCCACCGCGCGGCATGGCGTGCCAAACCGTGTCGACGCGACCAGCAGCACGCCGTAGTAGACCGCGGCACGCTGCGGATATGTCCTTCCGGCCTGATCTGGGGCGTCGCGGGCGGTATGCGGGCTAGGCGGTTCCAGGCCTGACCGCGGCGCAAGGCGGCCCCTTTCGAGTCTCAGCCGGGCCAATACCGCCGAATCGTTGCGGCCAGCGTCGTGGCCGGGGCGCTGATCGCGCCGCCGGGCGTAGCATGCAGGAAGGCGATGAAGCGCAGCGGCGTGTCCGGACGGATCGCATGGGCAGCGATGGCGTCGGGCACCACCGTCTCGCGGCCATAGCCCGACTGGCGCGGCAGCTCGAGAAAGGGCATCGCCACGTCCAGAAGCTCGGCGCAGTAGAGGCAGTCCGGCGTGCCCGAATCGAGATGGCTGTCAAAGGGCACACGGTGGCGTGCCAGCAGCGCACGCAGCGCGTCTTCCGCCTGCCCCGGTGCCAGATCGGGGCGCAGGATGGCGGCGCTGTCCACGTCCAGCACCTTGGCCGGGTCGGCGAAATCCACCCGCGGCGGGCGCGATTCGTAGAACACATGCCCCTCGCGGATCGCTGCGTGATGCGCCCGCAGGGCCGGCAGGTGCCAGAGCCCGGCGGCGCGCAGCTGTGCCTCGGTGCCGAGATAGACCAGCGAATGGCTGAAATAGCCCGGCACCAGCCGCCCGGTCAGCAGGCCCTTGTCGGCCGTCACCAGCAGGTCGAGCGGACGCAGCCGCGCCATCAGATAGGCCACCGCCTCGGGCTTGTCCGACAGGTAGGCCGGGCGCAGCCGGTGCGGGGTGCGGATGGCGGGCTTGCGGTCGGCCTTGGGCTCGACCAGCGTGACCAGAAACCCGGGGTATTTCTCGACCGCGTCGCAGCAGGTGGACAGCAGCGCCACCGGATCGGCCCCGTTCGGTGCATCTTGCACCGGCGAGACGGCGCAGGACGCCACGGAAAGCAGCCCCGCCGCCAGCAGCGCCGCGCGCCACATGTGCCGCCATCCAGCCATCCGTGATCCCCCGCAACCCGTTGCGCCACCAAGGATTCGCGAGGATCCGCGCCAAAGCAAGCCTTGTCCCGCAGGCGCGTTCAATCTGCCGCAGTCGCCGGGCCACCCGCCGCGCGGCCCGATTTCGCGCTTGGAGGGGCCGGTCCTCTGGATATACGCTTTGCGAAACAACCTGTTTCCGAACCGGAGTGCCCCGATGCGCCGCATTTTGTCCGTTGCCCTTTTCTCGCTGCTGGCCGCCACGCCCGCCCTCGCCGCCACCTGCGGCAACACCGCCTCCGGCTTCAACGCCTGGAAATCCGAGTTTGCCGCCGATGCGCGCGCCGCCGGCGTCGGCCAGCGCGGCATCGACGCGCTGATGAATGCCAGCTACTCGCAGCGCACCATCAATGCCGACCGCAACCAGAAAGGCGTCAAGTACAGCTTCGACCGGTTCGTGCAGATCCGGCTGGGCTCGCTCAACGGCTTTGCTGCGCAGGCGAAAAAGCGCATCGACCGCAACCGCGCCTTCTTCAACGCGCTGGAGAGCCGTTACGGCGTCAGCCCGGGGATCCTGACCTCGATCCACGGGATGGAGACCGGGTTCGGCCGCAACATGGGCTCGGAGCCGGTGGTCAACTCGATCCTCACCGTGGCCTATGACTGCCGCCGCCCCGAGCTGTTCCGCCCGCATGCCATCGCGGCGCTGCAGATGGTGGATCGCGGCATGCTGGCATCCAACCAGCGCGGCGCCTTCCATGGCGAGCTGGGCCACACCCAGTTCCTGCCCGGCAACGCGATGCGCTATGGCGTGGACGGCAATGGCGACGGGCGCGTGGACTTCTACAACGAGGCCGACGCGCTGGCCTCGACCGCGAACTACCTGCGCCAGAAAGGCTGGAAGGCGGGGCAGCCCTACGGCCCCGGCACGCATAATTTCCGCGTCCTGAACGAGTGGAACGCGGCCACCGTCTACCAGCAGGCCATCGCCGCCGCCGCCGCGGTGATCGACGGCTGATGCGGGGGGGGGCGCGGGGTGTTCGGCCTTCGTTAACCCATTGTTAACGAAGCCAAACCAAGGCCATTCATCCCCTGTTCATCATTAAGGAAAGAATGCGCGCGGTTTTCCCGGGGTTCACCCAAAATTGCGCGTTTTTGCCCGAAAGCGACCAAGATCATTTGGCAGAAAGGCTCCAGCACAGCGGACGCTGTTCAAAGGAGCGCGACATGTCCCGTCTTGAGGCCCCCTATGCCGGATTGATCCTTCCCGATGCGGAAGGGCTGGACCCGGCCCCCTATCTTGCCGCGGCCGAGGCCGTTCTGGCCCGGCTCGACCGGTCGCCGGACGGCCCGCCCCAGCGCTTCCCCGAAAGCGGCACCGTCTATGGCGGCCGCTACGGGATCAGCGTCACCCCCGAACCCGACAGCGATTACGGCCCCCGCGTGGTGATGGAGGTGATCGCCCTGCAGGGCGCCATGGGCGATGACGAGACCGCGGCGCGGCTGCTCTCCGACGCGGTGCTGGCCGCGCTCGATCATTCGCCGGCCGACATCCTGGAATGGTACTCGCCGGACGTGCTGATCGACCGCGAGGATTTCATCCGCCTGCGCAGCTATGTCTCGCCCCGCCGCCTGCCGCAGACCTCCGCCCCCCTGCCGCAGGACGACACGGAGGCTGCGGTGGACCAGATCTGCGCCCATCTCTTCGAGGCCGACGGCACCCCGCGCCCCACCGGCCGCACCACCGACCGGCTGGCGCAATATGTGCGCGCGCGCAACGCCGCTGCGCCCGAGCAACGCCGCATGGGCGCGGCCGGCTGGGCGATGACGGCGACCCTGTCCTTCGTCTGCTTCCCCGTGGCGATCTTCATGTCGATCATCGGGCTGGTGCGCGGCATGGATTTCCGGCTGGTCACGCAGGCCACGGCAGTGACCATGCTGTTCCTCGTGCTGGTCAATACCGACCGTCTGCAGGCACTGGTCCGGCAGGTGGTGCACTGAGCCCTGCCCGGCGGTCCAGCACATAGGTGTGGATCGAAAAGACGACCGCGCCGCTGCGCTCCAGCCGCCAGAGGCATTGCCGCTCCGAGCGCAGGTATCGCGCCGCACCCCGGTCGTGGGCCGCGTGGGGCGCGGCTTCGCGGCGCGGCTGGAACAGGGCCGGGTCGTCATAGCCCAAAGCGTTGAAGCGCCAGAGCGGCCGGCCCGGCCGGATCCCGTCAAAGAGCCGCTGCACCCGGCGGGCGAGATCCGCGTCGTAATTCTCCACCGGCGCGTGGATGCGCGTCAGCGGGTGGCCCAGCTTTTCGGAAAGGGTCCAGCTGGCGGGAAAGCAGAGCACGGCGCCGGTCAGCACGTGCTGTTCGCCGCGCCGTTCCATCAGGCAGAAATCCTCCTGCAAGATCCGGCCAAGCGTGCCCAGCGGATCCGACCTCTCGACCGGCACGCGGGCCCCGTCGGGGCAGCGCACGACACCGTCCCGCAGGTCGACCCCCTCGGGCAGCTGCGCCAGCACCGTCTCCAGCAGTTCGGCCGCCGCGGGTTCGGCCCCGGGCTCCACCGCCAGAACCTCGGCGCGCCGGGTCTCCAGCAAGTGCCGGCGTAGTGCCACTTGCGGACCATAGGCCTCGTCCAACAGCAGCCAGTCCCCCGGCGCCAACGGCGCGATCCCCGGCAGGCGCGGCGGGTCATCGGGGTCATATGGCAGGGTGGTCTGAAGGATCATGCCCCGACCGTGGAGGACGGGGCATGAAAGGTCCAGCGGTGCCAGGCCCTTCTCGATCTTCCGCCTCTGCCCTTGCGCGCCATGACCCTTCAGCAGTCAGGATCGCCGCCAAACGCCGCTCAAGACTCCTGCGATACGGTCCGATCGCGGCAGCCCGTTGTCGGAAACGGCGCAGATCGGCCGGGGCGCGCGGCGGAAGCTGGCCGCGAGGGAGGCGCCCATGAACATCCACCATCGTGACCGCCGCAAGATCGACCCGTCGCGCGGCGCACTGCTCGGGGACAACACCCCCAATGATGCCGACCGGGTCGAGATCGGCCCCACCCGACTGGCGCTGGCCGAATGGCAGGCGGCGGGGCTGGTCCTGCCCGACCTGCCCCGGATGCGGCACTATCGCTGGCAGCGGCTGGTCGATCACGTGGTGGCGCGCGATTGCGCCGGCCTGCTGGTCTTCGACCCGCTCAACATCCGCTACGCCACCGACAGCACCAACATGCAGCTGTGGAACGCGCATAACCCGTTCCGTGCCGTGCTGGTCTGCGCCGATGGCCACATGGTGATCTGGGACTATCGCAACGCGCCCTTCCTGTCGGGCTTCAACCCGCTGGTGCGCGAGGTGCGCGCCGGGGCCGACCTGTTCTATTTCGACCGCGGCGACGGGCTGGAGGTTGCCGCCCGCCGCTTTGCCGCCGAAGTGGTGGATCTGCTGGCCGCACATGCGCCGGGCAACCGCCGGCTGGCGGTGGACAAGCCCATGCTGCACGGGCTGCGCGCGCTCGAGGCGGCGGGGCTGACCGTGCTTCCCGGCGAGGAGCTGACCGAGAAGGCCCGCTCGGTCAAGGGCCCCGACGAGATCCGCGCCATGCGCTGCGCCGTGCACGCCTGCGAGGCCGCCATGGCCGAGATGGAGCATTTCGCCCGCAGCGAGGTGCCGCGCGGCGAGGTCTCCGAGAACGACATCTGGGCCGAGCTGCATGCCGGCAATATCCGCCGCGGCGGCGAATGGATCGAGACGCGGCTGCTGACCTCGGGGCCGCGCACCAACCCGTGGTTCCAGGAATGCGGGCCGCGCATCGTGTCCGAGGGCGAGATCCTTGCCTTCGACACCGATCTCGTGGGCGCCTACGGGATCTGCGTCGACATCTCGCGCACCTGGTGGATCGGCGAGATGCCCGCCCGGCCCGACATGATCGACGCGATGCGCCATGCGCATGAGCACATCATGACCAACATGCAGATGCTGCGCCCCGGGGTTTCGATCGAGGACCTGTCGCGCAACACCCACGTGCTGCGCCCCGAGTTCCAGTCGCTGAAATACGGCTGCCTGATGCATGGCGTGGGCCTGTGCGACGAGTGGCCGCTGGTCGCCTACCCCGACCACATGGTGCCGGGCGCCTTCGACTATCCGCTGGAGGCCGGCATGGTGCTCTGCGTCGAGGCGCTGGTCTCGCCCGAGGGCGGCGATTTCTCGATCAAGCTGGAAGACCAGGTGCTGATCACAGAGGACGGGTTCGAGAACCTGACCCCCTACCCGTTCGATCCACGCCTTATGGGGGGCTGAGCGGCCCCGCTCACGCCCGCGCCGGCGGTGTCACCTTGCCGTGACGCGTGTGACACGCGGCTTGCCCGGGCGGGGGCGCGTGCACATTCTCGCCTCACCCGTCCCGTCCAGGAGTCCTCCATGCCGACCGATCGCATCACCTTTCCCGGCCATGCCGGCGACACGCTCGCCGCGCGGCTCGACCTGCCCGAGGGGCCGCGCCTGGCCACCGCGCTCTTTGCCCATTGCTTCACCTGCGGCAAGGACATCACCGCGGCCCGGCGCATCGCGGCGCGGCTGGCGGCGATGGGGATCGCAGTGCTGCGCTTCGATTTCACCGGGCTGGGCCATTCCGGCGGCGAGTTCGCCAACACCACCTTCCGCAGCAACGTGGCCGATCTCGAGGCCGCGGCGCGCTATCTGGATGAACGGGGCATGGCGCCCGCCCTGCTGATCGGGCACAGCCTGGGCGGCGCGGCGGTGCTGCGCGCGGCCGAGCGCATCGACTCGGTGCGGGCGGTGGCGACGATCGGCGCCCCCTTCGACCCGGCCCATGTGACGCATAACTTCGCCGACAGCCTTGACCGGATCGAGGCCGAGGGCGCGGCGCAGGTCGATCTGGGCGGGCGGCCCTTCACCATCGGGCGCGACTTCGTCGAGGATGTCCGGGCCGAGGCGCTGGCCCCGGTGATCGGCCGGCTGCGCAAGGCGCTGCTGGTGATGCACGCGCCGCGCGACGCGGTGGTCGACATCTCGAACGCCACCCAGATCTTCGTCGCGGCGAAGCATCCGAAAAGCTTCGTGACGCTGGACGATGCCGACCACCTGGTGACCCGCGCGCGCGATGCCGAATATGCCGCCGAGGTGATCGCCGCCTGGGCCGACCGCTACCTGGATCTCGCGCCGCCGGCCCCGCCCATCGGCGCGCCCGAGGGCGTCGTGCGCGTCTCAGAGGCCGATCCGGCCGGCTTCCTTCAGGACGTACAGAACGGCCCGCATCACCACGCCCTGGCCGACGAGCCACAGGCCTATGGCGGCACCAACCGCGGCATGTCGCCCTACGGCTTCCTCGCGGCCGGGCTGGGCGCCTGCACCTCGATGACGCTGCGCATGTATGCGCGGCGCAAGGGCTGGCCGCTGACCCATGTCTCGGTCGACGTGACCCATGACAAGGTGCACGCGCAGGATGCCGAGACCAGCCACGAGACGCGCATCGACAGCTTCACCCGGCGCATCACGCTGACCGGCGATCTGACCGAGGCGCAGCGCAAGCGGCTGCTGGAGATCGCCGACAAGTGCCCGGTGCACAAGACGCTGGAGCATGGCGCGCAGATCTCGACCGAGCTGGCCTGAGCCGCAAGCGCCCTGCCCCGGGCATGAAAAAACGGCGCCGGGGGATCCCGACGCCGTTCTGAATTGTCACGCGACGGGCGCTCAGCCGCGGGCGCGGCCCACCAGCTTCCAGGCCGCCGGCAGGATCAGCGCGGCGAGTGCCAGCTTGATCGCGTCGCCCACGAGGAAGGGCGTCAGGCCCCATTCGAGGATCGGCTTGTCCCAGCCGTAGAGCATGCCCAGCCACACGAGGCCCGGCGCATAGATCAGCACGTTGCCCAGCAGCATGGCGGCGGCCATCTTGCCGACCGAGCGGTCCCAGCCGGCCCGGGCCAGCATGCCCAGCGCGGCGACGGCCGCGACATAGCCCACGAGGTAGCCGCCGGTGCCGCCCATCATGTAGCTCAGCCCCGCGGCCTCGGCCGAGGAGCCGGCGAAGACGTCGAAACCCAGCGCGCCGACCAGCATGTAGCCGAGGATGGTGACCAGGCCCAGCCGCGGCCCGTAGGCGGCGCCCACGGTCAGCACGGCGAAGGTGCCCATGGTGATCGGCACGGGCCACATCGGCACGCGGATCTTGGCGGCCACGGCCAGCGCCGCGATGCCCAGCACCACCAGCAGGGCCTGCTTGACGCGCAGGGCGGTGCCCTCGTTGGCGCCGAAGGCCTCGGCCAGCACGTTGCGGTTCATCGTGAGGTTCATGGGCTCCCCCGTCATTGTGGCGAAAATCTTCCCAAGGTTCTGCCGCAAGAGCCGCATGGCCGCAAGCCCGCAGCCCCTCTCGGGCCCGGAAAATATGCAAACCCGGGCTTTGCAGATGAAAAGTCGCGCAAGGTCTGCCGGCCAGTGAAGGGCCGCGGCGTGAGGGTCCGGAAACGGCGGCGCAGCGACCCGCGCGCCGCTCGAACCCCGTCAGCGCGGCGCGAGCCCAAAGAAAAGGCCCCGCCCGGGATGCCGGGCGGGGCCTCGTGATGTCGAACAGGGGGCGGCGCTGACCGCCCCGCGCCTCAGCTGATGCGGTTGAGCAGCTCGCCCACAGACTGCTTGGCATCGCCGTAATACATCCGCGTGTTGTCCTTGTAGAACAGCGGGTTCTCGATGCCCGAATAGCCGGTGCCCTGCCCGCGCTTGGAGACGAAGACCTGCTTGGCCTTCCAGACTTCCAGCACCGGCATGCCGGCGATGGGGCTGTTGGGATCGTCCTGCGCGGCGGGGTTCACGATGTCGTTCGAGCCGATCACGATGACCACATCCGTGTCGGGGAAGTCGTCGTTGATCTCCTCCATCTCGAGCACGATGTCATAGGGCACCTTGGCCTCGGCCAGCAGCACGTTCATGTGCCCCGGCAGACGCCCGGCGACGGGGTGGATGGCGAACCGCACCTCCTTGCCCTTGGCGCGCAGCTTGCGGGTCAGCTCGGCCACGTTGTTCTGCGCCTGCGCCACCGCCATGCCGTAGCCCGGCACGATGATCACGCTGTCGGCCTCGTCCAGCGCGGTGGCCACGCCGTCGGCATCGATCGAGACCTGCTCGCCCTCGACCTCCATCGCCGGGCCGGCCGAGCCGCCGAAACCGCCGAGGATCACGCTGACGAAGGAGCGGTTCATCGCCTTGCACATGATGTAGGACAGGATCGCACCCGAAGAGCCGACCAGCGCGCCGACCACGATCAGGAGGTCATTGCCCAGGCTGAAGCCGATGGCCGCCGCCGCCCAGCCGGAATAGCTGTTCAGCATCGAGACCACGACCGGCATGTCGGCGCCGCCGATCCCCATGATCAGGTGGTAGCCGATGAAGAGCGCCGCCAGCGTCATCAGCAGCAGCGGCAGGAACCCGCCCGAGCCGAGATACCAGAACAGGCAGATCACCGAGAGCGCCGCGGCGCCCGCGTTCAGCAGGTGCCCGCCGGGCAGCTTGGTCGCCGCCGAGGTGACCTTGCCGGCCAGCTTGCCGAAGGCGATGACCGACCCGGTGAAGGTGATCGCGCCGATGAAGACGCCCAGGAACAGCTCGACCCGCAGGATGTTGATTTCCACGTTGGTCTTGTGCGCCACCACTTCGGCAAAGCCGCGGAAGCGGTCGGCCAGCACCTCGGGCGTATGCCCGCCCAGCGCCAGCGGGAAGGGCTCGCCGACCTCGGCATAGGCCGCGGCCACGCGTCCGATCTCGAAATGGGCGTTGAAGCCCACGAAGACCGCCGCGAGACCGACCAGCGAGTGCATCGCCGCAACCAGCTGCGGCATCTCGGTCATCTCGACCTTCTTGGCGACATACCAGCCGATGGCGCCGCCGCAGACGATCAGCACCAGCGACAGGACCCACAGGCCCGAGCCGGGCCCGATCAGCGTGGCGAAGACCGCCAGCGCCATGCCGACGATGCCGTACCAGACCGCGCGTTTCGCGCTTTCCTGGTTGGACAGGCCGCCCAGCGACAGGATGAAGAGCACCCCCGCGACCACGTAGGCCGCAATCGTAAATCCGAAATCCATCTGTCCTGCCCCCTTACGACTTCTGGAACATTGCCAGCATCCGGCGCGTCACGAGGAAGCCGCCGAATATGTTGATCCCGGCCATGAAGACGGACACCGCCGCCAGCAGGATGACAAGGAAGGACCCCGAGCCGATCTGCATCAGCGCGCCCAGAATGATGATCGACGAGATCGCGTTGGTCACCGCCATCAGCGGCGTGTGCAGGCTGTGCGCCACGTTCCAGATCACCTGGAAGCCGACGAAGACGGCCAGCACGAAGACGATGAAATGCTGCATGAAGCTGGCCGGCGTGACCAGCCCCATCAGCAGCAACACCGAACCGCCCGCGGCCAGCAGGCCGACCTGGTTGCGGGTCTGCTTGCGGAAGGCGGCGATCTCCTGCTCGCGCTTCTCCTCGGGCGTCAGCTCCTTGGGCTTCTCGCGCTTCTGCGCCGCGATCGCCTGCACCTTGGGCGGCGGCGGCGGGAAGGTGATCTCGCCCTGGTAGGTGACGGTCGCGCCGCGGATCACGTCGTCATCCATGTCGTGGTTGACCTTGCCGTCCTTCTCGGGCGTCAGGTCGGTCATCATGTGACGGATGTTGGTGGCGTAGAGCGTCGAGGACTGGGTGGCCATGCGCGACGGGAAATCGGTGTAGCCCACGATGGTCACGCCGTTCTCGGTCACGACCTTCTCGTCCTTGACGGTACCCTCGACATTGCCGCCGCGCTCGGCGGCGAGGTCGATGATGACCGAGCCGGGCTTCATTGCCTTGACCATGTCGTCAAGCCACAGCTTGGGCGCCTCGCGGTTGGGGATCAGCGCCGTGGTGATGACGATGTCCACCTCGGGGGCCAGTTCGCGGAACTTGGCCAGCTGCGCCTCGCGGAACTCGGGGCTCGAGACCGAGGCATAGCCGCCCGAGGCGCTGCCATCCTGCTGCTCTTCCTCGAAATCGAGATAGACGAACTCGGCGCCCATGCTCTCGACCTGCTCGGCCACCTCGGGGCGCACGTCGAAGGCATAGGTGATCGCGCCAAGGCTGGTCGAGGTGCCGATCGCGGCCAGCCCGGCCACGCCGGCGCCCACAACCAGCACCTTGGCCGGCGGCACCTTGCCCGCCGCCGTCACCTGCCCGGTGAAGAAGCGGCCGAAATTGTTGCCCGCCTCGATCACCGCGCGGTAGCCGGCAATGTTGGCCATCGAGGACAGCGCGTCCATCTTCTGCGCGCGGCTGATCCGCGGCACCGCCTCCATGGCGATGACATTGGCGCCCTTGGCCTTGGCCTTGTCCAGCCCGTCCTGGTTGCCGCCGGGATTGAAGAAGGTGATCAGCGTCTTGTCGGCGCTCAGATGGTCCAGCTCGTCCGGGGTCGGGATACGGACCTTGGCGATGATGTCGGCCCCGGACCAGAGCGCATCGGCGCTGTCCACCACCTCGACACCGGCCGCGGCGTAATCGGCATCGGCAAAGCCGGCGCGGGTGCCGGCACCGGTTTCGATCAGGCAGTCATGACCCAGCTTCTGCAGCTGGCGGGCCGAGTCCGGTGTCATCGCGACCCGGTTCTCCCCGGCCTCGATCTCTTTCGGAGTCCCTATCTTCACGGTTGTCCCCCTCTTCAAGGATGCTGCGCGCGCAGGCGCACGTCTTCGGGATCGGTCTATACTGCTGACCTAGAGGCAGCAAGGCAGTGCCTGCGCCCCCGGATCGGCACGGATTGTCAGAGCCACCTTCTCGTTTCTTGCGCGTACCGTGTAAAGCCCGCAACAAACTTTCTTCGCAATCGCGCCTCTTCCGGCTCGATGAAGCGCTTCTCGAGGATCCAGACAAGGATCGGCACGAGCGGCAGGGCCAGCACGGCGTCCCAGTAGAGGATCATCCCCGTCAGGATCAGCGAATCGCCAAGGTAGATCGGGTTGCGGCTGCGCTTGAAGATGCCGCTGGTCACCAGCCGGTCGGCCTCCTGGTGGGGGATGACCGTGGTGCGGTGGCGGCGCATCTCGAACAGCGCCAGCGCGATCAGCAGCAGGCCGCCGCCGACCAGCATCCCGCCCAGCAGGTCGGCCCAGACCGGCCCGAAGGACAGGCCCATCCCAAGCGCCGTGCTCTGCCACCAGGCCAGCGCCAGTGCCCCGGCCAGCCAGACCGGCGGCATGTCGATCCATTTCAGCATTCCGGCCCTCTCGACATCATGCCAGCGCCGCCCCGCGGGGGCGGCGCGCTGCAACCTATCCCCGCGCTGCCGGGGGCGCAAAGAGGTACTCCGGCCCCGCGGCGCTTGGGCGCGGCTGGGCGTCCGCGGGGCCGGGCTGTCGGGACCGCGCGCGGCGCGGGGTCTATTCCCACTCCATCTCCTCGTAGACGCGCCCGGCATTCTTGGTGGCCAGTTCCTCGAACGTGTCCAGCATCTGCCAGCGCGACTGGTCGACGTAATAGGCCTCGGCCAGATCGCCGCCCGCGTCGAGATGCGCGCGGATCTTGGCCCGCAGGTCCTTGAGATAGTCCGAGGTATAGCGGGTGACCTGCGCCATGTTGGTCGGGTGCCCGTGCCCGGGGATGACATAGGTCGCGCCCAGCGCGGTGAAGGGGCCGTCGAAGGTCTCGATCCAGCAGGAGGTGCAGGTGTCGCCGAAGATCGGCGGCATGCGCTCGTGGAAGGCGATGTCGCCGGCGATCACGATCTGCCAGTCGGGGATCCAGACCTGCGTGTCGCCCGGCCCGTGCGCGGGGCCGAGATGCAGCACCTCGAGCGTGACTTCCCCCATCTCGACCACGTGCCGATCGCTGAAGGAGAGATTGGGCACGGCCACCCGCGTGCCCTCGGCGCGGTCCCGGTTGTAGCCCTGCATGCCCTGCAGGATGAAATCGCCGTTCTCCTCGATCTCGTGAATGGCGTCCTCGTGGGCGAGGATGTCCACGCCCAGATCCGCCCAGTAGGCATTGCCCAGCATGGCATGGCCCTGTCCGTTCTCGTTGATCACCAGCCGCACCGGCTGGTCGGTGACGGCGCGGATCTCGTCATGCAGCGCCGCGGCCAGCCGCACGCTGGCGCCGCCATTGATCACCACGATCCCGTCGCCGGTGACCACGAAGCTGAGATTGTTGTTGTGCCCGGCATTCTCGTAGGTGGGCGGCGCGGTGGCGCCGATCGCGCTCCAGACATGCGGGATCACCTCCACCGGCTTGTCGTAGAGCTCGGATTGCGGGTACTTGTCGGCGATATCCTCGCTCGCCATGGCCGCGCCCCCGGCGCAGACCAGTGCCAGCATCCATCGTGTCATCATGTGCTCCTCCCTCGTTTCGAATACATATTCGCATGCGTGAATGACAAAGCCAAGACCCGGCACGCCGCCCCTTGCCCAATCGCGGCAGACGGGTACGCTGACCGCAAAAGGGAGGGAGCATGATGCTGGAGGGCAGACACGCGCTGGTGACCGGCGGCGGCAGCGGGATCGGGCTGGCCATCGCCCGGCGGCTGGCGGCCGAGGGGGCGGAGGTCACGATCACCGGGCGCGACCTTGCCCGGCTTCAGGCCGCGTCGGGCGGGCGCATCCACGCGCGGCAGATGGATGTCACCGACGAGACCTCGGTCCGCGACGGGATCGCCGACGCGGTGGCGGCGCGCGGGCCGGTCCGGATCTGCGTCGCCAATGCCGGCATCGCCGAGGGCCGGTCCCTGCTCAAGACCGAGATGGGGTTCTGGCGCCAGACCATGGCCACCAATCTCGACGGCGCCTTCCTGACGATCCGCGAATCGCTGCGCAGCATGGCCGAGACGGATTGGGGCCGGGTGATCGCCGTAGCCTCGATCGCGGGGGTGAAGGGGCTGAAAGGCGCGCCGGCCTATACCGCCTCCAAACACGCGATGGTCGGGCTGATCCGCGGGCTCGCGGCCGACTACGCGACCCGCCCGCTCACCTTCAACGCGCTCTGCCCGGCCTACGTCGATACCGAGATCGTGGAGCGCAACGTGGCCTCGATCATGGCGCGCACCGGCAAATCCGAGGAAGAGAGCCGCGCGCTGATGGTCGGGGTCAACCCGCATGGCCGCCTGATCGCGCCCGAGGAGGTGGCCGCGGCGGCGCTCTTCCTCTGCGGGCCGCATTCGGGCAGCGTCAATGGCGAGGCGCTGCGGATCGCCGGCGGCGAGATCTGAGACGGGCGGACGCCTCCGGCGGGAGTATTTGAGGAAAGATGAAAGCACGTCTCACATGCCCGCACGGCTGCACGGGGCGTCACGGTGCCATTTGCGGTTGCGGCAGAGGCCGGAGGCCGGCGCCGCGATGAACCTGCGCGCGCCGGCAGGCGCGCTCCGCGTGACAGCGTTTCGCGAGGCGCGGGGTCGGGGCGCGACATTTCCGGTGCGTCGGCTATAACGTCTCGCAGGCGACGCGGCGGTGGTCACCGATCGGTGATGGCCGGCCGCGGGACAAGCACGTATAAGACCGGGCAGGACCTGTTCGGCACAGCCAGGGCGACCTGCCCGACCACGAGAAGGAGACGCATGTCATGGCCACGAGTCTCACCGTCAACGGCGCGGCGCAGGAGGTCGACCTGCCCGATGACGTTCCGCTGCTCTGGGTGCTGCGCGACGCGCTGAACCTGACCGGCACGAAATTCGGCTGCGGCGTCGCGGCCTGCGGCGCCTGCACGGTGCATATCGACGGGCAGGCGGTGCGCGCCTGCCAGGTCGCGCTCGGCGATGTCTGGGGCGAGGTGACCACGATCGAGGGGCTGGGCACGCCCGAGACGCTGCACCGGTTGCAGCAGGCCTGGATCGATCACCAGGTCGCGCAATGCGGCTATTGCCAGTCGGGCCAGATCATGCAGGCCGCGGCCCTTCTGGCCGAGACCCCGGCGCCCAGCGATGACGAGATCGACGCCGCCATGGCCGGCAATCTCTGCCGCTGCGGCACCTATCCCCGGATCCGCGCCGCCATCCGCGCGGCCGCACAGGAGGCGTAACCCATGGCCAGCATCGGCAAGATCGCCCGCCGCACCTTCCTGTTCGGCGCCGTCGCCATCGCCGGCGGCGCGGCCTTCGGCGCGTGGTACGTCTCGCGCCCGGCGCCGAACCCGCTGCAGCCGGGCGCAGACGAGGCCGCGCTGAACCCCTTCGTGCTGGTCACGCCCGAGGGCGTCACCCTGATCGCGCCCCGGGCCGAGATGGGCCAGGGCACGCAGACCACCTGGGCCGCGCTGATCGCCGAGGAGCTGGACGTGGCGCTGGCGGATGTACAGGTGATGCACGGCCCGCCCGCACAGGCCTATTACAACAGCGCCATGATGGGCGAGGGCCTGTCGCACAAGGGCTATGACGCGTCGAGCTTCCAGCATTCGCTGGGCGAGGCGATGGGCGTGATGGGCAAGGTCTTCTCGATGCAGGTGACCGGCGGGTCCACCGCGATGAAGGACGGGTTCGAGCGGATGCGCGTGGCCGGTGCCGGGGCGCGCGAGATGCTCAAGGCCGCCGCAGCCGAACGGCTGGGTGTCGACCGGGCCTCGCTGACGACCCGCGACGGCGCGGTGATCGCGCCGGACGGCACCACCCTGCCCTATGGCGAGCTGGCCGCCGCCGCGGCCGAGCTCGAGACGCCTCGCATCCGCCTGCGCGACCCGCGCGACTGGACCATCCTTAGCCAGCCGCAGCCGCGCATCGACGTGCCGGGCAAGTCCACCGGCACCGCCACCTTCGGCATCGACGTGCGCCCGCCGGGGCTGCGCTTTGCGGCGCTGCGCATGGCGCCCAAGGGGGGCCGGATGGCCGGGTTCGACGCGTTCGGGATCGACCGCATGGCCGGGGTCGAGAAGGTGGTCGACATGGGCGACGGCGTCGCGGTGATCGCCACCAACACCTGGCTGGCGCAGCAGGCCGTGGACGCGATCCCCGTCGAGTGGGAGATGCCGGACCATGCCGCCACCACCGACGAGATGATGCAGGCCGTCGCCGCGGGTTTCGCGACCGAGCCGGACTCGCGCTTTCGCGATGATGGCGACGTGACCGACCTGCCCGAGGGCGCGCGCGAGGTCACGGCCGAATACCGCGTGCCCTTCCTGGCCCATGCGACGATGGAGCCGATGAACGCGACCGCCTGGATCGACGGCGACACGCTGCGCATCTGGTGCGGCAACCAGGCGCCGACCTTTCTGCAGGCCGCCTGTGCCGACGAGGCCGGCATCCCGGCCGAGCGGGTCGAGGTGAATGTCACGCTGATGGGCGGCGGCTTCGGCCGGCGGGGCGAGTTCGACTATGCCGTGCTGGCCACCCGCGTCGCCAAGGCCATGCCCGGCACGCCGGTCCAGCTGACATGGTCGCGCGAAGAGGACATGACCCACGACTTCTACCGCCCCGCCGCCATGGCCCGGATGACCGGCGCGGTGGCCGACGGGCGCGCGGTGGTCTTCGACGCCGCGGTCTCGGCCCCCTCGGTGACGGCGCAGGCGCTGGATCGCTGGATGGGGTTCGCCCCGGGCGGGCCGGACAAGAGCATCGTCGACGGCATCTACAACCAGCCCTACGGCATTCCCAACTACCGGGTCACCGGGCACAAGGCCGATGTCGGGGCACCCATGGGGTTCTGGCGCTCGGTCGGGGCAAGCTTCAACGGCTTCTTCCATGAAAGCTTCATGGACGAGCTGGCCCATGCCGCCGGGGCCGATCCGTTGGCCTTCCGCATGGCGCTGACGCGGGACGAGTGGCTGCCGGCCTATTACGTGCTGGAGGCGGTGCGCGACATGTCGGGCTGGACCGGCGAGACGCCCGAGGGCACCGGCCGGGGCGTCGCCATGGTCTACAGTTTCGGCACGCCCACGGCGATGGTGATCGAGGTGCAGCGCGACAGCGAGACCGCCGAGGATGGCACGGTGTCGCACGGGCCCATCCGGCTGACCCATGCCTGGATCGCCGCCGATCCGGGCATCGCGCTGGATCCACGCATCATCGAGGCGCAGCTCTCGGGCGGCATGGTCTACGGGCTGTCCGCCGCCATGGGCGAAGAGATCACCTTTGCCGGCGGCCGGGTCGAGCAGCAGAATTTCCCCGATTACGAACCGCTGCGCATGTCCCAGATGCCGCAGGTCGACGTGCAGATCCTCGAGACCCAGGAGCGTCTGAACGGCATTGGCGAGGTCGGCACCCCGCCCGCCGCGCCGGCGCTGGCCAATGCATTGTTCGACCTGACCGGACAACGCGTCCGCGAATTGCCCCTGCGCAAGCAGTTCGACTTCTACATCTGAGCGCCCTGAACTGGCGCCTGCCTGACAGCCCGGCCCCTGTGGCCGGGCTTTTTCGTGGCAGCTGCCGCGAATTTACCCTGCATTTGACCCGATTGCACCGCATCGCTGCCACCGCGCGACTGTAGCCATATTGGAAACGGCCCTCTTCCCTCGGGCCGTTCGAAGGCAAGCAGAACGGGCGACCGACCCTCGCAAGGCACGGCGAGGGTCGGCGCGCCCCCTGTCCGGGCAGGCCCCGGCCGTGGGCGCAGCAGGCAAAGAAGGCAGGGGCGGCATGCCGGTCTACACGGTCGATTTCTACGATTTCAATCCGCAGGGGACGATCCCCACCTTCGGCAGCTTCGTCTGGACCGGGCCCGGCACCTATGGCGGCAGCGCGACGATCACCGACAACGAGGCCGGCACCGGCGGGCTGACGCTGGACGATGACAGCGCCGGCGGCGAACGCGCCTTTGGCGACGCCACCACCGCCGCGGGCAGCTCCTTCGGCGTGAACATGGATGCCGAGCTGGCCTGGACCGTGCTGGACAGCGTGACCGGCGAGAGCTTCCAGGTGGTGCAGCTGCAGGTCGAGGGCGGCGGGGCGAGCGGGTTCTACACCCTGTCCGAGCAGCCGCTGGTGCCGGGCCGCAGCTACCAGGTGCAGAGCTACGATTCGAACCCCAATGCCTCGGGCGGGGACATCGCCTTCACCTATGCCGATTTCCAGCCCACGGGCGGCGACGGGGTGATCGACGGCACCGGCCGGGCCGACGTGATCGACCCCGACTACCTCGATGCCGAGGGCGAGGGCGTGGACCTGTCGCCGCTGGGCCCCGATGACAGCATCGCCGCCGGCGCGGGCGATGACACGGTGACCGCCGGACAGGGCAGCGACACGGTGGATGCGGGCGACGGCGCGGATCTCGTCTATGGCGATTACGGCAGCTACAGCGCCGCGCCGGCGACCGGCGAGCTGAACTGGACGCAGCAAGGCGGCAACGGCACCGACCTGTCGGCCGGTTTCACGCAGGACACGGGCGAGATCGACGTCACGCTGGCCTTCGTAAATGACGGCAACAACGCGCCACTCTTCGAGGTCGACACGCAAGGCCAATACGTGGCCCCGGGCGAGGACTATTCCTCGAACTCGGCGCTCTACATGTTCGGCAATGGCGACGGAGCGACCTCGACCACGGTCATGTCCTTTGCCGCCTCCTCGGGCGCCTCGGTCGAGGACGAGGTGCAGAACGTCTCGTTCCGGGTCAACGACGTGGACTGGGGCAGCGGCAACCACACCGACATCTTCACGGTCAACGCCTATGACGCCGATGGCAACCCGGTCGCGGTCAGCCTGACCCCGGGCGGCGGCGACACGGTCTCGGGCAACACCGTCACGGCCGAGACACTGGCCGAAGCGCCCACCAGCGCCGGCGGCTCGGTCCTGGTCGAGGTGGCCGGCCCGGTGGCCGAGATCGAGGTGGTCTATGCCAACCTGCAGGGCGGCACGCAGGCGATCTGGCTGACCGACGTGCAGTTCGAGGCGGTGCGCGTGGCCAACGGCGATGACAGCCTGCTGGGCGGCGCGGGCGATGACACGCTGTTCGGACAGGAGGGCGCCGACACGCTGGATGGCGGCGCCGACAATGACAGCCTCGACGGGGGTGCGGGCGCCGACAGCCTGCTGGGCGCGGGCGGCGCCGACACGCTGACGGGCGGCGACGGCGCCGATGTGCTGGAGGGCGGCGACGGGGCCGACACGCTGAGCGGCGATGCTGGCGCCGACATCTTGTTCGGCGGCACGGGCGATGACACCCTGGAGGGTGGCGCCGGGGCGGACAGCCTCTCGGGCGGGGCCGGGATGGACTATGCCTCCTATGCGGGGTCGGATGCGGGCGTCACGATCGACCTCGAGACCAACAGCTTTTCCGGCGGGCATGCCACGGGCGACGTGGACAGCGGCGGGATCGACGGGCTGATCGGCTCGGATTTCGCCGACAGCCTGACCGGCTATGATGCCGAGGGGCCCGGCTGGACCAACATCTTCTATGGCGGGCTGGGCGCCGACACGCTGGACGGGCGCGCCGGCGATGACCAGCTTTTTGGCGAAGAGGGCGCGGATTCACTGATCGGCGGGGATGGTGACGATCTGCTGGATGGCGGCACGGGCGCCGACACGCTGGAGGGCGGCACAGGCAATGACGAGCTGACCGGCGGCGCGGGCACTGACCTGCTGACCGGCGGCAGCGGCAGCGACGCGATCAGCGGCGGCGGCGGCGATGACCGGATCGATGGCGGCGCGGAGGCCGACAAGGTGGATGGCGGCGCGGGCGACGACGTGATCCGTGGCGGGACCGGCGCGGATGCGCTGTCAGGCGGCGCCGGCAATGACACGATCTATGCCGCGCAGGGCGACACGATCAATGGCGGCGCGGGCGATGACGTGATCACGCTGGTCGACCTGGCCGAGGCCGGCAGCGGCGCGATCTTCATCGAGGGGCTGACCACCGGGCAGTCCGGCGGCGACCGGCTGGACCTGAACGGGCTGGCCGACCGCACCACGCTCAACATCACCTCGAACGCGGGGGGAGAGCTGACCGGCACGGTGCAGATGCTGGACGGCACGCTGGTCAATTTCTCGAATATCGACAGCGTGATCTGCTTCACCCCGGGCACGCGCATCCTGACCGAGGCAGATTACCGCCCGATCGAGACGCTGCGCCCCGGCGACAGGCTGGTGACCCGCGATGACGGGCTGCAACCGCTGCGCTGGATCGGCCGCAGCACCGTGCCCGCGCGCGGCAGCCTCGCGCCGATCCGCATCGCGCCGCAGGTCCTGCCGGGGGCCATGGCGCCGCTGCTCGTTTCGCCCCAGCACCGGCTGCTGATCGAGGGCTATCGCCCGCAGCTGCTGCTGGGCGAGAGCGAGGTCTTCGCCGCCGCCAGCCACATGGTGGACGGGTGCGACATCACCCGCGAGCCGCATGCGAAGATGGGCTATATCCACCTGCTGCTGGACCGCCACCAGGTGATCTTTGCCGAGGGTGTCGCGACCGAGAGTTTCTTCGTGGGCGACCACGCGCTGCACGCCATGGCGACCGACGCGCGGGAGGACCTGTTCCGCCACATGCCCGGGCTGCGCGCCGACCCGTCGCGCTATGGCGAGACCGCGCGCACCTGCCTGGCCCGGCACGAGGTGCAGGCCCTGATGGCCCCGCCCACCCCCGTCGCGGCCGCGGCCTAGCCGGTGGCCCCGCCGGCCCACTCATCGGCCAGCGCCTCCAGCGCAGCCCAATCCGTGAACTCGGTCGTGCCCTTCGGATCGAAGGGCATGTCGTGGTCGCGCGCGATGCGGCGCATCACCCAGGCCTTGAGGAAATCATAGGCGTCGAAGCGCAGCGCGCCGGCCACATGCGCGGTCCGGCCCGGCGTCCAACCCGATTTCTCGACCATCTCGGCGGCGATCTTGTCAAGATCGGCGCGTTCCTCGGGATCATTGCCCACCGCGCCCAGCGAGACTTGCAGGTACAGCGTCCGCAGCCCGGCCAGCGCCGTCGCGTTGGCCTTGGCGAAGGCGATGAAGGCGGGCTGCACGTGCCAAGCGTGGACCGAGGCGGCGAGGATCGCGGCGTCGAACCGCGCCGCATCCAGCGGCCCGGCATCCTCGACATGCAGCAACTCGACGCTGTGGCCGGCATCCACCAGTCGGTCCGACAGGAAACGGCAGATCTTGCGGGTCTGCCCCTCGGTCGTGGCATAGGCGATCAGAATGCGCATGGGTCTCTCCCGGTCGGTTGCGCGCACAGTCTGCGTGACGCGACCGGCGCGCGCCTTGATCGGGCGCAAGGCGCGGCGGGACGACTCAGGCGCTGCGGCGCAGCTCGCTGCCCTGCCCGGCCGCCCAGTCATGCACCGCGCGGCCGAACGCCTCGAAGAGCGGGCGCGAGACCGGGTCGTTGGCCGCATCCCATTCCGGGTGCCACTGCACCGACAGGGTAAAGCCCGGCGCGTCCTTGACATGGATCGCCTCGGGCGTGCCGTCGGGCGCATGCCCCTCGATCACGATGCGCGCGCCCGGCCGCTTGATGCCCTGCCCGTGCAGCGTGTTGGTCATCACCTCGGTCGATCCGAACAGCCGGTGGAAGACGCCGCCCTCGGACAGGGTCACGATGTGGCGCAGGGCGAATTTCTCTTCCAGCGTGCCGTCGGGCGGCATCCGGTGGTTCATCCGCCCCGGCAGGTCGCGGATCTCGGGGTAGAGCGTGCCGCCCATGGCGACATTGACCTCCTGGAAGCCGCGGCAGATCCCGAAGAAGGGCTGGCCGCGCTCGACGCAGGCACGCACCAGGGGCAGCACGATGGCATCGCGCGCGCGGTCGTAATTGCCATGCGCCTCGGTCCATTCCTCGCCATATTCCTCGGGATGGACATTGGGCCGGCCGCCGGTCAGCAGGAAGCCGTCGCAGGTCTCGAGCAGCTCTTCGACCGACAGGAAGCGCGGATCGGCGGGCACCAGCAGCGGCAGGCAATGTGACACCGCCGACACGGCCTCGGAGTTCATCGAGCCGCCGGCATGGGCCGGGTACTGGTCGTTGATCAGGTGCTGGTTGCCGATGATGCCGACGATGGGCCGTGCCATGCTTGCGCTCCGCTTGTTTGGACCGTTTGTAAAGCATGGGGGCTGCGAGGAAAAGATGAACCCGCGCAGGCCCGCCCTGCGCAAGGGCAGGTCTGCCCGCAGGGCGGGCAGACCGGGGGGCTCAGCCGTCGGCGGCGGCTTTCAGCTCCAGCCGGCGGGCATGAAGCACCGGCTCGGTATAGCCCGAGGGCTGGGCGCGGCCCTCGAAGACCAGCTCGCAGGCGGCGCGGAAGGCGATCCCGTCGAAGCCCGGCGCCATCGGCCGGTAGAGCGGATCGTCGGCGTTCTGGCGATCGACCACCTCGGCCATGCGCTGCATGATTTCCATCACCGCCTCGCGCGAGATCACGCCGTGATGCAGCCAGTTCGCGATATGCTGCGAGCTGATCCGGCAGGTGGCGCGGTCCTCCATCAGACCCACATCGTTGATGTCGGGCACCTTGGAACAGCCCACGCCCTGGTCGACCCAGCGCACCACGTAGCCCAGGATGCCCTGGGCGTTGTTCTCGACCTCGCGGATGATCTGGTCCTCGCTCCACTTGCGGTAGGTGGCGAGGGGTATGTCCAGCACCGTGTCCACATGCGCCCGGCGCCCGGCCTTGCGCAGCCGGTCCTGCACCGCGAAGACATCGACCTTGTGGTAATGCAGCGCGTGCAGCGTGGCGGCGGTGGGCGACGGCACCCAGGCGCAATTGGCGCCGGACTTGGGATGCTCGATCTTGGCCTCCAGCATGGCGGCCATGCGGTCGGGCATGGCCCACATGCCCTTGCCGATCTGGGCGCGGCCCGACAGGCCGCATTCCAGACCGATATCCACGTTCAGATCCTCGTAGCCGCCGATCCACGCCTTGCGCTTGATGAAGTCCTTGCGGCTGAAGGGCCCGGCCTCCATCGAGGTGTGGATCTCGTCGCCGGTGCGGTCGAGGAAGCCGGTATTGATGAAGGCCACCCGGTGGCGTGCGGCGCGGATGCATTCCTTGAGGTTGACCGAGGTGCGGCGCTCCTCGTCCATGATGCCCAGCTTGACAGTGTATTGCGGCAGGCCCAGCGCCTGTTCGACAAAGGTGAAGATTTCGTCGGCAAAGGCGACCTCGTCGGGGCCGTGCATCTTGGGCTTGACCACGTAGACGCTGCCGGCATGGCTGTTGCGCGGCCCGTCACTCTTGGCCAGGTCGTGTTTCGCGATCAGCGTGGTGACCATGGCATCCATCAGCCCCTCGTGGATCTCGGCGCCGTCGCGCAGCAGGATCGCGGGGTTGGTCATCAGGTGGCCGACATTGCGCACAAGCATCAGCGCCCGGCCCTTCACCGTCACCGTGCCACCATCGGGGGCGGTATAGCGGTGATCGGGGGCGAGCGCGCGGGTGATGCGCTTGCCGCCCTTCTCGAGTTCTTCGGTCAGGTCGCCCTTCATCAGGCCCAGCCAGTTGCCATAGGCCAGCGCCTTGTCCTCGGCATCGACGCAGGCGACGGAATCCTCGCAATCCATGATCGCCGAGACCGCCGCCTCGAGCCGCACATCCGCCAGCCCCGCCTGGTCGCGCGCACCGATCGGGTGGGTGCGGTCGATGACCAGTTCCACATGCAGCCCGTTGTTGCGCAAGAGCACCCGGTCGGGCGCCATGGCATGGCCGGAATAGCCCACGAATTTGGACGGGTCGATCAGCGGCTTGTCATCGCACATCAGCGCGCCGTGGCGCACGTGGTAGCGGCGCACGTCGCAATGGCTGGTGCCCTCGACCGGGAAGGCCTCGTCCAGGAAGACCCGCGCCCGGCCCACCACGCGCGCGCCGCGTCCGCGCTCGAACCCGCCGGCGGGCGGCAGGCTGCCCATGGCATCGGTACCATAGAGCGCGTCGTACAGGCTGCCCCAGCGCGCGTTCGCCGCGTTCAGCGCGTAGCGCGCATTGGTGATCGGCACGACCAGCTGCGGGCCCGGCACATGCGCGATCTCGGGATCGACATTGGCGGTATCGATCTCGAAATCCCCGCCCTCGGGGCGCAGGTAGCCGATCTCTTCGAGGAAGGCCTTGTAGGCGGCGTGGTCATGCGGCTGGTTGGCATGCGCCTTGTGCCAGTCGTCGATCCGGCGCTGAATCTCGGCCCGCGTTTCCAGCAGGGCGGCATTGCGCGGGCCGAACTCATGCGCCAGCCGCGACAGCGCCGACCAGAACGCCTCGGCCGTCACGCCGCTGCCCGGCAGGGCCTTCTCCTCGATGAAGCTTGCCAGGATGCGATCGACCTGAAGCCCGTCGCGGTCCACCCGTGCCGTCATGTGCTGTCCTTTCCGTTGGAACCCGCTCCTGTCTAGGAAACAAGTTTCCGATAGGCAACAAACGGATCGTTCGGGAAAACCAGCAAGTGTTTCAAACGGGCCGCACCGCCCGCGGATCAGGCGGCGTCCTCGTCCTCCTCGGCCTGCTGACGTGCCCAGAGCGCGGCATAGCGCCCACCCTGCGCCAGCAGCGCGTCATGGGTGCCCTGCTCGACCACCTCGCCCTCCTGCAGGACCACGATCCGGTCGGCATCGGCGATGGTGGACAGGCGGTGCGCGATGGTGATGACCGTGCGCCCCTCGCCCGCGCGGCGCAGCGCCTCCTGGATCGAGGCCTCGGTCTCGGTGTCCAGCGCGCTGGTCGCCTCGTCCAGCAGCAGGATCGGCGGATCCTTGAGCAGGGTGCGCGCGATGCCCACACGCTGCTTCTCGCCGCCCGACAGCTTCAGCCCGCGCTCACCCACCGCGGTGTCGTAGCCCTCGGGCAGGCCCTGGATGAAGTCGTGGATCTGCGCCGCGCGCGCCGCGGCCTCGATCTCGTCCTGGGTGGCGCCGTCGCGGCCATAGGCAATGTTGTAGCGGATCGTGTCGTTGAACAGCACCGTGTCCTGCGGCACCACGCCGATCGCCGCGTGCAGGCTGTCCTGCGTGACATCGCGCAGGTCCTGCCCATCGATGGTCACGGCCCCGCCCTGCACGTCGTAGAAGCGGAAGAGCAGCCGGCCGATCGTGGACTTGCCCGAGCCCGAGGGCCCGACCAGCGCCACGTTCTCGCCCGCGCCGACGGTGACATCGATGCCCTTCAGGATGGGCCGCGCCGGGTCATAGCCGAAACGCACATCGTCAAAGCGCACGACCCCGCCCGAGACACGCAATTCCGGCGCGCCCGGCTTGTCGGCCACCTCGCGCGGCTGCTCCAGCAGGTCGAACATCTCGCCCATGTCGACCAGCGCCTGCCGGATCTCGCGGTAAACCGTGCCGAGGAAGTTCAGCGGCATGGTGATCTGGATCATGTAGGTATTGACCATGACGAAATCGCCCACGGTCAGCGCGCCGTTCTGCACGCCCACCGCCGCCATGACCATCACGCCCACCAGCCCCGAGGTGATGATGAAGGACTGGCCCACGTTCAGCATGGCCAGCGAGGTCGAGGTCTTGATCGCCGCGGCCTCGTAGGCGCGCATGGCGCTGTCGTAGCGGTCGGCCTCGCGCTGCTCGGCGCCGAAATACTTGACCGTCTCGAAGTTCAGCAGGCTGTCGATCGCCTTCTGGTTGGCATCGGTGTCCTGCTTGTTCATCTCGCGCCGTAGTTTCACGCGCCACTCGGTCACCTTGAAGGTGAACCAGACATAGAGCGCGATCACCCCGGCCACCACCGCCAGGTACCAGGCGTCGAACATGAACAGCAGAACCAGCGCGATCAGCAGAAGCTCCAGCATCAGCGGCCCGATCGAGAACAGCAGGAAGCGCAGCAGGAACTCCACCCCCTTCACGCCGCGCTCGATGATGCGGGACAGCCCGCCGGTCTTGCGCGTGATGTGATAGCGCATGGAAAGACGATGGATATGGGTGAAGGTCTCCAGCGCCAGCCGCCGCAGAGCGCGCTGGCCGACGCGGGCAAAGACCGCGTCGCGCAATTGTTGGAAGCCCACGGTCATCAGCCGCGCCATGCCGTAGGCGACGGTCAGCCCCACCGCGCCCAGCGCGAGGTCCGGTACCTCGCCCGAAAGCGAATCCACAGCGCGCTTGTAGAGCACGGGCGTGCCCACGGCGATCAGCTTGGACAGCAGCAGAAAGCCCATGGCGATCACCACGCGGCGCTTCACCCAGGTCTGCCCTTCGGGCCAGAGATAGGGAAAGACCCGCTTGATGGTGCGCCAGCCCGAGCGGCGCTCGGCGGCTGCCAGCTCGGCGGCAGAGATATCTGTGGGCATGGGTGGTCTCCTTCCCCGACCGGCTATCCCAGTTCGCCTGCGGCGGAAAGGGCGTGGCGTGCACGGGGGCTCTGCGCTGGGGGCCGGCCCGGGCTCACTCGCCCGGGGGCGGCACGCTGTCGGGCATGTCGAAGATCTGGCCGGGATAGATCAGGTCGGGGTCGCGGATGCGGTTCCGGTTGGCCTCGTAGACATGCACGTAGGAGATGCCGCGCCCGTAGCGTTCGCGCGAGATGCCCCAGAGCGTGTTGCCCGGCTGCACGGTGATCGACTGTACCGGCCCGCCCTCGCCCAGCGCGGCCGCCGCGGCCAGCACCTCGGCGCTTTCGCGCAGGAAGGGGCTCTCGACCCGGGCCGTGACCTCGCCGGCTTCGTTCAGCTGGTCGACGCGCAGCGTGTACGTGCCGGTATCGACCTGCGGCAGCTCCACCCGCCAGCGACCGTCCTCGCGGATGCGCGACGTCGTGACCGGCGCATTGTCCAGGTAGACGCGCACGAAGGTCGCGTCCGAGCCGCGCCCCGACAACAGCACCTCGCCCGCGTCGTCATAGCTGATCGAATCGAGCGCCACCTGCCCCTGGTTGAGCGGCGCGGTCTGCAGCACCTCGACCCCGCGCGGGCTGGACAGCAGCACGGCGGGCGGGCGCGGCGCATCGCTGCTCTCGGGGCGCGGCTGGGCGCCGGGGGTGCGGCGCGCGGTGATGCTGGGATCGGCCATCTCGGCCCGGGCCGTCGGCCCGTCCCCGGCGGCCGGAGCCTGCAGCCCGGCGGGCGCGGACGCATCGCTGCGCGGCAGTTCGGACCCGCCCGGCCGCACCGGCGCATCCGGCGCGCTTTCGCGGCCCGGCCCGGGGGCCAGCACCGCCAGCGCCTCCTGTGTCGGCGCGGGTTCCGTGCCGGGGGCGGCGCCGGGCTGCGGCGCGGTGCCCGTGACGGTGGCCTGCGCGCCGATCGGGTCGGGCGCACCGCCCGGATCGGGGCGCGGTGCGGCGCGGGCCGCCGGGTCGGGCGCGGCGCCGGGCTGGCGCGTGGGCGTGCTGTCGGGCGCAGTGATCTCGGGGCCCGCGGCGACGCGGGGCAGCCCCTCGGGGCCAGTTCCGGTCTCGGGGCTGGGCTCCAGCGCCGGGGCCACGCGGTCGCCGACCACGGGCCCGGCATTGAGCGAGTCGCCCTCCGGCTCGGCGCTTCGGGTGGCCGGGTCGGTCCTTGTGCGGACCACACGCTCGCCCGCAGAGGGCTCGGAGCCCTGCTCCTGCGCGACATCCTCGGCCCGCTCCGGCGCGGCCTGCCCGGGCTCGGCCCGGTCGGCCGGCGCGGCCAGCGGGTCTTCGCCCCCTTCGGCCTGCTCGGGTGTCAGGCCCGCGACCTCCTCGCCAGTTTCAGAGGCGGCGGGAGTGCTGCCCCCGGCCTCGCCGCCTTGTGGTTCGGGCCGTGGCGTGCCGGCTTCGGGCGTTTCGGCCTGCGCGGTCTCTGTGGCGGCGGGGGGGCTGCCTCCGGCCTCGTTGCCCTGCGGTTCGGGCCGGGGCGTGCCGGCTTCGGGCGTTTCGGCCTGCGCGGTCTCTGTGGGAGCGGTCCGGGTCGCGGCGCCGGGTTCAGTCCCTTCTTCCGCGGGAACACCGGTTCCGACCTCTTGCGCAACGCTGGCCGGATCCTCTGCGCCTGTCTCGGCAGCCTCGGCCGTGCGGGGCAACGGCGCCGGGGTGCCGGCGGCGGGCGCGTCGGGGCTCTGCCCCGGCAGCGGAAGCGCACGGCCGGGCGAAGCGAGGCGCGGCGCCGGGGTCAGCCCGCCGGGCATGGTGCCCAGCGGGGTCTGCGCCGGATCGCCATCGGTGGCCGCCAGTACGGGCGCGCCGGGTTGCGGCAGTTCGGTCGTATCGACGGAGGGCTGGCCGGGATCGCGCGCGGCATCAGAGAGCGTCGCCGGCTCCCCGTCACGCAGCCCGGCCACGGGATCATCCTGCGCCGGTGCGGTGCCCGGCGCGGGATCCTCGGAGGGACCCTCCTGCGGCACCTCGGCCTGTTCCAGCAGCAAAGTCGCCACCTCGTCGCCCAGCACCGGGGCGGGCGCGGGCTCGGACGCCGCCAGACGCGGCGCGACGATCACCTCGTCCTGCGCCGTAACCGTCTGATCCCCGATGGTCTGGCGCAGCGCGATCACGCTGCCGCTGCCATCCATCTTCAGATCGAGGAAGGTGGTGAAGCTGCCATCCGGACCGACCTCGAGCTCGGCCGCGGGCACACCGTTCACCAGCACCTCGAGCGTGGCGCCGGGCGTGCCGCGACCGGCCAGCAGTGTGCTGCCATCGGCCTCGGTGCGCACCACGTCGAAACTGGGCGCCGCGGGTGTCGCGGGCTCGGCCATGGTGGGGTCGTCCGCGCCAGGCTCGGCACGCCCTGCCACGGGGTCCGCCGGGGCCGTGTCCTCGGTCGCATCCACCTGCGCGTCATCCGGCGTGGCGCCGGGTTGCGGCGCACTCGTCTCGGGCGCCACGGCGGCATCACTCTGCGGCACGGGTCCCTCGTCCCCGGGCAGGGTGACAAGCCCCGTCGCGACGGCCACGGCGATCACGCCGACCGTCCCGGCCCCGGCCATCGCGGCATAGAGTGCGAATTTGCTCATGGCAGCCTCTTTTCCGGTCGCGCGCCTGCCCTGCCCCCCAGCCTGACGGATCCGCGATTGAGAGTGTATATCAGCCGCGTTATCAGGGGTCAAAACCCCAATTTTCAACCATTTCGGAGCCCCCCTGATGCCTGCCTTCTCGATCTGTGTCTATTGCGGCGCACGTGCCGGCACCGACCCGGCCTTCACCCGCGAGGCCGAGGCGCTGGGACAGGCCATCGCCGGGGCCGGCTGGCGGCTGGTCTACGGGGCGGGCGATGTCGGGCTGATGGGCAGCGTGGCACGCGCGGCGCAATCGGCGGGCGGCGAGACCTTCGGCGTGATCCCCCAGCACCTTGTGCAGATGGAAGTCGGCAAGACCGACCTGACGCGCTTCGTCGTCACCGAGACGATGCATGAGCGCAAGAAGGTCATGCTGATGAATGCCGACGCGGTGGTGGTGATGCCCGGCGGCGCCGGCACGCTGGACGAGTTCTTCGAGGTTCTGACATGGCGCCAGCTGGGCCTGCATGCCAAGACCATCGTGCTGATGGACGTGGCCGGCTACTGGGGGGCGCTCAAGGGCCTGCTGGACCACGTGGTCGCGACCGGCTTCGCCGGGGCCTCGCTTCTGGAGTTCGTCGAGGCCGGCCGCAACGCTCAGGAGGTCATGGCCCGCCTGCGCCGCGCCCTTTCCTGCGACAGCGAGGTCGCCGAGTAGAGCGCCAGCGCCACCCAGATCAGCCCGAAGGCGATCATGTGCCAGGGCGTGATCAACTCGCCGAAGATGACCACGGCGCAGAAGAACTGCAGCGTGGGGTTGAGATATTGCAGCAGCCCGACCGTCGCCATGTTCACCCGCTGCGCCGCGAAGGAGAATAGGATCAGGGGCAGCGCGGTCAGCAGGCCCGACAGGACGAGCAGCCCGGTGGTCGCGGCATCGCCGCCAAAGACCCCCTGCCCGTCCGAATGCAGCAGCGCCAGCCAGCCCAGCGCCAGCGGCGAGAGCAGCAGCACCTCGGCGGTGACCGAGACCACGGCGCCGACCTGCAGCCGCTTCTTGACCAGCCCGTACATGCCGAAGGTCATCGCGATGCAGAGCGAGATCCACGGTGCCGCGCCCAGCCCCCAGGCCAGCTGCGCCACGCCAAGCGCGGCCAGCCCCACGGCCAGCCATTGCAGCGGCGCCAGGCGCTCGCCCAGTACGATCACGCCCAGGACGACGGCAACCAGCGGGAACATGTAGTAGCCCAGCGAGGTCTCGGTCACATGGTCGATCTGGACCGAGTAGATGAACAGGAACCAGTTGGCCGAGATCATCAGCGCCGCGAACCCCACGATCCCCGCGGCCCGGACCGAGGACAGCGCCGCGCGCAGCCGTCCCAGCCGGCCCTGGAGGGTCAGCAGCCCGGCAAAGACGACCAGCGACCAGAAGGTGCGATGCGCCAGCAGCTCCAGCGGCGGGACATGGGCGAGAAGCTTGTAGTAGATCGGAGACAGCCCCCAGATCGTGCAGGCGCCGACCATCGCGAGGATGCCTTGAAGCTGGGGGGTCATGGGGGCTCCGGTTCAGTGACCGCCACTGCCTAGCGCGCGGCGCAGCGGGCTGCAATCCACCGGGCGGACCGGCCCGCACGGCATGGCCCCCGGAAAAGCAGGAAGGGCGACCCGAGGGCCGCCCTTCGAGAAAACCGGTCTGGCGACAGCGCCTTACAGGCGCGAGGCCACGTTTTCCCAGTTCACCAGGTTGTCGAGGAAGTTGGCCAGGTAGGCCGGACGCTTGTTGCGGAAGTCGATGTAGTAGGAATGCTCCCACACGTCACAGCCCAGCAGCGCAGTCTGGTTGAAGCAGAGCGGGTTCACGCCGTTCTCGGTCTTGGTGACCTTCAGCGTGCCGTCGGTGTCGACGACCAGCCAAGCCCAGCCCGAGCCGAACTGGCCCGCGCCCGCGGCCGAGAATTCTTCCTTGAACTTGTCGACCGTGCCGAAGGCATCCTTGATGCGGCTTTCCAGCTCGCTCGGCATCTCGTTGGTGCCCGGGCCCATCATTTCCCAGAACTGGGTGTGGTTCCAGTGCTGCGAGGCATTGTTGAAGATGCCCGACTGCGCCACGGCGCCGGCCTGGTAGGTGCCCTTGACGATCTCCTCGACCGACTTGCCTTCCCACTCGGTGCCGGCGATCAGCTTGTTGCCGTTGTCGACATAGGCCTTGTGGTGAATGTCGTGGTGGTATTCCAGCGTCTCCTGGCTCATGCCCTTGGACGCCAGCGCGTCGTGGGCATACGGAAGATCGGGAAGTTCGAAAGCCATGGTCTCACCCCTTTCGTGATGTGGCGTATAGTCACGCTCTTACGTGTCTCTGTCAGGCGGCAAGGTCAAGCCTTGCGTCACAGGACAAACGCGCGGATCACTCGGATAGTTTCTTCACGACACAACGTCCGCCCCGGGAAAAGATGTTGGAATAGCCCTTGGGCTGGGCCACGACGTTGAACGCGTGCGAGCCCTTCACCACCGTGGCGCGGTAACGCATGGTCACGGTGCGCGACCCGATGCGCATGTCGACCTCCCAGGCCACGGTGACGCGGGCATCGTTCTCGACCACCAGCCGCCCCTCGACGGGCTGGCCCGCGTTGAAGCCCAGGATCGCCGCGTCCGAGACGACGACGCGGTCGTCGTCATCGTCATGGGCGATGAAGATCAGCGGCTGGATCACCTCGCGCGCATCGGTGTGCCGCACGTGGCATTCATAGGTCATGATGGTCGCGGCGGCCGGCGGCGCGGCCAGCGCGGCAGCGGCCCCGATCAGGACATGGCTCAGGGCAAGGCGGGGCACGGGCGCTCCATCGCTGGGGTAAGGCGCCACTATCGGCGCGGCGCCCGCCCCGTGCAAGGCGGCAATCAGGCGCGGTGGTGGAACACCTCGCTGCCCTCGGACGCGGCCGCGCTCAGCAGGTCGAACATGTAGCCCGCCACCGAGCGGAAACAGAAGACCTGCGCCGTCAGCGGGTCGCGCAGCCACAGCCCCGCGGCGACCTGTGCCAGCCGCGTGCGGCGCAGCGTGCCCGGGGCCAGCGCCTCGCGGCGCATGTCGGCCGGGGTCAGCTTGGCCAGCACGTCGCGCAGATGCGCGCCCTCGACCGTGAAATGCGCCCGCGCATCCGAGACATCGGCCACAAGCGCGTGGCGGTCGCCCAGTGCCCGGCCCAGCTCGGCCACGGTGCGCGCGGCATCGGCATAGGGCACCAGCACCATCAGCTCGTCCGGCGACATCCACAGCAGCCCGCGCGGCCCGGTCACATGCGCGCCCAGTGGGGCGGGCATGGCAGCGCCCGAGGCCTGCTCGACCGCGGCGGCCAGCCCGGGATCCGAGAGGTCGCCGCGCAGCTGGATCATGCCCTGCGGGCCGGTCTCGCGGATGGTGACGATGCCCTCGAAGGCGGCGCCGCCCAGCGGCAGAAGCGCGTCAGACATTCTGTTTCTCCCCGTCCGGATCGAAGAAGACCGGGCTGACGATCCGCGCCCGCATCATCGTCTCGCCATCCTCCATGGCAAAGGCGATCTCTTCGCCCATGCGCTCGGGGCCCTTATGGACCAGACCCATGGCGATGCCCCGGCCCAGCGTGGGCGAATGATAGGACGAGGTCACGCGGCCTTGCGTGTTGCGCTGGCCGTTGGCGTTACGGCCCGGCGCCACGGCATAGGCGCCGTCGGGCAGCACGCCGCCCTCCAGCGTCTCGAGCCCGACCAGCTGCCAGCGGTCGGGATCGGTCATGTGGCTGCGCGCCTGGGCCCGCTTGCCTAGGTAGTCGTCCTTCTTCTTCGAGATCGCCCAGTGCAGGCCCAGGTCCTGCGGGATCACGGTGCCGTCGGTCTCGTCGCCGATCATGATGAAGCCCTTCTCGGCCCGCATGATGTGCAGCGCCTCGGTGCCGTAGGGCGTGGCGCCGAACTCGGCCCCCGCCTCGTGCAGCCTCTCCCACAGCGCGCGGCCGCGATGGGCCGGCACCGCGACCTCGAAGCTCAGCTCGCCCGAGAAGGAGATGCGGAAGACCCGCGCCGGCAGCCCTCCCAGCGTGCCCTCGGCCCAGCCCATGAAGGGCAGCGCCTCGGCCGACAGGTCCATCCCGCCCAGCTTGTCCAGCACGGCGCGGGCCTTGGGGCCGACCACGGCGATCTGGGCATATTGCTCGGTCAGGTTGGCGGTGTAGACCTGCCAGTCCCACCACTCCGTCTGCAACCATTCCTCCATATGGGCATGGATCCGGTCGGCGCCGCCGGTCGTGGTGTGGCAGAGGAAGGTCTGGTCGTCGATCCGCGCCACCACGCCGTCGTCGATCAGGAAACCGTTCTCGGAACACATCAGCCCGTAGCGGCAGCGCCCCGGTTTCAGCGTGGACATCATGTTGGTGTACATCATGTCCATGAAACGGCCCGCATCCGGCCCTTTGACGAGGATCTTGCCCAGCGTCGAGGCATCGAGCAGGCCCAGCCCGGTACGCGTGGCGGTCACCTCGCGCATCACCGCGTCATGCACGCTCTCGCCCGGCTGCGGATAGGCATAGGGGCGGCGCCACTGGCCGACCGGCTCCCAATGGGCGCCGTGCGCCTCGTGCCAGTCATGCAGCGGCGTCTTGCGGATCGGCTGGAACAGCTTGCCCTTGGCCTCGCCCGCGATGGCGCCCATCGAGATCGGCGTGTAGGGCGGGCGGAACGTAGTGGTGCCGACCTGCGGGATCTCTTCGCCCAGCGCGCGAGACAGCGTCGCCAACCCGTTGATATTGCTCAGCTTGCCCTGGTCGGTGGCCATGCCCAGCGTGGTATAGCGCTTGGTGTGCTCGACGCTCTCGAAGCCCTCCTGCGCGGCCAGCTGCACGTCCGAGACCTTGACGTCGTTCTGGTAGTCCAGCCAGGCCTTCTTGCGCAGATCGTCCCGCGCGCCCTGCGGCATCAGCCAGACCGGGGCGAGCGGCGCCTCCTCGGTGGCCTCGGCCGCGGGGGCGGCCCCTGCCCCGGGCGTGAAGCCCAGCGCCGCCGCGGCCTCCCGGCCCTGCGCCTCGGCATCGCGCAGCGTGTCGCCCAGCCGCAGGAACCCGTTCGCTGCCCCGGCCACGCGCAGCATGGGCGCACCGTCGGCGCCGGTGGGGGCGCGGTCGGGATCGGGGCGGAACATGGCCTGCGCATCGTCCCAGAGCAGCTTGCCGCCGCAATGCGACCACAGATGTACCACCGGCGACCAGCCGCCCGACATGGCCACTGCGTCGCAGGGGATCTCTTCCAGCAACCCGCCGGCACCGGCCTGCGCGCAGATCGCCACGCCGGTGACGCGCTTGCCGCCCTGCACCTTAGCAATGGCGCGGCCCTGCTCGACCCGGATGCCCAGGGCGCGCGCCTCGGCGGCCAGCGCGCCGCCGCCATACTCGCGTGCATCGAGGATGGCCGGCACGTCCAGCCCGGCCTGCTTCAGGATGATCGCGGTGCGGTAGGCATCGTCATTGTTGGTCACGACCACGGTGCGATCACCCGCCGCGACGCCGTAATTGACCAGGTAATCGCGCATGGCCGAGGCCAGCATGACCCCCGGCACGTCATTGCCGGCAAAGCTGAGCGGCCGCTCGATGGCGCCGGTCGCGGTGACGACCTGCCCGGCCCGGATGCGCCACAGCCGGTGGCGCGGCCCGGCCAGCCAGGGCGCGTGATCGTTCAGCCGCTCGTAGCCCAGCACGTAGCCGTGATCGTAGATCCCCGCGCCCATGGTGCGGGTGCGGATGTCGACATTGTCCATCGCCTTCAGCGCGGCAACGGTGGCCTCGACCCAGGCCTCGGGATCCTGCCCGTCGATCGTGCCGCCATCCACCGGGGCGCGGCCGCCAAGATGCGGGCTCTGTTCCAGCAGCAGGACCTGCGCCCCGGCCGCGCCCGCGGCATGCGCCGCCTGCAGCCCGGCCACGCCGCCGCCCAGCACCAGCACGTCCACATGGGCGTGGACATGCTCGTAGGTGTCGGGATCGCGCGCTTCCGGATCGGGCGCCCGGCCCAGCCCCGCGGACTGGCGGATGAAGGGCTCGTAGATATGCTTCCAGAACGGGCGGGGATGGATGAACATCTTGTAGTAGAACCCGGCCGTCAGCACCGGCGCGACCAGCCCGTTCAGCGCCCCGATATCATGTTCGAGCGAGGGCCAGTGGTTCTGGCTGGTGGCGCTCAGCCCGTGGAACAGCTCGGTCGTGGTGGCGCGCTGGTTGGGCTCCACCCGGTCGCCGGTGCCCAGATTGACCAGCGCGTTGGGCTCTTCGGCGCCCGAGGCGACCACACCGCGCGGGCGGTGGTACTTGAAGCTGCGCCCGACCAGCATCTGGTCATTGGCCAGCAGCGCCGAGGCCAGCGTGTCGCCGGCAAAGCCGGTCAGGCGCTTGCCGTTGAAGGTAAACTCGAGGCGGTCCGAGCGGTCGGTCAGGCGGCCGCCCGTGGCAAGACGCGTGCTCATGATCGCGGAGCCTTTGCTTGTGGACGGGGCGGGAGCCTCCGGCGGGAGTATTTCGGGAAAGATGAAAGTCGCATCAGGCCAGATCCCTCCAGCGCCAGCCGGGGCGTTTTTCCGAGATGGTGTCGAGCAGGTCCTGCGGCGGGCGCGTGGTCTGCGCGGAATAGGTGCCGAAGACCTCGAGCGTCTGCGTGCAGCGCGCCGCGTGGAACCACTTGCCGCAGCCATGGGCGTGGCGCCAGCGTTCGAAATGCACGCCGCGGGGGTTCTCGCGCATGAAGAGGTAGGCTTCGAACTCCGTGTCATCGGAGCCGGGGCCGTGCCGGGTCAGGTGGGCCTCGCCGCCGGGGGAGAGCTCGGTCTCGTCGGCCATGACCCCGCAATAGGGGCATTTCAGGATCAGCATGTCAGAACCTCCGGGCGAGCAATGGCCTTGAACGGTCGGTTACCGTGAGACAATATCTGGGCATGGAATGGATCCTCTACGGCGTTGCGACCTCGATCATCGTCGGCGGGGCGTTTGCGCTCTACAAACGGCGCCGAAAGACCACGCTTCTGAAGCACGATCTGTCGCTGGGGCGGACGCGACAGACTGAGAGCACGCGGGACGGGATACGCGCCGAACAGGTTTTCACCGATGCGCACAGAGGCGCCGGGTCGATGCCGGATGACAGCGGTCCACAATTGTGGGTCACTTCGGCAAGGATCTGAAGTGTTGACAGCCGCTGTGCGTCGGAAATTGATGAGACGGGTCAACATGTTCTCCAGCCTTGTCCATTGACCCAGCAGGTGAAGAGATCGCCGTAGCCCCACTGCAACGTTCCGATCACGACGAGTGCAAGATTGCAGCGGAAAGCGATCCTTTCGAAAGCAGACACGGTGTTGGCCTCGACCAGACCGTCTCTGCGTGTCGCCTCAAGCGTTTCCAGAGCGTCGGTATCCGACCGCGCGATGGCCTCTTCGACCAGTTCGATATGAGAATACCGGGCAAGATCCGTGACCAGCTGCCGCAATTTGGGCAGGACCCAGAGAAGGCTCCCGAAGGAGATCGCAGAGAAGGCGACAACCAAGGAGCCGAGTCGCTGAAATTGCGACGCATTGCCAGACAGCAGAAACTTCAGGGAGAACGCCGCGAGCAGGACCAGGCATGCGAGCAAGCATATGGCCAACAGCCAGCCGAGCAGTCTGTGGTAAACCTTCGTCAATGCGCCACCCCCGCCGCGACGCTTTCGTCGATGAAGCGGCCCTCGCCGAAGCGGTTCAGGGAGAAGGGGTCCGTCAGCGGGGACGTGCCCTTGGCCATCAGCTCGGCAAAGCCCCAGCCCGAGCCGGGGATCGCCTTGAAGCCGCCGGTGCCCCAGCCGCAATTGATGAAGACCCCTTCGATGGGCGTCTTGGACAGGATGGGCGAGCGGTCGCCGGTCATGTCCACGATGCCGCCCCATTGGCGCAGCATCTTGAGCCGCGAGATCATCGGGAAGGTCTCGACCAGCGCGCGCACGGTCTCCTCGATATGGTGGAAGGAGCCGCGCTGGGTGTAGTTGTTGAACCCGTCCGCACCGCCGCCGATCACCATCTCGCCCTTGTCGGACTGGCTCATGTAGCCATGCACCGTGTTGGCCATGACGACCACGTCCATGCAGGGCTTGATCGGTTCCGAGACAAGCGCCTGCAGGGCCACCGATTCCACCGGCAGGCGAAAGCCCGCCATCTCGGCCAGCACGCCGGAATGGCCCGCCACGACGATGCCCAGCCGGTCGCAGGCGATGTCGCCCTTGGTGGTCTGCACGCCGGTCACGCGGCCGCCCTCGCGGGTGATGCCGGTGACCTCGCATTTCTGGATGATGTCCATGCCCATGTCCGAGCAGGCGCGCGCATAGCCCCAGGCCACCGCATCGTGGCGTGCGGTGCCGGCGCGGTCCTGCCAGAGCGCGCCCAGCACCGGGTAGCGCGGGCCGTTCAGCTCGATGATCGGGACCAGCTCCTTGACGCGGCGGGGCGAGATGAACTCGGTCGACACCCCCTGCAGCGCGTTGGCATGGGCGGTCCGGCGGTAGCCGCGCACCTCGTGCTCGGTCTGGGCCAGCATCATCACGCCGCGGGGGCTGAACATGATATTGTAGTTCAGCTCCTGGCTGAGCGTCTCGTACAAGGCGCGCGACTTCTCGTAGATCGCGGCCGAGGGATCCTGCAGGTAGTTCGAGCGGATGATCGTGGTGTTGCGCCCGGTATTGCCGCCGCCCAGCCAGCCCTTTTCAAGGATCGCGACATTGGTGATGCCGAAATTCTTGCCCAGGTAATAGGCGGTGGCCAGCCCGTGGCCGCCCGCGCCAATGATGATCGCGTCGTAATGCGCCTTGGGCTGGGCGTTGCGCCAGGCGCGCTCCCAGCCCTTGTGGCCGTTCAGGGCTTCGCGGACGAGGGCAAAGGCGGAATAGCGTTTCATCGGGGCTCGAATCCGGGCTGGGGTCAGTGACGTCTTGATGGACACAATCACGCGCGCGGCGCCGCCTGCAACCGTCACATTCGTCGCGACTTGCGACATGGGGTGGCGGTGGCGGCATTTGCCCTTTTTTCCGTATCCCCCCGGTAATAGATGGAAGGACAAAGGGTGACGGAGGCGAGATGATGTTCTGGATCGTGACGGGGGCGGTGGCGCTGGTCTCGGCAGGCGCGCTGGTGGTGGCGCTCTTGCGCGGGCGGCGGGCAACCGGCCCGGCCGAGGCCTTCGACCTGAAGATCTACCGCGACCAGCTGTCCGAGATCGAGGCCGATGCCAGCCGGGGCAAGATCGCCCCCGACGAGGCCGAGCGGCTGAAGACCGAGATCTCGCGCCGGATCCTGGCCGCCGATGCGCGGGTGCGCGCGGGCGGCGATGGCAGTGGCCAGCCGCGGCTGGCCGGGCCGGTCGCGGCGCTGGTCGTGGCGCTGATCCTCGTGGGCGGGGGCTTCGGGCTCTACCTGCAGATCGGCGCGCCGGGCTTCCCCGACGTACCGCGCTCGGCCCGGATCGCCGCGGCGCAAAACATGCTGGTCGACCGCCCCGCGCAGGAGGTGGTCGAGGGCCGTGTGCCGGCCAGCGCCCCGGTCGAGGTCTCGGAGCGCTATGCCGAGCTGATCGCCAAGCTGCGCGAGGCGGTGGCCGAACGCCCCGATGACCTGCGTGGCCACATCCTTCTGGCGCAATCCGAGGCCAACATGGCCAATTTCAAGGCCGCCCATGCCGCGCAGGCCCGGGTGATCGAGATCAAGGGCGACGACGCCACGGCACAGGATTACGCCGATCTCGGCGATTTCATGGTGCTGGCCGCCGGCGGCTATGTCTCGCCCGAGGCGCAGGCCGCCTTCGAGACGGCGCTTGAGATGGATCCGCAGAACGGCGTCGCGCGGTTCTATGGCGGGCTCTTGATGGCGCAGACCGGCCGGCCGGATATCGGCTTCCGCATCTGGGATCGGCTGTTGCGCGAAAGCCGGCCCGAGGCGCCCTGGGTGCCGCAGATCCGCAGCCAGATCGAGGAGCTGGCCTTCCGCGCCGGCGAGCGCGACTACCAGCTGCCCGAGGCCCCTGCCCCGCGCGGCCCCAGCGCCGCCGATATCGCGGCGGCCGAGGACATGTCGCCCGAGGACCGGCAACAGATGATCCGCGGCATGGTCGGCCAGCTTTCCGACCGGCTGGCAACCGAGGGCGGCCCGCCCGAGGACTGGGCGCGGCTGATCTCGTCGCTGGGCGTGCTGGGCGATACCGAGCAGGCCAGCGCGATCTGGACCGAGGCGCAATCCGTCTTTGCCGAGAGCGAAGCCGCGCTGGAGGTGCTGGCGCGCGCCGCGCGGCAGGCCGGGCTGACCGAGTGAGCGGCATGATCCACGACGACATGGAAGGCTTCGCCGCGGCGCTGCCGCCGATGACCGCCCTTGCCGGGCTGGACCTTGGCACCAAGACGATCGGCGTGGCCGTGTCGGACGGGCTGCGCAGCGTGGCCACCCCGCTCGAGACGATCAAGCGGCGCAAGTTCACCCAGGACGCGGCGCGGCTGGTCGAGATCCTGACCGAGCGGCGCATCGCCGGGCTGGTGCTGGGCCTGCCGCGCAACATGGATGGCAGCGAGGGGCCGCGCTGCCAGTCGACCCGGGCCTTCGCGCGCAACCTGTCGGCGCTCTGGGACGGGCCGGTGACCTTCTGGGACGAGCGCCTGTCCACCGTGGCGGCGGAACGCGCCCTGCTTGAGGCGGATACGACACGCAAGCGTCGCGCCGAGGTGATCGACCACGTCGCCGCCTCGTATATCCTGCAAGGAGCGCTGGACCGGCTCCGGCACTTGTCCGACACGACGACCTGAGAGACCATGACCGACGAGATCTGGAAACGCGACGAGATCGAAAGCCCTTGCATCAAGGTCTGCGTGGTGCATCCCGAGGCGCGGATCTGCACCGGCTGTCTGCGCAGCCTCGACGAGATCGCGGGCTGGTCGCGGATGAGCCCCGAGGCGCGCCGCGCGGTGATGCAGGACCTGCCCGGGCGGCAGGACCTGCTTCGGCAGCGCCGCGGCGGGCGCGCGGCGCGGCTGGCCAAGCGGACCGGCTGAGCCGCCGGCCCGGCCGGGTCAGGCCGTCTCTTCGAGCGTGACCGCCACGTCACTCAGGCTGAAGCCCGAGTTCTGACCATCCGTAATGCGGGCAAGGTAGACGATGTCGGTCCCGTCGGGCAGCGCCAGCAGCGCATCGGTGCCACCCTCGGGGTCGGGCATGACCATCAGCGTGTCGGGATCGACCCCGGCGGCCAGACGGACCGACAGCACGTCGCGATCCACGCCGTCCGAGTCGAAATCGTCGATAACCGGCACGTTGTCCGCATCCGCCTGCGGCAGCACGGCATCCAACTGGAACAGGTCGCCATCCGCCCCGCCCGAGACCGAAACTCCGAGATCGGTGGTGGCAAAGTCGATCGTGTCCTGCCCGGCCCCGCCATCGGCCGAGAACTCGACCTCGATATAGTCGTTGCCCGCGCCGCCGCTGGCCGCGAAGACCCCGGTCAGGATATCGTCGCCGGCGCCGCCATCGGCCTCGAAGGCGTTCTCGATGATGTCGTCGCCATCGCCGCCGCGCGCCTCGCCGGCATTGCCGGTGATGATGTCATCGCCCGTGCCGCCGTCGAGAATGTCCTCGGAATCGCCGCCGGTCAGTGTGTCGTCACCCTCGCCGCCCTGCAGCAGGGCCTCGGTCCCGGTGGAGCTCAGCACGTCATTGCCCACGCCGCCAATCAACTGGGCAAAGGCCCCGCTGGCGTCCAGCGTGTCGGCCCCGGTGCCACCATCGAGCAGCGCACCGTCGCCCAGCGCCTGCAGGCTGTCATCGCCCGCCTCGCCGTAGAGTTCGTCGCCATCGCCCTCGCCGAGGATCGTGTCGTCGCCATCGCCGCCGCGCATCTGGTTGCTGCCGGCCTCGCCGGCCATCACGTCATCGCCCGCGCCGCCCGACATCTCGTCATCGCCCGCGCCGCCGGCCAGCGTGTCATTGCCCGCCTGCCCGTTCAGCGTGTCGTCATCCTCGTCGCCTTCGAGGAGGTCATTGCCCAGACCGCCGTCCAGCACGTCCTCGCCGATCCCGCCATAAAGCGAGTCGTCGCCATTGTCGCCTGACAGGATGTCGGCCCCCTCGTCGCCAAACAGGATGTCATCGCCGCTGTTGCCCGACATCTCGTCATCGCCAAGCCCGCCCATCAGGTCGTCATCGCCCAGCCCGCCCGACATCGTGTCATCGTCCAGCCCGCCGTCGAGGAAGTTGAACGAACTGCTGCCACCGGAATAGGTGTTGATGCGCATCAGGTCGTTGCCATCGCCACCCGACAGGCTGTTGGAGCCCTCGTCGGCGTTCAGCGTGTCATCGCCGGGACCGCCGTCTAGCTCGTTGTCGCCGCCTTCACCATCGAGGCTGTCATTGCCGAGACCGCCGAACATCGTGTCGTCGCCATCCCCGGCCTCGAGCGTATCGTCGCCACCATCGCCATAGAACAGGTTGTCGCCCAGCGCGTCGCGCAGCAGGTCATTGCCCGCGCCGCCGCCCAGCACATCGTCCCCGGCCTCGCCAAGGACCTTGTCGTCACCATCCTCGCCTTCCAGCACGTCATCGCCCGGGCCGCCGACCAGCTTGTCGAGCCCGGAGCCGCCGAAGGCGAGGTCATCCCCCTCCTCGCCGCGCAGCGTGTCGTTGCCGGCATCGCCGAAGACCTCGTCATCGCCGTCCCCGGCATAGACCAGATCGTTGCCGGCCAGCGCCGAGAGGAAGTCGTTGCCGTCGCCCAGGTCCAGCACGTCATCGCCCTCGCCGGGCTCGGGCGGCTGCGCACGGTCGCGATCATCATCGTCGTCATCGTCGCCCCCGCCGAAATCCACGAGCAGGCCGACCAGCAGCAACGGCAGCAGTAGCAGAAGTGAAAACATTGGAATCCCCCGTAAAAATCGATGGCCGAGGATATGTCCGGACCAGAGGATCGCCTAATGAATTCGTTAACTGTTCGTCTTCGGGAAACAATCCAGCGGATCAAGGGCCATTACATGCGATCCGACAGCCAGTCGCGCAGGCCGCTCGACAACTCTGGGCGGAAATAGGCGATCATCCTTCCCTCGGGCCCGGCCCGCGCGCCCTCGGCCCAGGGCGCGACGCCATGCAGGACCAGCCTGTGCAGCAGCAGCGCCTCGCCCGGCCGGGCGGGCAGTTCCACGCGGCGGCAGGTCTCGAAGCATTGGCGGCGGGCGGCCAAGTAGGCCTCGGTCACGTCGACCTGATCGGGCGGCAAGTCGGGCCGTGCGGCCAGCGCCGCGAGCAGCGCCTTGGCCATGACGTGGTGGCTGCCCTCCCAGACGACCAGCGGGCTGGCACCGGGATCGGCCGCGTTCAGCGGCAGGCCCAGGATGAAGGCATGCGGCTCGCGCAGGAAGCGCCGGCGCTCCGGCCCCTCGGCCCGGATCCCGTCCACATGCGCCGCGTCGCGCCGCAGCCGGTAGCCGAAACCCGCCGCGCCCTCGCCCTCGCGCGGGCGCGGGTAGCCGGGGAAGGTCACCGACAGCTGCGCCCGGTGCAGCGGCGGCAGGGGCGCCAGCGCGTCGATCGCGGGCCCGGCGAGCGGGACGCCCGACAGCGCGCCGTCGGGCCCGTTGGGCAGCGCATCGACCCCCACGAACCACGTGCCCTCGCAGACCAGCCAGCGTGCGCGCAGCGCGGGATCGGCCAGCGCCGCCTGCCCGGCCACCCGCGCGGCGCGCGCCCAGGCCAGCGTGCGCGGATCGGCGGGGAACCGGCGCCAGCCGGGTCCACCCGCGGCGCTCAGGTCCAAAGCGCCTCGCGCAGCATGTTGGCGGCCACGATCAGGATGAAGACGGCAAAGATGCGCCGCAGGGTCAGCGCCGGCAGCGCATGGGCCAGCCGGGCGCCCAGCGGCGTGGTCAGCAGCGTCATGGAGACTGCGATCACCAGCGCCGGCAAGTTGACGGCGCCCACGGTCAGCGGCGGCGCCTCGGCGATCGAGACCATGAGAAAGCCCAGCACCGAGGGCACGGCGATCAACAGCCCGAACCCGGCCGCCGTGGCCACGGCCCGGTGCATCGGCACGCTGTAGAGCGTCATCAGCGGCACGCCGAAACTGCCCCCGCCGATCCCCATCAGCACCGACAGGAAGCCCACGGCAGGCGACAGCACGGCCCGCGTCACGCCGCCCGGCATCTCGGTGCCCAGCCGCCAATGCGGCCGGCCCAGCGCAAGGTAGAGCCCCACCAGCGTCGCCAGCACGCCGAAGATCACCGCCAGCGCCGCGGTGCGCAGCCCGGCCGCCACCAGCACGCCCAGCACAGCGCCCGCCGCGATGCCCGGCGCCCAGCGTTTCAGGATCTCCCAATCCACCGCGCCGCGCTTGTTGTGGGCATGGACCGAGCGGATCGAGGTCACGATGATCGAGGCCAGCGAAGTGGCGAGGCAGACCTGCATGATCTGCGGCCCGTCAAAGCCCAGCCCCTGGAAGACGAAGAAGAAGACCGGCACGAGGATGATGCCGCCCCCCACCCCGAAAAGCCCGGCCAGCACCCCGGCAAAGGCCGAGGCCAGCATCAGCAGCCCCAGAAGCGGCAGCAGGATGGACAGGTCCATGTCAGATCACCTCTTGCGGGGTCACGGCGGCCAGCGCCGCTTCGACCAGTTCTGGCCCGGCCTTCGGGTCCGAGGCCCCCTCGGACAGGATCTGCCGCCAGCGCCGCGCGCCGGGCTGGCCGGCGAACAGGCCCAGCATGTGCCGCGTCACCTGCCCCAGCTTGCCGCCCGTGGCAAGGTGGCGCTCGATATAGGGCAGCATGGCGCGCGCCGCCGCGGCCCGATCCGTGATGCCCGAGGCCGGCCGGTCCGGCCAGAGCCGCGCATCGGCCCCGGCCAGGCACTCCCACGGCTTGTGATAGGCCGCCCGGCCGATCATCACCCCGTCGAAGCCGTCCTCCAGCAGCGCCTGCGCCTGTTCGAGGTTCTCCACCCCGCCATTGATCGACAGGTGCAGCCCCGGGAACTGCGCCCGCATGCGCCGCACCAGATCGTAATCGAGCGGCGGGATCTCGCGGTTTTCCTTGGGGCTGAGCCCCTTCAGCCACGCCTTGCGCGCATGCACGATGATCCGCTTGCAGCCCGCCTGCGCCAGCTGGCCGAGGAATTCCGGCAGCACCTCCTCGGGATCCTGGTCGTCAACGCCGATGCGGCATTTGACCGTGACCTCGGCGCCGGTGGCATCCATCATCGCCTTGACGCAGTCCACCACGGTGGCGGGATGCTTCATCAGCACCGCCCCGAACGTGCCCGACTGCACCCGGTCCGAGGGGCAGCCGCAGTTGAGGTTGATCTCGTCGTAGCCGGCCTCGCGCCCCAGCCGGGCCGCCTGCGCCAGCTCGCCCGGGTCCGAGCCCCCCAGCTGCAGCGCCACCGGATGTTCGACCGGATCATGGTCCAGCAGATGCAAGGCGCCCCCCCGCACCAACGCCGGCGCAGTGACCATCTCGGTGTAAAGCAAAGCCTGCCGCGAGATCCCCCGATGAAACACCCGGCAATGCCGATCGGTCCAGTCCATCATCGGTGCAACGCTTAAGCGCGCGGCCCTTCGGATGTCCGAAACCCCTTGTTTTACTGGCTCTGCGCTCATGGTCACCTGACCGATCTTCCTCGATTTGTGGGCCTTTTGCCCCCGTTTTTCGGGGTGGTGCAACAGAATGTTGCACCGGACCCGAATTGTTGCACCGCTCTCCGCCTCCTCCGGAGCCTCGCCTCGTCGCTGCGAAGGCGAGGTCTCCGCCGGGTGGATCGACGAGATATCGAACCCTGGACAAAGTTCCGGCCGCCGCGCGCCGCCCGGTTCGATTTCCCGACCATCGGCAACGATTTCCCGAAAGGAGACCCGGATGGGTACCATCATGGCGCGCCAGAAGAAAGACGGCGCGAAGAGCTTCACTGCGGTGATCCGCAAGAAAAAAGGCGGCAAGATCGTCCTCACTCTCAGCGATACGTTCTCGAGCCGCCAGGCGGCGGAACGGTGGATGAAGAAAACAGAGCGGGATCTGAAAGACAAAGGCGCACTCGACCGGGCCGTCGCGGCTCGGCACCGCAAGACTTGGTCTGGCGTCATCCAGGAATACAGCGACGCCTCGCCGGATGCGTTCGGCAAGACAAAGACCGCAAATCTCGCGTATCTCCAGCGACTCGATTTCGGTAAGATGATTGTCGAGGAGACCGGGGAACACGACTTCTTCCGCCTGGCTCAGGATCTTCTGCGGGGCGTGCAAGCCCCGCCGGCGAACCCTGCGGCGGACTGTCCAGAGCATTACGCCCTGAAGCCTCGCATGCCCCAAACCGTCAACAGCTACATGGCGACGCTGCGCACGGTGGTGTCCTACGGAGGTCCGATCAGCAAGGTCCAGATGCCGATCGGCGACTTCGAGAGTGCCATGCGCACGTTGAAGCACCAGCGGATGGTCGCTCGGTCGGCGGTTCGGAATCGTCGGCCTACGCTGGATGAGCTCGACAGGCTTTTGACCCACTTCCACAATCGCTACCTGGCCAATCGCCGAAGCGTTCCGATGCACAAGGTGATCGGCGGCGCGATCACCCTCGCCCATCGTCAGGAAGCACTGTGCTCCATTCCCTGGAGGGACCTCGATGAAGAGAAGGCCCGCCTTATTATCCGAAACATGAAACACCCGCGCCAGACCCAGGGCAACGACATCGAAACGTGGGTCACGGCAGAGGGCATGAGAATCGTTTTGTCGATGCCTCGCAAGAAGGACCGGGTCTTTCCTTATAGCCCGGACACCATCAGTCGCCTCTTCACGGAAGCATGCCAGATCCTCGGCATCGAGGACCTCCACTTCCACGATTTACGCCACGAGGCGATCTCGAGGTTTTTCGAGATCGGACTCGGCGGTGGAAGCCGTGACGTCGTCATGAAGTATACTGGGCACTCTCCGGATGGCAGCCTGTCCCGCTATATTCATGTGGAACAGATCGGAGACAAATATGCGGACTGGCGCTGGTGGCCGATCCTGTTTGCCCGACTCTAAGAACCTCCAAGGGGGCATCCAGAGATTCTGGATGCCCCCTTGGTCATTGGAGGACAATGAACAGCCACCTTACCAAGCAAGCCTACGGCCGATCCGCCTTGCACCAGTTTCGCCGCGTGCGCAGTTCAGCGCGAGACAGCGTGTCGCTCTTGCCATTGACCACAACGACCACGCCCTGCCCATCGCGGGGAAAGAGCTTTCCTTGAGACCAACGCGATACCTTCGGCACCAGTTTGACCTGCACCCGGTCAATCTCGTCAGTCTCCACGCTGATCCGCGGGATTATGACAAAATCCAGCCCCAGCCTTTCCCCGACTCGCCGCGCGGCCAACAGCCATGACTTCTTCGCTTGGAGCCAAGGCCCATCCCTGTCCTCTCTCCATGAAAGCGCGAACATCGGAAAATCGCTCCTCAGGACCATAGTGGCACGCATATAGCACTCGATTTGCTCCCGTGTCCTAAGGGTTCGCACCTGATCAACATCCACGAACGCGAATTTGTCGCCCTTTTTCCTGACGGCATCATCCGCATACCTCTTTGCGAAGTGGAAAGTTAGCTTCCTTCCGTTCTCATGGAGGTGAAGGTGACTGAAGATCTTGCCGCCCTGAAGGAACTCGACCCCTTCCTTAATCATGTCGAAGTCGTTGGCGTTGGGCGTCCCGGTCGCCTCCAGCAAGGTCTGGCAGCGCACGGTGTAGTGTCTGTCCGGGTGCAGGGCCATATTCTGCATCGAAAGGCCCGGTGTCTGATCGACGAAGTAATGGCACGCGTGGACAAGACGCAGCCCATATAGCGGAAGATGGGCGTCTTCGATATGCTGGATGCACCGCTCGGTGCAGAGGAATTCGCTGGGTTTGGACATCGATCTCTCCTATTTTTGGTGGAGAGGAGATGGTTCCGATCCAGGGCCGCGAAAAATGCAGAACCCACCGCAAAACTGGCCGCAACTCACATAAAATCGTCCGGCATCGCCACGAAGATTATCCTGCCTCAGGAAATCCCATCTCCGATATCCGGACAACTGTCCTGCCGGGCCACGATGTGAGCCGAAACGGCCAGAAAATTCCTGTCTGACGCCACAATGAAAGACGGTGATGGGCTGCAACCCTCTGGCCCATATTGATATTCTCTCCCGAGAACCGGGAGAACCGGAGAAGCTGACGTAAAACCCCCAATAACCGGAAATCGGCCTCTGCTCGCCAGACGGCGATCTCGAGGTCTACATGCTGCGTGCCATGGCCTCAGCCTGCTTGATGACCAGCTTCACCGCCTCGGCCTGCAAGTCCGGGGGATACCCATAGCGCCGAAGGATCCGCTTCACGGCAACGCGCATCTTCGCGCGCACGTCATCGCGCTGCCACCAGTCCACGCCGGAATTTTCCCGGACGGATGTCACGAGTTCGGCCGCAATGACCTTCAGTTGGTCATTGTCCATCACCTCGACAGCGCTCTCGTTCTGGGCCAAGGCGTCGTAGAAGCTCCGCTCCGTCTCCGACATGTCGTCCTCGGGCTCGGCTCTCAGGTCCTTCGCCATGCCAATGAGTTCCTGAATGACCTACAGGGCATCGACGCTGCGGTTGTGGTATCGTGCGATCGCGTTTGTGAGGCGCTCGGAGAACTTCTGGTTTTGCACCACGTTGCCCCGAGTCCGCGCCTTGATCTCCCCGTTCAGAAGCTTCTTCAGGGCTTCTACGGCGAGATTCTTGTGCTGCATGTGCTGGATCTCGAGGAGGAACTCCTCGGACAGAACGCTGATGTCGGGGCGATCGAACCCGCACGCCTCAAGGATGTCCACGACCTCGGTCGAGGCTACCGCCCGGTTCAGTAACTGCTCGATCGCGAAGTCAGGTGAGGAGTTCCGCCCCCCGCCTCCCTTCACATCAAGCTTCTGCAGGGCGGACCTCACCGCCAGGAAGAAGGCCACCTCTTCGGCGCGCTCCTTGGCTTCCGGCGACCCGGCCGCCAGCTTGAAGGCCTTGGCGAGCGCTGCAACGGCATCCAGAAACCGCTTGCCGAAGTCCTTGTGATCTTCCTGCCCATCGGCACGCGCCTGATAAAGAACATGGTTTGCCGCCGCTGGCAGGATCTCGATACGATCCGCCGCCGTGCCACCGAGGACGCGGGAGTAATCGAAACCATGGAACAATCCACGCGCGACATCCAGCGCGCTCATGAAGGCTGCGACTGCCTCGCGCTCGTCGACGCCCGTCTGGGCCTGGTCTCCTTGGGAATAGTGCGCGAGGGCCTTCTTCAGATCAGCCGCAAGGCCGATGTAGTCGACGACAAGTCCGGCGGGCTTCCCGGCAAAAACCCGGTTCACCCGGGCAATCGCCTGCATCAATCCGTGCCCCTTCATGGGCTTGTCGACGTAGAGGGTGTGCATGCAGGGCGCGTCGAAGCCGGTTAGCCACATGTCACGGACGATCACCAGCTTCAGCGGGTCGCCCGTATCCTTGTATCTTTTCCTGAGGCCTTCCAGCTTCGCCTTGCTGCGAACGTGGGGCTGGAAATTCTGCGGATCGGTGGCGCTTCCGGTCATGACGACCTTCACCGCGCCGGTCTCGTCGGTTTCCGAATGCCAATCCGGTCGGGCAGCGACAATGCGCTCGTAGACCGCGACGCAGATCCGGCGGCTCATGCAGACGATCATCGCCTTGCCGTCGATGGCCTCGAGACGAGCATCGAAATGCTCCAGGATGTCGGCGACGACTGCATCCAGACGCGGGCCCGCGCCGACCAGTTTCTCGACCTGAGACCATTTCTTGGCGGCGGCCCCTGCTTCATCCTCAGCCAGTGCCTCGGTCGCCTCGTCGAATTCCTCGTCGAGGCTGTCGCGCAGATCCTCAGCAATCTCTACGCGGGCCACACGCCCTTCATAGTAGATGGGCACGGTCGCGCCGTCCTCGACCGCCTGAGCGATGTCGTAGACGTCGATGTAGTCGCCGAACACCGACCGCGTGTTCGCGCCGACCAGTTCGATCGGTGTGCCGGTCAAAGCGACATAGACCGCATTCGGCAAGGCCGTGCGCAGGTGATGGGCCAGACCATGGCGAACCTCGCCGGTCTTCTGGTCCATCCTGGCGTCGAACCCGTATTGTGTCCGATGGGCCTCGTCGACCATGACGATGACGTTGGAGCGGTTGGTGAGCTCCGGGAAGTCTTGGCCGCGCTCAGCGCGGAATTTCTGGATCGTCGAAAATACGATGCCGCCTACCTGCCGGTTCAGCAGCGTCTTCAGCTCTTCAATGCTATCCGCCTGAACCGGCGTCTCGCCCAGCAGATCCTTGCATCGACCGAACGTGGCGAACAGCTGGTTATCGAGGTCGTTGCGATCGGTGAGCACCAGAACCGTCGGATTCTCCAGCTCCGGCAGGTGCATCGCTCGCCCGGCGAGAAAGGTCATCAACAGAGACTTCCCAGAGCCCTGCGTATGCCAGATTACTCCGCCCTTACCGTCGTCACCGCGCGCCCCGAGGATCGACTCCATGGCCTTACGGACCGCGTGGTATTGGTGATAGCCGGCCGCCTTCTTGATCGGCCCCTTGCCCTCGTCCTCGAAGACCGTGAACCAGCGCAGCATGTCGAGCAGAACAGACCGGTTCAGCAGACCCTCCGTCAGCGTGTTCAGCGCGAGGCCCTCACGCTCCGACAGGATGGTCTCGCCATCGATGGTCCGCCACCGCATGAACCGGTCGAGGCCGGCCGAGAGCGTGCCGTATCGTGCGTTCAGCCCGTCGGAGATCACCGAGAAAACCGAGGTCCTGAACAGGTTCGGGATGTCGGCCTTGTAGGTTTCGATCTGGTTGAAGGCCGCTTCGATGTCGGCTCCCTCAGTGCCCTTCAACTCTACCACGACCAAAGGCAGGCCATTCAGATAGATCACGATATCCGGGATTCGTGGGTTCCGCCCGACCATGTCGACTTGGTTAAAGGCCTGCCAAGCGTTGTCCTGATCGCCCCAGTCGATAAGGCGCGCCCGCTCGTGGCGCTCCTCTCCCTGGCTGAAGTAGGTGATCGGGACGCCGCCCGTCATCAGGCCATGCAGGCGGCGGTTTTCGGCCATCATGTCGCCAACAAAGACCTCGTCAGTGACGCGGGCCATCACTTCCTGCACCGCACCGTCGGGCAGCCCGGGGTTGAGGCGCCGGACGGCCTTCTCGAAGACTTTCCGCAGGATGGCCTCGTGAAAGCTGCGGCGCTCCGGGTCACGTTTCTCGGGCGAGATCTCGGCGCCAGAGTTGGCGGCATAGCCCAGTCCGGCCAGCTTCCCCATCATCCAGTCTTCGAGGTCGGATTCCGAGTTCCAGGCCATCAGGAGCCTCCACCCGGCTTCATTCGCGCCGCCAGGCCCCGCACGGGCTCGGAGAAGGCCTCGTCCATCATCCGGTAGTGGTCCACCAGCCAGGCGATCATCTCTGGCCAGTTCTCCTTGCTGTAGCCCTGAACAGAGGTCTTGCAGACAACCATGCTGACCTTCTTGTCGTCGATCCGGCGCCACTCGAGTTCCTCGCCGACGGCCTGCTCATATGCGTCCCTGTTCTCGGCAAGCTGGTCGAAGAGCCACTTGTTCTCGTCCCGGTCGGACCGGTTCAGCTGGAATTCAACCCGCACCTCATGCCGCAGGAAGATCAGGGTCAGCGTGACGCCCGAGACGCTGATGCTGGAGTTCAACCAGTGATCGCGCGAAGGGGTGATGTTTTGCCATCGCTCCAGGCCGGCGGCACGGAGCGCCTCCAGGGCCTGCTCCCAGAATTCGAGCCGCATCTGGTGGCTCCACTTCTGGGCGCCCTTGGCCGACTTCTCCTCGCTGTCCTTCTCAGCCATGCGGATCATGTAGTCGGCGGCCTCCGGCGTCGGGATCACCTGCTGGAGGTCGACGAAGATCTCCTCGCCGAACCGGTAAGGCACGACCTTGACGCAGCGCGCGTCGATCTGGTGCTCGCGCAGCCAGAGCACCGTCGCCGTGACCTCGCGTCGGAAATTCGCCGCGATGAAGACGACGCGCTGGTTGGTGCCGTCGTTCAGCACGACCTCATCCAGCGTGTCCTCTCCCAGGAACTCGCAGATTAGCCCGGCCGCATCGCCGCCGCCCTGGCGGTCGAGATACTGCTGGTAGATGCCCACGATCTCGACCTTCTTCAGGCTCGAGCAATAGGCTGCATATTTCAGGGCCTGCCAGACGACATCCCGGCCGGAATCGTCCAGCTTGTTCTCGATGACGACAAGCTGCCCGTTCCGGTCGAGCGCCAGCAGGTCGAGCCGCTCGCGGGTGCCGTCGAACCCGTCGAACTCCTTCTGGATGATCAGCAGACCGTCCTCGCCTTCGCTCATGGCCTCGCAGAGCGCGTCGGGCATAGAGGCCAGCCATTCCTGGAGATGCTCCCGTTCCCGGAACCCGACCTCGGAGAAGCTGGTGCGCTCAAGCTTGCTGAGGCGGTTGGCGGTGCGGTCTATGCGGAACATTGAAATCTTTCGAAAATTTCTGACCTAAATTGGCCAGTTTGGATGCACTGCGGCCTTGTAAAAAGCTACGCACGGCACGGCTGGGGTTTGGCCGAGCTTTTCTCGCTGTGGTTCAAGAATACCCACGAGCATCTCATAATATTCGCGCTCGCCTGGATACTTCTCGGGCAGCGCCTTAAGTTCAAGGTGCCGACGATAGACGTAAGAAATGACATCGGCGACTTGCACCAACGAGGAATGGTCGGACTTGATCGCGAAAGCGGTGTTGATGATCTGATCAAAGCGGTCCCCAGCTTTTCGAGCACCCCAAGTCGATTTACCGCGAACCTTCTTTCGTTCCTGGAAAAGGCCATCATACCATTCATCTGCCATGTAGAGCCCGTCGGAGAGTCCAGGCATCTCCATCTTGTGGTCATCCATGATCATGACCGTCAGGCCCTTGCCTCCCTTAACACCCTGCATCTTCTTCTGCACCAAGGCCGCAGTGAACATCCCGGAAGCGAGCCAGTAACTGTCGCCTGATGGATGCCCATGGAAAGCGGCCTTTGCAGTGTCGAACCTCTCGTATGACAGGCCGTAACCGAAGAGCTTGCCACCATTATCGACGGCGAGGCGGCAAACGTCCTGAATGAAGTCCTTGCGCTCCTGAGGCGGGATCTTGCTCCAGGGCTTCTTTCCGTTGAGGAACTGAGACGTTTTCAGCTCGCGGGCGGCACTCGGGTATTTCGCATGCAAGGCACCAAGCATTCGGTCGAAATCCGCAGTCTTCTTTCGCAGCTTATACGCGTCAACCATCAGGCCGCACATGACGAAGACATCTCCGCCACCACGATCGCCGCTTTCGTCGATATAGATGAACTTCACGCCGTCACCTCCTCGACCTGCTTCTCCGCTTCTCGGATGCGGAGTTCACCGGACATGAGGCGGGGGAGGAGCGTGTCGCGGAGAGCTGCGAGAGTTTGCGACTCTTTTTCGAGGTGGAGTATCTTGGAGTGCCAAGGCGCGACGATTTCAGTGAAGGCATCTCGTATTTTTTGTGGCCCCAAAACTATTGGGATCGCCGAGAATGTCGACTTGTTCGTGTTGTGGAAAACCGAACCTCCACTCCCTCCAAGTAAGACATCGTTTGCAGCTTGAACACAGGTCCAATAGACAAACTCCGTCGAGAAACCTTGAACGGGCTCGACGCTGTTGATTTGTTGATTTGTCATTGCCGAACTGGGGTTGATGGCGACGAGTCCCGGTGTCGCAATACAGCTCACCGAAACACTTCCGGGCGCGAGCAACTGGTTCCTCTGCCGTTGAACTCCACTCTCTGAGAGCCAGGAACTGGAGCTCAGCACAAACATCTTTCCATGCATGTCCGGAATCTTCACGAACGGGCAGAAGTCTCCGTAGTTCTCTGGTTGCTTCGTGCTGGGAGTCTTGCCCGTTACGACGCGGCCAAGATCCGAGATCGTCCCCATTTCCCACCCCTTCGGCAGGCCGTCGGGGCCGAAGCTGTCGGGGAAGAGGGCGGCGGTGGTGGCGTCCATGTGGGCGGGGGACTGGCCGAGGGCGCGGGCGTGGACGGGGTCGAAATCCACGAACCAGGACCGATAGAGCGCCCGCGCCATCTCCTCCAGCGTCCCGCTCATCCGGCGGTTCAGCTCGATCTTGTCGTCGAGGACGCGCAATACGTCGGTTATCCCAGTCATAGCCTCAGCGGATTCTGGAGCAGCAATGGGCAAGCGGCGCAGTTCGCCCAGTGGTATGTAGGATTGCGTAGTGCCCCGAGACTTTCCGATGATGTCCTGCTGCGCAGTTGGTGTCTTTAAGAAATAGTAAAGCCACCTGCCTCTTGCCTCATCCTTCGACTTAAAAAGGCCGATATTCTTAATCGCAAAATCTGGTTCATCTTTCACGAGAAATACTTCACCCACAGTCCCAATCATCGAGATCAACACATCCCAACGATGAACCCGGCTTCTCTTTTGGATCTCCTCAAAATCAGCCTCGGAAATAAGATAAGCGTCAGCCAGCTTCAATTGACCGCCGATCATATGCTTTGATGTGATCAGCTTCTTTCCGCTCTCATTTCGCTTTGGACTGTCGTGCGTGCCATCACGCACTGACGAACAGAAATCTTCTGCGGGAACCGTGATCCATCCCTTCATTCAAGTCTTCCCAGCTGCGTCTCGATTTCCTCCTCCAGCCGCCGCCCCTCTGCAAACTGCGCCCGAAGCTCCGCTGTCAGCCGCTCGAACTTCTCCTCGAACGGCTCGCCATCCTCCTCGGCCGCTCCAGCACCAACATACCGGCCTGGCGTCAGGACGAAGTTCTGCAAGGCGATCTCTTCCATGGTCGCCGCCTTGCAGAAGCCCGGCTCGTCGGCATAAGCGCCCGCGTCCGGCTCTCCGCGCCAGGCGTGGTAGGCGGTGGCGATGCGCTCGATCTCCTCTCGCGACAGCTCCTTCTGCTTGCGTGATCCGGGCACCAGTGCGCCCATCTTGCGGGCGTCGACGAACAGCACCTCGCCGCGCCGGTCGCGCAGCTTGGCGTCCTTGGCGATGCCGTTGGACTTGTCCTTCGCCAGGATCCAGATGCAGGCCGGGATCTGCGTGCCGTAGAAGAGCTGCCCCGGCAGGGCGATCATGGCGTCCACCGCGCCGCCTTCGACCATGGCGCGGCGGATGTCGCCCTCGCCCGAGGACATGGACGACATGGAGCCGTTGGCCATGACCACGCCCGCGATGCCGGTGCTGCCCAGCTTGTCGTAGATGTGCTGCATCCAGGCGAAGTTGGCATTGCCGACCGGGGGCGTGCCGAATTCCCAGCGCCGGTCCTCGGCCAGGATGTCGCCGGACCAATCCGAGATGTTGAACGGCGGATTGGCCATCACGTAGTCGAATTTCTCGTCCGGGAAGGCATCGCGAAGGAGCGTGCCCTCGGCGTTCCATTGCAGGTTCGCGACGATCCCGCGGATGGCAAGGTTCATCCGGGCGAGACCGTAGGTCGTGTGGTTCCGCTCCTGCCCGTAGATGGCGAGGTCGGCCCGGCGATACTTGTGCGCCTCCAAGAAGTTCTCTGACTGGACCATGAAGGAGCCCGAACCATGGCAGGGCTCATACAGGCGGCCGCGCGCGGGCTCGATCATCTGGACGATGAGCTCGACGACGGGCTTCGGCGTGTGGAAATCGCCACCCCGCTTGCCCTCGTTGCTGGCGAACTCGGAGATGAAATACTCGTAGATGCGGCCGATCAGGTCGAAGTCCCGGGGCGTGCCGTCGAACTCAATGTTCGAGAAGAGATCGATCAGGCCAGTGACGATGGCCGGGTCGAGCGCCTCGCGCCCGAAGACCTTGGGGAGCGCGCCTTTGAGCTGCTCGTTGTCGGCCTCGATCGCGCGCATGGCGTTATCGACCTTGACCCCGATGCCCTTGTCCTTGGCGTTGGCGGCCAGCGTGCTCCAGCGGGCGGCCTCGGGCACCCAGAAGATGCCGTCGGCGAGGTATTCATCGACATCCTCGGCCACCTCCTCGCCCTCGGGGAGGAGCTCGTCATACTTCCGCTGGAAGGCGGTGCCGATGTAGCGCAGAAAGAGCAGGCCCAAGGCCACGTGCTTGTATTCGCCCGGGTCCATGGACCCGCGCATCTTGTCCGCCGCCGCGAAGAGCGTCTTTTCGATGGTCATCTGCCGTCCCTTTCCTGGCGTTGGCTCGCCAGACGGTTGATTTGCTTGCGCCTTTTATCGTCGGAAAACGGGTCGGGATCAATTCTCACGAACCGGATCGAGGGTTCGAGTCTGCAAGGCAGGAAAATTCTCCGATATTCGACCCTTTTACTTTTTTTGCGCACAGGAAAGTTCCCATGTCTTCCTTGAGCGGCGCACCCGCTCAAAACGCAAACCAGCACCCACGATGGTGCCACACCAAGGATCCAAAGAATGAAGCTTGAGAAGCTTTCCCTGGTCGACGACCAGTTCTTCACCGCAGAAATCGCCGCTGACGCCGGCATCATCAGCCTGCAGGCAGAAGTCCAGCCTCTCGGCCCCGTGCACATCGCGCACGCAGTCTGGAAGGAAAACGGGGATGACGCGATGAACTACGTCTCGCAACGTCTGACTGCCGTGCGTGACATGATCGAAGAGAAGCTTCGTGCGAACGCCTGAGAACGGCAGCGTCGCCAGCAAGACACTCCCAGGATCAGACGGCTCTTCGGAGCCGTCTTTTTTTGTCCAGGATTTCTTTCCTATCTGGGAAAGATCCATTTCCTCAGCACCACCCCGCCGGGGTGGTAGCGCGAGGTAACGGTATTACCGGCGCTTACCATTACCAGAAGGAGCCGGATATGGCCCAGAAGAAGAGCAGTGCGTCCCTGGAAAAGCAAATCAGGGACGCGATCCGCAAGCTGACCGAAGACGGCAAGCAGATCACAAATCAGACGGTCCGGGATGAGATCGGCGGCGGATCTTTTCGCGAGATCGGCCCGCTCGTGAAGCAGGTCAAAGCCGAAATTGCCGCGAGGGAGAAGGCGGAGCGTGCAGCGCCCGAGATGCCGGAGGACTTCCATGATGCGGCCGCCGCGATGTGGCAGACTGCATGGCAGCTGGCCGACGAGATTGCCGCGTCGGAACGACATGCGCACGCAGCCGAACTCGAACGCTTGCGAGCCGAGGCCGACGAAGCCCTGTCAAACTGCGGCCTCGTGGAGGACGAACGCGACGAGGCAGAAAAACGGGCGGACGCCGCCGAAAAGATGTTGACTGAGGCGGAGGCGGCGCTGCTCGACGCGAAGTTCGAGATTGCCCGACTGAACGGGCAGCTCACCGAGCGCGAGACGTACATCGAAAGCAGGCTCGCGGAGGCCCGCGGAGACGATGCCTCCGAGGCAGTGTCTGACGATGAAGTCTCCGCGGAGCCGAAGATCAAGGTCGAAGAGAACCCGCCAGCGACCGAGAACGACACGCAATTGGACATGTTTTCTAAAGGTAAGACCGGCAAATGGAAGCCCGACGACGCCGAGCCCATCGCCGCGGAGTGAGCCCGTCCGCGAAGAAGTTCCGGCGCATCCGGACTGGCATGATTGCCTGCCGGATGCGCCGTCGATCAACCCCGCGTCAGCACGCGATGTTTGTTTCTCCTGATGATCCGGATCGGGTCGGGTTCCGCATCCACGTGAAGCCTGGCCCGTTTCGGGTCTTCCGCCTTTTCCGGATGATGCTTGCCGCTCTCGAGATCATATCCACGCTGGTGCGCGGCCAATTCCAAGGCCGCAACGCCGCGACCGAGGTCCTCGGCGAGATCTGGCCTCTCGTCGCATATCTTCATCGATTGCCAAGTCGCGACCCAGGTCCGGCGAACCGAGACGTTGGGCATCTCGTCCAGCTCTTTCTGGAGCGCCACCGGATCGGAGCTGCGCGCGAGGAACAAGGCACCCGGAAATGCATCGCGATCGAGCGGCAATGGCTCGTCGTTGATGATCTGCGCCAGGGTCTTCGGTACGACCTGCCCAGCCCGTTCGCGTTCGTCTGCGATCGACATCGCGGCCTTCCGGTTCTGAGCCTCGGCTTTCGCGAGACGTGTTTCCCGTCGCCGGATGTTGAAGGCCTTTCTGGCGAGATCCACCACGAAATCATAGGCGGGGCGGACGGCGTGCATGAGCCGCTCTCGCTTCTTCTTTGACCTGGGTGCCCCAGGTCCGAACTCCAACCCTTCCTCACGCTCCTCCGAGGCCTGCCGGTAGTCGAGCTCACGATAGGCCACGGCCCGACTTCCAATGTCCAGCGCCGTGCGCAGTGCAACCGCATCGGCCCTGACAGCCTCGGCCGCGCGCGCCTTCTCGGCAACCTCGCCCTCACGCTGGGCTTTTTCCGCCTCGCTTCCTTCGAGCGCCTTCTCGCGGGCGTCCAATTCGGCTTGCCGGACCTCTTGCGCGCCCTCCCATGCATCAAGATCGGCAAGCCGCGCCTCCCGTGTTGCGATGTCCTTCTGGAGAGCTTTGGCCCGGCCATATTCCTTGCGAGTCCACCGGCCCCGGCCGGGACCGAAGCGCATCAAGCCGACCCCCGCGAAAACCTCCTCGTATACCTTGTCCTGCCATGCCCTCATGGCGTCGCAGTATGCGACATTCGCCCGCTTTCCGCGGTCCTTCGACTTCTTCTCACCGGATTGATTTACCGCTTCTTTCGCGACCCGCCCGGGGTGCAGGTGATCGACGCGGCCACGAACTGGATCGACGGCAAAGACGTGGAGATGCAGATGCTCTTCATCCCAGTGAACAACACCCGCCAGGACTACGCCGCCTGCCTTGGAAATTCTCTCGCACTCCCACTCCAGCGCCTGCTCCAGAACGTCCAGCGCTTCCCGCTTGAGCTCGGGATTGGCCAGGGCCTCCTCGGTCAGGACCGGCAAGGAAAAGACGCTCGCGTAGAGCGTGGCCGCGTCCTTCCGAAGCTTTCGCTTTACCGGCACCGGCCTCCTGCCCTTCGCCCGTCTGATATACGGCTCCTGCACCTGCGATGCCTCCTCCTGCGCCTTCCGGATGTCACGGAAGGACGCCACAGCACGGGGCAGGATCTGGGGCCCCGGCCGGCCCTGAATGACATGCGCGGACGCGCTGGCGATCCGTTCCGCCTCGTCGAGGATTTCCTGCGCTGTCCACTTGCGCTGACCGTTCTTTCTAACCGCATGCGGCTCGGGCCCATCGCCGCTCCTGCCCTTGTTCGACCACAGCTCAATATGACCAAATTGATAACCTTCGAACATCGCGTTTTCTCCTTGTTCTGGCGATTGATCGAAGCGGAAATAGGGACGCGAGGCCGGTTCTCTGAAACGGCCGAAACGGGAACAAATCCAGGCAATCGGTACACATAGGGACCGACTATGTGTATTGCGCCGCGCTGCGCTTGCTCCATACACATCATCGGCTCTCCGAGGGCCGCTCGCCGCGGGGCCTCCTGCGCGGAGAGCGGCCGGGCGTCGTTCGCCACTCCCCGGCACCCCTGGCGTCTCCGACGGGTCGGGGAAGGTCGTTCCGCACTCCTTCCCCGACACCCCATCCTGCTCGCGCCCCGCGCGGCCAAGAGATGGTGCCCCTCTCCTGGACCTCTCCCGTTTCGCAGACATGAATGTGAGGACTGGAATACCGGTGATGCTGGCGAAAGGGTCGCCGGGTATCTCCTTGTCGCCGCGCCCTCTCGGTGAGACGCGGCGACAAGGAGATACCCGAATGACATGGGATCCACGACTGACACTGATGCGCGCAGAGCTATCGCGCGACCTCGGCCGCGTGATGGCGTGGTGCGAGCACAAACATCGCGACCTACCGGGCTACACACTCGTCGCAGCCGTGAAATTTTTCGAGGCGGTTGGCATCGCGATGGAATTCAGTGTGGCGGAGATCGAACATCCCTTCGATGATACTTCGGTCGTAAAGACCGCCGAACGTGGCCTCGGCGCCCTTGGCTATTTCACGAGCACTGCCGGCGCGAAATGGACATCCCCCGGCATCGTCGTATTTGCTGCCGACATGACGGCCCATGAACGGCTCGCCGCAGTCCGACACTTTTTCGACATTGGGCTTTCCGAATAAGGCCCGGACGCTGCGCCGCGGTTTCCGAAGCCGGTCTTCTGGCTGAGACCGGCTTCGCAAGCCGCGGGGCAACCACGATACGGGGGCAGCATGCACTCGGGCGGAACGGAACATCCGCGCATGTCGCTCCAGATCACTCGCGAATTCGTCGCGGGTGATCAACCCCGCCGAACCTCCTGCCGGCGGGGTCTTGAAGAAAGGCACCGACAGGTTCCGGGCTGCATTGGGCAGCCCATCGGATGCCAAGGAGACCCGAATGGGTAGACAAGAACTGATCACCATCGATCCGAAGACCGGCGTGCCGCGCGCCACGGCTCATCGCCTGACGCGCAGTTTCCTCGCCCGTCACGGGTCGGGCCTCGACGACCTCCTCCGACGTTTTCCGCAGGTCCCGGGGCCGGCGTTTCGGGGCGCAATAGAGCGCTGCCTCGAGCGGGGCGAGACCACTCCGGAGCTCCAGATAGCTCTGGAGGAAGCTTGCGACACGCTCCTGTCGCTGCAGGCCGAGGAATTCCACCCGCTCTCTGTGGACGTCGGCAAGCGCCTCAACATCGACGCGGGTCTGCGCTGGTATGCGGCGCGTCTTCGCGATCTCGCGCAGGCAGCCCGGTACATGTGACCGTTCTCAAGCCTGCGTCGGCAAACTCCGGCGCGGGCTCTTTCCCCGATCCAGGCCGCGGTCCCATGGAGATATCGAACCCTGGTCAAAGTTCCGGCCGACCTCTCCAGATCGTCCGCATTTCCCGTGCAGGCGGCCGATCGGTCGTCGCAAACCAAGAGAGGAAAGCAAATGAACGCCTTCTACATCCTGCTGGGAAAGTATGGACACGAGATCATGATCCCGTCGGAGATCGTCGCACGAGACTTTTTCAACCTCGGCAAAAGCAAATTCCATGAGAAGGTCGCCCTCGGTGAAATCGACCTGCCCGTCATGAGCATGTGCGATAGTCAGAAGAGTCCTCGCGGCGTCCACATTCTGGATCTCGCGGAATACACTGAAAAGCGCCGCGATGCGGCCCGCGGCAAATGAGGTCGGCATGACTACGACTATGATGATGCTCATCGCGAGGTTCGGTGCCGCCTCATCGATTCCGACCGGTATCGTGGCCCACGACTACTTCCAGATGTCTCAGAAAGACTTTCTGAAGGCCCTGAAATCTGGGGCGATCCCCCGCGGCGACCTCGACATCAGCCATATTTCGCGCGGTGGGATCCCAATGACCTGGCTGACGGATTTCATCGAGATGCGGCGGTCTTTGGCAGCACAGGCTCGCGCCTCTTGACAACCTCCTGAGGCTCTATTGAGTTCTTCAACCTTCCAGCCACGGGGCCGCACTACGTAGCGGCCCCGTTTAGGTTCGCGGCGTTACTTTCCCTCTGGCCCGGCCATCTCAAGGTTCAATCCAGTGCCCAACTCCTCGGGGATCACTCCGTCGAGGGCGGCTCAAACCGGACCTCCGCCTCACCGACAATCGCTGCGCCGCAGCGTCACCAGACCCGCCGTTCGTGGCCGGCGCAGCACTCATGTTTCAGCCTTGTCGGGAAAGGATTGCTCATCGATCGGATCTCCTTGCGAAGCCTGGATCATGCCAATCGCCTGAAATCAATAGGTCTGGAGCCTGAGGGTGTTGCGGCCCCATACAATTCAAACTGGGGACTCCCGGTCAGCGGCACGCCGAGGTCCAGGTTCGACACCCAGACATACGCGTAGAAGGCTGTCGTCATGGTGCGTCCTTCCAGCGCTCAAGGACGGGGTGGCGTCTACAGGCGGACGCCGTTCCTACGCAGCATCTCGTAGGGCGAAATCGTGCTGATGCCGTGAGCGTCCGCGGCGTCGGGAAACTTGACCTTGCTCACCCTGAGCGGTTCCCTGGTTTCGAGCGTTACGATGTCGTGACCGCCGTGGATTGCGTAGGCGACAAGGTAAGCATCGGCCTTGTTCAGGAAGTCAGCGACGGCAGCGGAGGTGTAGCCGTTCGAAGTGGCCCAGCTCGCAACCTGTCCCATGCTGTTTCCGATAGCGCCGTCGTCAGGCATGAAGATGCTCGTGCCATGCAGCTCGATCCAGTGCTTTACCTGATCGTCTTTCTTCTGCAGCTCGCGCTTCACCGGGGCGATGCTCGCAACCTTACCAGAGGCTGCGGCACTGGCGATCCAATTCCAGTATCCTCCGCAGATGTCGAAGGCGTAGTAGCTCAGCGCAGGTGTTAGAAAGGCGTTCGTGTCCAGCAGCAACATCAGCTCGTCACTCCGAGCCGCCTTGCTTCCTCGCGGAATGTCTTGCTGTTCTTGAGATTCAACAGGTCGAAAGCTTCGCCCATCAGCGTCCTGCCTTCGAGGGCCGTCGAGATGACTGCCGATGCAAAGTGCGGATCGACGCGCGCCCCCATCGTCGCATAGAAGTCGCCGCCCGAGCTGGCTTTCGCCTTGTCCTTCAGGAAGTCGAGTTCGGCGTCATAGGCTGCCTGGAAGGCGTCGTAGCTCAGGCGCCCAAGATCCTTCAGGCGGCGTAGGGCGACCAGTGTGCTGACCCGGAACACGCGCGCGATCGTGGTCTTCGCCAAGTCGATATCGCCGGATAGTTCCATGTTCTGGAGTTGGGCCATCGGCACGAGCACTTCGGCGGCGACTGCATTGCAGAACCGCTCGACCGCGCTGTCCGATGCCCAGTCCTCCGGCAGGTCATCAGCGGCTGCGTTGCTGATACCGCCCTTGCCGATCCAGATGTGCGCCAGCTCGTGGGCGAGCGTGAAAATCTGACCGGCCTTCGTGTCAGCGCCATTCACGAACACGAGCGGCGCGAACGGGTCGGATATTGCGAAGCCGCGGAACTCCCGCGGATTCAGCTTCCGGTGAGTGTTATTTCCGACTACACCGTTGATCATCAAAAGGATGCCGGCCTCGCGGGCAAGGGCTATGAATAGGCGCAGGAACTCTTCCCAGTTCGCGGCCTCGGACCGACTCCCGACCTCCAGCTTCAGCACGGTGCGGATGCTGCCCGCCACAATCGCAGGCGGGTCGCCTGCCGTGTAGGAGCCGACGAACTCCAGAAGCGGCGCTCCGGCCCCCGCGAGGTGGTCACGATACCAACTCTGGCGCCGCTGGCAGGTGTGAATCGTGTCGATCAGTTCTGTACTTGGGCGCCCATAGCCTGTCCCAGCCATCCGCCGGAAGTCAGGCAAGGGCAGCTGCTCCTCGGGAGGTGCGGGTAAGAAGAACATGCCGAGCGGCAGATGAAGGGTCGCCGCCAAGGTTTCCAGCTGCTTGAAGGTCGGGCCGCCCTTTCCCTCCAGCCAAGCCGGGTACTTCTTGAAACGCTGCACGAGACTGTCGAACGACATCCCGGCGCGCTCTCGCGCCCATTCCAGCACGTCAGGCGATATGTCGACCTGTGCCATCGGTGATTGCCCTTCATCTCCCTGTGTCACTCTGCTGGTTCGACAGCGACGGTGTAAACGATTATGTTGAACCGCCTCCTAATGGTGTTGCGCCTCGCCTACAATTCCAGCTCGCGAGCAGGAGTGCAGCACCCCTAACGCAAGGTCTCGTAGCTGCCTTGCAGGCGTGCAGCGAGATGCTTGATTTCAAATTGTTCTGAACGTCGGCTCTCGCTCTCCCGGCACGGTCCACTCGCCCCGGCGGTGAATGGCCGGAATCCGCCCTTTCTGACGACCGCAACACGTCCGAAGAGTGGTTCCAGGTGAACTCGGTGCTACGATCGGTATGAAACAGAGGTCAAAGACGAGTTTCAGGTGCAACATTCGGTGCAACAGATTTCGCCTGCTTCGGTTTCGGCCAATAAAACAAGGCCGCTCAGGACTCCTCGGCGCCATCCATCATGGGTGCCACGGCAAGCCGTGACGCGTATTTTGCATTTAATTTCATACACTTAATCGCCGCATACACAGACAGCCACCTAACGGGATTTCTCGTGATTCCCGGGGGTTTTCCCCGGTTTCCGTGGGTTTTCCAAGACAGCTTGCTACCGAGTAGCAACATCCATCCCGCCAATCATGTCCGAGCCAGAGCTCCGCCAGGGTCAGGCAAACGAAGCGAATCTTTCCAAGCCTTGAGTTAACCCACTCGCACGGTTTCCGGCCAGATCGGAATGACACCAAATCCTCCACGATCAACAAGCGAGGGACACGATGTCTCACTCTTCCGATAATAGTTCTTCGAACCTCCTCCGGCAAATCTCCCGCGACCGCTTTGCCGGCTCCCCGTTCACCAGGCACACAGGACTCGCCGCTCAGGCGCAATCCGACGAAAGACCCAAGCAAAGCACCAAGAGCGCCCCACGTGGTTCTATTCAGGCCACGAAGCCCGTCGCTTCGAAGAAGGTCAACGAACCACCAGTGGCGGAGGACTGTTCTGATGAACCGTTCATTTCTGCGCGGGTCTCCAAGGACGGCCGGCCTGTCTGACGTCAGCGCCTGTGGGACAGATTTGAGGTTTTCGTAACGGAGGATTTCTGGATCATCGCAGGCACCAAGGAGCGAAGATGAGCCAG
>NZ_LPXO01000019.1 GCF_001482405.1 Pseudoponticoccus marisrubri
CCATACACGAGGTCATCTCCTTCGCCGGCCCAGACAGTGTCGAACTGGTCCCCCGCATAGATACTGTCATTGCCCAGACGGCCATGGATCTCGTCCGCGCCCCACTCGCCGTGGAACATGTCGTCCCCGTTGCCGCCCTGGATCGTGTCGTCGCCATAACCGCCGAACACCGTGTCACGCCCCAGAGCGCCCCCCTGGCTGTTGTCGTTGAACAGGTCGTCCCCCTGGTTCAGGAACACCAGGTCCCGCCCGTTGCCACCATAGACGAGGTCATCCCCCTCGCCGGCTGACACCGTGTCGCTGCCCTGCCCCGCCCTCAGGTCGTCGCGCCCGGCACCGCCCTGCAGGTCGTCGTCTCCGGTATCCGAGAAGACGAAGTTGTCGGCCGCGTTGCCGATCACCGTGTCGTTGCCCGGCCCGGAGAACAGCCGTTCGATCACCGTGCCAGGGGCGATGCCCAGGTTGCCGGTCAGCCCCATGATGTCGGAAAACTGCCCGCCGCGGAGGTCAACACGATCCGCGGCGGCAGAAAAGGACAGGTCCAGCGTGTCGATGCCGCCGATGTCGAAGATCGTCAGGCTGACAGGGCCGCCAGTATGGAAACCGCGATCGAAGGTCCCCTCGGCCAGCGCGCGGAAATAGACCCCGATATAGCCCGGCAGGGTGCTGCCAGCGCCCCAGACGGTATTGCCCGCCGTCACGGCGGAGGGGCCGTAGAGGGACTGGACGGCAACGATATCCGCCATCATCGCCGTGATCGGAAAGGCGGTGTCGGCATTCACCGCCGTGTTCTCCCCTTGGGAGAAATACGACATGACCGAAACCTGGTAACTGTCATTGGCAAAGCGCGCATCCTCGGGATAGACCGCGCTTGCGTTGTAGTTTCCCAGGTGACCCAGTCCCAGCGCGTGGCCGATCTCGTGGATGTAGGTCAGGAAACTGTAGGAATCGATGGTGGTTCCATAGCTGTCCAGCCAGTCGGTCGAGATGTTCACCGTCGCGCTGCTCGTGAACCCGTTCTCCAGGGCCTGCTCGGAATATGCCCCGAACTGGTCATCGCGAAAGGTGATCCGGGCGCCCTCCGTGACTTCTCGGAACGTCAGATCGGCGACCCGCTCCCAGGCCTCCAGGGCCCACCGTGCCAGCTGTCGCCCCTCCGGGGTCAGGCCGGTGACATCGACGGTGATGAGCGAGCTGAACCGCGTGTCGAACCGGTAGGAGACCCCGGATGGCAGCCCCCAGTAGTCCGAGACGAGCTGGTCGACCAGCATGTCGAGCGAGGCCGTGGGCGGTGGCGCGTAGGGCTGGGCCAACAGGCGGTAGCTGCCGGTAAAGTTCCCATAGGCCCCGGCATCCACGTAATGCGTGCCATCCGAGGGGGGGGTGAAGACCAGGCGGGATTCTCGCAGGCTGCCAAATATGATGTCGTCGTTCTCGGCGAGGAGCGTTCCCGACCCGTCGCGCAGCCGCAGGTAGGGATCTTCCAGTGTCCCGTTGCCCGAGGCCGACCCCAGCAGCCGGAACTCGTAGCTCTGTCCCGCCTGTAGCTGGATGGCGATCCAGTCATTATCCCCGACGGTGCTGACATGGCCCGCAAAGCTGTCTCCGACCTCGATGGCATAGGGGGTGGCAGGGCTCTCGGGCGCATCGTCGACTTCGGAGATTTCCGCGGCATCCCGGCCCGTGCCCGTGCCCGCATGCGTGTCGCGGTGAAACGCGACCGGCCCACGATGTATCACCTTCATCCATTCCCCCCTCTGCGAAGACATCTCCCGCTTGCGCCTCCAACCCTGTTAAACGGCTTTGCCAGTCGGCAGGGCAATCCCCGCCATGCGGACATAATGTCCCTGTCTACAGGGAGCGCGGGGGCAGCGCCCGGCATTCCGGGTGCGCCGGAGGGGCGCAGGTCAAACAAGTTGCCAAGGTCCGGACCCTGTGCGACACGGAAAAAAACTCGGAATTGCGGAGCCTGCAATGCATATTCTCCTGGTTGGCGCTGGTCTGTCCGGAGCTGTCATCGGTCGCCAGCTGGCCGAGGCCGGACACCAGATCACCATTGTCGAGGCGCGCGGCCACGTGGCCGGCAATTGCCACACCGAGCGCGATGACGAAACCGGCGTGATGGTCCACGTCTACGGTCCCCACATCTTCCATACCGACGATGCGGAAGTCTGGGACTACGTGAACCGGTACGAGACCTTCAAACCCTACAAGAACCGGGTCAAGACCACGAGCCAGGGGCAAGTCTTCTCGCTGCCGATCAACCTGCACACGATCAACCAGTATTTCGGCAAGACCATGCGCCCGGAAGAGGCCCGGACCTTCATTGCCGAGGAGCAGGCCGACACCACGATCGAGGACCCCCAGACCTTTGAAGAGCAGGCGCTGCGCTTCGTCGGGCGGGATCTCTACGAAGCCTTCTTCAAGGGGTACACGATCAAGCAGTGGGGGGTGCACCCGTCCGAACTCCCGGCCTCCATCCTCAAGCGGCTGCCCGTGCGGTTCAATTACGACGACAACTACTTCTTCCACCGGTTCCAGGGCATGCCAGAGAACGGCTACACGGCCATGGTCGAACGCATCCTCGACCACCCGTCGATCACCGTGCATCTCAATGTCCGGTTCACCCGGGACAAGGCCGGGGACTATGATCACGTCTTCTATGCCGGTCCGCTGGACGGCTGGTTCGACTACGAGCTGGGCCGGCTTGGCTACCGGACCCTGGATTTCGAACGCTTCACGCATGACGGCGACTACCAGGGATGCGCCGTGATGAACTATGGCGAGGAAGCCGTCCCCTACACCCGCATCACCGAGCACAAGCATTTCAGCCCTTGGGAAAGCCACGAGGGCTCGGTCTGCTACCGCGAGTTCTCGCGCGCCTGCGAGCCGGACGACATCCCCTACTACCCGATCCGTCAGGTCAAGGAGAAGGCTCTGCTGGCGGATTATGTCAAACTGGCCGAGAAAGCCCGCGGCGTGACCTTCGTGGGACGGCTTGGCACCTATCGCTATCTCGACATGGACGTGACCATCCGCGAGGCGCTGGACACCGCTGCAGTCTTCCTCGACAAGGGCGCCGAGACGCCGGCCTTCGTCAAGCCGCCGCTCTGACACCCGTGCGGCCGGGGCATGTCCCGGTCCGTACCGTCCGCCCCTGCGACGACGCCGATCCGTGCGGAGATCCGAGGCGCCTTCACGCGAGAACCAGGTCATCGGCCAGGCCATCGGTGGATGTCAGCCCCTCGAGCAGGATCGACTGCCCTGCCCCGAACTCCAGGAGAACCCCGTCGGAGGTGATCCTCGCGAAGTCCGACACGACCTGCTCGGGGCTTCGCCAGCCCTCCCAAAGATCGCGTGACAGCTGCAACATGTCGACACCCGGCTCGAAATCCACGATCACGTCGCGTGACATGACCCCCGCGAAGACGAAGCTGTCCGCGCCGGCCCCTCCGTTGATCGTATCGCGGCCCAACTCGCCGGCCTGCGCCGTGTCGACATAGGTGTCCTGGCCAGCGCCAAGGTAGACCCGGTCCCGCCCGTTGCCGCCATAGACGAGGTCACGGCCATCGCCGCCATAGAGCGTGTCGAACCCGTCCCCGCCATACAGGCTGTCATTCCCCAGCCGACCGTTGATCACGTCATTGTCCCACTCTCCGTGGAACACGTCATCCCCGTTGCCGCCCTCGATCGTGTCCGCACCAAAGCCGCCGAACACCGTGTCACGGCCCAGCTCGCCCCCCTGCCCGTTATCAACGAAGAGGTCGTGCCCCGGGCCGAGATAGGCAAGGTCCCGACCGTTGCCGCCATAGACGAGGTCACGGCCATCGCCGCCATAGAGCGTGTCGAACCCGTCCCCACCATACAGGCTGTCATTCCCCAGCCGACCGTTGATCACGTCGTTGTCCCACTCTCCGTGGAACGCGTCATCCCCGTTGCCGCCCTCGATCGTGTCCGCACCAGAGCCGCCGAACACCGTGTCACGCCCCAGATCGCCCCCCTGCCCGTTATCCACGAAGAGGTCGTGCCCCGGGCCGAGATAGGCAAGGTCCCGACCGTTGCCGCCATAGACCGTGTCAAAGCCGTCGCCGGCGTAAAGCGTGTCGAACCCATTGCCACCGCGAAGGTCATCATCGCCGGCATAGCCGTGCAACGTATCGTTGCCATCCAGTGCCTCGATCAGGTCCCAGCCGACATGTCCAAAAAGCTCGTCATTGCCGCTCTGCCCGATCTGCTCCTGACGTAGCACCAGGGGTGGCCGGTCGGTGGTCCACTGGATGGACTGCGCGACCTGTGCCCGTGACAGGGCGTTGCCCGAGGCGCTGCGCAATTCCAGCACCTCCCCCCGCACGGAAAGCTCGGCCCCCCAGGGCCGGCTGGCGAAGTCGATCTGCTCCATGCTGTACAACATGGACACGGCCGAAAAATCGAGCCTGTCCGCAAGCGGGTCGAAATCCCCGATCATGTCGCGGACCCCGTCCGTACCGATCAGGAAAAGATCCGCCCCGGCACCACCATACAGCGTGTCCTGCCCTGCACCGCCGTCCAGGATGTCGTCGCCGGCTCCACCGCGCAGGATGCTGCCGCTCGACGTACCGATCAGCATGTCGTTCAAAGTTCCGCCCTGAAGCAGCCCTCCCCCCTCGAGAACCCGGCCTTGGCCGGACAGCCCGGCGCTCAGCTGCGTAAAGCCGGTTTCGGTATGCGTGGTGAACAGCATCTGGAGATCCCCGCCCGCCACGGTGGCTGACAGGCTTGCGACGCTGTCGATCGGCGCGGCAAGGCTGCTGGTCATCGTTTCGAGATGGACCAGCAGCCCGGTCGGCGTCAGCGCGAACAGGCTCACCCCCTGGTCACCGCCGGCCACGGTGACATAGGTCCACCCGTCATGGGTCACGACCTGAAGCCCCGAGACCGCACCGAAGCGCGTCAGCTGACCATCGAGGATGTGGTCGGCGACCCTGGGCTGTCCATCGGCCGACAGTTCGATCACGCTCAAGGCCGCGCTGCTACCGGTTTCCGAGCGCGTGGCCAGGATCACGAAGCCCCCGGCCCCGGCTGCAACCGTTTCCAGCGCCACGGGCGTGTCCAGAAGCCCCAGGCCCGTCGCCGTACCAAGGGAGCCTGTATGGCTCAGGTGACCAGTGGCCGCGTCGATCTCGTAGACCGACAGCCCGGCATCGTTGTGGCACGCGGTGACGAGGAATTCCTTGCTTGCGATCCGGAGGGTGGCCAGGGCACCAGGGCTGTCGTGAAAGGTCACATCGGTGTCTCGGGTCACCTGCCCCGCCCGGTAGGTCCCGTTTTCGTCGAGACGAAAACAACGCAGCGTGCCGTTCGGCGCCGCGGCGAAAAGGTATCCCGATTCCGCCATCTGGTAATGACCGTTCCGATCGACGGCGAGGTTGTCGCCCGACACGCCGGCCGAGGACGCGATCTGCCCGCTCCGGATCGAGTGGCCGACCAGTTCGTCGCTGCCATCCGCGGCCACGACGGCGAAAGTGCCGGTTGCACCGGGAATGAGCTCGAGCGTGCCGGTGGCGTTCGCCCAGACATTTCGTGACAGGTACTGGGTGTCTGCCACGCGGGCCTGCCCGTTCGCCGCGAAATCCAGCGTGACCAGACCGCCGCCCTGCGCCGAGAGCCCCACGATCACCGGATCCCCGGCCCCATCTATGACCTTGGCCTGGTCGATCCCCGTGCCCAATGCCCCGAGAGACTGGCCGACCCGGCCCTCGAATGTGATCCGAACCATCGCACCCCCGCACCTTGCCCGGCACGAGAGATGCGCAGCGGTGGTGCCGCGCGAGGGACATCAATGCGGCAAGATCATGGAGGTCGCGGACAATTTTTCCGGCAATCGAAAGACCCGCCGGTCAGCCGTCCATCAGTTCCCTGTGATAGGCGATGGCGGCATCGAGATCCGTAAAATAGACGATGCGCCCGCCTTCCAGGACCATGCCCGCGTTACAGAATTCGCGCACCTCGGGCATGTTGTGCGTGACCAGGATCGCGCTCGATGTCTTCATGCGCTCGGCAAAGACCGCACGGCTCTTGCGGCGGAACTGCTGGTCCCCGACTGCGGTGACTTCGTCGACCAGGTAGGTGTCGAACCGGATTCCCATGGAGGTGCCAAATGCCAACCGCGACCGCATGCCGGCGGAATAGCTGCGCACGGGCATGTGGAAATGCTTGCCGATTTCCGCGAACCCCTCGACGAAGGCGACCAGTTCATCAGTCTCGACACCGTAGATGCGGGCGATGAAACGCACGTTCTGCGCGCCGGTCAGCTCGGGGTGGAAGGATCCCGCGAACCCCACCGGCCATGAGATCGTACCATCCGAGACGATGCGCCCCGAGTCCGGAAGGATCGTGCCTGCGATCAGTTGGAGCAGGGTGGATTTACCCGCCCCGTTGCGGCCGAGCAGGGCCAGCGAGGTGCCGGTCGGCAAAACGGCATTCAGGTTGTCGATGACAACCTTGCGCTCTCCATCTACCCGATAGCTCTTGGTCAAATTCTCGAAACGGATCACGCTTGGTCAGCCCTTATCGTCGATCACGGATGCTGTAATAGACCAGCGCCAGGATGGACCAGGCCAGGAACAGGAACAGCGCCGTCAGCCCGGTCAGCACGTAGCGCTGGGGATATTCCGCGCTTTCGGCAAGCGTGGGTTCGACATAGGTCGCGAGGTACCGGCTGCGACGGTCCGCCTTGGCCCGGGCCACGTCGAGAGCGGTAAGCGCTGCGCGATAGGTCTCCTCGGCATATTCCCGATCGACCGTGAGACTTTCGAACTCGGCGATGAGCGAGGGGTAGTCATCCCGCAGCGCCCCGACATCGTCGGCCCCCGAAGCAAAGGTTTCCCGTTCGCTGGCGATCCGTTCGCGGATCACCGCGATGCGCCGCTGGACCTGGGTCACCCTGGGGTCGTTCGCGTTCGACGTCTCGCGCAGGAGGTCGTATTCGATCAACGCCTCGGCCAACTGCTGCTGGAGGTTGTTCATGACCCCCATGCGGCTCTGGATGTCGGCCTCGGGATCGACGATCTGCGAACGGGTCCGGAACGCCGTCAGCGCTTCCCGCGCGGTCTTCAGCCGCTCCAGCGCATCGTCCAGGTCAGCGCGGGCATAGCGCGTGGCATCCTCGCGCGCCGCGGCGGCCAGCTGGTTGATCATGGCCTGGCTTTCGGCGACGATTTCGGTGGCCAAGGCGCGCGCGTACTCGGGATCGAAGGCCAGGACCTCGAGTTCGATCAGCCCCGCACCCTGGTCGTAGGAGATCCGCACGACGCGCTTCCAGTACCACAAGAGGTCCTCGATCGAGGCGTCCGGCCAGAGCGAGAACACCTTGTCGGTTTCCCAGTGTTGGGCATAGTACTCCCGCAGATCGAGCCGGGCATCGATGGTTTCGACGATCTTCTGGCTCTGGATGAACTCGAACAGGATGTCCGCGTCCGAGGACCCTCCCGCACCGGCAAAGAGATCGATACCGCCGAGGAAATCGGTCGCGCTGCCGCCCTCTTCCTGCCGCACGGTAAAGCCGGTTACCGATGCATACTGGTCTTCGGCCACGGTGAAGAGATAGACAGCCACCAGCACCAGCGGGGCGAGAACCAGCAGGACGAGGCCGGAGATCAGCCCCCAATGCCGCTTGCGCATCTGCGCCGTGCTTGCCGGCGGGGTTTCTTCCTGGCCGAAACCGGGAGTGCGCGGCGCCGGCGGAGTCTCGTCCGAGCGGAACATCCTCTCGGACCGCTGCGGCTGCCCGGGCCTCGGCCCCGGTCCGAGCGGCCCCCTGGGGGGCGCCCCCGCGCCCGTCTTTCCGGGCTTCGCTTCAGCCTTTTCGCTACCGCTCATGAACACCATTCCCCGTGATGAGGCCTTGAAAAGCCAGCCCCGGTTTTCTACTCAAGCTCAGGCACGGTTACCAGCAAGGCAGCGCTGTATTTTGATACACGAAGATCCCCGGCATCTTGCCTCTGTCCCGCTGCGTGCCATTCCGCGCCGTTCCTTCGCAAGTCTTCGCACCATCACCGCCCTGATCCTGCGCGAGATGTCGACGCGCTACGGCCGCTCGCCCGGAGGCTATGTCTGGGCCGTGATCGAACCGCTCGGCGCCATCATCCTGCTGTCCTACGGCTTCTCGCTCCTGGTCCGGACCCCGTCCCTGGGAAACAACTTTTTCCTCTTCTATGCATCGGGTTATCTGACCTTCAACATGTACCAGCAGATTTCGGTACTGGTGGCACGCTCGATCAGCTATTCGCGCCCGCTTCTGCAATACCCTGCCGTCACCTGGGCCGATGCGATGCTGGCACGGTTGATCCTGAACAGCCTGACGGGCGTCATGGTCAGCTTCATCATCCTGCTGCTGACCTTCACCTTTGCCGAGACCCGCGCGCCGATCGAGATAATGCCGATCCTGCGCAGCTTCCTGCTGGCAATCCTGCTGGGCTTCGGGATCGGCAGCCTGAACTGCGCGCTGAGCGGGCTCTATCCCACCTGGGATCTGATCTGGTCGATCGCGACCCGCCCGCTCTTCTTGGCCTCGGGTATCTTCTACATCTACGAGGACATGCCCCAGACCGTGCAGAGCGTGCTCTGGTTCAACCCGCTCATACACATGTCGGGCATGATGCGTTCGGGGATTTACCCGACTTACGTGCCGGAATACGTCTCGGTGCCCTTCGTGCTGACCGTGTCGCTGGTCACCGGGGCACTGGGGATGGTGCTGCTGGGCCGCTATCACCGCGATATCCTGCAGAACGCCTGACGTGTGTAGGGCAGGAGGGCAGGGGCGCCTAGACCCCGGCATCCTCGCCCGACCAGCGCAGGACCGTCTCGTGCGGAACACCGGTTCGTCGGACCAACCCGTCCCGCACGGCCCGCAGCATCAACCCGATGAAACGGCCTCGCATGCCGGGATGTGCCCGCGTCTTGAGCAGCCACTTGGGAAGGATCAGGCACAGGGCCGGCCAGAACAGCCAACCTGCCGCCAGCCGGTAGAGCATCAGCAGGTTGCGATGATAGTAGTAGGTCTTCCACAAGGGACGGAACTGGCCGCGCTGCGCGGCACCGAAGGTCGAGCAGTCATGCTCGAAGCGGACCGTGGGTTCGAAGCGGATACGCCCGCCCGCCCGGCTCAGGCCCAGCGTGTAGAGTCCGTCATCGGCATACAGGAACAGGGATGGATCAGGGAACCCCGCCATCTCGAGGCCGCGCCGTGACAAGAAGAAACCGACGAAGGAGGTAACATCGACGCGGCGTCCGGTGGGCGCGGCGTAATCGGCCGGCGACAGGTGGAAGCCAGAGCGGCCCCGGCGCAGGGTCTCGATGAATTCGCGCCCGTGCCAGAAGGGATTGCGGGACGGTCGGTTCATCTCGCAGATCTGGCCGCCAGGGAAATAGACGGCGGCTGCCACGGCCTCGCATGCGCCATGCTCCAGCGCATGGAAGGCGCGCAACGCGCCAGGTTCGGGCCGGGCATCGTCATCCATCATGAGCAGCCAGTCCGGATCGAAGCGCTCGACGGCCAGGCGGGCGCCCGCGGCGAACCCGCCCGCTCCACCACGATTGACCGGGCTGTGGCGGACGAGGAGACGCGGATCGATCTGCGCCTCGAGCCAGGCCCAGGTCCCATCCGTCGAGGCGTTATCGATGACGACCACCGCGTGAAGCTCGCCCGGGGGACTCTCCAGAAGCCGCGGAAGGGTGACCTGTAGCTGGGTCAAACGGTTGCACGTGACCACGACAGCCACCAGCCGGCCGGCGCCAGTTTCGCGTTGTCCCACACTCATCTCCGCAGCCTGCCCGTGTGCCGGGCAGAAGTCACAATTCCGCACCCTTGTCAAACCGCGCAACCGCCCGCGATGTTTCGCGCGCGAAACATCGCGGCATACGTCAGCCCTGCAATTCCCGCTTCAGCCAGCTCAGAAGCCTGTCGCGCAGCGCGTCATCAAGTGCCGGCCCTTCAAGGGTCAATCGGCCACCGCGTCCGGGACGGCACCGCAACCCCGGCACGATTTCCTCGGGCTCCGGCGCCGCGTTCTCCTTACCCCCGGGGCTGTCACCGGCCAGGACACGGAGGATCACCGCCTGCTCGGTCTCGGCGGTCTCCGGACAAGCCGCTTCAAGCGCCCGGCCCAAACGCTCGGCGAGACCGGCATCCGCCTCCAGCTCCTTGGCAAGCCTCAGCCCGACACGCTCTCCCAACGCCTTGGGGAACCGCAACACCCCGTCCAACGCGGTGACGATGCCGATGAAGGTACCGATCTTGGAACGCTTGGCCCGCGACGCCGAGGCGAACAGCGCCCGCAACGCTTCACCCTGGCTCTCGTAGACTCCGGCCTCGACCGTCCGCGCCACGATCCGGGCGCGTTCGTAGAAGGACAGGCCCACGCGAATCTCGTTTTCCTCGACCATGGCAAGATAAGCCGCCGAGGCCTGGTCCGGTCGGCGCACCAGGGCGAGCACCTCAGCAAAGCGTGCCTCGCCTGTTTCCGCCCGAAGCCGGGCCAGGGCAACGCAGCGGCGCCAGCCCGAGATGAGGCCGTAGCCACCTTGCGGCAGCGGTGCGACCTCGATCGGAGTCTGCTGCCCCCGGGATCGCAGGCTTTCGACCAGTGCGGCCATGTCCTCGTCCTCGGTCGGCAGGCGGTCGCGCACCAGGTAGGTCTGATCGATAGCCTCGAGCGGCAGGGACAGGACCATGCGGCCCTCGTCCCGGGCCCGCGCCAACGTGCCGGCCACCTCTTCCAGCGCGGCATGCGCGGTGACTTCCCCCGCGACCTCGGCAATCGGGGCTGCCCGTGGCCGCTCGGGCAGGGCAGGGGGGTCGGCCAGAAAGGCGGCGTTGGCGGGGCTCAGACGTTTGCGTTTGGCCATCCGGTGATCTCCTTCATTCGGCGGCGGCCTCCTGCCGCATCTGTTCGTCACGACGCCAGCTGCCGATCAGCAGGGTCTTGAATGCGGCATAGGTGGCATCGAACGTCTGCCGGCCACGCACATAAGTCTCGCGGTTGAAATCACGGTAATCCGCTTCGTAGATGCCCTGTACCTGCTCGCCGGCCTGGCCGATAAGGGCCGTGAAATCCTGCCGGTGCGGTGACAGGACCTGACCCAGGTAGCTTTGCATCAGGGCTGCAAGCTCGCCCTGCTGGACGGCATCGTACCGTGTCACGACCGCCCGGACCGCATCCCATTCGAAGTTCAGCCCTTCGCGCCCGATCGCCCGCGCGGCCATGTTCTCGGCCTCCTCGATCGATCCGAAAGTCGCATGGAGCATGTCGAAGAAACGCCCCGTACTGTCGAATTCGAGGAACGACGCGCCAAGCGGCACCAGCAGGATATCCGCGGCGGCCAGCCCGTTGATCGTGAGGTATCCCAGTGCCGGTGGCGTGTCGAAGAAGATCACGTCGTAATTCTCCAGCACGCCGTCCTCCTCGAAGGTCTCCGTCAGGGCGTCCCAGAGCTTCCAACCGCGGCTCTGCATCCGCCAGACGGGAACCTGGAACTCGGCCCAGTACAGGTTCAGCTGAGCCCCGATAAGGTCGATATTGGGCCAATGCGTCTTCTGCACGAGCTGTCCGGCGGTCACGTCCAGCGCCTCGGTCAACGTGTCGTCCAGCGGATGCGGGGCTTCGCCACGGTCCAGCCGGCGTTGGTTCTCGACGCGCAAATGGCGGGCATAGTGCCGAGCCAGGAGCGGAAAGACCGTCTGCCATTCATCCTCGACCCGGCCGCCGAATATCGACGTCATCGAACCTTGGGAGTCAAGGTCGACCACCAGCACCCGGTAGCCGTCGAGCGCCGCGGACATGGCCAGGTGTGCCGCGGTCGAGGTCTTCCCGACCCCACCCTTGAAGTTGGCCACCGCGACCAGCTTGGCCGGCAGGCCGGTGGGGCGGTAGGGCAGATATTCCTTTGTCTTCGACCCTTCCTGGCCGAAATGCGCCTTGAGCCGCAGCACCTCGTCGAGCGTGAACCACTTGGCGCCCCCCACGCTTTCGGAACGGCCCTGAGGAAGGTCGGGGTTCTGCTTGAGCACCCGTCGGAAATGGCCGGTTGCCACCGGTATCAGGTATCGCGTGATCTCCCACGTGGAGAACAGGCGCAGTTGCCGCCCGCCGCCCTCCTGCATCCCGCGCGATGCAAGATCCGCGCGACCCGCGGCACAGGCCTGTGCAATACGTCCAAACCCTTCCGTCGTGGTGGGACTGCCTAGCGAGGCAAGTGCGCTGTCGGGGTCGATGTTGAAATAGGGTGGTGTTGTCGCGGGGATTTCAGACTTCATGAAGGAGCTGCCTCAACGCAATGTTCGCACTTTTTCACACCATACCTTATTTTTGCGAACATGGAAGAAAAAGCCTGACATGTCGGCGCTTTCATTGTTTTTTGCACGGGTTTTCAGGGGGTAAGTGCCGGCTAGACTTGCAACTCACAGCCAGAATTACTGTTATTTTAAGTTATTTGATAGTTACGGAATGGTGCCGTGTCCGATACCTTATTGATTTACATAAAGAAAACGGCTTCCACAGGAGAAACACCGACTCTGATCCCCCGATCATGCGACTCTGATCCCCCGAATGCAGGGACTCTGATCCCCCGAAGCGGGCTGGACGCGTCCTGTGGATAAATCTAGGGTCGGCGTCATTGAAACCCCGATAGCGGATTCGCCGTCAACAAGCGGGGAGGGCGGGACAGGCCGTCCGGCAGAGCAGACGGGTTGCACATGAGCGAAGCCATTGGACAGGGCGGCGGGTTGTTGCCGGACCGTCATCCAACCTCGGATTTTTTCGTCTGCGATTTTGTCGGGGCCAGCCCGAAAGATGACCTGGGCTCTATGGAGCATCCCATCTTCTCGCTTTCCACCCGGCCCGACCGGCGCGTACTCAGCTATGTCCACAACGAGACCGAAGTGGTCGTGACGCCCAGTGTTCGGGGGCGGGCCACGATCCACGACAAGGATATCTTGATCTACTGCATCAGCCAGCTCATGGCAGCGCTGAACGCCGGGGCAACGGTGTCGCGCAACCTGCAGCTGAAGGCACATGACCTTCTGGTGGCCACCAACCGCGATACCAGTGGGGATGCCTATGCCCGTCTGCGAGATGCGTTTGAACGCTTGGCGGGCACGCGCATCACCACGAATATCGAGACCGGGGGAGTCGAAACCACGCGCGGATTCGGCCTGATCGAAAGCTGGGAAATCCAGCGCCGCAGCCGCGGGGGCCGGATGATCAGCGTCATGGTGACCCTCAGTGAATGGCTGTACAGGGCGGTCCTGTCCAAATCTGTCCTGACGTTGAGCCGGGATTACTTCCGCCTGCGCAAGCCGCTGGAGCGGCGCATCTACGAGTTGGCCCGCAAGCATTGCGGTCACCAGCCCGAATGGCGGATAGGGATTGCCACGCTGCACAAGAAGGCGGGTTCCGCCGCGCCCCTGCGGGTATTCCGGGCGGCGATACGCAGGATGATCGCCGAGAACCATCTGCCGGATTACCTGCTGGCCGAAGAACCGGGCGATCTGCTAAGCGTCACCGCGCGGGGCAGGGGGTGTGCTCCCGGTGCGCCGATCCTGGCGGCCGATACCTTCGAGGCTGCGCGAGGTCTTGTCCCGGGGGCCGATGTTTACGCGCTCGAGGCGGAATGGCGCGCCTGGTGGGCGGAGACGGGACGGCCGGCGCTGCGCAGCCCGGACAAGGCGTTTCTGGGATGGCTCTCCGCGAGGTCCCGAGGCTGACGAACGCTGCGTTCATAGTCTGTTGAAGGGCGGGGACCAAGCTTCGGGCTCCTGTTGTTCACAGAATGGAAAGCCCGGTCCATGTCCGAAACCACCGCACGGCTGGAGCTGCCGCTCATGTCGGCCTCCCAAGCCCAGAAACATGTCACGCACAACGAGGCGCTCGCCCTGCTCGACGGGATGGTGCAACTGGTCCTGTCCGAGGTCGAGGCGAGCGTTCCGCCGGCCCTGCCGGGAGAAGGCACTGTCTACGCGCTTGGAGCCGCTCCGGCCGGGGACTGGGCCGGTCAGGCCCACATGCTGGCCCAGTGGCAGGGCGGGCAATGGCTGTTCTTCGCCCCGCAGCCCGGCTGGCGCGCCTGGAACCTGGCTGGGCAGACCCTGCTCATCTATCACGACGGCGCATGGCGGTCCTTGCTGGACAATCTCGAGGGGCTGGGGATCGGCACCGGATCGGATCCGATCAACCGGCTGGCCGTGTCCGCGCCGGCTACGCTTCTTACCCACGAGGGAGCGGGCCATCAGCTCAAGGTGAACAAGGCCTCGGCGGGGGATACCGCGTCTCTGCTCTACCAGTCCGGCTGGTCGGGCCGGGCCGAGATGGGGTTGACTGGGGATGACGATTTCCATGTCAAGGTGTCGGTCGACGGAACTGCCTGGACCGACGCGCTGGTGGTCGACGCGGCCACGGGCACGCTCAGCGGTGCCGCGATCCAGGACAGCCCGATGGATGCCGGGGCGAACCGGGTGATGACCGTCGGGGCCTTCGGGCTCGGGGCGGCGGACGCCGTGCTGCCGGATGGCAACGATCTGAACAACATTCCCTTCGCCACCAGCATCGGTCACTATTTCGGCAACTCCTCTACGGCGAATGCTCCCTTCACCTGGGCGGCAATCATCAACGTGTCGCGGGCCCCGTCGCGATCGGCGCAGATCGCCCTCGACACCTTGTCCCAGGACGAGCCCCGCGCGGCAATCCGCTCGGTGCGCGACGATGGCAACTCGCCGTGGCGGGAACTCTACCATTGCGGCAACATCGTCGGCCAGGTCTGGCAGACCGGGGGCGTGCCGGAGGGCGCCGTCATCGAACGCGGCAGCAATGCCGACGGCACGTATGTGCGTTTTGCCGACGGAACCCAGATCTGCACTCATGCGATCAATCTCGGGGATCCGACCTCTGCCGGCTCGGGGACCTTCTCCGATCCCTACCTCACCCCGGTCACGGGCCAGACGATCACCTTTCCGGCCGCCTTTGTCGCGGCGCCCACCCTGAGCGTCGCGCACAGCGTGGCCGGTGGCGGCAGCGGGGCATTGTCACGCGCGTTCACGTCCTCTTTCCACAGCGTGGACGCAACCGGGGTGAGCGGCTATCGCGCGGTGCGGATGACAGGCAGCAACGACAGCAGCGACGTGACCCTGCATTACACGGCCATCGGCCGCTGGGTCTGAGGCATCCGGAGGCCGCATCGATGCTGCGGGAACGGAGCTGCCCGGCCGGGATGCGCCCTGTCCGCGGGCAGTGTGCTATCCACGGGCATAGACATCCTCGTAGCGGATGATGTCATCTTCGCCCAGGTAGCTGCCGGTCTGTACCTCGATCAGCACCATCGGCAGCTTTCCCGGGTTTTCCAGTCGGTGATGCGCGCCCAGCGGGACATAGATGCTCTCGTTCTCGCTGACCAGCTTCACGGCGTCGCCCACGGTCACGCGGGCGGTGCCCTCGACGACGATCCAGTGCTCGGACCGGTGGTGATGGCTCTGGAGGCTCAGGGCTGCTCCGGGGTGGACAACGATCCGCTTGACCTGAAAGCGCGGCCCTCTTGCCAAAGTTTCGAACCATCCCCACGGGCGGTGATCCTTCGGGAAGGTTTCGGCCTGCGGTGCGCCTTTCGCCTTGAGCACGTCCAGTGCCATCCGGACCTCCTGGGTGCGCCCGGCATCGGCGACCAGGACCGCATCCGGCATGGCGATGGCCACCACGTCCTTCAGGCCGATTCCCACCAGTTCCAGCCGCTCTTCCTCGGAACGCAGCAGGGTGTCCGTGCAGTCGAGCGCCGTGGCCGGCCCCGAGGTCACGACCCCGTCCGTGTCCTGCGCCCCGTCGCGCCATACCGCGTTCCAGCTGCCAAGGTCCGACCAGGCGCCGGCAAAGGGCACCGCAACGATGGCATCCGCCCGCTCCATGATGGCGTAATCGATCGAGATGCTTTCGGCCGCTCCCCAGGCGTCGGAGTCGAGCCGGAAAAAGCCGAGATCGGGCCGACCCTGTGCAATCGCGCTGCGGGCCGCGTCCAGGATCGCGGGAGCATGACGTTCGAACGCCGCCAGGATCGTTGCGACGGAGAACAGGAATATTCCTGCGTTCCACAGGTGGGTGCCGCCGCGCAGCATGTCGGCGGCCCGGGTGGGATCGGGCTTTTCGACGAAGCCTGCGACGGGTTGCGGCCCGGGGGCGTCGATGGCGCCCGGTTGACCGGAAAGCTCGAGATAGCCATAGCCGGTCTCCGCCCGGTCGGGCCGGACCCCGAAGGTCACGAGGCAGCCATCCCGGGCCGCTTCGATGCCGGCCGTCACGGCAGAGCGGAACGCGGTCTGGTCAGGGATCGCGTGATCGCTGGGCGTGACCAGCATCAGCCCGTCCGGATCGCTTTCGGCCAGTTCCAGCGCCGCGGCCGCGATGGCCGGGGCGGTGTTGCGTCCCTCGGGCTCCAGCAGCACCGCGGCCGGAGCAATGCCGATCGCGGCGAGCTGTTCGGTGACGATGAAGCGGAAATCGACATGGGTCAGAACCCTTGGCGGAGCGAACCCCTCGCCCGTGACGCGCCGGGCAGAAGCCTGGAACAGGGTTTCCGTGCCGACCAGCGGCGCGAACTGCTTGGGGTAGCTCTTGCGGGACAGTGGCCACAACCGGGTGCCTGACCCGCCGCACAGAAGAATGGGGGTGATCATGTCCGCATCTAAGACCTTGCCAATCTCGGGACCTGGCCCTCGAGGTGACGGCAGGCCGCGTCCGGACTGTTGCACCGTACCCCGGCCGCTTCAACGGTTTTCTTCAGACCGGACCACGCAGTGCCCGGCCGGCGGTCCGCAAGGCACGTTGCCGCCGGGTCCGACTTTGCGCGGACGCAGCACCGCGACCAATCCGGTACGCTCGAATGATGCGGCTCGAAGACCCTCGGGCAAGGTCGTCAGGGGCAGGGTGAGGCGGAACCGGGCAGGCGCTTCTTCTCGCGCGGAGCAAAGGGCGCGTGCGTGTCTTTCCGGAGCAGCGAAGCTGGCATGCCACATCCGGTCACGCGCAGCCGGATGCCGGGTCGCCGACATCTCGTCCGACCTCGGCACGCCCAGACGGGGCAGGGGAGGTCGTGCCCTGACTGGACGGGCGGGTTATCGTGGCTCTCGTGACCTGAGCATATTTTCACTAAATAAATCAAGTACATGAAGAGAGCAATCATTGGTCTGACGCCACGCGCCAGCACCAGTTGACGAAGAATCATAACGGTGTAATGTTTTTTGAAAGATTCGAAAGGTACCTATTCATGCCCCCCCCAGCAGACGGATCCGCAACAGCTTCGGACGAGTGGTTCTTTTCGCGCGCGGCGCAGCGCCTGAAAGCATCGGCAACGAACGCCACGTCGCAGCGGGCACGGGAATTGCGGGCCGAGGGGCGTGACATCATCGCTCTCAGCGCAGGCGAGCCCGATTTCGACACGCCCGCCCACATCCGGCGCGCGGCGTCGGACGCGATGCAGGCCGGGCACACGCGCTACACCAATGTCGGCGGCGTGCCGGAGCTGAAGGATGCCATTCGCGCCAAGTTCCTCGACGAGAACGGGCTGCGCTTCGAGCGCAGCGAGGTCATGGCATCGACCGGCGGAAAGCAGGTCATCGCGAATGCCTTGCTGGCAACGATCAATGCCGGGGACGAGGTCATCGTCCCGGCGCCCTACTGGGTCTCCTATCCCGAACTCGTGTCGTTTTGCGGGGGCACGCCGGTCACCGTGCCGACCTCGGCGCGGAACGGGTTCCTGATCACCGCGGAGGAGCTCGAGGCCGCGATCACCCCGCGCACCAAGTGGCTGATGCTGAACTCCCCCTGCAATCCGTCTGGCGCGGTCTATCACGAGCAGCGGCTGAGCGAGCTGGCGGCCGTTCTCGAGCGTCATCCGCAGGTGCACGTCCTGAGTGACGACATCTACGAGCATCTCATCTACTCGGACGCGCCTTTCAGGACATTGGCAAGCGTCGCGCCTGGCCTGGCGGGACGCATCCTGACCATGAACGGAGTGTCGAAGGCCTACTCCATGACCGGTTGGCGGATCGGTTTTGCAGGCGGACCCGCGAAGCTGATCAAGGTGATGGAGAAAATCCAGGGCCAGACCACGTCCTGCCCCAATGCCATCGCCCAGTGGGCGACAATCGCCGCGTTGACAGGCCCCAAGGACTTTCTTGCCGAGAGGCGTGCGTCGTTCCGGGAGCGTCGGGACCTCGTCGTGTCGCGGATCAACGCGATCGACGGGCTCGAATGTCTCACGCCCGACGGTGCGTTCTACGTGTACCCCTCCTGCGAGGGCCTGCTCGGCCGCGTGTCTCCTGCCGGCAGGACGATCGACTCCGACCGTGACTTTGCGGAGGCCCTGCTGGAGGAAGCGAATGTCGCGGTTGTGTTCGGCGAGGCGTTCGGTCTCGCGGGGCATTTCCGCATCTCTTATGCATCGCCGACGGCCCAGCTGTCCGAGGCCTGCGACCGTATCGAGGCGTTCTGCGTTCGAACTTCATACAGGAGGGCGAAGGCATGATCGGCTTTCGCGTTCACGCCCGGGCCACATCGGCAAGCCCCGAAATGATTACCGCGTTCCGTGATCTGCCGGTTGCGAATGTCAGCGACGTCATGCATCGCATGACGGCCGCCGGGTCCCGCCTGCGCCCGTTCCATGACGGCAGCCCGCTTGCCGGCGCAGCGGTGACCGTGCGCACGCGGCCCGGCGACAACCTGATGATCCACAAGGCGATCGACATCTCGGGTCCGAACGACGTCATCGTCGTGGATGGCGGCGGCGACATGACCAACGCCCTGATCGGTGAATTGATGGTCGCACATGCCACACAGCGAGGGATCGCAGGCTTCGTCCTGCATGGCGCGATCAGGGACGTGGACTGCATTGGCCGACAATCCATGCCCGTCTTTGCCGCAGGGGTGACGCATCGCGGCCCGTACAAGGACGGCCCCGGCGAAATAAACGTCCCCATCGCGATCGCGGGCATGACGATCGACCCCGGCGACCTGGTCATCGGCGATGCCGATGGCGTGGTCGCCGTTCCGCACAGCGGGCTCGACGACGTTCTCGAGGCCGCGAAAAGGAAATCGGATGCCGAGCGGAAACAGATGGAAAAAACACTGAATGGCACACTCGACCGAAGCTGGGTTGACCGTGTGCTTGAAGAGCGCGGCTGCGCATTTGAAGACGCGTGAACCAAAGAAGACAACAGGGAGGTAAACATGACAAATAACATGAGAAAATCGATCTACGGGGCGCTTGCGCTGGCAATGCTGCCCGGCATCGCTCTTGCGGATTGGCCCAATGACCAGCCCATCACGCTCGTGGTCGGCTATTCCGCCGGGGGCGGGACCGATATCATGGCGCGGACCATGGTCCCCTATCTGGAGAAATACGTGGAAGGGGCCGATTTCAACGTCGTGAACCGTCCGGGGCCGGGAGGCGAGTTCGGCTTCACCGAGACCGCCAATGCCGAGCCCGACGGCTACACGATGGGCTTCATGAATGCGCCTGCCTTCCTGACGCTGCCCTACGAACGCGAAACCCGCTACGCGTTCGAGGACTTCGCCCTTGTCGCGAACATCGTGACCGGCCCTGCGACGCTGAACGTTCCCAAGGACAGCGAGATCAAGTCGATCGACGATTTCGTCGCAGCGGCGCAGGACGCGCCCAACGCACTGACCGTGGGGCACCAGGGGTATGGCGGCTCGATGCATCTCAGCCTCGAGAAGCTGCTCGACGAAGCAGAGATCGAGGTAACGCAGGTACCGTTTCCCGGCATTCCCCCGGCCGCAACCGCGATCCTTGGCGGGCATATCTCGGCGCTCGTGATCGGGGCAGGCGAAGCCTCGACGCTTGCGGCTGACCAGGGTGGCATCAATATCCTCGGTGTCATGGCCGGCGAACGGCTGGAGATGTTCCCCGATATCCCCACCTTTGCAGAGCAGGGCTATCCGCTGCTCAGCGGTTCGGACCGCGGCTTCGCCGCACCGAAGGGCACCGACGAGGCCATTCTCGACGCCATGGGCGAGGCGATCCGCAAGACGCTCGAGGATCCCGAGTTCCAGGAGGCGGCGCGGGAGCAGAACCTGCCCCTGAACTACATGCCGCGCGATGAGTACACGGCTTACCTGACCGAGCTCAACCAGCGGGTTGGCGAGTTGTGGGAAACCAATCCGTGGCGGTAAACCATCGTGTCGGATCGAAGTGACGCGCCGCACACCGCATCCGACGACAGTCGTCGGATGCGGCAGGGAACGCTCGACAGGATTCTGTCGCTCGTTCTTCTGGCGACCGCGGCCGTATTCCTGCTCGACAGCCGGAATATCGCCGCGGCCGAAGCCCGGATGTTTCCGCTTCTCATCCTGGGTCTCCTGGCGATACTGGCGCTTGCGCTGTTCGGGCGCAGCTTCCTTGCCGCGCGCCAGCACGCGGCAGAGCGGGTCATCGGCGACAGGGGCAAATTCCTGACCTTCGTCGCCTGTACGGGGCTTTACGCAGCAAGTGTCTCGCAAATCGGGTTCTTCACGGCCAGTGCGCTCTACGTGCCGGTGGCCGGCCATCTGCTCGGCCTGCGGAAAGCCTGGGTCAACCTGACGGTCACCGCGGGCTTTCTGGTCGCAACCTATCTCGTCTTCGTTGTGCTCTTCTCGCGGCCCCTTCCCGTCGAACTGATCGCAAGGTTCCTATGACCGTTTATGAAACCCTGATCGCGGCGGTTCTGGCCATCCTGCAATGGCAGAACATCCTCGCGATGCTTGTCGGCGTCGCCGGCGGGGTGCTGATCGGCGCCCTGCCTGGTCTCACGGCCACCATGGGCATCGCCATCCTCATTCCCCTGACCTTCACGATGGAGCCGCTGGTCGCGCTGGGAATGGTTGCCGGGATATACAATGGCGGCATCTACGGGGGAGCGATCCCCGCGATCCTGCTGGGGATCCCCGGCACCTCCTCGTCGATCCCCACCACGTTCGACGGTGTCCCCCTGGCCAAGCGCGGCGAGGCGGCAAACGCGCTTTCGGTCTCGGCCTATGCCTCCGCGGTCGGCGGCGTGGCAAGTGGCATTGCACTGCTGGTCCTGGCACCACCGCTGTCGACGGTCACCCTGCTCTTCGGTCCCGCCGAATATTTCTGGGTGGCACTCTTCGGGCTCTGCAGCATCGCGGTCCTGCTGGGCGCGGACCCTCTCAAGGGCCTGATATCGAGCGTGCTGGGGCTCTTGATCGGCACGATCGGCATCGACAGTGTCTCGGGTCACGAGCGGTTCACTCTCGACATCTATTACCTGACCGGCGGGTTCAACTTCATCGTTCTGCTGGCGGGTCTCTACGGCCTTCCTCCCGCGATCGAGCTGGCCCAGGCCGGCAGACGCAATCCAGCCGGTGTCGCCGTGAACGTGCGCGGCGCCCCGCCCTTCCGCGCCTGGCGCAGCCTGAACAGGACGCTTGCCCGCTCCTCGATCATCGGCATCGTCATCGGCATCCTGCCCGGGGTCGGCGGAACGATGGCCGCCTTCCTGAGCTACAACGAGGCCAAGCGCGCCGATCCCGATCCCGACTCGTTCGGCAAGGGCAGTTACCTGGGCGTCGCGGCCTCGGAATGCGGCAACAACGCGGACAACGCCTCGGCGCTGATCCCGACGCTGACCCTCGGCGTGCCGGGCAATGCCGTTGCCGCAGTGATCATGGGCGCCTTCTTGGTGCACGGGCTGCAGCCCGGACCCGGGCTTTTCCAGAAAGAGCCCGTGCTTGTCTACGCATTCATCCTGCAGATGATCCTTACCGCCGCGATCCTGCCGCTGCTGGGGGGCATCATCGCGGTCCGCGTGTTCGCGCCCGTGTTGCGGCTGCCGGTCGAACTGATCGGCCCGCTGGTGATCGCGCTCTCGGTCATCGGGGTCTACTCGATCCAGAACAGCATCTTCGACATCTACGCGCTCGTCGGTTTCGGCATCCTCGGCTACTTCATGCAGAAGACCGGCTTCCCGTTGGCCCCGGTCGTCCTGGGCGTGATCCTCGGGCCAATGGCCGAAGAGCAGCTGCGACTGGCGCTGATCATTGCACGTGGCGACGTGCTGTCGCTGGCCAGCAGTCCGATCGCGATGATCCTGATCGCGCTCATCCTGATCGTCCTGGCCCTTCCCCTTGTCCGCCGCGTCGGGCCGTCTGCGCGCAAGCGCGCGCTCCCGGACACCCAAGATCGGAAAAGCTGATGAAAATCCATGACGCCATGGCAGAGATGATCACCCGCGAGGGGATCAGGCACCACTTCACTCTTCTGGGCGACGCGAACATGCATTTCGCACAGCGCCTCGAAGCGCTCGGGGCGCAGACGGTCCATGTCCGTCACGAGCATTCCGCGTGTTCGATGGCCATGTCCTACGCACGCGCCACCGGCGACGTGGGGTTTTGTTCGGTCACATGCGGCCCGGGGCTGACGCAACTGGCCACGGCCCTGCCGGCGGCCGTCCGCGCCGGCATCCCGGTGGTCGTCTTCGCCGGGGAAAGCCCGCTGCGCTCCCCCTGGTACAACCAGATGTTCGACCAGGGCCCGCTGGTACGTGCCTGCGGGGCAGAGTACATCGCCGTCCACAGCGCGGATCTGCTTGCCTCGAGCATCCAGCGGGCGTTCCTGTCGGCCCGGCTCGATCAGCGACCGATCGTGGTAGGCGTGCCGATGGACCTGCAAAAGGCCGAGATCGACGACAAGGTCGATTATCGTCCCTCGCGCGAGGTGATGCCTGCGCCCACGCGCCTGCGGCCGGATCCCGCACAGGTCACGGCCGCGGCCGACATGATCGCGGCGGCGGATCGCGTGGTCGTTCTGGGCGGGCGCGGCATGGTCCGCTCGGGCGCGTCGCGGGCCTGTCGCGATCTTGCCGCAGCCTGCTCGGGCGTGCTGGCCACGACGCTTCCCGCCCGCGGCGCGTTCTGCGGCGACCCGTTCGACATGGGCATTGCCGGCGGTTTCAGCACGGCCCTCGCGCGCGAGGTTTTCGCGGATGTCGACCTCGTGATCGCAGTGGGGGCAAGCGTCACGCACCATACGCTGGATGGCGGAAAGCTGTTTCCCCGCGCACGGACGCTGCAGGTCGACCTTGCGCCGCGCGGCATCAACCAGGGGCGTGTCGTGGCGGACGGTTTCGTGCAGGGCGATGCGCTGGCCGCGACGGAAGCGCTGCTTGACGCGCTCGGCGCCCGTGCCGAGCCGGGCGGCCTGCGCTCGGACGCGCTGGCACGCCGCATCGCGACGGAGGCGCCCGACCCTGTCGCACAGGACGCGGAGGCGGGCACCCTGGACCCGCGCGACGTGATCCGCGTGCTCGACGAGGCCCTGCCGAAAACATGGGAGATGGTCAATTCGTCGGGACACTGTTCGTATTTCGCGGCGCACATGTATGGCCGTGCGGTGGAGAACTTCCACACGATCCGCGAGTTCGGCGCGATCGGAAACGGCCTGCCCTACGCGATCGGCGTCGCCGCCGCGCGCAGCGACAACGTCGTGGTGCTCTTCGATGGCGACGGCAGTTTCCTGATGCATTCCCAGGAACTGGACACGATCCGGCGCCACGGGTTCCGGCTGCTGGTCTGCGTTCTCAACGACGGTGCCTACGGCTCCGAGATACACAAGCTGCGGGCCCAGGGTTTCGGAGATGGCGGCGCCGTCTTCGGGCGCGGTGACCTGGCGGGTGTGGCCCGCGGCCATGGGCTGAAGGGGCGGACAATCACCTCGCTCGGGGAGATCGGCCCGGCAATTGCCGAATTTCGGGACACGGACGGGGCGATGGTGCTCGATATTGCGATCAGTGACCGGATCATGTCGCCGGTCATGCGTCGCGCGCATCCGCCGGCCGGACGGTGAGCGGGCGGGCCCTGCTGCCCGCGGCGCCGTCAGTCGATCGGGAACCCCAGAACACGCGACAGCCGGGCCCCTTCGTCCAGGAGGGGCGCCGTCTGTGCCGGATCGAAGGGATCGAACCGCGCGGTCGGGCCGGATACGGTAAGCGCCCCGACAAAGGAACCTTCCTGCGCGAAAATCGGGACCGAGGCGGACGCGGTCAACTTGTCATATTCGCCGGCCGTGGCCTGCAGGAGTTCCGGGCCGTAGGCCCCGGTGTCTCCCGCACCGTCCCGGTATTTGGTCAAGATCTGGCTGATCGACGTGTCATCCATGGGCACCATGGCCCCGACACGCTGGCTGACCCGCAGCGCCTGGGGCGAGTCGAGGCCGATCGTGCACAGCCGGTTGTCCCCTTCACAGACATAGAAGAACGCGCTTTCGCCGGTTGTCTCGACCAGCCGGCGCATGGCGGCTTCGATCAACTCGCGCCGGTCGACGCCGGCCTCGAAGGAGCGTGCGAGCATGAGCGCTTTGTAACCGAGCTGGTAGCGGCCGTCGTCACGCTTGACGACGTAGCCCATTTTTTCGAACGAGATAAGGTAGCGCAGGACCACGCTCTTGAAGAGGCCGCTATACTCGGCCAGTTCCGACAGCTTGAGCGGGCCCCTGGCTTCGGCGAAGGCATCCAGGATCTGAAGTGTTCGCGTGGCGGCGGCCACCGGACGCTCCACACGTACCTTCTCCGTCGTCATGCTTCGATCCTTTCCGTTTCGGCAACGTTGAAATCCTTCTTGCGGTATCCGAGCGATTCGCGGTTGTCACGGCCTTTCGCCCGATTTCCGGCAGCCTTTCCTGTCCCGGCAGGGAGACCTTGAATGAACGACGAATTCCGCCACGAGGAGAATGACATGCCCCGCCCACGCACAATGGCAGAAAAACTCCTGTCGCGCGCCGCGAACCGGCCCCTCGTGGCCGGGGAGGTCGCTGTCTGCAAACCTGATTACGCCATGGGAACGGACGGCTCGATTCCCATGGCCCTGGATTATCTCGGCGAGATGCTGGAGGGTCACGAACGCGGCCCCTTCGCGCCGGACCGTGTCGTCTTTGCCCTGGATCACTACGACAGCACCTCGGGGGCCGGGGCGCTACTGCTGCAGGCACGCGCGCGGGATTACGCGCAGGCGCACGCCATCACCCTTTTCGATGTCGGTGACGGAATTGGCCACCAGCTCATGATGGAACGTGGCCATGCCGCGCCGGGCCGGCTGCTGGTCGGGGCAGATTCGCACGCGACCTCCTACGGTGCCTTCAATTGTTTCGGGACCGGGATCGGATCTTCGGATCTTGCCGGAATACTGTTTTGCGGCGCGCTCTGGCTCGAGGTCCCGTCGAGCATCCGCATCGTCCTGGACGGGCAGTTCGCGCCGGGTGTCGGGGCGAAGGACGTGGCGCTTTACCTTGCCCGGACGCTGGATGCTGGCGGGGCGACGTACAAGGCCCTGGAATTCACCGGGCCGGGTCTTGCCAACCTGGACATGGACGATCGGATCGTCCTGGCCAACATGTCCGTCGAACTGGGGGCAAAGGCGGGCCTGTTTCCCCATGATGCCGTCCTGGCGCAACACCTTGACGAAATCGGGGTAGACGGCGTCACTGCCGTGACGGCCGATCCGGACGCGCCCTATGTGCATACGCTCACCGTGGATATCGGGCGGCTGCGCCCGCAAATCGCGCTGCCACACCGGGTGGACAACGTGATCGACCTTGCCGACGCACCGCGCACCCGGGTGGACGTGGTCTATCTTGGCACCTGTACCGGGGGACGCCTCCGAGACTACGCCGAGGCGCTGGAAATACTGACCGCAGCCGGGCGAATTGCCCGAGACGTGCAGGTGATCGTCACCCCGGCCTCCCGCAGTATCCGGGAGGCGATGGAACGGACGGGCATGATCGAACAGTTCCGTGGGCTGGGGGCGCAGCTCGAAAGCCCCGGGTGCGGCGCCTGCTGCGGTACATGCGGGCCCATTCCCGCCGCCAACCAGAAGATCATTTCAAGCGCCAACCGCAACTTCCGCGGGCGCATGGGCAATGCCGACGCCGAAATCTACCTCGCCTCTCCCGTTTCCTGCGCCAGGGCGGCGGTCGAGGGGGCGTTTGGCCAGGAGGCATGAGAATGAGTGACGAAACGCTTGCCCGCGGCAAGGTCCGTGTCTTCGGGGACGACATCAACACGGACTACATTGTGCCCTCGCACCGAAAGAAGCGCACGATCGACCCTGACCTGCTGCGCCACCACATCTTCGAGGATATCTGCGCGGGCTTCTACGAGGAGTTGGAAGGGCCCACGATACTCGTTGCGGGGCGCAATTTCGGCTGCGGGTCGGCGATGGAAATCGCCGTCACGGTTCTGCAACGCGCAGGAATCGAGGCGGTCGTGGCGACCAGCTTTGCGCGCACCTTCAAGCGCAACGCCATCAATAACGGGCTTCTGCTGTGCGAGGTCGATGCCGGGGAGGTGCCGGAAGACACGCCGGCGCGCGTCTGCCTTCGCGACGGAGCGCTTGCCTTGGAACTGGGAGAGCGCCTGCTCAGCCCCGCCCAATTGCCGGCTTTCATGCTGGATATCCTGCGCTCCGGAGGGCTTGTCCCCTATCTTCGCCGAAATGGCGGGTTCCAAATCTGAAAAGACGGTAGGGTGACCTCACGCCGAAGCGCAAGTTCTGATATGTCGATCCATTCCAACCGGTTCTCGATGTCCATCGGCTTGTTTTCAAGGACCTTGGCTGGTGTCGGTCGCCAAGGCATTTGCGCGAAGTCGAATCGAGGCACTGGCAGGTCGACCTCGAATATCGATTTGGCAGGGCCGTCGGTACGGTTGATCGGGGCAAACATTCCCGAAGCCCGTTGTCCGTGTCCTCGATGGCGCCCTTCCGGCAGGGGGCCTGTGGATCGCAGACCCACGTATCCGCGCCGAGCCCCGCTTTGAGGTGTCGCCAGGCAGAGAACTCGGAGCCCCGCTCGAATGTGATCTGCTGGCGCGCGCCGGCGGGCAGGGGAGCCCCCGGATCACGGCCTCCATGATCGCATTGGCCTGTCGATCTTCCTTGCGCAGTTGCGCACCACGGCAGTGTAGCGGCTGGCACGCTCGAAAGGGAGAGGTGTCACATTGACCTTGCCATGCGCCTTGCGGACCATCATCAGGTCGCGGTCCCGGTGACCGAACACGGTATGTTCCACGACCTGTTCCGGTGACCGCCCCCCCTCTGTACGACCCTCGACCGCAGCCTCGAGTTGCGGGCAGACGATCAGCCTGCGGTGGATGGCGCGGCGCGTCTCGGACATGCTTCGGGCCTTCATCGCACAGGAGCCATTCATCTCGGGTCGTGCCTTATCCGGGCCGTTGCGTGTCATTGAAAACGTTGCACTGCGGTTCGCGGTGGATCGTCGAGGGCGCGCGTCCAGGCCGATCCGCACGCACACACTCTCTCCGGACCAGGCATTTCGAGATCACGCCACCTGGCAAGCTTGATCCGTTCCGGGGAACTCGGGGGGGATCAGCAGCCCATTGATGACCCTCCGTATGACATTCCGTTTCGATACGGAATGTGCACCTCGGATGTGACTCCAGCCGCACCACACCGGAGCGCGCATAGTCTTGATTATGAAAAAATTCGTTCATGCGCCTGTTCTGCAGGATCGTTGACACCGCAAAGCCCCCTGTTTAACCAGTCGCCGGTCAGCCCCGAGGCTGGCGGCGCATGTCTTGCAGGTCCGATCGCACCATGTGACGGGCCAGCCAGAGTTCGGAGGAGAAACCTGTTGCATCCGAATTACCTTCTTCCGCTGGAGGATCTCCGGGCCCGGGGGCGCACGAGTTCGACGGCGGATCTTGGTCCCGGCCTGCGTGTCGGGATCGGAGAAGCGGATGCCGAGCTGACATTCGAGGCGGACGGTGCGCTGCACCTGTCTCCCAAGGGAATGCCCGGACCGTTCCAGTGGTGCGAGCTTGCCATGGTCCTGCCGGACCAGGAGGCATGGCTGGCCAGCCGCCGGGTTCACCTGCAGCTCCGGGCCCGTGCCGATCAGCCCGTCGACCTTGCCCCGGCGTTGCGCCTCATCGGCGAGGACGGATTCCACGACCATTTCGCCGCCGCGCCGCTGGAGATCGGGACCGAGGCCGCGTGGGCCGGCTGCGTCCTGCCGCTGTCGCCCCGCCTGCTTGAGGGGGTCGGGCGGATCGACCTTCATCTTTTCCTGTCCCGGACGGATCACAGCCTGACGTTGTTCGACCTTGCTGTCACCGGAACCCACTGAAGCGCCACAGGCGCAGGACCAGCCCCATGAAAATCTCCTGTATAATGACGACCTTCGACGACAGGGACATTCTTGTCCAGTCGGTTGAATCGGTGCTCAACCAGACCCACGAGGACTTGGAACTCCTGCTGGTCGATGATGGCTCGGGCCCCGAGACGAAGGCCCTGATCGCCGGCTTCGACGATCCGCGCCTCAAGCTGCTGCAACAGGCGAATGACGGGCTCTCCTCGGCCCGCAACCGGGGTTTGCACCATGCCTCCGGCGATTACATATGCTTCCTCGACGCCGATGACACGCGTGCCCCCTGGGCCTTTGCCGAGGCCGCCCGGATCATCGAGGAGACCGGCACCGAGCTGCTTATCGTGCGGGGCGTCTATTCCGGCGAACGGACCCGGCTCGAGGTCTTCCTCGACGAGAGCGCGATGGAGGGCTACGAGGCCGAGGCGCCGGAAGACCTGGCCGACCGCAAGGCCTGGGCCATGAGCTGCGAGCCGCAATCGGCCAACAAGTTCATCCATCGCGACGTGATCGCGCGCGGCGCCCTGCGATTTCCGAACGACCATTTCTTCGAAGACATCCTGTTCCACACGATGGTCATCGCGCATGCCCGTTCCGTCGAGATCTGCGCGGCCCGCAGCTTCACCTATTTCCAGCGCCAGCTGCGGCTGCAGCTCACCGCCACCAGCGGCACGGCCCGGTTCGACATCATCGGCACCGCACGGGTGACCTTCCAGCTGTTCGAACAGCATCCCGAGTTCAACAACCCCCGGCAGCGCGGCGCCCTGGCCATCGGGGCGCTGCGACTCCTGCGGTGGTGCGACGAAAGCATTCCGGCCTTCCACCGCTTCGCCTACCGGATGGCGCTGCGCCAGACGCTGCGGCAGATCAATCCGCTTTTCCTCGTGATCGACGAGACCGTGCCGGATCCGCGCAACGAACGTCACGCGCTGATGCAATATGCAAGGGAGGTCCTGCAATGAGTATGTCCGGGACACACGTGCAGACCGGCGAGCAGGCAGAGACGCACTACTCCGCGTTCGGTGTCCCGGTGCGCCTGTCACATGCCGCGGATCCGCTCGAAAGGGACCGTCGTCTGCGCTGGCTGCATCACGGGGCGGAACTGTTTCTTGCCTCTCGCGCGATTCCCAGAAGCGGGCTGTGCGTCGAGGTCGGCGCCGGGGAGGGCTGGTTTTCCCTGCCCTTCGCCTGTGCCTTTCCCGACTGGCAGGTGCTGTGCCTCGAACCCGATGCCGCGGCCGTCACCCGGCTTGAAGCCAACGTGGCCGCGCTGGGGCTGCGCAACGTGACCTGCCTGCAGGCCGGGCTGCACCCGGACCTGCCCGATATCCGGCCCGCCGCGGACCGGCGCAATGCGGCGGCGCACCTGGCAGTCGAGCGTCAGGAGAAGCCCTTCCAGAGGCTGGTCGCGCTGGGACACCGGGCCGAACCGGTGCCCGAGGGCACTGAGGGCGCGGTCGAGGTCCTGCCCGCCCTGCCCGCCTCGGCACTGGCCGGGCTGGAGCCTGACCTGCTGGTCTTCGACGCCCCGGGCGCCGAGGCGGCGATCGCCGAGACGATGCGTACGGCGCCGACCGGTTTCCTGCTGGGCCAGCTCTACGCGCATGTGCGATCGGGCCTGTTTAACCCGGCCGACGAGACGGCGCCGCGCCAGTACTATCTGGAATGCGGCGAGCACGTGCTGCGGCGCGATTTCGAGGACAACTTTCCCGATCGCCGGCCGCGGCTCGATGTGGTCGTGGCAATGTACAACACCCGCGAGTTCATCGAGGAATGCGTCGACAGCGTATTGGCCGACGGCAATCCCGACATCCGCGTCCTGGTGGTCAATGACGGGTCCAGCGACGGCTGCGAGCAACTGGTGGCCGAGCGCTATGCCGGCAATCCGCGCGTGGTGCTCCTGAACAAGCCCAATGGCGGTTGCGCCTCGGCCCGCAACTACGGCCGGCAGAAATCAGATGCCAGCCACATCGCCTTCATCGATGCCGACGACCGCGTCGATCCGGGGCTGTTCTCGGCTCTGCTGGAAGTCGCCCGCCACACCGGCACCTTCGTGGCCGAGGGCGAGTTCCAGTTCTTCCATCCCGACCGTCCCGCGGACGCGCAGCTGGTGCCCAGCTACGAGGCCGAGATCTATACCATGCCCGGCGACCGCTGCATCGGGCCCCATCATTACACCTGGATCCCCGGGGACGCGATCGCCGTCGGCCAACCGACCATCTGGCGGCGGATCTACCGTCGCGATTTCCTGGACCGCAAGAAGATCTACTTCCCCGAGCACATCCGGGCTTTCGACGACCAGATCTTCCAGTTGCTGGTCGCCCAGTATTGCGGTGCGCTCGCCCATGTTCAGGGCCACAGCTACCATTACCGCCAGCACACGGCCCAGGACATCAAGCAGGGCGACGAGCGCCATTTCTACAGCTTCAACATGTTCCGCGCTGTGATCCTGCGGTCGCTCGACGAGAGCTGGCCACGAATCGACATGGTGGTGCAGTCGCTCTTGAATACGATGGGCTGGTCCTATAGCGGTCTGCGGAACGATCTGAAGGGTATCTACCGGGAAGCTGCGGCAGCATTCGTGACGGCGCTCGAGAAGACATACGGCTACCATATCGAGCCACACCGGCTCCGCGAGACTGGGATCGAGGGGCTCGATTTCCTGGTCGAACGGCGCCTCCAGGAGATGCAGAACGATCCCGTCAGCTACGGGATCATGCGCCTGGAAGACTGGCGCTGGCAACCCGAACTGATCCGGATGATGCAGTCGGTGCGCAGGTGACAAGCATCATGAGCGCAGCAGGGGGGATTGCGGATCGGAACCGGCCGACAGGGTCGGGGATCCGCTGCAAGGGATGCCGGACGGCAGGGCGAGAGAAGTGGCTGAATCTGAATGAGTAATCGTAAAACGCTTGTACTGCACATCGGGACCCACAAGACCGGGACCACCTATCTTCAGAATGTCATGGCACGCAACCGTGACCTGCTTCTCAACAGCGGTGTCCTGTACCCCAAGGCCGGCGAGATCCATAACGCCCATTTCAAACTGTGCTGGCAGTTGCGGGCCCCGGAAAACCGCGACAAGCCGCTTGACGCCATCCCGGCCTGGCAGAACCTGATCCGCGAGGTGTCGGCCAGCCCGGCCGAGGTCGCCATCGTGAGCTGCGAGGAATTCTCCTTTTCCTCCGACCCGGCGCGGCTGGCGCTGCTCAAGGAGCATTTCGACGTGCGGATCGTATGCTACATCCGCAGCCCCGAAGCGTTCCTGCAAAGCTTTTACAACCAGTTCGTCAAGGATTTCCAGACCCGCGAGACCCGTACCCTCACCCGTTACCTGGCCGAGGAAAACCCCTTCTTCCTGTCCAATCGCGTGATGTTGGAGAAATGGCTGGACGTGTTCGGCCGCCCCGCCATGACCGTGGGTCGCTTCGACACCGCTGTGCGCAGCGGCAAGCTGTTCCGAGAGTTCTTCGAGAGCCTCGGGCTGAGCGTGCCGGCCGGGTTGCAGAGCCCCAGCCCCGACATCCTTCAGAAGGTGTCCCTGCCGCCCGACGCCCTCGAATACCTGCGCTTTTCCAACCCGTATCTCGAGAACGAGGCGGGACACCATGCTTTCGTCGTGGATGTCGTCCGGGCAACCATGGCGCACAAGGAGGCCTTCAACACCACCTCGAACGGCATCCTGTCCCTGAAATCCCGACGCATGCTGCGCAACCGTTACGGAGCGCAGAATGTCTGGATGGCCAAGACATTCTGGGACCAGACCACCAACCCGTTCCCCCCGTCCGAGACCCCGCCGCCGCCCGAGGGGTTCGACGCACGTCCCGAGGAGGCCGATGTCCGGACCCTCGGACGCGTGTCGGCAATGATCCGCAACCTGATGCTGGATTGAGCAACTGACCACATTTAAACCCCAGAATTCCGGGGGTTTTTCAGGCCAGCCGTGCTCTACTTGCACCCTGAAGGCCGGCTCGTTAATAGTGCCGGTGACCAACGTTGTGCGGCCTGCCGCCACGATCGGCCACTCTACTGACAGCATCTATTCGCCCGAAGAGGTTCAATGAGTTCTGATAATCCGATTTCGGCCGCACAGGAAACTCTGGACGCGCTCAGAGACATGGAGGCGGGTGCCGAGCTGCCCACGGAAGGGCCGCTTGTGCGAGGGCTCATCTGCGACATCGACCCGGAAAAGAGCGATCTGGACGCCGCGTTCACGCGGCCGACGGACGGGCTTCTGTCGATGGATTTCACCAGCCGCACACCCGGGCGCTGGCTGACCCTGTCCTTGTCTCTGGGCGGGGAATCGCTGGCGGATTACGGCGTTGTCGGGTTCGCCTGCACCAGTACCGCGCCGCATTCGGTGGATTGCCGCGTGTCGCTGCGCTCGGGCCAGGAGGGCGGGTTCCACGACCTCTTCTTCGACCGCCGCATGGTCAGCTTCCCGACCGAGAGCCTGCACGTGGACGCGCTGCGGATCGCCGACCACCCGGAACTCCAGACCGAGACGCGCTGGCGCAACCTGATGTTCCATTTCGATCCCAGGAGCTTCCGGCTGGTCCTTGGCGACCTGAGGATCTTCGTTGCATGAAACTGAGCGTGATCGTTCCGGTCCTGAACGAGCCTCGGGGACTGGCGCGTCTGCTTCTGCAACTCCGCGAGATGCAGATCGCCGACCAGGTGATCATCTGCGACGACGGGTCCGACATCCCCTGCTCCCCGGCGCTGGTCGCGGACATGTCGCGCCGGATGGGCGAGGTCATCCCGCTCGATGTGCATGACCCCCTGCCCGGCTCGGACCTGGTCTGGCTGCGCTCGGACCGGTCGCGGGGGGCCGGGCATGCCCGCAACCGTGGCGCCGAACGGGCCAAAGGCAGCCACGTCCTGTTCTTCGACGCCGACGACGTGCTGACCCCCGAGATCGGCGAAATCCTCGATGATCTGGCCGGGCGGAAGTTCGATTTCGCCATGTTCCGCCACCATGACAGCCGCGTCCTGAAACGTGGCGGGACCGGCCCCCTGGAGCCCGATGCGTCCTACTGGGCGGCCGCCGGGATCGGCGAGCGTTTCGAGACGGTGTCGCACGAAGGTGCGCTGTCTCTGTGCCGCGTGGCCGCCTACCCGTGGAACAAGATCTGGAACCGGTCCTTCCTGCGGCGCGAGTCGATCCACTGTACCGAGATCCCGGTCCACAACGACGTCGAGCATCACTGGTCGGGTTTCCTTTCGGCACGCACCATCCTCGCCAGCCGGCAGGTCGGCTGCATCCACCACGTGGATGCCGGTCGCTCCCAGTTGACGAACCGGCGCGGGATCGACCGGTTGCGGGTGTTCGAAGCGCTCGACAACGTGGCCGACCGTTTCGTGCACGCGGTCGGGCAGGACGTGCAGCGCGCCGATTTCGCCGATCCCTTCCTGGAGTTCATGCTGCGCCTGCTGCGCTGGATCCGCGGACAGCTGGACAGCGCGACCGCCCTCTCGCGGCTGACCGCCGAGCAGGCGCTTTTCCTGCGCCGGCTGGCAGCGCCTTCCCGCGCCGCACTGGCCCCCGCGATCGAGCTGGCGCTGCTGCGCAATCCCACCCTGGCCCGCTGGGCCGCGCCCGAACTCGAAAGGGCTGCCTGATGCAGATGTCCTTCATCGTGACCACGTACAACGTGGCACCCTATGTCGAAAAGTGCCTCGCCTCCGTCCTGGAGGCAGCCCGCCCCGGCGACGAGATCATCGTGGTCGATGACGGCTCGACCGACGCGACCCCCGCGATGATCCGCCACCTCTCGCGGATCCGGGATGTCAGCCCCTATGTCTGGGTGCCGATCTTCCTGGGCACCAACACGCCCGGCGGTGTCGGCATTCCGGCCAATATCGGCCTGCGCCAGGCACGCGGCGGGGCGGTGTTCTTCGTGGATGGCGATGACTGGATCGAACCGAAGGGCTTCAAGGAGGCCCGACGGCATTTCGAGGCCAGCGGCGACGACGTGATGCTGGCCAATTACCGCGAGTTCGACGAGGCGATGCAGGCCGCCAAGCCACCGGCCGACGCGTTCCGCTGGGGCCACCTGGCCGGCATAGATGTCAGCGCCCCGCAGCCGCCGGCCGACGAGGGCGGACGCGCGCCGCTGGAGCGCCGGCTCAAGGCGCTGGCCATGATCGCCGCGCCCTGGCGGAAATTCTACCTGCGTGCCGCGCTCGAGACCAAGGGGCTTCGCTTTGCCGAGGGCCCGTTCTTCTTCGAGGACAACCCGTTCCACTGGGATGTCTGCCTCGGTGTCGACCGGATCGGGTTCTACAACCAGATCGTCTGCTTTCACCGGGTGAACCGCCCGGGCCAGACCATGATGGCGCTGGACCGCAACCTGCTGGCCTTTTTCGATCACTACGATGCCATCGTATCCCGGCTGCCGGAACTGGACCATGACGCCGCGGCCTGCCGGGCCCAGCATGCCGCGGCCATGGACTGGCTGGTCCAGAACATGACCTGGCATCTCCAGCGGCTCGACCCGGTCTGGTACTGGGACTACGCCGCCCGGGCCGGCCGTACCTTGAACGGGTTCGATGCGCAGGTCTGGGAGGAGGATGTCGCGCCGCGCTTCGAGGGGACCGCGATCGGCGCCACCGCGGCCCAGCTGCGCACCGCCTCCACTGCGCAGGTGGTGATCCTGTGGCAGACCGCGGAACATCTGAAGAAGAGCCGACAGATCTCTGACCGGCTTGCCCAGGTCGAGACGCTGGTCGGTGACCTGCAGAGCATCGGCCAGCTGACCGACCGGCTCGAGACCCTGCGCGCCCAGGCCGAATGGGAGGCGCTGCGCAAGCTCGGCCTCCGCCAGGCAAAGCAGGGCTAAAGGAACCGGCATGCCCCGCATCGACCTGCACCGCGTCCCGAGACCCGCCCGGTGCAGAGCCCGCGGGACATGTGACCGACAACATGTCCGCCGTGACCGCAGAAACTAGGTGAACTATGCCGTCCCTCAGCCCCTCCGAGACCGATCCCGCAGCGCGTATCCTGCCCTGTCTGGGGGACGAGATTTTCTGGACGCCGGCCCATGACGCGACCGGGGACTGGGCCGGGCACCTTCCCCTGCTGTTCTGGGCGGCGGGCCATGCCGATCCCCGGGTGGCCGTAACGCTGGACATGTCGGACGGCACGGCGCATTTCGCGCTCTGCCAGGCCGTCGCACGGCTCGACCTCGCGTGCCAATGTCACGGTATCCTGGACCTTCCGGCCGACCGTGCCGCGCCGCTTGCCAGTGAAAACGCCGAACAGTACGAGAGATTCTCGCAGCTGCATCCGCGCAGTTTCGAACCCGATGCGATCGACCTGCTCGTGGTCGCGCCGGCCGTGAACCCGGACCTGCTTGACCGACTGGCCAAGCGCTGGCTGGAACGGCTGTCTGAGCGCGGGATCGTGCTGCTGCACGGGCTCTCCGGTGCCGATGCCGGAACTCTGGACGCGCTCGCGGCGCTCTGCGAGGCGCATGCGCATCTTCGGCTGGATCATGGGAACGGAGTTTGCCTCCTGGCTGTGGGCGGGGCCCCGGCCGAACCGGTCGCAACGCTCATCGATCTCTGCCGGGACGAGGCCGCCCGCCTGAGGCTGGACATGATCCTGAACCGGCTGGGCGCCGAGCCCGCTCCCGGGCCCGCATCCGGCACACCGCGTGCCGCCAACCCGCTTGCCTCGGCGCTGGCCGGCCTGACCGGTCGGCGCCCGGAGCCCGGCCGCACGGGCCGCGGCGATCCGTCGGCGCGGATCACCGCATTGGCCGAGACATCCGCCGTCATGGCGCGGCAGCGCGACGCGGCACGGACCGAGCTGGCCGGCCGGCTTGACGAGATCGCGACCCTCAAGGCCGAACTGGCGGAACAGCGCGCGCAGACGCGCGATGCCCAGTCCCGCCTGGTCGAGGGCGGGATCGGCGGGGACCTGCTGGAGCGGATGATCGCACGCGAGAAACGTATCGCCGAGCTGGCCGCGCGGAACGACGACCTCATCGAGCAGGTCGAGACGCTGACCCTGCAGCTCGACACTCGCTTCGACGAGCTCGCCGCGGTAACCGACACCGCCAACAGGACCGATTCCGAACTGCTCAAGACCAAGAAGGCGCTCAAGAAGGCGCAGGCCGAACTGCGCGAGGCCAAGTCCCGCGGCAAGGACGAAACACGCATCGACAAGACCGGCCGCGCCGAGAAACGCGCCACGCTCCTGGCGGCGCGCGAGGGGCAGCTGGCGACACAGGTCACCGCCCTGAAGACGCGGCTGGAATTGCTGCACCAGCGCGTCGTCGAGATGACGGCCTTCGAGAACACCCGGGGTCTCGATACGGGCCGAACGCGTCGCACGGGCGGCCGGGCCGAGTTCACGACGCTGGAGGCGCTGCACTCGGAATTTGCGGAAGCCGAATTGAACACACCCTATTTCGATTCCGACAAGTGACAGGATCCTGACTTCGTGACCTTGCCCAACCTTCTCATCGTCGGCGCCCAGAAAGCCGGAACCACGTGGCTGCACGAGTGCCTCGGCAAGTCGGGGCATGTCTTCGCAAGCTCTCCCAAGGAGCTGAACTTCTTCAACGCCAGGGACCATCTCGAGAAGCTTCCCGAATACGAGGCCGCCTTCAAGGCCGGGCGCAAGGCACGCTGGCGACTGGAAAGCACGCCGCATTACTTCCGCCTGCCCGAAGAGGGGCTGGATATCGCCGCCCGGATCCACGACCTGCTGGGCGCCGAGGTCCGGCTTCTGGTCATGCTGCGCGACCCGGTGGAGCGCTACCTGTCCAGCTATACCCATCACATGATGCAGGGGCGTCTGTCCTACCAGGCCGAGATCACCGAGATGAGCGACGAGTACAGGATGCTGGGCCTGGGCGATTACGCCAGCATCCTGACGCATTGGCAGACCGTCTTTCCCAGGATCGGGGTGTTCTTCTACGACGACCTGCAGGAAAACGCGGTCGGCCTGACCGAGCGGGTGATGGCCCATCTCGGAACGCCCAACGACATTCCCGCACGCGATGCGGATTTCCTGACCAATGCCAAGTCGGTCAAGAAGGACCGCACCGAGACGAGCCGGGAATGGCCCAGCATGCCGGTCCTCTCCGAGGACCTAGAAAGGCGCCTGGCGGTCTACTACCGTGCCGAGGTCCGGGCCCTGGCGGAGTGGACCGGTCGCGACCTGTCGCACTGGGCCTCGCTGCGCTGAACCTGGGACGTCAGGGCGAGGAGGAGCACGCAGGGTGGCGGCGGAAAGGCAACAGAGGGGGCGCAAGCGGCTGGTGATCCATCCCGGGTTGCCCGGGGTATCCACGGCCGCGATCCATGCGACACTCGAGCGCAGCCGGCCGACCCTGGGCCAAGGCGTGCTGCTGCTGCCTGCGGTGGGCCGCTTCCAATGGTGGCGGGCGCATGTGACCAACATGACGACGGCCCCCGTCGACAGTTTTCCTGAAGCGCAGCAACTGGCCCTGGACGGCATCCGCAGGAATGCCGAGCGGATCGCGGTGTGGATGGCCAAGCGCCCCGAGCACACGATCATCGTTTCGGACGAGGCACTGCTGGCCGACCGGTTGGCACATCCGGGAGGAAGCACGCTTTTCGACTGGGGCGCGCGGATCCTGCCGGCAGTCACCGAGGCGTTCGCCGCGTTCGACCTGACCTACGTGATCTATGCCGGGGACGAGGAGCGCTGGCTGAACGACTGCTATCGCCGACATGCCGTGACGGAGGGACGGGCCTCGGGATTCCGGGACTGGCACGATACCCTGCCCGAGACCCTGTCGCTGACCGACGGGTTGGATCGGCTGGACGCAGTGGCGGGGGCGCCGCTCTACCGGGTCACGCCGCAGGAAGAGGAACGCGCGGGCCGGGCCCCGGGCAGCATGCTGCTTCGGCAGGCCGGGCTGGTGCCCGACCCTGTCGCGCCGGCCGTGCTCTCGATACGGGCGGCGGGCGACGGCGTCGAGCGCGTCGTGCTGCACGTGGGCACCCACAAGACCGGAACCACCTCGATCCAGGTCACCTGCCACGAGAACCGGGAGGCCCTGGCAGATCAGGGACTCTTCTATCCCGATCTCGGCTCTCCGGGTCGCCACGCGGCGCTGAGCGTGCCGTTCCACGAGACACTCGTTCCGCGCCAGTTCCACCATCTGTTCGGCACGGACAAGGCCGTGATGGACGAGGTCGCCCAAGGATACTGGGACATGGTCGCGCAGCAATTGTGGCAAAGGCCCGGCACCCGGACGCTGCTGCTGTCCACCGAGTATTTCACGCGGATCGACCGGCATGACGCGCTTGTGGCGCAGCTGCGCCGGTTGTGCCCCGAAGCGCGGATCGAGGCGATATGCTACCTGCGTCCCGCGCCCGGCTATTACCTGTCCGATCTTCAGCAGCACCTGCTGGCCTCCGGCCGTGTCGACTGGCCCGTCAACCTGGACTGGGCCTCGCACATGCGGGCCTGGGCAGCCACGATGCCGTTGACCACGCGGGCCTTCGAGCCCGCGGCCCTGACGGCCGGCGATGCGGTCACCGATTTTCTGACCTGGATGGCCGGCGACGGCCCGGTTCCGGAGCTGCCCTCGAGCCGGCGCAACGAATCCCTCTCAGCCGAGGCGATGGAGATCCTGCGCAGCTATCGCAGGACCCTCTATCCGGATCGCGAGGATGTCTTCACCCAGGACTCGATCCGCCTGCGCCGCCTGCTTCAGGAAATGGACGCCCGGCTGCCCGGGCCGCAGGGCAAGGCCCGCGCCACGCTATGGCCCGAGGTTCGGGATCTGGCCATCCTGCGCAACGCCGCCGACCTTGCGGAGCTGCGCGACACGTTTGGCGTCACCTTTTCGGATCCCGCTCTCTACGACACCGCCGCGGCCGAGGCCCGACTGGCGGAAAGCGGGCTGAAGCTCTCGGCCAATCCCAGCCTTCGTCGGATCGTCCGGATCAGCAGCCGGCGATTGGAGCAGCTGCACATGCACCTGTTGCATGAACTGGTCGAAAAACCGCCGCATGCCTGAGGCAGAACAGACCTGCCACCTTGCATGCGACGGGGCTTTGGGGCCAGACTTCGGTCACCGCCATGCACAGGACCAGGAGACCGCCATGCCCGACATCCCGGCCCGGTCCGACCGGCCCCGCCCGTCCGGCCGGCTGCGGCCGCTTTGCCTGGCCGCGGGGCTGGCACTTTCCCAGGCCCTGCCGGTCGCGGCGCAGGCGCCGCCCTTCGGTGACACGGCGGGCACGGTCTTCGACATCATCCGCGCCGATGACCCGACACAGTTCGTCTGCCTCGAAGCGGCCGGACGCGGCGCCCGGCAGATCTGGGACAAGCGGGTGAATGGCGAGCCCATTGTCGAGGCGCATCTGTTCCATGCCCGCTACGCCGACGGAACCTCAATCGAAATGGCGATCAATCCGGAATTCGACAGCGCGGCAGCCCGGGCGCAGGCGCTGCGCTTCGCCACCGCCCTCGGACGCCTGCCCACCACCCTGCGGCGGGGCATTCGGCGCTTCGGCGTGCATGCCGGCCGCCAGGGCTTTCATGCCGGGACCGGCGGCATCATCGTCTATACCGGAACGGCCGATCACCGCGAGGGCTATGCCCATCTCGAGGAATCGCTGTTTCACGAGGCGGTCCACGCCTCCTGGGATGCCGAGCATCGGCTGTCCCCCGGCTGGATCGCAGCACAGGAAGCCGATGGCCGCTTCCTGACCGACTATGCCCGCAGCCGGCCTGATCGCGAAGACCTGGCCGAAACGGCCCTGTTTGCCTTCGCGATCCTGTATCACCCAGAGCGGTTTCCTCCGGTGGACACGCGGCAGACACTAGAGGCCGTGCCCCACCGCATCGCCTACCTGCGCGACCTGCTGCCTCCCGAAATTCCCGTGACCGTCCCGGTCGGCCCGCCCCGGGGCTGTGCCAAGGGGCGGTGAGCACGGCACGAGCCACGCTTGCGGACTGGCTGGCGCTGCACGGCCTGAGCGCCACGGCATGTGCCGGGCTGCTTGCCCACGGCTCTCGAAGCCGTGGCGTGACCCGGCCCCGCGACCCGATCGGCCAGTCCGGCAGCGCGCTCTGGAACATGGTCCTGCGCGCCTGGTGCACCCGGCATCCCCCGCTGGCGTCGCTGGCCCGGGAGACCGCGGCGCGCACCGTGCTGGAACTCGCCCCGGACATGACGCGCCATCCGCGACCTTTCACCCTCCACGATATCGGCGGCGGCCGCCCCTATGTCAGCTGTGCCTGTGACGGAACCCCCGCCGATCTGATACGGCTGGCGCACGAGTTCGGCCACGCGATGCAGGTGATCGCCAGCGGCCCGGCCGGGATGCCCCCGGCCCTGCGGGAAACCTGTGCCTATCTGTCCGAGGCGGTGACCGTGCGCGGTGTGCGCGCCGAAGATCCCGGCCTGGCGGCCCTGATCGGGCAGGTCCGCGCCGCCGAGGCGGCGCAGGATCTCGGCAGCCGTGCGTCCCGGCTGCGGCAGGCGCTGGCCGATCCCGACCGGCCCTATGACTACGACTGGAACTACCCCGTGGCCCGGATCCTGTCGGAACGCCTTTCCGCCGGCGGGGAAGCCGTGCTTCACGGGGTATTCCATGGCCGGTACGGCGTGCCCGACCTGTTGGACCAGGGCGCGACAGTCGTCGGGATTCGAACGGATAATCAAGCAGATCCATAAAACAGTTGACAGAATCCCGGCCGGTTTACACCATGAACTCAAATACTGATTTCTGGGCCGTGGCGCATTTCCTGTTTCACTTTGGCTCGCACATACATCCGCAGGGCTGCGGACCGAACGGATTTCTATTCAGGCTATTGGTGCCCCGCGGCATCGCCGGAAATCTCATTTCAGGTCAGCCATCGACCTCCCTGCTCCTTCCAGACCCCATCCAAGCGCTGCACATGCGCCCCTGGCCAATCGATTTTCGGAGCTTCCCATGACCGCATCCATCAACACCCCCGCCACCGCCATCCTGACCGCAGAAGAGCTGCAGGCCCTGATCGACGCCGCACTGGACACTGCCGCGCTCGACGCCCCGATCAGCTTCAGCCCCGATTTCGTGACCAATGCCGACTACGTCGATGGCGACGAGGGCAATGAAGGGAACGAATTCAACGAGGGCAACGAAGGCGACGAGGACGACGAGGGCGACGAGTTCAACGAGGACGACGAGGGCGACGAAGGCGACGAGGGCAACGAAGGCGACGAGGGCAACGAGGACAACGAACGCGACGAGGGCAACGAGGGCAACGAGGACGACGGCGACGAGGGCGACGAGGGCGACGAGGACAACGAAGGTAACGAGGGCGACGAAGGCAACGAGGGCGAAGAGGGCGACGAAGGCGACGAGGCCGACGAGGGCGACGAGGACGACGAGGGCGACGAGGCCAGCAACGAGAACAACGAGGGCGACGAGGACGACGAGGGCAACGAGGGCGACGAGGCCGACGAGGGCGACGAGGACGACGAGGGCGACGAGAACGACGAAGGCGACGAAGGCGACGAAGGCGACGAGGGCAACGAGAGCGACGAGGGCAACGAGGGCGACGAGGCCGACGAGGGCAACGAGGCAGCCCTGGGCAATGAAGGCGACGAGGGCGACGAGGCCGACGAGAACGACGAGGGCGACGAGGACGACGAGGGTAACGAAGGCGACGAAGGCAACGAAGGCGACGAAGGCGACGAAGGCGACGAGGGCGACGAGGACGACGAGGACGACGAGGGCGACGAAGGCGACGAGGGCGACGAGGGCAACGAAAGCGTCGTCGAGAACGAGGGCGACGAGGGCGACGAGGATGACGCGCCTGAGCCGGACCAAGGCAACGAAGGCAACGAAGGCGACGAGGGTAACGAGTTCGACGAGGGCGACGAGGACGACGAAGGCGACGAGGACAACGAGGGCGACGAGGGCGACGAAGGTAACGAGTTCGACGAGGACAACGAGGGCGACGAGGGCGACGAGGGCAGCAACGAGGGCGACGAGGGCGACGAGGGCAACGAAGGCGACGAGGGCAACGAAGGCGACGAGGACGACGAAGGCAACGAGGACGACGAGAACGACGAAGGCGACGAAGGCGACGAAGGCAACGAGAACGACGAGCCCGGTGCCGGCGATACCGACGACGGCAGCGACACCATGGGTGACGAGGGCGACGAGGATGACGAACTCGACGAAGGTGGCTCGACCGGCGACGAGGACGATGAGGGCAACGAGGACAACGAGGATGACGAGGGCGACGAGGGCAATGAAGGCGACCCGCGCCTCGGCACCGATGACGCGAACGGCGATGAAGGCAACGAAGGCGATGAAGGCAACGAGGGCGTAGCCGGCCAGGAAGACGACGAGGGCGACGAAGGCGACGAGGGCGACGAGAACGACGAGGGCGACGAACTCGACGAGGACGACGAAGGCGACGAGGACGACGAGAACGACGAGAACGACGAGGGCGACGAGGGCGACGAGGACGACGAGGACGACGAGAACGACGAGAACGACGAGGACGACGAGAACAACGAGTTCGACGAGAACGACGAAGACAACGAGAACGACGAGAACGACGAGAACGACGAGAACGACGAGGGCAACGAGCTCGACGAGGGTGATGAGTTCGACGAAGGCGACGAAGGCGACGAGAACGACGAGAACGACGAGAGCGACGAAGGTGACGAAGGCGACGAAGGCGACGAGGGCACGCTGACGGATGACCCCGGCAACGAGGGTGACGAGGGCGACGAGGGCGACGAGGACGACGAAGGCGACGAAGGCGACGAGGACGACGAGAACGACGAAGGCGACGAGGGCAACGAGGGCAACGAACTCGACGAGGACAACGAGGGCGACGAGTACAACGAGGGTGACGAGGACGACGAAGGCGACGAGGGCGACGAGGGCCAGGAAGGCAACGAGGGCGACGAGTTCGACGAGGACGACGAGAGCAACGAGGGCGACGAGAATAACGAGGGCGACGAGGGCGACGAGTTCGACGAGGGCAACGAGAACAACGAGGACGATGAGGCCAACGAAGGTGACGAGGGTGACGAGAACGACGAGAACAACGAAGGCGACGAAGGCCTCGACCCTGCCCTGTCCGATGGCGGCGATGAAGGCGACGAGAATAACGAGGGCGATGAGCCCGGCATCGAAAACGTAGGCGACGAGGGCGACGAGAACGACGAAGGCGACGAATCCGACGAGGGCGACGAGGCCGACGAGGGCAACGAAGGCGACGAGGCCGACGAAGGCAACGAAGGCGACGAGGGCGACGAGGACGACGAAGCCGACGAGGATGACGAGAACGACGAAGGCAACGAGGGCGACGAAGCCGACGAGGATGACGAGAACGACGAACACAACGAAGAGGACGAGGGCGACGAAGCCAACGAGGGCAACGAAGGCGACGAAGGCAACGAAGGCGACGAAGCCAACGAGGATGACGAGAACGACGAAGGTGACGAGAACGACGAAGGCGACGAGAACGACGAAGGCAACGAAGGCGACGAAGGTGGCCTGAACGACGAGGACGACGAGAACGACGAGGATAACGAGGACGACGAAGGCGACGAGGGCGACGAGGACGACGAAAGCAACGAAGACGACGAAGGCGACGAATTCGACGAAGGCGACGAAGAGAACGAGGGCGACGAGAACAACGAAGGCGACGAAGGCGACGAGTACGACGAAGGCGACGAGGACGACGAATACGACGAAGGCGACGAAGGCGACGAGGACAACGAGGGCAACGAGGACGACGAGGACAACGAAAGCGACGAGGGCGACGAAGGCAACGAGGGCGACGAAGCCGACGAGGAGAACGAAGGCGACGAGTTCGACGAGGGCGACGAGGGCAACGAGGGCGACGAAGAGGACGAGCCCAACGGGACCGGTGACGAGAACAACGAGAACGATGAAGGAGACGAAGGCGACGAGAACGACGAGGGCAACGAAGGCAACGAAGGCGACGAAGGCGACGAGTTCAACGAAGGCAACGAGAGTGATCCGAACCTCGGCGACGAAGGCGACGAGGGTGACGAGAACAACGAAGGTGACGAAGGCGACGAGGACGACGAGGACAACGAAGGCGACGAGGACGACGAAGGCGACGAAGGTGACGAAGGCGACGAGGCGGGAATCTGATCCTCCAGCCCTTTTCCGGCCAGTCCTGACCGGTCAGGCCGGAACGCCATGGAGCGAGGCGATGCAGCAGCATCGCCTCTTTCCGCGTCTCCGCTCCTCAAACCTGTTGAACGCTCAAATTTTCTTGAATACGAATTGGGACAGCCAAGTGATAAAGAACGGACCGCTTTCCCATGTCATCAGACGATTTCAAATTCGTACGCCGAAGCTACTTTCCCACGATGATCTTCCAGGTCGACGTGCCGGATCCCAAGCCGCTCAACCAATCCCTGCTCAAGGCCATCTACGCCGAGCGCGAACGGGATCGGAAGGGGATCAACCGGTCCAACCTGCCCCAGCTGGGTGGCTGGCACAGTCACAACAACCTGCACAAATCCGACACATATGCCGGCCTCGTGGACCTGATCAACAAGGCGACGGCCCGCATTTCCGAGGACCTGGGCTATGCCGACAGCCACGAGCTGCGCATTGGCACCATGTGGTCGATCATCAACCCTCCGGGCAGCGCGAACCGGGCGCATGTGCATCCCAGCTGCCTGTGGAGCGGGGTCTACTACATCCAGGCGCCGAAGGATTGCGGCAATATCGAGTTCATCGAGCCACGCACCGTGCATCTGATGAACCAGGCCAAGTTCCAACCCAACAAGAAGCGCTCCAAGGAGAATTGGACCAAGGTGCGCTTCACCCCCACGGCCGGGCGCATGCTGATCTTTCCCAGCTGGCTGTACCATGCCGTGGACCCGAACATGTCCACCGCGGAGGGCGATGCCTCGAACCGGATCATCGTCAGTTTCAACCTGAACCAGGTCAAGGCCTGAACGCCGGGCCGCGTCCGCGGCCCGGCCCCATTTTCGGCCGAAGAGGAGAGGCGGGATGACACGGTCACGCGCCTTGAGGGGAGCTGCCCACCGGGCCGTCAGGCAGGGTGGACCGGTCCTCGGCGCGGCCTTCGGGATCAGCTTTGCGGTCAACCTCCTGCGGTTGAGCGGACCGATGTTCATGCTGCTGATCTACGACCGCGTGCTGTCGTCACGCTCGGTCGAGACCCTCGTGGCACTGTTCGGGCTGCTGCTGCTGCTGCTGCTGGTTCTGGGCACGCTCGACTACGCTCGCGGCCGGCTCTTGGGCCGGTTCGGGGCACAGTTCCAGGAAAGCCTCGAGAAGACCCTGCTCGAGCAGGGCACCCGCAGCCAGCTGTTCCAGCGCGGCGGCTCGAAACCGGCCGCGGGGCTGAGCGAGGCCGACGACCTGCGCGGGTTCGTCAATTCGGGTTCGCTCGTGGCGATGTTCGATTTCTTCTGGACCCCGCTTTTCCTTGTCGTGGTCTACGTGCTGCACCCGATCCTGGGCTGGATCTGCCTGGGCGGTGTCGGCGTGATCGCCGCGCTCGTGACGGTCAGGACGGTCTTCATCGGGGGGCGCCAAGAACGCGCCGACCGGGCGCGTGGGCAGGTCACCACGCTGAGAAACCATCTCATCGCCTCGACCCGGACCCTGCGCGGACAGGACATGAGCCCCGGGTTCAAGGCACGGTGGCGCGACTCGCGAGATGACGCCCGCGACCACAGCATCGCGCTGAAGGACTGGACCGGCTGGTTCGACAGCATGTCGGGCATCGTGGTCATGGTCACGCGCTACTCGGTTCTGGCGGCCGGGGCCTATTTCACCCTTCAGGGCGAGTTGACGGTCGGTGCCATGGTGGCCGCGACGTTCCTCGTGACCCGCGTGCTGGGCCCCATCCGGGGCTTTCTGGTACAGGTCCCGCGCGTGTTCGAGGCACGACGCCAGTGGATCCGGCTCAACCGCATTCTCGACCAGCAGGCCCGCGAGCTGGAAGATGACGCCTACGGGGACCAACCGGGCGCGTCGCACCGCCTGGTGGTCGAGAACCTGACCGTGCGCTCGCCGCTGACCAATGAACTGGTTCTCAGATCGGTTTCGATGAAGGTCTCAGAAGGCGAGCTGATCGAGATCACCGGCGCCTCGAGCCAGGGCAAGACCGTGCTGGCCGAATGCATCCTTGGCCTCTGGCCGAAGAAATCGGGAAAGGTTCTGGTCAACGGCCGCAACATTGCGCGGCTGTCCGACCAGGAGGCCCAGGGCCTGCTGGGCTATGCCCCGGAAACGCCCGGCTTCGTGGCCGGCACGATCGAGGAGAACATCTCGGGGCTCGATCCCGACAGAACGCCGGAAAAGGTCAGCATGGCCGCGCGCCGGGCCCGGATGCATGCCGCGATCTGCGCCCTGCCGGACGGCTACGCCACGGTGATCGACGCTGACGGGTCGGGGCTGTCCACCTTCGAACGCAACCAGCTTGCCCTGGCGCGGGCCATGTATCACGAGCCCGAGATCCTGGTGATCGACGCGCTCGACTCCGACATGATGGTCCGGATTCCCAAGAAGCTGAAGATGACCTTCACTTCGCTGATGAACTCCGGAACCACGATCATCGTGATGTCGCGACAAACCCTGAACCTGTCTTACGCCAGTCGCAGTTTCCAGCTTCAGGACGGCAAGCTGATCGAGCTGAAATCCGACAGCCTGCGCTCGGGATCGAACACGACGCCGCGCAAGGTGTCTCCGATCAAGCCGACAACGGCCGAAGAGGACGAAGATGGCGGACGGTCCCCGGCCCGTGCCCTGCCACGCAAGAGCAGCACGGAACTGGAGGGAGACCGTAAACGCAAAACCGCCGGGGGGAGGAACTGAGATGACACGGCACGCTCCGCCAAGGCGTACATGGGCCGTGGGCCGACCCCTGCTGGTCGCCGTTCTGTCCTTCATCCTCCTGCTGGCCGGCCTGGTGCTCTGGGCCAATCGCGTCGAGATCGCCGGAGCCGTGATCGGCAAGGGAACGGTCGAGGTGTCGACCACGATGACGGCGGTTCAGCATCCGATCGGCGGCATCGTGCAGGAAATCCACGTCGAGAACGGTGACCGCGTGACCAGGGGCGCGCTGCTGGTGCGACTGGACAGCCGGCAGATGCGCTCCGAGCTCAACGTGGTCGAGATGGACCTGTTCGAGGTGCTGGCCAACATCGCACGGCTCGAGGCCATCCTCGACGGAACCGAGAAACTCGTGCTGCCCGACCTCTTGGCCGAGGCCGCCCGAACCCGGTCCGACGTGGCGGCCCTGGTGGGGCGCCAAGAAAAACAGCTTGTCGCCTACCTGACCGCGCAACGTGCAAGCGGCAAGCTGATCGAGGGGCAGATCGAGCAGGTCCGGGCGGAGATCTCCGGTGTCGAAGCGCAGCTGGCGGCCAAGACCGACGAGTTGGCCTACTGGACCGAGGAAATCGCGCGTGCCGACGAACTGGCCGAGCGCGGGTTGATCAAGCTCTCAGAACTGTCCAGCCTGAAGCGCTCCGAAGTGGCGGTCCGGGGGGATATCGGCCGGTTCACCGCGCAGATCGCACAGCTGCGCGGCAAGGTCTCGGAGCTGGAACTGGAGCGGCTGACCCTTCTGCCGGAGGCGCATGACAAGGCTCAGGCCGAGCTGAGCAAGATCCGCCCGCTGCGTACCCGTCATGCTGAGCAGCGCGCCACCCTGTTGCTGGACCTGTCACGGCTGGACATCCGCGCGCCGATCTCCGGACGGATCCATGACTCGCGCTTGCTCGGGCAGCAATCCGTGGTCGAGGCCGCGAAACCTCTGATGATGATCGTGCCCGATGACGAGCCCATACGGATCAGCGTCAAGGTTGCGGCGGCCGATATAGACCAGATTCATGTCGGGCAGGAAACGTCCCTGAAATTCACCACGTTCGGCAGCCGCGACGTGCCGATCCTGCTCGGCGAGGCGACGCATATCTCGCCCGACGTGCTATCCGACCCGGTCACCAAGTCGCATCACTACGAGGTCAAGGTCAGGCTGCGCGAGCAGTCTCTGCTGGACCTGAGCGATCGTGAACTTCTGCCGGGGATGCCGGTGGACGCGTTCTTCTCGACGGAAAAGCGCACCCCGGTCAGCTACGTGATGCGCCCGCTCCAGCACTATATCGACCGCGCCTTCCGCGACAGCTGAACTCGTTTCACAGACGCCGCAGGATCCTGACCAGAGAAAGCCCCTGCGGACCGTCCGAGCGGTTGGCCAGCATCTTGTAGCCCTTCTGGAACTCGTCCGATCCCGGGCCGAGCTGGTCGGCATGCAACGCATGGATGCGGATCGGCCCGCCTTTCAGATGCGCGGCATGGCGGCGGCGCGGCAGGGTGGTGCGCAGCAGGAACTCGAATTCTCCCGTGGCGATCAGCTCATGCTGCGTATGCAGCCGCATGCGATGGCCTGCCGTCTCGATCACCATGTCGCAGCTGCGCCTGTCCGACACATATCCCACGCTGATCGGCGTACCCGCCTCCTGTCCCAGGTCGAGATGTGTTCCGACCGGCAGGAAGACCGCATCGGCCTGGAAACGCGAGTTCTCGAACCGTTCCCGGGCCAGTTCGCCTGGCGCCAGCGCGTCAAGGGGCATGACCTGCGCGTCGTCGAACGGCCCCGTACCCACCGGCTCAGGCAGTGGTACCTCAAGGGGGCGCCCCCTGAGCAGGCATTGCGCGATCGCCCCGGCCACCATGGTGGCAAGATGCGAAGGAATCAGCGGCGGAAGGTAATGCGCCCCGTCCCTGTAGATCGTCTTGAACTCCTCGAACCGGGGCAGTTCACGATGCATGAGCGCGTCGAAATCGACCACCGGCAGGGTGTAGCGCCGGGCCAGCGCCATGATACCGGTCCGCATCACGTCCTGGTCGGCAAAGAAATTCTTTCCCCGACGTCCCAGGATGAGGGGCAAGACATGCATCTTCGGATATTCCCGGCGCAGATGGCGCACGAGCCCCTCATAGGCATTCAGCCAGGTTTCCTCGCCACAATAGCTGAGCAGCATCCGGTCGTTGATGGCATACTCGATCACCGTCACGTCAACCCCGGAGAGGTCGGCGCTCTTGGCACGGGCCAACCCGTCGAGACAGGAATTCGCGCCGACCGCGAGATTGGTCAACGTCACGTCGACCCCTGAGGCAGCAAGAGCATGCGGCAGCTTCGTAACATAGCCGCCCGCCATCAGGGAATTCGAACCGCCGATGATCGCGACATGTGCCGGAGTGGTCACGCCGCGCTCCAGCCCGGGATCAGGACATCCGCGCCGTGATGCTCCCGCGGGATCCCGATCTCTTCCAGAGTCTCACGGATCAGTGCCTCGTTCTTGAGGGTGTTGTGCTCGCGCGTGACCGCGGTCGATCGGACATAGGGCTTGCTCAGCCCGGCCGTCGGCTTGCCCAGGAACCGCGCCACGCGCTCGGGCGCATTGGATTCGGTAATGTAGTTCAGCACCAACAGATCGTCAGGACGTTCCGCGAAATAGTCCAGAACGTCAGCATGGTGTTCCTGCCTCCGCTTGACCCAGTTGCGAATGGATTTCCTCCCCGGCAACTTGCCCCCCGACATCTGGGCGCGGTACTTGGGCTCCTTCATGCGAACCCGCACGTGTTCGATCCGGCTGTCGATCCATTCATCGAGATTGCGCACGTTGAGAATGAATTTCGAACGCGGAAAGCTGCGATCGAGATGCCGGAAATCCTCGGGAGGACCGTCACTGAAAGCCTGGAACTGGTAGTGGATCCACCATTCCGAGGTCTTGCGCCAATGCGGCCCGTCCATCGGCGTGAACCCCAGCTTCTGGAAGACTGTGCTGAGCGAGGTGGTGCCGGTCTTATTGAAGCCGATGGCAAACACCTTGTAATAGCTCGTGTCCAGCCCTTCCTGGGCCCGCACGGTGTTGATCACGTTGCGGACCAGTTCCTCGGACGCGGCCAGTTCGATCGGTCTTTTCTCCGACGCCATCTTCACGCCCCACGCTCGATAATGGATATGATCTTCCCAAACGTAGCGGCGTCCTCTGCCTTGGTGTGACCGCCCGGATTCTCGAAAAGGACGCGATGCAGAGCCGGGTCATCTGGGGCATGGTCGTCTCCAACCTCCAAGGCTGCACAAAACGGCTTGTAATGGTCCTCGTAGTGATGAGAATCCAGAACGTTCTGAACCAGAATAATGTTGCAACTCTTAAGTGGTTCGGGGTCCGAGAGAAGATTCAGACGCTCCGGAAACTCTGCAAGGGCTTCCTTTCGCGCTCTTCCGCCAAAACAGATCCGCAGGAAAATGTTCACTTTCCTCCGCATCTCGTAATCCGTGATACTGACTTGAGGATTCACGGACACGGCCGTGACGTCTGGCATGAAGCGCAGCAAGCGGAGCGCGGCGAACCCACCCCCGCTGGAGCCATAGGATACCATGGCGGACTGGGGCAGGCCGAGATTGTTCAGAATCGTGTTGAGCCTGTCGCGGACCACCGGCATCGGGTCGAAATCCTCGGTACCAGCATACCAAGCCAAGCCGAGCTCCTTGTCCATGTAAAGGGCGGGATCCGAAATGTAGAGACAATGTCCCGGAAAATAATCAGCCCAGCTCCATCGCTGGAAGACCGGTGGGTCGTTCTTGGCACGGATCGCATCGCCCGAGAACAGCACGAACAACCGTTTCGCCCCCGGTTTCGGGGACCAGAGGAAGTCGAAGCGGAAACCGCTGTCGTCGAAGGAGAGGACCGTCTTCTCGGTCTGCGACAGCGTCGCCTGTCCGTCCCATTCGATTTTGGGGATGCCCTGCAAGCGTTCCAGGGAGACCTTGCCGGCTTGAGATGGTAGAGACATTCGGGGCTTTCTTATTGTTCCTGGACCTGCTTCACACGCCGGATGTGGGTCTCGTAGCTGAAGTTTTCCGCCGCATACCGACGCGCGCGCTCGACCTGCATCCTGTAAGCTTCCGGATCGGCATGCAAGCGGCGCGCAGTGTCCACGGCCGTTTCCACCGTCGCGTAGAGCGCCGCCTCCTTGAACAGCGGTTCGTAGACATGGGGCAGGATCACCGGCAGACCCACGGCCATCGCCTCGATGATCGTGCGGCCGAAGGATTCGACCCAATCGGGATGGGCGAAATAGACGAACACGTCGAGATCGGCCAGGAAATCCCGCGGGTGCAGGGCGCCGAACTCGTGCACGATCCAGTTGTCGGGCAGGTGGCCGATCAGCCCGGCCGGCGCCGATGCCCCACCCAGAACGTGGACCTCGATATCGTCACGTTCCGGGTAGACCGCCAGGATGTCCTCGCGGGTGGCGGGCCATTTGACCGCGTTGTCCCGCGAATGCCGGCCGATGCGCAACGTCCGGCCCGGATCGTGCCAGCCCGGGCCACGATCCCATCCCTTGATGTCGATGATGTTATGCCAGTTCTCGGGCGAAAGCTCGATATGCTGCAACTCGCCGGCGTGGTGGCTGGTCAGAGCATCACGCACCAGGGGCCCGATCGGGTACCAGATGGCATCCTGGCCGAATTGCTCGCGCAGATTGCGGGCGCAATTCTCCAGCCGGTAGCGCACCACGCCCGTTTCGGTGTAGTCGCTCATCGGCGGCTGGTTGACGATGACCTTGACCGCCTTCGCGCGGATCTCGGGAATGTAGCGCTGCGGATGTTCCAGGATCGGCGGATAGCGCAGCAGCAGCAGGTCGCATTCCGCGATTTCACCGTAGCTGAGCACGTCGATCTGTTCATCCAGCATGAACTGGCGCACCTCGGGCGTCATGCGACGGATATCGGTATAGTTCAGGTCGTAGCGATACATGCAGAAGACCGCACAGCGCAGGCCGGCCTGTTTCATCGCCTTGAGCTCTTCCAGGCACGACAGCACGCTGCCGCCGGGCATGCGGAAATCCGAGGCGATGATCACGTCATAGGGCAGCGCCTCTTTCGGCGATTTCCGGTTGGGCCGCATCGGATTGGGAAACTTGAACGGCGGGTTCCGGACATCCTTCGGATAGCGCACGTCGCCGCCAAGCCGGATGTACTGGCTGCTGGCCGAGAAGAACTCGTGTCGCACGCCGTAATAGAACCCGTCGATCCCGAAGATGTCGTTCTTCACGATGGAGCTGTCGGACTCGCGCTGGAAGGAAAGCGGACCGGTGGGGATGTTGTGCACCGTGTGTTCGCCAAACACCTTCCGGATGCGGAAGATCAATTCGCTGTCGGCCGCGAACCGGGTCGTCGCCCAGTAGCCCAGCTCATCCATGATCCGGCGCCGGTACATGAAGGAGGACACGTTGACCCGCACGATGTCGCAATTATGCGGGAACTTGGTGAAGTTCAGGCTTTCGGTCGCCCGCGCCTGCTGCGAGGTGCATCCCAGCACCTCGGGATTGTCCATCAGGTAGCGCACCTGGGTCTCGATCTTCAGCGGATGCGACCAGTCATCGGCGTCATGAATGGTGATCAGCTCGCCCGTCGCCTCGTCGAGGCCGCGGTTGCGGGCCACGTAGGCCCCCCCGTTCTGCTCCATTCTGATCAGCCGGATGCGGGGGTCCTCGGCGGCGTAACGTTCGACCACCCGGGCCATCGCGCCGTCATCGGGGCTGCAATCGTCGAGGACCAGCACCTCGATGTTCTGCCAGCTCTGCTCCTGCAGGGACCGCAGCGCGGTGGGGATCATCTCTGCCGCGCAATAGGCCGCCAACAGGACCGAGACTTTCGGCCCGTCATGTATCTTCTTGACCGGCCGCGCGGGGCAGAGACGGTCATAGAGCGTCACTGACGTGTCTGGCAGAAGCCCGATTTCGGAGATGTTGTAGTAGCGCAGGGCCTGGTTGATCCACAGGCAGCGTTCCTCGGGCGAGTCGTGGAAATTGACCCAGGCCAGAAGGAGATGCGGGTTGAATTCGCCCTTCAGGCAGGCCTTCTCGAAAAAGGCCCGCCCGGTCTCTAGATCGCCCAGGAAATAATGGCACAGCAGCTCGATCGTGGCGAAGCGGGCGCGCTGTTCCAGCGTCGCCGTCTTCCGCCCGCGGGCAATGAACTCGAGCGCGCGGCGATACCCTTCCTCGGTCCGCTCGCGCATGTTCCACAGCGCCAGTTCCCGGGCCGCCAGCGTCCGCGTGTAATCGTCCGGGCCGTTGACCATGAGTTCTTCGAACTCGGCCAGAGGCTGGGCGGTGAAGCCCAGGCTCATCAGCTTCGAGCGCAGCCCGCCGATCTTGCGATTGGCTTCCTTCTTGGGATCGCTGCTGCCCCAGTCGCGGCGCTTGTAGCCTTTCTTCTGACCATGAAGCACGTAGTGCAGGAGCGGGTTCATCCCCATCTCCGACACCTCGGGATAGTTTTCAAGGTAATAGCGCGTGCTGAAGCCTTTGCCCGGATCCCGCCCCATCTCGGCGCCGAATTTCAGATAGTGTTCGGCCGGGTGCATGCCCAGCTCGGCAACATCCGGGTATTGCTCGAGATACCAGTTGGAATGGACCTGCTTCGAGTTGCGGAGCAGCTTCAGGATGTCCTTCAGGTCTCCGAAATTGGAATAATGCTTCATTCTCAACTCCATCCAAGAAACAGGGCCGGGTGCCGGGCTGTCAGCTTTCCCGGAAGAGATCCCGTGTGAAGACGCGATCCTCGATATCCTCGATCTCGTCGGTCAGCCGGTTGGCCACGATGATATCGCAGGACTCCTTGAAGGCGGCGAGATCGCGCTGGTTCGGAGACCCGAAAAAAGCCTCCTCTTCCATGGCCGGTTCATGGACGATCACCGGGATACCCTTGGCCTTGATGCGCTTCATGATCCCCTGGACCGAGCTGTCGCGGAAATTGTCCGATCCCTGCTTCATCACCAGGCGGTAGATCCCCACGGCCTTGGGGTTCTTCGCGATGATCTGGTCGGCAAGGAAATCCTTGCGGGTCTGGTTCGCATCGACGATGGCGCGGATCAGGTTCTGCGGCACGTCACGGTAATTGGCCAGCAACTGCCGGCTGTCCTTGGGCAGGCAGTACCCGCCGTAGCCGAAACTGGGGTTGTTGTAATGGGTCCCGATCCGCGGGTCGAGCCCGACGCCCTCGATGATCTGGCGAGGCTCCATCCCGTGGCTCAGCGCATAGCTGTCTAGCTCGTTGAAATAGGCCACCCGCATCGCGAGGTAGGTATTGGCGAACAGCTTGATCGCCTCGGCCTCGTTGGCATCTGTGAAAAGGACGGGGACATCGCTGTCCAGAGCCGCCTCCTGCAGCAGCCCGGCAAAGACCCGCGCGCGATCCGAACGCTCGCCGACCACGATCCGGCTCGGGTGCAGGTTGTCGTAGAGCGCCTTGCCCTCGCGCAGGAATTCCGGCGAGAACATGATCTTGTCACAGCCGGTCTGCTCGATCAGGCTCCGCGTGTAGCCGACCGGGATGGTGGACTTGATCACCATCACCGCGTCGGGGTTGATCTCGCGCACCTGGGCCACGACTGCCTCGATGCTGCGCGTGTCGAAACCGTTGGTCTCGGGATCGTAATTCGTGGGCGTTGCGATCACCACGAAATCCGCATCAGTGTAGGCGGTCCGGGGATCCGTCGTTGCGGTGAGCGACAGGCCCCCCTTGGCCAGGTATTCCTCGCATTCGGGATCGATGATCGGGGACCGGCCCTCGGACACCATGGCGACCTTTTCGGCGACGATATCCACGGCAGTCACGGTATTCTTGCGCGACAGCAGAATGGCCATGGACAGCCCGACATAGCCCAAACCGGCGACAGCGATTTTCATTGAATTTTCCACCTGAAAACGTTCTAGAAGCCCGGCTCCGGGCGTCTCGACGTTTAAGGGGAGTCCCGTCATCGGTTCAACCGAAAACGTTTCCGGCCCTTCGCACGTGCAGCATTGTGCTCATGACGATGCACTCGCCGCATCGCTGGCTCCGGACCGGGCACCGCCCGGCCCCGAAGGACCGGACGGTCACGGCTCAGAAGACGAAGTCGTCGGCGCTGATGTCGACGCGCGAGACGAAGTTCAGCGTCAGCACCTGGTCCACGATCCCGTCATCGCCGGTGATCCGCACCTCGACATGGTTGCCGACCTGGAACAGGCTGAAGCCCTGCTGGTAGCCATCGACCTCGGCATGGCCCGACAGGTCGACCAGGTCGCCATTGGGATCGAACGCGCCGATCGTGTCATCACCGCTGTCATCGTTGAAGATGAAGGTGTCGAGACCGGCATCGCCCCGCATGAAATCGTCGCCCTGACCGCCATCGAAGGTGTCATCGCCTTCGCCGCCGAAGAGGGAGTCCACGCCGCTGCCACCGTTCAGGATGTCATTGCCGTCCTCGCCATGCATCTCGTCGTCATCGCCGCCCGCGTTCAGCACGTCGTCGCCGATGCCGCCGAAGATCCGGTCCGCCCCGGTGCCACCGTTGATCGTGTCGTTGCCGGCATTGCCATAGGCGGTGTCCGCGCCCGATCCCGAGAAGATCCGGTCGTTGCCTTCACCGCCGGTCATCTCGTCGGCCCCGCTGTCCCCGTAGATCGTATCGTTGCCGCCCTGGGCCACGATCGTGTCATTGCCGTTGCCGCCGCTGAGCAGATCGCCGCCAGACACCCCGGTTTCGGCCACGTCGAAGATCCGGTCATTGCCGTTGCCGGCATAGATCGTGTCGCGCCCCTCGTTGCCCTGAAGCGTGTCGTTGCCGTCATTGCCCAGCAGCGTGTCGTTGCCAGCGCCGCCGAACATGCTGTCATTGTCGGCCCCGCCGACGGCGAAATCGTCACCGAAACCGGCATAGATCGTGTCTTCGCCGGCCTCGCCGCGGAACGTGTCATCTCCCGCACCGGCGGCCACCGTCTCGTCCCAGAAGACGTCGTTGCCACCGCCGCCGATCATCGTGTCATTGCCGGTGCCGCCGGCCAGGGTGTCGTCATCGCCCTGCCCTTCCAGGCGGTCATTGCCGGAATTGCCGAACAGCGTGTCCTCGCCGACCCCGCCGAACATGCGGTCATGGCCGTTGCCGCCCGACAGCTCGTCATTGCCGCCGACAGCGTAGAGGCTGTCATTGCCGTCGTCGCCGACCAGCAGGTCCGCCCCACCGGGCCCGGTTTCGGGCGTGTCGTAGATGACATCGTTGCCAAGCCCGCCATAGGCGGAATCCTGTCCGGCATTGCCCTGCAACGTGTCGTTGCCGTCATGACCGAACAGCTGGTCGTCGCCGGCCCCGCCATAGGCCTGGTCGTTGCCGCCCTCGCCCTGCAGGTTGTCGTTGCCGTCCTCGCCGCGCAGGATGTCATTGTCGGCGCCGCCGAACAGGCTGTCATTGCCACCGCCCGCGAACACCCGGTCCGCGCCCGTGCCGCCATAGGCGCTGTCATTGCCGCCACCGCCATAGAGATCGTCATTCCCGTCGTCGCCGTTCAGCTGGTCATTGCCGCTGCCGGCATAGAGCGTGTCGTTGCCAGTGCCGCCCATCAGGCTGTCATTGCCGTTGCCGCCGAAGACCGTGTCCTGGTCACTGCCCCCGGACAGCTCGTCATCGCCACCGCGCCCGATGACGCGGTCGTTGCCGGCCTCGCCGGCCATGGTGTCCATGCCACCGGGCCCGGTTTCGGGCGTGTCGAACAGGATGTCGTTGCCCGTACCGCCCAGCACGAGGTCCCGGCCGTCGCCACCGCCAAGCGTGTCGTTGCCCTCGTGGCCGTAGACCGTGTCACCACCGCCACCGCCCCAGGCCTCGTCATTGCCATCCTCGCCCTGCAGCACGTCCGCCCCGCCGGCCCCGATGAGCGTGTCGTTCTGGGTTCCACCGAACAGGGTGTCGTTGTCGGCACCGCCGTTCAAGAAATCCTCGCCCTGGCCGCCGAAGGCGCTGTCATCGCCGTTGCCGCCATACAAGATGTCATCTCCCCGGTCGCCGGACATGGTGTCCTCGCCGTCGCCGCCCAAGAGAAGGTCCGCGCCGTGGTTGCCGCTCAGACTGTCGCGGCCATCATTGCCGCGCACGGTGTCATCGTCGTCGCCACCGGCAACAATGTCTTCTCCGGCGCCGCCCTCGACCGTGTCGCGCCCCTCGTCGCCGACGACGATATCATGGTCGCCACCACCCCGGATGAAGTCGTTGCCTTCCCGGCCGAACAGCATCTCCATCGCGCCGGAGCCCTGCAGCACGTCGTTGAAATCCGTGCCGACGACATCCTCGACGCTCTGCACGTTGTCGGTATGGCCGAACGTGTCGTTCACGACGCCGGTGGCGAGGTTGACATTCACCCCCTGCGTGCCGCCCAGTTCCGAGACCTCGAAGGAGTAGTTGACGGTATCGACACCGGCGCCGCCGTTGATGCTGTCGCTGCCGCGGCCGCCCAGGAAGGAATCCGCCCCGCCAGCCCCGAGCAGCGTGTCGTTGCCATCATGCCCGACGAAGTAGTTGTCGGAGCTGTCACCGGTGAAGGAGTCCGCGAAGCGCGAGCCCAGCAGCGCCTCGATATTGGTGAAGCTGTCGGTGTGGCCGAACGTGTCCGTCCCGGTACCGGTGGTCAGGTTCACGACCGCGCCCCGGTCACCGAAATACTGCTGGTTGTTGGCCACGTCCCAGTAGCCCAGCTCGACCTCGTCGGCAAAGCTGACCGCGTCGGTGCCGGAGCGGCCGTCGAACGTGTCGTTGCCGCCGAAACCGGTGAACTGCTCCCAGTGGTCGAAGGCGGTGTTGCCGCCGGTCAGCGTGTCGTCAAAGCCCGACCCCGCGACAACGTTGAAGACCAGCGCCGCGCTGAAATCGACCGTCAGCAGCGGGCTGAAGACCGTCCCGGCAGCCAGGTCCAGCGCAATCCCCTCGCGCTGGTCGGTAAAGCTCAGGTGATGACCGACGGTCGGATCGCCGGTGCCTGTCCCGGTGACCGTGGTGGTCCCGATATCGGTGAAGAACAGGTTGTCATACACGCCGCCGGTGCCGCCCATGATGACCTGGTTGGTGCCACGGCCCGGATCGATCAGGTCGCGATCCGCGTCGACCCCGGCCGCAAGGGTATCGTCTCCCCAACCGCCGCGCAGCGTGTCGGCGCCATTGCCGCCGAGCAACGAGTCGTTGCCGCTCATCCCCAGCAGGGAATCGTCGCCGCCCAGCCCGCTGATCGTGTCGTTGCCCTGCCGGCCGTTGAGCACGTTGGGCCCGGCGTCGCCGGTCAGCGTCTCGCCCAAACCCGGCGCCTCGACTAGCGACAGGTCGAGATCGTTGATCGTCAGCACGCCCTCGCCCTGGACGACCTCGGGGCCAATCTCGACGCTGTGCAGCCAGTAGTCGGACGAGATGATGCCGGCATCCACCATCTCCTGCAGGATGGCGTCGATATCCAGCGTGCCCTGGGTGATCGTGTCGGTCCAGTAGGTCGGAATGACGAAGTCCCAGACATGGTCGTTCTGGCCCGAGGCATCGGTCTGCCCCTCGAGCAGCCACAGCTCGTAGGTGCCCAGGTTGTCGGGCACCTGGATGCCGGTGAAATTCCCGGCCGGCGCGTGATCGCTGTTACGCAGCCAGATCATGACCTCGTTCTGCACGGCATCGAACCCACCCTCGGGGTCATCGGTCAGCCAGAGCGAGACGGAGATGTTGAAATCGTCATTCGGCCCGGTCGGCGCCCAGGTGAAGTCGAAGTCGAGATCCAGGTCGACGATGTCCTCGACCTGGATCGGGAAGTGGTCATAGGTATTGGGCAGCGGGTTCCACGGCACCTGTCCGATGGCCAGTTCGGGATAGCCGTAGACGTAGGCGTCGTTCGGCGCATCCGGCCAGTCCCATTCGAAGGTCACACCGTCGGGGAATGTCAGTTCGGACAGCGTGATGGTCTGCGTGTAATCCACCCCGTTGACGAGGTCGCGGCGATTCCACGTGTTGTTATGCGCATACCAGCCGTCGAGACCGATCCAAATCGCACTGTCTTCACTCAAAGTCGGCATATCACATCACCTTTATTCAGAACGCCCGGCGGCACCGGAAACAATATCGGGCCGGCCTCCATAACTCATCTGCCGCGCGGCCATAGGCACAAAGATCGGCAAAAATGTGACCCCCCGGACACAAGGTCTTGCGCTTGAGCCTGCTGCCGTGGGATGAGAGCGGCGCTCATTATCAGCAGGGCCGTAAAACACGTGAAACTCATCTGTCACATCGGTACGCCCAAGACCGCATCCACCCTCATCCAGAACAGCTTCGAAGCCAATCCCGATTGGCTCGCGGAGCGCGGCATCGCCTATGGACGCGTGCTGGCGCCGGACGCCAACCACATCACGCTGTTCTACGCATGCGCCAACACGGTGCACGATTTCGCGCGGGATTACGGGCTGCACTCGATGGAAGATCTGAAGCGCTTCCGGGACCAGGTGGACGAACGGATCGCATGGCACAAGAGCCAGCTTCCGGATCATGTCGACACCATGGTCTTCTCGTCCGAGAACCTGACCGGGAACATGCGCCACATCAACGAAATCAAGCGCCTGAAAGAGCTCCTGAGCCGCCATTTCGACGATATCAAGATCGTTGTCTACGTGCGCCGGCAGGATGACGCGATCCTGTCGATGTATGGCGAGTTCATGCGCCGCGGCTTCGGCAACGAGCTGTTCCGCGATTTCGTCGACACCTGCCTGGGTCCGGACAGCCCGACCCCGTATCTGTATTACCGTCGCGAACTGTCCCGCTGGATCGAGGTCTGGGGCCGCGAGAACATCATCGTGCGCCGTTTCTCGCCGGTCGATTTCATCGACGGTGACATCCTGTCGGATTTCATGGGGGTAGTGTTGAACACCTGGGAGCCGGACATGGACGGGTTCGTCGCCTCGAAGGCCGACAATCGCGGCCTATCGGCGCCCATGCTGGAACTGCTGCGCCGGCTGCATCCGCACATTCCCTTCATCACCAAGGACGGCAAGCCCAACCCGCAGCGCACCCTGCTGACCCCGATCATCTCGACCATGCCAACCAAGCCTCGGCCGGTCATGGCCGCCGGCACGGCGCGACACATCATGCGGCATTTTGGCGCCGCCAATGGCTGGCTGAAGGAAACCTTCTTTCCTGATCTCGAAGGCCCTTTCTTTCCCGAGCGCCCGGATCATCCCGAACACGGCAACCTTGGGCAGGTCACCCCCGAGGAAATGGTCGATCTCACCGGCGAGCTATTGTCCAAAATCCTGGTCGTGCCGCAGTCATGACCGGTCGCGCCTCCTTTCCGACCGCCCGGTCCGGGCAGCGCGCCTTGCCGCTTGCCCGGGTTCGCAAGCGGCGCCACGCCGCCGATGGTTCAAGCCTGCCGGACGGCGACCCGCGCACCGGGCCGGCCCGCCCGCCCGAGATCGCCGGCTGCCACCTGCTTCAGCCGCTGGTCTTTCCCGATCCCGACCTGTGCTCGGAACAGGATCTGTATTTCCGGCTGCACGGTCCCTCCGGTGCCTCCTACGGCGCCCGCCAGATCAGCTTCCTGAAAGGTGCGCATCTCCAGTTCGACACCTATTTCAACCTGTTTAACATCGGCAAATGGTACGGCCATTGCGGCCTGAGATCGCTTGGCCTGCAGCTGATGGGACGCGGTCAGGTGGAACTGACGGTCTTCCTGACCTATCCCGACCGATCCTGGAGCCGACTGGTCAACGAGGTCGTGACCCTCACGCCGGACGCGCCGCTGCGCTTCGACATTCCCTTCGCCGCTCACGCGCCCGAGAAGGGCCTGCTGTTCTTCGAACTGCGCAGCCTCACCGACGGGATGCTGACTTGGTCGGCCTGGGACACGCAACAGGCGCCCAGGCAGATGCCGCAACTGGCGCTTTCGGTCACCACCTTCCGGCGCGAAGCCGCCGTGGCCGAGACCGTGCGCCGCTTCCGTTCCTTTGCCGCCGGCTCGCGGCTACGCGACCACCTGCACATGATCGTGGTCGACAACGGCCGCAGTGCCGGGATCGAGAACGATGCCCATGTCACCGCGGTGGACAACGAGAACCTCGGTGGCGCGGGCGGTTTTGCCCGCGGCCTGCTGGCGGCCCGTGAGCGCGGGGCAAGCCATTGCCTGTTCATGGATGACGACGCCGCCACGCCGATGGACGCCATCGAGCGCACCTGGTCCTTCCTGGCCTACGCGACGGATCCCGGCACCGCGGTGGCCGGCGCGATGATCTCGACCCGCCATGCCTGGGCCTTGTGGGAGAACGGCGCGCTGTTCGACGGAGCCTGCCGTCCGCAGTTCGGGGGCACCGACCTGCGCGATCCCGGCCAGGTGTTCGGCATGGAATATGCCTCCACCGCGCGGCGGCCGGACAATTTCTATGGCGGCTGGTGGTATTTCGCCTTTCCCCTGGAACAGGTCCGCTATCTGCCCTTCCCGTTCTTCGTGCGCGGCGACGACGTCAGCTTTTCGCTGGCGCATGATTTCAACATCGTCACCCTACCCGGCGTCGTCTCGTTCCAGGAGAGCTTCACCGAGAAGGACAGCCCGCTGACCTGGTACCTGGACCTTCGCAGCCACCTGGCACATCATCTCAGCCTGCCTTCCATGGATGTCGGACGCCGTGCTACCCTGCGCATCGCGCTGTGGTTCTGGGCGCGGGCCCTGGTGCCGGCCCATTACGAGACCATGGCGGCGATCAACCTCGCGCTCGAAGACGTGTTGCGCGGGCCGAAATTCTTCGCCGAGAATGCCGACATGGCCACCCGGCGGGCCCAGATCGGCGCCATGCGAAAGACCGAGGCCTGGAGCGATATGGACACCCCCCCGGCCGAGAAACGCCGGTTCGACCCGCACAGGCGCCGTCACCGCGCGTTGATGAAGGCCACCCTGAACGGGCACCTTCTGCCCTTCTTCAGCCGCTTCGGAAACCGCATCACCCTACCCGCCGAGGCGCGCTGGCACCCTCGCGAGGTCTGGGGCGCGGCCCGGATCACCTATCGCAACGAGGCCACGGGCAAGGGCTACACGGTCACCCATTCCAAGCGCGCAGCGCTCCGTGAAAGCCGCAAGATGGCCCGCCTCGCCTGGCGGTTCTGGCAGGAATACGATGCGCTCAAGGCGCGCTGGCAGGCCGCCTATCCCGAGCTGACCAGCCCCGGGTTCTGGGAAGACGCCCTCGACATGCCCTCTTCCACCGATCGTCGGGAACCGTAGGCAATCGACCGTGACCTATCCCGCGCGGAGGATGCCGCGGGACATCATGTGACAGGAGATCATGGAACACATGTCCGAACAGTTTCCCCGGGAGCCCACCGTTCCCGACCTCGCAAACTTCACGACTCTGTTCCATGGCGGGTTCATCCTGTCTGCGGTCGATGTCTTCAACGCTCATAGCAGCCCGGTGATCTCAAGGATCGAGGAGACCTTCGCCAGGCACGACATCGACGGCTTTGCGCTTTGCGTTCATCCGGACGCAGCTGTCACGACCTTTTCCAGAGAAGACAGGCACGCGATTGCCGTCGGAGATATCTTCGACAACCACGGAGGATCCGTGCGCGATGTCTTGGGCGATCTTCTGGAGACGCGTGCCCTCCCCGCGACCCTCGGCAGAACAGACCTTGGAGGACGCCATGCCGTGATCCTGGTCGAAGATGGACATTTCACCGTCTTCAACGATCCCTTCGGATCACGGAGCGTCCATTATCACCTGGGCGAGGAACGGGCCGTATCATCTCATGCCGTTCTTCTGGCCGAACTCCTGGGAGCGAAGCGCGGCGAGCAGGTCGGCCCCTACATGCAAAGCGAGGACTACAGCCGCCAAAAGGTACGCTATCTTCCCGGGAACATCACGTCCTGGGCGAAGATCCGACGACTTCCACCCAACCACCTGTTTTCTTCGCGCTTCAACGCAACTGCCCGCTACTGGCCGGTCGAACACTGGTCGGAAAGCAGCGAAGATGTCCTTTTCGGGCACCTTGACCGGGCTTTTGACATGCTGACCACCTACCTTCGCGGCCGGTATGATCCGGTATTGGGCATCACGGGCGGGTCGGATACACGAACCGTGGCGGCCGGTTTCTTGGCCCGGAAATGCACGTTCACCGGTGTGACTTGGCAGAACTTTAACTTCGTGGATCGTGAACGGAAAGTGGTCGAGAAGATCTGTGCAACGCACGACATCGATCACGTCTATGCAAAGCTCGACAAGAATGATGTCGCGCTTGAAGCTCTCGAGGTGAATGCGCATTACGCAGGTGGCGAATTCCTTGCAAAGGCGCCTCGGGCAAGAGCGATGCAAGACGCCTTTTCGAAAATGGCGCCGGCTTCTCTACCGAAAGCGTTCATCATCGGCTATGGCGGCGAGATAATCCGCGCATTCTATGCCAAGAAGGGACGGCACCACAAAGCCGCACTCTCTGCAGGCGAGATGTCCCAACTCTACCGTTACACTGATTTCAGCAAAGAGAATGCCAATTTCGTCCGGGCACGGTTTCAGGACTTTCGCGAAACCGCCCATATGGACAAGAAATCGCTGAGGGGGTTTCCGCCCCATGATATCTTCTACTGGGAACACCGCATGGGGATGTGGGGCGCGGCGACATTGGATACGTTCGATCCGGTCATGCCGGCTCTTGTCGGGATCAACAGCCGGAAAGTCTTTGAAACAGCCCTGCGCCTGCCGGAAAAACGCCGGCTGAACAAGGATCTGCAGATGCGTTACATCGCGATGCAGGTTCCGGACTTGGCCGCAATACCCCTGATCTGAGGCCCGGGACCGGCCGCACGGCCGGTCCCGGACTGTTTCTTCAGACCAGGACCAGGTCGTCCTCCAGCCGCGCGGTCGAACTGAGCCCCTCGAGAAGGATCGAGTAGGAAAAGCCGAAGTCGAACACCACACCGTCACTGGTGACCCTGGCAAATTGCGACACCACCTCGGCCTCGGTCAGATCACCGATCCAGACTGAAGAATCCAGTTGCAGCGTGTCGATGCCGACTTCGAAATCGGCGATCCGGTCGCCGGACATTTCCGGCCCGAAGACGAAAGTATCGGCTCCATCGCCACCGAAGATGCTGTCCTGTCCTTGCGGACCGCTTTCCCAGGCGTCGTAATATGTATCATCACCCGCCCCCATGTAGACCACGTCCTGGCCAAAGCCGCCATGGATCTCGTCATCGCCGTCACCGCCGATCACCACGTCGGATCCCTGGTTGCCGTTCAGGCTGTCATTGCCGTCGCCCCCGATCACCAGGTCGTCCCCGTACTCGCCGTACAGGGTGTCATCGCCCTCGGCGCCGCGCACCGTGTCCACGCCATCGCCGCCAAACAGGCTGTCATTGTCGATTCCACCGCGCAGCGTATCGTCACCAGATCCGCCACGGACCGTGTCGGCGCCCGCCTGGCCCGTATCGTCGAAGAGATCATTGCCCTCGCGGAGCCAGACCTCGTCGGCGCCGTCTCCGCCGCGGACCACGTCATTGCCCGAGCCGGTGAAGATGCGGTCGTCCCCGGCCCCGCCCAGGATCGTGTCATTGCCCATGTTACTGCCGAGCCACCACGCGGCCGTGAAGCCGTAATAGTCGTCTCCAGCACCGAGGTAGATCAGGTCATCCCCCCACCCGCCATAGGCGGAATCGTTGTCCTCCCCGCCATAGAGCGTGTCGTTGCCATACCCACCGAACAGTTGATCCCGCCCAAGGCCGCCGTACAGCACGTCATCGCCGTCATCGCCATAGCCCCGGTCATCGCCATCGCCCCCGAAGACCGAGTCGTTGCCGTCCTCGCCATGCAGGAAATCGTTCCCGTCCTCGCCCTGCAGCAGGTCATCATCGTCGCCGGCATAGGCGCGGTCATCGCCGTCACCGCCGTTCAGCGTGTCCGCGCCTTCGCCACCATAAAGCGTATCATCACCGGCCCGGCCCAGGACCAGGTCGTCGTCCCGTTCCCCGTAGAACCGGTCATTGCCGCCACCGCCCTCGAAACTGTCATTGCCGCCACCACCGTAGACGACGTCCTGGCCACGCAGGCCGCCCTGCGCATTGTCGATGAAGAGGTCGTCTCCTGCATCGAGCGTGATCCAGTCGGCCCCGTCGCCGCCGATCACCGTGTCATCACCATGGCCGCCATGCATCCGGTCGGCCCCGGCCCCGCCCAACAGTGAATCCTCGCCATTGTCGCCCAGGATCCGGTCATTGCCCAGTTCGCCATGAACCGTGTCGTCCCCTGACAGCGCGATATAGGTGTCGTCCCCGTCGCCGAGAAAGGCCTCGTCCGGACCGACCGTCCCCCTGAGGCTTTGCCCGGGCACAGGATCGACACGGTCATGCACCCAGACCTCGTAGCTGCCGGTCCGGCTACTGAATCCACCGGCCCCGATGTAGTAGGTGCCACTCTGGAGAGGCGTGAACTCGATATAGGAATCGAGGGAGCGGAAATCGTCATTTGACCGCTGCAGAAAGCCGGCAGCGTCATAAAGGTACAGGTAAGGGTCCCCCAATGTCCCGGCCCCCAGGCGCGCTCCGAACTGGTGCATGGCATAGGTCGTGCCGGCCTCGAGATCGATCGCCACCCAGTCCTGACCCCTGGGTTGATCCACGACCCCGACGAAGGTGTCTCCCGGGTTCATGACATAGGGCGTTGTAATGTCACCGGGCGCGTCGGTCGTTTCAATGATTTCAGGCATGTCGGAACTCGCGTTATGGCAGAAATAATCGGTCCAGGCACATGCCTGGCGCTCAACCGCTTCCTTGGAGCACGGGACGGCCCGCAATGGCAAGCCTCTCCTGCCCTTTCAGACCAGGACCAGGTCGTGTTCCAGCCCGTCTGTCGTGGACAGCCCTTGCAGGAAAATCGTCCTGCCGGCCCCGAATTCCAGCAGGACCCCCCCGGGATCCGCGCCCGCGGCGGACACGGGCGTGGCAAAATCCGCGACCACCTGCGCCTCGGTCCGCCCGCCGCCCCAAAGGCTGCGGGGCAGGTGCAGCGTGTCGAGACCGGACTCGAAATCGGTGATCACGTCCGCTGACATCACGGGCCCGAAGATGAACGCGTCGGCCCCGGCCCCGCCTGCGATCGTGTCCCGGCCCAGTTCTCCGTTCTGCGGCGTATCACGGTAGACGTCCGCACCAGGTCCGAGGAACACCAGGTCCCGCCCGTTGCCACCATACACGAGGTCATCTCCTTCGCCGGCCCAGACAGTGTCGAACTGGTCCCCCGCATAGATACTGTCATTGCCCAGACGGCCATGGATCTCGTCCGCG
>NZ_LPXO01000020.1 GCF_001482405.1 Pseudoponticoccus marisrubri
CGCCACGAAACTGCAAACGCGTAACATCAACCAGCGGTGAGCCAGAGCCTCCAGTCTGGAAAGCGCTCAAGCGTCCCAAATTATCTGACGACGGACAGTTCGAACCAAAAATTCAGAAGCTGCTCGATGACCATGTCGTTGCGATGCCAGCGGAAACCATCATCGAGGTGGTTAACATCAACGATCCCGACGCGCTTAAGGCTGTCATCGAGGAAACGGGGGTTTCCGAAGCCTCAAAGGCCGACCGCATCGCCAGCGCCACCCGCCGGGCAATCACCGAGAAGATGGATGAAGACCCGACGTTCTACAAACAGTTCTCCCAGCTGCTCGAAGAGACCATCCGCGCCTATCGCGAGAAGCGGCTGTCCGAGCGCGAATACCTGAACAGTGTCGTGGATCTCGCGAGCAAGGTGGCCCGCAAGGATCGGGGGCGGGATGTTCCGGAGAGCATTAGGGGCGATGAGGATGCTCAGGCCTTCTTCGGCGTCCTGGATGGTCAGCTCAAGACCAAGGGCGATGATTCAGTGACCGGCGTCGAGGCCGCAGCGATCGCTCAACAGATCATCGACATCATCAAATCGCACCTGATTGTGGACATTTGGTCGAACGAGGTGGCCCAGAACAATCTGCGCAACGCCATTGATGACTACTTCTTCGATGTCCTGCGCGACGAGAAGGACATCGACCTTCCCGTAGAAGTACTCGACGATCTCGAACTCAAGATTATGGATCTTGCCCGGGCCCGGTTCACAGCATGACACGGGAGTTGCACTGCCTGCGGTACGGCGAGCAGGAGATCCAGTACGAGATTGTTCGGCGCCCGAGGAAAACACTGGAGATAGCCGTCGAGCCGGATGCGTCGGTGGTGATCGCGGCCCGGGAGCACGCGACACTAGACGCCATCGAAGCCAAGCTGCGGAAGCGCGCGGCATGGGTGACAAGGCAGCAGCGGTACTTCTCCCAGTTCCTGCCGCGTACGCCGGAGCGCAGGTTCGTCGCCGGGGAGACTCATCTCTACCTCGGGCGCCAATACCGGCTGAAGGTCGTCCCGCATGTCCGGGAAAGCGTGAAGCTGATCCGCGGCTTCATCGTCGTGCAGACTCGCCGGCCGACCAGGCCGGAGGTGACACGCGAACTGGTCGAGGCATGGTACCGGGACCGAGCCCACATCAAGTTTCCGGAACGGATCGAACTCTGTCTCGGCCTGTTCCCGGATCCCGAGGCATTCAGGCCGATGGGCCTCATCGTACGCCAGACCCGGCAGCGATGGGGGTCCATGTCACCGGCCGGACGTTTGCTACTCAATCGTCGTCTAGTTCAGGCCCCTGTCGACGCCATCGACTACGTGATCACCCATGAACTCTGCCATGTGGCCGAGCCTCATCACGGGGCAGCATTCTTTGACCTCCTCGACAAGGTGATGCCCGATTGGGAGCGTCGGAAGCAAAGGCTCGAACGGGCCATGGCCTGAGAAATTCCGAAACCGGTCGCAACAGACGCTAACGCGACTCCAATCCAAGCAATTTCCGACGCTGGATTTTCTTTCTCCCTTACAAGGACTTATAAGGAATTCACCAAATCGGGGCAGTCATCAGGTCCGGAGAATATCGACCCTGAGAGACCGCTTTCGGGCCTCGTTCCACCAAGGCCAGTGCTCAGCCCAACCCGCATAACCCTCGAAAACAACGGAAAAATCCGGGCGTGGCCAAGACCGTAGAAACCGTTCCAAAGGGAAAGTGGCGGAGAGGAAGGGACTTGCATCGAATGTTCTCCATGCTCCAGTCCATTGGTAATAAACATCTTTCCCGAGAATGCCCGCAAATATCCTTCAGCGAGTGAGCTGTCCGAAAGCGCCATCGTCAACGAGTTGCGCCCTCAGAAAGGCGACGTTGAGTGCAAGTCCGGGCAGCAGCCATTGGAACAGGCGGACGACGGCCAAGACTTCTTCGCAGGTGGCATCTGCTGCGGCGGCCTCGCGAAGCGCGTCGCTCGAAAGCCTAGTGGGGTTCGGAAGACCCGCGGCCAGTACCACGGCCCTGTCGTGGACCCGTGCAACGTGATGCTCGTAGTCATCGCGTACCACGGCACGTTTCAGGTCCTCCCAGGCCGGCGCGAAATAGCTCGGCCAGCGGGCGAAGGCGCGGTAGTCGGTATTGACGAAGGGAAGGCCCAGCGTGTGGCGAATGTCGGCATAGAGCGCGGCGATGGTCGGGTCGGCGTGATGCGGTTCGATCAGGACGGGTTTCGGCGCAACCGGACGGCGCTGGGCAGGACCGCCCGCCTTGCCGCCGCCGCGCCAATCTTTGCCTTCCAGAAGTAATCGCGCCAGCGAGGCCATGAGAAGATAGAGCATGTTGCCGGCCGAAAAGACCTCGTTACAGGCGCGGATGTCGTCGATTTCCCGCTCCTCGTAGCCCGTGTCGATCAATCGAGGCAGGATCGGTGGCGGCGAGAGCCGTGATGCCTCGTTTTCCGCGCAAGCACGCAATTCTGCGCAGGCATGAATGAATGGCTCCGTGCCGGCCGTAGGCTCCAGAGCCGACCAGAGCGTACCGTAGAAGCGCGGAAAGTGGGCGAAGGCCATCGCGACAACGCCCATCCAGGGAACCTCGAGGCCCGCCCTGGTCCGCGCGTAGACCTCCGCCAGGTCCCCCGTGGCGGCGTATTCCGGCACCGGCTGGATGGCCGGAATGGGATCCGGTTTCAGGCGCGGCAGGTCAGGCATCGGCCATGTTCTGGGGCAGGCTTTCGCTCCATTTCCGAAGCTCGTCGAGGAAGCCCAGCGCGGTGCAGCCCAGTTCGGTGATCTGGTATTGCACCGACACCGGCGCGGTATCCTTCACTTCGCGCGTCACCAGGCCCTGAGTTTCAAGCTGGCGCAGCCGCTCGGTGATCATCTTCTTCGATGCGCCGCCGACCATCCGCGACAGATCGTTGAAGCGCACCGGCCCGTCCTTGAGGTGCCAGAGGATCGAACCGGTCCACTTGCCGCCGATGATCCGCATGCCGCGTTCGATGGCGCAAGGCTTGATACAGGCGTCGTGAACCTGCCGTCGCCCCTTGGCATCGGTTTCCACTCTTGCATCCATGACATGCCTCCTATGCGCCTTACTAGGTTACCAAAAGTATACTGGTTGATTTCCGTTCCTTGCATCAGCAACTTGGCCCCGAGATGACCGCGAGTCAACCGGCCGCGGAATTGAGAACAAGGACCGACACGATGAGCAACATCCTGATTCTGAACGGCGCCCAGCCCTACCCCTTCGCCCCCGGCGGGTTGAACGCCACGCTGGCGGCGCGCGCAAAGGACCGGCTGGAGGCACAAGGTCACGCCGTGCGCCTGACCTCCGTGGCCGATGGCTATGACGTCGAGGCGGAGGTGGAGAACCACCGCTGGGCAGACACCGTCATCATGCAATTCCCGGTGAACTGGATGGGCGTGCCGTGGTCGTTCAAGAAATACATGGACGAGGTCTATACCGCCGGGATGGACGGCCGGTTGACGGTCGGCGACGGGCGCACCGCCGAGGCGCCCAAGGCGAATTACGGCATGGGCGGCGTGCTGACAGGCACGCGCTACATGATCTCGGCCACATTCAACGCCCCGCGCGAAGCCTTCGACGACCCTGCGGAGCCGTTCTTCCAGGGCATGAGCGTCGACGACCTGCTGCGCCCGGTGCATCTCAACGCCAGGTTCTTCGGCATGACGTCCCTGCCGACCTTCTCGGCGCATGACGTGATGAAGAACCCCGAAATTCAGACCGACCTCGCCCGGTTCGACGCGCATCTGGATGCCCTGTTCGCGGAGGCCGAAAATGTCGCGGCCTGATATCGTCCTCTACACGGCCAACACGATGAACGGGTGGAAGCCGCTCATCTTCCTGCACGAAGCCGAGATCGACTATGAGCTGGTCAATGTCGACTTCTCGAAGAAGGAGCAGCACGCGCCCGACTACGTGAAGATGAACCCGAACGGCAAGATCCCGACGATCTGGGACCGGGCCGAGGGGCGTGCGATCTTCGAGAGCGGCGCGATCCTGTGGCACCTGGCCGAGAAATACGGGCGCTTCCTGTCCTCCGACCCGGTGGAGCGATCCGAGACGCTGCAATGGCTGTTCTTCCAGGTCGGTCATATCGGGCCGATGATGGGACAGGCGATGTTCTTCCAGCGCATCGCCAAGCCGAACGGCGACGAAGTGCCCTATGCCATCGACCGCTACGTGAACGAGAGCCGGCGGCTGCTGGAGGTGCTGGATACCCGGCTCCGGGGCCGCGACTGGCTGGTAGGCGACGCGATGTCGATCGCCGACATCGCCACCTACCCCTGGGCGCGCAGTTACTTCTGGGCCACGGTCGACATCGAGGGGCTGCCCGACCTGCAGGCATGGTTCGACCGGCTCGATGCCATGCCGCGCGTGCAGGAGGCCCTGCAACTGCCCGAGCCGCGCCCCTCGGCCTTCGGCAAGGGCGATATCGACGCGGCGGCGAAAGCCAATGCCGCCCGGTTCAAGGAGGACAAATGATGGCCGTGCGCGTGGATATCGTCTCGGACGTGGTCTGCCCGTGGTGCGTGATCGGCTATCACCAATTGGCCAAGGCTGCGCAGGAGACCGGGATCGGGATCGACGTGCACTGGCACCCGTTCGAGCTGAACCCGCAGATGGGCGAGGATGGCGAGAACCTGCGCGAGCACCTCGCCGCGAAATACGGCACGACCCCGGAGGGCTCGATCAAGGCGCGGGCGCGGCTGACCGAGATGGGCGCGGCGCTCGGGTTCGCGTTCAATTATACCGACGACATGCGCATGGTGAACACCTTCCGCGCGCACCAGCTGATCGATTGGGCCGCGGAACAGGGCAAGGCGCATGAGGCGAACCTCGCCCTCTTCCGCGCCTTCTTCACCCGCCGGGAGAACCTCAATGACCTGGGCGTGCTCGCCGACGTCGCCACCGAGGTCGGGCTCGGCCGGGACGCCGCCCTCGCGATGCTGAAGAGCGGCGAGCGGGCCGATCGGGTGCGCGAGAAGGAACGGTTCTGGACCTCGCGCGGCATAACCGGCGTGCCCGCGATGATCTTCGGGCAGCAGCATCTGGTGACGGGCGCTCAGGGGGAAGAGAGATACGCGAAGATCCTGCACCACCTCGCCGCGGAGACCGCGGCATGACCGGCGCGGCAGAGATCCGTCGCGAGGAAGGCGAGAGCAAGGGCCGCTACTGGCTGGTCGCAGACGGCCACGAGGCCGAGCTGACCTATTCGCGCCTGGGAAAGACACAGATCATCATCGACCATACCGGCGTGCCGGACGCGCTGCGCGGACGCGGCGCGGGGGCGGCGTTGGTCGCCCACGCAGTGGCCGATGCCCGCGCCGAGGGCCGCAGGATCGTGCCGCTCTGCCCCTTCGCCAGGGCGCAGATCGCGCGCCACAAGAAGTGGCAGGACGTGCTGTAGCGCCTGCGTACACGACCGACAAAAAGGGAGGAGACAATGAGCAAGGCACAGGTGATTCACCGGCTGGGACCGCCAGAGGTGATGCAATGGCAAGACTGGCCCGTGCCCGACCCAGGCCCGGGTGAGGTGCGCCTGCGCCATACGGCCATCGGCGTCAATTTCGCCGATACCTACCACCGCGGCGGCATTTCGCACCCGTGGAAGGTGGACGCGCCGCCGGTTGTCATCGGGTTCGAGGGCGTCGGCATCGTGGAGGGTGTGGGCGATGGCGTGACCGCGTTCAAGACCGGGGACCGCGTGGCCTACGGCATCCCGCCGCTCGGGTCCTATTCGGAGATTCGCAATTACCCCGCCGACAAACTCCTGCACCTGCCCGAGCGGCTCGACGACAAAGAGGTTGCCGCGCTGCTGATGAAGGGCATGACGGCGCATTACCTGCTGCACCGCACCTATGCCGTGCAGCCGGGCGACACGATCCTCGTTCACGCGGCAGCGGGCGGCATGGGGCTGATCCTCTGCCAATGGGCAAAGGCGCTCGGGGCGACCACCGTCGGCACCGTCTCGACCGAGGAAAAGGCCGAGGTTGCCCGAGCGGCAGGCTGCGATCACCCGGTGGTCCGCTCGCGGCAGAGTTTCGTCGACGTCGTCCGCGAGGTGACCGATGGTGAAGGCTGCGCCGTGGTCTACGAGGCCATCGGCAAGGACACGCTGCAGGACAGCCTCGACTGTCTGCGCCTGATGGGTGTTTGCGCCGCCTACGGCCATGTCTCCGGCCCGCCGGGTCCGGTCGATATCATCCAGGACCTCGGGCGCCGCGGCTCGCTCTTCATTACCCGGCCTGCCATCATGCATTATGTCGCCAGGCGCTCCGACCTGGAATGGACCGCGCGGGATCTGTTCAAGGCGATCGGCGACGGCATTCTCGATGCGAACATCAACTACGAATACCCGCTGAAGGACGCGGTTAAGGCGCATGAGGCCATCGAATCCGGCAAGACGCTCGGCGCGACAGTAATGATCCCATGAACCTGTCCGGTATCAAGGCCCTGACCTTCGACACCGGCGGCACCTTGCTCGACTGGCATACCGGCTTCCGCGATGCCTTCGCGGCGGCCGGGCGCCGCCACGGGATCGACCGCGACTGGGGCCAGATGGCGAACCGCTTCCGCCGCGTCTCCCTGGAGTTGATGCTGGACCTCGGGGATGACGGGCCGCCCCAGTACAATTTCGACGAAGCGCATGCGCTCAGTCTGAAGACGCTGCTGCGCGAAGAGGGGCTGGACAGGTTCGATGAAACGGATCGCCACCGTATCGCCTGGGACGCCCCGCATGGCCTGGCGGCATGGCCGGATGTTCCGGGCGGGCTCGCCGCGCTGCGCGAACGCTACATCGTGGCCTCCTTCACGCTCTTGTCCTACCGGCTGGTGATCGACACCTCGCGCCGCAACGGCCTGACATGGGATGCGGTGCTGTCCTGCGAAGGACTTGGTGTCTACAAGCTCTTGCCTGAAGCATACGGGCGCGCAGCGAAGATGCTACAACTCGCACCCGAAGAGTGCCTGATGGTCGCCTGCCATCCCTTCGATCTCGACGCGGCAGCGAAAGTCGGGTTTCGCACGGCGCTGATCCGCCGTCCCGAGGAATGGGGCCCGGACCCGGCCGACCGGCCCCATCTGCCCGAGCCCGGCTCCTACGATATCGAACTGGGCAACCTGCTGGAGCTGCACAAGCAACTTCGCCGAGAGGGCCACGCGAACAGGGACTGACCCCGGAAGCCGTCCGCCGTCATTGACTTGCCGAGAGGACTCGGCGTATCCAATACGCAGTCCGGGCGGTTCGTGAACCCAAGACGACCGCCGTAAGCCGCCTGGCACATGGCTTAATCCGACAGGGCCGATCAGCGACCGATAGGGTCGCGTTCAACCTGTGAGGATCAGCCATGGAGCACATCACTTCTATCGACATTTCCGCATTGTTCGGTGCCGACGACACGGCGCGGGATACCGTGGATGCGCAGATCGTTGAAGCGATCCGGAGCCATGGAGGCTTCGTTATCGCCGGGTTTCCCCGCGCCGATGAGATCGACGCGCTCGCCGGGGAGATGCTGCGGTTCTTCGACCTGGACGAGGCGGAAAAGTTCAAGGTCGCGAAGATCTGCAGCAGGCCCGACGCGACCAACAAGTACCGGGGCTACGAGAACAATCTGAAGCCCGGCGGGCGTTTCGCCTACAATGAGATGTACGACATCGGCCCGAAGGCGCCCTCGCCCGCCCTCACCGAGGCGACGGGGCTCTTCGCGGAAGCCAATGTCTGGCCCGAGCAGGAGCCGTCGCCGGGCTGGCGTCAGGCGATGGAGGAGTACCATGACACGCTGCACCGTGTGGCGATGGCGGTGCTGCATTCGGTCGGTCGGTCCGTCGGTCTGTCCGCCGACAAGCTCGATCGGCTGTTCCGCACCGGCAACTCCACGCTGCGCCTGATCAACTATCCCCTGCCGCCCGATGGCATCACCATCGGAACGCGGCAGGACGAAGACGGCGAGTTGCAGATCTCCACGGCAGCCCACACCGACGGGTCCGGCCTGTCCATCCTGTGGTCGTTGCAACCGGGTCTCCAGGCCCGTTCCCCCGATGGCACCTGGCGCGCGGTTCCGCAGCAGGCCAATTGCCTCTCGATCCACCTTGGCGACGTCATCGCGGCCATCACCGGTGGGCGCATCCCAGCAACGCCGCACAGGGTGGTCGGCCACGGGATCGCGCGGCAATCCGTCGGCTTCTTCCTCGAGCCACGTCTGGACCTGCCGCTCGGCATCGCCGAAACGACCGGTACCGAAGTCGATTTCCCTCAAACCTATGGCTGGTTGCTGCAAAAGCGTTTCAGCGGGTATGAGGATTACAAGGGCATCGTCGAACCCCCTGAGTGATTTTCGACTGTCGGCGAGCCCCGCCCGAGCTTGGGGCGCGCCGACCCACGATCCGCGCCGTCGCGGCACGGAGGCCATGCCCCACCATATGCCGCCGTCAGGACGGCACCGCCCGGAGCACCCGGCGCACCTTGAACCCGCCGATGTCACGGGCGCGGGGGACAAACAGCGCCTCAATGGAGTCCAACTGCCCGGCTTGCGGGCAAACCTGCTCGATGGCGGGGTTCCAGCTCACGGGGGCCCAGGTAAAGTGCCATATCGAACAGCAGGAATTCGCTGTTCTCCAGCGCGGTGATTGCGAGGTTGTCGAGCTCGGCCAGGGCAAGCCCGTCGCCGGATTCCAGCGGTTGATCGTTGACCGTCACCAAGCCTTTGACCACCTGCACCCAGATACCCCGCTTCTTTTGCAAACGCAGATCTACATGCGCGTCGGCATTGAGCTTGCTGGCGCAAAGGTCGACGTCGGCATGGATGGAAATCGACCCGTCTCGCTCGTCATTCGAGGCCATCAGGCGCGGCTTCCCGTTCAGGTCATCAAAATGCTGCTGCGCAAAGCCAGGTTTCAGCCCTTGCTGGTCAGGCATGATCCAGATCTGCAGAAGGTGCACGGGATCGTGCTTTCGAGGCGTTGTGTTCGCTGTAAACGACGCCGGTGCCCGCGCTCATCCGCTGAACGTCGCCCGGTTTGATGACTGAGATTTCACCCCTTGGAGTCGCGATGCTCCAGGGCGCCCGCGACGACGCAGGAGATGATCTTCATGTCGCGGTGCGGATGGGCGCCGAAACCGCGCTGCCGCCTCGAAGGATGCCGGGTCGTGGTTCGCCATGGCGATGTCGAAGGCGGCGCCGTCGAGGTGTTTCGACCGGGTCGCGCCGCCGACGGCACGGTTGTGCTCGTGGCTGCGATAGGCGGAGCGGACGATCAACGGCTTGTCCAGCCGGTCGCGGAGCGCCTGCAGCTTGTCGAGGGCTGGTTCGTTGATGAGCGGCTTGCCGGTGCCCCGACCGGCGATCTCGGCCGGGCTGAAATTCGGCTAGCGCCAGTCACGCTCTGGCGCTTCGCGCCAGTGGTCGTAAAAGGTCGTGGTCATTGCGGTCCTCCAGAAACGATAAAACCCGCCTCGAGGGCGGGTGCGGCGGGTCGAACAGGGTGGATGGCTTGAGCTACGGGCCGTTGCCGAAGACCTTGAGCTTGATGGCGACGCCGGCGAGCAGCGCGAGCAAGACCGCGGTGGTGACGGCGCGGACGACGGTTTGCACAGCCGTGCGGCGCACCAACCGGAGCAAGTCCAGCATCGAGCGCAGGTCGCGGATGTCGAGTGCCGCCTCGTCGCCCTCGAGCCCGACATCGGCGAGCGCGCGCTTTGCGCCTTCTTCGGCAGCGCGTGCCAGGATCGCCTCGAACTCGTGCTCCGGCATGCGGACAAAGCCGTCCTCTGGGCGTTGTGGGGCCATGGCGCGCCTCCCTCAGCCGATCTTCGCGCCCCAGAAGGACGTGTGATCGGCGGCGAAGTAGCCGTCGGCGACCCGGAAATACCCCTGCAGCTCGACGGTATCGCCTGCGGTCAGCGGCGCCATGGTCTGCAGCCAGATCGCGGTGGCGAGCGAGACGTGGGTGGCGGAGATCTCACCGAAGGAGCCGCGGATTTCGGTGGTGCCGTTCAGCACCAGACGGCCCCGCATGCGCGCAGTCGTGCTGGCATTCACCTTGTAGAGCAGGGTCGCGCCGAAGAGGTAGGTGCCGTCCGTAGGAGCAACGAAGCGGTTGTTGGCGGCGTCGAAAGCGCCCTGGTCGTTGTAGTCCGTGTTGTTGATGGCGATCTTCGTCCAGGTCCCCACGCCGACATAGTTGTCGTAGTTGGTGTATGCCTTGAAGCGCGGCAGCCGCGGCTGATCGACGATGCCGGTGGCGTTGTCGACGCTCAGCCCGTCGAAAAAGGTGCTGCCGTCGGCCGAGACCGCGAGCCGGAACCTGTCTGAGCCGAAGAGCCCGACCAGCGCCTTGGTCACGAAGCCGGTCTGGAGCGTCAGCCCGAGGTCGTCGCCCGCTGCCTCCTTGTTCAAGGTGTAGAACAGATCGCCGGTGCCGCCCTCGGCCACGGTCTTCGCGGTCCAGAGCGCGGCGTTCAGCTTGGCAGAGAACGGGTTCGACGAATCGGCGGTGGTGCCGAGCCCCAGCAGCGCCATGTTCTGCAGCGCATCCGGTGTGGCCCCGATCCACCCCGTGCCGTCATAGACCAACAGCAGCCCCTCGTCCTCGACCCACGCACGCCAGCCGGTCCGGGGTGGCAAGCGGATCCAGGCGCCGTCGGTCCAGAGCGCGACGTTCAGATCCCATCCCGCCCAGTCGCCCGTCGCGCCCGAGCCGACGATGTAGCGGTCGCCGTCGGCGGGACTTGCCGGGGGCGCTGTCAGATCGCGGTCGAGGACCGAGAGCTGCACGAGGCCGTCGAGGATCCGCAGCGCCTCGTTGTGGGTGACGTGCTTCTGGGCCTGCGCCGCCATGATGTACGGGAGTAGCAGATGCGTCGTGGTGTCGGACATGGGATGGCCTTCAAAGTATCAGCGTGACGGTCTTGGGCGCGCCCCGCCCGACGAGGGCGGAGAGCTGGTAGATGCGGATGTCGAGCGTGTCGCCGAGACCGAGCGGCCCACCCCAGTCGGCGGTCTGGTCTGTGGCGGTGTAGACCACGCTGGTGGTGGCGGTGCTCACCACCCGTTTCAATGTGGCGCCGTCGAGGATCTCGACCTCGTAGGCTTCCAGTTCCTCGGTCAGAGGCACCTCAAGCCCGCCCCAGGTGTCGGCCGAGAGCGCGCGGGATCGGCGCGTCCAGCGGATCGTCAGATCACCGGGCGCGCGCGGCTTGCGCCATGGCTGCTGGACATGGGCGATCGAGAACGGCCGCAGCCCCACGCCCTGAGGCGTGAAGGATTGCGCAACATAGGTCTCGTCGCTGACCGGACGGCTCGCCGGGCCGATGCGCCAGTTCCACGGGATGCCGAGATCCGCCTCGGCGATCGGCAGCGACGCGAGGCTATCGTCGAGCGCCACCACCCGCGCGCCGGCGGGCGCGGGATTGCCGATAGCGCCTTCCGTGCCGCGCTGGCCTCGGAGCAACCGGATCAGGCGATAGCGGCCAGGCGCCAGCAACTCCGCCGCGCCCGCCTGCACGATCTCCCAGACGCCAGACGCGCTCTCGATGGCCAGCGCGTTAGCCCCGCCGAACAGCGTCAGGTCGGTTACGCTCTCCAGCGTGCCGGTGAGCAGTTCGACCTCAAGCACGTTGCCGAGGTCGAAACGCGAGGTCGGGCCCGCGTAGAAGTCCGAGACCAGAGTGCCGATCCGGGCCCGCGTCCCGAAGCTGGTGAGCAGTTCGAAGCCGTCCGTCGAGGGGCTGCGGAACACGGCGATCTCACCGGGCCAAGGCACGGCATGCGCCGCGGCGAAGGGCCGATGCGCGGGCTCGTCCTCGGTCAGCTGCGGCAGGTCCAGGAGCACCGCCTCTGGCGCGCCGAACACGACGGCCTGCGACAGCGCCGAGGGTCGCGGCGCGCCGGGCGGCAGGTCGTAGGCCTCCCGGTCCTGGCGGACGGCTTCGATGCCGCGCGCGTCCGCGTCGGCGATGGAGACGAGCCGCAGCGGGACGGCGCGGCCGTCATGGGCGAACGACACGACATCGGCGGGATCGAGCGCCAGCCGCGAGGGCGGCAGGCGGAAGACCGCGCTCTCGCGGCCCGTCCAGGCCTCCATCAGGGCACGGCGGCAGCGGCGTTCGGCCTCCTCGGGCGGCACCGCCATGGGGAAGGACTCGGACGCGATGCGCGTCGTGTCCACGGTGATCCGCCGCGCCTCCACGAGGGCGGCGTCGTAGTCCTCGTCTGCGCGGGCCACCTGCCATTTCAGGGCTTGGGGTAGCTCGGTCTCCTGGCCGCGGGTCAGTTCGAGGACGTCGCCCTCGCGGGCGGCGACCAGGTCGTCGGGGCTCACACTCGCAACGGCAGCGCGCCCGCGCATGACGAAGCGAATGACGCCCTCGGTCTCGACGGCGTCGAAGCCGAAATGCCGCGACAGCGTGGTGATCGAGGCGCGCGGGCTTTCCAGCGCGCCGATGGCGTAGCCCTCGACCGCGCCCCAGAGACCAGTGACGTCAATGCGGTCCTCGGGCAGCCCGGCGCGCAGGCAGAGATGCCGGACCAGCGCCGCCAGCGAGACCGCCCCGAGCCGTCCGGTCAGCCAGTGGCCGAGCCGCCAGTTCGCGCCGTCCGTCCAGACGTCGGTCAGCGCCGGAAAGAATGGGTACGGCCGCGCGTCCCAGGTCCATGCGGCGCATTCGGGGACGTGCACCATCCGGCCGCCGTATACCGAGGACAGCGGGTTGTTCGCGGCATCGCCCCACCAGAGATACGTGGCCTCGAGATAGGCCCGCTGGATCGCGTCGTCGCGCCAACCGCGGGAGAAGTAAGGCGTGAAGCTCTCCGAGGACTTCGGATCGAAGAAGACGTTGGGCTGGTTGGTGCCCCGGTCGATTGCCGGGCAGCCGAGCTCGGTGAACCAGATCGGCTTGGATTGCGGCACCCATGCCGTCGGCGTCCCGCTCTCTACCCCGCCGGGGCGGTTGTAGTGTGCGTTCGACCACCAGGCGCGGAGATCCTTGTAGCGGAAAACCCACGGCTTGCCCTCGGCCCCGTCCGTGATCGGGGTGCGGACCTGCGCGGAGCGATCCGCCGCGCTGGCGTAGAACCAGTCGAAGCCCTCGCCGCCCGCGACGTTCGCCTGCAGGTAGGCCCGGTCGTAGATCGCGGGCCAGCCCTCTGCCGCGTCGAGGTTCTCGAACCCGTCGCGCCAGTCTGACAGCGGCATGTAGTTGTCTATGCCGACGAAATCGACGTTGCTGTCCGCCCAGAGCGGGTCGAGGTGAAAGAACACGTCGCCAGAGCCGTCGCCCGGCTGGTGACCGAAATACTCGCTCCAGTCGGCGGCATAACCGATCTTCGTCCCGGACCCGAGGATCGCGCGGACATCCGCGAGCAGGTCCCGATAGGCCTGCACCGCCGGATAGGTGCTGGCTCCGGAGCGGATCGTCGTCAGCCCCGGCATCTCGGTGCCGATCAGGAACGCATCAACCCCGCCCGCCGCCGCACAGAGATGGGCATAGTGAAGCACCATGCGGCGCATACCCCAGTCGCCAGATGGCCCGGTCCAGCTGACGGTCTCGCCCGAGATTGCGAAGTCTGAAGGACTGGCACTACCGAAGAAGGCCGCGACCTGGCTCGCTGCCGTGGCGGTCTTGTCCACGCTGCCGGCATAGCCTGCAGCTGGCGAACAGGTGATCCGGCCGCGCCAGGGGAACGCAGGCTGGCCGGTCTCGGCGGCGTTGTCGCTGTAGGGGGTCGGCAGCGTGTTGCCGGGCGGCACGTCCATGAGGATGAAGGGATAGAAGGTGACCCGCAGTCCGCGGGCCTTCATCTCCTTGATCGCCTGCACCACCGCGAAGTCGGCCGGCGTGCCGCCATAGACAGGCCGGTCCTGGTCATCGCGGCTGACAAGATGCGCGGCGGCGCGCGAGACGCCGTTGACGCTCCATATCTGCGAGCTGGTGCTCTTGGCCGACACCTCGACGCCGGGGCGAATCGTGCAGTCGCCCACGCGCAAGTCGTTTCCGAACCAGGCGACGACGAGGCTAACGCTCTCGACCTTGGGCGCCATCGCCTGCAGCCGGTCCAGCGCCACGACCATGTCGGCGGTGTCCGACAGCGCGTTCAGGTTCTCAGGCGTCTGCGCGCCGCCGCTGCCCTTGCGGATGCCCTGCGTCGCGTAGGTGAATTCGCCCGAGGCCGGGATCATGGTGACGGCCTGCGTCAGCCCCTCGGCGGTGTCGGGATCGGCGAGCGGACGGAACACCTCGAAGGAGAGCTGCGGCAGGCGGTTGCCGTAGTTCCCGAGCGGCAGGTCCTCGAAGACGACATAGGCTATACCGCGATAGGCCGGCGTGTTCGCCGTGCCCATCTTCGCCGCGATGAACGGATCGGCCGTCTGGCTCTCGTCACCCGGATACCAGCGCCAGGTGATGCCGGCCGTATCGAGGAGTTTCCCGTCCGCCCAGATGCGCCCGATGCCGGTGATCGGGCCCTCGCAGAGCGCGACCGCGAAGGAGGCGTAGTAGAGATACTCGGTGGTCTTGACCTTGCCGCCCCCGCCGCCGCCCTTGCCGCCGCCCTGCGTGGTGGTCTTCGTCTCCTCGCGGAAGTCGGTCGCCCAGATCACGTTCCCGCCCATGCGCATCCGGCCGTAGACGCGCGGGATGACGGCGCCCTCGGTCGAGGACGTGATCCGGAGGCTGTCGAGCCGCGGCCCCTCGATCCGCTGGGTCGGCGCAAGCGAGGACACGATCCAACTGTCGACGACCGAGCCGATGGTCGAGCCCACGAAGCCACCGATGGTCGCGGCGCTGACGCCGAGGATGGCGCCGCCGATCGACCCGCCGATGGCGGCGCCGGCCGCGCCGAGAACGAGAGTGGCCATAGGGATGCCTCAGCGTTGTGGGAACAGGAAGGCGAAGGCGATGCGCCGCCGCCAGGCGTTGGTGAGCGGTTCCTCGATCACGCCGAGCCGCTCGTATGCGTGGAGGAAGGTGGCGGGCCCGGTCAGGATCCCGACATGCTTGGCGATGGCGCGCGGCTTCATCCGGAAGAGGACGAGCGCGCCGGGCCCGGCCTCGGAGGGCGGCACCTCGATCATCATCCGGCGTGCGCCCTCGGCCAGAACCTCGCGCGGGCCGGTCTCGCCCCAGTCGCGACTGTAGGCCGGGATCGGGAACGGCTCGGGGCCGACGACCTCGCGCCAGACGCCGCGGGCGAGCCCGAGGCAATCGCAGCCCACCCCCTTGAGGCTCGCCTGATCGTGGTAGGGCGTTCCCAGCCACGCGCGCGCCGCCACGATCACCCTGCCATTATCGGCCGGCGTCACAGCACTCCTCCCTCGTGCCCGCCATCCTTGGTGGCGTAGCGCAGGATCGTGTCCTGGCCCGGGATGTGCGGGAAGCCGCGGAAGTTGGCCGTGTTGGCGAACTTCGCCCCGCAGGTCTCGATGCGCTTGTCGCAGCCGGCGCGGATGGTGAAGGCGTCGCCTTCGGCGATCGCGCGCACCGGCGCTTCGAGCAGCGTCAGCACGGCGACGCCGTCCGTAACGTCATGACCAAGCAACTCGGCCCGACGCCCCGCATTAGCGCCGCTGGTCCATTCGACCGTCCCGAAGGTGAACCAGCCGGAGGCGAACCCGCCGAGCCCGGAGGCGGTGAAGGCCCGGTCGCGCAGGAGATCGATGACGGCACCCGTGCCCTTGAAGGCGGGGTCCTCCAGGTCGACACCGCAGCGCGCGTCGCCAAGCGCCGCATCACAGGTCGCCTGGAAGGTCCGCCCGATCGTCTGGCCGAGGACGTGGGCGAGCGAGCGCACCTCGGCGACGAAGGCCAGACGCCCGCGCCGGATCTGACCGATGGCCCCGCGCCGCATCAGTACGCGCTGCCCGGTGTCGGCCCAGTTCACCCGCCAGACCTCGACCTCGGCGTTGTCCCAGCGGCCGTCGAGGATGTCGGTCTCGGTGATCCGGTCTGAGGTCAGCACGCCCTCGGCGTCCTGCGCATCGACCGAGAGGTCCGACCCGGAACGGACCTCGGACGCCGTCAGCCCGCTTTCCGGCTCGAAGTCGGTCCCGTCGAAGCTGAGCGTCCGGTCGTGATCCGTGAAACCGAAAGTGACGCCGTCGGCACGGGCGATCCGCCAGCACCAGGCGAGGGTAGTCGTCCCCTCGTCGAGATGGGCCTGCAGAGCGGGATCGAGGGTCTTCATCGGCAGGTTCCCGTCATTCTGTCGTCGAGATCGGCGATCCAGTTCGCCCAGTCCGGCGGCACGGCTGCGACAGTCTCGGCGGGCGGCCGGGCGAGCCGCGCCTCGGCATAGGAGGCGCAGCCGGCGTCACCAGCGCCCATCGTTGCGGCGCAGCCGGTCAGCAGGATCGCCAGCGCCGCGACCATCACTAACCGCGTCGCGACCGCGCTCGACGCGCTCGCTCTTGTCTTCTGTAGCATCGCGTTCGGCCTCCCGTTTGCCTTGGCGTTCGCCTTCCGCACGCCCCCAGATGCGGCCGAGGACGACGCCCCCGACCGCGCCCAGAGCCGCGACCAGCCAGATCAGGAGATCAGCCATCGTCCCGCTCCCCGCGCGCGGCGGCGACGCAGAGGGCTGCGACGAAGACGCCGAGGCAGCTGCCCACGACCAGACCGACGAGAAACTCAAGCATCGCCGCGGAACCCGCGCTCGATCCGATCGCGCAGACCGATCAGGCCCAGACCGAGGAACATCAGGCCCGCCGGCGAGGCATCGCCCGAGCCGGCGAGCAGCGCCACGAGACGGGAGAGTTCCCCGAGCGGCCCGGTGGAAGGCAATGCGAGGGAGGCGATGCCGGTGAGCATGGCCAGCAGTCCTGCCCACCAGGTTATGGAATTGGGTCGGACGTATCGCATTGGGATCAGGCCCTCCGGATCAGGGTGGAGAAGAAGGCGGCCAGCCGGGCGAGCCAGCCGGTCGGCGTATCGGGTTCAGGATCGCGGTCCGGCGGCCGCGGTGTTGGAGGTCGCCGTAGCAGGGTCAGCGCCTCATCCTCCGTCAGGCGAAGGATCGGCCGGGAGAAGTCGATGCGGCCGCTGCGATCCACGGACCAGACCGGGATCTTGCCGCCGGGATAGCGGCCGTGGCGGAACAGGTCGCGCTCTGCTTCCCGGCGCGGGATGATCGCGGCCGGTCGCCGCCAGTTGAGAAACGCGTCGGCGGCTGCAACGCGATTCCCGGCGTTGAGGTGTCGGGTCAGCGCGGCCTTCGCGATGCCGCCGGTGTTGTAGTGGAAAGAGACCAGCGCATCGAACTCGTGCGGCGCCAGCGGCACCTTCACGGCGCGCAGGACGGCTGCCTCGTAGCGCGCGAGGTCGGCGCGGAAGACCCGAAACGCCTCGCGGATCCCGGCATCGAGATCAGCGGGCATTCCGCGCGGCATGGTGGCCGGATCGGGCGGCCCGGCCGCGGCCGTGTGGCCGATGCCAAAGGTCCAGACCTGTTTCACATCGAGATAGGGTCCGGGCACGAGTCCTTCGTGCCGGACGAGGGCCAACAGGCCCCGGTTGGTCATGTGCATGGGATTACCGAAGTAGCGAGAGGATCAGGATCAGTGCGGCGACGGCGAGGCCGATGCGCAGACGGTGGGCAAAGACCGCTCGAGGGTCGGCCGGGTCGCAGCGGAGGGTGCGCGCGCGGCGGAGAAGGTCATTCATCGCCACCGCCTTCGTTGGCGCGGCGCAGGCGCGCGAGCAGCATCTCGATGAAGGCCGGTCCAAAGACCCCGACGAGATAGGCGGCCGAACCCGCCGCTCCGCCTGCGGGGATCGCCTCGGGCGGCAGGCTGAGCCAGGCGGTGATCACGGCCATGGAGAGGCTGCCCATCCCGGCTGCGATCAGCCCGCCAAGCAGGATGTGTCGGAGCGCGTCGCGCAGCCGCATCTTCGTGGTCAGCGCGTTCGTGGCGCCGCCGAGCGCGCCCCAGGCGGCGAGGATCACGGCGGTCGAGGCCGCGAGTTCGCGCAGCACGGCCGCGACAAAGCTGCCGGTGTCGTTCATCGGCGGATCTCCAGAAGCGGAATGGAGGTGATCGAGCCGAGCCGCTCGAGGTCGAGCGTCACGTCGAGGACGTCGGTGTCGAAGCGGACTGGCACGTCGAAGGCAAAGCCCGCTGTGAGGACGACGCCCTCGGCGGGCGCGCTGTCGAAGGTGACGACGCCGGTGGTCGTGTCGACGGACCAGCCGGTGAGCTGCTCCGCGCCGTTGAGGGCGACGCGCACTGTTCCGGCCACAGGTTTGCCGATGGTGCGCGTCCAGGATTGCGCGCCCGAGGCGTAGTGCTTCACCAGTTGGAAGACGGTCGTCGTGCCGTCGCCGGCGCCGATCGCCTGGTCGGTCGGCCCCGGCGTCTGCGACGGCAGGCAGGACTTGTGATCCGCCCAGTCCTTGAAGCGGAAGCCGTGCAGCCGCCCGTTCCGCGCTTCGAAGAAGGCGACCACCGCCGCCAGATCGTCCGCGCGCCGGATGCCGTAGGCCACATCGTAGCGGCGTCGCGAATTGGCCCAACTGGCGTTCCTCTCCTCGTCGCCCGAGGCGAGCTCGACGATCTGGGTGCGCCGCTCCGGCCCACCCCGCGCGCCGCGACTGATGTTGTCGGGAAACCGAACCTCGTGAAACGCCATCACATGCCCCCCCGCCCGAGCGAGACCGCGCGAGCAATGTCTGCGGCGACTTGGGTGCGGGACTGCCGGAAGCTCTCGGCGTCGCGGGCCATGATGGTGACGTTGACCCCGCCCGCGCCGTAGCTCTGCGCCTCTCGGCGCGACAGCACCCGCTCACCACGCTGCAGGATCGCGGGCACCTCGTCGTGGCGGAGACCAGCCATGCCGCCGGAATGCATCCGGGGCGCGGCGGCGAAGGCCATGGCCGGAACCAAGCGCGAGGGGCCGGCCGATCCGACCATCCCGCCCGCATGCAGCACGTTGGCGAAGATGCCGCCAGCACCGGAGAACACGCCGGAGAGCGCATTGGCGATCGGCCCGAGGATGAACTGCCGCGCCGCGAGCTGGGCGAGATCGGCGAGCAGCGAGGTGACGAGATCGCGGAAGTTCAGCTTCCCGGTTCGGACGAAATCGCCGACCGCGTTCTCGGCCGACTGGAAGGCGCCGACGAGGCTCTGGCCGATATCGCCGCCGATCTCGCGCGCCTTGCTGGCGTAATCCGACAGCGCCGCCGTGACCGCCTGCCAGCCGGTGACGGCAGCTTCGGTCGCGGGCTCTGCTGCAGCAGCCGCAGCCCCGGCGGCCGCACCGGCACCCGTCGCGGCCCGTTCCGCATCGCCGAGCGCCGTTTCCAGCCGCTCCGCCGCGCCGGTAGCCTCGGTCAGCGCGTCCGCGCTCGCCTCGTCGGTACCGCGCACGGCATCGCGAAGCGCCTGCCAGCTTTCCAGTGGCGCGCGGGCCCCTTCGGCCAGATCGCGCGCGGCGCCACGGTAGACATTCGCGGACTCGAGCGCCCGAGCCGCCGCCTCGGTCAGACCAAGATCGGGCGCGGTGAGCGGGTTGTCCTCGAAGGCCCGGTCGAACGCCGCCTGCGCAGCCGTCGTGGCAGTGCTGGCCGCGCCCTCGAAGCGGTTCTCGATCTCGCCCAGGTCGACGTCCGGCACGAGTGAAATGCGCCGCTCCGACCCGAGCGCTTCCAGCCCCTGATTGATGCCGCCGATGAAGCCGTTGATGCGCGAGACCACGCCGTTCAGCATCGCCTCGACGCCGTCGACCAGGCTGTTGGCCGCCTGGAACGCCAGATCGCCGATGGCGGCCGGCAGCAGGCCCCAGATCGCCTTGATCGCCTCGTAGGCCCCCTCGAAGGTGTTCGCCGCCGTGTTGCCGAAGCCCACCACGCTCTCGATGGCGCTCTGCATGCCCGACGCGGCGTCGGCCTTCAGGTCGAAGAACATCGCCGTGGCGGCTGCGCCCGCCGCGGCCGCGCCCATGCGAATCCGCTCCCAGACCTCGACGGCGACATCCTTAAGGAGCGACATGGCCTCGCCGAAGCCGCCGGCACCAGAGACGAGGCGGGTGAACTGATAGACGAGTTCGCCCGCGCCCACGATGAGCGCCCCGATCCCGGTGCGGATCAGCGCGCCCCGCAGCACGACGAGCGCCGTGGCGAGGCCGCGGACGGAGAGCGCGGCGGCGGCCATGCCGGCGACCCACCGGCCCGCGAGGAAGGCCGCGAAGGTCGCGGCATAGGTGGTCAAGCGGCCGATGTTGTCGAAGAGCCCGCGGATCGCGATGCCGAGCGGCCCGGTGCGGCTGGCGACCGCCGCCATGGCGTTGGCGACGGCTTCCAGCGCCGGCGCCGCGGCGACGGCCAGCTGGTTCGACAGCCCGCGCCAGATCAGCCCAAGCCGGGAGATGGCGTCGTTCGTGCGCTCGATCTGGTCGGCATCCTGCTCGGAGACCACGACCCCGAAGGCAAGCACGTCCTCGGTCGCCTGCCGCAGCGTCGCGGTGTCGATCCGGCTCATGGCGATGGAGCCTTCCTCGCCGAAGAGCTGGCCCGCTACTGCAGCGCGCTCGGCGGCAGGCACGAAGCTCTCGATGGCGGCATTGATCGCACCGACGCGCTGGTCCAGCGGCATGGCAATCAGGTCGCTGGCGGAAAGGCCCAGCCGGTCCAGCGCGTCGGCAGCCGGGCCGGTCCCGGCGGCCGCCTGGCTGAGACGGCGCGTCAGATCCTTCGTCGCCTGTTCGATGCCGGACATCGACACGCCCGCCAACTCGCCCGCACGCTCCAGCGTCTGGATCGAGGCGACGGTGGTGCCGAGCGACTGCGCCAGCTTCGCCTGAGCATCCACCGTCTGCAGGCCGGAGCGGACCATGGCGACACCGGCCGCCGTGGCCGCAGCCACCGCAGCAGCAGCGGCCACGCGCACCCGTCGCGAGAAGGCTGCGAGCCGGGCGTTGGCAGCCTCCATCTCGCGGCTGAGCCGTCCGAAGCCGCGCGACCCGGCCTCGCCCACGCCTTCCAGTTCGGCGCGCACCTGCCGTCCGCCCACGGCCGCGAGGCGGACGCTGACCCTCTTCTCAGCCATGGGAGTGATCCATCTGTTCGTTGAGTTTGGCGACCATCACCGCCTCGATGACGGGCAGCAGTTCGGCCATGGCGAGGGGCGGCACGCCGAGCGCGTTCCCGAGCGCGAGCGCCGCCGACATATCCCAGCCGATCAACGCGCCTGGCAACACACGCAGCTGGCCGCCGAGACGACCGACGAGGTCCCAGACCTGCCAGCCCTCATGGGTCAGCGGACGGTTCAGCCGCGTCGGGCAGTCCGGGCAGGTTTCCGCGCAGGCTTCGCAGTAGCGCTCGCCCCCGCCGAAGGACCACTCGGCGAGAGCGCGGAGGCGTTTTTTTCCTGTTCCAGCAGCAGGCCCTTCGAGACGTAGGTCAGCTGGAAGGCCTCGAAGATCGGCCAGACGTCGAGCAGCGCATCGATGGCCTCGGAGCTCGGATCGATGGGGTTGCCTTCAGCGTCGCCGATGCCCTCCCAGGCAAGCACCGCCCGCCGCGCGAGCGCCTTGGCGAAGGCGACGGCGCGCTCCTCGTCGAAGGCGCCCTCGGGCACCGCCTCCACTACGGGGTCGCTGCGCGTCGCCACCATCAGGGCGGTGGTCAGCGGGCGCAGTTGCACCCGGACGCCGGGCGCGAGGTCATGCCAGCGCGGCGCGTTCGTCAGGTCGAGCGTCAGCATCAATACGTCTCCACATCGTTCACGAGGGTGGCGGTGCACATCCGGCCGACCACGCTGTCGCGTGCGGCCTGCCAGTCGAAGGTCGCCTGCACGCCCTGCGGCCCGGAAATCTCGATCCGGGGGCGCGGCAGGTAGACGGCGTGCACGGTGAAGGTGAAGCTCTCGCCCGAGGGCAGCACGTAGGCGAACTCGAGCTCGCAAGGATCTCCGTTGATGGCCTGCGTCACCAGCGTCTGGTCGGCGAAGCGGACCTCGATCCGGCCGGTCAGCGCCGCGATGGACGGGTCCGCCCCGTCGATGCGCCCGTCCGAGCGGATGGTCTCGATCCTGTCGAGGTTGTTGGCATAGGTGAGCTCGGCCGAAACCACGTTGCCGAGGGCGGTGCCGTTGCGGGTGATCGCCCCGTTGAAATGACCGAAGCGCTTCAGCTCCAGCGCTGCTGGGGTTCCAGCGCTGGTCGTCGTGCCCACCGTCTCGCCCTGCGCGACCAGCCGCACCGTCGCGGTCAGCAAGCCAGATCGCTGCATCTGCCAGGTGATCTGGTCGAGCACGCAGCCGGAATACATCGCATAGCGCGGCACCTCCGGCATGCCGGTCTCGATCGACATGCTGGGCAGCGTCCAGGCCCCCGACTGGAACTCGTGCGTCCACGGACCGGTACCGGTCGTGGTCGGCGCCCCGAAGGCCGCCTTCAGCCAGAAGCCGAAGGCCTCGGCGTCGAGCGGCACCACGACATCGCCATCGGCCGTCACCGCGTCCTTGATCGGCGCCAGAGGATCGCGGCCGTAGCCCAAGAGTTCCGAATTCAGCAGCGGCTGCTCTGCGCCGAGCGACGTGCTGGCGAAGGGCATGCGGGTGAAGCCGCTTGCAGGCGGCGTGCCATAGGTCGTCTCGAACGCAAGCGCCATCAGCGCCCGCGCCCCCTGGGCTCGTGCCATGGTGTTCTCCTCGAGTTGTGGGGGTCAGGCCAGCGGGTCGGCCGTGGAATAGTGCAGGACGACCTGGATCACCGCGGCCTTCAGGCTCGCCGCGCCCTCGACCGGAAGATCGACCGGGCGCGGCGCTTCTGCCTCGACCCAGTCGCAGAGCCCGCCCAGCGTGCGGTCGGTGGCGATGGCCGTGCCGATGCTGGCGGTCAGCGTGTCGAAGGCGACGTCACGGTCGGCGCCCTGAACGACAGCCTCGATCTCGGCGCGGTGCTGGTAGTGATAGGCCAGCGGAGAGAGCGTGACCTCCGGCTCGCCCGGCTCCCCGTCGCGCAGGATCAGCAGCCCCTCGGCCGGGACGCGTTCGGGGAGCACCTCGCCGCGCAGGGCGGTTGAGGGCAGCGCCGAAAGCCGAGCGTGCAGCGCGGCGAGGATGGTTTCGCGTGGGGTGGTCATCGTTTTTCTGCACCTGAAAGCCCTCTACCGAAACTGCTTGTCAATTTTCGCCCAGTGACCGTAGCCATATACCAATTCGAGAAGCGACATGTTTAAAGCCGTCAAGTATTGATCAATAAAGCATTCAATTGCCATCAAGTGGAATAGCTCGACCTTAAGCTCGGCACCCGCTTCAAAGGCGAAGCCCATACTCCCCTTTATCGCGCAACAATCCGACAGCTCTTCGGTCACGTTTGGTGCGCTGTGGGTAATATGGTTCCGTAGCACCCCGAACATTTTTATTGTATCCATCCAATCGGTTATTTCCGTGTGCCGATAGGTTGAGGGCTTTCTCAGACCGCAGCTTGTCCAGTACGAAAGAGCAACACGCGGAAGGCCCTCATAGAGCTTTTTCCGTCGCCAATCCTCAAATCGCTTGGACCACGCGTCGTTCCAGCTTTCTGGATCTTCGTCCCGCCTATTAAATTTCCGTCGAAGGCCTTTGTGCTCTGGTCCCTTCATGAAATCATGGGGATTATGCCGCCGGAAAATCTCATGAGCGTCAAAGGTGATGTCCTCGATAACGCCGTACATGTCGGCGAAGCCATAGGCAGCAATCAGCTCTTGAGACTCTGTGTACCTCTCAGCTGCCTCGCCTCCCGTCCAAATGGCCAGTGGAACCTTTACCGCGACTCCGTTTTGAGCGCGCAGCGTTTCTGTCTTCAAACGCCGATCATCGGCCAAATTCTCATAATAGTTGGCAGAGACATGCATGGCGTTAATGGTTAGCGCCCAGCGCAAGTAAACGCTTCGGGAAAGATCGCGCCAAGAGCCTATGGTTTCAGTGGTTTCCTCGATCCACTTTTCTTCCGGTTTGTCTGTTCGGTGAATCCAATTCTGGACGCCCTGCCCCTGATGATCGCGCCACTCGATCTTCTTCTGTGGCACGAAAGATGTTCTCTTCCGAATGCTGTCTACTGCCATTGGGTCCGCTTTCGTTCTACGCGGACAAGATGACCAGACGCGCAGCATAAGCTCAACCTCTGTGGTGAAAACGCATCTTGCCTTACTTTACCGGATCCGGGCCTCCACCCAGTTCGCCACGATCAGCCCCGGCACGCTGTCATGCGCCCGCTCCGCATCCCGATCGAGGTCGAGCCGTTTTGGCAGCTTGACCTGCGGGACCAGCAAGAAGATCGGCGCGGTGACCTGGTTGCGACCGGTCTTCGAGCGCGACGCAACCGCCTGGCCGCGTTTGTTGAAGCGGGCCCGGTCGGCGACGAGCAGGCTCGGGCCGCGCCGACGATAGACAAACCTCAGACGCAGACCGCGGCGGCGCTCCCATTCGCCGGGGGTGAGCTTGGCGCCGCGGAGGCCGCGGCCGGCAGCCTCGGTCGGGATCGCCAGCCAGAACCCGTCCTTCGAGCGGATCAGCGGGCCGGTGTCGTGGGCGCCGACGATGACGGGCGCCTTGGACCAGACCAGCGCCGCAGCGTTCAGGCTCTCGCCGGCCTTCGGGTAGGTCTGGCTCCGGATCGAGTTCGAGAGCCGACGGCCGAGCCCCGCGCCGGTGATCTGGCCGCGCCAGGCGGTCTTGAGCCCGGTCCCGGCCTCGCGCATGGCGGCGGTCACGGCCTTTTCGCCCGCTTTCACCTCCGCGGCCATTGCGGCGACGAGGTCGGGCGTGATGTCGAGCTTCAGCTTCATCGGTGTCAGGCTGGGCGCAGATCAACGGTCCAGACGAGCCGCTCGCGGTCGCGGACAGGCTCGCCCTGGATGAGGAAGGCCTCGCCGTCGATCTCGATCCGGTCACCCGGGCGCGGGTTGGCGACCTCGGCGAGGCGCAGGTCCAGCCGGGTGGTTTCCGACCAGATGCGCGCCTCGCCGAAGTTCGTGACGTCGTCGGGCTGGCGCAGGATCGCGCGGACCAGCATGGGTGCGCCGCCCTCGGCGGTGTAGACGACGTCGCGCGCGAGATGCGCGTCCGCGAAGAGCGCATCCAGTGCCGCGGCGAAGGCGGTCATCAGAAGCTGCCGTTCAGGCGCACCCGACCGATGGTGTCCGCGGCGCCGCCGGCCACCGCCTCGACGGCCACGCCGATGAGGGTGTTGTCGGTGGCGACCGTGGTGCAGCGCTTGTTGGTGTCGTCCCAGTAGATCTTGACGCCGACGGTCCAGGCCTGCGAGCCGATCTTGGTAAGGTCGAAGACGCCGGTGAGCGCAGCCTCAACGGTGGCACCGTTGGCGGCATCGCCGGCCGCCACGCCGAAGATCGAGCCCACGAGCAGGCCGTCGCCTGAGGTCACGGCGTAGGGCGCGGTCAGGGTGAGAGTGGCGCCGGGCTGGACGTAGTTCTTCATTGCGGGATCCTTTCGCAGAACGACGACGGGCGGCCCATGGGAACCGCCCGTGCGTCAGGGATCAGGGGTCAGGGGTCAGGGGTCAGGGGATGGCCCGGCTTACGCGCCGGGGTTCTTGTAGAGGCCGCGCCAGTCGATGGCCTTTGCGCCGAAGTCGAGGCGGCACTTGATCTCGACGCCGTCCACGTCGAAGCCGTTGCGCGTCTCGATGTAGGCGCCCTGCTGGCCCTCGAGATAGGCGTACTCGATGGTGTCGATCTGGTTCGGGCTGGCCGCCAGATACCACGCCGTCTCGCTGGCGGCGTCGAGCCGGGGCTCGGCGATGGGCGAGAGCGTCCGGATCGACTGCGGCACCACGTTACCGCTCTGGGCGGGCACGAGGTTCTGCGCGACCAGTTGCTCCGCCTTCAGCTCCAGCGCCGCCGGCACGATCAGGAAGGCGGGTCGGATGTTCAGCACCGTCTTCTTGTCGAGCCCGGTCTGCTTGCGCATCGCCGCCCGCGCGAGGCCCACGCTGTCCACCCCGAGCGCGGCACCCGTGCCGGCGAGGTTCTTGTGGGTCGCGTGGAAGAGCGCCGTGCCGTCCCCCATCGCCGGGTTCGAGGTCACGATGTCCCAGACCACGTCCGACTCCAGCTGCGCGATGGAGTTGCCGTACATCGCCGGGATCCGGGTGAAGGCGTAGAGATCGTCGTTGATCAGAACCTGCCGGGTGATGGCGACGACGCGGCCGAAGGTCTCGATGCGGTAGCTCTCCTTGCTCTCGCCCAGGGTGCCGCGCTTGAACTCGCCGCTATTGAGGAGCTGCGGTGCCTCGCCCAGCTTGCCTTGGGTCGCATCGTCTTGAAGTCGGTGGCGAGCACCTGCCGGCAGAAGAGCGGGAAGATATATAGTAATGGCGGATGTCGCCGTACTTGACTTTTTTCCAGGATGGTATTTTATGAAAGAAATGCGGTGAATACTGGGGGCATAATATGAAAAATGTGCGAAAAATAATGGATGCCTGCTTATTTTCTGTTTTCCTCTTGTCGGCAGATGCAGCATTTTCTCATGATACATCCGAGTGCCAAGGCATTGAAGACAGTCTTGAGAGATTAATGTGTTATGATAGCTTTTCAGAAACGACAAACGAAGGGTTAGGCTTCACAAATAGCGATTTACAGAGAATGAATGATATAGTGGCGCGCGGGGGGCGACCGAAAACGAGCTTCACTATTGAGAGCTGTGTTGCATATTTGATTTATGACGGATATAGCGAGCGATACAAGCGAAAGCAGTCTTTTGTTAGGGAGATATTTCTTATTAATTTAGATATGCGATTGGGATATAAGATCTCCAAAGACGCATTCGGCAACCACTGGATTGAGATTGGGGCAAACCCCGGTGCTACTTTTCGATCCAGAGGGCATAGTGCGAAAACAAACGAGAGCTTCGACCGATATGTAAACGATTTAGCCATGAGATTTGACAAGGATGGCGTGCGCGAGTATGAAGTTGAAGAATTCGCTGACCTGCTAATCCGAGCTGCTAAAATGTGTCAAAGCTAAATTTTAATAGGCCCGATTGTGTTTTTGGCAAATAATAACTGTGAAAGTGTATGAACTGTAAAGTGAGGCACGACTTATGTCATCGCGCATATCTGTCGGTGTGGGGCGCAATTGTGATGTGTACTGTTGAAACGGAAGCCGGCGGCGGGGTCCGCGCCCACGGGCACGGCGGTGATCTCGAACGGGGTCCATTCGACCGCCCGCCAGAGTTCGCATTGGCCGTCGGGCTTCGAGATTTCGAAGCGGTGGACCTGGTAGCCGATGGAGACCGCGCGGATATGCCCGGCCTCGATGTCGAGCCAGATGTCGCCGACGGCGTCGCGCTCGGAGAGCCGGACGCGGGCGACGCCCTGTCCGTTCTCGATCCGCGCTGAACCCGGCACGACCGAGCCGATCACCGCGTCGAGATCGTGCGCCTCGTGCACCTTCAGGAAGGGCGCGCCCGCGTTCAGCCGCTCGAGCCGCACATGCTCGGGCGCCATGCTCAGCTCCTCGTCATGCGGCTCGCCGAAGAGCGCGGCACGCCGCACCCGGGCGCCGGTCGACCAGATCACCTCGACGCTGCGGGTCTCAGGGTCGATGCTGGCAGGCCGCAGCTCCGCCGACCGGCGGAACGCCGGCAGTTCGATCGTCTGCTCCATAGATGGATCCTTCTCAGTCCGCTTCCGGATCGTCCGGATCGGTCGCGGCGTCGGCCGGCGCATTGGCTTGCGCGCTGCCGGTCTTGGTGACCCGGCGCGGGTCGCTGTCGAGCACGAGGCCGAGTTCGTCGAGCTTGGCGTTCGTGGCGGCGATCTCGGCCAGCACCGCATCGGGGTTGCGACCCTGCCGGGCGATGGCCTCGGCGAGCGTCATCGTGCCGGAGCGGATGGCGAGCAGGTCCGCCATCGCATCTTTCTGTGGGTCGACCGCCTCGAACTTCGGCGGCGACCATTCGACCGGCACCTCCGGCGTGGGGATGCGCCCGGCCGCCCACGCAGCCTCGGTGAACCAGCGCCAGACGGGCGCGCAGAACATCGGGATGAAGAGCTGCCACTGGACGGCGTCGGTTCGGCGCGCGCCTCGGACCGGTGGCGGCGCATGCCTCACTCCGGCGGAACTCCACGAGCCCCGCGCGGATCGAGGAGTAGTTCACCTGGCTGAGATCCCCGGTCAGCAGCTCGTAGGGCACCCGGAAGCCGGCCGAGATCGTGTGAAGGCTCGCCCGCTTGTACTCGCCATAGCCGCCCGTCGCGGCGGGCTGGTTGAACCGGATGTCCTTGCCGCCGCGGGCATAGGCGATGAGGCCGGGCTCGAATTGCTCCACCCGGTTGCCGTCGGCGTCGACCACCGCCGGCGCGATGCCCTGCTGGGCTTCCTCGTCGCCGAAGACGATGGCGGTGACGCAGGCCTCCGTCTTTTTGCGGACGATCTCCGCCACCTCGTAGTCGTCGAGATCGCGCAGGGCCCGGATCACCGGCGCGCCCCAGGGCACGCCGCGCGCCTGCGTGCGCTGTTTCTCGTAGACATGGGCGATCTCGCTGGCCGGCACCGCACGGCTGGTGATCCCGCCCGTCAGGCTGAGCGTCGCGTCGCCCGGATGCGCGCCGAAGAGCCAGTAGGCCCGGCGCCGCCCGAGCGCGTCGAACTCGATGCCCTGCACCGCCTGGCCGGCGCCGAGCGCGCCGTTGCGGGTCGCGTCGAGAAAGTCCGCCTCGAGCAGTTGCAGCTGGACCGGCGGCATGACGCCATCGCCGGAGCGCCGTGGGCGGCGGCGGACCAGCACCTCGCCGGCCTCCACCATCTCGCGGCAGGCGAGCGTCTGCAGCCCGTAGAAGTCGAACTGCCCGTCCGCGTCGCAGCCCCGCGCCCAGATCTCGAAGAGCCGGTCCACCTCGCGGTCGAGCGCGGCGTCGCCGCTTGCGGCGCGCTTCATGATCCCGGCACCGACGATGTTGTTCACCAGCACCGAGACCGCCTTGGCCGCGTGCGGGTTGTTCCGGACCAGGTCTCGCATCCGGTCGCGCAGTAGCGCGCCGGCCCGGCCGATCTCGGCATCGGCCGAGGATCCCGGCGCGTGCCAGCCATCCGTGCGCCGTCCCCGCGCCGCACCCTCGTAGGAGCGCGCGAGCCCCTCGAAGGCCTGCCGCGCCAGCACGCGGCGCGTGGCCGTGCGCGGCGCGACCGAGGCGATGGCCCTGTCGAGCCACGAGACCATCGACGATCCCCGCGCGAGAAGCCGGCGAAGCCCGCGATGGGCCGCGCCGTGGCGCCAGAGATCTGGCGCTCGATGGTGCGGATGCGCCCGAGCAGGTCCTCGGCCGAGCCGTAATCGACGGTGTTGCCGTCATAGCTCACCCGCGTCGTCCCGCTCGCATAGGCGCGCCGGAGCGCCGCGAGCTCCGCTTCTGTCCAGTCCGCCATCAGAACCATCCTTCCCGCCGCCCGAGCCAGTCGGAGCGGCGCTTGCCTTGCGGGCCCGCGTCGGGCCGCCCGATCAGGCCGCCTGGGCTGTCCATTCCGCTCGGCACTCCGAGCTGTGCTTCCAGATCGGCCCATGTCGCTTCGGGCCAGCGATCCGCGCCGGCGATCCAGGCGGCGGCGCGGGCATAGACCCGGCAGTCCAGCGCCTCGTTGCGCTCGCGGAGCTTCTGCCATTCGAGCTTTGCGAAGCCGCGCCGGTTGCGCACCGTCACCAGCTGCTCGGCCGTCAGCTGCCGGATCCACTCGGTGTCGGCCCAGCCGGGCAGATGCACCGTGCCGGGCGGGAACGCCGCCCCGGCCTCCAGTTCTTCTGACGTCGGCCTCGACAGCCGCAGGAAGCGGTAGCTCTCGGCCTTGAAGGTCGAGGTGGCCACGGTCCAGAGCCGGGCGCCGCGCCGCAGGCGCTTGCCGCCCGCGGTCGCGTCCACGAAGGTCGGCCCAGAGACCGGGCTTGAACGGTTGAAACCCTCGAGTCCTTTCACAGGCGCCACTTGCGCGAAGCCGACCGACCGCGCCCAGCCATAGACCGCCGCCGTCTCGTAGCCGGTGTCAATGGCGAGCCGGGCAGGCCCCAGCTCCGCATCTCCGGCATGCCGCCAGCTGCGACCGAGCAGATCGGTCAGCGCCTCCCATGCCTCGGGTTGCGCCGGCCCGCCCTCGATCACGACGTGATCGACGAGCCAGCTCTCCAGACCACGGCCCCAGGCCCAGACATCGATCTCGATCCGGTCCTTCTGCACGTCGGCGCCGGCGGTCAGGAACAGCCCCCCTGCGGGAACGGTCCCCGCCGGCCAGTCCTCCCGCCGCTCGGCGATGCGCTGCCAGTCCGGCGCGTCGCCGGTCTCGATCCAGGTCTCGCCGAGCACGGTGTTGCGGAATACGCGTTCCGCTTCGTCTGACCCCGCCGCCGTCTCCTTGTCGCGCGCGATGTCGGCCCAGCTCTTCCACCCCGGCGGCGAATAGAGCGCCGAGAGATGAAACCCCACCGTCCGCGCATCGCGCGCCTCGGCGGTGGCCCGCCATTCGCCCGCGGCCAGCATCGCCGGCTTGTGGTGCTCCTCGATCCGCGCGTCGCAGGCATCGCAGTGATGCGCCGCCGTCTCCGGTTTGCCCTTCTCCCAGCGCAGCCGCTCGAACCGCAGCCACTGCATCGCGCCGCAATACGGGCACGGCACGAAGAAACGCCGCTGGTCGCTCGCCTCGTATTCCCGCTCGATCCGGCTGACGCCGCGGATCGTGGGCGTCGAGACCAGGAACACCTTGCGCCGGTGCGCGAAGGTCAGCGACCGCGCCTCGGCCAGCCCCACGGGGTCGCCTTCCTCGTCGGCCGAGGCCGGATAGGCGTCGACCTCGTCGAGGAAGACATAGCGCGCCGGCATCGAGCGCAGCCCCACCGCCGAGTTCGCGCCGGTCATCACGAGAACGCCACCCGGGAAATCCTTCGACAGCTGCGTGTTGCCGCTGTCGCGCGCCCGCGCCGGGCGGACACGCTCCTTCAGCGCCGGGCTCTCCTCGATCAGCGGGTCGATCCGCTGGCGCGAGTTCCGCTTGGCGAGTTCCACAGTCGGCTGGACGGCGAGCATCGGCCCCGGCGCGTGGTGGATCACGAAGCCGATCCAGTTGTTGCCCGCCTCCGTCGCGCCGACCTGCGCGGCCTTCATGAACACCACTCGCTGGGTCGGATCGCCGGGCGAGAGCGCATCCATGATCGCGCGCATGTAGGGCGTGCGCTCAGTCCGATAGCGGCCGGGCTCGGCGCTCGCGCGCGAGCTCAGCCAGCGATGGGTGTCCGACCATTCCGAGACCGTCAGCCAGGGATCGGGCGTGAGGCCGCGGCCCCAGGCCCGGAGCAGCGCCTCGGCACCGTCGAACGCAGTGATGGTCTCGCCTACCGCGTCGCTGCTTGAGGCGGTGTCCTCAGAGAGCGATCCGGGGCTGGGCGAGTTCCTCGAGATGGGCGCGGACATGGGCCTCCAGAACCTTCTGCATGGCCGCCGTCTCGATGGTCACCTCGTGGCCTACCGCTTCGCTGCTTGAGGCCGTCAACTCCGCCGCCATCAGCGCAGCCACCCGCGCCGGCCAGTTCACCCACGCGTCGCGTTCCTCGCGCGCGAGCCGGAAGACCAGCGAGATTGCGCGGTCGCGGTCAACGAGCTCGCCCTTCAGCTTGGCGAGCCGGATGCGCCGCTCCTGCGCCTTCAGCACCTCATGCGCCGTTTTCGCCTGCAGGAACGTCGTGCCGCCGCCGGTGACCGGCGCGGCCATGCCCTGTTCCCGCAGCGTGTCGCCAACCGCCGAGACCGCCGCCTCGGGTACCGGCTTCAGCTTCGGCGACGTCGGCTTCCTGGTCTTCGACGGGTCGGTCGCTTCCGCCCGCAGCCGGTCGGACGCCGCGGCGTCGATGCTGCCATCCTCGTGCAGGACGAGCCGGCCGGCGGCCTTCGCCTTCTGGATCGCGCCCCGCGACAGCCCGACATGGGCGGCGTACTGGCGCTCGCTCATGCCCTGCATCTCTAGCCCCGATTATCATTCAAAGTCAGGTGCTTATCGAGTTGATAAGCCGTGCGCGTGGAGCGAACGTCCGATCACAAGGACGATGCAACTCACCCGGAGCCACCACGATGACGACCCGCCTGAACCCGATCACCACCCCCCGCCACGAACTCCGCGCCGAGAAGGCCCGGCGCAACCGGGAAGCCGCGCTGGCCGCCTTCATCGGCAAGAAAGCCGAGATCGACGAGATGCTCGCCCGCCTGCAGGCGCTCAGCGACAACCACTTCAACACCCACCCCGACGAGGTGAACTGGAGCCATGTCGGCACGCTCGAACACTACGTGAGCCTCCTGAAGCGCATCACCGACAGCGCCTTCGGTGAGGGCGAACACGCCGAATGACTTCCGGCCCAGCCGGAACTCTCGCCGCGCACCCCGCGCGGCTCGGGGTCGTAGAAGGCGCCGCATGTCGCGGGCCCGAATACGGAGACGATCCCATGACCAAGCTTTCCGACACGCAAGCGATCATCCTCAGCGCCGCCGCGCAGCTCGAGGACCGCAACGTCCTGCCGCTTCCCGGCTCGCTCCGCGGCGGCGCCGCCGCCAAGGTGGTCGGTGCGCTGCTGAAACGCGGGCTGATCGCAGAGACGGCGACCGATAGCCAGACCAAGGCAGATGCCGCGCTCAACCGCATCTGGCGCAACGACGAGGACGGCCGCGCCATCCTCCTGCACATCACCGACGCCGGCCTCGCGGTCCTCGGTGTCGCGCCCGAAGTCGCGAACCCCGCGCCCTCGGGCGCGGACGAGGCGCCGAGCGCGGAGGCCTCGCAGGACGCGCCCGCCGAGGCCGCTCCCGCGCCCAAGGCGCGCACACCGCGCACGGGCACGAAGCAGGCGAAACTGATCGAGATGCTCCGCACCGAAGGCGGCGCGACCATCGAGGAGATCGTCGCCGCAACGGGCTGGCAGCCGCACACGGTCCGCGGCGCCTTCTCCGGTGCGCTCAAGAAGAAGCTCGGCCTCGAAGTCACCTCGGAGAAGGTCGAGGGGCGCGGACGAGTATACAGCTTGCCGCGCGACTGACGCCGGACACCGCGACGGTCCCGATACCGCCGTCCCGCATGGGGCGGCGGTGTCTCATCTTGCCCCGCGCACCCGGATCGCCTCGAACAGCCGCCGCAGGGCGAAGGAGCGCGCGATGCTCACCACCGTGAACACCGCGCCCATCTTCAGGTTCTGCACCAACGTCGTGTGCAGCCCGAAGACCGGGAAGATCAGGATCTGCGTCACGACGGCGACCCCGTAGCCGACCGCCACGTTGGCGACGGCCTCTACCAGCGACATGGCCCGGCTCTGCTTCATGCCACCCCCTCATCCATCGGCCAGCAATTCAGCTGCGAGAGTTCGGAGCGCATGCGCCGCGACCAGCGGGACCACTCCGTTGCCACAGAGCCGAAGCCGGTCCACCCGGTGGGCCAGCCCATCAGCGCCTCGACGAAGGCTGGGTTCAAGGTGCGGGGCGTGTCGCAGGAACGCGCGCCAGCCATCGGCGTCACCAGGACCTGGCGGCCAAGCAGCCCGTTCACCGGCGTGTTCGCGAGGCTCGTCGCCCCGTCCTTGTGATCCCGCGCCGTCGGCGTCATCCAGAGCCGCATCATCTCGGTCCGGTTCCCCCCGCTCGACCGCGTCCCAGAGCAGGCGCGCGGGGTCGGCCAAGTGGTCGCGCTCGCGGTGGGCGAGGATGAAGAGCCGCTCGCGCCGATGCGGCGCACCGACTTCCGCCGCCGTGAAGAGGCCTGCCGCAAGGCGGTAGCCCATGCCGACCAGCCCTCCGGCGACTTCGGGGAAGCCGAGGCGGAGATGATGGGCGACGTTCTCGAGAAAGACGAAGGGCGGTTCGCACTCGCCGACGATCCGGGCGACATGCGGCCAGAGGTGGCGCGGGTCGTCCACGCCCCGGCGCTTGCCCGCGACGGAGAACGGCTGGCACGGATAGCCCGCAGTGACGATGTCCACCGCGCCGCACCACGGGCGGCCGTCGAAGGTGGCGACGTCGTCCCAGACAGGCGCCGGATCCAGGGCCGCGTCTTCCATCCGCGCCACGAGAATGGCCGCGGCGTAGGCGTCCCGCTCGACATGACCCACAGCGCGATATCCGGGGCACGCGAGGTGCAGTCCGAGGTCGAGCCCGCCGGCGCCGGAGCAGAGCGAGAGGCCGAAGAGGCACGCGTCGCCGGCTCCGGCAGGCAGGCCGGAGGAAGGTAGAGCCACGCCATCCACGTCGTCAGGCCGCGTGGGCCCCCTCGGCCGCGGCCGGGGTCTCGCCCAGCCGCTCAGCCTTCACCTCGGCAAAGGTCCGGCCATCGCCGTCGAGGGTCGCGTCGCGGCCAGTATCGGCCTGCCAGCGCTCGATGGCGACGTCGACATAGGCCGGGCTGATTTCCATCGCGAATACCCGCCGGCCGTTGGCCTCGCCCGCCATGATCTGCGAGCCCGAGCCCGAGAATGGCTCGTAGCAGAGGCCGCCTCGCGCCACATGCTGGCGCATCGGGATCCCGAAGGCGTCGAGCGGTTTCGGCGTCGGATGGTTGGGCCGCTCGTCCTTCGCGAAGGACGGCATCTCCCAGGTCGAGGGCAGCGTCTGCTCGGCGACCTTCGGCGGACGGTTCGGACGGCGCCAGCCCATGAAGCAGGGCTCGTGCTTCCACAGGTAGTGCGACCGGGTCAGGACACCGCGGTCCTTCACCCATATGATCTGCTGATGGACGAAGGCGCCGGCCTTCTCCCAGCAGGCTTCCAGCATCGCCTGGCGGCGCGAGGCGTGCCAGCAGTACCAGGCCGCATCCTCGGTGATGGCCTCGGCCACAGCCGCGGCGATGAATCCGTCGTAGAGCTCGGCGCCCTGCGAGCTGTCGTCCCAGGTGACGCCGTAGGACTGCGACCAGTCCTTGTTCCGCGTCGGGTGGTTCGAGCCGTCGTAGTCGACGAGATACGGCGGGTCGGTCGCGAACAGCACCGCGCGCTCGCCGTTCATCAGCCGGCGCACGTCGTCGTGCGAGGTCGAGTCGCCGCAGAGCAGCCGGTGATCGCCGAGGATCCACAGATCGCCCGTGCGCGACGCCGGGTTGCGCGGCGGCTCCGGGATGGTCACCGGAGGCACGGAGCCCCCGCCGTCATTTTCTTCTTCACCGCCCCCGTCCGGATCGAAAGCCAGCAGCTTGTCCAGCTCGCCATCCGAGAAGCCGACCAGCGACAGGTCGTAATCGTCGGCCAGCAGGTCCTGCAACTCGGCCGACAGGAGCGCCTCGTCCCAGCTGCCGAGCTCCGTTAGCTTGTTGTCCGCGATGCGGTAGGCCCGCCGCTGCGCCTCGGTCAGATGCCCGAGCACGATCACCGGCGCCTCGGTCAGCCCGAGCTGCGTCGCGGCCAGCACGCGCCCATGGCCTGCGATCAGCTCCCCGTCGTCACCGACGAGGCACGGCACGGTCCAGCCGAACTCCGCCATGCTGGCGGCGATCTTTGCGACCTGGTCGGCGCCATGCACCTTCGCGTTTTTCGCGTAGGGCTGAAGGCGCGCAAGCGGCCACATCTCGATCCGCTCGGGGGCGAAGGCGAGGGTCATGAAGGTTCCTGTCGATGGTCGATCGGCATCCGCCGGGTGGACTCCGGCGCGGCGGGGTCCACCGGCCTCCAGCTGGACTCCGGTATCCGCGGGGTGTCCACCCCGCGCGGTCGGTCAGGTGTTTGAATTCACGAGGGTTTCGTGGCGTCGCGGCTGGACGCTGGAGTCCGGTGGCTTCCCAAAAATCCGGCCCTGTCGCTGGCGAAATGCCGAGCCAAGTCCGCCAGCATACATAGTCGCCAGGAAGGAACCATTGAATTTAATGGGTTGGCGGCATGGACCCCGGCTGGACCCCTCGGTGGACCCCGGAAGCCAGCGGCTGCGGTCTCGCCCGCGCGCTCCTCTCCCGAATATGCCGTCTTTGTAGCTCTATTCGCCGATCCTGTAAGGCGCTGCGATGTACACCGGAAAATTGTCTCAAAGGATGATTTTTCTTGACAGCCGATCCGCGTTTTCAATGACGAACTGCTGCGAGCGCCGCCGGGACGGAACGCGACCGTTCAGACGCCAGACGATGATGGCGATGCCGTATTGCCAGCGCTTCGTCGCCGCGGTGCGCGACAGCCCGAACTGCCAGCAGATCGGCTTCCAGGGTTTCCGGTTCGCCCGGAGCCACACGATCTGCGCGTCGTCGTTCTCGAGCCAGCGCAGCCACAGCATCGCCTCCTCGGCCTCGGTGATCTGGCGCGGGCTCGGCCGCGGCCGGCGCATCTGCGGCTCCTGGCCGACCTGATCGGCAAAGCTGTGGAAGTACTCGGGCCAGGCGTTGAAGTAGCCTTGCGGCTTCACCGCAGGCAGCTGCGCGAAGACGTCGGCGGCGAGTTCCAGGCGATCCTGCACCTGCGCGGTGGTCCAGTCAGTCATGGCGCACCTCCCGGACCGTGGGCGGCTTGCCGTAGAGCTTGTCCCCGAGTTGACGGACCAACTCGCGCTCCGGCCAGGTGAGCCGCTGGTCGTCCAGCGAGACCGCCAGCATGCGCTGCTCGTGCCAGCCCTCGCGCTTGACCTGCTCCGGGTCGCGGCGGCGCCCGCCATAGCCCTTGGGCGTGTAGCGCATCCTGCTCATGCCACGCCTCCCGCCGTCTCGATCGCCCAGAACAGGATGGCGATGGCGTCAGCCTCGTTGTCATCCGCGGGGCTGAAGCCCCGGGCGCGGGCCGCCGCGATCATCGCCTCCTTCGGTGCGTTGCCCTTGCCGGTAGCGTGGCGCTTGATCGTTCCTACGGGCACGCCCTGGTAGGGGACGTCCGCCGTCTCGGCCCATGCGGTCAGGGTGGCGAGCAGGCCGCCGAAGACATGGGCCGCGTCCGTCCCGACATGCCGGCGCACCTACTCGAAGTGGATCGCGCCGATGGGTCCGGCATCCGCGGCCAGCCGCTCCAGCCAGGCGCGGCAGCGGACATAGCGCATGCCGCCGCCGTCGTAGCGGCTCGGCCGGAACGAGACCGTGCCGCTGGTGATCAGCCCGTCCGCGGCGCGGAGGGCCCAGCCGGTGGTCGTGCCGAGGTCGAGGGCGAGAAGGACCGGCGTGCCGCCGGCAGGCGCGATCGCGGTCGAGGGGGTGAGAGATGCATGGGCCATCGGGGGCTCCTTTCCTGTCTGCTGCTCGATGGAGGGATGGGGGCGGCGCGCGGGGCTCATCGGTCGAGCTCCCGCAGCCAATCGGGGCGCGGTGAGGCCTGTGAACCTGCCTCGGAAGGCTCACACGGAGGCTCACACCCGCAACCTGTTGAAATGACGTCGCTTTGTGAGCCTTGTGAGGGTTGTGAACCTTTTCCGGCATCTCCTTACGTGCGCACGCGCGTGCACGCACGCGTAAGGGTGGAAAAAGGTTCACAAGGCTCACAAGGTTCACATTTCGGTTTGGTATCAGGGCCTTGCGCGTGTGAGCCTTCGTTTTCGAGGCTCACACGACCGGCCCGAGGCTCACACGGATCGGCGGTGCGACGGGCCGCTTCCGAGGGTCGTTCCTCCTCGGTCACCTTCAGCTGCCACTTCGTGGCGCGCCGGTAGGTGCCGGCCTTCACCAGCCGGACGCGGAGATCGCCGAGGCGGAACACCCGGTCCCGCATGCGTCCGATCGACATCCCGAAGCTGGTCTTGCGCGCCTGCTCGTTGGCGCCGCTCATCGGCGGCGGCGGATCGCAGAAGAGCGCGATGTCGTAGACTTCGGCGGCCGTCACCTCGGCGGTGCCGAACCTGTCCCACCAGGCGCCGATGAAGGCGTTCCAGGCGGCGCCCTCGCTGTCGGAGGACTCCATCATCTCCTCGAGATTGCCGAGGAAACCGGGAATACCCGCCACCTCGAGCACGCCGCCGAGCACGTGCGCCCAGTTCTCGAAGGAGCCGATGCTGCGCCCGCCGCGCGGCCGGCCGGCGGCGATCCATGCCTGGCAGAGCGTCAGACAGGCCGCGACCAGCCGGGCCCGGTTGGCGCGCACCCAGCTCATCAGGTCGGGGTGGCGGAAGTCAGAGCGCTGCCAGGGGCGGTCGGTATGCGGATCGAGCCGGATGCGCACCAGGCGCCGGGCCATCTCGTTGGAGAACTCCGGGTTGTTGCCGGTGGCGATCCAGAGGCAGCGGATCGGCAGCCGCGCCATCTCGGAATGGCCGAGGATGCGGTCCTCCCAGAAGGGCGCGGTGAGCGCGGCGGCGAGGGCCGAGCTGTCGAGCGTGGCGCGGAGGTTGTCGATCAGCACGATGGCGGGGATCTGGCGGAGCTTCGCGGTCACGCGCTTGCGCCATTCCTCGTCGTCGCGCCCCTCGGTCATGACGCTGGCGCCCGCACCGGTCAGGATGCCGGTGATCGCATCGACCATCAGCGTGGCCCCGGTGCCGGGCGCCGGCTTCTCGATCAGGTGCAGCGGCGTCGGCCCGTCGATCATGCCGCGCAGGAAGCCCAGCAGCAGGAGCGCCACGACATGGGAGCGCTCGGCATCGCCGGTGAAGGGGAAGTCACCGAGCAGATCCTCGCAGATCAGCGTGCGCGCCGCGGCGATCTCGGCCGATGTGGGCCTGGCGGGAATGTCCGGCACGGCGAAGCCCGGCGCCGGGACGTAGAGCAGACGCGCGTCGGGGTGATAGCCGGGCGTTGTGAGCAGCGTGCCATTCCGCCCGAAGACCGGCGTGTTCACGATGCCGGTCAGCACGGGCAGCGCGGGATCGGGCGTGGCGAGGACCGACTTGACAACCGGCAAAGGCGGCGGCGCCGGGATCGGCTCGCCCTTGGCGTTCACGCGCACCCAGCGGGCAAGCCGCGCAAGCATGTGGCGGAGCTTCTCCTCGCCCATCGCGGTGGCGACGGGCCGGCCCTCGTCGTCGGGGACGACCCATGTGGGCTGGCCTGCGAGGCGGAAGAGCCAGGGGCAGCGGTTCGAGGCCATGAGCAGGCTCCAGACCTGCTCGTTCGCGCGCGCCAGATCGCCCTCGTCGGCGCGCAGCGTCGGGACCGTGTCGCCCGAGCCCTGATAGTTGAGCGGCCGGTGCTGCCCGATCTGCATCACCGTCTCGGCCTCGACGACCGACTCCGCGGCTGCGATCAGGCGCGCCACGGCCACGGGGCCGTCTCTCAGCAGCAGATCGTTGAAGTCCTGACCTTCCTCGGGCGGCACGGCGATGGCGACGTCGCGCCCCTGCGCGCGCAGCCGTCGCGCAGCGGCATCCGCGGCGCGAAGGCCGGCGCCAGAGGCGTCGTTGTCGGCGAGGATCACGATGCGCGTGGCGGCCGGCGGCAGCTCGACCTGTTCGAGGCCGGAGGTCGAGAGCGTGGCCCAGACCGGCAGATCGGGACAGGCGGTCATGGCCGCGAGGCCGGTCTCGATCCCCTCCGACAGCGCCAGCCTGTCGCCGTCGCCGATGGGCGCGAGCCGCACCGCGCCGCCGGCCACGCGGCCGAGCATCTTCTTTGCCTTGTCGAGCGGGGCCTTGCGGATGCTGCCGTTGGTGTCCGTCGCGAGCCATGTCCGATGCAGCCCGATGACATCGCCGTTCCGGTCACGCACCTGGCCCACGAGGGCCGGATAGCCCGCCTTCGTCTCGTAGTGCGCGAGGTCGGGATGGAAGAGCAGATCGGCCTCGGCGGGGACAGCGAGGCCGCGGCCCGCGAGGTAGTCCGCAGCCGGCGTGCCCGCGAGCGGCTGCGCCGAGGACAGGATGTGCGCGATCTCTCGGGTGGCATCGCGCTTCGGCGGGCGGGGCGGTGCCGCCTCGCGTCTGGGAGCGCCGGCCACAATCCCTGCCATCTCTGCAGCCTCGACGATCAGCGGCTGTCCCGAGAGGCTCGTGATCGCCTCCAGCGCCGACAGCGGCCCACCGCCTTCGTTGCCGTCGAAGTCGATCCAGTCACCGGCATTCGGCCCGCGCAACGCGATGACGCAGGAGCCGGTGTTCCGGGGCGCGTCACCCCGAATGTTGGCCAGCCGCCACTCGTCGCCGGAGCGGCGTCCCCGCGGGAACAGCCGCGGCACCCAGTCCTCCGCCGTGTCGCGCAACCGCTGCACGATCATATCCAGATCGTAGCGTTCCGGCTGTGAACGCCACGGCAGCACGTCGTTGAGATCGATGACCGTGGCGCTCACTGGACCGCCTCCGATCCCACCACGCCGGCGAACCAGCTTCGGTCGCTGCGAATGGCGATGAATCCGAAACCCGGTCCCTGGTGCTTTGGGTTCGGAACGATCCACAGATCCTCGCCCCCATCGTAGAAGGCGCCGTGGTCCGGCCCGAAGAGTTCCTCCAGGATATGCTCGATCGGCACCTCTCGGAGCGCTTCCTCGAGCGCTCGAACCTCCTCGACGCTCGTTCGGGCCGCTGCGGCGAATGCTTGGCGTTCTGCATCCTTTTCCTCTGCCGTGCGCGGATCTCGGGATCGACCCTGCATGGAATTCTCCTTCTTCGACGATGTGGTCATGACAGGATCACGAGCCCCCATTCCGCGCGGGTGATGGCGGTGTAGAGCCACCTGTTGCGATCGGCGGCCGTGCGGCCGAAGCCGTCATCCACGACGACGACCGTGGGAAATTGGCTGCCCTGCGCCTTGTGGCAGGTGATGGCGTAGCCCCAGCTGCTCTCGATGAGGCCGCGCTTGATCTGCCATTCGCGGCGCCCGCGCTCGGGGTCGTAGGCGATGTGATCGGCGTACTCGCCGCGCCAAAAGCTCTGCCGCCCGGCGATGCTCTCGCCGTCCTCGGTCTCGACCATGGCGCTGAAGGCGAAGGCGTCGTCGGGGTCCTGGCGCACATCACTCAGCGTCAGGAACATGCCGTTGATCAGGCCGAGATCGTGGCGGTTCTTAAGGCAGATGATCTTCTCGCCGTGGCCTGTCGGATAGTCGGCCTCGAACCCGGCGGCGCGCTTCATGGCGGTGTTCAACCAGCGCCGTGTCGCGTTGGTGCCGCAGAGCACCTGGCCCCCGCGCAGCATCTGCGCCGGGCCCACCTCGTGGCGCGACATCTTCCAGACATGGTCGTCATGCGCGCCCATCGGGATCGGCGCGCCCTGCCGCGCCAGCGTCGCGAGCCGCAGAATGGCGCTGTCCTCGGCCTGCCGGTGCACCTCGGTCAGCATCACGTCGGGCGCGGCCTCGGTGAAGAAGCCGGCGCCCTTCACCGGTGGCAACTGCCCCGGATCGCCAAGCACCAGGATCGGCTTGCCGAAAGCGAGAAGGTCGCGCCCCAGGTCCTCGCCCACCATCGACACCTCGTCGAGGACCAGCAGGTCCGCGTCGCGCAGGATGGACTGCTCGTTGATCAGGAACTTCGGCTGGTGGATGTCCTCGAGCCGCATCTCCAGCTGTGCGATCCGCGTCATGGCGAAATCGCGCTCGGCCGGCCCCATGCGCGGCAGCTCGCGCCGGAGTGTCGCCAGGTCCTCGGTCACCCGCTCGATCTCTTCCGGCGTCGCCTCGGAGACGCGGTAGATCAGGCTGTGGATGGTCTGCGCGGGCGTGCCCTTGCGCGTCATGACGAGCGCGGCCTTGCCCGTGAAGGCGCCGAAGAGCACGCCGCCCGGGGCGCCGGGGGTCATCGGCGCCAGCCCCAGCGCCTCGATCGCCTGCGCGGTGGTCGTGGTCTTGCCGGTCCCGGCATAGCCGAACACCCGGAACACCTGCTGCTCGTGGCGGCGGGTCTCGTACCAGTCGCGGATAGCCGCGATTGCGCGGCTCTGCATCTCGGAAAGTGTGACGGTCATGCTGTGGCCTCCGGCCGTTCGCCGCTGAAACGCTCCACAGGAGCGTTTCCGGGACGCGGCTCACCCCAGCAGCGTGCCGAGAACGGGCAGAACCGGCAGAGGTAGAAGTCGGGGCTCGTGGCGATCCGCGGCAGCAGCTCGCCCGCATCCACGGCGCGCAGCACCGCGACCGCCCTGTCGGAGAGTTCCTGCGCGGTCGCCGGATCGAAGGGAACGTGCTCGTGGTAGAGTTCGCAGCTGTCCTTGTTCAGCGCGGTGAAGAGCGCCGACCCGAGGCCCATATAGGCCATGTAGATCTGCATCTGCCCGAAATAGACGGGCTTGGAGAGCCGCACGCCCTTCTTCGCCGTGTCCGACCATGAGGACGCCTTCAGCGCCTTGTGCTCCCAGAGCACCGGCCAGGTGAGGCCCACCTCCGGGCCGGCGACGATGACGCCGTCGACATGGCCGCGGATCCGGCCGCCCGCGGTCTCGAAGCCGAACTGCCCGCCGTCGCGGGTCTGGGTCCGCAGGTCGAACCCGGCCAGCCGCAGCCAGCGGATGGAGAGATCCTCGAAGATATGGCCGGCGGCGAAGATGCGCAGGCTCCGCCCCTCGAGCTCCTTGCCGGGATCGGGCGGGGTGTGGGTCACCTCGTAGACGAGACGGCGCGCGCAGGGCTCTCCGATCCGGCTGGCCCCGAGATAGTCGCGGGGCCTCTGGCCAGCGCGCTCGGCCACGAGGGCGTCGTCGAGCAGCGTGTTGATCCGGGCGCCGAGCGGCGGGGGCGCGTCCTTGGCGCGGCCATAGACGAAGCCCGAGCGGTGGTTGAGATCGACCAGCATCCGCCCCCCCTCAAAACGGCACATCGCCGGCGTCGGACTGGCGCTGCATGGACGCCTGAAATCCGTCGACGCAGGCCTCGATCAGGCGGTCGATGTCCTCGGCAGGCCGGTCGAAGAAGGGCGTCATCAGCCCCATCTCGGTCAGCGCCTCGGCCAACTCGCGGCGCGCGTCGCGGATCGCGCGGGTTTCCATGTCGGTCTTGTCGATCATGCCGTGGTTCCTCTTGGCGTTGGCCGAGCCCGCCGTGAGGCAGGCCATCGAGCAGAAGCGGTGATGGGGATGGCGATCCCAGCGCAGGCCGTGGCAGTAGCCGAAGCCCCGGGCCTCCCGGCCGCAGAGCGCGCAGGGCACGCGGCGGCCGAGTTCGGCGCGGGATAGAGGGCTCCGCCCGTTCGCGGCTGGAACGCTCCCCGTTCGGCGGGTAAACGCGCCACTGGCGCCTTTCCCGCTCCGCCTCACCCTTCCCGAGACGCCGCTCACCCCATCAGGAGCAGGTCGAGCACGCTTCGCTCCTCCGCGTCCGGCGCGGCGGTTCGGCGCTCGGAGGCCAGCACGATGAAGCGGCTGATGGCGTTGGAGGCCATGCATTCCAGGTCGCGCCGGGTGAGGCTGGCGATGGGGCGGTCGAGCCGCCCCCGCGACTCGAGCCAGCGCCCCATCGCAAGGGCCGCTTCCGTGGTGACATGCGCCTGCCATTCGTCCGGGCTCACGGGTTGAGCCAGGCTGGGCCGCCCGTGGCCTTCGGCGCGGCGGGTTCAGACGCAGATTGGGCGGCGGTCTGGGCGGCCGGCGACGACCAGGCGGGCGCGGCCGGCGCCGCGGCGGGCTGCGCCTGGCCCCAGGCGGGGGTTGCGGGCTGTGCGGGCGCAGCGGCGGGACGGGGCTTGTTCGACGGCTGCGCCGGCACCGTCTCGCCGGCCATCACCTTCTGCCACTCGGGCGCGGTGGGCAGCACGACATGGTCGAGCTTGTTGGCGTCCTTGTAGGCGGGGTTGCGGTTCGGCTCGATCTGGATCTTCGCGACGAAGGTGATCCCGTCGAGATCGGCGAGCCCGCGCAGCACGCGCTTCGCCTTGGCCTCTTCGCTCATGTCCTCCGGGCTCAGGCCGAGCGCGCTGTCGATCATTGCGCGGAAGGTCGACTTCGAGATCTTCCAGCCGATCGACTGGCCCTGCTCGTCGAGCTTGCCGCCCTGCACGGTGAAGTTCTGCCAGAACTTGCGCCGCGCATGCGGGCCCTCGGCCACGGTGAACTCGGCGTCGAGCATCAGCACGTCGCTGCCGGGCTGGTTCGAGGGCTTCAGCAGCCCGCGATCCGCCTCGCTCGCCTCGTCCGTGCCGCCCTTGCGGATGGACATGGTCACCTTGGCGAAGGTGCCGTCGGGGATCAGGTCGCCGGACTGCTGCGGCGCCACGTCGTTCATGTCGAAGGTCATCTCGTTCATCCTTTCGGTGCGTGGTTGATCTTGGAGAGGAGCGCGCCGAGATCGGCCGGCTCGGTCAGGTCGAGGCGCCCGGAGCGGTCCTTCGCGGGCAGGCCCCAGGGATTGCCGGAGCGGCAGACGAGGCGGCGCGTCTCGCCCTTCTCGGGGTCGTGCCGCCAGGCGGTCGCGCCATCGGGGCCGGTCTCGGGGCTGAAGAGGCCGAGGGTCATCACCTGGTCGACGATGCCGGGCAGCTCGCGCGCGGCCTTGCCGCCCTCCATTTGCGGCTGCCAGATCGTCCGGTTCATCTCGTCGGTGATCCGCTCGAGGATGCCGACGAAGATCACCGTGCGGCCGGGCGCATGCTGGAGGTGCTTGAGAAGCCCGATCACCTCGCGGGCGAGGAGCCCGTAGGCGCCGCGCGTGTCCGGCTTGCCTGTCCGCTCCGACATCGCCTCCGGCCGGGTCTTGGCCCAGGCCATCGCCTGCCGGGTGAGGTCGGTGATGCTGTCGACGAAGACGATGCGCTTGGCGTCGAGGCGTGCAGCGAGTTCCGGATGAAGCCCGCGCAGATGAGCGTGGTGCGCTTCCGAGAAATGCTCGTCGGGCTGGGCCGCCGGGTTCGCCCCGCCGATCAGGCAGGCGATGTCCACGGCGTCGGCGAAGCGGCGGATCGGCAGGCTGTCGCCGCGCCAATCCTGCACCGATTTGAGCCCCGCCTCGAGATCGAGGCAGACGGTCTCCTCGGCCGGCAGCGTCTTCAGGAGCGTGGTCTTGCCGGCGCCGCTCGGGCCGAACAGCGCCATGGTGGTCTTGCCCTGCGCCTCGCGCAGCCGCTCGTCGGCGGTGACGATCCGGAGGCTCATGCCGCGCCTCCCTGCGGCAGAAGCTCCACCTTCAGCGCGCCGGTGCGCACGGTCCGCGCGGGCTCGAACACCGACCGGATGTTCTCGGGCCAAGATGCGTACTTGCGCTCCGGCACCTTGATGGCGATGTCGACATACTGGGCGGGGTCGTCGCCCGAGCGGCGAATGCGGTCGACGATCTCGCCGAGCCGGTCCTGGTCCCAGTCCACCCGCTTCGGCAGATCGGCCACCACGGTGAAATCGCCGTCGTCGAAGCGGACGGTGCCGGTGTCCTTGCTGTGGGCCTGCCGCTCCTCGGCGGCGCACGTGGTGTAACGGACGGTCAGCGCGGCATCGAGCCGGGCCTTCGCCGCCTTGGCGCGCTTCAGCGCCTCCTCGGTCTCGCGCTGCAGGATGGCGAGCAGTTCGACCGGCAGCTGCGCGAGTTCGGCGTCGGGGATGCCCGGCAGGGCGTCGGGCGTGGGGCTGTTGTTCGGCCAGGGCATGAACGGGTCTCCGTGATCGGCGAATGGGGTCTGGATGGGGGAGGTCACGCCGCCTGCTCCTCGAGCAGCAGAGCAGACAGCGCGGCGGCGGCGGCCTTCGGCTTCGGGCGCGCGACGGCGATGTAGGCGAAGCGGTCGGGGCCCACGCGCTCCTGCACGAGGTGGACGAGGCCCTGCTCGGCGGCCCAGAAGGCGCGCGACCCGAGCCGCGCCAGCTCCTCCCGCTCGCGGTCCGCGAGGCGTCCGAGCATCGGGAAGATGTCGAGCACGAGGAAACCGCGATGGTATTCGAGCCGGTCGCCGGGCGCGGCCTGCGCCACCCACGCGCAGAACTCGATTTCGCTGAGCGGGCGGCTGGCGCGGACGGTGATGAAGGGGGTGTTGCCCATGAACATGATCTCCGTCGCCAACCGCTAGGCGGCCTGCCGGGAAATCGGCCCGACCGGGCGAGTGTGGAGACCGGCGACCGGGGCGGCGGCGGCCGGATCGGCCGGGTCATCGCCGTCACAGGCGGCGTAGACCGCAAGGAGCGGCGTGCCGTCCTGATGCGCGCCGGCATCCTCGATCCGGTAGGCCTGGTGGTTCTTCAGAACCTCGGGCAGTTCCCAGCGCCGATAGAGGCCCGGGATCCTGACCATCTCGGCTGCGGGGACTGGGTGTCGTTCCTGCATGGTCCATCCTTGTTCATGCTGCTCGGCGGTGTGCTCGCCGGTCATTGGGGAAAAGCCACTCAGCGCGCCGGATCGGGACATCGGGTCAGACGATTTCGTGGAGGCGGTCGCGGAGCCTGCGCGTGGCGCGCTGATAGCGCTTGCGGGCGGCTGCTTCGGTTAGGCCCAGCCGGTCCGCCGTCTCAGCCTGCGAGAAGCCCTCGACGGCGACACAGCTGACGAGATCCGCGTCGCGACCGATGAACTGCCGCATGTCGTCGACAAGCCGCGCGCGTTGCAGCGCTCGTTCGGGCTGTCCATCCAGAGCGGGGACTACATCGGGATCGATCGCGGTGGCGAAGCCTTCTCGTTCCGCGTCGCTCTTTCGCGCCCGGATAATGTCGCGCTCGACGTTCCGCAGCACCGTGGCGGCGATCCAGGTCACGCGCTCCAGATCGAGGCTGCGAATGGCCTCGGTCGTCCGGGCGAGAATGTCGGACACGATCTCATCGACGGGCGCGATCCTGCGCGCCACCGCGCGACGCCGGATCGCGTCGAGCCCGGGCCAGAGCGCCAGCAGCAGCACGGTCACCGCGCAATCGGACGCGCCATCGTCGTCCTGCGCCGCTGCGATCAGCGCCCTGAGGATCCGGTTCTTGCCGGCAGGGCTGTCGGGACCGCGGTGCAACGCTTCAAGAAGCGCCGCCCGGTCCGGGAACCGGGCGATGGATCCGTGCGCGCATCGGAGCGCGTCGAAGCTGCGCTGGAAGCCGAGAGTGGATGAGGATTGCATGAGGTGGTCGCGGATTTCGTGCCACGCGAAGGACATCGGACGCCTGCCTTCTGGCCAGGCGTCCGGCGCCTTGTGGTGGCCAGGTCAGGACGTCGCGCGTCTCTGCGGTTTCAGGGGTTGGGCGCGCGTCAGCGCGCGGGTGCGGTGGCGTGGTTCAGCGTGCCGCAGCCGCGGCAGGTGGCCTGAACCGGGAAGCCCACGAGATACTCGTGGCCCCGCGCGAACCGCAGGTGCATGCGGCCGTCGCGGCAGACGCCGAGCAGCTTGTCACAGCGCGTGCAGCGCCATTCCGAGTTGAGGGTGGTGGGCTTGGTCTTCGCGGCGCCGGACCAGCTCGTCGGGGCTGCCTGGCGCGGGTGGAAGGGAGTCGGCATCGGAGTGCTCCTCTGACTGAGTGAGCACCCCCATTGGCCTGGGGAATCGGAGCTAGTCAGACCCCCCAATCGGAGCCAGATCGGAGCCAGCCGTCAGACGGCGATCTCCCATTGTCCTTTTCCGGGGCTTCGCAGGAAGTCGGCTGTCAGCTTTTTCCAGAGAGGCTGCTTGAAAATGTTTGCCAACGACTGGTCTTCCGCGATCCCGCTGATCAGGTCTGCTGTCGCCATTGGCATCGGGCCGGCGTTGTGCGCATCGACCAGCCGCTGGATGACTTCGATGCGGTTCTCGCCCTTGATGTCGATGCTGCCTTTCCCCGGAACAAACAGAGTTGCCATGTTTTCCCCGACCCGGGTGAGTTCGACAGCCTGGCCGCCGCGGGCCAGGATCCGATGGCGTCGAAACACGGACCGGAGCTTGTCTGCGACCAACTCGATTTCGGCTTGCTGGGTGTCGATCTGATCGACAAGCGGCGTAAGAACGTTCGCAGCCAGACACGGTCCGGGAGCGCTGCCGGCCTGCAGGACAAGACCGATGCCGAGGTTGTGGCGCGCCCGAAGCTCCGTATCGACGGCCGAGCGGACCTTCTCCCGGTCGAGACCGCGCGCGAGATAGATCGGGACGTCCCCGCCATCGACACTGAGCATTCCGAGGTATAGGAGATGGTCGCTTAGCTTTTCGATAGCGGGCGCATCGAGCACGTGTTCAAGGCCCGCTTTCAGGTGTTGCGCAACCCAGCCATCGCGCACCCGGTAGACTCTGTAGAGTTCCGGATTGCCAGGTGTGACCTGACCCTCGGTGACCTCGAGGTTGACCACCTTGTGGCCTTCCCCGTCCTCATCGTCCCTTTGGACACCGGTTTTCACCCCGGCCGCGACCGGCCCGACCTCATCTTCATCGTCGATCAGATCGTCGCCTTCCCAGCCGTGGGGCGCGAGAAAACCCAGTTCAGTAAGGAGGCCCGGATCTACACCTCGAGCTTGGAGCCATGCCCCGGAGACCTTTTCGGCCCCGATGTCCCAGATGGCCAGCAACGCAGGCATCACGGCCATGCTCTCTTCGTCGCCCGGCGCGCGGCCCTCACGGAGGATGTTCCAGTGTCGCAACAGGCGATGTCCCAGAACCCGTTCGAACGGGTCGTCGAGACTCAGAAGGCTGCTTGTATTTCGGTCGGTGAGCGTGAAGTCGAGTGTTTGCGTCGCTTCTCGTCCAGCCCGCCGATACCGCACCGCGATCTCGACGAAGCGAATTGCGACCGCTCGCTCGAAGATCCTTGGGAGGCCCGGCTGGCTGTCGATGATCTCGGCGATGTCCTGATCGATGGTAGTAGAAAGCGACAGGCGGTTGGCGAGATTACGGATGCTGATGTCGGCACGGATTACCCTTGCGCTTTCTATCAACACGTCATCGAAATCCGGCAGCTCCAGGTCGAAGCCTTTCAGGAAATGCGAGATGTCGTAGGCCTGAAAGTCAACGGGCTGATTTGAGTAGGTTTGATCGAGAGCTGTTTCAATGAAACGTTCCGCAATAGTGTGCCTGAGCTTTCGGTTTCCGGCGCGAACATGCACCCGACCGGTCGATGGCGTGTAGACGATCATCGCCTCGCCGGGTGGCCGGAAGTAGATGCTCGACCGATTACCGTCGTCGTCGATCTCTCGAACGCTCGTGGGTGGGTCAGGGTGGTACAGCAGGTACATTTCCGCAGCCGGTTCTTCGCCGTCTTCAGGGATATTGAACTTGTCGATGCTGTAGCCGTCGCCGCGATCGAGGCGCGTGTTGAGGTCGGCTAGAAGCGCCTCAAGCAATGCGCTGCCGGCGCCCGGGCCCCCGTCGATCGAAGGCTCGGCCATGAAGGTCTGGTAATGCTTGTCGTAGCGCCGGTAGAGACGCAGATGCAGGCTGTTCTCCGCCGCTTCGAACAGCCCGTGTTCGTTGGCGAAGGCCCACAGGCTCCGCGCCAGCTTGTCCCGCTGGGTGAGTAGTTCTTTTGCGCGATCTGGCTCGAGCTTGGTCCTCGCGAGACCGTCGAGGACATACTCACCCTGATCTCTCGCAATGTTGACGATCCGCGCCGCCTCGGATTCCAGCGGACCCAGTCGGTCCTTCTTCTCAATGCGCAGCATTTCGCGGGCAGATGCCGGACCGTCCGGATCGTCACGGTCGAACCGGTAGGGTTCGAGCCAGTTCAACCTCTCGAAAATCTTGCTTCCGAAGAACGCCGCCAGGAGCGTCGGCTCGGCGTCGTCGAACAATCGAGAAAGGTTGGGGCAACTCTTCGCCGGTGCTCGTACCATCTAAACCTCCGAAAACGCCACAATATGCTGCCGCGTGTTGCCGACGAGCCACGCGTGATCTCTACCTCGCGAATGCCGATCGTGACCGATGAAAGCGACATTGGCGCTGTGCCGGCCCGAAACTTCCGCCTGTGGCAGGTTGGTCCAGACTACCTCGATGGCCGCCTGGTAGGCCGGACGTTCCGGACGTGCTGCACGCGCCATGAACCTGCCTCAAACGACTAATGCCTCTGTTTGATTCAACCCTCTATAATCATGGACAAATCCGTGATCTTCAAGCCTTGATGTTCCCCACATGTTCCTGCCGCGGGAATTTGTGTCGTGGCGATGTCCCATCACGGTGCCGGAGGTGGCTTTTCCTCTGTGACAACACCACAGCCTCCGGCCCCCTCGACATGAAACGCCCCAATCCCCTGCCGCCCGACCAGATGACTCCCGCCGAGCGCCGCGCTGAACTATGCGGCTTGCTGGCGCTCGGGCTGATCCGTTTGCAGATGCGGGAAAAGGGCGAAGATTCTGACGCAACCGGAGAAATTCGCCTACACTCTCCGGCGAGCGCATGCCGTCATGCAACTCCAACTCACCGGAGACCCGCATGACGACCCACGATCCCATCCCCGCGCGCCTGGCCGCGCTCAAGACCGCCACGACGCCGGAGCTGAAAGCGCAGTGGCGCGACCTGTTCGACAGCGAGCCGCCGCCCTTCAACCGCCGCTATCTGGAGAGCCGGCTGGCCTACCGCATACAGGAACTGGCCTATGGCGGGCTGAAGCCCGAGACGGTGCGCCGGCTTGAGCGGCTGGGCGAGGAACTCGATGGCGGTGACAGGAAGAAGAGCCGCGTTCGCGCCGACACGATGCCCATCGTGGGCACGCGGCTGATCCGCGAGTGGCAGGGCGTCGAACATGTCGTCACCGTCGCCGCCGACGGCTTTGAATGGCAGGGGCGGCCCTACAAGTCGCTGTCGGCCATTGCCCGCGCCATCACTGGGACGCGGTGGAACGGGTGGGTTTTCTTTGGCTTGAAGTCGCGGAGGGCGCGGGCATGACAAAGCCGATCGTCCGGAAACAGCGTTGCGCGATATACACGCGCAAATCCTCCGAAGAAGGGCTGGAGCAGGAGTTCAACTCGCTCCACGCCCAGCGTGAGGCTTGCGAGGCGTTCATCGCCAGCCAGCGGTCCGAAGGCTGGGTACTGGTCCGTGATCAGTATGACGACGGCGGCATCTCCGGCGGCACGCTGGATCGGCCCGGCCTGCAGCGGCTGCTGAAGGATATCGAGGACGGGCTGGTCGACGTGGTGGTGGTCTACAAGATCGACCGCCTCAGCCGCTCGCTCGCCGACTTCGCCAAGCTGGTCGAGGTGTTCGACCGCAACGGCGTGACGTTCGTCTCGGTGACGCAGTCGTTCAACACCACCACGTCGATGGGGCGGCTGACGCTGAACATCCTGCTCTCGTTCGCCCAGTTCGAGCGCGAGGTGACCGCCGAGCGCATCCGCGACAAGGTCGCCGCCAGCCGCAGGAAGGGCATGTGGATGGGCGGGGTGCCGCCCTACGGCTACCGGGTCGAGAACCGGAAGCTGGTGGTCGACGAAGGCAACGCCGCTCATGTCCGCTGGATCTTCGCCCGCTTCCTCGAGATCGGATCCGGGACAGAACTGGCACGCGAGGTCGCGAAGCGCGGCATCCGCACGCCGCGCGGCAACCGGATCGACAAGAAGTATCTGTACCGGATGCTCAACAACCGCGCCTATATCGGCGAGGCAGTCCACAAGGGCGACTGCTACCCCGGCGAGCACGACGCCATCATCGACCGCGAGACGTGGGACCGCGTCCACGCCATCCTGCAGGAGAGCCCCCGCAAGCGCGCCGCGCGCACCCGAGCAGAGACGCCGGCGCTGCTGAAGGGGCTGCTGTTCGGTCCCGATGGCGCGGCGTTCTCGCCGACGCACACCCGCAAGGGCGACCGGCTCTACCGCTACTATGTCAGCCAGACAGTGCTGAAGCACGGCGCTGGATCCTGCCCGGTCGGCCGCGTGCCTGCGGGCGAGATCGAGGGCGCCGTGATCGACCAGCTGCGTGCCGTCTTCCGCCAGCCCGAAGTCGTCGCGGGGACGTGGAAGGCGGTGCGCGCCCATGCCGATGACATCACCGAGGCCGACGCCCGTGCGGCCCTGCAACAACTCGACCCGCTGTGGGACGAGCTTTTCCCCGCCGAGCAGGCGCGCATCGTGGCGCTGTTGGTGGAGCGCGTGGACATCGGCACGGACGGGCTCAACGTGCGGCTCCGTGTCGACGGCCTCAGCGGGCTCGCGCGCGAGATGCAGGCTGGTGAAACGGGAGCGGCTGCATGACCCGCGGTACGCCGTTCCCCGACACGGTGACACTGCACGTCGCGTTCCGGATCGTGAAGCGCGGCGGGCGCAAGGAGATGCAGATGCCAGACGGTGCTGTTCAGCCGCGCCGGACAGATAGCGCCCTCGTCAAGGCGTTGGCCCGCGCGTTCCGCTGGAAGCGGATGCTGGACTCAGGCGAGTTCGCGTCGATTTCCGAACTGGCTGAGCGCGAGGGCATCGCATCCTCCTACATGACCCGCGTCCTGCGGCTCACGCTGCTCGCGCCGGATATCGTCGAGGCGGTCCTGGACGGGAAGCAGGGGTCGGAGGTGACACTGGCGCGGTTGCTCGAGCCGTTCCCGGTGGAATGGGAGGCGCAGCTCTACATTAAGGCGAAAGCGGCAGAAGGGCGGCGCCCGAAGGCGCCGCCCAAGATTGACATCAAACGAAGTCGAAGTCGGCGTTGCCAAGAGAACCTGCGAAGTTCTCCAGAACGATCTTGCCGAAGGTTGTGTCGCCCGTAACGTCGATTTCCGTGTTCGCTCCACTCGTGGAAATCGCAAGATCCGATACGTCGCTCAGGCCGAAACCGGAGAGGTCGATCAGGTCCTCGCCCTTGGTGAAATCGGTGATCGTGTCGGTCCCGAAGTTCGCAACGAAGACGAACGTATCGTCTCCCGAGCCGCCGGTCACGGTGTCGCTCAGGCCGGCGCCGCTGCTTGTGAAGCTGTCGTTGCCCGCGCCCAGGTCGTAGGTGAGGCTGTCGTTCACCCCGGCGGAGACCACGGTATCGTCGCCGCCGCGCATCTCGACGAGCGGGACGGACCCGCCGTTCACGTTGATGGCTGAGAAGTCGAAGGTATCGTCCCCGCTGTCCGTTCCCCGGAGCGTTTGCCCGTTGCCGTAGAGCAACTCGATCCCGGAGATTCCCGAGCCGTCGTTCAGGCCGCGCAGCATGACGCTGCCGGTTCCCTCGAAGTCGAGACGATCCGATCCGCCCGCACCGGCATCGACCGTGTCGTCGAGCGCCTCCATGCCGGTGACCTTGATCGTGTCGTTGCCGGCCCCGGTGTCGATCACGTCGGCATCGTCCCCGCCGTCGACCACGTCGTTGCCGTCGCCGGTGGTGATGGTGTCGCTACCCTTTCCTCCGAGCACGGTGTCCTTGCGCGCGCCCGTGGTGGTGAAGCTGTCGTCCCCGTTGCCGAGGTCGTAGGTCAGATCGTCCTGAACGCTGGCGATGACCGTGTCGTCGCCGTTCTGCATCTCCACTGACCAACCGTTCTGGACATTGACGCCGGACAGATCGAACACGTTGTCGTCGGCATTCGTGCCCTTCAGCACGCCGCCTGACCCACTGATCTGTTCGACATTGTTGACGGTGCCGGCGCCGGTGCTGCCATCGTTGATGTTGCGCAGGAAGAGCGTGCCCCCGGTGTTGTCGATGATGTCGTAGCCATCGCCGCCGTCGATCTCGTCGTCGAGCGCGTCGAAGGTGTCACTCACCTTGATCGTGTCGTTGCCCGCCCCGGTGTCGATGGTGTCGGCATCGTCTCCGCCATCGACCACGTCGTTGCCGTCGCCGGTGGAGATGTCGTCCTCGCCGTTGCCGCCGAGCACGGTGTCCTTGCGCGCGGCCGTGCCGGTGAAGGTATCGTCGCCGTTGCCGAGATCGTAGGTCAGGTCGTCGACGCCGCCGCCGATCACCGTGTCGTCGCCGTTCTGCATCTCCACTGACCAACCGTTCTGGACATTGACGCCGGACAGATCGAACACGTTGTCGTCGGCATTCGTGCCCTTCA
>NZ_LPXO01000021.1 GCF_001482405.1 Pseudoponticoccus marisrubri
GGCCCAGCGTGAAGTCGACATTGCGGATCTCGCTCGGCGCCTTGATCCAGTCCAGCCGCTTCGCCTCCTCGGCCCAGAACCCCTCGGGGTCCGACACCGACCGCGCATAGGCCGCATCATACCCGGACGCGTCGATATGGGCGCGGGCGACGGTCTCGGCCGAGGGCGGATAGACCGCGGTCTCCGGTGTCGCTTTGGCTTGGTCAGTCATGGAAGTCTCCCCCATCCAGTGTCCTTCGTGACGACGCGTCAAGACTCGCCGTCAACCGATTGGGCTCACCATAACCGGTCTGGAAAATAATGGAATATTCCCTGCAAAAATAGGTATTTGGCTGTAAATAATTTTCGTTTAGCGCTGACAATCAGTAAATCAATTTTCCGCGATCCGGCTAAGCCCCTTGTTTTCCTGACTTCCGCAAGGGCCGCTCTCGCCCTGTCCGGCCGCCGCGCCCCCGGGCCGGGGGCGGGCGGGCACCGCTCACGCGGGTGTGACAAAACGATGCGGTATGCCTTGGTATACCGCATCGACACCCCTTTCGCGCGAATCCATGGCGCCATGATCGGGCTTGATCGCGGGCCGGGTTTCTCTACGCTCCCTGCAGGGCGGGCCCAGACCCGCCGGTCATCCAGGGAGGAGACACCATGACCCGACTTGCCGCGCGTCTGCTGACGACCGCGATCGCCGCCACCTTCGTCACCGAGGCCGCCGCCACCGAGTGGAACGCCTCGCTCTGGGGCAAGCGCCGCGCCTTCACCGAACACGTGCACAAGCTGGCCGAGCTGGTCGAACAGAAGACCGACGGCGCCTTCACCATCAACATCTCCTATGGCGGGCTGTCCAAGAACACCGAGAACCTCGACGGGATCTCGATCGGGGCCTTCGAGATGGCGCAGTTCTGCGCCGGCTACCACCCCGACAAGAACCGCGCGATCACGGTGCTGGAGCTGCCCTTCCTCGGGGTCTCGAACCTCGACGAGGAGGTCGCGGTCAGCCATGCCATCTATGACCACCCGGCCGTGGCCGAGGAGATGGCGCAGTGGAACGCGCAGATGCTGATGACCAGCCCCATGCCGCAATACAACATCGTGGGCACCGGCGATCCGCGCGACGAGCTGGCCGAGTTCGACGGCATGCGGGTGCGCGCTACGGGCGGGCTGGGCCGCGCCTTCAGCGCCGTGGGGGCGGTGCCGACCTCCGTGACCTCCTCCGAGGCCTACCAGGCGATGGAATCCGGCGTCGTGGACACGGTAGCCTTTGCCCAGCACGCCCACCTGTCCTTCGGCACGATCAACCAGGCCGACTGGTGGACGGCGAACCTGAACCCCGGCACGGTGAACTGCCCGATCGTGGTGAATATCGACGCCTACGAGGCGCTGTCCGACGAGGAGCGCGCCGCGCTTGACAGCTCGGTCGACGAGGCGATCGACCACTACCTGGCCAATTACGGCGAACTGCTGCAGCAATGGGACAGCGTGCTGGAAGAGAAGGGCGTCCAGAAGGTCGAGATCGCCGAGGGCGAGCTTGCCAAGTTCCGGGAGGTGGCCGGCGACCCGATCCATGCCGCCTGGCTGGAGGAGATGAGCGCGCAGGGCCTGCCCGCGCAGGAGCTTTATGACCTCGTCTTCTCGACGCTGGAAAGCGCGCGCGCCGGCAACTGAGCCGGAGCTTCGCGGCATCCTCGCGGCCCCGGACCGTCTGCCGGGGCCGCGTCTTGCGCATGGGCAGGCGGATCTCAGGAACGGGAGTGCGGGATGGCGGGACAGGCTTCGGTCCTCGAGGATGACAGCCTCTTGTCGCGGCTCGACCGCGGGCTGGCGCGCCTGGAATGGGGCATGGCGCTGGTCTCGGGGCTGGGGGCCTTCGCGCTGATGGTGCTGGCGGTGGTCTCGGTCACCGGGCGCAACGGCTTCAACGAGCCGCTGCGCGGCTATGTCGATTGGATCGAGGCGGCCATGCCGCTGATCGCGATTTTCGGCATCGCCTATGTGCAGCGCAATGGCGGCCATATCCGCATGGACATCGTCGTGGGCCAGCTGAAGGGCCGGCTGCTCTGGGCGGCCGAGTTCCTGACCACGCTGGCAATCCTGCTGCTGATGGCGCTGCTGGTCTGGGGAACCTGGGCGCATTTCGACCGCAGCTTCGATTTCTCGACCCCGAACTGGAGCCGCGACAGCTCGATCGATATCGGCCTGCCGATCTGGCCGGCCAAGCTGGTCGTGCCGGTGGCCTTCGCGGTCATGTGCCTGCGGCTGGTGCTGCAGCTCTGGGGCTATGGCCGGGCCTTCGTGCTGGGGCTGAGCGAACCGGTGGCGGTGCCGCTGGTCATGTCGGCGGCCGAGATGGCCGCGGCCGAGGCCGAACAGGTGCGGGGGCACGACTGATGGACAGTATCGAGATCGGGCTCTGGGTCACTGGCGGGCTGCTGGTGCTGGTGGTGCTGGGCATGCGCGTGGCCTTTGCCGCGGCCTTTGCCGGGCTTGTCGGGCTGATCTGGATCTTCTGGGACAAGCGCGGCTATGACCCCGAGATGTTCGGCTGGGCGCTGGGGGTGGCGGTCAAGACCGCGGGCCAAGTGCCGCATGGCAAGGTGGCCAGCCAGGCGCTGAGCCTGATCCCGACCTTCATCCTGATCGGCTACCTGGCCTATTACGCCGGGCTGACCCGCGCGCTGTTCGAGGCCGCCAAGCGCTGGATCGCCTGGGTGCCGGGCGGGCTGGCGGTCTCGACCGTCTTTGCCACGGCCGGCTTTGCCGCCGTCTCGGGCGCCAGCGTGGCCACGGCCGCCGTCTTTGCCCGCATCGCCATCCCCGAGATGCTGAAAGTGGGCTATGACAAGCGTTTCGCCGCCGGGGTCGTGGCCGCGGGCGGCACGCTGGCCAGCCTGATCCCGCCCTCGGCGATCCTCGTGATCTATGCCATCATCGTCGAGCAGGACGTGGGCAAGCTGCTGCTGGCGGGCTTCATCCCCGGCATGTTCTCGGCGCTGGTCTACGGGCTCCTGATCGTGATCCTGGCGCTCAGCCTCAAGAGCTTCGGCCCGCCGGTCACCGGCTTCACCTGGCGCGAGCGCTTTGCCAGCCTGCCGCCGGCGCTGCCCATCGTGGCGGTCGTGGTGATCATCATCTTCTTCGTCTACAACCCGTTCGGCGGCGATGCCTGGGGCACGCCGACCGAGGGCGGGGCGATCGGCGCCTTCATCGTCTTCTGCATGGCGCTGTGGCGCGGCATGCGCCTGCCCGAGTTGCGCGACGCGCTGGTCGAGACGGCGAAACTGTCGATCATGATCTTCACGATCATCTGGGGCGTGCTGATCTACGTGCGTTTCCTGGGCTTCGCGGACCTGCCTTCGGCCTTTGCCGACTGGATCACCTCGCTCAGCTACCCGCCTATGCTGATCCTCGTCTGCATCCTGCTGGCCTATGCCGTGCTGGGCATGTTCATGGACGCGATCGGCATGCTGCTCCTGACACTGCCGGTGGTCTACCCGGCGGTGATGGCACTGAACGGGGGCGAGACGGTCAGCGCGGCGGACAGCGCCTTCGGCATGTCGGGCACGATGTGTGCGATCTGGTTCGGCATCCTCGTGGTCAAGATGGCCGAGTTCTGCCTGATCACCCCGCCCATCGGGCTGAACTGCTTCGTCGTGGCGGGTGTGCGTCCCGAGCTGTCGGTGCAGGACGTATTCCGCGGGGTGACGCCCTTCTTCGTGGCCGACGCGGTGACCATCGCGCTGCTGGTGGCCTTCCCGCAGATCGTGCTCTGGCTGCCCTCGCTGGCCTGAAGCGGGCCGGGGCGGCTCAGCCCCGGCGCAGCGCCCCGTGGGCAAAGCGCAGCTTCTCGCGCACCGGCTCGGTCAGCACGAACGGGTAGAGGTCGGGCAGGTCGAGCGCGCGGTTGACGTGGTTCACCGCGATGGACAGGTCGACCGCGCAGGTCAGCAGCGTCTCGGCCTCCGGTTCGGCATAGGCGTCGTAATCCTGTCCCGGCCCCTCGGGCAGGGACAGATGCGTGGCGGCCACGCTGTCCACCAGATCCACCAGATGCAGCAGGTGGGCGATGGTCTCGGCCCAGTCCTCATGCGGGTGGGCGGTGGCATAGCCGGTGATATGCGTCTCGCCCGGCGGTTGCGGATCGGCATGGTGGGCCTGCAGGGCAGCGCCGTAATCCGCCCGCTCGTCGCCGAAGAGCTGGCGGAAGCGGTCGAGAAACTCGGCATCCTCGGACAGTCGCAGCTGCAGGAAATGCGCGATCTCGTGGCGGACATGGCCGATCATTGTCCGGTAGAGCTCGCCGAACTCTTCTTGCCGCTCGGCCAGCACCGCGTCGCTCGCCTCTGTGACGTTGATCGTGATCAGCCCGTCGGCATGGCCCATGATGACATCCGTCTCGCCATGAGCGGTGCGCTCGGAGAGCATGCGAAAGCGCGGCCGGGCGCCGGGATCGGCCGGGGTGAACCAGCCCCAGCGCGCCAGATTGGCCAGCACCCAGCGCTTGGCGAACTCGCTCTTGCTCCATAGCGGCAGGTTCTCGGGTGCGCGCAGGTCGGGCACCGTCTCGGTCATGGCGCAGGAGCGGCAGAGCCCCTCCGTCTCGGCCCGCCAGTTGCAGCCGATATCGGCGCGGTTGGCGCAAGGGCTGTCCGCGCCCTGCATGGCCTGCGCGTCCGGGTCGAACTGGACCGGCGCACCGCAGCGACAGGCGAGGTTGTGGAAATAGACCGGCGCGGCGCAGGTCGGGCAGGGAAAGATCTGCATGTCTGACACCCCCGAGGGGCGGCAGGCCCCGGCGTCGCTGCCCAGATAGGCGCGCGCAGGTCCGGCGCCAAGCGGGTTTTGCGCGGCTCTGCCCTCGGGTTCGGCGGAAAACCGTCCAGCGGGGCAGATCGGGGCTTTGCATCGCTCTTTATTTCGGATATTCCGGAAATATGGAAAAAGATATCATCAGCCAGCTCTCCGCCCTTGCGCATCCGCGCCGCCTGTCGGTCTTCCGGCTGCTCATGCGGCGCTATCCCGATGCCGTGCCGGCGGGCGAGATCGCCACCGCGCTGGAACTGCCGGCCTCGTCGCTCTCGGCGGCGCTGTCGCAGCTGCACCAGGTGGGCCTGCTCACCCAGCATCGCGCCGGCACCTCGATCCGCTACCGCGCAGATACCGGCCGGGCCGGTGATCTCGTCACCTACCTGGCCGCGGATTGCTGTCGCGGCCGGCCTGATATCTGCCTGTCATCTTACCCTGCTAAGCCCCGCCAAAGCCCCGCATCGGAGACCCCCATGTCCGACCAGAAATACAACGTGCTTTTCATCTGCACCGGAAACTCGGCCCGCTCGATCTTTGCCGAGACGCTGCTGCGCGCCGAGGCCGGCGACCGGTTCAACGCCTTCTCGGCCGGCACGCGCCCCTATTCCGAGCTCAACGCCTTCGCGCTGGAGCTGCTGGAGTCCAAGGGCCATGACATCAGCGCGCTGCGCGCCAAGAATGTCGACGAGTTCCAGGGCGCGGGTGCGCCGCCGCTCGATTTCGTCTTCACCGTCTGCGACCGCGCCGCGAACGAGGAATGCCCGCCCTGGCCGGGCCAGCCCATCACCGGGCACTGGGGCCAGCCCGACCCGGTCAAGGCCGAGGGCACCGATGCCGAGAAGCGGCTGGCCTTCCAGCAGGTCTACGGCGCGCTGCGCAACCGGATCCGCGCCTTTGCCGCGCTGCCGTTCCAGACCCTGGACCGCGCGAGCCTGCAGGCCCGGGTCGACGACATTGCCAAGACGGAAGAAGACGCATGACCACCTACGCACTGAACGGCCTTGGCCGCATCGGCAAGCTTGTCCTCAAGCCGCTGCTGGAGTCCGGCGCCGAGATCGCCTTTCTGAACGACGCCGTGGGCGACCCGGCGATGCACGCCCATCTGCTGGAATTCGACACGGTGCATGGCCGCTGGGAGGCCGACTTCAGCGCCGACGCGGACAGCATCACCATCGACGGCACGCGGATCCCGGTCTTCGGCACGCGCGATCTGTCCGAGCTGCCGCTGGACGGTGTCGACGTGGTCATCGACTGCACCGGGTCTTTCAAGACCGAGGCCCGCATCGCGCCCTATTTCGAGCGTGGCGTGAAGAAGGTCGTGGTCTCGGCGCCGGTCAAGGACGGCAACGCGGCCAATATCGTCTATGGTGTCAATGACGCCATCTACGATCCCGAGGCGCATCACATCGTGACCGCCGCGTCCTGCACCACCAACTGCCTGGCGCCGGTGGTCAAGGTGATCCACGAGACCCTCGGGATCCGGCACGGCTCGATCACCACGATCCATGACGTGACCAACACCCAGACCATCGTCGACCGGCCGGCCAAGGACCTGCGCCGCGCGCGCTCGGCGCTGAACGCGCTGATCCCGACCACCACCGGCAGCGCCACGGCGATCACGCTGATCTATCCCGAGCTGACAGGGCGGCTGAACGGCCATGCCGTGCGCGTGCCGCTGCTGAACGCCTCGCTGACCGACTGTGTCTTCGAGGTGGAGCGGGAGACCGACGTCGAGGAGGTCAACGCGCTCTTCAAGGCCGCCGCCGAGGGCGATCTGAAAGGCATCCTCGGCTACGAGACCCGTCCGCTGGTCTCGACCGACTACACCAACGACCCGCGCAGCGCGATCGTCGATGCGCCCTCGACCATGGTGGTCAACGGCACGCAGGTGAAGATCTACGCCTGGTACGACAATGAATGGGGCTATGCCCACCGCCTGGCCGACGTGGCCCGGATGGTCGGCGACCGCCTCTAGGACCTCTCCCTCAAGGCTCAAGCGACAGGAGCGCGCCGTGACCGACACGACCCCCGACAGGCCCGACGGGCTGGCCGCCTATATCGCGGTCACGGCCGCCTATTGGGGCTTCATGCTGACAGATGGCGCGCTGCGCATGCTGGTGCTGCTGCATTTCCACACGCTGGGCTTCTCGCCGGTGCAGCTGGCCTATCTCTTCCTGCTCTACGAGCTGGCAGGCATCGTCACCAACCTCTCGGCCGGCTGGATCGCGGCGCGGTTCGGGCTGAGCTCGACCCTCTATGCCGGGCTGAGCCTGCAGGTCGGTGCGCTGCTGGCGCTGGCCCAGCTGGACCCGGGCTGGAGCCTGACCGCCTCGGTGATCTTCGTGATGGCGGTGCAGGGCGTCTCGGGCGTGGCCAAGGACCTGTCCAAGATGTCGGCCAAATCCGCGGTCAAGCTGCTGGCGCCTTCGGGGCAGGGCGGGCTGTTCCGCTGGGTGGCCGCGCTGACCGGGTCGAAGAACGCGGTCAAGGGGCTTGGCTTCCTGCTGGGCGCGGCGCTCTTGGCGCTGGCGGGCTTCGTCCCGGCGGTGCTGGGCATGGCGGCGGTGCTGGCGCTGGTGCTGGTCGTGCTGGCCCTGCGCATGCCGGGCGGGCTGCCCGCCGGGCGCAAGGGGGCCAAGTTCTCGGAGGTCTTCTCGAAGGACCGCAACATCAACTGGCTGTCGCTGGCGCGGGTCTTCCTGTTCGGCGCGCGCGACGTGTGGTTCGTGGTGGGCATCCCGGTCTATTTCTATGCCGTGCTCTCGGATGGAACGGAAGAGGGCAACCGGTTCGCCTTCTTCGTGATCGGCTCCTTCATGGCGGTCTGGACCATCCTCTACGGCGCCGTGCAGGCCTGGGCCCCGCGCGCGTTGCGTGCCGCGACCCGCCCCGAGGCCGAGATCGTCGCCGCCGCGCGCGGCTGGGCGCTGGCGCTGCTGGGCGTGCCGCTGGTCCTGTCGGCGCTGGTCTTTGTCGCCGGCGCGCCGGTGGGCTGGCTGACCGTGGCGCTGATCGCCGGGCTGCTGGTCTTCGGGGCGCTTTTTGCGGTGAACTCCTCGCTGCATTCCTACCTGATCCTCGCCTTCTCGAAGGGCGAGCGGGTGACGATGGATGTGGGGTTCTACTACATGGCCAACGCCACCGGCCGGCTGCTGGGCACGCTTCTGTCGGGGGTCAGCTACCAGCTGGGCGGGGTGGGCGCCTGCCTTGCCACGGCCGGCGTGATGGTGGCGCTGAGCGCGCTGGCGGCCGGGCGGTTGCGGGCCGAGACTGTCGCGCCCTGATCCGGCGTGCGGGGCGGGTGGCGCGGGCGGGACGCCTCCGGCGGGAGTATTTCGGGAAAGATGAAAGGGCGCGCAGTGTTATTGCGTGTCGCGCCAGCCCCAGGCTGCGGCCCTGTCGAGGCAGTCGCGCCAGGTGGTGATCCCCGAACAGGTGTCGGCGGCGCGCAGCGAGGCGGCGGCGCTGGCATGGCCCATGCGCAGACGGTCCTGCGGCGGCCAGCCGCGCAGGTGGGCGAGGAAGTAGCCCGCGGCAAAGGCATCGCCCGCGCCATTGGCGCCCACCCGTTCGGCATCGGGGATGGCCACCGAGGGCGCGTGATGCAGCGTGCCGTCGCGGTCGGCATAGACCGCGCCCGTGGGGAAATGCACCACGATTTCGGACATGGCGCCGCGGCCCAGTACCTCCTGCACGGCACGGGTGACCTCTTCCATGTCGGTGGTGCCGCCTTGCAGGGTGTCGCGCCCGGCCAGCGCGCCGATCTCGGCATCGTTGACCACCAGCGTGTCGAGATGGGGCAGGCAGGGCAGGACCAGCCGGCGGATCAATGAATCCTCGGCGGTGACCAGTTCCATGTTGGTGCGCAGGCCTGCCGCGCGGCCCCGGCGCAGCACCGTGACCCAGCCATTGGCGTCGCCCTCCCAGGGCGCGTCCATGCGGTCATGGATGCCGGGCAGACCGAGATGCAGCAGCCCGGCCCCGGTGGCGGAGAGGTCGAAATGGTCGGGCGTCAGCAGCGGCGCCGTGCCGGGAAAGAAGATATGCGTGCGCCGGCCGCTGCGGGCCGAGAGATAGGCGTCGGTCATCGGCGTGCCGGCTTCCTCGCTGCGGCGCAGCCCGCGCCGGTCGATGCCATGCGCATCCGCCACGCCGAGCAGGAAATCGCCCCATTCGCCGGCCCCGATCAGGCCCTGCGTCTCGACCGGGATCTCAGGGTCCAGCCGGCGCAGCGCCACGGCGAAGTTGCAGCCCGGCCCGCCGCCGGCGGGGGTCATGTCCTGCACGGTGGCCAGCATGTCCTCGTCCGGCCAGAGATCGACCGTGATGTTGCGGTCGACCACCCAGGTGCCCGCGGTCAGCACGCCCGCCCGGGTCATGGCGCGGCCGCGCGCAGCACCTCTTCGGTGAGCGCGAGATCGTCGTCGAGCGCACGGAACGGTGCCTTGCCCGCAGCCTGCAGGTCGGCATGGTAGGCGCGCACGCCCTCGGCCGAGGGCAGGCGCTCTTCCAGCACGCGGCGCATGGCGCCCAGCATCAGGACCGAATCCTCGGAGCGGTAGATCTTGCGCCCGAAGAGCGCGACGCGCGCGCCGTAGCGTTCGGCCTGGACCAGCAGTTCGAGGCAGTCGCGCGTGGTGCCGGCGCCGCCGCCGAGGATGCCGAAGACGAGGTTTTCGGGATCGTAGCCGGCGATCTCCTCGGTGGCGCGGGGTCCGTTATAGGCGGCCTTGAGGAAGAGCGGCCGGTCGCGCCGCGCCACGCCGGCCAGGCAGCGCACGATCATGTCATTGTTGTAGCTGGCGAAATCGCCGTTCACCACGACCGGGACCTGCGGATTGAAGATCTCGAGGAAATGCGCCATGCCCGCCGCGCCGGCCTCGTCGCGGAACTGTGCATAGGCCTCGAGCATGGCGTGGTCATGGGCGAGGTCGTTGTAGAAGGTGACCGAGAAGAGCCCCAGCCCGGCCACGTCGCGGGCGCGGTCCAGCCGCGCGGTGCGGAAGGGCAGGGCGCGCGCGCCGGGATAGGCGCCGCCGCGGGCCTGCCAGATATCGGTCGTGTCGTTCAGCCGCACCGCGGGGGTCACGTCGCTGCCGGCAAAGGCGTCGCGCTCGGCCATGACCTCGGCGCTGGAGACCGACATCAACAGGATGTCGGCCAGCCCCGAGGCGATCACCCTCTGCATGTCGTCGCGATAGGCCGACAGCGGTTTCATCCGCCCGTCCGCCCCCGCGCCGGGCGTGGCGCAGCCGAAGGCCATGTCGCCATCCTTGGCATCGGCGATGATGAAATCGGATGGCGTGTAGCGCCCGGCGCGGATGCGGGCCAGCTTGTCGTCCAGTCGTGTCATGCGCGTCCTCCCTCTGCCGGGCGCCCCCGGCTCAGCCGATCATGTAGCGGGCGGTGAGCGGCAGGCTGGCCGCCCCCAGCGCGCGCGCATCCGGACCGGCACCGCCCGCGACGATCACCGGCTCCATCAACCCCGACAGGTTCTGGCGGGACAGCGCGTCGCGCGTGGCCGCGATCAGCCGGTCTAGCACGGGGCGCGGCAGCCAGCCATCGAGGCGCACCGCCGGGAAATCGAACACCGCGCAGGCCGAGACGATGGCATGGGCCAGCCCGTCCGCGGCCATGGTGATCCAGTCCTGCAGGATGGCGGGATCGACCGGCCAGTCTTGCGGCGCGCGCCAGAGATAATCGGTCTCGCCCCCCGCGGCCTTCAACCGGGCCTCGAGCACCGACAGGCTGGTGCGTTCGAGCAGTTGGCAGATGCCGCCCTTGCCGTCGGGCACGGGCAGGGGCCCCAGCGCGCCGGCATTGCCGTGGCCGGTCACGAGGCTGCCATTCATCACCACCCCGCCGCCGATGAAATAGCCCAGGTAGAAATAGAGGAAGTCGCGCGGCCCGTCCTGCGGGCCGAACAGCACCTCGGCGCCGCAGGCGGCCGAGGCGTCGTTCTGAAGGTAGACCGGCATGTCGAAATGCCGGCTCAGGTCCTGCTGCAGGTCCACGGCGCGCCAGGACATCATGTCCTCGGGCGGGACCTTCAGATGCTCGGCCCAGTTCCACAGGAAGAAGGGCATGGCCACGCCCAGCCCCGCCATCCGGTCGCGCCGGTCGGCGGGCACCTGCTCCAGCAGGCCGGTCAGGCGCTGGGTGACGAAATCCAGCACGCCGTCGGGGGTGGGGAAGTCATGGGTGCGCAGCTGGCGGTGCAGGATGGTGCCCACGAAATCCATCAGCACCATCTCGACGCTGCGCCGGCCCACCTTGATCCCGGCGAAATAGGCGCCGTCCGGGGCCAGCCGCATGGGGACCGAGGGCTGGCCCACGCGCCCGCGTACCGGCTCGCCGCGCAAGAGCAGCCCCTCCTGTTCCAGCGCGCGCATGATGACCGACACGGTCTGCACCGACAGGCCCGTGGCGCGGGCCAGCTCGGACTTGGCCATGGGGCCGTGCACGCGCAGCATGGTCAGCACCAGCTTTTCGTTGCGCGCGCGCATGCCGCTCTGGTTGGTCCCGCGTGCCAGAAGCCCGGCGCTGGCCTGAGTGCTTTCCACGACATGTCCTCCCGCGGTCGAGAATGGAGAGGGGCCGGGATCGAGTCAATAATAATTAAGAGTGAATGATTTATTGACAGCGCCTGCGAATCCGGTTTCTCCTGAGTGCGAGGGAGGCCGGTTGTCGGAGGAGGCGGCCGGTGGCCCCAACAAGGAATCCTAGGGAGGACCAACCGTGACCAAACTCACCAAGACGTTTGCGCTGGGCGCATCCGCGCTGGCCTTTGCCGCGCTGGCCGGGACCGCGCAGGCGGGCAGCCATTCGATGGATGTCAGCGCCTGCCTGATCACCAAGACCGACACCAACCCGTTCTTCGTCAAGATGCGCGAGGGCGCGACCGCCAAGGCCGAGGAGCTGGGCATCGAGCTGAACAGCTATGCCGGCAAGGTGGATGGCGACCACGAGACGCAGGTCAACGCCATCGAGACCTGCATTGCCAATGGCGCCAACGGCATCCTGCTGACCGCCTCGGACACCTCGTCCATCGTGCCCGCGGTCGAGCAGGCGCGCGAGGCCGGGCTGCTGGTGATCGCGCTGGACACGCCGCTGAACCCGATCGACGCGGCCGACATGACCTTCGCCACCGACAACTTCAAGGCGGGCGAGCTGATCGGCGAATGGGCCGCGGCAACGCTGGGCGACGAGGCCGAGAATGCCCGGATCGCCATGCTGGACCTGGCCATCAGCCAGCCCACCGTGGGCGTGCTGCGCGATCAGGGCTTCATGACCGGCTTCGGCATCGACATCAAGGATCCCAACCAGTGGGGCGACGAGGACGATCCGCGCATCGTCGGCCATGACGTGACCGCCGGCAACGAGGAGGGCGGCCGCAAGGCGATGGAGAGCCTGCTGGCCAAGGACCCGATGATCAACGTGGTCTACACGATCAACGAACCCGCCGCGGCCGGCGCCTACGAGGCACTGCGCGATATCGGTCGCGCCGATGACGTGCTGATCGTGTCGGTCGATGGCGGCTGCCCCGGCGTGCAGAACGTGGCCGAGGGCGTGATCGGTGCCACCTCGCAGCAATACCCGCTGCTGATGGCCTCGCTGGGTGTCGAGGCAATCGCGGCCTGGGCCAAGGATGGCACCAAGCCCGAGGCGACCGAGGGCAAGGATTTCTTCGACACCGGCGTCGCGCTGGTGACCGACGCGCCGGCCGAGGGCGTCGAGTCGATCGGGGTCGAGGAAGGCCTGGAGAAGTGCTGGGGCTGAGGCGCCGGGGGATCTGCGCGCGACCTGCGTGCAGGTCCCGTGCCTGAGCCTGTGGCGGGGGCCCCGCGCCGGCCCCCGCCATGACACATGGGCGACAGCCGCGCGGCGGCCCGCCGACCCGGCAGGCGCGTTTTCCTGCGCCATCGCTTGACAGCATGTTCAGGCCGGGGGCGCAGAGGCCCGGGATCGGCGCCGCGCCCGGCCCGCAGCGACCCCGTGACGGGGCGCCGCGACTGACGCGAACGGGAGGGGTTCATGCCCAATTCGGACAATTACGAAGCCGCCGCCAGCGGCGCATCCACCGAGGTCGCATCCTTTGCCGATGACGAGGGCAAGGGCCTCGTCGGGCGGTTGCACCACACCTTGCATGTGAACCCGGCGCTGGTGCCGCTGATCGTGCTGCTTGCCGCCATCCTCGTCTTCGGGCTTGTGCTGGGCTCGCGTTTCTTCTCGCCCTTCGCCATGACGCTGATCCTGCAGCAGGTGCAGATCGTGGGCGTGCTGGCGGCGGCACAGGCGCTGATCATTCTCACCGCGGGCATCGACCTGTCGGTCGGCGCGCTGGCAGTGCTGTGCTCGGTCATCATGGGCCAGTTCACCTTCCGCTACGGCATCCCGCCGGCCATCGCCGTGGCCTGCGGCCTCGCCATCGGCACCGCGGTTGGGGCGGTGAACGGCTGGCTGGTCAGCCGCATCAAGCTGCCGCCCTTCATCGTGACGCTGGGCATGTGGCAGATCGTGCTGGCGGCCAACTACCTGTATTCGCAGAACGAGACGATCCGCAGCCAGGACATCGAGGAGCAGGCCGCCTTCCTGCAATTCCTCGGCACCAAGTTCGAGATCGGCGGCGCGATCTTCACGCTGGGCGTGGTGCTGATGATCGTGCTGATCTTCGGGCTGGCCTACGCGCTGCGCTCCACCGCGTGGGGGCGGCATGTCTATGCCGTGGGCGACGACCCGGAGGCGGCCGAGCTGGCCGGGGTCGACCGCCACAGGACGCTGATGTCGGTCTACATGCTGGTGGGCTTCATCTGCGGGCTGGCGGGCTGGGTCATGATCGGCCGGTTCGGCTCGGTCTCGCCCTCGGCCACGACCGGCGTGATCGGCAACATCCAGTCCATCACCGCCGTGGTGATCGGGGGGATCTCGCTCTTCGGCGGACGCGGCTCGATCATGGGCGCCTTCTTCGGCGCGCTGATCGTGGGCGTTTTCGAGCTGGGCCTGCGCATGGGCGGGGCCAACCCGCAATGGACCTACCTGCTGATCGGCACGCTGATCATCGCCGCCGTCACCGTGGATCAGTGGATCCGCAAGGTCACCGCGTGAGTGCGAGGGAGGAGAGACAGATGCAACCCATTCTCAAGGGCACCGGCCTCGTCAAGCGCTACGGCAAGGTCACCGCGCTGGACAATTGCGACTTCGAGCTGATGCCGGGCGAGATCCTGGCCGTGATCGGCGACAACGGCGCCGGCAAGTCGACCCTGATCAAGGCGGTCTCGGGCGCGGTCGTGCCCGATGCCGGCACGGTCGAGCTCGAAGGCAAGCCGGTCCATTTCCAGAGCCCGATCGACGCGCGCGCCGCGGGGATCGAGACGGTCTACCAGACCCTCGCCATGAGCCCGGCGCTGTCCATCGCCGACAACATGTTCATGGGGCGCGAGATCCGGCAGCAGGGGCTGATGGGCCAGCTCTTCCGCCGGCTGGACAAGGCCGAGATGCAGCGCATCGCGCGCGAGAAGCTGAACGACCTTGGCCTGATGACGATCCAGAACATCAACCAGGCGGTCGAGACGCTGTCGGGCGGCCAGCGCCAGGGCGTGGCGGTGGCGCGCGCCGCGGCCTTCGGCTCCAAGGTGATCATCCTCGACGAGCCCACCGCGGCGCTGGGGGTCAAGGAAAGCCGCAAGGTGCTGGAGCTGATCCTCGACGTGCGCTCGCGCGGGATCCCGATCATCCTGATCAGCCACAACATGCCGCATGTGTTCGAACTGGCCGACCGCATCCACGTGCACCGGCTGGGCAAGCGGCTCTGCGTGATCGACCCCAAGGACTATACCATGGCCGACGCGGTGGCCTTCATGACCGGCGCCAAGGAGCCCACCGCCGCCGAGGCGGCCTGAGCACGGGCTGAGGGCACGGGGGCGCTGTCCCCGGCCCCTGCCAGACCTCGTGACGCCCAAAGGCCTGACCGGGATCGGCTGTCAGAAAACCGGCGCCTTCGCACGAGAGTGCGAAGGCGGTGTCGTGTCGAATATCGGGAGTGCGGACACAGCGAGCTTTCGCTGCGGCTGCGCCAATGTCTGTTTTGGCAACCGGTGCGCCAAGGCTCCAACTCTCTCAGAGTGAGGCCTTCAGACCCAAAAAACTAAACTCCATCAGCTAACCGTGCACCGATGTCTTGCCAATATGCTATCTTTTGCCCTGCGCCCTTTATCTGTGCTGTCGGGTGCAAAGTGCAGAAGTAAGAGGTGCCCCCCGCCTTGGCAAAGGCTAACCCATTTTGCTGCTCAAAGCTCACGCCTACGATGTCTTGCCAATGAGCCAGATACTTTTTGCTGTAAAATACGACATTGCGGGGCTTGTGCTCATCTATCGCACATTTGATCTTCGCTTTGCGAATTGGTAGCATTGCCTCGCTATAGGTAGCCCGATCGACTAACACCGGATCGCTAGAGTATTGGTCGTAGTGCCACACTCTTGTGCTTGGTGAAGGGAGAGGCAACAATTCAAGCCCGCACGTCTTGGATCCGTGGCGCAACCAGCGTTCACCCTGCATAGTTTTTGATGCAGCGCTGTCATGCGGTTTTCCTTCAGAACAAAGCTGAGCCCGCATCAGCCAATCCCATGTTCTTTGCGCGGCGCGCACGGGAGGGGTGAACAAATGATCAGCTCCAATTGCGATATGGTACTCCGCGCAGTCCTCAAGGGTACAGTTTCCACGTTTTACCCACGTGCTGATGCGTGTCTCAACATCTTTCAGACTATCGCCACCACCTTCTTCCATTCCAATGAACCAAGTGTCGGCATCGAAATCGCCGTAACCCAAGAATGAATTCATGAAATTTTTTAATATTTCTCTATTGAGCATTTGTCCCCCATCAGTAGCGTGACACAAGCAACACATGAATCTGTTTAGCTAAAGCCACGACCGCTCCTAATAGCTCAAAGCTGACATTCAAGCATCGCGCAGCATTCTGCACTTTGGGCTCGAAGCCGACATCGACCGCCGATCGCCCCCGCAGGTGGGAAGCGATCAGCGGCATGTCCTGTGGGGGGCGAAGGACGTCCCCGGTCTACGGCCCGACACGGGGTCCGCCTCAGGCGGGCACCCCGTCGAAGGCCATCACCTTGTTGCCATAGGCGGTCTCGCCCGTGACCTCGCGGCCGAACCAGTCGGGCGGAATGAAGGCCTTGGCCGCGGCCGCGTCGTCGAACTCCACCTCGACAAGGCGGAAGGGCGCGTGGCGCCCGGCGAAGAGGTCCAGCTCGAACACGGTGCCGCAGGGCAGCCGCCCCTCGTGTCGGGTCTTCTCGATGCGCTGGCCCTCGGTGGCGGGCCAGAAGGTCTCGAACAGGGCGGCGTCGATCTCGCTCTCGCGCTCGCTGCGCAACAGCCCCGATCCGCCCTTGAGCGTCAGGTAGAAGCGCGCGCCCTTCTGGCGCAGCCGCATCTCGACCGAGTCGCCGGGACGCGTCAGGTAGCCCTGCCGGATCTCGCGCGCCTCGGTGGTGTCCAGATCGGGCAGGGCGGTCACCAGGAACTTGCGTTCGATCTCGACACTCATCCCAACCGCTCCAGCACGTCGCGGCACAGCGCGTCATAGGCCGCCGCCGCGGGGCGCGATCCGGCAAAGGTGGCCACGGGCGCGCGATGCACGCCCATCTTCTCGACATCCGTCGCGAAAGGCACGGCCACGTCCAGCAGCCGCTTGCCATGATCGGCCTTCATCTTGTCGATCGTGCCCACATGCAGCTTCTTCGAGGCCTGCGCCATGGAGAAGAAGCCGAGGATCTTCTTCTTGGGAAGGTCGTGTTCGTCGAAGAACTCGATCAACTGCTCGAAGGTGCGTTCCGACAGCGTGGTGGGGATGATCGGCACGAGGATCGCGTCCGAGGCCTTGAACACGTTCTCGGAGAGCGACGAGATGTTGGGCGGGCAGTCCAGCACCACCACGTCATACTCGTTGCCCACCTTCTTGAGGGCCTTTTGCAGGCGCGAACGGCTGTTCTTCATGCGCGACAGGAAGACGTCGAAATTGCGGAAGGTCATGTTGGCCGGCAGGATGTCGAGATCCTCGAAATCGCTGCCCCGGATTGCGCGGGTGAAGCGCGCCACGTCGAAGAAGAACCGCGCATCCTTGAGCTTCTTCGAGGGCTTGACCCGGAAATAGAAGCTGGACGCGCCCTGCGGGTCGAGATCGCAGAGCAGCACCCGCTTGCCCGCGCGCCGCAACCCGTAGGCGACATTCACCGCCGCGGCCGTCTTGCCGACGCCGCCCTTGTTCGAATAGCAGGCCAGGATCTTCATCGCTTGCCTCCCTTGCCATGAAAGAGCGCCGCGAAACCGGCGCGGGTCGCGGGGCTGTCGAACCGCGCGAAACTGTCGACGACGCGGGCCCGCTCGGCGCGCTGGCGCTGGTCCAGCACGGTCAGCAGCGCTCCGAGGCTGGTGGCGATCTCGAGCCGTTGCGCGGGCTTGAGCGCGCCCAGCCGGTCCAGCGCGGCGCCCAGCTCGGCCTGCTGGACCGAGTAGTCGTTGAACAGCCCGAGATTGTCCTGCAGCCGTTTCAGCGCCTTGATCAGGGGCTTCATCTCGGCCTTGCCGAAGAGCGGCGCGAAGAATTCCATCAGGTAGCGCAGCTTCTTGCAGTGGATGCGCAGCTCGTGCACCACGGCGTCGGGCGTGCCCGCGTCGATCTGGGCCGCCTTGGCGCAGACCTTGCGGTAGCGCGCCCAGATCAGCTTGCGCGCGAATTCCAGCGCCGAGCGGGCGGCCTTGGGGCCGCGCTCCAGCTTCTTGGGCTTGTCGAACAGCTTCTGAAGCTTGCGGATCTCCTTGGCGTAGGCTTCGCTCTGCAGGTGCTCGGCCAGCCGGGCCTGCTCGGCGTCACGCTCTTCGGCGAACATGTCGAACAGCCGTTCCAGCCCGGGGCGCATGGCGTCGGGCACCAGCTCCAGGTAGGTGTCGCGCTCGATCAGGTAGACGTCGAGATCGCGCAGCCGCCCGGTCTCGGCCATGAGCGCGCCGAACCGGTCCTTGAGCTCCTGCGTCTGGTCCTCGGAGAAGACGCCCTTGAAGAGCGACACGACCGAGCGGACGCGGCGCAGCGCGACGCGGTAGTCATGCAGGAACTCGGTGTCGAGATCGGCGATCGTGCCCGGCTCGTTGCGCCGCGCCACCGCCAGATGCGTGGCGATGATGTCGCAGGCCGCGCGAAAGGCGGTCTCGTCCGGCGCCATGCCGATCTCGGGCTTGCTGGTATAGGGCACCGCCTCGGCGCCAAGCCGCCCGCGCAGCCCGGCCGCATCGGTGGCGCTCAGCGCTTCCAGCCGGTCGAGATCGCCCCGCAGCCGGTCGAGCGCCTTGTCATAGCCGCGCAGCGGGCGGAGCAGCAGCAGGGAGGCCACGCGGTCTTCGGCCTCCAGCCGCCAGAGCTCGCCGCGCACCAGCGTCTTGTCGAGATCGTCCACAAGGCGCAGCCCGTGATGCGCGGCCGTGCCGGTGCCCTGCACCAGAAGCCGCCGCAAGGGGGACAGGACCGGGCGCAGCGCCTCGGTCACCGGCCCTTCGGGCAGCGCGTCGGGAAAGCCGGGCTCGGTCGCGTGCTGGCGCAGGGCGGGCCCCGCGGGCTGCAGCAGGTGCCAGCTCTCGCCATCGCTCAGCAGCAGCATGCCGGCCGCGCTGATGGCCCCGTCGAACGTGTCGATCAGCGCAAAGCGGCTGTCCGGCGCTGCGTCCTCGCAGATCACCCGGCGCTTGTCGCTGGCCAGCGCGTCCAGCCGGGGCAGCAGATCCCCGGCGAACAGAAGCGGTATCGGGGAAGTGGATGTCATGTGGTCGTGTCCAGTGCCTTGCTCCGGTCGGTTGTCGGTCTTGAGGCCGGGCGTTGTAACGCACGCCCCGGCCAGTGCAAGAGTGTATATACAAATTATAGCTCTGCAAGATGCGAAATCCTGCGCGAGGTGCGCGCCGGAGCGGTGACTCGCGTTGTTTGCCAGGAGACGAGAACCGAAGGTCGGTCCTGTTAACCCTTTCTCAACCATCCGCGAGATCTGCTCCTGACGGAGGATGCACGCGTGACCGGGCCGGCCCGGCCGGAGGGTGGTTGCGGCTGGAGAGGCGTGATGCAGGCGCGACCGATGGCATTTGTCTCGAATGATTCGAGCTTTTTTGACGTTTGCGCGGGAAGCTGGCTCATCAATGGCGCGGCGGGTTCGGGATTGGTTCGGCTGCGGTAACAAATCTCGACACAATCCGGCCAGCGCGGAGGCGGGATCGCGGGCCGTGGCGGCGCGGCGGGATTGTCCCGCGTCTTGCGACAATTCGGGCGCGCCTTTCGCGGAAGGACGCGAATTTCGGTGCGATTTCCGGCCTTTTTCGGCCGGAATCGCCGAAATTGGTGGGGCGACTGGAAACGCCTGTCTTGCAACCATAGGAAAAGTCGCGGCTTTTTCGCGGCGCCTTTTCGAACCTGCCGCGGCGGCAAGTGTGCGATCCGTGACATTTTATTCTTCCGGCAGGGCGGTCTTGGGCCTATCACTAACGGCAAGCCCAACTGGGGGGTGAAGACTGCTGGCCACGGGGGCGGCCGCCGAACTGTGATGCATCCGCGAGGGTGCGAAGGGACGCGAGGGCGGAGAATCCGTCCGTAGCCGCAGAAAGCGATCTTCGTTCACGCAAAACACGTGGGCAGAGGCAGCGCGATCCACTTCGCATTTCGCAGGCATGACGAGCAAATGAGGAAACGGGCAGTGCCGTGGGCATTGTCGCCGCCTGTGCGGCTGGGGGATGCCCCCCGATCGGAGTGAAAGAGGGCTTATTATGGCTGATTTGACATTGAATTGGGGCGATCTGGGTCCTTACGGCACGAACCTGGAATCCACGGCCCCCGGCGTGACGGCAAGCGTCGATGCCGGCGGCGTGGCGGTCGACATCACCTTCGAGGCGGTCGATCCCGGCGCCACTGCCTTTACCTTCAACGCGGGCGGCTATGGCGATCCCGATGACGGGCTGAGCGACAATTCCTTCCTCAAGCTTTTCGACGACATGAACGATGACGGCATGGCGGACACGGCCTCGGCGACGCTGGATTTCCGCGCCACCGACACCGACCGCTTCACCGACCAGGTGCAGAACGTCACCTTCCGCCTGAACGACATCGACGCCAATGCCACGATGGGCGATCTGGGCGAGGTCGATGGCGGGTCCTTCCAGGATATCATCACGCTGAGCGCGACCAATGCCGCGGGCGAACCCGTCGCGGTCACGATCACGCCCGAGACCGCGAACCTGGACGTGTCGGGGCAGACCATCACCGGCACCACCACCACCGATTTCACCGATCCCGACGGCTCGGTCCTGGTAACGATCTCGGAGCCGGTCAGCTCGATCACCATTGCCTATGCCAACGGGGCCGCCGGCCAGCAGGGCGTGACGATCTCGGATGTGAACTTCACCACCGTGGACACGGATGGCAACCTGCCGCCGGTGGCCAATGACGACATGGCGAGCACGCCCGAGGACACGGCCGTCATCATCGACGTGCTGGAAAATGACAGCGACCCCGAGGGCGGCGAACTGACCGTGACCGGCGCCACCACCGATACCGGCAGCGTGACCGTGAATGCCGACAACACGCTGACCTACACGCCGCCGGCCGACTATAACGGCCCGGCCATGATCAGCTACACGATCGAGGATCCCGAGGGCAATTCCGCCACCGGCGAGGTCGCCGTGACCGTCGAGCCCGAGAATGGCGGCGGCGACAATGCGCCCGACGCGGTGGACGATACCGGCAGCACCACGGCGGGCACCCCGGTCAATATCGACGTGCTGGCCAATGACAGCGACCCCGAGGGCCAGGACTTCTTCACCATCGACACGAGCGACCCGGCAAACGGCACCGCGGCGATCGGCGCGGGTGGCTCGGTCGACTACACGCCCGATGACGGCTTCACCGGCACGGACACCTTCACCTACACGATCGCGGATGATGACGGGCTGACCGACACCGCGACCGTCACCGTGACGGTCGGCACGCCCAACACGCCCCCGGTGGCGGTGGATGATACCGCGACCACCGAGCAGGACGCCCCGGTCACGCTGGACCCGACCGAGAACGACACCGATGCCGAGGACGACCCGCTGAGCGTCAGCATGCTGGGCGATCCGGCCAACGGCACCGCCACGCTGAACGGCGACGGGTCGGTGACCTACACGCCCAATGACGGCTTCACCGGAGAGGATACGATCCCCTATACCGTCTCGGACGGCAATGGCGGCACCGACGAGGGCGAGATCATCGTCACCGTGACCGAGCCCGGCCCGGCCCGCATCGACACGGACGTCTTCCCGGTCGACCCGGCGGACCAGGCGCTCGACCCGCTGGACGGGCTGGACGAGGACCCGGACCCGGCCGACGATCTCGACACGGTGACCGGCGACGGCACGGCCGAGCTGATCCAGACCGGTGACGATGACGACACGATCGACGCCGGCGGCGGCAATGACACGGTCGAGCCGGGCATCGACGACGACCTCGTCGACCTCGGTGGCGGCGACGACTCGCTCTTCGACGTGCAGGGTGCCGACACGATCACCGGCGGCCAGGGCAATGATACGATCATCGCCGGGGTCGACACGTTCAGCGATTACGAAGGCGACGATCCCGCCTTTGCGCCGGGCACGCCGCTCAACGACCTCGGCTTCACTGCCGATCCGAACCAGGATGACGGGCGCGACAGCGTTCAGGGCAACCTGGGCAACGACTCGATCGCCACGGGCGACGATGACGACACGATCGACGGCGGCGGCGACAATGACACGATCGATGCCGGCATCGACGACGACCTCGTCATGGGCGGCCAGGGCGACGACTCGCTGATCGGCAGCCATGGCTCGGACACGCTGGATGGCGGGCAGGGCAACGATTTCATCGACGGCTCCAACCTTGCGGCGCTGGAACTGACCGACGATGTCGACCCGGTGCCGGGCAATGACCGCGACAGCCTGATGGGCGCGCTCGGCGACGACACGCTGATCGGTGGCGACGATGACGACACGCTGGTCGGCGGTTCGGGCGATGACAGCCTGGATGGCGGCATCGACGAGGATATCCTGCTGGGCGGTGGCGACAGCGACACGCTGCAAGGCGGCCAGGGCAATGACACGCTGAACGGCGGCGACGGCGCGGACTCGATCGTCGGCGGTGCGGACCAGGATGTGATCATCGTCGACAGCGCCTCGGCAGGTACGAACGACACCGTGGACGGCGGCTCGGAAGGGGATGACTTCGACCGGCTGGACGTCTCGGCCATCGGCACGCCGGGCGTGGATTTCCGCATCGTCGACACCTCGCCCGACAGCAACGGCAACGGCATCGACGGCACGATCGAGTTCCTCGATGGCGACGGCAACGTGACCGGCGATTTCGACTTCTTCGAGATCGAGGAGGTGGTGCCCTGCTTCACCCCGGGCACGCTGATCGCGACCCCCGAGGGCGAGCGGCTGGTCGAGGACCTGCAGGTCGGCGACCGGGTCATCACCCGCGACAACGGCATCCAGGAGATCCGCTGGCTGGGCCGCAAGGACCTGGGCGGGATCGACCTGGCGCGCAAGCCGCACATGAAGCCGGTGCTCATCCAGCAGGGCGCGCTGGGCAAGGGCCTGCCCGAGCATGACATGCTGGTCTCGCCCAACCACCGCGTGCTGGTCGCCAATGACAAGACCGCGCTGTTCTTCGAAGAGCGCGAGGTCCTGGTGGCCGCCAAGCACCTGACCGGGCTGGACGGCGTGGACGAGGTCGAGACGCTGGGCGTGTCCTACATCCACTTTATGTTCGACCAGCACGAGGTGGTGCTGTCCAACGGCGCCTGGACCGAAAGCTTCCAGCCGGGGGACTACACGCTCAAGGGCATCGGCAACGCGCAGCGCGAGGAGATCCTCGAACTCTTCCCCGAGCTCGAGCATGCCGACGGGCTCAAGGCCTACAGCGCCGCGCGCCGCTCGCTGAAAAAGCACGAGGCCGCGCTGCTGACCATCAAGTAAGCGCCCCGCCGGAACGGAATATGCAGCCCGTTCCGGCACCGCCACCCCGGTGTGCCACGCGCCCCCGGTCCCCTGTCGCGCCTTCCTTGTCTCGGCGCGGCGCGGATCGTGGTGCATGGTGCGCGGGGCGGGAATCATGGCGGGAACTGGGCCCGTCATCACCCGGGGCGCGACCGGGACGGACACATGAAACGGGGCGGTCCTGCGACCGCCCCGTTTTTTGTGCCTCTTGGGTGGGGTAGGTCCGCGCGAGCGCGGTGCAGGGCCTGACCCGCGCGGGCGCGGATCAGGCCGGGATCGGGGTCTGGCGCGCGCGCCACATGTCCCAGGCCTCGGGCGTGTCCAGATCGGTCAGCGCGCGCTGGCCGGGCAGGGCGATGCGGCGCACCCGGTGTTCATTGGCGCGCAGCACGTCGCGCGCGCCCTTGTCGCCGGTCAACTGTTGCAGCGCCGGGAAGCAGTCGGCCGGGAACAGCACCGGGTGACCCGGCGTGCCGTCGGCAGCCGTGGCCTGTTGCAGCATGGGGAAGGGGGTGGCGCGGAACCCCTCGACCAGCCGCAGGATGTCGGCCGTTTCCACATCCGGCATGTCGGCCGGCAGGATCATCACCGCCCGGATCCCGTGCGGCAGGAAGCTGATGCCGCGGCGGATCGAGGCGGACATGCCCAGCTCCGAATCCGGCACGGCGACCAGCTGGACGGGTAGGCCGGCCAGCGCCGCGGCCCGCGGGTGGTCATGGCAGGGGATCGTCACCGAGACATGCGCCCCGGTGAAGATCGCGCGTTTCGCCTGTCGGCGCAGGAGCGGCAAGCCCTCGACCTCTTCGGTCAGCTTGTCGCGTCCTTTCATGCGGGAACTGGAGCCCGCTGCGGGAATCAGGATGGCTATGTCATGCATGGGCAAGAACATACCAGACACACCCCCGTGCGGCGCAACGATCTTGCGCAGAATTCTGTGTCAAAGGCACGGTTTTGCTGGCAAAAGTGACGCCAAATGGCGTCACCGTGCAGTTGCGGCATGGAGATGCTGCGCTGCTACGCGATTTTTCTGCGATTGCAAAGGGTTGCTGTGGCTATCTCACCCCCGCATCCGCAGCCCCTCGGGGTCGAAAGAGGGGGTCATCCGCAGCGTCGCGGGGCGCTTCTGGCCCAGGATCTCGATCTCGGCGGCCAGCCCGTCGCGGGCCATCTCGCGCGGGATCAGCGCCAGCGCCATCGAGCGTTCCGCGTGATGCGAATACCCGCCCGAGGTGCAGAAGCCGCGCACCGCGCCGTCGATCCAGACCGGCTCATAGGCGTGCACGTCCGCGTCGTCCGCCGCGACCTCGAAGGCCACGAGACAGCGCTCGGGCGGGGTGGCGCGCTCGGCCTCGGCGGCGGCGCGACCGATGAAGGGCGCGTCCTTGGAAAACGCGATGAACCGGTCGAGCCCCGTCTCGGCCGGGGTGTAGTCGGGCGAGTACTCGTTGCCCCAGCTGCCGAAGAACCGGTCGAGCCGCAGCGACATCATCGCGCGCATTCCGAAAGGCGCCATGCCATGGGGCTGTCCCGCCTGCCACAGCGTCTCCCAGAGCTGGCGCTGGGCCATCGGGTCGCAATAGATCTCGTAGCCGAGATCCCCGGTGTAGGAGACGCGCTGTACGAGGCAGTCGGTCATGCCCACGACCATGGGCGCCACGTCGCGGAAGGCCAGCGCGCCCACATCGGCCCGCGTACAGGCGGCCAGCACGTCGCGCGCGCGCGGCCCCGCGATCTGGAAGCCGTTCAGTCGGTCGCTGACATTCTCGACGCGCACGCCCTCTTCGAGATGAGACAGGAACCAGCGCATGTGATAGGCCTGCGCGCCGTAGGAGGCGGTCAGCTGGAAGTGCTCCTCCCCAAGGCAGGAGACGGTGAAATCGCCGATGATCCGCCCGGCGGGCGACAGCATGGGCGTCAGGCTCAGCCGTCCCGGGGCGGGGATGCGCCCGGCCATGATCCGGTCCAGCCAGTCGTGCGCCCGCGGGCCGGTCACGCGGTACTTGCCGAAATTGTGGATCTCGTTGATGCCCACGGCCTCGCGCACGGCGCGGACCTCGCGCGCGGTCGCGTCGAAGGCGTTGGAGCGGCGGAAGGAGGGCGTCTCGAAGCGCGGCTCGTCGCCTTGCGCGAAGTAGTTGACCACCTCCAGCCCGTATTGCGCGCCCCAGACCGCGCCCATCCGGTCAAAGATGTCGTACATGGGCGTCGTGCGGTTGGGCCGCGCGGCGGGCAGTTCCTCGTTCGGGTAGCTGACCGAGAAGCGTTTCTGGTAGTTCTCGACCACCTTGGGCAGCGTGTAGCCGGGGCTGATCCAGTCGCCGAACCGCGCCACGTCCATCGCGGCGGTGTCGCGCTCGCACTCGCCCTCGACCATCCATTGCGCCAGCATCAGCCCGACCCCGCCGCCCTGGCTGAACCCGGCCATGACGCCGCAGGCCGACCAGTAGCCGCGCATCCCCGGCACCGGGCCGACCAGCGGGTTGCCGTCGGGGGCAAAGGTGAAGGGTCCGTGGATCACCGACTTGACGCCCGCACGCTCCAGCACCGGGAAGCGGCGATAGGCAAAGGCGATGCTGTCCTCGATCTTGTCGAAATCGTCGGGCAGCAGCTCGTGCCCGAACGTCCATGGCGTGCCATCCACCGCCCAGGGCCGGCAGGGCTGTTCGTAGAAGCCGATGCAGAGCCCGCGCCCCTCCTGCCGCAGATAGCTTTCGCCCGAGGGGTCCATGACGTGGGGATGCTCGCTCTCGCGCTCGTAGATCTCGGGCGTCTCGTCGGTGACGATGTACTGGTGCTCCATGGGGTGCAGTGGCAGGTAGAGCCCGGCCATCGCGGCCACCTCGCGCGCCCAGAGCCCGCCGGCATTGACCACGTGCTCGGCATGCACGGTGCCCTTGTCGGTAACCACGTCCCATGTGCCGTCGGGGCGGGGAGTGGTCTCGATCACCTTGGTGTGCAGGTGGATCTGCGCGCCGCCCATGCGCGCGGCCTTGGCATAGGCATGGGTGGTGCCCGAGGGATCGAGATGCCCGTCCAGCGGATCGTAGAGCGCGCCCAGCAGCCCCTCGGTGTTCACGATCGGCGCCAGTTGCGCGATCTCGTCGGGGCCCACGATCTCGGTCTCGAGCCCCATGTAGCGATGCTTGGCCCGCTCGGCGAGCAGCATGTCATAGCGTTCGCGGTTGTCGGCCAGCGTCAGCCCGCCCACGTGGTGGAGCCCGCAGGACAGGCCGGTGATCTCCTCCAGCTCCTTGTAGAGCCGGATCGTGTAGCCCTGCAGCGCCGCCATGTTGGTGTCGCCATTGATCGTGTGGAACCCGCCCGCGGCATGCCAGGTGGAACCCGATGTCAGTTCCGACCGTTCCAGCAGCATGACATCCGACCAGCCGAGCTTTGTCAGGTGATAGAGCACCGAGCATCCGACGACGCCGCCCCCGATGACGCAGACCCGGGTAGTGGTTTTCATGGCTGACCTCCTGCTGTCCCTGCCTCACACTGTCGGGGCCGTCCGGGCGTTCCGACCGCCCGTCCGCGACACCATGCGTCGGAAACGGAAAGGGGCCGCCCGATGATCAAGAGCATTCTCAGACGGTTGCGGCAATTGTCGCGCCGCATCCACCTGCGCGTGATCCTGTTCGCGACCATGGCGCTGCTGGCCTTGCTGATCGCGCGCTGGCTGGGCCACCTGATCCCCGATGACCTCGGCGGCAATATCGGCGCCGACGCGGTGGACCAGATCCTGAACATCCTCGCCTCGTCCATGCTGGCGGTCACGATCTTCTCGTTGACCATCATGCTGAACGCGCTGACCAACGCGGCCAGCCTCTGGACGCCGCGCGCGCATCTGATCCTGCGCGAGGACACGGTGACGCAATCGGTGCTGTCGAACTTCCTTGGCGCCTACCTGTTCGCGCTGGTCGCCATCGTGATGCGGGCGGCGAACCTGTTCGACGAGCGCGAGATCGTGGTGCTGTTCTTCATGTCCCTGGTGGTCGTGGCGATGATCGTGATCTCGCTGATCCGCTGGATCCTGCATCTCGAGGGGCTGGGCAGCCTGACCTTCACCGCCTCGCGGCTGGAGCAGGAGGCGCAGGCCGCCATCCGGCGCGCCGCGCAATACCCCTGCCACGGGGCCCATGCGCTGACCGATCCCGACGCGCAGGTGCCGCGTGACGCGCTGGCCATCAAGGCCGACCGCTCGGGCTATCTGCAGCAGATCTTCGAGGCCGCGCTGCAGGCCGAGGCCGAGAGCCGCGACCTGCGTATCTACATCCCCGTGCCCGTGGGGCGCTATGTGCTGCATGGCGAGGTTCTGGCCTGGGTGGCGGGCGGCGAGGCACTGCACGAGACCGCCGAGACGGTGCTGCGCGAGAGCCTGCCGCTCAGCGCCGTGCGCAGTTTCGAACAGGACCCGCTCTTCGGCCTGTCCGTGCTGTCCGAGGTGGCCGAGCGCGCCCTGTCGCCCGGGGTCAACGATCCCGGCACGGCGATCGACGTGGTCAACCGGCTGGCCCGCGTGCTGGCGCCGGCCCGTGTCGGCCCTGCCGAGGAGACGCCCTGCGACCGGCTCTGGGCCGTGCCGCTCAAGGCGCAGTCGCTCTTCGAGGAAAGCCTCGACCCGATCGCGCGCGCCGCCGGCGACAGCCTGAACGTGCATCTGGCGCTGCAACGGGTCTGCCACCAGCTGGCCGCGCAGGCCGAGCATGCGCCGATCCGCGAGGCGGCGGCCGCGATGGCAGAGACCTGCCTTGACCGGGCCGCGCAGGACATCACCTTCGGCCCCGACATGGAACGCCTGCGCGCCGTGGCGGGCTAGGGCGGTTTTTGCGGGTCGTTGACGGGGGGCGGGCGTGACCGGCGGCGCGGCCGGCGTTAAGGTTTCGTTAACCTTGTCTAACGGACCCACGCCATGCGCCTGCCACCGATCTCCTGCCTTCTGATCCTCTGCGCCGGGCTGGTTGGGGCCGAGCCTGCGTCGGTCATGGACCACCCGGGCGCGGATCCCGTCAGCCCGGGTCAGCGGATCTTCGACCTGCTCGACCGCGATGCGCTGGCCCAGTCCTGCTGCAAGGTCTGCCGCAAGGGCAAGGCCTGCGGCGACAGCTGCATCTCGCGCAGCTTGACCTGCCGCAAGGGGCAGGGCTGCGCCTGTGACGGCTGAGCCGGGCGCCGCCTTGCGACATGAGGTGTCGCATTCCAGCAAGTTGACCCCGCCCCGCTCCGCGCAGACTTGGCCGGGCAACCGGCAAGGACACAGACATGCGCACACAGGCCCAGGCCGTCGTCATCGGGGGCGGCGTGATCGGCTGCTCGATCCTCTACCACCTGGCCAAGCTGGGCTGGACCGACGTGGTGCTGCTGGAACGTGACGAGCTGACCTCGGGCAGCACGTGGCACGCGGCGGCGAATATCCACGGGCTGCATGACAGTGCTAATATCTCGCGCCTGCAGCACTATACCATGAGCATGTACAAGGAGCTGGAGGCCGAGACGGGGCAGGGCTGCGGCGTGTTCCAGTCGGGCTCGCTCTACCTCGCGCAGACCGAGGCGCGCGAACACCAGCTGCGCCTGCAGGCGGCCAAGGCGCGGCTCTACGGCATGAACTTCCACGAGATTACCCGGGACGAGGCCGAGCGCCTGCACCCGCTGGTGAATTTCGACGGCATCCGCTGCATCATGTTCGAACCCGATGGCGGCAATGTGGACCCCTCGGGCGTGACGGCGGCCTATGCCGCGGGCGCGCGGGCGCGCGGCGCCGAGATCCACCGCTTCACCCCCGTCACCGCGACCGAGCCGCGCCCGGGCGGCGGCTGGACCGTGCGAACGCCCAAGGGCGAGATCGCGACCGAGTGGGTCATCAACGCCGCCGGGCTCTGGGCGCGCGAGGTGGCGGCACTGGCCGGCATCACGCTGCCGCTGCAACCGACCGAGCACCAGTATTTCGTCACCGAGACCCTGCCCGAGATCGCCGCGCTGGACCGCCGGCTGCCCTCGGTCGCCGATCGCGACGGCGAGTATTACCTGCGCCAGGAAGGGCAGGGCCTGCTGATCGGCGCCTATGAGCGCGACGTGCGGCTCTGGGCCGAGGGGGGCACGCCGCTCGATTTCGCGCATGACCTCTTTCCCGACGATCTGGAACGGATCGAGGACAACATGATGCGCGCCATCGACCGTGTGCCGGCGGCGGGCACGGCCGGGATCAAGCGGGTGATCAACGGGCCGATGATCTGGTCGCCCGACAGCAACGTGCTGATGGGCCCGGTGCCCGGGCGGCCGGGCTATTTCACCTGCTGCGGCATCATCCCCGGTTTCAGCCAGTCCGGCGGGCTGGGCCTGATGGCGGCGCAATGGGTGATCGAGGGCGAGACGCAATACGACATGTTCGGCTGGGACATGGCGCGCTTCGGCGACTGGGCCGATGCCGCCTTCACCCGGGCGCGGGTCAAAGACCAGTACGCGCATCGCTTTGCCATCCACTTCCCCGGCGAGGAACGCGACGCCGGCCGGCCCGTGCGCACCCGCCCCGTCCATGACGTGCAGCGCGACATGGGTGCAAGGTTCGGGCTGAATTTCGGCTGGGAGCATCCGCTGTTCTTCGATGCCGGGGTCGAGGACAGCGCCGGCTTCACCCGCCAGCCCTGGTGGGAGAGCGTCGGGCGCGAGGCGCGCATGCTGCGCGAGACGGCGGGTATAATCGACATCTCGAACTTCGCCAAGTACCGCGTCACCGGGCCGGGCGCCGAGGACTGGCTGAACGCGCTCTTCGCCAACCGCATGCCGCGCGAAGCGGGCCGGTCCTGCCTGACGCCGCTGATCGGCGTGCGCGGCGGAGTGGCGGGCGATTTCACCGTCAACCGGCCCGAGGATGGCACGTTCTGGGTGATCGGCTCGGGCATGGCCGAGCGCTATCACCAGCGCTTCTTCGACGCCGTGCCGCGCCCCGCGGGGGTGGAACTGGTCTCGATGACCGAAGCGCTTTGCGGCTTCAACGTGGCCGGGCCGCGCGCGCGCGACCTGTTGCAGGGCCTGACCGATGCGGCGCTGGACGGCGCGTCCTTCCCCTTCATGCGCTCGAAGCGGATCGAGGTGGCCGGGATCGACTGCCTGGCGCTGCGCGTCTCCTTCACCGGCGACCTGGGCTGGGAGCTGCATTGCGCGACCTCCGACCAGGCGCGGCTCTACGCGGCGCTGCTGAGCGCCGGCAAGGCGGTCGGCGCGGGCCCGGTGGGCAGCCGGGCGCTGATGTCGCTGCGGCTGGAGAAAGGCTATGGCTCCTGGGGGCGGGAATACAGCCCCGAATACTGGCCGCAGGAGTTGGGGCTTTCGCGGCTGTGCAAGCTGGACAAGCCTTTCCTGAACCGCGACGCGCTGCTGCAGGTCATCGACCGCCCCGCCCGCGAGGAACTGGTCTGCCTCGCGCTCGACGAGGCGGCGGTGACCGCCTCGGGCGCCGATGCCAGCGGCGGCGAGCCGGTCTTTCGTGACGGGGCGGGCATCGGCCGCGTGACCTCGGGCGGCTATGGCTACGGCGTGGGGATGAGCCTGGCGCTGGCCATGCTGAAGGCGGGCAGCGCCGCGCCGGGCGACCGGGTCGAGGTCATGGTGCTGGGCCGGCCGCATGGCGCGCGTGTGCTGGAGGCGCCGCCCTTCGACCCGGCAGGCGCGCGGCTACGGGCCTGACCGGCGGGCGCATTCTTGCGCCCCCTTGTGCCTGAGGCGCATGGCGCTACCATGGGTAGCCTGTCCGGCAAGGAGACAGGCGATGATTCCCAGAAAGCCCCAGTCCGAGAATGCGCGGCTGGCCGAGCTGCGATCCTACAACATTCTCGACACGGAGCCGGAAGCCGATTTCGACGACGTGGTCGCGCTCGTGTCGAAACTGCTGGACGTGCCGGTGGCGCTGATCAGCCTGGTCGACGAGGACCGGCAATGGTTCAAGGCGCGCCACGGGTTCGAAGGCGCCGAGACGCCGCTGGACCAGTCGATCTGCGCCCATGCGCTGCTGACCACCGACGGCTATCTCGAGGTCCCGGACACGCGCAACGACCTGCGCACCGCCGACAACCCGATCTGCTGCGGCACGCTGGCCGACATGCAGTTCTATGCGGGCGCCGCGCTGGTCGCCCCCTCGGGGCACAAGCTGGGCACGCTCTGCGTGCTGGACCGCAAGCCGCGCGAGCTGACCCCGCTGCAGCGCGAGACGCTGCAGGTGATGGCGCGGCAGGTCTCGCGCCAGTTGGACCTGCGCCGCGCGCTGGCCACCGAAACCGTGCTGCGTGACGAGATCGACCACCGGGTCAAGAACTCGCTGCAGACCGTCAACTCTCTGGTGCGGCTGTTCCGGATGCGCGCGCAACATGACGAGACGCGCGAGGTGCTGGAGGCGGTGGAGCGGCGCGTCGGCGCGGTGGCCGAGCTGCACGGCGCGCTCTACCAGGGCGAGACGCGCAGCACGATCCCGCTCGATGCCTATCTCGACCGGGTGGTGGGCCTCTTGACCGACCAGGCGCCCGAGGGCGTGCAGGTGACCGCGCAGGTGGCCTCGATCGCGGCGCGCCCCTCGGCCGCGGCGGCCGTGGCGGTGATCGTGAACGAATTTGTCGCCAATGCCTTCAAGCATGCCTTCCCCGAGGGCGGGCCGGGCGAGGTGGCGATCACGCTGGAGGCCTCGGCCCGCGGCATGGACCTGACCTGCAGCGACAATGGCAGCGGCCGCGCCGCAGGTGGCGACACGGCCGGCAGCGGGATCGGGATGCGCCTGATGGAGGCCGCCTGCGAACAGCTGAGCGGCGAGATGCAGCTGGAGCACGACGCCAAGGGCTATCGGCTGCATGTGCACGTGCCGATGACCTCGCTGGAGAAATCGGCCGCCGCCTGAGCGGCGGGCCGAGCGGGCCAGACGCCGCGTGCGGCCCGTTCGTGGCTCAGACCGCGGGCTCGGCCACCGCGGCATCGTCCAGCGGGCGCACCTTGAGCTTGGTGATGCGGTTGTTCTCGCGCGCCATGACCTCAAAGCGGAAGCCGTGGAAGCTGAAGACCTGTCCCACGGTGGGGATCATCTGCGCCTCGTGGATGACCAGCCCGGCCACGGTGTTGGCCTCGTCATCGGGCAGGTTCCAGTCGGTCGCCCGGTTGAAGTCGCGGATCGTCATCATGCCGTCGATCAGGTAGTTGCCATCCTCGGCCTTGCGGATCGGGTGGTCGCCCTGCGGGTCGAACTCGTCGGTGATCTCGCCCACGATCTCTTCGAGGATGTCCTCGAGCGTGATCAGCCCCTGCAGCGAGCCGTACTCGTCCACCACCAGCGCGAAATGCGTACGCCGGCGCAGGAACTGGCGCATCTGGTCGTCCAGCGAGGTCGTGTCCGGCACGAAATAGGGCTTCATCGCCACGTCGGTCACCTTGAACCCCTGCAGCGCGGTCTCGGGCGTGCCGGCCTCTTCCAGCAGCTTGTACATCGCGCGCAGCAGGTCCTTGGCGTGGATCACGCCGATGATGTTCTCGGGGTCGTCGCGGAAGACCGGCAGCCGGGTGTGCGAGCTTTCCAGGCATTGCTGCAGGATCTCGGTGGGCGCGCTGTCGGCATTGATCATCTCGATGCCCGAACGGTGCAGCATGATCTCTTCGACGGTGCGGTCGCCAAGGTCCAGCGCGCCAAGGATGCGGTCGCGGTCCTCCTTCTCGACCACGCCCTCGGAATGGCCCAACTGCAGCGCGCCGGCGATCTCCTCGCGCACGGCAAGGATGTGGCTGTCGGGATCGGTCTTGACGCCGAAGACGCGCAGCACGCCGCGCACCAGCACGCGGATGGCCGAGACGACGGGGGCGAAGATGCGCACCACGATGGCGATCAGCGGCGCCACGCCCGAGGCCGCGGTCTCGGCATTTGTGATGGCATAGGTCTTGGGCAGCACCTCGGCGAAGATCAGCACCAGCAGGGTCATGACCAGCGTGGCCAGCGCCACGCCGCTTTCGCCGAACAGCCCGGTGAACAGCGCCGTGGCCAGCGAGGTGGCAAGGATGTTGACCAGGTTGTTGCCCAGCAGGACCGAGCCGATCAGGCGTTCATTGTCCTCGGTGATCTCCAGCGCCTTGGCCGCCCCGCGTGAGCCGCGATCCTGCGCCGCGCGCAGCTTGCCGCGCGAGGCCGCGGTCAGCGCCGTCTCGGAGCCCGAGAAGAAGGCCGACAGGAGCAGAAGCCCCATGATGGCGGCAGAGGTGATCCAGAAGGCGGAGTCGAGCGAGCCGGAAGCGGCGGCATCCATGGTGGGCAGGTCCTTGTGAGGTTTTGAGCGGTTATGGGCACCGTGCCGCGCTTGTTCAAGAGGGCGCGATGTCCCGCCGCGGCACCCGGGTCAGTCGGCGGGCTTGCGCGCCAGCGGGTGATGCTCCAGCACGAGGCTTTTCAGGCGCTCGTCCAGCACATGGGTGTAGATCTCGGTCGTGGCCACGTCGGCATGGCCCAGCAGCGTCTGGATCGCGCGCAGATCGGCACCATTGGCCAGCAGGTGCGTGGCGAAGGCATGGCGCAGCGTGTGCGGCGTGACCTTTTCGGGCGAGACGCCGCCGGCCACCGCGATCTCCTTGATGAGCAGGTAGAAGGCATGACGGGTCAGGTGCCCGGCCTTGCCGCGCGAGGGAAACAGGAAGGGCGAGGGTTGCCGCCCCTTGGCCTGGGCGGCATTCTCCTGCGCGTCGCGCAGCGCCAGCCAGTCCGACAGCGCCTCGCGCGCCGGGGGCGAGAGCGGCACCATGCGCTCCTTGCCGCCCTTGCCGCGGATCAGCAGCATGCGCGGATCGCCCCGCGCCGCCGAGACCGGCAGCGAGACCAGCTCGCTCACCCGCATGCCGGTGGCGTAGAGCACCTGCATCAGGCAGGCATTGCGGCCGCGGTCGGTCGCGGTCCGGCCCTGCCGGCCGGCGGCGTCGAGCAGCCGGTCGACCTCTTCCACGCTCAGCGTCTTGGGCAGGCGCTTGTCGCGGCCCGGCCCGCTGATCTGCACCGCCGGGTTGTCCTCGCGCAGCCCTTCCTCGAAGGCGAAACGGTAGAGCTGCTTGATCGCCGAGAGGCGGCGCGCGCGGGTCGCGCGGCTGAGACCGGCGACGTCGCAATCCACGAGGTAGTCCTCGTAATCATGCCGGCCGGCGCTGGCGAAATCCTGCCCGCGGTCCCCCAGCCACTCCGAGACATGGGCCAAGTCACGCGCATAGGCGGCCAGCGTGTTGGCCGCGGCGCCCCGCTCGGCGGCGAGCGCGTCGAGGAACATCGGCACCCAGCGCGCGGGCGTCATCGCCGGGCCCTTTCGGCATCGAGGATCACCAGCTGCAGCGCCGCGCGGCGGGCCACGTCCTCGAGCCCGACGCCGCGCAGCGCGGCCAGCGCATCGGTCAGGTCCTGCCCGTTGCCCTCGGCCCCGCTGGAGAACAGCGCCATGGCGCGCAGGATGACCTCGCCCAGCCGCCCCTCGGCCAGCTGGTCGCGCAGCACCTCGGGCATGGGCGCGCCGTCGAAGGCGGCGGCCACCGCCTGCGCATGGGGCAGGGGCGCGCCGGGGGCGGGCGCCTGTCCCCGCGCGATCGCGGTCAGGAAGGCGGTCTCGGTCGCGCCCTCGGCGTCCAGCCCCAGCGCCAGCTCCTCGTAGCGGGGCGACAGGAAGGCGGCGCGGCGGGCCAGCGCGGCGCCGCGCCCCTCCAGCTCCAGCCCGGCCAAGTCGGCGGCGAAAAGCTCGGCAAAGGGCACCAGCAGCCGTCCGCTGGCCATCTGCGGCCAGAGCCGTACCAGGCTGCGCGAGACACCGGCGGGCAGGCCGCGCTCCAGCGCGTCCTCGAATCGCTGCAGCGCATCCACCCGGTCCCAGACCCCGCCCGAGGCGGCCGGCTCGCGCAGGGTGTAGATGCCCAGAAGCCGGTTGGCCGACAGGCTGCCCGCCCGGGCCAGCCGCTCGGCCGCCTCGATCTGGGCGCGCCAGCCATTGTCACCGGTCAGGTCCAGCACCGAGAAGGGCAGCGGCAGCGGGGCGGTGGGCAGCGGCTCTCCCAGCGCCTCGAACAGGCGGAATTCCAGCGGGCTGGGCCGCACCGGCGGCAGCAGCGGGCGCCCGGTCTCGTGCAGGTCCTGGTCGAGGAAACGCGCCAGCAGATCGGCGCGGCGGTCGGGCAGGTCGCCCAGCGTCTCGGCGCTTTGCAGGATCAGCGCGGCGCGCATCCAGTCGCCGCCGCGTGCCGTGCAAAAGACCCGCAGGCTGAAATCGTCCGACAGCCGCGGCCGCGCGGCCAGCTGCGCGCAGACCGGCTCGCTCCGGCCCAGCAGCAGGCTGAGATCGGCCCAGTGGCGGAACAGCCGCGGATCCTCGGTGCCGGCGATGTCCAGCAGGGCCAGCGCCTCTTCGACGGCGCCGTGATCGGTCAGCCAGTCCAGCCGGTTCACGAGGTGGTCGATCCCGTCGCCCGCGCGGCCCGGCGGGTCGGCCTCGGCCAGCATCAGCGTGCGCATCAGCCCGCGCAGCACCGGCACCGGTGGGTCCACCGCGCCGATCAGCGCATCCAGCGTCTGCGGATCCGAGCCGCGCCAGAGCGAGGCGGGCAGGCCGGTCGCGGCGGCGGGCAGCAGCCCGGCGGCACCGGGGCTGGGCGCGCCCAGCGGCGCGCTTTCCACCGCCGGTGGCACCGCCGAGCGGGCCACCGGTTCGTCCTGCGCCAGGGCAGAGCCGGCCATGGCGCAGAGGAGCAGTGCGATCCTAGCTTTCATCCAGCTCGACCGGCACCCGGATCTCGGTCTGGGGCGGGCTGAAATCGGCGCCGAAGAACGGACCGAGATAGGCATAGGCCACCAGCGCGATCGCCCCCAGCACCAGAAGATAGAACAGCCATTTGATGAGACGCCCCATGCTCTACGTTCCCTGCCTCGTCATTTTTTGAGTTTATACCTAGCCTTTTTGTCCGGTTCACGTCATTCACGCAACGAAATAAGCAATGGGCAAAGGATGGCCGAGACAGGCGCGCACAACCGATTGATCCTGCACAAGACCATCGTGTTCGTCGGCATGATGGGCGCGGGCAAGACCGCCGTGGGCCGCACGCTCGCGGGGCACTTGGGCGTGGTGTTCCGCGATTCGGACCACGAGATCGAAGAAGCGGCGAACATGACCATCGCCGAGATCTTTGCCCGCGACGGCGAACCCTTCTTCCGCCGCAAGGAACACCAGGTGATCGACCGGCTGCTGGACGGCACGCCGGGCATCCTGTCCACCGGGGGCGGCGCCTTCATGTCGCCCGACAACCGCCGGATCATGTCCGCCAAGGGGGTCTCGGTCTGGCTGGATGCCGATCTCGACCTGCTGTGGGAGCGGGTGCGCCACAAGTCGACACGCCCGCTGCTGCGCACCGCCGATCCCAAGGGCACGCTGCGCGACCTCTTCGAGGCGCGCGTGCCGGTCTATGCCGGGGCCGATGTCACCGTGAAATCCGAGAAGGGCCTGTCGCTGGATGCGATGGCGCGGCGCGTCACCGAGACGTTGCTGGCCGAGCGCCCGGACGTGCTGGAGAGACGCTCATGACCGATACCGTTGCCGTCCCGCTGCCCGGGCGCGCCTATGACGTGCGCATCGGAAGCGGCCTGCTGGAACGCGCCGGGGCCGAGATCGCGCCGCTGCTGCATCGGCCGCGCGTGGCCATCGTCACCGACGAGACCGTGGCCGACCGGCATCTGGCCACGCTCGAGGCGGCGCTGGCCGCGCAGGGCATCGACTCGGTCGCGCTGCGCCTGCCGCCGGGCGAGGCCACCAAGAGCTGGCAGCCTTTCGAGACCTGCGTGGAATGGCTGCTGGCCGAGCGGATCGAGCGGCGCGACGTGGTGATCGCGCTGGGCGGCGGGGTGATCGGCGACCTGGTGGGCTTCGCGGCGGCGGTGCTGCGCCGGGGCGTGCGCTTCGTGCAGATCCCGACCTCGCTTCTGGCGCAGGTCGACAGCTCGGTCGGGGGCAAGACCGGCATCAACGCGCCGCAGGGCAAGAACCTGATCGGCGCCTTCCACCAGCCGGCATTGGTGCTGGCCGATATCGGCGTGCTGGACACGCTGCCGCGGCGCGATTTCCTGGCCGGGTTCGGCGAGGTGGTGAAATACGGGCTGCTGGGCGACGCCGAGTTCTTTGCCTGGCTGGAGGACCATGCCGGGGACGTGGTGGCGGGCGATCCGGCCGCGCGCACCCATGCCGTGCGCCGTTCGGTCGAGATGAAGGCCGAGATCGTGCTGCGCGACGAGACCGAGCAGGGCGACCGCGCGCTGCTGAACCTCGGCCACACCTTCTGTCACGCGCTGGAGGCTGCGACCGGCTATTCCGACCGGCTGCTGCATGGCGAGGGCGTGGCGATCGGCTGCGCGCTGGCCTTTGAGCTGTCGGCGCGGCTGGGGCTCTGCCCGCAGGAGGAACCCTCGCGCGTGCGCGCCCTGCTGCGCGAGACCGGCATGCGCTGCGACCTGTCGGACATTCCCGGCGATCTGCCGCCGGCCGAGTCGCTGCTGGAGCTGATGGGCCAGGACAAGAAGGTGATCGATGGGCAGCTGCGCTTCATCCTGGCGCGCGGCATCGGGCAGGCCTTCGTGACCGCGGATGTGCCGGGCGACGCGGTGCTGGGCCTGCTGCGCGACCAGCTGCGCGGCTGAGCCGCGCCCACGGGTCGCGCGGCCCGCGGGCCTCAGGCCAGCAGGGCCACGGGATGTTCCAGCCCGTCCACGATCGCGGCCAGAAGCTCGGCCCCCAGCGCGCCGTCGATCACCCGGTGATCGACGCTCAGCGTCACCGACATGACCGTGGCCACGGCCAGCGCGCCCTCGGTATCCACCACCGGCTTCTTGACGCCCGCGCCCACGGCGAGGATTGCGCCATGGGGCGGGTTGATGACCGCGTCGAAATTCTCGATCCCGTACATGCCGAGATTGGAGATCGCCATGCTGCCGCCCTGGTACTCCTGCGGGGCGAGCTTGCGGTCGCGCGCGCGGGCGGCGAGATCCTTCATCTCGGAGGACAGCGCCGAAAGCGACTTCACATGCGCGTCGCGCAGCACCGGGGTGAAGAGCCCGCCCTCGACCGCCACGGCCACGGCCACGTCCGAGGGGGCCAGCTGCAGGATCCGGTCGCCGGCCCAGACGGCATTGGCCGCGGGCACCTGCTGCAGGGCGGCGGCGACGGCCTTGATGATGAAATCGTTCACGCTGAGCTTGATGCCGCGCGGGGCCAGCTGGGTGTTGAGCTCGGCGCGGAAGGACAGCAGCGCGTCCAGCCGGATGTCGCGGCGCAGGTAGAAATGCGGGATGGTCTGCTTGGCCTCGGTCAGCCGCGCGGCGATGGTCCGGCGCATGCCGTCGAGCGCGATCTCGGTGGTCTCGCGGTCGGCATAGAGCGCAGCCACGGCCTCGGCCGCGACGGGGGAGGCGGCGGCCGGTGCAGGGGCCGGTGCCGCGGGCGGCGCTGCGGCCGCCGCCGGGCTGTCCTGCGTGGCGGCCTCGACATCGGCCTTGACGATGCGTCCACGCGGGCCCGAGCCGGTGATCCGCGACAGGTCCAGCCCCTTCTGCGCGGCGATGCGCCGGGCCAGCGGCGAGGCGAAGATCCGCGCGCCATCCGACTGGACCGGGGCAGGGGGGGCGGTCTCCTCGCCGGCCCCTGCCGGGGCCACCTCCTCGGCCGCGGTTGCCGGGCGCTTTCGCGCCGTGCCAACGGGCGCGGCGTCGCCCGCGGGCAGATCCCCGGCCGTTTCGCCATCTTCGAGCAGCAGTGCGATCGGCGTGCCGACCTTGACCCCGCCGGTGCCCTCGGTCACGAGGATGCGCCCCAGGACACCTTCGTCGACCGCCTCGAACTCCATCGTGGCCTTGTCGGTCTCGATCTCGGCGATCACGTCGCCGGCGTTGACACTGTCGCCCTCCTTGAGCAGCCACCGGGCCAGCGTGCCGTCCTCCATCGTGGGCGACAGGGCGGGCATGAGGATTTCGACGGGCATCTTTCGGTCCTCCGGACAGGATGGCGGGGCGGGTGCGGCCGGGCCGGCACCGGCGAGAGTGAGACGGGCGGGCGCTCAGCCCGGGGGCGGGATCAGGTCGAGGATGTCATAGGGGCGGGGCGGTGTCCTGCCGCGGGCCAGCAGCGCCACGGCGCGGGCGATCCCGGCGCGATGCGCGGCGATCCATTCATAGGCCTCCTGGTGGCTGGGCCGGTCACCGGGGCGCAGCCCGCCCATCAGGCATTCGGGCACCCAGGCCTGACCGGACGCGGTCTGCACGCGATAGGCCTCGCGCGCGGGGTCGCGGCCCTGCACCTCGACGCGGTCAGGATCGGGCTGCGCGCTGGCCACGGGCCGCCTCCCTGCGCGGGTGCGGCCTGCAAACGATGAGGGCCCCGGCGCTCATCGGTAGCAGACCTTGTGGGCGGCTGCGACGACCTCGTCGGTGGTGACCAGCGCGAGTTTCTCGAGATTGGCGGCATAGGGCATGGGCACGTCCTTGCCGGTGCAGTTGATCACCGGCGCGTCCAGCCAGTCGAAGGCCTGTTGCATCAGCACCGCCGAGATATGGTTGCCGATGGCGCCGACGGGGAAGCCTTCCTCGATGGTGACGCAGCGATTGGTCTTCTGCACCGAGGCGATCACCGCGCCGGTATCCATCGGACGCAGCGTGCGCAGGTCGATCACCTCGGCCTCGATCCCGTCGGCGGCCAGCCGGTCGGCGGCCTCGAGCGCGTAGGTCATGCCGATGCCGAAGCTGACCAGCGTGACATCCGAGCCTTCGCGCCAGATCCGCGCCTTGCCGAAGGGCAGGGTGAAATCTTCCAGCTGCGGCACCTCGAAGCTGCGGCCGTAGAGGATCTCGTTCTCGAGGAAGATCACCGGGTTGGGGTCGCGGATCGCGGATTTGAGCAGCCCCTTGGCATCGGCGGCCGAGTAGGGCATCGCGACCTTGAGCCCGGGGATGTGGCTGTACCAGGCGGCGTAATCCTGGCTGTGCTGGGCGGCAACGCGGGCGGCCGCGCCGTTGGGGCCGCGGAACACGATGGGGCAGCCCATCTGCCCGCCGGACATGTAGAGCGTCTTGGCGGCCGAGTTCACGATCTGGTCGATCGCCTGCATGGCGAAGTTGAAGGTCATGAACTCGACAATGGGGCGCAGCCCGCCGAAGGCCGCGCCGACGCCGATCCCGGCAAAGCCGTGCTCGGTGATCGGCGTGTCGATCACGCGCCGCGCGCCGAATTCGTCCAGCAGGCCTTGGCTGATCTTGTAGGCGCCCTGGTACTCGGCCACCTCCTCGCCCATCAGGAAGACATCGTCGTCGCGGCGCATCTCTTCGGCCATGGCGTCGCGCAGCGCCTCGCGCACGGTCTGGGTGGCCATGCGCGTGCCCTCGGGCCAGTCGGGCGTGGGCCGCGCGGCGGCGGGCGCCGGGTCCGGCTCGGGATGCGCCTTGGCGGCGGCGGGCTGGCTTTCCGAGGTCAGAGTCTTGTCGGCCGGTGCCGGCTGCTGCGCCTGCGTGGTGTCGAGCGGCGCGGCGTCGACGCTCTCGCCCTCGTCGACCAGCACGGCGATGGGCGTGTTCACCGCCACGTTGGCGGTGCCCTCGGGCACGAGGATGCGGCCCAGCAGCCCCTCGTCGACGGCCTCGAACTCCATCGTCGCCTTGTCGGTCTCGATCTCGGCGATCACGTCGCCCGAGCGCACCGGCTGGCCCTCGGCCACCAGCCACTTGGCCAGCGTGCCCTCTTCCATGGTGGGCGACAGGGCGGGCATCAGGATCTGGGTTGCCATGGTGGGATCACCCCTCTGCACAGGTGGCGGCATAGGCCCGGAGCGCGTCGCGCGCGCCCCGGGCCACGTCGAAGCCGCGCTCGTAGACGATGAAGGCAAAGCCGGGCGAGGGCACGGTCGCCTCGCAGCCGGTCTGCGAGCAGCGCGCCGGCAGCGCTTCGGTGAAGACGCTGCGCACGGCGTCGTCGCCGGTCGAGATCGACATGTGCAGCGCGACCGGCGCGGCGCTGGGCAGCATGGCCGTGACCCGGTCCTCGCTCACCTCCGGGGCCCATTGCGCATAATCCAGCTGCGTGGCGTCGGCGGTGACGGTCAGGGTCAGCGGCACGCCCAGGTCGGGCGCGACGGCGCGGGTGATGAAGGTGACCCGGCAGCCATCGACCGAGGCATCGGCGGCGGGCACGGCGTCGCCGGTCAGGTCGCCGAAGGCCACTGCCTCGCGGAAGGGGGTGAAGCCCGGCGGTTCGTTCTCGAACCGGTCCTCCTGCCCAAGGGCCGGGCCGGCCAGAAGCGGCAGCGCGGCCAGCAGCAGGCGCGGCAGGCGGCTCATGCCCGGACCTCGAAGGGCGAGATCATGCCCACGATATTGCCCTCGCCATCCTCGACACAGGCGGCCCGGCCGACGCCGGGGTAATCGGTGGGCGGCAGCGCTTCGGCCCCGCCATTCGCCAGCGCCCAGGTATAGCGCTCGTCGCAATCGGCCACCTCGAAGGTCATGGTGCCGCCGCGCACCGGCGCGCCGGCCTCCGGCGCCGGGCCGATGCGGCGCATCAGGCCACCGGTCAGCCCGTCCTCGGCAAAGCCCGGCCCCTCGATCAGGTGATACTCCATCTCCTCGGCGCCGGGCATGGGCGCAAAGCGCCAGCCGAACAGCCCGCCATAGAAGGCACGGGCGCGGGCCACGTCATTGGCATGGATCTCGAAATGCGGCATGGCTCAGGCCTCGGCGTAGATGTCGGTCCAGAGCTCGTCGAGCGGCGGCTCGGGGCTCTCGCGCGAGAACTCGGCCGCGTCGTTGACGATGCCCTTGATCTCCTTGTCGATGGCCTTGAGCCCGTCCTCGGTCATGTGTTTGCCCTGCAGCAGCAACTCGCGCACGTGGTCGATCGGATCGCGCTCCTCGCGCATCTTCTGGACCTCTTCGCGGGTGCGGTACTTGGCCGGGTCGGACATGGAATGGCCGCGATAGCGGTAGGTCTTGACCTCGAGGATGTAGGGCCCCTTGCCGGCCCGGCAGTGCTTGATCGCCGTCGCGCCCGCATCGCGCACCGCCACCACGTCCATGCCGTCGACGATCTCGCCGGGGATGCCGAAGGCCTCGCCGCGGGTGTAGAGATCGGGGGTCGAGGTCGAACGCACCTGCGCGGTCCCCATGGCATACTGGTTGTTCTCGATCACGAAGACCACCGGCAGGTCCCAGAGCGCGGCCATGTTGAAGGTCTCGTAGACCTGGCCCTGGTTGGCCGCGCCGTCGCCGAAATAGGTGAATGTGACCCGGTCGGTGCCGCGATACTTGTCGGCAAAGGCCAGCCCCGCGCCCAGCGGCACGTTGGCGCCCACGATGCCGTGGCCGCCGTAGAAATCCTTCTCTTTCGAGAACATGTGCATCGAGCCGCCCTTGCCCTTGGAATAGCCGCCGATGCGGCCCGTCAGCTCGGCCATCACGCCCTTGGGGTCCATGCCGCAGGCCAGCATGTGGCCGTGGTCGCGATAGGTGGTGATGCGCTTGTCGCCCTCTTCGGCCACCGCTTCCAGCCCGACGACCACCGCCTCCTGTCCGATATAGAGATGGCAGAAGCCGCCGATCAGCCCCATGCCGTAGAGCTGGCCGGCCTTTTCCTCGAAGCGGCGGATCAGCAGCATGTCGCGATACCAGGCGGTCAGGTCCTCGCCCGAGACATTGGCCGGTTTGCGCGCTGCCATGGCGCCCCTCCCTGGGTCGTTTAGCGTTAAACGTCTTTCGGGAAAGCGTACCCCGGCGCGGCGCGTCGGTAAAGGGCGGGCAATGCGCGGCTCAGTTCACCACAATCTCGTCCGAGCGCACCATGCCCAGCACGTCGCGGGCCTGCTGGTCGAGCAGGTCGAGGTCGAGGAAATCATCCGACAGCCGGCGGGTCAGGTTCTCCATTCGGGCGACCTCGTCCTCGAGCCGGGACAGCTCTTCCGACAGGGCCTGGCCCTCGACCATGATCTCGGCGCGGCGGAACAGCCCGAAATCTCCCTGCACGGCGGCGAAGGTGAAATAGGCGGTCAGGGTGAGCGTCACGGTGAAGAACACCAGGACGCCGAGTGTCGGACGCGAGCTGCGCGAAGTCATGCTGTCATTGCCTCGATGCCGCGCCTCTTGATTGGGCGCGCGTCGTCAATCTGTCACAGGACCGGGCCCGGCTCCAAGCCGGCGAATCGCCCGCCCGGGCAAAGAATTTCACGGCGTTGCATTCCTGCCGAATCGCGCCATAACGGTGCGCAAGACCGCCGCCGCCGCCATCCCGGAGCCCGCGCCCATGCAGACCCGCCGCGCCCTGCACAGACCCGTCGCGCTGCTTGCGCTCTGCCTGCTGCTGGCGGCCTGCGCGGCGCGCGGCGCGCTGGACCTCGTGCCCGGTGCCACGGCGCCGGGAGCCGCGGTGCAGACCGTCTTCGTGGCCTCCAACCGCAAGCCGGCCGCGCAGGGCACGTTCGGGCTGTTCGACCAGGATTTCGGCGAGACGCGCGATGCGACGCTGCGCTTTGCCCGGGTCGACATCTCGATCCCGCCGGTGCACCGGGCCGGCGTGATCGAATGGCCGCATTCCGAGCCGCCCGATGCCGAAAACCATTTCGTGGCCCGCAAGGAAAAGCGCTATGACGGCGCGACCGGGTTCCTGCGCGATCTCGACCGCGCGGCGCCGCGCGGTGCGCAGGAGGTGCTGCTCTTCGTGCACGGTTTCAACGTCAACAATGCCGAGGCGGTCTACCGGCTGGCGCAGATCGCGCATGATTTCGACGCGCAGATCCCCGCCGTGGCCTATTCCTGGCCCTCGGCCGGCAGCCCGCGCGGCTATGCCTATGACCGCGACAGCGTGATCTTCTCGCGCGACGGGCTCGAGTCGCTGCTGACCGAGCTGACCGGGCAGGGGCGGCGCGTGCTGATCGTGGCGCATTCCATGGGCAGCCAGCTGGTGATGGAGGTGCTGCGCCAGATGTCGATCTCGGGACAGGGGCACATCCTGCGGCAGGTCTCGGGCGTGGCGCTGATCAGCCCCGATATCGACGAGGACGTGTTCCGCCGTCAGGCCAGCCGCATCGCGCCCTTCCCGCAGCCCTTCATGCTGATGGTGTCGTCGCGCGACCGGGCGCTGAACCTGTCGGCCTACCTGACCGGCAAGCCCTCGCGGCTGGGCTCGATCCGCGACCCCGAGCGGTTGTCGGACCTGCCGGTCGAGGTGATCGACCTCAGCAATATCCGGGGCGGCGACCGGTCGGGGCACAGCACCGCCTTCACCGCCCCCGCCGCGATCGAGATCCTGCGCGACCTGTCGACCGGCGGCTAGAGCCTTAGCCCAGGGCCGCCACGCCGGGCAGGGTCTTGCCTTCCATCCATTCCAGGAAGGCGCCGCCCGCGGTCGAAATATACGAGAAATCCGACGCCGCGCCGGCCTTGTTCAGCGCCGCCACCGTGTCGCCGCCGCCGGCGACCGAAACCAGCTTGCCCTCGGCGCTGCGCTGCGCGGCATAGGCGGCCGCGGCATTGGTGGCCGCATCGAAGGGTGCGATCTCGAAGGCGCCGAGCGGGCCGTTCCAGATCAGCGTCCGGGCGCGGGTGATGGCCTCCTTGACGGCCGCGACCGCCTGCGGCCCGGCATCGAGGATCATCGCGTCGGCGGGGCAGTCCGCGGCGGCCACCGTCTCGTTCGCGGCGCCTTCCTTGAACTCGCGCGCGACCACCACGTCGGCCGGCAGAAGAATTTCGCAGCCCGCTGCCTCGGCCTTCTTCAGGATCTCCTGCGCGGTGCCGGTCATGTCATGTTCGCAGAGGGACTTGCCCACGTCGATGCCCTGCGCGGCGAGGAAGGTGTTGGCCATGCCGCCGCCGATCACCAGCATGTTGACGCGGGTCACGAGGTTGCCCAGCAGGTCCAGCTTGGTCGAGACCTTGGCGCCGCCCACCACCGCCAGAACCGGGCGGTCGGGATTGCCGAGCGCGCTTTCCAGCGCCTGCAGCTCGGCCTGCATCAGCCGGCCCGCGCAGGCCGGCAGCAGCTGGGCCAGCGCCTCGGTCGAGGCATGGGCGCGGTGCGCGGCCGAGAAGGCGTCGTTGCAATAGACATCCCCCAGCGCCGCCATGCCGCGCGCCAGCTCGGGGTCGTTCTTTTCCTCGCCCTTGTGGAAGCGGGTGTTCTCCAGCAGCACGATCTGGCCCTCGGCCGCCGCCTCGATCGCGGCCGCGGCCGCCGGGCCGATGCAATCGGCGGCAAAGACCACCTGTGCGCCCAGCACGTCTTCCAGCGCGGGGATCAGCATCTGCAGGCTCATGTCGTCGCGCCGCTCGCCCTTGGGGCGGCCGAAATGCGCCAGCAGGATCGGCTTGCCGCCGCGGTCGAGAATGTCCTGCACGGTGGCCGCGATGCGTTCGATCCGCGTCGCGTCGGTGACCCGGCCGTCCTCCACGGGGACGTTGATATCGACCCGCGTGAGCACCCGCTTGCCGTCCAGATCCATCTCGTCGAGGGTTTTCCAGGCCATTTCACTCTCCCATGCCGTGGTCCTGCGTGGTCTGCCCGCTTCGCGCGGTGCCGTCAACGGCGACTTGGCATTGCGCGCCGCGCAGGCTAACTCTCTCGAAACGCATATGACACGGAGTGGACCATGGCCGAGATCAAGGATCCGGAGAACACCATCCTGATGGAACTGAAGGACGGCACCGTCACGATCGAGCTTCTGCCCGACGTGGCGCCCAAGCATGTCGAGCGCATGAAGACGCTGGCCCGCGCCGGGAAATATGACGGCGTGGTGTTCCACCGCGTGATCGACGGTTTCATGGCGCAGACCGGCGACGTGGCGCATGGCAATGCCGATAGCGACGGCTTCAACCTGCGCCGCGCGGGCACCGGCGGCTCTGACATGCCCGACCTGCCGGCCGAGTTTTCGAAGCTGCCGCATGACCGCGGCACGATCGGCGCGGCGCGCAGCCAGAACCCCAACTCGGCCAACTCGCAGTTCTTCATCAATTTCAAGGAGAACGGCTTTCTCAACGGGCAGTACACGGTCTATGGCCGCGTGATCTCGGGGATGGAGCATGTCGACGCGATCACCCGCGGCGAGCCGCCCGCCAATCCCGACAAGATGATCAGCGTCAAGGTGGCCGCCGATGCGTGAGCTGGCACTGGCCCTGACCCTGCTGGCCGCCCCCGCCGCGGCCAGCGAGATCGAGATCACCGTCGCCGGCGCCGATGGCGAGAAGGGCACCGTCACGGTCGACCTGCTGGAGGACGTGGCGCCGGCCCATGTGGACCGGATCACCACGCTGGCGCGCGAGGGCGCCTATGACGACGTGGTCTTTCACCGCGTGATCGACGGCTTCATGGCCCAGACCGGCGACGTGCAGTTTGGCAAGCTGGGCGGCAACATGCGCCGCGCCGGCACCGGCGGCTCGGACGGCCCGGACCTGGAGGCCGAGTTCTCGGACGAGCCCTTCGCGCGCGGCGTGGTGGGCATGGCCCGCTCGCGCAGCCCCGACAGCGCGAACTCGCAGTTCTTCATCATGTTCGCGCCTGCCCCGCATCTGAACGGCCAGTACACCGTGGTCGGACGGGTGACCGAGGGCATGGAGGTGGTCGACGCCATCAAGCGCGGCGAAGGCCCCAACGGCGCCGTTCTGGGCGAGCCCGACCGCATGGCCGCGGTCCGCGTGATCGAGGACGACACGGCCGAGACGCCGGCGGATTGAGCGCGCCGCGCCGGTCACGTCCCCGTCATGGGGGCTGTGCAGGGCGCGATTCGGCGGGCAAGCTTCTTCCACGTCATGTTGGGAGGAGCCTGTCCATGAGACCGTTCATCGCCATGCTTGCCGCGCTTGCCCTTGCGAGCGCGGCAGCTGCCACCCCGGAGCGCTGGAAATCCGAGTGGCCGCAGACCGATTTCCAGACCACCACGATCGAGGACTGGGGCGAGATCATCTCGGGCGGGCCGCCCAAGGACGGCATCCCCGCGCTCAGCGATCCGCAATTCCTGCAGGCCGGGCAGGAAAGCCGCATCGGCGGGACCGAGCCGGTCATCACGGTCGAGATCGAGGGCGCCACGCCGCGCGCCTACCCGATCCGCTACCTGACCTGGCACGAGATCGTCAACGACACGGTGGGCGGCGTGCCCGTAGCGGTGACCTTCTGCCCGCTCTGCAACTCGGCCCTGACCTTCGACCGGCGCGTGCAGGGACGGGTGCTGAGCTTCGGCGTCTCGGGCAAGCTGCGCAATTCCGACATGATCATGTATGACCGCGAGACCGAGAGCTGGTGGCAGCAGGCCGTGGGCGAGGGCATCGTGGGTGAGATGACAGGGGTGGAGCTGGACCTGCTGCCCAGCTGGATGGAAAGCTGGGACATGTTCCGCCAGCGCAACCCCGACGGGCTGGTCATGGCCGAGCCGTCCTGGAACCGCTCCTACGGGACCAACCCCTATCGCAACTATGACAGCTCGCGCCGGCCCTTCCTCTATTCGGGCGAGATGCCGCCCCACGGAATCCCGCCGCTGGTGCGTGTGGTGCGCGTGGGCGACCGCGCCTGGCCGATGACGCGGCTGGCCGACGAGACCGAGGTGACCGAGGCCGGCGTGACGATCCGCTGGGCGCCGGGACAGGCCTCGGCGCTGGATGCCGGCACAATCGCCCGGGGCCGCGACGTGGGCGCGGTGCGGGTGCGCGACGCCTCGGGCGCGGACCTGCCGCATGACGTGATGTTCGCCTTCGCCTTCCACGCCTTCTGGCCGGACGGCACATGGATGCTGGGACAATAGATCGGCGGGCGGTCGCGCGTGCCGGGCGGGGGCAGGGGGCGCTGATTGGCCTTTATTTGCATTCACCCAAGCCGGTGCTGGACTCTAGGGAGGCGTGCTGATGCCGGGATAAGTGCATTGCGTGGTGCGCGCACTCGCCGCCCAGCAAACCCTTGCATCTCTCAGCGCTACCGCTTTCTCGGGCGCATGGTGAAGCGTGTCCTCCTCCATAAGGGCGATTCGATCTACGACACTCTGAACTTATGCGGTGGACGCCCCCACCCAAAAGCATCTCGTATGCCATGATGGTTCCGTGGGAACCAAGTGGAGGGCACACCGATGACAACGAAGATCA
>NZ_LPXO01000022.1 GCF_001482405.1 Pseudoponticoccus marisrubri
CGCCACGAAACTGCAAACGCGTAACATCAACCAGCGGTGAGCCAGAGCCTCCAGTCTGGAAAGCGCTCAAGCGTCCCAAATTATCTGACGACGGACAGAATGGGCGCCCACTGTTTCGCCGCCGTCATGTGAGGTGTCTCGCGGACGTAGCCAAACTGGTTCGGCTTCGGCACATGGGACCGGGATGCACGAAGCAAGGCGATAGCCTCCTCGTCAGTGTATCCCTTCTCGCGGCTAGCGACCTGGCGGGGCTTTGGCTGACGCACCTTTTCGGCGACGTTCTCCGGCAAGCGTTCGTTTTCATAAGCCCATGCGAAAACGGAGCGCACCGTTGGCAGGTAGATATCGCTCACCGTCTTGGGCGAAAGCCTCTCCACGTTCATCAGGTGGTCGCGCCACGCGATCAGGTCTTTCTTCGTTACCTGCCGGGCGTCCTCGTGCCGTAAGAAGGTCCGCAGGTTGCGAATGACCGGCTCTTGTCGCTTGCCACCGTCCTTGAGAAACCCGGCCTGGACGCGGCTCCGGCGGTAGTCCTGCCAAAGCAGCGTCAAGTTGACGGGCTTGGTTGCCGCTTCCGCAGGGGGCTTGCTCACCACAGGGTCAGATGGCTGGCCAGTATATTCGCCACGGTCGCGCTCAAGGGTCCGGCGAAGCGCCTCTATCTCGGCGCGCATCATGTGCGTAGCGAAAGCCGCGCGTTCCGCCGTTCCTCTATCGGCTGAGAGATTGTTGTACGATAGGAATGCGTCGATTTCGTGCTCGACCTGGTGCGTCTCACCGGCGGCGAGTTCGCGCTGCAGGGCGGCAAGGCGAGCCTCGCGGCTGGACTGGTCCAGCGCACGCGCTTCCTTGAGACTCAGGAAGTCGAGGGACGCGTAAAGGGCGGCTATAGGATCGGAGGCGACCTCGCCAGCTTCCACCTTTTTCATCAGCTTATCGCGCTCGGCGGCTATCTCATCTTTGCCGGGATAACTGGCGCGGTTGGCTTCGTCAGCTTCAAGCGCTTCGTTGTAGCGCTGCCAAACGGCGTGCCGAAAGTCGGCGGTCGTTATCGGCGTCCTGGCAGGAGCCGGTTTCAGTGGTGCTGGGTCTTCCGCCTTTGCCTTCCGCTCGGCGGCGGCGATCTGCTTTTGAAGACGGGCGACCGCCGCCGGGTGAAGCCGGAGCGCAGTGCGTCGGTCAGCACCTAGTGGCGCCACCAGTTCGCCACGCGGTCGGTCAAGGAATGGCCGAAGCCGCTTGGGAACGGCGATCCTCGCGTAGAAACGCCCGTCTTTCTCTTTCCAATACCGGAGCTTTCCAGCCATCACGCACTCCGTTTCTGGCACAGACTTTGGAACCAGAAACGGCATAAGTGCACGAAACGCAAGGGTTTTGTTTGCGATCAGTGACTTAGCCCGGTAGGCCCGGAGGGACTCGAACCCCCAACCAAGGCGTTATGAGCGCCCTGCTCTAACCAATTGAGCTACAGGCCCACCGTGGCGATCTGAGTACCAGACGGCCGCGAGGCGTCAAGCGGGGATGCGCCCTGCGGCTCGGAACGCGCATGTCGGACCGCTTCTCCTGTCGGCCCCGAATCTCCGCGCGGCCCGCGTGGTCAACCGACGGCGTTGCAGGGGCGCACGCTTTGGGCTAAGCGCGGGCGCAATTCGGGGAGATGGTGATGAGCGACGGCAAGAACGGGCTGACCTACGCGCAGGCGGGCGTGGATATCGAGGCGGGCAATGCGCTGGTGGACCGGATCAAGCCCGCCGCCGCGGCCACGGCGCGCGATGGGGTGATGTCGGGCCTCGGCGGGTTCGGTGCGCTTTTCGACCTCAAGGCCGCGGGTTTCAGCGACCCGGTGCTCGTGGCGGCCACCGACGGGGTGGGCACCAAGCTGCGCATCGCCATCGACACCGGCCATGTGGATGGGGTGGGCGTCGATCTCGTGGCGATGTGCGTCAATGACCTGGTCTGCCAGGGGGCCGAGCCGCTCTTCTTCCTCGACTATTTCGCCACCGGCAAGCTGGAGACCGAGACCGCCGCGCGGGTGATCGAGGGCATTGCGCGGGGCTGCGCGGCCTCGGGCTGCGCGCTGATCGGCGGCGAGACGGCCGAGATGCCGGGCATGTACCCCTCGGGCGATTTCGACCTGGCGGGCTTTGCCGTGGGCGCGATGGAGCGCGGCACCGCGCTGCCCGCCGGCGTGTCCGAGGGCGACGTGCTGCTGGGGCTGGCCTCGGACGGGGTTCATTCCAACGGCTACAGCCTGGTGCGGCGGCTGGTCGAGCTGTCGGGGCTGGACTGGGCCGACGACTGCCCCTGGGCGGAGGGCTCGCTGGGGGCAGAGTTGCTGACGCCGACGCGGCTTTACGTTCGGCCCGTTCTGGCGGCGCTGCGCGCGGGCGGCGTTCATGCGCTGGCCCATATCACGGGCGGCGGTCTGACCGAGAACCTGCCGCGTGTCCTGCCCGAGGGGCTGGGCGCCGAGGTGGATCTTGCCGCGTGGGAGCTGCCGCCGGTCTTCCGTTGGCTGCGCGAGACGGGCGGGATCGACACGGCCGAGATGCTGCGCACCTTCAACTGCGGCATCGGCATGGTGCTGGCGGTCGAGGCCGGCCGCGCCGAAGCGCTGGCCGAGGGCCTGCGCGGCGCCGGCGAGACGGTGGTGCCGCTGGGCCGCGTGGTGCCGGGGCAGGGCGTGACCTACACGGGCGCGCCGGGGTGATCCGTGTCGCGATCCTGATCTCGGGCGGCGGGTCGAACATGGTCCGGCTGGTCGAAAGCATGACCGGCGACCACCCCGCGCGGCCCTGCGTTGTGCTTTCCAACCGGCCCGAGGCCGGCGGGCTGGAGCGGGCGCGCGCGCTTGGCGTGCCGACCGAGGTGGTCGATCACCGGCCCTTCGGCCGCGACCGGGCGGGGTTCGAGGCCGCGCTGCAGGCCGCGCTGGCACCCCATGCGCCCGACCTGATCTGCCTGGCCGGCTTTATGCGGGTGCTGACCGCGGGCTTCGTCGCGCCGTGGGAGGGCCGGATGCTGAACATCCACCCCTCGCTTCTGCCCAAATATCGCGGGCTGGACACCCATGCCCGCGCGCTGGCGGCGGGCGATGCCGAGGCGGGCTGCACCGTGCACGAGGTCACCGCCGCGCTGGATGACGGTCCCATCCTTGGCCAGGCGCGGGTGCCCGTGTTGCCCGGCGACACGCCCGACACGCTGGCCGAGCGGGTGCTGGCGCAGGAGCACCGGCTCTACCCGGCCGTGCTGCGCCGGGTGGCCGCGGGCAATCGCGCGCCGCTGATGCTGGACGCGACGGCCTGAGATCCCGGCCGCCGGGGCACGTTGCATCCCCAACGCAATGCTATAGGGTGGCCGCCACGCCGCGGACCCGCGCGCCAGACCACAGAACAGGACCTGCCGGAGCCGGAATGAAGACAGTGACCACGACCGAAGACCTCGCGGCCTTCTGCCAACGCGCCGCCGCCGAAGACTACGTGACGGTCGATACAGAGTTCCTGCGCGAACGCACCTATTACTCCAAGCTCTGCCTGATCCAGCTGGCCCTGCCGGGCCGGGGCGACGATGACGCGATCCTCGTCGACCCGCTGGAGGGCGACCTGTCGCTGGAGCCGCTGCTGGAGCTCTTCCGCGATCCCTCGACCGTCAAGGTGTTCCACGCCGCGCGGCAGGATCTGGAGATCTTCCATGTCGATCATGGGGTGATCCCCACGCCGCTCTTCGACACGCAGGTGGCCGCGATGGTCTGCGGCTTCGGCGAGCAGGTGGGCTACGAGACGCTGGTCAAGCGCATCGCCAAGCAGCAGCTGGACAAGTCCTCGCGCTTCACCGACTGGTCGCGCCGGCCGCTGACCGAGGCGCAGAAGACCTATGCGCTGGCCGATGTCACCCATCTGCGCCAGATCTACGAGTTCCTCGACCGGAAGCTGGAAGAGACCGGGCGCGCGCGCTGGGTCGCTGAAGAACTGGCGACGCTGACGGACCCCGAGACCTACATCACCCGGCCGGGCGAGGCGTGGAAGCGGATCAAGACCCGCTCCAACAGCCCGCGGTTCCTGGCCATCGTGCGGGCGCTGGCCACCTTCCGCGAGGCCTATGCGCAGGAGCGCAACGTGCCGCGCAACCGGGTGTTCAAGGATGACGCGCTGGTCGAGCTGGCCTCGACCAAGCCGGCCAACCTGCAGGATCTGGGCCGCTCGCGGCTGCTGTTGCGCGAGGCGCGCAAGGGGCCGATCGCCGAGGGCATCCTGCAGGCCGTGCAGGACGGGCTGAACTGCCCCAAGGAAGAGCTGCCCGATGCCACCAACCCGCGCGACAAGCTGCAGGTGAACCCGGCGCTGGCCGACCTGCTGCGCGTGCTCTTGAAGGCCAAGACCGAAAGCTCGGGCGTGGCCTCCAAGCTGATCGCGCCCTCGGCCGACCTCGATGCCATCGCCGCGGGGGCGCGCGACGTGCCGGCGCTGTCGGGCTGGCGGCGCGAGGTCTTCGGCGAGGACGCGCTGCGGCTCTGCGAGGGGCGCATCGCGCTGGCTGCCAAGGGGCGCGACGTCTCGGTGATCGAGCTCTGACCGGGGCCGGGGCTGGGCGCCGGCACGGAATCACCCCGCCGGCCCCTGACGCGCGGGATCGGCAATTCCCCGCGCGGATGTGTTTTGACCCAATGCGCGATGCGATATACTGAGCCCTTGTCTGACAAGGGAGCGGCGCGTGCTGCGATTCATCTTTTCCTTCTTCGGCGGGATCTTTGCCGTGGTCACAATGGGCGCCATGATGGTCGCGCTGACGGTGGGTGCGGTGTTCTGGATGTACGGGCGCGACGTGCGCAGCCATGAACACCTGGCCCAGTACACGCCGCCGACGATCAGCCGCATCTACTCGGTCGAGGGGCGCGTGATCGACGAGTTCGCGCAGGAACGCCGCCTCTTCACGCCCGCCAACGAGATCCCCGACCTGGTCAAGCACGCCTTCATCTCGGCCGAGGACAAGAATTTCTACACCCATTCGGGCTACGACATCCGCGGCATCGCCGCCGCCGCCGTTCAGGCGGTGCAAAGCCGCGGCCGCGATGTGCGCGGCGCCTCGACCATCACCCAGCAGGTGATGAAGAACTTCCTGCTGAAGGGCGAGCGCCCGGCCGAGCGCAAGATCAAGGAGATCATCCTCGCCAACCGGGTCGAGGAGGCGATGAGCAAGGACAAGATCCTCGAGCTCTACCTCAACGAGATCTTCCTGGGCCAGAATTCCTACGGCGTGACTGCCGCCGCGCAGGTCTATTTCAACAAGACCCTGAACGAGCTTGCCCCGCACGAGGCCGCCTTCCTTGCCTCGCTGCCCAAGGCGCCGTCCAACTATCACCCCGTGCGCGAGAAGGAGCGCCTGCTGGCGCGCCGGGACTTCGTGCTCGAAGAGATGTACGAGAACGGCTATATCGACGAGGCCACCTATGAGGCCGAGGTCGCGCAGCCGCTGCGCTCGGTCCAGAACGGCGATTTCGAACCTTATCAGCGCGGCCTGCCGCCGCGGGACTATTTCACCGACGAGATCCGGCGCCAGCTGACCAAGGATTTCGGCGAGGACCAGTTCTTCTCGGGCGGCTACTCGGTGCGCGCCACAATCGACCGCGAGATGCAGGTCGAGGCAGCCACCTCGCTGCGCCGCGCGCTGGAGCAGTATGACCGCGGGCTGGGCCGCTGGACCGGCACGGGCAAGACCATCCCGGCCGAGGCACTGGCCTCGGAAGAGGCTTGGCGCGCGGCGCTGGCGGATGTGCGCGTGGCGCGCGACGTCGATCTCGTCCATCCCTGGCACCCGGCCGTGGTGCTCGAGGTGCGCGAGAACGAGCTGGTGATCGGCATCGAGGACGTGGCGCTGGACGACCCGCGCGGCAACCGCGTGCCGCGGTCCGACACGAACTGGTTCACCGGCAACCTCTTCGAGAATTTCGACGAGGGCGACGTAATCCATGTCCGCCAGATGACCGATGATTCCAGCGGCGCCTTCCTGCGCTGGTCGTTGCGGCAGGTGCCCAAGGTGCAGGGCGGCTTCATGGCGATGGACGTCAATACCGGCCGCGTGATCGCCATGCAGGGCGGATTTTCCTACCAGCATTCGGTCTTCAACCGCGCCACGCAGGCGCAGCGCCAGCCGGGGTCGAGCTTCAAGCCCTTCGTCTATGCCTCGGCGCTGGATTCGGGCTACACGCCCGCCACGATCGTGGTCGACGCGCCGATCGAGATCGACACGCCGCAGGGCGTGTGGCGGCCCAAGAACGCGTCGAACCGCTTCTACGGGCCGACACCGCTGCGCACCGGGATCGAGCGGTCGCGCAACCTGATGACCATCCGCCTCGCGCAGGAGGTCGGCATCGACGTGGTTGCGCGCTATGCCGAGAAATTCGGCGTCTACGACAACATGGGCCGCAACCTGGCCAATGCGCTGGGGGCGGACGAGACCACGCTGTTCAACATGGTCGCCGCCTACGCGATGTTCGCCAATGGCGGCGAGCGGGTCGAGCCGACGCTGGTCGACCGCGTGCAGGACCGCTACGGCGCCACGATCTACAGCCACGACGCGGCCGAGGGGAACCGCCGGGTCTGCGTCGATTGCGACGAGCCCGACCTTGCCCCGGGCCGCGGCCCGCGCATCGTGAACGAGCGCGAACGGGTCATGGACGCGATCACCGCCTACCAGCTGACCTCGATGATGCGTGGCGTGGTCGAGCGCGGCACTGCCAGCAAGACGGTCAACCTGTCGGTGCCGACCGCGGGCAAGACCGGCACGACCAACGATGCCAAGGACGTGTGGTTCGTGGGCTTCACCTCCAGCATCGTGGCCGGCTGCTATATTGGCTATGACACGCCGCGCCCGCTGGGCCGCGGGGCCTCGGGCGGGGGCATGTGCGGGCCGGTCTTCAACCGCTTCATGCAAAAGGCCGTGGCGAAATACGGCGCGGGCGAGTTCGACGTGCCGGCCGCCTGCGATTTCATCAAGATCGACCGCTTCTCGGGCGCGCGCCTTTCGGCCGATGCCTCGGGGCCCAACGTGGTCTCGGAATGCTTCCGCGAGGGCGAGGACCCGCTCTTCGGCATCCAGTTCGACGGTGGCTTCGCGGTCTCCGGCAGCTTCGACCTGATCCGCCCCGAAGGCGGCAACGCGGCCCGCGAGGTCACCACCTCCACCGGTCGCAAGGCCGTGGTGGGGCCCAAGGCGGGCTTCGGCACGCTCTCCTCGGGCGGGCTGTACTGATCGGGCGTCGGGGCGCACGTCGCCCCGCATCAGCAATGGGGCGGAGGCCGCCCCGCATCAGCAATGGGGCGTTTGCCGCCCCGTTCGGGCAAAGGGGGTGGCCACGGCCAAGGCAATGGGGGCGGTGGTCGCGCCGCCTAGGCGTCGGATGCAAGGGCGAGCAGCCGGGCCAGCAGATCGGCCTCGGCATCGCCCTCCAGCACCCCCTTGGCACGCCACGCGATGGAAAGCGCCGTCTTGGCCGCCGCCCACCGGGCGAGCCGCTGCGGCGTCGCCTGCACCGCGTCTGAAAACAGCGCCAACCGCCGGGCCAAGAGATCACCGTCGCGCTGCGCGCCGGCGCAGCCCCTGGGGTTGCGAAAGGCGTTGGCCAGCTCATAGCCCGGATCGCCCAGCACCCCCTTGGCGTCGATCACCACGGGCCCGGCCGCCGTGTCGATCACGTTGTCATGATGCAGATCGCCATGCAGGGGCGCCTGATCCGACCTGGCCAGCAGCGCCTCTGCCAGCGCGGATGCCCGGCCCATGTCGCGGCGCAGATCGTCAGGGCAGGCGGGGCCGCAGCGCAGCTGCCGCAGCGCCTCGAACCAGTCGGCCAGCACGGGCAGGCCGGGCGGCGGGCCGATCCGCGTGGCCCGCAGCGCGGCGGCACAGCCGGCCAGCCGCTCATCGGCGCGGACCAGCTGTCCCGCGCGGGCGAGATCGCCCAGCGTCGGCCCGGCCAGCCGGTCCATCAGCACCCAGCCCGGCCCATGCGCCCGCACCGGCACGACCGGTGCGCCCGCCGCCTGCCAGGCCTGCATCAGCGCGGCGCCGCCGGCTTCGTTCCCCGCATGGCCACGCCGGTAGAGCTTGAGCACCCGGTCAGCGCCCGCTGCATCAAGCACGCGCCACAGCTGCGCCGCCGGGGTCTCGGCCAGCGGTTCCGGCGCGCGCAGCCCCTCGGCCGCCATGATCCGCGACAGCTGATCTGCCATGTCGGTGCGTGCCTCCTTGCTCCGATCCCGGGCCCTTGGTATCACGCAGGCCTTGAAAGGCACGATAGAGGCAGGACCCGATGCGCGCGGAAGCTCAGAGCAATGTCGACAAGGTGCGGAAGTCACTGGACCTTCTGGCCCAGCGCCTGGGTGTCGAGACCGCCCAGCACCGGCTGGAGGAATTCAACGCGCGGGTCGAGGACCCCAACCTGTGGGATGACCCGGCCGCCGCGCAGAAGCTGATGCGCGACCGCCAGAGCCTTGTCGACGCGATGGAGACCTACGAGTCCATCAAGCAGGAGCTGGACGACCAGGTCGAGCTGATCGAGATGGGCGAGGCGGAAGAGGATGACGAGGTCGTCGCCGAGGCCGAAGCGGCGCTGGGTTCGCTGGTCGAGAAGGCCGCCAAGAAGGAGCTCGAGGCGCTGCTCAACGGCGAGACCGACGGCAACGACGCGTTCCTCGAGATCAAGGCCGGGGCCGGCGGCACCGAGGCCTGCGACTGGGCGCAGATGCTGGCGCGCATGTATGTCCGCTGGGCCGAGAAGCGCGGCTTCGAGGTGGAGCTGCAGGAGGAACAGGCCGGCGCCGAGGCGGGCATCAAGTCCGCCACCTACCAGATCAAGGGCAAGAACGCCTATGGCTGGCTGAAATCGGAATCCGGCACGCACCGGCTGGTGCGGATCTCGCCCTTCGGCAAGGGCACGCGCGAGACCTCGTTCGCGGCGGTGGGCGCCTACCCGGTGATCGACGACAATATCGAGATCGAGGTGAACCCGGCCGATATCCGCATCGACACGTTCCGCTCCTCGGGTGCGGGCGGGCAGCACGTGAACACGACCGACTCGGCCGTGCGGATCACCCACGCGCCCACCGGCATCGTCGTGACCAGTTCCGAGAAATCCCAGCACCAGAACCGCGACATCGCCATGAAGGCCCTGAAATCAAGGCTTTACCAGATGGAACTCGACCGGCGGAACGCCGAGGTCAACGCCCTGCACGAGGCCAAGGGCGATGCCGGCTGGGGCAACCAGATCCGGTCCTACGTGCTGCAGCCCTACCAGATGGTGAAGGACCTGCGCACCAACCACGAGACCGCCGATACCGGCGGCGTGCTGGATGGCAATCTGGATCCGTTCATGGAGGCCACGCTGGCCCTGCAGGTCGCCGGCAAGAGCCGCGCCGAGGCGGCCGCCGAGGACTAGGCGCGCTCAGCGCCGTGCCAGGCCGCTGGTGCAGCACTCGTCGACCCGACCCGGCGGCACGTCGCCCTTTTTCCAGCACATCGCTGAGTCGGCCTGGACACCGGGATTGACATAGGTCCAAGCCGCGCAGCGCGTGTCCGCGGCGCAGAGCAGCGCGCAGGTCCCGGTATCGGGCACCGGAATGCCGGTCTGCAGGTCGCGCCCGGGGATATTCACGTTCACCACGTGGCTGTGGCGCGCCAGCAGCCCGGTGATCTCGCCGGGCGACAGGGTGCCCTCGGCGAGGCCCGGGCGCGGCGCGTCGGGATCGGAGGAGGCCGCGGGTGGCGCCGGCTGCAACTGATCGCCGGACGGGGTGTCCTCGACGGAATTGCCCTGCGCGTGGCCGCCGGTGACCCAGAGCGTCAGGGCAAGCGACATAGCAGTCAGACGGCGCGACATGGCAGGACCTGCATTTGCGGATACCTGCTAGCCTGCCCGGAAACCCGCGTGCTGTCCAGATCTGCGTGCCCCCGGACGCCGGCGCCGGTCCGACCACTGCCGCGCGGCGGCAACCGTGGTGACACAAGGCGTCTTGCCCGGCCCGGCCACATGCCGTTTAGTGAATGTCGGACAGGGGAGGGTCTGACATGCCAGATACACCGAAACCCGGCGTGCCCGAACTGGGCCCGGTGGACATCTCGCTGCTGAAAGAGGCGCTGCGCCGCGGCTGGGGTGACCTGAAACGCGCCCCCGGCTTCGCGCTGGTCTTTGCCGGGGTCTATGTGCTGGGCGGCTGGATGATGATCTGGGTCACCTGGATCACCGGGCAGAGCTATTGGCTGGTCTTCGCCGCGATCGGCTTTCCGCTGATCGCGCCCTTTGCCGCGGTGGGCTTCTACGACATCAGCCGGCGGATCGAGCAGGGCCGACCGCTCGACTGGATGCAGATCTTCTCGGTGATCCTGCGGCAGTCACGCCGGCAGCTGCCCTCGATCAGCGCGATCATCATCGTCGTCTTCCTGTTCTGGTTCTTCCTCGCGCACATGATCTTTGCGCTCTTCCTCGGCCTGTCGACCATGACCAATGTCTCGACCTCCTACGACATCTACCTGACCTCGAACGGGCTGATGATGCTGGGGGTGGGCACGCTGGTCGGCGCGGGCTTTGCCACGCTGCTCTACATGATCACCGTGCTGTCGCTGCCGCTGCTGCTGGACCGCGAGATCGATTTCGTCACGGCGATGATCACCTCGTTCCAATACGTGCAGAGCCACCCGGTGCCGATGTTCCTCTGGGCGGCGTTCATCGCGGTCTTTACCTTCGTGTCGATGCTGCCGGGCTTTGTCGGGCTGTTCCTGTCGCTGCCGTTGCTGGGCCACGCCACGTGGCACCTCTATGACATGATCGCCTATGGCACGGCGCCGCATGGGCACCCGGCCGCCGCCTGAGATCACGGCGCCGTGATCTGGATCAAACCGGACATATATCGTTTCCTCTATACTTGAACCGCTGGTTCCCGTTGGCATGGGGCTGGCGGTCCAGCGCTGGAGGAGGAGGAACGATCATGTCGATCCTGAAATGGCTCTGCGTTGCCGCGCTGTCGCTGACCGCCCACGCGGCAAGCGCACAGAACGCGGAATACGGAGAGGAGTTGTACCAGCAGTTCTGCGCCACCTGTCACGGCGCTTCGGGCGAGGGCGACGGGCCCCTGACCCAGATGATGACGACCTCGGTGCCCGATCTGACCGGTCTGGCTGAGGCGAATGACGGCGCGTTCCCGATGCTGAACGTGCTGCACATCATCGACGGGCGCGACGACCTGCGGGCCCATGGCGGGCCGATGCCGGTCTATGGCGCGCTCTTCTCGGAGACGAGCGAGGTCAACTCGGCCTATGCCGACGTGCTGTACCGGCGCGGCCGGATCCTGTCGCTCGCCTATTACCTGGAGAGCCTGCAGAAATGAGTGCGGGGGCGCGGGGTTCAGGCCTCGCGCCCCTCGGCGCAAAGGCGGGCATGCAGTTGCGCCGCGCGCCCGTCGCCCAGTTCCAGCGCGAAGACATAGGCATGGGTCAGGAAGAACCCCGCCGCGTCGGCGTCGTTCACGCTGTCGGCGGCCTGCGTGTACAGCCCCACCAGCGCGCGCGTGTCGGCGCGGGCATGGGCGTCCAGCAGGCTGTCGTCGAGCGCCCTCATTCCGCCGCCTCCGCCTGTCCGCGATGCGCCATCAGCCGCATCGCCACCCAGTCGTGGAAGCAATGCGTGGGCCCATCCATCGCCGGCGAGAAGCGGCCCCCGTCGAACCCCGCCGCGTGGCGGCCGCGCTGCATCCCCTCTACCACGAAGATGTCCTCTTCGAAGACGGTCTTCCACAGCTGCGTGTTGCGTTGGCGCAGCCCGCTGTCGGTCTTGGGCTGCGCGTAGTAGAGATGCACGTTCTCGACTGTGCGGTCCGGCCCCTCGGGCACGACGATGATCGCGTAGGCGTGGTCGCGATGCACGCCCAGCAGCACGTTGGGATAGACTGCCAAGTACTCGGCCGCGGTGTTCCAGCGCTCGGACAGCCCGTCGAAATCCGGGAAGGGATCGCCGTTCTCGTTCAGCACCTGCCGGTAGACCAGCGTGCCCTGGCCCGAGAAGGCGCCGGGCTGTTCGATATTGTAGTGATCCTCAAGCCGGGAATAGGAGTTCAGGCCGGGATGCACCCAGGGCAGGTGGTAGCTTTCGCAGTAGTTCTCGACCGCGAGCTTCCAGTTGCCGGCCACCTCCAGCGTGATCACGCTGTCGCCGCCGCCATGGTGGAGCGGCTGCTCGAACTCGGCCCAGCGGGCCATCACCGGGGCCATGGCCTCTTCAAACGGCGGCGCGTCGCCCGAGATGTTGATCCACACGACGTCGCGCCAGACATGGCTGCGCACCTCGACCAGCCCCAGCGTCGCCCGGTCGATCGCGTCATGCACGTTGCGCCCGGGCCCGCCCACATGCGGGGTCGAGACGAGCCGGCCATCGGTGCCGTAGCACCAGGAATGGTAGGGGCAGCGGATCGCCCCCTCGATCTTGCGCGGCTCCTCGACCAGGATCATGCCGCGATGCCGGCAGATGTTCTGGAAGACGCGCACGGCGCCGTCCTTGCCGCGGATCAGCAGCAGCGGCATGCCTAGAAAGGTGATGGGCTTCGCGTCGCCCGCCTCGGGCACGTCCGCGGCCACGGCAAGGCCCGACCACGTGCCGAAGAGCAGCGCCTCGCGCTCCTCGGCATAGGTGGCCGGGTCGATGTAATGGGCGTTGGGCAGGCCATGGGCCTCGGCCACCGGGCGGCGGACATTGGCAAGCGTGTCGGCGGTGCGGGTCATGCGCGGGCTCCCGTATTCGTCAGGTGCCTTTCTCGCTAGCCCGCGGAGCCGATGCCGTCCCGCCCGTTCCCGACACGGATCGCCGCGCAGCGACGCGCGGCACGCGTCAGGAAAACGGCGTGCCCACCTGCAGCAGCTGCCGATGATAGGGGATCAGGTCATCCGCCGTGCAGAACCCCGCGCCGCGCGCGGCGGGCAGCACGTCCTTCAGCTTGCGCGCCACGTATTCGAAGACCAGCCGCTCGATCCGGCGCCCGGCGACACCCTCGCGCACGGTGCGCGCGGTATAGCCCACCCAGTAGTTGTTCTCGAAGGTGGGCACGCGGGCGAGGTAGTTGAACGAGGCGGTGGACGCGCCCTTGCGGCTGACCAGCGCCGCCACCCCGTCGCTCTGGGGCAGGATCGCGCCGCGGAACTCGCGCATGGCGGGGCTCATGGACAGGCCCTGCTGGCGCATGGCGTCCTTGGCCTCGAACCCCTTCATGAAGGTGCCGTCATCTGCGCGGAAGACGTAGACCACGCCCGTGACATAGCTGTCCTCGGTCAGGAAACTGCGCCGCGAGAAACGGTAGAAGCCGCTCGGGAAGTCCTCTTCGGGAACGGGACGGGCCGCGCTGCCCAGGAAATCGGCGATGGCGGGGTGACGCAGGATGCCCTCGTCGACGGTCGAGATCTGGTCCACCGGTTCCAGCAGGATACGCGCATCGACGCCGAAATAGGTGCAGATCCGGTGCAGCACGTCCGGCCGGGGAAAGCTTTCGCCGGCAAGGTAACGGTTGAATTGTGTCCGATTGATCCCGAGTTCGCGGCACAAGGCCGAAATCGAGACCGAGGTACCGGCCAGTTGACGCAGGTTTGCGCCAAGCATGCTGCGCAGCTCGGCAGGGCTGGGCCGATGAGGCGGCGAGGAGTCGGGTCCGGAGGGCATCTTCGCACTCTTATAAGTTGCTTGTTCTGTTGTGAAAACACTCGCCGAGACCTGTTCCTGCACGACTTGTACCACCTCTGTCTCTAGTTGGCGTCACTGTTGATGCTTACTCGCATCAAACCTGCCCAGATGCGGCACAAAAATCAAGGCGCCGACGCATGAAAACGAATGTTCTGTCTCAAAAGATTCATTCAATCTTTGGAGGTAGCTAACCAGAGAGTGCGTCATGGAAGATCGAATGTACGGAGTGGTGCTCTGGGCGGATCCCAGCGACAGCAAGGCGGTGATCTGGTGTGAAGATCACGGCAACCTCGCGTATTACTCCGCTGCCGAGCAGCCGGAGCAGAACATGCATCAGGGGATGGCGCTGGATGCGGGGGACCTGATCCAGTTCGACATGCGCGAGGACCGGGTCTGTCGCCGGGCGCGCAACCTGCGCCGGGTCGATGTGGGCTTTGCACCCACGCTGGCCGAGAAGCTGCAAGGCGGCGGCCGGAAGGGCGGGGAGGACAATGTCGTCGCCTTCCCCGCGGCACGGCGCGCCGTCGGCTGACCGACGGCGACGCCCGATCGCGTCAGGCGCGCGGGCTCAGTTGCCCCGCGCCAGCGCGGCCACACCGGTCCGCGCGATCTCGAGCAGGCCCAGCGGACGCATCAGGTCGGCAAAGGCGTCAATCTTGTCGGGCGTGCCGGTGATCTGGAAGACGAAGCTTTCCAGCGTCGAATCCACCACGTTGGCGCGAAAGATGTCGGCCAGGCGCAGCGCCTCGACCCGCTTCTCGCCGGCGCCGCCCACCTTGATCAGGGCCAGTTCACGCTCCACCGACTTGCCCTCGACCGTCAGGTCGTGAACCTCGTGCACCGGCACGATGCGGCCCAGTTGGGCCTTGATCTGCTCGATCACCTGCGGCGTGCCCGTGGTGACGATGGTGATGCGGCTCAGATGGCCCTGGTGGTCGACCTCGGCCACGGTCAGGCTCTCGATATTGTAGCCGCGCCCCGAGAACAGGCCGATCACCCGCGCCAGCACGCCGGGCTCGTTCTCGACCAGCACCGCAAGCGTGTGCGTCTCCTGCACGTCCGAGAAATTGGGACGCAGGTTGTAGGCCGAATGCTTCGACGAGCCTTTCTTGATATTCAGTGCAGACATTTCAGAGCCTCGGGTTTTCGATTGAGAGGAGAAACGGATGTTGATTGAGGGGCGGCGACCGCTGGGGGATGTCCTGTCGGAGGTGGCCTGTCCGGCCTCGCACGACCTGATCGCGCGCCTGGCTGCGAGCGAGCGCTTTGCCGTGCAACCGCTGAAGGTGCAGCTGATCGTCTCCCTCGACGGCGACAGGCTGGGCGGGTTCAGCCAACCGGGCGCGCGCTGGTTCCTGCGGATCAAGACGCTGATCGACAGCGATCTTCTCGGCAGCCGCAGCGGGCGCATTCCGGAGGGGTTTCACTGGCGCAGCCATCCGCGGTCCAATCCACATCTCTGGGTCGGGGGCAACAGCGCGGCCCCGGTCTTCGAGGCCGCGCTGCACGATATCACCGGCAGGCCGGTCTGATCACACCAAGACCGCGCCCTTGGTGCCGATGGCATCCTTGGTCGAGGCCTCGCCCAGCAGCATCTTGTTGTGCGGCTCGCCCGAGGGGATCATCGGGAAGCAGTTCTCGTGCTTCTCGACGAGGCAGTCGAAGATCACCGGCCCGTCATGCTCGATCATCTCCATGATCGCGTCGTCCAGGTCGGCCGGGTCGCTGACGCAGATGCCCTTGGCGCCGAAAGCCTCGGCCAGCTTGACGAAATCGGGCAGCGCCTCGGACCAGCTGTGCGAATAGCGCTCGCCATGCAGCAGCTCCTGCCACTGGCGCACCATGCCCAGCCGTTCGTTGTTCAGGATGAACTGCTTGACCGGCAGGCGGAACTGCACCGCGGTGCCCATCTCCTGCATGTTCATCAGCCAGGACGCCTCGCCGGCCACGTTGATGACCAGCGCCTCGGGATGGGCGATCTGCACGCCGATCGACGCCGGGAAGCCGTAGCCCATGGTGCCGAGGCCGCCGGAGGTCATCCAGCGGTTGGGATCCTCGAAGCCCATGTACTGCGCGGCCCACATCTGATGCTGGCCGACCTCGGTGCAGACATAACGGTCGCGCCCCTTGGTCAGCGCCTCCAGCCGGGCCAGCGCGTGCTGCGGCTTGATCGACTTGGGCGAGGGCTTGAAGGAGAGGCAGTCGGTCTTCTTCCACTCCTCGATCTGCGCCCACCAGCGCGACAGCGCCTCGCGGTTGACCTTGCGGCCGCGCGCCTTCCACAGGTTCAGCACGTCCTCCAGCACGTGGCCCACATCGCCCACGATCGGGAAGTCGGTCTTGACCACCTTGTTGATCGACGAGGGGTCGATGTCGATATGCGCCTTCTTCGACTGCGGGCTGAACGCGTCGATCCGCCCGGTGATCCGGTCGTCGAAGCGCGCGCCCACGTTGATCATCAGGTCGCAGCCATGCATGGCGAGATTGGCCTCGTAGAGCCCGTGCATCCCCAGCATGCCCAGCCAGTTCTTGCCCGAGGCGGGGTAGGCGCCGAGGCCCATCAGCGTCGAAGTGATCGGGAAGCCCGTCGCCTCGACCATCTCGCGCAGCAGCTGGCTGGCGGCCGGGCCGGAGTTGATCACGCCGCCGCCGGTATAGAAGACCGGGCGGGTTGCCGTTTCGATCGCCTCGACCAGGTCCTCGATCATCTCGGGATCGCCCTTGACCCGCGGCTGGTAATGGCTGACCGACACGCGCGGCGGCGGCGTATAGCTCGCCGAGGCGAACTGCACGTCCTTGGGGATGTCGACCAGCACCGGGCCGGGACGGCCCGAGCGCGCCACGTGAAAGGCCTCGTGGATGGTGGGCGCCAGCTTCTCGGTCTCCTTCACCAGCCAGTTATGCTTGGTGCAGGGCCGGGTGATGCCCACCGTGTCGGCTTCCTGGAAGGCGTCCGAGCCGATCATGAAGGTCGGCACCTGTCCGGTCAGCACGACCAGCGGGATCGAATCCATCAGCGCATCGGTCAGCCCGGTCACCGCGTTGGTGGCGCCGGGCCCCGAGGTCACCAGCACGACGCCGGGCTTGCCGGTCGAGCGGGCATAGCCCTCGGCCGCGTGCACCGCACCCTGTTCATGCCGCACCAGGATGTGGCGGATGTCGTTCTGCTGAAACACCTCGTCGTAAATCGGTAGAACGGCGCCGCCGGGATACCCGAATACGACGTCCACGCCCTGATCCTTGAGGGCCTGGACCACCATTTTCGCTCCGGTCATCTGACGTGTCATCTGCATTCTCCGTTCACGACACTTCGGTTCTGTTGCGCATAAAAAAGCCCCCGGTCGGCTGACGGGGGGCGCATGGGGTCCTCAATGGGTGTCCGTTACCGGCCCATGCGCCTGTTTCCTACGATTACCAGCAGGGTGCACATGACCCGGGGCTCCTTTCGTATGCGCTCGCGACATTAGGAGAGGGCCGTCGGGCCGTCAACCGCTGCACCTGCGAAAAGCGCGCCCGCGGGATGAAAAAATTGCGCGATCCGCCCGGCCTGCGACATTTTCGGCAAGGCCTTGCCGAGCAGGCCCGGCGGACGGGCCGAAGTTTCCGCGAGTTTTCCGCAATTCCGCCACGCCTGCGGGCGAGGCTGGGGGACAACGCGCGCGGCAATCCGTGCCCGCGCAGGACGACCGGACAGGAGGGGCGGCATGGCATGCAGGGTAACGCGATTGGCGGGGCGGGTCTTTCCCGAGGACCCGCTCGAGCTGGCCCGGACCGTGCGTGACTGGTTGGCGCGCACCGCGCCGATGGCCGACCGGCTGGTCGCGACCCCGCGCGCGGTGATCGCACCCCATGCCGGATTGCCGGTCTGCGGGGCGGTAATGGCCGGGGCCTGGTCGGCGACGCGCGATGCCGCGCCTGACCGGATCGTGCTGCTGGCCGCGGCGCCCATGCCGGATTTCACCGGCATCGCCGTACCCGTGCATCACGGCGCGATCGAGATCCCGGGCAAGAAGCTGCGCATCGACCGCGACGCCTGTCGCGCGCTGATCCGGTCGGGCCGGGCGCATGGGCGCGAGGCCGCCTTCGAGGCGCAGCCCGGAATCGACGCGCATCTGCCCTTTGCCCGCTTCCTGCATCCGCGCGTGCCCGTCGTGCCGCTGGTGGTCGGGCAGGTGGCCCCGGCACGGATCGCCGCGGTGATCGACCGGCTGGACCGCCTGCCGGGACAAACCCTGTTCGTCCTGTCCAGCGACCTCGGCCGGGCCGGGACCGCCGCCGAAGCGCGGCGGCTGCAGGCCCGGACGGCGGCGCTGATCGAGACCGGGCAGGGTGCGCGGCTAACCCCCGATGCGGCAAGCGGCGCGCTGGTGCTGGCGGGCTGGCAGGGCTCGCAAGCCGGGCAGGGGTGCCGGGCGCTGCGGCTGGGCCATGCGGTCACCCATCCCAAGGGCGGTGGACCGGTCTCGGGCCATGGCGCCTGGGCGGTCTACCCGCCCCAGGGGGCGCTGCTGCCGGACGGGCTGTCCGAGGTGCTGCTGGACGTGGCCCGGCGGGCCGTCGGCTCGGGCCTGTCACGCGGCACCGCGCCGCACATGCGGCCGGACAGCTATGCGTTGCCGCTGCGCACGCTCATGGCCAGCGCGGTCACGCTGACCGCGGGCGGGACCTGCATCGGATCGGCCGCGACGCTGACCCCGCACCTGCCGCTCGTAGCGGATGTGGCAGGCAACGCCGCGCGCGCCGCGCTGCGGGATCCGCGCGCCACAGGCCGGGCGCCCGATCCGCAGGCGCTGGGGATCGAGATCGACCTGCTGGGCCCGGCCACGCCGCTGGAGATGCCCGACGAGGCCGCGCTGCTGGCGCGGCTGGTGCCGGGCGAGACCGGGCTGGCCCTGTCCGATGCCGGGCGTCACGCGATGCTGCTGCCCTCGGCCTGGGCGGAGTTGGACGACCCACAGCTTTTCGTGGCGGCGCTGCGCCGCAAGGCCGGCCTGCCGCCGGATCACTGGAGCGCGACGCAGCAGATCCGCCTGCTGCATGCCGAGCGGCTGGTCGCGCCGGCCGAAGCGTTGCCGGTGGCGGCGTGAACAGGACCTGTGCGCAGGTCATGAATAGCTCAAATGCGCGCGATCCCGCGCGCCCTCAGGATGGACCCACACTCTAGAAAGAATTGGATAACAGCCGTGGCACGACGCATGCGATTTCGCGATCATTCCATTGTAACAAGCGGTTACGGCGCTCTTTTCATCAAGGACGTGAACCCTGCCGCCGCGTTGCGCCCCGGCAACAGTGTTGCGCAATCGCGCCCCGGATTGCGCGGTTTCGACGCTTTCCGCTTGGCCATCGCAAGAATGCAACAAAGCCGCTCAGAATCGTGAATTGAACCGATCGGTTTTCTGAGCAATCCTGAGAGCGGTCATTGAAGGCGAGGAGGTCGCCATGCAGCGCAACATATTCCACCGCGATTTCACCCTGTGCAAGGCCGTGGCGCTGGTCGTCCTGATCGGGTTGGCCACGTTCCTGCGCGACGTGCCGGCCTCGGCGCCGGACCTGGCGGGCACTGAGGCCGAGGGCGCGCGCATCGTGCCGGCCATGGTGCTGAAATTCTGGGGGGATTGCCCCGAGGATGATACCGCGATCGCCCTGTAACAGGCTCTGACCGCGACCGGGGCGGGCGTCACAGGTTGGCGCCGGTCCCCTGCAGCACGCCATGTTCCAGCGCATAGCGCGTCAGCCCGGCGGTCGTGCTGATCCCCAGCTTGCGCTTGATGTTCTTGCGATGCGTCTCGACCGTGCGGACCGAGATGTCGAGCACCAGCGCCACTTCCTTGTTCGACTTGCCCTGCGCCAGCTGCAGCAGCACCGTCTGCTCGCGGGTGGTCAGCTGCTCGCGCGTGCCGTCGCGCGGTGCCAGCGCGCCCTCGGCCCCGGTGCAGAGATAGCGTTCACCCGCCATGACGGCGTCGATGGCCTGCTTGATCTCGTCCGTGGGCACGTCCTTGAGCACGTAGCCCCGGGCGCCGTGGCTGAGTGCGGTCGAGATGTATTCGGGGCTGTCATGCATGGACAGGACGAGGATGCGGGTCGCCGGGCGGCGTTCGAGGATCATCTCGGTCGCCGACAGCCCGCCCAGCCCGGGCATGTTGAGATCCATCAAGATCACGTCGGGCGACAGCTCGTCCAGCCGGTCGATCATGGTCCGGCCATCGGACAGCGTGGCGATGACCTGCAGGTCGTCATAGCTTTCGAGGATGGCCTCGATTCCCTCGGCCACCATCGGGTGATCATCGACGACAACGACGCGGGTACGGGTCATGCCTTGGCTCTCGGTTGGGCGGGTGGCGCCTCTTCTGGGGGCAGCAGGTGCGTCAGCGGCACCTGCGCCTCGATAACGGTGCCCGCGCGGGAGGACAAGATGCGCAGGGTGCCGCCCAGCTGGTCGATGCGCTCCTGCATGTTGCGCAGCCCGATCCCGGTCTGGTCGCGGCGCCCGGCCTCCATGCCGGTGCCGTTGTCGGTGATGCGCAGCGTGGCGCCCGAGCGGTGGCCGCGCAGGTCGATATCCACCCGCGAGGCGCCGGAATGTCGCTCGACATTGGTCAGCGCCTCCTGCGCGATGCGGTAGAGCGCGATCTTGGCGTCCTGGTCCAGACGGTTGCGGAAGACCACGGTCTCGAAATGCGTCTCGATCCGGGTGCGGGCGCGGAAATCATCGGCCAGCGCCTTGATCGCGGGGCCGAGGCCCAGATCGTCCAGAACGCCCGGGCGCAGGTCGCGGCTGATCCGGCGCACCTCGTGGATCGCCTCGCCCAGGTTGTCGAGCCCCTTGTCCAGCGTGTCGGCGGCGCGCGCGTCGCCGCTGCGGATGCGCCTCTGGGTGATGTCCAGCGCGTATTTCACGCCGACGAGGATCTGGCTGATCCCGTCATGCAGCTCGCGCGCGACGCGGCCGCGCTCGGCCTCCTGCGCGTCGAAGACCCGCTGGGTCAGCTCCTTCAGCTTGGCATCGGCCAGCCGGCGCTCGCGGATGTTGAGGAACAGCCCCGACAGGAAGACCAGCAGCAGCGCCGACAGGGTGATGCCGCCGATATAGAGAAAGGTGCGCTGGACCCGCGCCTCGACCTCGGCCCGGGCCGCGGCGACGGTGTCGAGCACGTCGTCGATGAAGACCCCGGTCCCCACCGCCCAGCGCCAGGAGGGGAAGGAGGTCACGTAGGTTATCATCCGTGCCTCCTCGCCGGTGGAGGGCTTGGGCCAGAGATGCTCGACATAGCCCGCGCCCTGCCGTGCGGTGGCGATGAATTCCTGCACCACCGGCGTGCCCTCGCTGTCGGTCATGTCCCACCAGTTGGCATTGATCAGCTCGGTCTGGCGCGGCGAGACGAGGTTGGTGCCGTCGTAATCATAGACGAAGAAGAACCCGTCATCGCCATAGATCATCGCGGCGAGGATCTGCATCACCTGTTCCTTGGCCGCCGCATCATCGGGCGCCGCCGAGCCGTAGACGAAGTAGAACCCGTTGCGCGCCTGGGTGACGTAATTGCGCAGCTCGCGCTTCTTGGCCTCGATCAGCTGGGTCTCGAGGCCGCGGATCTCGCGCTCGGCCAGCGCGCGCGACTGCTCGGCCACCAGCACGGCGATCGCCGAGACGGCGAGGATCAGCGGCAGCGAGGCCAGCAGGAACAGCTTCTGCCCGTAAGAGATGCGAAGACGCGACATGGCCCTGTCATACAGCGAAATCCGGCGGTGGTGCAGGGGGCTTCAGGAATTCCTGACCCGTCAACGGTCAACGAGTCGTTGACCCAACGGAAAGTCCTGCGAGGCTGTGTCAATTGCGAGTCCCCACAAAATTTGCGTCCTCGTCATTCAGCCGGAAAGCTGCATGGCGACCGGCCATGAGAGGGCGCCCGCCGCGACCGAAACGAAATAGGCGATTCTGCGCGGTCGCGGCGATCCTTGGCGGTTGCCGCGGCCCTCGCACCCCGGTCGGCGTTTCAAACCGGCCATTTTCCCGGGCATCGTGTAACTTTTTCCGGCGGTCCTCCGTAGCAGTGGGTATTTTCTTGCGCGCGGAGTCTGAATACGGTGCGTGCACTCTAACGATCCGCGCGGGGCGGGGAGCCGCGCGCAAGATGACCTTCAGGGAGGATACCACATGGATCGCCGTAAATTTCTTCGCGCCTCGACCGTGGGCGCAGGCGCCGCTGCCGCGTCCAGCCTGGCCGCTCCGGCCTATGCGCAGGGCAAGCGCACGCTGACCATGGTCACCTCGTGGCCGCGCGGCTTTGCCGTTCTGGACGATGCCGCGTCCTATCTGGAAAAATTCGTGGCCGAGATGTCCGATGGCATGCTGACCATCGACAAAAAGGCCCCGGGCGAGCTGGTGGGCGCGCTGGAAGTGTTCGACGCCGTGTCCTCGGGCCAGGCCGACATGTATCACTCGGCCGATTACTACTTCGTCGGCCAGCATCCGGGCTATGCCTATTTCACCGCCGTGCCCTTCGGCGGCACCGCGCAGGAAGTGACCAACTGGTACTACCATGGCGGCGGCGAAGAGCTGCATGACGAGCTGGGCATGATCTTCAACCTCAAGGGTCTGATCGCCGGCAACTCGGGCTCGCAGTCGGGCGGCTGGTTCTCGAAGGAGATCGAGAGCGCCGACGATTTCAACGGCCTGAAGTTCCGCATGCCGGGCCTCGGCGGCCAGGCCCTGGGCAAGCTGGGCGCCTCGGTGCAGAACATCCCCGGCGGCGAACTCTACCAGGCGCTGTCCTCGGGCGCGATCGACGGGCTCGAGTGGGTCGGCCCGATGGCGGACGAGCGTGCCGGCTTCCAGGAAGTGGCCAAGATCTACTATACCGCCGGCTTCCACGAGCCGGGCTCGGCGCTGGCCGCCTCGGTCAACCTCGACGTGTGGAACGACCTGACCCCGCAGCAGCAGCACATCCTGCGCTACGGCTCGATGGCGACGACCCATTACCAGCTGGCCGAGACCCTGGCCAACAACGGTGCCGCACTGGCGCGCCTGCAGTCTCAGGGCGTGCGCACGCTGCAGTTCCCCGATGATGTCTGGGATGCGTTCGGCCGCGCCTCGGCCGAGGTGCTGGACGAGTACATGGATGACGAGCTGTTCGCCAAGATCCGCAACTCGTTCGACGAGAGCCTGGCCAACTCCGCCAGCTGGATCCAGAAGTCGGACGGCTACTACGTGGCGCAGCGCGTGCGCGTGCTGGGCGGCGACGCACCGTCCAACGACTGATCGCAACACACAGGCCGGGATCCCGAGGCGGGGTCCCGGCCGCCTTTTCTGAACAACGTGCCGGAACGACGGGGACCGGGCCGGGCTGATGCCGGCGCCGGTTTTCGGGTGAGGGGGGGACATGGAAGAGACGGAAGTGGTCGGCTTCGGGCAGGCCATCGGCGCCCTGGGCGACGGGATCGTCTGGGTGCTGACGAACATCGTCATGGCGTTCTACAATTTCGGATACGCGATCACCCATCCTGCCAGTTGGCTGAACTGGGGCGAGAACATCTCGATCATGCGCTTCGTGTATTACGGCGCCTCGGTCGAGTTCTTCTTCGTGGTGATGGTCTTCTTCTCGCTGATCTTCGCCATCGGCGTGTGGAAACGCGCCTTTCTGTGGAACGTGGTGATCGGGCTGGAATTCTTCGGCAACTGGGTCGGGCGCTTCTTTGCCTGGGCCGGTCTGCTGATGGTGCTGCAGCAGGTCATCATCGTCTTCATGCAGCGGATCTTCACCCGGCCGGACATCGTGTTCGGCTTCGGCATCCCGCTGCAATTCGACATCTCGTGGTATGCCGAGGAGCTCAAGCTCTACAACGCGATGGTCGTGTCGCTCTGCCTCGCCTACACCTTCGTGCAGGGCGGTCACGTGCGCGTCGACCTGATCTACTCGGCGGTCAGCCACCGCAAGAAGCGCATCATCGACATGTTCGGCTCGCTGTTCTTCATGATGCCCATGGCGGTGCTGATCTGGATGTATTCGTGGTTCTTCCTGTGGCGCTCGCTGATCGTGCCGCCGGTCTCGCCCTCGGATCCGCTGAGCCGGCTCGAACTGAAGGCGCGCGCGCTGCGCTGGAATGTCGAGACGATCGGCTTCTCGCCCAACGGCTTCACCGCCTACTTCCTGTTCAAGGTCCTGATGGTGGCGCTGGTGGCGATGATCTTCATCCAGGCCTGGGCGTTCTTCTACCGCTCGTGGCTGGAATATGTCGAAGGCGAAGAGGCCGACGGCAAGCATCTCGACAAGGATGTGCTCGAGAAGGGCGAAGAGCCCTACGACCACGCGGAATTCTGACAAAGGGGCAGGGCGCATGCTATTCGGACTGGACGGCGTCGAGATCGGCCTGATCATCGTCTTTCTCACGCTCTTTTCGGCCATTCTCTCGGGCTTCCCGGTGGCCTTTGCCATCGGCGGTGCCGGGGTCATCTCCTTCGGGATCATCGCGGCGCTGGACAGCGCCGGGCTTCTCATCCACCAGGCCATCGACACGTCGTCGGATGCCTACCGGGCGCTGGTCGCGTCCGGGGTGAACGAGAACTCGATCTCGATCTTCCGATACCCGGATCTGCCACGCTACGCGGCGGAATCGGTCTTTCCCGCCGGCGACTGGGAAGGCGCGCTGAAGCGCACCATCGCGGGCATCACAAACCGCATCAACGAACGCGTCATCGCGGGCCAGTCCATCGAGACTCTGCTGGCGGTGCTGATGTTCGTGCTGATGGGCATCGTGCTGGAACGCTCGAAGATCGCCAATGACCTGCTGACCACCATGGCGCGGGTCTTCGGTCCGCTGCCGGGCGGCCTGGCCGTGTCGATCGTGGTCGTGGGTGCCTTCCTGGCCGCCTCGACCGGTATCGTCGGCGCGACCGTGGTGACCATGGGCCTGCTCGCGCTGCCCACCATGCTGCGCAACAACTACTCGCCGGAACTGGCGACGGGCGTGATCGCGGCCTCGGGCACGCTGGGGCAGATCATCCCGCCCTCGATCGTGATCGTGCTTCTGGGCACGCTGGCGGGCGATCTCTACTCGGCCGCGCAGGAGGCCCGCGCGGTCGAGGCCGGCTGTACCGACGCGCTGACCTATCTGGGTGAGCCGGCGGTGGTCTCGGTGGGCACGCTGTTCCAGGCGGCGCTGCTGCCGGGGATCCTGCTGGCGGGGCTCTATGCCGCCTATGCCTTCGGCTACGCGATGCTGAACCCGTCCAAGGCGCCGGCCGTCGTGTCGACCGACTCCGAGAACGAGCCCGTGACCCGCGGCGAGGCGCTGACCTGGTACCTCTTCGTGCCGGTCGCCCTGATTGCCGGCATGATGCTGCTGGGCAATGTCAACGTGGTCGGCAGCCAGTCGGTCGAGGTGGACCGTTTCACCGACAGCGGCGAGACGGCCAGCCTGCGCACCAATGTGGGACCGCAATGCCAGGCCTCGATGATCGAGCTGCACGGGCAGGAGGCCTGGGACCAGGCCGTGGCCGAGCAGGCCGCGATCGACGCCGCCGGCGGCGTGGAATCGGCCGAGCGCCTGTCGCCCGAGGAGATCGAGGCCAAGCGCGCGGCGCAGATCGCCAATGCGGCCCCGATTGGCACCGGCATCGCGATCCTCAGCGTCTTCTTCGGCCTCGTGCTGTCGCTGGCGCGCGGGATCTCGCCCTCCTCCGATCCGCGCCCCCTGCAGATCGGCGCGGCCGGGATCGTGCTGGGGCTGCTGGTCGACTGGCTGCTGCTGTCGCCCACCACCTCGTCGGGCGTGACCGTGATCCTGATGGCGATCCCGTGGGCGGTGACGCTCTACGGCGTGGCCATCGGCATGAAGCGGCTTGCGGGCAACGAGCTGTTGCGCGTGGTGTTCCCGCCGCTGGTGCTGATCGTGGCGGTGCTGGGCTCGATCCTGGGCGGCATCACCAACCCCACGCCCGCCGCGGCGCTGGGGGCGGCAGGGGCCATCATGCTGGCCGCCTACCGCAAGCTGTCCGAGGAGGACCGCAGCCCGAAGATCATCCTGTGGTCGACCCTGGCCGTGGTGATCATGATCCTGATCGGGATCAATTTCGACCTGCGCATCAATACCGACGATGTCAGCGTCGAAAGCTGGATCGCCTTCTTCATGGCCTATGCCGCCTATCTCTACGCGCTGTTCGGGCTGCTCTTTGCCTGCTGGGTGCTGTTCCGCTCGGGCGTGCTGACACCGGCGGTGCGAGAGACGGCCAAGGTGACCTCGATGGTCTTCACCATCCTGATCGCCTCGCAGCTGCTGAACCTTGTGGTGATCTCCTTCGGGGGCGAGCACTACATCCAGCTCTTCCTGCGCAGCTTCGATGACGTGCGCACGGTGTTCATCATCGTGATGCTGGTGCTCTTCGTGCTGGGTTTCGTGCTGGACTTCCTCGAGATCATCTACATCGTCGTGCCCATCGTGGGCCCGGTGATCTACGGCGCGCATTTCGATCCGAAATGGGTGACCATCATGATCGCGGTGAACCTGCAGACCTCGTTCCTGACGCCGCCCTTCGGCTTCGCGCTGTTCTACCTGCGCGGCGTCGCCCCGCGCGAGGTGACCACGCAGCACATCTATCGCGGCGTGATCCCCTTCGTGATCATCCAGGTGGTGGGTCTGCTGCTGCTGGCCGCTTTCCCGGGCATCGTCACGATCATCCCGGACCTGATCCCGAACTGACCCGATGGACCGGGCCGCCCCCTTGCGGGGCGGCCCGGCTCCGCCTGACCCGGCGGTCCGACGCTGCGTCCCCTTTCCCCGGTTTTGTCACGTTCCCGTCGTTTCCTGACCCAGAACAGTGGGCATTCTCCTGAGCTATCGGAATTTCATCCGAAACAATCGAGCAGGAGACGGTCGCTATGACCCAGACAGGATTCGCACCCAAATCGGATTTCCAACCCCGCCACCCGTGGCCCGGCACCGACCCGCGCCCGCGCTCGCGGCACAGCCCCCGGCACGGACGGCCCGCGGGCCCGGTCTACCGGCCTGCGCCGCGCCCCGGCGACCGGGTGCTGCGGCACCCCGCGCCCGCGCAGGGCGCGCCCGGGCGTCTCGTGCCGATCACCCGCACGGTGGCGCTGCTGACGGCGATGCTGTTGCTGACACCGGTTCTTCCCGCGCTCCTCGGCTGAGGGGCGCGCCCGCGCGGTCAGGTGCCGCGCGAATCGGGGAAGGAGATATTGGCCACCTGCTCGGCGATCGGATCGGTCGAGAGCGGGTGGGTGTCCGGATCGTAGCTGGAGGGATCCTGCAGCCGTTCCCATTCGCCCTTGCGATAGACCTCCAGCGCGTCGAACTGCGCCTTGTAGCCCATCTTGTCGCTGCCCGGCACCCAGTAGCCCAAATAGACATAGGGCAGGCCGGCCTCGCGCGCGATCTCGACATGGTCGAGGATCATCCATGTCCCAAGCGAGCTGCGCGCCAGCTCGGGCTCGTAGAACGAGTAGACCATGGACAGCCCGTCATCCAGCATGTCGGTCAGGCAGACCGCGATCAGCGCGCCGCTGCGTGTGTCGCTATACTCGATCACGCGGCTGCGGATCGGGGTCTCCTCGATCATGGCGGCGAATTCGAACACGTCCATGTCGGCCATGCCGCCATCGGCATGACGCGTGTCGAGATAGCGGCGGAACAGGTCGTATTGTTCCTCGGTCGCCCAGGGGCTGGTCGCGCGGCGTTCGAAATGCGCGTTGCGCTTGAGCACGCGGCGCTGGCTGCGCGAGGGCTTGAAGCGGCTGACATCGATTCGCGCCGAGAGGCAGGCCGCGCAATCCGAGCAGGAGGGCCGGTAGAGCACGTTCTGCGACCGGCGGAAGCCCTGCTTGGACAGGCCGTCATTCAGCGCCTGTGCCCCGTCGCCCTGCAGCGCCGTGAACAGCTTGCGCTCCATCCGGCCCTCCAGATACGGGCAGGGCTGCGGCGCGGTGACGTAGAACTGCGGTGCAAGGGGTAGCGAATGGCGCATGGTCATCCGTTGGCTGTTGGTTGACAAAACGGTAACAACGATGGGCCGGGTCGCCAAGCCCTTGAAACGCTCAAGACCCCGCTTTTGCGGGGTCTTTCGGACCATCACCCGGCGTCATCGCGTCGCGGATCACGCGCGCCGGTTCAGCGCCACCGTGCCCAGCACCATGTCCGTCAGGCCCTGGCCGCGTTCGCTGAGGAACATCAGCAGGATCGAGCCCAGCTGCAGCAGCACCGTCGACATGGTCACGGTGTATCCCACCGTGTGCAGCAAGGCCTGTCCGGTATCCAGCCGCTCGCCCCAGGCGTTGCGCAGCTCGATCGCCATCAGCCGCATGCCCGGCGTGGCCGAGCGGTTCGAGATCGTGATCCAGCGATACAGGAAGCCGACCGTCAGGTAGATCAGCGGGATGACGAACAGCCCCACGACGGTGAACAGGGCAATCGGCAGGGTGATGAGCGCGATCAGGATCACGTCGACCACCCAGGCCAGGCCGCGCTTGATCGTGACGCCGTCATAGAAACCCGCCTGCGTCTCGGGGTCGGGCAGATGGGACAGCGGCTCGCTATACATGGGGTCCTCCTTGGGGGATGAAGACCCCCGCGACATGCGGGGGCCGGGCGTGTGGGGGCCGGCTCAGGCCTCTTCGGTCTCGCGCGTCGCGCGCTTCTCGCGCTCGTCCATGAACTGGTCGAACTCGGACTTGTCCTTGGCGTCGCGCAGCCGCTCGAGGAAGGCCTCGAAGGCGTCCTGTTCCTCTTCGAGGCGGCGCAGCGTCTCGGCCTTGTAGGCGTCGAAGGCGGTGTTGCCCGAGGGCTTCATCGCGCTCCAGGCCTGGCGGCGGGAGGCGTGCTTGCTGTGGCGGCAGGATTTGCTGAACATTTTCTTGCTCCAGATCATGTAGGCGAGAAGGGCAAGGCCGACAGGCCAGAAGAAGATGAAACCGAGAACCATGGCCGCGATCCAGGCGCCCTTGCCCTTGGAATCCAGCCAGGCCTCGCTCCGGGTCAGCCAGCCGGCATTGGCGGGCAGCTCGGATGAATATGCGGCGGTGGTCATGTCTCTCTCCGTGTTTGCGTTGCGATGTGAATGCTCTTCACATTGAGAAAGATCGGCGTTCGACCCGGCATGTTCAAGGGGCAATGTGAATGATTTTTACATTTTCCGCGAGACCAGGGATCCGGGGCGGTTCAAACGGGTGGCCGCCGCGGGGTTTGAGTATTTTCAAAGAGAAGAAGCCGAAGAGCGGTGCGTGAACGCCGCCACCTGCGCGCCGGTCAGCCCGGGCAGAAGGCGGGGATCGAGCGGGAAGACATGGCGCGGGGTGCCCGCCGCCGCCCAGATCACGTCAAACTCCATCAGCCGCGGGTCGAGCCAGGCGCGGATCGGGGTCAGGTGCCCGATCGGTGCGACGCCACCGATGGCGAACCCGGTCTGCGCCCGCACCAGCGCGGCATCGGCGCGGCCAAGCGGTGCGCCCGCCAGCGCCGAGGCCCTGGCATCGTCCACCCGGTTGCCGCCCGCGGTCAGGAACAGCACCACCTCGTCCGTGTCGCCCGCGCGGTAGATGATCGACTTGGCGATCTGGTCCAGCGCGCAGCTGACCGCCTCGGCCGCCTCCTGCGCGGTGCGGGCCTGTCCGACCTCGCGGATGCCGTCGGGCAGGCCGGCCGCCTCGAGCGCGGCGCGCACGCGTTTCAGGCTCTTGCTCATGGGATCTCCTTTTTGCCGCATCCTGTCGCGGCATCCGGAGGAGGGCAAGACAGGTTGCCTTTGCCGCGCGGCCATGGCCATCTGCGCGCATGAGGATCTCGTCGCATATCACCCGCCTGCCACGTCCCTTCGATGCCGACCGCGCCGCCGAGGCGCGGGCTGCGGCGGGCTGGGCCACGGGCCCGCTGGCCGAGCTGATCGCCGGCACGGGCGGGTCGAGCCCCTATCTGAAGGGGCTGATCGAGACGGAGAGCGCGTGGCTGGAGGGCGCGGTCGAGGATGTGGAGGCAGCACTTGCCACGCTGAGGGATGAGCTGAACGAGACGCCCGGTGACGGCATCGGCACCGCGCTGCGGCAGGCCAAGCGGCGGGTCGCGCTGATCGCGGCGCTCTGCGATCTCTCGGGGGCCTGGGCACTGGAACAGGTGACCGGCGCGCTGACCGATTTCGCCGACCTGTCCGTCTCGCTGGCGCTGCGCGCCGCCATCGCGCGCGAGATCCGACGCGGCAAGCTGCCCGGCCAGACCGAGGCGGACATCCCCGCCGCCGGCGGCATGGTGGCGCTGGCCATGGGCAAGATGGGCGCGGGCGAGCTCAACTATTCCTCGGATATCGACCTGATCTGCCTCTTCGACGAGACACGCTATGACCGGGACGACTATCACGAGGCGCGCGCCGCGCTGGTGCGGGCCACGCGCAAGATGGCCGCCACGCTGACCGACCTGACCGGCGAGGGCTATGTCTTCCGCACCGACCTGCGGCTGCGCCCCGACCCGGCCGTCACCCCGGTCTGCATGGCGATGGAGGCGGCCGAGCGGTATTACGAGAGCCTCGGACGCACATGGGAGCGGGCCGCCTATATCAAGGCGCGCCCCTGTGCGGGCGACATCGCGGCGGGCGAGCGCTTTCTGGGCGAGCTGAAACCCTTCGTCTGGCGCAAGCACCTTGACTTTGCCGCCATCCAGGACGCGCATGACATGCGGCTGCGCATCCGCGCGCACAAGGGGCTGCACGGGCCGATCACGCTGTCGGGGCACAACATGAAGCTGGGCCGCGGCGGCATCCGCGAGATCGAGTTCTTCACCCAGACCCGGCAGCTGATCGCCGGCGGGCGCGACCCCGAGCTGCGCTCCCGTGGCACCGTGCCGGGGCTGCGCGTGCTGGCCGAGAAAGGCTGGATCCCGAGTGACGTGGCCGAGACCCTGGCCGATCACTACCGCGCGCATCGCACGGTCGAGCACCGGGTGCAGATGGTGGGTGACGCGCAGACCCATGACCTGCCCAAGACCGACGACGAGATGGAGCGGCTGGCCTGCCTGATGGGCACCGACCGCGCCGCGCTGGAGGCGGAGCTGGTGGACCGGCTGACCGAGGTGCACCAGCTGACCGAGGGCTTCTTCGCGCCCGACGAGGGTAGCGAGGCCGATATGCCCGAGGCGCTGGCCGAGAGCGAGATCCCCAGCCGCTGGCCCAGCTATCCCTGCCTGCGTTCGGAACGCGCCATGACGATCTTCAAGCGCCTGCGCCCCGAGATCCTGCGCAAGCTGGGTGAGACGGCGCGCCCCGAAGAGGCGCTGGCCGCTTTCGACGGATTCCTGCGCGGCCTGCCGGCGGGGGTGCAGCTTTTCTCGCTCTTCGAGGCCAACCCGCAGCTGATCGACCTGATCGTCGACATCGCCGGCACCTCGCCGGACCTCTCACGCCATCTCGCGCGCAATGCAGGCGTGTTCGACGCGGTGATCGGCGGCGGCTTCTTCGCGCCCTGGCCGGGCATGCGGGCGCTGCGGCAGGAACTGTCCGACCTGCTGGCCGAGGCCGATGATTACGAGCGTCGGCTGGACGCGGCGCGGCGCTGGGGCAAGGAATGGCATTTCCGCGCCGGCGTCCACCTGCTGCGCGGGCTGATGGACCCCGAGGAGGCCGGCCACGCCTATGCCGAGCTGGCCGAGGCCACGCTTTCGGCGTTGTTCCCGGTGGTGGTGGTGGAGTTCGCCCGCAAGCACGGGCCCCCGCCGGGGCGCGGCGCGGTGGTGCTGGGCATGGGCTCGCTGGGGGCGGGGCGGCTGCACGCGCGCTCGGATCTCGACGTGATCGTGATCTACGATGCCGACGGGGTGGAGGCCTCGGACGGGCGCAAGCCCTTGGACTCGCGCAGCTATTACGCGCGGCTGACCAAGGCGTTGATCACCGCCATGACCGCGCAGACCGCCGAGGGGCGGCTCTACGAGGTGGACATGCGGCTGCGCCCCTCGGGCAACCAGGGGCCGGTGGCGACGTCCTGGGACAGTTTCCGCAACTACCAGAGCAACGAGGCCTGGGTGTGGGAGCACCTGGCCCTGACCCGTGCGCGGGTGGTGGCCGGGGCGGCGGGGCTGGCCGGCGATGTCGAGGCGTTCCGGCGCGAGTTGCTGGGCACGCCGCGCGCGGCGGACACGATCCTGCAGGAGGTGGCGAAGATGCGCGCCCGGATCGCCGCGGCCAAGGACAGGGGCGACCCGTGGGAGCCCAAGATCGGCTTTGGCCGCATGCAGGAGATCGACCTCGTGGCGCAGGCGGCGGCGCTGCTTTCGGGCCGGCCGGTGCGCCAGACGCCGCGCGCGCTGCGGCAGGCGGACTGGATCGCGCAAGAGGACCGCGCCGCGCTGATCGAGGCGCATGGCCTGTGCTGGGCGTTGCAGATCGGCGCGCGGCTGGTCAGCGACGAGGCGCTGGATCCCGAGAGCCTTGGCACGGGGGGCTGCGACTTCCTGCTGCGCCTGACCGGCAGGTCGGATATGACCGAACTGAGGTCGCGACTGGAGGCGGCAACGGCCCGCGCCGGCGCCATCATCGACCAGCTTCTGCCAGAGACAAGCGAGGGCGCGTCATGACAGGCGACACGGTGGATCCCAAGGGGCTGATCGCCGAGGCCTACCGGATCGAGGGGATCACCCCGGCCGAGTGCCGGTCGATCTTTCTCGACTGGGCGCTGTCGGTGCCCACGGGTGTGGATGCCAGGGCGCTGGTGGCCGTGCTGCTGTCGCGCCACGGCGCGCCGGGTCACCCGATGACGACGGTGCTGCGCGACGGGCTGGACGAGGCCGGGGCGCCGCGCCGCCGCGGCGGGCGCGGCGGACGGCGGCGCTGAGGGCTCAGCGGGGCAGGGCGGCCGCCTCGCGGGCCAGCGCCTCGATCGCATCCCAGTCGCCGGCCGTGACCTTGTCCTTGGGCGCCACCCAGGAGCCGCCGCAGCACAGCACGTTGGACAGCGACAGGTAGTCGCCCACGTTCTTCATGCTGACCCCACCAGTGGGGCAGAAGCGCACCTGCGGGATGGGGGCGCCGATCGCCTTGAGCGCGGGCGCGCCGCCATTGGCCTCGGCGGGGAAGAATTTTTGCACGGTATAGCCGCGCTCCAGCAGGCGCATCACCTCGGAGGAGGTGGCGGCGCCGGGCAGGATCGGCAGGCCGGCCTCTTCGCAGGCCGACAGCACCGTGTCGGTGGCCCCGGGCGAGACGCCGAACTGCGCGCCGGCATCCACCGCGTTGCGCACGTCATCGGGCGTCAGCAGAGTGCCCGCGCCGACCACGCCGCCTTCGACCTGTGCCATCTCGCGGATCACGTCCAGCGCGGCCGGGGTGCGCAGCGTGACCTCGAGCACGGGCAGGCCGCCCTTGACCAGCGCGGTGGCCAGCCCCTTGGCCTGCGCGGCCTCCTCCACGACGAGGACCGGGATCACGGGGGCGAGTTGGCAGAGCTCCAGCGATTTCTGGCTGGCATCGGCAGGGGTGATCATCGGCAGTCTCCGGTGGAACAGGGATAATGTCTGGGGAACAGGAAGCAGGGCGCGCGCGAAATGTCGAGAGGGCGCGCGCCCCTTGGGATCATCTGGAGGTCAGACCACCACGGCCGCGCCGTTCGAGGACAGGCCCACATTCTGGCGGAAGGCCTCGAACAGCTCGCGGCCGACGCCATGGCCATTGTCGCTCAGATCCGCGGTGGCCAGTTCTCGACTGTCGAAATCGGGGGCGAGGCAGTCCAGCGTGCCCTTGACCGCGTCCAGCCGCACGATGTCGCCATCGCGCACCTTGGCCAGCGGGCCGCCATTCTTGGCCTCGGGCGAGACATGGATCGCCGCCGGCACCTTGCCCGAGGCGCCCGACATGCGGCCATCGGTGACCAGCGCCACCTTCAGCCCGCGATCCTGCAGCACCGCCAGCGTCGGCGTCAGCCCGTGCAGTTCGGGCATGCCGTTCGAGGACGGGCCCTGGAAGCGCACGACAAAGATCGTGTCCTCGGTGATCTCGCCGGCCTTGAAGGCGGCCTTGACGCTGTCCTGGTCCTGGAAGACGCGGGCCTTGGCCTCGATCACGTGACGCTCGGAGGCGACGGCCGAGACCTTGATCATCCCGTGGCCCAGGTTGCCGTAAAGCTGCTTGAGCCCGCCGGTCGGCTGGAACGGGTTCGAGGCGGGGCGCACGATCTTGTCGTTCTGCGTCTCCTTCGGGCCATCCACCCAGGTGACCCGGTCGCCGTTCAGACGCGGCTCCTGCGTGTAGCGCGACAGCCCGTCACCGGCCACGGTGGTCACGTCGTCATGCAGCAGGCCGGCCTCCAGCAACTCGGCCATCATGAATTGCAGCCCGCCCGCGGCGTGGAAGTGGTTCACGTCGGCCAGCCCGTTGGGATAGACCTTGGCCATCAGCGGCGTCACGCTCGAGATCTCGTCGAAATCCTCCAGCTCCAGCGCGATGCCGGCGGCCCGCGCCATGGCCGGCATGTGCAACACGAGGTTGGTGGAGCCGCCGGTGGCCATCAGCCCGACGATGCCGTTTACGAAGGCCTTGGCGTCCAGCACGTCGCAGACCGGGCGGTAATCATTGCCCAGATTGGTGATCTGCAGCGCCCGCTCGGCGCCCGCCACGGTCAGCGCGTCGCGCAGCGGCGTGTTCGGGTTGACGAAGCTGGTGCCCGGCAGGTGCAGCCCCATGAACTCCATCAGCATCTGGTTGGTGTTCGCCGTGCCGTAGAAGGTGCAGGTGCCGGGGCTGTGATACGAGGCCATCTCGGCCTCCATCAGCTTGTCGCGGCCCACCTCGCCTGCGGCGAATTGCTGGCGCACCTTGGCCTTCTCGTCATTGGGCAGGCCCGAGGGCATGGGCCCGGCGGGCAGGAAGATGCCCGGGATGTAGCCGAAAGTCGCGGCTGCGATGACAAGCCCCGGCACGATCTTGTCGCAGACGCCCAGGTAGACGGCGGCGTCGAAGACATTGTGCGACAGCGCCACCCCGGCGGCCAGCGCGATCACGTCACGCGAGAACAGCGACAGCTCCATGCCGACCTGGCCTTGCGTGACCCCGTCGCACATGGCCGGCACGCCGCCCGCCACCTGCGCCGTGCCGCCCGCGTTGCGCGCGGCGGCGCGGATCAGGTCGGGGAAACGCTCGAAGGGCTGATGCGCCGAGAGCATGTCGTTATAGGCGCTGACAATGCCGAGGTTCGGGGCGTGGCCGGTGGACAGCGCGTCCTGGTCCTGGCCCATCGCGGCATAGGCATGGGCCTGGTTGCCGCAGGTCAGGTGCGCGCGGCGCGGGCCTTCGTCGGCGGCGCGCCGCATCCGGTCGAGATAGGTGGCGCGCATGTCCGTGCTGCGGGTCTCGATCCGCTCGGTCACGCGAGCGATGGTGTCGTTGAGCGCCATGGGGATCTCCGATCTGTTCGTTGCCCCTCCCTTACACCAGTTAGCGCTAACAGTAAAGCCGGAGGCTACCTGGGAAAAAGCCGGAGGCGCGCGGTCGTCATGCGCGACGGGCAGGGCCGCGCGCTGTGCCCGCCGCGGTGCTCCCGGCCCGGGAATGATCCCGGATCCGCCGCAAAGCGGCCCGAATCCTCGGCGACAACAGTGGTTAACCAAGTCCGAATGGACAATGCGCGTCCAAACGGCGCGCGCCCCGAGGCAGAAAGGATCCACGCATGACACCTCTTCGCATCGCAGCCGGGCTGTTCGTGATCGCCGGCCTCTCGGCTTGCGGCGCCGCGCCCAAGGTGGCGCGCAACGCGCCCTTCGAACCCGTCCCGGCCGAGACCCGCATCGCTGCCCCGGCGCAGACCGCCAGCCTTGCGCTTGCGGCGCCTGCGCGCCGCGACCTGCGCATCGCCGACGTTGCGATCGAGATCCCCAAGGATCTGACCGTCTCCGAGGCCAATCTCTACTACCCCGTGGCCGATATCGTCTGGCGCGGCGACCCGTACGGGCCGCGCAAGCCCCAAGTCGCCGCGATCCTGCGCGAGGCGGCCGACCGGGCCCGCGCCGAGCTGGATGGCAGCCGCCCCGCGCGGGTCGAGATCCGGCTCGACCGATTCCACTCGATCACGGAAAAGGCCCGCTACACGCTGGGCGGCGTGCACTCGATCACCTTCCACCTGAACATCATCGACATGGAGACCGGCGCCCATATCGTGCGCGGTCGCAAGGTGAAGGCCGACCTGCGCGGCTTCGGCGCGGACAAGGCGCTGGAGGCCGAGCATGCCGGGCTGGGCATGAAGGAACGCATCCAGCGCCACCTGGCGCGGGTGATCGCGGCCGAGGTCGGTCAACCCGAGGGCTGGACGGAAAAGGGCATTGCCGAGGGCGACGCGCCCGCCACGTTCTGAGCGGCGCTTTTCACCCGCAAGAAAGCAGGCTAAGGCAGGCGCCATGTCCGCCGAAGCCCCCGACCGCCCCGTCCTGCGCCTGAAACCCAAGGCCAATGCCCGCGCCATCCGGCGCGGCGCGCCATGGATCTACGACAACGAGCTGGTCATGGACCGGCGCAGCAAGGCCATCGCGCCGGGCAGCATCGCCCGGCTGGAAGACCATGAACGTCAGCCGCTGGGCACAGTCGCGGTCAACCCCGGCTCGCGTATCGTGGCCCGCATGCTCGACCCCGACCCGGAGGCCCGGATCGACCGCGCCTGGCTGGCCGCGCGGCTGGAGCGGGCGCTGGCGCTGCGCGCGCGGCTCTATCCCACCCCGTTCTACCGGCTGGTCCATGCCGAGGCCGACGGGTTGCCCGGCGTGGTGATCGACCGCTTCGGCGACCACGCGGTGATCCAGCCCAACGCCGCCTGGGCCGAGGCGCGGCTGGAGGCCCTGACCGAGGCGCTGGTGCAGGTCACCGGCGTGACCTGCGTGCTCAAGAATGCCGGCGGCCGCGGCCGGGCGCTGGACGGGCTGGATGATACCGATGCCGTCCTGCACGGCACCGCGCCCGACGCGCCCATCCCCGTCGAGATGAACGGCGCCACCTACATGGCCGACCTGACCGGCGGCCAGAAGACCGGCCTGTTCTACGACCAACGCGAGAACCATGCCTTTGCCGCGCGGCTGGCAAGCGAGGCGCGCGTGCTGGACGTGTTTTCCCACGTCGGCGGCTTCGGCCTTGCCGCGCTGGCGGGGGGCGCGGCCTCCGTCACCTGCGTCGACGGCTCGCAGCCCGCGCTGGAGCTTGCCGAGGCCGGCGCCCGGGCGATGGGCGGGGCCGAGCGCTTCACGACCCGGCAGGGCGATGCCTTCGACCAGCTGCAGGCGCTGGCCGGTGAGGAGGCGCGGTTCGAGCTGGTGATCTGCGACCCGCCCGCCTTCGCCCCTGCCAAGCCCGCGCTGGACAAGGGCTTGCGCGCCTATGAGCGCGTGGCACGCCTTGCCGCGCCGCTGGCGAGCGAGGGCGGCGTGCTGGTGCTGTGCTCCTGTTCCCATGCCGCGGATCTGTCGGCCTTCACCGGCGCCTGCCTGCGCGGCATCGGCCGGGCCGGGCGCCGGGCGCAGCTGCTCCACACCGGCTTTGCCGGGCCGGACCACCCGCTGCTGCCGCAGCTGGCCGAATCGGGCTATCTCAAGGCGCTGGTGTTCCGGCTGTGAAAGTGCTGCTGGACACCTGCGTGCTGTATCCAACGGTGATGCGCGCGGTGCTGCTGGGCGTGGCGGGGCAGGGGCTGTTCACCCCGCTCTGGTCGGCGCGCATCCTCGAGGAATGGGCCCGCGCCGCGCGCAAGCTGGGCCCCGATGGCGAGGCGCAGGCCCGCGGCGAGATCGCCCTGACCCGCGCCGCCTGGCCCGGGGCCGAGGTGGCGTGGAAACCCTCGCTCGAGGATCGGCTCTGGCTGCCCGATGGCAATGACGTGCACGTGCTGGCCGCTGCCGTCGCGGGCTCGGCCGACGTGATCGTCACCGCCAATGCGCAGGATTTCCCGCGCGGCGTGCTGGCCGAGGAAGGCCTGTCGCGCGCCGATCCGGATGCCTTTCTGCTGGGCCTCTGGCAGGGCGCGCCCGAGGCGGTCGCCACGGTCTGTCAGGCCTGCGCCGCCGAGGCCGGGCGCCTGTCGGGCGAGGACTGGACCCCGCGCCGCCTGCTGAAGAAGGCGCGCCTGCCGCGGCTGGCCAAGGCGCTTGGCTGAGCCGCGCCCGACCGGGCCCGCGCGGGGTTGTGCCCGGCGAGGGGGCGGTCTATCTCCGGTGAAACCCGATGATTTCCCTCGGATACGATTGCGAGGCTCCGACACGTGACCCCACCGCGCCTTGAAATCCGCGACCTCGTGCGCCGCTTCGACGGGCGCACCGTGGTCGACCATGTCTCGCTCAGCATCGCGCCGGGCCATGTCACCTGCCTGCTGGGCCCCTCGGGCTGCGGCAAGTCGACCACGCTGCGCATGATCTCGGGCGTCGAAATGCAGGATGCGGGCACCATCCACGTGGATGGCGAGCTGGTCTGCGACACCGTGTTCCGCGTCCCGCCCGAGCGGCGCTCCATCGGCATGATGTTCCAGGATTTCGCGCTTTTTCCGCATCTCAGCGTGGGCGAGAACGTGGGCTTCGGCCTGTCCGGCCCGGGCTCTGAACGGCGCGCCCGCGCCAAGACCCTGCTGGATCGCGTCGGGCTGGCGCATTTCATCGACGAATACCCGCACCAGCTCTCGGGGGGCGAACAGCAGCGCGTCGCGCTGGCCCGCGCGCTGGCGCCGCGCCCGCGCATCATGCTGATGGACGAGCCCTTCTCGGGGCTGGACAACCGGCTGCGTGACGGCATCCGGGACGAGACGCTGGACCTGCTCAAGGAAGAGGGCACCTCGGTCCTGCTGGTCACGCACGAACCCGAGGAAGCCATGCGCATGGCCGACGAGATCGCGCTGATGCGCGACGGGCGGATCGTGCAGCAGGGCGCGCCCTACAACATCTACAACGCGCCCGCCGACAAGGAGGCCGTGGCCTTCTTCAGCGATGTCAACGTCTTGCGCGGACAGGTGAAGGGCGCGCTGACCGAGACGCCCTTCGGCCAGTTCCTCGCGCCGGGCGTGCCGGACGGCGCAGAGGTCGAGATCGTCTTCCGCCCCCAGCATGTCGGCATCGATTTCGACCGCGACGGGCGCGGCCCCAACCCCACTGCCATGGCCGGTACGCCGGCGCGCGGCATCGTGCAACGCGCGCGCTTCATCGGTTCCGAGAGCCTGGTGGAGTTCCGCATGGAACATGGCGGCCAGGTGCTCAAGGCCACGGTGCCGAATGTCTTCCTGCCGCAGCCGGGCCGCCCGCTCTGGCTGACCATCCGGCGCGACCGCTGCTTCGTCTTTCCCGCTCAGGGCTGAGCGCGCCGCAGCCGGTCCAGCACGTAAACCCTGATCGACGAGGCCAGCCCAACATCGGGGTCGCGCGCCGCGTCGATCTCCGAGGCCAGCGCGTTCAGCGCCTTGCCATCCGCGGCCGCCATCTCGCGGAAGGCCTGCCAGAACGCGTCTTCCAAAGACACCGATGTTCGGTGCCCGCGCAAGGTCAGCGAGCGCTTCACCGGCCGGCCCGATCTTGCGTCACTCGTCAAGCTTGTGCCCGTCCAGCGCGCGCCGTGCCTTGTCATCGCGTGCCTTGGCCAGACCCTTCTCGGCCTTGCTCTGCCCGTGGCGCGCGGCATTCTCGTCGCCCTTGCGGCGCTTCTCGGCGCGGGCCTTCTGCTTGCGGAAGGTGGAGAGATTGACCGTCTTGCCCATGCCCGAAGCTTAGCGCGGCTGTTCAGGGCAGGAAAGGGGGCTCCGCCCCCTCGCCGCGAGCGCGGCTCACCCCCGGAGTATTTGCCGGAAAGATGAAAGGTCAGGGGTCGGCCTGTCTTTCATCTTTCTCCAAATACTCGGGGGAGGCTCGCAGAGCCGGTGGCGAAGCCCCCCACGTCGCTTAGGCTTTCGGCCCGACCATCTGCTCGGGGCGTACGACCCGGTCGAAGGTTTCCTCGTCCACGAAGCCCAGGCCGATGGCCTCTTCCTTGAGCGTGGTGCCCTTCTTGTGCGCGGTCTTGGCGACCGTGGTGGCATTGTCATAGCCGATCTCGGGCGCGAGCGCGGTGACCAGCATCAGGCTTTCGCGCATCAGCTTCTCGATCCGGTCGCGGTTGGCTTCCAGCCCGTCGACGAGGTTGTCGGTGAAGGCCGAGGCCGCGTCGCCCAGAAGCTGCATGCTCTGCAGCACGTTATAGGCCATCATCGGCTTGTAGACATTGAGCTCGAAATGGCCCTGGCTGCCGGCAAAGCCCACGGCGGCGTCGTTGCCCATGACATGGGCGCAGACCTGGGTCAGCGCCTCGCATTGGGTCGGGTTGACCTTGCCGGGCATGATCGAGCTGCCGGGCTCGTTCTCGGGCAGGATCAGCTCGCCCAGCCCGCAGCGCGGGCCCGAGCCCAGCAGGCGGATGTCATTGGCGATCTTGAAAAGCGAGGCCGCCACGGTCTTGAGCGCGCCGGACATCTCGACCATGGCGTCATGCGCGGCCAGCGCCTCGAACTTGTTGGGCGCGGTCACGAAGGGCAGGCCGGTGATCTGCGCCATGTTGGCGGCCACGGTCTCGGCCCAGCCCTGTTGGGTATTGAGCCCGGTGCCCACGGCGGTGCCGCCCTGGGCCAGCTCGTAGATCCGCGGCAAGGCCGCCTTGATGCGCTCGATCCCCATGGCGACCTGGTGCAGGTAGCCCGAGAATTCCTGGCTGAGCGTCAGGGGGGTCGCATCCTGGGTATGGGTGCGACCGATCTTGATGATGCCGTCGAACTCGGCGACCTTGCGCGCCAGCGCGCCGTGCAGCTTCTCGAGCCCGGGCAGCAGCACCTCGTGCGCGGTCACGGCCGTGGCTATATGCATCGCGGTGGGGAAGGTGTCGTTCGAGGACTGGCCCATGTTGCAGTGATCGTTCGGATGCACCGGGTCCTTGGAGCCCATGGTGCCGCCGAGGATCTCGATCGCGCGGTTGCCGATCACCTCGTTGGCGTTCATGTTCGACTGCGTGCCCGAACCGGTCTGCCAGACGACCAGCGGGAAGTTGTCGTCGAGCTTGCCCTGGTGCACCTCGGAGGCGGCCTCGATGATGGCGTCGGCGATCTTCGCATCCAGCTTGCCATTGGCCTTGTTGGCCATGGCGCAGGCCTGCTTGATCACGCCCAGCGCGCGCACGATGGCCACGGGCTGGCGTTCCCACCCGATGGGGAAGTTCAGGATGGACCGCTGGGTCTGGGCGCCCCAGTACTTGTCGGCGGGGACGTCGAGCGGGCCGAAGCTGTCGGTTTCGGTGCGGGTTCCGGTCATCGCAATGCTCCTGCGGATAGGGTCGCCTTGTCATAGCCGATGCGTGGTGAAAGGCAACACGGCATACCGTGGGATACCGTTAACATCCGCAGGTTTCGGGCGCGGCTTGCGCGACCCTACTTGCGGAACCGGTCGAGGCTGACGACCTCGGCATCCTGATGGGCCTCGCGCGCGGGCGGCTGGCCGTCCTCGGGCGGCTCGGGCGGGTGCGGCCCGTCATCATCCTCGTCATCCTCGTCCTGGCTTTCGAAGCGCAGGCCGAACTCGACCGAGGGATCCACGAAGGTCTTGATCGCGTCGTAGGGGATGTAGAGCCGCTCGGGCGCGTCGCCGAAATTCAGCGTGACCGAGAACCCCTCGTCGGTGACCTCGAGCCCGTCGAACCAGTGCTGCATGACCACCGTCATCTCGCCCGGGTAGCGGTCGGCCAGCCAGTCGGCCAGCTCGGTCTCGGGGTGCTGGGTGTCGAAGGTGATGAAGAAGTGATGCTCTCCCGGCAGGCCGCGGGATTGCACATCCTCCAGCACCTCCTGGATCAGACCGCGCATGGCGCGATGCATCAGCTTGCCGTAATCGATACCTTCTGACATGTCGTGAGCCTTCCCCTGTCTCCCTCACCATATTGTTTTTGACGCGGAACGAAAGGGGGGAATGCTCAGAGCCGCGACAGCGCCCAGGCCAGCGCCGCGCAGGCCACCAGCGTGACCGGCACGCCGCGTTTCAGCCCGATCAGCAGGATCCCGGCCAGCGCAATTGCGGGCAGCACCTGCCAGCGCAGCGAGGCGGGCACCGGCAGGTCGACCTGCACCGGCCCGGCCCCCACCTGGGTCAGCTGCGCGAACAGAACGTGCAGCGCGAACCAGAGCGACAGGTTCAGGATCACGCCCACCACCGCGGCGCTGATCGCTGCCAGGGCCGCGGTCAGCCGTGGCCGCGCCAGCAGCGTCTCGACGTAAGGGGCGCCGGCGAAGATCCACAGAAAGCAGGGCACGAAGGTCATCCAGAGCGTCAGCGCGCCCGCGGCCAGTGCCAGCCCGGGGCCGCCCTGCGCATGTCCCGTCAGCTGGCCCACGAATTGTGTCACCAGGATCAGCGGACCGGGCGTCGTCTCGGCCAGGCCCAGCGCGTCGACCATCTGCTCGGGCGCGAGCCAGCCGCGGATCTCGACCACTTCCTGCGCCATGTAGGCCAGCACGGCATAGGCGCCGCCGAAGGTGACGACCGCCAGCTTGCCGAAGAAGACCGACAGGTCGAAGAGCAGTTCCTGCCCGGACAGGTACAGTACCGGCAGCGGCGCCAGCCAGAGCGCGGCCCAGAGCAGCAGCGTGGCCGGCCGGGTGCGCGCCACGGGCGTCGCCTCGGGCAGCGGGGTGTCGGGCGGCGCTGCGCGCCACGCCCCCCAGAGCGCGGCCAGCGCGATGATCAGCGGAAAGGGCAGGCCCAGAGCGAAGAGCGCCACGAAGGAGAGCCCCGCGAGGGCCAGATCACCCCGACCGCGCAGCGCCTTCTGCGACAGCCGCCAGAGCGCCTGGGCCACGATGACCAGTACGCAGGCCTTCACGCCCAGCAGCAGCGCCTCGGTCTCGGGGCGGGCACCGTATTGCGCATAGAGCAGGGCCAGCGCCGCGAGCAGCGCCGCGCCGGGCAGCACGAAGAGCCCGCCCGCCACCAGACCGCCGGGGATGCCGCGCAGGCGCCAGCCGGCATAGGTGGCCAGCTGCATCGCCTCGGGCCCGGGCAGCAGCATGCAGAAGCTGAGCGCGCGCAGGAATTGGGCCTCGGTCAGCCAGGGCCGTGCCTCGACCAGTTCGCGATGCATCAGCGCGATCTGCGCCGCGGGCCCGCCGAAGGACAGAAGGCCGATGCGTCCGAAGACGGAAAACAGGGTGGAGAGTGGCGTCATGCAGCGGCCCCTGACAGCTTGGCGCAACAGTTTCATGACACACCAGTCGGTTGCACGCCGTTTTTCACGTGACCTGCGGGGGATTGGCGATGTGGGGGAAGTGCAGGCTTTTGCCTGTTCCCGCCTTTCTGGCGCAACATCAAGGCGATGCGTTTTCCAACGTCGGCCCGAACAACCGCGAACACGCCGAGAACGAACCGGCATTTTGTAAAGCGTTTCAAAGCATTGCTGAAAAAGAAGACGCCGCTGCGGCTGGTCCCCGCAACGGCGCTGAGAGCGTATGTGAAGCAGGTCAGCTTACCCCTCACGATAGCCCGTTGTGGCGCGGCGCGCCAGACATTATCGCGCGGCACTTCGAAGGGGGTCTGGTATGAACGCTTTGACCCCCCAAGCGATGCTTTCTGAGCCGTGGCCCTACCTGGGCACCCCCGAGGAACGCGCGGCGCTCTTTCGCAAGGAACTGTTGAGCGCGGCCCTGGGTTACGCGGCCAAGGGCTATCCGGTGTTCCCCGCTATTATGATCGACGGCCAGAAAAAGCCGCTGGTCAAGTGGGGCAAGGGCGAAGATGGCCACCCGGAACAGACCAAGCGGCGGGCGACGACTGACCCCGAGACGGTCAAGGCGTGGTGGGCGCGCTGGCCTCTGGCCATGATCGGAATGCCCACTGGCAAGCCGTCTGGCGTGGTAGTGCTGGACATTGACCGCAAGAACGGGGTGGACGGGCTGGCCAATCTGCGGGCGGTCGGGATCGACCCCTATTCCCTGTCCCCGGTCATATCCATCACCCCGAGCGGCGGCTTGCATGTGTTCATGCGCTACAATGGCCCGCTCAAAAACTCTGCGGGCCTCTTGGCGGCGGGCGTCGATATTCGGGGGGACGGCGGCTATGTCGTCCTGCCCCCGTCTCTGCCGTCCATCACTCGCGACGAATACCAATGGGAAGGGGGCGGCTATGGGTGCCTGTAACCTTCCCGAGTATCCCCGCGATCTGCGGTCGCTTGAGGATACCAAGCGCGGCGAGAAATGGGCGCGGCGGGCGCTGGACGCTGAGGCGGCGATTGTGGCGGGCGCGATGAACGGCACCCGCAACACGACGCTGAACAACGCGGCGCTCAAGCTGGGCCACAAGGTCGCGTCGGGATACCTGCAAGCGGCTGAGGTCGAGGCGGCTTTGATGGAAGCGGCGCAACGGTCGGGGCTTGCTCAAGAGGATGGCCCCGAGACGGTGCGTGCCACGATCAGGAGCGGCCTGACGGCTGGTCTGCAAGAGCCTGAACACCCGCAAGACCGGCCCGACTATCGGCCAGCCCCGCGCGGCCCGACGATCATTCAACCGGCCCCGGCGCGTGAGAGCCAATTCTATTCGGCGGCATCGCTCAAGGGGAAGCCGGTCCCGCCCCGGCAATGGCTGGTGCACGGACTGGTGCCCCAAAAGACGGTCACGCTTTTCAGCGGCGACGGGGGCACCGGCAAGAGCCTCTTGGCGCTGCAACTGGCGGTCGCGGTCGCGGCACAAACCGCATGGATCGGCAAGACGGCGAACACCGGGCGCGTGATCTTCCTGAGTGCCGAGGATGACGACGACGAATTGCACCGGCGGCTTGATGACATTCTGACGGCTGAGGGCCGGGACTATGACGATCTGTCGGGCCTCACCCTGCGGTCGCTGGCGGGCGAGGATGCGTTGCTGGCGGTCGAGACGCAAATTGCCCTGATGCAATCCGCGCTGTTCGAGGAGTTGGACAAGCGGGCGGCTGAGGAAGCCCCGGCCCTGATCGTCATCGACACCCTGGCGGACGTGTATCCGGCCAATGAGAACGACCGGGCCAAGGTGCGGCAATTCGTGGGCATCCTGCGCGGTCTGGCGATCAAGCGGAAATGCGCGGTCCTGCTGCTGGGCCACCCGTCCCTGACCGGCCTCAATAGCGGCACGGGAACGTCAGGATCGACGGCATGGAATAACTCTGTCCGGTCGCGGCTCTACCTGTCGCGGATCACCGACAACGGCTTTGAGCCTGACCCTGACGCGCGGGTGTTGTCCACCAAGAAAGCCAACTATGGGCGCACGGGTGGCGAGATCAATCTCAAATGGGAGGCTGGCCGCTTCATCGCTGAGGCGCAGCCCACGGGGCTTGATGCGCTGGCCGCCGGAGCCAAGGGCGAGCGGGTATTCCTCAAGCTGCTGGACACCCTGACCGCGCAAGGCCGCTACGTCTCTGCCAGCCCCGGCCCGACATACGCCCCGACGCAATTCGCCAGCCACCCCGAGGCTGAGGGCTGCACCAAGCGGGCGCTCAAGAGCGCGATGGATGCGCTTTTCGGACGCGGCGAGATCGTCATTGCCAGCCACGGCAGCGGCGCGAAAGCCCGCTCACACATTGCCAGAAAGGGGGCCGATCATGGTCAAGAGTAAGGGTGCAACCCCCGGTGCAATACTGAGTGCAACCCCCGGTGCAACCCCCCGCCAACACCCGGTCAACGGGGGTGCGACACATACCCCTAATACCCCATGCGTTGCACCCGCCAATGGCGGCGGGCACGCGCAGAGTGCCACCGACACCGACGTCGTTCTTCTGGGACATCAAGACAAAGCCGTTCCCGCCAGTGAACGTACGCGCACTTGGCTCCTCCAGCCGCCATGAAAGGGGCTGGAAATTCACCGATCTTCGAAAACACACCAGGTGGCAAAAAAATGGATGTGAAATATGACCAAAATGAAAGACCCTTCAATCATGTCGCTGGTCAAAGACCAAAAGGTCGACCCTTTTCAGTTCTTGGGAGGGTCAATCGTCGGAGCGTGGAACGAAACTCTCTTGAACCAAACCATGATGAGCGTGTGGGCGAGGAACTCACCGCCAGAGACGCAGGACCAGCACTTTGATGCAACGCTCGCGGCAATGGCTGGAATGGAGCCACGAGACGAACTCGAAGCCATGATGAACGCGCAATTGATCGCATCCCACAACGCGACAATGGAGTTCTATCGTCGAGCAAACCAAACTGGCCAAAATTTTGAGGGTGCATGCGCGGCACTCAACCAGGCCACCAAGCTGTCTCGCAACTTTGCGCGACTGGTCGAGGTTCGGTGGCCTGCCCCTATTGGGTGGTCCGGTTTCAGTCTTAGTGCATGACGGGTCTCGGCGCCAAGGTAGATGCCTGGGGCGGGGGCGATCCGCCATCTCGGG
>NZ_LPXO01000023.1 GCF_001482405.1 Pseudoponticoccus marisrubri
CGCGACGGCGGTACCGGCGGCGGTGATCAGCGAGTTGGAGTTGGTCTCGATGGTGGTGTAGGCGGCGATGGCCAGGCCGACGACGGCGGCGGTCAGGACCACCCAGTCAACCGTGACTGCGCCGTTTTCGTCCTTGCGGAAATTCTGGATGAACTTGATCATGGTGTCTCTCTCCGGTGTGGCCACATCGGGCCTTGCGTCTGTTGAATAGGGGCCCGAGCCGAAGCACACCGGCTCGGGAAGTGTCATGCTGGCGAGAAAGACTTAGCTTCCGCCGCCGCCAGTGAAGTCGTCCTGATCCGCGACGGCGGTACCGGCGGCGGTGATCAGCGAGTTGGAGTTGGTCTCGATGGTGGTGTAGGCGGCGATGGCCAGGCCGACGACGGCGGCGGTCAGGACAACCCAGTCAACCGTGACTGCGCCGTTTTCGTCCTTGCGGAAATTCTGGATGAACTTGATCATGGTGTCTCTCTCCGTAGGTCTGTCTAGCTCATGTTCACCGCTTTGGTCGTGTCCGGGGCCTCTCTCACCTGCCCTGTCCCTCTGCGGTATGGCCCTATAAAGCCCTCGGTTTGGGGCGAGAGTGTGACCCGAATGGATTGATTTTGGAGAATCTGTCGAGAGCGGACGCTCACGCGTTAACCGGTTGTTCAAGAACGAAAATCAATTCGCAAACAGGTCGAAAAGAATAGCTGCCTATTCTTTTGCATAGGTCAGGAAGGCACAGCCGTTCATTCTTTTGCAACGATCATGGCCAAGACTCCGGCTTTGTGCCATCATTCGAAAAAAGACCCAGAGGCAGAGAAAAGAGCAGCACCATGGGGTTCCGGTTGATTTGCGCGGCGCTCTGCGCCGTGGCGCTGGCCTGTCCGGGCACGGTCGGCGCACAGAACGCGTTCGGGGATTTCTCGGCCAAGCGGGTCAAGCCGCCCGCGCCGGGGGCCAAGCGGCGTATCACGGTGCAGATCGCGCCGCGCGCCAATCCGGCGGTGCCGCCGCCCGCGACCAGCCCCGCGCCGAAGGTGCAGCCGGTGATCGCGCCGGCCCCGTCGCGCCCGGCCGGCACGGCCAAGGGGCAATATGCCTGGTACTGGGATGCTGTCTCGCCTGAATTGTCGGCCTCGGGCCCCGGGCGCCTGCCCGTGGCGCTGGCAAGCCTTGGCAAGGGGCCGGGCGGCAGCGCCGTCGCCGCCCCGCGCCTGCAACACCTGCAGGAAATCGCCGCCGCGCATGGCCGCGACATCCTACGCGCCACGGTGGGCACGCGCGTCTCGCCGGCGCTGGCACTGGCCGTGATCTCGGTGGAATCGGGCGGGCAAGACACGGCGGTCAGCGGCGCCGGGGCGCAGGGGCTGATGCAGCTGATGCCGGCCACGGCCACGCGCTTCGGCGTGGAGGATGCCTTTGACACGGCGCAGAACATCCAGGGCGGCGTGGCCTTCCTGGATTTCCTGATGGAGAAATTCGCCGGCGATCCGATCCTCGTCCTGGCGGGCTACAATGCGGGCGAGAATTCGATCCCGCGCAACAACGGCGTGCCGCCCTATGCCGAGACACGGGATTACGTGCCCAAGGTCCTGGCCGCCTTCCAGGTGGCGCGGGGCCTGTGCCTGACCCCGCCCGAGCTTGTCTCCGACGGCTGCGTCTTCCGGGTGTCCCGCTAGCGGCCGGGCGCCGAAGGCCTTTGCAAAGGCCTTCCAAGCGCGTTGCAACGCGCTTGCGCCCCGGACCTACCCGGTCGCGAGCACGGCACCGGGGTTCATGATGCCACGCGGGTCGAGCGCCGCCTTGATCGCCCGCATTGCCGCCAGCTTGGCCGGATCGCCGTAGCGTTCCAGGTCCTCGACCTTCAGCCGCCCGACCCCGTGCTCGGCACTGACCGAGCCGCCGAGCGCGTGCACGATGTCATGCACGCAGCGCTTGATCGCATCGCGCGTGTCGGCGTGATCGGCGCGGCTCTCCCCGGGGATGGGGAAGACGTTGTAATGCAGGTTGCCGTCGCCAAGGTGGCCGAAGCAGTTGATCCGCCAACGCCCCATTTCGGCCAGCGCCGCATCGGCACGGGTGATGAACTCGGACACCGCGCCCAGCGGGACCGAGATGTCGTGGCTCGACACGGCGCCGATCCCGCGATTGGCGATCGGCAGGTGCTCGCGCAGCGACCAGAAATCCTGTGCCTGCGCCTGCGACTGCGCGATCAGCCCGTCCGAGACCAGCCCCGCCGCATGCGCGGTGGCAAAGAGCGTCTCGAGCGCGGCCTGCGGATCGGCCCCGTGACCGAGCCCCAGCTCGATCAGGACCGACCATTCCGGCGGCGCGTCCCAGGGCTGGCGCAGCTCGGGCAGCACCTCGGCGAGGAAGTCGAACCCGGTGCGATGCATCAACTCGAAGGCCGAGACCGTGTCGCCCAGCTGGGCGCGCGCCTCGGCCAGCAGCGCCAGCGCGGCGTCCGGCCCGGCCACCTGCAGCAGCGCCGTTCCCGTGGTCGCCGGGCGGGGATGCAGGGCCAGCGACGCGGCGGTGATCACGCCCAGCGTGCCCTCGGCCCCGATCATCAGGTGGCGCAGGTCATAGCCGGTATTGTCCTTGCGCAGCCGTTTCAGCCCGTGCCAGACCTGCCCGTCGGGCAGCACGACCTCGAGCCCCAGCACCAGCGCGCGCGCATTCCCGTAGCGCAGCGTGTTCACCCCGCCGGCATTGGTGGCCAGCAGCCCGCCGATCCGGGCCGAGCCCTCGGAGGCCAGCGACAGCGGAAACAGCCGGTCGACCTCGGCCGCGGCCTGCTGTACGTCGGCAAGGATCGCGCCGGCCTCGACGATCGCGGCATTCTCCATCGGGTGCATCTCGCGGATCGCGGTCATGCGCTCCAGCGACAGCAGCAGGGGCCGCGCCGGGGCCGGGGCGATCTGGCCGCCGACCAGCCCGGTGCCGCCGCCAAAGGGCACCAGCCCGACGCGAGCTTTAGCGCAGGCGTGCACGATCCGGGCGACCTCCTCGGTGCTGCGGGGCAGGGCGACCCAGGTCTCGGCCCCGGTCCAGCGGCCGCGCGGTTCTTCCAGGTAGCGCGGCTCGGCCGGGCGCAGCGTGTCGGCGGGCAGGCCCGCGGCAAGCGTCTCGACAAAGGCGGCATCGGCAGGGGTCAGCGACATGGGGCGGCTCTTCCGGGTCAGGTCTGCGCGTCTCTTGCCATGCGGGCGCGCGCGGGGCCAGCCCCGCCGCCCCGGATGGCGCTGGCGATCCGGGGGCGGGTCACTCGGCGTCGGTCAGCCATTCGGGCTGCAGCACGATCACCGTGGGCCGCGGGGGCAGGTCGCGCAGCGAGACGACCAGGTCCGGCCCATTGCGGCGCTCCACCGCGAAGCTTTCCCCGATATCGGCAAGGAAGCGCTCCAGCGCGAAGCCCGAGAACCAGTGCATCGGGATCACGATCGAGCTTTTCAGCCGTTCCACCACGCGCAGCATCGTGTCGAAGGGCAGGGTATAGCCGCCATCCACCGGCACCATCAGCACGTCGATCCGCCCCAGCGCGGCATATTGCGCATCGGTCGGTTCGTGATGCAGGTGGCCCAGATGGCCGATGCAGAGCCCCTCGACCTCGAAGACGAAGATCGAATTGCCCTTGTCCTCGCGCCCGCCAAAGGCGCTTCGGATATCGGTCGAGACATTGCGCACCAGCATCTCGCCCAGGTCCAGATGGTGGTCGATGCCGGCGCCGAACTCCTCGCCCCAGCCGCGCAGCACATGCGGAATGGCCGGGTCGATCGCATCCGTCCAATGCGTGTCATGGGCGTGGTTCATGGTGACAATGTCGGGGATCAGGCTGGTATTGCCGATATAGCCGTTGAAATCGGTCACCGCCTCCAGCCCGCCGCGCGTCTGGATCAGAAAGGCGGCATGGGCAATGTAGTGAATGCGCACGCTGAAATCCGGGATCGGCGCCTGCCACGAGGCCTTGTGCACGTAGCTGACGCCCGGCGCGGCATCGGCGATGGCGATGCAATGGCTGGGGCGTCGCTGCTCCTGCGCGGCCAGCGGCAGGGCGGCGACAAGGCTCAGGGCGAGGGGGGCGAACAGGCGGAACATCATGCGGGCGGACCTCTCTTCAACGCGCCTGAACGGTAGCCCGATTCGCCGCGCCGCCCATCATGATGGCCGCCTCACAACTGCGTGTGAGGTCTCAGGCGTGCTTGGGATAGGCAGCGAAGGGGCTGAGCCCCAGCCAGTCCTGCATGCCGCGCGCCACGTCTTCGGCGCCGATCAGGCTCAGCCGGTCCTCGGACCGGGCCCGGGGCACGGTGTCGAGCCCCATCCAGATCGCCGTCATGGTGCGCAGGTCGCAGCGCACGTAGAGATCGACATCGAAACCCGGATCGACCGAGCAGAGGTCGGCCACCCGGTCGGGCAGGTGCAGGACCCACCACTCCGCGCGGCCGTCGGGCTGGTCGCTGTAGATGAACTGCACGGTGGCGCGTCGCGCCGGCAGACGCTCGGTGCGCAGGTTGCGCCGCATGTCCCACATCAGCAGCCCGGCATCGGTGTTCTCCAGCGTCGGTGCCGTCTCGACCCAGCGCTGCCCCCAGATCCCGATGGCCATGATGACCGCGCCCAGGTCCTGCCCGGCGGGGGTGAGCACATAGTCGAACTGGTCTGGATTGCGCCGCACCAGCCGCCGCTCGACGATGCCACGTCCTTCCAGCTCGCGCAGGCGCTTGGAGAGCAGCGCGGGCGACATGCGCGGCACGCCGCGGCGCAGGTCGTTGAACCGCGTGGACCCGGCCCAGAGCTCGCGCAGCAGCACGATGGTCCAGCGCGCCCCGAGGATCTCGGAGGCCATGGCGACCGGACAGAACTGGTGATAGCTGAGCTCGGTCACGGCGGTGTCCTCCGGGGGATCTGCCCAGCCTAGCCCCGACGCCCCCATCGCGCCAGTTCATTAACTGTACCGCGTCGCTATACTCCGTGCACTGGCCCGGCTGCCCGTGCGGATGGCAGGATCGACAGACCCAGCGGAGGAGACGGCACAATGAAGAAATACGTGATCGAACGCGACCTGCCCGGCGTGGGCAAAATGTCCGGAGACGAGCTTTGCGGTGCGGCGCAGACCTCGAACGATGCGCTGGCGCAGCTGGCGCCGCGCGTCCAATGGCAGCATTCCTACGTGGCCGGCGACAAGACCTTCTGCATCTACCTGGCCGAGGACGAGGGCGCCGTGCGCGAGCATGCGGAGCTGAGCGGCTTCCCGGCCACCACCATCACCGAGATCCGGGCGGTGATCGACCCCACCACGGGCGCGGGCTGAGACGGGGTGGGCGGGTCAGCCGACGCTGGTCCGCCCGCGCCGGTCGCTGCGCAGCGCGGCATAGAGCACATGCGTGCGCCAGCGCCCGTTGATCTGCAGATAGCTTTGCGCCACGCCCTCGTACTTGAAGCCCGAGCGTTCCAGCAGCCCGCGCGAAGCGACGTTTTCCGGCAGGCAGGCGGCCTCGATCCGGCTCAGCCCCATCTTCTCGAAGGCCTGATGCACCATGGCGGCGATCGCCTCGGACATGTAGCCGTGCCGGGCATAGCGCTCGCCGATCCAGTAGCCCAGCGTGCCGGCCTGCGCCGGGCCGCGCCGGATATTGTCCAGCGTGATGGCGCCGACCAGCGCCTCGTCCTCGCGCCGGATCAGGAAGACCGGCAGCGCGGTGCCGGAATTGATCGAGCGGGACGCCCAGTAGACCCGATTGGTAAAGGCCTTGCGCGACAGGTGATCCTGCGCCCAGGACGGCTCCCACGGGGTCAGGAAGTCGCGGCTTTCCTGCCGCAGGCGCGACCATGGCGTGAAATCCGCGTGCACGGGCGGGCGCAGCGTCAGCCGCTCGGTCTCGAGCTTCAGCTTGCGCCGGAAGGTCAGCATCAGGCGGCCCGGCGCTCCTGCAGCTGCGACAGGCGAGGGGCGTCCTCGATCGGGCCGTAGAGCGCCAGCGCCGCGGCGGCCTCGGTGGCCTGCGATTCGGCAAAGGCCAGCACGTCCTCGCGGGTGACCGCCTCGATCCGCTCGACCGTGCGCTCGATCGGCGGCACCTCGCCCCAGATCTGGACCATGCGCGCCATGCGCTCGGCACGGGCCGAGGGGCTTTCCAGCCCCATCAGCAGCCCGGCCTTCATCTGCGCGCGGGCGCGCTCGATCTCGGCATCGGACATGTCGCCGGCGGCGCGCTTCATCTCGTCCATGGTCAGCCCGACCAGAGCGCCCAGCTCGTCACCGCTGGTGCCGGCATAGATCGTGGTCATGCCGGTGTCGGAATAGGCGCCGTTCTGGGCGAAGATCGTGTAGCACAGGCCACGCTTCTCGCGGATTTCCTGGAACAGGCGCGAGGACATGCCGCCCCCCAGCGCGATCGAGTAGATCTGCGCCGTGTAGAAGGCGGGATCGCGGTAGCCCGGCGCCTCGAAGGCCAGCGCCATATGCGCCTGTTCGAGATCCTTGGCATGGCGCGCCTCGCCGCCCCGGAACCGCGCGGTATCGGCCGGCAGCGCGTCGCGGGGCACCATGTCGCCGAACAGCGCCTCGGCCTGCGCGACCAGCGTGTCGTGATCCACCGCGCCGGCGGCCGACAGGATCAGCTGGTCGGGGCCGTAATGCTCCTCGACAAAGGCGGCCAGGTCGTCGCGGTCGAAATTCTGCACGCGCTGCGCCTCGCCCAGGATGGCGCGGCCCAGCGGCTGGTCGGGATAGGCCTGTTCCTGCAGCCAGTCGAAGATCACGTCATCGGGCGTGTCATGCGACTGGCCGATCTCCTGCAGGATGACGTGGCGCTCGACCTCGATCTCCTTGGGGTCGAAGACCGGGTTGCGGATGATGTCGGCGATCACGTCCGCCGCCAGCGCGGTGTCCGCCTCAAGCACGCGGGCGTAATAGGCCGTCACCTCGCGCGAGGTATAGGCGTTGATATAGCCGCCCACGTCCTCGATTTCCTCGGCGATGCGCAGCGCGCTGCGCGTCTTGGTGCCCTTGAAGGCCATGTGTTCGAGGAAATGCGCCACCCCGTTCTGGTCCGGCCGTTCATGTCGTCCCCCGGCCGTGACCCACAGGCCCAGCGCGGCGGATTGCAGCCCCGGCATCCGTTCGGTGACGATGCGAAGGCCGTTGGACAGGGTGGCGAGTTGAACGGTCACTGGGCAATGCGCTCCTTGATGAGGGTCTGGAGGGCGGCAAGATCGTTGGCGACCCGCGTCACCCGTTCCGGACGCTCATACAGATCGGCCATCCGGTTGGGAAGAGGGGGGCGCGTGCCGCTGGCCTTTTCCACCGCGTCGGGGAACTTGGCCGGGTGCGCCGTGGCCAGCGTGACCATCGGCGTGGCGGGATCGCGCAAGGCCTCGGCCACGCGCACGCCGACGGCCGAATGCGGGCAGAGCAGCTCGCCCATCTGCGCCTGCGCGGTGGTGATCGTCTTCAGCGTCTCGTCCTCCGAGACGCGGCCGCTGTCGAAATGCTCGCGCAGCGTCTCGAACGCGCCCTGGCTGACGTGGAAGCCGCCGGCCTTCAGCTCGTCCATCAGCTGCGCCACCGCACCGCCGTCGCGGCCATAGGCGTCGAACAGGGCGCGTTCGAAATTGCTGCTGACCTGGATGTCCATCGAGGGGCTGATCGAGGGTGTGACCTCGCCCTTCTCGTAGGCGCCCGAGGACAGGCAGCGATGCAGGATGTCGTTCTGGTTGGTGGCCACGACCAGCCGCTCGATCGGCAGGCCCATGCGCTTGGCGATGTAGCCGGCGAAGATGTCGCCGAAATTGCCCGTGGGCACGGTGAAGCTGACCTTGCGGTCCGGCGCGCCCAGCGACACCGCGGCCGAGACATAGTAGACGACCTGCGCCAGCACGCGCGCCCAGTTGATCGAGTTCACGCCGGCCAGCCGAACCCCGTCGCGGAAGGCGAAATCGTTGAACATGTCCTTCAGTCGGGCCTGGCAATCGTCGAAATGCCCGTCCATGGCCAGCGCGTGCACGTTCGCCTCGGCCGGCGTGGTCATCTGGCGGCGCTGCACCTCCGAGACGCGGCCATGCGGGAAGAGGATGAACACGTCGACATTGTCCAGCCCGCGGAACGCCTCGATCGCGGCGCTGCCCGTGTCGCCCGAGGTCGCCCCGACGATGGTGACCCGCTCGCCCCGTCGCTCCAGCGCCTCCTGGAAGAGCTGGCCGATCAGCTGCATGGCGAAATCCTTGAAGGCCAGCGTCGGCCCGTGGAACAATTCGAGCAGGAAGTGCCCCGGCGCCAGCTGCACGAGGGGCGCCCGCGCGCCATGGCCGAACCCGGCATAGGCCTTGGCGATCAGATCGGCAAAGACCTCGTCCGTGAACGTGTCGCCCACGAAGGGGCGCATGACGCGAAAGGCGGTCTCTTCATAGCTCTGCCCGTGCAGTGCGCGGATCTCGTCGGCCGACATCTGCGGGATCGTCTCGGGGACGTAGAGCCCGCCATCGCGGGCCAGCCCCGAGAGCATCGCCTCTTCGAAGCTGAGGGCAGGGGCCTGCCCCCGGGTCGAGATGTAGCGCATGTCAGGTCTCCTTGCCTGTCAGGCGGCGCCGGATCCAGACGCCGGTCATGAGAAGCCATACCGCGGCCAGCGAGAACCAGGTGATGGCGTATTGCAGGTGATCGTTCGGGATGCCGCTGGTGTCGACGGGCAGGGGGCGCACGTCCGGCTCGGGCGGCGTGACGCTGCGCGCGATGACCAGAAGCGGCTCGGTCTGCAGCCGTTGCGACATCTGGTCGATGTCGCGGGCGTACCAGGTGTTGGTCGCGGGCGCGTTTTCCGGGGTGGAACTGTTGCGGTCGTCGGGCCAGTGCAGGTTGCCCGCGATCTCGACCGCGCCCTGCGGCGGGGCGGCGATGTCCTCGGCCACCGGCAGGAAGCCGCGGTCGAGCAGGATCCGCCGGCCGTCTTCGGTGGTGAAGGGCGAGATCAGGCGCCAGCCGGCGCCCTGCCGCTTGACCGAGACCAGCACGCGCAGGGTCTGGTCGTCGAAGCGCCCCTGCAGGGCGACGGGCCTGTAGCGCTGTGCCTCGGCATCGGGCTGGTCAGGCAGCGGCCGGGCCGGGCCGGCGATGGTGGTCTCGATCTCGTTCAGGATGCCGCGTTTCCACGCCAGCCGTTGCACCTGCCAGGTGCCCAGCCAGACGAGGATCGCGGCACCTGCGAGACCGATGGCGAGAGGGGCGAGAATGCGTTGCACGGGCTCTCCGAAACCAAAAGGCGCGCCGGTGGGGCGCGCCTTGGTGTACCTCAGGGAAGGGCGGGTGCAAGCACCCATCCCGTTCGTGGCGCGCAGGCGCGGCGTTTTCGCCGCGCCTGCCCGGGCTCAGCCGCCCCAGATGTAGATCGAGGCGAAGAGGAACAGCCAGACCACGTCGACGAAGTGCCAGTACCAGGCCGCCGCCTCGAAGCCGAGATGGTTGTCCGGGGTGAAGTGGCCCCGCATCACGCGCAGCAGGCAGATGAACAGGAAGATCGTGCCGATGATCACATGCGCGCCGTGGAAGCCGGTCGCCATGAAGAAGTTGGCACCGTAGATGTTGCCGGCAAAGCCGAAGGCCGCGTGGGTGTACTCGTAGGCCTGGAAGAACGTGAAGATCAGGCCCAGCATGATCGCGATGGTCAGGCCCGAGACGATGTCCTTGCGGTTGTTCTCGTGCACCAGCGCGTGGTGCGCCCAGGTGGCCGCGGCGCCCGAGCAGAGCAGGATCAGCGTGTTGATCAGCGGCAGGTGCCAGGGGTCGAAGGTCTCGATGCCGGCCGGCGGCCAGACGCCCTCGACCTGCGGGCTCATCCCGTCGGGGTCCATCGGGTAAAGCGCGTGCTTGAAGAAGCTCCAGAACCACGCGAAGAAGAACATCACCTCGGACATGATGAACAGGATGAAGCCGTAGCGCAGGCCGATCAGCACGACCGGCGTGTGGTCGCCCACCTTGTTTTCCTGCACCGTGTCCGACCACCAGCCGAACATGACGTAGAGCACGGCGACGAAGCCGATCAGGAACAGCCAGGGCCCGCTGCCATGCATCAGCAGCACGGCGCCGAACAGCATGACGAAGGCACCGACAGCCGCCAGCAGGGGCCAGATGGAGGGGTTCAGAATGTGATAGTCGTGGTTCTTAGCATGCGCCATGGCGTGTCCCTCGTTAGGCGTTAGTTCACGGACGCGTCAGCGTCGCTGTTCGGGGCGAGCGCGGCCTGCGTCTCTTCGGGCAGGTCGATCTCGTAGAAGGTGTAGCTCAGCGTGATGTGCTGCGTGTGCTTGGCGTCGCGGTCGGTGACGATGCCGGGGTCGACGAAGAAGCTGACCGGCATCTGCACCCGCTCGCCCGGCATCAGCACCTGCTCTTCGAAGCAGAAGCAGTCGATCTTGGAGAAGAAGCCGCCGGCCTCGTAGGGCGCCACGTTGTAGCTGGCCTGACCGGCGACGGGCCGGTCGGTGGGGTTGTAGGCCTCGTAGAAGGCCAGGCCCTGCTCGCCGATGCGGATCTCCATCTCGTGCTGGACGGGCTTGAACTCCCACGGCATGCCGCGCTGCTTGGAGGCGTCGAAGCGCACCTTGATCGTCTCGTCCAGGATCTGGTCCGAGGCGTCGGCCACGTTGGGCGTGCCGCCAAAGCCGGTGACGCGGCAGAACCAGTCGTAGAACGGCACCGAGGCCCAGGCCAGCGCGCCCATCGTGACGACGACGCCGACCAGTTGCAGAACCGTCTTGCCTTTTCCGTCAATTGCCATCCGACACTCCCTGCGGTTGCATCTGGAAATCACCGCGGCTGACCTTGACCACGGTCAGGCCGAAGATGATCGCGATGAAGGCCACCAGCACCAGGCCCAGCCCGATATTGCGGCCGCGGCGACGCTGATGGATCTCGTGCTGCTTGCTCAGGCTCATGCCCAGACCCCCAGACGGTCGAGCCCGGCCTCGACGAGGATCGCGCCGAAATGCGCGAAGAGGTAGAGCAGCGAAAGCTTGAAGAACTTCTTTTCGGCCCGGTAATTGTCGGCCTCGGCGGCGGCCTCGTCCCGGCGCCAGATGTCGACGGCGCCCTTGACGAAGAGCACGTTCAGCACCAGCGCGACGGTCAGGTAGATCGGCCCGCCCACCTGGGTGAAGCCCAGCCCCAGCGCGAAGGCGGCCAGCAGGACGGTGTAGGCCAGGATGTGGCGGCGCGTGGCGCGGCGGCCATGGGTGACGGTCAGCATCGGCACGGTGGCGTTGTCGTAATCCATGCGGACGAACAGGGCCAGCGCCCAGAAATGCGGCGGCGTCCACAGGAAGGTCAGGCAGAACATCAGCACCGAGGCGGTCGAGATGTCGCCGGTCGCCGCGGCCCAGCCGATCATCGGGGGGAAGGCGCCCGCGGCGCCGCCGATGACGATGTTCTGCGGGGTCAGCCGCTTGAGCCACATCGTGTAGATGATGACGTAGAAGAAGATGGTGAAGGCCAGCAGCGCGGCCGCCAGCCAGTTGGTCGCGAGACCGAGGAAGATCACCGAGAAGGCGGACAGGGTCAGGCCGATCGCCAGCGCTTCCTCGCCCGTGACCTTGCCGGCCGGGATCGGGCGGCGCGCGGTGCGGCGCATCTTGGCGTCGATATCGGCATCGTACCACATGTTCAGCGCGCCCGAGGCGCCACCGCCCACGGCGATGAACAGCACCGCACAGAAGCCCACGAACGGGTGCAGCGGCACCGGCGCGGCCAACAGGCCGACAAAGGCGGTGAAGACGACCAGCGTCATCACGCGCGGCTTCAGAAGCGCGAAATAGTCGCCGAATTGCGGCTCGCTCTCATGGGCGCGTGTCTCGAAGCTTGCGTCGCTCATCAAGGTCTCTTCCGTTGGAGGACCGGGGCCCGCGGGCCCCGGCTTTGCGTTGGACGGGCCGGGCCCGTCCGTGTCTCAGGCGGCCCGGAGGCTCAGTTGGTCAGCACTTCGCGGACGTCGGTGTACCAGCCTTCTTCCTTCGAGTTCGCCAGCCATGCCTCGTAGGCGGCCTCCGAGACGACCTTGACGGTGATCGGCATGTAGGCATGGGCGATGCCGCACAGCTCCGAGCACTGGCCGAAATAGACGCCCTCGCGCTCGGGGGTGAAGTGCAGTTCGGCGAGGCGGCCGGGCACCGCGTCCTGCTTCACGCCGAAGGCCGGGATGGTCCAGGAATGGATCACGTCGCCGCCGGTGACCTGCATGACCACGGTCTTGCCCACGGGCACCACGATGGCAGTGTCGGTGGCCAGCAGGAATTCCTCGCGCGAATAGCCCGCCTCGACCAGCTGCGCCTCGACCTCTTCGTTCAGCCGGTTGTCACCGCCGGTCGCCGGGGCGCCGATCATGTAGCTGTCGAAGGCCAGATCCTCGCCCACGTATTCATAGCCCCAGTACCACTGGTAGCCGGTCGCCTTGATGGTGATGTCGCCCTCGGGGATCTCCTGCTGGTCGAACAGCACCGGCAGCGAGAAGGAGCCGATGAAGATCAGGATCACGATCGGACCGATGGTCCAGGCCACTTCGAGCGGCGAGTTGTGGGTGAAGCTGCCCGGGTTCGGGTTGGCCTTGCGGTTGTAGCGCAGGATGCAATAGGCCAGCAGGCCCACCACGAACAGCGTGATGATGGTGATGATCACCAGGATCATGCCGTCCAGCCATTGCAGGTCGCGTGCCAGCTTGGTCGCCGCGGGCTGGAAGCCCATGCCGCCATCGGCCGGCCGGCCCACCACTTCGAGGTCCTGCGCCAGCGCCGGCGCGGCGAGGACGGTCGCCAGAAGGCCCGTCAGCATCGTCTTCGGTTGCATGTCTCACCCTGATCGGTTGCAAATCACGTGTCGCGGGCGGGGCCGTCACGAATGATCGGCGCTGCCATTGCGCTCCCGCGCTTTAAAATCATATTCTGTCATTCCGATAAAGCCGGACTCTTGCGGCAAAGCGCCGCTTTTCTTGATCCAGATCAAATAGCGAGGCCCCATGCCCGACGCGCCCTTCCGCCCCTTCGAGACGCATCTCGACCGTGACCGCACCGCGGCGATCCTGCGTGACGCGCTGTCCGGTGCCGAGGATGGCGAGCTGTTCCTCGAACGGCGCCGCTCCGAGACGCTGGTCTTCGACGACGGCCGCGTGCGCACGGCCAGCTACGACGCCTCCGAGGGATTCGGCCTGCGCGCCGTGCGCGGCGAGGTGGCGGGCTATGCCCATGCCACCGAGCTGAGCGAGGCCGCGCTGCGGCGCGCCTCCGAGACCGCGCGCCTCGCCGTGGGGCAGGGCGGCGGGGTGATCGCGCCGCCGCCGCCGGGCACGAACCGCACGCTCTATACCGATCACGACCCGATCGCCGGCGCAGCCTTTCCGGTCAAGATCGAGACCCTGCGCGAGATCGACGCCTTCGCCCGCGATCTCGACCCGCGCGTGGTGCAGGTGACGGCAATGATCTCGGCCTCGCTGCAGGAAGTCGCCATCCTGCGCCCCGAGGGCGGGCTGGTGACCGATGTGCGCCCGATGACCCGGGTCAATGTCTCGGTCATCGTCGAGGAGGATGGGCGCCGCGAATCCGGCACCGCCGGCGGCGGCGGGCGGATCGCGCTGGACGGGCTGCTGGAGCCGCAGGACTGGCAGGACAAGGCGCGCGAGGCGCTGCGCATCGCGCTGGTCAACCTCTCGGCCGAGCCGGCCCCGGCCGGCGTCATGGATATCGTGCTGGGCCCGGGTTGGCCCGGCATCCTGCTGCACGAGGCGGTGGGTCACGGGCTGGAGGGCGATTTCAACCGCAAGGGCTCGTCCGCCTTTGCCGGGCTGATGGGCCAGCAGGTCGCGGCCAAGGGCGTGACGGTGCTGGATGACGGCACCATGCCCGACCGGCGCGGCTCGATCACCGTGGATGACGAGGGCACGCCCTCGGGCCGCAACGTGCTGATCGAGGATGGCGTGCTGGTGGGCTACATGCAGGACCGCCAGAATGCCCGGCTGATGGGGGTGGAGCCTACGGGCAACGGGCGCCGCGAAAGCTATGCCCACATCCCGATGCCGCGCATGACCAACACCTACATGACCGGCGGCACCGCAGACCCGACCGATATCGTGGCCGATCTCAAGGATGGGATCTGGGCCGTGGGCTTCGGCGGCGGGCAGGTCGACATCACCAATGGCAAGTTCGTGTTCTCCTGCACCGAGGCCTACCGCGTGCAGAACGGCAAGGTCGGCGCGCCGGTCAAGGGCGCCACGCTGATCGGCGACGGCGCCACCGCGCTGCAGCAGATCCGCGCGCTGGGCAACGACATGGCGCTGGATCCCGGCATGGGCAGCTGCGGCAAGCAGGGGCAATGGGTGCCGGTGGGTGTCGGCCAACCCACGGTGATGATCGGGGGCCTGACGGTTGGCGGCGCCGCGGCCTGAGCCGCCCCGGGGACTGGCCAGCCCGCCGCTCGACCCGGCGCAGCTGGGGCTCTGGCGGCCGCTGGCGTCGGTGCTGGCAGGGCTGATCCTGCCGGCGCTGGTCGCGGGCGCGCTGCTGGTGATCGCCGGAGAGCCCGGTTTCGCCGAGAGCGGCTGGCTGCGCGGTCGGCTTCTGCTGGCGGTCTACGCGCTGGTCGCGGCGCCAGCGCTGGGCTGGCTGCTGCTGCCGCTGCTCTGGCCGCTCGTGCTGGTCATGGCGCAGCGCGGGTGGGCCGGCCTGTGTGCCTTCCTGGTCGTGGCGAACGTGCTGGGCCTGATCGTGGCCCATGTCGCGCTGAACGGCGACCTGACAAGCGAGGCGCCCGGCACCGTGCCGATCCTCGTCCTGGCGCTGAGCCTGCAGGCGGTCACCGCCTGGGCCGTGCTCTGGGCCCTGGTCCCGGCCGTGCGACACGCCCCCGCGGAAGGGTCGGCTGCGCGGGTCGCAAGATAATCTGTCCCGAAATCATGGGCTTGGCCGTTTGGCCCGCGTCATGGCGATTCCGTTCACCAGTGATTAACCGAGCGCACGTTAAACACGTTGGGCAAGATGACGGGGCCAGGATGCGCGACGACAGCTACTCTTCCACTCACCCCCCACTCCCACCCACCACGGAAGACGAGCGTGTCTCCTGGCTCCGTCTCTTGCGCTCCCGACGTGTGGGCGTGACGACGTTCTGGCGCCTGCTAGAGGAACATGGCAGCGCGGCCGCCGCGCTGCAGGCGCTGCCCGAGGTCGCCCGCGCCGCCGGGGTCGAGCGCTATGAACCCTGTCCCGAAGGCGTCGTGCTGGCCGAGATGCGCGCCGCCCGGGACAAGGGCGCAAGGCTGGTCTGTCGCGGCGCGCCGGGATACCCGCCGCTGCTGGCGCAACTGGCCGATGCGCCGCCCGCACTCTGGGTCGTCGGCGACATGGCCATTCTGTCCCGCCCCATGATCGCGCTGGTCGGCGCGCGCAATGCCTCGTCGCTGGGGCTGCGAATGGCGCGCGCCCTGGCCGAGGGGCTGGGGCAGGCCGGGTTCACCGTGGCCTCGGGGCTGGCGCGCGGCGTCGACACCGCGGCGCATGTCGCCGCGCTGCCCACCGGCACCGTCGCGGCCATGGCCGGCGGGGTCGACATGCTCTACCCGTCCGAGAACACCCGCCTTGCCGAGGAGATCGCCGCCACCGGGGGCGCGCGCCTCAGCGAGCAGCCCATGGGCATGGCCCCCGTCGCGCGGCATTTCCCGGTGCGCAATCGCATCGTGTCGGGCCTGTCGCAGGCCGTGGTCGTGGTCGAGGCCGCGGCCAAGTCGGGCTCGTTGATCACGGCGCGCGCCGCGCTCGACCAGGGGCGCGAAGTGCTGGCCGTGCCGGGCCACCCGTTTGACGCCCGCGCCGGGGGCTGCAACATGCTGATCCGCGATGGTGCGCGGCTGACCCGGACCGTGGACGACATCCTCGAGGCGCTGCCAAAGGCCGAGCCGCAAGCCGCCTTCGACCTGCCGCCCTGTCCCGCGCCCGCCGCGGCGCCGCCCGCGCAGGTGCCGGACCCGCCGCCCGAGAGGCGCGGGTTGAAAGAGACCGCGCGCCTGCATGATCGCATCCTGTCGCGGCTGGGCCCGTCGCCCATGGCCGAGGATCAACTGATCCGCGATCTCGGCGCGCCCTCGGGGCAGGTCTCGCCCGCGCTCACCGATCTCGAGATCGACGGCCGTATCGAACGCCGGCCCGGCGGGCTGCTCTCGCTGGTCCCCTCGGCCCCGTCGCGCGGGGCCTGAGCCTCAGCACGTGTCGGTCAGCACGAAGCGCCATTGCGGGCAGAGCGCCGGATCCGCCCACCAGACATCGGTGGCGCCGATCTCGTGATGCATGACGCTCCACCCCGCGCCCGAATGCACCAGCAGCGCCTGGATCTGTGGCCCGTCCCAGTCAAACGGGTTGTCCACCCCGGGGCGCCGCGGGATCGAGGCCGGGTCGATCGGCGCCCCGTTCGGGCGCAGCGCGTGCAGGTTGGCAAAGGCAAGATCGCCCGAGACCCGCAAGTCGTCGACGCGGAACACGACGGGCGCGCCCAGCACCCATTCCGCATGCGGCCGCACCGCGTCCATCAGGGTCGCGCGCAGGGTCGTGCCGCGCTGCGGCGTCTCCCAGGACAGGGCCGGACCGGCGGCCAGGACCGCCAGCAGGAATAGCAGGATACGCATGGTTTCGTCCTTGTGAAATGGCCCTCTCAGCATAGCCCGGAACGCCCCTGTGCGAGAAGCGGCATCACCGCCCACGTTGACAATTCCCCCTTGCACCCCACATGTCGCATCGCCATACGCGGCCCGACAGAGGCCCGAATTATTTTCAAAGAGGTGCAGTCGCCGATGCCAGTCGTTGTCGTGGAATCCCCGGCCAAGGCCAAGACAATCAACAAGTATCTGGGATCCGACTACACGGTTCTGGCCTCTTACGGACATGTTCGCGACCTGCCGCCCAAGGACGGATCGGTCGATCCCGAGCATGATTTCGCGATGAAATGGGAGGTGGCGAGCGATTCCCGCAAGCATGTCGCCGCCATCGCCGAAGCGCTGAAATCCGATGACAACCTGATCCTCGCCACCGACCCCGATCGCGAGGGCGAGGCCATCAGCTGGCACCTGAAGGAGGCGCTGACCAAGCGCCGCTCGATCAAGAAATCGACCGAGGTGCGGCGCGTCACCTTCAACGCGATCACCAAGGCGGCCGTCACCGAGGCGATGCAGAATCCGCGCGACATCGACGCGCCGCTGGTCGAGGCCTATCTCGCGCGCCGCGCGCTCGACTATCTTGTGGGCTTCAACCTGTCGCCGGTGCTCTGGCGCAAGCTGCCGGGCGCGCGCTCGGCCGGGCGGGTGCAATCGGTCTGCCTGCGCCTCATCGTCGAGCGCGAGATGGAGATCGAGGCCTTCAAGCCGCAGGAATACTGGCAGGTCAAGGCACAGCTGACCACGCCCAAAGGCGCCAGCTTCGAGGCGCGTCTGACCGTGCTGGATGGCCGCAAGCTCGAGAAGTTCGACTTGCCCAGTGCCAAGGACGCGACCCGCGCGGTGACCGAGGTCGCCCGGCGCGAGCTGACCGTGACCAGTGTCGAGGCCAAGCCCGGCACGCGCAACCCCTCGGCGCCCTTCATGACCTCGACCCTGCAGCAGGAGGCCAGCCGCAAGTTCGGCATGGGCGCGCGGCAGACGATGAACGCGGCGCAGCGCCTTTACGAGGCCGGGCACATCACCTACATGCGGACCGACGGGATCGACATGGCGCCCGAGGCGGTGATGGCCGCGCGTGACGCGATCAAGGACCGCTACGGCGCGGATTACGTCCCCGACAGCCCGCGCATGTACAAGAACAAGGCGAAGAACGCGCAGGAAGCGCATGAATGCATCCGGCCCACGGACATGACCAAGGATGCGCCCAGCCTCAAGCTCAAGGACGAGGATCAGCGCAAGCTCTACGACCTGATCTGGAAGCGCACGTTGGCCTGCCAGATGGCCGCCGCCCGGCTGGAGCGCACCACCGTCGAGATCGGCAGCCAAGACGGCAAGGTGGGTCTGCGGGCTACCGGCCAGGTGATCCAGTTCGACGGCTTCCTCAAGGTCTACGAAGAGGGGCGCGACGAGCCGGTCGAGGATGACGACAAGCGCCTGCCACCGATCGCGACGGGCGACCGGGCCGGTTTCAAGTCCGGCGCGCTGCAGGGGGCCTTCGACAAGGCGGCCGACCGCGAGGGCGACGTGCTGGACGCGGGCGAGGGGTTGCAGAGCCACGACGCGGCGGTGCTCTCGGCCGATGGCGCCGTGCTGGCCACGCAGAGCTTCACTCAGCCGCCGCCGCGCTACACCGAGGCGACGCTGGTCAAGCGCATGGAAGAGCTGGGCATCGGCCGCCCCTCGACCTATGCCTCGATCGTCACCACGATCCAGGACCGCGAATATGTCCGCAAGGAGCAGAACCGCCTGATCCCCGAGGACAAGGGTCGCATCGTCACGATCTTCCTGCTCAACTTCTTCAAGCGCTACGTGGAATATGACTTCACCGCCGCGCTCGAGAATGAGCTGGACCAGGTCAGCGCCGGCGAGGAGGACTACAAGGAACTGTTGTCCAAGTTCTGGAGCGATTTCAGCGCCGCCATCGCCGAGACCTCGGACCTGCGCATCGCCGAGGTGCTGGACGTGCTGGACGACGCGCTGGCACCGCAGCTCTATCCCCCGCGCGAGGATGGCACCGATCCGCGGATCTGCCCGAAATGCGGGCAGGGGCAGCTGCATCTGAAAACCTCGCGCACCGGCGGCTTCGTGGGCTGCGGCAACTATCCCGAATGCACCTATACCCGCCCCATCGCGGGCGAGGGCGCCGATGGCGAGGAACGGCTGCTGGGCGAGGATGCGGGCGACGAGATCTGGCTCAAGGCCGGCCGCTTCGGGCCCTATGTCCAGCGGGGCGAGCCCACGCCCGAGAACAAGAAGCCGCCGCGGGCCTCGCTGCCCAAGGCGCGCGGCCAGTACCTGCCGGGCTGGTCGCCCGATGACATGACCCTCGAGAAGGCGCTGACGCTGCTGACGCTGCCGCGCATCGTCGGCCTGCATCCCGACGGGGGCGAGGTGAAGTCGAACCTCGGCCGCTTCGGCCCCTACATCATGCACCAACTGCCCGACGAGGAAAAACCGGTCTACGTCAACCTCAAGGAATTCCAGGAGGTGTTCGAGATCGGCATGAACCGCGCGGTGGAACTGCTGGCCCACAAGCGCGCCAACCCGGGCCGTGGCCGGCAGGCCGCCAAGGCGCTGCGCGAGCTGGGCCAGCATCCCGATGGCGGCGCGGTCAACGTGATGGAGGGCCGCTACGGGCCTTACGTGAAATGGGAAAAGGTCAACGCGACCCTGCCCGACGGGATGGAGCCCGACAAGATCACGCTGGACGAGGCGGTCAAGCTGGTCGCCGAGAAGGCCGGCGCCAAAGGCAAGAAGAAGGCCGCGCCCAAGAAGGCAGCGGCCAAATCCTCGACCACCAAGAAGACCACGACGCGCAAGACTGCCGCCAAGAAGGCCCCCGCCAAGAAGACGGCCAGCGGCAAGGAGTGAATGCGTGGCGGAATTGCGCCACTCACGCGGGCACACCGGGTCGTGATTTTCCTCTCTGCGCCGGCTGCGGCATGCCAAGCGCAGACGAGGCAAAGCAGAAAGGCAATTCCATGTCCCAGACCGGTTTCACCCGCCGCGGCCTGATCGTCGCCGGCGCCGCCAGCCTGATCGTTCCCGCGACCGCGCGGGCACAGGAGGTGTCGCGCCCGGCCACGAACATCGCGCGCCGCAATGCCTCGGCCTTCATGTCTCAGGACTGGCGCGACCATTTCGACGAGCTGGGCAAGGGCGCCATCGTCTGCGACACGGCCAGCCGCGCGCTGCATTACTGGTCGGTGGATGGCGATTACCGCGTCTACCCCACCTCGGTGCCCAAGACCGACGAGCTGACCAAGCGCGGCTATACCCGCATCGTGCGCAAGAAGGAGGCCCCCTCCTGGACGCCCACCGCCAGCCAGATGGAACGGTTCCCCGACTGGAAGCCGGTCGAGGGCGGTGCGCCCGACAACCCGCTGGGCACCCATGCCATGTATCTCGACTGGCCGGCCTACCTGATCCACGGCACGCATGACACGCGCAAGATCGGGCGGCCCTCCTCGGATGGCTGCATCGGGCTCTACAACGAGAAGATTGCCGAGCTCTACGAGATCACGCCGATCGGCACGCAGGTCCGCCTGATCTGATGTGAGCGCTCGCAGCGCCGCAAGGCGCGTTGACTCTCCGCCACGGGGCGGCGACAACTCCCCTGATCCAAAATCAGGGGAGTTTTCCATGAAAAAGGTCTACGGCACGGCGGCCGAGGCGCTTGATGGGGTGCTGCATGACGGCATGCTCATCGCCGCGGGCGGCTTCGGCCTCTGCGGCATCCCGGAACTGCTGATCGACGCGCTGGTCGAGAGCGGCGTCAAGGACCTGACGGTGGCCTCGAACAATGCCGGTGTCGACGGGTTCGGCCTCGGCAAGCTGCTCGAGACCAAGCAGATCCGGAAGATGATGTCCTCTTACGTGGGCGAGAATGCCGAGTTCATGCGCCAGTACCTGAGCGGCGAGCTCGAGCTGGAATTCAACCCGCAAGGCACCCTGGCCGAGCGCATGCGCGCCGGCGGCGCGGGCATTGCGGGCTTCTACACCAAGACCGGCTACGGCACGCAGATCGGCGAGGGCAAGGAGGTCAAGGTCTTCAACGGGGAGCACTACATCCTCGAAGAGGGCATCTTCGCGGACCTCTCCATCGTCAAGGCCTGGAAGGCCGACGACACCGGCAACCTCGTCTTCCGCAAGACCGCGCGCAACTTCAACCCGCCAGCCGCCATGTGTGGCAAGGTCTGCGTGGTCGAGGTCGAGGAAATCGTCCCCCGCGGCTCGCTCGACCCCGATCACATCCACCTGCCGGGCATCTACGTGCACCGGATCATCCAGGGCGAGCACGAGAAACGGATCGAACAGCGCACCACGCGCAAGCGGGAGGAAGCATAATGCCCTGGGATCGCAACCAGATGGCCGCACGCGCGGCAGAGGAACTCGAAGACGGCATGTATGTGAATCTCGGGATCGGCATCCCGACCTTGGTCGCGAATTACGTGGGCGACAAGGACATCACGCTGCAGTCGGAAAACGGCATGCTGGGCATGGGCCCCTTTCCCTTCGAGGGGGAAGAGGATCCCGACCTGATCAATGCCGGCAAGCAGACCATCACCGAGCTCAACCGGACCTCCTATTTCGACAGCGCCACCAGCTTCGGCATGATCCGCGGCGGCAAGATCGCGGCCGCGATCCTGGGCGCCATGGAGGTGGCCGAGAACGGTGATCTCGCGAACTGGATGATCCCGGGCAAGCTGGTCAAGGGCATGGGTGGCGCGATGGATCTCGTCGCCGGCGTCGAGAAGGTCGTGGTGGTGATGGACCACCAGAACAAGGCCGGTGCCTCCAAGCTGCTCAAGGAATGCACCCTGCCGCTGACCGGCAAGGGCGTGGTCGATCGCATCATCACCAATCTCGGCGTGCTCGACGTGGTCGAGGGCGGTCTCAAGATCGTCGAATGCGCCGAGGGCGTGACCGAGGACCAGATCCGCGAAGCCACCGAGGCCACGATCGTCAACTGATCCTTGTGGCAGCCGCGCCCAGGGATCGGTGCGGCTGCCTCTCCCGAGCGAACGGCCCGCTCTTTCATCTTTCCGAAAAATACTCCTGCCGCACCCTCGCCGCCCGCGCAGCGCTCAGAGGGACGCGAACCAGTCCGGCAGGATCGTTCGATGGTCGAATTTCAGGGCCCGCGCCTTGACCACCCCGTGCTTCTCCAGCCGGGCGGGCTTGACCGACAGCGTCTCCCAGGCGTGCTGCTCCGCACGCGCCCAGGGCTCGGGCCGCTTGGCGGCGAACTGGGCAAAGAACTTCGCGGCATCGGCATCGGCGAGGCGCCAGCCCTCCCCGGGCAAGCCGCCCTCGGGCCCGCCGGCCACCGCCATGCGCACCCGCGTCGCCTCGGCCAAGGCCGCACGGTCGGCATATTTCAGATGCGCAAGGTAGAACCCCCGCGGCATCCGGAAGGGGAAATCGGCCAGCTTGCGCGGCGCCACCTTCGTGCCGTGCAGCTGGAACGAGACCGGCCGCCGCGCCGCCACGGCCTTGGAGTAATGCCCCGAGAAGGCGACATGGCGCGTGGCGGCAAAGAGCGGCCCCTCGCCATCGGCATCCTGCGCCACGAGGTCGAAGCCCAGGGCCGTCAGCACCGGCACGTCATCATGCGCCGCAAACAGCCCGGCCAGCCCGTCATGCAGGGTGGGATCCCAGCAGATCAGCTCGTCGGCGTCGGTGCGGATGACCCAGTCATAGACGCGGTGCAGCCCGGCCTGGAAGCCGTCCAGCATCTGGCCGCGGCGCCGGTCGAACCCGGTCAGGTCGTCGCGCGGCACGGTGATGATGCTGGCGCCCGGGCAGATCCGTGCGATTTCGGGGTCGGCCCCGTGCGCCACGACAAAAAGGTTGGCGGCCCCCAGCGCGGCAGCGTGGTGGCGGTACCACTGGCCCAGCGCCCAGTGATCGCGATGGACCATGGTCAGCGCGGCGATCTTCATGGCGCCACTATGCAGCAGCCGGCCCGGCCCGCAAGCCGGACATGAAAAAAGCCGGGTTCCGAAGAACCCGGCCCAGGATTTTGCGCCAAAATGGGAGGAGAGGGCGCAAATCCCTGTATCAACCCGGGCAGCGCGTGGCCGCCCGCCGGTCGATTATTCGGCGGCGGTCGCCGTGGCCTTCTTGGCGGCCGAAGTCATGTCGTCGGTCGCCTTCTTCATGGCCGCGGTCGCGTCCTCGGAGAAGTCCTTGCCGGCAGCCATCAGCAGCTCGACGGTGTCCATCTGGACCTTCTTGGCGATCTCGGCATAGGCGGCCATGTGCTCGGCAGCGGTTTCTGCCTGGGCCGATGCGAAATCGGTCATTGCCTTGGCGTAGTCGGCCGGCTCGTCCTTGACCTTGGTCATGTCTGCCATCTTGGACAGGGTGTCCTTGGTCCACTTGGCCGACAGCTCGGTCGACTTCTCGGCAGCTTCCAGAGCGACAGCCGAGAGCTTCTCGTTCATGGTGGCGGTGGTCTTGAAGGCATCTTCCATGGCCTTCGTGTCGACCGGGAACGCGCCCATAACGTCTTTCATCATCGCGGTGAAGTCTTGGGTCTGTGCCATCTCAACGTATTCCTTGTCTCTTGTTGCTCCGGGCCCACCCCGGTGTTCAGCAACTGCAAGGAATATGCATGCTGCACCGCAGCATTTCAAGGGAAATTCTGCGGTGCAGCAAAAAACCGGCCAAATCACTGAATTTGCTTGGCCGCCTTCATCTTCACATAGGTGCCCGGGGCAGGGGCCAGCACCTCGTAGCCCGAATCGCCCGGGATGCGGCCCGGCACCTGCTTGCCCGAGCGCTTCTTCAGCCAGACCTCCCAATGCGGCCACCACGACCCGTCATGGTGATCGGCATTCTCCTTCCAGGCGTCGAAATCGAGGCTGAGATCGTCGTTGGTGTAATGGCCGTACTTGTTCTTGGTGGGCGGGTTCACGATGCCGGCGATATGGCCGGACTGGCCCAGCACGAACTGCTTGGAGCGCGAGCCCATCATCTGCACGCCGCGATAGACATCGCGGGCGGCGGCGATGTGGTCGGTCTCGGTGGCGATCGACATCAGCGGCACGTCCACGTCCTTGAGCGACAGCGTCTCGCCGAACATCTCGAACGTGCCCTCGGCAAAGCGGTTCTGCTGGCACAGCCCGCGCAGGTATTCCCGGGTCATCTTGCCGGGCAGGTTGGCGCCGTCGCCGTTCCAGTAGAGCAGGTCGAAGGCGGGCGGCGTCTCGCCCATCATGTAGTGCTTGATCGCCGGCCCGTAGATCAGGTCGTTGGAGCGCAGGAACGAGAAGGTCCGCGCCATGATGAACGAGGGCAGGATGCCTTCCTGGTCGATCTCCTGCTCGATCCCGTCGACGAAATCATCCTGCAGGAAGGGCGTGAACTCGCCCTGGTCGCTGAAATCGGTCAACGCGGTGAAGAAGGTGGCCGACTTGATCACCTTCTCGCCGCGCTTCTTGAGCAGCGACAGGGTCAGCGCCAGCGTCGTGCCCGCGATGCAGTAGCCCACCACGTTGAGCTTCTCGACGCCGCAGATCTCGCGCGCGACCTTCATCGCGGTCAGGTAGCCCTCCTCGACATATTCCTCGAGCCCGATATCGCGATACTTGGCGTCCGGGTTGATCCAGCTGACCACGAAGAGGGTATAGCCCTGGTCGACGACCCAGCGGATAAAGCTGTTCGCGGGCTTCAGATCAAGGATGTAGTACTTGTTGATCCAGGGCGGGAACAGCACGATCGGGGTCTCGTGCACCGTGTCGGTGGTGGGGTTGTACTGGATCAGCTCCATCATGCGGTTGCGATAGACCACCTTGCCCTCGGCGGTGGCGATGTTGGTGCCCACCTCGAAGGCGTTCTCGTCCACCAGCCGCACGACCATCTCGCCATTGTTGGCCTCGAGATCGCTGACCAGGTTCTCGAGCCCGCGCACGAGGCTCTCGCCCTCGGTCTCGACCGCTTTCATCAGCGCCTCGGGATTGGTGGCCAGGAAGTTGGTCGGCGCGAACATGTCGGTGATCTGCTGGGCGAAGTAGCGGATTCGCCGCTTTTCCTTCTCGTCGAGATCGTCGATCGTCTCGACCGCCTCGCGGATCGCCTCGGCATTGATCAGGTATTGCTGCTTGACGAAGTTGAAATACGGGTGCTTGTCCCAGAGCGGGTTCTTGAACCGCTTGTCGGCCGGGCCGGGATCGTCCGGCGCCTTGAGCTGGCCCGAGGCCAGCGCCTTCTGCACCTCGACGAAATGGGTGACGGTCTTGCCCCAGTAGTTCACCTGCTGCTCGATCAGCTTGGCCGGATTCGTGACCCATTCCTGCCAATAGGCCTGCGCGGCCTTGGCATAGAGCGTGCTGTCCGGCGCGTTCAGCGCGGGGGGCGTGGGTGATTTCCGTGTCAGCGCGGCAACCAACCGCTTGGAAAGCCTGTCGACCTTGGCAAGGTTCTCCTCCAGCCGCGCGCGATTTTCGCCTGCGGCAACCTCGTTCGTTGTCATCTTAACAAATTCCCCCTATTCTTGCTGCTACGCAGAATAACGTCGCCGTGATCGGGGGGCAAAGCGACGATATGGCTCGGGCGGAGTGCTGCCGAAACAACCTGCGCTTTGCCCGCAACTCAGGAGTAACACGAATGCGCTACATGGCGACATACGATTTGATGGAGACCATCCGGAACACCAACCAGTGGCTGGGTGCCACTGCGCGGACCATGGCCTCTTACCCCATGTTCGCCGCGCTGCCCAACCCGGGCATCCAGTGGATGGCCGCCTGGGGCGAGGTGACCGAGCGCACCTTCGAGCGCATGGTGGCCAAGCCCGACTGGGGCATCCGCACCTTCACCTGCGAAGATGGCAAGGACCACCTTGTCGAGGTGCGCACCGTGGTGGAAAAGCCCTTCGGCAACCTGATCCATTTCGACGTGCAGGGGCGCGAGGAACAGCCGCGCAAGATCCTGCTGGTGGCGCCCATGTCGGGTCATTACGCCACGCTGCTGCGCTCGACCGTGAAATCGCTGATCGTCAATTGCGAGGTCTATGTCACGGATTGGCACAATGCCCGCGACATCCCCGTCTCGGCCGGCAAGTTCGACATCGAGGATTACACCCTCTACCTGATGGATTTCATGCGCCACATGGGCCCCGAGACCAACGTGGTCGCGGTCTGCCAGCCGGCGCCTCTGACGCTGGCGGCCACCGCCTACCTGGCCGAGCTGGACCCCGATGCGCAGCCGCGAACGCTGACCCTGATCGGCGGGCCGATCGACCCGGACGCCACGCCCACCGACGTGACCGATTTCGGCCGCCGCGTGACCATGGGCCAGCTGGAAGAGACGATGATCCAGCGCGTGGGCTTCAAGTACAAGGGGGTGGGCCGCATGGTCTATCCGGGCCTGCTGCAGCTGGCCTCGTTCATGAGCATGAATGCCGACCGGCATGGCAAGGCGTTCCGCGACCAGATCGTGCGCGTGGCGCGCAACCAGGCTTCGGATCACGACGCGCATAACCGCTTCTACGACGAGTATCTCGCCGTGATGGACATGCCGGCCGAGTTCTACCTGTCGACCGTGGACCGCGTCTTCAAGAGCCGCGAGATCGCGCGGAACGAGTTCATGGTCGCCGGCCACAAGGTCGACATGGGCAAGATCACCCGCGTCGCCGTCAAGACCGTCGAGGGCAGCAAGGACGACATCTCGGCGCCGGGCCAGTGCATCGCGGCGCTGGATCTCTGCACCGGGCTGCCGGCCGAGAAGAAGGCCAGCCACGTGGAGCCCGGCGCGGGCCATTACGGCATCTTCGCCGGTAAGAGCTGGCGCAACAACATTCGGCCGCTAGTGCTGGATTTCATCGACGCCAATGCGGGCGATCCCGAGCCCTCGGACCGTGCGGCCAACGTCAACGTGGCGTGATCCGGCGGCGCGCGCCCTGCGGGCGCGCACAGATCAGCGCCCTGTCCGCCTGAGGGCGGACCGGGCGCCGCCCGTGGCGGCGTGACGCCCGATCCATGTGATGGTGCGTGTGGGCAGGGGGCTCAGGCCCCGTCGAAGGCGCAGAGCGCATGGACATCCATGCCCATCGCTTCCAGCCGCGCGCGCCCGCCCAGTTCCGGCAGGTCGATGATGAAGGCGCAGCCGATGATCTGGCCGCCCAGCCGCTCCACCAGCTTGATCCCCGCCTCGGCAGTGCCGCCCGTGGCCAGCAGGTCATCGACCACCAGGACCTTTTCGCCGGGCGCGATGGCGTCGTCATGGATCTCGACCACCGCCTCGCCATATTCCAGCTGGTAGTCCTCGGAGATCACCGCGCCGGGCAGCTTGCCCTTCTTGCGGATCGGCACGAAGCCGGCCGACAGCTGGTGCGCCACGGCGCCGCCCAGGATGAAGCCGCGCGCCTCGAGCCCGACGACCTTGTCGAAGCGCAGCCCGGCATAGGGATGCAGCAGCTGGTCGATCGCCATCCGGAAGCCGCGCGGATCGGCAAAGAGCGTGGTGACATCGCGGAACATGATGCCTTCATGCGGGAAATCCACGATGGTGCGGATATAGTCCCTGACCTGTTTCTGCGCGGGCATGGCCTCTCCTCGGTGCTGGCGTTGCCTGCGCTGGATACGGTCTTGGGCGACAAACGCAAGGTTTGAGACGAAAAACCGCCCCGCGGCGGGGCCGGGGGCGGTCTGGATGCGGCAGGGGCGGGCGGCTCACCGCCGCTTGCGCCGGGCCGAGTAGAACCGGTCGGCCAGCCAGCGCAGATGCGGGCGGTTCCAGTCGAGACGGTCGGCCACGAGGATGGACTTGGCATGGTAGAGGCTCATCGCTATACCTTTCGTTCATGACGAATGCTGTGTTCCTGCTGTATCTTGTATATACATCACCCGGCGGGACTCTCAAGGGGACGGGCACGGTTTGAGCAAGGACGACAAGAAGAAGCCCAAGGAAAAGGGCAAGGATGCCCAGCTTGTCCTGCGGCTCGACCGGGACGACCGCGACGCCTTCATCCGGCTGTGCAAGGCGCTGGACACCTCGGCCTCGCGCGAGGTGCGCCATTTCATCCGTGATTTCCTGAAACGCCACGAGGAGTGAGCGCGCTCAGGCGCGGCGCAGGCTGGCCGTCAGAACGCCCATCGCCACCAGCGCCGCCCCGCCCGCGCGCGTCAGCCAGCCCAGCACCGCCGGTTGCCGGATCACGCGGCGCAGCCGGTCGGCCGCCAGCGCATAGGCCAGCGCGTTCAGCGCCGCCAGCGTGACGAAGGTGCCGACCAGGATCGCGAATTGCGGCAGGAGCGGCGCCGCCGGGTCGACGAATTGCGGCACGAAAGCGATGAAGAAGGCGATGCTCTTGGGGTTGAGCGCGGTCACCGCGGCGGCGTGCCAGTAGACGCCGCGCGCCGTCACCTCGGCCGCGGGCAGGGCCAGCCCCTCGCGCGGGGCCGAGCGGATCAGCCGCAGGCCAAGCCAGACAAGATAGGCCGCGCCGGCCCATTTCAGCACGGTGAAGAGCGTGGCCGAGGCCGCGACCAGCGCGCCCAGCCCGGCCAGCGACAGGCTCATGGCCAGGAAATCGCCGCTGGCCACCCCCGCGGCCGAGGCCACGGCCACCGAGCGCCCCTTGCTCAGCGCGTAGGACAGCACCAGCAGCACGGTCGGGCCGGGGATCAGCAGCAGCGCGGTCGAGGCGGCGACAAAGGCCAGCCAGAGGGTCGGGTCCATGGTCTCACTCCTGTGGGGGGTAGTGGCGGCGCAGCACCATGATGTCCTGCGCGCCCAGCGTCTTGGAGGCGTTGCTGTCCTGCGAGAAGATCGACACGCCCTCGTAATGCGGATTGCGGATATCGGTCAGCAGGCCCAGCGCCTGTGTGATCTCTTCCAGCATGGCCGATTCGTAGTGCTGGATCGGCAGGCGGGTCGAGAACACGATCCGCGCCCGCAGGATGCGGCGCGTGTCGGGACGCGACCAGACCACCACCCGCGCGCCGGGCACCGTCGCGCCGTCCAGGCCGGCAATGCCGGTCCCGGCAATGGGCGCGCTGCCATCGGTATCGACGAGGTAGATCGCGATATCGGTCTCGGCGCCCTCGGGCACCTCGGTCAGCGCGATCCCGGCGCCGGCGGCGTTCAGGTACTGCACCGCACGGGTCAGCGCCGCGCGGGCGCGGTTCTGCTTGCCGCCCAGGTAGGCGCGGTCGATCCGGGCCAAGCCGACGCGCAGCGGCCGCGTCGCGGGCCAGCGGATCAGCCGCTTGGTGCAGGCCCCGCCGGGCGGGGCGGCGCAGGCAACCAGCCGGTAGAAGCTGTCATCGTCCAGCGGCCCCGCCGTCTCGATGAAATCCTGTGCCTGCGCGGGCAGGCCCGCCAGCCAAGTGGCGACGACGGGCACGGCAAGGGCCGGGCGCACCGGTCTCACCGCGCGCCGAGCCCCGCGGTGGTCTTGGCGATGGAGCCCGAGACCACCTCGCCCAAGAGCGTGCCCTCGGGCGCGGTCTGGCAGGCGTCGAAGGTCAGCTGCACCAGCCGCGTGGTGCCCAGCCGGTTCACGAGGTCGTCGAAGGCCTGCCGGCGCGAGACGGTGGCTTGCGACCACGCGCCGATGATGTAGCCGACGGTGCCGTTCTTCACGTCCTCCTGCCCGGCGGCGATCTGGCCCAGAATCGTGGCACAGGGCGTGGCGCCGGGGCCAAGGAAATGCGCGCGCGGGCGCTCCTGCTGGGCCGAGACCGGCAGCGCGAGGACCAGCGCCGCACAGGCGGCCAGCCCCCCAAGCGGCCCGTCGGCGCGGCGCGTCACAGCACCCGGCCCGCCACCGCGTCCAGCCGCGCCACCAGATCGGGGTCGCGCTTCTCGGGGGCGGTCAGCACCGCGTAGTCGAGCGCCCGGTCGCAGCCATGCGGGCAGGGCGCGCGCTCGGCGCCCAACAGGGCGGGCAGGCGGCGCACCATCTCGCGCCCCTTGTCGGCATTGCCGGTCAGCGTGCGGATGATGTCGTTGATGTCGACGGCGCCGTGATCGGGATGCCAGCTGTCGTAATCGGTGACCATGGCGATCGAGGCGTAGCAGAGCTCGGCCTCGCGGGCGAGCTTGGCCTCGGGCATGTTGGTCATGCCGATCACGTCGCAGCTCCAGGCGTCGCGGTACATCCGCGATTCCGCCAGCGTCGAGAATTGCGGCCCCTCCATCGCCAGGTAGGTGCCGCCCTGGTGGATGGTGATGCCGGCATCGCGCGCCGCGCTCAGGCAGGCCTCGGACAGGCGCGGGCAGGTCGGGTGTGCGACCGAGACATGCGCCACGCAGCCGGTGCCGAAAAAGCTCTTCTCCCGGGCAAAGGTGCGGTCGATGAACTGGTCGACGACGACGAAATGCCCCGGCGCGTATTCCTCGCGGAAGGAGCCGCAGGCCGAGACCGAGATCACGTCCGTCGCGCCCAGCCGCTTGAGCGCGTCGATATTGGCGCGGTAGGGCACGGTCGAGGGCGAATGCACGTGGCCGCGCCCGTGCCGGGGCAGGAAGGCCATCTTCACCCCGTCCAGCGTGCCGGTCAGGATCTCGTCCGAGGGCGCCCCCCAGGGGCTGTCGACGCGGCGCCATTCCGCCCCGTCCAGCCCGTCGATGTCATAGATCCCGGAGCCGCCGATCACGGCGATCATCGTCTCGGTCATCTGGGTCTCCTGTTTGCGTGTCGCGACCCATTAGACATGCCATTCGCGCCGGCGCAACCGGCCCGGCAGGCGAGGGGCGCGCGTTCAGAACAGCGCCGCGCCCAGGATCCACAGCCCCCAGGCGACAAGCCCCGCCCCGGCCAGCCGCGCGAGGTCCGGCCCGCGCGGCAGCAGCTTTTCCAGCGCAACGAAGGCGGCCAGCCCCACAATCCAGTAGAGGTTCATGATGCCGCCCACGAAAAGCAGCGCCATCAGGAACCAGCAGCAGCCAAGGCAATAGGCCCCGTGCTCCAGCCCCATGACCAGCGCGCCGCGCCGCCCGGGACGCCGGCGGTCGGCCAGGAACCGCGCCGGGCTGCGGCAATGCTCCAGGCAGGCGGCCTTCAGCGGCGTGAACTGGAACAGGCCCGCCGCGATCAGCAGCAGCGCGCCGGGCAGCGTGTCGATCAGCGTCATCATCGTGGCCGAGACGAGCCCCGCGGCCTCGAGCGCCCATTGCGCCGCGGTCGCCATCGCGCTGAAACCGGCCCAGATCGCAAGATAGCCGCCAAGGAAGGCGCCCGACAGGGCGGCCACTTGCCCAGACCGGCCGGCATGGCGCAGCAGGGCCGCGTGCAGCAGCACGGTGGGGGCCACGCTTGGCAGCATCATCGCCACCATCATCACCCACCACATGAGGAAGACCAGCAGCGCATAGCCCGCCGACCACGCACCCGGCGCGACGGGGCCGGGCATGTCGCGCATCCCGGACATGGCGGTCATCTCGAGCGCGCTCATCCGCATGCCCACGCCGAACAGCGTATAGAAGCCGGCCAGCGCGAAGAGCAGGGCCAGCAGGCCAAGCAGCAAAGCGCGGTCGCGCCGCAGCAGCCGCTCGGCCAAGGGAGACTCCGTCATCCTGTCCTGTCCCCCCGGCTCAGGCCGCGTCGAGCACGCCGGCCTGGGTCATGTGGATCTCGCAAAAATGCGCGTGGCTGTCGTGATTGGCCTCGAGCGGGATCTCTCCGAAGGTGCGGGTGGTGGCCTTGGCCACCTCGGCGACGCGGTATTCGAACCCGTGCGGCAGGTTGATGCGGGCGCGATGCTCGTTCCCGGTGACCGGGTTTGTCAGCGGGCGCCAGTCGGTCTCGAAGACATCGGCGACCCTGGCCGCGCCGGTGCGCGCCTCGAAATCCAGCGTGATGTCGATGGGCTTGAAGAGCGTCTCCAGCTTGTTGGGAGACATGGCCGAGTAGACCCACCAGAAGGTGGCCATCTCGTCGGTGTCCTGCCCTGTCACGATCCGCTCCAGCGCGGCGCGCTGTTCGGGCGTGGCGGCCTCGTCGATGATGGTCTGCATCGTGCCGTTGCCCTCGTGCACGGCGCCCGGCCACTTGAAGACCTGCGCCACCTTCGTGCCCGACAGGTCCACATCGCCATGCCGGCCCCTCTCGATGACAAAGGCGACGGCCGCCTCGCAGGTGCCATGGGTGGGCAGCGACATGAACTGGCAGGGGCAGCCGGTATCGCAATTGCAGTTCGCCAATTCGTATCCGTGAATTTCCCAAGCGGTCATGGGCCTGTCTCCAATCTGTGCGGTGAATTAATTGACGTAACGTAACACAGGTTGGCAGAGTCGGGCTGACCGGAATCCGGTCAACCCCGCTGGCGGGCCCGCGGCATGCGCAAGTATTCCGTGCGTTCGCTGCCGCGACCTGCTAACGGGGGCGCGACCGCTGCCGGCCGCCGGGCTGGCCATTCATGCTGCACTGCAGTATGTGCGTTAGCGCGAACGAAAGGATCCCCGATGAAAAAAGCCCTGCTGGCGCGTTTCGCCAATCGTCTGGAATTGTCCGACCTGACGCTGCGCTCGGACGAAAAGCTGACGCCGGGCCTGCTGCGGATCGAGCTGCTGGCGGGCCTGACCGTCGCACTGGCGCTGGTGCCCGAGGCGGTGGCCTTTGCCTTCGTGGCCGGGGTGCACCCGCTGGTGGGGCTCTATGCCGCCTTCCTCGTCGGGTTGGTGACGGCGCTGATCGGCGGCCGGCCGGGCATGATCTCGGGCGCGACGGGCGCGCTGGCCGTGGTCATGGTCTCGCTGGTGGCGCAGCACGGGGTGGAATACCTCTTTGCCACGGTGGTGCTGATGGGGATCCTGCAGGTCATCGCCGGGGTGATGCAATGGGGCAAGTTCATCCGGCTGGTGCCGCACCCGGTGATGCTGGGCTTCGTCAACGGGCTGGCCATCGTGATCTTTCTCGCGCAGCTGGGCCAGTTCAAGGTGCCCGGCACGGTCGAGAATACCGGCCATGGCGTCGGCGGGGGCGAGTGGCTGTCGGGGACGCCGCTCTACCTGATGCTGGGCCTGACCGTGCTGACCATGCTCATCATCTGGGCCATGCCGAAGATCAGCAAGGTCGTGCCCGCGCCGCTGGCTGGCATCGCCATCGTGGCGGCGCTGGTGATCGGGCTGGGCCTCGAGGTGCCGCGGGTCGGTGACCTCGCCTCGATCTCGGGCGGGCTGCCGGCCTTCCACGTGCCCACCGTGCCGCTGACCTGGGAAACCTTCGAGATCATCCTGCCCTACGCGGTGATCCTGGCCGCGATCGGCCTGATCGAATCGCTGCTGACGCTGAACCTCGTGGGCGAGATGACCAACAAGCGCGGCGGCGCCAGCCAGGAATGCGTGGCGCAGGGCGCGGCCAACGTGCTGACCGGCTTCTTTGGCGGCATGGGCGGCTGCGCCATGATCGGCCAGTCGATGATCAACGTGAAATCCGGCGCCCGCACGCGCATCGCCGGCATCGCCGCGGCGCTGTTCCTGCTGGTCTTCATCCTCTTCGCCGCCCCGCTGATCGAGCTGATCCCGCTGGCTGCGCTGGTGGGGGTGATGTTCATGGTGGTGATCGGCACCTTTGCCTGGAACTCGCTGACCATCCTGCGCAAGGTGCCGCTGATGGATGCCTTCGTCATCCTGCTGGTCACCGTGGTGACGGTGATGGAGGACCTCGCCGTGGCGGTGGTCGTGGGCGTGATCGTCTCGGCGCTGGCCTATGCGTGGAACAATGCGCGCCGGATCCACGCCAAGACCTACACGACCGCGGACGAGGCAAAGGTCTACCAGGTGCAGGGGCCGCTTTTCTTCGGCTCGGCCGAGGGCTTTGTCGAGCTTTTCGACCCCGCCCGCGATCCGCAGACCGTGATCGTCGATTTCGACGACAGCCGCGTGGTGGACCAGTCCGCGCTGCAGGCGATCGAGGCCGTGGCGGCCAAGTACGAGGCGGCCGGCAAGCAGTTGCAGCTGCGCCACCTGTCGCGCGACTGCCACCGCCTGCTGACCAAGGCCGGCCACCTGATGGTCGACAGCGATGACGACCCCGACTACCAGCTGGCAGTCGATTACAACGTGCGTACCGGCATCCTCGGCGGGCACTGACCGGCCCGGCGGGTGGCTCTGTTCCGGCTGCGCCGGAAGGCGCCCACCCGCCGACCCGGAGGCCGTCGCGCCCTTGGACCCGTGTCAGGGGGCCATGCGCGCCAGCGCCGCGACATCGCCGGCCTCGAGCACCGATCGCGCGGCGGCGATGGCCTCTTCTGGCCAGTCCCACCAGGCCAGCGCGTTGAGCGTGGCGATCTCGTCCTCCGTGAAGCGCATGCGCCGGACCTGCGCCTGGTTCCCGGCCACCACGGCGTAATCGGGCACGGTGCCGCGCACCACGGCGCCGGCCCCCACGATCACGCCATTGCCGATCCGCGCGCCGGGCAGGACCAGCGCGCCGTAGCCCAGCCAGACGTCATGCCCCACGATCGTGTCGCGGGTGTCAGGCTGGTATCCCAGCATGCTGTCCGGGTCGAAGACCGCGAAGGGAAAGGTGCTGAGCCCGTCCGTCGCGTGGTTGGCCGAGGCACCGATGAAGCGTACGCCATGCGCGATCTGGCAGAACTTGCCGATGCGCAGATGTTCCTGGCTGAACGGGAACAGGTAGGGGGCGAGCCGCGCCGCCCAGTCCTCGGGCGGGTCGAAATCGCTGGCATAGCTGTGCGCGCCCACGTGGAAGCGTGGGTGGTCGATGACGTTTTTCAGGTAGACCGTGCCGGCATGCGCGGTGCCGTCGGGCAGGGTGATGGGATGCGCGCAAGCCGCATCGGGCAGGGAAAAGGGCATGGTGCCTCCTTCGAAATGCGTGAGTGTTCAGGCTTTCAAAGGTGCTGGTCCATCGATCCCTCCATCGGTTCTGTGACCGGTTAGCAGAGTTTCCGCGACAAATCCACACCTCGTCGCGCAGGGGTACACGCTCGCTTGAAAAGGGTTCCCCACAGACGATCCGGTGCGTCGGCATCGACATCTTGCGCGGCGGGCGTGGCGGTGCTAATCCCGCTCCACCGGAAAGCGCTAGGCATCGCACCGATGTCACCGGCGCCAAGCCCCTATAGCTCAGCTGGTAGAGCAACTGATTTGTAATCAGTAGGTCCGCGGTTCGAGTCCGTGTGGGGGCACCACTTAAACACCAGTTAAACACAGAGTTCCAAAGCAATTACCTCAATGAAATGAGGTGCTTGCGCAATCTGTGGTTGGGTTTGAGTTTGGTTGGAACATAACATGAACCTTGTAACGCGAAGGCCATTACAAGGATTTCAAAAATGCCCCATATCAAATTCACCGACACCAACGTCGGCGCGATTCCGACGTCGGACAAGACCGTCTGGTACACAGACCCTGAGCAGAAAGGCTTGCGCCTTTGTGTGACAAAGACTGGCGTTAAGACTTGGTACGTCAACAAGTGGGATCCGACAGCGAACAAAGTGCGCTCGGTCAAGCTCGCCCAATGGGCGTCGAAGGTGACGCACTGCAAATGGGCGAAGGATCAGCGCGGCCTTGTCGCGCATGGCATCGTGTCGGGCGACGTCTTGAACAAGGCCGAGACACGGGCGAAGGAGGCGGACGAGCGTGCCAACGCGCTGCCGACGTTTCGCGAGGCGCTTGAACAATTCATCGAACACCGCACGACCAGCAGACAGTCAGGCAAAGCGCGGATGATGGAGACAACGGCCAAGGACTACCGCGCGACGTTCAACAAGCATCTGGCGCAATGGGCGGACGTGCATGTGGACAGGTTGCCAATTCTTGAGATCAATCAATACCTGAATGCGGTGCAGATCACGCGCCCGAACGCCGCCCATGTCGCGGCAACGGTGGCCGGGGCGACGGTACGTTTCATCAACAAGCTCTGCGCTCTTGCTCTACCGATCCCGTCGCTTCTGGAAGGCACCAAGATGCGGTCGCGCGTCGAGACCGGTAAACTCGATATGCAAGTCCCTTGGGAGGACCGCTGGGATGAGATTGAAGAAATCCCGAATGAGCATATCCGCCTGTGTTGGAAGATCACTTGGTATACGGGCTTCCGAGGTCGTGGGCTACGCGCTTTGACGTGGGACCAAGTTGATCTCGACGATGGTGTTGTGACCTTCGAGAGGCTCAAACGTCAGGAGGTTGAGCGGACCATCGTTCTCGCGGACGATGTGGTCAGGTTGTTTAAACGCCTTCACGAAATTCGCTATGATGACTGTGAATGGGTGTTCCCGTCGCGTGTCGTGCGCCGGGATACGCGCGGCCACTTGGACGTGCTGGACAAACTGCCTCTGACAAAGCCGGGAGACTTGCGCCATTTCTGGATGACCGTTGCGCGGGAAGTTGCGCCGCGTCACGTTCACAGGTGGCTGGCACAGCAGACCATGACCGACAATGACCTGCGGATGCTCGGCCACTACGGCGAACCGACGTATGAAGAACAGAAGGCAGCGGCAAATGCGATTGCGGCGGCGATCAGCAAGCGGATTCAGGCAGCACCTTCTTCCGTTGTTGAATTGCGCCGAAACACCGCCTAAATTGAAAACACCAATACCTCCATGCCTATAGGTAGTGACCCGGATAGGTGTGAGGCCGACGCGTGAGAGTAGTGGCATTGCCACTCAGGAAGCGGGAGACGCGTTGGTCATGTGGGTTCCCATCACAGGACCTATAATCATGACCATTGACCAAATCGCGTCACAAATCGACTCTCTCCGAGCGGATTTGATCCGTTCAAATCCACCTCTGATAATGACCAGCGCCGAAGCCGCCGGGTTTCTTGGCGTGTAAGATGAAACGATGCTGCGCTGGCGCAAAGACGGTTTTGGACCGTCATATTCGCAGCCCAATTGCCGAATTGTGCGATACCTTCGCGACGATGTGGTCGCATGGCTCGAGGAGAATAGGTGATGAAATATCAGGAGGCAAAACAAGACGTCGAGCAATTCACCGGCGGTGACGAGGTGCTGCGGGTGTTTCGCGGGTCGATCACGAAAGCAGTTGAGGCTGGGCAAAAGTTCGCGCTGGACCATCCGCGCATCCAGAAGAAAGTGACATACGAGACACTACGGGCCGGGTTGAAAGGTGAAACGGTGCGTGTCCCGACATTTGAGACGCTGGTCGATTTGCATTGTGCCATCGACGAAGAGCCAAGAGCATACTGTGAACCTCCCGCGATCCCTGAGACATTCGACGAGTTCAGGAAGGTGGCGCTCGAATACGCCTCCAACGTCTGGTGGTATGAAACCCTCGGTCTGGCCGATTTGGTCAAGCCCGCGTCATGGCAGGCGCAGCTTTCACGCGAAGGCACACCCAGAGCATGGCCGCAGGTCCGCGAACGCGCGGTAGAATGGCGTGAGAAAGCTTTGAAAGCCCTTGACGCTTGGGAGCATCGACTGCGCGAGAAGAAACACGCGCGAGAGATGATAGATACTTGGGTCAAGGATGTGCTCGACAAGGAAGGCGAAATCGCGGCAAGGGCCGAGTTCAAGCGTCTCAAGCAATATGACTTCATCGAGTATTCTGGGCACAATTCGTTTGACCCGGCCAAACCAGATCAAGAGCAATTCACATTCGCGGAAATGGAAGAGAGCGATTGGTTGCCCGAGTATCAAGAGCGGCTGGAAGCCGGTTGGTCGCGTTATCGCCCTGACGACCCAGAACCTGATCGAGTAAGTCGGCGGCTTGGAGTTGCAAACTTCTGTGACGACTATCTAGTGACAGCATGGGCGGCAGATTGCGAGTTCGAACGCCACGAGACATGGGACCCGTTTTTGCGATGTTTGTCGGGACCAGAGCGCGTTGTCCGGATCAAAGTAAAACGCGATGCCCGCCACGCATTGGAAGGCGAAGAAATCCTGCGCGACAAGACCAAGAAGTACGTCGATGGTCGTCGCGTTGACGAATACGCAGAATACGTCTGGCGGTGGCGCGATGCGGACGAGCTAGACACACGCGTCGATGCGGAGGTCAGAGATAAGGCGATCAAGCTCGGATTTGCCATGGTTGATGGCACTGTGGAAACGCCCCGTGAACTGCTCAGGGATGTTGTGCAGCCGATTGAGCAGGACGATCCACAGTGCCCAAGGGGGCCTTACACGATTAGCTGATAGCGTCGAGGCGCAGCATGGCGGCACGCGCCGTTGCGCCTCGGACATTGTTCGAAATCCAAGCGCGCACAAGCTGCGGGCGTTTTTGGGGCTTGGAATGCTGGAAGCGTGATTGCGCGTCAGCAATTATCTCGTCGAGGTATTCAGCCATGTGCGGTGTGCGCGGTGGAAAGTCAAAAGGCATTCGGGTCATCCTTCTTGATTGGGTTCGGGAACGTCAGACGTTCTCTCTGTTGCGGTGTTGATGCGTGGCATCATACAGGCAGCAGCCAGCGGAATCCGACTGTAATGGCAGGTGACGATAAGGGAGTTATAGGTGCAGGGGCGTTGAGGCAGGACGCTCGGTATTCTTGATGCGTCTATTCGCGCGCGCACACATATCTGTAATAAAATAATGATGCACTTAGGCGGTCATTCGCATCATTATTTTCTTGCATATACGCACGCACGCGCGCGCAATGCAGTGCATCACTGTCGCCCTGACTCCCGTCAGAAAGACGTCCCCTTGAGGCGTCTCCCAAGCCCACCTGATAGGCTATCAGTAGGTTAAGTATGCCAACTCATTGAACTGTAAGCATCATTCTGCATTCGCGACTTGTAACGCACCGCATGTTACAAGGTTTTCGTCGATTTAGGCCCGACCACCCCCCTTTTCTCTGCCGCCGATCCCCGGACCCGGGCGCATTTAGAAGATCACAATTCCACGATTTTCCCGCCGCGCCCGCAGGGCACATATCCCCTGTGCGCTGCCACCGCATCAAAGCCGCAGCGAAACCGCCCAAGCAACGCGTTCCTGCACATGCGCCCCACCATCATGCCCGCCACCCCACAACCGCCCGTCTCTGACGCGCTCTGCAAGCCTGCGCGAACCGCCCATACGCGCCACCTGCTTTTCGCGGTTCGCTACCTGAAACTCCGGGAACGCCCGCCGCGCGTTCCTGATATGTTCTTTCTATGCTCGCACGTCGGCGGGTCGCCCGCACCTGCCCGCCGACACCCAAACAGAGAAAGAAAATCGAATGCCCCTGCAATCCGTCACAATCCAGCCGACGCCTCACGGCTCCCGCCTCTTGGGCGAAGACATTCACACGGCCTTTCACATGGACGTGCCGCTGCCTCCCTTTGACCTCCACCAACTGATCATTGCCGCCGCGAAATCCGACGACCTGCATCCGCGCGCCGAACTCATGGGCGTGATCGCTGATCGAACTGAAACCGGCGTCCGCATCCGCGTTGTCGCCAATGCGGCCCACTTCGACATTCCTTGGCCCCTGATCGTGCGGGGCATCAAATGACCAAGATCAAGCACCGCACCTACCAAGAGCAGCGCCAAGCCTATGACAAAATCCGCGATGTGATTGCGGGCGAAGACCGGCTAGGAAACGCAGGCGCTCGATACCTCCCCGAACCCGAAGGCATGACGACCGCCCAATACACCCGCTATGTGCAAGGTTCGTCCTTCTATGCGGTGGCCGAACGCACCCTGCGCGGTATGGTCGGTGCGGTGACGCGCAACGCCCCAGTCCTTGAATTGCCCGAACGGATTGCAGGGATGCGCGACACCGCGACCTTCGAGGGGCATTCGCTCGACGTGCTTCTGGAAAGCGCCCTGCGCGAAGTCCTGTCACTTGGGCGGTATGCGATGCTGCTCGACTACCCGACCGACGGTGCAGCCCCAGGCTCTGCACCGTTCATTTCTACCTTCGACGCAGAGTCGATCTTGGACTGGAAAGAGGAACTTGTCGGCGGGCGTCAGAAGCTGACCTACCTGCGCCTGCATGAGACGAACCGCGACCTTGAAGACACAGGCGTCGAGCAGCACCTCGTCCTGACACTCGATCCCGCCTACACGGTCAAACGCTACCACGTCAAATTGCAGCGCAACGGCCCTGACGTTCAGTCGGTCGAAGAAGTGCAAGTCGGCGAAGACATCACGCCGACAATCGACGGCTCGCCCATGTTCGACATTCCGGCGGTGATCGTGTCGCCCTACAACCTGAAAGCAGACGTTGAAAAGCCGCCTTTCCTCGATCTCGTCAACGTCAACCTCGCCCACTGGCGCGTGAGTGCGGACTATTACTGGTCGCTCTACCTGACGTCCCAACCGACGCCTTGGGTCGCCGGGGCGATCAATGAGAAAAACAAGCCGAGGCAAATCGGCAGCGGGGCGTTTTGGATCTTGCCTCAAGGGGCGCAAGCGGGAATGCTTGAGTTCACAGGTGCAGGCATCGCGGCGCAAAAGACCGCTCTCGACGATCTCACGGCCCAAATGGCAACGCTTGGTGCGCGGATGGTCTACGACGGCAAAGGGCGCAACGAGACCACCGACACGGCCCGTCTGCATCACCGCTCCGAACTGTCCCTGCTTCACAGCAGCGTCAACATGGTCGAGGCCGGTCTGACGAAACTCCTGCGCCTTGCCGCTGAGTGGACGCGTCCCGGCACCGCCGACGATGTTGTCTTCAAACTGCACCGTGACTTCGTGACCGCCCAGATGGACCCGGCCATCCTCACGGCCCTGCTCAAGGCATACACCGCTGGCGCGATCTCGCACGATACCTTCCTGATGAACCTCAAGAAGGGCGAACTGATGGACGTGAACCGCGCCCTCGACGATGAACGCGACCTGATCGAAGAGGACGAAAACGTGTTGCCCATGCCTGGAGTTGCGTGATGCTCACCGACCCCCGACTTTGGCCAGCACAATTCGCGAACGCCGCCAGAAGAACTCCTGATCTTTGCTGTTCTGTCTCGTGCGATCTTGGACCTGTTTGGCCCCACCACTCTGGCGTCCAATCAAGCTGAGGGGAAAAAGTCGAGATACGAGGCCTTTCGGTTTCTGACGGACCATTCGGGCGCGTGGGCGAAGCGGCGAACTGAGCTTTGCGACGCCATCGGTTTCAACGGTGACGACGTTCGGTCGCGCGTCGTCCGCGTTCTCGAAGGCGACACGAAGGCTCTCGACCACTACGAGGGGCGCGGCTCTCTGAACCATGTCAAAGAGGCCCGTGAGCTATGGGAGCGTGAAAAAGACGCGCGGGCGCGCCCGCCTGCCCAACGACCCCGCAAGGTCAAACCGAAACGGAAAACCGTTCGATACATGGAGGCGCGACCCAAGGTCTTGGCGCTGCTGGATCGACCGCGCACCGTGAAGGAACTGTCTGACGAAACCGGATTCTCCGACGGCGTGGTCCGCACAGTCCTGGACAAGGCGATTGAGAAAAACACCGTCGAGAAACACGGGCACGAATACCGACGAGTACCTGATACTCCGGTTGCGGCAGCGGCGGCATAGGACCGAAAATCATTCCACAGAACGCGAGTTAGGCTCAACATTCTGGTCTTGTGATGGAACGGGGCGGGTTGGGCATGACCCGCCCCAATCACGAGGAACCAGAAATGGCAGATAACGACCAGCAAGCAGAAGCCCTGATTGCAGCACTCGCACCGAAAATCGCAGAAGCGATCCTTCCCCAAATCACCGAATCCGTTGAAACCCAAATGAAGGGTCTCAAGGACAAGAACGACGAGCTTCTGGACAAGCTCGCGAAGCAAAAAGCGGAAGACAATCACAGCAAGCTGCTCGCCGCCGCTGAAAGCCAGTACCAAGCCCGCCTTGACGGCAACGGCGTGTATCAGGGGCGCAAAGCCGGCGACTCGATCAAGATCAAGAAGCCCGATGCGCGTTCGGTGTCCAAATACCGCGAGGCCAAGGCTCTGGCCGAGAAAGAAGGCGTGCCGCTCGAGATCGTAGCCAATGACTAAGAAGGTCACTCTGGTGCCCGGAAAGGGGCCGGTGCCGACCGTGCATAAGAAGCGCGGTCCGCCCAAAGGCACGCCGCGAAAGAAAACCCAGCCGCACAAAATGGCGGTGCTCCCGGATGCAAAGCGGGAGCATTACACGCGGGAGATCGTTCTCGGGCGCATGTCGATGTTTCAGGCGGGCAAAGAGCTTGGAATTTCTGACACGTCGGTTGCTCGGTATATCACCCAACTCCCCGAAGAGGAAAAACTGGCGATCCTCGCGACCGCAATGCACGACGCTAAGGTCAAAACGGCGATGCAGCACGCGGCCATCGTCAACGAGTTTGGCGAGGACACCGACAAAGACCTCAAATGGGTTCTGCGTGAGCTAAAGGCACTTCTGGAATCCGCCAAGGGTGACGAAGACCGCATGATGCAGTTGGGCGCGTTGAAGGAGCTTCGTCAGAGCCTCATGTCCCTCGCGGACCTGCACGGCAAACTGAACAAGAAGATGGATATTCATCTGAACCTGAACGAAAGCCCTCAATTCATCCAGTTGCGTTCGATCATTCTGAAAGTGCTCAACAACCACCCAGCCGCGAAGCACGAATTTCTGAACGAGATGGACGCTATGGGGGTCATTCAGGAACCTGTCCTTGTCGATGATCGGAGGCCGTGATGCCGTCCCAAGTCGCAAAAGCCGCCGTTGGGATCGTGAACCAACTCGAAAAGGTCGATCTCGAAAGCCCGAACGATATGCGCGCACAGTTCGAGTCTGCGCCGCCCATTGTCGTCAAACTCCTGTCCGAATTGGCCGCGCGTCGGATGCTGAAACCAGCGACACGGTGGCCGGGGCAAAACCGATGATCCATGACCCGCACCTTCTGTCCTTCCTGCAAGGCCTGACTGTCTCGCTCGATCCCGTCGAGCGGTTCCGTCTCGCTATCGGTGAGCCGGACCCTTGGCAACGAACGCTGCTGTCCACCGATCCGCGTTTAAACGAAGCGGATCGCATGGTCCTCGCCTTGTGCGGGCGGCAGTCAGGCAAATCGACCTCTGCGGGCGGTCTTGGGTATGACGATTTCTCAGTCGGGAAGACGGTTATCCTGACGACCCCCAGCTTGCGGCAATCGACCGAATTGTTCCGCCGGATTCTGGAATTCAAGAACACCGATCCGTTCTGCCCGCCCATCGTGCGCCAGACGCAAACGGAACTTGAGGCACACCCATCGCACGGTGGCCGGATCATCGTTGTGCCTGCAACCGATCAAGCGCGCGGGATGACGGCGGACACGATCATTGCTGACGAGGCGTGCTTCCTCGACGACGATGCTCTGACGGCCTTCTTTCCAATGCGCAAAGAGACCGGGCGCATTTTCCTGCTTTCCACTCCGAACCTGCGCACCGGTTATTTCTACGAGACATGGACAGGCGACAAACAGGTGCGCCGCATCATGGCGCGCTCCATCGACATCCCCCGGCGCGCGGCCCAAGTCGCCTTCGACAAAGCCACAATGTCCGACACAACATTCAGACGGGAGCATTTGTGCGAGTTTGTCGGTTCTGGCACGCCCCTCCTGTCTTGGGACACGCTCGAAAACTCAAGCAACCCGAACGTCAACGCATTGGAGCTGTCATGACCCCCGACAACCCGCCTAAGTATGAATTCCTGAAAGACGGGCGTGTTGTCCTGCCATCGAACGCCGACCCTGCGGCCTATGGTGGCCTGCCCCTATTGGGTGGTCCGGTTTCAGTCTTAGTGCATGACGGGTCTCGGCGCCAAGGTAGATGCCTGGGGCGGGGGCGATCCGCCATCTCGGG
>NZ_LPXO01000024.1 GCF_001482405.1 Pseudoponticoccus marisrubri
ACGGTTTCCGGGTAGAGTGTTCGGATGGGCGAGATGCGGCTGCATGACCGGGCCGGGCACCGGCTCTATCTCAACGCCGCGGAACGCGCGGCCTTCCTGGCCGCGGCGCGGCAGCAGGTGGCGCGCGAGCGCACGCTCTGCGAGGTGCTGCACTGGACCGGCTGCCGGCCCTCGGAGCTGCGCGAGATCACGCCCGCCCGGGTCGACCTGTCCGAGGGGGTGATCGCGCTGCGCAGCCTGAAGAAGCGCCGCGATGCCGCGGGGCGGCCGCGCATCGTGTTCCGCAGCGTGCCGGTGCCGCCGGGCTGCCTCGACACGCTGGACACCGCGCACGGGCTGCGCGCGGCGCAGCGGTCGCGCCGGCAGGCCAACGCGCCGATCTGGCCGGTCAGCCGGGTGCGCATCTGGCAGATCGTCAAGCGCGTGATGATCGAGGCCGGCCTGCCCGACGCGCCGCATCGCAGCCCCAAGGGGCTGCGGCACGGCTTCGGCGTGCAGGCCATCGCCTGCGGCATCCCGCTGAACCTGCTGCAGAAATGGATGGGCCACGCGCAGCTCAGCACCACCGCGATCTATGCCGACGCGGTGGGCCGGGAAGAGCGCGACATCGCGGCCCGCATGTGGGGCTGAGCCCCGGCTCAGGCGGCGGCGGTGGCGCGGTCCTCCGCGAGATCCTCGGCAGCGGGTGCCGGCGCCGGCGCGGCGCGGGGACGTTCGAGCAGCGCCACGACCTCGCGGCCGATCCGGCGCTCTTCCTCGGCGCGCAGCATCATGTCCGAGACCGCCTCGAAGAGCTCGCCGCGGCGCATGCCGATCATCGCCAGCTGGCGGTCCGACAGCCGGTCCAGCGTCGCCGTGACGGCCGCCACGTCGCGCTGGAACCGCCAGCTCTCGACCCGCTCGCGCAGCCCCGCCACGGGGCCGGGCGCGGCACGGGTTCCGGCGGCGGTTCCGAAAAGACGCTTGAACATGGATGATCCTCCTTGGTGAAAGCCCCCGGAACCGATCCCCCGGCCGCCCGCACCCCCGCCAGGGGGCCGGGGACGGCGCAACGGGCCTGTCCCGGTCGTTGTCATCCACATACGCGCCGGGCCGGAATTTCATCCCGCCCCGCCCGGCGCGCCCGGTCACGAAATTTTTTTCGCCCCGCGAGGGATGAAAGTTTCGCGTGGAACGTAATTGACCATGCAGACAAGGGGGAATGACATGGATGCACGCGCGGAACTCGAGCGCAGATTGTCGGAGTACGTGACGAGCCTCAGGCGCTACGCGCTCGTTCTGACGCGCAACCCGGACGCGGCCGAGGACCTGGTACAGGACACGCTGACCAAGGCCATCGCCGCGGCCGACAGCTGGCAGCCGGGATCGGACATGCGCGTGTGGCTGTTCCGCATCCTGCACAACACGCATGTCAGCGAACGCCGCCGCGCCAAGGTGCGCGAGGATGCCCGGCTCATGCTGCCCGACCCGGTGGAAGAGACCGACCCGACCCGGCGCATCGAGCTGCAGCAGGTGCTGGACGCGCTCGAGCAGCTGCCCGAGGCGCAGCGCCAGCCCATCGTGCTCGTGGCCCTCAAGGAGATGAGCTATGCCGAGGCCGCCCGCACGCTCGACCTGCCGCTCGGCACCTTCTACAGCCGGCTGGGGCGGGGGCGCGCGGCGCTGCGCCGGATCGTCGGCACCATGAAACCCTCCCGGCTCAAGCTGGTGGTGTGAGGAGAGACCCGATGACCCCGACGACCGACAGGATCGACGTGAACGCCTATCTCGACGGCGAGCTGGGCCCCGAGGAAGCGGCCGAGATCGAGGCCCGGCTGGCCGAGGATCCCGAGGCCATGGCCGAGCTGGAGGCCTACGGGCGCCAGAAGGACCTGCTGGGCAAGGCCCTGGACGAGATCGCCGAGACCGGCCCCGTGCCGCTGAAGACCGTGCGCCTGCAGCGCCGGCTGGCCGGGGCGATGCACCGGCGGCTCGCCCCGAAACGCCCCCCGGTTCTGGGCCCGGTGCTGCGCGGCGGCGCCCAGGTGGCCGCGGCCTGCGCCCTGGTCGCCTTCGGCTGGTGGGGGCATGACACCTGGGCGCCCGAGCCGCCCCTGGTGCCGGAATACGTCTCCGAGGCGGTGGGCGCGCACCAGGTCTTTGCCGAGGATCTCGTCCGTCCGGTCGAGTTCACCGGCGAGGCGGTCACCGGCGCGGCGGAATGGTTCTCGCTCAAGATCGGCGTGCCGGTCGCGGCGCCCGATCTCGGCCCGCATGACCTGACGCTGGTCGGCGCCCGGCTCCTGGGCACCAAGGAAGGGCCGCTGGCGCAGTTCATCTACGAGGATCCCGAGGGCGCGCGCTATTCGCTGATCCTGGCGCGGCATCCCGACAACCGCCCGCTGGCGCCGCTGCAGATGGTCGACTATCCCGACCGCGCGGTGGGCTACTGGAGCACGCCGCGGATCGATTTCGCGCTGATCGGCCAGAAGGACAAGGCCGCGATCGAGACGGTCGCCTCGACGCTGGCCCGCGACATCTGACCGGGACGGGCGGCGGCGCGCCGCCCGGTCCCGCCGCCTCAGGCATAGGCGCCGGCGGAATAGGTGAGCTCGTAGCTGTGGCTGTAGAGCTCGAAGACGATGCCGAACGGATCCTCGACATAGACCATGCGATAGGGCTTCTCGCCCGGGTAGTAGTGGCGCACCGGCATGCGCTGGCGGCCGCCCGCGGCCACGATGCGCGCCGCCAGCCCCTCGACATCGGGATCCTGCACCGCGAAGTGGAAGGTGCCGTGGCGCCGGTGCTCGAGCCGCTCGGCAGGCGCGTAATTGTCGGGAAACTCGAAGATCTCGATGCCGATCCCGTCCGCCGTGGCCAGGTGCGCGATGCGCAGCCGCGCCCAGCCCGGGCCGAACACGTCGGTGCACATCTGCCCGATGGCGCTGTCATCCTCGACCGCCTCGGAGGGCGGCATCACCACGTAGAATCCCAGCACCTCGGAATAGAAGGCGACCGCCGCCTCGAGATCGGGCACGGAGAGGCCGATATGCGAGAAGCTGCGCGGGGTGGTGGTCTGTGTCTGGCTCATGGGATCGCTCCGCCTCGTGATCTGGGGGGTGGTCTGTCACGCCCCAGCTATGGCGCGCCGGTGCGGATGTGAAATTATCATCTTGAATGCAGATCATAACGCTGCATTCTGATTCCATGCTGAACGCGACCTGGCTCGAGACCTTCACCACGCTGTGCGAAACCGGCCATTTCACCCGCGCCGCGGCGCGACTGAACATGACCCAGCCGGGCGTGTCGCAGCAGCTGCGCAAGCTCGAGGACCAGCTGGGCCAGCCGCTGATCGCGCGGCAGGGCAAGCGCTTCACCCTGACCCCGGCGGGCGAGACGGTCTTCGCGCTGGGACGGGCGCGGCGCGCCGAGGAGGAGCGCCTGCGCGAGACGATCGCGCGCGACGACCGCGACCGCGGCACGGTGCGCATCGCCTGCTCGGGCAGTTTCGCGATGCTGCTGGGCCCGGTGCTGATGGGCTGGATGCGCGACGCGCCCGAGCTGGTGGTGCAGCTGCAGGCCGCCCCGGCGGCCGATCTGCGCGCGGGCCTGCTGGACGGGCGTTTCGACCTGGCCGTGCTGGGCGCCGATCCCGGCCATGCCCGGCTCGAGGCGGAACCGCTCGGCCGCGAGGAGCTCTGCCTTGTGCTGCCGGCCGCGGCGGCCACGCCGCCGGCCGGGTTCGCCGATCTCGAGGCGCGCGGCTTCATCGCCCATCCAGACGGCGCGGCCTATGCCGACGACCTGCTGCAGGCCAATTTCCCGGGCAGCTATCCCGGCGCCGACCGGATGCGGATCCGCGCCCATGTGAACCAGATCGGCCAGATCCCCGCCCCGGTCGCGCAGGGGATCGGCTACACGCTGCTGCCGCGCAGCGGGGTCGAGGCCTTCGCGGCGCGCGACCGGCTGGCGATCGTGGCCCTGCCCGAGCGGCGCTGGCACCCGCTCTGGCTGGCCGCCCGGCGCGGCCGCCCGCTGCCGGCCCGGCTGCACCATGCCCGCCGGCTGATCGCGCAGGCCGCCGGCCGGCTGGCCTGAGGCGAGCCGGCACCGGCAAACGGGCCAAAGGACAGCCCGGCGACAGGCCGGGGCACGGGGCCAGGATACGGGCCGGCGGATTTTTTCGGCCGGGCCGGGATGAAGCCGCGCGCTGACGCGTAATTGCTCCATGGATGTCGGACAGGTGCCCCGGCCCCCGCGACGGGAAAGGAGGTCCGGCCGATCGGTCCGGCGTGCAAGGCCTTCTTTGGGAGCGTCCGGGCCCTGCCGACATCCTGCCCCTTGCGCGGACGGGTCGCCCTGCGGCGCGCCGCGTGTCTGTCTGAATGGCGGAGCCCTGCCCTGTGTCCCTCGGCTGCTCCGTCCCGTTTCGGGGCCGGCCCTGCGCCGGCCCCGTTTTTTTGTCCCCCCAAGGGGATGAAACGGCCCGCCCGGGCGTTCTTTAACCAGACATGGCCGGGCGCCACGCCCCGCCATGACGGTCCCGGGAACGGGACCGACGGGTCCGGGCCCCTCTGGCAACCGCGCGGCAGCCGGTTGCGATGTCGGATCCCCTGAAACAGCCGTGTTCGCCGCTGCCGCAGGAGGTCCGATGAACGTCCGCCACGACTTCTGGCCGTGTGCCGATACCCCGCGCCCGCCGCTGCCCGCCGCGCGCCCCCGCCCCGAGACGCCGGCCCGCAGCGGCCGGCTGCGCAGCTTCCTGGTCACCGGCACGGCGCTGGCCGCGCTCTGGGCCGGGCTGCACTGGGACGACCCGGCCAGCTGGGTGGTGGGCGGCCCGACGGTGCTGCTGGGCGCCGGCGCGACGCTGCTGCTGCCGGCCAACCCGCCGCCGCACCTGTCGGCCCCGGGCGTGCTGCGCTTTGCCGGCTTCGCCATCCGCGGCGTGCTGCGCGGCGCCTGGGACGTGTGCCGGGCCAGCCTGCGCCCCGGCCGCCTGCGCCCCGGCTGCCTGACCTGGCGCACCGCGCTGCCGCCGGGCCGGCCGCGGCGGCTCTTCGCGGTGGCGATCACCCTGCTGCCCGGCACGCTGACCGCGCGGCTGGAGGGCGAGGTGCTGATCGTGCACGCGCTCGACCCCGGACCGGCCACCCGCGCCGCGCTGGCCGCGCTCGAGGCCCGGATCGCCGGGCTCTACGGGCTGACCACCGATACCAAGGAGACCCGCACGTGATGCTCGAATTCCTCGCCCTGGGCGCGCTGCTGGCGACGCTGGCCAGCCTGCCGCGCCTGATCCTCGGGCCCCGGCCCGCCGACCGCATCGCCGCCGCGCAGCTGGCCGGCACCGGCACGATCGCCACGATCATCCTGCTGGGCGCCGCCACCGGGACGCCGGCGCTCTACGACATGGCGCTGGTCTTCGCGGCGCTGGCCGCGGTGACCGGGCTGGCCTTCGTCGCGCTGGGGGGGCGGTCGTCATGAGCCTCGTGGCCACGCTTCTGGGCACCGCGATGATCGCCGCCGGGGTGGGCTTCCTGCTGTTTGCCGCGCTGGGGCTGTGGCGGCTGCCCGACACGCTGTCGCGCCTGCACGCGCTGACCAAGGCCGACACGGCCGGGCTGGCGCTGGTGGCGCTGGGGGCGGCCTGCCTGTCGGACACGCCCGCCGCGCTGCTGCCGCTGGGGCTCTGCGCGCTGCTGGTAGCGGTCTCGGGCGCCACGATCGGCCACCTGATCGCGCGCCGGCTGATGCGGCGCCCCGCCGCATGAGCCCGGTCGTCCTCTTCGATGCCGCGCTGGCGCTCGGCGTGCTGGGCTGTGCCGCGCTGGCGCTGACCCTGCGCGACCGCACCGGCACGGTGGCCGCCTTCATGCTGACCGGGCTGCTGGTGGCGCTGTCCTGGCTGCGGCTGGGCGCGCCCGACGTGGCGCTGGCCGAGGCCGCGATCGGCGCCGGGCTGACCGGGGCGCTGTTCCTGCGCGGCGCGCGGCGGCTGGGCCCGCTGCGCGCCCGCCCGCCCGCCCCCGCCCAGGCCGCGGCCGCGGCGCTGGGGGCGGCGGTGCTGTCGGCGGCGCTGCTCTGGGCCTTTGCCACCGCCCCGGCCGAGAGCCTCTACCCGCCGCGGGTCGCCGCGGCGCTGGAAGACAGCGGCGTGTCCAACCCGGTCACCGCAGTGCTGCTGAACTTCCGCGCCTGGGACACGCTGCTCGAGATCGCCGTGCTGGTCGTGGCGCTGCTGCTGGTGATGACCCTGTCGCCGCCCCGCGTCATCCCCGACAAGCTGGGCGCGCTGGTGCAGCCCTTCGCCCGCATCGTGGTGCCGGTGGCGGTGCTCGTGGCGGGCCACCTGCTGTGGCAGGGCGCGGAGGCCCCGGGCGGCGCCTTCCAGGCCGGCGCGGTGCTGGCCGGCGCGGGCCTGGCGCTGGTGCTGGGCGGCGTGCGGGTCGACCGCCGGGTGCTGCGGCGCGCGCTGACCGCGCTGGCGCTGGCGGGGCTGGCGGTCTTCACCCTGGCCGCGCTGGCCAGCCAGGCCGTGACCGGCGCCCTGCTGGGCTATCCCGACGGCCAGGCCAAGGCATGGATCATCGCCATCGAGGGCGCGCTGACCCTGTCCATCGCCGCCACGCTCTGCCTGCTTTTCACCGGATACGGACGGAGATCCGCACGATGACACCCGATCTGATCTACCCCGCCGCCGGCGCCGGCCTGATCGGGCTGGCGCTGTGGCGGCTGGCCACCTGCGGCGACACGCTGCGCCGGATCATGGCGCTGAACGTGCTGGCGGTGGGCATCGCGATGTTGATGCTCGCGGCCGGGCGCGAGACGCTGATGCTCGCGGCCGGACGCGAGACGTCGACGCTCGCCGCCGGGCGAGACACGCTGACGCGCGCCGCCGGGCAAGACACGCCGCAGACGGCCGGCGCAGGCTTCCTGCAGGCGGCGGCCGACCCCGTGCCGCAGGCCTTCGTGCTGACCGGCATCGTGGTGCTGGTCGCGGTCACCGCCGCGCTGATGGCGCTGGCCGAACGGCTGGGGGCGCGCGATGGTGACTGAGACCTCGCTGCTGGTCACCCTGCCCTTCCTCGCCGCACTGGCCGCGGCGGCCGCGCCGCGCGCCGCCGCGACGCTGGGCATGGCCGCGACCCTGGCCAATGCCGGCTTTGCCGCGCTGTTGGCGCGCGCCCTGCTGGCCGATGGCGCGCGCGAGACCTCGCTGGGCGGCTGGGAGGCCCCGCTGGGCATCACCCTGCGCGCCGACGGGCTGGCCGCGCTGATGATCGGCATGACCGCGCTGGTGGGCAGCGCCGTGGCACTGCAGGCCATGGGCCGCCCCGCACCCGGCCGGCCCGCGCCCGCGGGCGGCTTCTGGCCGCTCTGGCTGGCCACGCTGGGGGCGATGAACGCGCTGTTCCTGTCCGACGACCTGTTCAACCTCTACGTCACCTTCGAGATCCTGGGCCTGTCCGCCGTGGGGCTGACCGCGCTGACCGGCAGCCGCCGCGCGCTGCGCGCCGCCTTCGACTATCTCAGCGCCGGGCTGGCCGGCAGCCTGCTGCTGCTGCTGGGCGTGGCGCTGGCCTATGCCGAGGCCGGCCGGGTCGATCTCGCGGCCGTGCCGGCGCTGGTCGAGACCATGCGCGGGCGCATCGCGCTGGCGCTGGTGCTGGCCGGGCTGGCGGTCAAGGCGGCGCTCTTCCCGCTGCATTTCTGGATGCCGGCGGCGCATGCCAATGCCGCCCCGCCGGCCTCGGCGCTGCTCTCGGCGCTGGTGGTCAAGACGGCGCTCTACGTGGCGCTGCGCCTGTCGCTCGAGGGCGGCGCCGGGATCGCGCCGGCGCGCGCGGCGCTGGCCGTGGCCGGCAGCGGCGCGATGCTCTGGGGGGCGTGGAACGCGCTGCGCGCCGAGCGGTTGAAACTGCTGGTGGCGCATTCCACCGTGGCCCAGATCGGGCTGATCGCGCTGGCGCTCGGCGTGGCGGGCAACCCCGCCGACAGCACGCTGTGGCAGGCCGCGGCGCTGCTGATGCTGAGCCACGCGCTGGCCAAGGCGGCGATGTTCCTCGCCGCCGGGCGCATCGCCGAGGAGCTGGGCCATGACCGGATCTCGGGGCTGAACCGCACCGAGCTGCGCCCCGGCGCCGCCGAGTTCGCCTTTGCCATCGCCGCAGTCAGCCTGATCGGCCTGCCGCCCACCGCCGGCTTCGTCGGCAAATGGGTGCTGATCGAGGGGCTGATCGCGCGCGAGGCCTGGATCTGGGTGGCGCTGGTGATGACCGGCACCGTGCTGTCGGCCGCCTACCTGTCGCGCGTCGTGTCGCGCTGCCTGCGCGGCGGCCCGCACGTGGCGCCCGGCGCCCGCCGCCCGGCCTGGCACATGGGCGATGTCGCCGCCCTGGGGCTGGCGGTGGGCGCGCTGGCGCTCGGCCTTGCCTCTGCCCTGCCCTTCGCGCTCCTGGAGACCACGCTGACATGACCGAACTTCTGCCGCTTGCCATCCTGATGACCTCGCTGGGGGTGGCCCCGGCCATCCTGGCGATGCCCGATGACTGGAGCCGGCTGCGCACCGCGGTGAACCTCGCCGCGGCGGCGCTCAAGCTGGGGCTGGTCGCCTGGCTGTCGCTCTCGGTGGCGCAGGGCGCCGAGTTCGGGCTGGGGCTGGAGATCGCCCCGGGCCTGGCGCTGGAGCTCAAGGCCGACGCGCTGTCGGTGCTCTTCCTGGCGCTGTCCTCGGTGCTGTGGCTGCTGACCACGCTCTACGCGGTGGGCTACCTGGAGGGCGGCACCGACCGCAGTCGCTTCTTCGGCTTCTTCAGCCTCTGCGTCGCCGCCACGGTGGGCATCGCCATGGCCGGCAACCTGTTCACCTTCGTGGTGTTCTTCGAGCTGCTGACCCTGGCGACCTGGCCGCTGGTGGTGCATCGCGGCTCGGCCGAGGCGCACCGGGCGGGCCGGATCTACCTGGTCTACACGCTGGGCGGCGGGCTGGCGCTGACGCTGGGCGCGGCCTGGCTCTACGCGCTGGCCGGCGCCGTGCCCTTCGCGCCGCGCGGCGTGCTGGGCGATCTGCCGCAGACCCACCCGGTGGCGGTGACCGCGATCTTCGTGCTGCTGATCGCGGGGGTCGGCGTCAAGGCCGCGCTGGTGCCGCTGCATGGCTGGCTGCCGGTCTCGATGGTGGCCCCCGCCCCGGTCAGCGCGCTGCTGCACGCGGTGGCGGTGGTCAAGTCCGGCGCCTACGGCATCATGCGCATCGTCTACGACGTCTACGGCGTCGAGACCATGCAGGGGCTGGGGCTGGCCGCGCCGCTGGCCGCGCTGGCCGGGGCGACGATCCTGTGGGGCTCGTTCCGGGCGCTCCGCCAGGACGACCTGAAGAAGCGGCTGGCCTATTCCACCGTCAGCCAGGTCAGCTACATCACGCTGGGCGTGGCGCTGATCTCGCCCTTGGCGGCGGTGGGCGGGCTGGCGCATCTGATCCACCAGGGGATCATGAAGATCACCCTGTTCCTGGCGGCGGGCAATTTCGCCGAGGGGCGCGGCGTCAAGACGGTCAGCGGCATGGACGGGATGGGTCGGCTGATGCCCGGCGCCACGCTGGCCTTCACCGTGGGCGCGCTGGGGATGATCGGGGTGCCGCCGCTGGCCGGGTTCATCTCCAAGTGGTATCTCGGCGCCGGCGGGCTGGATGCCGGGCAGCCGGCGGTGATCGCGCTGCTGGCCGGCTCGGGGCTGATGAACGCCGCCTATTTCCTGCCCATCCTCTACCGGGCCTGGTTCCGCGACCCGCCCGCGGACGCCGTGCCCAAGCGCCGCATCGGCTGGATGCTGGCCGTGCCGCCGGCCGTCACCGCGGGCTTCGTGCTGGCCGCGGGGCTCCTGGCCAATGCCCCGTTCAGCCCGCTGGGCTGGACCCGTTTCATCGTCTCGCTGGAGTACCTATGATCGCGCTTCCGCTCTGGATCGTCCCGGCCGCGCCGCTGGTGCTGCTGGCCCTGCTGCTGGTGCCGCAGGCGCGGCCCGCCCTGCGCGCGCTGGTGCCGCTGGCGCCGCTGCCGGCGCTGGCGGCCGCGCTGGCCAGCCCGGCCCCGGCGCCGGTCACGCTGGACTGGCTGATGCTGGGCACGGAGCTTGCCCTGACCGACACCGCGCGGCCCTTCCTGGGCTTCACCGCCGCGCTCTGGGCGCTGGCCGGCTGGCAGGCGCTGCGGCTGCTGCGCGACGCGCCCGGGCGCGACCGCTTCCTGGCCTGTTTCCTGCTGGCCATGACCGGCAACCTGGGCCTGCTGGTGGCGCAGGACATCGCCGCCTTCTACAGCTTCTTCGCCGCCATGAGCCTGGCCTCCTGGGGGCTGGTGCTGCAGGGCGGCGGCGCGGCGCAGGTCTTTGCCGGCCGGGTCTATATCGGCTTTGCCGTGACCGGCGAGCTGGCGCTCTTCGCCGGGCTGTCGCTGGGCGCCTTCGCCACCGGCGAGACGCGGCTGGCCGCCATGGCCGGCCCCGAGGTACCGGCGCTGGCCACCGCGCTGATGGCCGCGGGGCTGCTGGTCAAGCTGGGCGCGGTGCCGCTGCACCTGTGGCTGCCGCTGGCCCATGCCGCGGCGCCGGCGCCGGCCAGCGCCGTGCTCTCGGGCGCCATGCTGAAGGCCGGGCTGTTCGGGCTGATGACCGTGCTGCCGCTGGGCAGCGCGGCGCTGCCGGGCGCGGCGGCGGGGCTGGCCGCCATGGCGCTGGCCGGGCTGGTGCTGGCCCCGGCGCTGGGGCTGGTGCAGGCCGAGGCCAAGGCGGTGCTGGCCTATTCCAGCATCGGGCAGATGAGCCTGATGGCGCTGGGGCTGGCCGCGGGGCTGGCCGCGCCCGCCGCCTGGCCGCTGCTGGGCCCGGCGGTGCTGCTGCTGGCGGTGCATCACGCCTTTGCCAAGGCGGCGCTGTTCCTCGGCGTGCCGGCGGTCTGGAGCACCGCGCCCGGGGCGCTGCGCGCCGCGCTGCTGGCCGCGCTGGCGCTGCTGGCGCTGGCGCTGGCCGGGCTGCCCGCGACCAGCGGCGCGATCGCCAAGACGGCGCTGAAGGAGGCGCTGGAGGCCGCGCCCGCGGGCTGGCAGGTCTGGCTGGGCACCGCGCTCTTCGCCGCGAGCCTGGGCACGGCGCTGTTGATGCTGCGCGCCCTGTGGCTGCTGGCCGACGCGCCGCAGAAGCCCGACACCGCCGGCGACGTGGCCCTGCCCTGGCTGGGCGCCACGGGGCTGGTGCTGGCCGCGCCCTGGCTGCTGCCGGGCGGGGCCGCGGCGGCGCCCGACCCGGCCGACCTGGTCCCGCCGGGCCTGGCCGCGGCGCTGGCGCTGGCGGCGCTGGCGCTGGTGCGGAGCTTCGGGCTGCGCCTGGCCCCGCCGAAAGCCGGCGAGCTCCTGGGCCTGTTCGAGGCGGCACCGCGCCCCGCCCCGGTGCTGGCCCTGCCGCCACCGCCGCGCCGCGGCCGCACGCTGGTGGTGCGCCGCGGCCGTGGCGCCGTGGCCCGGCCCGAGCGCGGCGCGCTGGCGATCCTGGGCGTGGCCGCGGCGCTGGCGCTGGTCATGGCGCTGGCCCCGGCGGGCCCCGCCCCGGTCAGCGCGCCGCCCGCCCCCGTCACCGGCGAGGGCTGAGCGCCCCGGGCCGGGCCCGCCGCCGCGCGCGGACCCGGCCGCAGACCGGGTCTCAGGCGAAATCCGCGATCAGCCCGCGCAGCAGCGGGTGCGGGAAGCGCCGCGGCCGGGTGATCGCCCAGAAGGTCTCGGTCAGCCCGGTCGGGTCGGGATGCGCCAGCAGCGTGCCGGCCGAGAGCTCGTCGGCCACCACCACCGGCGGCACCAGCGCCACCCCGGCATCGGCCCGCGCCAAGAGCCGCATCATCGCCATGTCGTCGATCTCGGCGGCCACCGCGCAGCGCAGGCCCAGCCGGTCGGCGAGCGCGTCGAACCCGTGCCGCATCGCCGAGCCGCGCGCCGGCAGGATCAGCGGCTCGCGCCCCAGCATCTCGGCCAGCCCGCCCGCCACGCGGCCCGGCGTGCCCACGAAGGCCGCCGGCTGCTGCGCCACCTGGTGCGCGGTGAAGCCGCCCGGCCGCTCGGCCGGGGGTGGCACGGTGGACAGCACCACGTCCAGCGCATGCGCGCCGAGCGCCTCGAGCAGCTCGCCCAGCCGGCCCGATTGCAGGATCAGGTCGGTATCGCTGCGCCCCACCACCGGGGCGAGGAAGCGCATCTGGAAATTGCGCGACAGCGTCGCCTCGGCGCCAACCCGCAGCGCCCGGCGCACCAGCCCGGTCTGGCCCAGCGTGTCCACCAGGTCGCGGCCCGCGGCAAAGATCACGTCGGCATGGTCGAGCGCGATGCGTCCCGCCTCGGTCAGGTGCAGCGCCCGGCCGCGCCGCTCGAAGAGCGCATGGCCCAGCCGCGCCTCCAACGCCTTGATCTGGCTCGACAAGGCGGATTGCGACAGGTTCAGCTTCTCGGCCGCGCGGGTCAGGTGCCCCTCATGCGCGACGGCCTGGAAATAGCGCAGGTGGTTGTAGTTGAGCTCGGCCATCATTCGGTTTAACCGAATGATTTTCAGTAATCAATGTATTTTTTAAAACGATTGCGCTGCGCCATATCCCCCCGAAGACCCGCGAACAAGGAGACTGAGCGATGTACCTGGCCTGGATGATCCTGCTGGCCCCCGCCGCCCTGCTGCTGGCCGGGGCGCTGCGCCTGCGCGAGACCGGGATGCCCGCGACCCCGCCCCGCGGCCCCGAGCGCGCGGCGCTGCTGGCCGTACTGCTGGCCCTCGCGGGGGCGGTGACGCTGCTGCTGGAGGGCCCGGTGACCTCGCCCGTGCTGGGGCTGGGCGAGATCGGCCTGTCGGTGCGGCTCGACATGGTCTCGGTCACGCTGATGGGGCTGTCCAGCGTGCTGGCCTGGGTCATCCTGCGCTTTTCGGCGACCCATCTGCAGGGCGAGCCCGGCGAGGGCCGCTTCGCCTTCTGGATGGCGCTGACCCTGGCCGGGGTGATGCTGCTGGTCAGCGCCGGGCACCTGGCCCAGCTGGCGCTGGGATGGGCGCTGACCGGGCTGGGGGTGAACCGGCTGCTGATGTTCTATCCCGACCGGCCCGGCGCCCGGCGCGCGGCCCGCAAGAAGATGCTGGTGGCGCGCGGCGCCGACACGGCGCTGGCCGCGGCGCTGGTGCTGATGGTGCTGGCCTTCGGCACCTCCGAGATCGCCGCGATCACCGAGGCCGCCGCCGAAGGCCCGCTGCCCCCCGCCGCGCAGGCCGCGGTCGCCGCGCTGGCGCTGGCGGCGCTGCTGAAATCGGCGCTGATCCCGGCGCATGGCTGGCTGACCGAGGTCATGGAGGCGCCGACCCCGGTCTCGGCCCTGCTGCATGCCGGGGTGGTGAACGCGGGCGGCTTCCTGCTGATCCGCTTCGCCGACCTGCTGCTGGGCGCGCCGCTGGTGATGGCCGCGCTGGTCACGCTGGGCGGGCTCTCGGCGCTGCTCGGCGCGGTGGTGATGCTGACCCAGGCCGCGGCCAAGACCGCGCTGGCCTGGTCCACCGTGTCGCAGATGGGCTTCATGGTGCTGCAATGCGGGCTGGGCCTGTTCCCGCTGGCGCTGCTGCACGTGGTGGCCCACGCGCTCTACAAGGCGCATGCCTTCCTGCGCGTGGCCGAGGCCGGGCAGGCCGTGATGGCGGCGCGCCGGCTGGGGCCGGTCGCGGTGCCCAGCCTGCGCAACGTGGGCCTGGCCATGGGCATCGCCGTGGCGATCTACGCACTGGTCGGCCTGCCGCTGGGGCTGGCGGGCAAGCCGCCGCAGGCGGTGGCGCTGGGGGCGATGCTGGTTCTGGGCGTGGGCTACCTGGTGGCGCAGGGGCTGGCCGATGCCGCGCCGCGCGCGCTGGGGATCGCCACGGCCCGCGCCTCGGCGCTGTTCGCCGCCGGCTATTTCGCCTTCCAGGCCCTGGCCGGGGCGCTGGCCGCCGGTACCCTGCCGCCGCCGCCGCAAGCCGGCGCGCTGGAATGGGCGCTGATCGTGCTGGCCCTGGCCAGCTTCGCCGCGGTCGCCCTGCTGCAGGCCCTGCTGCCGGCCTGGGCGCATCACCCCGCCGCGCGCGGCCTGCGGGTGCACATCGCCAACGGCTTCTACCTCAACGCCCTGACCGACCGGCTGGTCGGTGCCTGGAGCACCCCCCGCCCCGCCCCCCAGAAGGAGATCTGAGCCATGTTCATCCAGCACCAGGATTTCTCGCCCGACCTGCTGACCCTGATCGGCGCCGCCGAGGCGGCGGCGCGCCGGGTGGCCCCGCTCTTCCCGCTGAACCGCGCGGTGGCGGTGAACCCGTTCCACGGCGTGCAGGACACGCCCATCGCGCAGACCGCGGCCCGCATGGAGCGCGCCGCCGGGATCCGCATCTTTCCCGACCGCGCCGGCTGGGAGGCCCGGCTGGAGGCGGGCGAGATCACCCGCGCCGACCTGCAGGCCGCCCGGGCCGAGATCGCGCCCGAGGACGGGCCCGCGCCCGAGGCGCTGATCGAGGCGCTGGCGCTGACCCCGCCGCCCGCCCTGCCGATCCCCACGATGGCCGAGCTGGCCGCCGGGGTCTCGGGGCGGGACTGGCCGGGCCTGGTGACCGAGCGGATCGGCGCCTGGGCGCAGGGCCATTTCGACGAGGGCCAGGCGCTCTGGGGCGCCACGGGCCCGCAGCAGGGGGCCTGGAGCGCCTGGCGGGACTGGGCGCTGCGCGACCTGACCCCCGAGATCCACGGGCTCGAAGGGTTCTCGTCCATGGTGGCGGCGGCGCGGCAGGATCACTGGCGCGCGCTCGGCGATGCCTGCGTGGCGCTCGGCATCGACCACGCCGCCGCGCCCTCGGTCTTCCACCGGCTGCTCTGCGAGCTGGGCGGCTGGGCCGGGCTGGGCCGCTACCGGCTGTGGGAGGCCGAGCTGGGCGAGGCGCGCGACACCACGCTGACCGAGCTGCTGACCATCCGGCTGGTCTGGGAACAGGCGCTGCACGCCCGCCACGCGGAGGCGGTCGAGAGCGGCTGGCAGGCCGCGCTCGAGGCCCATCGCAGCCCCGTCACGCCGCGTGCCGACCACCTGGTCGACGCGATCTGGCTGCGCGCCGCCGAGATCGCCACCGCGCGGCAGCTGGATGCGCGGCTGCACGCGGCCACCCCCGCCCCGGCCGAGCCGGTGCCCTGCGAGGCGCAGATGGTGTTCTGCATCGACGTGCGCTCGGAGCGGCTGCGGCGCGCCATCGAGAGCGTCGCGCCGGGCATCCGGACCCATGGCGCGGCCGGCTTCTTCGGCCTGCCGCTGCAGCATTGCGGCCTGACGCCCGAGGATCGCGAGGCGCGCAGCCCGGTCATCCTGACCCCGCCGCTGGCCGCCGAGACCCGGCACGAGGATGCCGCCCATCGGCGCATCCAGGGCCGGCTGGGCCGCGCCGTGGCGCGGTTCTCGCGCGCCGCGGTGTCGAGCTTCGCCTTCGTCGAGGCGGCCGGCCCGCTGCGGCTGGGCCCGCTGCTGGGCGCCTCGCTGTCGCGCCGGCAGCCGGAGCACGCCCCCGGCCCCCAGCCGGTGCTGGCGCTCGCCCCGGACAGCCCCGCGGCACTGGACGCCGCCGAGGGCGCGCTCCGGGCGATGGGGCTGACGGGGGCGTTCGCCCCGGTGGTGATCTTCGTGGGCCACGCGGCACGGGTGACCAACGATGCCCAGGCCGGGCTGGTACAATGCGGCGCCTGCGGCGGCCATGACGGCGCGGTCAATGCCCGCGTGCTGGCGGGGCTGCTGAACGAGGCGCCGATCCGCGCGGGGCTGCGCGCGCGCGGCCTCGAGATCCCCGAGGCCACGGTGTTCCGCGCCGGGCTGCACGACACGACCGCCGACCGTGTCACCCTGTTCGAGGCCGACACGATCGGGCCGCGCGCGGACCAGCCGCTGACCCGGATCCGGGCGGCGCTGGAGGCGGCCTGCGAGATCACCCGGACCGAGCGCGCGCTGCTCTTCCCGCAGGACGGCAACCTGGCCACGCGCGGCGCCGACTGGTCGCAGACCCGCCCCGAATGGGGGCTGGCGGGCTGTCACTGGTTCATCGCCGCCCCGCGCGCCCGGACCCGCGGCGTGGCGCTGGACGGGCGGGCCTTCCTGCATGACTATGACGCGTCCGAGGATCCCGAGGGGCGCTGGCTGACCGACATCCTCTCGGGCCCGGTGCTCGTGGCGGCCTGGATCAACCTGCAGTATTTCGGCGCCCGGGTGGCCCCGCAGGCCTTCGGCGGCGGCAACAAGCTGGTGCAGAACGTGATGGGCGGGATCGGCGTGCTGGACGGCATCACCGGCACCCTGCGCGGCGGCCCCTCGGACCAGAGCCTCGGGCTGGGCGCGCGCAAGATGCACGAACCCCTGCGCCTGGCCGTGCGGATCGCCGCGCCGCAGGCGCTGATCGAGACCGCGCTGGAAGCCAGCCCCGGGCTGCACGATCTCGTGGCCAATGGCTGGATCGAGATCCGCCCGCTCGACGCGGAGTGAGGATGGAGGGGGCAGGTCGTCGCGGACCTGCCCTTCTCTTCGCTGTCGGGGGGCGGGCCTTGCCGGGAGGTTCGCCCCCTTTTCTTCGGGCGTGTCACACCCGGGAGAGGGGTCCGGGATCCGGCACTTATCCACAGGTTTTGAGTACGCGCTCTAGTGTTAAATAAAGTGTTAATAAGTTACGCGAGTTTTGAATATGTTACAAGCCTTTGTTTTTTTTACATGAAACAACGTTCATTTTCCGATTTCGGTTCCCAGAGGGGCGAAGATCGGTTCCCAGAGGGGCGAATCCCCGGTTCCCAGAGGGGCGAAGAGCCCCGGCCCCGGAAGCGCGAGTTATCCACAGGCCTGGAAGGTTCCCAGACCGACGAAGAAAACCGCCCCCGCCCGGTTCCTTGATCGACGAATCCCGGTTCCCAGACCGACGAAGGGCCGCTAGGCTCCGGGGCATGGGAGACCTGTTGCCTGACCGCCATCCGAATCGTGATTTCTTCATCCTCGACGTCTCGGACGCGGCGCCGAAGGACGACATGGTCTCGATGGAGCACCCGGTCTTCTCGCTCTCGGTCAAGCCCGACATGCGCGAGCTGTCATATCGCCACGAGGGCAAGCGGGTCATGGTGGTGCCCTCGGGCAAGGGGCTGGCCACGATCATGGACAAGGACATCCTGCTCTACTGCATCTCCAAGCTGGTCCATCAGCTCAATTCCGGCGAGGAGATCGGCCCCTGGGTGGAGATGACCGCGCATGAGGTCATGGTGGCCACCAACTGGCGCACCAACCGCGAAAGCTACCAGCGCTTCGAGGACGCGCTGGACCGGCTGCGCGGCACGACGATCAAGACCGACATCCCCACCGGCGACCACCGCCAGACCCGCGGCTTCGGGCTGATCGACGCCTACGAGATCACCCGCCGCGATTCCGATGGCGAGGAAAGCGTGTTCGGGCGCATGACCCAGGTGCGCATCAAGGTCTCGGACTGGACCTTCCGCGCGGTGCGCAGCATGGAGGTGCTGACCATCAACCCGCGCTATTTCCGGCTGCGCCGGCCGCTGGAGCGGCGCATCTACGAGCTGGCGCGCAAGCATGTGGGCGACCAGGGCCGGCCCTTCCGCATCGGGCTGGACAAGCTGCAGAAGAAGGTCGGCAGCAACTCGCCCGAGAAGAAGTTCAAGTATTTTCTCAAGCAGATCGCGCAGGACGGGCACATCCCCGATTACGACATCGCGCTGGACGGGGCACAGGTGGTGTTCCGCGCCCGCCGGCCGGGCTTTGCCCGCGGCCAGCTGGAACTGGCGCTGGGGCTGCCGGCCACGCCGGCGCCGGCGCTGGTCGAGAAGGCGCGCCGCGCCGCGCCGGGGCTGGACATCTACCGGCTCTACGAGGAATGGCGCGGCTTCGCCGATGCCCGCACCGAGCCGCCGCGCAGCCTCGACGCGGCCTTCCTGGGCTTCTGCCGCAAGCGCGCGGGGACGGATTAGGATTACCCGGTAATCGAAAATACCGGGTAATCCCGGGCAGCTCAGGCCTCGGGGTCGATCCCGTTGGCCGCGCAGTAGAGCGCCCAGGCCTCCTCGATCAGCACGCCCTGCTGCACGCCGCGGCGCTTGGCCTCGGCCGAGATCTGGCGCGCCACGGGGGGCAGCACCTTGGCATGGACCTGCCCGGTGCGCGGGCTGGGCGGGCGGCCGCGCCGCTTGCGGGGGCTGCGCTCGACGAAGCCCAGCGTGTCGGCGGCGCGGTCCAGCCGCTCCACCGTGGCGGGCGTGTCGGCCTTGTCGCGGCGCTTGAGATCGCCGACATCGATGCTGAAGGCGGGCTTGTCGGTCATGCCGCCTGCTTCCGGGCGCCGAGCCGCTGGTAGACCGCCCGGGCGAAGGCGCCGGCATTCTCCTGCGCGCCCTCCATGTTGCCCTGCCGCGGGATGCTGCGCAGGTCGCCACCGAACTCGAACAGCGCCGAGAAGGCCGCGCGCTCCATCAGCGCGGGCTCGATGATGTCGACCCCCTGCCCCGCCAGGCTGGCCTCGATCCCGGTATGCTGCTTGGAGCGGATCGCGCGGGTCATGGTGAAGACCACCGCGTGCGGGATGGCCCGGTCGAGCTGCTCCTCCTCCTCGGCGATCAGGGTCAGCGCGCGCACCCCGATCGTGGCGTCCAGCGTGGTGGCGCGCATCGGCGTGATGACCAGGTCGGCCTGCGAGATCGCCCGCGAGACCAGCCGCGAGGCCACCCCTTCCAGGTCGACGATCACCACGCTGCCGTCGCGGTCATGGGAGCGGATGCTCCGGATGATGCCGGACTCGTCCACGTCGCCCAGCACGGTGATGCGCGGCGGCAGGTCGGCGCGCGTGGCCCAGAGGCTGAGCGAGCCGTTGGGGTCGCAGTCGAGAAAGGTGACCTCGGCGCCGGCATGGGCCAGCTCGGTGCCCAGGAGCACGGCGGTCGTGGATTTTCCGGCGCCGCCCTTGGGCGACGCGATGACGATGACAGGCATGGGATCCGCTCGATTTATTGTTTTCCTGTGCGCAGGTTAACCGGATTTGTGGAAAAATCCAGTCATTCCGATGACCCGGTATTTACAATTACCTGGTAAGCAAAAATACCGGGTAATTCCGGTGACCCGCCCGGGACCGTCCGGGCCCGGGAACACCCCCCCGAAGGCGCCATGAGAGCGCCCTTGACGGGCCCGGCTTTGCGACTCAAGCTTCGCGGCGACATCCCGTCCGGCCCGCGCCCCGGGCCGCTGCGATCCCGAGGAGACGCGACGTGCACAGATCCCTTTCCCTGCTTTCGCTGCTGGCCCTCCTTGCGGCGGGGGCTACCGCGCCTGCCCGGGCGGGCGAGACGCTCGACGCGGTGCGGCTGCGTGGCGAGGTGGTCTGCGGCGTCTCGGGCCAGGCGATCGGCTTTTCCCAGACCGCGCCGGACGGCACGCGCAGCGGGCTCGACGTGGACATGTGCCGCGCCGTGGCGGCGGCGGTGTTCGGCGATGCCGATCAGGTGGAGTTCGTCGAGCTGTCCAATGCCGACCGGTTCGACGCGCTGCGCTACGGCGAGGTCGACGTGCTGATCCGCAACACGACCTGGACCTATGCGCGCGACACCACGCTGGAGCTGACCTTCACCGGGATCAGCTATTACGACGGGCAAGGCTTCCTGGTGCATTCCGATGCCGGGATCCGCACGCTGGAGGACCTGGACGGCAAGCGGATCTGCTACAAGACCGCCACCACCCATGCGCTGAACCTCGAGACGATCTTCGCCGCGCGCGATCTCGCCTTCGAGCCGATGCCCATGGACGAGACCGATCTCGCCGTGCTGATGTTCCAGAACCGGCGCTGCGACGCGCTCAGCTCGGACCAGTCCGAGCTCTTCGGCATCCGCAGCGCGCTGGCCGCGCCCGACACCGCCTACGTGATGCCGCTGCTGATCTCGAAGGAGCCGCTGGGCCCCTCGGTGCGGCAGGACGATCCCGAATGGGCCAATATCGTCGAATGGACCCTGTTCGCCATGATCAATGCCGAGGAGCTGGGCGTCACCCGTGCCAACCTGGCCGAGATGCAGAGCAGCCCCGACCCGGCGGTGCAGCTGCTGCTGAACGGCGCCGAGAGCGAGGCCGGCACATTGGGGCTGGCCGCGGGCTGGCCGGCGCAGGTGATCGCGCAGGTGGGCAATTACGGCGAGGTCTTCGACCGCAACCTGGGCGCGGAATCGCCCATCGGCATCAAGCGCGGGCTGAACGCGCTGTGGACCGAGGGCGGGCTGATGTACGCGCCACCCTTCCGCTAGGGCAGGGGCCGGGGGCCCGCTCCCCCCTCCGGATCCGCCCCGAGACCCGGAATGCCGGTCAAATGGCCGGTTTCGCTCCGCATTTCCGCCCCATTCGCGCGGAACAACAGGGACATTCCCGCGCAAGCGGCCAGCACCTTGTTGAAATTTTCGGAGCGGACACGTGAACAAGCAACTCAGGAAAGATGAGACCTTCTCCTCGAAAGAGGCCGAGGATGCGATCGGCGAGGACCTGCTGGAGCAGGTCGTGGGCGGCCGCGGCCGCGGGTACTCGGTGGCCTCGCGTGACCGCAAGCGGCGCGATACCAGCCATGCGACCGCCGCCGCGGTGGCGCCCGAGCCGGAGGCCGAACCGGAGCGCGTCTTTCACGGCCGGCCGGGCTTCAGCGAGAGCATGCAGGCCCTGGAAGAGGCGCGGGACCGGGCCCAGGCCGAGGCGCAGGCCCAGATGCCGCCGCAGCACGCCCAGCACATGGCGGCCATGGCCTCCCAGTTCGAGGCGCACCAGGCTGACGCGGCCAGCCTGCCGAACCACGTGGCCGAGGCCGAGGCCCGCCTGGCCGCCGAGGGCCCGGCCACGGCGCCGAGCTCCGAGGGCGGGCAGGAGAGCACGGAATTCACCGTGCTGGACCAGGGCATCGACGAGAGCACCTCGTTCACCGCCGAGGCCGACAACATCAAATCCGAATACGCCGCGGGCGTCGAGACCGCGCTGCGGCTGGACAGCTCGGGCGCGGCGATCGGCTTCGGCCTGTCCGCCTCGATCGCCACGGAAATGGCCGTCGGCAGCGGCGTCACCGTCAGCGCGACCACCGAAACGGCGCTGAGCGCCGGCGCCGAGATCATGATCGACAACGGGATCGGCGCCGAGCTGGCCGCCGAGGCTTCGGCCGCGGTGGCCTGGGAAGTGTCCCGCCAGACCGATCTGGGCAATGGCGCCAGCCTCGACTCCAGCGGCGGCGTCGAGGCCTTCATGGGCGCCAAGGGCGAGGCCGAGGGCTATGTCGGCGACAAGGGGGCCAAGTTCGGCTTCGACGGCACCGCGGGGGCGGAATACACCGCCGAGACCAAGCAGACGCTCGAGGCCAGCCAGCTGACCGCCACCGGCGAGGCCTCGGTCTCGTCCTCGGGCACCGTCGGCATGGCCATGTCGGCCGAGGCCACCTATGAGGACGGCGCCCTGACCCTGGGCGCCGGCGGCGGTGTCGATGCGCTGCTCGCCGGCGCCGCCCTGGGCGGCTCGGTCAGCATCCAGTTCGAGGACAAGTACGGCACCGTCGGCTCGGCCGAGGAGATCCGTGCGGTCCAGTCGCAGCTGGCGCATTTCGACAGCGCCGCAGATCTCGACGAGGATCTCACCGAGACCTGGCGCGAGGAGCTGCGCGATCAGGCGAAATTCGCGCAGCACGCGGCCGACCGGGCAACCGAGGAGGTCGAACGCGTCGCCGAGCCCCTGGTCGCCTTCGACACGGCCGTCACCGGGACGATCGACGACCTCGCCACGCGCGAGGCGGCCCTGGCCGAGACGCAGGGCACGGTGGACGAGACCCGCGCTGAACTGCGCGCGGAATTCGACAGCGACGCGGAGTTCCAGCAGGCGCTGGAGGACATGCGCGCCATGGAGTCCGACAGGATCGTCGAGGCGCAGTCCGAAGTGCTGCGCGGTAATCCCGATGCGAGCTTCGGCGACATCGCGCGGGCCGCGGATGTCGCCCCGTCCCCCGAGATGGAACGCCATTTCGCCATGCTGGAGGTCGACGCGCCGGAGCCGCCCTCGGACGCGGCCAATGATCGCCTGCGCGCCATGTACGACGCCGATCGCGAACAGTTCGAAGAGCTGGCCGAATTCGTCCAGCAGGAAGCACGCGCCGAGGCCGAGGCCACCCGGCTGAGCTTCGACAAGGCGATGTTCACCGAGTACATGGGGCAGGACGGCATCGCCACGTTCAAGGAGACCGAGACCGCCAAGGTCGATCTCGCCCTGTCCACGCAGGCGGCCTATGCCAATATCGCCCACGAGCTCGAGACCCGCGCCGCGGTGGCCGAGCAGACCAGCTATGCGGCGGCTGTGGTCACCGCCAACAACATGGTGGCGGCGGCCGACCAGAACGTCGCCGATGCCAGCCAGGGGCTGGTCTCGGCACAGGAGCGGCTGGCCGCGGCGCAGCAGGCGGTCGAGGAGGCCGGGCGCGGCGGGCACAAGGGGCCCTCGCTGGCCACGCCGGAAGACAAGGCCGAGCTGGCCGCGGCACAGGGCGCCGTCGATCATGCGCAGAAGGCGCTCGGCCAGGCGATGATGGACCAGCAGGCGCTCTATGCCCGCGCCGACATGCTGCATCCCGACCGCTCCATGGCCGCCGTCGAGAAGATGGGCGATGCGCTGCACGAGACCGCGATGGCCAACCTGGAGAGCTTCGAGGAAGCCCATGACGGGGCCGAGCTGACCCGGATGGAGCGCGACGAGCAGCGCATCCGCGAGGACATGGTCGAGTTCACCGACCGGCTTTCGGACGCGTCCAACGGGCTGGGCGACAAGCTGTCGGCCGAGGCCGCCGAGTTCAAGGAGAAGGGCGAGGTGCTCAAGGCGCAGCTGGCCCTGCTGAGCGCCATGGAACTCAAGGAGCGCGGCGTGCTGGGCTATGCCGAGGAATATTACAACGAGGCCGAGTCGGTGCTGGGCGAAGGCGTGACCGAGATGGCGCGCGCCGGCGACGTCGCGATCGAGGAAGTGGGCAACGCGGCGACCACCGCGGGCAATGCCGTGGTCGATGCCGCCACCACCGCCGGCAACGCGGTGGCCGATGCGGCCACCACCGCGGGCAATGCGATCGCCGACACCGCCACCACAGCGGGCAACGCGATCGCCGACACGGCCAGCGATGCCTGGGACGGGATCACCGGCGGCTGGTGGTGATACGGCCCGGACCGCACCCCTGACCCTGCAGGACGGCGGCCCCCGGGCCGCCGTCTTTCTATTGGCGCCCCTGCGTCAACATTTGCCCACATTCCCCGCCGATGTTCACCCCACAGGGACAATGATTTCCGGGGCTTGAGCCATGTCAGACCACCAGGCCGAAGGCCATGCACGCGAGCTGTTCCGACAATCCGCGCTGGACCGGGCGGGCGGGGCCGGGATCGACACGGTCGATCTGGGCGTGCACGTGGTCAAGGCGCCGCAATGGCTGATGCTGGCCGCCGCGCTGGCCGTGGCCTGCGCCGCGGTGGGGCTCAGCCTGCGCCTGCCGGTGCCCTCCAAGGTGGATGCCCAGGGCATCCTGATCACCGCGCAGGGGCTCAAGGATATCGAGAGCACCACCTCAGGCCGGGTCGGCATGGTCTTCGTGGCGCCGGGCGATTTCGTGCGACGCGGCCAGAAGGTGGCGCAGATCGAGCAGCCCGACCTCGACCAGCAGCTCGACCAGGCGCAGGCCAGGCTGGCCAACCTGCGCAACCGCCACAAGCGCATCGCCGGCTTCCACGCCCGGATGCGCGCCGACCATGACCGCCAGATGGCGCAGCGCCGCGCCGAGCTGGAGAACATGATCGCCTATGACGAGCAGCACGTGGCCTGGCTGCGCGACAGCCTCGATGGCTACGAGACGCTGGCCGCGCGCGGGCTGACCGCGAACTCGGTTCTGATGGATGCGCGCATGAAGCTGACCGAGGCCGAGGAGGCGCTGCTGCGCGACCGCAACGCCCTGTCGGCGCTGGAATACGAGAACACCACCCGCCAGATCGAGCAGGAGCGCGAGATCCTGTCGCTGGAGGTCGCCATCGAGGAGGCCCGCCGCGAGGTCTCGGCCCTGCGCGAGCGGCGCCAGCGCCTGGCCTACCTGGAAAGCGCCCATGACGGGGTGGTGGTCGAGCAGAAGCTGAACATGGGCGAGCTGGTCGATCCCGGCACCTCGGTGCTGTCGATCCTGCCCGGGGTCAGCCAGGCCGACGTGGCCGGTGGCCAGGCCCGGATCCCGCTGGTCGCCACGCTCTACATCTCCTCCTCCGAGGGCAAGCGCGTGCAGCCCGGCATGCCGGTGCAGATCGTCCCCTCGACCGTCAAGCGCGAGGAATACGGCTTCATCCATGGCGAGATCACCGAGGTGGCCACCGTGGCCTCCACCCAGGAGGGCATGATGCGCAACCTCAAGAACCAGCAACTGGTGCAGGAGCTGTCGGCCAACGGCGCGCCCTTCGCTGCCACCGCCATGCTCGAGATGGCGCCCGAGACGGTCTCGGGCTATCGCTGGTCTTCCTCCGAGGGGCCCGACCAGGAGATCGGGCCGGGCAGCATGGCGCGGGCCGAGATCATCGTGAAGGAGCAGCGCCTGATCGCGCTGGTCATGCCGGCGCTGCGCCGCCTGCTGGGGGATTTCGCGTCATGAGCGGGGCGGCGGCCTTCGCCACCCTGCCGCGGCGCGCGCCCCGGCAGCGGGTGCCCACGATCATGCAGCAGGAAAGCGCCGAATGCGGCGCGGCCTGCCTGGCCATGGTGCTGGCCCGGTTCGGCCGCTGGGTCAGCCTCGAGGCGCTGCGCAAGGCCTGCCAGGTGTCGCGCGACGGCACCAACTCGGCCAATCTGCTGCGCGCCGCGCGCGGCTTCGGGCTCGAGGCGCAGGGGCTGCGGCGCGACATCGACGCGCTGCCCGGCGCCGGGGGGCCGCTGATCCTGTTCTGGAACTTCAACCATTTCGTGGTGCTCGAACGGATCACCCGCTCGGGCGCCTGGATCAACGATCCCGCCACCGGCCCGCGCTTCGTCACCCCCGAGGAGTTCGACCGCAGCTATACCGGCGTGGCGCTGGCCTTCCGGCCCGGCCCCGAATTCCGCCGCGGCGGCCACCGGCCCAGCCTGGCGGGCATCGTGCTGGAGACGCTGGGCGAGGCGCGCATCGGGCTGGTCTATGCCGTGATCGCCGGGGTGGCGCTGCTGGTGCCGGGGCTGGCGGTGATGGGCAGCTACCGGATCTTCACCGACGACATCCTGATCGGCGGCGAGCTGCGCTGGCTGATGCCGCTGCTGGTCGGGCTGTTGGCGGCCGGTGCGCTGACCGCGTTGCTGACCTATGCCCAGAAGACCGTGCTGGCCCGGATGGAGACCGCGCTCGCGGCCTCGACCTCGCTGCGCTACCTGTGGACGGTGATGCGCCTGCCGCTGGATTTCTTCGCGCAGCGCTATTCCGGCGACGTCACCAACCGCATCACCCAGGCCGAGCAGATGTCGGGCGTGGTCTCCAGCGGGCTGGCGGTGGCGCTGGTCGGCATCGTGCCGGTGCTGGGTTACGGCACCGCGCTGCTGCTGATCGACCCGATCCTGGCGGCGATCACCTTCGGCGCCGCCACGCTGGCCGTGGCGCTGCTGGTGTTTTCCGCGCGCGGGCTGGAGGATGCCAACCGGCGCGCCCAGAATGACGAGGCGCGGCTGCAGGGCATGACCCTGCAAGGCCTGTCCATGCGCGACGATTTCCGCGCCTCGGGCAGCGAGGGGCTGTTCCATGCCCGCTGGCAGGCGGCGCAGGCCCGGGTGCTGGTCTCGGAACAGGTCACCGAACGCGCCAATCTCTGGGTCGGCGAGGCGGCCGGGCTGATCCTGGCGGTGGCCGGGATCGGCGTGCTGGTGGTCGGCGGGCTGCAGATCATGGAGGGCGCGCTGTCGATCGGCCTGCTGATCTCGGCCCGGGCGCTGATGTCGAGCTTCTCCAGCCCCTTCGTCGGGCTGGTCGATGCCGGGGCGCAGCTGCAATCGGTGCGCGGCGTCTCGGAACGGCTGGCCGACGCGATGAACCACGACACGGCCCGCGCGCCCGCGCCGGAGGCGGAAGACCGGGCCGGGGAGACGGCCGCACCGCTCGACCCGGCGCTGCCGCTGGTGGCGCGGGACGTGACCTTCCGCTACGGCGCCGGCGGCCCGCCGGCGGTGGACGGGGTCAGCCTGGCGCTGGCCGAAAGCCGGCGCATCGCGCTGGTCGGCGGCAGCGGCAGCGGCAAGTCCAGCCTCGGCCGGCTGCTGGTCGGGCTGGCCACGCCCGAGGCGGGCCGGATCGAGCTCTACGGCCAACCGGTCGGCCCGGCGGTGCGGCGCAGCGGCCAGCTGGCCTATGTCAGCCAGACCGTCGACCTGTTCGGCGACACGGTGCAGGACAACATCACGCTCTGGGACGACACCATGCCCGAGGAGCAGATCATCGCCGCGGCGCAGGATGCCTGCATCCACGACGTGATCACCGCGCGCGCCGGCGGCTACCTGGCGCGGCTGTCGGAGAATGGCGGCAATCTCAGCGGCGGCGAGCGCCAGCGGCTGGGCATCGCCCGCGCGCTGGTCGGCAACCCGCGCGTGCTGGTGCTGGACGAGGCGACCAGCGCGCTGGACCCCGAAACCGAGATGCGGGTGCTGGAGGCGCTGCGCCGGCGCGGCTGCGCCACGGTGATGATCTCGCACCGGCTGTCGAGCATCGCCAGCTGCGACGAGATCCACGTGATGGACCAGGGCCGCATCGTCGAGAGCGGCAGCCACCGCGCGCTGATGCGGCGCGGCGGGCTCTACGCATCCATGCTGGAGGGCTGAGATGGACCACGCGGCGATCCGGACCGGCCTGGCCACGCTGCTGCCCGGCGACAGCCATGCCCCGCAGGGCGACAAGAGCGCGGCGATCCTGGAATCGGGCACCTGCGATGTCTACGCGGTGATCGACGGGCGGCGGATCTTCCTGCACCCGGTCGGCCCCGGGGCGCTGGTGGTGGCGCCGCTCAGGGGCGAGGCCCGGATCGAGCTGGTGGCCCGCGACCCCGCGGTGCTGCGCCGGATCATGCTGGCCGAGGCGGTGCGCCCGACCAGCTGGGCCGCCCCGGTCGAGGCCTGGTGCGCGGCGCTGTCGGACGGGCTGGCCCGGCTGGCCCAGCAGCGCCCGGCCCTGGCCCCGATGCATCCCGGCACCCCGGTCACCAGCGAGCCCGACCTGGCGCTGACCGCCGCGCATGGCACGGTCTGGCTGCCCACGCGCGACCTGCAGGGCCTGTGCTTCATGGGGCTGCGGCCGATGTCGGGGCCGGGCTTCCTGCCGGTCACCCATCGCAGCTGGGTAGGCATGGATCCCGACCAGGCGGTGACGCCGCTCTCGACCGACGAGGTCTTCGCCCGCGCGCCGGTGGGCGGGTTCGGCTGGCTGGCGCTGCCGCAGGCCTTCACCGCGCTGGTGCTGGACACCGTGGCGCGGCTCATGGCACGCGAGGTCGAGGCGGCGGAGGCGCGGCTGGCGCGCCGCGAGGAGAAGGTCGCCTCCGAACTGGCGCAGGGGGTGGACCGGTTCCGCCGCATCCTGACCGACAATGTCTCGCTGCCGCCGCAGGCCGATGATTGCGGCTTTGCCTGGCAGCTGCTGGCACAGGACAAGCCCGACGCCAACGTGCTGAAACAGGGCATCGAGGATTTCGACCGCTTCTGCGAGCTGCATGACGCGCGCACCCGGACGATCCCGCTGGCCCCGGGCTGGTGGCGCCGCGACACCGGGCCCATGGTGGTCCGCCTGCGCGAGGGCGGCCGGCTGGGCGTGGTGCGCCCCGACGCGATGGGGCGCTACCGGCTGCACCTGCGCGGCGCGCGGCCGCGCCGGGTCACCGCCCGGCTGGCCGCCACGCTGGAGGACGAGGCGCGCATCGTCGCGCTGCCGCTGGCCAACCGACCGATCGCGCTGCGCGAGCTGATGATCGGCGCCTTCGCCATGTGCCGGATGGATCTCGCCACGCTGGTCGTGGCCTCCTTCGCCGCGGCCGGGCTGGCGCTGCTGCTGCCGCTGGCCACCGGGGTGCTGGTTTCGACCTACATCCCCGCGGGCCAGCAGGGCCCGGCGATCCTGATCGGGCTGGGGCTGGTGGTGGCGCAGGTCGCCACGACGCTGATGGGCGCGGCCTCGGGGCTGGTGCGGCTGCGCATGGACGGGCGCGTGGCCGAACGGCTGAATGCCGGCATGATGGACCGCATGATGCGCCTGCCGGTGAGGCTCACCCGTTCGATGAGCGCGCCCGACCTGGCGCTGCGGCTGGGCTCGGTGGACGGCATCCGCCGCACCATCATGGGCGCGGTGCTGGATTTCGTGATCTCGGGCGCCTCGGGGCTGGCCGGGATCGGGCTGCTGCTGTGGTACAGCCCGCTGGCCGGGACGCTGGCGCTGGGTCTGATGATCCTCGCGCTGGCCGCCGGGGTGCTGACCGGCTTCCGGCAGGAGCGCGCCATCCTCGAGGGCGAGAAGATGACCGCCAACGTGATCTCCTTCACCCAGGAGATGATCGCCAATATCGCCACGCTGCGCGCCGCCGGCGCCGAGGAGCGCGCCTTTGCCCGCTGGTCGGCCAGCGCCGCCGAGATGCGCGCCCGCGGCTTCCGCGCGCGCCAGATCGGCAACCTGTTCGAGGGGTTCCTGGCCGGGTTCCAGGTGCTGGCCGTGGCCGCGGTCTTCGCGGTGATCGGCTTCTCGCTGGGGCTCGATGCCGAGCTGTCCACCGGCGGGTTCATCATCTTCGTGACCACCTTCCAGGGTTTCCTGATGGCCGCGATGATGCTGGCGCGCAGCGCCAACCGGCTGATCATGGTGCGCCCGCAGCTGAAACGCGCACGCCCGCTGCTCGAGAACGCCCCCGAGAGCCCGCCGCATACCAAGGATCCCGGCGAGCTGAGCGGCGCGGTCGAGGTCTCCAACGTCACCTTCCAGCATGACGACCAGCGCCAGGTGCTGCGCGCGGTCTCGTTCCGGGTCAACCCGGGCTCCTTCGTGGCGCTGGTCGGCCCCTCGGGCAGCGGCAAGTCCACGCTGCTCAGCCTGATGGTGGGGTTCGACCGGCCGACCGGCGGAGCGGTGCTGTTCGACGACAAGGACCTGGGCGGGCTCGACCTGGCGCAGCTGCGCCGCCAGATCGGCTTCGTCCGGCAGGGCGGCAAGCTTTTCGCCGGCACGCTGAAGGAGAACATCCAGGGCGTGCATGCCGCCGATGACCGCGCCATCTGGAAGGCGGCCGAGCTGGCCGGCATCGCCGACGAGATCCGCGCCATGCCGATGGGGCTGCAGACCGTGGTCACCGAGGGCGACAGCGCCTTCTCGGGCGGGCAGGTGCAGCGCATCCTGCTGGCCCGCGCGATCCTCGGCCGGCCCAAGATCCTGCTGCTGGACGAGGCGACCAGCGCGCTCGACACCCGGCTGCAGGCCGAGGTCTCGCGCAATATCGAGGCGCTCGGCGCCACCCGGATCGTGGTGGCACACCGGCTCGAGACGGTGCGCAATGCCGACCTGGTCCTGTTCCTGCAGGAGGGCAGCATTGTCGAGAGCGGCACCTATGACGCGCTGATCGCGCGGGGCGGCGCCTTTGCCGCCCATGCCCGCCAGCAGCAGGGCCCGGCCTGAGCCGGGGCAGGGGGACGGGACCAGGGCAGGGGGCGGGCAGCGCGCCCGGGCGGGCTACTCGATCCAGCCCCGGATGCGCTCGCCATTGGCGGCGATCCACGCCTCCAGCGCGGCGTCGATGCCGGTCTCGCGGGCGGCGACCATGATCTGCTCGATATCGGCCGTCTCCAGCGACATCCGTCCCAGCATCCGCGCCAGTTCGGGGGCGCGCTCGGCAAAGCCGGCATTGGCCCGGGCATGGATCGTCGAGGCCTCGGCATAGAGCCCCTGCGGATCCTCGAGATAGCGCATCCCGTAGAGGGCGAATTTCATGTGCGGCCGCCAGGCGGTGACCACGACCGGGGCCTGCCGGCGCTGCGCCAGGGCGATCTCGCGCACCATCTTCGGGCCGGTGCCCTCCTCCAGCGTGTAGTCGCCCAGCCCGTAGGCCGTCATCGCCTGCCGGGTGGTGGCCATCAGCCCGGCGCCGGGATCGATGCCCACGATGCGCCCGCCAAGCGCCTCGCGCACCTCCGGCTTTGCCAGGTCCTCGATCGAGGAGAGCATCCCCGGGTCGACCCAGTCCGGCACGGCCAGCCCGATCGTGCCCTCGTAGAGCGGGCCCAGATCGGCCAGCTCGGCGCCGTAGCGGCGCAGGTAGGGGGCGTGCAGCCCCGGCTCCCAGGACATCAGCATGACGTCGATATCGCCCGCCGCCAGCGTGCGGAACTGCGCCTCGATATCGGCCAGCGTCAGCTCCACGTCCTGACCCATCTGCGCGCGCAGCACGCGGGCGGCCAGTTTCGTCACCACCTCGGCATCCGACCAGGGCGTCCAGCCGATGATCACGTCGGGCCGGCCCAGCGACTGCGCCCGCGCGCCCGCGGGCAGCAGCGCCAGCGCGGCGGCGCCGCTCAGCAGGGTGCGGCGGTCGAGGGTGGAAAGGGTCGGGGCGGTCATTGGCTGAGTTCCTCGAAATCAAGGGCGGCGGGGTCGAAATCGGCCGCTTCGCCGCGCGTGGCGTCCAGCCCGGCGCGCAGCGCGTCGGGCGAGTTGGCATCGGTGTAGAAGACCCGGTCGGGATCCTTCAGGCTGTGCGCCCCGTCGATGCAGAAGCCGATCGTGTGGATCTCGATCATGTTGGCGGGATTGGCGAACACCCCCTCGACCACCGGGGCGGGGTTCTCGCCATCCGAGGCCTGCCCGTCGGTGATCACGATCATCCGGTAGGCGCCGGTGCCGCCCTGCAGCACGGCCTGCCGGGTCAGCTGTGCCTCGGCCAGGCGCATGGCGCTCAGCAGCGGCGTGTTGCTGTCGGCGCGCAGCGCCTCGATCCGCGCCACCAGCGCCTCGGCATGGGCCGCGCCCCGGCCCAGCGGGAAATCCAGCCGCGTGCCGTCGGCGCTGAAACTGACCAGCCCGACATTGTCGCCGGGATTGGCCGCGATCCAGCTCAGCAGCGCGGCCTTGGCGGCCTCGGCGCGATTGGGATGGTCGCCGGCGCAACCGCTCTCGCCCATGGAGCCGGACATGTCGAGCACGATCATGTTGTTCTCGGCAAAGGGATCGGCGGCCCGGGCCGGCTCATCGACCGCCTGCGCCGCCCCGGCCGGCGGCCAGGGCGCCATGCCCAGCCCCGAGACGTCGATATCGGGCACGTTGCGCTTGGGCGGGGCCTCCTCGAAACAGGCGGCCAGCGCGAGGCAGGCCAGGCAGGACAGGACGGGGCGGCGGGCAGGGATCCACATGGCGCCTCACCACTCGTTCAGGGGGGTGAAGACCTCGGCCTCGGATTCCATGCCGATCACCCGGAACAGCACCCGGCGCGACTCGCGCCATTCCTGCTCGGTCTTCGGCGGGCAGGGCAGGTTGTCGCAGAACCCGCCCAGCGGGTCCTCGATGCCGCGGCCGTTGATGGTGATCTGGCTGTCATCGACGGCCAGGCCCAGCTCGTCGGCGGTCGCCACCAGCGCGTCGCGCACCGCCAGCGCGCGCGCCGTCGAGGTGTTGCGCAGCGAGGCCAGCTCGCGCTTCTGGCGCGCCACCGGCCAATCCTGCTGGATCACCCCCTTGAGATAGCCCAGGTAGGAGGAATGCGCCTCGATGCTGAGCACCGCGCCGGCATAGACGCGCGACTTGTTCAGCGCCTCCTCGAAGGCGTCGCGGTAGTCGTCCACCGGGAAGCTGGCCTGGTTCGGCTCGAACAGGATGGTGACCGCGGCGATGGTGTTCTCGGCGATCTCGTCATTGCTCATGGCGCGGATCGCGGCCGAGGCGGCATCCTGGTCGAAACTGTCGGTCTGCACGCGCCGCTTGTCCCAGATGTCGTCGCCCAGGCTGGCATAGTCCAGCGGCGGATCGGCCAGCGGCACCGCCGCCGCGATCAGCCCGGTCTCGACCATGGCGGTCTGCCCGGCATTGACCACCGCGCGGTACGAGCGCGGCGCGGTCGGCGTGGCCCAGTCCACCTGCCCGGCCAGGCCCACCGTCTCGACCCCGCGCCACAGGCGCATCATCTCGTCCTCGCGGGACGCGTCGCCCAGCACCATCTCGGCGCTGCGCGCGAAATCCACCACCTGCTTCTTGGCATCCTCGCGGAACAGCTCCTCGGCCTTCAGCAGCGCCCGCACGGTGCCGCGCACGATCTCGGGATTGGCATCGAGATAGTCCTGCCGCACCACCAGCAGGTCGCCGATCACCCGGTTGGCCGAGGTCGTGGTCAGCACCTGCCGCGCCTCGGCGACCGAGCCCTCTGCCCCGGTGCCCACGCTGCCCGCGGTCAGCCGCTCGGCCACCGGGGCGGGCACCACGGTGAAGGGCAGGGCGGCGTCCTCGGCGAAACTGGCGGCGGGATCGTCGACCAGCCGGATCTCGGGCGTCTCGGCCACGTCCTGCGCCAGCTGCAGCGCCAGGTCCAGCCGCACCGCGTCGGTGGCGATGGCCGCGCCCGAGAGCGCCTGCACGCCGGTCTGGCCGCGCGCCACCACCGCGTCGGCGCCATTCGACCAGCCGTAGAAGAAGACCGGCACCATGCGGGTCTGGTCCTGCGCGCCGGTCTGGTCGGCCAGCAGGGTCATCTGGGCATGGGTGACACGCATGAAGGGCATGTCGCAGGCCAGGTAGGCGGGCAGCTGCGCGGCGTAGCTGTCGAAGCCGCGGGTCGTCAGGGCGATCTCCGCCCCGTCCTCGGTCCGGGCGACCCGGTCGAAGATGCTCGGCCCCAGCAGGTCATCCGTGGCATGCGCGACCAGCGCGTCATGGCCGGCGGGCACCAGCGGCAGCACGGGCGCGGCATCGGCCCGGCAGTCGCGCACCGGCATGTCCTGCGCGGCGGCCGGCAGGGCCAGCAGCGCGGCGAGGCACGCGCCGAGCCAGGAAGCGTGGGGGGCCGGGTGGGGCATGGAACGGGTCCTTTCCTTCGGTCATCGGGGCCGGGCGGGCGGCCCGGCGGTCAACGGGACCGCGCCAGCGTGCCCTCCAGCACGCTCAGCGCGACATCGGCCTCCTCGGCGGAGGCCATGATCAGGTCCTGCCGGGCACGCTCGGCCGCCTGCCGCGTATCCTCCAGCGCGGCGATCATGCGGGCGCGGGTCTGCTCGGTATCGACCACGCCGTCGCCGCGCTCGGCAAAGCGGCAATAGTCCAGGAAGGCGGCCTCGACCCGCGGCAGCGAGCGGCGCAGCAGGTCCTCGGCGCGGCGCGTGGTCTCGGGGTTCTGCAGCATGTCCTCGAACAGCGCCTCAAGCGCCGCGTCGAGCCCGTCCAGCGCGGCGCGCAGCGGCGGCGTGCGGCGCGCGCCGGCCGCCTGCATGCTGTGCAGCCGCGCCCGGGCCTCCTCGACCATACGCGCGGCGCGCAGCGCGCCGTGATGCGGGTCGATCCCGGCCCTCGCCAGCATCGCCTCGGCGCGGTTCTCCTCGCGCAGGAGCTGCGTCACCGACCAGCGCGCCAGCGCGAAGACGGCCAGCGCCAGCGCGATCGCCACACCGGCCTCGGCCTCGCGCGGCCAGGTGGCCAGGTTGAAGCGCAGGTAGACCGCCAGGCCGGCCGCCGCGCCCAGGGTCCCGGGCAGCAGGTGCCAGGCCGCCCCGGTCATGAGCCCGCCGCCGCCGAGAGCAGCCGGCGTTCCACCACGCGGATCTCGGCGCGCCGGGCGCTGGTGCCCGCCTGCGGCGGCACGCTGCCGCCGGCGCCCCGCGCCAGGATGCGCGCGCCCGGCAGGCCGGCGGCGCGCAGCGCCTCGGCCACCACCTCGGCGCGTTCGCGCGACAGGGTCAGGTTGGCCTCGGGATCGCCCTCGGGCCCGGTATGGCCGGTCACCAGAACCAGGGTCGCGGGCGCATCCAGCGCGGCATCCGCCACCGCCGCGATCGCCGCCCCGGCACTGTCGGACAGGCGCAGTCCGACCTCGAAACGCACCACGCGCGGTTCGGCCCCGCGGGCCTCGGGAAAGACCAGCCCGGTCGCCGAAGCGGCGATGAACAGCACGCTCGCCAGGAGCAGCGCGCCGCCGATCCTGCGGTTCCTCCGGATGGCCGAATTCGAAATCTGCAAAGCCAAAAGCCGCACCCGATACCTGTGCCCTCGGTCAGCCTAGAGCGACAGGCCCGCCATTTGAAGGCGCAAAACTGCCAGATCCTCCCCCTTGCAGACGGCCCGGGCCCGACAGGTCCGGGAGCGAGAGCGCTTAACACTATGGATCAGAGTGTTAAGCCCGCGCCCCCCCCGGCCCGCCCTGCGCCCCGCCCGCGGGGGCCGGCGGGGCTTCGCGGTTTCACGGTTTCCGGGTAGAGTGTTCGGATGGGCGAGATGCGGCTGCATGACCGGGCCGGGCACCGGCTCTATCTCAACGCCGCGGAACGCGCGGCCTTCCTG
>NZ_LPXO01000025.1 GCF_001482405.1 Pseudoponticoccus marisrubri
CTTCGTGCTCGAGGGCGAACTCGATGATGTCGGCCCGGGTCTCGTCCGGAAGGCGGTTCCAGACAGAGCCCGGGTGCGGCGCTGCATCCTCCAGCCCATCGAGCCCGCTTTCCGACCAGCGGTCATGAAAGATACAGTTGCTTGGCCGGTGTCCACAAAACCGGCAGCAGGCCAAAACCGACCGGAAGATTCTGGATCACCCCGGCCCTAACGGCGGGGAAGGTCACTCGGACGACCCTCCGTTACGCCCCGGCCGAAGAGAAATCGGTCTCGCGGACAGGTGTCGTCTGCACCCCGTCAAGTCCGGCCTCCGAAGAGGCCGGAGCAGATCTAGGCATCGGTCACGGGGACCTCATTCGCAGGCAAAGCTGGCGGCGTGGGCAGGATCGTCCCCCTTGTAGCGCGCGACTGTCGGCCAGGCGCAGAGTTTGCGCGTCACGTTGCCAAGGGTGGCGCGGCCTTCCTGGTTGCGCGCGGTCACGCCGGCGACAACGTGATCCGGCGCGGCGCCGTTCTCGACCCAGTCGACCAGCGGCGTGAAGAAATCCATCTCGTCAGTCGAGGGCCCCCCCGCGCCGTGTGGCATGCCGGGCACGACGAAGAGCCGTGCAAAGGATGCGGCGGTGCCGTCATTGTTGGCGTCGAGCGCCTCATACCAGGAGACCGTGTCGAGCACGGAGAAGACCGGATCGGCCGCGCCGTGGAAGATCATCAGCTTGGTGCCCGCCTCTTGTGCCGCCTCCAGCTTCGGATTGTCCGAGCCCGGGGGCGTCATGAAGTCCATGGCGCTTTCGGTGTAGGTGTCGTCGGTGGCGTGGATCGCGGCGGCGTCTTCGGCCAGATCGAAGTCGAGCAGATACTGGAGAAGCGCGTCGTTGGCGCCGTCAACCCGCGTCGGCGGCGTGGTGAAGACCTGCGCCAGCGACGGCGCGCCCAGGACGACGATGCGGGGATAGTTGTCCCATGGGCCGACGTTGCTTTCCAGCTTCCAAAGGCGGTAGTTGCCCGAGGCCATGCCGGGATCCCAGGCCCACTCGGAATAGAGCTGATTTCCTTCGGCGTCCTTGGGCCCGGCCTGGATGGTCTGCAAGGCCGTGACCTGCGCGGTGTCGAGGCAATCCGCGTTCTGCCCCTCGGTGCATCGCAGCGCGGTGACATCGAACGCGCCCTGACAGGCGGTCATGTCCTGGACGAAGCCGTCCTCCAGACCGTCAAGCCCGTCACAGGCGGCGAGGATTCCGCTTTGCAGGAGGGCCATGTCGTCGGGGCTGAAGGCGGTGCGGATATCGCCCGTCACCGCGGTCAGTGCCTGCACGTCCAGGGCGTGTTGCACGGCGGCACGCGGCAGGTTGAAGCCGGGATAGCCGATCAGCAACCCGTCGAAGGCGTCGGGCATGCGTGCGGCCGCCACCATGGCATGGCGTCCGCCGTTCGAGGAACCGCCGCCATAGACGAATTCGGGCGCGCTGCCGTAATAGGCCTCGGTCATGTCCAGCGCTACCGGGTGAAGCTTGGCCACCGCCTGGTAGCCGTAGTCGGCCCGCGCCTGGGGATCGAAGCCGAAACGCGAGGCGCCGGCCATGCCGGCATCGGGATGTGTCCGCCCGTCATGGCCCGCGTCCGACGAGACGACCGCATAGCCGCGTCGCAGCGCCGTCTGCGAACGGTCGCCGGACTTCAGATCGCCTGTCGCCGGGACCACATTGCCGTCATTGCCGCCGTTGAACTGGTGGTAGAAGTCGCCATTCCAGTCGTCGGGCAGCCTCAGGTTGAAGGTGATCGCATATTCGTTGCCGTCGATGCCGGTATGCTGGCCGATCCGCGCGGTGACCGAGCAGTGATCTGCCGGGGCCGGCCCGGCGCGGCCCAGGTCGGTGCCGGCGGCGACGGGCTCGGCGCCGATCAGTTCCAGCCCGTCGAGGCCGAAGCTGTCCGCGGTGACGGCACTGCAATCCTGCGCCTGGGCATGGGCGCCGGCGGCGCTGAGGCCGAATAGCGCGGCAAGTGTCGCGGTTCTGGCGTATGTCATGTTGGGGTCTCCTCCTGTGTTGGTCTTTCGGGCCGTGGCCCGTCCGTCATGCCGCGCTTTGCCACGCCGGAGCCGGGCTGAGCACCCGCCGGGACAGACGGTCGATCTCGGCGCTGCCGGACACCGCGGCGCTACCGGACACCGCGGCGCTGCCGGACACCGCGGCGCTGCCGGACACCGCGGCGATGCGGACCCAGACGGCGCGATAGAACAGATCGCCGGTCAGGTTCGCAAAATCATGCGCGTGCTCCGCCGGGTCGGCGGCCTGCGCCACGAAAGCCCGTGCCCGGCGCCATTCCTCGCGCAGCGCCATGACCTGCGGATGATCGGTGAGCCGCCCGATCAGCGAGTCGAAGGCATCCGCGCCCGCGCCGTCCTGCACACGCAGCCCGCGGGTGGCGGTGGCCTGCGCATGGATGCCGTTGGCGCCCTCGTAGATCGAGGTGATCCGCGCATCGCGCCAGGTCTGGGCGACGCGGTATTCGGTCAGGTAGCCATAGCCGCCCAGCACCTGGATCCCGAGATCGGCGGCGTGAAGCCCCGCCTCGGTGCAGAACACCTTGCAGACCGGGGTCAGGAAATCCACCAGCGCGCCGTTGCCGCGTGCCATCTCGACCAGGGTCACATGCACCATCGCCCGGGCGCCAAGCGCGAGGCATTTCTGCGTGTCCAGCATCCGGCGCACGTCGGCATGATCGGCCAGCACCGCGTCGCTCCCGTCGGATTTGCGGCCCTGCTTGCGCTCGGCGGCGTAGGACGCGGCGACAGCATGGGCGCGGGCCGCATGGGCGACGCCCTGCAACGCGACGTCGAGGCGGGCATGGTTCATCAGCGTGAACATCGCCTTGAGCCCTTCGCCCTCGGCGCCCACAAGCTCGGCCGGCGCGGCGTCGAAGGCCATCTGGCAGGTGGGCGACGCGTGCAGGCCCAGCTTTTCCTCGATCCGCGTGATCTTGATCGCGGCCCCGGCCTGCGACCTGGCTGTCAGGAACAGCGACAGGCCCTTGACCCCGTCCTCTGGCGCGCCGGTGCGGGCGAGGACGAGATGCAGGATGTCCTCGGACAGGTCCTGGTCCCCGCCCGAGATGAAGATCTTCTCGCCCGTCAAGCGCCAGAGTGCGCCGTCGCGTATGGCGCGTGTGCGCACCCGCGACAGGTCGGATCCCGCGCCGGGCTCGGTCAGGCACATGGTGGACAGCGCCTCGCCCGTGGCCAGGCGCGGGATCCATGCCGCCTGTTGCGCGTCGGTGCCGAAGCGGAGCAGGGTGGAGATCGCGCCGGGCACGAGGTTGCAGACCATCTGCAGCGCGTGATTTGCGCCGGAGAAGACCTCGGACACCATCGCCGAGATCAGTGCTCCCTGTCCCATGCCGCCGAAGCGCTCGGGCGCGGTCAGGCCCTGCCAGCCCATTTCGGACAGCTGCCGGAAGGCGTCCGCGAACCCGTCCGGCATGCGCACACGGCCATTCTCCAGCCGGCAGCCCTGCGCATCGCCCGGCGCATCCAGCGGGGCGATCACGCCTTCGGCGAAGCTGGCGAAGGCAGCCAGCACGTTACCGGCCAAGTCGTCATCCCAGTTCGGCAGCTCGGACGCGCCTGCGACGTCGCGCAGCGAAAATAGGATCTCCTCGATCGGGGCGGAAAAGGGGATCATTCGGCGACCCCCAGCAGGCGCATCGCGTTCTCCTTGAGAATGAGCGGGCGCACCTCGTCCTTGAAATCCGCCTTTTCGAAGGCGCCCAACCATTTCTCGGGCGAGATCATCGGCCAGTCCGAGCCGAACAGCATCTTCTTCTTGAGCAGCGAGTTGGCATAGCGCACGAGGATCGGCGGGAAGTATTTCGGCGACCATCCCGAGAGGTCGATATAGACGTTGGGCTTGTGCTGGGCGACGGCCAGCGCCTCTTCCTGCCAGGGGAAGCTGGGATGCGCGGCGATGATGTTCATGTCGGGGAAATCCACCGCCACGTCGTCGAGATACATCGGATTGGAATACTTCAGCCGCATCCCGTTGCCCGACCGCATGCCCGAGCCGACGCCGGTCTGCCCGGTATGGAACAGCGCCACGCAGCCATGCTCGGCCAGCACCTCGTAGAACGGGTAGGCCATGCGGTCATTGGGGTAGAATCCCTGCATCGTGGGGTGGAACTTGAACCCCTTGATGCCGTGCTCCTCGACGAGGCGGCGCGCCTCGCGCACCGCCATCTTGCCCTTCCAGGGGTCGATCGAAGCGAAGGGGATCAGGATGTCGTCATTCTGCCGGACAAGCTCCAGAACCTCGTCGTTGGAATAGCGGCGATAGCCCGTCTCGCGCTCGGCATCGACGGGAAAGATCACCGCGGCGATGTTCTGTTCCCGGTAATGCGCGGCGGTCTCGGGGATTGTCGGCGGGTGCTCCCACGGCGCGCCGAAATAGCCCGCCATCGTGCGTTGCAGGTCATCATACCCGTCATCGCTGTGGCAGCCGCAGGGTTCTTCGGCATGGGTGTGGATGTCGATCGCGCGAACCTTGGAAAAGTCGATCATGTCTGTCCTCCCTCACACCCGGATCAGGGCCGGGTCTTCGTTGTCGTAGAGCCGCTCGAGTAACTCGGCGCGTCGGGTGATGATCTTGCGCGTGTTGAGCGAGCCCTTGTCGGTGATCTCGCCATCCTTGAGCGAGGGCGGCTCGGCCAGGATGATCGCACGGCTGATGCGCTTGGCCGAGCCGGTGGCGGCGCGCGCCATGTCGCGCATCCGTTCCTCGATCTCGGCCTGAAGGGTCGGGTCGATCACGGCCCCTTCCGAACTGTTGTCGCCATGCACCTGATCGGGTCGGGGAATGATGAACAGGCCGATGGCGTCTCGGTCATGACCGCAGATCACCACGTCCTGCACCAAGCCGTGCAGCCGCTCGAGCGCGTCCAACCGCAGCTTGCCGGCCTGCACCCAGGTTCCGGTCAGCAGCTTGAAATCCTCCGAGACGCGGCCGTCGAAGGTCAGGCCGCGATCGGGATCGGCGTCATCGACAAAGCGCACCGCGTCGCCGGTGATCAGGAACCCCTCGTCGTCCAGGGCCTCCGCCGTCTTGTCGGGATCGTTGTAGTAGCCCGGCATGATGTTGGGGCCCTTGACGCGCAGTTCGCAGCGCATCTCGTCATCGGGCAGGAGCTTGATCTCGGTTCTCGGCAGCGGCACGCCGATCACGCCGGATCGGCCAATCGGTTCGTGCAGCATGATCGTGGCCGGCGCGGTCTCGGTCATGCCCCAGCTGGAGATCATCAGCGGCAGGCGCCCGCGCACCTCGCGCGCCATGTCCTCGAGCGCAGTCCAGACCTCCTGCGGCAGCGAGGCGCCCGCGTAGAAGATCAGGTCGAGATCGCGGAAATAGGCCTCGCGCAGCGCAGCGTTGTCCCGCATCTCGTGTACCAGCATGGAGAAGCCCACCGGCACGTTGAAGGCCAGCGTGCCGGGCCGCTCGGTGATGTTGCGCACGGTGTCGGCAAAAGCCTTCTTCGTCGGCTTGCCGCTGTCGATCACCAGCGTGCCGCAATTGGCGAGCATCATGTTGAAGTTGTGCGAGCCTCCGAAGACGTGGTTCCACGGCAGCCAGTCGCAGATCCGCGGCGGGCGATCCTTGAGGAACGGCAGGACCGAGGCCATCTGCGCCTGGTTGGCGCACATCATCTTCTGCGTGGTCAGCACGCCCTTCGGATCGGACGAGGAGCCGGAGGTGAACAGGATCTTGGCCACGGTGTCCGGGCCGACGGTCTCGTGCCTTGCGTCGACGGCGTCGGTCACCTCGGTGGCAAGCAGGTCGGCAAAGGCGGTCACGTCGCGCGACGCGCCTTCGGTGGCCGTGGCCACCACCTCCATGCCGTCGAACTGCGCCAGCTTCAGCGCGGCGGCATAGCGGCCGGCATCGTCGGTGAAGGCCATGGTCGGTTTGACCTTGCCTAGGACATAGGTCAGCCGGCCATGCGCCTCGGGGATCAGCGAATACTGCTCGGCCAGCGGCACCGTCGGTACGCCGGCATATTGCGCGCCGAAGGACAGGAGCGCGTGATCGACGGAATTACCCGAAAGGATCGCGATGGGCGTCTCCGGCCCCATCTCGCGCGCGATCAGGGCCGCTGCGATGGCGCGGACATAGATCAAGGCCTCGGCATAGGTCACGTCGCGCCAGCTTGCGCCGGCCCGCTCGCTCAGGAAGACCCGGTCGGGCGCCTCGGCTGCCCAGCGGTGCAGCCAGTCCAGCGTCCGTCCGGCCACCGGATCGGCCGGTACGTCGGAGGTCAGGTAGAGCGCGTCCGTCTCGCGCCGCATCGACACGGCATGCGGGACGAGGCGCAGCCCGGTGGTTGCGTCGATCATCCGTCCGTTCCCTTCCTGTGTTTTGCCCCGCTGCGCGCCGCGCGCACCAGAAGGTCCTGCAAGGCGCGGCGCTCGTCGGCGTCGAGATCGGCAAACAGCGCGGCCTCGTGCGCCTGCACTGCCTGCTCGGCCCGTGCCCAGAGTGCCTTGCCGGCCGGGGTGACCTGCAAGGCATAGGCGCGGCGGTCGGTCTGTACCGGCGTGCGCTGGACCGCGCCGGCCCGCTCCAGGTCGTCGACCACCACCACCACGCCGGACCGCTTGATGTTGAGCACCTCGGACAGCTGTGTCTGCGAGATGCCGGGGCTGGCCATGATCACCGCCAGCGCCGAGAACGTGCCGATGCGCAGGCCCAGCGGCTCCAGCGTCTCGGCCATGTCGTCCTGGATCTGCAGGTAGGCACGCTTCATGTTGTAGCCGATGAATTGGCGCAGCAGCATGTCGGTCTGTTTCGGGGGAACGGCCTTTTCAGGCGCGGCTTTCTCTTTCATGGGCGTGTCTCCTCAGTTCGCCACCAGATCCACCAGCCAGTAGCTGAGCGCCGGAAAGCCGATGAGTATGGCGATGCGGGTGAATTCGGCGGCGATGAAGGGTACAGTGCCGCGGAAGATCTGGGTCATGGGGATATCCCGGGCCATGGCCGAGATCACGAAGAGGTTCATCCCCACCGGCGGCGTGATCAGCCCCATCTCGACCACCACAAGAGAGATGATCGCGAACCACATGGCCTGCTGCTCCGGGACCAGGCCGAAATCCAGCGCCATGATGGTGGGAAAGAACACCGGCACGGTCAGAAGGATCATCGACAGGCTGTCCATCAGGCAGCCCATGACGAGGTAGAAGACCACCATGGCCAGCAGGATGGCCATCGGCGGGATGTCGGAGGCCCCGAAATATGTGGCGACCTCGATCGGCATCCGGCTGAGCGCCAGCGCCACGTTGAACAGGTCGGCGCCGAAGACGATGGCAAAGATCATCGCGGTTGACCCGGCGGTGGCGATCAGGCTTTCGAGGATCGCACCGGCGGTCAGCCCGCCTTTCAGCACGCCGAGCACCAGCGTCAGCACCACGCCGACCGCCGCGCCCTGCGCCGGGGTGAAGAAGCCGCCATAGATGCCGCCCAGCACGACGACGAAGATGATGACCACGTGCCAGATGTCGCGCAGCGACCGCATCCGCTCGCCGAAGGTCGATTTCTCGCTCACCGGGCCTTCCTCGGGGAAGAGACGGACATAGACCGAGATCGCGATCATGAAGCCGATCACGGCAAGGATGCCGGGCACCGTGGCAGCCAGAAACAGCTTGACGATGTTCTGTTCGGTGATCAGCGCGTAGATTATCAGCACGACCGACGGCGGGATCAGGATGCCGAGGGTTCCGCCGGCGGCGAGCGCGCCCGAGGACAGCGCGCCGGAAAAGCCGTGCTTGCGCATCTCGGGCATGGCCACGCGGGTCATGGTCGAGGCGGTGGCCAGTGACGAGCCCGAGATCGAGCCGAACATCGCGCAGCCCGCCACCGCGGCCATGGCCAGCCCGCCGCGAAGATGGCCGATCCAGGCCCGCGCGGCCGAGAAGATCGAGGCGGAGATGCCGGAATTCGTCGCAAGGTGGCCCATCAGGATGAAGAGCGGCACGACGGCAAAATCGTAGGACATGAACTTGTCGACCCAGGCCGTGCCCAGATACGCCAACAGTCCGGCCGTCGAACTGAGATTGACATAGCCGATCGCGCCGACCAGCCCCATCGCCAGCGCGATGGGCATGCGCAGGAAGATCAGAACGAACAGCGCGACGATGAGCAGGATGGCGATCGCGAAAGGGGTCATCGGCGTCCTCCCGGAGAGACGAGGTCTGGCCGCAGATCCGAGGCGGCGACGTAGAGCGCGATCACCGAGGACAGCCCGGTGCCCAGAACCGCCGGCACGTAGGCCCACCAGAGCGGCGCCCGCAACAGCATCGTGCGGTCGCCATAGCCGCGGATCTCGAGCAGCCCGTGAAACAGGCGCCAGCACAGCAGCGCCCAGACCGCCGCGAAAAGTAGCGTCCAGAGCGCGTCGACCGTGCGGTTGGTGGAGCGGGGCATCCAGTTCGTGAAGACGTCCACCATGACATGTCCGCGGCTCAGCTGGCACAGCGGCAGGAACAGCGACGCGCAGGCGGCGCAGGCCAGCTCGACCAGTTCGAATTCGCCGCGAAAGCCGCCCAGGCCGAGTGTGCTGCCGATCACCGACCCGGTCACAACCACTGCCGAGCCGAAAATGATCAGGCCGCCCAAGGCCGCAAGTGCGGTGCACAGGGCATGAAGGGACCGGTACAGGGGGGGCTCGCCCCCCTGTCGATCCCCGTTCGCGGGGACATGTCCGGACATGGCTCAGCCCGCGTCGAGCAGTTCGTTGGCCCGCGCCATGATGGCCGCACCATCGTGGCCCGCCGCGCTCAGCTTCTCGATCCAGGCGTCATGGACCGGCTTGGCCGCTTCCTGCCAGCGGGCGATCTCCGCGGCAGGGATCTCTGCGATCTCGTTGCCCTGCTTTTCGACCATCGAGCGGCCGAAGGCCTCGAACTCGTCGAATTGCCGGCCGATGCGGCGCGACAGCTCCATGCCCGATGCCGCCTCGATCACGCCCTTCACATCGTCGGACAACCCGTCGAACTTCCTCTGGTTCATGACCAGCGCGAAGGTGTTGGCATAAAGTCCGCGCGCGCCGGGCGCGGGCTCGGCGCTGTAGGAGGTCAGCTCCTGCAACTTGAAGGCCGGCACCACCTCGTAGGGCAGGCAGCAGCCATCGATCACGCCGTTGGACAGACCGACCACCATGTCGGTGACCGGGAAGAAGACCACTTCGGCGCCAAGAGCGGTAAGCATCTGGCCGGTCGCCTGGTTGGGCGCGCGCAGCTTGAGGCCCTCGAGATCCGCCTCGCTGGTCACCGGGGCATCGCGGGTGTGCAGCTTGCCGCCGTCATGGGTATGGAAGGCGAGCGGCTTCATACCGCGATACTCGCCCTCGCCGAATTCGTCCATCAGCGTGTGCAGCGCGACGCTGGACGCCTCGGCATTGGTCACCATGAAAGGGTTCGACATGGTCTCGGCAACCGGGAAGCGGTCGGGCGTGTAGACCGGCAGCGTCCACGCGATGTCGCAGATGCCTTGCCGGGTCTGGTCGGCCAGCTGGGGCGGCTTGCCGCCCAGCTGCATCGAGGGGAAGATCTGAACCTTGATGGCACCGTTCGAGGCTTCTGCCAGCTCGGCCGCCCATGGCTCGAAAAAGCGGGTGTGCATCGGCGCCACGCCCGGCAGGAAGTGGTGCAGGCGCAGCGTCACCTCGGCGGCGTGCGCGAGGCTCAGAAGCGCCGGGGTGGCCAGCGCGGCCCCCATCGAGGCCAGTACTGTACGGCGTGTGAACTTGGTCATTTCGGTTCCTCCCTTGAAATAAACTCTGATTAAGATGCTGCGCGTCAGCGGAAAACGGGCGGGCGTTTCTCCAGAAACGCCTTGAGACCTTCTCCGGCATCCGCGCTGGTCTGTGACACGGCGGCAGCAAGGCTTTCTGTGAACAGCCCGTCTGCGCGCGACATGTCCGAGATCCGGCTGATCGCCTGGATCATCATGAAATTGGAAAGCTGTGCGTTCTTCGCGATCTTCAGCGCGAGGTCCTTGGCCAGATCCAGCGCCTCGCCTTCGCCGACGGCATAATGCGTAAGCCCCAGTGCCAGCCCTTCGTCGGAATTGTACTTGCGGCCCGTCAGCATCATTTCGCACATCCGGTCGGCGCCCAGGATGCGCCCGACCCGGACGCTGGCGCCGCCACCGACATAGATCCCGCGCCGCCCCTCGGGCAGTTGGAAGATGGTCGAGGGCTCAGCGATCCGCACATGGGTCGAGGCCGCCAGCTCAAGGCCACCGCCGATCACCGCGCCGAACATCGCGGACACGACCGGCAGGCCGCTGAACTGGAGCACGTCCATCACCCGGTGCCAGTTGCGCGAATGGCGCATCGTGCCCTCGGCGTCGCGCGCGACGTGCTCGCTGAGATCGAGACCCGAACAATAGTGCCCCGCCGTGCCGGTGAGCACCACCGCGCGCACGCCTTCGGGCGGGGTGCCGAAGAAGGCGTCGAGCGCGTCGAGCAGCTCGTCGCACATCGCGTTGCGCTTGTTCGGACGGTTCATGGTGAGAATGGCCAGCGGGCCGTCGATTTCGACGACCAGAATGTCGTCCTCTGTCCTGGCGTGGGGCTGCGACACGAAGGCTCTCCTTATTTGATCGGCATGCGGGTGGCGGCGTCGAGACGGATCACCGTGCCGTTCAGCATCGGGTTCTCGACGATGCTCTGCACGAGACGCGCGTATTCTTCGGCGTGCCCCATGCGGGACGGGAATGGTACGTTCTGGAGGATCTCGGCCCGGACCTCGTCGGGTAGGCCGGAGCTCATCGAGGTCTCGAAGAGGCCGGGCGCGATGGTCATGACGCGGATGCCGAAACGGGCAAGCTCGCGCGCGGCGGGCAGGGTCATCGACACGACGCCGCCCTTCGACGCGGAATAGGCCGCCTGTCCGATCTGCCCGTCCTGATAGGCGACCGAGGCCGTGTTGACGATCAGCCCGCGGGTGCCGTCACCGTCCAACGGCGCGGCCGCGGCCATGGCGCGGGCGGCAATGTTCATCACGGTGTAGGTGCCCAGCAGGTTGATCCGCAATGTCCGCTCAAAGGCGTCGATGGTCAGGCCGCCGTCGCGCGGCAGGATGCGGCGCGCTGTGCCGATCCCGGCACATGACACGACAACCCGCGCGGGCCCGATCTCGTCACCGATCCTCTCAAAGGCTGCCTCAACGGCTACCTGGTCGGATACATCCGCGGCAATGGCTATCCCGCCGATACCGGCCGCGGTGGCTGCGGCGCCGTCCTCTGTCAGGTCGATGCAGGCAACCCTGGCGCCCCGGGCCGCCAGGTGCCGCGCCGTTGCGGCCCCGAGACCACTCCCTGCGCCCGTCACGGCAGCCGCCTGTCCAGATAGAATCATATTCGGTCCTCCCGCATTCTTTGTTCAACGGACGTATTGTTATGTCAATAAACAATTATCCAAAAGCCGTATCTGGCCGGCTTCCCAACCTCGGGGGACGTCCGATAGTGCGTCGCCGGCACCCTGAACCAGAGCGGGTACCGGGCCGTGCGCGCCACGCGCATTTGGTGGTGGCGAAGGGTCCAATTCTCGCCACGCCAGAACGGCGTCGGCCTCGAGACTCGGACTGACTGACCTGCGCCCGCGAAACCCCGCGCCGCGATGTAAAGGCTGCGCCAATTCCGAAGGAGCAGACACATGCGAAAGAGCCGTTTCACCGACTGGGGAAGCGTGGCACCTAATCGGAAACCGGAATTGGAATCGGGCCAAACCTTTGAAAACCGGGAGACCGGGAACCGAACGTTGAGGCCGCCATTCATTCCGGCGGTGATGCGCGGGTGGACCGTCGAGACGACCCTGAGGCAATCCCCCACGGCGTGCGGCTCAGGGGCGCGGGAGGGACAGGGCTTCGGTATCGGAATCGGGCCGCACTGGCTGTTTCCAATGCGCGGGGCCTGGCGTCTCAGGTCGGCCACGCTGCTGCCGCTGTCTGTCAACGGGATCATCGCGGGTGCGTCCTTCGCTCTGTGAATGGGAAGGTCACCGCCACGATAGCGCCGATGTCCGGCTCGGATGCCTGACTGCGGCACATCTCACCCGCATTAAAGTCGTCTACATCCATGGGCCGGAGGCGCGGCCTGGCCGGACGGCGCCGCGGTAAATTCGGGTGGTCGTGCCGTGAGGAATCTGCCGCCCTCAACCGCCGCCGAATTATTGCATGTCTCTATATAATCGGAGGGTCGTTGAGCGCGCGCGCCTGCTGCTCGTACCATTTTCGCGACTGTTGGCAACACCCGCGGGGCGAGCACATGACGACTCTCGACAGAGTTTCCGGCGCCATCACCAGATCCGAATCCTCAGTCATGGGGCCCCGCACGACGCGACGGCTGGCGACTGGTCTTTCGCTGGCAACGGCCTTCCTTACCGGTGGCGTGGCCGCGCAGGAGATGCGTTCGGCCTCGGCGCATCAGCATGGCACGAGCGCTGTCGAGATCGCGGTCGAGGGGAACGAGATCCAGATGCAGGTCTTCGCGCCGGGCGCCGATATCGTCGGGTTCGAGCATTCGGCAACCTCTGACGAAGACCGGCAGGCCATCGACGCCGCTCTGGAGGTGTTGTCCTATCCGCTGGCCCTGTTTGGGCCGCCGGATGCGGCTGGCTGCTCGGTCGCCCACGCAACTGTCTCGATGGCAAGCGACATGGCTGATGCGGGTGACGATCACGACCACGACCATGACAGCCCCGATGACCATGATGACCACGACGATCACGATGACCATGACGAGCATGGTGACCACGATGATCACGACGGACACGATGACCACGCGGGTCACGATGATCATGACGACGACCATGCTGGCGAGGCGCATCTGGAGTTCGTGGCGACCTATCATCTGGAATGCGCGCGGATCGGAGCGGTGGATCGACTTGCACTGACCTTTTTCGACCGGTTTCCCAATGCCCAGCGTCTCGAGTTCACCATCCTGAGCGCGGGCGGCGCCGATACGGCATCCGCCCAGCGTGGAGACGCCAGCATCTCCCTTGATTTCGACGGCTGAGCATGGCGGATGGCGGGATCCTTAGCATGACGGACGTGACCTTCCGGTGGCCCGGACGGCCGGGTTTTGCTCTGACAGTACCCGCCTTTGCCATGGCCAAGGGTGACGCGGTGATGATCGTGGGGGACAGCGGCAGCGGCAAGTCCACCTTGCTGTCGCTGATCTGCGGCACATTGCGGGCCGCGTCCGGCAGCCTTCACGTCGCCGGGACGGATCTGGGCCGGCTGTCCGCCGCGGAGCGCGACCGGTTCCGCGCCGACAGGATCGGGGTGATCTTTCAGCAGTTCAACCTGTTGCCCTATGGCAGCGTGCGGGACAACATCTTGCTGCCGCTGGTCTTTTCGCCCAAACGGCGCGGACGGGCGACGGATGTCGATGCCGAGGTCCTTCGACTCTGCACGGCGATGGGGCTCGAGCCCGAGGTAATTGGAATGTCGGCGGGTCGGCTGAGCGTCGGCCAGCAACAGCGCGTCGCGGTGGCGCGCGCCCTGATCGGACAGCCCGAACTGGTGGTCGCGGACGAACCGACATCGGCACTGGACCAGCGCGCCCAGACGGGCTTTCTGGATTTGCTCTTCGAGCAGATGCAGGTCGCCGGCTCCAGCCTGCTGCTGGTCAGCCACGACACGCGCCTGGGCCGCCGGTTCGACCGGGTCGAACGGATCGAGGAAATTGCCCTGACCGAACGGAAGGCGGCATGATCCTGCGGCTCGTCCTCGGGTCCCTGGTGGCGCGGGCGCTGACCGTCGGGTTGACGGTGCTCTCCATCGCGGTCTCGGTCGCGCTGTTCCTTGCCGTGGAAAAGGTCCGCACCGGTGCCAAGGACAGCTTTGCCGACACGATCTCGGACACCGACCTGATCATCGGGGCGCGCTCGGGTGCGGTGCAGTTGCTGCTCTACTCGGTGTTCCGGATCGGTACGCCGACGAACAACATGACCTGGGAAAGCTACGAAGAGATCGCCGGACACCCGGCCATTGACTGGATCGTGCCGATCTCGCTGGGCGACAGCCATGGCCAGTTTCGCGTGATGGGCACCACCAACGCCTTCTTCGAACGCTACCGCTATCGGGGGGGGCGTCCGCTGCGCTTCGAGCAGGGCGCGGCGATTGACGACCTGTTCGATGCCGTGATCGGGGCCGACGTGGCCCGCAGCATGGGATACCAGATCGGCCAGTCGATCATCGTCTCGCACGGGATCGCCTCGTTCAGCGACCACGAAGACACGCCGTTTCGCGTGGCCGGCATTCTGGAGATGACGGGCACCCCGGTCGATCGCACCGTGATCGTCAGCCTCGAGGGGATAGAGGCGATACACGTGGACTGGCAGGGCGGCGGGCGCCGACCCGGCGCGGCCACGCCCGAAAGCACGCTGCGGCAGATGTCGCTGGAGCCCGACGCGATCACCGCGGCCTTTGTCGGCGTGTCGTCCCGACTGGAGCTCTTCTCGCTGCAGCGCTGGATCAACACCTATCCCGAAGAGGCGTTGATGGCTGTGCTGCCCGGCGTCGCGCTGCAGGAGCTCTGGCAGGTCGCGGGCATCGCCGAGACGGCGCTGATCGGGGTGTCGGCCATGGTCATTGCGGCGTCGATCTTGGGCATGATGGCCGTCACCTTCGCCAGCCTGAACGAACGGCGGCGCGAGATGGCGATCTGGCGGGCCATGGGCGCCCGGCCGCGGTCCATCGTGGCGCTGCTGCTGGGCGAGGCGGTGCTGACCGCGACTGCGGGCGTCGCCGCCGGGATGGTGCTGCTCTATGCCGCGCTGGCGATCGTGCGGCCCTGGATCGATGCGGCCTTCGGGCTGTGGCTGCCGATCGACTGGCCCGCCACGCGCGAGATGCTGGTCATGCTGGCGGTGCTTGGCGGCGCCGCGGCGGCCAGCCTGCTGCCCGCCTGGCGCGCCTACAGACTTTCCCTGGCCGATGGAATGATGGTGAAAACATGACACAGACCTCCGTTCGCGCGCATCCGACCTCGTCTTCCGGCCCGTCCGGCCCGTCGCGGCGGGGGGCGACCGCATCGCGCAGGGGCATTCTGCAACTGCTTGGTGCCGCGGCTCTGTGGCCGGCCGCGCCGGCCCTCGCCACCGGCGATCCGCAACGCATCCGCTGGACCGACCTGATCCCAAACGGGCTGCCGTATGGGGAGATCGTCGGCCGCGGCTTCGTGGATGCCGAGGAAGACGTCTGGATCCCCGAGTTCGACGCCAATGGCAGCGCGCTCAACACAGATCTGGACGGCGCGTATATAGAATTGGCGGGCTACATGATCCCGCTCGAGCTGACGGCCGACGGGGTCACGGAATTCGTGCTGGTCCCCTATGTCGGCGCCTGCATCCACACGCCACCGCCGCCGCCGAACCAGCTGGTCTTTGCCAGCAGCGCGGTGCCCTGGCCGCAGCGCAACCTGTGGGACGCCGTGCTGGTGACCGGCAACATGCAGGCCCGGATGATGCGGACCGACCTCGCCCAGGTCGGCTACACGCTCGAGACCACGTATATCGAGGATTTCAAGAGATAACCCGAGAAGAACGCCGCGGCGCGGGACAAACATCCCGGAGCCTCGAAGGCGTCGGACCCATATCCCGAAGGAGGAGACTACAATGAGATCGTCATTCCTGATGGCGTCGGTCGCGGCCGCCGCGCTCGCCACCCCGGTGGCTGCGGTGGAGACCAGCGACATGATCGCCGCGCGCCAGCACATATTCGGTGCCGAACACGTGGACCCCGAAACAGGTGCCATGCCGGACGACAAGGTCATCGTGTCCTGGCTGTCGGCATCGTCCTTCGCCGTTTCGGTGGCCGGCAAGGTGGTCATGATGGACACCTTCCTGACCCGGCTCGAAGTCGAGCGCGGCCGTACCCCGCTGACCATCCATGACCTCGTGAACCTGAATGCGGATGCCATCACGCTGGGCCATGGCCATAATGACCATGCCGACAACGCCGCCTATATCTCGGCGATGACGGACGCGGTGATCTATGCCACCGAAGAGACCTGCAGCACCATGGATCTCGACTTCGCGCGGCTGTCGGCCGATCCGCGCGTCCAGGAGAACCCAGACTACGCCTTCCCCGAGGGCGCCTCGATCGACTGCGTCCCGGTGACCAGTATGGGGTCGACCCCGGGCACCGAGGTGGTCAACCTGACCTTCCTCGAACCGCAGGCCTGCGTGACGGCCTTCCGTCACCTGCATTCGCAGGCCGTGCCGCCCGATCCCGACTTCCCGCCGACCCCGGTCGAGATCATCGTCGACGACCGCGACGAGTATCTCTTCCCGGCGGGCACGCCCCTCTGGCCGCGGCGGGCCGCACCTGATTACGAACCGGTGGATCCCCGCCAGTTCGACAACCGCACCACGCGCGGCGCCCCGGGCGGCGGAGACGCGCTGTTCTTCAGTTACATGATGCGCGACGGCACGAATTTCTCCTTCGTCTACCAGAACACCGCCGGGTCCCTGAAAGAGGGCATCGGACGCGGATGGGACGGCACGCCCGAGGATGGCCAGCGGATCATCAAGGTGCTCGAGGATCTCGGACCCACCGACCTTCAACTGGGCACCGCCGCCACCGGCAACTTCGACAATAACGGGTTGCGAGACCTGATCATGTACCAGGACGCGATCGAGCCGAAAATCTACATCCCCAATCACATCACCACGGGGTCTCGGGCCAAGGAAGGCTCGTCGCTGTCGGTCTATGCCGGCTATGTCAACCAGATGGACCTGATGGGGGTGCCCGAGGAAGACCGTCCGCGCCTGCACTGGCTGGTGGACCCGGTCGACTACCTCAAGCCGATCGTCTTTACACTCGACAACCCGGCATGGGCCGATCCCGAGAAAAAAGAGATCCTGTCAAGCTGGTGTGCGCCCAGCGGCGCTGACGAGCCGACCATGGTGTCGCTCGACTAGGGCAGGTCTCTCAACGAAAAGGCGGCGGCGCGCAGGCGCCCCTGTCTCACGGACTTGCCGGTCGGGCCCCGTCCAGAACGGAGCCCGGTCTTCGGTGTCAGGCAAGCTGGAAGGTCGAAGCGATTGGTCGTGTCAAAGCAACTTGGCTTACTGCAGGGCAGGGGGCTGTTTGGCGTCTCGCGATGACCAAACGCGATTCCTTCATGTATTTCAAGACCAGCCCGGAGATCATCCGCCTGGCGGTGATGATGTACATCCGTTTCCCGCTGTCGTTTCGGAACGACAAGGGTCTGCTTCACGAGCGAGGTATCAACGTGAGCAACTAATCAGTCCGGTTCTGGTGGCGCAGGTTTGGACCGATGTTCGCGGCCGAGATCCGGAAGCGACGGTTCGAAGGCATGAGGACAAGCCTTTGGCGCTGGCACCTCGACGAGGTTTTCGTGAAGACCACCGGCGAGACGCATTACCTCTGGCGCACCGTGGATCACGAGGGCGAGATCCTGGAAAGCTACGTCACGAAGACACGCGACAAGAAAGCTGCGTTGAAATTCCTCAGGAAAGTCATGCTGAAGCGCGGTCGGTCAGAGGTGCTCGTGACCGATCGCCTTCGGTCTTACGGTGCTGCGCTGCGCGTGATGGGGACGGGGTTCCAGCAAAAGATCGGTTGCTTTCTTGACAATCGCGTGGAGAATTTGCTCCTCCCGTTTCGACAACGGGAGCGGGCGATCCTCCGCATTCGGCGGATGCGAAGTTAGAAATACATTTACGTCCGTTCATGCCTCTGTATACAATCATTTCAACTGAAAACGCGGTCTCTCAAGCCGGCACATCTAGACAGCGAACCGGGCCGCCGCTCTCACTGGGTGGCACGGTCTCTGCGTAAATTAAGGGACAGCCATCCTGCCCTTGCCGAGACAGGCTTGAAACAGTCTGACAGCAACGGCGGACGGCTTCGGCATCCAGCGCGTCTATACGGACGAACTCCAGCTGAACGAAACGATAGCCGTGCATGACGGAGATGTCGTTTGCGTGCCGCGCGGTCAGAATGCCTGCGGCGCACCGCACAGGTTCGGGACAAATTTACTCGATGTCATGGCGGGACCGCTGCGCAAGTGGCGCTGCGGCGTCACGCCTCCGGTCGAACACCTCATGTAAACAAGGCGTTCGCTTCCAAGAAAACAGAGCACAACGCCTAACCTTGCCAGCTTGCCGCTTGCGCAGAAATGCTCCGGCAGGGTAAACACATCTACTGGCGCGCGGTGGAGGCCTCGTGCGCTGGTACAGGCACTGCCGTTCTCGGACCGGGGAGATTCAGTTGGCTGACGACCCTGGCCGTCGCAGCCGGGCACCGGCTAAATCAACGACCCGGGTGTCGCGCGCTCTGCGCGATACGGCTCATACGGGGCTTGTCGGACTGAAAGCGGTTGCCGCGCGCCATGGAGACGACGCGATAGACGCACTTGTGGCGGCTTTCGTGATGTAGTCGCGGAATACACGGGGGACGCAATCGTCCCCCGAATCCTTCGCCGGGGTGCGGCTTTCTCGCGTATCACCCGCCGCGGTCGTCAATCCGCGCCACGGGCGAAATCGGAGGCGCCCATGCGTCCGCGCTGGATCAGAACCAGAACGACCGCGATGCCCACTCCGATCGCATCGGTTGTCCATCCGCCCGCGATCATGGTCAGTCCGCCCGCCCCAAGGGCTGCGCGTACCGCTGCATTGGCGTGTCCGAAGAACCAGCCCTGCACGGCGCAGGACAGCAGGTAGACGCCGACCAGCGCTGTTGCGGCGATATGCGCGATCTCGAACCATGTCCCCTCCAGCAACATCGCTGGCGAGTAGAAGAACATGTAGGGCACCACGAAGGCTGCGAGGCCGATCTTGAAGCTTTCGACCGAGGTCCGGATCGGGTCCGACCCGGCCAGTGCCGAGCCGGCATAGGCGGCCAGCGCCACCGGCGGCGTGATCGCCGACATCACCGCGAAGTAGAAAATGAACAGGTGCGCGGTCAGCGGCGCGACACCCAGATTGATGACTCCCGGCGCGATGACGGATGCCGCCACGGCATAGGCCGCCGTGGTGGGCATCCCCATGCCAAGGATGATCGACACGACCATGGCGAAGAACAGCGCGAGGATTTGGCTCTGGTCCGCCAGGGCCAGCAGAACGGTCGAGAAGCGCGAGCCGATGCCGGTCAGGGCGATGACGCCGACGATGATCCCCGCCGTGGCGCAGACCGCCACCAGTTGCAGAACCATGCGCGCGCCGTTGTCCAGCGCCTGGAACAACTGCCGCGGGCCCATGCGGTGTGGCGTCAGCCAGGACACCACGGCCGCGGTGATCATCGCCAGCGTCCCGCAGCGAATGACCGAGTATCCCGCGAAGAGCGCGTAGATCAGCACCACGATGGGCAGGAAAAGGTAGATCTGCTTGGCCAGTTTCGCGAGCTTGGGCAGCTGGTCTCGGGGCAGGCCCTTCATGTTCGCTTTCTTCGCCGCGAGGTCGACCATGAAATAGACCGAGACGAAGTAGATCACCGCCGGGATGATCGCGGCATAGACGATGTCCATGTAGGGAATGCCGGTGATCTCGGCCATGATGAAGGCGCCTGCGCCCATGATCGGCGGCATGATCTGCCCGCCGGTCGAGGCGGCGGCCTCGACCGCGGCCGAGGTCTGGTTACGATAGCCCACCTTCTTCATCATCGGGATGGTGAGCGAGCCGGTGGCCACCACGTTGCCGGCCGAGGTGCCGTTGATCATGCCCATCAGGCCGCTCGCGAAGATCGCCACCTTGGCCGGCCCGCCGCGGCGATGCCCGGCGGCGGCGAAGGCGAGATTGACGAAATATTCCCCCACCCGCGTGGTCTGCAGGAAGGCCGCGAAAACCACGAACAGAATGATGTAGGTGGACGAGATCGCGATCGGCGCGCCCAGCACGCCATTGTCGGTGAAGATGTAGGAGAAGAAGCGCTTCACGTCATAGCCGCGGTGCTCGAAGATGCCGGGCAGCCACGGGCCCGCAAAGGCATAGGCCACGAAGACCCCGGCGATGATGACCAGTGCCAGCCCCGCCAGCCGGCGGGTCAGCTCGATGATCAGCAGCACGCCGGTGATGGCCGACCACATGTCGCCGGGCAGGGCCATGGGCATCCCGGCGCGCAACTGCAGCTGCCGGGCGAAGAAGATCAGGTAGGCGGTAAAGGCGACGGCGGAGAGCGCCAGCAGCACGTCGCCGGGCGCGAATTGCATCCGTCCGCGATGCGGGAAGACCCAGCCATGCACGATGGCCAGCGCCGTGCCCGCGGTCAGCGGCAGGCCGAAGGTCGACATCGCCCAGGCCGGCGGCAGGGTTTCGCCCAGCACGGTCCCGTTGATCCAGACGGCGATGACCCCGACCAGCCCGTAGACGATCCCGGCCCCGGCCAGCACCAGCAGCCCCTTGGACAGCAGGCCTTCGCGCTGCGTTGCGTCGGCATCCTCTCCGAAGGCCTGCGAGCCGAACAGGAGGAAGCCCAGCAGCAGGCCGCCGCCCACATGGGTCAGGCGGTAGGCCCACGTTTCCAGCGGGTAGACGTTCATGACCAACAGGTGGAACACCGTGTAGGCCACGCACATCAGCGCGATGACCATGTTTCGGGTCCCGGTGAACAGCCTCTGGTTCGCGGCGACGGGATCGTTGTCGACATTGGCCCGTGCCAGTTCCTGCTCGATGGCGGACTTGCCCTCGTCCGGGGTCGGCTCGTGCGGCTGCGCGTTGCTCATGGGATCACTTTGCTCTTCGGAAACAGGGAAGTCCGGACGGGGGGAAGCCCCGCCCCGCCCGGATGACGTCACTGCAGTGCTGCGTGCAGCGTGATGGCGTTACTCGATCACCGGCACGTCATAGCCGTTTTCCTCGAACCAGCGGGCGGCGCCCGGGTGGAACGGGATGACCGAGTTCTTGCCCACGTTCTCCGGCAGCGTCTCGCGCGCGGCGGCGTGGTTCGTCATCATGCGCTCATGGTTTTCCATGGCCAGCGCCGTGATCTCGTAGGCGAGGCTCTCGGGCATGTCCTCATGCGCGATGGCAAAGTTCCACAGCGAGGTGGTCTCCAGCGGCTCGGGCTGGTCCTCGTAGGTGTTGGCCGGGATCGTGAAATCGGCCATCGCCGGCACGATCTCCTTCATGGTGCTGCGCGTCTCCTCGTCCATCGACAGGAATCGCACGTCGTTTTCCACCGCCAGCTGAGAATAGGCGCCGGTGGGCAGACCGGCCGCATAGACGAAGGCGTCAATCAGCCCGTCCTTCAGCTGGCCCGCCGTGTCCGAGCCGCCGGCGTTCGAGATGGTCACGTCGTCATAACCCTCGGCATTCTCGAAGAACCGCGTCCAGTAGGTGGCCGAGGTGCCGCCCGCCGGGCCGACGCCCACGCGCTTGCCCTGCAGGTCCTGGAAGCTCTCGATGTCCGAAGAGGCCAGAACGGCCGCCTGCAGCGGGGTCTGGTACATCGGGAACAGAGCGCGCACGGATTCGTGCGGGGTGCCCGGCATCAGCGGGCTTTCGCCGCGGCGCGCCTCGTCGGCGGGGCCGAGCGTGACGAAGCCCAGCTGGTGCTCGCCGGTCTCGACCAGCGTGACGTTCTGCACCGGGCCGCCGGTGATCTCGACCCCGGCATTGACGCCCAGTTCCTCGCTGATCATCGCGCCGAAGCCGGATCCGTACCCGAAATAGGTGCCGCCCTGGCTGCCGGTGCCGATGGTGACGCTGGACGGCCAGTCGGCATTGTCCTGCGCGGCGGCGGGCAGCGCGGCAACGCAGGCTGCTGCTGCAAGGAAAGTCGTGAATTTCATGGGTTTCCTCCTCCGTTGATGTCTCCGTGACACAGCGCTGTGCAGTCACGGCCTCCGGAACAAATCGTGGGCGAAAACACCCGTCCGACTCAATTCGGTACGGATTATATTCACTCATGATATAATCAGGCAGAGGCTTCGAGCGACTCCAGCTGCGCCTCCAGCACGGACAGGAAACTGTCGCGCAGCGGGTCTCGGGTGCCCCGCGCCCAGGACGCGGCCAGGATCAGCTTGGCCTGCGATGTGGCGTCGGTCTTGGCCAGCGGAATGAAGCGCACCCCCTGAACGCGCAGCCGCGCGGTCCAGCGCGGCACGATGGCAAGCCCGGTGCCCGCCGCCACGAGATTGACGATGGTCTGTTTTTCCTCCGCGATCTGCGCGACCCGCGCCGTCAACCCGGCGCCCATGAACAGCGACATGGTCAGATCGTGGGAATGGGGACGCGAGCGCCGGTCCGGCACGATCAGCGGCTCGTCCGACAGCTCGGCGATCTCGATCGTCTCCTGGTAGGCCAGCGCGTGGGCTTTCGGCAGGGCCACGACCGCAGTTTCGTAGAACAGGGTCCGAAAGACCAGCCGCGGGTCGCGGATATCGGGCGGCCGACAGAAGGCGATGTCCAGGCTGCCGCTCAGCAGCTTCGGAAGCAGGTGGATGGTCTTTTGCTCGACGATCTGGATTTCCAGATCCGGGTGCGCCTCGTGCAGGGGTTGCAGGATCTGCGGAATCAGCCCGGCGGCGGCGCTGTCGATGGCGCCCACCCGCAGCACATGCGCCTCGGCGCTGCGCACGGCGCGGGCCGTTTCCTCGAACGCCTCGGCCTGCGCGACCAGTGCGCGCGCATCCTCCAGTACGCGGTTGCCAGCCTCCGTCATGGTCACGGACCGCGTCGTGCGCCGGAACAGTTCCACGCCAAGGTGATCCTCAAGTTGCCGGATCTGCCGCCCTAGCGTGGCCGGCAGAATGTCCAGCGACTGCGCCGCCCGCCCGAAATGTAACGTCTCGGAGGCGGCAATGAAACATTTCAGCTGCGTGACGTTCATGCCTCATGACCCTCGCTTCCTTTGTCGCGAAAGCGTATATAATCTGATTGGAATTGAGAAGCCCGACGGCCCGCCTTTACGCTCGACCACAAACGGACCGCGCGTTCACGAGGAGGAGACAGCATGACGACCCCGAAAGAGGCCACGGCGGCAAGACAGGCCCCCCGGACCTACAGGATCGCCGCCATCCCGGCCGACGGGATCGGCCCCGAGGTGATCGCGGCTGGCTTGCAGGCGCTCGAGGCGCTGGCCCGCCGCGACGGCGGCTTTACCTTCGATGTCACCGAATTCGACTGGGGCTCGGAGCGCTACAAAAAGACCGGCGCGCTGATGCCCGAGGACGGGCGCGAGCAGATCAAGGATTTTGACGCCATCTTCTTTGGCGCGGTGGGCGCGCCCGACGTGCCCGATCACGTGACGCTCTGGGGCCTGCGCCTGCCGATCTGCCAGGGCTTCGACCAGTATGCCAATGTGCGGCCGACCAAGATCCTGCCGGGCATCACCTCGCCGCTGGCCGGTGTCGGGCCGGGTGATCTCGACTGGGTCATCGTGCGCGAGAATTCCGAGGGCGAATACTCCGGCAATGGCGGGCGCACCCACCAGGGCATGCCCGAAGAGGTCGGCACCGAAGTGTCCATCTTCACCCGCACCGGCGTCACGCGCATCATGCGCTATGCGTTCGAGCTAGCACGCTCGCGCCCGCGCAAGCTGTTGACGGTGGTCACGAAATCCAACGCGCAACGCTTCGGCATGGTGATGTGGGACGAGATCGCCGCCGAGGTGGCACAGGACTTCCCCGACGTGACCTGGGACAAGATGCTGGTCGATGCGATGACCGTGCGCATGGTCAAGGACCCCAAGAGCCTCGACACCATCGTCGCGACCAACCTGCACGCCGACATCCTGTCCGACCTCGCCGGTGCGCTGGCGGGCAGCCTTGGCGTGGCCCCCACCGGCAATATCGACCCCGAACGGCGCTACCCGTCCATGTTCGAGCCGATCCACGGCTCGGCCTTCGACATCACCGGCAAGGGCATCGCCAACCCGGTCGCCACCTTCTGGACGGCCAGCCAGATGTTGGATCATCTCGGCGAACCCGCCGCCGCCACCCGGCTGATGCGCGCGGTCGAGAAGGTCTGCGCCGACGGCATCCTGACACCAGATGTGGGCGGCACCGCCACCACGCAGCAGGTCACCGACGCCGTCTGCGAAGCCATCCGCGGTGAGAATATCTGAGCTGGCAGTGTTAAAGGAACGTGGGTTGAGGCGGGGCAGGGGGGCTGGGTAGCGCCAGTCCGTGGTGCAACGCGACCCTTTCAAATATTTCAAGACCAGTCCCGAGATCATTCGGCTGGCCGGGCACTGTCAAAGGAATCTGGTTTTCCGCCGGGCAGCTGGCTAATGCAAAGATGGGCATAGCGCATGATCGTCTGCTCCAGGTCTTCGCCACTTTGGAAGCGGTGGCTCTGCAGGACATCCTCAATCCGGCCGTTGAAGCGTTCGACCTGTCTGACGTCAGCGCCTGTGGGACAGATTTGAGGTTTTCGTAACGGAGGATTTCTGGATCATCGCAGGCACCAAGGAGCGAAGATGAGCCAGAAATCCGGAACATCCAAGGAC
>NZ_LPXO01000026.1 GCF_001482405.1 Pseudoponticoccus marisrubri
CGAGTACTGCTTCCGGGTCTTGCGCTTGATCCCTTTGACCAGCTTGTCGGCCGCGTCCTTGGATGTTCCGGATTTCTGGCTCATCTTCGCTCCTTGGTGGCTGCGATGATCCAGAAATCCTCCGTTACGAAAACCTCAAATCTGTCCCACAGGTGCTGACGTCAGACAGAATGTGCAGACAAGGCTCCAGTCACTCTACATGCTGGCCGCTTGATGGAAGTCGCTCATGCTGCGCCATAAATGCGGCTTTCAGAAAAGGCACGAAACAATCTACGCGACCGAGGCTGGCGGCCAGTACGAGGCTGACCTTATTGCAGACGACCGGACAAAGCGCTGCCCGGCCGCTCCCGCCTCAGAGCGTGAACGCCGCCACGAAGGCGTCCACGGCCGCGTCGCTGTCGCCGGCGGCGTAGGCTTCCATCGCTACGGGGCCGGCATAGCCCATGTCGTGCAGGGCGCGGGCGATGACGGGGTAGTTGATCTCGCCGGTGCCGGGTTCGAAGCGGCCGGGGTTGTCGGCGACCTGGATCTCGCCGATCCAGGGCAGGCAGGCCGCGCACCAGCGCAGCAGGTCGCCCTCGCCGATCTGGGTGTGGTAGAGGTCGAGATTGATCCTCAGCTGCGGACGGTTCACCGCCGAGACCAGCGAGAGCACCTCACCCGTCGAAGCGAAGGGGCAGCCGGGGTGTTCGCGCGGGTTGAGGTTCTCGAGCGTAAAGACCACGCCCATCTCCTCGGCCAGGTCGCAGATCCGGTGCAGCGTGTCGCGGGCGCGCAGCTCCATTCCCGGCGAGAACATGGCGTGATGCGGGATCGGGATGCCGCCCTCGCCCAGCCCGGTGCCGTGCAGGTTCAGCCGGTCGACGCCCAGCCGCTTGCCCACCTCCGCCGTCTCGCGCGCGGTGGCCAGCAGGCGCTCGGCACCCGCTTCATCGGTCAGCCGGCCCTCGAGATAGCCATTCATGATGGTGTAATTGGCGCCGACGGCCGCGAGCTTATCCAGGTCGTGATCGGGCCAGTTCCACAGGCCGACGCCGAGGCCGCGCTCGGTCAGGCGGGCGGCGCGCCACTCGATGGGTTTGTCGGGCCAGAGCATCTCGGCGCAGACGGCAAGCTGGAAGGGTTGGGACATGGGGGTTCTCCAATGGGCGCTCGGGCCCGGCTTACATCAGGTGTTCGACTTGCGGTGCGGGCAGGAAGCGCCATTTGCGCAGCGGGCCGGCCATGACGTTGAGGTAATACATCTCGAACCCGTGCGGCGCGCCGCAGGGATGGTGGCCGCGCGGCACGCAGACCACGTCACCGTCATGCACGGCCATGGTCTCGTTCAGCTGCAGATCGTCGGTATAGACGCGCTGGACGCCGAACCCGTCCGCCGGGTTCAGCCGGTGGTAATAGGTCTCTTCGAGATAGGTGATCCGCGGGAAATCGTCCTCGTCATGGCGATGGCTGGGATAGGAGGACCAGTTGCCCGCGGGCGTGAACACCTCGGTCACCAGCAGCGCATCGCAGTAATCCTCGGCCTCCATCGCGATGTTGTTGATGTGGCGCGTGTTGCTGCCCTCGCCGCGCTGGGTCAGGGTGATGCCGTCGGGACCGATGCGTCGCGCCGCGTGACCGCCCCTGCCCGGCGCCTTGCAGACCGCGATGGTGCAATCGGTGGTGGCCGTGGCCTGCCAGTCCGAGCCGTTCGGCAGGTAGAGGCAATGCGGCGCTGTCTTCTCGAAGACGTCCATCCGGTCGCCCAGCTCGCCCCAATCCTGCCCCGCGCCCTGCATCCTGGCCTTGCCCTCGACCATGACGAGGATCACCTCGTCGCTGCCGGTCGCCTCCGACACGGTCTCGCCGGCGCGCAGGCGCCAGAGGTCGAAGCCCACGTAGCGCCAGCCGGCGCTGGCCGGCGTGATCTGGTGCACCTTGCCATGGGTGCCGAAGGGGCGTTTGAGAAGCTCGGGCATGGGGATCTCCTTCAGGTCAGGCCGGCCTCGGCGGCCAGGCGTTTCAGGGTGGCAAGGCCCAGCGTCTGGTAGAGCAGCGGGTTGCGCTGCTCGGGGTCCTGCTCGGCCTCGATCACGATCCAGCCATCATAGCCGGTCTCGGCCAGTACGGTCAGCAGCGGCGCGAAGTCGATCTCGCCCTCCTGGTCGCCGGGCACGGTAAAGACCCCGGCCCGCACCCCGTCCATGAAGGACAGCCCCTCGCGCTCGACCCGTTCGCGCACCAAGGGGCGGACATTCTTGGCGTGAAAATGGCCGACGCGGGCAATGTGCTTGCGCAACACCGTCTCGGGGTCGCCGCCACCGAAGGAACAATGCCCCGCATCGAAAAGCAGCCTCGTCGCCGGGCCGGTGGCGGCCATGAAGGCGTCGATCTCCTCGGGCGATTGCACGACCGTGCCCATGTGATGGTGATAGACCAGCGCGATGCCCTGGTCGGCGCAATATTGCGCGATCTCCTCGACGCGCGCGGCGAAGTCCCGCATCCCGGCCCCATCCAGCACCGGGCGCGTGCTCAGCGGCTGGTCCAGCCCCTGGACCGAGTTCGAGGTCTCGCAGGCGATGCAGACGGTGCAGCCATTGTGCTTGAGCCGGTCGAGATGCGGCTGGATCGCGGCCTTCTCCTCCTCGACCGAATGGGCCAGCAGGTTCAGCGAATACCAGGCCGATATGAAGGCCAGCCCGGCCTCCTCCATCATCATGCGCAACGCCTCGGGATCGGCGGGCCAGCGATGGCCGTTCTCGATGCCGTCAAAGCCGATCTGGCGGCCGGCCTCGTCGAGGATGCGCGCCGTGGGGATGTCCGCGCCAAGCGACTGGTCGTCGTCATTGGCCCAGGCGATGGGGTTGGTTCCGAAACGGATCATGTCACTCTCCTGCCGCCGCGCTCAGTTCACGAGCCGCTGGCGTTGCTTGTTGTCCAGATAGCCGGCATAGGCCCGGGACAGCGCCTCGGTGCTGCCGGTCTCGGGCACAGCCACGTCCCACCAATGGCCCGCCTCGCCAAAGCCCGGCCCCTCGTTCGGATCGGTCTCGATGACGATCACGGTGGGTATGTCGCGCCCCCGCGCTGCGGCGATCTCGGCCTCCAGCGCGGCGATGTCGCCCGCACGCACCGCATGCGCCCCCATCGAGGCCGCATGCGCGGCATAGTCGATCTCGGGCTGCACCTCGACGGCGCTGTGGGCATAGAGGTTGTTGAACGGCGCCCCGCCACAGCCCTGCTGCAACCGGTTGATGCAGCCATAGCCGCGATTGTCGGTCAGCACCACGGTGAAGGGCACCCGGCGCATCACGGCGGTGGCCAGCTCGGAATTGGCCATCATGTAGGACCCGTCGCCGACGAAACAGATCACCTCGCGCTCGGGCCGGGCCAGCTTGAGCCCCATGGCACCGGCGATCTCGTAGCCCATGCAGGAAAAGCCGTATTCCATGTGATAGCCGCCCTGGCTCGGCTGCCAGAGCAGCTTGAGCGCGCCGGGCATGGTGCCCGCGGCGCACATGGCGATGGCATCCTCGCCGGTGGCGCGCTGGACGGCACCGATCACCTCGGCATCGCTGGGCAGGGCCCGCTTGCGGTCGCGGCAATGCGCCTCCACCGCCTCCAGCCAGGCCCGCCGTGCCTCGGGGTCACCCGCCTCGGCCCGGTAGCTCCCCAGCGCGGCCGACAGCGCCTCGAGCGCGACCTTCGCATCGCCCATCACCGGCAGCGCCCCGTGCTTGACCGCGTCATAGGCCGCCACGTTGACCGAGACGAGGCGCCGCGCCGGGTTCTCGAACAGCGCCCGGGACCCGGTGGTAAAATCCTGGAACCGCGTGCCCACCCCGATCACCAGATCCGCCTCGCGCGACAGCGCATTGGCGGCGGCCGATCCGTCCACGCCGCTGGCGCCGTAATTCATCGGGTGGGCCTGGGCCAGCGCCGATTTGCCGGCCTGCGTCTCGACCACCGGGATGCCGTGGGTCTCGGCAAAGGCGGCCAGCGCCGCCTCGGCCTGTGCATAGATCACGCCGCCCCCGGCCACGATCACCGGGCGCTTCGCCTGCGTGATCAGGCCCGCCAGCTCCGCGATCTCGCGCGCGTCGGGATGCGGGCGGCGGATGCGCCAGACGCGCGGCTCGAAGAACTCGACCGGGTAGTCATGGGCCTCGGCCTGGGTGTCCTGGCAGAAGGCCAGCGTCACCGGTCCGCAGCTGGCCGGGTCCGTCATGGTGGCCAGCGCTCGCGGCAGCGCGGTCAGCAGCTGCTCGGGCCGCGCGATGCGGTCGAAATAGCGCGAGACCGGCCGCAGGCAGTCATTGGCCGAGACCGTGCCATCCTCGAAATCCTCCACCTGCTGCAGCACCGGGTCGGGCCGGCGGTTGGCAAAGACATCGCCCGGGATCAGCAGGATCGGCAGCCGGTTCACATGCGCCACTGCCGCCGCGGTGACAAGGTTGGTGGCCCCCGGCCCGATCGAGGTGGTCACCGCCATGGCACGCGTGCGCTTCTTTGCCTTGGCATAGGCGATGGCCGTGTGCGCCATGGTCTGCTCGTTCTGCCCGCGCCAGGTGGGGAACTCCTGCCGCGCCTTCTCCAGCGCCTCGCCCAGCCCGGCCACGTTGCCATGGCCGAAAATGCCCCAGATGCCCTCGACGAAGCGCTCGCCATCCTCGGTCATCTGCGCGGCCAGCCATTTCACCATGGCCTGCGCGGCGGTCAGCCTGATCGTCCCCATCTCGTCCTCCAGAAGGCCTCGGCCTTTCATCTTTCCCAAAATACTCCGGGGGTGTGGGGGCTGGCCCCCACGAAGGCCCCCATTGGCGCCCCGCTCAGGCCGCGCTGCGCCCGGCCGCTTCCCGCGCCTGGTCCCAGATCTCGCACAGGCGGGTGTAGCGCGCCGCCATCTGCGCCACGGCCGCCGCGCTGTCCATCTCGCCCGCCAGCCAAGCGCGGGCGGCCTCGCCGAAGATCGTCCGGCCCACGGCAAAGCCCTTGACCAGGTCGTGCCGCGCGGCAACGGCAAAGCTCTCGGCCAGCGCGGCCTCGGGCGCGTCCAGCCCCAGCACCACGATGCCGCGCGTGTGGCGGTCATGCGCCTCGATCGCCTCGACCGCGCGGGCCCAGGCCGCATCGGTGGTCAGCGGCTCCAGCTTCCACCAGTCGGGATAGATCCCCGCCGCATAGAACTGCCGGATCAGCGTCGCGGTGGTGTCGTCATCCACCGGTCCGACCTTCGAGGGGATCACCTCGAGCAGGAATTCCAGCCCGTTGCGGCGGCTGGCCTCGAAGAGCCGCCGGACCGTCGCCTCCTGCCCGGCGCGCGTCTCTGCATCATCCTGCGGATGGCAGAAGCACAGCACCTTGACCACGTTCTCGCGCGCCCATTCGCGCAGCCGCCCGACATCGCTGCCCAGCTCAGGCTCCAGCGTCAGCGGGCGCGAGCCCGGCCATTCCGTCGGCCGGCCGATCCAAAGCCCCGTTCCCGAGGCGCGGTGCAGCGCCGCGCGCCCGATGCGGTTGTCGCACAGGATGCCGTAGCCCGCACCATCGCCCTTCACCTGCAGCGCAGCATCGAGGCAGAGCTCCTTGAAGGCGGCGCCCTTCTCGGGCGTGTAGCCCGGCATCTCCTCCAGCTGCGCGCGGTGGTCGAAGGCGAAGACCCGCATGTCCGACCAGTCGCCCGTAGTGCGGGTGTGGCGCGTGGTCGACCAGTGGATCTGCTCCAGCTCGGGATCGTTGCGCAGATCGGGCCGCTGCACGCCGCGTTGCAGGAAGAACTCCAGCTCGGCCAGCGAGGGATAGGCCGGGGTGCAGCCGTGGCGCGACACGGCAAAAGCGCCGCAGGCATTGGCGTATTTCAGCGCCGTGGGCCAGTCGGCATCCTCCATCCAGCCCTTCAGCAGGCCCGACATGAACCCGTCGCCCGCGCCCAGCACGTTGAACACCTCGATCGGGAACCCCTCGCCCGACTGCCCGTCATCGAGGCTGTCCGGCACGGCTCCCTCGAAGGCCACGGCCCCCAGCGCGCCCCGCTTGCAGACCAGCGTGGCGTCCGAGTTCTCGCGCACCCGGCGCAGCGCGGCCACCGTGTCGGTCGATCCGCCGGCGATGTGGAACTCTTCCTCGGTGCCCACGATCAGGTCGAAATGATGCAGGGTTGAGAGCAGCTTCTCGGTGACCTTTTCACTTTCCACGAAACGGCTCTCGCCATCGCCATGACCGGCCACGCCCCAGAGATTCGGGCGATAGTCGATGTCCAGCGCGGCGCGCAGCCCGTGCTTGCGCGCCAGCTTCAGCGCCTTGATCACCGCGGCCTCGGTGCGCGGATGCGACAGGTGCGTGCCGGTCACCACCACGGCGCGGGCGCGCCGGATGAACCCCTCGTCGATATCGTCCTCGCAGAGCGCCATGTCCGCGCAGTTCTCGCGGTAGAAGATCAGCGGGAACTGTTCCTGGTCGCGGATGCCCAGGATCACCAGCGCGGTCAGCCGGTCGGGATCGGTGCGCACCCCGTCGGTGCAGACCCCTTCGCGCGCCAGCTGTTCCAGGATGAAGCGGCCCATGTGCTCGTCGCCCACGCGCGAGATCAGCGCCGTCTTCAGGCCCAGCCGCGCGGTGCCGCAGGCGATATTGGTGGGCGAGCCGCCGATATACTTGTCGAAGCTGCCCATGTCCTCCAGCCGGCCGCCCACCTGCGCGCCGTAGAGGTCCACGCCCGCGCGGCCGATGGTGATGACATCCAGATCCTTCATGTGTCGCTCCAATCCTGTGACGGGTGCGGCGCCTTGCGGCGCGGCGGTCGTCGGGCTGCGCCGGCGGTCCGGCGCCATGCTAGCAGCCACTGCGCGCCCGGTCGCGGCTGACAAGGACGGCGGCGTGACCCGCCGTCTGATTTTTCCGGCTCAGACCGTGCCGCCGAGCGAGCCTTCGAGCTGTGCCAGCTCCTGCCCCCCGGCCATCAGGTCCTGCAGCTCCGAGGCCTCGATCTCGCCCCGCCTGGCGGTGCCCAGCGTCTGGCCGCGGTTCAGCACGGTGAACCGGTCGCCCACGGCCAGCGCGTGGCGCACGTTGTGGCTGATGAAGACCACGCCGACCCCCTGCTTGCGCACCCGGTCGATGGTCGACAGCACGTTCGAGGTCTGCCGCACGCCAAGCGCCGAGGTCGGCTCGTCGAGGATCAGCACCTTGGCGCCGAAATAGACCGCCCGGGCGATGGCGACGGTCTGCCGCTCGCCGCCCGACAGCGTACCCACCGCCTGGTCTGGGGCGCGGAGGTTGATGCCCATCTTGCGCATCTCCTCCATGGTGATCTCGTTCGCCCGGTCGAGGTCGAAGCGCCGGGCGATCCCCCTGCCCTTCGTGGGCTCGCGCCCCATGAAGAAATTGCGCGTCACGCTCATCAGCGGGATCATGGCCAGATCCTGGAACACCGTGGCGATGCCTGCCTCCATGGCCTCGCGCGGGCTGTCGAAACTCATCGGCGTCCCTTCGAAGAAGATCTGCCCCGAGGACGGCTTGTGCACGCCCGACATGGTCTTGATGAAGGTCGACTTGCCGGCGCCGTTGTCGCCCAGCAGGCAGTGGCATTCGCCCGGGGTCACGTCGAAGGTCACCCCGTTCAGCGCGATGACATTGCCGAAGTTCTTCTTGATCTCCTCCATGTGGATGATGGGCTTGGCATCGGCCGGGACGTCGCCGTGATGGAACTTGCTATCTGCGGACATCTCAGCGCTCCCCCGTCACGCGCTTGCGGATCACGTTGTTGAAGACCACGGCCAGCAGCAGCATGCCGCCGAGGAAGATCTGGAACCAGTCCTGATCGAAATCGGTATAGGTCAGCCCGATCGTCACCATGCCGAAGATGATCGCGCCGAAGAAGGCGCCGATGGCCGAGCCGTAGCCGCCGGTCAGCAGGCAGCCGCCGATCACCGCGGTGATGATGGCCTCGAATTCCTTCATGAAGCCGCGGCGCGCATCGGTGGAGCCGGCATCGATCACGGTGATGATGGCGACCAGCGCGGCAGCGCAGGCGGTCAGCATGAAGAGCGAGATCTTGACCTTGCGCACCGGTACGCCCGAGTTCTTGGCGGCATTGCTGTCGCCGCCGGTGGCGAAGATCCAGTTGCCGGCGGGCGTGCGCAGCAGGATGTAGGTGGCGACCAGCGCGATGGCGATGAACCACAGGATCTCGACCGGGATGCCGGGCACCTTGGGCGTGCCGTTCTTGAAGGTCTCGACCAGGCCCATCGAGGCCAGCCAGGTGAACAGCCCGCCAAAGGCCTCGCCCGAGAAGATCGGCGCCAGCCAGTCGCCCTCGACCGCGTCGCGCACGCCGCGCAGCTGGGTCGAGCCGCCGGTGAAGATCTTGAGCCCCACCAGCGAGGCCCCGCGCAGGATGAACAGCCCCGCCAGCGTCACGATGAAGGAGGGCAGCCCGGTCTTGAGCACGATCGAGCCGTTGACCGCACCGATCCCGGCGGCAAAGGCCATGGTCAGCGGGATCGCGACGACCAGCGGCAGGCCCAGATTGACGGTGAAGACGCCGAAGACCATGCCCGCGAAGGCCACCATCGAGCCGATGGACAGGTCGAACTCGCCCCCGATCATCAGCATCGCCGCGGCGATGCCCAGGATGCCCAGCTGCGCGGCGGGGGTCATGAAGTTCATGATGCCGGACAGCGTGAACATCGCGCTGTCGGCGGTGAACAGGAAGAACAGGGTCACCAGGATCACGCCCCCGATGGCGCCCAGTTCGGGTTTCTTCATGAGTTTGGTCGCAAAGGATTCCGCGCGCACGCGCTCGTCCTGCTGCACCTGAGTGTCGGCAGCCATGGCCCCCTCCCGTAAGGTGAACGGGCCGCACGGCATGCGCGCGGCCCCGGATGTCAGTGGATCAGCGGATGCCCTGCGCGGACAGGTCGATGACCTGGCCGGCGGCGTCCTGGGTCACCAGGTTCGGGCCCGAGGGCACGTCGCCGCCCGGCATCAGGCCGTACTCGGCATGAAGCGCCAGGAACACCACAGGCAGGTAGCCCTGCAGGAACTGCTGCTGGTCGATGGCAAAGGCGGCATCGCCGTCGACCACCGCCTGCAGGAAGCCCGCCGACAGGTCGAACGAGGCGACCAGCACGTCGTCGCGCCCCAGCGCGTTCACTGCGGCCACGGCGGGCTCGCCCACCAGCGAAGCGCCAAGGCCCAGCACGGTGTCGACATCGGGGTCGGATTCCAGCGCCGCGCGCACCTTGGATTCCACCTCGGTCGGATCGTTCATCGTCGGAATGACGGTGACCTCCTGGCCGAAGCCCTCGGCAAAGCCCTCGCAGCGCAGGTCGAGCGCGACATTGCCCACTTCCTGGTTGACGCAGATGCCCTTGGTGCCGCCCATCTCGGCCAGCTTCTCGCCCGCGGCCTTGCCCGCGTCGAACTCGGACTGGCCCACGTGCAGCATGGCGCCCAGCTCGGCGGCCACGTCGGAGCCGGAGTTCATCGAGATGACCGGGATGCCGGCCTGCACGGCACGCTCGATCGAGGGGCCAAGCGCGTCGCCATCGGGGATCGAGACCACCAGCCCGTCGGGCTCCTGGTTGACGGCGGCGTCGATCAGCTGGCTCATCTGGACCATGTCGAAGGTCTCGGGCGAGCGGAATTCGACATTCGCACGGGTATCCTCGCCGGCCTTCTGCACGCCGTTCTTGACCACCGACCAGAACGGGTCGTTGGCCTGGCCATGCGCCACCACGATGATGTCGGCGGCCAGCGCCGGCACGGCCGTGGCAAGCGTCGCGACGGTGGCGACCGAAGCAAGCAGTTTGTTCATGAAGCTATCCTCCCTTGGATGTCACGCGGCCATGATCCGGCCGCAGGCAAGCACCCGGCGCAGGCCGCGCCGGATCTCGGACCGTCATGCCGGGCCGCCTCCCCGGGGCCCCGCATGCGGATATTCACGTAAGCTCAGGCGTCGAGAGCGACCGCCGCGCCGGACTGCGCCGACTGCGTTGCGGCCTCGGCCATGGCCAGCGCCGCGATGCCGTCCTCGAGCGTCACGGGCAGCTCGGAGCCGTCCAGCAGCGCGGCAACAAAGGCCTCCCACTCGGCCGCGTAGGCCGGCATGTACCGCTCGAGGAAGAAATAGGTGGGCTTGGCCGAGGCCACGCCCGCGGTCGTCGATTTCACCACCGTGTTCTCGAGCATGTTGTTGGCCTGCAAGAGCCCCTCGGCGCCCAGAAGCTCGACCCGCTGGTCATAGCCATAGACCGCGCGGCGGCTGTTCTTGATGACCGCGATGCGCCCGTCGGCATAGGTCAGCGTGACCACGGCGGTGTCGACATCGCCCGCCGCGCCGATCTCGGGATCGACGATCGAGCTGCCCACGGCCCGCACCGTGACGGGACGCTCCCCCATCAGGAAGTTGGCCATGTCGAAATCGTGAATCATCATGTCGCGGAACAGCCCGCCCGAGACCTTGATGTAGCTGACCGGCGGCGGCGCCGGGTCGAAGGAAGTGACCGAGAGCAGTTCGGACTTGCCGATCTCGCCGGCAAGGCTCGCGCTTTTCAGCGCGGCAAAGTTCGGGTCGAAGCGGCGGTTGAACCCGATCATCACCGGGCGTCCGGTCTTGGAGACTTTCTCCAGGCAGGCCTGCGCCCGCTCCAGCGACAGGTCGACCGGCTTCTCGCAGAGCACGGCCTTGCCGGCGGCGGTGGCGGCCTCGATCAGGTCGGAATGCGTGTCGGTCGAGGTGGCGATCAGCACCGCGTCGATCTCGGGATCCTTCAGGATTGCATCCGACGTGCGGGCCTCGGCCCCGTACTGGTCGGCCAGTTTTTTCGCGGCGTCTTCAAAGACATCCGAGACGGCAACCAGGGTCGACCGCGAATTGTTGGCGATGTTCACGGCATGCACCTGACCGATCCGGCCCGCGCCGAGCAATCCAACCTTCAGCATGAAATCCTCCCGAAACTGCGGCCTCCACCGCGCTGTGCTGCCCTAGGAATAGCGAACCTGCACCCGCGTGCAAGAACTTTTTGCACCCGAGTGCAGAACCTCTCTGCTCGCGCGTGCAAAAGCCGTGCATTTCATGGGCTTGGCCGCTAGACTGCTTTTAGGAGGATCCCCGCGCCCGGTGCTCTTCCACACCGAATCGGAGGAGAGCCCGACCAGTGACCGACCCGACATCCCCCCGCAACGTGACCGCCGATGACGTGGCCGAAGCGGCCGGCGTGTCGCGCTGGACGGTGAACCGGGCCTTCAAGAAGGACGCCTCGATCTCGCCCAAGACCCGCAGCAAGGTCATGGCGGCGGCGCAGGCGCTTGGCTACGTGCCCGACCTGCATGCCGCGGCGCTGGCCTCGACCCGGTCCAACCTCGTGGCGCTGCTGATCGACGACTTTGCCAATCCGCACAAGCTGGTGATGCTGGAACGGCTGACCCGGGCACTGCGCAGCCGCGGCTGGGACACGCTCCTGGTCAACACGCTGGATCCCGACGACGCGGCCCCTGCCCTGCTGAACGCCAGCCAGCGCCGCGTGGACGCGACGATCCTGATCGGGCTGCAATTCGATGACGAGGTGCTGCGCGCCGCCTACAAGGCGCGGCGGGTCAAGAAGCTCATCATCTTCGCGCGCGGCTCCGAGGATCCCAACACCACGTCGATCTGCGTCGATGACGAGGCCGCCACGCGTGAGATCGCGCAGTATGTCCTGACGCGCGGCTATCGCCGGCCGCTCTTCCTGGCCGGCCCGCGCACCACCTCGGCGCATCTGCTGCGCAAAGAGACTTTCACCCGCGTCTGGCAGGAAAACCGTGGCGTGGTGCCGGACTCGGCGACTGTCACGGCCTATGACCCGCTGCTCAGCGCCGAGGTGGCGCATGACACGCTCGCCCCCCGCAGCCGCGACGCGCTGCCCGATATCATCGTGTGCGAGAACGATGCCCTGGCCCTCGGCGCGATCGACACGATCCGCCACCGGCTGGGCCTGACGGTGCCGGGCGACATCGCGGTGATCGGCTTCGACGACGTGCCCCAGGCGGCCGGCCCGAACTACCGCCTGACTACCTACCGCCAACCGATGACCGAGATGGCCAACTACCTCGTCGACGTGCTCGAAAGCGCCGAAACCACCGACCTCGACCGCCGGTTTCTCGGCGAGCTGGTTGTGCGGGACAGCGCCTAGAAGGCTATTCCGCCGCCAATGGTAGCGCACACTGATAACCGCACATGAAAAAGCGGGCCCGCCGGGGCCCGCTTTTCGTCAGCGATGCTGTCAGGGAACGTCACACATGCGCCGCGCGGCCGCGCGGACCGGCCACGAGCCAGGCGATAAAGCCGAGCACCGGCAGCAGCAGGATGACGAGCGTCCAGACGATTTTGGCGACCGTCGAGGCCGGCGAGGTCAGCGTCTGGTAGATCGCGTAGATGTCGGCGATGAGGATGATGATGCCGAGAAGACCATATTCCATTGTTCAACTCCCGTGTTTGACTGGGGAGTGAACGTCACGTTGCCGCGATGGTTCCGTGATCTTTTCCGAAGGCGGTCGGGTTGTCTGCGCCTTGGGCGGAACACGGCTTGCCGGATGCGAGCAGGTACGCGGTGCGAAGCGGGGGACGTGAAAGCCCGCTGTACAGGTGGCCGTGATCCGGCATCGTCGCACGATGGCAGCATCCTGCCGGACGTACGTTGACCTCCGTCGCGGATCCCCCTTTGGTGGTCCCGCGCTGCCTGTCTCGCGTCAGAAAAGATCGCACTTCGCACCCGCGAGACTCCCTCGAAAGGCCCGGCCAAAAGCGCCTCCAGCCTGACGAGGCGGGAACCGTGACAGTGTTTTCCGTGTTGATGGGCCAGAACGGACGGCGCCCGCCGTCCTTGCCAAACACGCTTCGAAAGGTTGAGAAAATGAAAACCGGATCCGCACTTGCCCTTGCCGCCGTCGCTGTCGTCGCTGTTGCCTTCGGCGTCTACATGGTCGATTTCGACGTGACCGACGAAGGCGCACTCCCCGATGTCGATGTCGCGGTCGATGGTGGCGAACTGCCCGAGGTCGACGCCGATGTGGGCTCGATTGAAACCGGCACCACCACCGAGACGGTCACCGTTCCGGATGTCGATGTCGACACCCAGCAGGCCGAGGTCGAAGTCCCGACGATCGACGTGAACCCGCCGTCGGACGACTCGTAAACGCTCAGGTTTGACAGACCGAAAAGCCCCTTTTCTCCCGGTGAGAAAAGGGGCTTTCTTGTATCTTTCGACCAAGCTTGGGTGACAGACGCGAACGAATGCCTGCGCAGCAGCCTTCGCCTAACCCCACGCGGCAAGGCACCGCGCGGGGGACGCTTACCCGGCGTCGGCGTAGGTGCGCAGGGCGGCGGTGGTGCCGTCCTGCCAGATCATCCGCAGCCAGCGGTCGAAGGCCTGCGCGAAGCGGTCGGACTGGGCAAGGTCGCCATAGGTGTCGTCCTGGGCCAGCCATGCGGCGGGCTCGGTGCGGGCGGCGCGGGCGACGGTCTGCAGGCTGTCCCAGGCGGGATCGTTGGGCGCGATCTCGGAGCCGTCCTCGCGCGTCCCGGCGCACATGCGCGCCCAGAGCGCCTCGACCAGGGCCAGCCCGTCCAGCGGCGCCCCGGCCTGCAGCGCGTCGCGCAGGATCGGCAGGACAAATCCCGCATGGCGCGAGGAGCCGTCGAAGGCCACGCGGCGCGTCGTGTCGCGGATCGCGGGGTTGGCAAAGCGCGACTCGATCAGCGTCACGTAATCCGCCGCGGTCATGCCCGGCACGTCGGCCACGTGGGGCACGATCTCGTTCAGCTCGACCTTGCGCCAGAAGGGCGCGATCTCGGGATGCGCCATGCACTCCGCGATCGTCTCGACGCCCAGAAGCTCGCCGGCATTGGCCAGCACCTGGTGGCCGGCATTGAGGATGCGGATCTTCATCGTCTCGTAGCTGTGCACATCCGCCGTGAAGGTCGCGCCCACGCGGTCCCAGTCGGGCCGGCCGGCGCAGAATGCATCCTCGATCACCCATTGGCGATAGTTCTCATGCGTGACCGGCGCGGCGTCCTCGATGCCGAAGGCGCGGGCCGCGGCCAGCTCGGCCGGGCCGGTGGCCGGCACGATGCAATCCACCATTGCGTTCGGAAAGGTGCACTCGGCCGCGATCCACTCGGCCAGCGCCGGGTCCGACAGGCGCGCCAGCCCGATCACCGCGTCGCGGGTCACGTCGCCATTGCCGCGCAGGTTGTCGCAGCTCTGCACCGTGAAGGGGCCGTGGCCCGCATCGCGACGCAGGCGCAGCGCGGCGACGATGGCGCCGAAGGCGGTGCGCGGGGTGGCCGGGTGGGCGGCATCATGCGCCACATCCGGGTGGTCGGGGTCGAACACGCCGGTCGCGGGGTTCACGAAATAGCCGCCCTCGGTCACGGTCAGCGACACGATGCGGATTTCGGGCGCGGCCATCTGCGCGATCAGCGCGGCATTGTCGGGCTCCACCGGCACGAAGCCGATCATCGCGCCGCAGATCTCGGCGCTGGTGCCGTCGGGGCGCAGTTCGATCAGCGTGGTCAGGCAATCCTGCGCCATCAGCCGCTCGCGCATCGCCGCATCGCCGGGGCGCACGCCCGCGCCGATGATGGCCCAGTCATGCGCCAGCCCCTGCTGCATCAGCCGGTGCAGGTACCAGGCCTGGTGCGCTCGGTGAAAATTGCCGGTGCCGATATGCACGATACCCGGGGTCAGCTCCTCGGCCTTGTAGGCCGGGCGCGCGATCTGCGCGGGCAGGTGATCCAGGGCGGCACGGCCCAGCCGGACGGTCTCTTGTGTCATCAGCTCATCCATTGTCCGCCATCCACGTTGTAGGTTTGCGCGACGATGTAGCGGGCCTCGTCGCTGGCCAGGAAGACCGCCATGCCGGTCAGGTCCTCGGGCACTCCCATGCGGCCGAAGGGAACGGCGGCGCCGACCTCGGCCTTCTTCTGACCCGGTGCCTTGCCCTCGTACTTGGCAAAGAAGGCATCGACCCCGTCCCAGTGCTCGCCGTCGACCACGCCCGGAGAGATCGCGTTCACGTTGATCCCGTGCCGGACGAGGTTCAGCCCGGCAGATTGCGTCAGGCTGATGATCGCCGCCTTTGAGGCGCAGTAGACCGCGACCAGGGGCTCGCCCCGTCGCCCGGCCTGGCTGGCCATGTTGATGATGCGCCCCGGCACGCCGGCCGCGATCATGTGGCGCGCCACCGCCTGCAGCGTGAAGAGCGTGCCCGCCACGTTGATGTCGAAGGTGCGGGCAAAGTCCTGCCGCGTGATCTCGGTGACCGGGGCGGCGGTGAAGACGGCGGCGTTGTTGACCAGGATGTCGATCTGTCCGAAGGCCGCGACCGTCTGCGCCACGGCGCTGTCGATGCTGTCCTGCGACGTCACGTCCATCTCGACCGCGATCGCCCCGTCGATGCCGCGCGCGGCCTCGGTGGCGCGCGCGATATCGATATCCGCCAGCGCGACACGCGCCCCCTCGGCGGCATAGGCGCGGGAAAAGGCAAGCCCGATCCCGCGAGCGGCCCCGGTGATCAGGGCCGCCTTTCCCGCGAGCCGTGTCATGCGACCCGCAGCCCGTCGCGGTCGAAGCGGTGGATCAGGTCCTCGCGCGGAGCCAGGGTGACCTTGTCGCCATGCTTGAACCCGACCTCGCCGGTGGCGCGCACCGTCACGGTCTCGGCCAGCCCGGTGTCATGGACATGCAGGAACGTGTCGGAGCCCAGGTGCTCGGCCACGCCCACCGTGCCGGTCCAGGGGCCGGAATCGGTGATGTCGATGTGCTCGGGGCGGACGCCGATGGTGGTGGCGCCATGCTGCTGGGCGGCATTGCCCTCGATCAGGTTCATCTTGGGCGAGCCGATGAAGCCGGCCACGAAGAGGTTGCGCGGCGCGCGGTACAGCTCCAGCGGGCTGCCCACCTGCTCGATATTGCCGGCGCGCAGCACCACGATCTTGTCGGCCATGGTCATCGCCTCGACCTGGTCGTGGGTGACGTAGATCATCGTGGTCTGCAGCTTGGCGTGCAGCTCGCCGATCTCCATCCGCATGCCGACGCGCAGCGCGGCGTCGAGGTTCGACAGCGGCTCGTCGAAGAGGAAGGCGGCCGGTTCGCGGACGATGGCCCGGCCGATGGCGACCCGCTGGCGCTGCCCGCCCGAGAGCTGGCCCGGACGGCGGTCGAGATAGTCGGTCAGGTTCAGCGCCTTGGCGGCGGCCGCGATGCGCTTGTCCTGCTCCTCCTGCGGCACACCGGCCATCTTCATCGGGAAGGCGATGTTCTTGCGCACCGACATGTGCGGATAGAGCGCGTAGGACTGGAACACCATGGCCAGGCCGCGCTTGGCCGGCGGGGTGTTCGAGGCGTCGTTGCCGTCGATCTTGATGGCGCCGGAGGAGATGTCCTCCAGCCCGGCGATCAGGCGCAGCAGGGTGGACTTGCCGCAACCCGAGGGTCCGACGAAGACACAGAACTCTCCGTCCTCGATGGTCAGGTCGAGCGGGGGGATGACATTCACGTCCCCGAAGCTCTTGGTCACCTTCTCAAGCGTGATCTTTCCCATGATCGTGTTCCTTTCTCAGATGCGCAGCTGCGCTTACTTGACGGCGCCGAAGGTGAGGCCGCGGACGAGTTGCTTCTGGCTGAACCAGCCAAGGATGAGGATGGGCGCGATGGCCATGGTCGAGGCCGCCGACAGTTTCGCGTAGAACAGGCCCTCGGGGCTGGAATAGCTGGCGATGAACGCGGTCAGCGGTGCCGCGTTGGCGGCCGTCAGGTTCAGCGTCCAGAAGGCTTCGTTCCAGGCGAGGATGAAGTTCAGCAGGATGGTCGAGGCGATGCCCGGTATGGCCATCGGGGTGAGGACATGCAGGATCTCCTCCTTCAGGCCCGCCCCGTCCATCCGCGAGGCTTCCAGGATCTCGCCCGGGATCTCGCGGAAGTAGGTGTAGAGCATCCACACGATGATCGGCAGGTTGATCAGCATCAGGATCACCACCAGCGCCGCGCGGCTGTCCAGCAGGCCAAGCTCGATGCAGATCAGGTAGATCGGGTAGAGCACCCCCACCGCCGGCAGCATCTTGGTCGAGAGCATCCACAGCAGGATGTCCTTGGTCCGCTTCGAGGGCACGAAGGCCATCGACCATGCGGCGGGGACCGCGATCAGGACACCCAGCAGGGTGGAGCCGCCCGCGATGATGACCGAGTTCCACAGGAAGCTCATGTAGTCGGAGCGCTCCTGCACGACGCGGTAGTTCTCGAGCGTCCAGTCGAAACCCAGGAAGATCGGCGGATCGGCGATGGCCTGGGCCTCGGTCTTGAAGCTGGTCAGGATGGTCCACAGGATCGGGAAGAAGATCAGCAGACCGACCGTCCAGGCTGCGGCGGTGTTGATTGCCTTGCGGCGGGAAGTCACGGCGCGTGCCATGGGTCAGCTCCTCACTTGTCCAGGTTCTTGCCGACGATGCGCATCAGGAAGATGGCAACGATGTTGGCGAGGATGATGGCGTAGACGCCGCCCGCGCTGCCCAGGCCCACGTTCTGGCTTTCCAGCACGCGCTGGTAGATCAGGTAGGTCAGCGTGCGGGTGCCGAAGGCGCCGCCGGTGGTCACGAAGATCTCCGCGAAGATCGACAGCAGGAAGATCGTCTGGATCAGCACCACGATGGTGATCGCCCGCGAAAGGTGCGGCAGGATGATGTAGAAGAAGCGCGCCAGCGGGCTGGCCCCGTCCATCTCGGAGGCTTCGAGCTGCTCGCCGTCCAGCGACTGCACCGCGGTCAGCAGGATCAGCGTGGCAAAGGGCAGCCACTGCCAGGACACGATCATGATGATCGAGGTGAGCGGCACGCTGGACAGCCAGGCGACCGGTTCGGCCCCGAAGAACTGCCACAGATGCGCCAGAAGCCCGTTGGTTGGATCCATGAACATGTTCTTCCACACCAGCGCCGAGACGGTGGGCATGACGAAGAACGGTGCGATCACGAGGATGCGGACGACGCCCTGCCCCCACATCGGCTGGTCCAGCAGCAGCGACAGCAGCACGCCCAGCACGATGGTGATGACGAGCACGCCCCCCACCATGATCAGGGTGGTCTGCACGCTGGGCCAGAAGGCCGATGAGGTGACGAAGCGGACGAAGTTGTCGAACCCGGCGCTGCCAAGATCACCGCCGCGCAGCGGCAGGTAGCGGCGGAAGGAGAACCACAGCGTCATGATGAGCGGCACCAGCATCCAGCCCAACAGCAGGACTACGGCGGGTGCCATCATCATTCGTGCGGCGGATCGGGAATGCTGCGTGGCCATGAGGCAATACCTTTCCGGTCGGGCCCGGCGGCCCGTTCAGACGCGTTTGAAGTGAGAGGGGGGAGTGAAAGGGGGGTGCGGGCGGCGCTGTCGCCGCCCGCGAAGTCCGCGGCTCAGTAGCCGGCGGCTTCCATTTCTTCGACGGTGATGGCCTGCGCCTTCTCGAGCGCTTCCTCGACCGTCTGCTGGCCGGCGTAGGCGGCCGAGAATTCCTGGCTCACCTGGCTGGCGATACCGGCGAATTCCGGGATGGCGACGAACTGGATGCCGACATAGGGCACCGGCTCGACCGTGGGATCGGTCGGATCGGCCGCGTTGATCGAGTCCAGCGTCTTCTGGGCGAAGGGCACTTCCTGGTACTCGGCGGTCTCGTAGAGCGAGGTCCGCGCACCCGGGGGCACGTTGGCCCAGCCTTCGTTCTCGGCCACCAGCTCGATATAGTCCTTCGAGGTCGCCCACTCGATGAACTGCTTGGCGGCGTCCTGCTGCTGGGTGCCGGCGGGGATCGCCAGGGCCCAGGCCCACAGCCAGTTGGCGCGCTTCTCGACGCCTTCGCTGTTCGGGGCCAGCGCAAAGCCGACATGGTCGGCCACGGTGCTGTCCTCGGGGTTGGTCACGAAGGAGGCCGCCACGGTGGCGTCGATCCACATGCCGCACTTGCCCTGCTGGAACAGCGACAGGTTCTCGTTGAAGCCGTTGGTGGCGTAGCCCGCGGGGCCGTAGTCATCCATCAGGGTCTTGAAGAAGGTGACCGCCTCGGCCCATTCGGGCTGGTCGAACTGCGGATCCCAGTTCTCGTCGAACCAGCGTGCGCCGAAGGAGTTCGCGGTGACGGTGATGAACGCGCCGCCCTCGCCCCAGCCGGCCTTGCCGCGCAGGCAGATGCCGTTGATGTCTTCTTCGTCATTGTCCATGGCGGCCGCCGCTTCGCGGATGAACTGCCAGGTCGGGGCGTCGGGCATCTCCAGCCCGGCCTCTTCCATCAGGTCCGTGCGGTACATGATCATCGAGCTCTCGCCGTAGAACGGCGCGGCGTAGAGCGTGCCCTCGTGGCTCAGGCCGTCGCGCATGGCCGGCAGGATGTCGTTGACATCGTACTCGTCCGACAGGTCGTCCAGCGGCACCAGCCAGCCATTGGCGCCCCAGATCGGGGTCTCGTACATGCCGATGGTCATGATGTCGAACTGGCCACCGCGGGTGGTGATGTCGGTGGTGACGCGCTGACGCAGCACGTTCTCTTCCAGGGTGACCCACTCGACGCCGATGCCGGTCTGGGCGGTGAACTCGTCGGTATAGCCCTGCATGCGGACCATGTCGCCGTTGTTCACGGTGGCGATGGTGATCGTGGTGTCCTGTGCAAAGGCCGCAGCCGAGCACAGCGTCAGTGCCGTGGTGGCGCCAAGAACGCGCTTCAGTCTCATCCGGATGTCCTCCCTAAGTGGATGCGATGAAGCATGGATACGCGACTGCACAGATTCGCGTCAACAAAAAACTTTACGCGCGATAACTTTCAGGCCGAGCTCCGCATCTCGAGCGCGCCGTCGAACAGCGTCGTGGCCTTGGTATCGGGCCGCGCGCCCTCGCCGATGATCGAGATCAGCCGGTCCAGGCTCTGCCCCGCGATCTGGTCGTAATCCTGCGAGACAGTGGTCAAGGACGGGCATGTGAAGCGCGAGAACGGGTGATCGTCGTGCCCCGCGACGCGCAGCGCATGCCCCTCCCCCACGCCCACGCGCAGCCCGTGCTCGTAGGCGGCGGCAAGCACCCCGATCGCCAAACGGTCATTGCTGCACAGGATGGTGTTGCTGGGCAGGCTACGCGCGCCAAAGATGCGCCCGGCCTCGCGATGCGCGATCTCCTCGAAGGCCCAGCCCTCACCCTCGACCACCATCAGGATCGGCTCGTGCCCGAGGCGCCGCATCGCCTGCTCATAGGCAGACCGGCGTCGGTTGGCATTGGGGTTGGGCGCGTTGCGGATCTCGAACAGGGCCGGCGGCTCGCCGGTGCGCGCCAGGTATTCCGTAATCATGCCAGTGCTTTGGAAGTGGTCCGTCCCGAACATCGCGTCGCCCACCCCATCGACATCGCAGTCGAAGAGCACGGTGGGCACGTCCTGGCAGAACGCGTGCAGCGCATCGGCCCGCGACCGCCGCCCCAGAGGCGCCAGCAGCACGCCCGCCGGCTTGATGCCGCGCAAGCTGTCGAGGTTCCGGATCTCGCGATCCGGATCGCCGTGCGAGCTCAGCAGGATCGGATTGTAGCCCGCCGCGCCGCACATCAGTTCGATATTGCGCGCCACCTCGGCAAAGAACGGGTCGGCCAGAAAGGGCACGATGATCCCGATATTCCGCGTCAGGTTGCGGTTCTGGTTGATCGCATAGACATTCGGAACGTAGTCGTAGCGCTCCAGCGCCGTCTCGATCCGCTGCCGCGTCGAGGCCCGCACCGAGGTGGGATCGTTGAAGAATTTCGACAGCGTCGGCCGCGAGATGCCGCTGACACTGGCCAGCTCCTCCATCGTTCGAACCCGCTCGTGACCCATGACGTCCATCCTCTCCATGACACCGCGAGGCGCCTTTACGCGTGCAAAGTATTTTGCGCCAAGCCCCGCATGTCAAGTTTCACAGCCCCTTCCGTGGCGGCCGCGGGCGCCACATGCACGCCGCGCGTCACTTCGACCCGGGCGACATCGACATGAAGAGATGTGATGGATGCCCCAACCCAATAGCATCTCGTATGCAATGATGGTTACACATCAGCCGAGCGTAGGGCACATCAATGACGACAAAGATCAGCATGCTTGCGATCGACCTGGCTGGTCTGCCCCCAGAAAAGTGGTCCTTCCTGAGGTAGGCTTTCGAGCCAGATGGAGGACGAACGAATGGGACAGAAGAGACACAAGCCGGAGGAGATCG
>NZ_LPXO01000027.1 GCF_001482405.1 Pseudoponticoccus marisrubri
CCAAACCTAGTAAGAACCAAGAAAACACTCTCAATACGATAAAAAACAAACAAAACAAAAGGCCCCGCCAGAAAAACTGGCGGGGCCTTTTGACGTTCAAAACACAAAAACACCACCCCGAAAACCAAGCTTGACACCCGCTCGGCCCGGCGACAACCCTCCTGCATGATCGATATCAGACCCGTCGCATACGTCATCGGACTCCTCCTCGCATGCCTCGGGGGTACCATGATCATTCCGCTCATCGTCGATCTCGCAGAACAGCGCGGACAATGGCACGTCTTCCTCGAAAGCGCCGCAATCACAATCCTCGCAGGTACACTCATCGCAACAGCATGCGCCAACGCAGTGAAGAAGGGGCTGACGCTGCAGCAGACATTCCTGCTGACGACCATGGTCTGGGTCGCGCTGCCGCTCTTCGGGGCCATTCCGTTCATGCTGGCGGGCACCACCAGCTCCTTCACCGATGCCTATTTCGAGGCCATGTCGGGGCTGACGACGACGGGCTCCACGGTGCTCAGCGATCTCGAGACGCTGCCCAAGGGGATCCTGCTCTGGCGGGGCATCCTGCAATGGCTGGGCGGGATCGGGATCATTGTCGTGGCCATGGTCTTCCTGCCCGAACTGCGGGTCGGCGGCATGCAAATCTTCCGCTCCGAAGCCTTTGACACGATGGGCAAGATCCTGCCTCGGGCGACGCAGATCTCTTCCTCGATCTCGTCGATCTACGTCTTCCTGACGCTGGTCTGTGCGATCTGCTACATGCTGACGGGGATGGGGGCCTTCGATGCCACGGTCCATGCGATGACGACTGTCGCCACCGGGGGATTTGCCAATTACGACGCCTCCTTCGGGGCGTTCAGCGGGCCGGCAGAATATGTCGCCGCGGTCTTCATGATCCTCGCGGCGCTGCCCTTCGTGCGCTACGTCCAGATGGTGGGCGGGGCGCGCTGGGTGCTGTTCCGCGACAGCCAGGTGCTGGTCTTCGTGGTCATGGTCTCGGCGCTGACGCTGATCACCGCGCTCACCTTGATAAATGCCGTCCCCGCGCCGGCCGAGCAGGCCTTTCGCCAGGCGCTGTTCAACATCACCTCGATCATCTCGGGCACGGGTTATGCCAGCGCGAACTACATGCTCTGGGGCCCGTTCATGGTGGCGATGTTCTTCTTCGTCGGGCTGATCGGGGGCTGCGCGGGATCGACCGCCTGCTCGGTCAAGGTCTTCCGCTACCAGCTGCTCTTCGCTTCGATCGCGGTTCAGCTACGCCGCATCCGTGCGCCGCATGGCGTCTTCTCGGTGCGCTACCAGGGCAAGCCGGTGGGGCCGGACGTGATCGGCTCGGTCATGTCCTTCTTCGTCTTCTTCGTCGTGTCGCTGGGAGTGTTTGCCGTGGCGTTGAGCCTGACGGGCGAGGATTTCATCACCTCGCTCTCGGGAGCGGCGGCGGCGCTTGGCAATATCGGCCCAGGGCTGGGCGACAAGATCGGGCCGGCCGGCAATTTCGCGACGCTGGGTGATACGGCGAAATGGATCCTCATCTTCGCCATGGTGCTGGGCCGGCTGGAGCTGCTGGTGGTCTTCGCGCTCTTCACCCTGCGCTTCTGGCGCGCGTGAGGCGCGTCTCCCCGCGGCCTGGCACCGCGGGGAGGGGAGGGGTCAGCCGATCTCGGCCAGCCGGGCCAGCGCGTCGCGCAGCTTGGCCTCGTCCGCCTCGCGAGCCGCGAGATTGCCGCGGGTCTCCTCGACCACCTCTTCAGGCGCGCTTTCGACGAATTTGGGATTGTTCAGCCGCCCCTTGAGGCCGCCGATCTCCTTGGCGAGCTTGCCCAGCGTCTTCTCCAGCCGGGCGACCTCTGCGTCCACGTCGATGATCTCGGCCAGCGGCAGCGCGAAGGTCGCATCACCCACGGGGATGGTGATGCAGCCCTTGGGGAAGCTGCCCACCTCCTGGATGTCCTCGATCCGGGCAAGACGATTGATCAGCACAGCGTTCCGCTCCCATGCCGCACGCTCGTCGGCGCCCAGACCGGTGACCAGTGTCGGCACGTAGAGCCCGGCGGGCACATGCATCTGCGCCCGGGCCGAGCGCACGCCCTCGATCAGCGCGATCACCCAGGACATCTCGGCATCGGCCTTGGGATCGACGCAATCGGCAGCACCGTGGGTCGGCCAGTCGGCATGGACGAGCATCCCGTCCCGCTGGCCCAGCGTGCCCCACAGCTCTTCGGTGATGAAGGGCATGATCGGGTGCAGCAGGATCAGGCACTGGTCCAGCACCCAGGCCATGGTGGCGCGGGTCTCGGTCACCACGGCCGGGTCCTCGGAGGCGAAGAGCGGCTTGGAGAACTCCACGTACCAGTCGCAGACCTTGCCCCAGACAAAGGCGTAAAGCGCGTTGGCCGCGTCGTTGAACCGGTACTCGGCCAGCGCCGCATCCACCGTCTCGCGCACGCGGGCAGTCTCGCCCACGATCCAGCGGTTCACGGTCTGCTGCGCGGGCACGACCCACGCGGCATCGCGCGCCGTCTCGTGATGGGCAAAGACCTCGTTCATCTCGGCGAAGCGGCAGGCATTCCACAGCTTGGTGCCGAAATTGCGATAGCCGGCGATGCGGTCCACCGAGAGCTTCAGGACCCCGCCGATCGAGGCCATGGAGGCGTTGGTGAAACGCAGCGCATCGGCGCCATACTCGTCGACGATCTCCAGCGGGTCGATCACGTTGCCCGTGGTCTTGGACATCTTCTTGCCCTTCTCGTCGCGGACAAGCTGGTGCAGGTAGACCGTGTGGAAGGGTTTCTGGTCGACCACGGCATATTGCATCATGATCATCCGGGCGACCCAGAAGAACAGGATGTCGAACCCGGTGATGAGCACATCGGTCGGGAAATAGCGCCGCATCTCCTCGGTGTCGCCGGGCCAGCCCAGCGTGCCGATGGGCCAGAGCCCCGAGCTGAACCAGGTGTCCAGCACGTCGGGGTCGCGGAACATGGGCAGCTGCATGGGCGCGTCGAAGGTGCGGATCGTGCCCTCGTTGGCCACGTCCATGTGCTTGCGGGCCTCTTCCAGCACGCGGCCCGCCTCGGCCATGTCCTCCACGATGCGGAACTCGGTGCCCTCGGGATACATCAGCCGCGCCTTCTCCAGCGCCTCCTCCTCGGAGGCGGCGCAGACCGGGAACCAGTCCTCCTCGCCGGGCACGTACCAGACCGGGATCTGGTGCCCCCACCAAAGCTGGCGCGAGATGCACCACGGCTCGATGTTTTCCAGCCAGTGGTAATAAGTCTTCTCGCCGGCCTCGGGGATGATGGTGATCTCGCCATTGCGCACGGCGTCCAGCGCCGGGCCCACGACCTTCTCGGCATCGACGAACCACTGGTCGGTCAGCATCGGCTCGATCACCACCTTGGAGCGGTCGCCGAAGGGCTGCATGATGGGCTTGGCTTCGACCAGCGGCACAAGGCTCTCTTCCTCGGTGCGCGCCTCGCCGCCTTCTTCCGGCGCCACGGGTTTCTGCGCCGATTTGCCCAGCCGGGGGTCGCTGGCCACGGTCATCACGGCCAGCCCTTCTGCGGTGATCTCCTCGACCACGCGCTTGCGCGCCTCGAACCGGTCCAGCCCGCGCAGATGATCGGGGACGAGGTTCAGCAGGTCAGCCTCGGCCTCGCTCAGCTCGCGCTTGCCCTGCGCCACCTGCTGCGCGGTGGCGGCGGCCTCGGCATAGGGCGCGCCGTCCTCGCGCATGTAGCCGGCCATGTCCATCAGCCGGTACATGGGAATGCCGCCGCGCTTGGCCACCTGGTAGTCGTTGAAATCGTGCGCGCCGGTGATCTTGACCGCGCCCGAGCCGAACGCGGGATCGGGGTACTCGTCGGTGATGATCGGGATCAGGCGACGATGCTCCTTGGGCCCGACCGGGATCTCGCAGAGCTGGCCGACGATGGGCGCATAGCGCTCATCCGACGGGTGCACCGCGACGGCGCCGTCGCCCAGCATGGTCTCGGGGCGCGTTGTGGCGATCGAGATGTAGTCGCGCGTCTCGCGGAAAATCACCGCGCCGCTTTCATCTTTCTCCAAATACTCATATGTCGCTCCGTTCGCCAAAGGGTACTTGAAATGCCACATATGGCCCGGCGTCTCGATATTCTCGACCTCGAGATCCGAGATCGCGGTCTCGAAATGCGGGTCCCAGTTGACCAGCCGCTTGCCGCGGTAGATCAGGCCCTTGTCGTACATGTCGACGAAGACGCGGATCACCGCGTCGTGGAAATCGGGCGAATTCTCGTGCCCGGTGCGCGGATCGCCTGGCGCGCCGGCCATGGTGAAGGCGTTGCGGTCCCAGTCGCAGGAGCAGCCCAGCCGCTGCAGCTGGTTGACGATCGTGCCGCCATACTTGCCCTTCCATTCCCAGACCTTCTCCAGGAACTTCTCGCGGCCCAGCTCGCGCCGGCCCTTCTCGCCCTGCGCGGCCAGCATCTTCTCGACCTGCAGCTGCGTGGCGATGCCCGCATGGTCCTGTCCGGGCTGCCAGAGCGTGTCAAAGCCGCGCATCCGGTGCCAGCGCACCAGGATGTCCTGCAGCGTGTTGTTGAACGCATGGCCCACATGCAGCGCGCCGGTCACGTTGGGCGGCGGGATCATGACGCAGAAACTGTCATCGCGGCGCTTGTTGGCACCGGCGCGGAAGGCGCCCTTGGCGATCCAGTCCGCGGTCAGGCGGGGTTCGGCCTCTTTGGCGTCAAAGGTCTTTTCCAGCGGCATCGGGCGATCCTCTTCGGTCTTTGTGTCCCTGTACCGAAACGCTTTGCCAAGGGGAAGGGCGGGACGCCGCACGGCGACCTGATCCGCGGCGTGACGAGGCGGCGTGACCGGGGCGGGGGGGACAAAAAATGCCCGCGACACGCCGGGCGCATCGCGGGCAGGTCTCGGACGCCCCAGGGAGGAGGAGAGGGGCTCCGGAAACTGGTGCGGCGACGCCAGGGAGGAGGAGAGGCGCCGCCGCTGTCATGTCGGTCCCAGGGAGGAGGAGCGGGACCCAACATTCTGGTGGAGCACATGGGCTCCGGGAAACTGGTGCGGCGACGCCAGGGAGGAGGAGAGGCGCCGCCGCTGTCATGTCGGTCCCAGGGAGGAGGAGCGGGACCCAACATTCTGGTGGAGCACTCGGGCTCCGGAAACTGGTGCGGCGACGCCAGGGAGGAGGAGAGGCGCCGCCGCTGTCATGTCGGTCCCAGGGAGGAGGAGAGGGACCCAACATTCTGGTGGAGCACATCGGCTCCGGGAAACTTGTGCGGCGACGCCAGGGAGGAGGAGAGGCGCCGCCGCTTTCATGTCGGTCCCAGGGAGGAGGAGCGGGACCCAACATTCTGGTGGAGCACTCGGGCTCCGGAAACTTGTGCGGCGACGCCAGGGAGGAGGAGAGGCGCCGCCGCTGTCATGTCGGCCCCAGGGAGGAGGAGAGGGACCGGGCATGGTCGGGGCCGGAAGGCCCCCTGTCTTTGGGCAATCGCATCAGGGAGGAGGAGAGATGCAATCACCCGTCACGAAAAGGGCTGGGAGGAGGAGTGCCCTTTCCGAACTCTCAGGCCTCGAAGGCGGCCTGGTATGCGACGCGGCGGATCTCGCTCCGGCTCAGGCCCAGATCGGCCAGTTCCCGGTTGCTGAGCGACTGCAGCTCGCGATATGTCTGGTTGTACACCTTGCGGCGCGCCGAGCGGGCGCGCAGGTCCGCGACGATGTTGTTGATGCGGGCGGCCAGACCGCTTTGGGCCGGAGCGGATGCATTGGATGCATATGCCATTGTCTCGTGCCTCTTCGCTACGTTTCCGTGGTTGCGCTAAACATGGGGCAAATGCTGCAGGTGCACAATGGCCCGACCGGCAATGCTGCTATGCAGAGAACGCATGGGAAAAGGTTAGAATTTCTGTGCACTTACGCTAGGAAAACCGGCAGGAATAGCGCTTGCGGTTGAGTTGACCCGAGGGCATTGCTGCAAAAACCGGCATATGAACGGAGGACGGGCATGAGCGATCTCACAAGCGCGGTGAAGGCGGTACTGGAACGGCTGGAACTGCCCGATGGCGGAAACCTGATTTCAAGGGACATGATTCGAGCGCTGCGCGTCGAGGGCGGCGCGGTGCGCTTCGTGATCGAGGCGCCGGATGCCGAGATGGCCAAGCGGATGGAGCCGCTGCGCCAGGCCGCCGAGCGCGGCGTCGCCACCGTGGAGGGCGTGCGCGACGTGCAGGTGGCGCTGACCGCGCACGGGCCGACCAAGGCGCAAGGCGCGCCCTCGGGGGCCGCGCCCAGCCTGAAGGTGGGCGGGCATCCCAAGCCGCAGGAGGGGCCGATGAAGCCCGCCGGCGTGCGCACCATCCTCGCCGTGGGCTCGGGTAAGGGGGGCGTGGGCAAATCGACCGTCTCCTCGAACCTGGCCGTGGCGCTGGCACGGGCCGGCAAGAAAGTGGGGCTGCTGGATGCCGATATCCACGGCCCCTCGCAGCCGCGCATGTTCGGGCTGACCAAGAAGCCGGCCAGCCCCGACGGCAAGATCATCGAGCCGCTGCACGCGCATGGCGTGACGGTCATGTCGATCGGGTCCATGATGGAGGCCGACAAGGCGGTGGTCTGGCGCGGACCGATGTTGATGGGCGCGCTGCAGCAGATGCTGATGCAGGTGAACTGGGGCAATTTGGACGTGCTGATCGTGGATCTGCCGCCGGGCACGGGCGATGTGCAGCTGACGCTCTGCCAGCGCTCGGAGGTGGCGGGCGCGATCGTGGTCTCGACCCCGCAGGACGTGGCCCTGCTGGACGCGCGCAAGGCGCTGGATGCGTTCAACACGCTCAAGACGCCGGTCCTGGGGCTGATCGAGAACATGGCCGTCTTCACCTGCCCGCATTGCGGCAAGGACAGCCATATCTTCGGCGCGGGTGGCGTGGCGGCCGAGGCCGAGAAGCTGGGCCTGCCGCTGCTGGCGCAGCTGCCCATCGATCTCGACACGCGGCTGGGCGGCGATGGCGGCGCGCCTGTGGCGCTGGGAGACGGGCCCATGTCCGAGGCCTATGGTCGGCTGGCCGCTCGGCTGATCGAGGGCGGGGTGGTCTGAGCCGGCCTGCCCGTTTCGGACGTTTCGGGCGGTCCTTTCGTCATTTTGCCGGTCTGCGCGGGCGGGGCCCGGGGAGGGGCTCCGCCCCGTCGCCTGCGGCGACCCCCCGGAGTATTTTCGGAAAGATGAAAGGGCCGCGCGCAGTGCCCGGGTTTTGGCCGTGTCGGGGCGGTGTCAGGCGCCGGTTTGCAGGTGCAGGAAGAGATCGGTCACCATCGCGGCGGGGTCGACATTGACGGCGCGGGCGTGGCGGGCGCGATCGCCGGCGGTTTGCGCCAGCGTGGCCCAGCGGCGTCCGGCCTGCGGGTCGGGCGAGAGACGGGCGAGCAGCTCGGCCTCCCCCGGGGCGGCCTCGAAGGCGGGCGGGGCGCCGGTGACGCCGGCCCGCGCCAACCGCGCGGTCAGCAGGTCGGTCAGGCCAAGCAGCAGGTCGCGCCGCGCCTCCTTGCCGCGCCCGGCACAGCTGTCCGAGAGCGCCAGCAGGCGCGGCCTGTCGAGCGCGGGCAGGGTGGCCATGAGCGACAGGATCTCGCGGTAGAGCGCGATCCCGTCCTGGTGCAACAGGCGCAGCGCGGCCCCGACAGAGCCGTCGGCCAGCGCGGCCAGCGCCTGCAGGTCGCGGTCCTCGGGTTCGGTGCCCGCCTCGGCCAGCGCGCGCGACATGTCATCGGGCCCGAGCGGGGCGAGGCGCAGCGCGCGGCAGCGCGAGCGGATCGTCGGCAGCAGCCGGGCGGGCTGGTGGCTGATCAGCAGCAGCGTGGTGCGGGCGGGGGGCTCTTCCAGCAGCTTCAGGATGGCATTGGCGGCGTTGGGGTTCAGCTCGTCGGCGGAATCGACGATCACCACGCGGCGCCCGCCATCGGCGGAGGAGAGCGCGAAGAAGTTCTTGAGCTTGCGCACCTCGGCGACGCGGATCTGGTCGGCCAGCCGGTCGCCCTTGTCGGTGGGGCCGCGGCGCAGCAGGAAGAGGCCGGGCTCGGAGAGCGCCTGCACGCGGCGCGCCACCGGGTGATCCGGCGCGATTTCAAGCGTCTCGGGCGGTGGCGGGGCGCCGAACAGCCCGTCATTCTCCTGCGGGTCGGGCGTGGCCAGCAGGAAGCGCGCGATGCGCCAGGCCAGGGTCGCCTTGCCCACGCCGCGCGGCCCGGTCAGCAGCCAGCCATGATGCAGCCGGCCCGAGGCGAAGGCGGTCAGGAACTCGGCCTCGGCCGGCTCTTGGCCGAAAAGCTGCAGCGTCTCGCGCGGGTGCGGCGCGCCCTCGACGATATCGGGCTGGGGCAGGGTGTCGGCAGCGCTCATGGCAGGCGGGGCTCCACCCGGGCCAGAACCTCGGCGGCGACCTCCCCGGCCGGGCGGTTGCCGTCGATCACGGCGATGCGGTCGGGGCATTCCTGCGCGAGAGCGAGGAAGCCTTCGCGCATCTGCTGCTGCAGGGGCAGGCCGAAATCCTCGAACCGTTCCTCGGCCGTGGCGCGGGCCTTGGCGCGGCCCAGCGCGGCCTCGGGATCCATGTCGATGAGCAGGGTGAGGTCGGGCTCGATCCCGATCATCAGCCGGTGCAGCGCGTCCACCGTGTCGCGCAGCCCGCCGCGGCCCTGGTACATGCGGGTGCTGTCGGCGAAGCGGTCGCAGATCACCACGCGGCCGGCGGCCAGCGCGGGGCGGATCGTGCGTTCCAGGTGATCGCGCCGCGCCGCGGTGAAGAGCAGCAGCTCGGTCTCGGCCGACCAGCGCGCCGGGTCGCCCTGCAGCACCAGCGCGCGGATCTCCTCGGCCCCGGGCGAGCCACCGGGTTCGCGCGTGAGCACGACATCGTGGCCGGCGGCGCGCAGGTTCTGCGCCAGGCGCTGCGCCTGGGTGGACTTGCCCGAGCCGTCGATCCCCTCGAAGCTGAGAAAGCGCCCGCGGGCTGTCACATCGCTTCCCCGGAGCCGTCGCGCAGCCGCTTGAGCAGCACGCCCGAGACGGTCAGCATGCGGTGCATGAAGCCGCCCGCATCGACCTTGTGCGCCGCCACCAGCGGCACGCGCGTCTCGGGCAGGCCCTCGGGCTGGATGATCAGCTCGGCCAGCTGCTGGCCCTCGGAGACCGGCGCCTCGATCGGGCCGGTATAGACCACCTCGGCCTTGAGACCCTCGGGCGTCATGGTGGGCAGCAGCAGGGTCACGTCGCGTGTCGCCACCAGGTCGACCCGGTCGGCGGCGCCCATCCAGACCTCGGCCTGGGTGACGGTGTCGCCCTCGGTGACGATGGTCTGCTCGGCGAACTGGCGGAAGGCCCAGTTGACGATGGCCTCGGATTCCTCGGCGCGCACGCGCTCGGTCTCGAGCCCGGTGACCGAGAAGACCACCCGCCGGTCGCCATTGGTGGCCGAGCCCACGAGCCCGTAGCCGGCCTCCTGCGTGTGGCCGGTCTTGAGCCCGTCCGCCCCGATGCCGAGGCCCAAGAGCGGGTTGCGGTTGTTCACGTTCGACGGCGCGCGGCCGTCGAAGGCAAAGCGGCGCTCGGCGAACATCGGGTAGAACTCGGGGAAATCCTCGATGATCTTGGTGGCCAGCAGCGTCAGGTCGCGCATGGACATCACGTGCCCGTCGGCCGGCCAGCCCGAGGCATTCTTGAAGACCGAGTTGGTCATGCCCAGCTGCTGGGCGCGCTGGGTCATCAGCCGGGCAAAGCCGGCCTCGGTTCCGTCGGGCGACAGCGCCTCGGCCAGAACGACGCAAGCATCGTTGCCCGAAAGCACGATGATGCCGCGCAGCAGGTCCTCGACCGTGACGCGGTCCTGGGTGTTGAGGAACATGGTCGAGCCGCCGAAGGACATGGCATGGGCCGAGACGGGCAGCCGTTCCTCCATGCGCAGCCGGCCGTCGCGGATCGCCTCGAAGGTGATGTAGAGCGTCATCAGCTTGGACATCGAGGCCGGGGGCAGGGCGGTGTCGGCATTCTTGGCCAGAAGCACGGTGCCGGTGGTCTGGTCCAGCACGAAGGCGGCCTCGGCGCGGGTGTCGAAAGCCGACAGGGGTGCGGTCGAGGCGACAAGGGCGAGGATCGCCGCGCCGGCGGCGAGGCTGCGGGGCAGGATGGTCATGGGATCGGGCTCCGGTCCGTGGACGAGTCGGGCATGGGCCACGTTATGGCCGATGGGGCGGGGCCTGTCACGCGACCGGGGCGGCGCGATGCGCGGGGCCCTGCCGAGCCCCGCCGGCCGGGCGCGGATCAGTCGGTGACGGCGTAGGCGTCGGTGAAGCCTGTGCCCTTGATGGTCTTGAGCAGGGTCGAGAGCTCGTCCTTGGTGCGGGCGGGGCCGACCACCACGCGCCAGAATTTCTTGCCCTGCGAGGTATGCGTCTTGACCGTGGGCACCATGCCCGCCTGCCGCATCGCCGTGGCGGTGTTCTCGGCATTGGACTGCACGCTGAAGATGCCGATCTGGATGAAAGGTTTTTCCAGCGCGGGCGTGCGCGGCGCGGGCGCGGTGGCCGCAGCCGGCTGCGGCTTGGCCGGGGCGCTGGCGCGCGGGGTGGCGGGCGCGAGCGCGGCGGTCTCGAGCGCGCGGGCGGCGCCGGCGGCCACCGGATCGGGCGTCTCGGCACTGGTCTCGGCGACCGGCTCCAGCGTGCCCTCGCTCACCTCGGCCGCGGCGGGCACGGCCTGATCGGCCAGCGCGCCGTCCTCGGAGGTGACGGCGGCGGGCTCGGGCGCGACCTCCTCGCGGCGCAGCGCGACCACGTCGAGATTGGTGGGCTGGCCCGCCAGCACCCCCAGCGCGGCCGCGGCATCCGAGGAAACCTGCAGGCGCGGGCCCGGCGATTGGCGTTCGCGCCGGAAGAGCGCGCCGACCACGAACTTGCCGTTCTGCTCGTTGCGGATGATGGCACGCTCGGGATCCTCGACATCCGGATGCGCGACCCAGACACCGCCCAGCGAGGGCCGGCCGTCCCAGAGCCCGGCTTCGGTCGCCTGGAAGATCTCGGGCGCCTCGATGTCGCGCTCGGTCACCGTGCCCAGCCCGTCGCTGGAGGCGCGCGAGACGACCTCGGAGCCGCCGCCCTCCTTGGATTTCAGGAAGCCCGGCATCTGCCCGTCGGCGCAGGCCGCGAGGGACAGAAGCGCCATCCCGGCGACGGAGTTGCGCAGCAGGACGCTGCGATTGTTGTTCGGATCACCGCTCATCTCGTGCCTCTTGCCATGTGCTGCGCGGTTTATCCGCGCTGTCCCCGCGTTCCGGCCGGCGGGCCGATCTGCGGGTTTCGTATGTCATGCTGCCTCGCCCGGGTCTCGCAAGCCCGGTTGATCGCAGATTAACCGCTTGCCGGGCACATGAAAAGCCTGCTGTTCCCGCATGGGCAGTTTTTCCCGGCCCGTGGCTTTCAGAATCGCGTCTGCCGGTCTATCCCCGGATCGGCCCGGAGGTTTGGCAGAGTGGTCGAATGCGGCGGTCTTGAAAACCGTTGAGGGTGCAAGCCCTCCGTGGGTTCGAATCCCACAACCTCCGCCACCATCACCCTTTCGAACTCGTTCAGGCCGCGCGTACGAGGCGAAGTTTCTTCTGTTTTCAAAGGGGTTTGCCGGATGGGTGCGAACCGCTGAGACGGCGGCGCACAGCGATTTCCATCTCTGAATGGCCTCTCGTCTCTGGTCGGGCGAACTGCGCCGATTTCGGTTCGGTCGAAAATTTCCTCGCCTTTCCAATGGCCTGACTCGCAGCCCCGCCAAAACTGCGCGCCCTGTTTCCATCGCTATCGAGCGGAACGGAGATCGAACATGTAGGAGGCGCAGCGGATGGGGGTCTTGGCAGAACGGCGCGTAGCGGTGGCGGAGCAATCGGCGACGGGCTCAGTGAAGCCATTGATGACAAACGCACATCGCGACTCTAGCCTGGCGGCATGGCGAGTGGCCCCTGGACCGATAAAGAGAACGACCTGATCGTCGCGGATTACTTCGCGATGTTGGCCGACGACATCGCCGGGCGCCGATACAGCAAGGCCGCGCATCGCCGGGCGCTCCTGCCGCTTCTGAACGAACGGTCCGAGGGATCGATCGAGTTCAAGCACCAGAACATCAGCGCGGTTCTCAAGGGACTCGGCGAGGACTGGATCCCCGGCTACAAGCCCGCCTTCAATTTCCAGATGACGCTGGTCGACGCGGTGGTGCGGTGGCTGGACCTGCATCCGGACTGGCTGGGTCGCTTGCCAGGAACGCGCCCTACGACCGGCATGCGCGAGGCGGCGCAGATCTGGATCGGTCCTCCGCCCACGCTCTCCAACCAGCCTCCGCCGCAGGAGCTGGAGCAGATGCTGCACATCGCCCGCAAGTTCGACGTGGCGGGCCGGGACGAGCGCAATCGCGCCCTCGGCCGCGCTGGCGAAGAACGCGTCCTGGCGCATGAGCACGCCACGTTGAAGGCTGCGGGGCGCGATGATCTGGCGCGCAAGGTCCGCTGGGTCTCGGAGGAGGAGGGCGATGGGGCGGGCCACGACATTGCCAGCTATGCGCCGGACGGCCGGCCACGGCTGATCGAGGTGAAAACGACGAACGGCTGGGAGCGGACGCCCTTCCACATCACGCGGAACGAGCTGGCCGTCTCCGACGAGCGGCGCGCGGAGTGGTGCCTCTTCCGGATGTGGAATTTCTCGCGCGAGCCGAGGGCGTTCGAGCTTTACCCGCCGCTCGATGCGCATGTCTCGCTGACGCCGACGTCGTTTCAGGCCAGCTTCCACTGACCGTCAGTCGAACACCCGCGCCGCCTGCTCGTTCCACGGCAGAGAGGCCACGAAGCACAGGTCGTAGAGGCTGATCGCGCAGGGCTCGCGGCGCACGACCAGCCGCTCGAGGACGTCCGGAGACAGCCATGCGAGGCGCAACAGGCGGCTGACATAGCGGTCGGAGATGCCTTCCTCGGCTGCGAGATCGGCGATCGTGCTGACCTCACCGCGCTCCATGCGCTTCCGCCATGCCCATGCCCGGCCGATGGCGCGCAGCACGCGGGGGTCCTGTCCCGGCGGCGGGTGCGACGTCTCGATGTCACGAGGCGGCAGGATGCGCGGCCGCCCACCGCGTTTGCGGACCGTGAGCGGGATGTGGACGCGGATGGTGTCGTTCGCGGCCATCAGGCGGCGTCCTCCTGCGCCGGCGTCATCAGACTCGCCAGCGCGCCGAGCCCATCGTGGCGCAGGTCGATGTCGATCCCGTCCTCGCCCACAGTCACGCGCGCCACGAGCAGCTGAACGACGCGGGCCTGCTCGGCCGGGATCAGCGCCTTCCACAGATCGTCGAACTGCGTGAGCGCCGCGGTCACGGTGCCCTCGTTGAGGTCGGGCCGCTCCTTCTTCAGGGCGCGGGCGGTACGCGCGATGATCTCCGGCGTGCGCAGCAGCCGCCGGATCTCACCGATGACCGCTTCCTCGACCATGGCCGCGGGAGCCGCTGGGGCCCGCGAAGCTCGGCGGTGGGCCGCTTCTGGATCACGTCCATCGAGACATAGTAGCAATACCGCTTGTTGCCCTTCTTCGTGTGGTGCGGGGTCATCGCGGCGCCGGTCTTCGTGAAGATCAAGCCGCGCAGCAGCGCCGGCTCGGTGCTTCGGGTGCGCCCGGCGCGCTGGTTCCGGTTTCCAGACAGCACGGCATGTGCCGCGTCCCACAACTCCGCATCGACGATGGGCTCGTGCATGACGGGATAGGTCTCGCCCTTGTGGGTGATCTCGCCGCGGTAGAGGCAGTTGTGTAGCAGCTTGTAGAGCGCCCCGCGATCGATGGGCCTGCCGCGCTTGGAGCGGATGCCGCGGGCGTTCAGCTCCCGGATCACGGCCGCTGTGGAATCCGACCGCGCGAAGAGCTCGAACAAGGTGCGGACCTGCGCGGCCTCGGCCTCGTTCACGATCAGCTTGCGGTCGACCACGTCGTAGCCGAGCGGCACGTAGCCGCCCATCCACATGCCCTTCTTCTTGGAGGCGGCGACCTTGTCGCGGATCCGCTCACCGATCACCTCGCGCTCGAACTGGGCGAAGCTAAGCAGGATGTTCAGCGTCAGGCGGCCCATGGACGTGGTCGTGTTGAAGGATTGCGTGACCGAGACGAAGGTGACGCCATAGCGGTCGAAGATCTCGACCAGTTTCGAGAAGTCCATCAGTGCGCGGCTGAGACGGTCGATCTTGTAGACCACGACCACGTCTATCAGCCCGTCCTCGACATCGGCGATCAGCTGCTTGAGCGCGGGGCGGTCCAGCGTGCCTCCGGAGACCCCGCCGTCGTCGTAGCGTTCGCGTAGACACGCCCAGCCCTCCGCGCGCTGGCTGGCGATGTAGGCCTCGCAGGCCTCGCGCTGCGCGTCGAGGCTGTTGAACTCCATGTCTAGCCCTTCCTCGCTCGACTTGCGCGTGTAGATGGCGCAGCGCAGCCTGCGCGCCGGTTCGGTCTGGGTCTTTCTGGTCATCGGGCGCCCCCGGTCTGGTCGAGGCCAAAGAAGCGCCAACCATTCCAGTGCGCACCGGTGATCGCGCGCACGGCGGCCGAGAGCGACTTGAAGCGCCGGCCCTGCCATTCGAAGCCGTCCGCCAGAACGGTGACCATGTGCTCTTCGCCGCCCCACTCGCGGACCAGCTTCGTGCCGGGGGCGGGTTTGCGCGGGTCCGCCACCATACCACCCAGCTTGCCGCTCATGACCTCGTCGGCCAGCGCATCAAGCGTCCGGCGCGTCTCCCGGCGTAGCCCGCCATGGGCCAGTTCCTGGATCCGGTAGCCGAGCCGAAGCTCGAGGTTGCCGCGGCTGGCGTTCGGCGCACGCTCCCCGAAGATGGCCTGCCACTTCTCCTGCAACTCAGGCACCGTCATCGCTTTCAGTGCCGCCAGTTCGGCCAGGACGTCGATCCCCGCCGCTTGCGGCCCGAGCGCGGCTCTTGCACCTGATTTCCTTGCGTTTTTCCTCATGCGTCATCTCCAACTCGGTTGCGAACCTGTCTCCGACGACGGCGTCTCAGGGCGAGGATGTCCAGCGAACTGTCTCCGTCGAGCGAAGATTTCTGGTTCGTTTCCGGTGGGATGGTGCGCGCGATGGCGCCGGCGAGGATGGCGGCCAGTTCCGCCAGCCGCTCATCGGTGCTGAGCGTGTCGGCGGGCGGTGCGAAGGTGATGTCGTTGGGCATGGGGAGCGAACCTCCTGAGGCGGTTTGCTCCGTGTTGGCAACCCAACAGCTAGGTTTTCAAGTTGAATCATCGATCAGACGTACATGCGCGAAAGCCAACGAAACCAAGCGTGTCTGCTCCCTGCGACAATTGGCGAACTCGAAGTGTTCCGAAGAACCGCAACACAAAAGACGGTACGCACTCACCGGAATCAGTAAAGAACGATCATTCGGTCAATGGAGTCGATGCCAAAAAAACGGAATTCTCGTTTCGTCATTGTGCTGACAAGAATCAAACTGAGTTCGGGTGATGCCATTTGCAAAACTAAAGTCGGCACTCTGGATCAGTGAGTCGGAGAATTTCGCGCCAGAGATATTTGAGCCATTCCAGCACGTCCCCTGAAGGTTAGCTTTCTCAAACGAACAACCAGAAAGCACGCAATCAATAAAATGAGCTCCCCGCAGGTCACATCCTTCAAAAGAACAGCTGAAAAAATTAAGGCCGACTAGCCTACACTGTGCAAGGGATTGCTGCGAGAAATCAAAGAACTTTAGCCTAGACGATAAAAAGCTCGGGGTTTCAGGAACGAGTGAGGTAAATCTGTGTCTCCATTTCCATCCATTGGTGTCTGCGCTCGACAAAACAATCTCAAGTAAATCCTTGGCGTCAACTTCGGAATTCCACTTGGTCGGAAATAAGGTCTGCTCCCCAGGTCCAAGTGCGTTGAGTAGCGATAGAGCCACCTGGACCAAAAGCTGGATCCGACTTGAACCTGTTGATGCTTGATCGAAGTTCAATGGCAACTTAAAGCTTATAGCATCTTGAATGCTTGCTATTGCGTAGGCTCTCAATTGACACTTCTCCTTGACTGATGCATGCCTTGCTGCATCTTCGATAAAGCCAGCAATTTCTTCGTTAATGCCCTTAAATCCACCAGGCGAAGTCGAGATTCCGTAATCTTCATCGAGGAGAGATGCTCCCCTTTCCGCCGAAATCAGAAACTGACGCTCCAACCTTCGTGAAATCAAAAACTCGCAAAAACTCTTATGACTAAATTCAAGGCCAATGTTTTTGTATTCGCCTTGTTCATCAAACTTCAAATAGAATGCGAGTGGCGCGCGGACAATTCTTTTGTCGCTCGCAATTGCATCAACTCCCGCTGAGAGGTCGCTGTCTCCAAATGCCAGCTCCTTCACAGCCTGTAGACTCGTAGACCTTCCTCCGTCAGCCCAGGCGGCGCAAGCAATCAGTTCAAGCACGCGCAGGACATCATCATCATGAGGGAAGTAAACACCGGACCTGCCGACTCTTCTATACCAATTGGAAATAACCCGATTAAGAATTGTTGTATAGGTCTTGTATCTATCTAGTGAAGCTATGCCCTCTTCTTCATATAGCCTTATGCTTGCAACAATGTATAAGAGCAAAGGCTCACTTGATATTTCGGACAAGCCACGTCCATAGATCGGTGTGGGAAGTTGATCGCCTACTGATGGATTCAGTGCAGCCCAATTCTTCCACCAATCTTGGCGCTGATCTCTCCATATAAATGTTCGATCACCTAGCATTCCTCGCTGCTTCACGACGTAAGGGAGCAACTCCAAGGATTGATGGGGTGCCAAGCCAAGTTGGGTTTCAGCACGGTTCGCGGTTAGGTTGCGCCCTACAACAAGACCTAACGTGCCAACGGAACGCGCGTTCATTTGATCGAGCCAACTCTGAAGACTCTCAACCAATTGCAGGCTTGCCTGAAGGGCTGCTTCTCCACCGCCAGAAAGCTCATCCAATCCATCTAGTACCAAGACAAGCTTCTGTTCCTGACTGAAGACAGAAAGATCAGGGGGGCCTAATGGAAAGAGTTGGTCTGCCCCCAGAAAAGTGGTCCTTCCTGAGGTAGGCTTTCGAGCCAGATGGAGGACGAACGAATGGGACAGAAGAGACACAAGCCGGAGGAGATCG
>NZ_LPXO01000028.1 GCF_001482405.1 Pseudoponticoccus marisrubri
CAGGAAGGCCGCGCGTTCCGCGGCGTTGAGATAGAGCCGGTGCCCGGCCCGGTCATGCAGCCGCATCTCGCCCATCCGAACACTCTACCCGGAAACCGTAAAACCGCGAAGCCCCGCCCGGCCCCCGCGGGCCGGGCGCAAAGCGGGCCGGGGGGCGCGCGGGCTTAACACTGTAACCCATAGTGTTAAGCAAGTCGGTATGAACTGATGCGGTGGAGTTGCAAGGCTCGGAGACCGCGCGCATTGTGCCGCCATCGGTCCGGCTGCAACGAAAGCCCGGTTCGTCAAGAATCATGCTCTGTCAGGCAGACGGCTCGCGAAGATTTCTTCGCAAGCCTCCGCTGAGTACAGCGCCAGGTTTTCAAGGCTTTCGACCGCGAATTGCACCAGCTGCTGCAAAGTGGTGGGGCCGGGTGGCGCCTCTACACTTTCGCGGGCTCAGCCTTGCCGCACCACCTGGTGCTGTTCGCCCAGACCCTCGATTCCGAGCCGCATTTCGTCGCCGGCCTTCAGGAAGGTGGGCGGTGTCATGCCGAGACCGACGCCCGGGGGCGTGCCGGTCGAGATGATGTCGCCGGGCTGCAGCGACATGTAGCGCGACAGGTGGGACACTATCTCGGCCACGCCGAAGACCATCGTCTTGGTTGAGCCGTCCTGCACCCGCCTTCCGTTCAGCTCCAGCCACATGGACAGGTCGGACGGATCCGCGACCTCGTCGGCCGTGACCAGCCAGGGCCCGGTGGGGCCGAACGTGTCGGCCGACTTGCCCTTGACCCATTGCCCGCCATGGTCCAGCTGGAAGGCCCGTTCCGAGACATCGTTGATCACGCAGTAGCCCGCGACATGGTCGAGCGCATCGGCCTCGGAGACGTTCCGCGCCTCCTTGCCGATCACCACGCCCAGTTCGACCTCCCAGTCGCCTTTCTCGGCGCCCGGCGGCAGGATCACGTCGTCATCGGGGCCGCAGATGGCCGAGGTGGCCTTCATGAAGATCACCGGCTGCTCGGGTACGGCCATGCCGCTTTCTTCGGCGTGATCGGCATAGTTCAAGCCGATGCAGATGAACTTGCCGACGCGGCCGACACAAGGACCGATCCTTGTGCCGTCTGCGACCTTCGGCAGGTCATCGGCCGCGACACCGCGCAGCCTCTCGAGACCCTCTGGTGTCAGCGTCTCGCCAGCGATGTCATCCACGATGCCCGAGAGGTCGCGGATCGTGCCATCGTCCTGCAGCAGCGCGGGGCGTTCCTGGCCCGCGGGGCCGGTACGAAGAAGTTTCATGCGGTTTCCTTGTGTCTTTCTTTCGGTCTTGCGAAGCGGTCGAGAAGCCGGTCGAGCTCGGCCCGGGTGATGGCGTCCGGAGGCGCGGTGGGCGGGCGGACATGCGTGCTGGCAAAGACGCCCGCCCGCTGCAGCAGCGCCTTGTGGACGTGGTAGAACATGTCGCCGGACTGGAAGCCCAACCGGCTGACGGGCAGGATGCCGGTCTCGACCAGCTCTGCGGCCTCGTCCTCGCGGCCCGCCTCGAGCGCGCTCCAGACGGCCATGAACCCGGCCGCCTGGCTGGCAAAGGGCATGGTGCCGCGGGCGCCGCGGCGATGCTCCTCGACCAGCGTGCCGCCGCCTGCGCCGCCCAGAACGGTCAGCCGGCCCTCGACGGCGGCGACCATGGCGCCGACCTGCGCCACGGTTGGGTTGGTTTCCACCTTGATCGTGTCGACCTGCGGCACGGCCGCGGCGATGCGCAGGGCAAGGGCGGGCGTGATCGGCGCCTGCGGCACATCCTGCAGGATGATGGGCAAGGGCGCGGCCGCGGCGATGCGCGACAGGTGCTCGATCACCGCGTCGGGCCCCAGCGCGAAGAAATCCGGCGGCCAAACCATCAGCCGGTCGGCGCCGGCCTCGGCCGCCTCGGTGGCCAGCTGCACAGCCGGCGCGGTGCCGGGGGCAGAGGTGTTCATGATGACCGGCACGCGCCCCTCGACCTGGTCGACCACGGCGCGCAGCATCTGGCGGCGCTCCTCCGGGGTCAGCTTGAAGATCTCGCTGCCGATGGCAATCCCGAGCCCGTGCACACCGGTCTCCAGCGTCGCGTCGATCTCCAGCCGCAGGCTGCCGTAGTCGATCGTCAGGTCGTCGCGGAACGGGGTCAGGAGGATGGGCACGATGCCCTCTATTCCGGTCATGATGTGGCCTCCATGGAGGTGTCGAGCGCGAAGACCTCGCGCAGGGGGGTTTGCACGGGCTGGTGATACGCGCCCTCGGTCTCCATCAGCGGCGCCATCTCGCGCCACCAGCGGGCAGTCAGATCGCTGGGCGGGGCGGGGGTGCCGGTGAAGGGCCGGTCGCGTTCCTGGAAGGCGAAGATCGTGCGGCCCGAGCGGTAGAGGTAGAAGCGCTGGATGCCGTTCGCCCGCATCTGGGCGCGCATCTCGGGCCAGAGATTGGCATGCGCTTCCTCGTAGGCGGTCTCGGCCCCTTCACGCAGCTGCATGGTCCAGGCGCGGCGATACACTGTCATGCCGCGATCCTGTTCTCGTCGATGTGGTCCCAGATGATCTCGTAGCCGAGGCCCGGGGCCTGCGGCAGGGCGACATAGCCCTCGGCATCCATCGGGTCGCAATTGCGTTCCAGGTAAGGGTGCGGCGCGTCGTAATCGACGCCCGGGGCCAGCAGGCCCTTTTCGTACCATTCCGAGGTATCCTCCGAGGTGGCGCCCATGACCTGCAGGTTGCCCCAACCCGCCATGTGGATCTCGCAGCGCTGTCCGAAAGCCTCGCAGACCACGGCCGTCTTGCGGCAGCCGGTGACGCCGCCGCGGCGGATGTCCATGCGGCTCATGTCCGAGGCGCCCTGCAGGATCCATTCGGCCCGGGTGAAGACGCCGCCCGCGGCGATTTCCGGCGCAAGAACCGGGATCGACAACTCGCGACAGAGGCGCCGGTAGCTCTCGACCCGGTACTCGGGCATCGGGTGCTCGAACCAGGTGAAATCCAGCTTCTCCAGCTCGCGGCCGACTTTGATCGTCTCTTCGATCGTGTGATAGGTGCCCCAGACATCGTACATCAGCACCATCTCCGGGCCGACCGCCTCGCGCACGAGGTTGATCGTCTCGATATCGGCACGGATGTTGGACGGCCGGCCATTGGTGGGCTGGCCGGTGTCGGGGTTCCAGAAATAGTGGGGATGGATCTTGTAGGCCTTGTACCCCTCGGCCTGGCAGGCCAGCGCATGTTCGGCATAGGTCTGCGGCTGGCCGATATTGGGATAGGTCGAGGCATAGGCGGGGACCTTGTCCCGGGCCCCGCCCATCAGCTTGTAGACCGGCAGGCCGGCATGCCGCCCGGCCAGATCCCAGAGCGCGCAGTCGATCACGCTCTGCGCCACTTCGGGGATGTTGCGGACCCACATCCATTTCCAGATCAGCTCGCGGTCGAGCGGATCGGCGCCAAGGATCATGTCGCGGACCCGGCCTTCGATCAGCTGCTGTTCGTCGGGGCTCATCCCGTCCTGGTCGCCATGCTTGCCGCCGCCCAGGAAATAGCCGGTCAGCCCCTCGTCGGTGTCGATGCAGGTGATCGTCTGATGCACCTCGGCCCCGGGTTTTAGGCGCGCATGCCCGATATCCCACCGGTCCGCAAAGGTGCGGAACCGGATCACGCGGACGTCGGTGATCTTCATTGCCGCCCCCCGCGCAGCGCCTGCTCGGTCTCGGGGTCGAAGCAGTGCAGCTTGCCCGGCGTGATCGCGATATGCACCGTGTCACCCGGCACATGGGTCACGCGGTCGCGCGTGGTCATGATGATCGAAGTCTCGCCGGTGCGCAGGGTCAGCTGGGTCTCGGCACCGGTGGGCTCGATCAGGGCAAGCCGGGCGGGAATGCCGGTGTCGGACAGGCGGATATCCTCGGGGCGGAAGCCCACGGTCACCGATTGTCCCTCGGACAGGGCCACGGGCGCCTCGCCCAGCGGCGCGCCCGCCTCTGTCACCAGCCGTCCGCCGGTGGCGCGGGCCGGAACGAAGTTCATCGCCGGCGAGCCGATGAAACCTGCCACGAAGATGCTGGCCGGGCTGTCATAGAGTTCCAGCGGGCTGCCGATCTGCTCCACGTGACCGCCGCGCATGACGACGATCTTGTCGGCCATGGTCATCGCCTCGATCTGGTCGTGGGTCACGTAGATGGTGGTGGTCTTCAGCCGCTGGTGCAGTTCCTTGATCTCGGAGCGCATCTGCACGCGCAGCTTGGCGTCGAGGTTCGACAGGGGTTCGTCGAACAGGAACACCTTGGGGTCGCGGACGATGGCCCGGCCCATGGCGACGCGCTGACGCTGCCCGCCAGAAAGCTGACGTGGATAGCGGTCGAGCAGGGCGGTGAGGTCGAGGATTTCGGCCGCGGCGCGCACCTTGCGGTCGATCTCGGCCTGCGGCTCCTTCGCGAGACGCAGCGAGAACCCCATGTTCTTGGCAACGCTCATGTGCGGGTAGAGCGCGTAGTTCTGGAACACCATGGCGATATCGCGTTCCTTGGGCACCAGCGTGTTGATCACGGTGTCGTCGATGGCAATATCGCCGCCGCTGATCGTCTCCAGCCCGGCAATGGAGCGCAGCAGGGTCGACTTGCCACAGCCCGAGGGGCCGACCAGTACGGTGAACTCGCCCTCCTTGATGTCGAGATCGATGCCGTGCAGCACCTCGACGGCGCCATAGGACTTGCGGATGTTTCTGAGTGCGACAGAGCCCATGGGTCAGGCCTCCTTGAGTTGGGGTTCGGCCGCGTCGAAGGCGGCGAGGACATGAGAGGGCGGGATATTTCCCGCGGGATCGCGCGGAGTGGCGACACGGCCGCCGGCGATCCCGGGGCGCGCGCCCATCAGTTCATAGAGCGGCGAGGTCTCGCCCCGGTCGACGCATTCGACCAGCGCGTTCGTCTGGCGGGCGGCGGCGAGGGCCAGCGCCCAGGGCTGTTCGCAGGTATTGTGCAGGATCACCGGCACCTCTGCGGCTTGGGCCATGTCGAGGATTTGCAGTGCCTCGCTGATCCCGCCGGCCCAGGCGACATCCGGCTGCAACACGCCCACCACGCCCGAGCGCAGAAGGTCGGCACAATCGACGCGCGAGAAGGCGAAGTTGCCAAGCGCCAGAGCGATCCCCGGGTCCATCTCGCGGCGGATCCTCTGTAATCCCTCGATGTCCTGCGGGTGGATCGGATCCTCGATCCACCGCACGTTCACGTCGCCGACGGCCTCGGCAAAGCGCAGGGTGTAATCGGCATCCCAGGACAGGAAGGCGTCGATCATGATGGGTGTGTCGGGACCAGCCGCCTCGGCAAAGCGCTGCATCACGGCGACATTGGCTTTCAGGCCCTCGTCCCCCGATTCCGGTCCGTAAGGCGCGGCGGCCTTCAAGCCGGCGAAGGGTCGCGCCGCAAACGCCTCGGGGCGTGGGGTCGTCATGTAGACCGGGAGGTCGTCCAGCTCTGCGCCGCCGAGCAGATCCACCAGGGGCCGCGCCCGGGCCTTGGCAGACAGATCCCACAGCGCGATGTCCACCCCCGCCACCGCCATCATGGCAAAGCCGGAGCGGTCGTTGGGCAGAAGCGAGGCGGCCATCTGCGCATTGAGCAGCGCCAGGTCGCCCATGTCCTCGCCCACCATGAGCCGCGCGAGATGGTCGTTGACGATCATCTCGACGATCTCGCCGCCATTGGTGCAGCCCCAGCCGGTGCTGCCATCCTCGCCCGTCACCCGGACGAAGACCTTTTTCGTGGGCCACATCCAGCTTGCGCGGCTCTGGGCAAAGCGCGGGAAGCGGGACATGGGCGAGGCCACGCGGGAGGTCTGCAGCTTCTGGCTGTTGAAGCCGCATTCCACCGCGCGGGCCGAGATCGAGGTGATCCTCATCCCTTCACCGCCCCTGCCAGCAGGCCGCGGGTGAAGTAGCGCTGGCCGAAGAAGAACACGAGCATGATCGGCAGGGCGACGATGGTCGCGGCGGCGCCGACATACTGGAACTCCAGCGTGAAGAGCTCGACAAAGCTGGCCAGGCCGATGGTCACGGTCTTGTTCTCGTTGGATTCCAGAAGGATCGAGGCAAAGGCGAATTCCGACCAAGCGCCCACGAAATGCCACATCGAGGCGGTGATCAGCGCGGGTGTCGCCAAGGGCAGCACCACGAGGACCATGCTCTGCAACCGGCTCGCGCCGTCCATCATGGCGCTTTCTTCCAGCTCCTTCGGGATTTCGCGCAGGGATGACGCGATGATCCATGTCGCAAAGGGCAGGCCGAAGGCCGAATAGAGCAGCACAAGGCCGATCAGGCTGTCCTGCAACCCGATCATCGACATCAGCCGGTAGGTGGGCAGCAGAAGTGCGGCGCCCTGGAACATCCGGCTGATCAGCAACCCGCCGAGGATCAGGTCCCGGCCCGGGAAGTTCAGCCGGGCAAAGGCGTAGCCGGCCAAGGTGCCGAAGACCAGGACGATCAGGGTGGAGCTGATGGCGATGAAGAAGCTGTTCCCGATCAGCTGCGGCCAGTCCAGCAGCTGCCCCTTCTGGTGGGTGGGCGAGAACAGCGCCTTGTAAGCGTCCAGCGTGGGGGATTCCGGCCAGAAGGAAATCGGCAGCTGCGCCAGCTCGGCCTGCGTCTTGAAGGAGGCGAGGAACAGCCAGAAGACCGGGAACAGCACGTAGGTCGAGATCACCAGCCCGACAAAGCCGAGGAAGATCCAGTAGAGGGTGCGGGGTTGTTCGTTCATTTCGACCCCTCCGAGGCCCAGGAGCGGCGGTTGATGTAGAGATACAGCGCCACGATCGAGGCCAGCATGACGAGGTTGATCACCGACATGGCCGAGGCGACGCCCCAGTTGAAGAATTCGAAGCTCTGCTGGTAGATATACGTCGCCATGATCTGGCTGGCATTGGCGGGGCCGCCGCCGGTCATGATCCAGGGCAGGGCGAACTCGGCGGTGATCCAGATCATCGAGATCACGGTGACCGCGGTCAGCGAGAAGGCGATGTTGGGCAGGGTGACGAAGCGGAAGCGCTCCACCGCGTTGGCCCCGTCCATCCGCGCCGCTTCCAGCTGGTCATCGGGGACCGAGCGGATCGCGGCACACAGGATCAGCGCCACCAGCGGCATCTTGCGCCAGATCAGCACCACGACCAGCACCCACATGACCATGTCGGGATCGCCGAGAAAGGACACGGTCCCCTCGGTCAGCCCGCTCTGCTGCAGGGTCTGGCCGATGATGCCCACCTGCCCGTGCAGCATCCATTTCCACGCCATGGCGGTCACCACGTCGGGCAGCACCCAGGGCAGCAGGATCAGCGCGCGCAGCCAGCCGGTCATCCGGCTGTCGATGGCCAGGTAGGCGCCGACACCCAGGCCCACGGTGACACAGAGAACCGTGCCCCCGAGGATCCAGATCGCGGTGTTCTTCAGCACGAGGCCGAAGACCGGGTCGGCGGCCAGTGCCTGGAAATTGCCAAGCGTGCCGAAGCCGCGCTCCATCCCCATCACCACCTGGGTGAGGCTGAGCGTGGCCACGTTGTAGGTTGGCCCGACGACGAACGCCACGACGGCGGCCACCACGGGCAGGATCAAGGCATATGCCAGAAAACGATCGCTTCGCAGCATCGTCGGGCCCTCCCTTTTTCTGTTTGTCCAGGTTCAGCCGCGGATCAGGTCGATCTGACCCTGCGCGGCGGCGGTTGCCTCGTCCAAGGCCTCCTGCGGGGACTTCTGGCCCAGCACGGCCTGCTGGATCGCAGTGCCAAGTGCGCTCTCGATCGCCGAGACGCCGATGAAGCGCGGCATTTCGGCTGCGCCCTGGAACAGCGTGCCCGCGTCATAGGCCTTGACCCAGTTCGGCCAGGCCTCGGCCAGCTCGGGATTGTCCCAGGCGGCCTTGCCGGCGGGAATGCGGGCGATCTCGGGCTGGCCGCCCCAGATTTCCAGCTGCTTGTCCTGCGACCAGAAATCCACGTAGTCCAGCGCCGCTTCCGGGTTCTCGGCGCGCGAGGAGACCATCAGCATCGCCGTGCCGTCCATGATCGCGCTGACCGGTTCGTAGCTGCCCGTCGGCGCATCGGGCCGCGGGAAGGGCACGCCGGTCCAGCGCACGTCCTCGTTCACACCCCAGGGCGTGTTGAGCCAGGACAGCCCGATCCACATGGCCGAGCGGCCCTGACCGAAGAGCTGTGCCGTGTCGCGGAAGAAGGTCTCGGTCAGCGAGGTGGCCGCCGGGGTCGAGCCGTCGCTGATCAGGTCGACATAGAACTGCAGCGCATCGACCACGCCGGGATCGTTCAGCGTGACCTTGCCGGTCTCCTCGTCGAAGATGCGGCCGCCATTGGCATAGGCCAGCCCTTCGAAGATGTTGATGTCCACCGGCGCGGTCGTGGCGGGGAAGGCGATGCCGGGGCGATCGGGCTTGGTCATCGCCTTGGCGTATTCGCGCAGCTCGGACCATGTTTCCGGCGGGCGGTCGAACCCGGCCTCTTCCAGCGCGTCGAGGTTCACCGCCAGGAAGCTGGCCATGTCCACATAGGTGGGCAGGGCGTAGAGCTTGCCTTCATGCATGCCCGAGTCGAAGACCTCGGGCACGATCCGGTCCTTCCATCCCGCCATCCGGTCGCCCGCGATGTCATCCAGCGGCTGGATCATGCCGAAGCCGGCGAATTCCGGGATGTCCTGCCCGAAGGCGATGATCACGTCGGCCAGCCGTCGGGTCTGGAAGCCGGCCAGGATCTTCTGACGACGGATCTGCCCGTTGAAGTAGGAATAGTTCAGCTCGATATCCGGGTGCGCTTCGGCAAAGGCGTCGTTGCGCTGCGCCCAGACTTCGACCTCTTGCGGGGTGCCGCCGAATTTCCAGACGGAAATCTCTCCGCTGGCGGCGCGCGCATGGCGCGGCAGAAACGTCGCGGCGCCCACGGCGGCCGTTGTGCCCAGGAACCTGCGGCGGCTGATCGAATTCGACATGGTGTCCTCCCTATGGTGCCGATACGGCGGCCCGCGAAATGCGGGATCTTGGAATGATGTACGGATGTCATTCCATGTTGACGGACGTTATGGGCAATGATACTCGTGTGTCAACGTCGATTTTGCGACATTCCTTTTTCGTCCCTCGGGGCAGGGGAGTGCCCGGTCGAAGCGTGGATGGAGGGCTGCGGATGGCGCAAGGTGACAAAAAGAAGGTGACGCTCAAGGACGTCTCGAAAGCCTCGGGACTTTCGCTGATCACGGTGTCGCGCGCGCTGCGCCAGCCCGAGACGGTTCACGCGGACACGCGCGCGAAGATCCAGCGCACGATCGACGAGATCGGCTACATTCCCAACCTGACGGCGCGCTCGCTGGTCTCGCAGCGCTCCGACATGATCGGGGTCGTGGTGCCGATCCTGGCCAGCTCGCTCTTTGCGGATTTCGCACAAGGCGTCAGCCGGGTGCTCGAGCCGAAGAAACAGCAGATGCTGCTGGCAGTCAGCAACTGGTCCCCGCAGAAGGAGGAAGAGGCGGTTCGCACCTTTCTCGCGCGGCAGGCCGACGCGATCATCCTGACCGGCTTTTCGCATACCGATACCGCGCGCAAGCTGCTGGAGCGGTTCTCGGGCCCCGTGATCGAGGCCTGGAACCTGCGCGACGCGGTGATCGACACCGCCGTCGGCTTCGACAATTACGGGGCCGCGGTCGAGATGACGCGCTACCTGATCGGGCGCGGCTATCGCGATATCGTCATGGTGGGCGGGTCGTCGCACAACAACGACCAGGCCGAGGACCGGACGCGCGGTTTCGTCGATGCCATGCGCAATGCCGGGCGCAGCGTCACCGAGGACACGATCATCGAGTTCGACAACCCCGCCACGATCGAGGGCGGCGTTGCGCTGATCCCCGAATTGCTGAACCGCAGGCAGAAGCCGGACGCGATCTTTTTTCTTGCCGAACTGCCCGCGCATGGTGCGATGCTGTGGTGCATGTCCAACGGCGTCCGCGTGCCGCAGGACGTGGCCATCGCGGGGTTCGGTGATCTCAGCCTGTCGGCACTTCTGCCGGTGCCGATGACCACGGTGCAGATCAAGGGCCGCGCCATCGGCGAGACATCGGCGCGTCTCGTGATGGACCGGCTGGAAGGCGGGGCCGAAGGCGCGCCCACCCATGACATCGGCTATCACCTTCAAATCAGGGAAAGCACATGAGCTCATCCAAGGGCCCGGTCCGGGCCGCGATCATCGGGGCGGGCCATTTCGCCTACCGCATGCACATTCCGATCCTGGCCGCGCGGCCCGAGGTGGTGCTGGACTCCGTCTGCCGGCTGGGCCGTACGGAGCTGGACCTGATCGCGGAGGAATTCGGCTTTGCCTTCGCGACCGAGGACTGGCGCGAGGTGCTGTCGCGCGACATCGACATCGCGGTGATCTCTTCACCGCACCACCTGCATTACGAACAGGCGAAGGCCTTCCTGGAGAAGGGCTGTCACGTGCTGGTGGAAAAGCCCATGTGCCTCGATCCGGGACAGGCTTGGGACCTCGTGCAGGTGGCCGACGCCTCGGGGCGCGAATTGCTGGTCGCCTATGGCTGGAACTACAAGCCCGGCCTCGACGAGATGCGCGAGATGGTCGCCGAGATCGGTGAGATCGAGCATGTCGTCTGCCACATGGCTTCCTTCACCCGCAGCATCTTTTCCGGCGGCACCCTGTCGAACTGGGCCCACATTGCCATCCAGCCCGACCGCAGCACGTGGGAGGCGCCCGACCAGGGCGGCGGCTATGCCTACGGGCAATTGTCCCATGCCCTTGGCATCCTCTACTGGCTGACCGATCTGCGCGCTGCATCCGTGCAGTCGATGCTGTTCGAGGCGCCCACCGAAATTGACTTGCACGATGCCGCCGCCGTGCGCTTCGCCAATGGTGCCACCGGCGTCTTCTCGGGCAGTTGCGGCGTACCAAACGGTCATGGGTTCGAGGTCGATATCCGCATCTATGGCAGCAACGGTTCCGTCCTGCTGGATATCGAGACCGAACGTCTGGTGCTGAAGCTGCCCGATGGCGAGGCCCGCGTCGCGCAGGTGCCGCAGGGCGCGTGGACATACAGCTGCGACGGGCCGCCCGCCCGGCTCGTCGATATCGCGCTGGGGCAGGGGCGCAATGAAAGCCCCGGGCACGTGGGGGCCCGTGCGGTCGAGACACTCCACGCCATCGTCGCCTCGGGCAAGGCCCGGGGGGCGGAACAGATCATCACGCAGACCCGGAAGGCAGCCGCAGAATGACACAGTTCGAGAACCAGACCGCCATCGTGACAGGGGGCGCGCAGGGCATCGGCCGTGCCGTCGCCGACCGCCTGGCCAAAGGGGGCGCACGCGTCGCCCTGTGGGACCGCGACAGGGCACTGGCCGAAAAGGCTGCGGCCGAGATTGGCGGCGACGCCTTCGCCTGCGAGGTCGACGTCTCGGACTGGGCCAGCGTCGAGGCCGCGATGAAGGCCACGCTGGACGCCACCGGCCGCGCCGATATCCTCGTGAACTCGGCCGGGGTGGCGGGGTCGAACGGGCCGCTGGCGGAATACCCGGTCGAGGAATTCCGCCAGATCACCGAGATCAACCTGCTGGGCACCTTCCACGTCAACCGCGCCGTGGTGCCGGCCATGACCGCGCAGGGCTACGGGCGTATCGTCAACATCGCCTCGGTCGCGGGCAAGGAAGGCAACCCCAATGCCAGCGCCTATTCCGCCTCGAAGGCCGGGGTGATCGGCCTGACCAAGTCGCTGGGCAAGGAACTGGCCGACCGCGACATCGCGGTGAACTGCGTCACGCCCGCCGCCGCGCGCACCCGGATCTTCGACCAGATGAAGCAGGAGCATATCGACTACATGCTCTCCAAGATCCCGCGCGGCCGGTTCCTTGAACTGGACGAGGCGGCGGCGATGATCGTCTGGCTCTGCACGCGCGAGAACAGCTTCACCACCGCCTCGGTCTTCGACCTGTCCGGCGGCCGGGCGACCTATTGAGCATGGCGCATTGGCTGGACGGGATCGCACTGGTCGACGGGCACCACCACTTCTGGGAGCTGGGCCGCTTCCCCTATCGCTGGCTGGCGCCCGACGCGCCGCCGGCGCGCTTCGGGGACAAGGCGCCGATCCGCCGGGATTATCTGCCAGAGCAGTACCTTGGCGCCTTTGCCGGGCTACCGCTGGCAGCCAGCGTACACGTGCAGGCCAATTGCGGCGCGGCCGACCCGGTGGACGAGACGCGTTGGCTGCAGCAGTTGTCCGACAGGACCGGCTGGCCCACCGCCATCGTGGCCGAGGTCGACCTGAGCGCGCCGGGGGCCGAGGCGCAGATCGAAGCCCACCTGCAATCCCCCGCCCTGCGCGGTATCCGCACGCCGGTCGCCTGGGACGCGGCGGGCCGCTGGCGCGTGGCAAGCAAACCCGGCGTTCTGGCGGATGAGCGGTTCCGTTCGGTCCTGCCGCTGCTGGAAGCGCACGGCCTCTGCCTTGAATGTGTTGTCGTGCCGGGCCAGCTGACCGAGGTGGTGGACCTCGCCCGCGCCCATCCCCGCCTGAGCATCGTGGTGAACCATTTCGGGACGCTCGAGCCCGAGCACCCGGGAAATCTGGCCGAATGGCAGGACGGAATCCGTGCGCTGGCGGAGACGGAGAACGTGGTGATGAAGCTGTCCGGGCTCTGGACCGTCGACCGCCGCTGGCGCGCCGAAGCGCTTCGCCCGCACGTTGCGCATCTGCTGTCGAATTTCGGACCGAAACGCGTGCTCTACGGCTCCAACCTGCCGGTCGAGTCGGTCAGCTGCCCGCTCGAGCGTCAGTTTGATCAATTGCACGAAATGCTCGCCGACCAGCCAAAGACGACCCTTCAAGAGATCTTCTCCGACACGGCCCGGCGCATCTACCGATTGTAGGTCCAAGGCCGATCTGGTCCGTTGGCGGTGTGGGTCGGCTTCGGGCCATCGGAACGAGGTTTTTCCTCAAAGCGACTGGCTGTGATTGTAGAGGAGACGCTGCATCAAAGGCACAACTCTATGCAGCGACCGTCTGCCAGCTCCGATCTCAGCACGCCGCTGCTATGAAGATTTGGAACCCTCGATATTACATAATCAAGATTACCAGATAAACGAATGTACGCGCAAAGTTATAGTGTCCCACATCTGCAAAGCAGAACTGTCACACGTCCCTGTCTGGACTGAAGATCAGGATTGTGTGCGTGGGATGGGTTGTCATGAGCGCGCGAGAACTGAACCGGGTCGAGGTTCTGAGCCAGGTGACGCAAGGCCGGATGTCAGCGGCGAACGCGGCCAACCTGCTGGGTCTGAGCCGCAGGCAGGTACACAGGTTGATGAAGCGGTTCCAGGCGGACGGTCCGGCGGCGATCCGGCACAAGGCGCGCGGTCGTCCGTCCAACAACCGGATCGATCCGGCAGTCCGGGACTGCGCGGTGACCCTGGTCAAGGAAAGCTACGCCGATTTCGGCCCGACCCTGGCCGCCGAGACGCTGGCGGAGGACCATGGTCTGGAGGTCTCGCGCGAGACGCTGCGCAAATGGATGCAGGACTCGGGCATCTGGCTGCCGCGCAAGCAGCGCCGGACGTTCCTCCAGCCGCGCCTGCGCCGGGAGTGCCTGGGCGAGCTCATTCAGATCGACGGCTCCGATCATCACGGGTTCGAGGATCGCGGCCCGGCCTGCACCCTGCTTGTCTTCATCGATGACGCGACAAGCACGTTGATGCATCTGGAGTTCGTTGAATCCGAGAGCATCTTCCGTTATTTCGGCGCGCTGGAGGCTTACCTGACCAGGCACGGCCGCCCGGTGGCCTTCCATTCCGACAAGCACACGGTGTTCCGTGTCGCGAGCCAAGGCGCGAAGTCGGGACACGGGATGACCCGGTTTGGCAGGGCTTTGAACGAGCTGAACATCGAGATACTCTGCGCCAACAGCAGCCAGGCGAAGGGCCGCGTCGAGCGCGCCAACCGCACGCTGCAGGATCGGCTGGTGAAGGAGCTGCGCCTGGCGGGCATCTCCGACATGGCGGCGGCAAATGCGTTCCTGCCGGGCTTCATCGCACGCTACAACGCGACGTTCGCCAAGGTCCCGCGCCGCCCGGATGACCTGCATCGCGCGCTGAATGTCGAGCCGCACCGCTTGCGCGACATCCTGTGCTGG
>NZ_LPXO01000029.1 GCF_001482405.1 Pseudoponticoccus marisrubri
GGACAACCCGCAAACCTTCGACCGAAACGACATCCTCAAACAAACAATCAACCCAATCAAACAACAAACAATAAACATCCTAAAACAAATCGGACCGGAGACGTAAAAAGGGCCGGCCATGGATCCCATGGCCGGCCCCCTGCCCTGTCGGGCTGTCTTACTCGTAGCGCAGCTCGGTCGCCTTGCCGCGGAAGATCACGTAGGCCAGCACCGAGTAGCCCAGGATCACCGGCACCACGAAACAGGCGCCCACGAGGATGATCATCAGGCTTTCGGGCGCGGCGGCGGCTTCGTAGATGGTCAGCTGCTCGGGCACCACGAAGGGGTAGAAGCTGTAGGCGAGCCCCACATAGGCCAGCGCAAAGAGCACGCTGGAGGCCGCGAAGGGCAGCCAGTTGTGCCGGTCCCCGGCAAAGGGCATGCGCCGCAGCATGATCCAGATCGCCGCGATCAGCGCCGCGGACAGCAGCGGCAGCGGGGCCAGCCACAGGATCTCGGGGAAGCTGAACCACTTGGCGAGGATCCGGTCACTGACCAGCGGCGTGGTCAGCGATACCGCCGCGATGCCCGAGACGACGCCCCAGAGGCTGAGCCGCGCCCAGCCCAGCGCCTTGGCCTGAAGCGGGCCGGTGGTCTTGTGCACCAGCCAGGTCGCGCCGATGAAGCTGTAGCCCACCGCCAGGAAGATCCCCGTCAGCGCGGCGAAGAAATAGGTGTCCTGCGTGCGCACCAGCCCCATGATGTAGAGGCCCAACATGAAGCCCTGCGCCAGCGCCGTGGTCAGCGAGCCGACAAAGAACAGCCGGTTCCACAGCGCCTTGTGCCGGTCCCGCGCCTTGGCGCGAAACTCGAAGGCGACACCGCGCAGGATCAGCCCGATCAGCATGGCGAAGACCGGCAGGTAGAGCTGCGACAGGATCATGCCATGCGCCATGGGAAAGGCGACCAGCAGCAGGCCCACGGCCAGCACCAGCCAGGTCTCGTTGGCGTCCCAGAACGGCCCGATCGAGCCGATCATCCGGTCCTGCTCCCCCCGGTCGGCCAGGGGGAACAGGATACCGACGCCAAGGTCGAACCCGTCGAGCACGACATAGACCAGGATCGACAGGCCCATGAGAGAGGCGAACGCCCAGGGCAGCCAGTCGGCGGGGTTGGAGAAATCGGGAAACATGATGTCACTCCGCAGGTGTCAGGGCGGCGACTTGCGCCTTGCCCGAATGGGACATGCTGTCGGCCCCGGCGTCCCGGCCCCGCGCGGCCTTGCGCGCGAGGTAGGCGATCACGCCGACATAGGCGATCAGCAGCGTGGCGTAGACGGCGAGATAGGCGATCAGCGTGCCCATCACCATCGGCGCCGGCACCTCGGCCACGGCCATCTCGGTGGTCATGACCCCCTGGACCAGCCAGGGCTGGCGGCCGATCTCGGTCGTGTACCAACCGGCGAGCGTCGCCACCCAGCCCGAGAAGGCCATCGGCACCAGCGCCCAGAGCAGCGGCTTGGGCAGGCCCTCGACCGCCAGCTTGTGGCCCGCGACGCGGCCTTCGTGGCGGTCCCGGCGCAGCCACATGTAGGCCAGCGCGGTCCAGCTGAGCGCGAGCATCGCCATGCCGGTGCCCACCATTACGCGGAAGGACCAGAAGACCTGCATCACCGGCGGGTGCTGCGGGGTGCCGTCCTCGGCCACGAAATCGTTCAGGCCGGGCACCACGCCCTCGGGCTTGTGCTTGAGAATGACCGAGGCGCCGCTGGGCACGCCGATCTCGAAGCGGTTCTCGCGCGCCTCCTCGTCGGGCAGCGCGAAGAGCAGCAGCGGCACGTTGGGCCCGGTCTCCCAGTTGCCCTCCATGGCGGCAACCTTCTGCGGCTGGTATTCCAGCGTGTTCAGCCCGTGCATGTCACCCATGTAGATCTGCACCGGGATCAGCAGCGCGGCGATGGTCACGCCGGTCTTGAGCATGGCGCGCACCTCGCGCGAGCGTTCGCCCAGGATCCAGCGGAAGGCCGAGACGCCGGCCACGAGGAAGGCCACCGTCAGGAACGACGCCAGCATCATGTGCGCGAAGCGGTAGGGCATCGAGGGGTTGAAGATGATGTCCCACCAGCTGGTGGCAAAGGCCACGCCATCGACGATCTCGTAGCCCTGCGGCGTGTGCATCCAGCTGTTCAGCACGATGATCCAGAAGGTCGACAGCGTGGTGCCGAAAGCGACCAGCGCGGTGGCGGTGATGTGCAGCCATCCCGGCACGCGCGAGAAGCCGAACAGCATGATGCCGACAAAGGCCGCTTCGAGGAAGAAGGCGGTCAGCACCTCGTAGGCCAGCAGCGGCCCGGCGATGTTGCCCACCGTTTCCATGAAGCCCGGCCAGTTGGTGCCGAACTGGAACGACATGGTGATGCCCGAGACCACGCCCATGGCAAAGCTGAGGGCGAAGATCTTCACCCAGAACCGGTAGGCCGCCATCCATTTCTCGTCCGCGGTCCAGGCGAACCGCAGGCGGAAGAACAGCAGCACCCAGCCCAGCGCGATGGTGATCGTCGGGAACAGGATGTGGAACGATATGTTGGCCGCAAACTGGATGCGGCTCAGAAGGAGTGTGTCTAGCGCTTCCATTGTGTCATGTCCTTGTCATTGCTTGCCGGGGGACGGGACATAGCTGCCCACCCGGTCGATGAGTCCCGCGATCCGGCTGCCATAGGTCATCAGCTTGACCAGCCGCTCGGTCTCGAGCCGGGACATCTCGTCGTAGAACTCGGTCATCATCTCGATCATCTCGCGCAGCTCGGAGATGCGCGCCTCGGAATAGTCGTCGCCCGCAGGGCCCTGCATCTCGAGCGCCCGGAGCTTGGACAGCGTGGGATCGATCTCGCGTTTCTTGCGTTCGTCGATCAGGATGCGGACGATCTCCCACAGGTCGTCGGGCGTGGTGAAATGGTCCTTGCGGTCGCCGGGGACGTGTTTCATCCGGACGAGCCGCCAGGCCTGCAGCTCCTTCAGCCCCATCGAGGTGTTGGAGCGGCTGATGCCCAGCGCCTCGGTGATCTGCTCGGCGTTGAGCGGATCGGCGGAGAGGAACAGCAGGGCATAGATCTGCCCCACCGTCCGGTTGATGCCCCACCGGCTGCCCATCTCGCCGAAATGCAGGACGAACTCCTGGTGGAGCGGTGACATCTTCATGCGTCTGACCCTGCCTTTCGAGGTTTTCAGTAATTTCTGAAAAAGAAGTAAGCCCGTGCCCCGGAAGGTCAAAACACTGCGTCAATTCGCACAGGTGGGGGCCGCACACTGATTATCCGGGTGTGCGCCGGCACGAAAAAAGGGCCGGAGCATCTGCTCCGGCCCGGCCTGTGCTGCCCGTCTGTGGGGTGCCGCGCGGATGCGCGGCACGCGCCCGTCAGTTCAGCAGGTCCTCGTAAAGCCAAGTGGCGCGGCGGTGGGCCGAGCGGTCGCGCCCGGCCGATTGGTCGCTGCGGCGCAGATCCAGCGCGCCGGCCTGCGCCAGGCGCGGGTGCTGGTCGCTGTCGGCGCCCTCGGCGTCGCGGCGGAACAGGCGTTGCAGGTCACTCGGGAACAGCTTGCTGGACATGTCGGGGCCTCCGTTCGGGCTTTGTGTCTGATAAAGGACCACGCCGCCCGGTGGGGCGGCGCGGCAGGCAGTGTCAGCTCTCGGTGGCGAGCCGTTCTTCGATGCCGTCACGCGACAGCGCAGATTTGGGCGCGTCGCTGTCCTTGAGCTTCTGCAGGCCGCGGATGCTCAGGTAGGGGATGATGAGGCCGAGGCTGAGGGTGCCGAAAGTGAGAATTCCAAGTCCGATTTCCATGACGTGCTCCTCTGCGTTGATCTGACAGGGATACGCGTGCGGGCCGGCTTCGGATCACTCCCGGCCGAAAAAAATCTTGTTTTGCAATGGCATACGATTGTATGCGCGTGGCGGTGGCGGGAATTGTCCTGCCGGGACGGTCAGTTGACGATGACGATCACCGCCAGCCAGAAGACCAGCATCCCCACCCAGCCGAACTGCGCCGCGACCAGCCCCAGCACGAAAAGCAGCGCGAAGACACCGAGGGTGATCGCCGCCTGCTGCTGCACGGGCCGGGCCCGGATCGCGTCGTTGATCTCGCGGATCGAGCGCCAGCGGCACACCCCGGCGATCAGGGCCACCGCGGCGGTCCGGCACAGGGTCCCGATGCGAGGCACAAGCCGTTTGAGTGTCGCCGCCATGATCGTCGTCCACCTGTCATCTGGTCGAAAACCTGTATGCAGATGAACACTATGGATGAATTTCGGGCATTGCAATCACGGGGCGCGACATGTCGCAGCCGCGCTCCGCGGCGGGGTCAGAGCATTCCCGACAGGCGCAGCAGGACGAAGCCCGCCGCCACGATATGGCCCAGCGTGAGGGCCACGGACAGCCCGTGCAGCAGCTTGAACCGGCCGCCCTGCCCCGCATCGGTGGCCGCGTTGATCGCCGGCATCAGCACCTGCCGCGCAAAGACCGTCGTGGCCGCGATGGCCAGCAGGATCCAGCCCGACAGCGGGTCGGCCACGAAGGCCAGCGCGCCGGCCACCGCCGCGCTGCCCAGCACGAACAGGTAGAAATGCGGGAAGGCGCGGCGGATCAGCGGGCCCGCCGTCTCGGCCGGCAGCGCGGTAAAGACGAAAGCGGCGAAACCGAAGGCATAAAGCGTCGTGCCCCCGAAGAGCAGCGCGGTGGTCAGCAGCGCGATCCCGGTCATGCGACCCCCTCCGGCTTGTGCGCGACGCCCATGTAGATCACCGCGCGGGTGGGCACCGGGCCGAAGGTGAAATCGCCGCGCCGGTTGATGCCGCGCGGCCCCAGCCCCTTGGTCGGCCCCGGCCGCAGCCCCGCCGTCTCCAAAGCCGCACGCAGCTCCTCGGGCTTGATGAACAACTCCGGGTCATGCGTGCCCTTGGGCAACAGGCCCAGCAGATCCTCGGCCACGGTGATGGCGCCCAGGCGCGAGACGGGGTTGCGGTTGATCGTGTCATACAGGAACACCCCGCCCGGCCGCAGCACGCGCGCCACCTCGGCCAGCACCCGGCGCAGGTCCGAGACATGTTCCAGCACGTCGACGCAAACCACCATGTCGAAACTTGCGTCGTCGTAGGGCAGATCCTCGCCCACGCCCACGTCGTAGCGGATCGTCTGCCCGACCTCTTGCGCCCGGGCACGGCCCGCGGCGATCGCCGCCTCGGCCGGGTCGATCCCGGTGACGCGGGCGCCGCGGGTGGTCAGCGCTTCGGCCATGAACCCGCCGGCACAGCCAAGGTCCAGCACCTCGGCGCCCTCCCAGCTCACGTGGTGGTCGAACCAGGCCAGCCGGCCCGGCACGAGGTTCTTCAGCGTGCGCACCCAGCGGATCTCGTCCGACCACCACTGCGCGGCATGGGTGTTGTAGATCTCAAGGTCGTTGCGGGCTGTGTCAGGCATCTTTCCGCCTCTTTCTGAAGGTGGGAACGGCGTAGGGGACGCGGGCGCGATAGGCCTCGAACCGCGCGCCGTAACGGGCGGCAAAGCGGCGCTCCTTGAGGCGGGGCGCGGCCAGGCAATAGGCCGTCAGGGTCATTGCCAGCGCCAGCTGGTCGGGCGTCCAGACCGGCACGGTCCAAAGCGTCAGGGCAAAGGCCACGTAGATCGGCTGCCGGATGATGCGGAACAGCCCCGTGGTCGGCATGTCGGGAAAGCGCGGTCGGATGTCCTGCATCAGCGACATCCATCCCAGCGCGCCGGACTGCACCTCGGCCCCGGCATCATAGCTGGCCTTGATCAGCATAAGCCAGGCCAGCGCATAGGCGACCGACACGGCGGCCAGAGCCGCGCCCTCGGCCCGCCACCAGATGATGCCGCTGGGCGTCCAGAGCGCAAAAAGCGCCAGCAATTGCAGCGAGGCGATGATCGCGTAGGTCGTGGTGGCCAGCGTGCCGCCATGTCGCCCCGGCACCAGCCGCGTCAGCATCCGGCCCCCGCGCCGCGTCAGCAGCGCCGAATGCACCAGCGGGAATTGCAGCACCAGCGCCGCATTGACCAGCGCCGCCCAAGGCCAGGGCACGGCGCCCAGGCTGCGGCTCATCCCGAAATACATGGCCAGGATCATGGCCAGCACCGCCGCGGCAAAGATGGCATGCACCGTCACGCCGAAGGCCAGCGCGAGCGCGATCCGCCCCCGCCCCGGCGGCGGGCGCAGCGCGCCAAGGGCCAGCCCGATCAGGCGGCCCGCCGGCGTGTCGCCCGAGAGGTTCATTTGCCTTGCGGGCAGCTGTTGGCGGGCTTGGCCCCCAGCGCCGCGGCGATCCGCGACAGCAGCGGCCGCACCGGCAGGAAGGCGCGATAGGCCAGTTCCAGCACCGTGGGCATGCCCGGCAGCCCCGCAATCCGGGCGGCCCAACGCCAGCGCGGCAGCACCTCCCAGATCGCCACGAAGGCGCGCGCCCCCGACAGCAGCCGCCCGTCAGGCAGGCGCACGTGGAACCGGCGCATGGCATCGCGGGGCGTCAGGTCCGGCCCCGGATTAGTGCCCGGTTGCGAGACATCGACGAAGCTCAGCCGGTCACCGCCCGGCTGCCCGGCATAATGTCCGATCTCTGCGGTGCAGAGCGGGCAGGACCCGTCGTAATAGACCACAGGGCCGTTCTCCGTCCCAGCCATCTCCGTGTCTTGCGTTGCCTGTGTCATGCAGCCCTCCATGTGGTTGCGTCAGAGGGGTAACTGGCGCAATCGCGCCGCGCAGCAACGCCCCGGGCTGCGCAACTTTGTCGCTCGCCCCCCTGTCGGGCCGCACAGGCCCCGCGCAGGCCTCTTCTCTTGGCGGGGGCGCGGCCGGGTGCCATAAGGGCGGGATGGACACACGTGTATGCCGGCTCTACGCCGAGGGGGACATCCGCATCGAAACCGAGACCGTGGCCGATCCCGGCCCGGGCGAGGTGCTGGTCGCGGTTGCGGCGGGGGGCATCTGCGGATCGGACCTGCATTACTACCGCCATGGCGGCTTCGGCCCGATCCGGGTGCGCGAGCCGATCATCCTCGGCCATGAAGCCGCCGGCCGGGTCGTGGCCACCGGGCCCGATGTCACCACGCTGAACCCGGGCATGGCGGTCGCCATCAATCCCAGCCGGCCCTGCGGCACGTGCCGCTATTGCGCCGAGGGGATGCCGACCCATTGCCTCGACATGCAGTTTCGCGGCTCGGCCATGCGGATGCCGCATGTGCAGGGGCTGTTCCGCGAGCGCATCGTGGTCGAGGCCGGACAATGCGTTCCGGTGCCCGACGGGGTGGATATCGGCGCCGCTGCCTGCTCCGAGCCGCTGGCCGTCTGCCTGCATGCGCGCAACATGGCCGGCCCGCTCGCCGGCAAGCGGGTTCTGATCACCGGCGCGGGCCCGATCGGCGTGCTGTGCGCCGCGGTCGCCCGCGATGCCGGTGCAGAGGAGATCGTGGTGACCGACCTGCAGGATGCCGCGCTGGACACCGCCCGCGCCATGGGCGCGACCCGCACGCTGAACGTCGCGCGCGACGGGGACGCCATGGCCGCCTATGGCGCCGAGAAAGGGCATTTCCACGTGGCCTTCGAATGTTCGGCTGCCGCGCCCGCGCAGCACGCCGCCATCGCCGCCCTGCGCCCGCAAGGCGCGCTGGTCCAGTTGGGCATCGCGGGCGACCTGCCACTGCCCGTCAACGTGGTGGTCGGCAAGGAGATCCGCGTCCAGGGCAGCTTCCGCTTCCACGCGGAATTCGCCGAGGCCGTCTCGGCCATCGCCGAAGGCCGGATCGATGTGCGCCCGATGATCTCGGCCCGCTTCCCGCTGGAGCGCGCGCGCGAGGCCTTCGAGATGGCCGGCGACCGCAGCCGCGCCGTCAAGGTGCATCTGGGCTTCGAGAGCGCCTTGTGACCGCGCCGCCCGGGCTGCAGATCGCCTGCGTCGAGGCGCCCGATCCCGGTGTGGCCCGGCTGCTCGCGGCGCATCACGCGCATATGCGCGACCTCTCCCCGGAAGAGAGCTGCCACGTCATGACCGACAGTGCCCTGCGCGCCAGCGGCGCCCGCATCTTCGTCCTGCGCGACAGTCAGGGCGCGTCCGTGGCGGTCGGCGCGCTGAAACCGCTGGATGCGGAGATGGTGGAGCTGAAATCCATGCATGTGGCAGCCGATAGGCGCGGCGCGGGGCTCGGCCGTTGCCTGCTCGACCACCTGCTGCAAGCCGCCCGAACGTCCGGCGCGACCTCTGCTTGGCTCGAGACCGGCACCACCCCGGCCTTCGCCGCCGCACGCCGCCTCTACACGGCCGCCGGCTTCACCCCCTGCCCGCCCTTCGGCCCCTACCACCCCCACCCGATGAGCCTCTTCATGACGCGAGAGCTCTAGAGCGGGCCTGCCCGCCCTTGCCCCTTGCCTCGCCCCCGCAAAGACGGCAAAACCGTGCCCAGCGGTCCCTTAGCTCAACTGGATAGAGCAGCTGACTTCTAATCAGCAGGTTGGGGGTTCGAGTCCTCCAGGGATCGCCACTGAATTTGTAAATTTGCCAAGGGAGCATATGAGTGCGCGAAATCGCGTTTTTCGTGCGCACCCATGTCAAGGGAGTTCTCGATATTTCGCGAAAATTCCTGAAGCTCTCTTGTTTTTATGAGTTTTTACCAACTTCCGCTTGCGAGCGGAATTTTGGTTAGTGGTACGACGATCTAACCCTTGCAAATCGGATCGACGGACGGTGGCTACTGGAGAGCGGCGATCGCTTCTTCACGCAAGAAGTTTGCCCCGAAATCCCGATCGTCCTGAGAGAAGCGCGCGACTCGGGATGCCTCAAGCAGGCTCTTTAGCGTGTTGCGATGGTGCCCCGTCTCATTGGACAGGGTGGTCAGCGTCACGAAACGGCCGTGGAAAGAAGCGATTTCTTCCTCAGAAAGCCAGTATTGCTGGCGCCCTGTCTTGGGGTTCTTCTGTCGGATAGCCGAAACATGGCCCGCTTCGATCAGTGCGATGAAGCCCCCATGATCGCGCAGCCCCACGGAGCGACCGAATTTTGCGGCGCTCATGAGCCTGGGCGGCGGTGTTTTGGCGAGATCCTCAACTTTTTAGCTTGAATCCTTGCGTAAAGAAGCGCGAAGGCAATCGACTTCGGATTTTTTACCAAAAGACTATGGAGGCCGGGGATCCCGGCCCGCTTTCCGAGGGTCAGCTGTTTGTCGTGAATTGCCTTGACCTGGTCTGGTAGGCTCACCCGTGTCCGCCTGCGGGCGAGCAGAAGCGTTTCCCAAGAGTCGTCAACTTCGCTGACCAGCTCTGCCTGCGCGGAGAGGTCCTCAACGAACTGGATACCATCGGAAATTCGCCAGGGGTTCTTGACCTTGACAACCAGAGTGCGCGGTAACAGAAGGCCTTCTTCTTCGAACGCTGCCAACTCCATTCTGGTGGCGCCGATGGCCTGCCGCATGGCAATTGGTGCGACGAGGGTCGGGATTTTATTCAAGAGATCGGCATATTTTCGGGCATCAAACAAGCGGCGGCGAGCGGGCCGGTCATCATCGACCGGAAATGCCCGAGCCTCGACCAAGAAATGGTTGATGGCCTCAGTCCCGATGCCTGTGTCCTGTGATGCTGTGGTAAGCGAATGTAGGCGCAGCTCTTCGACAACCTCGCCCAACAGTTCTTTGCCTGCGGCGACGGGCCAATGGTCGAGTATCACGTCCCGTAGAAGACGCCTGTAGGGAGCGAACACTTCTTCCTCAAGATAATCATTGACCACCCCCCCCCGCTGGTCCCTCGCTCATGACGAGAGTCTGCGGGTTTGATTTTGGTAGTGGTCGGTTTCGGGCTTGGCAAGTGCGGCAGGCGCGGAGCCCTCAAGTAGCTCAAGCGCCTGCCGCGCTTGCTTTGGCGTTCTGTTCCCCAGCGAAGAGTGCGGCCTGACGTTGTTGAAATCGTAGCGCCAAAGCGCCAGCTTGCGGCGGGCATCGTCGAGGGTATCGAACAGCTCTTCATTGAGAAGCTCGTCCCGCAGGCTGCCGTTGAATGACTCGATGAAGGCATTCTGCTGCGGTTTTCCTGGGTCGATGTAATGCCAATCCACGCCGTTCCTGTCGGCCCATTTCAGGATTGCCCGGCTGGTGAACTCCTTGCCATAGCACGTCGGGAACAGGAGCTGTCTCAAGGTTATGGCCACGCGCGCAGCCCCCAAATAGCGTAGCGCGTGGCCATAACCGGGTCTTAGGTCTCAACAGTGGTTTTGCACAACCACACCGCTGAGGAGACCGGCTATGACCGCCACCGATACTAACGCTTCGACCCTGTTGGTCGCCATCGACATTTTCAAGCACCGCCACGACGTGCTGATCGGCGTTCCTGGCAAGACGCGCCGCCGCCCATTGACGATAATGAACACGCTGGAAGCGCTTTCAGCGCTTGGTCTCCGCCCTCGCCAGCTACGACCTGCCGGTGCGGATCGGGTTTGAGGCGACCGGGAACTATCATCGCCCGCTGGCGCATCACCTCGGACAGGCCGGCTTAGAGCTGAAGCTGGTTTCCTCGGTCGCTCTGGCCCGGACGCGTGAGGCCCTGCATGACAGCTGGGACAAGAACGATCCCAAGGACGCCCAGGTCATCCTGCACATGCTGGAGATCGGCGCCGTCCAGTTCTTTCATGATCCCCTGGCGGTCGGGACGGCGGACATCCAGGAGCTGTCTAAGACGCACGAGATCGTCTCACCTTCGACGACCGAGCTCTGGCACCGCATCCTGACCCATTACCTTCCGCTCTACTTCCCCGAGGCCGAACGATTTCATCGAAGCTCGCGAACCGACTGGTTCCTGGCCTTCCTCGAGAAATATCCGACACCGACGATGATCACGACCATGCCCCGGGACGCCTTCATCATTGATGCTTGGCAGGTGGTGGGCAGGAAAGTCTCAAAGGAGCGTCTGCTGTCAGATGTTTACGCCACCGCGGCCGCCTCCGTCGGGCTGCCGATCCATGCGGATTCTGATGCTGTCCGCATGTTCCGCTTCGTTCTCGCGGAGGGGCGTAGCTTGGTCCGCCAGCGCAACGAGATCGAAGTCCGGGCGGTCGATCTGCTCTCCGATCTGCCCGACTATCAGCTTCTGACGACCATTCCCGGCATCGGCCCGATCAGCGCCATGACCATCCTGGCCGAGGCCGGCGACCTGCGTCGGTTCCGCCATCATCGCCAGTTCCTGAAGGTCTGCGGCATGGACCTTGCCACCGAGCAGTCCGGCATGTTCCGCGGTCAGAGCCGGATCTCGAAATACGGCAATGCCCGGTTGCGCCGCACGCTGTGGATGGCTGGTCAGACTGCGGTACTGAAGCGGACCAACAGCTTCCGCGACACGTTCGAGCGCTACATCTCGAAGGATCGACACAACGCCCATCTGCGCCGCAAAGCCTACACCGCGATCGCGGCCAAGATGGCGCGCACCGTACACGCCGTGGTCATGCACGGCGAACCCGATCGCCCCTTCTTCGAAGGAGTGAGCCCAGGCGGAAGGACCTCTCTCTGACATGAGCCGTGGAGGCAGCTCGCTGACCTCGTAGATAATGTTCGGGCCTTCTGCTTGCGATCTGGAATCTCGTATTGAGGACGGTGAGGGCCGCCATCGCGCGTCCCCTGTGTTTGCCATGGAAGAGACCATTTCTTGACGGCAGAGCCCGTCTGGGCAACCTAACAGGGTATCCGGGATACCGGACGCCCCATGACCTGCTGACCCAAGCGGCCAGAATTTCCCGA
>NZ_LPXO01000030.1 GCF_001482405.1 Pseudoponticoccus marisrubri
TGCGCCACGAAACTGCAAACGCGTAACATCAACCAGCGGTGAGCCAGAGCCTCCAGTCTGGAAAGCGCTCAAGCGTCCCAAATTATCTGACGACGGACACTCCATGTGGCCGCCGTCCTCGGTCCGCTTGAGCTCGATCACCACGAGGTTTGCATCGCGGTCGATGCCGAGGAGATCGATGCGCCGGCGCGACTCGTCCCAGTCCCCGAACTCCTCCGCGATCACCAGCGTGTCAGGTGCGACCACGACGATGTTCGCCCGCAGCAGGCGTTGCAGATCGCGCCGCTCCTGCAGTTGCGCGACGCTGAATGTGGTCTTGGCGAGGGGACGGATTGCCTCGCTGGCAAACTCGTAGATCGGCATGGGCAATTCGAACCTCTCTGGAATTTCTCCTATCCAATCGCAGTGGCAACGCGCGGACAAGCGCCATCACGTTCCAGAGGGCGCCCCGATCAAGCGGAGAGTGCGGCGCGAGTCGGCGCCATCCGTTGACACGCAGCGTCGGGGTTCTGTTGACACAGTGTTGACACGGGCGCGGACTGCAAAATGCCCCCCTTGCTGGAGGCTCTTCAGAGGCTGTGCTCTTTGACAGATTTGGTTGCGGGGGCTCGATTTGGACTAACACGAACAGAGGTATCAACTGGTAGGGCAGTTCCAGGACTGAAACGCGCGTGCTTCTAGTGTGCTAGCTGCCCTGGGTGAGCTGCTGACAACTAAACGCGTTGGGCCTCTAACTGCTTTCGATTGCACGCCCCCAACCTTCGGCTTTATGCGCAGGGATCATGATCTTGGCGAGACCATGGATCTCGCCTGCGACTTTCACGACGACTGCGTTGTCTGGTTCGGTCGAAATCGCTTCGTGCGTGCCTGGTCCCTGATAGTCGATTCCGGGTGCGGATACGGGACCGGTCATCGGTGCATAGGTGAGCCTCGCCTTACCGGGGTCGGTCTCCACCACGGTTACATCGAACGAGGCTTCGACGATATCCCCTTCGATCTCTTCGCCGACGAAAATCTCGATACTCATGGTGACAGCGTCGTCGTCTTCACTCTTCCCGATGTAACCACTCTCATATCCGATCCGGTACCCAAGACGTTGGAGCTCTTTTTCCAACTCGACGAAATCCCAAGCATAGCCCTCTCTGACCCGAAAGTAGTCATGGCCTGATCCCATGGGCTTTGAGAACAGACCGCCATCTTCGAAGTTCATCGGCTCTGCCGTCACTTTAAATCGAACCTGATGTATACTAAGCCTGCTCGTTCAAGAACTCGTCGACAACGCGTTCACGAAGCATTGGCAACTCTCGCGCATTTTGCGTGGCTTCGTAGAGCAACTGCATCATATTTAAGAAATCTTCGGGGGAAATATTACCGGCAGGGCTTTGGACCGTGGAGTTTTGAGCGAAGTCAGGCCGGCCCGTCAGATATAGTCTTCGAATCCAACCGTCAGAAACCAAAAACTGTGCGACGCCATCATTGTTAATTATTTGAGAGTGGCTAAACCCCTGATCACGCAAAAAGAAGTACGCCTCTCTTTGCTGGTTGGCACCTCTCGCAGCCACCATCTCAACAAACCGGCTAACCTGTGAAGTAATGGGAAGCGAAGCAAGTCTGCCGATTGCAGCGGCGCTTTTGGCTGCACCACCCAAAGCGGTCAAGCCGACTAGCTCAGAATTTGCTCTACTTGCGGCGGCAACTAGCGCATCTTCATAACGCCCGTCCGAGAGAGCTACACTTATTTCTTCCAATAACAACAACTCGCCGAATACTTCTGCCCACGATACTCCGTACACAGTAGAAATCTCGGCAATCGAACCTTCAGTTAGTTCATCCATGCCGCCAGCAATTGTATCCAGCGACTTTGCGTAGACTACCACCCTATCGTAGGTTTCGCGCGAAAATGGGAGTTCTGAAACTGTCTGCAGGGGAAGTTCGCTTGCAGCACGGCGCTCTTCGTCGGAAAGCTCGATCGGAGAATTTTGAGCAGGCATCGCTAGCAATCGATCTACAATTGGATTCGCAAATAATGGAGGTCGCTCTGGTTGCTGGAAACTCGCCTCAACCCTAGCAGGAGTTGGACCTACCGGCTCTCGGTCCACTACCGCCTCAACCTGCCCAACCGCCTCCTGCACCGGCGTCTGCGTCCGGCGCGAGACCTCTGCCAGATGCGCATCGAGGATCGCCTGTCCCGCCGGGGCCGTGACGATGTATCGGTCCACGGTCTGGTCCAAATCGTCGGAAATCTCGAACACCGACACGAGGCCGTTGCCGGGGTTGGGCCCGAACCCTAGTACAGTCGTATCACCGACATATTCCGGAATACCGTCCAAGGCATTGAAGTCTTCGACACCGCCCACCCGGAATCCGTCCGCGCTCCAAGAGTGGTTGTCATCCCAAATTACCGCCAAGTTCCATACCCGTGCTTCAACCGGGTGATCGAAGATCAGGTTGACATGACCGTGCGATGTACGGTCACGCAAATCGAGCGATCCCGGGTATAAATTGACGACGTTACCAGTGTAGTCAAAGTGACCGAAATTGTCATCAAAACTGAAATCCACCCGACTCCTGCGGTTACCGAGCGATTCATTGAGCGCAATAAGCGTCACTGTTTCCGGCATGTCGTAGCGCGAGGAGATATCCAGCCCATCCTCGAACTGAAGGATGAGTTCACCGCCGTCCAGATCGATACGGCCGATGCCGTCAGCATCGATGTCGCCCCCAAATGCCGCAAGTTCAAATGTGAGGCGTCCATCGCGCGCACGCACATCCACACCGCGATCGATGCGGATGTCGTCGTCGGCAAGAAGGGCGAGTCGAGCTCCGTTGGCGTTTCGCACGCTGACATCCGTTCTGAGTCGGATGTCCCCACTTTGACTGCCACTTGTTCCAAGGGTTGTGATGACGACATTGTTTCCGCGGCTAAGCGTGTCTTCGATCACGTCGACCGGAACTATTGCCCCACGGTCGGTCGCAGCGAATGAAAGCGCCTCGTACGACCCACCATTCGCCAGATTCCAGTTGTCGATGAATGGGAACCAATTGGCGTTGGCTTCGTCCATTTCATCGATGGTGATGTTGAGCGGATCCAGAAGCCATGTCCCTCCGACACCATTGCTCGCCGACACGTCGACGGTGCCGTTGAACTGGAGATTCGCCGCCGATGTCTCCACAAAGCCGCCATTCCCGCCATTTGGTCCGCCAGTGGCTGTCAAGGTCGCATGGTTGAACTGTCCTTGATCGCCCCATACGATGACAACCCCACCATCGCCCTGGTCGTCGGCATCTGCTGACAGGGTCGCATCCCGTTCAAGCGCGACGACCTGCGATGGCTCCAAGTCCATCTCGGATCGCTCGATGCCGAGCTCCGCCAGCCGCGTATCGTCCGCGCGGCCACCCAGATAGTCGCCACCAAACATCAGCCGGCCCCCGCCGCCACTCCCAGAGGCATCCATGAAAGCTAGCTCGGTGGCTGAAAGGACCTCGCCCATCACCGCTATTGTTCCGCCAGTTTCTCCGTGGTCGTCGCCGCGCGCGGCAACCTTACCGGCTACCTGAACTACTCCCGCATCACCGCCACCGAGGATGATCCGGCCACCTCGTGTTGCGACAGTATTGGCCTCGATAATCCCGTCGGTATTGATGACCTGGTTAATCACGCCCCGCGCCGCAGCGGCGGACAAGACGACTTGGCCGCCGTTGGCACTAATGGTTCCGCTGTTCTCGACCAAGGCACCGACCGGATTGCCGTCGCTGTCCACGAGCCCGAGGTCGTTGGGATTCTCGACCATGAAGGAAATCAGTCGGTCGCCGTGCAGGTCTAGCGTGAAGCCATTGGCCGATGCCATCTCCACGCGGCCGAGATTGGCGACGATTGCGCCATCGTTCCGGATATGCGGGGCCACGAAAGCACCGAAGCCCAGATTCCCCACTGTCACCTGACCGCGATTGATAACGCTGGCGCCGGGATCTCCGGGAATGGTGAACTCCAGCCGCCCGTTGGCGAAGTCCTCCGTGCGGATGTCGTGCGTCGTGGCCACGAGGCTAGCAACGTCAACGCGCGACCCTTCGCCAAATAGAATGCCGCTGCGATTGACAAGGAACAGGCGACCGTTCGACTGAAGGGTTCCATAGATTTCTGATGGGTCGCCGCTTATGTCACGATTGAGCGTGACCGATGACGCTTCCGGCACAATGAACCGCGTCGTCTCGCCCTCATCAATATCGAAGCTGCCCCAATTAATGACGGCCCGGTCCGATGACTGGCGCACCTCGAGAGTCTGTGGATCAACCGCGCCAATGACGGCGTCTCCGTATTCAACAACTCCGTCTTCTGGATTGGCTGCTACGGGGCCGCAGATACCAAGGGCAAGGATCGATGCGGAAGAGGCAAGCGAAGCCTTGACTTTGCGCGTAAATGTCATGTCAAAAGTCCCAGCTGACACTAAAGGTTGCTCGAGGGGTACGGTCCAGGTCAAGTGTGGTCGAGTTTCGGAGGGGGACACCAACCTCAAGGCTGCCACTCAGCGCGTCGGAAAAGCCGAAATCCGCGCCAAACCCGGCAGAGGCGACGTTGGCCCATCCAGAGGGCGCACCGCTGTCGAGATTCCTAACCGCACCATAGTCAGCAAACCCGTACACTTGAAGACTGTCCAAGGCGGCTCCTGCGTCGACCGAACGGCTCAATTCCAGATCGAGACCCAAGCACTGGTCGCCCGAGATTGTCGAAGGGTCAAAACCACGCCCGAACTGCCCACCTCCGAATGAACACTCTTCCGAAGCAAGGAGAGGTTGACCCGTCAGTTGTCCGGTTGTTGCCACCGCGAAGGTCCAAGGAGCATCATCCCCCAAGAGGCCGTTCAACGGATGCCTATATGACAGGTCAAATGTCAGCTTGCGGTAGTCAACGCGTCCATCGGCGCGAGAGTTCAGTGGATCGGAATTACCGTTTGCGCCCAAACCGGAGATGCCGAGGCTAGCCTCAACCATCGCGACAAGAATCGCCCCACTTTCCAGCGCTGTGTCGTAGTTGAAACCAAAACGAAGTGACCGAATGCTATCCTGCGTCAGCAGACCACCGATGGAGTCAGTCTCCGAGTCCCGCCCTTCAAATGTCGCATAGCCGATCAGATTTCGGTTCCGACTGCGAATGAAAGGATGATCGACCCCCAAAAACCAAGTCCGCGCTTCTGATGACAGGTCGATGGCGGTCAAAGCATCAATGCCAGGCTCCGAAGTGGAAAAGCGTCCGCCGAGCGAGATTTCGGTGCCTTCGGTGCCGACGACGAAGGAGTGCTCAATGGAACCGTAGGCGAGTTCCTCGCTCGGATGCGCTAGGACCAATTGCAGAGAGGTGGCACTGTTGCGATGGAGCAAGTTCTGGACCGTGCTAGAGAAGGTCAATTGATACGGGCCAACAGCTTCCGTGCCGAAGTTGTCCAGAGACAGAGAGAAATCCGTTGAATCCGTTGCGCGGGAGGTAAGCAAGATGTCGGTTGCCGATGGCGTTGTCTCCGAGCGTTGCAATACCGAGCTGACCTCAATACCGGGTAGATCGTCACCAAGTAGCAGGTATCGTTCCAAAGTAGCTGTCGTAAGCGGTCTTTCGGCTGCGATAGCGTCAGCGTAGGCAGCAATGACAGGGTTTCCCTCAGCAGGACCGGAGACCACGACGCTGTCGGCGAAGCCTTCGACAATCACAACCTGGAGGATCCCACGGTCGTCGATCTCTTGCGCCGGAATCACCGCTCGCGAAAGGGGATAGCCCTCATCTCCATAGATGCGCGTGATCTCGTTTGCGATCCCAAAGATTTGAGCGACCGAGACCTCGGTTCCAACAAGAGACGCGTAGGCGTCATCGATGACATCTTCTGAAACCGCAGTTCTACCTTCGACGACAACCCTGTTGAGGCGGAAAGTGATTGACGCTGCTGCTGGTGGTGGGGACACAGGGTCAAAGCGAGGAAGCACTGTGCCAGGGGCCGAGAGCACCGGGCGTTCTTCCTCGAAACGATCATCCAGCTGCTCAAACTCATCCTGTGCGAACGACGGGAGTGCGAACAACGAGGCCGTCAATCCTACCAAGCTCAAATCACGAAAGCGCATGTCTGTCCCCATTTCTTCGCGGGAAGATAATGACAACATGCGATTTGGCATAAGGCTTTATTGTATAGCCGCTGCACCGTTGCTCTGCTGCAACGCGCGTCCGCCCTCGGGCGGGCCTCCTGCTCTTCCGTCGAAAAGCCCGTGCTTTTCAAGCGGCAGAGCAGGAGGGGCAAAGCCCGTCCTGCGGTCGATCAGGACTGGGACAACCGGGTGGAGGGCGTGAAACTGGGAGGGAACCGCGCGCGCGTGGGAGGAACCGGGTTTCTCGACCGGAACCGACGCGCAGCGGCGCTTGCCTGTTGTCGCGGGCCTGACCGGCTGGCAGGCGGAACACCTATGAACGGGATCTCGTCAGTCACAGGATAAGCGGGCACAGCCCCGTCGCGTCCTGTGGCTGGCCGCCTTCCTGCTTCGTTCGGAGAACGGCTTGGTCTATTCGCGCTCGACTTCGCGAGCGCGTGGGCGGCTCACAACCGGCGCGCTCTCGCGATGGCTTTCGTGGCCGCGCGCCGTCACCCTCCGATCTCGAAAGAGCCTTGCGCGCAGAGTATCGCGCAGCATCACCAACTCGCGAAAAACCCGACGCAGGCGGCCCCTGCGACGAAGGCGACGATCAGGGGCAAAGTGTGGGGGCGCTGGCGGCGTGGCGTCGGCGAGGAAGGGCGGTTTGGCGGCGGCGCGGCTGTCGGCACAGGTCTCGCCCTGATTTCCTCGACCGCCTTTGCCAATTCGCTCACTCGCTTCGAAGAGCTCTCCTGTTTGTCCAGGACTTCCACCAACGCGCCCACCGCGCGCTCGGTCATTTTGGCCGCGACCTTCGCATTCTGTTCGGTCGTGATCATGGTCTCCTCCCAGTCGATGGTCGGTGTCGTTTGCGGTCTGCTCATTGTCTGCCTCCTTGATGGCGTTGATTTCCTTGATAACGGCGTTTGCCTCTGCTCGGCTGTGCCCGTGGTCAATATGGTGCCATTCGGGCTTGGCCGCTCCTTCCTCGCCGCGTTCCGCCATGGCACGGCTGGCCGCGCCCTCGTGGATTTGCGGAATGCGGTCGATCCCACGCGCGGCGTAGGACAGGTGCGTGATATGGCTCTCAGGGCCATATCCCCAGCCGTCCATCATTCGGTTGTGGAGACTGGCCCAAAGAGCAGCGGTCTTCTCGACCGCGTTTTTGCGCGCCATGCCGATGGTGCTTCGTGGCCGTCCCCGCCCGCTGGTTTTTACTTGGACATCGAAGGCCACGATGTGCGCGTGGGGATTGGTGGCGTCGTTGCCACTCTTGTCGTGAATGGCTGCGACATATCCGGCAACGCCTTGCGTGATCGCTCCACAAAAGGCGCTGACCAGCGACTCGCGCTGCTAAGGCGTAGCCTCAACGGGAAGGGCGATAATGAAGCGCTCACAGAAACGGCCCTTTCGAGTCGCGGCTTCCTTCTCTGCGGCCGCTGCTGTCGCGGCATCCGTCGCATCGCGTAGTCGCCCGCGCAAGACAATGCGCGCCGCCTGCGGGCGGGTGATGTAGTGCAGATGTGCCGCCGTTTGGCCGTGCTTCGCGGCGCGCGCCTCTGCGGTTCTATTCTCGGAAAATGTTCTTACGGAATGCCGAAACGAAAATAGGGCCATAAGTGGTTTTTTGGCAGGAGGGATAAAATGACTATTTTATCCGTTGTGCGCCTTCCAAATTCACATAGGTCCCAAGAAATGATTTCCGAAATAGAACGCTCCCTTTTCCAACTTGCCCTTACCGCATCGAGGCATTCGCAGTGGTATCTTCGCTCTCAATATGCCATCCGGAATCTTTCGAACGAACAAGTTATCAATATCGGCACAGACCTAGGGTCAGGATGCATTGATTGTCGCTGTACGGCATGATTCACGGCTCTGAAAACGGAGCGGTGACATGAGCGACCTTTTCTGGCTGACCGACGAGCAG
>NZ_LPXO01000031.1 GCF_001482405.1 Pseudoponticoccus marisrubri
TCCGGTCCGATTTGTTTTAGGATGTTTATTGTTTGTTGTTTGATTGGGTTGATTGTTTGTTTGAGGATGTCGTTTCGGTCGAAGGTTTGCGGGTTGTCCTTGAGGGTCTGTCGGAGGGTTTTTCCGAAGGTCATGCGCAGTTCGGTGCCGATATTGTACTTGCAGATGGCGGAGGTTCGGGCGAGGCGGCGGCGCTGGTCCCGGGGCACGCCGGAGCCGCCATGGATGACGAGCGGCAGATCGGTGACGGCCTCGATGGCGCGGAGGCGGGGCTCGTCGAGCCCTTGGCCGGCCTGTTGCTGCAGGTGCAGGTTGCCGACCGAGATCGCCATGGCGTCCACCCCGGTCTGGGTGGCGAAGCGGGCGGCTTCGGCGGGGTCGGTGCCGGCCGAGGCGGCGCCCTCGGCATAGCCCACGAAGCCGATCTCGCCCTCGCAGGAGAGGCCGGCGGCATGCGCCATGTCGGCGATGGCGGCGGTCTCGTCGATATTCTGCTGCAGGGGCTTGCGCGAGCCGTCATACATGACCGAGGTGAAGCCGCAGTCGATCGCCTGGCGGCATTCCTCGGCCGAGTATCCGTGGTCGAGATGGGCCACGACGGGCACGCCGGCCTGCTCGGCCAGGTGGGTGAACATGGCGCCCAGCACCGGCAGCGGGGTATGGGCGCGGCAGCCCGGCCCGGCCTGCAGGATGACGGCGCGCCCCTCGGCCTCGGCGGCGGCGACATGGGCGCACATGTCCTCCCATCCCAGGGTGACGAGCCCGGGCACGGCATAGCCCTGCCGCAGGGCCGGCTGCAGCACCTCGGCCAGCGTGGCGCGGGTCATTTGAACCGGGCCACCATGTCCATGATACCGGGGATGGTGTGCAGCTGGTCGGCATGGGTGGGCTGGAAATACTGCTTGAGCGAGCGCTGCGAGAGCCCGCCGAGGATGGTGAAGTAGTACATCTCGTAGCCCGGCAGGGTGCAGCAGGGGTGATAGCCCTTGTCGATCAGCACCGTCGAGCGGTCCATGACGTGATAGGCATCGCCCGGCGCGTTGTCCTCGCGCTGCAGCATCTGCAGCCCCGAGCCGTGGTTGGGGCGGAAGCGGAAATTGTAGGTCTCGTCATGGCGGGTCTCGATCACCTCGCCATCCGCGTCGGTGCGGTCGGTGTCGTGCTTGTGGCTGGGAAAGCCCGACCAGCCGCCGGCGCCCACGGTGTAGAGCTCGGAGACCAGCAGCCGGCCGACGCGGTCATGCTGGTTGGCGCCGAGGATGTGCTTGATCTTGCGGTGGGTCTTGGTGTCGTCTGAGCCGTATTGCACGAGGTCGAGCTGGGGCTCGCGCACGTCGAAGGGCTCCAGCACGCGGTCGTACTTGGCCCCGGCGATGAAGGTCTCGGTGGTCTCGGAGGTGCAGGTCAGCCGGACGGTCGCGCCGACGGGCACGTAGACGCCCTCGGGCTCGCCATCCCAGACATCCGTGCCGCGCGCGCCCAGCCGGTCGAAGCGCGCGCCCTCGACATCGACATCGACCGTGCCGGTGGCGGGCACGATGCAGGTCTCGTAGCCGGGCACGGCATAGTCGAAGCTCTCGCCGCGCCGCAGGGTGACGATGTTGAAATAGTTCAGCGGCACGCGCGGGTCGTCGACATCGACGATGGGCGCATTGGCATTGTCATGCGGGGGGATGTGCACGGGCTGTCTCCTTCTCAGGCCTGCGGGGCGGGGTCTTCGGGATCGGTCGGGCCGGGATGCGCGGCCAGGAAGGCCTCGAGCGCGGGCGTGTCGGGCATGGCGGGGGCGCAGCCGGGGCGGCTGACCACGATGGCGGCGCAGGCCGATCCGCGCAGCACCGCCTCGCGCAGGGGGCGGCCCTCGGCCAGCGCGGCCAGCAGCCCGGCGATGAAGCTGTCGCCCGCGCCCACCGGCTTGAGCGCGGTGACGGGGTAGATGCCGGTGGCGATCTCGCGGCCTTCGGCGAAGGTCACCGCGCCGCCGGCGCCCATCTTGTAGATCACCATGCGGCCCTCTGCGGCGAGGGTCCGGGCCATGTCGCGGCCGCGGCCCGGGCCGCCGGCCATGAAGTCGAACTCCTCGTCATTGCCGACGACCAGGTCGCTTTGCGCGCCGGCGCGGGTCAGCACCTCGGAGGCGACCTGCGGCGAGGGCCAGCTGTAGGGGCGGTAGTCGATGTCGAAGATCACCGGCAGCCCGGCGGCGCGGGCGCGCTCGAAGGCGTGGAAGGTGGCGCTGCGCGAGGGCTCGGCGGCCAGCACCGTGCCGGCGGTGATCAGCGCGCCGAACCCGGCCGGGTCGACGCGGTCGATATCGGCCTCGGTGACCTGGAAATCCACCGCGTTGTTGCGGTAGATGCAGACCTGGAACGCGTCCATGCGGCTCTCGTAGACGGCCAGCGAGACGCGGTGCTCGCCGCCCAGCACCCGCACGTGATCGGTCTCGACGCCGTAATGGCGCAGCCGGTTGAGGCAGAAGCGGCCCACATTGTCATCGCTGAGCGAGGTGACCAGCGCGGCCCGGAGGCCCAGCTTGCACAGCCCCGCGCAGATATTGGCCGAGGAGCCGCCGAGATCGGCGCGGAAGGTCTCGGCGTGGTCCGAGGCGGTGCCGGGCGGGTCGGCGAAGAGATCCATCCCGGCGCGGCCCAGCACCATGAAGCGGCCCTTGCGGATGCCGGCCTGCAGGCGCTCCATCACACGCCCCGGCGCTGGCGCGCGCGGCCGGCTTCCCAGGCGTCATGGGCGGCGCGGACGCGGTCATCGCCGGTGACATGCGGGGTGCCGACCTCCCACCAGGCATGGCCCTGCGCGGTCCAGCCCTCGTGGGGGTCGACCTGCATGACGATGACGCTGGTCGTGTCGGCGGCCTGGGCGCGGCGGAAGGCCTCGGCCAGCTCGGCGGGGTTGGCCACGGTCTCGGCGCGCGCGCCCATGGACGCGGCATGGGCCGCGAAATCCACCGCCACCGGCTCGGGGATGGTGGGGCAGTCCGAGAGCAGGTTGTTGAAGCTGGCATTGCCGGTATTGTTCTGCAGCTTGTTGATCACCGCGAAGCCGCCATTGTCGAGCAGCAGCACGATCAGCTTCCTGCGGCTGAGCACCGAGGAGTAGAGATCGGAGTTCAGCATCAGGTAGGAGCCGTCGCCGCAGAAGGTGATCGTGTCGCGCTCGGGCGCCTGTTCGTCTTGCGCGATGCGCGCCCCCCAGGCGCCGGCGATCTCGTAGCCCATGCAGGAGAAGCCGAATTCCACATCCACCGTGCCGGTCTGCAGCGTGCGCCAGTTGGCGGTGACCTCGGCCGGCAGCCCGCCGGCGGCGGCGACGATGCGGTCGCCGGGGTCGCAGAGATCGTTCACCACGCCGATCGCCTGGGCGTAGGAATTGGGCCGGTTGCCGGGCCGGACATTCGCGGCCACGTAATCGTCCCAGCGGGCGCGTTCGGCCTGCGCGAAGGCCACCCAGTCCTGCGGGGCGGCATAGTCCAGCCCGTCCCCCAGTGCCTCGAGCGCCAGCCGGGCATCGCCCACCACGGGCAGGGCCATGTGCTTGCCCGCGTCATGGCGCCCGACATTGAGCGTGACCAGCTGCGCATCGGGGGCGAAGGCCGTCCACGATCCGGTGGTGAAATCCTGCAGCCGCGTGCCCACGGCCAGCACCAGGTCGGCGCGTTCGGCCACCGCGTTGGCGCTGTCCGATCCGGTGACCCCGATCGGCCCGGTATTGAGCGGGTGGGTGGCCAGCATGTTGGCGCGCCCGGCGATGGTCTCGACCACGGGGATGCGGTGGGTCTCGGCGAAGGCGGTCAGCGCCTGCACGGCGCCGGAATACTGCACCCCGCCGCCGGCGATGATCACCGGGCGCTCGGCGCGGGCCAGCGCGGCGGCGGCGGCGGCGATCTCGGCGGCATCGGGGGCCTGGCGGCGGATGCGGTGCACGCGGCGGGCGAAGAAGCTCTCGGGGTAGTCGTAGCTCCAGCCCTGCACGTCCTGCGGCAGGCCGAGGAAGGCCGGGCCGCACTCGGCCGGGTCGAGCATGGTGGCGATGGCATTGGGCAGCGACTGGATCACCTGGGCGGGGTGGCAGATCCGGTCCCAGTAGCGGCTGACCGGCTTGAAGGCGTCGGTCACCCCGAAGGTGGGGTCGCCGAAATTCTCCATCTGCTGCAGCACCGGGTCGGGCAGCCGGGTCAGGAAACTGTCGCCGCACAGCATCAGCATGGGCAGGCGGTTGGCATGGGCCAGCCCCGCGGCGGTCAGCAGGTTGGCGGTGCCGGGCCCGGCCGAGGCGGTGCAGAACATGAAGCGCCGGCGCAGCCAGGCCTTGGCATAGCCGGCCGCGGCAAAGCCCATGCCGGTCTCGTTCTGGCCGCGATAGAGCGGCAGCGCCTCCTGCGCGCCGTGCAGCGCCTCGCCCAGGCAGGTGACGTTGCCATGGCCGAAGATGCCGAAGCCGCCGCCGCACAGGCGCCATTCGCGGCCGTCGATCTCGATATGCTGGTTGGCCAGCCAGCGGATGATGGCCTGCGCCGTGGTCAGGCGGATGGTGCCCTCGGTCGATGTCATCTGCGCGAACCCTCCCCGGGAAATTCTGGTCGCATGCGAATTGCCGCTTGCGGGTTGTCTAGACTCACGATACGTGTTTTGCAACCGGTTGCAAACACAAAAGCGGCCGGCGGGACCCGGCAGCAGGGAGGGCGGCCATGGCCGAGATCGGCATCGGAATCCTGGGCGGCGGCTACATGGGCAAGGCCCATGCGGTGGCCATGTCATCGGTGGCGGCGCTGTTCGACACCGCGTTGCGCCCGCGGCTCGAGATGGTCTGCGCCTCCCGGCCCGAGAGCGCCGAGCGCTACCGGCAGGCCTACGGCTTTGCCCGCGCCACCACCGACTGGCAGGCGCTGGTCGCCGACCCCGCGGTCGAGGCGGTGGTCATCGCCACCCCGCAGGAGACCCACCGCCCGATCGCCGAGGCGGCGATCGCCCGGGGCAAGCCGGTCTTCTGCGAGAAGCCGCTGGGCGCCTCGCCGGCCGACAGCGCCGCGCTGGTGGCGGCGGCCGAGGCGGCGGGCGTGGTCAACATGGTGGGGTTCAACTACATCCGCACCCCGGCCAGCCAGTTCGCCCGCCAGCTGCTGGCCGAGGGCGCGATCGGCGAGATCACCTGGTTCCGGGGCGAGCATACCGAGGACTTCCTGGCCGATCCGCAGGCCCCGGCCAGCTGGCGCACCCGCGGCAGCGCCAACGGCACGCTGGGCGATCTGGCGCCGCACATGGTCAATGCCGCGCTGGCGCTGATGGGGCCGCTGGACCGGGTCATGGGCAGCTTCGAGACGGTGCATGCCGCGCGCCCCGGCGGGGTGGTCGACAATGACGACCAGGCCCAGGTGATGTGCCGCTTTGCCAGCGGCGTGATGGGGCATATCCATGTCTCGCGCATCGCGACGGGGCGCAAGATGGGCTATGCCTACGAGATCACCGGCACGAAGGGCGCGATCCGCTTCGACCAGGAGGACCAGAACGCGCTCTGGCTCTACCGGATGGAGGGGCCGGAGGCGACGCGCGGCTTCACGAAGATCCTGACCGGGCCGGAGCATCCCGACTACCTGCCCTTCTGCCAGGGGCCGGGCCATGGCACCGGCTACCAGGACCAGATCATCATCGAGGCCAAGGACTTCCTCGAGGCGATCCATGCCGGCGCGGCGCGCTGGCCGAGCTTCCGCGACGGCCACGCGGTCAACCGGGTGATCGCCGCCATCCGCGCCTCGGCCGAGGCCGGGGGCTGGGTCGCGGTGGACCCGGCCTGAGCCCGCCCCGACACGCATCTTCAGACACACACAGACAGCACAGGTCCCGCGCCCCGAGACCTTCACAGGAGGACGGCAGATGACGATCAGGATTGGCAACGCGCCCTGTTCATGGGGGGTGGAGTTCGCCGGCGACCCGCGCAACCCGCCTTGGCAACAGGTGCTGCGCGACTGCGCCGCGGCCGGCTATACCGGCATCGAGCTGGGCCCGGTGGGCTACATGCCCGAGGATCCCGCCCTGCTGGGCGCGGGGCTGGCCGAGCACGGGCTGGAGCTGATCGGCGGCGTGGTCTTCCGCCCCTATCACGACCCCGCCGCCTGGGAGGACGTGCTGGACGCCACCCACCGCACCGGCCGCGCGCTGGCCGCGCATGGCGCCACCCACATGGTGTTGATCGACTCGATCTCGCCGCGCCGCGCCCCCACCGCGGGGCGCGCGGACGAGGCCCTGCAGATGGACGCCGCCGAATGGGCCGCCTTCCGCGACCGCATCGCCGAGAGCGCGCGGATCGGCGCCGGGGACTACGGGCTGACCGTGGGCATCCACGCCCATGCCGGCGGCTTCCTCGACTTCGAGCCCGAGCTGGAGCGCCTGCTCGACGAGGTGGACGCGGAGACGCTGAAGATCTGCTTCGATACCGGCCACCACGCATATGCCGGCTACGACCCGGTGGCCTTCCTGCGCCGCCACGTGGACCGGGTCTCCTACATGCACTTCAAGGACGTGGACCCGGCGGTGAAGGCGCAGGTGATCGCCGCGCGCACCGGCTTCTACGAGGCCTGCGGCCAGGGCATCTTCTGCACGCTGGGCCGGGGCGAGGTCGACTTCCCCGCCGTGCGCCGGGTGCTGGTCGAGGCCGGCTATGCCGGCTGGTGCACGGTCGAGCAGGATTGCGATCCCACGCTCGATCCCGACCCGCTGGGCGATGCGCGGGCCAACCGCGCCTATCTCGAGACGATCGGCTTCACGCAGGAGGGCTGAGCCATGACGAAACTGAAATGGGGCATGATCGGCGGCGGCGAAGGCAGCCAGATCGGCCCGGCCCACCGGCTGGGCGCGCTGGCCGATGGCCGCTTCGAACTGGCCGCCGGCGCGCTCGACCACCGCCCCGAGGAAGGCCGCGCCTATGCGCGCAGCCTCGGCATCGCGCCCGACCGCGCCTATGGCGACTGGACCGAGATGCTGGCGGGCGAGCGCGACCGCCCCGACCGCGTCGACCTGGTCACCGTGGCCACGCCCAACGCCACCCATTACGAGATCACGAAGGCCTTCCTCGAGGCCGGCTTCCACGTGCTCTGCGAGAAGCCCATGACCATGACCGTCGAGGAGGGCGCCGAGATCCTGCGCGTGGCCCGCGCCGCCAACCGGGTCTGCGCCGTCAACTACTGCTACTCGGCCTATCCCATGGTGCGCCAGGCCCGCGCCATGGTGCAGGCCGGCGAGCTGGGCCGCATCCGCCTGGTGGTGACCAGCTTCAGCCATGGCCATCACGGCAATGCCGCCGATGCCGACAACCCCCGCGTGCGCTGGCGCTACGACCCGGCCATGGCCGGCGTCTCGGGCCAGTTCGCCGATTGCGGCATCCACGCGCTGCACATGGCCAGCTTCGTCTGCGATGACGAGGTCGAGACCCTGTCGGCCGATTTTGCCTCCACCATCGCCGGCCGTGTCCTCGAGGACGATGCCATGGTCAACTTCCGCATGACCCGCGGCACGGTCGGCCGGCTCTGGACCTCCTCGGTGGCGATCGGGCGCCAGCACGGGTTCGAGCTGCAGGTCTTCGGCGAGACCGGCGGGCTCCGCTGGGCCTCCGAACAGCCCAACCAGCTGCACTACACCCCGCTGGGCGGCCGCTCCCAGGTCATCGAGAAGGGCGAGCCCGGCCTGCACGCGGATGCGCAGCGCCTCTCCCGCGTCGCCATCGCCCATCCCGAGGGCTTCCCCCTCGCCGTCGCCAACATCTACTGCGACCTCGCCGACG
>NZ_LPXO01000032.1 GCF_001482405.1 Pseudoponticoccus marisrubri
CGAGTACTGCTTCCGGGTCTTGCGCTTGATCCCTTTGACCAGCTTGTCGGCCGCGTCCTTGGATGTTCCGGATTTCTGGCTCATCTTCGCTCCTTGGTGGCTGCGATGATCCAGAAATCCTCCGTTACGAAAACCTCAAATCTGTCCCACAGGTGCTGACGTCAGACAGCCCTCAAACGCGCTGCCATGCGCGCGAGAGCAGGATGACCACCGGAAAGGTCATTGCATAGGTCAGGGCGCCATAGACCACCGAAGGTGTCGAGAAGAGCGGAAAACCCGCCGCATCGCCCCACAGCATCGCCCCCGCGGCAAGCCCAAGCCCGCTGTTCTGCACGCCCGTCTCGACGGCGATGGTTGTCCGTTGCGGCTCGGACAGACCGCAGACCTGCCCAACGGCAAGACCGAGACCCAGAAGTAGGAAGGTCAGAAGCGCAAGCTGCCACCCGATCAGGATCAGGCCGGATTGCAACGTGTCGGCGACTTCCATGAAGGACCAGCCGATGATCGCGATGAACACGGCGAAGCAGATGCGGAAGATGGCAGGCTCGTGCGGTTCGACGACGCGGGGCGCAAGGTGGCGTATCGCCATGCCCAGAAGGACGGGAACTGTGACGACCGCCACGACGCGCAACGTGAGATCCCCGAATTCGACCCCGAGCGCCTCGGTGCCAAGGAAATGACCCGCCGCCAGCAGGGACAGCGCTGGCAGGGTCGCCGCCGAAAGGATGTTGCTGACCGCCGTCAGGGACACGGACAGGGCCACATCACCGCCGGCAATCCGCGTCAGCAGGTTGCTCATCGCGGCGCCGGGGCAGAGCGTGAGGAGCACGATGCCGAGGGCTAGCTCCGCGTCCTGCTGCTGTGCCGAGACGAACAGGAAACCCACAACAGGAACCAGACACACCTGGCTCGCGACCCCGATAAACAGAGCCTTCGGCCGTCTCAAGGAGGATCGGAAGTCGGCGACCGTCAGACCGAGGCCAAGCGCGAACATCATCACGAAGACCGCGACGGGAACAGCTACATCGATGATTTTGTCGGTTGTCACGGTTTTGAGCCTCGATGGGTGCATATCACAGCCGGCGTGGCAGATCGAGCCAAACGCTTGGCAGAGCATGCCAATACGATGGCGAGATCCATCCCTACATTCGGAACATCAAACCGTATGGAGAAAAACCAGCATGTCCCGCATCCAGCTTCCCGCCTCGATCGACGCCGCGCCAGCCGCCTCCCAACCCCTCCTCGAGGGGGTCAGGAAGATGCTCGGCAGTGTCCCGAACCTGTTCCACATCACCGCGAACAGCCCCGCCGCGCTCGAGGGCTATCTCGGTCTGAACGGTGCGCTCGCGAAGGGCATCCTGACACCGCAGACCCGCGAGCGGATCGCGCTGGCGGTCGCACAGATCAACGGCTGCGACTACTGCCTGTCGGCGCACACCTACCTTGGAAAGACCCTCGCGAAGCTCGACGACGCCGAGATCGCCGCGAACCGCGCCGGCGGCTCCTCCGACGCGAAGGCCGATGCGGCCGTACGCTTCGCGGCCAAACTTGTGCGCGAACGCGGACAGGTCTCCGACGCCGACGTCTCGGCGGTGAGGATTGCGGGCTACAGCGACGCCGAGATCGTCGAGATCGTCGCACATGTCGCGCTCAACACCCTCACCAACTACCTAAACGAGGCGTTCGACACGCCCATCGACTTCCCGGTCGTCAGCGCCACGGCGGCGTGACACCGCGGACGCCCCGGTCGCGCTTCCCCCCGCTATGTCCCGCACCGCGACCGGGGCGAATTCTGCGGCACTCAGAAGGTTTAGCCAGATGACACGCCCCCCTTTGCCGATCTTCGACGACGCGTCTGCCCGGATCAAGGTCCGGCTGGCGGAGGATGCCTGGAACAGCCGCAAGCCCGAAAGGGTCTCGCTCGCCTACACCCCCGACAGCCAGTGGCGGAACCGGGCGGAGATCTCCGCGGGCCGCAACCTGATCGTCGAGTACCTCACGCGCAAATGGGCGCGCGAGTTGGAGTACCGCCTGATCAAGGAGCTATGGGCATATCACGGCAACCGCATCGCCGTGCGCTTCGCCTACGAATATCGCGACGACGGCGGCGCCTGGTTCCGCGCCTACGGCAACGAGAATTGGGAGTTCGATACGGACGGCCTGATGCGCCGGCGTATTGCGTCGATCAACGAGATTCCCAAAGGCTTCCCCGAGCGCGAACCGAGCGCCTGAATGAAGCGGCGGTTTGTTAGGCAGCATGGAAAGACTGGTTTTCGCGACGCTTTCGGCTTAGCTTTGGCCATGCCGAGCGTGACAGCCGCATTTGCGCGTGCGATGGCCCAAGCGGCCGGGATGACGCTGCGAGACGACGGGGCTCTTGTCTCCGGCGGAGTGGTTGTGCGCCGTTTGCCGCAGCCCACGGACGGCCGGCTCACGGAAACCGACTATTTTGATTTTCTGGACTGGATCCGGCGCCAGCATGAAGACGAGGTCGCGCTGCTCGAAGCCTATGCCAAGATGATCCGAGCCGACGATATAGGCGTGCTCGGGTTGTCGATGAAAACGGCGCCGACACTCCGCGCCTCCCTCGAGCGCGTGCAACGTTACTGGCGGGTTGTCACGGATTCTGCGATTTATCGCCTGGACGATACCGGCGATCCGGCATGTCTCGTCTTCGAGGCGCGAACGGGGCATCATCCCGTGCTCGACTTTCGTAACGAAGGCGCATTGGCCGGGTCCGCGCGCAATATTCGCCAGATCGTGGACGGCGAATTGGTCTTCGAACATGTCTCGTTCCGCCACGCGTGCCGCAGCGATCCGGATCGCTATGCCGCGCATTTCGGTTGCCCTGTCTACTTCGAGGCGGATCGTAACGCCATAGCCTTCAAGCCCGAAATGCTCGACCTGCCAAACCGGCTGGGCGATGCGGCGGTGTCGGACTTCCTGACCGCCCATCTCGAGACGGAGATCGGCTCGCTCAAGGACGACCCCTCGCTCCGGGCGGCCCTTCTGCGTCGCTTGACACCGGCGCTAAGCGACGGCGTCCCGCAGGCGGCGGAGGTCGCGCGCGACATGGGGCTGAGCGAACGTACGCTATACCGTCGCCTCGCCGATGAGGGGCTGACCTTCCGTGACGTGCTCATTGAAGCGCAATCCTCGCTTGCCCAGGAGCTTCTGAGGGATAGCGCGAGTTCCATCGCCGAGATCGCGTTCCTCACCGGATTTTCCGAGCAAAGCACGTTCAGCCGAGCCTTCAAGCGCTGGGTCGGACAGGCCCCCGCGCAGTTCCGGCAGCAGTTCCCGGATCCTTAGCGCCATCTGGCCGCTTCGGTTTTTGCGGGATTGGTCATGAAATTGACGGAGCCGGCCTCGATCAAGACCGGTGCCCGGGCGCGCCCGGGCCTCCCGTGTTCGCCGACATCCGGGAAACCTGCATGACACAGCGCAACGACCAACGCCCGCGCCGTGCGGTCGAGGATAGGGTGACGCCCGCGCCCGTCCGGATGGCCGCCGCCCAAGGACGAGGCTGAGCGGTCAGAACGCATTGGCAGACCCGGCCATGCGCTTGGCAGGGTCGGCCAATACCGGATGTGCCCAATTCCTTAACGTAAGGCCATCGACCCCGGATAGGTCGGGACCCGGCACCCCCGGCTCCTCCTCTCCGCAAACCGAGAGGCCACCGCCATGACTGACAATACAAGTATGTCCCATACTCAGGCAAAGCTGCGAGACAATCGCCGGTCTGCAGATCCTTCAGAGCGCCCAGGCGGCACAGGCGAAATGACACACATGGTGCTGATGACAATCGCCGCCGGCCTTATGACCGGCGTTGTGACCTTCCCGGTGACGATGCCGGGCAGAATCTTTGCGGAACCGATGACCGACATCGACACAACCGATGTCGGCCCCGCCTTCGAGCGGCCGGACTGTCACCTTCCCGGCCTCGAAGCGACCGGCCTGTCTGCTTGGATCGCAGGCGTGCCGCCCCACAGAGCGACACGGTGCCTGCCCTGACACGGCCGGTTCCCGGCCACGAGAGGCAAGAACGCCCCTGGCGCGCAACGCCTCGACCCTAACACCCCAAGCGGTACGCCAAGCGGTGCGCCGTCAACACCCACCACCAGAATGGAGCCTTGAAATGGACCACGATCACTCTCATGACCATACCCACGTCTGCGGCTGCGATGTAACCCCCGAGCGGGTAGACATGGCGCGCAGGCGCCTTATCGCCGGGGCCGCGGGCGGTGCCGCTGCCGGGGCCGCCGCCGCTATCGGCGCTTCGGCCAGTGCCGCGACGCCGGAGGCACGCGCGCACTACGCCGATCCTGACGAGCCGGGTCTGCCGCAAGTCGACATGGACATCGCGCCGGGCCGAACGGCCCTCGTTGTCACCGATCCCCAGATTGATTTCCTGTCCGAGGACGGCGTCACATGGGGCGTCGTCGGCGAAAGCGTGACAGAACAGGGCACCGTCGACAATATCGAACGGCTGTTCGCGGCCGCCAAGACCGCCGGGATGCCGGTCTTCATCTCGCCGCATTACTACTACCCGCACGACCACAAGTGGCAGTTCGAGGGAACCCTGGAAAAGACCATGCACGCCATTGGCATGTTCGACCGGCTCGGTCCCCTGAATCTCGAAAATTTCGAAGGCTCCGGCGCCGACTGGATGCCACAGTACAAAAAGTACATCGAGGACGGCGAGACCATCGTCTGCTCGCCGCACAAGGTTTACAGCCCCGCTCAGAACGACCTGAACCTGCAGTTGCGCAAGCGCGGGATCGACAAGGTGATCCTTGCGGGCATGTCCGCGAACCTCTGCACCCAAGCGCATCTCTACGAGCTACTGGAGCTGGGCTACGAGGTGGCCGTCGTGCGCGATGCCACCGCCGGCGCGAAAGTGCCCGAAGGCGATGGCTATCTCGCCGCGATCATCAACTTCCGCATGGTCGCCAACGGCGTCTGGTGGACCGACGAGGCCGTCGAACGCATCGCGCAATCCGCCTGATGCACCCCGAACAAGAACCCTACCCTCCCTCAGGAAAGGATCTCTTCCATGAAACCCTCCATCTTCCTCCAGGCTTTGTCCATGTCCATCGCGATTTCGACCGCCGCCTACGCGGCAGATGAAGTCAACGTCGGCAATGGCTTGACGCTCATGGCAATCCGCTCGGCATGCACGGGGTCGATCCCGTGTCCATGTTCGAAAGCAGCGCTCCGACACAAGGAAACGCTGTCCATACGTCGACCTATGACGGCGTGGACTACTACTTCACGTCAGCGGAAGCCAAAGCAAGTTTCGATGCTGCGCCGGAGCAGTATCTTCCCCAGTTCGGCGGCTTCTGCGCCTTCGGTGTCCAAGTCGGCAAGAAGCTCGACGGCGACGTTCGTTACGCGGATATCGTCGAGGGGAAGCTTTATCTCTTCGTGAGCGCCGCGACCCTCGAGAAATACCTCGAAGATCCGGAGGCGGTTATCGCCGGCGCCAACGCCAAATGGCCCGGTATTGTGAATACGCCTGTGAGCGATCTCTGATCCAGGCAACCCGAAAAACCTGGCGACTCGCGCAGATGTCCGGGCCGTCCCCCTCTCTTCTCGGAAACTACAGGATAAAGCGATGACAACCCTGCTTCGCATCGATGCCAGCGCCCAACGGCAAGACCGTTCGCTGACGCGTATGCTGACAAATCTATTCACGACCGAATTCTTGCATGCCAATCCGGACGCAGAGGTGATCGCCCGTGATATCGGACAGGATCCGGTTCCGGCGATTGATCACCGATTCATCCATGCAGCCTTCACCCCGCCCGAGGCTCGCGAAGACTGGATGACCGAGCGGCTGGCCCTTTCAGATGTCCTGATCGACGAGGTGGTGGCTGCGGATATCATCGTTCTGGGGGCGCCCATGTACAATTACGGGATGCCCGCCGCGCTGAAAGGCTGGATTGACCACGTTGCACGGATCGGTCGAACCTTCTCGTTCGATCTCGGACGTGGCGACTTCCCCATCGAACCGATCCTGAAGGACAAGCAGCTCGTCGTGCTGTCGTCCCGGGGCGAGTTCGGTTTTGAGCCCGGCGGGCCACGGGCGCACCTGAACGCACTGGATCCCGCCATTGCTGCCTGCGCGCATTACTTTGGTGTCGACGTCGCAGACATCCAAACCGTTGCCATTGAATATCAGGAGTTCAAGGACGCACGGCATGACCGTTCGGTCAGCGCTGCCAAAGAAGCGACGCGTGCACTTGCACAGCAGTTTGGCAGACCTGCCAAACAAAAGACTCTTCACCTGCCTGACCAACCCAAGAAAAAGGACAAACTAATGACAGACTTTCCTACGCACACGATCGATTCCGCTCCCGCAGACGCAAAACCGATCCTGCAAGCTGCGCTGAAAGGGTACGGCTTCGTGCCCAACCTCTACGCCACCATGGCGGAGGCTCCGACCATCCTCGAAGGTTACACAACGCTATCGGCCATCTTCGGCAAAACGGAGCTGTCGGAAACCGAGCGTCAGATCATTCTGATGACCAACAACCGATTGAATGGCTGCCAATACTGCATGGCAGCACATACGACGCTATCGCAGATGGCCGGAGTTGCGGAGGATGTCATCGCGGCGCTGCGCAACGATACCCCCATCGCGAACAGTAAGCTGGAAGCCCTGCGCCAGTTTGTCATCGTGATCAACGAAAGCCGTGGATGGCCCACTGAAGCGCAGATCGAGCGTTTTCTGCAGGCCGGTTACACGCGGCGAACCGTGCTCGAGGTTATTCTTGGCACGGCACTGAAAACCCTGTCCAACTACACCAACCATATCGCGGAAACGGACCTGGATACGGCTTTTGTAGCCAATGCGTGGCCAACACCCGCGTCCCAAGCCGCGGAATAGCTCCGCGCGACCGGCCGGTGTCTGATGGCACGTAACGAGGCGACAGCAACAAAACCCGTCGCTGTTGCCCCAGGTGTCCCTGACGGCGGCACTTTTCAAAAGGATGAGGCGCGCAACAGCCTCACCGCCGTCAAAGAGCGAGCGTCCGTTTCTTGCGCGGGGTCGCCATTGGCTGCAGCTGCAGCGAAGGTCGGCAAACCGCCCAGGACTCCCGGATCACCGCGATCGGCACGTCGACCCATCCTGAGGATACTGTGCGGCGACGGCAACCGACACGAACGTTAGTCTATTGTCGGACATAGGTCACGTAGAACCCTTTCACCATGCGGTGTTCCTGTAGGCGATCCCCGAGGTTGAAGCCTTCACGGCGCACCGGTGCTTGGAAAATGTCGAGGCCGCGATCCAGCACGATCTTCCAGCCAGTATCGGTCACGATATCTCGGGCGTGTGCCGTGCCAGAGGTATCGAAGTGTCCGTCGTCAGATAATTTGGGACGCTTGAGCGCTTTCCAGACTGGAGGCTCTGGCTCACCGCTGGTTGATGTTACGCGTTTGCAGTTTCGTGGCGCA
>NZ_LPXO01000033.1 GCF_001482405.1 Pseudoponticoccus marisrubri
GCGCCACGAAACTGCAAACGCGTAACATCAACCAGCGGTGAGCCAGAGCCTCCAGTCTGGAAAGCGCTCAAGCGTCCCAAATTATCTGACGACGGACAGCTGGGGAAATCATGAAGGATCATGTTCATCCGCGCGAGACCAGCCGTAGTTACGTCCTTCTCTTGACCCTCCAAGGTGATCTGGCGTTCGGCCTGCGAAGCGACTTTGAGAAGCAAGGAACCTGAACCACAGGTGGGGTCATATACCGTGGTGGAGCCGACCGTGTTCTCGTGAGAAATGCCGATCACATTGGCTATAACACGGCTGACCTCGGAGGGCGTGTAGAACTGGCCTTTGCTCTTGCCGCTCTGGGTCGCGAAGTGGCGCATCAGGTATTCATAGGCGTCGCCAAGAATGTCATCGTTGTCAGCTCGGTTTTGAGAGAAATCGAGTTCAGGCTTTTGAAAGATACCGATCAGGTTCGAGATTCTTTTTACCTTCGCATCTCCTTCGCCCAGCTTCGTTGGGTCATCAAAGTCAGGGAAGTCGCTACGAGAAAGACGGCAATTTGCTTCTATTAGTGCCTGAATTACCTGAGTATTGATTAGCTCGCCAGTGTTGGAGTTGCCTTTTAGAGCACCCATATCTTTGAAACTAGCGCCCTCGGGAATAACAACGGCAGGCGCAAAGTCGTCTGTTTCAGCATATTTATCTGAAACGTACTTAATGAAGAGCATAAACAGTACATAGTCTTTGTACTGGGTTGCATCCATCCCTCCCCTGAGCGCATCGCAAGATGCCCAAAGTGACGAATACAATTCTGACTTTTTGATTGCCATTACTTGCCGGAACCTCAGTGTGTTGGGTGCCGTTAAAAATCACCGGCACATCTGCTTTCCTGCAAACTAGCGAGAAACAGAGCTTGCTGCCAGAGGGCACCGCTCTCGGTGTAGCGGTGATAATTGGAGTCCGAAGCGAAATTTTGAGGGAAGGCTCGTTGTCGTGCGTCGCAGCAGTCTATCTGGCAGCAGAATGCAACAGACACCCAGACGGCACCCAGCCCAGTGACGTGTCTAACAAAACAAGTCGGGCAACCGATTAAGGTATTGGTTTCATTCGTAAAAAGTGGTGCCCGGGGGCGGCGTTCAATAAGCGTTACTTATCAGCGCCTTACCCAAAAGTGGGACACTTGAACTTCCCATAGTTTCATTGGGTTTTCCGGGATTTTTGTCCCACCGATCTGGCCCGCTCCGCCTATCAGAATCCAACCATCCCAAAAGATAAGCCCCCAGGCGGGACCATCGGCTGAGGGCTTGAAGGTTTTTCCACAACGAGAAAAGGAAAGTCACGATGCGGTATCTGGATACCACAAACACTGAATCGATGCAAGTCGTTCCGCTGTCCGTTCTGGCCGCCGCGCCTATCTGGGCAGCATGGGAAGAGGTGTGGCAGAAGGACAGGTGGAGCAAGCCGCCTAAAAACCCGAAAACCGGCTACTTGGCCAGCACGACCAAGCCGAAGACATGGAGCACCAGAGCCGCCGCACAACGCCGCTCTGACGCCTTCAAGACCGACCGGCCCAAGGGGCTGGGCATCATGCTGGCCCCGCTGCCCAAGCGGCGCGGCTGGCGCGTCTGCGGTATCGACATGGACGGCTGCCGGAACCCGGAGACGGGCAAGCTGACCTCTTGGGCAGCGCCGGTCCCAGACCGTTTCCAGAGCTATGCCGACGTGTCCCCGGGGCAGACCGGCGTCCATGTGCTCTTCCTTTGCCGGGACGAGGACGTTGACGCGCTCAGGGAAGAGGGTCTGATATTGCCAGCCGCCGATGGCAGCCCGGGGGCGGGCCGCGCCTTCGCCTTGCCGGGCAACCACAAGGAAATCGCGCTCTTCACCGAACGGAAGTTCCTGACGGTCACAGGCAAAATGGTGAGCGACGGCGAAGACCTCCGCACCGTTAATCTGGACGCGCTCCGCTGGCTCTTAGGTGAGCACGGGCCGTCAGTGCAGGCCAAGAGCAGTTCCACCGGCAAGGGCGGCAAAGATGAGACCGGCAGCGGCGTGGCGTGGCGCTTCCTCGAAAACCTCGCCCGGCTGGGCGATAGCGAAGAGGAAGCCCGGGAAGCAATTGAAGAGCATGAGGGGGCTGCCGGGGAATGGTGGAGCCGTGTCGATGACCGGCAGAAAGACCGGGCCGTTGAACGCAGCTTCGCCAAGGTGGCCCGCGAGCGTGGCGAGTTGCTGGACCTGCTGTCGGACGAAGACGAAATCTCGGAAGATACCACGTGGACCTTGGAAGCTCTCGACGAAATCGTCTACGACGACGCGCCGCTGCCCGCCAAGGTAGACTGGGGCACCCCGATCATTAAGGGCAACAATCCGGTCATCAACCTCAACAATACCACGCTCTATCTGGGGCGGAACGTGGACACGATCCTTCCCGGGCTTGCCCACAATCTTATGACGCACCGGGACGAATGGCGCGACGGGGGCGTGACCGACGCGGCTATCTCTCTGGCTCAAATCGCGCTTGAACGGCTGGGCCTGCAAACCGTGGGGGAAAGCCTTGTATCCCGGGCGGCTCAGGCCGTTGCACGCAAGGGCCAATATCATCCGATCCGCGACTATCTCTGGGCGCTCAAATGGGACGGCAAGGCCCGGCTGGACACGTGGCTGGTGCGCCATGCTGGTGCGGAGGACACACCCTATACCCGTGCCGTGGGGCGCAAGTTCCTCATTCAGATGGTAGCGCGGGTGATGCAGCCCGGGTGCAAGGCGGACCACACGCTTGTCTTGTCCGGGGCGCAGGGGCAGAACAAGAGCACCGCTTGCGCAATCCTCGCCGGGGCTGAGTATTTCAGCGACACGCTTCCCGCGATCCACGGGGACAAGACAGAGGCAATGCGCCACCTGCAAGGCAAGTGGCTGGTGGAGCTGGCAGAGCTGGCCCCGTCCCGGACGAGCGAACAAGAAGACCTCAAGGCGTTTCTGTCTGGGGCCGTTGACAGGGTGCGGCTGCCCTACGCCAAGCGCGACGAAGCCTTCGCCCGGCAATGCGTTTTCGTGGGCACGACCAACGATGACCAGTTCTTGAGGGATGCCACGGGCGGGCGGCGGTTCTGGCCCGTGATGGTGGGCAAGGTCATCGGCGCAGACGCGCTTGCCGCCGAGCGGGACCAGCTCTTCGCCGAAGCCTTCGCCGCCTACACTGACGAGGAACCGTGGTGGTTAGACCGCGACTTTGAGGCGGAACACGCCAAGCCGGTGCAGAACGCCGCACGGGAGTCCGATAGCTGGGTGGACAAGGTTGCCGAGTGGCTGGACCTCCCCAGTGACGAATTGGACGAAGAGTCCAACCGGACGACCGAAGTCACCATATCTGAGGTGCTGGGGGGGCGCGTTGAGTATGCCCCCGGGACAACAGACGATGGCGCACCAGAAACGGGCAGCCACCGTCATGCGTGATCTGGGGTGGGTGAAAATCCGCACCCGGGGCGGCATGGTATGGCGCAGGGGGGAATAGCCGTGGCTGTAGCGTCGATTGCCCAGAGAGGGGCTGTGAACCGTGCGAACCGTCTCGTGAACCCTACGGTTCACACGGAAGCATCTGATTCTGTTGAACAATTCCAATGCGTGAACCGTGTGAACCGTAAGAGGGGCAAAAGAGTCGTGGAGAAGCAGAGGCTGATGCAGACGCCCCTCGTGGGGTGGCTCAGGGAATACAATGGGCAAAAAGGGTTCACACGGTTCACAAGGCGAGCTTTTCCAATTCTTTTCAGAGGCTTAACCGTGAACCCTCTACGGTTACACATGCCCCACTGAGCGAGCTGCGCTTGGGGGATGGAGAGACCGCGCCTCTGGGGGATTGCGGGTCCCTCTGGCGGGGGCGCACCGGGGGGGACGCTGAGCCCCGAGCTTTCCCCCCGTGGGGAGATTCTGGAATCGAGAAAACCCCGTGGGGAAAATCCCCCGGGAGAGACTGAGGAATTGAGCGATGAAATACACCCCTGAGATGGTGGACGCGATGGTGTGGGGGGAAGAGCCCCCCGTGGAGGGCTCCCCCGTGGTGAGTGCCGCCGAGCTGGGGGAATGGCTGGGGATTGCCCCCAACCGGATTCATGCACTGGGGAGGGACGGCATCCTCCCCCGGGTGGAGGGCACCCGCTATCCCCTCCGGGCCGCCGTGCTGGCCTATTGCGACCACGCCCGGGCGCTGGCCCGGGGGAAACAGGTGGACGCGGAGCTGGCGGCGGAAAAGCTCCGGCTGGCGAAGGCCAACGCGGAAAAGGTGGAGACCGCCAACGCCAAGCTCCGGGGCGAGCTGATCCCGGCTGCCGAGGTGGAACGCGAATGGGCCGCCGTCCTCCGGGGCGTCCGGGCCGCCATGCTGGCGGTGCCGTCCCGGGTGGCGCAGACCTCCGGGCATCTGACCCCGCACGACATTGCCGCGATTGACCGGGAAGTCCGGGACGCACTGGAAGAGGCCGCCCATGACTGACGCGCTCACCATCACCCGCCGCAACGCGCTCCGGGCTCTGACCCCGCCGCCGCGCCTGTCCCTGTCAGAATGGATCGAAACCCACATGCGGCTGCCCGAGGGCGTCTCCGCTCTGCCGGGCCGCGTGTCGCTCTGGCCCTACCAGCGCGAGATTGCCGACGCCACTTCCGACCCGACCTAGGAGCGGGTGACGCTGGTCAAGCCCGTCCGGGTGGGTTTCACCACGCTGCTGACCGGGGCGCTGGCGTCCTACGTCGCCAACGAGCCCGCCCCGATCCTCGCCTTGCTGCCGACCGAAGCCGATTGCCGGGACTACACCGTCTCCGACCTTGAGCCGATCTTTGAGGCCACGCCCGCGTGGTCTGCCCCCAGAAAAGTGGTCCTTCCTGAGGTAGGCTTTCGAGCCAGATGGAGGACGAACGAATGGGACAGAAGAGACACAAGCCGGAGGAGATCG
>NZ_LPXO01000034.1 GCF_001482405.1 Pseudoponticoccus marisrubri
GATCTGCGTCGTCATTGATGTGCCCTCAGCTCGGCTCATGTGGAACCATCATGGCATACGAGATGCCGCTGGGTGGGGGGCATCCACCGCATCAGTTCACACGCCGCGTAACTATCGAAAATCGGCGTTCGGCAGACCCGGCGCGGTTCATTGGCATCTCCGTTCTTCAGGATCGCGCGCTTTGCAGTATGCTTGTGCCGAGAAAGACGAGGGCTGCGACGCAGACGATGGATGGGCCCGCGGGCGTGTCGAGCGCGTAGGCTGATTGCAGGCCGATAACGGCGGATGCGCTGCCGATGGCCGCAGCGGTCAGCGCCATCTGCTCGGGCGTGCGTGAGAGTGGCCGGGCGGCCGCGGCGGGAATGATCAGCATGGCCGCGATCAAGAGCACGCCGACGACCTTGATCGCGACGGCCACGGTGATGGCGAGCGACAATGTCAGGACGAGCTGTTCGCGCTTCGGGTCGATCCCGCTGGCATAGGCAAGTTCCGAGCTGATGGTAGAGGTGAGTAGCGCCGACCAGCGCCAGCCGATCAGCCCGACAACCAGCGCTGCACCGCCCCAGATCACCGCCAGATCGCCGCGTGACACGGCGAGAATGTCGCCAAAGAGATAGGCCATCAGGTCAATACGGATACCGGACAGGAAAGACACGGCGACCAATCCGAACGCCAGCGCCGAATGCGCCAGAACGCCAAGCAGCGTGTCCATCGCATAGCCGCGTCCCGTGAGCACGGTCACAAGCAGCCCCATCGCAAGCGCCACGGCCACGCTTCCAGCAAAGATGGACATCTGCAAAGCCAGCGAGAGGGCCACGCCGAGGATCGCGGCATGCGCCGTGGCGTCGCCGAAATAGGCCATGCGCCGCCAGACCACGAAGCTGCCCAAGGGGGCGGCCGCAAGGGCCACGCCGACACCTGCCAGCGCGGCACGGGTCATGAAATCATCCAGCATTATTCGGCGGCCTCGGTCTGTGTGTCCTGCGGCGCATGGCCATGCGCGCAGGTTTCGTCATGAATGTGGTCATGCTCGTGCCGGTAGAGGGCCAGCGCGCCACCGGTGCCGGTGCCGAACAGCGCGCGGTATTCCGGTGCGGCAGAAACGGTCTCGGGTGTGCCCTGGCAACAAACATGGCCATTGAGACAGATCACCCTGTCCGAGGCCGCCATCACCACATGCAACTCGTGGCTGATCATCAGGATGGCACAGCCGGTGGCTTGCCGGACTTCCTCGATCTGCTGGTAGAAGGCGGCAGAACCGGGCTGATCGAGCCCCTGCGTGGCTTCATCGAGCAAGAGCAGGTCCGGTTTGTTGATCAGCGCCCGCGCCAGAAGAACGCGTTGGAACTGGCCGCCCGACAGGGCGGACATCTGGCGGTTTGACAGGTCCGGCACGCCGGCATGTCTCAATGCGGCGGCGCCAGCCGCGCGCGTGGTGCCCCCGGGCAGGCGCAGGAACCGGTCCACCGTGATGGGCAGGGTCGGGTCGATATGCAGCTTCTGGGGGACGTAGCCAATGCGCAGCCCCGGTTTACGGGTGATCCGCCCCGATGATGGGCTGGCCGCGCCAATCAGCAACCGCAGCAACGTTGTCTTTCCAGAGCCGTTGGGCCCGACGATCGTTACGATCTCGCCCGGATCTACCGCGAGTGACACGTCACGCAATACCCGGTTCGCGCCATAGCTGACGCTGACAGTCTTCGCCGTGATCAGGGTCATCCGTCGGCCTTTTCCACGCAAGCAGGGCAGATGCCCTCGGCCTCGACCACGGTCCGTTCGATCCTGAAACCCGTGCTCCGTGCCGCCTGTCCCAATGCGCCGCGCGCCGGAGAGGATTGCGCCTCGGCCACCGAGTCGCAGATCCGGCAGATCATGAAGGCAGGCGAGTGATTGGCCCCCGGATGGGCGCAGGCGATGAAGGCGTTGAGGCGTTCGATCTTGTGCGCAAAACCGTTGGCGACAAGGAATTCAAGCGCCCTGTAGGCCACGGGTGGCTGGGAGCCGAACCCGGCGTCGCGCAACCTGTCGAGCATTTCGTAGGCGCCAAGCGCGCGGTGCTCCTGCAAGAGGACTTCCAGCGCCTTGCGGCGCACCGGCGTGAGCCGTAGCCCTTCCGCCTGGCAATGCGCCTCGGCCGCCGCGAGCCCGGCGCTGATGCATGCCCCGTGATCATGTTTGTCAAAGCCGATCGGGTCGCTCGGCGCGGTCTTTCCTGCTTGGGCGGCGCTTGTCATGGCATCTCACTTCCTGTACCCGGTTTGTGATGTTATATAATCACATGGAGCCGGATATGTCCAGAAACCTCGTTCCCCTGTCTGTCGCCGCGTCCCTGCTTGGTGGCACGGCCATGGCAGACGTGCCAAACGTGGCTGCCGATATCGCCCCCGTTCATTCCCTGGTGGCGCGCGTGATGCAAGGGGTGGGCGAGCCCTCGCTGATCGTGGCTCCGGGGGCAAGCCCGCATGAGTACAACCTTCGCCCCTCCGAGGCCGGCGCTTTGCAGGAGGCTGACCTTGTCTTCTGGGTAAGCCCGGATCTGACACCTTGGCTGGACGATGCGATAGAAACACTGGCGGGCGACGCAACGGTCACGGAATTGCTTGAGGTCGATGGAACGACGGAGCTGCCGTTCCGGGAAGGCGCGTTGTTCGAGGCGCATTCCCACGGGGACGAGGGCCACGACGACCATGACCATGAGGCGCATGATCACGACGACGCGCATGACGACCATGATCACGACGACCACGCGCATGACGAAGATCACGACCACGCGCATGACGAGCATGATCACGATGATCACGCGCATGACGAAGATCACGACGGGCATAATCATGAGGAGCATGCCGAGGAAGCGGGACATGATCATGACGACCACGACCACGGGGACCACGACCACGAAGATCACGCCGATCACGGGCATGGCGGCCACGACCATGGGGACCATGATCCCCACGCCTGGTTGTCGCCCGACAACGGTGCAGTCTGGCTGAACGCCATCGCAGCCGAGCTTTCCGCAGCCGATCCGGACAATGCGGGCGCCTATTTCGCCAATGCAGCAGCAGGGCGTGAGGAACTGGCCGCATTGGGCGCCGAGATCAACGGCATTCTCGATCCGGTGCGGGGCCGCAACTTCATCGTCTTCCACGATGCCTACCAGTATTTCGAGGCGGCGTTCGACTTTCCTGCCTCGGGCGCGATCTCCGTCTCCGATGCCTCTGACCCCAGCCCGGCCCGGATCGCCGAGATCCAGGCGCGTGTTGCAGAGCAGGGCGTGACCTGCGTGCTGTCGGAACCGCAATACGATCCCGGTATCGTCGACGCGGTGATGGACGGATCAGAGGCGAACACCGGCGTGCTCGATCCGCTGGGCTCCGACCTCGAGCCCGGCCCGGACCTCTACGGCAACGTCCTTCGCAACCTCGCCACGGCCTTGGCCGATTGCCTCTAAGACCTTGCAAAGCGTGCTGCCGATTTGCCTCGGCGGCACGCAATACACTGCCGATCTTATGGGACAAGGCGTCGGCAGGCACAGCCGCGATTGGCGGAGCTAAACGGTGATCACGTCAAGATCGGCTTCGGTGATCGCAGCGACCGGTCAATGGACTAGGAATCCGCGCCGGACCATGTCGAGGCCCAGAATTGTGATCTGCCTTGCCGGACCCGGGCACTCGGGGTCATCGCAAGGCACCTCGACGACCGAGACAAGAGCATTGGCTCCGAGCCGCGATCTTTCTCGGACCATACGTTTCACGCGCTGCACGTGCCAGAGCATGGCTGCCCTGTCGTGCATGTCCGAGGCAAGGCTCACAGCCGCGTGGGGTTGGGCACGTCGCCGTAGGTGGCGACCGGGTCGAACGCCTTCCCGTTTTCGTTGAAGGTCAATGCGTGTCCAGCCTGTTCAGCGGTCGGTATCGTCCTGTAGAAACACGACCGATAGCCGAGATGGCAGGAGGCACCAGCGCCGCCAACGTCGACCCGCAGCCAGATCGCGTCCTGATCATCGTCGCTCCGCGACTCAACGACCGTCTGGACAAGTCCGGATGTTGCGCCCTTCCGCCACATCTCTTGTCGGGATCGACCGAAGTAATGCGCCTCGCCGGTGTCAAGCGTCCGGCGCAGCGCGTCGGCATTCATCCAGCCCAGCTTCAGAACCTCGTGGCTGGTGGCGTCGGTGGTGACCTGCTCCCCTAAATAGTCTTCGATTTGAGATTAGCCTGTTCTCCAACTGCTCTGCTCCCCGACGTTGGACCGCCGGAAGCTGGATTTTCCCGGCTGTTTCACGATGACGGGCTGGTGACGTCATCGGGATAATGCATGGCAATCGGGACGTTGTATCCGATCGCGCTGTGGGGACGATCCTCGTTGTAGTGTCTACGCCAATCTTCCAACTTTTCCTGAGCGTCGGCAAGGCTTGGACCTGTCCCGTTTTTGTGCCGCGCCAGGTGCTCGTTTAGGCCACTTTTCTTTCGAAGACGACGGGGCTTTTGCAGCCCAAAGCTGAGTGTCTCCG
>NZ_LPXO01000035.1 GCF_001482405.1 Pseudoponticoccus marisrubri
CGAGATGGCGGATCGCCCCCGCCCCAGGCATCTACCTTGGCGCCGAGACCCGTCATGCACTAAGACTGAAACCGGACCACCCAATAGGGGCAGGCCACAGTCAAAGAACATCTTGAACATCTGGATATGGCTGTTGATTGTCTTGGCCGCGATCTTCTTGTGACCGGTTTCCTTGACGACCTGCATCAACGGCATGGCTTTCAGCTTGGGCTTCGTGTTCCTGCTGGCCGGTAACGCCTGCAAGACCTTCTTGACCTCGCTCGCATCGTGCTTGGTGATCGTGGCAAGCAGCCGGTCAGGCCCGAAATACTCGACAAGGATGTTCAGGTAGGCCCGGTTCTGGCCAATGGTTTTGGGAACCCATTGGCGCGAATGCTCAGCGATGAAATCATCGACCGCCGCGCCCAAGGGCGATGAGGCTGGCAGAGCGGGCGCAGGAGCGGCAGGCGTGATGGCCGGGGCATCGTCATAGGAATAATGCTCAAGGCGCTCAGCGGCTTCCAGAACGGTCCTGAGCAAGTCCCGGCGGCCCTTGCGAAGTTCGCGTTGCATCATGGGCTGGCTGGCTTGCCAGTCCTGCGCCGTCAGGCCCGACTTTCTTAGGAACGGCTTGACGGGCAGGTACTGGTCGCTCTCCATCTCCATGTCGAGATAGCTTTCGTGGTCCAGCATCTCGCAGCGAACGTCCTCCAAGGCATTCTTCGACAAGCCGCGTCGGTCCAGCCAGTCAAGGTACTGGTCTAGTTGCGCCTTGAAGTAGGCTTGCACCTTCTCGCGTATCTCGCTTTGTCTCAGTCCCGCCAATGCATTGTTCTCGCGCAGTATTCGCCCGCAGGATGCAAGATGACGGGCCAAATCGCTAACCCGATCTGGGCAACGGGTGCGCAAAGAGATGCGAACGGTGGTCCGCTTTCCCTCTAAGGACGGACGGATAGGCCAGCGGAAGTAGTAAATCCCGTGTCTTGAGGGGCTTAGATAGGATGACAGCATCATAGGGCGTGTGTCCCACTTTGTGTCACACCCGACTGTTCAGCCACTAACCCTATGATTTAGAATGAAATGGAGGCGAGTACCGGAATCGAACCGGTGTACACGGATTTGCAATCCGCTGCGTAGCCACTCCGCCAACTCGCCCGCTCGTTCCGTTGCCCTATAATATAGTGGCTGTCCATGCAAGTTGAATTCTCATATGTCCGTATCTGCCCTGCCTGCCGGAAGCTGATCTCAGTCTGGAGTAGCCGCCTGAAAGTGGTCCACCAACAGGAATAGACTGAAGGCTTATCCCCTTGCTTCCGGCGACCACTGGCGTGCCCCCCCATTGGGTGGTCCGGTTTGAGTGTTGGTGCATCGTCGGCCTCTGGTCCATTGGCACGATGCTTTCCGGCACGGGTGGGCGGTAGCCCAGAGCGCTGTGCGGCCTGATCGTGTTGTAGTGGATGCGCCATTGTTCGATCAGGACTTGCGCCTCGCGCAGGCTGTAGAAGATCTCACCGTCGAGCAGCTCGTCGCGAAAGCGGGCGTTGAAGCTTTCGCAGTCGCCGTTCTCCCAGGGTGATCCCGGCTCGATGTATGCCGTCTTGGCGCCGGCGGCCGCGATCCAGTCCCCCACGGCCTTGGCGATGAACTCCTTGCCATAGCACGTCGGGAACAGGAGCTGTCTCAAGGTTATGGCCACGCGCGCAGCCCCCAAATAGCGTAGCGCGTGGCCATGGCGCATTGGCCCGCAGGGCCAATCCCGTTTTGAATGATCAGTTTGGGGCTTGGGCCTTTCGGGCGCGGCTTTGTGCAAGCCTGTAGCTCTCACCGTTCATCTCGATGATGTTGACGTGGTGGGTCAGCCGATCGAGCAGAGCGCCGGTCAGGCGTTCGGTGCCGAATGTTCCGGTCCATTCGTCAAATGGCAGGTTACTGGTGATCATCGTGGAGCTGCGCTCGTAGTGCTGCGGGATCAACTCGAACAGGAGTTCGGCGCCGGTCTTGGACAGCGGCACGAAGCCCAGTTCGTCGATGATGAGCAGTTTGACGCTGGCCATCTGTTTCTGGACGCGCAGGCGGCGGCGTTCATCACGCGCTTCCAGCAACTCGTTGACCAGTGCGGCCGCGGTGGTGAAGCCGACCGACATGCCCTTCTGGCAGGCCGCCAGTCCAAGCCCGAGGGCCACATGCGTCTTGCCCGTGGTGAGCCATGTCGCGCCATTGGTCCGAGTGACAATGGCGAACCGGGCCAAGGGCGATGACATTCTCGCGCCGGTCGATCCATTCGCAGCGGGCAAGTTCCAGAACTTGCATCTTGTTCAGCTTGGGGATCGACTTGAAGTCAAAGCTGTCGAGGCTCTTGGTCGTCGGGAACTTCGCGGCCTTGAAGCGGCGCTCCACCATTCGCCGTTCGCGGTCGCGCCAAAGGCGCGCATATTTGTTATTGGCGGCGCACGCCGCCGGGCAGCTCCAGCTCGACCAGACGGGCCAGGAACTGGACATGGTCCTGCCCTTCGGCGGCGCTCTGGCGGGCCAGCTTTTCATACTCCCGCAGGAAGGTGGGCAGCTTCAGCGTCTTCAGATGATCCGCGAGCAGGATCTTCGGGGCCGCGGTCATGCTGCATCCCTCGACAGCAGCGACATGTATCTGGCCGCCGACGTCGTCGCGACGTCGGCGCGCGGTAGGTAGGGATAGACGTCGAGGTCCAGCTTCGGTGGCCGTTTTTCGACCTGACAGAGGACGAGATGTTTGACGGCATCCAACCCAACCGCTCCCAGTTGTAGCGCCTTCGTCACGACGACATGCAGATCGTCGATGTCGAAGATCTCGAGCAGGCGCAGCACCTGGACATACTCGCGGCGCCCGGCCTTGCTCATCCGTGCCTCCATCAGGCGGCGCAGGGTCGCGAACTCGGGCGGCGGTCCCATTCAGCCAAGGGTGCCGCCTGATCGAGGGCGTTCGCCATTGTCTCTCGGACCAATGGCGTTCCAATGGCTCACTCTTACGCTCGATCAGCGGGAGGTAATGCACCGGATCGAAGACCGTGTCCTCGCGGTCATGGCATCGCGGATGACGGGCGTTCGCCATGTGTCTCGAACCGGTGGCGACACTGTGGCTCACCCTCGCCGCCGCTGCCGATCACCACTTCATCGACATAGCCCCGGATCCAGACGTCGCGGTGGCCATAGGCGACCGGCACCGAGTAATCGTTCGTCTTGTAGCGCACCAGGGCCTGGGAACTGACCCGCCCGGTGGCCTGGTCGCAGGCATCGAACGGGGCCGCCGGCAGGTCGGACATCGCTTCCAGATCGCGGGCGAGCCGTTCCCCGATCGTCTCGGACTGGCCGCGCAGGACAACCGACTGGCGTTTGCGGCACTGCGCCTCCAGGTCGGCGTTAAACGCATCCCAAGTCGCGAACCGCGGGACCGGCACCATGAAGTTGCGGCGGGAGAAGCCGACCAGCCCTTCCGCGTTGCCCTTGTCGTTCCCTGTCTGACGTCAGCACCTGTGGGACAGATTTGAGGTTTTCGTAACGGAGGATTTCTGGATCATCGCAGCCACCAAGGAGCGAAGATGAGCCAGAAATCCGGAACATCCAAGGACGCGGCCGACAAGCTGGTCAAAGGGATCAAGCGCAAGACCCGGAAGCAGTACTCG
>NZ_LPXO01000036.1 GCF_001482405.1 Pseudoponticoccus marisrubri
TGGTCAGCGCGATGTCGGCCATGTTCATGGTGCCGTCCTGGATCACGCCGATGTCGTTGTCGTCACCCACGATGGGCGCGATAGTGATCGTGTTGTCGGTGCCTTCCTGGTAGCCCGCGGTCTCGTTGCCATTGCCGGTGATGGTGACCATTCCGACCGAGTTGCCGGTGCCGTCCTGGTAGAAGCCGAACAGGTTGTCATTGCCGACCGCCATGTAATCGACATCGTTGTCGCCACCGATCTGGGTAACGGTGCCTTGTACAACGGTTGTGCCCGCGGCGAAGCGGCCGACAGTGAACGGATTGCCATCGTCGCCGTTGTTGAACCCGTCCTGCGAAACCGTTGCAGTGTTGCCACCGACCAGCGAGCCGGTCGAATCCTGGGAAACACGAACAATCGTGTTGCGCTCGCCGATCTGTTCGAGATCCACGGTGTTGCCGTCTCCGATCTGTTCGGACAGCACGATCAGATGGCTGGATCCTTCCTGGCTGAGGTCAGCCGTGTTGCCGGCGCCATTCTGAACGATGCCGTTCGAGGCAAAGTTCAAGTTCGAGTTCCGGAAAATCGTACCGGCATTCCGCGGCAGGTTCCCGCCGATCCGGTGCCGGTCGTATCTGGTCGAACCGTCGTTGGCGTCTTGGTAGACCGTGACCGAGTTGTCCGCGCCCCCGGTGTTCGTCTGTGACACGCTACTGACGATGCTGCCGAAGCCGCTCAAGAGCCCGCTCGGCGTGCCCGGTGCGTAAGCCGCGTTCGTGCTGGTCTGGACGATGGAAAGCGTGTTCGTTCCCGTGGCTGTTTGTGCGTTCTGCTGGATTTCATTGACGAAGTTGTCATCGGTCAACTGTTCGACGCTCGCAACGTTGCCGTCACCAATCTGGTCGACTTCGTTTTGGTTTCCGCCATTTTTGAGGCCGACCGCGTTGCCGTTGCCCGTCTGCAAGATATCCAGATCATTGTTGTCGCCGTCTTGGGTCATCGCATGTACGGTCGAGCCGGCATCGTTTGCGTCGCCGCTTTGCGTGATCAGGGCGGTATTGTTGTCACCGAGCTGGTCCAGGTAGGCGTCGTTGTCATCGGCCCAGGCGGTTGTCATCACGGTGGTGGACAGAAGCGCCGCGATCGCGGAGCGGGTCGTGAATTTGCGTGTCATGTAAGGAACCTTTTCAGATCAAAGGGCAAGCATGCCGGGCCGCCCGAAAGCGGCCCGGCCAAGGCAGGCTTACTGCGAGATGCCCACGTTGTTGCCGGCGCCGATCTGGCTGAAGACGGCGTTGTTCATGTTGCCCATCTGCGCGACGGCGAACTGGTTGTTGTTGCCGTCCACGAAGGCGTCGATGGTGTTGTCGTTGCCGAACTGATCGGACGCGAAGAGGTTGTTGTCGCCTTCGATCACGGCGTCGAACAGGTTGTCCACGCCGTCTTGGATGATCACGCCGCCGGTCAGGCCAATCGATTCCGCGTCGCTGCCCGTCACCCAGGGGCCGGTGCCGTTGAAATCACCGGTGATGTTCAGCACGACGCCGAAGCTGCCCGAGTTGTTGACGCTCTGGCGGATGTCGGCAAAGTTGTCGTTACCATCCACGTCCACATCGGCCGCGTTCGTGCCGAACTGGTCGACGCCGATCGCGTTGCGGCTGCTGCCATTGGTCAGCGCGATGTCGGCCATGTTCATGGTGCCGTCCTGGATCACGCCGATGTCGTTGTCGTCACCCACGATGGGCGCGATCACAATCAGGTTGTCGGTGCCCTCCTGGTAGCCCGCGGTCTCGTTGCCGTCGCCGTCGATGGTGACCATTCCGACCGAGTTGCCGGTGCCGTCCTGGTAGAAGCCGAACAGGTTGGCATTGCCGACCGCCAAGTAATCGACATCGTTGTCGTTGCCGTATTGTTCGACCTTGCTCCAGGCAGCGCCAGTTCCAGCAGCAAACGATCCCGCGGAGAAGTCCGAGGTGCCGTTGTTGTCACCATCCTGAACGACATAGGCCTCGTGGTTCCCGTCGTTTGAATTGAAGCCAGACCCTTGCTGCCGGATCTCGTTGATGAGGTTGCCGGTACCCTCTTGGGTTGCGACCAGGATGCTGTTGTTGTTCTGCTGACGGGTTCTGAGAATGATGTTGTCGGCACCCGTCTGGGTCAGCGTCGCCGTGTGGCCTGTCCCACCCTTGCGGTCTTGGCTCACGAAACCGATAAGGTTGTCATCTCCGACTTCCTGCGTGATCGTCACGGTGTTTGCGGCGGTACCCGGAATACGGGCGATCTGCGAAATCCGTTCGACGGTGTTGTCGTCAGAGGACTGGGTCACGAGCAGTGTGTTCGACGGGCCGTTCTGGCTGCGCTGCAGCACGCTGGCGGAGGTGCCCGGCGCCTGAACCGTACCGACCTTGTTGCCATCGCCGGATTGGAAAATGTCGAGGTCGTTGCCCGCACCCGAGAAGATCTGCTCCTGGCGGACGGCTCCCTTGATATTTCCGCCACCGGTCAGGCCATTGTCGAAGCCGACATCGTTGTTGTCGCCGCTTTGATCAATATAGGCCATGTTGTTGTTGCCTGCCTGCTCGAGGTAGGCGTCGTTGTCATCCGCCCAGGCGGTTGTCATCACGGTGGTGGACAGAAGCGCCGCGATCGCGGAGCGAGAAGTGATTTTGAGTGTCATGTCAGGAACCTTTTCAGATCAAAGGGCAAGCATGCCGGGCCGCCCGAAAGCGGCCCGGCCAAGGCAGGCTTACTGCGAGATGCCCGCGTTGTTGCCGTTGCCGATCTGGCTGAACGTGGCGTTGTTCGAGTCTCCCAGCTGCGCCACGGCGAACTGGTTGC
>NZ_LPXO01000037.1 GCF_001482405.1 Pseudoponticoccus marisrubri
TCGCCCAGAAGAACGAGCTGCTGAACGACACGCTCGACGGCGGCGACGGCACGGACGAGATCGTCAACGAGAACGCCAACCAGGCGCTGCAGCTGGGCGGCTTCAATGACGGCGTGAGTGTCTACAATTTCGAGAAGCTGACCGGCGCGGCCGGCGGAAACGGCAACGGCGTCAAGATCTCCGGCACGGGCGGCAACAACACGTTCGATTTCTGCGGCGTGACCGTGACCAACGTAACCCTCGTGAACCTCGGGAACGGCCATGACAGCGTGGTGACGGACGCGGACGCCACCGCGACCATCGAGTATCGCGGCGGGAACCATACCGACACGATCACGCTGAACTTGACCCCGGCGCAATGGGCCAGCCTCTCGGCCGCGGACATCGCCGCTGTCGAGGCCTATGTCGCCGATCCGACCGACGCCGGTGCGGTCGCCGGCCTGAACGCGGCGCTGGGCCCGGTGGGCATCAATGTCGATGACACCTTCGAGACGGTGACGCTCTCGGCCGAGGTCAACGGGACCTGCATCGACATCACCGACTGCTTCGGCAAGAACGTGGTCGCCGGGACGAACGGCGCCGACGTCATCGACATCGCGTCCTCGTCGGGCGTGATCGGCAACATGACCTCCGGCGACGATCTGGCGTTCGGTCTCGACGGTGACGACGTCATCCACACCGAGGACGGCGGCGCCGATTGCGTCTTCGCCGGCGACGGGGACGACACGATCATCGTGAATGGCGGATCGGCTCTCGACGACCACATCGATGGTGGCGCAGGGTCTGACACGATCACGAGTTCTGCGACGTCGCAGAACATTACGCTCGGCAATGTCAATGCAGGGCTTTCGGGCGGCGGCAATGCGGAGAACATCGAGGCCATCCAGGGCGTCGGCAAGTTCAACAATGGCGCCCGGACGCTCTCTGGCACGGACGACGACAACACCTTCGACCTATCCGGCGGTTCGATCGACAATATCCGCCGCATCAACATGAAGGACGGCGACGACACGCTCGATCTCACGGGCGCGAGCGTCACCGGCTTTGACGATGTCGTGTCCCAGATCGAGATCAACCTCGGGGGCGGTAGTGACACCTTCCTCGGCAGCGACGCCGACGAAAAGATCAGCGGCGAGAGCGGCAACAACGCGGATGCGGGCGAGTCGAACACCATCGACGCCGCGGGCGGCAACGACATTGTCATTACGAGCGGCGGCGCCGACGACATCGACGCCGGCACCGGCAACGACACCGTGCTGGCACGGGCCGACCACCTGCTGAACGACACGCAGGTCGAGGGCGGTGACGGCAACGATGTGCTGGCGAACAGCAGCACCTCCGCGGCGCTCCAGGTGGCGGATATCAACGCCGGAACCGGTCCGGGCGCCGTCAGCGGGTTCGAAGAGATCGTCGGCAAGGGTAAGTTCAACAACGGCGGCCTGAACCTCAATGGAACTGCTGACGCCAACACCTTCGACTTGGAGGGCATCGACCTCGACAACTGGAAGCGGGTCAACCTTCTCAGTGGTGACGACGTGGTAACTACGGCCGATGCGCATGGAACGCTCCGCACCCAGTACGACGGTGGTGCCCAGGACACCGAGGATCACATCACGCTCAACCTGACGCTGGCGGAGTTCACGGCGATCGTGACGAACCCCGCCCAGGCGGCGGCGCTCGACGATTACCTGAGCGACCCGACCGGCAAGACGCTGGATATCGCGGCCCTCGACTTCACCGCGAAGGGTTTCGAAAGCGCGTCCCTGCTGGTGGATGGCCTGCCGATCGCGGCCGACTGCTTCGTCGGCAAGAATGTCGTCATCGGCACGAACAGCGGCGATACGATCCCGTCGAACGGCCTGCCGGGCGCCATCGGGAACGTCACGAACGGCGACGACCTGGTGCTGGGTCTTGACGGGAACGACGACATCACGGCCGGCGGCGGCGACGACTGCCTGTTCGGCATGGATGGCAATGATCGTTTCTTCGCCACAGGGCAGGATGCGCTCTACGACGTGATTCACGGCGGCGACGAGGCTGGCGGGCTTGGCGACGAACTGATCAACACGGGCGGCTCGCTGCAGCTGTTCGGCTTCAACGACGGGGTCCATGTCTCGGGGATCGAGGTGTACCGCGGCAATGGCAAGGCACTGAAGGGAACGAACGGGAGCAACCTGTTCGACTTCTCCGCGGTCAATGTCGAGAATAACTCGGTTCCGGTTATCGAGTTGAAGAACGGCGACGACACGGTGATCGGCGGCGGCGTCGACGACCTGACCTACGATCTCGGCAACGGCGACGATACCTTCACCGGCACGGCCGCGCGCA
>NZ_LPXO01000038.1 GCF_001482405.1 Pseudoponticoccus marisrubri
CGAGTACTGCTTCCGGGTCTTGCGCTTGATCCCTTTGACCAGCTTGTCGGCCGCGTCCTTGGATGTTCCGGATTTCTGGCTCATCTTCGCTCCTTGGTGGCTGCGATGATCCAGAAATCCTCCGTTACGAAAACCTCAAATCTGTCCCACAGGTGCTGACGTCAGACATTTCGCCTCACACCACCCCTTCTGAGCCGACAGACGCCAACTTCACCGACCACCCCACAGCCCCGCCAGACCCTGTGCAGCTTGCAACGCTGCACAGGGTGTGCAGCGTCATGCCCAAAGGACACGCCATGAAAGATCAGATCTCCGTTCCCTCAAACGTCGTACAGCTGGCTTCACAAGCCCCTCGTCCCGCCTCCAGGCCGAGTGCGGGAGATAACCTTTGCCTGCCGGCCGGCTACCTGCTCGACGAGACCGGCGTCTGGCTGCTGCCCGATGACGACGATACCGGTGATGGACCTGTTTTTCTGTCAAAACCGTTCTGCGTAACCGCCCATTGCCGGCGGGCGGACGGGACCGGATGGGGAAAGCAGGTCGCGTTTCAGGATCCGGACGGGCGCCACCACGAGGTCATTCTCGACGCCGCGACGCTCAATGGCGCCGCAGGCAAGCTGATCGCAATGCTTGCGGACCACGGCCTCATGTTCGGCACCGCCCCCGGGACGAGCAAGGCGATCAGCGAACTTGTCCGCCGCTGGTCGCCGAAAGACACCCTGCAGTTGGTCGACGCCCTGGGCTGGACCGAAAACGGAGCCTCGTTTGTGCTCGGTGACGGACGGGTCATCGGTGAAAGCTCTGCGACCTTTGCAGGCCAGAACGCGGAGCTTGCCGCGGCAACCACGCCGGAAGGCACGCTTGACAATCGGAAAAGCTCTGTTGCGCAATCTGACCTGCCCTCTGCAAAATCCCTCACCATGAAGTAGAGTCTGCCCAACCTATGTAGGAGCAGACGAATGCGTAAGAGCCGTTTCACCGAGGCGCAAATCATCGGGATGATCAAAGAACAGGAAGCCGGAATGCCGACAGCGGAGGTGTGTCGCCGGCACGGCCTGAGCCCGGCGACCTTTTACAAGCTGAAGTCCAAGTATGGCGGCATGGAGGTATCTGAGGCCGCACGGCTGAAGGCGCTTGAGGATGAGAACGCCAAGCTGAAGCGGCTGCTGGCAGACACGATGCTCGACAATGTGGTTTTGAAAGAACTGCTGGGAATGGAGGCCGTCAGCCCTCCATCGGTTCGAGGGAAAGGCCGACCCTGACGACGCCGAAGGAGCGGCGAGAGGCAGCGCTCAATGCGATGCGGGATCATGACATCTCGCAACGCAGGGCCTGCCGGCTGGTCCGCTGCCCGGCAGTGCATTGCGCAGCAATGTCACGAGAGGGGGTGTCGACCCCAAGACGGTCCGGCGCGAACGCCCGCCTGACCATCTCGAGATCCGCCAGGAGATGAAGGAGATCGCTGGCAGGCGCCGCCGGTTCGGCTACCGGCGGATCGGCGTGCTGCTTGAGCGCAAAGGCATGATCATGAACCACAAAAAACTCTACCGCCTCTACCGGGAAGAAGGGCTTGCGGTGAAGCGGCGGCGGGGCCGCAAGCGTGCCCGGGGCTCACGAACGCCGATGCCCGAGGCCACACGGCCCAATCAGCGCTGGTCCCTGGATTTCCTGGCAGACAGCTTCGGCGCTTCGCGCAAGTTCCGCATCCTGGCCGTGAATGACGACTTCTGCCGGGAGAACCTGTGCCTGGCTGCGGACACCAGCACTTCAGGCGAGCGCGTTGCCCGGGAGCTGGACGCACTCGTCCGGATCTACGGAAAACCCGCTAGCATTGTCAGCGACAACGTCCTGTGTCGGGAAATTCTGGCCGCTTGGGTCAGCAGGTCATGGGGCGTCCGGTATCCCGGATACCCTGTTAGGTTGCCCAGACGGGCTCTGCCGTCAAGAAATGATCTCTTCCATGGCAAACACAGGGGACGCGCGCTGGCGGCCCTCACCGTCCTCAACACGAGATCCCAGATCCCAAGCAGAAGGCCCGAACATTATCTACGAGGTCAGGAAGCTGCCTCCACGGCTCATGTCAGAGAGAGGTCCTTCCGCCTGGGCTCACCCCCTCGAAGAAGGGGCGATCGGGTTCGCCGTGCATGACCACGGCGTGTACGGTGCGCGCCATCTTGTGTCTGACGTCAGCACCTGTGGGACAGATTTGAGGTTTTCGTAACGGAGGATTTCTGGATCATCGCAGGCACCAAGGAGCGAAGATGAGCCAGAAATCC
>NZ_LPXO01000039.1 GCF_001482405.1 Pseudoponticoccus marisrubri
ATCTCCTCCGGCTTGTGTCTCTTCTGTCCCATTCGTTCGTCCTCCATCTGGCTCGAAAGCCTACCTCAGGAAGGACCACTTTTCTGGGGGCAGACCATCGGGACAAACATCGGGGCAAGGGCCAGCAGAAAGTGACTGTTGAGCACGTTCATGTTCACGCAGGCGGTCAGGCCGTCGTGGGCGTCGTCGAACACGCTGGGGGGCGGGGGGCAGAAAAAACCGGAGGAACAACCCCATGCACAACAAATTACCTATGCACCTCAGTGCCCGCTGTGGGGCGATGACACGGGCGCAGAAACCGTGCCTGTCCCCCGCGATGGCGAATGGTCGTTGCCGAATGCATGGGGGGAGGTCACCGGGTGCACCGAGGAAGAATTCTAACGCCCTCAAGCACGGACGTGTCAGCGCGAAGGCAGCCGAACAAAGGGCGGAGGTGACCTCACTCATCCGTGCGATGCGAGAACTCATTGAACAGGCAGACAGCTAGTCGCGACGATTATGCCTTGGTCGGCACTCTTGGTGCGGTGGTCCTATTTTCGAAAGCGTATTCTGAGTGACCCGCATTAGTGCCAGATTGGAAACGGACCGTGCACTCAAGTGCACCAATGCCCATTCGAACGCTATTTCGCAACAGCGTCTGCGGGAGAGGACGTCTGATGCTCTCTCAGTATCCTGTAGACCGACGCGCGGCTGATGCCCGCTCGTTTTGCGATTTCGGTAGGACCAACGCCCGCCCAGGCCAACTCAATCACGTCATCTGACTTTGCCTGGGCGGTCGGCTTGCGCCCTTTGTATTTCCCTGCCGCCTTGGCCTTGGCGATGCCTTCTCGCTGCCGCTCAAGCATGATTTCGCGCTCGAACTCCGCAATGCCTCCCAGCACCGTGAGCATCAGCTTGCCCGTTGGCGTCGCGGTATCGATGCCCATTGCCAGTATCCGTAGGGAAGCCCCCTTACTGGTGAGCGTCGCCAGGATTTCCATGAGATGAGCGACTGAGCGCGCCAGTCGGTCGAGCCGCGTCACAATCAAGGTGTCGCCCTCGCGGACGAAGTCCATTGCTTCGGTCAGTTTCTTCCGGGCGGCTACGTCGACAGAAGAGACCTGTTCCTCAAAAACCTTCTCACATCCCGCAGCCCGGAGTTCATCAAGCTGAACCTCCAATCCCGCTTTCTGGTCGAGTGTCGAGGTTCTTGCATATCCAATCAGCATGGCGCGCCTTTGTGTCACACGGGTTTAAGATGTTGTGACACGCATTGTCTCAAAAATCAATGGTGATTTGTGTGAGACGACACTCCATGCGTTTCGGGTTGTTTCACAGGGGCATGCCCTATCGATCACATCGCCCATTTGAGAAGCCTGCCGCCGCATGGCGACAGCGAAATTGAGGTGACCACCAATGACCTCCGTCAGAATGTCCGACGGAATCGCGCAGTAAGCGAACACGTTGCCGCTGCGAAGGTGGTCAAGCAGTCTGTCCAATTCTGGCCGCTTCCCGATTGCGCCGCTGATCGCATCGGCAAACACGCACTCAGGCCCGGCGCTCGCCAAAGCGTCGATCTGCGAATCAGTAAACTGGTCACCTGTGGTGACTCGGGCGCAATCCATGAACATGAAACATGGTGCCACAAACCTTCCAAAACCGACCAGATTGAGGCAGGGGGCGACAGCTTTAAGCCACTGATATGTCGAGATGACTACTGGGCATCCAAAAAAGGAGCGGTTTCAGTTTCTGCTTGGTAAAGGAACCGTGACCGCTCACGATTCTTGCGCTAACCTCAATGCAGTGCGAGCAAAGGCAAACTGCCATAGGCGACTTGGAGGAAGATATGGTTGAAGTTAATTTTTTTGTAAATCCCGACGAGATTCCCGGAGACATTAGAGTTACCCAAGGCAGTTTCCTGACAGGGACGACTAGGATCAGGATTCATAACCAGTAGATGACGACTGCAGCGAGAGCGATGGCGGAGAGAAAGACCTTGGGGCAGCGGTCGTAGCGGGTCGCCACACGC
>NZ_LPXO01000040.1 GCF_001482405.1 Pseudoponticoccus marisrubri
TGAACTGATGCGGTGGATGCCCCCCACCCAGCGGCATCTCGTATGCCATGATGGTTCCACATGAGCCGAGCTGAGGGCACATCAATGACGACGCAGATCAGCATGCTGGCGATCGACCTGGCGAAGGGCAGCTTTCAGGTCTGCGCCGTGGGGCCGGAGGGGACGGTTCTATACAACCGAGGTTTGTCGCGGACACGGCTGGCGACGCTTCTCGCCGAGCAGCCAGCGTGCATCGTGGCGATGGAGGCCTGTGCCACCTCGCACCATTGGGGCCGGATAGCGCAACGGCACGTCCACACGGTGCGGCTTGTCCCGGCGACCTACGTGAAGCCGTTCGTGAAACGTCAGAAGAACGATCGCGCAGATGCGGAAGCTATTGCGGAGGCGGCCTTGCGGCCGACCATGCGGTTCGTGGCGGTGAAGAGCGCCGAGACCCAGGGGCGCGCGGTGGCCTTTCGAACGCACCAATGCTTGGTCCGGCAACGCACGCAGCTTATCAACGCGCTTCGGGGCCATCTGGCTGAATTTGGACTTGTGGCACCGAAGGGACCGGCGAGCCTGAAGGTGCTGGAGAACGCGCTGGAAGACCAGGCTACCGACCTGCCAAGCCCGGTCCGGGAGATGGGCGCGATTTACCTCGACCAAATCGCGCGGCTCACCGAGGTGATCGAACAGCTGGCGGACGAACTCGAGGCGGCATCGAAGACAGATGCGCAGCTGCGTCGGTTGTGCACCATCCCCGGGATCGGCCCGGTCACCGCAGGCGCGGTCGCGGCGTTCGCACCGGACCTCGACACATTCGACAGCGGGCGCAACTTCGCAGCGTGGCTCGGCTTGGTGCCACGACAGAGGTCCACGGGTGGCAAGTCCAGGTTCGGGTCGGTCAGCAAGATGGGTCAGACCGACATCCGCCGGCTGCTGATCGTCGGCGCGATGAGCGTTATCCGCTGGGTGGTCCGCAAGGGCGGCAGTTCGAACCGCTGGCTGGCCGCGCTCGTGGCGCGCAAGCCGAGGATGGTCGCGGCGGTGGCGCTGGCGAACATCCCTCTCGGGACATGCCTTCGGCATGCCCTGCCGGGCAGTGGATGGCCCGCATGATCTGGGCCATGACAACGAAACAGGAGGATTACCGGATGGCGTGACCAGACTCTCGAGAGCGGCAAGAAAGCACGGCATGGCCGCAAGGCCGGGGCGAGCGATCGACGAGGAGTAGGCGACACGGACTTCGAAGTTCAAGGCGGGAGATTCAGTCCCGGGGCTCGAGCGCTTGCAGCTCTCTGAACCGATGTGAACCCGGCCTTCCGAACAGCATACCGGCCCGTGGCGTCATCAAAGGCCACACTGAGAGGCCTGACACACGTCCGATCGAAGACCCCGCCGAAATACCGAAGATCATGCTTGCCAAATGGGGGGCATCCACACACGCCCCATCCGCTGCGACCGCGCAGACCTGAAAGCTGCCCTTCGTCAAGTCGATCGCAAGCATGCTGATCTTCGTTGTCATCGGTGTGCCCTCCACTTGGTTCCCACGGAACCATCATGGCATACGAGATGCTTTTGGGTGGGGGCGTCCACCGCATAAGTTCA
>NZ_LPXO01000041.1 GCF_001482405.1 Pseudoponticoccus marisrubri
CTGGCTCATCTTCGCTCCTTGGTGGCTGCGATGATCCAGAAATCCTCCGTTACGAAAACCTCAAATCTGTCCCACAGGTGCTGACGTCAGACATTCCGCCGGTCCTGGATCCGACACAGCCTCAAGGCCAGCCCCTCCCAGCTGCGCATCATGCATGTCGAGGGCGACAGCATGGCGCCCACGCTGCTCAACGGCGACACGGTGCTGGTGGACATGGCGCGGCGCGCGCCGAACCCGCCCGGCATCTTCGTGCTGGACGATGGCATCGGGCTGGTGGCCAAGCGGCTCGAGCACATCCCGAACAGCGACCCGCCCGGCGTGCGCGTCATCTCAGACAACAAGCACTACCCCGAATACGAGAGAACGGCCGACGAGATCCACATCGTCGGCCGCATCCGTTGGTTCGCGCGGGAGATCTGAGGTGATCACTATGCTCTGTCATCCAAGTGGGGATCTTGGCAGGGACGCCACGCCCCCCCAACGAAGGGCATTCCTAGCTTTCACAGCCTTGTCAGGCTTGGATCACCGAGCTTAATCTGTCGATGTGGATAAGAAACCAGTGACCAAGCATCGCCAGCAAGCGATTCTCAAGCCGACCATGGTGCTTGCGGCATGTCGACTGCGCAGTTCCCGATCAGTGCAGATGGCCGATCAACTACATGCGCTATTCGTCTCCCTGGTGTCCAAAGGCCACCACGACTGTAATCGTGAAATAAAGCACGACCTTCATCGTGTCATGCAACTCCGTTTTGAAAAGCTCATTGAGAGCCAACATAATGTAGGTCGAAGCATAGAGCATCAGAGTAAGATGATTCATGGTCGCCTCCTCGACGTGGGAGAGCAGGCCCATTCCTGCCCGGCACTGTCCCGATCGAAGACGAAGGCAAGTCATTCGTATGCAGCGAAACCCGGAAGAAACGCGGAAGAATATCGGAAACCGCCAAGACCGATTGCCGCCCACGCTACACTGGCGATCACCAACGGTAGTCCTTCATGACCGCATCCGACGACCCAGATCACGACAGCGAGCGAAGCCTCCGCCTGTCACGAAAAGAGGCGATCAAGGAGTACGTACGTGATTGCGAATTGCGAACTCTGGCGGAGCTCTATAGGCGAACAAGAGCGAAAGCAGCGGAACAAATTGACGCCGCTGATAAATTTGATGCGCAAGACCCATTCGTTCGCATATCGAACTGGAGCGATGAACAGTTTAGAAAATGCGTCTCTGAGGGACATTCACTATACGATCTATGCTTGAAGCTGTTTTCTGAGGTATTCTCCGAAGCAGTTGTAAGTGACAGAAGTGCAAGTGAGTGGATGGATCAATTTTCACGGACCAGTGGCCTGCCCCTATTGGGTGGTCCGGTTTCAGTCTTAGTGCATGACGGGTCTCGGCGCCAAGGTAGATGCCTGGGGCGGGGGCGATCCGCCATCTCG
>NZ_LPXO01000042.1 GCF_001482405.1 Pseudoponticoccus marisrubri
AGAAAACACCACCGCGAAACGCGCGATCCTTCCCGGGAAACCCGGGACAAGTCGGTGAACCGAAACCGTGCGCAACGCTCGGACCACCGGGGAACCGGAGGTGCTCCCCGAAATTCGGACACTGACATAAGCTACGATTTGCAGTCTGCTGATCTTCGACGAGAAGGAGATCAGAGAGATCGAAACGGAAGCAGCACGCGCCTGAGTTCAAGGCGAAGGTCGCGCTGGAAGCCCTGAAAGGCGAGGGTTGGAGGGACCGTCGCGCCAGTGGCGCGGCGTAAGCACGAACAACGCTGCCGAACTGGCGAGCCGGTTCGGGGTGCATCCGACGATGATCCATCAATGGAAGCGAGCCCTGCTCGAAGGCGCCTCCGGTGTGTTCGAACGCGGGGGCCGCAAGAAGCCGGAGATTGACGAGGAGCAGGTGAAGGAGCTCCACGCCAAGATCGGGGAGCTGGCGGTGGCCAACACTTTTTTTTAACGAAAGCTGAAGCCCTGGGGCGGGAAGTGGTGAGGGACTGGGCCGCCATTGGTCCGAGGCCAGTCCCGAACCGGCATGATCGAGCCGGACCACCCGGATCTGTCGATCGGCCAGCAGTGCAGGTTGCTGTCGATCGCGCGTTCGTCTTTCTACTACATGCCCAAGGGCGAGACCGAACAGAACCTCGGCCTGATGCGGCGGATCGACGAGCGTCCTTCGGACCTGGAGACGCCGTTCTCCGGCGTCCGGCAAATGACCTGGCACCTGCGCAACGACGGCCACCTGGTGAACGAGAAGCGCATCCGGCGACTGATGCGCCTGATGGGGCTCATGCCGATTTACCAGAAGCCCAACACGAGCAGGCCGACGAAGGGCCACAAGACCTATCCCTACCTGCTCAGAGGTCTGCGGGTGGAACGCCCGAACCAGGTCTGGTGTTCGGACATCACCTACCTGCCCATGCGGCGCGGGTTCCTATACCTCGTGGCGATCATGGACTGGCACACCCGCAAAGTCCTGTCCTGGCGGATCTCGAACACGCTGGAGGCCGACTTCTGCGTCGAAGCACTGAACGAGGCCATCGACAAGTTCGGCCTGCTCGAGATCATGAACACGGATCAGGGTAGCCAGTTCACGTCCTTCGCCTGGACTGACCGGCTCCGCCGATCCGGGGTGCGCATCTCAATGGATGAAAAAGGCAGAATCCTCGACAACATCTTCACTGGGCGGCTGTGGCGAACCCTGAAATATGAGTGCGTCTACCTGCACGCCTGGGACACAGGATCGGAGACAAAGGCCGTGACCACCCCCCCGCTGGTCCCTCGCTCATGACGAGAGTCTGCGGGTTTGATTTTGGTAGTGGTCGGTTTCGGGCTTGGCAAGTGCGGCAGGCGCGGAGCC
>NZ_LPXO01000043.1 GCF_001482405.1 Pseudoponticoccus marisrubri
CACCAAGGAGCGAAGATGAGCCAGAAATCCGGAACATCCAAGGACGCGGCCGACAAGCTGGTCAAAGGGATCAAGCGCAAGACCCGGAAGCAGTACTCGGCCGAAGAGAAGATCAGGATCGTGTTGGCTGGCCTGCGCGGTGAGGAGAGCGTTGCCGCTCTCTGCCGCCGTGAAGGGATCAGCGAGAGCCTGTACTACACGTGGTCGAAGGAGTTCCTCGAGGCGGGCAAGCAGCGACTGGCCGGGGATGCGGCCCGTCAGGCGACCTCGCCAGAGGTCAAGGAACTACGTTCTGAGGCGGCGGCGTTGAAGGAGGTCGTGGCCGACCTGACCCTGGAAAACCGCCTGCTCAAAAAAAGCATGATCGGGGATGGGGAGTACGAGGCATGAGGTACTCCGCATCGGAAAAGCTGGAGATCATCCGCACCGTCGAAGCCTCGCATCTATCGGTTCGCCAGACGCTGGCCATGCTCGGCATCCCAAGTACGACCTATTATCGCTGGTATGACCGCTGGTCGGAAAGCGGGCTCGGTGGGCTGGAGGATGCAGCGCCGCACCCGGGCTCTGTCTGGAACCGCCTTCCGGACGAGACCCGGGCCGACATCATCGAGTTCGCCCTCGAGCACGAAGAGCTGACGCCCCGCGAACTGGCGGTGAAATATACCGATGAGAAGCAGTATTTTGTCTCTGAATCATCGGTTTACCGGATCCTGAAAGCCGAGGATTTGATCACGGCGCCAGCGCATATCGTGATCAAGGGCGAGACCTTGTCCGCCATGGGTTCGAGGACAATGGTCGAGCAATGAATTCAAAGATCAGACCACGCGGCCCAACGAGCTGTGGCAGACGGACTTCACCTATCTCAAGGTCTTGGGCTGGGGCTGGTTCTACCTGTCGACCATCCTCGACGATTACAGCCGCTACATCATCGCCTGGAAGCTCTGCACCACGATGAAAGCCGAGGATGTGACAGCGACGCTCGACCTGGCGCTGGAGGCCTCAGGCTGCGACAGTGCTACCGTTGTCGCCAAGCCAAGGCTGCTCAGCGACAATGGCTCGTCCTACATCGCCGGAGACTTGGCGGATTATCTCGAGGACAAGGGCATGGACCACGTCCGCGGGGCGCCATACCACCCGCAGACCCAAGGCAAAATCGAGCGCTGGCACCAGACCATGAAGAACCGCGTGCTACTCGAGCATTACTTCCTGCCGGGGGACCTCGAGCGCCAGATCGGCGCATTCGTGGAATACTACAACACCCACCGGTACCATGAGAGCCTCGGGAACCTGACGCCGGCCGACGTCTACTACGGCCGGGGTGACCAGATCCTGCAACAGCGAGAGGA
>NZ_LPXO01000044.1 GCF_001482405.1 Pseudoponticoccus marisrubri
TGGCCTGCCCCTATTGGGTGGTCCGGTTTCAGTCTTAGTGCATGACGGGTCTCGGCGCCAAGGTAGATGCCTGGGGCGGGGGCGATCCGCCATCTCGGGACGGCCAGTGAATGGCCTCCGGAGCTGGTGATCGATATCCCAGCGACGAGTGTGGCCTGACGGTATTGTAGTGAACCCTCCACGCATCAATGATCACGCGGGCCTCGGCCAGCGAGTAGAAGATCTCGCCGTTGAGCAACTCGTCGCGGAGCTTCGAGTTGAAGCTCTCGCAGTAGCCGTTCTCCCAGGGACTGCCTGGTTCAATGAACGCCGTCTTCGCGCCGACCGCATCGATCCAGTCCCGCACGGCCTTGGCGATGAACTCGGGGCCGTTGTCGGATCGGACGTGGCCGGGCACTCCCCGAAGGATAAACAGGTCGGTCAGAACATCGACGACGGCCGTGGAATTGAGTTTCCGGTCGATCCTGATCGCCAGGCACTCCCGGCTGAACTCGTCTATAACATTGAGCATACGGAACTTTCTCCCATCGTGGGTTCGGCTTTCCACGAAATCGTAGGACCAAACGTGGTTCGGACGCTCTGGTCGGAGGCGGATGCATGATCCGTCATTCAGCCAGAGCCGCCCCTTCTTCGGTTGCCTCGAGGGCACTTTCAGCCCCTCCCTCCGCCAGATCCGCTCGACGCGCTTCACGTTAACGGCCCAGCCGGCGTCTCGCAGCATGGCCGCGATCCGGCGATAGCCGTAGCGCCCATACTGGGAAGCGAGCGCGATGATGTCCGCGGTCAGCGCGTCTTCATCGGCCCGGCCGCGCGGCACATTGCGCTGTGTCGAGCGATGCTGGCCGAGCACCCGGCAGGCGAGGCGTTCCGACACGCCGAACGTCTGCCGGACATGCTCGACGCAGGCCCGGCGGCGAGCGGGGCTCAGAAGTTTCCCGAGGCAGCCTCCTTCAGGATCAGCTTCTCGAGTGTGAGATCGGAGACGGCCTTCCTGAGCCGCTCGTTCTCCTTCTCGAGCTCCTTGAGACGCTTCACCTGATCGGTCTTCAGCCCGCCGAACTCCTTGCGCCAGCGGTAGTAGGTGAACTGCGTCACCCCGATCGACCGCACCGCCTCGGCCACCCATCGGCCCTGCGATACCAGCACGTCGACCTGCCGAAGCTTCGCGACGATCTCCTCCGGCTTGTGTCTCTTCTGTCCCATTCGTTCGTCCTCCATCTGGCTCGAAAGCCTACCTCAGGAAGGACCACTTTTCTGGGGGCAGACCA
>NZ_LPXO01000045.1 GCF_001482405.1 Pseudoponticoccus marisrubri
CCACCGCGATCTATGCCGACGCGGTGGGCCGGGAAGAGCGCGACATCGCGGCCCGCATGTGGGGCTGAGCCCCGGCTCAGGCGGCGGCGGTGGCGCCGGGGCTCCGACTGGTTCAACAACGAGGCTGACGCTAAGTCAGGCCGCTTCGAGCGTCACATCGCAAAGGCAAAGCGCTCCTACGAGTAGGCGTGCAACGCGGCGAAAGTCGGTTTGGAGGTGGTGATGCACAAGCCCTGTCCCGTATCCGGCTCCCGAAAGTCTTGCTCCCTGTGATGCATGGTCCGGTTGAAATGCTGCAGCGCAGCATTACATGAAAGTTTAAGCGCATAGCAGCGCCCACGACATACGATCTTCCTTGAAAGGAGACCCGACATGGCCAAGCAGAACACGAAATCCGCTGCTACCGACATGCAGAACCTGTTCGACCCGCAGGGCTATCAGGACGTCTTCAAGACCTGGGCGCAGATCGGTGAGCGGATGACCACGATCGCAACTGAAGCGGCGGCCCGCTCCACGGACATTGCGAGCGAGTCCACAAAAGAAGCCTTCTCGAACTTCCGCGAGATGAACGAAGTCCGCGATCAGCCGGCCGACTACGCCAAGGCGTACAGCGACTTTGCCCAGAAGCAGATGGACCTCTTCACCCGCGCCGCGAAAGCGATGACCGACGTCAGCCAGAAAGCTGGCACCGAGGCGACCGAGATGGCCACCAAAGTTGGCGAAGACATGAGCGAAACGGTCGCTGCGAACGCGCAAGGCACCGTCGACAAGGTGACCTCTGCCGCAAACAAGGCGGCCTGAGGCAAGAACGCCAATACACGACCACCAACGACGGCGGGTTCCTTGGGAACCCGCCGTTTTGCTGCGAGACACCACAGATGCCGAGTGCCCCCAGGCGGCGTGGACGGCCGCGCGGGCACCCGGGCGTTCAGTGCGGAATTCACTGGCGCTGTGTCGCAGATCAACCCCAAGGACTCTCGTCATGAACGAGGGACGACCGGGGGGGGCGGGTGAACTTATGCGGTGGACGCCCCCACCCAAAAGCATCTCGTATGCCATGATGGTTCCGTGGGAACCAAGTGGAGGGCACACCGATGACAACGAAGATCA
>NZ_LPXO01000046.1 GCF_001482405.1 Pseudoponticoccus marisrubri
GACTGGGTCGCGGCGGTCGGTGCCAAGCCGGCTTACATAGAGCCGGGGTCACCATGGGAAAACGGATACTGCGAAAGCTTCAACGCCCGCTTCCGGGACAAGCTGCTCAACGGTGAAATCTTCTACAGCTTGCGGGAAGCCCAAATCCTGATCGAGCAATGGCGAATCCACTACAACACGATCAGGCCGCACAGCGCTCTGGTCTACCGTCCACCCGCGCCCGAAAGCATCGTCCCGATAGACCTAAGGCCCACGATGCACTAACACTCAAAGCGGACCACCCGATGGGGGCACGCCACTGGATTGGCCCTGCGGGCCAATCCGCCATGGCACGTGCCAGCCATCTGGCAAGCGCGCGCCATGGCGCGCAGCGTCCCGCCACTGGCCGACTATTGCTCCGCCACGTGGCCGATTCTTGCTCCGCCGTTGACAGCGGAAGTATCAGCGGCAGCAGTCGAGGGGCTGGTTCACCTCAGCGATAGCGTCAAGTGCTTGGTTTTGAATGCCTGTTACTCAGACAGAATCGCAACCCAAGTAAAACCTCATGTGGCAGCCGTAATCGGTTGCACCGTGGAAATTGGAGATGATGCTGCGATTGCTTTCACGCGGGCTTTCTATCGTGCACAGCGGCACGGTCATCCGTACCGAAGAGCCTTCGTTCTTACGCCGAACGAGTTACAGCTGAATGGAATGGAAGATGAGGCCAAGACGTACGAGTTTGTGGCTGGGGCGGCTTGATGATGGGCCTTTATGACTTGCTGATGTGCGGCTGCCAATGTTATCCAGCCAAGGCAGCGGGTGTAGCTCAATGGTAGAGCAGTAGCTTCCCAAGCTAACGACGAGGGTTCGATTCCCTTCACCCGCTCCAAACCCACCGGACGCGACGGCTTGGTTCCCGCGATCCTCAGCGAAGACAATGCTGTTCTGTTTGGAATGAATAGCCCCGTGCATCGTGGACGGCTTCTTTGCCAATTTTGAGGCTGCCCTTGCCCCCTTGTGACCACCCCCCCCGCTGGTCCCTCGCTCATGACGAGAGTCTGCGGGTTTGATTTTGGTAGTGGTCGGTTTCGGGCTTGGCAAGTGCGGCAGGCGCGGAGCC
>NZ_LPXO01000047.1 GCF_001482405.1 Pseudoponticoccus marisrubri
TAGGGTCAGGATGCATTGATTGTCGCTGTACGGCATGATTCACGGCTCTGAAAACGGAGCGGTGACATGAGCGACCTTTTCTGGCTGACCGACGAGCAGATGGCCAAGCTCGCCCCTTTCTTCCCGAAGTCGCACGGCAAGCCACGGGTCGATGATAGACGGGTTTTGAGCGGGATTATCTTTATCAATCGAAATGGGTTACGCTGGCGCGATGCTCCAGAAGCCTACGGCCCGCACAAGACACTTTACAGTCGTTGGAAGCGTTGGAGCGAGAAAGGGATCTTCGCCAGGATGATGGCCGGGCTGGCGGCCGAACACGGCGAACAGAAAACCGTGATGATCGACGCGACCTACCTGAAGGCACACCGCACAGCGACCAGCATGGCCGCGAAAAAGGGGGGCGTGGTCGACTGATCGGCCGGACCAAGGGCGGCATGAACACCAAGCTCCATGCCATCTGCGATGGCCAAGGGCGGCCGCTCAATCTGTTCGTCACGGCAGGACAGGTCAGCGACTACATCGGCGCGCGGGCGCTGCTGAGCAGCCTGCCGAAGGTCGACTGGTTGCTCGGGGATCGCGGCTATGATGCCGACTGGTTCAGAGACGCGTTGAAAGACAAAGGGATACGCGCCTGCATCCCGGGCCGAAAACAGCGCAAGGCAACGGTGAAATACGACAAGCGCCGGTACAAGCGGCGCAACCGCGTCGAGATCATGTTTGGCAGGCTCAAAGACTGGCGGCGTGTGGCGACCCGCTACGACCGCTGCCCCAAGGTCTTTCTCTCCGCCATCGCTCTCGCTGCAGTCGTCATCTACTGGTTATGAATCCTGATCCTAGT
>NZ_LPXO01000048.1 GCF_001482405.1 Pseudoponticoccus marisrubri
CCTAGGCAGTTATGGCCGTCCGCGGATGACCGAGGAGTTGAAGGAGTTGGGCCTGAACATTGGCCACCGCCGTGTCGGTCGTCTGATGCGTGAGAACGGCATCCGTGTTGAGCGGTCAAAGAAATACAAGGTGACGACCGACAGCAATCACGCCTTCAACATCGCGCCCAATCTGCTGAACCGCGACTTTCGCGCAGATCGCCCCAACCAGAAATGGGCGGGCGATATCAGTTACGTGTGGACCCGCGAAGGATGGTTATACTTGGCGGTGATCTTGGATTTGCATTCCCGCCGCATCATCGGCTGGGCAGTCAGCAATCGCATGAAACGCGACCTCGCGATCCGGGCGTTGAAGATGGCCGTCGCGCTCCGGCAACCGCCGAAAGGCTGCATCCACCATGCGGATCGCGGGTCGCAATACTGTTCTCACGATTATCAGAAGCTGCTGCGCCAGCACGGCTTCAAAGTGTCCATGAGCGGCAAAGGCAATTGCTTCGATAACTCAGCCGTCGAGACCTTCTTCAAAACGATCAAGGCAGAGCTGATCTGGCGACGTTCATGGCAGACGCGCCGGGACGCTGAAATCGCAATCTTCGAATACATCAATGGCTTCTACAACCCGCGCCGGAGACACTCAGCTTTGGGCTGCAAAAGCCCCGTCGTCTTCGAAAGAAAAGTGGCCTAAACGAGCACCTGGCGCGGC
>NZ_LPXO01000049.1 GCF_001482405.1 Pseudoponticoccus marisrubri
CGACGTCCCCAGCGGCCAGGTTGAACGTGTTGTCGCTGTTCGTGCCGGAGATCGTGGTGCCGTTGCCGTTTCCGCCGGTCTTGCCGGTCAGCTTCTCGAAGTTCTCGGGGTTGCCCGCGCCGCCGCCGCCGAAGCCCGACAGCTGCAGCGCCTGGTTGGCGTTCTCGTTGACGATCTCGTCCGTGCCGTCGCCGCCGTCGAGCGTGTCGTTCAGCAGCTCGTTCTTCTGGGCGAGGACCGTGTCGTCATCCGCCCCGGCATCGATGTCGTCGGCGCCGCCGCCGGCGTTGAAGGTGTCGTTGCCGTCACCGGAATCATAGGTGTTGTTGCCGCCCGCCGCCTCGAACGTGTCGTCGCCCGAGCCGGTGGTCACGGTGTCGTTGTGGTTGCCGGCATTGATGGTGAAGTCGGCGGTCTGGCCGGACAGGTCGAGCGTGTCGTGGCCGTTGCCGAGATTGAAGCGGTCGATGTTGGTCAGTTCGACGTCCCCAGCGGCCAGGTTGAACGTGTTGTCGCTGTTCGTGCCGGAGATCGTGGTGCCGTTGCCGTTTCCGCCGGTCTTGCCGGTCAGCTTCTCGA
>NZ_LPXO01000050.1 GCF_001482405.1 Pseudoponticoccus marisrubri
TGGCGAAGCCATCCTGCAGAATGCTGGCACTCGAGCTCTGGCTCAGTAGCTGCATCACGCTGGCGGTATTGAAGGAACCATCTTGCAAGATGTCAGAGGTGTTATTGACACCGTGGGACTGAACGGCATTGGCATAGTTCTTGAGACCAACCTGGACAGTCACAATGGAACTGTTGCGTTCCACTTTCTGTACACTGTATGAGCTGTTGGCGTCACCAAGCTGGAATGTCGTACTCAAATTACCCACGCCATAAGATTGGCGGCTGAAGGCCCTGTTCAGCGCACCGGTCTGATCCTGAAAGATGGTGCTGTTGCGCTCACCGTTCTGTATAGCCTTGCCGCGGTTGTAAAATCCATCCTGATCCTGGTTGATGGTGTTGTTGACGGTATTCGGGGCGGTTTGATCTGCGTCGGCGCTGTTGCCGGTGCCTGACTGGACCACGTTGGTAGTATTACCCGCTGCGAGCGCTGTACC
>NZ_LPXO01000051.1 GCF_001482405.1 Pseudoponticoccus marisrubri
CGTCACCCCGGACAGCACCACACTCGCTTTTTGATACGCCACCTTCTCTCGCCAAATGCTTTGCAAGGCCCGTTTAGCCTGCTTCACTAATAAGACCGTATTATCGGACGGGTAAATCAATGGCACCGTTTGTGACGCCTGATAAGGCTCTCCTCTCGTTGCATAGGGACTGGAACGTATGCTGACGCTCACAAACTGACACACCTTGTTCTGCTGGCGTAATTTTTCGCCCGCTCGGGACACATACGCCGACACCGCTTGTGCCATTTGCTCCCAATCCGTGACCGAGCGGCCAAAAGAACGGGATGAAATGATTTGCCGTTCCGAGGACTCATGTGAAGTCAGCCCGAGACAGGACTCTCCTCTCAATTCACGAACAATACGCTCCACCGTCACCGAGTAACGACGGCGAATCCATTTCAAATCACAACTT
>NZ_LPXO01000052.1 GCF_001482405.1 Pseudoponticoccus marisrubri
GTGCTGTCCACGAGCAGGTTCAGCGGCCCGTCGGCGCGGCGATGTTCCAACCGGTGTTGCGGCGGCCGGTCGGCGTGTATTGCGTCCGCTGTTTGTCGGCACGGCGCTTTTTCGGAGGCGCCTTGTCCTGCTCGGCCTTGATGTGGGCGAGCACCGCGCTGAGGTGCTTGTTCTCGGTGGTCGCCGCGTGAATGACGCGCTGATCCTTGTCAAAGGCGGTGTGGGGCAGCGCCACGCCTTGCCAGGGGAACTCGAGCCGGCCGTCGGAATACTCGAAGGTGTCGATGTACTTGCCCGGCAGGCCGCGGGTGATCTCGTTTTCCTGCAGGATGATCCGCAGCCGGTCGTAGGAGAACGCCAGCTGGTCGCTGACATAGCGCTCGTCTCGCCAGCACAGGATGTCGCGCAAGCGGTGCGGCTCGACATTCAGCGCGCGATGCAGGTCATCCGGGCGGCGCGGGACC
>NZ_LPXO01000053.1 GCF_001482405.1 Pseudoponticoccus marisrubri
CGATGTGGCTCCGGAGATCGAGCTGTCCCGCGGGCGGGTTCTGGAGCGGCGCGCCGCGCCCTCGGACGAGAGCTACCTGCGGGTGCAGACGGGCCGCCAGTTCGGCCCCTTTGCCGAGGCCGCGGGGCTGTCTTCCGACGAGCAAGGCGCGACCTGGCTCGGCTACGGCCTGACATGGCCGGTGCGGCTGGGACCGTTCTACGCGGAACTTCACCTGATGCCCGGGTTCTACTGGCCCGGCGACGGGTTCGACCTGGGCGGACCGATGGTGTTCCGCTCCGGCATCGAGCTCGGGGTGGAGCTGTTCGGCCACGGGGTGGGGATCGGCTACGATCACCGCTCGCATGCCGGGATCTTCGGATCGAACCCCGGGATCGAGACCGTGATGCTGCGCCTGGGGCGCAGGGTCGACTAGACGCGACGCGTCAGGGTTATCATAAGTGTCCAGTCTTGTGACGGC
>NZ_LPXO01000054.1 GCF_001482405.1 Pseudoponticoccus marisrubri
ATCGCCGGTTACCTGGGGATCAATCCGCCGGGCTTCGTGGCCCAGGAGGCGGCGTTCGCCTTCGGGCTTGCAGCCTCGTCGTTCTTCCCGGCGATCATCCTGGGCATCTTCAGCAAGCGCATGAACAAGGAAGGGGCGATTGCGGGCATGATCTCCGGTATCACCTTTACCGCGGCCTACATCATCTACTTCAAGTTCATCAATCCGGCCGCCAACACTCCGGACAACTGGTGGTTTGGTATCTCCCCCGAGGGTATCGGCACACTGGGTATGCTGCTCAACTTCGGTGTTGCCATTGCCGTGGCACGCATGACCGAGGATGCGCCCAAGCATGTGCAGGAAATGGTGGCTAGTATCCGCTTCCCGAAAGGGGCGGGTGAGGCCAGCGCGCACTAATCACTCCAACCTCTCCGGCCCCGCATCGCGCGGGGCCATTCTTGTTCTCAGTC
>NZ_LPXO01000055.1 GCF_001482405.1 Pseudoponticoccus marisrubri
CGAAACACAGGCGCACTTTGAAGGCGATTTCAAAGTCATGGTGGATGATTTGCAAAACGCCATGCGTAACACTCATGAAGCCGTGTCCGGTATCAACCAGACGATGAAAGCCATTGCGGAAGGGAATTTCTCCAGCCGTTTGACCACGCCATTAACGGGCGAACTGGATTCATTGAAGCGCAATATCAATGAATCCTTGGATCAATTGGAAGCCGGTATCACCGAAGCCGTGGAAGTGGTGGTCGCGCAGTCGGAAGGCGATTTGACGCGCCGCGTCGAAGGCCAGTATCTCGGTAAAATCGGAGTAATGAAAGACGCCATCAATACGTCGCTGGAAAACATGGGGCGGGCGATTTCCGAATTGATGGTATCGTCACGCACCGTGAATGATGCGTCCGACCAGATTGCCTCCGGCAGTTCCGATT
>NZ_LPXO01000056.1 GCF_001482405.1 Pseudoponticoccus marisrubri
TACGGTTACCTTGTTACGACTTCACCCCAGTCATGAATCACTCCGTGGTGACCGTCCTCCCAAAGGTTAGACTAGCCACTTCTGGAGCAACCCACTCCCATGGTGTGACGGGCGGTGTGTACAAGGCCCGGGAACGTATTCACCGTGACATTCTGATTCACGATTACTAGCGATGCCGACTTCATGGAGTCGAGTTGCAGACTCCGATCCGGACTACGACAGGTTTTCTCGGATTAGCTCCACCTCGCGGTCTCGCAACCGTCTGTACCTGCCATTGTAGCACGTGTGTAGCCCAGGACGTAAGGGCCATGATGACTTGACGTCGTCCCCACCTTCCTCCGGTTTGTCACCGGCAGTCTCCTTTGAGTTCCCACCATTACGTGCTGGCAACAAAGGACAAGGGTTGCGCTCGTTACGGGACTTA
>NZ_LPXO01000057.1 GCF_001482405.1 Pseudoponticoccus marisrubri
CCATTCAGTCCATCTCGATAATGCGGTTGATGCATGTGCCAACACAGCACCAATTTAATTTTTTTCGGTTCCATAACAGGGATCTAATCACCTAGTTGAGCATTCTTAACGAGTAACGTGCAATTTTTGTCCAAGCATTTCCGGCGTTACCAACACAATACCAGAAGATTCCTCAACATAAAAACGTCTTTTATCGTCTTCCAAATTTTCACCGATAATCGTGCCTTCAGGAATGATACTTCCTTTATCAATGACGGCATTTTGGATACGGCAGTTTCGTTGCACTTCCACTCTTGGCAACAACACCGAGTCTTTGATGAGGGTATAGCTGTGAATGCGCCCACC
>NZ_LPXO01000058.1 GCF_001482405.1 Pseudoponticoccus marisrubri
GTTTTTGTCGGCGCCATCATTCTTGTCTGGTGGATGATTTGGTTAATTATCCGTTCGGTAAAAGGCCTCAGCGCACTGGACAGACAAACGGCTATCGAAGGCACATTCTTTGGTTTCGGCCAAGACTTATAATTTTCTCAACGGCGCCCGTTGCTTTTGGGCGCTCTCTCTCCACAAATCAATGTTCAATCTGAATCAACGGCGTGTTTTCCTTGTACACCGTGGTGCCTTTCGGCGCATTGATTTTAGCGATTTTGCCGGAAACCGGAGCCTTAATCACAAAGTATTTCGACCAGGCCTGGTAAGATTCCAAATTCGCTTTCGCCTTCACCAATTCCTGTT
>NZ_LPXO01000059.1 GCF_001482405.1 Pseudoponticoccus marisrubri
GCTCGTGCGTATAGTTTTCTTCAATGGATAAACGGATGTTTTGGGCCTTCTGATGAAACTCTGAAATCAAATGCGGTAACAGATAGGGCCCAATAGTATAAATCGCACCCAACTTTAATTCGGTGGTTTGAGACTGTTCATCCTGGGTAATTTGTTTGATGGTTTTGGTTTTTTGAATGATTTCTTCCGCCAAATCGACCACTTGTTGACCGATTGGGGTAATCAAGACATCGTTTTTACGTCTTTCAAACAAAGTCACATTCAATTCATCCTCGAGTTTTTTAATGGCGATACTCAAGGTTGGCTGACTGACAAAACAATTTTCGGATGCTTTTCGAAAATGCTTTTCTTTA
>NZ_LPXO01000060.1 GCF_001482405.1 Pseudoponticoccus marisrubri
TGGCCGACTGTTCGATCAATTGAAAGCCGGAAGCCAGCGCATTTTGAGCCCCCAAACACAATGGCAACAAACAAACACAGGAACAAAAGACCCGGCGCGGCAATGACGTCATGGTAAAAACCCTTTTCAACAAAAATTCAGTCGCATTTTAGCAACTGATCGGCGTGGGGGAATTGAATCTGATTATGGGGTATTAAATTTGAGCGCTTACTCAGCCTTTGGCTAGCCTCGGGCATGACCGAGTCATGCATTTTTCACCAGGCCTGGTGAAAAACACACCGCTCGACCTGATCAATCACGCGGCTTTGAGCCCGCTGTGACGCAGCAAGGCATCAATT
>NZ_LPXO01000061.1 GCF_001482405.1 Pseudoponticoccus marisrubri
CGGCGGTACTAATGGCCCGAACAATTTCCGGGCGTTTTACTCTCCAGAGATAACTCAACTCTTCCGATAAACGGTAAAAGCCCTCTTGAGTGATGTAATTCAAACTCAACAATGCCACCTACAGCATGCGTTTTTTCTGGGCCAGTAATCCAATACCGAAAAAGATAGCGATGACCAATGGCGCTAACCACACATCCGGCGTTTTCGCCAGAAACCCAACCAGTAACGGCGTAACACAAGACGTCAAAAACGCAAACCCAAAGGCACAAAACAACACAAACAGCGTTAGCTTCAAGATAAACTTCAAACTGCCGATCTGCTTGCGAATAAAG
>NZ_LPXO01000062.1 GCF_001482405.1 Pseudoponticoccus marisrubri
AACGACAGCGATATCGATGGCGATACGCTGAGCATCGACAGCTTCACCCAGCCAGCGAACGGCACCTTGGTGGACAATGGCGATGGCACCTTCAGCTACACGCCAAATGCGGACTACAACGGCAGTGATAGCTTCACCTACACGGTCAGTGACGGCAATGGCGGCACGGATACGGCGACGGTGAACCTGACGGTCAACCCAGACAACGACCAGCCGGTTGCGGTGGATGACAGCGCCAGCACCACAGAAGACACCGCCGTCACGATCAGTGCGGCGGACCTGCTGAGCAACGACAGCGATATCGATGGCGATACGCTGAGCATCGACAG
>NZ_LPXO01000063.1 GCF_001482405.1 Pseudoponticoccus marisrubri
ATCTTTTGCCTTTGCATTGGCGTTCGTCAGGGCTTTTTTCGCCGCCGAGGTGCCGGTCTTCTGTGCCCGCTCACGCGCCTTGGCTACCCGATCCATCTGGGCATCCAGGGACTTGGTCGCCGTTTCGACTGACTTCTCAGCCTTGGTGACAACCGGCGAAACAGCCGCCGTGGCCTTCGCCTTTGCAGGGCGCTTGGCCTGCTTTCTCTTCTTCGCTACTCGTGCCATCCCTTGTCTCCTGTCAGAGTCAGAAAACTACCTCTGCAATCTGTCTAAAAGTGTGCTGGCGGTAATGCCGTTTTGCTGCCCCGGGACTTATTACCCACCT
>NZ_LPXO01000064.1 GCF_001482405.1 Pseudoponticoccus marisrubri
CCCCGGTACCGGTTTTCCGGCACCAAAACTGCTGCCGGCAAGCCGGCAAAGATGGCAGGCCGTCCCGGATTCGAACCGGGAACTCAAGACTCAGAATCTTGCGAGTTGCCAATTACTCACAACGGCCAATTGTTACCGTGCAGCGATTGCTCCGTACCTGATAAGGGTGCCGGTCAATAGCGCCCTTTGTGTTTCTGATTACGACCTGCCTTGAGATCGGCTTTTCGGTTGCGGTGGACAGATGCGCGGTTGAACTGCCGTGCGTATTTGGCCACAAAATTGCGATTCTTCTGCGCTTTTATCACAGAGACCCCC
>NZ_LPXO01000065.1 GCF_001482405.1 Pseudoponticoccus marisrubri
CCCGATGAGCAATTCCCAAGTGCAGGGCAGGCCCGTGGCGGCCGAGCTGGATTTGCCGTACCGCGAGCGCGCGCAGGGGGTGTTGCGGGGCGCACTGCGGGATGTGCTGAGCTGGCGCTTTGCCCTGCTGGTCTTTGCCTCCCTGGTGGTGATCTATCCGCTGCTGTGGGTGGTGAGTCTCGCTTTTTCTGGCCAGCAGTCCCTGCAGCTGGCGCAGGACACCCGGGATATGGGCTTCTGGGCCCAGATGGCGGCGCTGGTGCCGCTGCCGGAGCAGTGGTCACTGCAGAACTTCCGCGCGGTGCTTACTGAG
>NZ_LPXO01000066.1 GCF_001482405.1 Pseudoponticoccus marisrubri
GAGAAAGAGCGGGGCATCATTGCCAGCAACAGAGTAGTGTCTGAGCGATGGCAAGATCTATTGCGCGATGCAGAGGATGATGATCCGGAAGATCAAGCTTGTTTAATTTGTTCACTATGAGCAGGTTCAATAAAGAATACTCAGCATTAAAAGTTGAGCAGTTAAGGCTCTTGCGAGGCCACAATTATATCGCATTGACGCGCGGTTTTAAAAAAATACCGACTTGCAGTGGTATATATATTTGGCGTTACTGGCCCACGGTGAGGGGCCTAGAGTTTGACAGCCTAATTAACCTATTTAAGAGAATAC
>NZ_LPXO01000067.1 GCF_001482405.1 Pseudoponticoccus marisrubri
GGGCTTCGATCAAGAGCTTCGCCTAAGCTAACCCCATCAATTAACCTTCCGGCACCGGGCAGGCGTCACACCGTATACGTCATCTTTCGATTTTGCACAGTGCTATGTTTTTAGTAAACAGTTGCAGCCACCTGGTCTCTGCAACCCCCAATAGCTTACGCAGTAAATGCTTCACCATCAGGGGCACACCTTCTCCCGAAGTTACGGTGTCATTTTGCCTAGTTCCTTCACCCGAGTTCTCTCAAGCGCCTTGGAATTCTCATCCGGACCACCTGTGTCGGTTTGGGGTACGATTCTCT
>NZ_LPXO01000068.1 GCF_001482405.1 Pseudoponticoccus marisrubri
ACCATACGGTTCAAATCGATATTTACGAGGATGGCGACGGCAGTTGGCTGCTCGGAATCATCGATGAGGACGATAACTCCACGGTGTGGGAAGACCCATTCGACACCGAGGAAGACGCATTGGAAGAGGCCCTGGAAGCGCTTCGCGACGAGGGGATCGAGACCTTTGTCGGTCCGGTGGAGGAAGAGGACGAGACCTGATCATTCCATGGGGACATGAGGGCATGAAGAGAGGCGCCGCCTCTCCTCTGCTTGCCACTCCCTGTGCGGGGACGACGGGTTTTTCCAGTCGTCCTTT
>NZ_LPXO01000069.1 GCF_001482405.1 Pseudoponticoccus marisrubri
AGACAAATCGGTGTCAGAGGCGCTGGATGGGTTTGAGGACGCTTTTGGTAATGCGGGTGCAACCGTTTTTGCACGCATTGATCACGCAGCTGGGGCCGAAAAGGTTGGGCTGACCATTCCAGCCAATCAAGTGCTGATCTTCGGCAACCCCGCGATGGGTACGCCCGCTATGCAGATTGATCCGCGTGCAGGATTATTCTTGCCGCTGAAAGTGCAGGCATACGAGGACGAAAACGGTCAGGTTTGGTTGGCCTATGAAGACCCCAAAGAGACTATGGATGATCTAGACGGTGTTGA
>NZ_LPXO01000070.1 GCF_001482405.1 Pseudoponticoccus marisrubri
CTACTTTCGTACCTGCTCGACATGTCTGTCTCGCAGTCAAGCGCACTTATACCATTATGCTCATTGCATGATTTCCGACCATGCTGAGTGCACCTTCGTACTCCTCCGTTACTCTTTGGGAGGAGACCGCCCCAGTCAAACTACCCACCATACACTGTCCCCGATCCGGATAACGGACCTGGGTTAGAACCTCAAACATACCAGGGTGGTATTTCAAGGATGGCTCCACTGCAACTGGCGTCACAGTTTCAAAGCCTCCCACCTATCCTACACAAGTAGGCTCAAAGTTCAGTGC
>NZ_LPXO01000071.1 GCF_001482405.1 Pseudoponticoccus marisrubri
GCGCGGAATTCGTCCGTTCGTTTCAGTCCCATAGTACGTCTCCTTTTCTGCAATAAATGCTATCAAAGGAGCGGCATCAAACCGCGACACGTCCATGGCACGCGCCAGCTATCTGGGGAGCGCACGCGCCATGGTGCCTCGCGCCCTGCCACTGGCCTGGTATTGCGCCGCCACGTGGCCGGTTTTTGCTCCGCCGTTGACTGTTGAGACCTGAGACCCGGTTATGGCCACGCGCTACGCTATTTGGGGGCTGCGCGCGTGGCCATAACCTTGAGACAGCTCCTGTTCCCGACGT
>NZ_LPXO01000072.1 GCF_001482405.1 Pseudoponticoccus marisrubri
CGGAGTGTTGTTTTAGGAAGTTTTCCAGCGATGCACTGTTTTCAGAGACCTGGTTGGCGCCAATGGTTGCACTGACACCTTTTAAAGAGTGAACCAGACGCATTAATTCTGGATAGTCTTCCTCTTTAAGGAGTGCTTCAAAGTTATCGGCAAAGTCTTTATAGCGAGTGATGAACTGGTTCAAAACAGAGTGATACAGCTTTTCTGAGCCGCCGGCGAGGCGCAGGCCTTGCTGTAGGTCGATATTTTCAACCTGCTGCGGTTTCGCAACCTTCTCGACGGCAGGCTTTTCC
>NZ_LPXO01000073.1 GCF_001482405.1 Pseudoponticoccus marisrubri
ACCTTGCTGAAGTTGTGCAGGTGGGGACCACATACCACCGGGACGCCCCAGGCAGCCGGCTCGATCATGTTATGACCGCCCACCGGCACCAGGCTGCCGCCGATAAAGGCAATATCAGAGGCACCGTAAAAGCGCAGTAGCTCACCCATGGTGTCTCCCAGTAAAACCTGCTCGCCGGCGCTCACCCGTCCGCCGTCACTGCGACGACGACAGACCAGTCCACGGTCACGGCACAGCCGCGCGACGCTGTCGAACCGCTGTGGATGTCGCGGGACCAGCACCAGCAGCAAATC
>NZ_LPXO01000074.1 GCF_001482405.1 Pseudoponticoccus marisrubri
AACGGGCAGGGGGGCGATCTGGGGCGTGACACGGTGTTCGGCGGCTCTGGTGCGGACACGATCGAGGGCGGCAACGGGGATGACGCGTTCCACGGCGAGTGGGGCAATGACGTGATCAACGGTCGGCTGGGGAATGACAGCCTGTATGGCGGGGACGGGTTCGACACGCTCTATGGCGGCGATGGCCGGGACCTCGTCTATGGCGGCAACGGTCGGGACCTTGCCTATCTCGGCCCGGGGCACGACCTCTTCGTGGATAACGGGCAGGGGGGCGATCTGGGGCGTGACACGGT
>NZ_LPXO01000075.1 GCF_001482405.1 Pseudoponticoccus marisrubri
GTCACCATGCCCTACAAAAGTCGTGAAGAACTGCCGGACAATGTAAAAGGCGTACTGCCCCCGCATGCCCAATCGATTTACAAGGAAGCGTTCAACAGTGCCTGGGAGCAATACGCAGATCCGGAGGACCGCCGGGGTGATTCCTCACGGGAGGAAACGGCCCATGCTGTCGCCTGGTCCGCGGTAAAGGAAAAGTACGAGAAAGGGGACGATGATCGCTGGCATCCCAAATCGTGATCATCGATGGCCGCCCAAGGTCAGCCCGATTTTTTAGATGCTTTAATCAGGCCTT
>NZ_LPXO01000076.1 GCF_001482405.1 Pseudoponticoccus marisrubri
ATGAAATGATGTGTCGCGCCGACACCGTGGGCGTGTTCCAGATCGAGTCCCGCGCCCAGATGAGCATGCTGCCGCGCCTGCAGCCACGCAATTTTTACGAACTCACCATCGAGATCGCCATCGTCCGCCCGGGCCCCATACAGGGTGGCATGGTCCACCCTTACCTCAAGCGTAAACAGGGCCTGGAGCCCGTCACCTATCCGCATGAAAACCTGCGTCCAGTACTGGAGCGCACCCTGGGGGTACCCATCTTCCAGGAGCAGGTCATCAAGCTCTCAATGGTCGCCGCCG
>NZ_LPXO01000077.1 GCF_001482405.1 Pseudoponticoccus marisrubri
AAAATCAGCGCGACGGCAAACGATGAAAAATCAAATTCCGCAGAGACCGATCGCGATGGCCGGAAATGCTCGAAATCGCCGTCTCCGAGTGTGAATCCCAAGATAATGAATAAGACTATGAAACCGACTTTATAGAGGGTCAACAGGTTTTGTATGCCTTTACCGATGTGTACGCTGTGCAGGTGAAGCAGTGAAAAAACCACAACGGCGGCAACGGCGAGCAGGGTGACCGGCGACAGTTGGATCCAGTCGTTTTCCAGTAAGGACAAACCGGGTTCTGACAGAGAGGTG
>NZ_LPXO01000078.1 GCF_001482405.1 Pseudoponticoccus marisrubri
CCCTCTCCACTACGGACGTTAGCACCCGCCGTGTGTCTCCCGCGATTGCACTCCTCGGTATTCGGAGTTTGCATGGGGTTGGTAAGTCGGGATGACCCCCTAGCCCAAACAGTGCTCTACCCCCGAGGGTGAGACGCGAGGCGCTACCTAAATAGCTTTCGAGGAGAACCAGCTATCTCCCGGCTTGATTAGCCTTTCACTCCGATCCACAGGTCATCTCCTAATTTTTCAACATTAGTGAGTTCGGTCCTCCAATTGATGTTACTCGATCTTCAACCTGCCCATGGAT
>NZ_LPXO01000079.1 GCF_001482405.1 Pseudoponticoccus marisrubri
TGGTGCCATCAGTGCAGTCGGGTTTGTCGGCCTGGGTCTGCTCTTGCTGTAGTTTGTGAGTGCGTTGATGACGGAATGTAAGATTGTACTGGTCACTGCTGAACCCAAGTTTGGTGCCCGCTGGGTGTCGGAATTGGGCCTGGTGGCAGAGAGTGACCACGACTCCCCGGTACGGCTGTCTTTTTCCCATACCGGGTTGGGGGAGCTGGAGGATTTTCTCGGTCGCGGTGAGACACAGATTGTCGCCCTGGACGATGGCGTCCTCGGGGCCGAGACCCTGACAGAGGC
>NZ_LPXO01000080.1 GCF_001482405.1 Pseudoponticoccus marisrubri
GCGCAAACAATGCCCGGCTTTCAAGACACATTGCCCCTCGCTCACATCGGAACCAATGGCTTTAATATGGTTTCGTTTAGGAACATCGCCTTTCAGCAACAACCAAGTCACTCCAGAGTCTTCCTGAATTCGGGCTTGTTCTTGAGGAATCACATAGTCAATGCCGGCCGGAACCGCGGCACCGGTCATAATACGAACCGCTTGGCCGGGTTCAATCGTCACCGTCCCCGGTTTATCGCCTGCTGAAATC
>NZ_LPXO01000081.1 GCF_001482405.1 Pseudoponticoccus marisrubri
AACCCATTTTACGGTGCGCAGCTCACGTTCCAGCACCAGCAATTCGCCTTCGACAGAGCCGAGGTGTTTGTCTATCCGATCCGCAAGACGGAATGGAAAGATAGTGCGGCCATTAGCCGGGAAGAAGCAGAAAATCTCCAAAAAGAACTGCGACTTATGGAGCGTGAGGGTCAACTGGCATCCGTAGATCTCAGCGAGGTTCAGTCACTACAATGGAAGCTTGGAACAAACGAATATTCTGGCAGTTTCTATGGCAATACGCTGACCGATCTCCAAGGTACACAAGC
>NZ_LPXO01000082.1 GCF_001482405.1 Pseudoponticoccus marisrubri
GATGGTAACCCCACAATACTGAGTGCGGCTTGTTTCTCCAGAACCAGCTTTATGCATATCGCGAAGGAGCCTTCGCCAGTTTTCAAATCGTCACACCGAAACATTCTTTTTCCGGTAGCGCTTATAATCATTATCAAAAACCTTCGACCTTTTATATTCTTAAAGCTGAATTGAAAGGGAGTGCTTCGAACTTGATTTCCGAGGTGCCAAAGCTTCACGCTGGCAGATCGAACGCGGTTGCCGTGCGACTTTGCGCCTTGTTACTCATGTTCTGCGCTGTA
>NZ_LPXO01000083.1 GCF_001482405.1 Pseudoponticoccus marisrubri
GTGGTTGATAGCGAGATGAGCGCAATTGCCGCTCAGAACAGCAAGCTGCAGCGCTAGGGTTATCACTTTGAACGAAGTGCCTTTCTGGCAGGCCAAGTCCCTCGACGAAATGAGTGAGTCCGAATGGGAATCTCTCTGCGATGGTTGTGGCCGTTGTTGTCTCCATCGCCTCGAAGAAGAGGAGAGCGGGGAGGTGTACACCACCAACGTGGCCTGCCGCCTGCTGGATACCCACTCGTGTCAGTGCAGCCACTACCCCGAGCGCAAAAAGCTGGTGCCC
>NZ_LPXO01000084.1 GCF_001482405.1 Pseudoponticoccus marisrubri
GACATTGTCCTGCATCCGGGCATGGTCTTCACCATTGAACCGATGATTAACCAGGGCAAAGCCAATGTTAAAACGCTTGGCCCCAACAAAAAACACCCGGGAAACACCATTTTCCCAGTCAAAACCGCTGACCGAAAGCTTTCCGCACAATGGGAGCACATGTTGGCCGTCACCGACGATGGTTACGAAATCTTGACGCTAGGCCCCGGCGAAGAACCCGTCTTACCTTAAACGCAAGATGCCTCGCCGACCTTTTTGATTTGATTGAACCATCAAAGG
>NZ_LPXO01000085.1 GCF_001482405.1 Pseudoponticoccus marisrubri
GGCATACGAGATAACCGGTGTGGAAGCAGGCCTGGGAATGAACTGGATATGCCTGGAAGCGATGCGGACGGGTAAGCGCCCCCAGACAAAGGTACGTCCCTGTCCGCAGGGAGCATTGGATCGCTGGTTTTGGTTGGTATCAGGGCAGGGCAAATAGCCAGGGCCGGGAATACGGTCAGGTGCATAAAAATTTTCGTTTGAGTCGGTTGCATAAATCTCAGGGATGCTACGTGTAAACACCTCCAGTTGACGACTTGCTTCTTTCAGTGCTTGCTGGT
>NZ_LPXO01000086.1 GCF_001482405.1 Pseudoponticoccus marisrubri
GCGTATACAAAGCGGTCGCAGCCGGAGAAACGGTGACGGTACCGGTGACCTACACCTATCAATCAGCCGAAAGCGGCGACATCATCACCAACACCACAGAAGTGGTGCTGGATGCAGCCAATCAAAGCGTCGACTTCACGGTGGCCGCAGTGGATGACGCCTACGCAGAAGGCGACGAAGTTTACAGCGTCGTCATCGGCACGCCAGTAGACACAGGCAGCTTCGAAAACGTCGAGTTGGGCAACGACACAGTCGCCACGACCATTAAAGACGGCAAC
>NZ_LPXO01000087.1 GCF_001482405.1 Pseudoponticoccus marisrubri
GGCAGTATCGATATAGGTATCGATGTCTTTATAGAAGTAGGCAACGGATACGATTGAGGAATCAGTGAAATAGTATTCGGTCGACAGGTCGTACTGTGTTGCGCGATAGGGCTCCAGATCCGGGTTGCCGCCGCTGCCAAAGCCATCGTACCCGGGCACCCAGATACTGTTGGCGAAACCACGGGTCATTTTCAGGTTGTCGTAATCCGGACGCGACAGGACCTTGGCCGCAGCAAAGCGCATCACCACATCGTCATTGATATCGTATGCCGTCTTCT
>NZ_LPXO01000088.1 GCF_001482405.1 Pseudoponticoccus marisrubri
AGGCTATTACCGGTGGTTGGGCAGAGCGGAGAGCCCGCGGTCTATTCGCAAGAAGCGTATTGCCGATAAAGTGAGGGACACCTTCAAAGCCTTTAAGGCACGTTATGGTGCTCCTAGGATCACGCAGGAGCTGATTGAGGCAGGGATACCCTGTTCAACCAACTATATCGCTGGAATCATGCATAGAGAGCATATCCGAGCGAGGAACGGCAAAGGCTTTCGCTATAGCCGGCCGGTCGAGAGCCGGGTCAACGTCTCAGCCAACCTGTTGAAACG
>NZ_LPXO01000089.1 GCF_001482405.1 Pseudoponticoccus marisrubri
GCCTCTTCCACTTGCGGTTGTGGTTCCTCCTTCTCGATCTGAGCCGGAGGCCAGGCCTGCCTCCGCCCGGCAGACTCCCCGGGTTGCAGGCGCGGCCTGCTTTCCCTGAGGCATTTCACTTCTCAAGCCGGGTAGATACCACCGAGGACCGTGTTGCGACTTGCACCGGTTACCCCGGGGCAGTTGCCGGGCAATCCATGCAGCGTCTGGTGCGCGAGCCAGGCAAAACCCACCGCTTCCAGCCAATCCGCGTCGATACCGTATTTGCCGGTATC
>NZ_LPXO01000090.1 GCF_001482405.1 Pseudoponticoccus marisrubri
AACAACCGGTTTCAGGCTACTTTCAACGCCCAAATCGACAGGCGCTTGAAACGCTGCCTCCAAATATTCTTTTAACTCGAAAAAGCTTTGAAATGTATTATCACTGACCAGTTCTACCACAATATCAATATCACTTTGCGGTGTTTGCTGTTCCCGCACATAACTCCCAAACAGGCCAATTTTTTGAACCCCAAACCGTGCCTGTAACAAAGCTTTATGCTCTGAAAGAAAATTGATGATGTCTTGCTTATCCATCGTTCTAACTCCACGTTAGA
>NZ_LPXO01000091.1 GCF_001482405.1 Pseudoponticoccus marisrubri
GCGAACCAGGTTATCCCGCGAACCGTAGAAGAACTCCCAGAGCCCCTCCCCTGCATCGCCAAGCTGTCGACGCAGCGAACTGACCCTGCCCGCCTCGTCAAACTCGATCACACGAAACGGTTCACCGCTGCGTGGCGAAAAGATTGTTTCTGAAGCCGTGCGTCCGTTTTCCTGGAAAGTGTATTCAGCCAACAGCTGGTCATCGCGGCGCACTTGCTGCAGCCGGCCCCGTTCATCCAGCTGGTATGAAACGGTGAACTCTTCGTCGACCACAC
>NZ_LPXO01000092.1 GCF_001482405.1 Pseudoponticoccus marisrubri
GCGCGAAGAAGACACCATTGCCCGTCTGGGAGGCGATGAATTTGTGGCCGTCATGCTCGGCATACGAGATAAGACCGAAATTTATCCGCTCATGGAGCGTCTGCTGGCGAATGCCAACGCGGCCGTCAGCCTTTCCGACATTGAAATCCGCGTTTCGGCCAGCATCGGCGTCAGCTTTTATGACCCGCACTCCGACCTGGATGCCGACCAACTGGTGCGTCAGGCCGACCAGGCCATGTATCAGGCCAAAACTCAGGGCAAAAACCAGGTGTTT
>NZ_LPXO01000093.1 GCF_001482405.1 Pseudoponticoccus marisrubri
CAATCAAACAAAGACTGCTTGTATTACGCAATTTCAGGAGCGCTGAACCCTGATGCAATATCCGGAAAGGCTTGGTGAGCGCTTAATCCGTGACGGCTATATAACCCGTGACCAACTAAATATTGCCCTGACCGAGCATAAAAGAAATGGCCAAAAACTCGGTGAAACTCTGGTAAGCATGGGGTTTATAAGTGTCGATACTTTGCGCGAAGTGGTTGGCTCTTATGGCGGTTTTACCGCGATGAGTTTAAAAGATGTTGTGCCGGATCCACGT
>NZ_LPXO01000094.1 GCF_001482405.1 Pseudoponticoccus marisrubri
GTGGGGATGCGGAGCACAATTGGCATCTATGTTGGGAGAGGAGAGCGGTTGACAGAGGCCTGCTAACGGGGCAGGAATTGAGGGATCTAGGTTATCCAATTGCTGCCAACTCTCCTCAATTCGAAATGAGCCCTTCATATCTGGAGAGGTTTCTAGAAGTGCTTCAAAGGCGCGGAGTGCAGGTCAAGTATATGTAGCCCGCAGCTATCACGCATAACAAGCGGTTGTAATCGCCGCGAAAGACGCGGCTGGG
>NZ_LPXO01000095.1 GCF_001482405.1 Pseudoponticoccus marisrubri
GGGCCAGGCCAATCACGGTACCGCCCTGCTGCTTGACCATTTCCATCGAGTGCAGCAGTGCTTTGGTGCGCCCGCTCTGGGAGATGGCTACCACCACATCGCCGGGCTCCATAGACATGGCTGACATGTTCTGCATGTGGTGATCGGAGTGTGCAGCGGTGGCCAGCTGCAGGCGGAAGAACTTGTGCTGGGCGTCGCTGGCTACGGCACCGGAGGCGCCGAAGCCAAAAAATTCCACCCGCTTGGCGGGCGCGATGGCGGCGATGGCGGCTT
>NZ_LPXO01000096.1 GCF_001482405.1 Pseudoponticoccus marisrubri
CCAGTTTACCCTTCGGGAAGCGGCTACTGATATTCCAGAAGAATTTAACTATTGGCTCGACTACCCAAAACAGGATGCTGCTGTTTTTTATAACCCTTTGGCAAAACTATGGAATCAATACAGGGAAATGCAAGTCACTCGAGAAATCGAGACTTATGCAAAAATCATAACCAACAGCTGTATTCCCAAAGAAAAAGTTTTTTCACATCAAATTGGATCGGATTTTAATGCGTCCTGGAATTCAAAGCTGTTTGCCGCAGAGGAGTCGCT
>NZ_LPXO01000097.1 GCF_001482405.1 Pseudoponticoccus marisrubri
GAAATTGCCCTGCCGGATGTGCCGCAAGAAGTGCTGGCGAAATACCCGGATATCGTTGAGACCATTGCAGAATTGGAGAAGCAGGGCTTCCCGATCCTGGTCAAAGACGCTTCTTTGGGCGGTCAGTTCCCGGTGATGTGTGTGACGCTGATGAACCCGCGTACCGGCGGTGTGTTCGCCTCCTTTGGTGCGCACCCGAGCTTCCACGTGGCGCTGGAGCGCAGCCTGACCGAACTGATGCAGGGTCGAAGCTTCGAGGGCCTGAACGAT
>NZ_LPXO01000098.1 GCF_001482405.1 Pseudoponticoccus marisrubri
AGCCAACATATCCTGTAAACCAAATTCTTCATGGCTCCCCAGGTAGCTGAATAACGTGCGTTCATTTTGAGCGACTTTTTGACAAAGCAGTGGCAACAAGATCGCACTTACAGGATGGAGTGGATAACATCCCCTGAACAACTCGATGGCTGAACTCTTATCGAGAACACCTGGCAAAGCATCCTCACTATTTAGAGTGTCGACGACAGAAGCTACATAATCTGAAACATAGCTTGCTTCGGCTTTAGTGAGCTTCTGTGAAAATGCCGC
>NZ_LPXO01000099.1 GCF_001482405.1 Pseudoponticoccus marisrubri
GTGAGCGCCGTTGGCGTGCGGCCAAAATGGCCGGTCTGGAAAAAGTGCCCGTCGTGGTACGCCAGGCGGATAATCAGACCACCTTGGCCATGGCATTGATTGAGAACATGCAGCGCCAGGATCTGAATCCGATTGAAACCGCCTACGGCCTGAAGCGGCTGATGCATGAATTTGAATTAACCCAACAGGCTGTGGCTGACGCGGTCGGGCGTTCGCGCACTGCGGTCACCAAT
>NZ_LPXO01000100.1 GCF_001482405.1 Pseudoponticoccus marisrubri
GGACTGATCCCAAAGCCCTGATCCCCCATCAGCTCCTCTCCACTGAGCTTCAACAGGATTCGCTTGTACTTGCGGTCTTTTACTCCGGGCATCCTCGGTTCCTCTGTGGCGCAGTCAGGCACTGCCGCCGAACATTACAACAATTTCGGTCATTTACACAGAGGGGTGCCCCGACAGAGCCCTGAATGAGCCCTACCGGAAGCACCCCGTCCGGTCAGCCGCCCACCCGGCGGCTGAGTGCCGACTGCCCCCGAAAATGGGGACA
>NZ_LPXO01000101.1 GCF_001482405.1 Pseudoponticoccus marisrubri
AGTTCTCTTCTTACCCATGGTACACCTCCGTGTTAGGCCGAAACCTAACTATACAGGGTGTCTACTAAACGCGGGTAAGTCTTACACCAAACGCCGACAAAATTTCAATTCTTGTATAGCGTCCATGTATCTGCAGAGGCACATTATCATGCGAACTGATCGAGCAGTGGACATGATTTATTTTACCGAGCAAAAATGAGAATAATTCCCGAAGCTCAGCCAACACCTGAGGATGCTGCCACAGCAGTGAAACTCCCTGACTAA
>NZ_LPXO01000102.1 GCF_001482405.1 Pseudoponticoccus marisrubri
GCTCGGATGGGCGTGAACTACAAGCAGATTCCCTTGAATGCTCCCAGGTGCCCAGTGCACAGTTACAGCAAAGATGGCGCCTTGCGGGTGCAGAATGTCTCTGACCCGGTCTATGCCCCCAACTCCAAGGGCGGGCCTGCTGCGGACCATACGTACACGGAGAAGTGGTCCGGGAGCGGGGAGTTCGTACACGCGCCTTATACCCCGCACAAGGATGACGATGATTTTGTGCAGGCGGGGATATTGGTGCGTGAAGTGATGGA
>NZ_LPXO01000103.1 GCF_001482405.1 Pseudoponticoccus marisrubri
GTCATCTCCCAGTTCATCTCGAACCAGAAGCATCGCTCGTCGCATATTGGGGGCTAAGTAACGTTTTAATTTCATCTAGTTTCCTTGCCCGACGCTTGCCACGACACTGATGCGTCGATTTTCTGGCACCTCGGAATAGGCCAATACATGTAAATTTGACAGGCTGAACCGGAACAGCTTGGCCAGCTGGGCACGAATCTGCGGTGCCACCAGCAGAACCGCCGACTGCCCGTGCATCTCCACCTTTTGAGCCTCTTCCTTCA
>NZ_LPXO01000104.1 GCF_001482405.1 Pseudoponticoccus marisrubri
GTTAAAGAAAAATCTGGTTTCATCCTTACTCACAGATATGCTGGATGAAGTTGTTAATAAGTTTGGGATTATCGTCCAACGTGACCGCATTACGGGCACTGGCGCGCAGCGTTGAAAAAAGCGCCACCAGCAAATTGGTTGCCGGGAAAATCAGCGAGTGTATTGGCAGAAAAATATCAGTGCGACGGGCCGGGGCCGACGGAAGGTGAAGGCAGTTATTTATCAATTCCAACATGAAAAGGCCGCCCGCGCCATCGCGCTC
>NZ_LPXO01000105.1 GCF_001482405.1 Pseudoponticoccus marisrubri
GGAAACTCTTCATAAGATGGCGGAACGTCAGCACTTGACGGTCATCGTCGCCATAGGATTCCTGGTGCAATTTCGGCAATCGATACCAAGGTTGTAACATGCTGTCATGATGGACATTGTGGTAACAGAAATTCAGCACCAGCAAGTTCACCCAAGGGTACTTTTCCGATAGCAGATTGGAATAGGTATTGTCGTGCTCGAACTGAGCGTCGCGCAGCCGCGCTTCCG
>NZ_LPXO01000106.1 GCF_001482405.1 Pseudoponticoccus marisrubri
CAGTGCAGTGAGAGAAATACTCGCAGTTTTTGATCGGGGCCCTTCTGAAAAGATAATTGATGAGGCTGAGACTTTCTTCTATAAGAAAAGGTATATGAGCTGGGTGTCAGTAGCGGCCGAGCATGAGAAAATTTATCGTCATTTTTGAGTATATCGTTTTTAGGTTGTGGGGTGGGGAATGAATTTAGTCAATCGATTAAACGTCTATAAGTGGTCGCCGAAAGTAGGAATCAATTTTTGGGATGAAATTGGTCCCATGAT
>NZ_LPXO01000107.1 GCF_001482405.1 Pseudoponticoccus marisrubri
GATAGAGGCGTACTGGGTTGGCAGCGGCATGGCGCAACCGTGATAGGTCCGGTAAAGCAGAAACTTTTCCAGTATTTCCCCATCACCGGCCACAAAGCCAGAGCGCAGTCCCGGGAGGTTCGAGCGCTTGGAGAGACTGTGGAATACCACACAGCGACGATAGTCGGTGCGGCCGAGCTCTTCGCATACCTGCAACAGGCCAACGGGCGGACGGCCTTCGTCGAAATAGAGTTCGGAGTAGCACTCGTCCGAGGCAAT
>NZ_LPXO01000108.1 GCF_001482405.1 Pseudoponticoccus marisrubri
GGGTAAGCGCTTTGAACTGCAGGATGGTCAGATCCAGTTCGAGAATAATGTGGCCGCGATCTTTGTGAAGGGGCGCCACCAGTATGCCGATGGCGAGATCATCGCTGAGATATCCGGGAGTGGGGACGACATCGATATCGAGTTTAGCTCTACACCACCGGCGGCGCAGGATGAAATCTTTGCGCAGCTGCTGTTTGGCAAGTCCCTACAGGATATTTCCGCCCTTCAGGCGGTGCGCCTGGTGAGTGTGGTTCGCAC
>NZ_LPXO01000109.1 GCF_001482405.1 Pseudoponticoccus marisrubri
CCTGCACCCGGCGGTGTTGCGCGCATTGCATCACGTGGTGCAAGCCAGTCACGTGGCCAATACCAAGGTGGGCATCTGCGGTGAACTGGCCGGGGACCCCGGCGGCGCGCTGCTGCTGGTGGCCATGGGCTACGACGTCCTGTCGATGAATGCCACCAACCTGCCCCGGGTGAAGGCGGCCCTGAGGGCGGTCACCAAGACCGATATGAACCACCTGCTCGAACAGAGCCTGAACCTGCAGTGCCCGGAGCAGAT
>NZ_LPXO01000110.1 GCF_001482405.1 Pseudoponticoccus marisrubri
AATCCGTTTCATGACTTCCGCGCCGGTGCCGTTGGCGAATAAAATCGGCAACAACCCGATGACGATGACACTCACCGTCATGGCTTTCGGTCGCACGCGCTGCACCGCGCCTTGCATAATGGCGGCGGCCAGATCGCTACGGTTATTCAGTCGCCCTTCCGTTTCGGCTTTGTGAATCGCCTGTTTTAAATACAGCAACATCACCACACCGAATTCGGTCGCCACACCGGCCAAAGCAATCATTCCCACGGCCAC
>NZ_LPXO01000111.1 GCF_001482405.1 Pseudoponticoccus marisrubri
GAGCAGTCCCGTCGGGATATTGTCGAGCAGTTCGATGTGGCACCGGAACAGGTCACATTAGTGCACAACGGTATTGATACGGCGTTGTTTCGTCCCCTTGCAGATATCGAGCAACGGCCGTTTCGGATTATGACCACAGCCTCCGCAGACCAGCCCCTCAAGGGATTGCGCTTCCTGCTTGAGGCCGTGGCAGAGCTCCGCCAGACCTTCCCGCAGCTGGAGCTTCTGGTGGTGGGCCGCCTCAAGGAAGAA
>NZ_LPXO01000112.1 GCF_001482405.1 Pseudoponticoccus marisrubri
GACGATTTAAATCCGCCTGGAGGGCGGCTGTTATGGATTGTTGGAAAAGGCGTTCCCTGCCTTTACCAACCCGCAATTTCGGCACATGTCCGAAATTGCTCCGCGCACCTTGCACCATTTGTGTGATGCGAGGTGCGTCCCGGCCGTCCTCGGCCGGGGAAAAAGCGTTAGCTGGTCTGTAAATATGCACGGGCCAGCCGAATCTTCAAAGCATATTACGACGAGGTAATTCGTTATGGCACTGACTGCAA
>NZ_LPXO01000113.1 GCF_001482405.1 Pseudoponticoccus marisrubri
GATGATAATTCAGAAACATGTAACTTTTTAACGGTACCTGTAAACGAGCTGCGGACAGATACGTGCTCCAGGTCAAGCACTCCGATTACCCTGTAGCGTGAGTTACCATGAAATACTTCGGCGCCGATTTCAAAATGGGTTTCACTCATTGTTTTCATCCTTGGAATATTCAGGTTTTACCCAGATTAATTGATTCATGTTGAGCGGAGTTGATAAGTCGGTGGTGACTAGTTGGTTTGAAACGGCATACC
>NZ_LPXO01000114.1 GCF_001482405.1 Pseudoponticoccus marisrubri
TTCTCCTCGGCTCTGTCTAACTGCCAGAAGCCCAGCGCGAGCAGGAGGGGCAGGAGGCCGGCACTCAGGAAGGTGACCGGCCAGTTGCGGATCAATGCTACACTGGCAGTCTGCGAGTGCGCCGGGGTGTGGTTTACTGTCATGCCGATTAGCCTTTACTTCAGGCCCCTACATCAAATGGCGAATAAATATGTGGCTGAAAGTTTTAATTGTTCTGTTGTTTCTCGCGGTGCTGGGCAGCCTGTCCAGC
>NZ_LPXO01000115.1 GCF_001482405.1 Pseudoponticoccus marisrubri
GCGGTACGGGAAATTATGCAGTGTGTGGTAGTGGAGGTGCAACCTGTGATGGCGCTTCTCAAAAACAAATGGAAGGCATGCCGATTGTGCTGGTGTCGTTTAATCAGCGTGGACAGGAAATGTGTCAAGACCGGCCGGTGCAGGAGCAAGAAAACTGCGATGGCGATGCCTTCTTCTGGCAGGGAGGTTATGCGCCATTATCGGATCAAGACGGTTTTTTT
>NZ_LPXO01000116.1 GCF_001482405.1 Pseudoponticoccus marisrubri
GAGTCAGAATTTTCTCCAAATCCCCTAGTACTTAAAACTGAAAGTGGAAAAATTTATTTTATTGAACAGTACATGAAAATGGGAGTGTTTGTAGGCGGATCAGATCTCGAACTTGTTGATGCCAATGAGGGAAAAAAAGCCGTTTTAGATATGAATCTGGCTCAGAAAGGGTTTTGCAAACTAGAGTAAGTTTGCGTTAGAAAATTTATAAAAGTACTAAAA